>NZ_AP042379.1:0-690000 GCF_055387065.1 Thioprofundum lithotrophicum
ACACCACCTCGGCGGTCAAGACCCTGGACCGGATCATCGACGCCATGCCCACCGAGCAGAAGCCGCTGGCCGCCACCTTCCTCGCCCAGCACCTGCAGGGCGTGATCAGCCAGAAGCTGGTGCGCACCGCCGACGGCCGCGGACGCAAGGCGATCCTGGAAATCATGGTCAACACCCCCGGCATCGCCAACCTGATCCTCAACCGCAAGATCTTCCAGATCCCCGCCAGCCTCCAGACCGGCCGCGAGCTGGGCATGCAGCTCATGGATCAGGCCCTGCTGGAAGCCATCCAGCGCAAGGAAATCGACCCGGACGATGCCTACGTGCACGCCACCGACAAGAAACAGTTCCAGCGCTTCGTCACCAACCCGGAGCTGCTGCCCCAGGTCAACCTGGCGGTGAGCTGAGACGCCATGGCCCGCATCAACGCCTTCCTGGAACTGGTGGTCAAGCAGAAGGGCTCGGATCTGCACCTGATCTCGGGCAACCCGCCCCGCGTGCGGCTCAATGGCGAAACCTTTCCGGTCAAGTACCGGGATCTGACCGCCGACGAAACCCGGGACCTGCTCTACGAGATCATGACGCCCCTGCAACGCCAGCACTTCGAGCAGGAAAACGGCGTGGACTTCGCCTACGAGGCCGAGGGCCTGGCGCGCTTCCGGGTCAACGTCTTCGAACACCTGCGCGGCATCGGCGCCGTGTTCCGGGTGATTCCCACCGAAGTGCAGAGCCTGCAGAAGCTGGGCCTGCCGCCGGTGCTCAAGAACTTCTGCCGCCAGCGCAAGGGCCTGATCCTGGTCACCGGCCCGACCGGCTCCGGCAAGTCCACCACCCTGGCGGCGATGATCGATTTCATCAACCGCGAGCGCAAGGGCCACATCATCACCATCGAGGACCCGGTGGAGTTCCTGCACAAGAATCGCCAGTGCCTCATCTCCCAGCGGGAGGTGGGCAGCCATACGCCCTCCTTCGCCAGCGCCCTGCACTCGGCCCTGCGCGAGGATCCGGACGTGGTGCTGGTGGGCGAGCTGCGGGATCTGGAAACCATCCACCTGGCCCTGACCGCCGCCGAAATGGGCATCCTGGTCATGGCCACCCTGCACACCAGCGGCGCCGCCTCCTCGGTGGATCGAATCATCAACGTCTTCCCGCCGGGGGAGGAAGCCTTCGTGCGCACCATGCTCTCCACCTCGCTGGTGGGCGTGATCTCCCAGCAACTGCTGCCCACCGCCGACCGCAAGGGGCGTGTTGCGGCCCTGGAGATCATGATCAACAATGCCGCGGTCGCCAACCTCATCCGCGAAGGCAAGACCGAACAGCTCGACAACGTGATCCAGAGCGGCGCCATGCAGGGCATGCAGCGCATGGACACCGCCCTGCGCCGCCTGCTGGACGCCAAGCTCATTACCGGCGAGGACGCCTACATGAAGGCCCGCAACAAGGCCGAATTCGAACAGTTCCGCGACGATTTCGAAACCGACACCACGTCAGGCGAGGCGGCACCGGCCCAGGCCGATGAATCGCCCGCCGGCTGAAACTGCAAAGGGTAAACGACCATGGCCAAGCTCATCATGACACTCGACGGCGCCGTCGTGCGGGAATTTCCCATCGACAAGGACAGCATCAGCATCGGCCGCAAACACGGCAACGACATCCAGCTCAACGATCTGACCGTCAGCGGCCGCCATGCCCTCATCGTGACCATGGGCGAACACACCTACGTGGACGATCTGGGCAGCACCAACGGCACCCTGCTCAACGGCGCGCGGGTCGCCAAGACCCTGATCAAGCACGGCGACGTGATCCAGATCGGCAACTACCAGTTCACCTACTACGACGACGACCAGACCGAATACGAGCCGACCATGTTCATCCAGGCCGAGATCGAGGAGACCCAGGTCATCGATCCCCAGGCCGCCAAGGCGCCCACCGCGCCCCGCGGCGAACGTCTGGCCGGCGTGCGCATCCTCAACGGCCCCATGGCCAAGAAGGTGCTGGAACTGCGCAAGCCCTTCAACACCATCGGCTTCAACGGCATCAAGATGGCCATGATCGCCCGCAACGCCGACAACTACACCATCTCCGGCCTCAAGAGCAACAAACTGCGCCGGGCCAACGACGTGCCCATGCTCAACGGCAAACCCATCACCACCGCCGCCACCGTGCTCAAGGAACACGACATCATCGAACTGGCGGGGACGCAGATGGAGTTCTTCTACTTCGACTGAGCACAAGGCATAGGAAAGAGGCAAGAGGAAAAACCGCCGCCTTCCCCCGACTCGGTCGGAGCGGCGCAAGCCGCGATACGCCGCCGCATGAAACCGGCAACATCATCGCGGCTTGCGCCGCTCCGACACCTCCCCTACCCTGCAAGGTGGTCGTCCCTCGCCGCTTTCCCTGCCTGCCGGCGCAAGACCACCGCGGCGGCGGCCGGGATGGTGAACAGGGTGATCACCGTGGCGAACATCAGGCCCCAGGAGAGGGCCAGGGCCATGGGCATGACGAAGGGATCGGAGCCGCCCCAGCCGTAGGCGGTGGGCAACAGACCCACCACGGTGGTGGTGGCGGTCAGGATCACCGCGCGCAGGCGGCGGCGGCCGGCGAGGAGGATGGCCTCGCGCAGCGGCATCCCGTCGGCCAGGGCGCGCTGCACGAACACCAGCAACACCAGCGAGCTGTTCACCACCACCCCGGTCAGGGCCACCATGCCCATCAGGGCGAAGAAGGACAGGGGCATGGGCTGCCAGAAGTGATCGTGCAGCCAGAAGCTGAGGATGATCCCGATGATGCCGAAGGGAATCGCCAGCATCACGAGCAGCGGATAGGTGAGGTTGTTGAACTGGATGGCCAGGATGAAGAAGATCCCCACCAGGGCAAAGAGGAAGGAAATCTTCAGATCCAGCACCGACTCCTCGTTCTTCTCCTCTTCCCCGCCGTACTTGACCTTCACCTTGCCGGCATCCTCGCCCAGCCATTCGGCCTCGCTGGCCTTGACCCTGGCATTGAGCGCATCGGAGGTGATCACGGCCTCGTCCACGTTGGCCACCACGTTGACCACGCGGATGCCGGCCACGTGGCGGATGGTGGTGTAGCCCGGCTCCGACACCAGGCGGGCGATCTTGCGCAGGGGCACCAGCCCGCCCCGGAAGTTGGGCAGTTTCAGATCCAGCAGTTGCTGCAGCTTCTCGCGGCCATCGTCGGGGTAATGGATGGTCACGTCCACCTCTTCGGTGCCGATCCGGGTGGTGCTCACCCGCAGGCCGTCGATGGCTGCCCGCACGTGGCTGGCCACGGTGGCCAGATCGATCCCAACGTAGGCCGCCAGCTTGCGATCCAGTACCACGCGCAACTCGTCCTCGCCCCGCTCCAGGCCGCTCTCCACCGAAGTGACGCCGTCGATGGCCTGGACCCTGGCCATCAGGCGATTGGCCACCCGTTCGTTGACCCGGTTGTCGTTGGAGCTGATTTCCACTTCCAGCGCGCGGCCGGTGGGCGGGCCGTGCTTCACTTCGTCGAAGGCCATGACCAGGTCGGGGAATTTTGGCGGCACGATGTGGGAAATGCGCCGCAGATCGTCGATCACGTCGTGCTCGGGGCGAGAGACGGCGGGAATGTAGGTCACCCGGATCTGGCCGAAGCGGCTGCCGCGCTGGGTGAGCGGATCGCCACCGTCCTTGGCGATCTGGCCACTGGAGAGCAGCGTGGCCTCCAGGTAGCGGTGATCGATGTGTTCGCGGATGGCCACGTCCACCTTGCGCAGGTGATCACGCATCTGCTCCAGGCTGGTGCCGGGCGGCGCGGTGATCCGCACCACGAACTGATCGATGCCGGTGGCCGGGAACAGCACGAAGGGCATGCGCTTGCCCAGCATCACCGCCCCGCCGAGCATGGCCACCGAGATCAGCAGGGTCAGCCAGCGCCAGTCCACGGCGAAGGCCAGCAGCCGGGCATAGACGTTCTCCAGCCACTGCAGCCAGCGCCGCTCGCCCACCTTGTGGGCCGGGTTGGTGAAATGGCGCACGTGGTTGGGCAGGATGAGGAAGGATTCCAGCCAGGAGAAGATCAGGAGGGTGATCACCACCACCGGGATCGAGACGATGAACTTGCCGATGAGCCCCGACATGAACATCAGCGGCACGAAGGCCACGATGGTGGTCATCACGGTGGCGGTCACCGGCCCGAGGAGTTCCCGGGCGCCGCGCACGGCCGCCTGGGGCGGGGACATGCCCTGTTCCATGTGCCAGGTGATGTTCTCGCCGATGATGATGGCATCGTCCACCAGCATGCCCAGCACCATGATGAAGCCGAGCATCGACACCAGGTTGATGGTGATGCCGGTGGCATAGAGCACGAACAGGCCCGAGGCGAAGACGATGGGCAGCCCCCAGGTGGTGGTCAGGGCCACCGAGGGGCGCAGGAACAGCAGCAGCGAGAAGAACACCAGCACCAGCCCCACCAGGCCGTTGTTGGTCAGCACGCCCAGGCGCAGGCGGGTGTTGGCCGAGAAGTCCTGGAAGGTGGTGTACTCGATGTCGTCACCATAGCGCTCGTGCAGCGTGCCCAGATAGGCATGGATCCGATCCACGGTGTCGATGATGTCGGCATGGGACTTCTTCATGATGATGAAGTTGAGCGCCGGGGTACCCATCATCTCGTAGTAGAAACGGGCCTTCTCCAGATCCTCGGTGACCGTGGCCACGTCGCTCAGGGTCACGCCCTCGCCCCGCTCGTTGGCGCGCAGCACCAGGGTGCGCACGTCGTCGGGCTTCTGGAACTGGCCGACGATGCGGACCGCCTTCTGCCCTTCCGGCGTCTCCAGCTCGCCGCCGGGCGCATTGAGGTTCCAGCCGGTGAGCAGCTTCTGGATGTCGCCCACCGCGATGCGGTATTCCTGGAGCTTGCGGGGATCGACGATGATCCGGATCTCCTGCCGGCGATCGCCCTGAACCTGGATCCGGCCCACGCCGGCAATGGCCAGCAGGTCGTCCTCGATGCGATCCCCGAGGCGCTTGAGCTCCAGGGGGCTGCGCGGCGCCGAGATGGCCACGTTGATCACCGGAATCATCTTGCCGTCGATCTCCAGCACCGAGGGATCGCTGGGCAGATCGCTGGGCAGGCTGGCCCGATCGACCGCCAGTTGCACGTCGCTGACGATGCGGCTGCGGTTGGCGGCCTCCGGATCCAGTTCCAGGATGATGCGCCCCGAACCGGGAAAGGCGATGGACGTCATCTTGTCGATGCCGTCCACCGACTTGAGCTCCTGCTCGATGGGGGTGATCACCAGCCGTTCCACCTCCTCGGGCGTGGCGCCGGGATAGCGGGTGTCGATCTGCACCTTGTCGAGATTGACGTTGGGAAAGGCCTCGCGGTTGATCTTGAGCCCGGCCCAGATCCCGAGGCCGAGCAGAAACAGCGAAACGAGATTGATCAGCAGACTGCGTTCGGCGAAGAAACGGATCATGGCTGCGCCTCCTCCTCTCCTTGCCGCAGACGTTGCCAGATCTGGCCGCGCAGAATGGCCAGATCCTGCTGACGCTGGGCGTACTCGATGCGCTGCTGTTGGAGGGCGAAACGGGCGGCCTGCAGTTCGTTCTCGAACTGGATCAGGCGATCGGTGGTGAAGCGGCCCTCCCGATAGAGCTCCAGGGCCTCGTCGAACTTGCGCTGCTCGCTCTTCACCCGGGCCGCGTAGGCGGCCAGCGCCTGACGGGCCGCCGCCAGTTCGTCCAGCAGGCCGGAGAGCCGGTAGCGCAGATCGTCGCGCACCCGCCGGCTGTCTTCCTCGGCGGTGCGAATGTCCAGTTGCGCCTGATAGATGGCGGCATCGAAGCCCCGCTTGTCCAGGGCGTTCTGATATTCCAGGCGCAGGCTGCCAGCCACATCTCGCACGTCCACGTCACCATAGGCACTCGGTCCCATGAAGGTGCGGGTGCCCACGGAGACGATCAGATCCAGCTGGTTTCGGCGTGCATCCCGGCGCCGCTGCAGCTCGGCCTCCCCAAGGCGTACCCGGGCCCGGTTGCGCAACAGATCGGGACTGTGCGCCTCGGCCTCCTCGAGCAGTTGCGGCAAGGCCTGCTCGGAAGGCGCGGGGGCCTGCCATTCCGTCCCCAGCCGGGGCAGGAATTCCTGCTTCCAGGGGCGCCCCATGAGCCGATTCAGATTGGTGCGCATCTGGCGCCAGAGCACCTCCAGCTTGCGCATTTCGGAAATCTGCAACCGGAGCTGGGCCTCGGCCTGAAGGCGATCCTTTTCCTCGGCCAGCCCCAGCTCGTACCGCTCGCGCACGTATTTCCGCAGGCGGCGTGCCCGTGCCACGCCGGCCTGGGCGGTCTCGTAACTGGCCCGCACCGTGGCCAAGCCGTAGAACAACTCCAGGGTCTGGCGCGCCAGTTGCTCCCGGATCGCCAGGCGATTGGCCTCTTCCAGCAGGACCTGGGCCTCGGCGCTCACCAGTCCCTGCTGGTAATCGGGATTGTCCTTGCCCCGTGCCAGCGGTACCCGGTAATCGAGATCCAGGCTGGTGGACTGGGCCGGATTGGGATAGAAGGGACCGAAGACCAGTTCACTGTCTTCGTAGCGATAGCGCCCGCGCAGGCCCAGACTGGTGCCCGAGGCGAAGCGCCGTTGCAGACCGGCACTGATGGAAGCCACGTCGGAGGGCGTGCCGAGCAGGCTCAGTTCCCGGTTCACGCTGCCGTCCCCCTGCAATACCCAGCCCAGCGAACTCTCCACGCGGATCTGTTCCTGCCGCGCCTTCTCGACCTGCAGGGCCGCGATGGTCAGGGTCGGGTAGGTGTCGATGATGGCCTGCAGGGCTTCCTCGTAGGTCAGCGCCGGGGGCGTCTCCGCCGCCGCTGCCGTGGCAAACGCGCAGGCAAGCAGGAACCGCCACAACCCGCGGCGCCGGCTCATGGCTCCGCCTCCCCGGCCAGCAGACCATGCAGAAACAGTTCGATGTGCTGATCCACGAAAGCCTGCATGTCCATGGCCTCGAAGCTGGAGAGCGACTGCTTCCAGATGGTGGCGAACACCAGGGGCGCGATCAGCAGGCGCCCGGTGAGCAGCGGATCGCAGGGCCGGAACTCGCCGGCGGCGATGCCCCTTTCGATGACCGAAGCGATCAGCCGGCTGGCCCGGGTGATGACCCGCTCGGTATAGAAACGCGCCAGCTCGGGAAAATTGCCCGCCTCGGCCAGCACCAGCTTGGGCACCCCGCAAAGGTGCGTCTCGCCCACCGTCTCCCACCACTGGCGAACGAGCTGCACGAGCAGATCGCGGGCCGCTCCGTCATGTTGCTGAACGAAGAATTCGGCACGCTCCACCTCGGGAACCACCATGGTTTCCACCAGCGACTTGAACAGCTCTTCCTTGCTGGCGAAATACAGGTACACGGTGCCCTTGGAAACACCGGCCCGCCTGGCCACTTCATCGAGCCGGGTGGCAGCGAACCCCTTCTCGGCGAACAGCGCCAGGGCCGCCTCCAGGATCTCGCCCGGCCGGTCCTCCTTCCGGCGCTGTCGGCGTTGCACTTCGGCCATCTCGGAAACCCCCGTTCGGAATGCGGTTACTGACTGACTGGTCAGTTATTAAAAACTACCGAAGAGTTACGATCAAGCACTTTTCAACATGCCGTGTGCGAGGCAGTGATGCAGCAAGGGATGTGGAACCGGGCAGGGAAGAAGGAAGAGCCCGGAAATGAAAAAGGCCCCGACCTTGCGGTCGGGGCCTTGTGTGGCGTCCCCAAGGGGATTCGAACCCCTGTTGCCGCCGTGAAAGGGCGGTGTCCTAGGCCAACTAGACGATGGGGACGAAAAACGGTTCAGTTTTCGTCGTCGCTGCGTCTGCCAAGCTGGGCGGCGACGGTGCCGACCAGCATGACGACGAAGCCGAAGGGAACCAGGGTCAGCCAGTTGATGGCCATCTCCTGCTTGCCCATGAACATCGCCGTGAAACCGACAACCAGGCCTGCGGTCGTCATGGCGATGCCGCTGTAAACGGCGAGGCGTCCTGTACGCATGGCGTCTCTCCAGTACGGACCCTTGCCGGTGTCTGGTGGAGCCAGGCGGGATCGAACCGCCGACCTCTACAATGCCATTGTAGCGCTCTCCCAGCTGAGCTATGGCCCCGAATCGAGAGCGCGCAATTTACGCGAGAGCGCCTTTCAAGTCAACTCCCTGCGGGCAGATTTTTTCCGGCGCCCATGGCCGGCCCGTCACTGGCCGGCGCGCCCGGCCTGGGATACCATCCGATGAAGACACCGACAGCCCAGCCCGACGCGCATCTTCTCCCGGAACCCCGACCCAAGGAGACTGACTTCATGTCCGAACAACTGGTGATGACCGCCCTGGGACAGGACCGTCCCGGCATCGTCGACGCGCTTGGCGCGGCCCTCGCGTCCCGGCAACTGAACATCGAGGACAGCCGCATGAGCGTGCTGGGCGGCGAGTTCGCCGTAATGCTCCTGATCCGCGGCGAGAGCGCCGCCATCGACGAATTTCTGGCCGATCTGCCCACCCTCGAAGACGAGCTTGGCATGCGGCTCATGGCCCGGCCCACCGCCCCGCCGGCCGAACGTACCGATCTCGTACCCTGCCGGGTAGACGCAGTGGCGATGGATCATCCGGGCATCGTGCACGAGCTGGCGCGCTTCTTCTCGCAGCGCGGGATCAACATCGTGGAGCTGGAAACGGAGAGCCAGCCCGCCGCCCATACCGGCACGCCCATGTTCTCCATGCGCATGATCATCGGCGTGCCTGCCGATCAGTCGATCGCCCGCCTGCGGGATGCCTTTCTCGCCCACTGCGACGAGCTGAATCTGGACGCCACGCTGACGGTACTCGGGCGCTGATTGCCAACCGCAAAAAGCAACCGCGACCGGCAGGCGTGGTGCATGCCGCGAAGACCCGTCCCCTTTATGAAACCGTGGTTGATCACAGGTAGGCCGGCTCAAGCGAAGCGGAGCCGGCAATCGGGTTTTGGTGGCGGCTCCGCTGCGCTTGAGCCGCCCTACGGTTTCCAGCTTGCCAACCGCAAAAAGCAACCGCGACCGGCAGGCGCCGTGCATGCCGCGAAGACCCGTCCCCTTTATGAAACCGTGGTTGATCACAGGTAGGCCGGCTCAAGCGAAGCGGAGCCGGCAATCGGGTTTGTTGGCGGCTCCGCTGCGCTTGAGCCGCCTTACGGTTTCCTTAATTGAGCAATCGGCAAGGGTGGCGAAAGCCGCGAGGAAGAGAGACAAGGACATGCAGAAGTTCCGCCCCCCTCGAATCACCTCGTCCCTCGTCCCTCGTCCCTCGTCCCTCGTCCCTCGTCCCTCGTCCCTCGTCCCTCGTCCCTCGTCCCTCGTCCCTCGTCCCTCGTCCCTCGTCCCTCGTCCCTCGTCCCTGATTATGCGCCCTGGCGCGCAATCTTGGCCCAGGTGTCGCGCAGGGTCATGGTGCGGTTGAAAATCAGTTCTTCGTGGCCGCTGTCGCGGCAGAAGTAGCCTTCGCGCTCGAACTGGAAGGTCTCGCCGGGAGCGGCTTCGCCAAGGCTGGCTTCCAGGTAGCAGTGGGTCAGGGTGCGCAGGGAGTCGGGGTTCAGGCAATCTTTCCAGGTCTTGTCGGGTCCGGCCCGCTCCGGGGTGGGATGATCGAAGAGGCGGTCGTAGAGGCGCACTTCGGCGCGGACCGCGGTCTCGGCCTCCACCCAGTGGATCACGCCCTTGACCTTGCGGTCCGGCGGGTTGGCGCCGAGGGTGTCGGGATCGTAGCTGCAGCGCAGTTCGATGATCTCGCCCGCCTCGTCCTTGATCACTTCGTCGCAGCGGATCACGTAGGCGTTGCGCAGCCGCACCTCGCCACCGGCCACCAGGCGCTTCCACTTCTTGTTGGGCGCCACTTCCACGAAGTCGTTGCGGTCGATGTACAGCTCGCGGCCGAACGCCAGCTCGCGGGTGCCCATGGCCTCGTTCTGGGGGTGATTGGGGGCGGTGAGGGTTTCGTGCTGCCCTTCCGGATAGTTGGTGATGACCACCTTGAGCGGATGCAGCACCGCCATGCGCCGGGGCGCGCTGACGTTGAGGGCGTCGCGCACGCAGTTCTCCAGCAGCGCCATTTCCACGAAGTTCTCCGACTTGGTGACGCCGATCCGGGAACAGAAGTCGCGGATGGCCTCGGGCGGAAAGCCCCGGCGGCGCATGCCGGCCAGGGTGGGCATGCGCGGGTCGTCCCAGCCTTCCACGTGGCCCTCTTCCACCAGTTCGGTCAGCTTGCGCTTGCTGACCACGGTGTATTCGAGCACCAGGCGCGAAAACTCGATCTGCTGGGGATGACAGGGGGTTTCCAGCTCGTCCAGGAACCAGTCGTAGAGGGGCCGGTGATCCTCGAACTCCAGGGTGCAGAGGGAATGGGTGATGCCCTCGATGGCGTCCGACAGGCAGTGGGTGAAATCGTACATGGGGTAGATGACCCACTCGGCACCGGTCTGGTGATGCACGGCGCCGCGCCGGATGCGGTAGATGATGGGGTCCCGCAGGTTGAGGTTGGGCGAGGCCATGTCGATCTTTGCCCGCAGCACCCGGCTGCCGTCCTCGAATTCGCCGGCGCGCATGCGGGCGAAGAGATCCAGGTTCTCCTCCACGCTGCGCTCCCGCCACGGGCTGTTGCGCCCCGGCTCGGTGAGCGTGCCCCGGTACTCGCGGATCTCCTCCATGCTCAGGTCGCAGACATAGGCCTTGCCCTTCCTGATGAGCTGCACCGCATAGTCGTAGAGCTGCTCGAAGTAGTCGGAGGCATAGTAGAGGCGCTCGCCCCAGTCGTAGCCGAGCCAGCGCACGTCGCGCTGGATGGCTTCCACGTATTCGATGTTCTCCTTGTGGGGATTGGTATCGTCGAAACGCAGATTGCAGGTGCCCCCGTAATCGGCGGCGATGCCGAAATTGAGCCAGATGGACTTGGCATGGCCGATGTGCAGATAGCCGTTGGGCTCCGGCGGAAAGCGGGTGGCCACGGTCTTGTGCTTGCCGGTCTTCAGATCGTGCTCGATGATCTGGCGGATGAAGTTGCTCGGCCGTTCGGGCGTCTCGTTGCTCATGTTGTTCCTGGGTTCCTGGATGCCTGGGGCAAGGTTTGCGAACGGGGCTCAGGCGCTTTGCGCCTCGCGCTGGCGGATGAAGTCCAGCGCCCGATCGATGCGCTGCAGGGTCTTCTCCCGGCCCAGCAGGGCCAGGGTCTGATCGTTGCTCGGCGAGGCGCCGCGCCCCGAGACGGCCACCCGCAGGGGCATGCCCACCTTGCCCAGTTTCACGCCCAGCCTGTCTGCCACCTGCTCGATGGTGCGCTGGATGGCCGCGGGCGTCCAGTCGTCCAGCGCGGCCAGGGCCGCGCGCAGGGCTTCCAGGGCTTCGCGGGCCGCCGGCCGCAGATGGGCCTTGGCGGCCTTGGGATCGTAGTCCTCGAAGTCCCGGTAGAAGAAGAGTGCCTGGTCGGCCATCTCCACCAGGGTGCTGGCCCGCTCCTGCAGCAGCCGGGCCACCTCGACCAGATCCGGCCCCTCGGCCGGATCGACGTCGCGCTCGCCCATGTGCGGACTCAGCAGGTGGGCAATGCGCGCCGGATCGTCCTTCATGATGTACTGCTGGTTGAGCCACAGCAGTTTTTCGGGATTGAAGGTGGACGGCGCGCGGTTGACGTTCTCCAGTTCGAAATGTTCGATCATCTCGTCGATGGAGAAGATCTCCTGATCGCCGTGGGACCAGCCCAGCCGCACCAGGTAGTTGAGCAGGGCCTCGGGAAGATAGCCCAGGTTGCGGTATTCCATGACTGAAGTGGCGCCATGCCGCTTGGACAGGCGCGAGCCGTCCTCCCCGAGGATCATGGGCACGTGGGCGTATTTCGGGATCGGCGCGCCGAGCGCCTTCAGGATGTTGATCTGGCGGGGGGTGTTGTTGATGTGATCGTCACCGCGGATCACGTGGGTGATGCCCATGTCCCAGTCGTCCACCACCACGGTGAGGTTGTAGGTGGGCGAGCCGTCGGTGCGGCGAATGATCAGATCGTCCAGTTCGCGGTTGCTGACGATGATCCGGCCCCGGATCAGATCCTCGATGATCACGTCCCCTTCCTGCGGGTTGCGAAAGCGGATCACGTGGGGCGCGTCGGGCGACACGTCGCGGTTGCGGCAGTGGCCGTCATAGCGGGGTTTTTCCTTGCGCGCCATCTGTTCCTCGCGCAGGGCATCCAGCCGGGCCTTGCTGCAGCTGCAGCGATAGGCCTTGCCTTCGGCCAGCAGCTTTTCGATCACCTCGTCGTAGCGAGCGAAGCGGTCGGTCTGGTAGAACGGGCCCTCGTCGTATTCGAGGCCCAGCCAGGTCATGCCCTCGAGGATGGCATTGACCGATTCGGCCGTGGAGCGTTCGAGATCCGTGTCTTCGATACGCAGGATGAACTTGCCGCCGTGCTTGCGGGCATAGAGCCAGGAATACAGCGCGGTGCGGGCGCCGCCCACGTGCAGGTAGCCGGTGGGGCTCGGCGCGAATCGGGTGCGAATGGTCATGAAGGGATGCGGTTTCCGGTGACAGGGATTGAAGCCGGCCTATTTTACCCGCCGGCGGACAAAAATGCAGGTTCGGACTAAACCCTGGCGTTTTCTGGACGACAATCTTAGGAAGAGCCTGGAAATCCGCACGCCATGAATCGACTGCCCGCCTCCCCGCCCCTGTTTCACTGGCAACCGGCCACCGAGATCGATCCGGCCGCCCTGGCGCGTTTTCTGGCCTGTTGCCGGGAGGAGCTGTTTCCCGCCCGGCATCTGATCATCCGCCGCGGTGACCCGGCCGACCGGCTCTACTACCTGGTGGAAGGCACCGCCACCGTCCTGCTGGAAGACGAAACGGATCCCGGCAACGAGATCATCCTGGCCTATCTGAACCCCGGCGACTTCATCGGCGAAATCGGCCTGTTCTACGAGACCGGCGATCGCCATACCCTGGTGCGGGCGCGCAGCCACTGCAAGGTGGCCCACATTCGCTACGACCGGCTGCGCCAGCTCTTCGCCTCCACCCTGCAGGCGGATCAGGCCACCATCCTGACGGCGGTGGGGATGCAGATCGCCCGCCGGCTGCTCACCACCAGTCGCCGTCTCGGTCAACTGGCCTTCATGGACGTGGCCGGTCGGGTGGCCCGGGTGCTGCTGGATCTGAGCCGGGGTCCCGAGGCGGTGGCCCATCCCGACGGCACCGAGCTGCGTCTGTCCCGCCAGGAACTCGCCCGGCTGGTGGGCTGCTCACGGGAGATGGCGGGCCGGGTGCTCAAGAGCCTGGCCGAACAGGGCCTGATCGCCGTGGACGGACGGCGGATCGTCATCCATCCGGAGCCGAACGCCTGATCCTCACTCCAGCCTGAACAGCCGGTCGAAGTTGGACAGTTCCAGCACCCGGCGCACGTCATCGCTCAGTCCCCGCAAGACGATCCGGGCCGACTCGTCGCCGGCATACTCGCGCAGCATGAGCAGCATGCCGAGGGCCGAGCTGTCGATGGCCTCGACGTCGGTCATGTCGAGAACGAAACGGGATTCGGGCGGAAAGCGCCGGTAGGCGTCACGGAAATCGGCGTTGAGCAGAAAATCGAACTGGCCGTGGATGCGGATGATCGGCTGCGCCCCCTCCGCCACCACTTCCACGCCGGCCTTGCGGTAGGTCATGGCCTTCCCTTGTGTCGTAATGCTATCGTTTCCCTTGGCTTCATGAGGATTATAGGCACCCCCATGCCCATCTGACCATGCCGGGGGAGCGGCGGGCAAAAAAAGGCCCCGTGGGTGGACGGGGCCGGAAGTGCGCAATTTCTGCGCAGGGGGAGGAAAGATTGCCATGAACCGCAAATTCTGAAAATCAACCTGCCGTTCAGTTTCTTTGTCGGCATACGCCGGGCAAACTTGAGAAAAAAATCCCGAAATTGGAAAACGACCCGATACCAATTCGCAAGAGACTGTTTTTTCTGAAAATATTCTCTTTCCGCCCGTCTCCTGTGCGGACACGCCGGCGCGTATGTCCTGATTTCTGGTGGCGCTATGCGGCCCTGTTCGCCCTCCTGGGCCTGCCTGTGGGGGCCCTTGCGGCCGGCCACCCCGCCTCGCCCGCCCTCACGGGCCATGCGCTCGGCATCGCCGCCCTCGTCACCTTCATGGCGGCCTATGCGCTGGTGGTCAGCGAGGAATTCCTGCATCTGCGCAAGTCCAAGCCGGTGATCGTGGCGGCCGGGATCATCTGGATCCTGGTGAGCATCGCCTATCATGCGGTGGGCCGGGGCGAGGCGGCCGCGGCCCTGCTGCGTCACGACCTGCAGGAATTCGCCGAGCTGATGCTGTTCCTGCTGGCGGCGATGACCTACATCAACACCATGGAGGAGCGTCAGGTCTTCAACGCCCTGCGCGCCTGGCTGGTGAGCCGCGGCCTCTCCCTGCGCAGCGTGTACTGGATCACCGGCCTTCTGGCCTTCTTCATCTCGCCGGTGGCCGACAACCTCACCACCGCCCTGCTCATGGCCGCCGTGGTGATGGCCATCGCGCCCGGCAACCGGCCCTTCATCACCCTGGCCGCCATCAACATCGTGGTAGCGGCCAACGCCGGGGGGGCCTTCAGCCCCTTCGGCGACATCACTACCCTGATGGTGTGGCAGAAGGGCGTGGTGGATTTCTGGGAATTCTTCCGCCTGTTCGTTCCCTCGCTGGTCAACTGGCTGGTGCCGGCGGTGATCCTCTCGCTGGCCCTGCCCCGCACCTGCCCCGATCCGGTGGACGAGACACCGGTGATCCGGGAAGGCGGCCTGGTGGTGATCGGCCTCTTTCTCGGCACCATCGCCCTCACGGTGACCCTGCACAACGTGCTGGATCTCCCCCCGGTGCTGGGCATGATGACCGGCCTCGGCGTGCTCAAGTTCTTCGGCTACTACCTGAAACGGCGCAGCCTCAACGGCCGCCTGACACCCGACTCCCGCGCCGGCCCGGAACTGGCGGATCTGGTCAAGGGGGAGGAGATGCGCTCGCCGCCCTTCGACATCTTCCAGCAACTGGCTCGCGCCGAGTGGGATACGCTGATGTTCTTCTACGGCGTGATCCTGTGCGTGGGCGGCCTCGGCGCCTTCGGCTACCTGGCCGAGGCCTCGGCCTGGATGTATACCGGCCTCGGCGCCACCACCGCCAACGTGCTGGTGGGGCTGCTGTCGGCCATCGTGGACAACATTCCCATCATGTTCGCGGTGCTCTCCATGAACCCCGAAATGGGGCTGGAACAGTGGCTGCTGGTCACCCTCACCGCCGGCGTCGGCGGCAGCCTGCTGTCCATCGGCTCTGCCGCCGGCGTGGCCCTCATGGGCCAGACCCGCGGGCTCTACACCTTCTTCGGCCACCTGCGCTGGACCTGGGCCGTCGCCTTGGGCTACGCGGCCAGCATCGCAGTGCATCTGTGGTTGAGTGGCGCGCCGGGGTGAGGGGCTTCGCTGCGCCGCGGTGGAAGGGACACGGAGGACACGGAGACACGGAGGACACGGAGAAAAACGATTGTGAGAATCTGATCCCGCAGATCCGACGTACATCAGTTCAATCCATTCAAAATGACGGTCTCACACTAAACCTGACAGTTGCATAAATTGAAGCACGGAATCGCTTCTTTTCCGGCAATTGTCTTGTGGATGGGACATTCCAGGCTGTCTTCTGGAACGATCCGAAAGTGAAATCCAGTCGTGCCCTTGTAGGTCGGCCTCAGCGTGCCCCTTGGGTATCAGGCCGACGTGTCGGGCTAAAGCCCGACCTACAGCGCCGATTTTTTGCACCAATCAGGTAAACAAACAATCTCCGTGTCCTCCGTGTCTCCGTGCCCTCCGTGTTCTTTGCAGTCGCCCTGCTCACTCCTCCTTGAGCCACAGGCAGTTGCCGTCGCTGGCCTTGTCGATGGCCTTGAGGCGTTCGGCATGGGCGGCCAGTTCGTCGTCGCTGGCGCGCAGCACGCGCAGGGGCGGGCGGTCGCGGGAGACGGGGCGGCGGGGATCGGTCGCGCGGCCGGGGACGTCACTCTCGCCGCCAAGGGTGAGGCGCACCTGGCCGCCGGTCATGGCCAGATAGACCTCGGCCAGGATCTCCGAGTCCAGCAGGGCGCCGTGCAACTCGCGGGCGGAGTTGTCGATTTCGTAGCGCTTGCACAGGGCGTCGAGGCTGTTCTTCTGCCCCGGGTGCCGATCCCGGGCCAGGGCCAGGGTATCGAGAATGGTGCAGAAGGATTCCAGCGGCGGGTGTTCCGGATCGAGCCGCTTCAGCTCGTGATTGATGAAGCCCACGTCGAAGGGCGCGTTGTGGATGATCAGTTCCGCCCCGCGGATGAAATGCAGAAATTCCTCGGCGATGTCGGCGAACACCGGCTTGTCGGCCAGGGATTCGTTGGTGATCCCGTGCACCTCCACCGCCCCGGGATCGATTTCCCGTTCCGGGTTGATGTACTGATGATAGGTGTTGCCGGTCAGCCGCCGGTTGACCAGCTCCACGCACCCGATCTCGATGATCCGGTGGCCCTGTTCGGGTTCGAGGCCGGTGGTTTCGGTATCGAGGACGATTTGCCGCATGGAGTCAGTGGTGAGGGACGACGACTGCATGGATGCAGGAGGTAAAACGAAGCAGGATGCCAGAGTCGAGGGACAAGTGGCGAGAAAAAGCGTCAGCGTGGTGCATGCGGGTTAGATTAACGCATGTTCGAAGCATGATCATCCTTCCCAAGAAATGAAAATCCATGCACTGCCTCCCTCGTCACTCGCCACTCGTCCCTCGCGCGATAGACGAGTTGCACAGCAACTCGTCTATCGCGCGGTTGGCCAGGGCGTCGGCCCGTTCGTTTTCGGGATGGCCGCTGTGGCCGCGGACCCAGTGCCAGTGCACGTCGTGGGTGCGGGTGGCGGCGTCGAGGCGTTGCCAGAGATCCTGGTTCTTGACCGGTTTCTTCGCTGCGGTGCGCCAGCCGTTGCGCTTCCAGTTGGCCAGCCATTCAGTGATGCCCTTGCGCACGTACTGGGAATCGGTGGTGATGTGGATCTCCACGGGGCGCCTGAGCGCCTCGAGGGCCTGGATGGCCGCCATCAGCTCCATGCGGTTGTTGGTGGTCTCGCGCTCGGCACCATACAGTTCCTTTTCGGTCTCGCCATAGCGCAGCACCACGCCCCAGCCCCCCGGACCGGGGTTGCCGCGGCAGGCGCCGTCGGTGAAGGCTTCGACTTTTCCGCTCAAGAGGCTTTCTCCGTTGAACAGGGGGTGTTTCTCGGGGTCGGCTCCACCACCCCGGCGGGCCGCAGCGCACGGCGCGGACGCCAGCGGGGCCGGATGGGGGTAAGCGTGCTCACCCGCTTGCGGGCCACCAGCACGTAACCGGCGCCCAGAATCGGCCAGAACCGCCGGCCCAACCGGTCGAGGATGGCCAGGCGGTGAAGGATACCCGAATGCTGCACCGGCAGCCGCCAGAAATAGTGTCGCAGCACCGTGACCTCGAATCCCAGCAGGGCCAGCCAGTCCCGCACCCGCGCGGCGCTGTAGAAACGTCCGCACCAGGGCAGGCGGCCCCGCCAGCCCAGTGCCCAGCGCCAGAACTGCCAGGGACTGACGGGGTTGAAGCCCAGGATCACCACATGCCCTTCCGGCACCAGGGTCCGCTCCACCTCGCGCAGCACCTCGTGGGGGAAGGGCGTGAACTCGAGCACATGGGGCAACAACACCACGTCGAGACTGTCGCCACGCACCGGCAGGGCAGGCGCCTCGCCCCGGAACAGGCCCTTGCCGGCGCCGCCACAGTGCCCCCCGCAGATGTCCATGAGGATCCGGCGCGAGACCCGGCTGTGGTCGAGAAAGGCCCGCTGCACCGGGCTGCCGAGCTGCAACAGGTGATAGCCGAACAGGTTGCCCAGCACCTCGCCGAGCCGGGCATGTTCCGCGTCCAGCATCTCCCGCCCCACCGGGCTGGCATACCAGCCGTCCAGCGCCTGCCAGGGATTGACGCCGGGGGCGCAACGGCTGGCGTAGGGCTGCCGGCGCCTTTTCGTCCGCTTGCGCATGCCAAATGCCAAGTGCGTCCCGTTCCGTAGAGGAAATTCGATTATGATGACCACACGAGTTTGCGGTCGCCCGGCAACCGTTTTACCATGTTCCGCGAACTTCTGCCGCCAAATCCCGGACAACCAAGAAAAAATGCCCCGCCTCCTCCTGCTTTCGCTGTTCGTCCTGCTGACCGCCTGCAATACCCTGTCCCTGCGGCCCGCCCAAACCGAAGAGGCGCCCGTGGCGGCGGTGCCCGAACCGGCCAGCCTGGCGGCCGATGCCGATCATCCGGCCGCCCTGTGGCCGGCGATCCAGGCCCGCCGGGCAGCCGAGACACCCCCTCCGCCGGCGGAACCCGGCGATCTCTGGGCCCGGATCCGGGCGGGTTTCAGCCTGCCCGACGTGGATCACCCCCGGGTACAGGCCCAGCTCGACTGGTATGCCCGCCATCCCGCCTACATGGCGCGGGTGGCCGAGCGGGCCCGGCCCTACCTGCATCACATCGTGGAGATGGTGGAAGACAGCGGCCTGCCGGCCGAGATTGCCCTGCTGCCCATCGTCGAGAGCGCCTTCCAGCCCTTCGCCTACTCCCACGGCCGGGCGGCGGGGATCTGGCAGTTCATTCCCGCCACCGGCCGGCGTTACGGCCTCAAGCAGAACTGGTGGTATGACGGCCGGCGCGACGTGCTGGCCTCCACCCGTGCCGCCATCGCCCTGCTGGACAACCTCTACCGCGAATTCGACGGCGACTGGCTCCTGGCCCTGGCCGCCTACAACTCGGGCTCCGGCACCGTGCGCAGGGCCGTGCGCAACAACCGCCGGCGCGGCCGCCCCACCGACTTCTTCCACTTGCGGCTGCCCCGTGAAACCCGCGCCTACGTGCCCAAGCTGCTGGCCCTGAAGAAGCTGATCGCGGCCCCCGAAAAGTACGGCCTGAACCTGCCGCCGATCCCGGATCGGCCCTATCTTGCGGAAGTGCACCTGGACGCCCAGATCGATCTGGCCCGCGCCGCGGAACTGGCCGGCATCTCACTGGACGAGCTGTACCGCCTGAACCCCGGCTTCAACCGCTGGGCGACCGCCCCGGACGGCCCCCACATCCTGCTCATTCCCCGCGATCGGGTCGAGGCCTTTGCCGAGGGCCTGAAGAACCTGCCGCCGGAGAAACGGATCCGCTGGGTCCGCTACCGCATCCGTCAGGGCGACACCCTCAGCACCATCGCCGTGCGGCACAACGTGAGCATCGTCACCCTCAAGCGGGTGAACGGCATCCGCGGCTCACGCTTGCGTGCCGGGCACAGCCTGATGATCCCCGTCGCCAGCCGCAACGCCCGCGAATACCGGCTGAGCGCCGATCAGCGCCAGCGACGCCAGCAGAACACGCCGCGCCGGGGCGTCAAGGTGGTGCACATCGTGCGGCCGGGCGATACCTTCTGGGATCTGGCCCGCGCCCACGGCGTGAACGTGCGCGCCCTGGCCCGCTGGAACGGCATGGCGCCACGCGATCCCCTCGTGCCCGGCCAGAAACTGGTCATCTGGTCCCGCCGCGGCCAGGCCGCCGCCGACCGGCTGACCCCCGTGAATTTCACCCCGCCGCCGCAACGCCGCGTCACCAGGCGCATCGGCTACCGCGTTCGCAAGGGCGACTCCCTGGCCCGCATCTCCCGCAAGTTCCGCGTCAGCATCAACCAGTTGCGCAAATGGAACAACCTGCCCAAGGGCCGGTATCTGCAACCCGGCCAGCGACTCGTGGTGTATGTGGATGTGACGGCGCAGTCGAGCTGAACACCGTTACGAACAATCCAACGCCAAGACGCGAAGGCGCGAAGCTCGCAAAGGTTGTTTACTAATCCCATTCACGAAGTCTGTCCCAACACAAAGCCATCCTGCTTTGCGCCTTCGCGTCCTTGCGCCTTTGCGTTGGATTTTCACCCATCGATGAGGTGGCACTTCACGACACGTCCGTCCGCCAGTGTGACGGGGCCGGGATAGCTTTCTGTGCAGACCGGCATGGCATCAGGGCAGCGGGGGTGGAAGTGGCAACCGGTGGGCGGCTCGATGGGGGACGGGAGTTCGCCCTCGAGGCGGATGATTTCGCGGCCATCGGCGTCGAGGGTGGGGACGGCGGACAGGAGCGCCCGGGTGTAGGGATGGCGGGGATCGTCGAGGATGGCGTCCACCGGCCCCTGTTCGACGATGCGGCCGAGGTACATCACGGCCACGTCGTGAGCCAGATAGGCGACCACCGAGAGGTTGTGGGTGATGAACAGGTAGCCAAGTCCCAGGCGCTTTTGCAGATCCCTGAGCAGGTTGAGGGTCTGGGCCTGCACCGAGACGTCCAGCGCCGAGGTGGGCTCGTCGCAGACGAGGAGTTTCGGCTCCACCGCCAGGGCACGGGCGATGCAGATCCGCTGGCGCTGGCCGCCGGAGAACTCGTGGGGGTAGCGCTGGGCCGCTTCCGGGGGCAGGCCCACCTGTTCCAGCAGTTCGGCGACCCGCCGGGCCCGCTCGGCGGGGGTGCGAACGATGCCCTGGGCGCGCATGCCTTCCTCGATGATGCTGCGGATCATCATGCGCGGATTCATGGCGGAGAAGGGATCCTGGAAGATGATCTGCAGCCGCGAGCGCAGGCGGCGCATCCGAGCCGCCGGCAGGCGCAGCAGATCGGTACCTTCGAAACGCACCTCGCCGGCCGTGGGTTCGATGAGCCGCAGCAGGGCCTTGCCCGCCGTGGTCTTGCCGCAGCCCGATTCGCCCACCAGGGCCAGGGTACGGCCGGCGGGAATGCGCAGATCCACGCCGTCCACCGCATACACCTGGCCCACCACGCGCTTGAACAGGCCCTTGCGGATGGGAAAGTGGACTTTCAGATCACGCACTTCGAGCAGGGGCTCGGCTTCGCCGGGCGGCGCCTCGGCGGCCTCGCCCGCAGCCGGAGGACGGGCCACGGCCGGGGCGTCGATGCCCGGCTGGTAGCGCAGGCAGCGCACGCCGTGGGGCTCGCCCTCCTCCGCCAGTTCGATCCAGGCCGGGGCCTGTTCGCGGCAGCGCAGCCAGGCCTCGTCGCAGCGCTCGGCGAAACGGCAGCCGGTGAAGCGCCGGTCGAGGGGCGGGACCGTGCCGCTGATGGTCTCGAGCCGCCGGCCACGCTTGCGGCGGTCGGGCACGGCGGCGAACAGCTTGCGCGAATAGGGATGCAGGGGCCGGGCGAAGAAGGCCTGGCGGCTTGCGGCCTCGACGATCTGCCCGGCATACATCACGGCCACGTGATCCACCGTTTCGGCGACGATGCCGAGATCGTGGGTGATGAGCAGCATGGCCATGCCCGTCTCCTGCTGGATCTTCGCCAGCAGTTCCAGCACCTGCGCCTGGATGGTCACGTCGAGGGCGGTGGTGGGCTCGTCGGCGATGAGCAGATCCGGCTCGCCGGCCAGGGCCATGGCGATCATCACCCGCTGCTTCATGCCGCCGGAGAGCTGGTGGGGATAGTCGTCGACCCGCCGCGCCGGCGCCGGAATGCCCACCGCATCCAGCAGTGCCACGGCCCGCTCGCGCCGGGCGCGCCCGCCCAGGCCCAGATGCTGCGCCAGCACTTCACCAATCTGCTCGCCCACGGTCATCACCGGGTTGAGGGAGGTCATGGGCTCCTGGAAGATCATGCTGATCCGGTGGCCGCGCACGCCGCGCATCTGCTGCTCGGAGAGATCCAGCAGATCCCGCCCGTCGAACCACACCTGGCCGCCGGTGATCCGCCCCGCAGGGCGCGGCACCAGTTGCAGCAGGGCCAGGGCGGTCATGGACTTGCCGCAGCCCGACTCGCCCAGCAGGGCGAAGGTCTCGCCGCGGCGGATGCGGAAGTCCACGCCATCCACGGCACGCACCGCCCGCGCCCCCTGGCCGAAGGTCACGCGCAGATCGCGCACGTCGAGCAGGATGTCGTCGCTCATGCCGGTTGCTCCCGCAGGCGTGGATCGAAGGCGTCGCGCACGGCGTCGGCGAACAGGTTGGCCGAGAGCACCAGGGCGAACATGAACACGAAGGCCGCCGCCAGCGACCACCACACCACCGGCTCGCGGGCCAGCTCCAGGCGGGCGCCGTTGATCATGTTGCCCCAGGAGAGGGTGGCCGGATCCACGCCCACGCCCACGTAGGAGAGCACCGCCTCGGCCAGCACCAGGCCGCTGAAGTCGAGCACCACGATGATCAGCACGATGTGCAGCACGTTGGGCAGCACGTGCCGGCCGAGAATGGTGAAGTGGCCCACGCCGAAGGCGGTGGCGGCCTGGATGTAGTCCATCTCCCGCAGCTTGAAGGTCTCCCCCCGCAGGAGCCGACAGAGGGTCGTCCAGGAGGTGATGCCGAGGATCACGCACAGGGCCAGCAGGCGCAAATCGGCGCGGTCGGTGGCGGTCTCGAACAGATCCGGGTGGTTGGCGATGTAGACCTGGATCGAGAGCACCGCGGCGGCGATGAGCAGCACGCCGGGGATCGAGCTCAGGGTGGTGTACAGATACTGGATCACGTCGTCCACCCAGCCGCGGAAGTAGCCGGCCATGATCCCGAGCAGGATGGCGAAGGGCAGCATCACCAGGGTGGTGAGGGTGCCGATCACCAGCCCGGTGCGGATGCTCTTGATGGCGAGATAGAGCACGTCCTCTCCCACCTTGTCGGTGCCGAAGACGTGCCAGTGGCGGCTCCACAGGGCGAACAGGCAGACCGTCACCAGCAGCAGGCCGAGGGTGACGAGGATCGCCCGCCACGGCAGCTCCGTGCGCCCGCGCAGGATGCGCCCGAGCGCCACGCCCACGCCCTGTTGCCAGCGACGGGCCAGCCGCCAGGCCAGCAGCAGGGCGGCGAGCAGTGTCAGCCCCAGGCCCAGCACCAGGCCCGCCAGGCCGGTGCGCAGGATGTCGGGCAGGCGCTCGGCGGGATCGACCAGGTGCGCGCCACCGTGGCGCAGGCGCGGATGGAGGCGCACCTGCCGCCCGTCGGGGAGGGTCACGCTCTCGCGCGAGAGCAGGGTCATGGCGAAGGGGGCCGAATAGGTCTTCTCGGTGCTCTGGCGCAGGGTGACCAGCAGTTCGTCGAGCAGGGTCACCACCTCCACGGCGTACTGGGTCTCGCGCTGGCCGTCCACCGCCGGCAGCGGCTTGCGGAAGTGCACCGAGTCGAGCAGGCCGGTGGCGAGAAAGGCCAGCAGCACCACCGCCGCCACCGCCGCGCGCCGCTGGCGGAAGACCTGCCGCCAGGGATGGCGCAGATGTTCGCGGCGGCGGATCCAGGCCCCCAGGAACAGGGCGCCGGCGAGCAACAGGAAGATCAGGCGATCGGTCCACAGGTACACGGGCAGCACGCCGAAGGCGCCGGGCAGCAGGCGCCAGGCCAGGCCCAGGAGGAGAACCACCAGGGCGGGTTTCCAGAAGCTGCGCCACAGTTCGACCATGCCCTACTCCAGCCGCACCCGCGGATCCACCAGCGTATAGGAGATGTCGGTGAGCACCAGGCCGGCGATGTAGAGCACCGAACCGAGGAACACCATGGCCCGCACGATGGCAAAGTCCTGGGCCTGGATGGCGTCGATGGTGTAACTGCCGAGGCCGGGGATGCCGAAGAAGGATTCCAGCAGCAGGCTGCCCATGAACAGCAGGGGAATGATCACCACCGCCCCGGTAAGGATGGGAATCATGGCGTTCTTGAGCACGTGGCGGAACAGCACCCGCGGCTCCGACAGCCCCTTGGCGCGGGCGGTGCGCACGTAGTCCTTGTTGATTTCCTCGAGAAAGATGGTGCGGTACCAGCGGGTGCCGCTGCCGATCCCGCTGACGATCCCGATCACGATGGGCAGGATCAGGAACTTGAAGGCGTTGGCCCCGCCGTCGTAGCCGGAGATCGGCACCAGGTGCAGCAGCTTGCCCACCAGGTACTGGCCGCCGATGATGTAGAACAGGGTGGAGATGGACATCAGCACCACGCACAGCACCACGCCCCACACGTCGATGTAGGTGGCGCGGAAGAAGGCCAGCAGCATGGCGAAGCTGATGTTGACCAGGATCCCCACCAGGAACACCGGCACCGCGATGGCCAGCGAGGGCCACATGCGCTGGCGGATGTCCCAGGCGATGTCGCGGCCGTCGTCGGCGCGGCCAAAGCGGAAGGCGAACAGGCTGACCGACTTGGTGAAGAAGATGGTGTCGGTGAGCCGCTGTAATCCTTCTTGCGCGCCGTTGAACAGCAGCGGCTTGTCGTAGCCGCGTTCGGCCTTCCACTTCTCGATGGCCTCCGGCGTGACCCGTTTCACCCCCAGATGCATGCGCGCCATGTCGTCAGGGCTGTTGACCACGAAGAACAGGGTGAAGGTGAGCAGGTTCACCCCGATGAGGATCGGGATGGCATAAAGCAGGCGACGGACGATGTAGGCCAGCATGCCTAGCCTCCCTCCCGGGCCGAGGCCCGTTCGCGCCGCCGCCAGGCCACGAAGGCCGGGACCAGGCTCAGCCCCAGGCTGCCGAACAACAGCCAGACGGGCCACAGCACCGGCCGGTTCCACTCGGCCCGCAACCGCTCGCGCAGGGCGGGATCGATGCGCCGGTACATGAGGGTGTTGTGGGCCATGAGGTTGGGCTTGGCATTGTGATACCAAGCATGATGAAGGGTGAACTGGCGGGGATGAAAGCCCCAGATCCAGGGGGCGTCGCGGCGCACGATGTCCACCAGGCGGCGGATGAGGGCCAGCCGCTCGGGCCCGTCATCCATGTTCTTCATGCGCTCGAACAGGGCGTCGAACTCGGGGTTGGCATAGTTGGCGGCGTTCTCGCCGCCGTGCTTCACCTTGCCATTGGGCCCGTAGAGCAGGAACAGAAAGTTCTCGGGATCGGGATAGTCGGCGTTCCAGCCCCACTGGAAGAGCTGGGCGTTGCCCTTGCGCATCTTTTCCTGGAAGCGGTTGTAGTCGGTGTTGCGGATCACCAGTTGCAGATCGATCTTGCGGAACTGCTTGCGCAGCCAGTCGAAACGCGCCTTGTCCTCGGGGCCGCCGCCGGTCACGTCCAGATGGATGAGCAGCGGCTTGCCGGTGGCCGCATCACGCCCGTGAGGATAGCCCGCCTCGGCCAGCAGGCGTTTCGCCTCGGCGATGGACTTGCGCACCGGGCGGCCATCGCGCCAGTCGTACACATAGGGATTGATGCCCTCGCGGCCTTCCTCGTAACCGAAGATCCCGGGCGGGATCGGCCCCTGCGCCGGGATCCCGCGGCCGTTGGCGAAGATGGCGATGAACTCCTCGTAGTCCACGGCGATGGAGATGGCCCGGCGCAACAGGCGCGCCCGCCGCGAATCGCCCCCCACCACCGGGTCGAGCATGTTGAAGCCCATGTAATAGATGGAAGCCTGCACCGCCGTCACCAGGCGGATGCCCTTGGCGCGCAGCAGGGGCGTCAGCGCCGCCTCGCCCCCGGCGCTGAACTGGATGGCCTGATCGAAACTGTCGGAACTCACCCCGGAGACGTCGTAATAGCCCTGCAGGAACTTGTTCCAGTAGGGGATCGACTCCTTCTCCAGGCTGTAGATCACCTTGTCCACGAAGGGCAGCGGCTTGCCGGCATCCCTTAGCCAGCCGCGGGCGCGATCGCGCGGCTCGCCCTCGCGCGGATAGATCTGGCCGTGGAAGTTGGGATTGCGCTCGAGCACCATGCGCCGGTTGGGGTTGTTCTCGGTGAGCATGTAGGCGCCGGTGCCGACGGGATACCAGTCGAGAGTGAGGTTGCGTTCGGCCATGCCCGGCTGCGAATAGAAGCGATCCGCCTCCCAGGGCATGGGAGCGAAGAAGGGCATGGCCAGCCAGTAGCGCATCTGCGGATACTTGCCGCGGATGCGGATGCGGTAGGTATGGCGGTCCAGCACCTGCACGTCTTCGAGCGGGTACTTGCGCAGGTCCAGCCAGCCCTGCCCGCCCTGCGTGGCCAGCGCCGCTTCCAGCGTCCTGCCATAGGCCTCGAGATGGACCAGATAATCCGCCATCAGGCTCTGGATGGGCGAATGGGTGCGCGGATGGGCCAGCCGTTTGATCTGGTAGACGTAGTCGGCCGCCACCAGCTCCCGGCTGCCGGTATGGGGAAAGTCGGCCAGGGTCCGGATGCCTTCCAGATCCGCGGGCGAGAGATCGAGGTAACGGTAGCGACCCTGGGCGTCGCGGGCGAAGGCCGGATGGGGCTGATAGCGGATCCCCGGCCGAAGGCGGATGGTGTATTCGCTCCAGGCGATGTCCGCCGCCGGGGCATCGTCCGGCAGGCGTCGGCCGGCGCGATCGAAATAGGCCACCTCGGGCAGGGCCGCCGCGGTCAACGGCACCAGGGTATAGGGGCGCTTGAGAAAATGGTACTGCAGGGGCGGCTCGTAGATCTGGCCGAGGAAGACGTATTCGTTGGAGCTGTAGGCCCGCACCGGATCCAGGTGCTTGGGCCGCTCGCTGAAGGAGGAATAGAGAATGTTCTGACCACGCTCGGCGGCCGGATAGGGATTGTTCCAGGGTTGCGGCCCGCAGGCGGCGAGCAGCAGCCCCAGGCACAGGGCCAGCCCGCCACGCAGGACGCTCCGCGCGTATTCCCATCGCAGACCGAGACTCACGCCCCGCCGCCCTCCCGGGTGGGACAGGGGGCACGTCGCGCGGGTGGAATCGGGAGACTCGCCGGAGACACCGTCTTCATGGACATCCTGTGCTGGTTTGGCTGGCAGTGACATCCTGCCACCGGGCCGGGAACGAGTAAATAGCCGCCACCACGCCCCGCCGGTTCACGGTTTACAGACGCCGCATAGCGCCGCACAATACCCCCATTCCGTCCACCCTTTCCGAAACGACACGAAAAAGGACAAGACCATGGGTTTCCTGCAAGGCAAACGCGCACTGATCGTCGGACTCGCCAGCAACCGCTCCATCGCCTGGGGCATCGCCCAGGCCATGCGCCAGCAGGGCGCCGAGCTGGCCTTCACCTACCAGAACGACAAGCTCGAGAGCCGCGTGGCCAAGATGGCCGCCGAACTGGGCTCGGAAATCGTGGTGCCCTGCGACGTGGCCTCCGACGAACAGATCGAGGCGGTGTTCGACAAGCTCGACGATTTCTGGGACGGCCTCGACATCCTCGTGCACTCGGTGGCCTTCGCCCCCCGCGAGGCGCTGGAAGGCGATTATCTGGACAGCGTGAGCCGCGAAGCGTTCAACATCGCCCACGAGATCTCCTCCTACAGCTTCGCCGCCTTGGCCAAGGCCGGCCGCAACATGATGGAGGGCCGCAACGGCGCCCTGCTCACCCTCAGCTATCTGGGCGCCGAACGGGCCATGCCCAACTACAACGTCATGGGCCTGGCCAAGGCCAGCCTCGAGGCCAACGTGCGTTACATGGCCCAGAGCCTCGGCCCCGACGGCATCCGCGTCAACGCCATCTCCGCCGGGCCCATCAAGACCCTGGCCGCCGCCGGGATCAGCAACTTCCGCAAGATGCTCGACGAGGTGGAGAAGACCGCTCCCCTGCGCCGCAACGTCACCATCGAGGACGTGGGCAACGCCGCCGCCTTCCTCTGCTCCGATCTGGCCGCCGGGATCACCGGCGAAGTGACCTACGTGGATTCGGGCTACAACATCATCGGCATGCGGCCGCTGGATGCGGAGTGACGTGCGTTTTCAACGCAAAGGCGCCAAGAACGCGAAGGTTCTTTTGTGAGGTTCTTGGGTAGGAGCGGCGAGGGCGCCGCTCCTACACGGAAAACCTTCATGCCTTGCTGTGGATTCCCGTCGTGCCGCCGACCTGGCGGCGGGCCGTTCATGTGCGCAGGATGCCCTTCTCGCCCTCGCTGCGGGCGATGATCACGGCCCCGCAGGAATCGCTGAACACGTTCACCGCAGTGCGGAACATGTCGAGGATCCGATCCACCGCCAGGATCAGGCCCAGGGCTTCCAGCGGCAGGCCGATGGTGCCGAGGATGATGGTGATGGCCACCAGGCTGGCGGCGGGAATGCCGGCCACGCCGATGGAGGTGAGGAGCGCCACCAGCACCACGATGAACTGAGTGGCGAAGGACAGCTCCAGGCCGTAGGCCTGGGCGATGAACAGGGCGGCCACGCACTCATACAGGGCCGTGCCGTCCATGTTGACCGTGGCGCCCAGGGGCAGCACGAAGCTGGAGGTGCGGTTGGAGACGCCCGCGTTCTTCTCCACGCATTCGATGGTCAGCGGCAGGGTGGCCGACGACGAGGCGGTGGAGAAGGCCGTGAGCAGCGCCGGCGCCATGGCAGCGTATTGTCGCCAGGGGTTGACCCGGCCGACGAAGCGCAGCAGCAACGGCAGGGTGACGAACACATGGGTCGCCAGCGCCAGGATCACCGCGAGGAAGAACAGGCCCAGCGAAGAGGCCATCTCGTCGAGCTGATCGGGCGAGATCTCCGCCACCACCTTGGCCACCAGCCCGAACACGCCCAGCGGCGCGAACTTCATGACCAGATCGGTGATTCGCATCATGGTCTGGTACACGCCTTCCCAGAACGAATGCTGGGTGGCGGCGTGGGGGGCGTCGATCCGGGTCATGAAGAAACCGAACAGCAGGCTGAAGAAAATCAGCCCCAGCATCTGGCCGTTGGCGGCGGCCGCGACGATGTTGGGCGGCACCATGCTCAGGAACACGTCGGCGATGTCGCCCGCGCCCCGCTCACCCACCTTTTCCGCCACGGTGGCGGCCTGGCCGGCGTCCAGCCCCAGCAGTTCCCGGGCGGGCGTGCCGTCGATGATGCCGGGCTGGAAGAGGTTGACGAACAGCAGCCCGGTGAGGATGGCCAGCAGGCTGGTGACCAGGTAATAGAGCAGGGTCTTGCCGCCCAGCCGTCCCAGCCCTTCACCCTGCCCCATCCCGGCGATGCCGACGATGATCGAGGAGAAGATCAGCGGCACGATGATCATCTTCAGGGCATTGAGGAACAGGGTGCCGATGAAGCGGAAGGCGTCGTAGAAAAGGATGCCGAACAGGCCGTGCGTCGTGCCCGCCAGCGAACCGGCGATGACCGCCAGCCCCAGGGCGATGAGGATCTGCCAGTGCAGCTTCAGTTTGAACATCCGTTTTCTCCCGATGGCTGGCGAAGGGGAAGATCGCGGTAAACGGCGGTTGCGGGATGACCCCCGTGGCCGGGGCTGCCGCGTTCGTTTCCCGTCAGAACTCGTCGCTGTTCACCAGCTCGAGATGACGGGTGATGTCGGCCTCGCTTTCCAGGCGGTCGATCCAGGCATTGAACTCACTGGCACCGAGAACCCGGCGCAGGGCCTCGCGCCGTGAATTGGCCTGGGCGCCCTGCAAGTCCACCTCGCCATCCACTACCCGGAACAGGCCCACCACGGCCACCCGCTGGGGATCGATCAGGGTGCTGACGAACACGGGCTTGCCGTCATGCGGCCGGGGAATGTCGAACAGGGCCTTGCGCACGGCCGGTTCCACGGCCGCCTTTTCTCCGGCTTTGGCGCCCTGGCGCGCCAGCAGGCCCGCCGACACCCAGCGCTGCTCGTACTGCTTCGCCACTGCTTCGGGCGGTGTGCCCGCTTCGAGCGCCACGATGGCGGCCTCGGCATCCTTCAGAGCCTGTTCGCGGGCCTTCTCCCCTTTCAGGGCCGCGATCACCTGCTCGCGGACCTCGTCGAGCGGACGCACGGTGGCCGGACGGTGATCCGCATCGCGCAGCACCATCACCCGGGTGTCGGACAGTTCCAGCAATTCGCTGTTGCGCCCTTCATGCAGCACTTCGTCACTGAAGGCCGCGGACAGGATGCGCGGATCGTCGAAAGGCGGCGGCGCATGATCGCGGGTGATCCAGGGCCCCTCTTGGAGAGGCACGCCCAGTTCCTCGGCCACCGGCTCGAGGGTATCGGGGATTTCGAAACTCAGATCGTTGAGGCGGGCCACCAGATCGTTGAAGCGCTGCTCGGCCTGCTGCATCTGCAGTTCCTTGCGGATCTGCTCACGCACTTCCTTCAGGGTCCGATAGCGGGGAGGCTTGATGTCTTCCACCTCGATCAGGTGATAGCCGAACCGGGTGCGCACCGGCCCACCCAGTTCGCCCTTCTTCAGGGAAAAGGCCAGCTTGTCGAAGGCCGGATCCATGCTGCCGGGCGTGATGTAACCCAGATCCCCGCCCTTCTCCGCCGTGAGCGGATCCTGGGAGGCCGCCCTGGCCACCTCGGCGAAGGATTCGCCCTGACGGATCCGCCTGGCCAGCGTCTCGATGGTTTCCCGGGCCTTGGCATCCTCGGCCGGGTCGTCGACCGTGATCAGGATGTGCCGCACCCGGCGCCGCTCCGGCTCGAGCAGGTAGTTCTCGTGATACTGTTCGTAATGGGCGCGGATTTCCTCGTCGCTGATCTGGATCCCGCTGGCCATCTTCTCCAGATCGATCTCCACGTACTGCAGTTTCACCGCCTCCGGCACCTGGAAACGCGACTTGTTCTTCGCGTACCAGTCGGCAATGGTCTTCTCGTCGAGTTTCACCCGGTCCTGGTAACGGGCCACGGGCAGGAGGAAGTAGCCGGCCTCGCGCTGCTGGCCTTCCAGACGCAGGACGTCACGCAACCGCGCCTCGGTGACCACCGCGCTTTCCTGAATACCGCCCTGCAGATACTGCTGGGCGATGTCCCGCGCCACCTGCAACACGAACAGATCCGGATCCATGCCCTGCACCCGCATCACCTGGTTGTAGCGTTCGGCGGAGAACTTGCCGTCTGCGCCCTGGAAGGCCGGAATCTCGTGGATGGTCCTGGCCACCTGTTCGAAGGCCACATGGAAGTTGTCGTCGGCCAGGGCCTGATCGATCAGCACCCGGCGGATCAGGCTTTCGAGCACCTGCTGTTTCATGCGGCTTTCGTCGAACAGCTCGGGGCGGTAGTTCTCTCCCAGCATCTGCTGCAGGCGCTCGCGCATGTTCTGATATTCGCGCAGGAATTCGGCCTGACTGATGTCCGTGCCGTTGACGCTGGCCACCACGGCCTTGCCGCCGCCACCCAGATAGCTGCTGAGCCCGAACAGGGCGAAGGTGATGATGATGAGTCCGACGATGATCCAGACGATCAGACCCTGGGCGCGATCACGGATGGCTTGCAGCATACGGGGAAGCCTTGTGGTTGCGAATGTGCGGTGTGCAGATAACAAAAAAGGGCGTGCATCCTGCGGCGCCCTTTCTTGCTGTTGTGTGGCGGACCGGACGGGACTCGAACCCGCGACCTCCGGCGTGACAGGCCGGCATTCTAACCAGCTGAACTACCGGTCCACAACCTGGTGGGTGCTGCAGGGATCGAACCTGCGACCCTCGCCTTGTAAGGGCGATGCTCTCCCAGCTGAGCTAAGCACCCTGAATCGAGGCGCGCTAGTTTACGGCATCCTTCAGCGCTTTTCCAGCCTTGAAACCCGGAACTTTTGCCGCGGCGATCTGAATGGCCTCACCGGTGCGGGGGTTGCGACCGGTACGGGCAGCGCGCTCCTTGACGGAGAAGGTGCCGAAACCGACCAGGGTGACCTGATCGCCCTTGGCCAGGGCGGCGGTAATGGTGTCGAGCAGGGTGTCGACGGCGCGAGTGGCAGCGGCCTTGGAAATGTCGGCCCCTTCGGCAACGGCATCGATGAGTTCGGTTTTGTTCACAGAATCCCCCTGGGCATGTATCGAGAAAAAGGAATATGGCTAAAAAAAACACCGCCATGAACACTGGCGGTTTTGCGTATTCGAAAACGAGCAGGATTTATACCAATTCGGGCTTGGGCAGGTCAAGGAAAGCGCTTCGATCGTGCGGAAAAATTCACAAAATTAGCGCTTTTTTCAGACTTGACACCCACGGCCGGCCCGGGTCTGAATATTTTTTCGCCAAACATGAAAAACCCGGTGCCGGTTTCACCGGCACCGGGTTCGGCGGCAGAACAATCCGCTTTAGTGATGGTGGATGGACTTGGCGCTGCTCTCGGCCTTCTCCGCGGCCTTGACCGGCTCCCCTTCCGGGGGCAGCGGCTCGGGCTGACGGGTCAGGGCCACTTCCAGCACCTGGTCGATCCACTTGACCGGCTTGATCTCCAGCGATTCCTTGATGTTGTCCGGAATCTCGGCCAGATCGCGCACGTTCTCCTCCGGGATCAGCACGGTCTTGATGCCGCCCCGGTGGGCCGCCAGGAGCTTCTCCTTGAGCCCGCCGATGGGCAGCACCTCGCCGCGCAGGGTGATCTCGCCGGTCATGGCCACGTCGGCCCGCACCGGGATGTCGGTCAGGGCCGAGACCAGGGCGGTGGCCATGCCGATGCCGGCACTGGGCCCGTCCTTCGGGATGGCCCCTTCCGGCACGTGCACGTGGATGTCGGTCTTCTCGAAGGTCTCCGGCGTGATGCCCAGGACGTTGGCACGGCTGCGCACCACGGTCAGCGCGGCCTGGATGGATTCCTTCATCACGTCGCCGAGCTGGCCGGTGACCGTGTACTTGCCCTTGCCGGGCATCACGGCGGTCTCGATGGTCAGCAGCTCGCCGCCCACCTCGGTCCAGGCCAGGCCAGTGACCTGCCCGACCTGGTCCTTCTCCTCGGCCAGGCCGAAGCGGAAGCGGCGCACGCCCAGATACTTCTCGAGATTTTCGGCATCGACCACCACCTTGCCTTCCTGCTCGCCGAGCAGCACTTCCTTGACCACCTTGCGACAGATCTTGGCGATCTCCCGCTCCAGGTTGCGCACGCCGGCTTCGCGGGTGTAGTAGCGAATGATGTCACGCACCGCTTCCTCGCGGATTTCGATTTCCTCTTCCTTGAGGCCGTTGTTCTTCATCTGCTTGGGCACCAGGTAGCGTTCGGCAATGGCCACCTTCTCGTCCTCGGTGTAGCCCGAGAGGCGAATCACTTCCATGCGGTCCAGCAGCGGGCCGGGGATGTTCATGGTATTGGACGTGGCCACGAACATCACCTCGGAGAGATCGAAGTCCACTTCCAGGTAGTGATCGTTGAAGGTGTGATTCTGCTCCGGATCCAGCACTTCCAGCAGGGCCGAGGCGGGATCGCCACGGAAGTCCATGGCCATCTTGTCGATCTCGTCGAGCAGGAACAGCGGGTTGCGGGTGCCCACCTTGGCCAGGTTCTGGACGATCTTGCCCGGCATGGAGCCGATGTAGGTGCGCCGGTGGCCACGGATCTCCGCCTCGTCACGCACGCCCCCCAGGGCCATGCGGATGAACTTGCGGTTGGTGGCACGGGCGATGGACTTGCCCACCGAGGTCTTGCCCACCCCGGGCGGCCCCACCAGACAGAGGATCGGGCCCTTCATCTTCTTCATGCGCTGCTGCACGGCCAGGTATTCGAGGATGCGCTCCTTGACCTTCTCCAGGCCGTAGTGATCCTCTTCCAGCACCTGTTCGGCGCGGGCCAGGTCGTGGCGCACCTTGGAACGCTTCTTCCACGGCACGCTCAGCAGCCAGTCGAGATAGTTGCGCACCACGGTGGCTTCCGCCGACATGGGCGACATCATCTTCAGCTTGCCCAGTTCCGCCTTGGCCTTGGCCTTGGCTTCCTTGGACATGCCGGCCGATTCGATCTTCTTTTCCAGCTCTTCCAGTTCGTTGGGCACTTCCTCGAGATCGCCCAGCTCCTTCTGGATGGCCTTCATCTGTTCGTTCAGGTAGTACTCGCGCTGGCTCTTCTCCATCTGGCGCTTGACGCGGCCGCGAATGCGCTTTTCCACCTGCAGCAGATCGATTTCCGACTCCATCAGCGCCATCAGGTGTTCCAGGCGCTCGCGCAGATCGGTGATTTCGAGGACCTGCTGTTTCTCCTCGATCTTCAGCGACATGTGGGCGGCGATGGTGTCCACCAGCCGACCCGGATCGTCGATGCTCGACAGGGAAGTGAGGATCTCCGGCGGGATCTTCTTATTCAGCTTGACGTACTGATCGAACTGGTTGGTCAGCGACCGGACCAGCACTTCGGCCTCCCGTTCGTCGAGGGCTTCTTCCTCGTAGGTCTTGACCTGGGCGGTGAAGAATTCCTCGTCGCCCAGGAAGCTGACGATGCGCGCCCGGTGATTGCCTTCCACCAGCACCTTGACGGTGCCGTCGGGCAGTTTCAGCAGTTGCAGGATGGTGGAAACGGTGCCGATGCGATACAGATCGTCGGTACCCGGATCGTCGTCGGCCGCGCTCTTCTGGGCAACCAGCAGGATCTGCTTGTCGTTCTCCATGGCCGCTTCCAGGGCCTTGATGGACTTGTCCCGGCCGACGAACAGCGGGATGACCATGTGCGGATAGACCACCACGTCGCGCAGGGGCAGCACGGGAATGGCGGTGAGTTGCTCTTCAAGATGTTCTGACATGATACCTTCTCGTCTTCTGGCTTCATCCGGATCACGGATGTAGACAACGTTGTGGGGTCGCAACCGGTCCCTTTCAAGGGGCCGGCCGGAAAATTGTCATGAAAAACAAAGGGGTATCGATTGATACCCCTTCGTGATTCACTCTTCGGCGGAGGCGGCCCGGGGTTCCGAGCCTTCGTAGATAAAGAGCGGTTCGCCCTCGCCGGTGATCACCGATTCGTCGATGACCACCTTCTCGACCCCCTCCATGGAGGGCAGGTCGTACATGGGCTCGAGCAGCACGTGTTCGAGGATGGAGCGCAGGCCGCGGGCGCCGGTCTTGCGTTCCATGGCCTTGCGGGCCACGGCGCGCAGGGCATCCTCGCGGATCTCCAGCTCGCAGCCCTCCATCTCGAACATCTTGGCGTACTGCTTGGTCAGGGCGTTCTTGGGTTCGGTGAGGATCTGCACCAGGGCCGCCTCGTCCAGCTCCTCGAGGGTGGCGATGACCGGCAGGCGGCCGACGAACTCGGGGATCAGGCCGTAGCGGGTCAGATCCTCCGGCTCCACGTCGCCGAGCACTTCGGAGACGGTCTTCTGCTCGTCCTTGCCCTTGACCTCGGCGCCGAAGCCGATGCCGCCCTTCTCGGAGCGGTCGCGGATGATCTTGTCGAGCCCCGCGAAGGCGCCGCCGCAGATGAACAGGATGTTGGAGGTGTCCACCTGCAGGAACTCCTGCTGGGGGTGCTTGCGTCCGCCCTGGGGCGGCACCGAGGCCACGGTGCCCTCGATGAGCTTGAGCAGGGCCTGCTGCACGCCCTCCCCAGACACGTCGCGGGTGATGGAGGGGTTGTCGGACTTGCGGGAGATCTTGTCGATCTCGTCGATGTAGACGATGCCCGTCTGGGCCTTCTCCACATCGTAGTCGCACTTCTGCAGCAGTTTCTGGATGATGTTCTCCACGTCCTCGCCCACGTAGCCGGCCTCGGTGAGGGTGGTGGCGTCGGCGATGGTGAAGGGCACGTTGAGCAGCCGCGCCAGGGTCTCGGCCAGCAGGGTCTTGCCGCTGCCGGTGGGCCCGATGAGCAGGATGTTGGACTTGGACAGCTCCACGTCGTCCCGCTTCTGGCCGGACTCGAGGCGCTTGTAGTGGTTGTAGACCGCCACCGAGAGGACCTTCTTGGCCTTCTCCTGGCCGATCACGTACTCGTCGAGAATGGCGTTGATTTCGTGGGGCGTGGGGAGCTTGCTGCCCGCGCCGCCGCCGGACTGTTCCTGGACTTCCTCGCGGATGATGTCGTTGCACAGTTCGACGCATTCATCGCAGACGAACACGGAAGGGCCGGCAATCAGCTTGCGGACCTCGTGCTGGCTCTTGCCACAGAACGAGCAGTACAGGAGTTTCCCGTTGTCGCCCGATGAATTCTTGTCGTCGCTCATGATGTTACCTCTGGTCGCTCCGCGTCGTTCCTACCATGCGTCTATTTTGCCCTGATTTCAAGGTTCTGCAAGGTATATATTAAAGTATCCCTGCCGTTTGTCGGGGCAAGGCGGTCACTCGCCGCCGCCGCGGGACACCATCACCTCGTCGATGAGGCCGTATTCGACCGACTCCTCGGCGCTGAGGAAGAAGTCCCGATCCGTGTCCTTCTGGATTCGCTCCATCGGCTGTCCCGTATGTTTGGCAAGGATCCGGTTCAATCGTTCCCGGATCTCCAGAATTTCCTTGGCATGGATCTCGAAATCCGCCGCCTGGCCCTGGAACCCGCCCAGAGGCTGATGAATCATGGCGCGTGAATGGGGCAGCGCATAGCGCTTGCCCTTGGCGCCTCCCGCCAGCAGCACGGCGCCCATGCTGGCGGCCTGCCCGATGCACATGGTGCTCACGTCGGGCCGGATGAACTGCATGGTGTCGTAGATGGACAGGCCCGCCGTCACCGATCCCCCGGGGGAATTGATGTACAGGTGGATGTCCTTGTCCGGATTCTCCGACTCCAGGAACAGCAGCTGCGCGACCACCAGGTTGGCCATGTGATCCTCGACCGGCCCCACCAGGAAGATGACCCGCTCCTTGAGCAGCCGGGAGTAGATGTCGTAGGCCCGTTCCCCGCGGGAGGTCTGTTCGACCACCATGGGGATGAGCTGGCTGCGGATCGCCGCAGGCATGCTGTCAATGATTTTATCGGTCACGGAATGGTTTCCTTTAATGCCCAAAGAATCCCCGGGCCGGCCTCAGGCAGCAGCCTTGGGATTCATTATCTCGTTGAATGTTTGGGGTTTTTCTTCCACCTTGGCCTGTTCGAGCACCCAGTCGACCACCTGCTCCTCGAACACCAGGGACTCCACTTCGCCAAGACGGCGCGGATCGGCGTAGTACCACTTTACCACCTCTTCCGGGTGCTCGTAAGGGGCGGCGATCTCCTCCACCTTGGCCTTGACCCGCTCCGGATCCACCTTGAGATCCTTGGCCTTGACGATCTCCGCCAGCAGCAGGCCCAGCTTCACGCGCCGCTCGGCCTCGTCACGAAACATGCCCGGCTCCAGCTTCAGATCCTCGGCCCGCAAACCCTGGCGGGCGAAGTTGTCCTGCATCTGCCGGGCCAGGGCCTCGGCCTCCTGGGCCACCAGCGCCTCGGGGACCGGGAACTCGTGGCTGCGCAGCAACATGTCCATCACCGCGCCCTTGATCTTGCCGCTCAGCTTGCTGTCCAGTTCCCGCTGCATGTTGGCGCGGATCTCCTCGCGCATCTTGGCCAGATCGCCGTCCTCGACGCCCAGCAACTTGGCGAACTCCGCGTCCACCTCGGGCAGCTTGGGCGCCTCGACCTTCTTGACCTTGATGGCGAACTGCACCGGCTTGCCGGCCAGTTCCTTGACGTGATACTCCTCGGGGAAGGTCAGCTCCAGGGTCTTCTCCTCACCGGCCTTCACGCCCTTGAGGCCGTCCTCGAAGCCGCTGATCAGGCGGCCTTCGCCGATCACCACTTCCATGTCGGTGCCCTCGCCGCCCTCGAAGGGTTCGCCCTCGACGGTGCCCTTGAAGTCCACGGTAACCTTGTCGCCCTCTTCCGCCGGCCGATCGACCGCTTCCCAGGTCATGTTCTGTTGGCGGATGTTCTCGATCATCGCGTCCACGTCTTCCTCGGTGATCTCCACCACCGGCTTGATGACCGTTTCCTGCGACAGATCGGCCAGTTCGATCTCGGGATAGACCTCGAAGGTGGCCACGTATTCGAGCCCCTGGCCGGGCTCAAGGGACTTGGGCTCGAAGTCCGGGGTGCCGGCCGGGCGCAGCTTCTCCTGCTCCACGGCCTCGTAGAAGCTGGACTGGAGCACGTCGCCGATCACGTCCTGGCGAACCTGGGCGCCGTAATGCTGCTGGACGACCTTCAGCGGCACCTTGCCCTTGCGGAAGCCCTTGAGCTTGACCGTCCGGCTCAGATCCTTCAGGCGGCCCTGGACGGCCTCGTCGATGCGCTCCTCTTCAACGGCCACGGTCATGCGGCGCTTCAGGCCGTCTGCGGGTTCAACGGAAACGTGCATTGCAAATCCTCATGAAAAGTTGGGTTGGTATCGTGTCTGGTGCGAAAGGCGAGACTCGAACTCGCACGGGTTGCCCCACTGGAACCTAAATCCAGCGCGTCTACCAGTTCCGCCACTTTCGCCGATGTTCAGGGAGGTTCCTGGCTTGAATGACAAAATTATACCGGTTGCCGCGGAGTCTGACACGCGCAGGCGACCGGTGCACAAAAAAAGGCCATCCTCAGGATGGCCTTTTTCAGGGATTGTTCTGGTGGGCCGTCAGGGACTCGAACCCCGGACCAAGAGATTAAGAGTCTCCTGCTCTACCAACTGAGCTAACGGCCCGCAAACCAAGGCCGCCTATTTCAGCACATTCACCGACAGGAGACAAGCCCGCGCCCCTGCCGGGGCGCGGGCGAAAGATGGGGTGGCTGATGGGACTCGAACCCACGACGACTGGAATCACAATCCAGGGCTCTACCAACTGAGCTACAGCCACCATTGCAAAAGGGGCAAGGGACGAGTGGCGAGGGACGAGGTGAGGCGACCCTGGCTTCGTTCCACGATGTTGTCTGGCACGCCCGGCAGGACTCGAACCTGCTACCCTCGGCTTAGCGTACCCGCTACCGCTTTCGCGGCTGCCCGCGGGGGGCATTTGGGGTCTGGACCATCTCTTCACCGTTGCAGGTGCTGCACGTATGGCCTCTACGGATCCCCGCGACGAACGGCTTCGCGCTCGGACGCCCTACCCCCGGCCTGCGCCGGGCCTTCGGTGCGCCCGGACCGTCGGCAGACGGCCACGGGTTTCCTCGGGATTACCATCAGCGCGATCTGTTAAGGCTTCCCCGATACAGTGCAGTCCACTCGGCGGGTTTCGTTTCCCCGCCGAGGCTCCTGGCACGCAGCAGGCTGCGTGGCTGAAGGCCGATGCTCTATCCAGATGAGCTACGGGCGCCTGATCACCGGCCGAAGCCGGAAGCGGGATTTTATGCCCCCCGCCCCCGAATTGAAAGCCCGGCTGTCTGGCGTTTCCGCCGACCGGCAACCCGGGCCGCTCCCGGGGAAGAAAATCGAAGCCCAGATCGCCTTTCCTCGCCCCTCGCCACTACGTTTGGTCGGGGTAGAGGGATTCGAACCCCCGACATCCTGCTCCCAAAGCAGGCGCGCTACCAGACTGCGCTATACCCCGCTGCCATTGCGGGCGATCCGCGACAGGAGCGCGATAATACGGACCGATCCGGCAAAAATCAATCGACCCGCTGCGGCCGGCCGCCCGGCGCCCTCTGGCACGGGGCTGCGAACCGTGCGATCATTCGCCCTCTTTTTTTCCGTCTTTTCGAGGTTCTGGTGGTTTCATGAGTGCGCAAATCATCGATGGCAAGGCGATCGCGGCCCAGCTCCGCAACCGTGTTCGCGAGCAGGTTCAGGCTCGCGTCGCCGCCGGCAAGCGCCCCCCCGGCCTGGCCGTGATCCTGGTCGGCCGGGATCCGGCCTCCGAGGTCTACGTGCGCAACAAGCGCCGGGCCTGCGAGGAGGTGGGCATCGTCTCCTTCGCGCACGATCTGGACGAGTCGATCAGCCAGGAGGCCCTCCTGGCCCTGATCGAGGAACTCAACCGCGACGAGCGGGTGGACGGCATCCTGGTCCAGCTGCCCCTGCCCATGCACATCGACACGGAGACGGTCATCGAAACCATCCGTCCCGACAAGGACGTGGACGGTTTCCATCCCTACAACGTGGGGCGCCTGGCCCTGCGGGTGCCGGTGCTGCGGCCCTGCACTCCTCGCGGGGTGATGGCCCTGCTCGAGTCCACCGGCCAGCCCATCCGCGGCCAGGACGCGGTGGTGGTGGGCGCCTCCAATCACGTGGGCCGGCCCATGGGCCTGGAGCTGCTGCTGGCCGGCTGCACCGTGACCACCTGCCACCGCTTCACCCGGGATCTGCCCGCCCACGTGGCCCGCGCCGACATCGTGGTGGTGGCCGTGGGCAAGCCGGGGATCGTGCAGGGCGAGTGGATCAAGCCCGGCGCCGTGGTCATCGACGTGGGCATCAACCGCACGCCGGAAGGCAAGCTGGTGGGCGACATCGAATTCGACACGGCGCGGGAGCGGGCCGGCTGGATCACTCCCGTGCCGGGCGGCGTGGGCCCCATGACCGTCGCCACCCTGCTGCAGAACACCCTGGAGGCGGCGGAACGCTTCCACGACTGACAGGCGGTTGAAAAACCGCGTTTTTCAACCGCCTGTCAGGGATCACTCCCGCCGCCAGGTGGTTCCTTCAGGCCCGTCTTCCAGTATCACCCCCTGTTCGCGCAGCGCATCCCGAATCCGGTCCGACTCGGCAAAATCGCGGTTTTTCCGCGCTTCGGTGCGCTTTGCGATCAGGGCTTCGATTTCCTCGTCGGACAGCCCCCCGGCGGCCGGACCACCGCGCAGGAAGGCTTCCGGATCCTGATACAGGAGGCCGAGCAGGCCGCCGAGCCGGATCAGCAGCGCGGCGAGCCGGCCGGCCTCGCCGGGATCGTCGGTCCGGACGCGGTTGATGGCATGCGCCAGCTCGAACAGGACCGCCAGCGCCTCGGGGGTGTTGAAATCGTCGTCCAGGGCGGCGAGAAACTTCTCCGCCAGGGGCTCGTCCAGATCGGCCTCGCCGGCCGGTTCGATGCCTCGCAGGGCGGTATAGAGGGTGGTCAGGGCGCCCTTGGCGTTTTCGAGCTGCACGTCGGAATAGTTGAGCGGGCTGCGGTACTGGCTGGTGAGAATGAAATAGCGCAGCACCTCCGGCTGATAGCGGGCCGTCACCTCGCGGATGGTGAAGAAGTTGCCCAGCGACTTGGACATCTTCTCCTCGTCCACCCGCACGAAGCCCACGTGCATCCAGACGTTGACGAAGGGCTCGCCGGTGGCCGCCTCCGACTGGGCGATCTCGTTCTCGTGGTGGGGGAACTGCAGATCCAGGCCGCCGCCGTGAATGTCGAAATGGTGCCCCAGGCAGTGGGTGGACATGGCCGAGCATTCGATGTGCCAGCCGGGCCGGCCCGGCCCCCAGGGGGAATCCCAGCTCGGCTCACCGGGCTTGGCGGCCTTCCAGAGCACGAAATCCAGGGGATCGGCCTTGGCCTCGTCCACCGCCACCCGGGCCCCGGCACGCAGATCCTCGGGATTCTTGCCCGAAAGCTGGCCATAGTGCTCGAAGCGGCTCACGTCGTAGTAGACGTCGCCGTTGTCGGCCCGGTAGGCGTAACCCTTGTCCAGCAGGGTCTGGATCATCTCGATGATGTCGGCCATGTGGCGGGTGGCGCGAGGCTCGAAGGTCGGCGGCAGCACGTTCAGGGCCTCGGCGTCCCTGTGCATCTCGTCGATGTACCGGGCCGTGAGGGTATCGATGTCCACGTGGCGCTCGTTGGCCCGCTGGATGATCTTGTCGTCGATGTCGGTGATGTTGCGCACGTAGGTCACGTGCTCGGGCCCGTAGAGATGGCGCAGGTAGCGGAACACCACGTCGAACACCACCAGCACCCGGGCGTGGCCGATGTGGCACATGTCGTAGACGGTCATGCCGCACACGTACATGCGCACGTTTTCGGGATCGATGGGCCGGAAGGGCTCGAGCCGGCGGGTCAGGGAGTTGTGAATCTTCAGCATGCGGGTCCCCGGCAAGGAAAAGGCGCTAGTGTACCGGCATCCGGGAGCAGGCTCCAGATTCCCCGCTTTCCCCGCCGCGGCAAACCCATTATCATCCTGCCATCCCGAATCTGCGAAAACGGTACCCGCCATCATGAAACGACTCACCCGATTCCTTCTGCTGGGCCTGGCCCTCACTCTCGCCCCGGCCCTCCAGGCCGCCGACCACCCCCGCGTCAAGGTGGACACCAGCCTCGGCAGCTTCGTTCTCGAACTCTATCCGGAGAAGGCGCCGAAGACCGTGGCCAACTTCCTGCGCTACGTGCGCGAGGGTTTCTACAATGGCACCCTCTTCCACCGGGTAATCGACGGCTTCATGATCCAGGGTGGCGGCTTCACGCCCGACTACCAGCGCAAGCCCACCCGCGCCCCCATCCCCAATGAGGCCGACAACGGCCTGAAGAACACCCGGGGCACCATCGCCATGGCCCGCACCATGGATCCCCACTCGGCCACCGCCCAGTTCTTCATCAACGTCAAGGACAACCCCTTCCTCGACCACACCAGCCCCACCCCCCGCGGCTGGGGCTATGCGGTGTTCGGCAAGGTGGTCGAGGGCATGGACGTGGTCGACAAGATCAAGAGCGTGGACACCGGCCCCGGCGGCCCCTTCCCCAAGGATGCACCGCGCGAACCGGTGATCATCGAAAAAATGACCCTGCTCAACGACCCCGCCCCTGCGGCCCCCAAACCCTGATTCCGAGGCAACGCTTTCATGATCAAACTGCACACCAACCACGGCACCATCGTCCTCGAACTCGACGCCGACAAGGCGCCGCAGACGGTCGCCAACTTCCTCCAATACGCGAAGGAAGGCTTCTATGACGGCACCATTTTCCACCGTGTCATCGACGGCTTCATGATCCAGGGCGGTGGCATGGAGCCCGGCATGCGGGAGAAACCCACCCGCGCCCCGATCAGGAACGAGGCCGACAACGGCCTGTCCAATGCCCGTGGCACCATCGCCATGGCCCGCACCCCCGACCCCGACTCGGCCACCGCCCAGTTCTTCATCAACGTGGCCGACAACGACTTCCTCGATCACCGCGCCCCCACCCCGGAAGGCTGGGGTTACTGCGTATTCGGCAAGGTGGTCGAGGGCATGGACGTGGTGGACAAAATCAAGGGCGTGCCCACCACCACCCGGGGCTATCACCAGGACGTGCCCGAGGAAGACGTGATCATCGAATCGGTGGAAGTCGAGGAATAGGTTACAAGGTCGATGGGGACAAATCTCCGTTACGAGTTCCACGACATCTTCCTGTTCCAAGGTTCCAAGGGCTAGGCCGGCTCAAGCGCAGCGGAGCCGGCAAAATCGTGTCATCCCGACATGGCGGCTCCGCTGCGCTTGAGCCGCCCTACGGCGGAAGTCTCCAAAAGTGAAATCCAGTCGTGCCCTTGTAGGTCGGCCTTCAGGCCGACATGTCGGGCTAAAGCCCGACCTACAGCGCCGATTTTTTGCAACGATCTGGTTAATAATATTTTGGCGCCCTGGTAGATAGCTGTTCCGAAATACCGATCAATCTTCACTACAGGCACGAAGCCCTCATGGCTACCCTCTTCATCTCCGATCTGCACCTCAGCGAGCAACGCCCGGCCATCGGCGAGGCCTTCATCGGCTTCCTGGAGGGCGCGGCCCGCGAAGCCGAGGCGCTGTACATCCTCGGGGATCTGTTCGAGGTCTGGCTGGGCGACGACATGGTCCTGCCCGCCTACGCCCAGGCCATCGAGGCCATGCACCGGCTGGCCGACGCCGGCGTGCCCCTCTACGTGATGCACGGCAACCGCGACTTCCTGCTCGGCGAGGCCTTTACCGCCATGAGCGGCGCCACCCTGCTCGCCGAACCCCACGTGGCGGATCTCTACGGCACCCCCACCCTTCTGCTGCACGGCGACACCCTGTGCACCGACGACGTGGAATACCAGCGCTTCCGGGCCATGGTGCGCAATCCCGACTGGCAAGCGGACGTGCTGGCCAAATCGCCGGAAGAACGCCTGGCCCTGGCCCGGCAGTTCCGGGAAATGAGCATGAGCGAGATGGCCGGCAAGAGCGAAGCCATCATGGACGTGAACGCCGAGGCCGTGGCCAGCGCCTTCCGCGAAGCCGGTGTGCGCCAGATGATCCACGGCCACACCCACCGCCCCGCCATCCACGATCTCGAGCTGGACGGCCAGCCGGCCCGGCGCATCGTCCTCGGCGACTGGTATGAACAGGGCAGCGTGCTCGAATGCGATACCGAAGGCTGCCGGCTGCGGGCGTTGTAGAAGCGGATTTCTTTCCGAAGCGAGATGGAAAGAACACGGAGGACACGGAGGCACGGAGAACACGGCGTTTGTTTTGATTGGAAAACAAACTGGGTATCAAACCAGATTACGTGTATTAGTTCAGACCCGATCTGACACCTCACAGTTGAAAAAGTGAGGGTTACCGGTTTTGATGGGGGTGCGAACCCAACCCAATCAAAACACGACGGAGGTAACCCTCATGTTGCATAGTAGCGAACGAATCATCAAACACAAACTCGGCTTGCTGAATCTGGCCGAGGAATTGGGAAACGTCTCTCGAGCCTGCAAGATCATGGGGCTGTCCCGAGATACCTTCTACCGGTATCAGAAAGCGGTCGAGGAAGGCGGAATCGATGCCCTGCTGGAGCCGGACCGTCGGCGCCCGAACCCCAAGAACCGGGTGGCGCCGGAGGTCGAAGAGGCGGTGGTGGCGTATGCCATTGATTTTCCGGCCCATGGCCAGGTCCGAGTCAGCAACGAACTGCGCAAACGGGGGATCTTCGTCTCCCCCACCGGCGTGCGCAGCATCTGGCTGCGCCACGAGCTGGCCAACTTCCGGAGCCGCCTGAAGGCCCTGGAGGCGAAGATGGCCGCCGAAGAAGGGCTGATTCTGACGGAAGCCCAGGTCCAGGCGTTGGAGAAGAAGAAACTCGACGAGGAGAACCACGGCGAGATCGAAACTGCCCATCCCGGCTACCTGGGCTCACAGGATACCTTCTACGTGGGCACCCTCAAGGGGGTAGGCCGTATCTACCAGCAGACCTACGTGGACACCTACGCCAAGGTGGCCCACTGCAAGCTGTACACAACCAAGACGCCGATTACGGCCGCCGACCTGCTGAATGACCGGGTACTGCCCTTCTACGAAGCCCAGGGCCTGCCTGTCCTGCGGGTCCTCACTGACCGGGGTACCGAATACTGCGGCAGGCCCGACACCCATGACTATGAGCTGTTCCTGGCGGTCAATGATATCGACCACACGAAAACCCGGGCCAAATCTCCGCAGACCAACGGGATCTGCGAGCGGTTCCACAAGACCATTCTCCAGGAGTTCTATCAGGTGACCTTCCGGAAGAAACTCTATGAGAATCTGGCATCGCTCCAGGCCGACCTGGATGAATGGCTGGAGTACTACAATACGGAACGAACCCACCAGGGCAAGATGTGTTGTGGGCGTACCCCCATGGCAACGCTGGAGGACGGCAAGAAAATCTGGCAGGAGAAGTTCGTAGGCTGAGCTTGACCTGACAGTCGCCCCCGGAAAAACCGGTAACTGTCAGATCAAGTCTGAACTACTACAGATTACGGGTGTTGTGCGTCTGTCTGGTAGGCGTGCCTGTTTTATGCGGGTGATCCGCTATTTTGAAAACAGCCATTTGGGTCAGCCTCATTCGCTATGGGCTTGAGGTGGCTCGCAACCTGCCGAAAACAGAACCTCCGTGTTCTCCGTGCCTCCGTGTCCTCCGTGTTTCTTCCACCCAACCCAACATCAGCCTATTTCCAGAGATCCACATGAATCCCCTGCGCTTCCAGGCGGTCGGCACGGGCCGCGATGTAGCGCTGGAAGTTGGGCTGCTTGCGGTAGGCGCCGGAGGCCACGTAGTCGAGTGACGACTGCAGGTGGAAGGCGCGCAGGTAGGCTTCGGTGCGGAAGGCTTCCTTGCCGCCGTCCACCATCACCAGGGTGGGCGTGAACTTGACGTTCATGGCCCGGGCCAGCTGACGGGCGGTAGTCTTGCGTCCCTGCAGATCCACCAGCGGCATGTCGGACCAGATGTCCAGGCGCACGACGTTGAAACGCGCGAGCTGCTTGCGGGTGTCGGGGCGCTGGAAGATGTCCTGGTGGTATTCGTCGCAGGTGCGGCAGACTTCCTGCTCGAACAGGATCAGCAAGGGCTTGTCGGCCTTCGCCAGGCGGGCCAGATCGTAGGGCGGGGGCAGGATCCACGGTTCCGCATGCAGCTTGCCGGTGGCCTTCACCGGATTCTTCCGGGCATAGTACTCGGGGAAGGACAGGCGTTTCTCCAGCCCCTGCGCGGTATAGTCGAGCGCGGCCTCGAACTTGTCCGGCGGGTAGTAGCCATTGATCCGCAACGCCACCTGGCCCTGGGGATTCAGGATCAGGATGGTGGGCGTAAACATGATCTTCCACTTCTCGGCAAACCGCTTCTCGGTCAGCACCTCCCCGTCCAGATCGGTGACCTCCCGGTCTCCCCACATGTTGATGGCGATCACGTCGAAATGCTTGCGGGTCTTGTCCACGATGGATCGGGTGCTGAAGTTGACCCGCAGCAGCTTGGCGCAATAGGGGCAGCCATCCTGATAGAAATAGAGCATCACCCGCTTGTTCGCCGCCCGGGCCTCCGCCACGTCTTCGCCAAGGTCGAGAAACGAGTTCTTGAACCATTCGGGCTTCTCCTCGTAGCCGGGATTGACGAAACCGGCCTCCAGACTGGACTCGGGGCTTGCCGCATTTGCCGCCCCGGCAAGAATCAGCCACAGGGCGGTCAGCCAGCGGCCAAGGGGGTGCCGACTCGGGGTGATTTCCGGGTTGTGCTGGGTCATGATCTCCTCCGCAGGCGTTACCGGCGCCCCCCACGGGCGCCGGTTTCCAGGATTTCAGACTCGAAACGCGCCGCAAAGTGCCGACATTTTTTTGACAGATTGAGGCGCAGAATGAGATAGTATTTGCAAGTTGTTGTTTTTGATTGCGTTTTTAAAATGCTCACTTTTGGCACGCAATTCGCATGTTATGCGCTACCACGTGTGAACAACAGGGTGCCGACTATGGCCACACATATCAATACCGACAATCAGGACGCTTCGCTGGCTTCCTCGGCCGATCTCGCCGCCGATCTGGGCCACCTGGGCGTCGCCCCGGACGAACTCCAGCAGACCCTGAAACTGGCTGGCCTGTTGCAGACCTCGCTCGAGCTGGAGACGGTGCTGAACTATTTCCTTGAGGCGGCGGCCGAACGGTTCCGCTTCGACGGCGCCGCGTTCACCTATCCGCCGCTCGAGGCCGAGCTGCAATTCGGCTCCCGCCGGGCCCACACCTGCGCCTACCGCCTGAAGCTGGCCGGCGAGTACCTGGGTGAGCTGGTCTTCAGCCGCCGAGATCGCTTCGCGGAAAGCGAACTGCAGACCATCGAAAACCTGCTGAGCCAGCTCATCTACCCGCTGCGCAACGCCATCTGGTACCAGCGTGCCCTGCGTTCGGCCCAGATCGATCCGCTCACCGGCATCAACAACCGCACGGCCATGGACAACATGCTGGCCCGCGAGGTGGATCTGGCCCACCGCAACCAGACGCCCCTGTCGCTGATCGTCGCCGACATCGATTTCTTCAAGGCCATCAACGATCAGTATGGCCACGCCACCGGTGACGAAGTGCTCCGCCAGTTCAGCCAGACCATCAGCGAGAACCTGCGCAGCTCCGACATCGTGTTCCGCTATGGCGGCGAGGAATTCGTGATCCTGCTCACCGGCACCAACCGCGAGGACGCCGCGCTGGTCGCCGAGCGGATCCGCGGGGCCGTGGAACAGGTCACCTTCGACTGTGAACGGGGCCGGCTGAAGCTGACCGCCAGTTTCGGCGCCGCCAGCCTGACGCCGGGCGACAGCCCCGAGGATCTGTTCCGCAAGGCGGACGCCGCCCTCTATCAGGCCAAGGAAGCCGGACGCAACTGCGTGGCGAGCCACCAGCCGGAACTGCGTATTCAGGAAGCCAACGGCTGAAAACGGGAAACCGGTCACGTTTCGCGGCCGCACGGGCCCAAACGAGCGGTTATACTCAGACCGTGGCCGACGGAGAGGAGACAGGCGGATGGACTATCTGCACCAGCTGGAGAAGATCCTCGAATCGAAGTACCGGATCATCACCATCGAATCCTATGACACTGATCGGGTCATGGATCTGTTCATCCAGGTGAGCCGGTTCAGCAACAAGGCCTTCTACCAGGCCCCGCCCGAGGAAGGCATGCGCCGGATCGGCGCGGATCACATCGTGATCCCCCGCACCCAGACCGGCACCGAGAAACTCAGGTACATCGAGAACAGCAAGCACTACGGGGTGTACATCCTGCGCGACTTCGACGCGGAGCTGGAGAAGAAGGCCAACATCGAACTGCTCAAGGCGATCGCCACCGGCAGCACCCCGAAGGTGGTGATCCTGCTCAGCGAATACCTCAACATTCCCCGCGAGCTGAAACCCTACATCCTGCGCTCCAAGCACCAGCTCAAGAAAGCCGGCTGATCGCCGGCTGTTCTGGCGCTTATTTCACCACCTTCCAGCTGCCGTCCGGCTGGCGGCAGGCCGTGCCGTACACTTCCTGTCGCTTGCCGCCGATCACGGCATCCAGCGTGAATTCGCGGCAGGGGCCCTCGGCCGTCTCGAAGGTGCGGGTGGGCGTGACCGTGTAGCGGTAACCCGTATCGGGATTGACCCAGGTGGAGGACTGGTGGGTGCGGTTCTTCTCCAACACCAGGGAGGTGCGCATCCGATCCTGCTCGTCCATGTAGCGCCCGATGGTGGAACCGATGGCCGCACCGGCCATGGCGCCGAGGATGATGGCCAGCCCCCGGTCGTGTTTCCCGGCCACGGCTGCGCCGAGCGTGGCGCCGATGGCCGCACCGGTGACGGCACCGGCCTCCTCGCGGGTGGCGCAACCGCCGAGCGCCACGGCCAGCCCCAGAAACCCCGTCAACAGCAAGGCACGCATGTTCATCTTCCCCTCCTGGAATAGCGAGTGAGTATTTCAGGTTATGGGCACCGCTCGGCGGCGTTTCAAGCCCGGCGGCGGCGAACAGCCCGGCGGCGGGCTGGCGTCTGGCGAGACTTCCTGCGGGCGGGCGAACGACTCTGGCGCACCTCGGCAGGCAGCCCCGCGAGGCGGCGCAGTTCGGCCACTTCCGCGGGAGACAGTTCGCGCCACCTGCCGGGCCGCAGGGCCCGCCCCAGTTCCACGTTGCCGTAGCGCACCCGGATCAGACGGCTGACGGCGTAGCCCAGGGCTTCCCACAGGCGGCGGACCTCGCGGTTGCGCCCTTCACGCAGCACCACGTGATACCAGTGGTTGCTGCCGCTGCCCCCGGCATCCTGGATCCGCTCGAAGCGGGCGAGCCCGTCTTCCAGCTCCACGCCCGCTTGCAGGGCCGCCAGATCCTCGGGCCTGACCTCGCCCAACACGCGCACGGCGTATTCACGCTCCACCTCGCGCGAGGGATGCATGAGCCGGTTGGCCAGTTCGCCGTCGGTGGTCAGAAGCAGCAGGCCGGAGGTGTTGAGATCCAGGCGTCCGATGCCGATCCAGCGGCCGTTGGGCAGGGGGGGAAGATGATCGTAGATGGTGGGCCGGCCTTCGGGATCCTTGCGGGTGCACACCTCGCCCACCGGCTTGTGATAGGCGATGACCCGGGCGCGGGGGGTGTGCCAGAGATGGGTGAGGCCCTTGCCGTCGAGGGTGATCCTGTCGCGGGGGCCGATCCGATCGCCGAGCCGGGCAGGCTTGCCGTTGACCCGGATCCGGCCCTGCACGATCCAGCGTTCCACCTCGCGGCGCGAAGCCAGGCCCGCGCGAGCCAGCACCTTCTGGATCTTTTCGTCCATGGCCAGGGTCAGCGTTCGGCCGTCAGAGGGGCGCTTTCCTCCTCGGCGGTTTCCGTCGCTTCCGCACCGGCCGGCATCTCGCCGGCCGGTCCGGTCTCCTCCCCCACTGGCGCTTCCACGGCTTCGGCTTCGGCTTCGGCTTCGGCTTCGGCTTCGGCTTCGGCTTCGGCTTCGGCTTCGGCTTCGGCTTCGGCTTCGGCTTCGGCTTCGGCTTCGGCTTTCAGGATGTCGCCTTCGCCGCCGGCCTGTCCAGGCTCATCCGTGGCTTCTTCGCCGGTCGCGGCCTCGGGGCCCTCCCCGCCTTCCGGCGCTTCCAGCGCCAGTTCAGCGTTGATGGCGTCGATGTCGCGCAATTCGGCCAGTGGCGGCAGATCCTGCAGGCTCTTGAGGTTGAAGTAGTCGAGAAAGGCACGGGTGGTGGCGTAGAGGGCCGGTTTGCCGGGCACGTCGCGGTGCCCGACCACCTTGATCCAGTCCCGCTCCAGGAGGCTCTTGATGATCTGGCTGCTGACGCTGACCCCGCGCACCTCTTCGATCTCGCCGCGGGTGATGGGCTGGCGGTAGGCAATCAGCGCCAGGGTCTCGAGAGTGGCTCGGGAATAGCGGGCCGGCTTCTCTTCCCAGAGGCGGGACACCCACTGGCCATACTGTTCCCGCACCTGGAAGCGCCAGCCGCTGGCGACCTCCCGCAGCTCGATGCTGCGATCGGCGCAGTCGCCGGCAATCTCTTCCAGCGCGGCCCGGATGGCGTCCCGATCGGGGCCGCTCTCCTCCGGAAACAGGCCCTGCAGCTGCTTGAGGCTCAGGGGCTCGTCGGCCGAGAACAGGACGGCCTCGATGATCCGCTTCAGTTCGGGTTCGTTCATGACTCGTTTCCGTCGGTTTCCGCCTCGACCGTGCCGGTGGCGACGGCCTTGACGTGGATCGGGCCGTAGGCTTCCGTCTGCACCAGCTCGATCAGGCTCTGCTTGATCAGCTCCAGCAGGGCCAGCAGGGTCACCACCACGCCGCTGCGCCCCTCTTCCACCGTGAACAGCCGGCCGAATTCGATGAAGCGATCGCTGCGCACCCGATCGAGCACGATGGACATGCGTTCCCGCACCGACAGCGGTTCCAGCGTGACGTGGTGGTGCTCGTACATGGCGGCCCGCCGCATCACGTCACGGAAGGCGTCGAGCACGTCCTGCAACCGCACTTCCGGCGGCTTGCGCACCGACTTCAGCTCGGGCGCCGCCACGGCGGTGGGGAAGATCTCGCGCCCCACCCGCGGCAGGCGATCGATGTCTTCGGCGGCCTGCTTGTAGCGTTCGTATTCCTGCAGTCGGCGCACCAGTTCGGCGCGGGGATCACCCTCTTCTTCCTCGGCTTCGGCCGGGCGGGGCAGCAGCATGCGCGACTTGATCTCGGCCAGCATGGCGGCCATCACCAGGTATTCGCCGGCCAGTTCCAGATGCAGATCCTTCATCACCTCCACGTATTCCATATACTGGTGGGTGATCTCGGCGATCGGCAGATCGAGGATGTCGAGGTTCTGGCGCTTGATGAGGTACAGCAGCAGATCCAGCGGGCCCTCGAAGGTCTCGGCCAGAAACACCTCCAGCGCATCCGGCGGGATGTAGAGATCCTTGGGCAGGGTGGTGATGGCCTCCCCCTGCACCACCGCGAAGGGCATCTCTTCCTGCCGGGGCGGGGCGGCCTCCGCGACGCTCTCTTCGCTGCCTGTCATCCGTTGCTCCGATTCCCGCCTCAGCGGTATTCCAGCCCCATGGCCTGCCGCACCTCGATCATGGTCTGGCGCGCCACGTCACGGGCCTTCTCCGTGCCCTCGCTGACGATGTTGCGCACCAGGCCGGGATCCTGTTCGTATTCCTTCGCCCGCGCCTGGATGGGTTCCAGCTCGGCCCGCACCGCCTCGATGACGGGCGCCTTGCAGTCCAGGCAGCCGATGCCGGCGGTGGTGCAGCCTTCCCGCACCCATTGCCGGGTCTCTTCGTCCGAGTATACCTGATGCAGTTTCCACACCGGACAGTTTTCCGGATTCCCCGGATCGGTGCGCCGGACGCGGGCAGGATCGGTCGGCATCTTGCGGATTTTGTCGGCGATCTGGTCGAGATCTTCGCGCAACGCGATGGTGTTACCGTAGGACTTGGACATTTTCTGACCATCCAGCCCCGGCATCTTCGATGCCGGCGTGAGCAGCGCCTCGGGCTCGGGCAGGATGATCCGGCCGCCGCCTTCCAGATAGCCGAACAGGCGCTCCTTGTCGCCCAGGGTGAGATTCTGCTGACCCTCGAGCAGGGCGCGGGCCGTGGCCAGGGCCTCCTCGTCGCCCTGTTCCTGGTATTTCCTGCGCAGGCTGTTGTAGAGCTTGGCGTTCTTCTTGCCCATCTTGCGGATCGCCGCCTCGGCCTTCTCCTCGAAGCCGGGTTCGCGGCCATACAGATGGTTGAAACGCCGCGCCACCTCGCGGGTCAGCTCCACGTGCGCCACCTGGTCCTCGCCCACCGGCACCAGGCCCGCCTTGTAGATCAGAATGTCGGCGCTCTGCAGCAGCGGATAGCCGAGGAAGCCGTAGGTGGCCAGATCCCGGTCGCGCAGCTTTTCCTGCTGATCCTTGTAGCTCGGCACCCGCTCCAGCCAGCCCAGGGGCGTCATCATGGACAGCAGCAGGTGCAGCTCGGCATGCTCCATCACCTTCGACTGGAGGAACAGGGTGGCCGAACCGGGATTGACCCCCACCGCCAGCCAGTCGATGACCATCTCCCACACGCTGGGGGCGATGATCTGCGGATCCTCGTAGTGGGTGGTGAGGGCGTGCCAGTCGGCGACGAAGAAATAACATTCGTACTCGTGCTGCAGGCGCACCCAGTTCTTGAGCACGCCGTGATAGTGCCCCAGGTGCAGGGCACCGGTGGGCCGCATGCCGGACAGCACGCGCGGTGGCTGGTTGGGCAAGGTGTTCAATGGAGGCTCCCGGAAACAGGCCGCGGCGGTGGCCGCGTGACGGACGGTTTCATGCAGACCGTATCGGTTTTCATTCGTGGAAGAGGCCGGGATTATACCGTGATTGCGGAATCGGCTCGACCGCTTCCTTCATGCCTCGAACGGCCCCGGATCGCCCTTGCCACGGCGCACCACCTGGGGCAGGTCGCCGGTGAGATCGACCACGGTGGTGGGTTCGAGGTCGCAGTAGCCGCCGTCGATGACGAGATCCACCTGGTGTTCCAGGATTTCGCGGATTTCGTAGGGGTCGGTCAGGGGCATCTCTTCGCCGGGGAGGATCAGGGTGCTGCTCATGATCGGCTCGCCGAGTTCCTCGAGCAGGGCCCGGACGATCCGGTTGTCGGGGATGCGGATGCCGATGGTGCGCCGCTTGGGATGGAGCAGACGCCGGGGCACTTCGCGGGTGGCGGGCAGAATGAAGGTATAGGGCCCGGGCGTGTGGGCATTGATCAGCCGGTAGGCGGTGTTGTCCATCTTCGCGTAGGTGGCGGCCTGGGACAGATCCCGGCAGACCAGGGTGAAGTTGTGCTTGTCGTCCACCCGGCGGATTTCCCGGATTCGGTCCAGCGCCTTCTTGTCGCCCAGGTGGCAGCCCAGGGCATAGGCCGAATCGGTGGGATAGACGATCACCGCGCCCTGGCGCAGCATTTCCACCGCCTGGCGGATCAGCCGCGGCTGGGGATTGTCGGGGTGGATCTGGAAGAACTGGCTCACGAGGCCTCCGCGGCCGGCAACAGCCCGGTGGCCGCCTGCCAGGCGGTGCTGTGCCAGAGGGGCCGGCAGCCCTCGGGCAGGGCCGGCAGGCGGCCCAGTTCGTACCAGGCGTTCTCGGGGCCGTGGAAATCGGAGCCGGCCGAGGCCAGCAGACCGAACTGGCGGGCCAGGTGGGCCATGCGCAGATTGTCGTCGTGGCTGTGGCTGCCGGAGACCACCTCGAGGCCGGCGCCGCCCAGTTCCCGGAAGGTTCCCAGCAACTGGCGCAGGCGGGTGGCGCTGAACCGGTAACGGGCGGGATGGGCGATCACGGCCAGGCCGCCCGCTCCCCGGATCCAGCCCACGGCCTCCTCCAGGCTGGCCCACTGGCCCGGCACGTGGCCCGGCTTGCCCTTGACCAGAAAACGGCGGAACACCTGACGCACGTCCTTCGCCTGCCCCTGCGCCACCAGAAACCGGGCGAAATGGGTGCGGCTGAGGATGGCGCCCTTGCAGAAGCGGCGGGCGCCCTCGAGGGCCCCGGGGATGCCGTGCTTCGCCAGGCGGCGGGCGATTTCCGCGGCCCGCCAGTCGCGGAAATCCCGCAGGCGCGCCGTGCCGGCGGCCAGATCGGCGTCCGCCGGATCGATGCCGAGCCCGACGATATGCACCGTCTGGTGGCTCCAGGTGACCGACAGTTCGATGCCGGGCACGAAGCGCACGCCGGTGCGCCGGGCCTCGGCGGCGGCCTCCGTGAGCCCTGCCGTGGCATCGTGATCGGTCAGGGCCAGCACGTCCACCCCGCGGGTGGCGGCGCGACGCACCACGGCCGCTGGCGCGAGCGTGCCGTCGGAAGCGGTCGAATGACAGTGGAGATCGTGGCAGGGCGTGGACATCGGGGCATTATACCGGCAAACCGGCCCCTGCCGGTGGCCGCCGGCTGTGGTAAAGTGGCAGCCGATTTCCCCTTTTCGCCGCAGGAGCCGCTTCAAGCCCGCCCATGGCCCAAGCCAATCTGGACATCGATCTGCCGGAGCTGATCCAGGCCATGCTGGACGTGTGCGCCACCCTGCAGCAGACGGCGGCGCGCAGCGAACGAACCGTGTCCCTGCCGCCGCTGGCACCGGTGTGCGAAAGCCTGCGCCACTTCACCGCCCTGCTCGAGCATCTGGAGCAGACCCCGCCCAGCGGCGACAGCGACTTTCGCGAACTGTCACGCACCGGCTTCGCCCTGCTCGAACAACTGCTGGCCTGGGCCGATGCCCTGGAATACCGCGACATGCGCGAGGCCCTGGACGAGATCATCGTCACCTGGGGCGTGTGGGCGGCCCGCCACCTGGGGCCGCTGCCGCTGGCGGAACCTCTGGTGGATTCGCTGTCCAAGGTAGCCAACAGCCACCAGGATCCGGCCTTTCTCGCGGAGCTGACCCACGTCTACCGGGAAATCGTCGAAGCGGTGGATCCGGCCATCCGCGCCGACCGGGATCGCAGCGATCCGGCCCGCCCCTGGCGGATCCTCAATCTCAACTACGGCATCGTGGCCACCCGCAGCCATCAGCCGGAGATCATGGAACAGGCCTTCGAGCAGCTCCTGCACCGGCTGCCCGAGGACGCGCCGGGCTTCTTCGAGGAGGGCATGCAACAGATGGCGGCCAGCGGCTATCCCGAACCTGTGCGGCGGATCATGGAAAAATACTACCGGCTGACCAACCATCCGACCCTGCACTGACTGTTTTCCCTGCCCATGAAACTGCTATTCGATTTCTTCCCCATCCTGCTGTTCTTCCTTGCCTACAAGCTCTACGGCATCTACGTGGCCACGGGCGTGGCCATGGGCGCCTCGCTGCTGCAGGTGGGCGTGTACTGGCACCGCCACCGGCGTTTCGAGAAGATGCACCTGATCACCCTGGCGCTGATCCTGGTGCTCGGCGGCGCCACCCTGCTGTTCGAGAACAAGACCTTCATCATGTGGAAGCCCACGGCGGTGAACTGGGCCTTCGGCCTGGCCTTTCTGGCCAGCCACTTCATCGGCCAACGCACCCTGGTGGAGCGCATGATGGGCCATGCCATCGCCGTGCCGGCCACGGTGTGGAAGCGGCTCAACTTCAGCTGGGTGGTCTTCTTCGTGCTCATGGGCCTGGCCAACCTGTACGTGGCCGGTTTCTATTTCGAGGCCGAACGGGCCCTGTTCACCGCCGCCGGCACGGCCCTGGACGTGGACACCTGCCTGAGTACCCAGCAGGGCGAACTGTTGCGCCTGTGCCAGCGGGCCCATGCGGCCGAGGAAAGCTGGGTCAACTTCAAGCTGTTCGGCATGCTGGGCCTGACCATCCTCTTCATCCTCGGCCAGGCCGTGTATCTGGCCCGCCATGCCAAACCGGTGGACGCCGAACCGAAAGACACCCCCACCGCGGAACTCGGCGCGGAAAAGGAGCACTGAATGCTGTACGCCATCATTGCCGAAGATCAGCCGGACAGCCTCGAACGCCGTCTGGCGGCGCGTCCCGATCATCTTGCCCGGCTCCAGGCCCTGCAGGCCGAAGGCCGCCTGATCCTGGCCGGGCCGCATCCGGCCATCGACAGCGAGGATCCCGGCCCGGCCGGCTTCAGCGGTTCGCTGGTGGTGGCCGAGTTTCCTTCCCTCGAGGAAGCCCGCGCCTGGGCCGACGCCGATCCCTACGTGGCCGCCGGCGTCTATGCCCGGGTGACCGTCAAACCCTTCAGGAAAGTGCTGCCCTGAAATCCCCCTCCATACGTCAACCAGGAACCCGAGACACATGCACAAGACCACACGCACCCTCATCGCCACCGCCCTGCTCATGGCCCTGCCCCTGGCCGCGCCCGTCCAGGCCGCCGGGGACAAGCCCGTGGCCACCGTCAATGGCAAACCCATTTCCCAGAAGGTCTACGAGATGTATCTGCGCCAGCGTCAGCGCGAAGCCGGCAAGAGCCATCAGACCGTCAACCGCGACCAGGTCATCAATGAACTGGTGAACCGGGAACTGCTGTACCAGGACGCCGTGAAAAACAACGTGGCCAAGGATCCGGACGTGCAGTTCGCCATCGAACAGATGAAGCGCAACATCCTGATCCAGGCCAACGTCCAGCGGCTGAGCAAACAGCATCCCATCGCCGATGCCGACGTGAAGAAGGAATACGACAAGGCCGTAAAAGCCATGAGCGGTCAGGAGTTCAAGGCCCGTCACATCCTGCTCAAGACCGAGGACGAGGCCAAGGCCGTGATCAAGGAACTGGACAACGGCGCGGTGTTTGCCGAGGTAGCCAAGGCCAAGTCCACCGGCCCGAGCGCCAGCGAAGGCGGCGATCTGGGCTGGTTCAAGCCCGATCAGATGGTGCCGGAATTCGCCAATGCCGTGAAGAAACTCAAGAAGGGCCAATACACCCGCACGCCGGTGAAGACCCAGTTCGGCTGGCACGTGATCAAGCTGGAAGACAGCCGCAAGGCCACGCCGCCGGCCTACGACCAGGTGAAGGGCCAACTCAAGTCGATGATGCGCACCCGGCAGCTTCAGGAATACGTCGGCAAGCTGCGCCAGCAGGCCAAGGTGGAGATCAAGAAGTAGCACATCGCCACATCGGTCGCGAAAAAGGGGATGCTGCAGCATCCCCTTTTTGTTTGGTGCCGACCTGTCGGGATGACCCTATTGCCGGTTCTCCCCCTGATGCAGGCCGGCTCCGCTGCGCTTGCGCTGGCCTACCGCGGTTTGAAGGTGAACGACTGGCCGCCGATGGCGGCCTCGTACATCAGCCCTCCCTTGGCCAGGGTGAAGACCGCCACCCCGTCGCTGTAGTCGGCCTTGGCCGAGGCGCCGGCGGTGATGGCCACGGCCGAGGCTTCGGCCGTGAACTCGAGCCTGTCGGATCTGAAGCGGTCGAAAGCCGCCTTGTCCTTGAAGAAGATCAGCTCGGCGAACACCTGGCCACCAAGCTGAAAACCGATGGTGGCCTGGAACAGTCTGGCCCGGCCGATGACCTTGCCCTGGCGGTACACCAGGCCGCTGCCATAGGCCCCGCCGATGCCGATCCCGCCCTTGCCCACATGGGGAAAGATGGCGTAGGCGTAGGCCGCATCGAAGAACCGCTTGAGCCCCGGATCCTTCTTCAGGAACAGGGCCTTCGCCTGTTCGGCGGCCTTGCGTTCCTTTTCCGCCTTGCCGGGATCCCAGCCGGCCCGGGTCGGCAGCGTCAGGGCCAGCAGCAGGGAAAGGATCAACAGTCGTCCCATCATCCGGTGCATGCGATTCTCCTCGTCTCGGGGTTGTGGCGGTACGCGGCTTGTCAAACGGCGCCGTGCTCGCGCAGCAATTGGAGGAAGGCCTCCTCGTCGAGCATGGTCACGCCCAGTTCGCGGGCCTTGTCGGCCTTGCTGCCCGGGTCCTCGCCCACCACCACGTAATCGGTCTTGCGCGAGACGCTGCCGCTGACCTTCGCGCCCAGCCGGCGCAGGCTTTCCTTGGCCTCGTCGCGGGTCATGCTGGCCAGGGCGCCCGTGAGCACGAAGGTCTTGCCGGCCAAAGGCAGTTCTTCCGGTTTTCTCGGCGTGATGTCAGGCCAGTGCACCCCCGCCTCGCGCAGACGGCGGATCACCTCGCGATTGTGTTTCTGGGCAAAGAACTGGCGGATGCTGGCCGCCACCGCCGGCCCCACGTCGGGCACCGCCATCAGGTCTTCCTCGCTGGCCGCCATGAGCGCTTCCAGGCTGCCGAAATGCTCGGCCAGGGTCTGGGCGGTGACCTCGCCCACGTCGTGGATGCCGAGGGCGTAGAGGAATCGCGGCAACGTGGTGGCCTTGCTCTTCTCGAGCTGGGCCAGGAGGTTGTCGGCCGACTTGGGGCCCATGCGCTCGAGGGCCACGAGCTGTTCCTTCGTCAGCTGGTAGAGATCGGCGGGGTCCTTGACCAGCCCCTTGTCCACCAGTTGATCGATGAGCTTGGTGCCCAGGCCTTCGATGTCCATGGCCCGGCGCGAGGCGAAGTGCTCCAGCGCCCGCTTGCGCTGGGCCGGGCAGTACAGGCCGCCGGTGCAGTAGGTCACGGCCTCCCCCGGGGGGCGATAGGTGGGCGAGCCGCACACCGGGCACTTGTCGGGCAGATGGAACTTGCGCAGCCGGCCCCGGCGGCGGGACTTGACTACGCTGACAATCTGCGGAATCACGTCGCCGGCGCGGCGCACCACCACGTAGTCGCCGATCCGCACGTCGAGGCGATCGATCTCGTCCTGGTTGAACAGCGAGGCGGAAGTCACCGTCACCCCGCCGATGCGCACCGGCTCGAGCTTGGCCACCGGCGTGAGGGCGCCGGTACGCCCCACCTGCACCTCGATGTCGACCACCTTCGTGATCTCTTCGTGGGCCGGAAACTTGTGGGCCAGCGCCCAGCGCGGGGCGCGCGCCACGTAGCCCAGGCGCTCCTGCCAGTCGAGCCGATCCACCTTGTAGACCACACCGTCGATCTCGTAGGGCAGACTTTCGCGCTTTTCCAGCATGGCCCGGTGATAGGCCAGACAGCCGTCGATGCCCTCGACCACCTTGCCTTCGCGGTTGATGGGCACGCCCCACTCGCGCAGGCGCTGCAATATCCGGCTGTGCCGATCCGGGAGTTCCCCCCCTTCCACCTTGCCGAGGCCGTAGGCGAAGAAGGTCAGGGGCCGGCTGGCCGTCACGCGCGGGTCGAGTTGGCGCAGGGAGCCGGCGGCGGCGTTGCGGGGATTGGCAAAGGTCTTCTCGCCCTTGCGCCGCTGCTCGGCGTTGAGTTTCTCGAAGCCTGCCTTGGTCATGATCACCTCGCCGCGCACCTCCAGCACCGGCGGCCAGCCCTCGCCCCGCAGATGCAGGGGAATGGCCTTGATGGTACGCACGTTGGCGGTCACGTCCTCGCCGCGATAACCGTCACCGCGGGTGGCGCCCTGCACCAGACGGCCGTCCCGGTACAGCAGGCTGATGGCCAGGCCGTCGAGTTTCGGCTCCACGGCATAGTCGATCACCGCCACGCCCAGCAGCTCCCGGGCGCGGCGATCGAACTCGATCGCTTCTTCGTCGGAAAAGGCGTTGTTGAGCGAGAGCATGGGCACCTCGTGGCGCACCTCGCCAAACGCCTTGAGCGGTTCGGCCCCGACCCGCTGGGTGGGGGAATCGGGGGTGATCAGTTCGGGATAGCGGGCCTCGAGTTCCTGCAGCTCGCGCAGCAGGCGGTCGTATTCGGCGTCGCTGATTTCGGGCTGGTCGAGCACATAGTAGAGATAGTTGTGGTGCTCGATCTCCTTGCGCAGCGCTTCCACGCGCTGTTTGACCTCGGCCGGTACGCTCATGAACCCGGGCTCCGGTGCTGGCGCAGGTTGGCCATTTTCTGACGGAAGCGGAAACTTTCGATGCTTTCCTTCAGGTGGCCGATGGTCTGCAGGGTGAGCACCGAACGGGATTCGTCGCACAGCTCGCCATCGAGCCGTTCGGCCAGGGCCCGGCCGAGCTGCAGCACCCTGTCGAAGGCGGCCCGCCCTTCCAGCGGCCCCGGCAGTTGCATGAACAGGGACAGGCCCGGCGTTTCCAGCTCGGCCATGTGCTCGATGTCGAAGCGCCCCGGCTCCACCGTGTTGGCCACGCTGCACAGGGGCCGGCTCTGTGCCGCCCCCTCGGGCCGATAGTGGAAGATGTTCATCTCGCCGAACACGAAACCGGTCTCGCGCAGGGCATTGAGAATGTCGAGGCCGTGAAAGCGCTGCGGGGCGCGGGCCATGACGTTGAGGGCGATGATCAGCACTTCGCCGTCGAGGGGATCGGCGTCGGGAATGGCGCTGATGGGGCCGATCCCGTCCACGTCCGGCTCGTCGGCATCGGCGGCGCGCAGGCCGAGCGATTCCGTGTCCTCGAGCGGGGCCGAGAGGTGCTCCATCTCGTCCGGGGCCGACGGCTCACGGCGCCGGGCCAGCCAGTCCTTGATGCGCGACAGGATCATGGGTATGCGATTCTCGCTCCGGTAATGCAGAACCAGCCCGCCGATCAGCAGCAGGCCCAGCACCAGCAGGATGACACGCAGCTCGTCCATGCCGTCTCGCCTCCCGGTCGGTATTTATGCATGGTCGAATATCCAATCCGTCTCAGATACATCCTTGATGCCGGAGAGGTGTTTCGTGACCGTCGACCGCAGGAATGCGATCGTCGAGCCTACAGGGATGTATACACGGTGTGTCACGCAACGCCTCTCCGGCATCAAGGGCTTTGTGCCTACCCGAACAGGCTGCCATTCAGCATGGCTCCCAGCGCAATAGATCAGACCGCCGCCATCTCCACGGCTTCGTCGATGTCCACCGCCACCATGCGGGAGACGCCCGGTTCGTGCATGGTGACGCCGATCAGGTGTTCGGCGATCTCCATGGTGATCTTGTTGTGGGTGATGAAGATGAACTGGGTGCGATCCGACATTTCCTTCACCATGTCACAGAAGCGACCCACGTTGGCATCGTCCAGCGGCGCGTCCACCTCGTCGAGCATGCAGAAGGGCGCCGGATTCAGCTCGAAGATGGCAAACACCAGGGCCACGGCGGTCAGCGCCTTCTCGCCGCCCGAAAGCAGGTGGATGGTGCTGTTGCGCTTGCCCGGCGGGCGGGCCATCACGGTCACGCCGGTGTCCAGCAACTCGTCGCCGGTCAGCTCCAGGTAGGCGTGGCCGCCGCCGAACAGGCGGGGGAAGAGGCGCTTGAGCCCGGCGTTGACCTTGTCGTAGGTCTCCTTGAAACGGGTCCGGGTCTCGCGGTCGATCTTGGCGATGGCCGCCTCCAGGGTGGCCAGGGCCTCGGTGAGATCGGCGTGCTGGGCGTCGAGATATTCCTTGCGTTCCGACTGCTGCTCGTATTCCTCGATGGCGGCCAGGTTGATGGGGCCGAGACGGGCGATACGGCCTTCCAGTTCCGTCACGCGCCGCTGCCAGTCGTTCTCGTTGGCCGCTTCCGGCATCTCCTCGAGCAGGGTCTTGAGTTCGTAATCGGATTCGCGGATCTGCTCTTCGAGGGTCTGGCGGCGGACCTTGAGTTCCTGCTGCTGGAGGCGGATGTGCTCCAGTTTCTCGCGCACCTCCTGCACATCCTGCTCGGCCCGGGCGCGCGATTCGTCGAGCTGGCGCATGTCGTGCTCGATGGTCTGCAGGCCCTGGCGGGCCTCGGCCAGTTCGGCCTCCACCTGCACCCGCTGCGCGAGCAGGGTTTCGAGTTCCTGTTCCATTTCGGCCAGCGGGGCTTCGCTGTCGGCCAGCGCCTTTTCCAGTTCCTGGCGGCGCCGATCTTCCTGTTCGAGGCGGGATTCGAGGCGTTGCAGGGCCTGACGGGTGGACTGCAGTTCAGTCTCGAGGGTCTGGGCCTGGAGAGCGATCTCCTGGGCACGGGTGCGCGCTTCCTGGGCCCGCCCCCGGGCCACGTCCAGGGCCTCCCGCAGGCTGTCGCGGCGGGCGCCGAGGGCCTGCCGCTGCTGTTCCAGATCGCCCATGCGGCTCACCGCCTCCTCGAGGGTGCGGCGGGCGGCCTGCAGGGCGTCGTTGTCGGCTTCCATCTGGCCGCGCAGCTCGTGCAGCTCGCGCTCGAGCTTCTCGTGCCGGGCACGGGCCTGCTCGAGCTGGCTCTGACGGTGCTGCAGGCGCGACTGGGCCTCGGCATGGGCGCGGTTGGCCTGGTTGTAGGCCGCCTGCACGCTGTCGCGCTCCATCTCCAGCTCCTGCAGGCGGGTGCGCTCGCTTTCCAGCTGTTCCTGGGCCTGCATGGCCTGGTGCGAGAGACTTTCGATCTCGGCCGAAAGGGTCTTGAGTTCCTGCTCGCGCAGGAGGATCCCGGCCCGGGCATCGCTGTCCCGCACCACCCGCAGCCAGTTGGGGCCGAGCCAGATCCCGTCGCGGGTCACCACCGATTCATCGGCGGCCAGTTGCGGCCGCAGGGCCAGGGCCGCCGGCAGGCTGTCGGCCACGTAAATGCCGCCGATCAGGCTGGCGAGGGGCCAGGGCGCGCGCACCTTGTCGGTCAGGCGCGGGGCCTTGTCGTGGCCGGAGGCCGCCTGCACCGTGGCGTGGGTGTCGAAGAGGCTCAGCAGCCCTTCGTCGAACTCGCCCAGCACGCCGGCCAGGGGCTCCACGCCCTCCACGCACACGGCCTCCAGGTGATGGCCCAGCACGCATTCGGCCGCCTGCTCCCAGCCGCTTTCCACCTCGAGTTCCTCGGCCAGGCGCGGGGCATCCTGCAGGTGCTCCCGGCTGAGCCACTGGCTCACGGCGCCCTGCTCCTTGCCCAGGGCGGCCTGCTGGAGGGCCTCCAGCGAGGCACTGCGACCGCGCAGATCCTGCAGGCGGCTGCGCAATTCGTCGAGCTGCTGGCTGCGCTGGTGAGTCGCTTCGCGCAGTTCGCGGATCCGGGCCTGATGGGTCTCCAGGGCCTGCTGGGCCTGGGCCACCTGCTGTTCGGTGTCGGCCAGCCGTTGCGTGAGTTCGCCGATTTCCCGCTCGAGATGCTCGGGAGAGGATTCGGCCAGCTCCTGCTGCAGCTTCTCGCCCCGCTGCTGGAGCTGTTCCAGGCGCTGTTCCAGGTGCTGGATGCGGGTGCGTTCCACCTCCGCCTGGCGGGCCGGCTCGGATGCCTGCTGGTTGAAGGCGTCCCACTCGGTCTGCCAGGCGGCCATGGCCGCCTCGGCCTCGGCCAGCGCCTCGCCGGCGGCGGTCTCCAGTTGCCGGCTGTTCTCCAGCTCGGGCTGCAGGGCCTTGAGCCGGGTCTCCAGCTCCTCGATGCGCTGCAGATCGGCTTGCAGATGGCGGCGGGTTTCGGCGCCGTCCTTCTCGAGCTGTTCCAGATCGGTGCGCTGCTGGGCGCGCCGCTCGCGAGCGTGCTGGATGGACTGCTCGAGGCGGGCGATGTCGGCACCCACGCTGTAATAGCGGCTCTGCACCGCATTGTGCCGGTCATGGGCCTCGGCCTGGGCCGCGCGCTGTTTCTCGATGTCGGTTTCCAGCGCGCGGACCCGCGCCATGGCCTCTTCCAGCGCCGTTTCCTGCTCCCGCAGAGCGCTGTCCTCCTGGCGCGCCTGGGCGTCCAGCTCGCGCCAGCGCAGGGCCTGGAGCTGGGCCCGTACCAGCCGCTCTTCGGCCTTGAGCGTCTTGTAGCGCTCGGCGGTGGCGGCCTGGCGCTTGAGGCGGGCGAGCTGCTTGTCCAGCTCGTCACGCAGATCGTTGAGCCGTTCCAGGTTCTCGCGGGTGTGGCGCATGCGGTTCTCGGTCTCGCGCCGCCGCTCCTTGTACTTGGAGATGCCGGCCGCTTCCTCGAGGAAGGTGCGCAATTCCTCGGGCTTGGCCTCGATGATCCGGGAGATGGTGCCCTGCTCGATGATGGAGTAGCTGCGCGGGCCGAGGCCGGTGCCGAGGAAAATGTCGGTGATGTCGCGCCGCCGGCAGCGGGTGCCGTTGAGGTGATAGACCGACTGGCCGTCCCGGCTCACCGTGCGCTTGATGGAAATCTCGTTGTAGTTGGCGTACTGCCCGCCCAGGGAACCGTCGCTGTTGTCGAACACCAGTTCGATGCTGGCCTGGCCCACCGGCTTGCGCGCCGAGGAGCCGTTGAAGATCACGTCGGCCATGGAGTCGCCGCGCAGGTGCTTGGCCGAGGACTCCCCCATCACCCAGCGCACCGCGTCGATGATGTTGGACTTGCCGCAGCCGTTCGGCCCCACGATACCGATCAGATTGCCCGGCATGGGGATGGTGGTGGGATCGACGAAGGACTTGAATCCGGCGAGTTTGAGCTTGGTCAGTCGCATCCGGGCAAGATACAGGATCCGGGGCGCCAGCCACAAGATTGACAAGTATGCGGGGACGAGGGCCGGATGGCGAGGGACGAGGAAAGACGGGGCTTTCCACTGCATCGCCCTTTCGCATCCCGTGAACGGCATCACAAATCCTCCTCCCGCGCGCCTCGCCCCCAACCCTCGCCACCGTGCCTGAAGTCGGCTATCATCCGCGCCATGCCGACCCAGCCCACCAAGGAACTCGAAACCTTCGACAACCCGATGCCGGAGCGGGACTACACCATCCGCATCGAGGTGCCGGAGTTCACCTGCCTGTGCCCCAAGACCGGGCAACCCGATTTCGCCACCCTGCACATCGAATACGTGCCCGACCGCAAGTGCGTGGAACTCAAGTCGCTGAAGCTCTACGTCTGGTCCTACCGCGACGAGGGGGCCTTCCACGAGAAGGTCACCAACACCATCCTCGACGATCTGGTGGCGGCCACCGCCCCCCGCTTCATGCGCCTGACGGCGAAGTTCAACGTGCGCGGCGGGATCTACACCACCGTGGTGGCCGAACACCGCCAGAGCGGCTGGCAGCCCCCCGAGCCCGTCACCCTGCCATAGATTCAGCACCCAAACCGGTCGGTGCCATCCTCCTCGTCCCCCGTCCCGCATTCCCCGCCCCTGTTCCTGGGCATCGACGTGGGCACCTCGGGGGTGCGCCTGATGCTGCGCGCCGCCGACGATGCGTTGATCGCCAGCGTGCACGAGCCCCTGCCGCCGGGGCGCCGCCGGGGACCGGCCTCGGAACAGGATCCGGAACACTGGTGGCGGGCGCTGGTGACGGCCTTCCGCCGCCTGCCGCCCGCGCCACGGGCCCGGATCGCCGCGCTGGCCATCGACGGCACTTCGGGCACGGTACTGCTGACCGATGCCGCGGGCCGTCCCCTGCATCCGGCCCTGATGTACGACGATGCCCGCGCGCAGGAGGAGGCCGAAGCCCTGCGCGCCGTGGCGCCCGCCGACAGCCCGGCCCGCGGCCCCGCCACGGGGCTGGCGCGTCTGCTGTGGCTGGCGAAGCAACCCTTCGCCCGGCACGCCCGTCATGCCCTGCATCAGGCCGACTGGCTGCTCGGCCGCCTTGCCGGCCGCTTCGGTGACACGGATCCCAACAACGTCCTCAAGACCGGCTACGACCCGCTCGCCCGGCGCTGGCCCGCCTGGCTGGAGAAAACCGATCTGCCGCCGGAATGGCTGCCCCGGGTACACCCGGCCGGCACCCCCCTGGCCCGGATCGCGCCGGTGATGGCGGCGGAACTGGGCCTGCCCGAATCCACCCTGCTGGTGGCCGGCACCACCGACAGCACCGCAGCCTTCCTGGCCACCGGCGCCCGCGAGCCCGGCGAGGCGGTCACCTGCCTGGGCTCCACCCTGGTGCTCAAGGTCCTCTGCGCACGGCCGGTGGCGGCACCCGAATACGGGATCTACAGCCAGCCGCTGGGCGAGCGCTGGCTGGCCGGGGGCGCCTCCAACTGCGGCGGCGCGGTGCTGCGCCGCTTCTTCAGCGACGCCCGCCTGCGCGAACTGGAACCGCGCCTGTGCCCGGAACGGCCCACCGGATTGCAGTACACTCCCCTGGCGGGGATCGGCGAACGCTTTCCGGTCAACGATCCCACCCTGGCGCCGGTGCTCGAGCCCCGGCCCGACGACGACGCCGTCTTCCTTCAGGGCCTGCTGGAGAGCCTGGCGGAAGTGGAACGGGAGGGCTACCGGCGGCTGGCCGCCTGCGGCGCGCCCTGGCCGGCGTCGATCCGCACCACCGGCGGCGGGGCCGGCAACCGGGCCTGGACGGCTATCCGCGCCGCGCGCCTTGGCGTGCCACTGCTGCCCGCCGAACAGACCGAGGCGGCCTGGGGCGCAGCGTGGCTCGCCCGCGAGGGATGGCAACGCAAAGGAGAACGAGAGGCATGAACAACCCTACCCCCAGCAACAACCCCGTCACCGGCGCCGGTTACTTCCTGCGCGGCCTGACACTCATCGGCCAGCCCCGCATCCGGCGCTTCGTGATCCTGCCGCTTGGCATCAACATCCTGATCTTCGCTGGCCTCATCTGGCTGGCCTGGGGCCAGTTCGGGCAGTTCATGGACTGGCTGATGCCCAGCCTGCCCGAGTGGCTGGCCTGGCTCTCCTGGCTGCTGTGGCTGGTGTTCGGCCTGATGGCCTTCATCGTGATCTTCTTCGCCTTCAGCCTCCTGGCCAACCTGGTGGGCGCGCCCTTCAACGGCTACCTGGCCGCGGCGGTGGAACGCCACCTCAGCGGCGAAAACCCGCCCGGCTCCGCTCGCCCCTTCCTGCAGGAATTCACCCTGGCGCTGCTCGGCGAGCTGCGCAAGATCGGCTATTTCCTGCTCTTCGCCATCCCCCTGCTGATCCTCAACTTCATCCCGGTCCTGAACCTGGCGGCGCCCGTCCTCTGGGCCCTGTTCGGCGCCTGGATGCTGAGCCTGGAATACCTCGACTACCCTCTCGGCAACCACGGCCTCACCTTCCCCGAAATCCGCCAGCGGCTGCGTCGCCAGCGCTTCCTCAGCCTCGGCTTCGGCGCCGCCGTGATGCTCGCCACCCTGATCCCGGTCTTCAACTTCCTGATCATGCCGGTCGCCGTGGCCGGCGCCACCGCCCTGCGCGTGGAGCGCATGCCGCTGGATGGTTGAACCCTTGCCAATGCATTGCTGCCAATAACGCAGAGGGTGCAGAGACGCAGAGTTCGCAGAGGATGGCCAGGCGAGAATCGGACTGACGCCCGGAGTGATGGGTTACCGAAACAAATCCTCTCGGCGTTCTCTGCGTCTCTGCGCCCTCTGCGTTACTTCCACCTACCCCACGAAAGAGGCAATTCGCCGCACCCCTTCCTCGAGCCGTTCCAGCGAGGTGGTGTAAGCGAAGCGCAGGTGACGTTCGGGGTGGTTGTGGCCGAAATCGAGGCCGGGGGTGACGGCCACGCCGGTTTCCTCGAGCAGGGCTTCGGCGAAGGCCAGGCTGTCGTCGGTGAAGCGGCGGCAGTCGGCGTAGAGGTAGAAGGCGCCCTGGGGCGTGACGGGAATGGTGAAGCCCAGTTCCCGCAGGGCCGGCAGCAGATAGTCGCGGCGAGCGCGGAAGGCCTCGCGGCGCGCCTCGAGCACCGGGCGGGTGGTGGGGCCCAGCGCGGCCAGGGCGGCGTACTGGCCGGGCGTGGGCGCGGCCAGGAAGAGATTCTGGGCCAGCTTGTCGAGGTCATCCACGTCCTCGGCGGGCGCCACCAGCCAGCCCACGCGCCAGCCGGTGAGGCCGAAATACTTGGAGAAGCTGTTGATGACGATCACTTCGTCGGAGACGGCCAGGGCCGTCTGCGCCGGGGCGCCGTAGACCAACCCGTGGTAGATCTCGTCCACGATCAGCACCCCGCCCCGCTCGCGCACCACGGCATGGATGGCCGCCAGCTCGTCCGCCGGCAGCAGCGTGCCGGTGGGATTGGCCGGCGAGGCGACCAGCACCGCGCGGGTCTCCGGCGACCAGTGTTCGGCCACCTGGCGGGCGGTGAGCTGGTAACCGCTCTCCGGGCCCACCGGCACCGCCTGGCTGCGCCCTTCCAGAAACCGCACGAAATTGCGGTTGCAGGGGTAGCCGGGATCGGCCATCAGCACCGACTGGCCGGGATCGAGCAGGACGCCGAGGATCAGCAGCAGGGCGCCGGAGGCGCCGGGCGTCACCACCACCCTCCCGGGATCGATTTCCAGACCGTATTCGTGCCGGTAGTGATTGGCGATGGCCTGGCGCAGGGCCGGCATGCCGGTGGCCGGCGTGTAGTGCATGCGTCCGCCGGAAATGGCCACCTGGACCGCCTGGATCACCGGCTCGGGGGTGGGAAAATCGGGTTCGCCGATTTCCATGTGCACGATGTCCCGGCCGGCGGCCTCCAGTTCCCGGGCCCGGGCCAGCAGGGCCATCACCCGAAAGGGCTCGATCCCGGCGATGCGCGCGGCCCGGCGGCTCATGACGCGGCGGCGTGCAGGCGATGCAGATCGTCCACGGACAGATACCCCTTGTCGCCCAGGGCGGTTTCCGGGCCGGCCAGGATCCGGGCCGGCTGATCGGGCTCGCCGAACTGATCGAGCACCAGCAGGGCATCACCGAAATCGTGATGCCGGGTATAGTCGTTGATGGTCACCACGGTGGGCAGGCCGGCACCCACCGACGCCCGGATGCCGTTGCCCGAATCCTCGAAGGCCAGCGCGGCCGCAGGTTCCAGGTTCATCTGTTCCAGCGCCCAGACGAAGATGTCCGGCGCCGGTTTCTTGGCCGGCACGATGTCGCCGGCGGCGATCACCTCGAACCAGTCCAGGGCTTCCTCACCGAGCGTATGGGCAAGCAGGGCCTCCACGTTGGCCGGGGTGGTGGTGGTGGCGATGGCCAGGCGCAGGCCGGCCTCCCGGGCCTCGCGCAGCAGGCGCTCGACACCGGGCCGCAGCGGGATCTGCCCTTCGGCCAGCAGGCGGGTGTAGTGGTCGGTCTTGGCCCGGTGCAGGTTGGCGATGAAATCGTCCAGATCCGCCGGCCGGGCGAACGCCGTGTGGAATTCGTCCAGAAAATGGCGGATCCGCTCCTTGCCGCCGGTCACCGCCAGCAGTTTCTCGTACAAATCCGCATCCCACTCCCAGTCGAGGCCGGCGTCGCGGAAGGCCCGGTTGAAGGCCACCCGGTGGCCGTCCCGCTCCGTATCGGCCAGCGTGCCGTCCACGTCGAACAACAGGGCCTGCAAGGTATTCTCTGCCATGGGCATCATCTCCAGTACAGCATCAACAAAGTCCGCTAGGATACCGCAGCACGGTCTCCGGTTCCCGGTTCAGACGGTGATCCGGCCGATTCGTTCCCCCCGGCCGATTTGCCTTGTCCCCGCGATTCTGGTATTAAAGCGCGTTATTTTGATCAAGGACCGTATTGATGCCCGCAAAGAAAAAATCCGCCGCCAAGAAGAAGGCGGCCAAGAAGGCCCCAGCAAAGAAGAAGCCGGCCGCCAAGAAGACTTCGGCCAAGAAGGCCACGGCCGCCAAAAAGAAACCGGCGGCCAAAAAAGCGGTGAAGAAGACCGCCACCAAGAAGAGCACGAGCAAGAAAACCGTGGCCAGAAAGGCCCCGGCCAAAAAAGCCGCTACCAAAAAGACGGCGGCGAAGAAAACCGCCGCCAAGAAGCCGAGCGCCCGCAAGAGCACGGCGCGCAAGTCGGCCCTGCACGGCGTGAGCCTCTTCACCCCCTACAAGGAAAAGCGGGGCGAGGAGTACATGAGCGATGCCATGCTCGAGCACTTCCGCAAGATCCTGCTCGACTGGAAACGGGAGCTGATGGAGGAAGTGGATCGCACCGTGCATCACATGCAGGACGAGGCCGCCAACTTCCCCGATCCCAACGATCGCGCCACCCAGGAATCGGAATTCACCATGGAACTGCGCACCCGGGACCGGGAGCGCAAGCTGATCAAGAAGATCGACGAAGCCCTGAACAAGATCGATACCGGCGAGTACGGCTACTGCGAGCAGTGCGGCGTGGAAATCGGCATCCGGCGCCTGGAGGCCAGGCCCACCGCCACCCTGTGCATCGACTGCAAGAGCCTGGACGAAATCCGCGAAAAGACTCGCGCCTGACAGGCCGTTTCAGGCGGGTTTCAGGGCCCGCTCCCCACGGCGCCGGTCCACCTGGATCCGCAGGCGGTTGCTCTCGGCGAAGTCCATGATGAAATCATAGGCCGCGGGGTTGCTGTCCCTGAGCCCCCGGGCCACCACCAGGCACTTCTCGCCGTCGATGATGCAGGGCTGAACGCTGTCGGCATAGCGCAGGCGATGATCCTCGCCGAAACTGGCCAGGGTGGAGGAAATGCGCTCGATCCAGTCGCTCGGCCGCAACCGGCCCCCGTCCTCGCGGGTGCCATGGATGACCACACGCCCCTCTTCTGTCATGATGGACTCCCGGTTCGCTACCGGTGAAAGGCCGGCTCCTGTTCCTATCCTTCGGCCCATCGCCTGCAAGCTTTAGCAGGCTGTTGAAAAACGCCGTTTTTCGACAGCCTGTGTGCGATGCATGGAGGCATCGCCATTTTCAATGACACCAAGTCATTGAAAATGTGAGGGAACGGGAAACCGCGTTTTCCGTTGCCGAGTTGAAAAAGCCCATGGATGGGCTTTTTCAACAGCCTGTTGGAAGGCTGTTAGCCCGCAATCGCCATGAACGTCATCGATGCCATCACCCAGCGTCATTCGGTACGCGCCTATCTCGACCGGCCCGTGCCCGCGGAGCGCATCCGGGCCATACTCGATGCGGCCCGCCACGCCCCCTCCGGCGTCAACACCCAGCCCTGGAACGTGGCCGTGGTCACGGGCGAGACCAAACGCCGTCTCGGCGAGGCCCTCATCGCCGCGCGCGAGGCCGGCCAGGCCGAGAATCCCGACTACCCCTACTATCCCGACGCCTGGCGCGAACCCTGGGCCGCCCGCCGCAAGGCCTGCGGCCTGGCCCTGTACCGGGCCCTCGGCATCGGCCGTGGCGATGCCGAGGGGCGCAAGGCGGCCTGGTATCGCAACTACCGCTTTTTCGATGCCCCCGTGGGGCTGATCTTTCACATGGATCGGGGTTTTCGCACCGGCAGCTTCCTGGACATGGGCATGTTCATGGAAAACGTGATGCTGGCGGCGCTCGAACACGATCTCGGCACCTGTCCCCAGGCCTCGCTGGCCGAATACCCGGACATCGTGCGCGACGTCCTGGGCCTGCCTGCCGAGCAGATGATCGTCTGCGGCATGGCCCTCGGCCATCCGGATCCGGACGCCCCCGTGAATCGCTACCGCCTCGAACGCGAACCCGTGGACGCCTTCACCACCTGGCATGACTGACGCGCAACCGCCTGCCGGCTACCGGGGCCGTTTCGCCCCCTCGCCCACCGGGCCCCTGCATTTCGGCTCGCTGATCGCCGCCCTGGGCAGCTACCTGCAGGCCCGCCGCCAGGGCGGGGAATGGTGGCTGCGCATTGAGGACATCGATCCGCCCCGCGAGGCGCCCGGCGCCCGCGACGCCATCCTGGCCAGTCTGGAGGCCCACGGCCTGCACTGGGACGGCCCGGTGCAGTACCAGTCTCAGCGGCTCGAGCGCTACGCACAACGCCTGGAACGGCTGGCCGCGGAAGGCCGTCTCTACGCCTGCGAATGCAGCCGCAAACGGATCGCCGAGCACGGCGAGCGCCGGGGCGGCGCCCTGCACTATCCCGGCTGGTGCCGGGAGCGGCATCTGCCCTTCGCCCCCGGCCGCGCCCGGCGCCTGGACACCCGCGGGCTGGTGATCGCCTTCGAGGATGCCATCCAGGGCCCGCAACGCATGATCCCGGCCGAGGAAGGCGGCGATTTCGTCCTGCAACGGGCCGACGGGCTCTATTCCTACCAGCTGGCGGTGGCGGTGGACGACGCCGAACAGGGCATGACGGAAGTGGTGCGCGGCAGCGATCTGCTCGCCTCCACGCCCCGGCAAATCGCCGTCCAGCGGCTGCTGGGGCTGCCGATCCCCGCCTATGCCCACCTGCCGGTGGCGGTGGATGCCGGCGGGCGCAAGCTCAGTAAGCAGAACCGGGCGCCGGCCCTCGACGACCGCCGCGCGGGGGAAAACCTGTGGCGGGCGCTGCGCTTCCTCGGCCAGGCCCCACCGACCGAACTGCGCCGGGCCCCGCCGGCCACGGTCCTCGACTGGGGGCGGGAACACTGGTCCCTCAAGAAGGTCCCCCGCACGGCCGCTATGGAAGTGTCAGCGGATGCCCCGCCGCGAGGGGAATGATAGGATGCGCCCCATGGAAACCGGAACGCGCCCCTATCTCGAGGCCTTTCGCGGCAGTTTCACCGGCATGCTGCGCTGGCCGCAGCTCGATGCCCTGTGGCAGACGCTGCGTCAGCAGGAAGACAAGCAATGGTACATCTACGCCGTGGGCGAGCCGCCGCCGGAGCGCCCCGCCAGCCGGGAACAGCTGGAGACCTTCCTCCGGGAAATCGATGCGCTGTTGCGCAAGGAACATGACGAGGACTACTGTGGCATCGTCTATGCCGACAATCCGGCCGATCCGGCCTTCATCAAGATCTACGATCCCAACAATCTCGGCGTGGTCTGCGGCTTCAGCGAGAACCCGCCCCTGCCGGGCTGGATTCTCTCCCTGGCCCCGCCGGTGGATCTGCCCGCCGCCCTGCCCCCGCCCGGCAACCGCCGGCGCTGGTGGCAGCGCCTGTTCGGGGGACGCTGAAGCGCCATGACGGACACCGGCATGAAGAAGGAATCGACCCCGGCCACCCAATCGGTCGTCGACAACTACGAAAAATACCTGCTGCACGGCCGCGGCGCCATCATCCAGAAGCTGCGCCAGCTGGAGAAGGCGCGCAGCCTCCTCACCGCCCACTTCGGCGGGGGGCGCCACTCGCTGCTGACCCAGGTCGTGGAAGTGATGCCCGACAAGGAAGTGGTGGTGCTCGACTATGGCGCCGACGAGAAGCTCAACCGCAAGATCCTCGAAGCCGACCGCATCGTGTTCAAGGCCCAGCACGAGGGCATCACCGCCCAGTTCACGGTGGACCGCCTCCAGCGCGCCCGTCGCCACGGCAAGACGGCCTTTGCCTGCCCCCTGCCCGACTCCCTGCTGTGGGTGGAGCGCCGCGAGTTCTACCGGGTCCGGGTACCGCTGGGCGATCCGGTGTATTGCGAAATCCCCCGGGGTGACGACGAACCGCTGCGCCTGCGGATCATCGACATCAGCGTGGCTGGCGTGGGCCTGCACGATCCCGAATGCCGGCTCGAGGCGGCGATCGAACAACCCCTGCCGGGCTGCCGGCTGCTGCTCGGCGAACACGGCACCGCCCTGGTCTCGCTCGTGGTGCGCAATTTCATTCCCGACAACCCCGACGACGAGAACGGCGGCCGGCGTGTCGGCTGCCAGATCGAAAACCTCGCCATGGACATGAACACCATCATCCAGCGCTACATCCACGCCGTGGAAGCGCTGCGCCGCCGGGTGGACGACTGATCCCATCGCCCCGCCACCGGCAAGCGGTTGGGAAACCGGTTTTGCCGCCGTGGAGGAAGTGCTTGCGGTCGACAGAGGCATGGGGAAAAATAACTTCGCTGGCCACTCGCCACTACCCATGTCTCGCACGGGATATTAAACGTCTCGAAATTGTGCTGACACAAACGGCACCGGTGTGGGGCGAAGGTAGGCCGGCTCAAGCGCAGCGGAGCCGGCAAAAATCGTGTCATCCCGACATGGCGGCTCCGCGACGCTTGAGCCGCCCTACGGACGGGAAGTAAAACCATTTTGAGGTGATTACTAAACCAGGAGTCCACCATGTCCGAGGAAAAAGTCTACCCCGTCCCCCCCGAGTTCGCGAAACAGGCCCACATCGACGAAGCGCAATACTTCGAGATGTATCAGCGCTCACTCGACGATCCGGAAGGCTTCTGGGCCGAACAGGCCAAGGCCTTCGTCACCTGGTTCAAGCCCTGGGACAAGGTACTCGACTGGAGTTACGCCAAGGACGATCTCCACATCAGGTGGTTCGAAGGCGGCAAGCTGAACGTGGCCTACAACTGCATCGACCGCCATCTCGAGACCCGCGGCGATCAGGTGGCCATCATCTGGGAAGGTGACGATCCGGCCGACGACCAGAAAATCACCTACCGCGAACTGCACGAGCACGTCTCGAAGCTGGCCAACGTGCTCAAGAGCCGGGGCGTGAAGAAGGGCGACCGGGTCTGCATCTACATGCCCATGATCCCCGAGGCGGCCTACGCCATGCTGGCCTGCGCGCGGATCGGCGCGGTGCACTCGGTGGTGTTCGGCGGCTTCTCGGCCGAATCGCTGAAGGATCGCATCCTCGACTCGGACTGCCATGTGGTGATCACCGCCGACGAGGGCGTGCGCGGCGGCAGGAAGATCCCCCTCAAGAAGAGCACCGACGAGGCGGTGAGCCACTGCCCCAACGTGCACACGGTGCTCACCGTCCGGCGCACCGGCGGTGACATCGACTGGCATCCCGAACGGGACGTGTGGTACCACGAAGCCATGGCCGAAGCCTCGGCCGACTGCCCGCCGGAAGAGATGGACGCCGAGGATCCCCTGTTCATCCTCTACACCTCCGGCTCCACCGGCAAGCCCAAGGGCGTGCTGCACACCACCGGCGGCTACCTGCTCTACGTGGCCATCACCACCAAGTACACCTTCGACATCCACGAAGGCGACATCTACTGGTGTACCGCCGACGTGGGCTGGATCACCGGTCACAGCTACCTGGTCTACGGCCCGCTGGCCATCGGCAGCACCACCCTGGCCTTCGAAGGCGTGCCCACCTGGCCCGATGCCTCCCGCTTCTGGCAGGTGGTGGACAAGCACCAGGTCAACATCTTCTATACCGCCCCCACCGCCATCCGCGCCCTGATGCGCGAGGGCGATGAACCGGTGAAAAAGACCTCCCGCCAGAGCCTGCGGGTGCTCGGTACCGTGGGCGAGCCCATCAACCCCGAGGCCTGGGAGTGGTACTATCACGTGGTTGGCGAAGGGCGCTGCCCCATCGTCGACACCTGGTGGCAGACCGAAACCGGCGGTCACCTGATCACGCCCCTGCCCGGCGCGACTCCGCTCAAGCCCGGCTCCGCCACCCGTCCCTTCTTCGGCATCGAACCGGCCATCATGGACGGCGACGGCAAGCCCCTCGAAGGCGAGGCCGAAGGCGCCCTGGTCATGTGCCGGCCCTGGCCCAGCCAGATGCGCACCGTCTATGGCGACCACCAGCGTTTCGTCGACACCTACTTCTCGGCCTATCCCGGCTACTATTTCACCGGCGACGGCGCCCGGCGCGACAAGGACGGCTACTACTGGATCACCGGCCGCATGGACGACGTGCTCAACGTCTCCGGCCACCGCATGGGCACCGCGGAAGTGGAAAGCGCCCTGGTGTTGCACGACGCCGTGGCCGAGGCCGCCGTGGTCGGCTTCCCCCACGACATCAAGGGCCAGGGGATCTATGCCTACGTCACCCTGGTCAAGGGCGTGGAACCGAGCGATGCACTGCGCAAGGAACTGATCGACCTGGTGGCGAAGGAAATCGGCCCCATCGCCAAGCCCGACGTCATCCAGTGGGCCCCCGGCCTGCCCAAGACCCGCTCAGGCAAGATCATGCGCCGCATCCTGCGCAAGATCGCCGCCAACGAACTCGACAACCTCGGTGACACCTCGACCCTGGCCGATCCGGAAGTGGTGGAGGATCTGATCCGCAACCGGGCCAACAAGTAGGGACCAGGTACGAGGGACGAGTGGCGAGGGAACCGCCACATCATCCCCGTCGCGAGAAGTTCGGGCAAGGGAATGCCTGCGGCCGCAGCGAACCGGATGGCGCACAGCGGAATCCGGGCTACAAACCGCTGCGTTGGATATCCGCTGTCATTAGACAAGTCGGTAGGTCGGGCTTCAGCCCGACAACGGACGTGCCATATTCCGGTTGGCTAAATCGAAGTTCCAAATATCAGACCATAGTGCATTGTGGGCACTGAGCCCAGCGGGCCAGGGGGGCGGTATTGGAGCATGATGACCTGCATGACCGGTCTGGTATTTGGAACTTCGATTTAGTCGGGCTGAAGCCCGACCTACTCCTGATCTGATATTGAAAATCTCTGCGCCCTTTGCGCCTTCGCGCCTTTGCGTTGAATCCACGGCCCCTACATGCTCAGGTATTTCAACCGCTGGTTGATCCGATCCTGCCAGCCGGTGCCGTCGGTGAGGTCGTAGATCCGGCGCAGGATTTCCCGTTCGCCGGGGTAGTAGGTATGGGTGATGTAGAACTCGTGGGCCTTGGCGTTCTTGTCGAACTGCAGTTTGCCGGCGATGCGGAAGGAGCCCACGTATTGCAGGGCGCCGGGCTTGACGGTGATCACGGTCATGTAGGGGCTGATGTTCTTGGCCGAGAGCCGGAAGTTGTGGAACTCGGACAGGCCCTTGCGGGCGGTGAAACCGGCCAGGTAGTACTTGCCGGGCTTGAGGTTCACGGCCACGAAGTCGCCATTGGGATAAACCTGCACCTTGGGCGGCACCACGAAGGGCGGCAGGTAGAACTTGCCGTATTCGTGCAGCACCACCTTGGTGATCATCACGTCGGCCCGGATGCTGCCGAAGATCATGCCGTTGGCCGGATCCTCGATGTCCAGGGGCGGGGCCGGAACCTGGGCACAGCCCGGCAGCAGAAGGCTGCCGGCCAGCAGCAGGTGAGCCAGGGTCTTGCGCATGGTGCTTCTCTCCGGTGAATGCTCACCGGGGAGGGATTCAGGAATCATGCCAGCACGGGCGCTGCCGGTTCTCCGCTTGCCCCCCGCCCCACGAGGGACGCAGGCCATTGATTTTCCACAAGATACCCGACCCGCTGCGAGACACCCGGCGGGCCGGGCGGCAAGGGCTTGCCGCCGGCGCGGCTCAGTTGCTGCCGATGCTCTGACCGGTGACGGTGATGGCCTGCCCGCTGATGTTCACGGCCTTGCCGCTGATCACCAGATCGCCGCCGCGGCTGATCTCGATGGCGGCGCCGGCCTGGCCGATGTGGAGGGTGCCCCCGCCCTCTCCCCTGACGGTGATGGCCTTGGCCGCCGACAGCTCGATGGCACCGCTCACGGCGTTCACTTCCAGATCCTCGTTGCGGATGGTCATGGAAAGGGTTTCGCCCACGTCGAGGATCATGTCGTCGCCGGCCTCGATGCTCGCGTCTTCCTCCTCGGCCTGGAAGCGCAGGTTGTCACCGGCCTTGAGCAGCAGATCGGTGGCGGCCTGGAGTTCGATTTCGGCCTGCTTGGTCATGAGCTGCTGGCGGTTTTCCACCGTCACGAGGTGATCGGCGCCCACCTGCACCTGCTGGCTGTCACCGCATTCGAGGATCATGCTCCTGGCGGCATAGGCTTCCATCTCGCCTTCTTCCGTGGCCAGACGCACGCGGTGGCCTTCGGCGTTGGCGTCCAGGGTGAGAATGTTCTTGCGATCGCGGGTGTGCAGTTCGATCTTCTCCTGGCCCTTGCGATCGTCCATCAGCAGTTCGTTGCCGCCCCAGGTGCGCAGCCGGTTCTCGCTGGCATTGGCCGAGGTCACGGGCGAGACGGCCTCGGCGGTGGGAATGGCACCCATGATGAAGGGCCGATCGATGTCGCCGTTGACGCAGCCCACCACCACCTCGGTGCCGGCATGCAGCGGAAAGTGCATGCCCCAGTCCCTGCCGCCGTAGGGCTGCATCATGCGCACCGGGTGGCTCGCTTCGCCTGCCGGGGTCTCGGACAGATCGAAGGGCAGGCGGATGCGGTAACGGCCCAGTTCGTCCAGGTAGGCGTATTCGCCGCCGGTGGATTCGATGCGCGCGGTGATCACGCCCTGGATCCGCCGTGGCGAACGGGGCGGAAGGCGAAACGGCACGCCGGCGCGGATCAGCAGGGCCTTGTTGCGGTAGGTCATGCCTTCCGGCGCCGTGCCCATGGCGAAGGCATGCCGCTGTTCACCCCGGTGATCCACGTCCACCACCAGGTAATCGCCGTTGAGCGCGGCGTCGGGATGGCCGTCGAGGGTGAAACGGTAACCGGGCGCGAGCCCGCGGCAGTCGGTCTCGAGGATGACGGTCTCCCGCTGCCAGTCCTCGGCCTCCTGGGCCACGCGGCAGATCCGCTCCCCTTCCTGCGTGGTCTTGAAGTTGGCACCATAGGTGTAGCAGTCGCCATGGCCGGGGATGGGGGTGGCGTTGGCGGCCCGGCTCTGCAGGTTCGCCTCCGGGGTGCGGTAGTTCACGTCCCGGTAGTGATGGCCGTCGGTGCGCAGCCGGGCCTGGTGACGCAGGGCGAAGGCGCTCTCGACCTCCCGCACTTCGCCGGTCTGGGCCTGGAACACGAGGCGGCCGGTCCCGGGCAGCAGCGGCAGGCTGGCCACGCTGTCGTGGAACACGATCTGCACCGATTCTTCCTGCTGTTGGTGACGGAAGAAAATCCCGTTGCGGGTCATCAGCCGCTGCAGGAAGTCCCAGTCGCTCTCCTCGTACTGCACCACGTATTCCAGCGTGGGATAGTCTTCGCTCAGGTCGAAGGCGAAGTCGTCGGTGCTGAAACCGGCGCCGGTCAGCACCGCCTCGATGATCTCCGGCACGCGGCGGCCGAGAAAGACCCGATCGTGCTGGTGGAGTTCGAGCAGCGCCAGGGGCGCGATGAGGATCAGTTCGTATTCCTGCCGCTCGGGATCGGTGCCCACGTTGGTGTAGTCCCGCACCTGGCCATGCACGTACACCGGTTCGGCGTCCCAGCGCACCAAGAGCCGGGCGCGGGCGCCGATGATGTCGGCGGGCGCGATATCGGCCTCGGTGCCGACCCGGATGCGGAAACGGTAGTTGCGACCCAGGGCGTGATCCTCGGCGCTGAAGGAATAGACGGAAAAGGTGCCATCCGGCACGCCGCCCACGTCGAGAAAGAACTGGCTCTCGGCGGCGGCGGTCACGTCCAGTTTCACGGCGTTGGCGATGTTCTTGAGCACGTCCATGCGGGTTTCCTCGTGGTCGTTTGCGATCAGGCGGTCGCTTCCTGTGCCGCCGTCTCGTCGAGACGGTCAGCGAAGACGAAGGACAACTGGCCTTCCTCGTCGATTTCCAGGCTGAGCACGTCGGGCAGATCGCCCTCGTGCAGGTACTGCAACAGGCTGCGGGACATCTCCGGCAGCAGTTGCTGATCCACCAGGGCATTGATGTGCCGGGCCCCGGTGTCGGGATGCAGCCCCTGGCGGGCCAGGTGGGCCAGCACGTCCGGCTGGCAGCGGAAGGTGATGTCGTGCACCGCGCCGAGGCGCCGGCCCACGGCTTCCAGGCGCAGGGCCGCGACGATCTGCAGCGCATCCTCGGCCAGGGGCAGGTAGGGCACCACCTGCATGCGCCCGAGCAGCGCCGGGGCGAAATGGCGGCGCAGATCCGCGTGGATGGCCTCGCGCAGTTCGCCGATGCCGGGCGGCTGCCAGTCGATCTCCGCCCCGTCTTCGGGCTCGGGCGGGGTGGTGAGCCGCAGGATGGTTTCGGTGCCGAGATTGGAGGTCATGAGGATCAGGGTGTTCTTGAAATCGATTTCCCGCCCTTCCCCGTCGCGCATGAAGCCGCGGTCGAACACCTGATAGAAAAGGTTCATCACGTCCGGATGGGCTTTCTCCACTTCGTCGAGCAGCACGATGGACCAGGGACGCTGGCGCACCGCCTCGGTGAGGATGCCGCCTTCGCCATAGCCCACGTAGCCCGGCGGCGAGCCCTTGAGCTGGGACACCGTGTGGGCTTCCTGGTACTCGCTCATGTTGATGGTAATGAGATAGCGTTCGTCGCCCAGCAGTTCGTCGGCCAGGGCCCGGGCGGTTTCGGTCTTGCCCACGCCACTGGGGCCGGCGAGCAGGAACACGCCGAGCGGCGCGTCGGGGTTGCGCAGGCCGGCGCGGGCGCTGCGCACCGTGCGGGCGATGGCCGCCAGGGCCTGATCCTGGCCCACGACCCGTTCGGCCAGCCGTTCTTCGAGGTGCATGAGGGTTTCGATGTCGTCCTTGAGCATCTTGCCCACGGGCACCCCGGTCCAGTCGGCGATCACCTCGGCCACGGCGGCGGCATTGACTTCGGCCTGCACCAGCGGCCGCTCGCCCTGCACTGCCTGCAGTTCCTCGCGCAGATCGTCGGAGGCGCTGCGCAGGGCCACCACCTCGGGCGCCTCGGCTTCGTCGGCCTGCTGCAGCGAGTCCCGCTTGGCGTGGATGGCCGCGACCAGTTCGGTCTCGCGGCGCCATTGCGCCTCCAGGTCTTCGAGGCGGGCACGGGTGGCGTCGCGATCCGCTTCGAGCTGTCGGACCAGCCGGTCGTCCACGGCGATGCCGGCGCGGCGTTCGCCGTCCAGGTGGGCCAGTCGGCGCTCGAGGTATTCGAGCCGGCTCTCCGCCTGTTCCAGTTCCGCCGGGCGCGCCGCCTGGCCCATGCGGATCCGGGCGGCTGCCGTGTCCAGCAGATCGATGGCCTTGTCGGGCAACTGGCGGCCGTTGATGTAACGGCTGGACAGGCGCACCGCCGCCTCGATGGCCGCATCGGTGATCAGAATGTTGTGATGCATCTGGTAGTGGATCTTGAGGCCGTTGAGCATCACGATGGCGTTCTCCTCGGAAGGCTCTTCCACCTTGACCATCTGGAAGCGCCGTTCGAGGGCGGCGTCGCGCTCGAAGTACTGCTTGTATTCGGACCAGGTGGTGGCGGCGATGGTGCGCAGTTCGCCGCGGGCGAGGGCCGGCTTGAGCAGGTTGGCCGCATCGCTCATGCCCGCCTCGCCGCCGGCGCCGATCAGGGTGTGGGCCTCGTCGATGAACAGGATGATCGGCTGGGGCGCGTTGCGCACCTCGTCGATCACCTGCTTGAGCCGTTTTTCGAACTCGCCCTTGACCCCCGCCCCGGCCTGGAGCAGGCCGAGATCGAGGGTATGGATGTGCACCGGCCTGAGATCCTCGGGAACCGTGCCCTGGGCGATGCGCAGGGCCAGCCCTTCCACCAGGGCGGTCTTGCCCACGCCGGGGTCCCCCACCAGGATGGGGTTGTTCTTGCGCCGGCGGCTGAGGATGTCGATCATCAGGCGCACCTCTTCGTCGCGCCCCAGCACCGGATCGATCTCGCCATTGGCGGCCTTGGCCACGATGTCTTCGGTGAAGCGGGCCAGGGCGGAATCGCCACCGGGGGCCACTGCGGCCGGGCCGGCGGTGGCCGGCGCCGGCGTGGTCGCGGCCGCGCCGCGCAGGGGGCCTTCCACCGAGGTGGCGATCAGCGCCTCGGCGCCGGCATGGAGCGCCTGGGTGTCGATCCGCTCCAGTTCCGTCCAGGCCTCGCCGGGAAGCATGGGGGCCATCTCGACCAGGGCATCGAGCAGCGGCAGGGAACGCAGGCTGTCGATGCCGTAGTGCAGCGAGGCTGCCAGCCAGGCCCGCTCCAGCCATTCCAGCAACAGGGGCGAGAGCGCCGGCTTGCCCGGATTGTTGGCCCGCAGCCGGCCGAGATTGGCCAGCAGCCCCTGCCAGAAGGCATCGAGATCCACGCCGAAGTGGCGCAGAATGCGGTCCAGATCGCCGCCGCCGGTCTCCAGCAGCTTGATCAGGACGTGCTCGATGGTCACCTCGTAATGGCTGCGGGTGCCGGCGAAGGCCGCGGCCTCCTCGAAGGCCTGGGAGCAGTGTTCGTCGAGCCGTTCGAGCAGCTCGCGTATCGGTCGGTTCTTCACGTCGTCTCTCCGTTGCGGTACGGGTGTCGTTGTTCGTTCACGGCTGGTTCAGGCCACCATGGCCAGTTCGTCCTCGCCGGGATCGTCGGGGGCCGGCGGCGGCGTGACGGCGAAACTGCTGCCGGGGATGCGCAGGGCATAGCTTTCCTGCAGGGCCTCCCCGAGCCAGCTCGACCAGCCGAGCACCATCTCGTCGCGGCCCAGCCGCGCTCCGGCGTCGTGATCCGGCAGCACGTGCAGGACCACGTCGAATGCCATGCCCGGTTCCAGGTAACGCTCCAGCAGCCGGCCGAGGGCCTGGCCCCGCGGGTGACCGGGCAGCAACTCGCGGGCGCGGGCGGCCGGCAGGGGCCCCACATGGATCCCGATCTTGCTGTTGAGATCGAGTATGGCCTCGCCCAGCAGGGCGTTGTCGCCCAGGACCATGGCCGATTCCCCCTCCCCGCCCAGACAGGCCGCCGATTGGGTCTGGACCCAGCGGGGAACGAACTGCTCCACGCACACCGGGAGGCCCTCGAGGAATTCGCTCAGCATGCCTTCGAGGGTGGCCGCGCCCCGGTTGCGGTTGCCCAGTACGCCGCAGAAGGCGTATTCGTCGCCATCGTCCGGGTCCAGCACGTTGCCGGCCAGGGCATTGAGCCAGTCGAGATAGCTGCCGTCCTGCTCCAGGGTCACGTAGGGGCGGTACTTCTTCCAGGCCAGGTAGTAGAGGGCATAGAAGCGATGGCCAAGGAAGTCGATGAAATGGCGCAGCGCGGCGCTGGTTTCGTCGTCACGGGCGATGCGCTCGAGAAAGTAGCCCGGCAGGATGCCGTCCACGCCGTACAGGCCCATGAAATTGAGCTGCAGATCGAGCCGGCCGTTGTCGATGAACCGGCAGCGGCGAATGTCGGCCGCCGGGAAGCCCAGTTCGTGCGCGGGCCGCAAGCGCAGCCAGCGGTCGAGCTCGCCCCCGATACGCCCGTGGCCATGCCAGTGGTTCTCCAGCAGGCGCAGCGCCTGGAAGAACTCGAAGTCCGGGGCGTCGTCGAGGAACGACTGGATCAGAGCCGGGACCTGGCGCCGGGTAACGGTTCCCATGTCATGACCTTGTTGGTGGGATGGCACTGGACGCGGGTCTGGACGAAACTGTTGACCGTGGCGTACATGCAGAAGAAATGGTGCAGCACCTGGCCGAAGAGATGGATATCGGCCTGGGAGCGATAGTGATCCTCGTGCAGCAGCAGGCGGATCTCCATGCCCCGCAGCAGCGCGCCGCGCTGCAGCCGCTCCACCGGCACCACGTCCACCCGGCGGATGCCCTCGATCCGGCGCTGGTTCTGCTCGTCGTCGGTCCAGTCGTAGAGCTTGAGCAGGCGCTGGAGCATGTCCAGTCGGGTGATGGAGCTGTAGTTGAGCGACAGGTGGGCGATGAGATCCCACTGGTAGCGCTCGCGGGACGGCGGATGGCGCATCGGCGTGGGCCGGGTGATGTTGCTGAACGCGGCATAGGACGGAAAGTTGTCGGTCGGATTCTTGATGTCCTTCTCGCGCAGATAGCGGCGCGGCAGATCGCCGTTGGTGGCGAGGATGTCGCAGCTCAGGGTCTCGTGCTTCGGCTCGGCCGCGCCGCCGACACTGAGAGTGAGGTTGGCGTGCCCCTCGGGCCCGGGCCGGCGCTGGTAGTGGAAGTAGCGCCCCTTGCGCTTGCGATGCTGGAAGCTGTACATGGGCACGTATTCGTGCCGCTCGCCGGTTTCCGTGTCGATGCCCACGACCCGTTCGATACTGTAGACCTGCAGGGAATCGCGCAGCGGGTGACTGGCCACCACCGGATACTCGGCCCGGCGGTGGTCGAGGGAGATGGGCTCGGCATGTTCCGCGAACAGGTTCACCGCCGGCACGCAGTGCAGGCGGAAATTGTCGGGGCCGATGCGGTGATCCTGGGGGCAGAGGCCGTTGACCGTCACCTCCAGCTCGAAATGCCGCGTCTCCGGCGGCCAGTCCACGTGCTCGAGACCGTGCACCTCGACGAACAGGTACTTTTCCCGGAAGGCGAAGTAGTCCTGCAAGAGCTGGAAACCGTGAAAGCTGCGGCCGCTGGATTCGATGAGGGTGGATTCGGGGCCGAGGTGGGCCGCCTGCAGGGCCTGCCGCGCATCGAGTTCGACCGCCCGGCGGCGGGGTTCGTCGGGAAACACGACCCGGACCCGGCGTGCCTCGCCGGTAAACTGGTGGTGCAGGAACAGGGCCACGGCCGGATCCGCATGGAAATGGAGGCGCAGGCGGGCCAGATCGAGGTGGTCGATGCTGACCCCGGCATCGAGCTGGAATCGCAGCCGGAAGACGCTGCCCCCGCCGGCGGGCTCCTCGATCTGGAGCCGGCGAAGTTCGATGGGATTGAGCACGACGGGCTCCACGGTGCGGAACTGGCACTTGTGCTTGTCCGGGCCGACCGCATCGGAGGTGAGGATGGTGTGCCGGTCGATCCGCTGGGTCTTCTGCAGCTGGTTGGGCCGGGCCTGGAACTGGACGATGGTGGCCGAGGGATAGGGCCGCAGGAAATGGGGCCAGAGCTGGTTGAGCAGGGTTTCGCTGACCTCCGGAATGTCGTTCTCCAGGTGATAGCGGATCTGGGCGGTGAGAAAGGCCATGCCCTCCAGGAGGCGCTCCACGTAGGGATCCCGATCCTTGACTTCCAGGAGATTGAGCATGCCGGCCTGTTCGGGGTGGGCCCGGGCAAAGTCCTGGGCCGACTCCTGCAGGAGCCGCATTTCCGCTTCGAAGTATTCGCGCACCTAGCCGTCCCTCGTCTGTCGCCGGAGGGCCTTGACCGTGGCCTGACCCTCGCTGAGAAAAACCGTTTCGAACATCACGTTTTCGCCGCTGTGCAGGGTGCCGATCACTTCGAGGCGGAGGAAGGCCTCTCCCTTGACCAGCGGCGCGTGGTGCACTTCGACCTGCCGCAAGCGGGGTTCGTAGCGCAGAATCCCCTCGCGGATGGCGTCGACCAGTTCGGTGACGGAATACGGCAGGCCGTGAAAAATCTGGGCGATGTCCGGCAAGCCGTAGTCGGGCAGGTGCCGGATGGTGCCCTGTCGGGCATTGAGCAGCCGTCCGAGATGGTCCCGGATGCTGTTGCTGACCGTACCGAGATCGACCCGATCCGGCACTGCGGTGCCGTCGGCATAGTGGCCGGTCAGAATTTCGAACAGGGTGTGATGCATGAAAAAAAGCGGGGATCGCCTTGCGGCGATCCCCTTCAAGGTCACAGGTTACCGATCTTCGTTCCAGGAGTCGGAGAACTCGATGTTGCCTTCGGCATACGTCCAGGTCACCTTGCCGTAACGAACGGAGACTTCCTCGAGGTGAGGATAGCGCTCCTTGTCGAGGTCCTTGACGTTGTGCATCATCGGCTTGATCGAGGTGATCTTCACGTTTTCCAGCTTGTGGGTGAAGTACTCCTTCTCAGTTCCGGAGTCGTCGATCTTGTACCAGCGCAGGACCAGCTCCTTGAGGGTCTGGCCGTTGCTGCACGCCTTGTAGAGATAGGGCGACGCCGAATCGAAGGCCTTGGTGATCACCATCGGCTCGTGCTTGCGCGTGCCGGTGAGGGCGCCCGAGTCCGAATCCGTGGGGATGCGGACCTGGTGCTCGAAGCCCAGCACTTCGATGCTGCCCTGACGACCCTCGATGGTCACCGGGCCTTCGATCTCATTTCCCTGGTCGTCCTTAATCCAACAATAGGCGGGAATTGCCATTGTAGTGCCTCCTTCTTTTTCCTTAGCTAAGGCAGCAACCTTGCGGTTGCGGGTTTATGTCGACGTGTTGCCACGCCATGGTTATGCACCGGCGTCGGTTTCCCTGCTTGCCGGCTACCACAAACAGCTCAAATTGTGGATTCGGTAGGGCACCCGCCCGCGAAGGGGCGGGGTGTCGCCTATTCGCTCACGGGCATCTGGGCCACCAGCGACAGCCGCACGTCCACGCCCTCGATCTGGAAGTGGGGCATGACGAACAGCTCGACGCTGTAGAAGCCCGGATTCTCCGGGATCTCCTTGACCACCACCTGGCCGTCGCGCAGGGGGTGGGTGGCCACGAGATCCGGATCCGGATCGTTCATCTTGGTGACCAGGGTCTGGATCCAGTCGTTCAGCTCGTTCTCCAGCACCTGGCGGCTCTTGGTGGAGCCGATGTTCTCCCGCTGCAGCACTTTCAGATAGTGCGCCAGGCGGGAGACCAGGAAGATGTACGGCAGGCGCGCATTGATGCGGCTGTTGGCCGTGGCTTCCGGGGTGTTGTATTCGGCCGGCTTCTGCACCGAGTTGGCCGAGAAGAAGCAGGCGTAGTCGGAGTTCTTGTAGTAACTGAGCGGAATGAAGCCCAGATTGGCGTATTCCAGCTCGCGGGTCTCCGGAATGATGATCTCCGTGGGAATCTTGCCCTGCAGACCGCGGCCGGCGTCGTACATGTGGATGGGCAGGTTCTCCACCTTGCCTCCCGACTCCGGACCACGGATGTTGACGCACCAGCCGTTGTCCTTGAAGGATTTGGCCATGTTGGCGGCAAAGGCGAAGGCGCTGTTGCCCCACAGGTAGTTCTCGTGGGTTTCGCCATTGACGTTTTCCTCGTAATCGAAGGTGCGGACCGGAATGTTGTCCTTGCCGTAGGGCAGACGCAGGAGGAAACGCGGCAGGGTCAGGCCGATGTAGCGGGCATCTTCCGACTCGCGGAAGGCCTTCCAGCGGATGTATTCGGCCCGATCCATGTAGGTGGCCAGATCGTGGATCTTGGGAATGTCGTTGACATCCTCCTTGCCGAAGAACTTGGTACCCACCGAGGCCAGGAAGGGACAATGGGCCACCGAGGAGACGCGCGAGATCTCGCTCAGCAGGGCGATGTCCTGGGCCGAGGCGTCGAACTCGTAGTTGCCGACGATGGCGGTGATGGGCTCGCCCCCGGGGGTGTCGTACTCGTTGACGTAGATGTGCTTGTAGAGACCGGACTGGGTGGTATCCGGGGCCTCCTCGAAGTCTTCTCGCAGGTCTTCCTTGCTCACGTCGAGCAGCTCGACCTTGACGTTGGACTTGAAATCACAGCGGTCGACCAGGTACTTGAGGCCGCGCCAGGTGGATTCCACTTCCTGGAAGGCGGGATGGTGCAGCACGGCATCGAGCTGCCGGCTGATGGTCTCGTCGATCCGGTTGATGTGGCTGTCGAGCAGCGCCTTGTCGATCTTTTCGGTCTGCGCCGTCTGCTCGCTCATCACATCGAGAAAAACCTGCAGGGCGGCAGTCAGGCGCGCATTCTGATCGGCCTCGGCCATCTTCTTGAGATCGCTGAAGGCGGAGAGGTTGACCCCTTCCTTCACCGGCTGAATGTTCACCAGGTCGCACAGCTTCTCGTAGATGCTGCCGGGTTCTTCGGTCTGGACTTCGGGGGTGGCGACTTGCGCCTGTTCCTGTATAGCCATGACGTTATCCTCTTCGGTTCCGTGGGCGCATTCAGGAGGCCGGTTCGGCCTCGGCGGCCGTCTCGGCGTCCTCGCTCAGGGGGGCGATGCTCTCGAGCTCCGACTTCAGCTCCTCGAGTTCGGGCTGGTTCCGGATGATCTTCTCCAGCTCCTTGCGGAAGCGGCCGTTGTCGAGCAGGTTGGACTTGAGATCCTTGAGCAGATTGCGCATCGCCAGCAGGTTGTAGAGTTCCGGGATCTGCTTGGCCACCTGCTCGGGATGGAAGGAGTTGAATTTGGTGAAGGTCAGATCCACCGTCACCTCGCTGCCGTCGTTGCGCACCAGGTTGGGCACGCTGTAACGCACCTGTGGCGCCAGCTGTTCCATGACGTTCTCGATGTTGTTCTTGTTGATGTTGATGCGCTCGCGCTCGGCCACCCGACCCTGGCCCTTGCCGTTGCTGAAGTCGCCCATGCAGAGCAGTTTCATCGGCAATTCGAGTTTCTTGCGGGCGCCGGCGGTTTCCACGTCGAGCGTGATGTTGACCCGGGCCTTGGGCACTTCTTTCTGGAAGCTGTCAGCCATTGTCTTCTCCTTGCATGCCTGCTGCGGTTGTCGCCATGCCGGACATGGCGGTTGCGGTTAACGGCCGGCGCGGCGCGCCGCGCCAGATTCAGTTCATCGCCAGGGCCTGCTGCATGTCGATGCGGCAGACGGTCTGGTGGATGGCCTCGAGGCGGCGTTCGAGTTCGGCCCGTCGGCCCTCCTCGGCCTGCCCGATCAGGCTGCGCAGGGCGCTGCGGGCATAACGGGCCAGGGTGATGACCAGATCCACGTCCCACCAGGCCAGGTGCCGCGTCTCGGCGGTATCCCAGAGTTCCTCGATGACCGGCCAGGCGATGTCCACCCGGCCATGTTCCAGACACAGGCCGGCCATGGCCATGCGCATCAGGAAGCGCTGCCGTTCGGTGTAGGCGCCATAGCCGGAAAACAGGTTGAGCGCCTCGGGCAGCCCCTGCGTTCGGGCCGTCTCCCGGGCCGCGTCGATGAGGGTGTTCAGTTCCTCGTCGAGGCGAGCCTGCAGACCGACCCCGCCCCCTTCGCCGCTCGGGACGCACTGCTCGAGCCAGGGGCGCGCCTCGGCCGAGGCGAAGGGCGTGCCGTCCTCGAACTGCAGATCCAGCACCCCCTCGAGGCGCCCCAGCAGGAGGCCGGTCTGCCGCACCAGGGTTGCGGCCAGGTCGTCGTCGCCCAGGGCCACGGCGGCCTCGTGGGACAGCCAGGCCAGATCCAGCAGAAACTGGCCGGAGGGTTCGAACAGCATGGCCTCGCTCTGGGCCAGGGCGGCCTTCGGCTCGTTGCCGCCCAGGGCATTGCGGATCGCCGCAAGGCCCGCTGCCCGCGGGGCCGGCAGCCGGGTCCGACCGCTCTCGTGAGGAGGCAGGCGCAGCGTGCTCCAGCGCAGGGCCCGGGCCAGGGAGACGGCGCGCACGGCGTCACCGGCCTCGAGGAAGATCCGACACAGGCTCTGGCCATGGCGCAGCCGTTCGGCCTCGGTCAGCTCGGCGCCGTCGGCCGGCACCGGCGGCGGGGCGACGGCAGGCCGTTGCGTCGGCGTTTCGGCGGAGGCCGGCGGCGTCTCGTTCTTGGCCACCGCTGGCGGCGCCTTCGGCGCGGTCTGCTTCAGCCGCTCCGCCAGCCAGTCGTCGAGCAGGGTGAAGCGGGGCGGTTCGTCCTCGGACTCGCCGAGCAGGGCCGCGATGGCCTCGTTGATGTTTTCGATGGCCGCGGTGATCTGTTGCAGCGTCTCGTGGTCGGCGTCGTCGCCCTGCTCCGTCACGTAGGCACGAAGCTTGGCATGGTTGAGCCAGCGCAGGGCCGCGGCACGGGCGCCGGCCTTGGCCGGAAACAGTTCCTCGCCACACGCCTGCAACAGCCCTTCGTAGATCCACAGGCCGTCGCGGAAACCCGCTACGCCGCTGACATAGCTGAGGGCCAGCAGCAGATAGCCGGCCACGCGCAGATCCTTGCCCTCCTCCGCCAGCACCTGACGGGCCAGGCGGATGACCTCGTCGTAGTCGTTGCCGGAGAGCTTGTCGATTTCCTGCTTGATGAGCACGAAGGCGTCGCCATAGCGGGGATCCTCGCGCTCGGCGCCATCGCCAAAGGGGGTGACCAGCGCCCGGATCCATTCCGGGCGCGGATCCGCCGCCGGCGCCTCGGGTGCCGGGACGTCGGCGGCCTCGGCCACGGGGGCCTCCGCCTCCGGCGTTGCGTCCACGGCGGGTTCCTGTACGGCAGACGCGCTCATGCCGTGACCTCCCGGGAACGCCAGAGGGTGAGCGCATCGAGCAGGCTGATCTCCTCGCGGGCGATCATGCCGGCCAGGCGCGCGGTGTCGCCCGACTCCTTGTGCATTTCGTCGAGCACGTCGAACACCGTGCCATCGGCCTTGTGCGGATCCACCAGGCGCGCGAAATAGGAGGCCGGCAGGGGCCGGAAGAACAGGGTGAGGCGGGCCGGGTGGCCACTGACCGGGGCGTTCCAGAAATAGTGGCCGCGCCAGGAACGCCCGCCGAGCAGGGTTTCGCACAGTTGCAGCCAGAACAGCACATAGGGCATGGCCTCGGCCCGCCCGGGCAGGGGCAGGCGGATCCCCCAGGCAATGCGTTGCGGGGAGCGGCGCGAGACGGTCTGCAGCACGCCGACCACGGTGCGCACGAAACGGGCGCGCTGCTCGCCGTCGGTGCCGGGAAGCAGTTCGCGCCAGAACTGGCCGAGGGTGACGGCGCGCAGTCGCTGCATCTCCGCCTCGACGAGGCTGCGTCGATCCGTCAGTGGCGCCGCCCCGCCGAGGCCATCGACGGCTTCGGTGAGGCGCGCCACGTGCTGCCCCGTCCAGTCCCGGGCCAGGAGGGCCTCGGCGTCGGCGAAGAAACGCTCTGCCGCCAGGGGCAGGAGGGCCTGGTGATCCTTGAACAGGGCCTCGTCGCTGGCCGCGAACAGGGCGAAGGGATAGCTGCGGCCACTGCGATCCCGGCTCGGCATGAGCAGGCCGTAAACGGATTTCTCGTCGCCGGCGCCGGTGAAGACGAAACGGTGGGCCGGCGCGGCGGCAAAGCGCTCCTTCCAGCTCTCGCCGTGCATCCGGTTGATCAGGGTCACGCCCTCCTGCATCCAGTTGTCGAGGGAGACCACTTCACGGCTCTTGAGATTGTGCTTGATGAATTCGGCATGCAGGGGCAGCTTGCCGACGCAGCCGACCAGCGGTCCGGTGGCGGCGGCGGGCGCCACCGTCTTGCTCTCCCGATTCAGGAATCCGAACATGCCGTCACTCCCACTTCGCGATGTTGACGGGACTGGCGTGATCGCGGTCGAACAGATCCGGCATGTCGAGACCGGTCAGCAGCCCTGGTTTGAGCAGGTTGTTGTGGCGATCCGCCTTGATCCGGAAACGGACTTCCAGCGGCTGACCGTTGACCGACTCCAGTTCCCAGGTGGTCATGTACTGGGCGCCCCGTTCCCGCACCATGCGGGCCTTGCGGAACACGTGGAACAGGCCCCACACGCCCTCGGCGGCGATCTCGCCCCGGGCATTGCGCCGGTTGGAGACGGCGATCACCCGCGCGCCGCTGCGTTCGGTGTTGCCGGGCCAGCGAAACTTGCGCCACTCCTGGGGCTCGTTGCGGTAGCGGTAGATCTGGCCGTTGGTTTCCAGCAGCACCTCGCTCAGGCCGGAAGTGGGGATCGGATAGAGATAGAAGGTGAGGCTGGGCTCGTCGCTGCCCCGGCGGAACATTCCCCGGGTGATCTGGCTGGCCCGGGTCAGGGTGTAGAGGAAATCCTTGCTGAAGCCGGGCCCCACGTCGAGCCAGCGCCGTTCCCGCCAGCTGCCCCGGTACTTGCTCAGGTAGGTGGAGAGATGGGTGTTGACGAAGCTCCACAGAATGCCGTCGTTGGGACGGAAGAACTCGGCCACGTCCTCGATGGCCACGTCGGGTCCGCTGCTGGCGAAGGGGAAGCGGCCGCGGATCCGCTCGTCGAATTCACGCACCACCAGGGTGTTCCATTTCTGCCGCACGTCCTGCATGCCGGTGGCCAGCACCGCCTGCCAGGCATGGCGGATGGCGGAGATGAGCATCGGCTCGATGGCCCGCCGGGTGCGCACGTCGGTGCCGTTGAGCAGGCTGGTGGTGGTGACCCAGGTCTTGTACATCTCCAGGTTGCTGCTGCCGCCGCTGAGCATGCTGGAGGCGAACATCTCGGCTTCATGGGTCAGCTCGCTGGAGGCCCGCAGGCGTTCCAGCTCACCCTGCATGCCGGACAGGGCCAGCAGGTACTGGTTGACCAGGTCCGAGACCTGCCGCTTTTCGGCAGGCTCGACGAAACGGCGCAGATCGGCGAAGGCGGTATCCAGCTCGGGGATGGCATCGGCGGCCACCAGGTTGCTGCGCCGCACCTGCGGCTTGCCGTCCTGCCAGTCGATCTCGTGGAGAGTGATGTTGTCCCGAACCACGGCCATCAGCTCGGCGATGGGCCCGTCCGAGCGGGAGACCAGCAGCAGCTTGTTGGCGGCATCGGCCACCGAGGTGAAGGGCCGCACCTGGACCGAGGCGAGGAACTCGTACCAGGCGTTGGCGTACTCCTCGAAATACAGATGGCGGATCTGGGTTTCCAGTTCGTGCATCAGCTCGGGGTTGACACTGTCCCCGGTCTGCGCGGACTCCTCCGCGTTGAGCGCGACACTGACGCTCTCGGTGCCGAGCACCCAGTCGCCGCGGCTGGCCGAGTTGACCACGGTGCGGATCTCCCGGGAAACGTAGCGTTCCCAGCCCTTGCGAGTGAACACCACCGGCAGATCGTGGAGGCTCTGCAGATAGCTGTTGCCGCGCCCCTTGACCAGTTTCTTGAGGCTGGTGGTGCCCAGCAGCACCTTGCCCTTGTTGCGCAACTGGGCATAGAGCAGATCGGCATTGGGCGGCGTGCGCAGAAGATTGCGCGCGGTTTCCACCACGGCATCGTCGGCCTTCCAGGCCGCGGCGGCCAGCAGGTGATCGCTGGGGCGTTTCATGTCGGCGAGATAGAGCCGGATCATGCCCTCGCGGGTCGCCTGGGGGATGGCGGCGAGGCGGCGGCGGGTATCGCTGCCGTCGTTGGGCGCCATGATCGCCTCCCACGCGGCCAACAGCAGGGGCAGCGCCTTGTCGGGGTCCAGGCGTGCCGGCTGGCCGAGCATGAGATAGACCTTGAGGGTGTCGTAATACTCCTGGCGCAGCTTGGCCGACTCGTCTTCGTTGCGAACCTTGCGCCAGCGCTCGGCATAATCCCGCAGGCGCGTCTCCAGCAGTTTCGCCACCGGCTCGAGGAAGCGCTGCTCGAGGGTGCGCACCAGCACCTGCTCGAGGGGCTCGATCTGTTCGTTGGCCCGGTAGATGCCCAGGCGCAGATGCCACGGCATCTGCCGGCGGTAGGCCTTGAGGGTGGCGTACTGATCGTAGACCTCGGCCAGGGCCAGGTAGAAATCGCCGGGTTCGGCACGATCGTTGCGCGCCACCTGCAGCAGCTTTTCCACCCGTTCCACGCCTTCGTCGATCAGCAGGCTGTTGCTGGTGAAGGAGGCGCTGAGCAGCGTGATGCTGGCGATGATGGTGGCCAGCCCGCCGACGATGGCGCCGGTCTTGAGCCAGCGGGTCATCAGGTGCTTGCGGCGGTTCTTGCCGAAGGCCACCGGCTCGCGGAAGATGACCTCCTTGAGCAGGCGGTGGATGAAGTAGCTCTTGTCGGCCTTCTCGGCGGTGGCCATCTCTTCCGGCGAGACGTAGCCGAAGGCCTGGCGCAGGTTGCCCACCACCCGCTGCAGGGGCATCCCTTCCTGGGTGCCGCTGGTGAAGTACACGCCCTTGAAGTTGGGCGTCTCCTGGTAGGGATTCTCCTTGAACAGCAGGCTGATGAATTCAATCAGCTTCTCGCTGGCGGCCTGGAACTGGGCCGGGAAGTCGAAGATCTCGCTCTTGATCTCCTGCTTGCGCTGCATGGACAGCTTGTGCAGGCGCAGCTCGCACAGGCGCTCGTAGAGCGCCTCGAGCTGACGCGCCACCGCGGCCGCGGGATCCTCGCCCTCCGCCGTTTCGGCCAGGAACATGCCCCAGACCTGGTTGCGCTCGTTCTCGGTGAGATCGCCGAAGAAGGCCTCGAAACCGTTGAGCAGATCGGTCTTGGTGAACAGGATGTAGATGGGGAACATGAAGCCGAGGTTGCTGATCAGCTCCTCGATCCGCTCCCGGATCACCTTCACGTGCCATTCGAGGGACTCCTCGTCGGCGGTGAGAATGTCGGCCAGGCTGATGGCCACCATCACGCCATTGAGCGGCATGCGGCGACGGTATTTCTTGAGCAGGCCGAGGAAGGCCTGCCATTCCTCGCGGTCGTTCTCCTCGGTGGTGTAGCGGCCGGCGGTGTCGAGAATCACGGCCTCGTCGGAGAACCACCAGTCGCAGTTGCGGGTGCCGCCGAAGCCGCGAATGTCGATGTCGTCGGCATGGGAATAGGGAAAGTGCAGGCCCGAGTTGCGCAGCAGGGTGCTCTTGCCGGCCGCCGAGGGGCCGATGATCATGTACCACGGCAGGGCGTAGAGGGCGGCGCTGCCACGGTGCTTGACCCCGAGGCCGGAGGTCTTGAGGGAGGCGACGGCCTCTTCCATCTTCTCCTTGAGGGCCTGGATTTCCGCCTGGCGGCTTTCGTCGTCGCCGCCCTGGGCTTCCAGCTCCTTGCGCAGCTTCTCGCCCCGGCTGCGCGCCAGCCACCAGGTCACGAGCAGATAGAGCGAGACCAGGCCGAGGATGCCGCCGATGATCGCCAGGCGCCAGGCCACGCTGCTCAGGCCCACGTAGGGGCCGCCGTACCAGATGAGGGCCAGCAGGACGATCAGCCCGATGGCGGTGCTGCCGGCTCGGCTCAGAAGATGCCGCTTGAGGATCCCGATTAGCATGTTCATGGTTGTGCCCCCTCACGCGCCTGCGGCGTGGCCTGCGGGTTGAGCTGCTGGTTGTAGGCGATGATCTGCTCCACGCTGTCGTGCACGAAACCGTCGATGAGGACCGTGTAGGTGAGATAGGTGAAGAAGATGACCCCGGCGGTGACGGTACCGATCACCCAGTAGGGGATTTCGCGGCGGGCCTGGGCGAGCAGGCTCTCCTTGGGCACCCCGTCGGGGGCGAGCCTGGGGCTGACCACGCCGCGGTAGCCGTCGATCTGGCTGCGCAGATCCACCTGCAGGGCCATGAGCTGTTCCAGCCCGCGCAGGCGATAGACGCCCTCGAAGCCCAGTTGCAGACAGACGTAATAGAGTTCAAGCACGTCGAGATTGGCCTCGCCCCCCTGGCGCAACTGGGCCAGATGCTCGAAGAACCCCTCCCCGGCCAGGTGTTCGCCGAAGAACTCCAGTTGCAAGGGCTTGCTCATCCAGTCCAGGCGGCCTGGCCAGCGGGAGCTGAGGACCACTTCGTCGATGTAGGCGGCCATGGCGTACTTGGCCTCCTTCACCGTCTGCATGGTGATCTGGCGCTCGAAGGCCATCCGCTCCAGCTCGTCGAAACCGTTGAGCAGGGTTTGGCGGTAGTCTTCGGGCAGGGACTCGCCGTGATCCCCCTTGCGGAAGGGCGCCACCAGGGCGAACAGCGGCGTGCAGCATTCGAGCAGCGGATTGGTGCGGGGCTGGGCTTCGCTCATGGGTCAGTCCTGGACGGTCAAAAGTTCGAGCTTGGCGCTGGTGAAATCGCGGGAGAGGAACAGGGCCAGGGTGCGCTCCTCGAGCACCCGCTCCCAGAATTCGCCTCGCGGCTCGATGTGGAAGTATTCGTAGCCGCTCTTGATGGGCAGGTTGCTGGGCGGACGCTGGGTGTGGACGATGCGCAGCCCCGGCAGGGCCGAGGCGACGACCATCTCGATGTCGGCGCGGGCGGCGGCCTTGACCATGCGCTCGAAGTGGGTCACCCACAGGGGATCGTCGCTGTCGGAGAGCACGGCCAGATAGAAGCTGGCGCCGGACAGCAGGCGGCTGTCGATGTCGTCCACCGACAACAGGGCGTCGCTCTCGCGCTTGAACGCCAGCACGTCGAGATTGGTGGGCATGGCCACATCGACCAGCCCGCGCAGGAGATTTTCGAGTTCCGCGAAGACGCCGGCGAGATCGTGATGGCGATAACGGGGAATCCGGTGCACGTCGATCTCGAAGCTGAACGGGGTCAGTTCGCCGATCACCCTCGCCAGGAGCGTGTAGAGCCGCTCGGGATGGAGATCGTCGTTCTCCTGGAAGTGCTTCAGCAGCGGGAGGCCGCCACTGAGCGCCTGCAGGATCAGGAAATTGGACAGATCGCTGTGACCGAAACCGGCGGTGGAGGCGCTTTGCTGCTTGCGCCGCTCGTTGAGGGTGCGGATCTTGGCGCTGAACAGCTCGATCAGGCGCTGCAGGGAGTCTCGCAATCGTGGGGAGGCGCCGATCCGGGCCACGGGCGGGATGAAATCCGGCACCAGGGCATAGACCCCGTCGCCCTCGTTGCGCACCTCGGCCAGTTTGATCCAGGTAAAGTGTTCCCGGGATTCCTCGCCGGAGAGGAGCATGAGATTGGGCCGGCCGAGCATCACTTCCCGTTCGCGGGACGGATCGTTCTCGTCGGCGACCCGCTGGTAGTCCACCGCCCAGGAGCAGAGCTGACCATGATCCTGATAGCCGTTGATGCCGCTGGCGGAACGGTTGGCCGGCAGGCACAGATGGATCTCGATGTTGCGTTCCAGACCGCCTTCCAGCTCCATGGCCAGGGGCGGGCCGTCGGCGGCATCGTAGCTGACCAGGCGGCCGTCGGGAAAGATGACCTGGCAGCGCTTGATCCGGAAGCGGCTGTTTTCCAGTGCCTCGGCGTCGATGTCGAGATCGATGATGCCCCAGCCCATCGGCGAGAGGCTGCGCACCTGCAGGCTCTGGTAGGTTTCGTAATAGCGGTCCCAGAGCTGGAAGTGCTGCTGGCCGAGGAACATGCCCTCTGCCCAGATGACCTTGCGCAATGCGTCCATGTTCGCCCCCGTGCGCTCAGTCCCGGATGGTGATGGTGTTGCCGACCAGGCTCACGCGGAAGCTGCTCGAGAAATGGCCGGTGACGAAGCCGTTGGACAGCTCGTGCACGTCACGCCATTTCTTGTCCACCGGGTTGCGGAAGATGGCCACGACACCGACGTATTTGGCCTGATCGTGCTTGTCGATCTCCACGCTCATCTGATCGGAGGGGTTGATCACCACCTCCTTGCTGGTGAGCAGGCTGTCGCCGAGGACCTTGAGATCGTCCTTCCAGATGTCCTCGAACTTGCTGTTCTCGAAGCTGTCCTTGCCCGAGAGCTGATAGACCCGCACCACCACGGGCAGGGGTTTCTGATCCTGCCCGAGGTTGAGGTTGGCATTGGACGACAGGGACACCTTGACCACCGGTCCCCCACATGCCACGGCCAAGACACTCAAAACCCCAAGCAACAACATTCTTGCACGGGAAAACGTTTTCATTGGCTGTACCTCCTAAGCCGGTGTTTCAGACTTGCTTGCCTCGCCTTCACGGCGGCGAACGTATTGCTGCAGGAACCCCGGCGCGAGAACGCGCTGGAACCGCAGGTTGTCGTTGTCGAGCAGCTCCTGCACGCGCTGGTTGTGGCGTTTCCAGGCCCGGCCGCTGGTGAGCAGGCGCCCCCCGTGGGCCTCGCGCACGGCTTCGGCACTGGTGTACTGGAGCGTGGCCACGGCCACGCCGTCGAGCCCGCCCATCAGCGCGAGCTGGTGCTGCATCATGTCTTCGAAGAGGTGCTGCAGGGCCGGCACGCATTCGTCGCCGGCACGGAACCACTGGTGAAGCACTTCGCGGGGCGCCCGGCCCTCGAAGTGTTCGCTGGAATGGGGAAAGACCCGCACGGGAGCCAGTCCGAACTCGTCGGCAAACTGCTGCTGCCCTTCGATCAGACGGCAGAGGCCATCGAGCAGGGTCTGGACGAGCAGCCGGGTGGGACGGGAACCGGACCCGGAGCCGGAACCGGCAGAAGAAGGGGAAGGGCCTTCGGCAGAAAGATCGCTGGCGTCCGTGCCAGGCAGGCGCGTAACCACGCTGAATTTTCCTTGCTCAACCATCGCTTGCATCCTCTGCTGCCGGGCCGACTCAGGTCCACTATCCTGTCCGTGTCAGTCCGGCATGCGTGCTCGCGCACGACTTGTTTGTTCTGCTTGTTTTGGGTTGCCCGGAACCTGTCCTTGCTGACGGTTCGTTTCAGGGCGGGCACATTGTTGACAAAGCTGACGAGATTTTCAATTACGGAAAAAACGCTTTTTCGTGTCGGCGAAATCCGACAAGAGAGGATGACTTTAATACTTTTTTCTGACGCCAGACCCGCCTGGGCCTCGTCGATGAACGCAGAACTTCGTTACGTTTTTCAACCGCTTAAAAAACAAAACGCGGATCAGCACAGACGCGGGACAATCACACATGGATCGAAAAATCCCACCCCACCAAGGCAGCAACGGGTTTCAACGAATTTTTCGTTTTGCCAAACAGTTCACACTTTTTGACGTGCAGCCCGACAACGACGACGGGCGGTGACCGCATGGGTTTTCATGATGATCCATCGGCAAATCCCCATTCCCGCCAGCCCCCCAGGAGGGGGAAATAGAGACCGAGACGGATGGGGTTCGCTTCCCGTTGGGCGAACAGGCGGGCGTAGCCTTCGAGCTGGGCGCGATAGCGTTCGACTTCCCGATCGAGAAATTCGTCGAGCCCGCCGCCTTCGTGGCGGCTGGTCTTGTAGTCGATGATCCAGCGGGTGCCGTGTTCGTCGCGGAAAGTGCGATCGACGATGAACTGGCGGGGAAGGCCGTCGAGGAGGCCAGTGAGCGGGTATTCGCTGCGCGCGTCCGGGTGAGCGGATGACAGGATCCACTGGCCGCGCGGATCGGCCAGCACCTGTTCGAGGGCCGCGATCACGCGGGCCGTGGCGTCGGCCAGGTGTGCCGCGGGCACGCCGCACTGGCGCAGCCGGATCCGGATGCGCTGCGCGTGCTGCTCGGGCGCAAAGCGTTGCTGTTGCGCGTCGGCGAGACGCCCCAGGAACTCCAGATAGCGGTGCACGACCGTGCCCACATGACGGGCAGTCTCGCCGGCCCAGTCGAACTCGATGGCGGGCGTCTCGTCCGGCACCGGCGCGACCGGGCGCGCGGCGAGTCCCGGCGGTGGCGAGGGGCATTGCCAGTCGGGCGGCAGGCGCTTCAGGGAGGCAGGAAACGCCACGGGCACGGCAGCCTCGGCGATCTCCCCTGCCCCGTCATCGGCCGTTCGGCCTTCGAGACCGGCCGCGAATATCGGCCCGGCCACCGGCCAGAGCAGTTCGAGCAGGCTGTCGGCCGCGGGACGCAGTTCCCCCTTGGCATTGCGATCGGCATGGCCGGTCAGATGCAGGCGGCGCCGGGCGCGGGTGACGGCCACGTAGAGCAGGCGCTGGGCCTCGAACCGGCCCTTGGCCTTCTCCAGGTTGCGCAGGTAGGCCACCGTGGCATCGTGTTCCTCGCCAGCAGCCGGAATGGGGCCGAAGAGCAGCGCCGTCTCGCCCCCGGGGAAGGTCTGTTCCTGCCAGTAGAGCAGGCGGCGTTCATCGCGGCGGGGCGGCTTGCCGAGGCCGGGCACGATGACCGTGTCGAACTCGAGGCCCTTGGCCTTGTGAATGGTCATGAGCTGCACCCGGATCGCCTCGCCCGTGTCGGGCCGGGCATGGAGTTCCGCCACGGCCTCTTCGAGACGGGCCGGATCCGCCACCTCGCCCCCGGTATCGAGGGCGTCGAGCAGATCGAGGAAAGTGCCGGCATCCTCGTGCGCCGTCGCCGGTTCGAGACAGGCCGGTCCGCCCAGGGCGAGCCAGGTCTGTTCGACCCAGTCCCGCAACGGCAGGCGGGCACGCTGGGCCAGGGCCTGGATCAGTACCGGCGCGACCCGCTGCAGGATCCGCTGCCCGTCGGCGGACAGGGCCGCGTGCAACGACGGGTCCTGCAGGCGTTCGGGCAGGATGTCGTCGGGGCCACCGGCCAGCTCGAGCAGATCACGCTGCACCAGTCCGCACAAGGGCGAGCGCAGTACCGCCAGCCAGGCGATGCGATCGGCCGGGTGCAGCAGGGCCCGAGTGAGCGAGAGCAGATCCTGCACCACGGGGCGGCTGGCCAGGGAGTCGATTTCCACGGCCTGATAGCGGATGCCGGCCGCACGCAGCGCCGGCACGATGTGCAGCAAATGGCTGCGGCTGCGTACCAGGATGGCCACATCGGCCCTGGCATCCTCGGCCAGGGTCTGACTCACCAGTTCCACGACCGTGCGGGCTTCGGCCGCTTCCTCGCCCCGCGCGAAGGGATGGATCTGTACCGCATCGCCAGGCAGCGCATCGTGATGGGCCCGGGACGGGCTGTAGGCGACGGCGCCGGCCTGCTCGTCGTCCTCGGGCGGGAAAATCCGCGGAAAGGCGGCGTTGACCCAGTCGATGAGGCCGGCCTGGGAGCGGAAGTTGACCTCGAGCTGCAGAAACGTCGGGCGGATGCCGCCGAGGCCGTGATGCTTGACCTCGAGGAACAGCCCCACTTCCGCTTCCCGGAAGCGGTAGATGGACTGCATGGGATCGCCGACCAGGAACAGGGTGCGCCCGTCGTCCGGCATCCAGCCGGCGGTGAGCCGCCGGAGCAGCTCGAACTGGTTGATGGAGGTGTCCTGAAACTCGTCCACCAGCAGATGCCGGATGCGATAGTCGAGTTGCAGGGCCAGATCGGTGGGCGCTTCAGGCTCGCCCAGCGCGGCCACGGCCTGCATGGCGATCTCGGCAAAATCGACCTCGCCGGCCTGCTGGAAGGTCACGCTCAGGTGGGCGGCGGCATGCACCAGCAAGGCAAACAGCGCTTCGAGCACCTGCCACTGGGCGTCGGTGTAACGGGGCAGCGGCAGCGCCGGGATCCGGGCCAGGGCCTGGGCAAAACCGGCTTCCTCCCGCAGGCTGTCGAGCAGGGCGTTCATGCCCTTTTTCATCGTCTCGAAAAGCCGTTTCTCGGCCGCATCGGCACCGGCGCTCTTGGGCGGGAAGCCCTGGTTCTTGGTGGGCGACTTGCGCAGGCGGCCTTCGTTCGTCAGCAGCCAGCGAACGATGGCCTGCCACTGGGGCAGCGCCTCGATCCGGCCCGGGGGCAGATCGGTGAGATCCCGGCACACGGCCAGTTCCGCATCGTCCCCGAGCTGGCTGGCGGCAAAACGCAGCAGGCGCAGGAATTCGTCACGCAAGGGTTCGGGAAACGCCGCGCGGGCCGCTTCGAGGCCTTCTGTCACGATACGCGCCAGGGCCGCTTCGAGCCGCTCCCGGTTGCGGTGATCATCGCTGCCGGCGAGATGGCGCAGCCATTGATCGCGCCGCGCCAGCATGGCGGCGACGAGTTCCTGAACCCGCTCGTGCTGGTTGTCGAGATGGCGCAACAGGCGGGCGACGGCGTGGCCGATGGCCTCCCGGCTTTCCAGTTGCTCGAGGATCTGGCTGGCTGCCTCGCGATAGAGGGGGCCGGCCTCTTCCACCACCGCCGGCGCCGCCCCGAAACCCGAGAGGATCGGCATCTGCCGCACGAGCGCCGCGCAGAGGGAATCGAAAGTCAGAATTCGCAGCCGCGCCGGATTGTGCAGCAGCCGCCATGCCTGCCGGGCATCCTGTTCGAGCGCGGCGCCGGCCAGCTCCAGGGTGAGGCGTTCGTGATCGTTCTTCGCCGCCGTTCCCGCCCGGGCCGCCTTCAGCGCACCGAGGATCCGTTCGCGCATCTCCGCCGCGGCCTTGCGGGTGAAGGTGATGGCGACGATCTCTTCCGGCGCCGCGACCTGCGACAGCAGGGCGAGGAAGCGCTGGGTCAGCAGCCCGGTCTTGCCCGAACCGGCCGGGGCCTGGACGATGAACGAGCCGCGCACGTCGAGGGCTCGTTCCCGAATCGGCTGATCGATCGGCGCCTTAGCCATCGCCCGCTTCCGCCTCATCAAGGAACAGGGCGCCATCGGCCTCGGTGATGCGGCACAGCCCGGCCAGGGCGCAATGGCGGCAGGTCTGCGGAGCGTCCCTGGGATCCACGGCCGTGTGGCTGTCGCGGAACTCGCGAGCCAGACGGTGGATGGTCTGCGACCACTGGTTCAGCAGCGTCTGCCAGTCACCGGTGTCCGCGTAACCTTCCAGCGCCGACGGCAAGCGAGCCTCGGGCACCAGTTCCGCTTCGGCCACGACGCCCCGATAGCCCATCTCGCCCGGCCGCACCTGGGCGAACACCACCCCGGCCAGATCCGCCCGCAGCAGCGTGGCATACAGCGGCAACTGGGGATCGTCCGGCCGCTCGCCGAACCAGGCCGATGGCGAGACCTTGCCGGTCTTGTAGTCGACCACGATGTGCCGGCCGTCCGGCAAGCGGTCCACCCGATCGAGAATCACCTTGATCCGCAGGCCCTCGATATCGACTTCCCGCTTTTCTTCGGTGGCCTCCACGCGAAACTCGCTGCGCCGCTTCTCGATGTCGAGCCAGGCGAGCACCCGCGCTTCGAGGCGCTCGCTTTCGATGCGCCGAAAGGCCGCAGTAAAGATCTGCGGCAGGCGTCCGGCCATCTCCTCCACGGCCTGTTCCACCGCCAGCCGGACCTGCGCCTGCAAGGCGTTTTCCCCGAGCTGGCAGAGGGTTTCATGATCGCCGATTTTCTTCCAGACGAGCTGCAATACCCGATGCACCAGGCTGCCGCGGGTCATGGCATCGATGCCGATCCCGACTTCGCCGAGCGGCCGCGCGGCGAGACGCAGCTCGGCGAAGGCACGGAAGGGACAGGCGGCCTGCAAGCGGAACAGGCTGCTGCCGCCGCGAATGCTGCCGGGCGGGACGGGCGGAGGCGGCACATCCTCGATCCGCTGAAGTTCGCCGGCGGCCGCGATCCGCGCCGCCCAGTCGGGACCGCTCCAGATCGCCAGATCGCTCGAGGCGACTTCCGGCAGCGCGGCGATGAGCGGACTGGGCTGGCGGACGGTTTCGCCTTCGTGCACGGCATGGCTGAAAATCACCTCGCCGGCGCTTTCGCCCAGCCGTTCGGTGATCCGGCGCGCCACTTCCAGCTCGCGGGATTCGGAGGCATGGGGCAGACCGTGCCGGCGCTGCAGCGAAAGCGGCAGGAAGGGGTTGGGCCGGGGCGAAGGCGGCCAGACGTCATCGCTCATGCCCATCACCCAGAGGTGATCGAAGTGGGCGCCGATGGCCTCGTACAGGCCCATCACCTGCACCGGTGTCGGGGGCGACTGGGGCTGGAAGAGCCGGGCGGCCGCCAGGGAGCGCAACCGGGCCAGGGCCTCGCGCGCGCTCATCGGCCCGCCCACCGTCTCCAGCGCAATGAGGGTGGAGAGGGTGCGCCGCCAGGCCTCGCTGGCCTGGTATTCATGGCTGGAGAGGCTGCGGCCCTGGCACCAGCCGGCCGCCTGCAAGAGGGCCGAGAAGTGTTGCGCCCAGGTGCCGGCCTGCGCCCGTGACGGCCATTCCCGGGCCAGCCGTTCCACGGCCGTCAGCCGCTCGGCCAGTTGGGGACAATGCCAGGGCCTGTCCTCGAGCGCGGCATAATGCCGCAGGCGGGAAAGGCCGATGTGCGGCTCGCCGATCTCCCGCAACTGCCGATCCAGCCGCATCCGGCGCCCTGTCTCCGTGTCCCAGCCGGCCAGATACGGCGAACGCAGCAGGCGCATGGCCTCCTCGAAGGGCTGTCGGCCGATGGCCAGCGCCAGCAGTTGCAGCGCCGACTGCACCAGCGGCTCGTCGGCCAGCGGTTGACCGAGGGTGACGTTGTAGGGCCGGGTGCGGGCATCCCCACCCGGCGAGCGAATGCCGGGCGCGAGCACTGCATCCAGGGCCCGGCACAATGCCCTGCGGCGGGCGGCCAGATCCGGCACCACCACGCCGATCCGGGCCTGGGGATCGGTTTCGAGGCGCTGGCGCACCCAGCGGGCCAGGATCGCCGTCTCCTGCGCGGCGCTCTCCAGGGCCACGCGCCGGCGAGTGCCCTGCACCCCGGCCGGCCGCACCCAGCGCCAATGGCCGCCGGCCGTCTCCAGGGCCGCGAGCAGCCGGCGCTGGGCCGGCACCAGCTCCTCGAAGCCGACCAGATGCAAGGGCTGTGCGGTCCAGGGGTCGAGAAGCGCGGGCTGCTCGCTCAATGTTTCGGGCAGGCGGCAGGCCGGCAGCCAGCCGTTCTCCTCACACCGGAAATCGAACTCGATCTGCCAGTCGCGAAAGGCGCGGACATCCTCGTTCCATTGCGTCTCGTCACCCGGCAGGCGCAGATCCCAGGCGTGCAACAGGGCATAGGCCTCGGCCGCCAGCCGGGCCGTGGGCGCCGGGCGCAACAGGCGGGCGCCCACCGGGCTGTCGGCCACCACCTGTTCCCAGAGATGGCGCTCCTGTTCCGCCGAAAGCAGCAGGCGCGGTGGGGAGCCGTCGGCAAGCTGGACCGTCTCCCAGGCCGACACGAGCCAGTCGTTCCAGGGTTCGATGGCCGGCGTGTCCCACACCGTCTGCCCCTCTGCCTGCCTCTGCCGCGCATAGGCCTGGCGCAGTTGCTGGGCGAGGCGCCGGTTGCCGGTGAGAATGCGGTGACCCGCCCGGGCGGCGGTCAGCAGCGCCTCCAGAGGAACGGTTTCGGGAACGGCGGGAGAAGGTTCGGGCACGACGCTCGGCTTCCTGGCAAGGGGCTTCATTATAGGGCAAACCCGCGGCTGGACACGCGGCGGCCGCCGCTCCACAATCGGGCCATGCGCAGCGGTATCGCCCATCTCCCCCTGCATGGCGGCAAGGCGCCCCGCTGGCTGTTCGAGCGCATGACGAAGCTGGCCCGGGAGATCGCCTGTCACGTGGTGGCCGAACATGGCCCGCAGGAGATGCTCCTGCGCCTGGCCGATCCCTACTGGTTCCAGGCCTTCGGTTGCGTACTGGGGTTCGACTGGCACTCCAGCGGCGTCACCACCACCGCCTGCGGGGCGCTCAAGGAAGGCCTCAAGGGGCTGGAGCACGACCTCGGCCTGTTCGCCGCCGGCGGCAAGGGCGCCGCCTCACGCAAGACGCCGGCCCAGATCACCGCCGCCTGCGAACGCCTGGGCCACGATCCGACCCCCCTGGTGGAGGCCAGCCGCCTGTCGGCCAAGGTCGACAACACCGCCCTGCAGGACGGCTACCAGCTCTATCACCACAGCTTCTTCTTCACCCGCGACGGCCAGTGGTCCGTGGTGCAGCAGGGCATGAACGACGCCAGCGGCATGGCCCGCCGCTATCACTGGATCAGCGCGGGGCTGGAGAGCTTCGTGGTGGAACCCCATGCCGCCATCTGCTGCGACAGGCGACAAGCCACCCTCAACCTGATCGACCGCGAAAGCGACGCGGCCCGAACGGCGATCACCGAAATCACCCGCGAACCGGATCGGGACGTGGCCAGGGCCATCCAGCACCTGCCTACCCTGAACATGCCCCTCCATCACCTCCTTGATGCGGCGGACATCCGCCCCGGGCAACTGCAGAAGGTGCTCAGCCACACCTACGCGCATCCGCCGGAAGACTTTCAGGCCCTGCTCGCCACGCCGGGCCTCGGCCCCAAGTCGCTACGCGCCCTGGCCCTGGTGGCCGAACTCGTCTACGGCCGCCGCGCCGCCACCCGCGACCCGGCCGCCTACGCCTTCGCCCATGGCGGCAAGGACGGCACCCCCTACCCCGTCCACCGCGAACGCTACGACCGGACCATCGAGACCTTCCGCACCGCACTCGAACAGGCCCGCCTCGGCCACAGCGAAAAGCGCGATGCCCTGCGGCGGCTGGGGCAGTGGGCATCGGGACTGGGGGCGCTGCAACAAAGGTAGCAAATGTCTCAGAATTGTTTTGACACGATTTTTTAGCAGGCTGTTGAAAAACGCCGTTTTTCGACAGTCTGTGTGCGATGCATGGAGGCATCGCCATTTTCAATGGCGTCAAGCCATTGAAAATGTGAGGGAACGGGAAACCGCGTTTTCCGTTCCCGGGTTGAAAAAGCCCATGGATGGGCTTTTTCAACAGCCTGTCAGGAGCGGCGCAAGCCGCGAAAACCCGACTCATCGCGGCCCGCGCCGCTCCTGCGCATTTGCCGGTCCGGAATCCTTCCCAATCAGATCGTCGAGGCGTTGGCAAAGCCGGGGATCGCACAGGGCGGCGATCACCAGGCATTCGAGACCGAAAGGCAGATAGCCGGCGTAACCGAGGATGGGCATCTCGAACAGGTGGAAGCGATCCACGAAGGGAATGCTGTAGATCCATTTGGGATCGCTGTTCACGTTCCACAGCTCCCACAGAAAGCCGCACAGCAACGCGGCCAGGGCCGGCAACGCAAGGCAGCGGCCGCTTCCGTGCGCCAGTTCGGTGAATACCGTCGGCACTCCCTCGAGCATTTGCAACCCCAGGATCAGCAGCAGTGGGGCGACCCAGACCAGGGGAAACAGCACGTCGGGCCAAAGGCCGAGTCCGGCCAGGCTGACGGCGGCGATCGTCAGCAGCAGCGCGCCGCGAACCCGGCGATGGCCGGGCATTCCGCGCCAGGAGAGACAGCGACTGCCCAGGCCGGGCCAGGTCCACAGCCAGGCCAGGGTGCCGATCACGGCCGGCAGCACCGTGGAGAAGGCCAGGCTCGCGTGCAGGAAATAGGACAGGGGTTCACGGGTCACCTCACCGACGTAGTGCCAGTTCTGCACGAAGCGATTGAGGTATTCGAAATACCACCAGAACGCGGCGCTGAGAGGAAACAGCGCAAGATAGGCGCGCGGATGCCGGATGAGCAGGCAGCGGCCCGTGCGCCGGAAGGCCAGCGCGTTGACCAGCACGATCCAGCTCAGCCACAGGGGCGTGAAGGTCCACGAACGCAGGGGCCCGAGAAATGCCGGGCGTGTCCAGGCCAGCAGCCAGAACAGGCCAAGGCTCACGAGGGCAAGCCAGCCCCACCATGGCAAGGGCCGCGCCACCGGCGCTGACCCGCGTTGTACCGGCCACAGCATCCGGACGAGCACCGCCAGCAGGCTCAGAATCACCAGCGCCAATCCAATGAACACGCTCCAGGAAAAGGGCGCATGGGCGACGAAGTCGGTGCGTGGCGGAAAGGCAAGATACGGCGTAATGGTCTGCCCGGCCAGGGCCAGGCCGGCGAGCGGCAGGCCCAGCAACAGAAGGCTCGCCACCACGACTGGCCGAAAACGTTTCATGCCCCTACCAGGGCATCTCGACGCCGTCGTAGCGATAGAAACGCCCCTGATCCTGCGGCGTGAAGCGGTTCACCACGGCACGCATGCCGGCCACGCTCTCGGCCGGCGTGAGCGGCGCCTCTTCGCCACCCATGCGGGTACGCACCCAGCCCGGGTGCAGGAGCAGCAGCCCGACGCCATTCCGTTGCAGCTCCAGCGCCAGTCCCCGGCTGGCGGCATTGAGTGCGGCCTTGCTGGAGCGGTAGGCATAATCATTGGGTGCGTTGATGTCGGCAAGGCTGCCCATGTGACTGGAGATGTTCACCACCAGGGGCTTGTCGCCCCGCTCGAGGCTGCCGAGCAACGCTTCAGTGACCCGGAAGGCGCCGAGGGTGTTGACCTCGAAGGTCGTCAGCCAGTCGTCATAGTCGATCTGGCCGAGCCGATCCCGGCCCCAGCGTTCGAAATAGACCCCGGCATTGTTGATGAGAAGTTCGAGAGGGTGTTCCGACAGTTCCCGCGCCAGATCACGGATCGCATCCGGTTCGGTCACGTCCAGCCGGTGCAGCGAGATGCCGGGATGCACGTCGGCCAGCGCCTGCAGGGCCTCGGCGGCCTCCGGGTGGCGACACGTGGCGTAGACGCGCCAGTCCGCCTCGGCATACTGCCGGACCCACTCGAAACCCAGACCGCGGTTGCTGCCGGTCACCAGAACGCTGCGCATGGTGTTCCCCTTTCCTCTCTGCCTATACTGGGAATGTAGGCCCGCGAACCTCCAGGCACAAGGCTCCATGTCCCGCAAAGGCAGCGCATTTATCGGCACCTCCGGCTGGTCCTATCCCCACTGGAAGGGCCCCTTCTATCCCGCGGATCTGCCGAACGCTCGCCTGCTGGACTACTACTGCCGGCACTTTCGCACGGTCGAGATCAACAACGCCTTCTACCACCTGCCCAGTGAGACAGCCGTGGACCAGTGGCGCGAGACCACCCCGAGGGATTTCCTCTTCGCCGCCAAGGCCAGCCGCTACCTCACCCACATGAAGAAACTGAAGGATCCGGAAGCAGGCCTGGCCACCTTCTTCGACCGCATGACCCGCCTCGGCAAGAAACTCGGCCCCATCCTCTACCAGCTCCCGCCCCGCTGGCGCTGCAACCCCGAACGGCTTGCCGGCTTCCTCAATGTCCTGCCCGCCGGCCACCGCCACGCCTTCGAATTCCGCGACGAGAGCTGGATCAACGACGACATCCTAGACCTGCTGCGCAAGCACCAGGCCGCCTTCTGCATCTACGAACTGGCCGGCTACCGCTCTCCCCTGCACGTGACCGCCGATTTCGTCTACATCCGCCTGCACGGCCCGGATGGGGCCTACCAGGGCAAATACGACGGCCGCACCCTCGCCGCCTGGGCGCGCCGGATCCGAACGTGGCTGGACGAGGGAAAGGACGTGTACTGCTACTTCGACAACGACGAGGCGGGGTATGCGGTGGAAAACGCGCAGGATTTGCAGGTGAAGGTCGGTGCGTAGGCACATGGCCGAGCGTCGGTGGGCAGGAGCGGCGCCCGATTGTCGCGGCGCGTGCCGCGACGACGGAATCAGCCATCCCCGCGCACGCGAGACGGTGTGGCCGGGTCGGCTTCGTCCCCTTCTGCTGCCTGCAGGATCCGTTGCCAGGCAAAAAGCCAAGGGATCCGCTCCTGCTCCAGCCGCACGCCGGGGCCGAATTGGCCCTGGCGCAAATCCCGGTACAGGGCGGCCTCGGCCGGATCCAGGCGCGGCAGATCCGCTGCCTGGGCCGGGCGGGCCTCGTGGCGCCACAGGGACTCGTGCTCGCGCAACGTCGTTTCGTCCATCAGCAGGGAACGGGTATGGGGCAAGTCATGACGCAGGCGATCGAGGATGGCCAGGCCGTGGGTGTCGATGTCGCCCCAGTAGTGAACGGGAATCGCCGCCAGCCAGGGAATGGCCGCGAACACGTCCACCGCATAGCCCTGGCCCATGAACACCACCGTGGCGGGCAAATCCGTGAAGGCCAGGCCGGTCTGCAGGTTTTCGACGATGAAGGCCTGCTGCACCGGAAGCGCCAGGGCGGCCACCTCTTCGATGGGCGCTTCGAGATTGCCGATTCCCCCGAGATGGCGGCGCAACGCAGGATCGAGCACGCGCAGCCGCAGACGACCGGGCAAAGGGCGCAAGCCGGCGAGCTGATACAAATCTCGTTGCCCCGGCCCGGCGCCACGCAACAGGCCGAGCCACTCCGCAAGGAGGCGGCGGTGACGCTCCAGCCACTTGCCATCCACCCCCGGCACGGGCAACTGGCGGAGATAGAGGCCGGAAGCGGGATGCCTGCAGCCACTCGAGCAGCCCGATGAGGCCAGCGAAGTCCGCTTCTTCCCATTCGGCCAGCAGCGGCCAGTTGCGCGTGGCCAACTCGCACAGCGCAGGCCAGGGCTCGCCGATCGTGGCCAGCCGGGCGCGGGCCAGGGTCCGGCTTTCCCCGAGCATCGCGCAGGCGGCCTCCGCATCGCCGAAACGGATCCGTGCCGGCAGGCGCTGGGTGCCGAGGCGGCGCCAGCGGCGTTCCACCCATTCGATCTCGCCGGGTCCGCGCCAGTCCTGCCAGGCTTGTATCCAGCGGCGCACGGCATCGCTCTGGATCAGGGCCTCGTCTTCCGAGGGCATCCCCAGGGGCAGGGAGAGCGGCCACGCACCGCCGCCGCGCAGCCAGTCACCACGCTGACGCTCGAAACGCCGCTGCAGACGCGTGCGCAGTTCGTCCGGATCAAGCAGAAAGCTCTTGGCCATGCCGGGGGAGATCGAGCCGCTGGTAGGTTGCGTCGTACTCGATGGCCAGGGTGGCCGAATGCCTGCGATCGGTGATGTCCACGAAACAGGCGCCGCCGATGAAGGGCTCCAGGGTCATCACCGCCTTGAGCGGCGTGGCCACGATCATCTGGAAACCGAATTTCTCGAATACGCCCATGGCCTGCTCGGTGAATTCGTTGTCGGCCTTGCCGAAGGCTTCGTCGAGCACCACGGCGGCATAACGCGGCAACTCGCCCTCGCTGCCACCGAGCTGATAGCGCAGCGCGACAGCCAGGCAGGTGGTGGCCAGCTTCTCCCGCTGACCACCCGACTTGCCGGCACCGGAACGGTAGAGTTCCACTTCCCTGCCCTCCAAATCCTGCTCGACGCCAATGAACTCCACGTGCTGACGCACGTCCAGCACCAGATCGCGCCAACGCCGGTCTTCGGGGGTGTTGCCGGCAAGCCGGCCGACCAGTTCCTTGAGTTGCAGAAAGCGCCGTTCGGCAGCCTGGCGATCGTCCTGCCAGGCATGGCTGAGCACGGCTGACACCTGCTGATTGAACTCGCGCACGTCGGGCAACTGCCGATCCCGCACTTCGATGCGCAAGCGCGTGCCGGTATTGAACTCGGCCTCGGCCAGGCCGGCATTGACGGTTTCCATGCGCACGTGGATGTCCTTGCGTGCCTGCGACAGCCACTTGTTGAGCGCCGCCAGGTTTTCGCTGCTCTGCTCGCGCAGCATGTCGAAGAAACGCTTTTCGTGTCGCGGCAGGCCGTCGTGTTCCAGGCGCTGCAACAGGGCCAGGAAATCGGACATGGCTTCCAGGGTGGCGTCCATGTCGGCGCTGGCTTCGGGCCATTCGCGCCTGAACCCGACCAGGATCGCCTCGATCTTCCGCTGGCAGGCGGCGCGTTCCTCGCGGCGCGCTTCCAGTTCCTTCTGAATGGCGCGTTCGATCCGCGTGCGCTGCCGGTCCAGTCGGGAGAGCGTCACCGATTCCTCCAGCGCCTCGAAACGGCGGGCCAGTTCCTCGCGCACCGCCTGCTCCGGCTCGGGCAGGGCGGCCAGGTTCTGTTCAGCCGTGGTGATCTCCTGGCGGTGACGATCCCGCTGCTTTTCACTCTCCCGCTGCTGCGAACCCAGTTCGATGAGCCGGTCGTCGATCGCCTTCAACTGCTGCTCCTGCACGGCGATGCGCTCGCCCAGTTCGCGCAGATCGCGGTTGCCTTCACGCAGGGTGGCTCGCTGTTTTTCAATGGCCGTCACTCGTTCGAGCGCCGCGCCCACGTCGATCTCGGACCATTCGAGATTGGCCAGCCGCTGACAGGCGAAGACCTGCCGTTCTTCCTGCTCCCGTTCCGCTTCCAAGGCCTTGAGCCGCTGGTCGCCCTCGGCGAGGGCGGCGCCCAGTTCGCCGGCACGCTGGCGAAACAGGGCCAGTTTCTCGCGGTTGTCGAAGCCAAGCACCCAGCGGCGGGGATCGTCGATGCGGTGTCGATCGTCCTTTTCGTGCCGGCTGCGGCCGTGGCGCACCTGGCCGGCCCGGGTCAGGGCCCGTTCGCTGGCGCGGAAATCCCGCAGGTTGTCCACGCAGGCGTAGTCGAAGCGCCGATGCAGTTCGGCCTCCAGCCATGGCTGGAACACGGTCGGCTTCACCTCCAGCTTGTGCACCAGCGACTGCGGCCCCGGCGCCACGCCGCCGGCCCGGGCCTCGCCGACGCGGTAATAGACCAGCCGCCCCCCCAGTGCCTCGCGTTCCACGAATTCGGTGAGGGCGGCATAGCGCTGCGCATCCACCAGCAGCGAGAGGGCGAAACCGTGCAACACGCGCTCGATGGCGCCGCGCCAGTCGGACGCCTCCTCGCGCACCTGCAACAGTTCGCCAACGAAGGGCAACTCGCTCTCGGCACAATCCAGCCCCTCGGCGATCCGGCGGCGCAGCGTGAGCATGTGAGAAGGGATGTTGGACGGCTGGCGCTCCATGGCCGCGATTTCGGCCCGCACCTCGGCGAACTCGGCCTCCCGGGCCTTCAGCTCGTCGCGCAGGGCATCCCGCTGTGCCTGCAGCCCCTGCTTGCGCTCCGCCCACGCCTCGATGCGCGCGCGGGCCTCGCTGATCTGTTCGCCGAAGCGTTCGGGCCCGTCGGCCAGGGTCCAGCCCAGCTCCCGGCAGGCTTCCTCGGCACCGCGGCGCCGGGCCAGGCGCGCGTCGCGCTGGCGTTCGGCCTCGCGCTGCTGGGCTTCGAGCTGCTCGATGCGATCCCCTCCCTGCTCCCGATGCCGGGCCTGCAGTTCGCGCAGAACGGCCTGTGCCTGCTCGCGCATTTCTTCCTGCCGGCGGATTTCGCCTTCGAGGCCGAGGATTCTTGCCTCTGCCCTGGCCACGGCCTCGTTCAGCAGGCCGATGCGCAGACGCTCCACGTGGGCGTCGATCCCCTGCAACAGCCGCTCGCCCTCGGCGATGAGCTGCTCAAGCGCCTGCAACCGTTCGTGCGCCTCCCGGGCCGGTCGCAGCATCTCCACCTGGCGGCGGGCGGTGACCACTTCCTGATGGGCGGAATCCAGCTCGCCGAACTCGGCCACCAGGCGTTCGGCCGCGTCGAAGGTGTCGGGCCGGTCGAGCATGAACTCGCGCAGAAAGGCGTTCAGATCACCGAGGTTTTTCGCCGACTGGGTCTTGTGTAGCAGTTTCAGGGCCTGTTCCGACTCGATCTGCAACAGGCGGCGAAAGCGTTCGCCGTAAGGGCGGAAGGTATCGCCGAAATGGTCCACGTCGGTCAGGCGTCGCTTGAAAGCGCGCACGTCGAGATCGAACTCGCCCAGCTCGGCGGCAAGGTCGAAATCGCGCTCGGCGATCAGAAAATGCTTGCGCACGTCGGCGGTGGCCGTGGCGGCACCCTTGAGCCAGTAGAGATGCACCAGGCTGACGCGCCGACCCTCACCGTTGGCGAAGGTCAGCACCAACGCCGACCAGGTGGTGCCGCGGCGCAGAAAATGGGTGGCGATCTCGCCGGAGGCGGTATCGGTGCGATCGCCCTAGGCGCCGCGCACGTAGGACACCAGGTTGCGATCCCGCCGGTGGCGCTCGCCTTCGCGGGCCGCGGCGTTGTAGCTCAGCCACTGGGGTGGCGTGAGCAGCGTGGCGATGGCATCGAGCAGGGTGGACTTGCCGGAGCCGGAACGGCCCACGAACAGAAATCCCCGCTCGGCGATGGCGATGTCGTGCAGACCGTGGAAGGTGCCCCAGTTGTACACCTGCAGGCGGCACATGCGGAACTGCCCACGGCGCGCCGCGGCCTGCGGATCCGTAAACAGATCAGTTTGACTGCGCATCGTCCGCCTCGCCGGCATCACCGGGGATCAGGCGCGCATAGATCCGCGACAGTTCGGCCACCTGTTCGGCCGAAAACAGCAGCCTGAGGGTGGGCGAAATCTCGAAGCGCCCTTCGCTGTTGCGGATCGCGGCGATCAGGTTGTTCTTCTTGGCCTTTTCGATGGCCGCCTTGGCCCGCCGCTCGAAACCGGCCTGATCGGTATTCAGTTCGCGCTCGTACAGACGCATCTGCTCCAGCATTTCGTCATGGGACACCACCGCCCGTTCCCCGCGCAGCTCGGCATCGGCCAGTTGCCCGTGCAGATACAGCAGCAACACCGATTCGAGGAAGGTCAACGGCGCGCGGCGCAGCAAAATGGGGGTATCCAGCTCGCCGGTATCGGCCTGGCGCACGAAGGCCACCTGGGCGTCGGGATCGATCACCAGTTCGAGAAACAGATCGTGCAGCCGGGAGGCGACCACCTCGCGATGGCGCAGCAGCACCGGCCAGAGCCGGCGGTGGCGCCGGCCGTCCAGCGAGGGCCCGGAAAGCAGCTGCACCAGCACCCGCCGGGCCTCCAGCGGCAGCCGCCCCGTATCGGTGGGATACAGCGGCTCGCTCGTCTCCGGCTCCGGCACCTCGGCAGCGGGAATCTCATCCGGTTCGGACATGGCTTTCCTTCACGAAATACAGGCGGGGAATACGCGCGCAACGGCGCTGGCCGTCACGCCCCGTCCAGCATACCCGATCCGTCTCCTCGCCGGCATACCCGTCCCGCGAGGCCAGCGCCAGCAGCCCCACCACCGAGCCCAGTCCCTGCTCGGCCGGACAGGCCTCCAGCACCTCGGCCACGGACACCTGGGGCCGCGTTTCCAGCAGGGCGGCGACCTGTGCACGCAGGGCGCGGAAATCGATCTCCGACTGGGCCACCAGCTCGCTGACCGATTCGAGCGAAAGGGTCATCGCTTCCGCCTCGACCATGCCGCCGGCCGACCGCTCGCGCTCCGGATCGTGCAACTGCCACTGGGCCACCGAATGGAGGCGGGCGCTGGTGAGATAGAGGGAGAAGTCCAGCTCGCGGATGGGCGAGACGTGCTCGCGGGCCTCGCGGGCGCGGCGCTGGGCCACCCGCAACAGGCGGTGCAGGCGCCGCTGCTCCCGCCACGCCTGGCTCTGCACGAACTGCTTGAGGCCGCGGGCGAACTGCTGCAGTACGTCATGCACCTCGGCACCGTTGTCGAGCAGGGAACGGGTCAGCTGCAACAGGAAGCGGCGCTCGCCGACATCCAGTTCCCGGGCAAACTCCCGCGACAGCACCCGCTCCAGCGCCTCCTCGAAGGCCAGGCTCTGTTCCGGATCGGTCAGCAGGCGCCAGAAGGCGCGAAAGGTGCGCCCCGCCTCGCTTTTGGCCACCACGTCCACGCCGGCGAAAACCTTGTCCAGCACCTCGCCCCGGCTGCCCTCGTGTTCGACGATCCGCTCGCGCAGCTCCCGGTTGATGCGGGCGAACTCGTCCCGCACGCGGCGAAAGTCGCCCAGCAGCTCCCGCGCCAGCGCCGTGACCTCGCGCACCCGTTCCCGGGCCCGCTCGGCCGGCAGCGGTTCCAGCCGGCCGGCCCGCACCGCCTCGATCTCCGCATCGAGCCGTTCCCGCTCCCGCAACAGGATTTCCAGACGGGCCCGGGGATCGGTTTCGGTCTGCTCCGCCAACTGCCGGAGCTGATCAATCACCAGCGACAGCCGCGACTCCGTGGCCACCACTCGCTGCTCCTCAAGCCCCTGCACGAAACGCAACGCCCGCACCGCCGCCGCACTCAGCTCGTACTCCTCCTCCACCGCTCCCGGCGGAAAACTGCGCACCAGATACCCGGCCCGCAGCCAGGCGGCAAGATAGTTCTCGGGCGTCTGCGGCAGCACCTCGCCACCGGCGCGCAACTCCTCGATGGCCCGCCGCACCCGCTCCAGCAAAATCGACCCCGGCAATCGCCGCTCCTGCCCACCCAGAAACGCCCCGAGCAAGCCCAGCGCCACCGGCGCCTGATCCAGCGCCAGCAGCGCCCAGGCCGACTCCCGGCGCAGGCGGCGATTGGCAATGACCTGTCGGACGGCTTTCATGAAACGAGGCTCCAGGGCCCTACTCTAGCACCGTTACTGCTGAAGAGCGCCCTGATAAATTGAGTTGTATAGATACATGTTTTATACCATAATTATACCAAATGGATTTTGAATACGACCCAGACAAGAGCCGACACAATTTGCGCAAGCACGGTATCGATTTCGAAACCGCCCAGCATCTGTGGGACGACCCTGATCTACTGGAAATCCCCGCCCGGACGGTTGACGAACCACGCTTTCTGGTCATCGCCAGGATCGGCGAAAAACACTGGTCGGCAGTCGTTACCTACCGCGAGAATCGCATCCGGCTGATCTCCGTAAGGCGATCCCGCAAAGAAGAGATAGCACTTTATGAAAACGAAATCGACGAAAGCAGCTGAATTCGATCAAGCCTTCGAAGAAAACAAAGACATCACGGACCTGCTCGACCTGGAGAAGGCTCGCCGCCCCTATTACGCAACGCGCAGAGTCAACGTGGACTTTCCCGACTGGATGATCCGGGCACTGGATCGTGAATCCCGACGCCTGGGAATCACCCGCCAGGCACTGATCAAACTCTGGATCGCCAACCAACTGGACCACAAACGGGTCTCATAAGACACGGGAGTTACCCCTCGAATAGTCTGGACACACATTGGGCACAAAAATAGGCAAGCACATTCCGGGAGGGTTGACGTTGCCAGGCAGCCTCCTCTTGTCTTGTATGCACGTTTGGCGCACACTTTGTATATTACGGAGATATTCCCATGGCCAACGCAGAAACCGTCAAACAAGCGCGCATGCACATCCGCCTCGATGCCCTGTCCAAACAGAAGCTGGAACGGGCAGCCGCCTATACCCACAAGAGCCTGTCGGAGTTCGTGCTCGGCCAGGCCCTGACCGCGGCCGACCAAGTCATCCACGAGCACGAAACCCTCACCCTGAAGCAGGCCGATTGGGAGGTGTTCCTGGACGCCTTGGAGAATCCTCCTCAGTCCAGCGCCAGGCTCAAGCAAGCGTTTGCCGAACATAAAAAGCACGTCCAGCGGTAAGGAACTCTCTGCTTGGATCTCATCATCACGCCACTCGGAAAGCAGCACGACAGGAAATCCTTCGACTGCGGCGAACCCTCCCTGAATCAATACCTGAATCCGTGAGTTCAATATCGCACGGATCCGCTCTGACTCGGCGATTTCCGGCTTATTTCGTACAATACATGGAACTTGTCCATCTCACTTGCGGGGTGAGTCGTGCGCCGTTTCATCATTGAACAAACGACTGCAAATCTGACCTCTCACGCGGGGCTTGCGCTGGTCGGCATGGCGCTGAACCGGCACAGCGGCCTGGCCGACCAGGTTGACCGGCAGGTTCCTCTGCGACATGGCATTTCGCATGGTGACGTGCTGCGGACCTATATCGGCCTGCTGAGCCTCGGCAAGAGTGACTTCGAGGCGGTCGAAAATGTCCGGGAGGATGAATTCTTCGCCGAGGCGCTGGGGGGGTCGACGGTGCCCTCGGCGGTGACCTTGCGCCAGCGCCTTGACGCGCGGGCGGTGGATTTTCTCGGGGTAGTGGAACAGGCCTCGGTGGATTTTCTGCGCAATGTCGCGGCCCAGCCGACGGCACTGGACACGGGCACGTGCCGCTGGATGCCGACGTGACGCCGTTCGACAACTCCGGCACCCGCAAGGAAGGGGTCTCCCGAACCTATCATGGCCATGATGGCTATGCCCCGATGGCCGCCTATCTGGGGCGGGAAGGGTATTGCCTGGAGTTCGAGCTGCGCGAGGGGAAGCAGCATTGCCAGCAGGACACGCCCGCGTTCCTCGCCCGGGTGCTCAGGCGGGCACGGTGGGTCAGCGAAGCCCCGCTCCTGCTGCGCCTCGACGGCGGCAACGATGCGCTGGAGAACATCGACGTCGTGCTTGCGCACAACGAAGACGACGCGGTGGGGGTGGACTTCCTCATCAAGTGGAACCCCCGCCGGGAAGACCCCGCCTACTGGCTGGATTATGCTGAAAAACACGCCCGTTTCACGCATCCGCGCCCCGGCAATCGGGTGGCGGTCTTCGAGCATTGGGTAACGCGACGCCGCCAGGGCTACGAATATCGGCTGCGCCGGGTGCTCCGGATCACCGAACGCACCATCGACAAGAAGGGCCAGGCGCTGCTGGTGCCCGAGATCACCCTCGAGGGCTGGTGGACGAGCCTCGACCTGGCGCCGGAGGCCGTCATTGCCCTGTACGCCGACCATGGCACCTCGGAGCAGTTTCACAGCGAGTTCAAGACCGACCTGGACATCGAACGCCTGCCTTCCAGCAAGTTCGCCACCAATGCGCTGGTTCTGGCTTGCGCCGTTCTGGCCTACAATATCCTGCGCTGGCTCGGACAAACCGGATTGACCCGGCCCGGCGGTCCGGTACGGCACCGGGCAAAGCGCCGCCGGATCCGTACCGTGATGCAGGAAATCATGTATCTGGCAGCCCGTTTCATTGAAACCGGGCGCCGCCTGAAGCTCGGCTTTGGTCGCCGGTGCCGGGCGGTGGGGATTTTTTCCGACCTGTACCATCGTCTTGCCTATGGATAGCCCCGCGGTCCGGGACCACGACGAAACCGATGACGGGCAACAAGGCTCGCGTCGCGGCATTGCGCCCGATGGGCACGCTGGCAGCGTCGGACAGCCATTGCACGCATGACCAACGGCATCTCTGCTCTCGATACCGTCGATTCAATCAGCATTTGTTGTTCGCCAGCCGGTATTTGAATGTAGGGTCTTCCCCAATTCGTGTGGGTAGCTTAGGGTACTTCTCATGAGAGATCGAGACCTGTACGCCCGGATTCTGGGTATTGAGAGCCCTTGGCAGGTGCAGGATGTGGAATTGCACCTGAGCGAGGGGGAGGTGACCGTTTACGTGGGGATTGAACCGGATGCGAAGCTTGTCTGCCCGCATTGCGGCAAATCCGCCCCTCGTTACAACAAGCGGACCCGAAAATGGCGTCATCTGGATACCTGTCAATACCGGACGGTCCTGTGTGCGGAGGTTCCCCGTGTATCCTGCCCCGAGCACGGTGTCTGCCTTATCCAGGTTCCCTGGGCCGAGTCCGGCAGCCGCTACACGGCCCTGTTCGAGGCCTTGGTCATTGACTGGCTGAAAGAGGCTGCCCCCAGCGCGGTAAGCCGGCAGCTGGGTCTGAGCTGGAATGCGATTGACGGCATCATGCAACGGGCGGTGGAGCGAGGGCTCGGGCGGCGTGATGCGGAAAAGTGCCATGCCCATTTGTGCGTGGACGAGACCACTTTTCGCAAACGGCATGACTACGTCACGGTCGTGACCGACCGGGAGACGGGCGAAGTCATTCACGTGGGTGACGACCGCAAGAAAGAGACGCTGGAGGCGTTTTACGCGGGGCTGGATGAAACCCGGAAGACGGCGATTGAGAGCGTCTCCATGGACATGTGGCCGGCCTACATCCAGGCCACGCTGGCCGCGATTCCCGGTGCGGCGGAGAAGATTGCCTTCGACAAATTTCATGTCGCCAAGGCCCTGGGCGAGGCGGTGGACAAGGTGCGCCGCCAGGAGCACAAGGCGCTGCTTCGCGAGGGTAATGCCATTCTCACGGGCAGCAAGCACGCCTGGCTGGCCAACCCCGAGAACATGAGTCGCAAGCAGTGGCGAGATTTTTCCACCTTGCGAAACGCGAACCTCAAAACGGCTCGGGCCTGGGCCATCAAGGAGCAGGGCATGAGCCTGTGGCATTACGTGCATCGGACCTGGGCCGAGAAAGGCTGGAAGCGCTGGTATGACTGGGCCATTCGCAGCCGCCTGGAGCCGGTGAAGAAAGTTGCCAGAATGGTCAAGACGCACCTGTGGGGGATTCTGAATGCCATTATCCTCAAGGCCTCCAACGGGCTGGCAGAGAGCACGAACAGTCGCATCAAACTCATCAAGGTTCGTAGCCGGGGCTTCCGCAACAAGGCGCGATTCCGGGCTGCCATCTACTTCCACCTGGGCGGGTTGGATCTCTATCCTGAGGCCGCCAAGGCGTTACGGACCCACACGAATTGATGAAGAGCCTGAATGTAATGCCCCCAACAGGGTAACTTTCATATCGGAAGGCACGGATTCAGGTTCTATCCATTGCGGTTCTCCCTATCGGCAGCACAAAACGAGCGGCAGGAATGAACAGATTTTCTTCTGTGTGTTATCTGTCGCATTATTTGCATCGAACCGATGCTGGCGTAACCTGATCCTCACAATCATCCGCCGCAGGCCAGCTCCGCGCCAGTCTGACAAAATTCTACCGCAACCGACCGCACTTATTAAAATGAATTCACGACAACCATTTCTTGATCGAATCAGCGTAGCACAAATCGTTTCTGCAGAAGTTATCAGGAATGTTGCTGATGATTCGACCCTGAACAATCAACATCTCGCGCACTCACATGAACGCATGCTTCTTGCGCGATCAGTCGATAATTCCGGTAGGCAGGCCTCCCCTGCTGCGCCTCTCGCCATGCAGGGCAAGTCGACACCCGTACTGGTCAAGTAATCTTGGTCATTCATATAGGACGGATATGACACCCTCCGCATTCCTCAGCCACTGCCAGGGGCACGTAGCTGGTCGGTAACGAACCAGATGAAAACTGGCGAGTTGATGGAAACAGGCGGCCTTCATGCGTCATTGGTATCTTAGGTACAACACCTCACACCACCTATCCAAGGCTGATTTTACCCGATTTTCCAGCTGACACCTGTATTTCCCACCTGGTTTCCTCCGATCCCGCTTTCACCGGCAAACGGCCTCAGGGGCGGAAATTTGCTCATTTTTTGCAGGTTTCACCACTACGGTGCTCATCCCCGACTGGCACACCAGGCGCTCAAGGGCAGAGTACGATCCTCGAGCCGCTCCAGATACCCCAGCCTGCAATGGAAACTGGGTGCATCGGTGCCATGACGCCGGCGCCATTCATGGCGTGCGAGAGTGGCCAGTGTTCCCACCTGACGACGGATCCCGGAAAACCCCGGTGTTCGATACAGGCTGTGCAGGGCTTCTTGCAGAAATTCGGAAGAACCCAAGCGGCACGCCTGAATAATCCGGGTTCGCCAGGCCTCAAGACATTGCCGTGTCATGCGCCAGGTCCAGACCAGGCCGCCGCCATGTTCACTCTTGCGCGTAACACGAACCAGTTCGTATTCATCCCCGATTCGCAGCCGGTGACGGCGATCGGTGATGGCGTGCAGTGTTTCCCGTTCGTGGACCAGGCCATTACCGTTCGTCACGAGTAGCCACCAGAGCAAATCGTCATGCTCGGGTCGGGTCAGGAAAAACAACCGGGAATTGGCGTTTCCTTTCCTCTTGGCGTATGCACGCTGGTTGGCGTTGCGGTCCACGTGATAAAGATCGGCGAACTTGTCGGCAAGATGCGCGGCGCGCGTTATCGGCACTCGTCCGGACGTGTGCCAGACATGGCCGCGGATGGCAGCATTGAGGAGGCGCTGCATCAGGACCGTTTTGTGGGTATGAACTGGTGGATCATACATGGGGTGTGTCTCCAGACAGTGAGCTTGTCACGTATAGCGAACGCCGTCGAAAAGCTTCGTGATGCAGCGGGTGGGTATCCAGGGCAGCAACAGATGCGCGCTTGCGCGCATCGGAGCGAGGCAAGCCGGAGAGGCTTGCAAGTCTTTGATGTAAAAGCTTCATTTGAATCGGCCGGTAGCCGATTCAAATGAAACTACTGGAGATTCCAGAAGGGACGCCAGAAATGGCGACCCGGTACCTATACGAGACAGGACACTGGTGCATGTACGTTGCACGACGGACATGACCGGGGGCCTGGCTCACCACCACCTGTGGGGGGCCTCACCAGCCCCCGACACCACCGTCACTGCCCCGAACGGGGCACGGCCGGACCACCAATCCGGTCAGGCCGGGACCACCAATCCCGGCTGAGCACGCGCTGTAGCCGTATGCCCGTAATTGGGCTCGTACGGCCGCGACGGGCGCTCCGGGCTGCAATGCCCGGTTCGACCCAATCCACACTGAAATGGTGAGATTGGGCGACGCGGAAACGGGCCGGAGGGGGATATGCAACTGCATTGAAACCGAAGGAACCCTGTCGCAGATGAAGGCGGTGGAAATCCCCACCGGGGGGTGCTCGAGAGGATACAACCCGGTCCCGACTGGTGGGCTTCACGCATGGCGGGAAACCGTCATGATGTCGCAAGGGGAAACCTGGAGCGACTGGTACCAACCGGGGGAACCTGGGTGGATCGATGCATAGCTCAAGCCAGTAACGGCATCCCCGGAGGATGCTGTCGGGTAAGCGAACGAAGCCAGTGCCGGTCCTGAAGTGGCCGGTTGACTGAAGCTGGAAGTGTTCATGACGGTAAGGGAGGCGCTTTGGAATCTCTGCCCCCTGAAAACCAATTGGCGAGGTGGAAAACACCACGTCATGAACATGAGGCGCTGGCTAGATAGGGTTTCCTGAAAAACCCTAACCGACTGATCTGAATAGAGAAACCACGAATTTTCCGCTAAAATGTGCAAGGAAAACCACCGAATCCTGCCAAAACCCTTGCACCTGGAAGGAGCGCCATGTACCGCAAGCCCCCCTGCCAACCAGCTCGCGTTCGAAAACTTTGACCTGCCGTTTGGCGGCAAACTGAACGGAGAAAACCGGTGGGTCCGCCTGGCGGAGCTGGTGCCGTGGGAAGAGGTCGAGGCCGTTTATGCGAAACAATTTTCGGAAAAGGCGGGCGCACCGGCCAAGCCGGCCCGCGTGGCGTTTGGGGCGCTGCTCATCAAGGAGCGACTGGGCCTTGGAGACGAAGAGACGGTGGAGCAGATCCGGGAGAACCCGTACCTGCAATACTTTCTGGGTTTTCACGGTTTCAGAGACGAGCCGCCGTTCGACCCCTCCATGTTCGTGTACTTCCGCAAACGCTTTTCCCTGGAAGACTTGAACCGGCTCAACGAAATCATCGCGAGCGGCGGCCTGAGCCTGGAGGAAACCACTGCGGATGATGAGGATGGGGGCGACGACACAGGCAGTTCGTCAGGCGAAGACGATTTGCAAGGCAGGTCTTCGTCATCCCACCCGGGCAACCGCGGCAAGCTGCTGCTGGATGCCACCTGCGCCCCGGCGGACATCCGCTATCCGACCGACATTGACCTGCTCAACGAAGCGCGGAAGAAGACCGAAGCAATCATTGATACGCTGTTTGAGCCACTGAAGGGGAGCCGACGCAAGCCGCGCACCTACCGGCGCAAGGCACGCCGTGCGTATGTGGCCTTCATCAAATCCGGCCGGCGCACTGGACGCGCGCGGCGCAAGGCATTGAGGCGGCAACTGGGGTATGTGAAGCGGAATCTGTCGATTATTGACGCGCTGAGCGAAGAGGTATCGCTGACGCTGCTGAGCCCCCATCAGTATCGAAACCTGCTGGTGATACGGGAGCTGTATCGTCAGCAGCAATGGATGTACGACCATGGCAGCCGGCGGATTGCCGACCGCATCGTCAGCATCAGCCAGCCGCACATCCGGCCGATCGTGCGCGGCAAGGCAGCCTCGCCGACCGAATTCGGGAGCAAGCTGTCGGTGAGTCAGGTGGACGGATTCGCCTTTCTCGACCGTCTGGACTGGAACGCCTACAACGAATCAGGAGACCTGGTTGCGCAGGTGGAAGCCTACCGCAGGCGGTTTGGTCATTACCCGGCATCGGTGCACTGTGACAAGGTATATCGAACCCGGGCCAACCGGGCGTATTGCAAGGAGCGGGGCATCCGTCTGAGCGGGCCACCGCTGGGTCGACCACCCAAACCGTCGGAGGCCAATGAAGCCGAATTGCGCGAACAGGCCCGGCAACGGCACGAGGACGAAGTGGCCCGCATCCCGATTGAGGGGAAATTTGGACAGGCCAAGCGGCGCTTTGGTCTGGGCCGCATCATGGCCAAGCTGCCTCGCACCAGCGAGGCGAGCATTGCCATCATCTTCATCGTGATGAATCTGGAGAAACGCCTGCGGCAGATTTTTTTGGCTTGGATTTCGTTGCTCTGTACCCATCGAATTGGCGCACAGGGCCGAGGAGGGGCAGGTGTGGCGTGCCTGGCACGCTGACCACCATCGTTATCCCGCTGCGTGGGCGTAGTCGGGCAACGTCGGTTACAGCGGGCTGGCAGCGGGATGGCAATTTTTCAGGAAACCCTAGGTACTGAAGGATCAAAAACTTGTAAGCCCTTCAAATACCTAGAGAAATTTGGCGGAGAGGGAGGGATGTGATTATCGACGATATAAGCCGTTGAAAATAAATCAGATTTTCACCCTAGGCCCCTTAGTTGTAACACCACATAGTAACACCTGCAGTGTCTACGATTTTAGCGAATTCACACTGGTAATCAAGAACCTGTTAGGAGTGTTAGGAGCTGTTAGGAGCAAGTAAATATCCCCCGGCAAAGCCGGGGCTTTAGTTTTGTGAGCCGCTCAAAGCGGCAAATATCTGAGCCGCCTAAAGTGTATTAGTTCAGACCCGATCTGACACCTCACAGTTGAAAAAGTGAGGGTTACCGGTTTTGATGGGGGTGCGAACCCAACCCAATCAAAACACGACGGAGGTAACCCTCATGTTGCATAGTAGCGAACGAATCATCAAACACAAACTCGGCTTGCTGAATCTGGCCGAGGAATTGGGAAACGTCTCTCGAGCCTGCAAGATCATGGGGCTGTCCCGAGATACCTTCTACCGGTATCAGAAAGCGGTCGAGGAAGGCGGAATCGATGCCCTGCTGGAGCCGGACCGTCGGCGCCCGAACCCCAAGAACCGGGTGGCGCCGGAGGTCGAAGAGGCGGTGGTGGCGTATGCCATTGATTTTCCGGCCCATGGCCAGGTCCGAGTCAGCAACGAACTGCGCAAACGGGGGATCTTCGTCTCCCCCACCGGCGTGCGCAGCATCTGGCTGCGCCACGAGCTGGCCAACTTCCGGAGCCGCCTGAAGGCCCTGGAGGCGAAGATGGCCGCCGAAGAAGGGCTGATTCTGACGGAAGCCCAGGTCCAGGCGTTGGAGAAGAAGAAACTCGACGAGGAGAACCACGGCGAGATCGAAACTGCCCATCCCGGCTACCTGGGCTCACAGGATACCTTCTACGTGGGCACCCTCAAGGGGGTAGGCCGTATCTACCAGCAGACCTACGTGGACACCTACGCCAAGGTGGCCCACTGCAAGCTGTACACAACCAAGACGCCGATTACGGCCGCCGACCTGCTGAATGACCGGGTACTGCCCTTCTACGAAGCCCAGGGCCTGCCTGTCCTGCGGGTCCTCACTGACCGGGGTACCGAATACTGCGGCAGGCCCGACACCCATGACTATGAGCTGTTCCTGGCGGTCAATGATATCGACCACACGAAAACCCGGGCCAAATCTCCGCAGACCAACGGGATCTGCGAGCGGTTCCACAAGACCATTCTCCAGGAGTTCTATCAGGTGACCTTCCGGAAGAAACTCTATGAGAATCTGGCATCGCTCCAGGCCGACCTGGATGAATGGCTGGAGTACTACAATACGGAACGAACCCACCAGGGCAAGATGTGTTGTGGGCGTACCCCCATGGCAACGCTGGAGGACGGCAAGAAAATCTGGCAGGAGAAGTTCGTAGGCTGAGCTTGACCTGACAGTCGCCCCCGGAAAAACCGGTAACTGTCAGATCAAGTCTGAACTACTACACCTAAAGGCGGCTGTTAGCGCAACAATTCCATCTGGTCCAGTCGCTTATCTTCCTCTTCCTGATGTCTGATATAGGCTCGTATCACTTCTTCATCATGCCCTACAGTGGATACAAAATATCCACGCGCCCAGAAATGTTGACCAATAAAGTTTCGTCTTCGTTCTCCGTAAACTCGCGCTATATGGATCACACTCTTACCCTTGATGAATCCAACTACCTGCGAAACAGCATATTTCGGCGGAATGCTGATCAGCATGTACACATGATCCATCATCAGATGCCCTTCCTCTATTCAGCTCTCCTTCTGCTTCGCCAACTGGTGAAACACCTCCCCCAAGTGCGGCCTTAGCTGGCCATACAACACCTTCCTTCGACACTTCGGGATAAACACCACATGGTACTTACACTCCTACCGCGTGTGACTTAAACTCTTGTAGCCCATCGGATTTCTCCTCTGTCGTGTGCTTGGCGGCTCACGACTGGGAGTTTTTCCGATGGACTCCCGGATCTGTCAAACTTCTACTGTCTCCCCGGCAGAGCCGGGGGTTTACTGTCATAAATAATACGCTTCGGCCACCGCCAGGTCCACGTAACCAGACAGTTGCAAAAATTCGGCACCATTTCCCGCCGAAACGGCCTATATGCAGAACGAAACGCGGTTTGCGTCGCGGTTTCCGGATTCCACCAGAGGTGAAATCCAGAAACGGTCCGATACGTAGCCCGGATGGAGCGTGACCGGAATCCGGGAACGGTGTCCCCCCGGATTCCGGCCCTGTGGGCCTGCATCCGGGCTACACAATGCCCACCTGCCGTGGCCGAAATTTATGCAATGATCAGGGTAACGCTTGCAAATCGCTGTCACCCGATGCCAGCTCTCGCCTGTCAGGCGCGCCACTGCCGAAAAGGTCATCTCCCGTGCCAGCGTCAGCACCAGCGCCTCGAACAGCAGCGTAAACCCTTTCAGGCGTCCTGCCCAATCCAGCTCCACCAGACGAACCGAACCGTCTGGCAGCTTCACCCGGGGTGTGCGCACCAGCAGAAAACTCTCGTGCTGGAAAAAATTCAGGTGCCGATCACGCTTTTCCACCGTGTCATGAACCGGATGGAACCCTTCGACTCCCTCAATGGAAAACCGGCTTCCGGGAGAAAAATCGATACGAATCGTCACGTCTGGGCCGACGTGTCCAGGTCCACTGAAGAGACATGCCATGGTGAATGAATGCCCAATGCCGCTTCGAACAGCTTCGATTCCATACCCGGTATAACCCTCCTATGAACGTGGATTCTGTTCGTGAACAGGGTAGACTACCCACTCGATTTTCAAAAGAGACTAAAATATTAGTCTCCCACGAACCCAATGGTGCGGGATGGATAGCGAATCCGGTACTCCTCGCACAGCTCCCGTAACAGTGATGCCGGAGTGATGGATTCACGCATCACCATCAACCGTCTCACCGGTGGGCGAAAATCTCCCACCACCAAACGGTCCATCCCGGCCAACGTCCGTATGACTTCTTCGGGCAATGAAACATCCTCACCCCCATTGTAACTGATGATGTGATGGAACAGTTCGATCCGCTGGCTGTTGTCGAGAGGATGGAAGGCCACCTTAAAATCCACACGGCGGATCAGGGCCTCATCGAGCGCTTCGCGGAAGTTTGTTCCGAGGATCAAGATGCCGGGATAGGCTTCGATCTGCACCAACAGCTCATTGACCTGGGAAACCTCCCAAGCATGATGTGCCACATCCCGGGAACGGATGAAAGAATCTGCCTCATCGATGAGCAATACCGCCTCCTCTGCGGCACTGCGTGCGAACCAAGCAGCGATTCGCTTCTCGGTATCGCCGACATATTTACTCAGCAGGTCCGACGCCCGAACCTCCAACAGATCTTTTCCAGCATGTTTGGCAACCTGATAAGCCAGCTCCGTCTTACCGGCGCCCGGTGGCCCTTCAAACAACAATCGAAGTGACTGCGTCTCTTTCAGAGCCTTGAACAGTTGTTCCACATCCTCTGAGAGATTCAGGTAACGCATATTAAAAGGCGGTAGACCTGACTCACAAGTCTGGCGCAGGGGAGGCTCCCCTACCGCAGACAAATAGCCATCTAAAATGGTGCGCATACCTTCTTCTACCCGATCAGCCAATACTGTTTCGGCCGCCTGTCGGACCAATGCTACAGGCAAGCGCCGCTCAGCAAGCTGCGCAATAAACCCATCACTCACCTGCAACTGAGCACAAATCTTGCGCACCTGTTCCTTTCTTACCTCGAGCGGTGGAATAGAAATCCTCAGGATCAAGCTGAAGCGTCTCAGATAAGCCGGGTCCCAGTCGTCCGTTGTATTGGTAATCCAGATTGTGGACACTCCAGCACCATCCATCAGCGCCGTGATTCTTGCCTTGCTGGTATAGCCTCCCCCCCCAATTCCCATATGTATCACCGGAGAACCGAAAATACTCTCTGACTCGTCGAAGAGGATCAGGGTTTTATCCTGATTCATCCGAAAAAAGGCCTGCTTGAGGCGGTAGTCGGAGAGGCGAAAGGGATCAGAAAGATGGTCACCGTCCGAATCCTCCACTGCCACGGTCACCAGTTGCTTACCCAACGCCTTCGCCATAGCGAAGGCACAGCTGGTTTTGCCTGTTCCCGGCTCCCCCACCAGTAACAGGTGGCGCGCATCACCCTTCGCCGCTCCGTCCATCAGGATGTGTTGCGCCAATTCAATTTCGTTCTGCATATGCGCATAATCATTCAGAGTGATGCTGTCGTCGAAATCGATCCGAGGGCTCAGATGACGGACAAAACCTTCACGATCCCTGATGTCACGACTCAGCAACCGGCGTATATGCTTGCTGAGAACGACCCCCTCTTCATCGAGTACGGAATAAAATCCTCCACCACGGAGGAGTACCAGACCAGACTCCTCCAGCTGATGAATAGCCTCTTCGACAGCGCTCAATTCCTGTTCAGTTAACACCGCCATTACTTCCAGGTGATCAGACACCATCGGATTCAAAACACATTCATCGAGCAAACGCCGGGTCGGTTCATTAGCCATAGCAACACACAGGTAACGAGAAATCGTCTTGTGTACCGGCGTATGCATGCCAAGCGCTTCCAGCAAGACATCCAGCGATTTGAACAGCGTTGAATCCTGTTCAACCAGCCGGGCCAGCTGTGCCTCATGCGCTTCCAACAGACGTGTCAACCACTCATCGAGCTTTTTCGGTGCTTTGGGAAAGCTCGCCCCTTTGGACAATCCCAAAAACTGACCGGCAGATCCGGACAACTCTTCAACAAGATTATTTCGGGTTTCCTGCCCAGCGAGGTAGAGCAATGCGCGCAGGCGGTACACATAAAGCATGCACTGCCGCAGATCGGATGTTTGGACACCCACGACCTCCTGGTTGCCGCTTCCGCCAGCGATTTCCTCCTCCCGGACCGTCGAAACCGCCTCCTCGGCAACTTTTTTTCCGCGATCAGCCCCCCACGCCACCAGCATCGTTATTCCCCGTTTCAACCGTTTAATGCCCATTACGCCTCCTCTCGACTACGGATTTACCTGCCACTGTCGCAACAAGCAGTTTCCGTGCAAATGTCAAATAATCGGTAGCCTCCTTCATGCCTGTACACCCCCAAACTGGGGATCCGACACAGAGATGTATTACCGTAGTGTTGCCAAATTATTTGGCGACAACCACTGACAATGAGTCAACAGTCGAGAAGAGCAAGATACTCACGCCCGCCAGCGCAAAAGCCGAAGCCACCCGGCTTTCGCATGAGCTACTCACCGGGCATGCTGGCATCCTTGCCCGGCTATTCGAGTGCTCGTCCCTGAGCACTACCGGAAACGGGCTCATGGATAGCCGCAGGCCACGCTGACTCACCCCGTGGGGTGAGCCACTCCGGGCGCCGCGGTCAGCCTGGCGAGCCGAAACCCCCTGTTGTTGTTCCGGTTGTCCGGGGTGTTCCTGTTGCGGCATGCGGAACGCAACCTGCCTGGTTTGTTGTTCCATGAGCCGCCGCGCAACACCCGGGGGCCGATGGCCCGTTCCCACGGGAAAACACGGTCGATTCGAAGATAGCCTGCCGCAACCCGTCGGTATCGGCCTGCCGGGCATGGCCGATCCAGCTCTGCACGCTGGGGTTGAAGTCCGACCACTGCATCTTTCCCTCGGCGTAGGCCCTGGCGAATCGCCGCAGACGCCTATGGAAACGGTGGCCGTTGTCGTCACGAAGCCGGCACCGCCAGGGAAAGACCCGATATCCCAGCAGATCCAGGCCGCAACGCGTGGGTATCACGCGAATCTTATCCGGATGCAGGCGCAACCGAAGCCCGAGTAATCGCTCTTCCACCGCTTCGGCAATCTCCCACAATCGGGTTTTGTTGTCGGCAAGAAAGACCATGTCGTCCACATAGCGCAGATAGCATTTCACACTCAGTTGCTCTTTCACCCAGTGATCGAAATCATCCAGGTAAAGGTTGGCAAAGAACTGACTGGTGAGGTTGCCGATGGGGATGCCCCGAGCGCGTTCCACAGGAGTAAGCAAGTCATCGCCGGGAAACCAGTCCGGTGGCTCGTCTGATGCTGGTGAACCGTCGATGATGCGATCGAGCAGATCCAGAACCCGTGCATCCTTGATGCGCTGGCGCAGCTGCGTCTTCAGAATGGCATGATCCATGTTGGGGAAATAGCGGCGGATGTCCAGTTTCATGGCATAGGCATGACGGCGCGCCCATTGCTGATAGCGCGACACCGCGGCATGCGTGCCCTTGCCTACACGGCAGGCATAGCTATCGTGGATGAAACGGCGCTCCAGGGGCGGTGCGATGACATTCATGCATGGTGAACCACCCGGTCACGAAACGGCGCAGCGGCGATGGTACGTGGCTTGCGCTCGTAAAGGCTGAACAGGCGGTAGGCGCCCGGCCAGTACCTCCCGCTTTCCAGCTCGTGCTGCAGTTGCAGGAGATTGGTTTCCAGGCACATGGCGAATTCAGCCACGGCCGGGCTGCGTTTCTTTCCACGGCGCGCCTTCTTCCAGGCAGCATGGAGATTCTCGAAAGAAACCAGCCGCGCCCAGAGATTGCCTATGCGCTTCATGCAGACTCCCGTTTCTGCCGGGCTACCTTGCGCCAGCCCCCCACCTGGCGACCCAGCTCTTCCAGCAGGCGGGCACCGTGCTCATAACGACGCATGGGGATCACCCGCAGCTCGTGACTGAGCCGCCACAAGTGGCGTAACACCGCCAGTTTTCGGTTTGCCTGGTCAAGCCAGGTGCCCTTGTCATGCCGACTGAAACTGGCCTCCACCAACGCCTCGAGCACTTCCAGCGCCAGGCTCTCGATGCGCTCGCCCAGGGTGAATCGCCGCACCCGGGGAAACTGGTCCAGCAACGGAATCAGCCACAACAACCATTCATGGCAGGCTTGTACTGCTGCCGGAATCTCCGATGAGCTTCGCTTCATCGCCTCATCTCTCACCTCAGCCGATGGCTACGCCAACGCCCCCACTTTCCGGCCCGGCTTCGCCGGGCCGGAAAAGGAAAAGGGTAAAAGGAAAAAGGTCAAAGGGATATCCTGGCGAGCCGAAACCCCCCGATGTCGGACCGGAGGCCCGGGGCGGCCCTGGTGCGGCATGCGGAACGCAACAAGCCTGGTTTGAGGTTCCATGAGCCGCCGCGCAACACCCGGGAGGCGCCATTGTTACGCTCTCCACTGGCATCCCGGCGCTCTTTGCCTCCATAATCATAGTCATATTCACTGGCACACCATTCCCAGACATTCCCGTGCATGTCATGCAAACTCCAGGGGTTTGGGGGGAACAGGTCCACTTCCGTGGTGCGTCGGCAGTACACCCCCCGCTTCCCGCGGCCGTAGGTGTAGTCGCCGTCATAATTGGCCTGGTCAGTGCTGATGGTCTCTCCCGTCCAGAACGGTGTCCCGGTCCCGGCCCGGCAGGCGTATTCCCATTCCGCTTCCGTCGGCAGGCGGATCTTCCATCCCGTCTCGCCGCTCAACCATTCGCAGTAGTCCACCGCGTCCCAGTAACTCACGTTCACCACCGGGTGGTCCTCATGGATGTCCCAGCCTGGCGCGTCCGGCAAATCGCGCCCAGTAGCCTCGCAGAACTTCCGGTACATGCCCCAGGTCACCGGGGTCTTCAGCAGGTCGAAGGCCGATACCTTCACCCAGTGCTGGCGTTCATCGTCATCCCTTTCCTCCTCGTCCTCCGGCGAGCCCATGAGAAACCTGCCGCCCGGAATCGCCGCCCAGTCTGCCGGGCCCATGCCATAGCGCTCCTTCCATTCCGCTGGCCAATCGCCTTCGGCTCGAGACTGCTTGCCGGAGCGCTGGCGGGCCTGGGACCGACCGGCGCCGAACGGGGCGCGCTCTCCTCGCCAGGCGAATACGCTCTCGGGCCGGTCTGCCGCCTTCAGCTCCAGCGCCCATTCCATGTGCTCCCTGTACCCCTTGTCCAGACCCCGAGGCCATTTGAGCCGCGCGTTGTTGCCCAGCCGCTGCAAGCCCCCCGGCGGGTGTTCGCCCGTCACCAGGTAGTAACCCAGCGCCCCAAGGGCGTACAGGTCCTGCCGCGCATGCGGCTCCCCTCCTCCACCGTATTGCTCCGGCGGTGCATAGCCTTCAGTAAACATCATCTGGCTGCCGGTCCGGGTCAGTTGACCCAGATCACGCACCAGGCCAAAGTCGATCAGAACCGGTTGCTGGTCTTTCTCCCGGATCATCACGTTCCCCGGCTTGATGTCCCGGTGGATGAACCCTTCACCGTGCAGGTAGCCCACCGCGTCCAGCAGGCCGCGCATCAGCTCCCACGCCGTCTCCGGCGGCAGCGGGCCGATCTGACCCAGCCAGCAGTCCAGCGGCTGCCCCGCAATGCGGGTCATCACCAGGTATTCGGTGCCGTTCTCTTCAAATCGGTCAAATACCCCCACCAGGTGCGGGTGACGAAGGTCGGCCAGGTGAATGGCCTCCCGCCGAAACCGCTCTCGCAGCTTTTCCGCTTCCAGGCGATCGCCGCCCGCGGTAACCGCAGTCTGCCCCGGTATACGAAAGAACAATCGGTTGTCAAGCGGAAACAGTTCCTTCACCACCACCGCCTTGTCAAAGGCGCGGCTCCACGCCTCATAGGTCATGGCAAAACCGCCTCGCGCCAGGTAACGCTCTATACGATAACGGCCGCCTTGCAGTTCCGTGCCTTCCGGCAAGGCCATCGGGTCCGGGCCCGCCCCCGTCAGAACGGACAGCGGTTCGTTGCATGCCGCGCATTCTTGCGCTTCCGCGGAATTCTCGTGGTTACAGACGGGACAGGGAATCATGGGGCGCTCCTCAATCGTCATTTTTCACATTCATTGGTAACCGCCTCGATGGCGGTGGCCAGCGCATCGTAGCGTTCACGCTGGCGATCGAAACGCAAGCGAAAATAGGCCTCTGCCTTGGGGTGGCCATGCAGGTCTGCCTCCAGTTCCCTGATCAGTTGCCGCCAACGTTCGCCATAGAGCCGTTCACCGACTGTGCGCACGGCGTCGGTGTAATCGGCCAGCGCTCCCGATGCCTCTTCGCGCTCCAGAAGGCACCGGACAACAGGCAACTCATCCTGCAACTGTGTGATGGCCTCTTGCAGTATTTCAACGCGCTCCAGCCAGCGTTGCCGCACCGCCGGTTTCAGATCGCGAAGAAAAGCGGACGGTTCCGCTCCGCTGTCTACTGCCGGTGCTGCAGGCAAGGGCCAGACCGCCTCCAGTTCTTCCAATGCCGACAGACAGGCGCGGCGGTGCGCCTCGATGGCCTGGCGCAAGCTGCGCCCCCCCCAGGGGCACAGTTGCTCTTGCAGCCAGTCGCGCAACGCCCGGCTCTGGGCCTCGGCCTCGCGGCGATGACGTTGGCGCAGGCCGGGTTGCGCCTGCGCGGCCTGCTGGCGGATTTTGCGATAGGCGTTCATCCGACTCTGCCACTGACCCTCAAAGCCGGCTGCCAGCCACTGGCGCAAGCGTTCCTTGCACTGTTGCTTGTGCCAATCCTGTTCGGACAGCCAGGCATCCAGGGACGTATCGGCGACGGTTTGCAGGTCGAAATCGTCCTTGCGCGAGGCCTTCAACACCACGCGCGCCCGCTGCGGCCCGTAGAGGTGTTCGTGGTAGAGGAAGCATTCCCCACGCATCAGCCGGGCCAGTTCGTCGCTCTGGGCCGGTTCGAGCAGCATTGCTTCAGCCAGGCAGTCGCGGTCATCGCCTGACACAGTGCGGTGCACCACCTTGACACCGGTATTCTTGAGCACCTCTGGTGCCACGGCAGCGGGTGTCTGGTCAGCGATGATAATGCCCATGCCCAGAGCTCGCACTTCGGCCAGCATCTTGACCATGAAAGCCGCCGCCTCGGCACGCGGGTCGACGCTGTTCTCGCCACCGGCTACCGTACCATGGGTGCCGACGATATTGTGTGCCTCCTCGATGACCAGCACATGACGCAGTCCACCGCCCGCATCGGGGTTAATTCGCAGATAACGATTGATGGCTTGAAGCAGGAACAGGGTAACCAGGTTGGCGTGTTCCTGGGAGAGCTTGTCCAGCTCGATGAGCGTGGGGTGCGCCAGCAATTCTTCCACCGGCGGCAGGGCAACGGCGCTGTCGAAGACCCGCCCCACGGTGCGCTGGGTAAGGCTGGCGAGGCGTACCCTTGCCGCAGTGCGCAGGTCGAGGGCTATGCGGTCGGAGTACTGAAAATCATCCAGCACCCTGTCCAGCGCACTCAGCAGATCGCGCATGGCAGGGAACGGCGCCCGCTTGGTCTTGTCCCTCTTGCCCCATCCCTGATCGAGATAGGCCTGCTGAAGGGTCTGCAAGAGGATTTCGGTGAGCGGCGAGAAAAGCGGCAGGGCCCCTTTAAAACAGGCTTCGAGCATGCCCAGGTGTTCGTCCAGGCGTACCCGCTCGCGGTCAAACTCGAAGGGGTTAAGCTTGAGCGGGCTGAGTTCATCGTCACCACAGGTGTAGACGCGCAAGCGCTGATGCAGATCAGGGTGCGCGATGAGCCCTCGGTATTCGCGCTTGCTGGGCTCGATGATGAGAAAGGGGATGTTCTGTTCCGTCAGCTGGCAAAGGATCTCCACCAGAGTGGTGGTCTTTCCGCTGCCTGTGACCCCGGCTACGAACAGGTGTTTGTTGAGTTGCGACAGGGGAATATGCGCAGATACTGGTCGGTCCGGTTCACACCCCAAGGAAATGACCGGCTCCTGCCAGCCTGCATCTGGCGATTCGGTCTCCAGCCACAGGGTCTTGAGATGGCCATTCTGCGGCACGGGCAGGCGCATCAGTTCGAGGGCGGCCGCGGCCGGGATGATGTTACGCAACTGGGAGAGGCGCTTCCACCGCATTACATCAGCTTCTTGAACACCCCGCACCAGACAGGGCAATCTCATCTGTTGGCCACTCGAGAATGTGGGGGAATAGTGTTGTTCCTTCTTGTTGAAAAAAAGATGGAACCCGCCTCGCAACGCCTTACGCACATGCTGCGAATGTTTTACAACCTCGAGCACCCCATCAGGCGCAAGTTGCAGGGCGATACGACTGGCGGTGCGGTGACATTCATCCATGCGACGCGCCATCACGCGCAGGTTGAAGCGGTAGACCTGACCCTGGTGAAGGTCGTCGAGCAGGGTGTCAAACGCCTTGCGCAGCCGTTCCGCGCCAAGGGAACGGCGCTCGCGCTGGGCTTCTTCTCGCGTTTGCAGGCGTCGCGATGCCGAGCCAAGGCCGCCACGCGGCGAGGACTTGCCCGCAAGCACGCGGATCTCGTTGTGCAGGTCGATGGCCAGGCTGTTGCCTTGCCCATCGGGCTGCTCCCAGTCCATGCGTACTAGGGCAATATCCACCAACACCGGTTCGTACAAGGAGTCGAAAAAGGCGTCCCAACGCTGAGCCTGCCATGCACGCGTCAAGCCATCGCCCCAGCGGGCCACCCAGTAGGCCGGCTCCAGGCCCTTGCCTTCTGCCGCATCCACGCACTCAATGCGGTCCCGCAGACGCAACTGGCATAGCGCGGCAAAGGTGCTTTCATCCGGGAGCATGGTCGCCCCATCCACCGGCTCCGGCGCTGCTTCCCCACCCCACCACTGACGCAACAGAGTCAGGGCGGCTTTAATGTCCGCCTCGTGCTTCGACAGATCCAGCATGGGTACGCCTTCACGGTCATGGCCAGGCGTGATCAGCAGGTAGAGCCGCAAACGCTCAGGTCCCTTGCGCGATGGGTCATAGTCGTAACGCAGCGTGACCGAAACCCGCTCCGCCCCCAGCAGCTGGGCGAGATAGGCGGTAAATCCCCAGACCGCCGTGCTGCTCTCTTCCCAAGCGTCGGGGCGTTGACGGTGGCGCAGCATGCGCAGGTCGGGCAGAGGTGGCAAGCGATAGGCCTTCATTTCCATACGCACTCCTCACTGCCTGGCACCTGGAAACATCTCCGGTCCATCCCACCACTGTTCCACCAGCCGAGCAGAGGTTTCACCAAGGCCGATACGCTTCGCTGCCTCGTAAGGGGTGCAGCCGGCCAGGCGCGGGTCGTGCAACATTTGCCACAGTTTTTCGATAGCCATGCGGGCCAGTTGTTCGGGAGAGATGGCGTTCATATGTATCTTTACCTCCATTAGTTGTCATCATGAAAGGCGCGAAATTACCATCCTTGAAGATTCCTGAACATCTTATTGAGGATCGATGAGTGTTCTATGTACCAAAGGCTCTGTTTCATCCGACACACGCATAAAATCCAACAGTGAGTTCAGGCCTTTTGCGTTTCCTTCCAGGAACTGGAGCCCAAGGCAAAACGAATTTGCTCACTCCTGTCAAGCAATATCGTTTTTTGATCAGAAAAATCACGATTCAGATTCGGCTGTTCGAATGGTGACATATATAATGTGAGTTCGCGACATGAGCAAAGGTGGTCAACATCCTTGATCCCCCACCTGTACCATCAGCAACTGTTCCTGTCCGGCCGTTGTTCCAGCACCCTGGTCGCCAGGGTCTGGTAAGCCACCCGATTCACCTCAAGGTATTCGGTGCCGTTCTCTTCGAACTCTTCCAGGCAGCCCACAACCCTCGGATGCCGCAGCTTGCGCAGCCGATCGCTTGCTGGCGGATGTGCTAGCGCAATAGAAGAGCTGCTGGATCCCGGCCCGATCACCACCGTGATCCCGTCGTCCGAGTGCCAGTACAGGCAGTTGTCGGTGGGAAAAACTCCTTGGATGGCCACCAACTCATTCAGGTATGGTCGTAGGCTTAGTCGATGATGCAAAATCGCCCGGGCCCGACGGTCCTCGATGGGATCGAGGCCGCCGGACAGTACCGTACCCATGTACAACATGCACCGTAGCAGTTTTCCCTCCCAGCCAGCGAGCAGTTGCGGGCAGGACATTGCATTGGTGCGCTTCTCGCCATTACCCAATTCATCATCGGCAGGTGAAGCCCAGCATGTATCAGGGTACACCGTTGCCCTCTGCCTCGCTGTTTGGGCCCAGACGCGCCATCAGGATGAAGCATTCCTGGCACAGTTCAGGCACCCCACCCCGCGACAGCTCGATCTTAGCCTGGAACAGTCGTTGCAACAGGGCCTTTGATTCGTCGTCCCCGCCGTAGTCTTCGAGCAGCGCCCGCCAATCGGCCAGCTTTTGCTGGGATGCCGGAGACAGCACCTCTCCCTGGGCGTGCCGTTGCAACCAGTCCATTTGCAGGTGGTCGTAGGCAAGGTTGATCAGCCCACGAAACACTTCTCGCAAGGCATGGTTCACACGCTGCTGTTCCGCCTGCGCGTAGTGCGCCAGTCCCTGGCGCAGCCGGTCTGCGTCGATCGACTGCACTTGTGCCTGAAGATCGTCCTTGACCCCCTGGCGGTAACGCAGGTAACGCCCGGCACGAATCGCGGAGACGAAGAAAGGATGGCCCTCGGCCAAGTGTTCGCAGACCTGCTGATACCCCACGGTATTGTGCGCCAGGTTGAGGTGCCGAAAAGGCGCGGACCAGCGCACACGATCTATTATAGGGCGGGCCTGTTCCAGGGCCAGATCGGCGATGATGACGAGCAGATCGGCATCTCTACGGTCATTTTCCTGAACAGGTGTTTCAACCAGGGAGCCATGGAGAATCAGAGCCTGCACGGTATTGCCGAGCATCCGTTCCAAGTGACGACTGAAGGCCGCAAGTTGGTCATCGGTTGGTGTTTGCATGTGGTTTACTCCAGATATTCAGAAACTGCTGCCACCAAACAAGGGTGAAGCACCACCCAGCGTGACGGGTTGAGTCGATGGTGCGGCGCTACCCAGAGTGACGGGCGATACCGGCATGGTACCGCCCAAGGTTACGGGTGACGCCGCCATGGCGCCACCCAGAGTGACAGGCGATGCCGGTATGGTGCCGCCGGGGGTTTCGAACGTGTGCCCCAATGAAACCATCGAGGTCTCACCAAAAGTGCTGTGCGAGGGTCCTTCACCAAAGGTGCTGGCCAATGGCTTTTCACCAAAGGTGGTTGCCCGCGGCGCCTGCATGGCCTCGAGGCTTGGGGGCGACGGAGGAGGCGGAATCACCAGGGCCTCGGGCGCTTCGCTGGAAAATGCCGCAGATTCCGTTGCCCGATAATCCATTCTGTTATCGAAAAAGGAACCGGACACTGGGATGGCGTAGAAACTTGCGCTACTGTCCAGCCTGCTGGTTTCCACGTCGAAAGGAGGACTCATGCCGCCTCGGTCACTAGTGGACTCGGCCGGCGAAACCGAGGGTGCAAAATCCATACGGGCCGCCTTCGCAACAGGCTGCTCACCTGCTCCCGGGCAAGATGTGTTGTTCGAAGATGAAGCCACCTTGCCAAAAACCAACCCGGCCAGGCCACCCACCACACTGCCACCCAGGCCGGCCGACACGAATCCCAGTGTGGCGCCCAACAGACCGAGTACCGTTGCGACGGTTCCGCCGCCCGAGCCAGGGTTGTCACCATGCCGCAAAGAGGCGACTGCCGTATAGAGGCGATTGACCAGTTCGGCCAGCCCCTCGGCCGCAGCCTGCGCCGCCTCCCCCTGCCGATAGAGGTTGTCTGCCAAATCGGCACTATGTACGCTGGCTAATCGGTCATTGAAATGCGCTACCTGCTCGTTGGCCTTCTTAAGGTCCGCATCCAGTTCTCGTGCAAGGTTCATGCAGCGCGCAAGAACCTGCTGCAAGGCGCGGCGACCCGTGTGTTCGGCTTCTTCGGCCAGGCGTCGTTCCCTTTCCAGGCGGTTAACCGCCTGGTTCGCCCCTTCAATCTCCTGTTCGGCACGCTGTCGACAAGGATTGTCATCTTCCGCACAGAAGGCCAGTGCCGAACGCGCCGATTCCAGTCGTGCTCGTGCCGTGGTCAATTCATCGGCCACCTGTGCAATTTGTTCTTTCGCAGTGGTCACAGCATCATCGTGATGACGCAATTCATCGATCAGCTGTTCAACCAATTGTTGGTGTTCAATCAGACTTTGACAGGGCATCTTCTATACATTCTCTTGGTTACTACTAAATAGAAGTTCCAAATACCGGACCACTTGGGCAAGAGCGCCTGATTCCAACACCGCCCTCTGGGACAGAGAGTCGTTTCGTGACACGCCGTGAATACCTCCCTGTAGGCTCGACGGCCGCATCCCTGCGGCCGACGGTCACGAAACGACTCTCTGTCCCAGAGGGCTCAGTGCACACAATGAACCTTGGTCTGGTATTTGGAACGTTCATTTAGTATTCTTGTTATGGCGCGGAAAGGAGTGAAAAGTGGTTGCCTTATCGCTTTGATTCTTCTTCCTCTACTTATCTGGCAAGATGGCAACCAAAATCCTTATTTCCTCAGACAAACCAATCCTTGACCAAATCAGATTAAGTTATCAACCTCTCTTTATTCTGACAAATGCCAGGGCAGGCATGATCTGTTCACAATAAGCAACGATTTTTATGCATTTTTCGGCATCATAAAATCGGTCTTCATATGCGGGCTATTCGGTACTGTCATGCCTGATAAGCGAAGTTTTTTCTGATATTCTTATATTTCGACAGATTTCAGGCTACAAACCCTACGCCTGTTGCCTTCTCGTCTTGAAAAAAATGACCGTCACAAGCCAAGAACAACCTGATGGCGTTCTTGCCACCCTGCTTAAAGTTGCATGTTGAAGCATACACGCACTTGTAGAAGAGAAAAGAATCGGTGGCTAAATGACCAGCGTCGGGATTAATCTGACATGATCAGACGGTTATGTCAATTTTCCGGCCCTTCCTTTCCAGATGTCGTACAACGCTGAAAATGTGTTTCCGCAGTACCTGCGCCCAGTCTATTCTGAAAGTCGAGAAACAAACGGGTCTGGGGCTCATTCGCGAACTTGCGCACTCTCTTTAGGCGCATTCTCCATGGGTATGACGGCGCATGAGAGCCACAGGCCATCTGCTTGACCAAAGTATTGACCAATATACGAAAGGGCACTTCGACCGCAGCCAAATTGCTACCATGTAGACACAAGGCCGGCGCCTCATCCTTGGTCACAACCCAAATAACAAAGGCCTCTTCAGACAGGCGCTCTAAGGCTGCCAATACCACATCGAAAGTATCTTCATCCAAATAGATTTCATCAAGTTCGACAGAATTGCCAGCCGTCTTGATCCAAACCTGCAGGTCACGACTAGCCAACAGGGCAAACCCCTGCATTAGCTCACAGCGAAATGTCGACCAGTCTTCCCTATAGATTGCCTGAGAATGCTCTGATCTTGGTTTTTCACCGTTATCCGATGACGAACAGGCAGTGACTATCATAGCCATCAGGGCAAATACAAAGCCAGACTTAAGATTTCCTCTTCTGTTCACGTTACTTCTCTTCTCCCTGTTCCAAGCGAGGCACGCAGCATCCAGGCCAGCGTTACCAGAAAAAACATCAAAATCGATGACGCATTGCCCAGGCGAGCGTTCAGATGATCGCGCAGATATATACTTCTCAATAGGTAATGGCATTTCGCAGGGTACGAGTGAATACCTCGACGAAACTATCAACAGGCACACTCCCGTGACTATGCTTGTAGTACTGGTTTACATGGTCTGTAGACGGACCGATGCCCATACCAATAAGATAAAAACGAGGCAAGGCATTCAGGCGACTGATGACCCTACGGAGATCATCCTCGTTGGAATGCTCCCCCTCCGGATGCCCGTCACTGATCACCAGCAGAATGTGACGCCTGGCAGGAATATGCAAAAGACGACTTGCAGCCTCCTCAAGGCAGGGACCGTCATCATTGTAAACATAACAGTTATTCCCATGAGGGCGATTTCCTGCAACTTCCATAGGCATCTCCCTTATTGCCTTGCGATGTGCCTCGCCATATCGTTCACCAACTGTAATGAACGGGATAAGTCGATTCTGGAAACCATGGACCTCGAAAGGCAACGGCACCCGTGCCAGGCTCTCGGCGGTAAGCAGGGCAACCTGGGTCGCCGGTATTATACGCCCGAAGCACATACTTCCTGACAGGTCTACCAACAGGCTCACAGCGGCGTCAGGTCGGCTTTGCCGAACTGCCCGCATCCACACGCGATTCCTTTCCACAGGTCGCGATTCTGCCAGGAGCGCGCGACGCATGTCGATCCGTATACCACTCGAATATCCGCTTCCCAAGCGGAGGCGTTTACGAGTACGCAGGATGGCGCGTAACTCGGTAACCAAATGGTCAACGATTGGCATTACCTCCTGGCACAGTGCATTATCCAGTGGAGCCCCACCCTCATCACAGGCATCAAGAACGGATGCACTAGTGTACCGTGCATCTGAGCTTTTCGCATGAGCCCTAGACTCTACAGCATCCAACAGTCTCTGGCTCAATGCAAAACGCCCTTGCGTTCCAAGAAATGCACCCGCATACCAGGCTGCAATGGACTTGCTGCCCACAAGACGCGCCAACAAGGTCAACAATTGCTCACCATCCTCGGCGCGACTGACCTCTGACAATCGTCGAGTGATCATCTGTAGCGTTGATTCATGACGCTCCCGTTGAGGAAGCCAAAGTCGCACGGCAACGGGGAGAATTTCACGCATGAATACATCAAGCGCCTGTGATGCCGATACTCTGGAGGCCATCTCACGCAGGCTTACCTGTTCGTTGGACAAATCCGGTGTCAGGCGTGGAATCACCATGCGTCGGTAACGAACCATCTGGCTTGCTGCATCCTGAAATACATCATCAACAAGTGTAGCGGGTACGGTGTCAATGTAGCGCCAGCGTGCCTCACGGGTCTCGTCGAGAGCCTGACGAACAGTTTCATTCAAGCCATCGATAATCCTCGGCTGGCCATACACCGGGTGATCAAACAAGGCCGCCCAGGCAAAGGCGGTGAAATCAGGCGTCTCGGGCGACACCCGTGGTTCCCGCATGGCTTCATGGTTCACGACCAACCACCGAGCCACACCAGGATAGGAACGGATCATCCAGTACTCCACACGCGGGTCCTCGACCGAATTCAGAAGCGGATAGAGGGCAAACGATGGCAAGGCGGTTTCATTCTCTGGGGAAAAGAGCAGATAGCGCGAGATCCGCAAATGACCCACCTCATGCGCAATAAGTCCCGCAGTACGATAGGGATCACCATGTTCCATGTCCACGGCAGGCACCGTGATGGTCGACGTTGCGGGGTTACAACCCCAGGCATCCCCCTTGACAATCCGAATCCCGGCCACGCGTGACAGGATGCGCGCAAAACGCAGAAGTTGTCGCGCCGGTTCGGCAGTGGATCTATAGTCACGGGTTACGCTCACGTTCTATCTCCATTGACGAGAAATTGATCGAGACCTGTCGCTTCAGCCAGTTGCTTCAGGTACAGTTCTTCTTTATTTCCACGCAGATAGTAGCGACTCAGCAGGTTTTCGACCGCTATCTGTGGTGCCCTGCCCAGCGCCAGGGCTCGGTCCAGATAGCGCAAGGCTGCCAGCAGGCGACGACGCGAACCTTCCAGGCCGTTGTCCTGCTCTGCTACTGCACTCTGATGGAAGGCGGCGAGTGCCGTCAGGAATGTATCGACTTCCGGGATTGATGCCACATGGTTGAATACCGGTGTAATCCGTTCAGCATCCCAAGCAATCCCCTGGGTCACTACGCGTGGCGTCTCACCCATGACCCAACAGCGGAGCATGGCAAGCAGATCTACCTCATCTGGCCCATCTACTCGCAAGTAACACAACCATCGGTCAAGGAAGGCAGGGCTCAGTGCCGCACGACCGGCATATTCCTCAGGGTTCATGGTGGCAAACAGGTGGAAGCCTTCCGCCGACTCAAGCGCTGAACCGTCATGTTCGGTGAGCACCAGGGAGGATGGCATCTCGAGCACCGAATTGAGCCGCTCGACCACTTGCGGTTCAGCCAGGTTGACTTCATCCAGGATCACCCACCAACCTCTGCGCATGGCCAAGGGTACCAGCCCATCACGCCAGCGCCAGGGACGTGTTGGCCATCCTTCGGCGGCCTTCAACAATTGCCGTTCCTCGGACGTGAAATCACGCCCGTGTTCGATCACCCGTTCAACCAAACGTCGCCCGCGATCGGTGAGGCAATCGGTATACGGCTCGAGGGTCTCGGGACCGGGCAGATCGGTGGCCCCATCATCCGGTTGGAAACGACCAACAAGTTCGGCCGTATCGGTTTGCCCGTTCAAATTGATACGTACCACTGGTTGGCCGAGCAGGGCAGCCAGATAAAGAATGCTGCTTGTCTTTGAAGTGCCGGTACCCCCTTCGAGCAGCACCGGCTCACCAAGGAGAAGACTCTCGGCCAATGTCTCAAGAATATGCGCGCTGCCGCGATCGATGACATAGTGGCGGAACATCGACAGCGGCGGAACCAGTTGTACATCAGGATGCGCTTTCAGCGGCAGCTCGATTTCGCCAACCAACAGCCTCTCAGCTTCTCGCAGAAGGAAGGCGCGACCAGCAGGTTGCAAGTATACGGTCTCTACATTATTCTCCGATACGCACACCAATTCACCCTCGCCACTTTCACCATGGTCAGTCTCTTCAGCAACGGGAACTTGTTCAAGCTTCACTTTATCCGCCTCAGGAAGATACACCCAAATATCCTTGTCATGTTCGTGCCATAGCTTCTGCGCGACAAACTCTTGCCCAGTCAACATTTTCAACGTACTGGACAGCTCTTCAATCAATATGACCGATGCACCGCCAAAATAGATTCGTCCGGTTCGATCAGAATCATGATAATCATCTACAGAACATCTACCAAACCCCATCTCTTCAACGTGATCAAATACTTGTTCCCAACGATCCTTTTTATCCAGAAACCACATGTGCAAAGTTAAATGGTAAGGGCTTGCATCCTTCATTTGATCCAACAGTGTTCCTTGGCGCGCCGCCCGTATAGGTGCATACAAAGTGACGGTGTGCAGGTGAACTGACTCACCGCGCAGGCCCTCTTCTTCCAGGTGCAATGCCACCTGCCATGCTTGCCCATCATCCGATATCAGGGCATGGATTACAGCCTGGAAGCGAGAACGGACTTCCTTTTCGATCCCAATGAACAGTGCACTCTTCGGGCATTGAATCGTGAATCCACGCTGGAAGACTTCAGCATCCATTCCTGCATCTTCAACATATACCGAGTAAAGACCAAGTTCACTCAGATCATCTTCCAACTCCTTTATCTCAGCCGCGAATGGATCATCTGTCTTAATGCACACAGAGAAACGCGCCGGAGATATCGTCCCATAGGGCACCCTACTACCTTGCAACACAGCTCTAACAGGCAAGGACACAGTCACCCGAAGTGGCCCAGGAAGGCAGCTGTCCACATCGCTCTCCACTATCAGAGGGTAGTCTCCCTCGTCCACCCCCCATCTTGCCAAATGCTCACTCACCGTTGTTAGAATATCTTGACGCGCCCCATTCGCAGCCAACATATCCAGCGCAGTCACGTCGATATTCAAGGTGCTAGATTCCTCCGTTTTTACTACAGAACTCGACAATCTGGTATTGTGAAATCCGCACTCTCTGAGAGAATCCCCCAACTCCCGCAACAGCACCGGGTCATCACCGTTCAGCTCCAGGATAACGCCGCGCGCATAGGAATCCCTCTCATCGGCTGACGGATCATCCAGCACTACAACAGCCTCATAGTCTCCCTGCCCGAATAACTCCTTGACATCCGACCAATCACATTGGGTAATCGCCAGCTGGTACCCGGCATGGCATGCCAGCCATGCAAGTACCTGTATAAAAGGGTTGCCCGCGTTCTGGCAATACAGTCTCCGCCCTCCACCCACGGGGCAGTTGTCATGCTGCCAGGCATTGACACCAGATAGAGATAACGCTCGCGCAATATTCTTGAAAGCCTTCTCGTCAGTCCCTACGAGCTGTATGCCAATATCGATCGATCCTACAAGCAAGGATAGTTCTACATCGAATTTATCCGACGCCATATGCTTGACTGGCGGCCTGATTGGATCAAGCTGCTCAAGAAGATCACGACGTTGAATCGCTGATAGTTTATCGGAAAAACAAACACTATATTCCTCATTGCCCGCAACCTCCTCCTGTACACTTACCGTATGCCCATAACTTTGCAAATGATCGACCAAAGAGCCATGCAACCACCCATACTCCGAGTTACACTTGATTAGTATATTCATACACTTACCTGTATAGTTGATAACGGAACATTCATTTAATGACAAACTACCGACCGATACCTCAGGCTAAACCGGCTCTCTTTCAGTTGCCAAATACTTTCCTCGCTTCAATTTTACCGCCAGGAAGCTACCGCCCTTCAGTACAGTCTGCACGTTTTGACAAACATGGTTACTTATAATCTGTCTGATACTTGCCACAACCTTCCACCAATATGTTGTACGGCCAGCTGGATATCTTGTGCGTAACCGTGCGGTACTCTCCGATCCACACGCATACGGACATCCTGGGGATGACTTTCCCTGAGAAACGCGATCACTCGTCCTTTGTCTGAATAGGAAATGGCTTGCGAGATTCCTTGTGGCGTGACCAAGTATTCCACATTACCGTCCGCGTCATAACGCAACTCGACCAACACAGTCTCCTTGGCGTCCGGCGCAGACATATCACTCTGGTTCTTCGTCTTGGTACTCTCCATGAACATCAACGACTCTTGATGAACCAACGGAAGAACGCAGACCAGAATAACCATGATGATGCCCAGAATGAGAAACCCAAAGTCTGCACTAACCATGGAATAGGTTTTCATCACGCACCTCCAGTACTTACTTGATCAAACGCTCCGCCATCTCCAGGTTTTGCAATGCCTCCTGTCGCATCATGGCGATCTGTTCGGCACTCGAGACATAACCTTCTGCCTTTTTGCTACGATTGACTGATTTCTCGAGCACATGACGGGCCAGCACTTTCTGCTTAACGGGATTTGCTGAGAAATCCTCTCTTTCAATAGACAATACCGACAGCAGTACAAAAATTGATACCTGCAACCACAATTTGATCGTTGACGCAAGAACTTCCAGCTTTTCATTGACACTCATCACATACCCCCCAAGAATATAATCAGTGGTTAAACTTTGCATCCATCTCGGAGATCAGAGCGCTCCAGTCATTTCCCTCATCGTCGGATAAAGACTGTTCCACCTCCCAAGCTCCGTACAACATTGCCTCTTCCTCGCGATCGAGTTCTTCATCTTCCTTGGAATAACCACCATCGAAGATGCCTATCTCACGAAGCACCTTGTCAGTCTGACGCGTTACCGTGGCAAAACGTGTCTTGAGGTTCAGTTCCTTGAGGCGTTGCAGTCGATCCACCAGGCGGATCTTCATCATCTCCAGCACCATAAGCTGCGAGACCAGGACATCCTGGGTGCTACGGAGCTTGTTCAGGCGATGAAGGAAATCATTACCTCTCCTTGTGGTCTTATGCAGTTTGGACATCGTGTTTCTTATCAAAACCTTCGCATACTTAGCATCCTCGGCTCGCAATACACCGCTATCCAGCACACTCTGAATCCCAATAGCGGTGGCATGCACCGCCTGTTCAACCTGGCGACGGGTTTCCGGGCTCACTGAAGCCTGCTTTCCCTTGGCCGTATCCTTTCCGTATGCGGAAACCAGACGATCCGCCACTCCGAGAAGATCCTTGTTCAGGTCATACAACCGACCAATCCGCTCCAGCTCCTCGCTGGTCTGCGTCACCCGAGAATTCACATACTTCGCCATCGCAGCGTTCTTCTCCGCGCCAGCCTTCGCCTTTTTAAAACGATGCAACTCCTGCTTGGACTGGCTGCGAAGATCATGAATACGCTGTTGCGTCATCTGGTTGTTCACATAGTCGCGGATCGCCACTGCCTTATTGTTGAACTGCTCTTCCAGATCAAGCACCAGGGTCGTCTCCGCCAAGACCAACTGACTCATGGCGAGCGCACCCATTACCAGCATCCTCTTGAAAATCTTTTTCATGTGACTGCTCCTGTATCGTTTCCCCTGCGCCATACACCTTTACCGCTTGCCTGCCAATTCAACTCCAACTCGCAATTCCTGGACACGACGCTGCAGATGCTGCTTGACCCGTATGTAACGCTGTTTCATATGAGATAGCTGCCTCTTCCAACGCTCGTGGGTCCAGGCCCTTATCTGCCCCTCGCTGCCGGGGTCGTCACCCAGGCGCGTCACCACCATGATCAACATCGAATACTCGACCGGCTCCTCATCCATCACGACGTGCGCCAATCGGATTCCGCGATAAGCGCCCCCAGCCCATTCCCCAAGCTGCTGCCGCAACCTCGCCGATAGCCTTTTATGGAAGGCGATCTGCTGCTCAATTAGTACGTCACTGTTCTCCAGCCATTGGTAGCCCCATGCCAGATGAAGCACTTCCCGGCTCCGATCGACATACCACCGCATTACGATCCCACTGCTCGTATTTCCAAGCTTCCCGGATGTTGCTTCGAACGGTGGTCGCCCTAGCGTCTGCTCGAACCGTGCCAAGTCGCCTATCCAACGCCAGTAGGCCTCCATGAAGTCACCCAACACGCCCGGCTGCAGGTCAGCGAAAAGCCTGACTTCCAATGTATGAATATCATGTCGTGTAACGGGCAGATACAACGATTGCTCTGTCGCTCCCCCCCTGCCAGATGCCAACAGGAGACCCATCACCCAAACCACCATCATCCGCATCCCGTATCCCCTTCAGTCGTTCAGCACTTTGAACGCCGCACCCCAGATAAACCCCAAAATCACGACCAGCCCCCAATCCGCGAGCCGATCCGGGGCCATGGGCAGAGCTGTCGCCTCAAGTACCTGCAAAACCCGTTCGTGTAATGCGCGATAGATCGACGGCCACTGTTCCGCCAGCACCCGCTGCACCAATTCCACACCGAGCGTGCACAACACCGCCGCCAGTCCATGTGATAACCCGTGTACAATCACAACCTACCCTCCTTCTTGAAACACCAGTAGAACGACAACACCCTCGGGATATAACGGCGCGTCTCCTTGTAAAGTTTCCCTGCCCTCACTCGGTGCGGACCGGCGTTATAGGCCCAGAGCGCCATGCGCACGTCATCGAAGCGCTTGATCATCTCCTTGAGATAACGTGTTCCGCCCGCGATGTTCTTCCAGGGATCCCAAGGGTCTCGCACATTCAGTTCACGTGCCGTATCGGGCATAAGCTGCATCAGCCCGTTGGCGCCCGCTGGTGAACGGGCCCAGCGATCAAAATTGCTCTCCACCTGGATCACCGCCGATATCAAGGCCGCATCGAGTCCATACCGACGTTCCGCCCAGAGAATGGCCGTGGCATAACGGCTCAGACCTTGCCAGTTCACCTGATCACAGGCGCTCTGGGAGATACCCGTCTGAGGCATTGTCATCACACCCGTGATCAACAGAGTCAGCAGCCTTCGATGCCAGTTCAGCATGGCTTACTTCCCCAGCAAATCCTCAACCACCCGGGTAATACGCCCCTTGTCCCGTCCCGGGTTGTAGGGACGCTGCACGCCGGTATCCATGGTCTGCGCCACGGCCAGCACCATCTCCGTTTCGGGCATGAGTACCACGTCATCGTCGATACGATCACGGATTTTCCCCGCTGTCTCGAGAAAGGCATAACGCTGCCCTACTTCCAACTGAACCAGTGCCAACGCCGTCAATACCGCGATCTCGAACCGTCCGTCCCGGCTCCGATAGGCATTCAACAGCTGCTTCCACCCCAACTGACGCTCGGCTGCGCCACTATTGTCGTTCAGCAGGGCTTCAATCCGTTTCTGGACCGCAGCCATCTCGCTGGTATTGGACTGTCCCACCGCGACATAGCCACTCGCTACATCCGGCCGGACAATCTCATCACCTCCCAGGGCCATACAGCCACTCAGTATAAGAACACCGATCATGATCTGGCCCGTTTTGATGTATTGCTTCATGCGTTTCTCCTTTTCATGACAACCTCGCTTCTCTTTATTCCGTTTCAATGCCAAAATCTTCAAAGGTAACTGCTCCGATGGATGGGGATGCGTTTAGCTCCGCGCTCCACGGTCAGCACCTCCAGCAACAAACGTCGCCCTTCGCGCCGATATCGGTAATGAACGGCATCCACTTCCTCGAATCGTACACCTTGCTTATTCAGCAACAGAGCCAAGGTCCCGATGAACTTCTGCTCATAGGCTTCCGGCACAAGAATGAGAAACCGATAGACCCCGTTGCCAACCGCCGCCTCGGTCTTCCGCAAATAATCCTGACGCTGACCTGCCGGCAAATCGCTCGTCACGTCCCGCGTTCGCCGTGCGTATTGCGCCAAATGCACAGACGATGAAAATCGGCCACCTACGATGCGCCCAACCACCCGGTTGCGTTGCCGATCGAAAACGGCCAATACCCCGCCCTGATGCTCGGCGTGTGCCAGATAGCTCCCGAACGGCATTGCGATATCACCTAACAGTGCTGGCATGTTGGCCTGCCGCAATGCCTTTGCTCCGATTGCACGTGCCTGGGACGCAGAGATCATTGTCAGCTTGGGTGATGGCTTCTTATTTGGTGGATTTTGTTCCGACGCTTTCATTGGTGAAGGCTCCACGATACGTGGCATCAATGTCATCTGTTTGGCCCTTTGACTGGCGCTCGCAGACTCGCCCCTCTCATTCTCTCGGGGCACCACCTCTTGCGATGCCGTCTTATCGGCCAACTGCTGTTTCACCTGCTCGGGCAACAACTCGATCATCACCCACCACAGCAAGGCTGCAACAAGGACCGTGCCAACCCCCTTCATCCAGCGGCCTTGTTCACGGCGCATGGCATTCCCTCCCGATTGGGATGGCTGGTTTCTCGTGTCGGAACCGATGTAATGATTTTGCTCTTGCGCTGTTTTTTCCCGAACAGTATCTTTTTCAGCAGACCGGCCGGCAACACCAACAGCAATCCCCATTCCGTGGTGTAGAGCATCCGCGAAGCCCCTTTGAGAAACTCGCCCAGAACCTCCATCAGATTGTCAACGCCCTTGATCTGATAGAACTGCTGCAGGGCTTCACGCAAGCCATCAACCGTGCCCAACATGCCCAGCAAGGGTGCGACAAAGATGACAATATCGAGACCCTTGGCGAACCGGTCGCCCCGAAAATCCCGTGCCATCACGGCGCGCCCGAGCAGGAACAAAAAATAGGCCGTCAAAGGCAGCAGCCCCAGAATCACAGGCCCCACCTGCCGGTACCAATAGGCCACGGCACCCAGCGCCACATCGCGCTGCAGGTACAGTTGGTAGAACATCAACGTAACAATGGCAAACAAAATCAGGTTAAGCACCCACCCCGATGTGTGTTGTCTGAGCATGGTCACTTTTCCTCGATATCGAAACGGCGATTGCGGAACAGGTGCTCTACCGAGAGCCCCTGATCCAGACGACGGTTGACTTCGCGCATGAACACTCGATAGCCAAAGCGTGGCCAGTCGTACTGGCTTTTCATGCGGAATCCGTTGGTATTCGCCAGTTGCATGACCATGCGCGGATCCGAGACCACTCGAACGTCCTTTTGCATCAGATAGGTCTCACTACGCGCCAGCCGGTACAAGGCATCGGCGAAGACCTTCGGTTCTGCTTCGGCCAACCAGGCATGGAGGAGCTGGGCCTTCGCTTCCTTGTGCTCCTTCCAGAAGCGGGCGGTACCAAGTCCTCCTGCATTGGCCAAGCCAGATACAAGCACCAAGCCTGTTACGATCGACACGATCTGCTTCATTTGTTGCCTCCGTGAGCTATGTACAAGTCAGTTGGTTGCGTATTTCATGAGAAGCTGGCGAATCACCTGATCGTTCTCTCGCGTCAACGTCATGATCTCCTCACTCGTTGGCACCGGTTGGCGGGATACCGGCTCGACCGAATCAGCGACTGCCGTCGAGGATTCACCTTCTGCCGTGTCACTCAGCACTTCATCGACAGTCGGCACTGGTATCCCATCGACCGTTTCACGGACAATCGTCTGTTGTGTCAAAGCTGGCTTACCCCCTGTACTGGCCTGCGCCGCCTGCGATTGGTGCTCTTCATCCGCCTGACCCAGACTCGCATCCGCCGCCAGCCCCTCCGAGGTACCGCCCTGCCCGGCATGCCCCGTGCCCACGAGCTGGTCACCCCGGGCCGAATCCACTTTCTTCTTCGGTTCAGTCCTGTGCTGCAAATGGTGTGATACCTTCTCCTGCACCTGCCCTCCCGGCTTGAACGCCCCGCCCAACAGGGCCAGACCAGCAGCGATAATCAACAAGATCAACAGGCTTCTCATGATGTTCTCCTCGGATAGATTTGCCTTGCAGTGACATTATTTACCGCATAGTCACCATTTTTTGTTCCTGGTTAGATACTCGTCAGAACCCTTGATAAATACCGCCTTGTGGAGCTGTTGGCGCGCTTTACGGGCTGCCATTTGTGGATGAACGGTTTCGCAGCGTGTGAAGTGTCGCCATAGGGGTTACAGCACCAGTACTGAATGCTGCGAATCTTGTTGTCGTACTGCGCGTAATATTTTTGGTAGCTACAGTTGGCCATAAGTGTCTCGTAGCGATAGCTTGTCGATTTCTCTCACGTCACTCATTTACCGCAACATTGCCATTTCCCATCGCCTGGACACTCGATTTGCAGAACATGTAGAGAAAAGCATGAGCACAGGACCTGCAATCAAGCATTGAACGGCAAAGCGGAGAGCTGCTCTGCTCAAGGAAATCTACAAAGATCCGGCATCCTATTTGCCATCGACTTCAGATCGGGCCGCCCCGTTTCGAGGTGGCTTACCGACCAACCCGCACTGACGGTAGCGCAATGGGCAGAACAGCAGCCGGAATCCGCCATACGCGTGATGCGGGACATATGGTTCTTCTCAACTGAGTGGCCAGGATTCGTTTCTGTCGCGTGCCATGAAACCTCACCCACCATTGAATTACCGTACTATTGCCAATTTTTGCTCTCTCCAAGAAGAGGGTGGAGCAAGCGACTCATCGTCACAGCGCTCTGAAGTTCGTTACGGATGTGGTCTACGGATCTTGGACACCCCGAGGAGTGCTAAACTCCCACAACAATTGAGGTGTTCAAAGACATGGCGAGAAAGTCCTATACGACGGAGTTCAAACGTGAAACCGCGGCTATGGTGCTGGATCAAGGCTGTGGCATCCGACAAACCTGTGAATCCAAAGGGCCCCCTCTCAAGCTCTCTTAGCAGGCTGTTGAAAAAGCCCCCAATTTCGCCACAATGTCCCTGATTCTGTTGTTTTGGAGCATTCCTTGATGCGCGGACCCAACACACATCAAGAAACGCTGTTCAGCGCAGTCATTCCAGAGGAGTGCGCCCCGGCGGACATTCGTTATCCGACCGACATTGACCTGCTCAACGAAGCGCGGAAGAAGACCGAAGCAATCATTGATACGCTGTTCGAGCCCCTGAGGGGCACCCGTCGCAAGCCGCGGACCTACCGTCGCCAAGCGCGTCGTGCATATGTGGCCTTCATCAAATCGGGGCGCCGCAATGGACGCGCACGGCGCAAGGCGCTGCGGCGTCAACTGGGCTATCTGAAGCGGAATCTGTCGATTATTGACACGCTGAGCGAAGAGGTATCGCTGACGCTGCTGAGCGCCCATCAGTATCGAAACCTGCTGGTGATACGGGAGCTGTATCGTCAGCAGCAATGGATGTACGACCATGGCAGCCGGCGGATTGCCGGCCGCATCGTCAGTATCAGCCAGCCGCACATTCGGCCGATCGTGCGCGGCAAGGCAGCCTCGCCGACCGAATTCGGAAGCAAGCTGTCGGTGAGTCAGGTGGACGGATTCGCCTTTCTCGACCGCCTGGACTGGAACGCCTACAACGAATCAGGAGTCCTGGTTGCGCAGGTGGAAGCCTACCGCAGGCGGTTTGGTCATTACCCTGTTAGCAACAAATAGAACTGTCCGGTTTTGTAGCACATAAACTGTCCGCTCTTGGACTGATTCTAAGTGGCTGAAGAAGCGGGGAGGCGGACGTTATCCCCGTTCTCCTGTTCAGGTGAAATCAGTGTCCCGTCCGGGGTATAGCTGGCCAGTTTTCTGGGGCCGTGGAAGACGGCCAGGGAGCCGTTGGGGTAGCGGTGGACCCGAACCTTGGCCTTGGCATAGTGAGGCCGACACGGGGTCAAGTCCCAATTCTGCTGTAAATTCTTCTCTGCAGGATCGGCGTTGTATCGGTTTCAGTGGTCGATGCTGACCACCTTTTCCTCCTCCTGGTTGGCAGGCTTCCGGGCCTCCCACCATTCGTGAAAGTCACTCATGTCCAGATAGCGTCGGCCTTGCCATTCTTCGTGGATCTCCGCCACCAGGGCGCCGATGAGGCGATGGGCGGATTCCTCGTTGGGGAAGATCCGGATCACCCGCTCGCGCCGGCGTATTTCCTGGATCAGCCGCTCCTGCATGTTGGTCGACTTCAGCCGCCGGCGGTACTTCTCCGGCAATGCCAGCACCGCCAGCGCATCCTCCAGTCCCTCCTCCAGGCAGGTCACCGCCCTGGGGGCCTTCTGCTCCATCTCCTCCATCAGGGCGTGGGCCTTCTCTCGTGCCTCGGCCGCCGTCTCCGACCGGAATATCCGCTTCAGGCCTTCGGCCAGCGCTTCCTTGTGCCGCGAGGGCGTGTGTGAGAGCACGTTGCGTCCGAAGTGCACCTGGCACCTCTGCCAGACCGCCCCCTGAAAACAGCGCCGCACCGCCCCCACCAGCCCCTTGTGCTCGTCCGAGATCACGAAGGCCACGCCATGCAGCCCTCGGCCCTTCAGCCAGTCGAACATGTCCCGCCAGAAGCCCTCCGACTCGCTGTCACCCATCCTGAGCCCCAGTACCTCCCGGTACCCTTCGGCATTGATGCCCGAAACCAGCAGTCCGGCCTTGGACACAATCCGGTCGTCCTCCCGGGCCTTGACGTACAACGCGTCAATCAGCAGAAACGGGAAACGCCCCAAGGGGCGCTCGTTGAACGCCCGTACCCGGGCATCCAGCGCCGCGCACAGCCGCGAAACCATCGATTTCGAGAACGACGCCCCGCACAGCTCTTCGGTGATTTTCGACACCTTCCGGGTCGAGACCCCGTTGACCACCATCTCCATCAGCGCCAGGACCAGCGCCTGCTCCGAGCGCTGGTAGCGTTGGAATATCTCCGTCGAGAATGACCCGTCACGGAACTGCGGCACCCGCAGTGTCAACGGCCCCACGCGGCTGTAGAGTTGACGGGTACGATACCCGTTCCGGTACCCCGTCCGAGCCTCACAGCGCTCGTACCGGCCCGCTCCAAGCTGCTCCTCGGCCTGCGCTTCCAGCACCTGGTTCAGCACGCTCTCCACCAGCTCGCCCAGTCCCTCCTTGCCGCCGCCCAGCAGGTTGGACAACAGGGCCTCATTCACCTTAATCTCATACTCGGCCATCGTGGTCTCTCCTCTTCGTTCAGGTTGATGTCTGCAACACCAATCCTACGAAAGGTGGCCACGATGGCCTACCCGAATTTAGAGCAGTATATGGGCACTACCGATATGCATGCGCTCAGGCGGTTGGCCGGCACCGGGCGGGCGGCCTCAGGCCGGCGGTCGGACTCGATGCCGCCTTCCCGGGTCCAGCGCTGATAGGTGCGGGCGCTGATCCCCAGCAGCGCACAGGCCTTTTCCTGCCGGGCGCCCTGGGCCATGGCGTGTTCGACCAGCTCGAGGGCGCGGCGGCGATCCGGGGTGCTGATCATGCGTCCTCGCCTTCCCCCCAAATCGCCTCGGCTTTTTTTGACAACACCAGCAGGGCGGCGGTCTCGGCCAAGGCCTTTTCCTTCTTCTTCAATTCCCGCTCCAAGGCCTTGAGCCGCTCCCGGTCGGCCTTGCGCTCGGCCCGGAGGCGCTCGGCCTGCTGCCGGTCCCAGTCGTTGGCCTGCTCGCAGGCCCGGCGCCAGGCCTGCACCTGTTCCGGGTACAGGCCCCGTTCGCGGCACCAGGCGGACAATTCCGCTTCGTTCAGGGCGGCCGTCTCCACCACGGCGGCGAACTTGTCCGCCGCGCTCCAGCCTTCGGGGCTCTGGTCGCCATCGGGCAGCAGGCGGCCCTCGGCTCGGGCGGCTTTGCGCCAGTTGTACAGGGTGGCCTCAGAGATGCCTTCTTCCTCGGCCAGCTCAGCAATACTTCGGTTGTGCGGCGGCAGCATCTTCCTCAGTACCGCATCTTTGCGTTCGGGTGAATAGCGCATGGTTGCTCCTCGTTCCGCCCCCTCAAGGTCTCTTAGAGTCCCACATCGGGGAGGCGACTTCTATCCTGACAGAGGGGGACTGGCAGGACCGGAAAACGAGAGAATCGCAGCTTGAAAATTGCGACAACTATCTTGACAAACACCGGGTCGGGCTTTATCCCGACATGTCGGCCTGAAGGCCGACCTACAAGGGCACGACTGGATTTCACTTTTGGAGCGTTCCAGAAGACAGCCCGGAATGTCCCATCCACAAGACGATTGCCGGAAAAGAAGCGTTTCGTGCTTCAATTTATGCAACTGTCAGGATAAATAACGCGAAAATATCCAAATCAGAGAGATCTCATACGATGTTAAACTCACTGATTCAGATATCTACTATGGCAGGTTTCCCAACTCTTATTTTTGATTTATAAGATTGCAAAAATTTCTCTAATATTAAAATTGCCAATAGCTGAGCTGGGCGTCTCTTAATTGTATTTTTGATCGAAGTCTTAATACGTGAGCGCGATTGTCTACGGAGAAATCCATGCCTCATCAGCTCACCTTCATGTAATAAATCCTCTAGAGAACTTTGCGGGAGGCATTCCATGCTACTACGCATATAATCAGTAAAATTTTCCGGTGTTTTTGAATTTGTGATAGCAGAACTAAAGCCAAAACGATCTAAAATGATTCGAAATGGTGCTTTATCACTTTTCATGTTTCTGTGTAGTGAATTGCAATATGTAACAAGGCTTCTGTCACATAATGGGGACACTGGTAATATCCTATTACGCAAACAATCGATAGCTTGGGCTCCAGAGTCTTCAACCGCTGACGGGGATATTACGCCGGTTATAGCCCTGGGCACCTTAAAATACGAAGATCTAGATAGGACCGGTATAGTAGGTGACAATAGCAAACTATTCTCTCCTAAATCAGAGATATGCTTGCTTTCCTGCAGATATCTCTCCTTTAGCGTCATTTCACTCCATTGGGGATAAAAGAGTTCATCGCCGCCGTATCCTGTAAAAAGCACTCGATTTTTCTCATCGGGTATTCTTTTTATAGAGGCCATGAACATTTTCCTATAGCCATCGATCCATGGGATAATATCGGTATTATTCCAATCTTTATCAGCAAAATCGAATAGAGAATATTCTTCAGCCAAGACAGGATGGTCATTGACTGATAGCCGCCTAATATATTCCATACGACGGACAACTTGAGCCTCACGTGTCTTACCAGTAACAATAATTCCGGATGTATTAAGAATACTATTGTTTTTATTTAGCAACCGGGACGCGATTGCGCATACGACTCCCGAGTCTAGTCCACCGCTTAGATTGGCTGAAATGGATAGATGATGGTTTTCAGTCCATGGAGTGATATACTTTTCTATCAATCGTTCGATTTCCAAATCAGCCTTATCAGGTTTGAGATAATCTGATGTTTTCGCTTTTTGTGCTCTATTCTTATTAAAGAAGTTTGTGCGTACCCCTTTTTTTTCAAGTTCAAAAATAGCGAAATAGCCAGCAGGAAGCCTTTGTATTTCTTCGACTAAAGTCTGGCTCGAATATGGGCTGGCAAATATATCGAGAAATATTGCCGTCCTAGGCAAATTTAGAGTAATATTTTTGGTGCGTTCCAAAATATCTATGGGATCCCATGTGATGGCGATACATTTTCCAGTAGTGCTAAAATAAATAGGGACGCAACCGTGGGAGGAACATCCTAATATAACACGCTGCTTCGCATAGTCAATGTGTAATGAAACCCAGTCATATGCATGGTCTGCTAATACTGAATAATCAATGCGGTCAGTAACGTTCCTATAGATGGCCGCCGGATCAACAATTACAAATAGTTCAAGCCCCCCCTCTACTTCTCGCTTGATTAGGCTGAGGGCGCCATGATCAATTATTTCAATCCTTGGTGTCGCCGCCTCCGATAGGAGGCGGCCTTCCAAAAAAAATTTAATCACGATCTTTTATGATTTCCGTCCTGGTCTCCATATGTTTTACATACTATCGGAACTATATTTTCCTTTCCTGTGACCATGACAGGTAATTCAGTCTTATTCAGGAACTCAATTAAATCATAAAGAGAGTCCAAAGATTTTTGCTTGCTATGCTGATCTGTTATGCAATACATAATATCCTCTCCCGTGTGATATGAACTATATTAACCTTGCAGTTGCATAAATTTGGCTCCATTTCCCACCAAACCAGCCTATATGCAGGACGGAACGCACATTCCACGATCTCGCTGTTGGTAACATTTGGTGTCGCAACAACACCAACGGAGACCGTTCACATGAAGTGTAGCAAAGCTGCCGTTCACTGCAAGACCCACGAGCTATGCTTTATTCTGGTGTACGGCGGGATTGAAGAAGGCGGCGTACCCTGCTGAAATCGGTTTTGCAGAACTGATGAACAGCAGAGGAGGTACGCCACCATGAGCAAAGATAACGTAGTTGCCTTTCAGTCGCCAGAGGGGTTTGAGGACCCACTAACGGAGCTACTGCGTACCGGCGCCAAGCGATTGATTCAGCAGGCGATCGAGGCGGACCTGGCCGAGTTGAGCTATGCTCGAAACTGGTGTACGGAGAGATTGAAGAAGGCGGCGTACCCTGCTGAAATTCGGTTTGTCGAGAACTGAAACAGCAGAGGAGGTACGCCACCATGAGCAAAGATAACGTAGTTGCCTTTCAGTCGCCAGAGGGGTTTGAGGACCCGCTAACGGAGCTACTGCGCACCGGCGCCAAGCGATTGATTCAGCAGGCGATTGAGGCAGAGCTGGCCGAGTTGCTGGCGCAGTATGAAGGACAGGTGGACGAACAGGGCCGGCGGGCGGTGGTACGCAACGGATACCTGCCGGAGCGGGAGATTCTCACTGGCGTGGGACCAGTGGCGGTGAAGGTGCCGAAGGTGCGCAGCCGGACGGATGAGCCGGTGGTGTTCCGCTCCTCGCTGGTGCCGCCCTATGTGCGCAAGGCCCGGCGGGTTGAAGCGGCCCTGCCGTGGCTGTACCTGAAGGGCATTGCCACGGGGCAGATGCAGGAGGCGCTGGAAGTGCTGGTCGGCGCCGAGGCCAAGGGCCTGTCGGCCTCGGTCATCAGCCGGCTGAAGAAGGAATGGGAGGCGGAATACGCAGAGTGGTGCCGCCGTGACCTGAGCCGGGAACGTTGGGTTTACTGGTGGGTGGACGGCATTTACAGCGGTCTGCGCGCCGAGCGCCAGAAGCTGTGCGCACTGGTGGTCATCGGGGTGAACGAACGGGGCGAGAAGCACTTTCTGGCCATCGAGGATGGCGTACGGGAATCGACCCAGAGCTGGCGGGAAGTCCTGCTGGAGCTGAAGAAGCGGGGGCTGCGCCTCCCGCCCCGGCTGGCAACCGGCGACGGTGCCTTGGGGTTCTGGTCGGCGCTGGACGAAGTGTACTCCGAGACCCGGCATCAGCGCTGCTGGGTGCACAAAACTGCGAACGTGCTGAACTACCTGCCCAAGGCGGTGCAATCCAAGGCCAGGCAGGCCCTTCAGGAAATCTGGATGGCGGAAGACCGGGCATCGGCGCAGAAGGCCTTCGACCACTTCATGCGGACATACCAGGCGAAATACCCGAAGGCGGTCGCCTGCCTTGAGAAGGACCGGGAGGCCCTGCTGGCCTTCTACGATTTCCCGGCAGAGCACTGGGTACACATCCGGACGACGAACCCGATCGAGTCGACCTTTGCCACGATACGATACCGGACAGACCGGGCCAAGGGATGCGTGAGCCGGAACACCATGCTGGCCATGATTTACAAGCTGGGGATGAGCGCCGAGAAACGCTGGCGCCGGATCCGTGGATTCAACTACCTGGCCAAGGTCATTGAGGGAGTGAAGTTCAGAGACGGAATTGAGGTAAACGATGACGAAACCGAAACCAACAGGGACGCCGCCTGATCAGGCCGTACACCAGATTTGACTATAGCTCCACAAATAATGCACCCAGCTGAATACACCCTTAATTTATTATTTTTACATCTATCCCGAGTTTTTCCGGATGGTAAGTTTTATTTGACAGGAAGCCGTGCTAGAGGAACTGCAACAAGCCTAGACCAGTCAACTGATATCGACGTTAGAATCATTTTGCCCGAAGAAAGGTTGTATGAACTGGGATTTGTGAAAATGCCGCTTTCGGGTCGGTTCGTTGTAACTGGAGCAGCGTTTCATAAGCTGGTTAGCTCTCTTGGCATTAAATTGGAAACGACCGGTATCAGAGTGAGTTGCGTACTGAAAGGTTTTACTGTAGATATGGCTTTCTTTTCTTCCTCGGCAGAAGAAGGTGAGTTAGACAAGGTGCTTTCCAATAAAAAGCTTGACCCCATAATACTACAACAAGTCATATATTGGAAACGACGCCTAAAAGCCTACGGTGCTTACGGAGATGATGTATGTGGATTCACTGGATTTTTTCTCGAGCTTATAGCTATTTTTGGCGGTGACCTCGATAAATTCTTTCAAGATATTCTCCTCCAAGATAATCTACAGGATTTCCTAGATCCCTGGCAAATCCTCCAGAGAGCGATCCCTTTCGAGAACGCAGATAAGCAAGCATTACTCTGCACCATTCACTTCGATCCGATTCATATTTCGACCGTGCGGGGGCTTCAACAATCGCTTAGTCACGGAATGACAAAACGTCATCGTTGGCATCGTGTTTTCCGGCGACTAAAGGCAATCATACAACTCAACGACCTCGATTATGCTGTAGTGCGAGGTAATCGTTGGTGGACGGAAACCATCAGTGAAATACCTATTCATAATAATATTACTGGGAAGAAAAAGCGCGAAATTACTATTCCAGATTATCCACACTTATCCTTTTTCGAGGATGCGCCTTCGCCCGACCAATCTTCAGTAACTGACTTGCCAATTGATTTACTACCAGAGATTATGCAAGGCTTTTCGGTACCATGAGCAGGCATATACTTTACATAGATATCAATGACTATTGTCCGATTGGTTGTGCTCATTGCATGTACGCAAGTTTACATGGAAATAAAAAGCGGTTTCTTTCGCTCAATAGCGAGTCGCGCGTAAACCTTTCTCGGCTAATCAATGATGCAGCATTGGAGAGATTGGCGATTAGCGGGCTAGGAGAGCCGCTATTTACACCAGAGGGTATCATGGAGGTCTTAGGTCTTCTCGATCCACAATGCACGGCGTCTATAGAGATAATTACTAGTGCAAAGCTTCCATATACCCGCTTCGTCACAGTTCTTGATAAGATATCTGAAATTCTTGCGCATTACGGACGAAGCGCACAAATCCGAATTAGTGTGGATACTTTCCATGATGAAGCGATCGATTTAGATCCGATACCAATGATATTAAAAGTCGGGTTGAAAAATCATTGGGATAATATTAGCTTTTCCTTCCGTGGACTTATCTCGGAACGTATGTGGCTTTTCGGAAAGATTTGCCGCTATGCTGACTCTCTTGGCTATGCGGCCCGCGTCAAACAAAAGTCTATAATGCGAGCGGAAATTGAAATTGGGAAAAATAATTTCCCTTGCCTTTTTCAGGACCATGTAACTAGTAACCATGGCGCACACCTTGGCCTTTCGAATTACTTGTCTATTCTAGAAGAAGATCGGAACGGCCCTTTTATATTTGGAAATCCAGCATCACCTGGAGGTTTGGATGTCGCCATCAAGCCAGACGGAAGTTTAAAATTTTATGGGTGCGAGTTTTTTAATGCTGGAACGATTTATTCAAAAATTCTTTCTTGGAAAACCCTTGAGGAGTGGCGTGATGAGGATCCATTGCTACGGGTTCTACACAATGTTCCTTTAAGGCGAGTCATTAAAACATTACCATTCGAGGTAGATGATATTGGGATCAATAGCCCTTATTGGTTATTCACTGGGTTATTTGAACAGGATCTTTTCCCTATCGCTCGTCGCGCGATATTGTCGAAGTTCGGCCATCAAACTTGAATAGTCATCCTCAAATTGTTTAATTTTATTATCTATTTGCTCCAGAATCGACTCTAGATTGTTATTCACAGGATTTTTGTAAATATCAATGTAAGCTGATCTTATAGAATCCACAAAGAGGCGATTCTTTTCCCAAAGAGCGGTTAGTAAGACATTGTCTTCCCTCCGGTATCCCCCATAGGTCTTGAACGCTTCCGTAAGGCCTGCCATCTTTTCATATAAAGAATATATAAATTCACTAAGCATGGTGGATTTTTCGTCGAGCGGAACCATGTAGCTAGCATTAGATTTGATGAGTCTGTTGTCCTTAGAAAGGTTTTCAAAAAACCAAGTTCCCTCAAAGGGCTGAAGTGTATTAAACATGTATAGATGACAAAAACGGAATTTCTCTGCCACCTTTAAAAGAAAATGGATATTCTCTTGTAGGTCTCGTTCGGATTGGTCGTGGTGGATACCAATAAACCCAAGCTCAGAAAAAATTCTGTTTTCCTCCAAGGCTTCCAAAGCACGCCAAACCCTATTCATATCCAGGTTCTTTCCAAGAAAGTCAAGCTGCTTTTGTGTGCCAGATTCTACCCCTAGAAATACCTTCTTTAGCCCAGCTCGAGCATAGGACGCACAGATCTGGTGGTCTAGGCTATCAGCTCGAGTCTGGATAATTATATTAACCTTTGGGGCAATGCGTTCGATACACCGTGCGAGTTCTAGCGCGGAAGTGCGAGCTTTCTGACCAGGACCAATAAACTCGTCATCAACGAACCATATATCCGCCTGTGGAAACCTTTTAACAAGCATGCCTAGTTCAGCTGCTACATCTTCACTTTTTCTTGCCCTCCAAGGCTTGCCGCGCGCTGAGCGTGTAAATGGAACAATCCCGCAATATTTACATTTAGCATAACATCCCCGACTGCGTAGCATCGGTATTACGCCTGATAGTGTAATATATTCGCTGACATCTTGACGTTCTGGCCAAGGCAGGCTGTCGATATCAGGCTTTTGTGCTGGCTTCGTGTCAACAATCGTGGAATCCTCGGTTCTGAAACTAATTCCTTCCACAAACCCAAGATTTCCACCTTCGATCACTGTTTTACACAGCTTACGGAACGGTTCTTCTCCTTCTCCCACAACTACCGCATCAATGTAATTGCAAGCCGAGAGTACCTCGTGACGCCTATTACTAGCACAATTTCCCCCAAGAACAATCAGCGCTTCTGGAAAAATGCTTTTAACCGTAGCACAGATAGGCAGAGTTTCACGAAGTGATGAATCGAAGGGGGTGCTGAAGCCGATCACTTTAGGCTTGAAAGTGCTAATCGTTTTAAGTAGTTCACACAACTGACCGCGCAAGAGAAAATCGAAAATTCGGTTTTTAATTCCATGATGGGTCAAGTAAGACGAAATATATTCTAAACCAAGCGGTTCGATTAAGCTTGTCTCAAGCTCACCTATTTCTGAATTGGATGCAAAAGAAACCGTTTTAGCCCAAACGCGGACAAGCAACGCGTTCATGGTGTCTTACCTATTGCAAAATGCTGAAAGCCAAAGCTCAACCTTTCCTCTAAGGATAGAGAATCCTCCATATTATGAAGACGCCTTGCGCTTAGTCTCATATAATCATCTATATTTAGGTCAGGAAACTTTTTAGCCAAGAATCGCCCAAGTTTTGGGCATCTAGCGATTTCCTCTGTAGTTCCAAAAATACCTCTTGCATCCAAAACATTTAAAATAATATCCGCTTGACGAAAAAGGGATCTGAGATTGTAATCTTGGTGGATTTTTCGAGTCTTTTTATATATGGGATAAAATCGACTATTTGGCCCATAGTTTGGAGCTTCACAATGGATAAGATAACAGCTTAAGTCCCTACATTTTTTTATGAATTCCAATTGTTTGCAAACATTGAAATGCTCAATTACTCCACTAGAAAATACTATATCAAACTTTCCTAGTGAATTGATGCTGAAGATGTCTTCTTGGACAATTGTCCATATTCGTCCTGAGACTTCCATAAGGAATTTCGCATAAGAGTTTGCAATGGATGAATAGTCAATGCCTATATATTGATAGTTAGGCCCTAAAAAAATAGGAAGTAATGATCCTCCGCTTCCTAGTTCTATGACTCGGCAGTTGGTTCTTCCTGCCAATGCGCGTTTCATTGTCTGAGCGATTCCTCGCTGTACATACCACTTCTGGGGCATAATACGGCGAATGTCGCGTATATCTCGAACCTTCTGTTTTGCACAGATAAGTTCTCTTTCGAGGTATTCCATTGTCAGTAAGTGAAATAAAGAGTAAAGACCTTGAATTCAGAGAGGTTTCGTCCGGAGAGATGAGATTCGAGATAAAAGCTGACCCAGTCAATCTACCACTCATACCGCCTCCACCATCCATACTCCTGAATCTGCTCCACCATCCATTTGATCCTACCATCAGATACAGTGCGCCACTCAATTTCGCCGCCTCGCTTGTAGTAACGCAACCCTACCCCCTTTTCAACGAGCGCCTTACGCAGTTTTTCGCGGGACTGCTCGCCTTTCTCCTGAAGGATTTCCACAAGAATACCAAGGATGCGATGGGTGTTGAAGCGCACCTTGCCATCTTTCAGATTCCATTTCTGGTTCTTTTTGTGAATACCTTCGCTGCCTCTAAGCAGAAAGTTGTTTCCTCGAAACACTCTGCCATCCCCGGGATCTGCCAGACGGAAGGTTGTACCCATGAGCCATCGATCAACCATGCGAAGGCAATACTTTTCATGTTCCTTCTGGGTTATTTCCTTGCCATTGGCTTTCTTTTCATTCTTCCGGTACAACTGTTCTTCGACGAGCGATTCCATCGTGATGCCGCACTCCGCCATGAGCACCCTCGTCGGGGCGTTCTGTTTGTCTCGAAGGTCTCCTGACACCAGATATTCGCGTTGTCTTGTGGCCAGCGCTTCGACCAGCCTGGCTTTCATGGTGAACAGCTGCCTGGATCGCGAATCCAGCACCCTCGTAATCTGGTTGAGTGCATTGAGCAACTGCTCGATCAATGCGCGATCCAGCATTTCTGCCTGATCACTCTCGGTATTCTCTTCAAAAATGTCCTTGTGCCGGCGGCGTAAGACCTTGAATGTCAAGGGAGACAGGAGTTGGTCGATATGCAGGGTTTCTGGCAGCATGCCTTGCTTTCCTTCGGGGGAATCAACTTCCTTGATGGCCTGCCTCAGCTTGTTGGCGCGTTCTTTGATTTTTTCCTTTAGCGCCCCCAGTTCCAGCACTGTATTCACAACCCCGGATGAATCCTCCCCCTTTTCTTCATCCTGTGTGTACAACTCTGTCAGATCACCAATCTCTCGCTCGATCCCTCGCAGTTCGTCGTTGAAGGCGCTGATGATCGCGCGCGCCATGTCGAAATAAACCGTGGCCATTCCCCATGAATCCAGCTTTTCGAGCAGGTCTTCTATGCGCTCGTAGCGATCCGACAACTGGTTGTCCTTTAACGCGGTATCTTTCAATGCGCAAATGTAATGGACGAGCGTTCTCCTTGCCGCATAGTCTTCCTGAAGCCTTTGGAGAACCTTGGCCGCAGCACTGTTTTCCAGCGCCTTTGCTTGTTCGAACTTCTCCTCTACCGCTTTTTCCCAATGTGCCTTGTAGCGTTTCGCCTGTTCGTCCCAATACAGGTTGAAGTCAACCGCCCCCCGGACCTCCCAAGGCTTGACTTTGAAATAGCGCGCCTGCGGCATCAATTCCCCCAACCATGCCCTGCGGAACCCTTTCCAGAAATCGTCCCCAAAAGACCGGGGCAGTGCATGCCATAAGCCACAGGCGGCCTGCGCGACATCCATGTCACACGCGAAGGTCTCGGCAAAGCGCTTTGGCTGTTTGGATGAACGATACTTGAACTCATCCCCCTCGGCATAGGCTGTCAGCACCTCCATCACCTTGCGTGCCGTCTCCTGGCCATAGCGTTGAACGAGGCGAGCGGTCAAATACATGCTGTAGAGCGGATATTCGGCGAAGCGTTCTACTTCTTCCTCGACAACGCCTTCGTCTTGTGCCAGCACCTCGATGTAATGATTGGCGATTTTCTTGCGCTGCCGATGCATTTTCTCCTGATCATCGAGCACTTCCAAATAGTCACGCATGCATGCGACCAAGTCGCGCCGATAGGTTTTTGCATCGTGAGCAAAGCGCCCCCACATCTTGTCACTATCACGCAGAGTCCGACACACCTTTTCATAGGGCGCATTTTCAGCAACGAGCGACATATCTTGTTCCAAGGAAACCAGCACAACCTCATTCTTTTTCTTGCTCCCGGCCTGCTTTTCCCGTTCCTTTTCGGCCTGTACTCGAAATTCATCCAGAAAGTACCAAGGGGGAGACACCATGGCACCTGCGGGTTTTTTCCACTTTCTCGCCCAACGTTCCAAAACGTATTCGGCCAGCAAGATCGTATCTATCGCCTGCTCATGCTGAATGAAGAAATTGGAGTATGCTTCATATAGCCGTTCACACTTATCCTTTTCCGTCGGTGACAAACGGTATTGAAACGCCTCGATCTTATCCTTTTCATCAAAAACGAGTTCCTCTTCTACGGCATCAGGTGTCCAATCCCGCAGCGCACCATCGGCATCTTCAAGCGTACCATGCCAATCCAGTTCGCCTTCATCGAGTCCACGCGCCTCTATGCTCTCGCTTCTCCACTGCGGCTTGATCAGGCTGATACCTACATCGAGTATCGTCGACATGGGCAACGCCTGGATTTGGGACTCGAGTGCCGCGTACCTGCGCTCGATGTGCCGCATACGCCTTCTTTCCCGATCGCGCGACCGACCTCTGCCTCTGCCTTTACCACGTTTGCTCATTGTCTATGCCCTCCGACGTTCTCTTCCTGTCAAACTTCGGTAATTCCTTATACCGACCAATTATTCATCCTCTCCAAGACTGAGTGCGTATCACTTCAAGATTCGGTCTCCCCATCTCCTTCATTCTTTAGCCAAGTGTTCCGGTTACGACTCCAGAGATTGCTGAGGTTATTCATGACGGCGTCGTATCCTTCGTTGACCACGCGCTCGGCCAAAGGTTTTCCGCGCGTATCGATCAGTTCCGACAGATTCAGGCCTTTCCGTAGAGACCGATCGATCAAATAGCATACGATGGCAGAGCGTGTTAATCCGGCCGCCTGGCAGGCCAGCACGCATTCCCGCTGACGTTTCCGATCACCACTAATGAATTCGTTCCATCCCCAATCGGCAAAAATACGCTCAAGCTCCTGTTGATCTTCACCTGTTACTTTTTTTTTCGGCTCAGGCGGCAACAGAGAATGCCGGGATGCCTTTTCAAAGTCTTCGTCCTTCACTGGACGTTCTGCCCGCGTCAGCAGCGTCAAACGCCGAATATAGGCCTGCAACTGCCGAACATTCCCTGGGAAACAGCCCAAGGCCACCATCTCCATCAGACGCTCCCGTTGGACTGGTGGAAGAAACTGCTCGACGGTCATGGAGGGGTCGATTTCAATCGGCTTGCCTCGTGCCGCGAGATCGCTGGCAGCAGCCTTGTACTGCTTGAGATTTGTCGCCACAAGATAATCGATCAGCTCGCGTATATCGTCCACATGCCTTTCGGCCAAGGACTTGACCACGAATGTCAGGCCATCCATACGATAGAGAAAATCATTGCGGAAACCATCGAGCGGCTTGTTGGTTGCAAACACCAACCGCACATCCTCCACCTTGCGTTCCGAGTCCTCGCCCATCACCTGGATTTTGCCTTCCTGCAGAAAGCGCAACATTCCGGCTTGCGCTGCTGGTGTCAGGTCGGCTACTTCATCGATGAAGAGGGTCCCTTTTTCAGCCTTTTGGATATAGCCCTTGAAGTCCATTTTCGCTCCATTGAAGGCGCCTTCCTTATAGCCGAACAACTCAGATGTCAGCACATCCGGACTGATGGCACTCATCAGAACAGGTTGAAAACGCGACCAGAGTTCTTCGTTGAACTGGTCACTCCTGCCCCCTTGTCGCAGTTCATCCTGAATGTCATACCAACGCTCGAATGCGTGAATCCGACGGGCTATCAGTTCTTTACCGGTTCCCGTCTCCCCTTTGATGACCAAGGGCAACCGGCGTTCACGGTCGAGGTCGAACAGAGCCAGGAATTCATCCAGCTCTTCGCGGAAATGTCTCCCCACCACCACGCCATACTCGTCCCCTAGCATATCGAGGTAACGCCGCCGATTGATGGCATAGTCATAGAACCCCTGTAGCGAGCGCTCGTCAGCATTGCTGCGGTTACTGTCATCGGTGGTCTTGGCCATGGGGAACACATAATTGCTAAAACCCTTGTTCCGCGTCATTGCCACCAAGTCCTGATCCTTGTTGCCGGTCACCAACAAGACACCCGGCATCGGGCTCCACCCCAGAGTCGGCAGGGCACGCAGGATCATTTCTCCCCGCCTAAGATCCGATCCTTCTTCAAGCACATCGAGAATGATTCCGTCGACGCGATCCAATTCCGGCACCAACTGCCCACCTTCTTCAGTACCGCCTTGCATGCGACAAAACATGGCGTCCGCCACATCGAAATCGGTGTAATACACCACCACAGTATAATCATTACCCAGCGGTATCACTCCATTAAGGGTAAGTGTCTTTTCACAAAGTCTCTTCACCAACTGTTCATTTCTGCACTCCTTGTCATCAACAACCAGCAGAGTGAATACCCCTTCTCCCTCAACCCGTTCAGCAACTTCTCCCAAGAACAAGGGAAAAAAAAGCCAATTATCCACCATACCCTCCTTCATTCCGATACAGAAAATCTGAAACTCGCCAGTGTCCAGTCATCCGGTCTTGCCACCGAAAAATCCGGATTGCCCAGGGCGTTCAATCGATCGGATATCCAACCGGCTTGCGGATCACCCTCCAGTGAATGCGCAGGCTCGTAAACCGCCTTGATACCCTGTTCACACATCGCCTTGGCCACATCCTGAATGACTCGCATGCCTAAGTGACCTTCAGGGGATCGGCTGGGGTATTCAGGCGGAACTGTCAACAATTGCGGCGCGTTGTCGAGCACGCCCACAAAGAACCAGCCATCCTTTTTCCACAGGATCCCGAGACGCCGTGGAGATGGACCCTGCCAATCAGGAAAACGCTGATGATAGAAGCCTACCTTTTCAACTGTTTTTCGAACGCGTTCCTTTAGCTTGCCCTCTGGAATTTTACTGCTGCAAGCCACTACCAATATGTCATGCGCATTATTCCAAAGGTTTGTAAACACGGCCTCAAATGCGGTAGGAGACATCGAAATCTTCCGGTGGTCCGACACTGAGGACAGGAAAATTATCTTCGATTTGAACCACCTTCTCCCCTTCAACCGTTCCAGCTCCTCGGAGTAGTCGATCATCCATTTGATGAATTCCATCTGCTTGCGCGCATCAAATTGCCCCAGTACTTCCTGCCCGAAATGTGACTGCCCGTCCTTTCCGAGAGTATGCAACCGGTGCGCCAAGAGTCGGTGTAGCCATTTCAGCCGATCTGATTGCTCGACCTCGTCAAGCGATTCGAGACATGCCCCCATCTTGTCGATCATTCGAGACAGCTCGTGCTTCACCGCACGGCCGAAATATATCCCTCCCTCACGTGCGGTCTTACGCACCGCTTCGACTACATGCGGAAGATCAAACCGCACGAGGTATTCCACTTCCTGGCAAAACAGCGCCTGAAGACGTCGTCGTGTCTCTGCCGTCCCCCCTTTCATGGAATAGTACAAGCTGCCAAGCAGCGACCATGCTTCGGCGACCACCCGTGATTCTTCTCGAATTGGCATCTCCTGGTGTTCTGGGCAACAGCCCAACAGGCGCTGACCACCCCGCTCGTATCCAAAACGAAAGACCATTAGGGGCAAACCACTGTCTGCATACCCCTCTGATAGAATCCGCGCGCAGTCGCCGTTCAACTGTTCTTCAAACCGTTGCTTTTGCGCCGCCGCATTCTGCTCCCACGCGTCGGACTCCAGCCACGACATCATGTTGAGGAAGGTGCGGGAGAGCAACTGCGTAAGATCCTTGAAATAGAGCTTTGCCAACTCCTTTTCCCGCTCGAGCTGCACACTCTGATATTTGTCGTTCAGGAGCGAATGGATAGCCCGAACCCTCTGTGCCACCGTATGGACATAGGCATGTTCCCACTCCGAAGGCGGGCGGAACAGTGGTTCGTGCGCTTCCGGCGGGTTTTCCCATGGAGTCAATGCAAGGTATGTTGTGGCAACCCCTTCCATTCCCAGCCTCATAATGAGGCGATTGCCTTCGTGGTCAAAATAGCAATCATCTGTTGTCATGTTTTCCAACGTTTTCACCCGCCATCCCAAGCGCCCTGGCAAAACTCGGTTGAGCTCTTCGACCGGTTCATGCTCTGTGGTAGCACACTCAACACATTCACGTGCGATGGCCCCCAGCAGATCCGACGCCAGAGTATTTCCCGTAACCAGACAGTAATTGACGAAATTCACCATGGGGACAGGATTGGCTCGGATCTCCTGCAATAACTCATCAGCGCTATTTTTTGCAATCAAAGGATAGATCAACCATCCAAGCAGATGACCAAAAAAACGACCACCACGGCCATCGAGAGACTCGCATCTCTCGAACAAGGGCATGGCCAGAAACAGCACCCGCTCCCCCTCCAACGCCTCAGGCACCCCAAGGCAGACCGTCAAGAGATTCACAATCCGTTCAACGAGCGATTGCTTAACTGGGAGGCTGTCCTCAGCAGACCATGCTATCGATCTCTCCTGAGTGGCGCGTTCATCACCGGAGATCTTTCCGGTCTTCAGCATACACTCGTTAAGCAAAATATCAGGCAAACCCTTTTTTCCTTCTCCCAGCGCGCCGGTGAGTCGAAATAACCAACCGCCACCGGAAAAGTCATCCCCTGTGTCCCGCAGCCCCTTTTCGACAATGGGCAGGATCCCTCCCGTTATGGGCCAAGCCAGGAAGTTGGCGAGCTGTTCCATGGCCCAGGCGCGTCGATCATCGCTCATAGCGGATGAGAGTTCCGCTACGGGATCATCCCCGGTTTCTCCGATGGCCTGTATCGCGTTTGCATAGGCATGCCACTCGTCTGGTCCTATACCCAGACCCTCATGGTAGTCCTCTAGCGAAGCCAACAATTTTTGAAATTCATCACGATGCGTCTTACTCTCAATCAATTCGCGCAGATTGGAAAGAAGATAATGATCCTGTTTCAGGATATTGACATAAGCCGTTGGATCACCAAACCGGCGTCGATTAAAAAATGGCTTGCCAACATACCTTAACTCGCTGTATTGACGAACCAGATTTTTAGGTCTATCACCGAGCAAACCGTGATAATTGAGTACAGCCCTAGAGACGAGCTGTACAACATTAAAGGACGGATAGAGCAATCGATCCGACTTTTCTCTGTGTAATGCCTTACCGTTTTTCTTATGCATCACTCGGAAGCCAATGGATGACTACGCGAAGAATAGAAATATATTATTGCCAAGATAACAGCAAACCCTGCTGCAGGTAACAACGCAACCCACCAGGCAACAGACCACTCGCGCAGGCCCTCGTACACCATACGCCCCAGCGAAGGCGTGGGGGGCTGAGCACCCAGCCCAAAAAACGACAGCCCGACTTCAACCGCTACCAGTTCAGGAATAGCATAAATCAGATTGAAGAATACCGGCGGCAATACAAAAGTCATGAAAGACCTCACCATCACCCGCCGCGTCGAGAAACCAAAGGCGTGCCCTGCCAATACAAAGGGCGCACGCCGCAGTTGCGCCACCACCTCTCTGACCGTACGCGCAGGTCCTGCCCAGGCCAACAACCCAATCACGAGGTAGATAGTCTCCAGATCTGCCGGAATCACGGCAAACAACGCCACCACCCACAGGAAAAACGGAATGCTCGTCAGCAAAGCGATCAACCACGAAACCAGGTGGTCAATCCACCGATTGGCATAGTAGCCTGCCACCCCTCCAAGCACCAGAGACAATCCACCTGCCACCAACAAGGCATAAAGGACCACCTTGAAGGACAGCCCTATCGCATAGAGCGTTCGTGCGAGCAGATCGCGCCCCAAACCGTCAGTTCCCAATGGAAAAGCCATACTCGGGGGATGATAGCGGTGGGTCGTGTCGACAGCGAAGGGATCGAGCAGCTGGCCAGCCCCCAGTGCCAACACCGACAAAATCGCAATATACAACAACAACCAAAGTGCATGACGCACACTGGGAAGATATTCAATTCCGTACACGAGGATCCAACCAGGCCAGCAACATCCGTTGCATCCAGTACAACAGAACAAAAAACGTGCCGTTAGCCAGTATCACGGCCTGTATGACAGGATAGTCCTTCTGCTGTACAGCCGATACCAGCAATGTCCCCAACCCAGGAAAAGAAAAAACCACCTCCGTCACCAAAGTGGCCACCAGAATAACACTGAACTGATGCAACCATGCCGCCAACCAAGGCAATGCCGCCGGCCTGAGCAAGGAGCGATGAAAACGCTTAACGACACCATAACCCCACGCCCGTTCTGCCAGTGCATGCAAAGTATTAGACTGCTCCTGCAGGCGCTGTTCCAACAGGGTCGTTAGCAGAGCCATCGGATAAAGCGCCACGATGATGGCCGGAATCAGGACATCATACCAATGCGATAGTGAGGTCCCAAGCCGGGCGAAGGCCCATGCCGGAAACAGGCTCCCCAGTATTACAAGAACCATCATGGCCGAAAAGAAGGCAGGCATGAGAACTCCTGCAAGCGCAAAATAGCGCAACCTGCGCCAGTCAGGCCGCAGCCACATTATCAGATTGATACCGTAACTGCCCACCAGGCTGATCACTGCACTCACGCCACCCAAGGTCAGGGTCAACATGCCACGACTTATCAACATGTCGTCAACGGGCCGCTGATTGATCAAGGAGTGCCCCATATCTCCTTCGAAAAGCCCTTGCAAGAACCACCACCATTGATGAAACAGTGGTTTGTTCAATCCCCAGTCAGCCCGCAAGGCTGCCACGTTGCGTTCAGAGGCGTAAGCTCCCAATACCGTTCTGGCCGCATCTCCCGGCAAATAGGTGAACAGAAAGAAACAAACCAGAGTCAGCGCAACCAGCAACGAAAGAGAAAACAGTGAGGCATGAAACAGCCGCCTCATCATGGAATACGCCGAATCTGCCAGATCAGCGGTACGTTATACCCATTGAGCCTTACGTCATTCAGTTCCTTGGGATAGATCAGGGTATTGGCCGTCTGGTACAGAAACGCAGCTGGCGCATCCTCAACCACACGACGCTCGAGTTTTTCGATCAGGGCATGGCGTTCCGCTGATGAGGTAACCACTTGCAAACGCGCAAGATCCTGGTCAAAGATTTCACTCTTGTAACGCCAGAAATTGGGCACCGGGATTCTGCGTGAATGGAACAGGCTCCCCAAAATCTGATCGGGTGAAGCAAAAACAAACTCGAAGAACATCGAAAACATTTCGGTATCACCCTTGATGATCCTCTGGATGGCTCCTCCAAAATCGACCTTCTCGAGTTTCACCGGTATGCCCGCCTCTGCCAATTGCGACTGGATCAAGGCACCGACACGCTCACTACCGGCCTGATCGTGGACCAGCAGGCTCAAGGTCTGGGGATGTTCAGCGTATCCACCGGTTTCCAGCAACTGCCGCGCCTTTTCCGGGTTGTACATCCGTTTCCACCGCATAGGCGTATAATCGGGCAATCCGTGTGGTACCGGTCCCGGATTCATCCAGGCATCTCCGCCCAAACCTGCATGTATCAAGGCACGACGATCGATGGCATGCACGATGGCCTGCCTGAGAAAAACCGGCACGCGCTCGGTATTGAAACCAATCAAATGGACATTAAAGGTTCTGAAGGCCGACACAGTGAACCGGGCTGCCCACGGCTGTTTGAGATCTCTGGTGCCGTCTACATCAATTTTCGTCATTGCTTCGACCTGTGCGGGTGTCAGCTTGACCAGATCTGCCCGCCCCGATCTCAGCTCACTTAGTCGTAGCTGCTCATTGCCCATGGTTACAAAACGAACCTTTTTGATGTCACCGGCCACCGGGCGCCAATAGCGCGGGTTCCTGACCAAAATCACTTCTGTATCGCTGCGGCTCTCCAGTCGATAGGGGCCGGTTCCGACCACCTGATTGACACCAAAGGAAGGCTGCTGCGCCGATTCCCTGGCTACCACCGGAAACCAAGGTGAAGCAATGCGATACACAAAAGTACGTTCTGGATGAATCAACCTGAATCGTATGGTGTGGTCATCCACCACCTCGATGCCCGATACCTTTGACTGCTTCCCGGTCCGGTAGGCCGCTGCCCCTTCGACGATATCCACCAGTGCAAAGGCCTGAGCCGCATCCTTGCGCATCAGGCGCTCGAAGCTGAAGCGGACATCCTCTGCCAGCATCTGGCGCGTGTTTCCTGCTCCAAACAGAGGCGATTCATGAAACCAGACCTTCCGCCGCAGGTGGAAGGTCCAAACATCGCCCTTCTCATTTGCCTCCCAGCGCTCAGCCAGCAGCGGCACCAGGCGATTCTTCTCATCGAGTCCCACCAGACCTTCAAGTACCTGCCCAAGCACCTGTACGGTATAGGTATCGATCATCTTGATGGGATCGAGGGTGACCATCTCTCGAGGCATGGCCACTACAAGTGGCCGCTCTTGGGCACTGCCTGTGACTGCCTCGCTGGCGTTATCCTGCGAGTCGGAACAAGCAACCAGCAGCAGCCCAAGAAGAGAAAGCACAAACCATCGTTTCATCTGTTTCATGCCGCCCCCGCGTATAAATTCAATACCGCATGCGTCAAACTGCAAGCCACAAGCCTTACGTCACTTCGCCATACCGTCTATCTGTCGAACGGCAGGACAACATCCGACGAATCAGGCAGCCCATCGATGGTGAACCTTCTTCAATACCCGCTTCAAGCCTGGCATTGCCATCGTCCAGAATCTGTCCATGATCTGCCTGAAGCGGCGACTTTGCAGAGCGTGCGCCTGCAAGCGCGAAAAATCAAAATCGAAATCCCGTACATTGGCTACCGCCGCTTCTTCATATCGGGACGTATCCATCGTATCTTCTGCACCCAGATACAAACCCTCTGGCGTCACCCGTGCCGTGTGCCAGAAGGCCAACGGAAAGAACGAAAAGCGAAAATACAGGGTCACCCCATTTCTCCACCGATAGCGCAGAAAATACATTCCCGTCGCATCGACCTCCAAGCTTTCAGGCGCAAACCAGCATGATGCCACAAACGCCTGCATCCACTCCGGTTCGGCAAATCCGATATCCACATACACCTCGAATGGTTGTCCCGGGCTCAATCGGTTGGTCCACACAAGAGCATCAAATGTCTCTTCTATCTGTCCTGGCGACATGGAAAGCATATTGTCGGAACAGGTTTGCGCCTGATAGAACGACAAAAAAAGCTTGCGCACACCACGCCTTCGAAAATACGAAGCAGTGGACTCGATGTGCCGATAATTGAGCCGCTGAATCGTCAGTGAGAGAAAGAAGTTCGAGTCGAACCCTGAAACAGCCCAATCGATATTGGGCAGTACCCGTTGAAAACTGTCTGGCCCTCTAACCCGGTCATTCAGTGCATGCAGCCCTTCGATACTGACATCGAGAAAATCTGGCCGAATCAAGGACAAGGCCGATCGATGGCGGTCAATCAAGGTGCCATTGGTTATCAGCCCGACCCGGGTATCGGCATCAACCTGACCACGCACCTGCGTCAAGGCCCTCAGCAACTTTACGCCCTGTCTTCCCAGCAAGGGCTCCTTGCCGCATACACTCAACAAGGCAGCGCCAGACTGCATGGCACTTCGAGAAAATCTTCGCCACTCCTCCAACCCCAGCGGCTTACCGAACAAACGTTCAACCTGCAGGTAACAATGCGAGCATGACAGATTGCAACTGTTGTTGACCACCAGTCCTATGCTTGGACGTGATCGCTCGCGCAGCGCTTCCTCCAGCTCCACGGGACGCAATCGACCGCTGAGCATGCGATTCATCAAGTAAGCATCCGCTTTCCGCAGCGGCCCGATAAATCCCCCCTTGGAACCCGCCACTGCTACCATGCCGCCCCCTTGGCGCTGCTCGCGCCGTTCTCCCCTGCACCAAGGGCGTCCCCTTCCTGCATCAACCAGCAGCTGACGGCATGCTCCTCGGTCACCGCCATCACGGGCGGGCTCTCGGAAAAACATCGTTGCAATGCCCAAGGGCATCGACCCACATAGGCGCAACCTTGGTCCCATCCAACCTTGAGACCCGGCTGCCGGGGATGTACCAATGGTCGTCTCCCGCGCCTCCCCAGCGCAGGTATCGCGTCCACCAATGCACGGGTATAGGGATGGTCTGGATTCGTACAAATCATTTCCGCAGGGCCTTTTTCCACCACCCTGCCACGGTAGATCACCGCCACGGTGTCACACAAATCGGATACCACGCCAAGATCATGAGAAATCAGCAAGATCGCCATCCCACTCTGTTCCCGTATTTCACGCAATAACCCCACTATTTGCGCCTGAATGGTAACATCGAGCGAGGCCGTGGGTTCGTCGGCAATCAGCAGTTCGGGACCACATGCCAAGGCCATGGCAATCATGACCCGCTGTGCCATACCGCCACTCAGCTGATGAGGAAACAGTTCAATGACATATTGTGGCTCGTAAATTCCGGTTCGCTCCAACAAGACCAGTGCCTCAGTCTTAGACTGGTTGCGCCTCAATCCCTGATGCAAATCGAGCAGGGCCATGATCTGCTCACCCACGGTCAGAACCGGGTTCAGGGCTGCCTGGGGTTGCTGAAAGATGAGCGCGACCTTCTTGCCCCGGACCGATCGAAGTTCCCCTTCGCTCAGAGAAAGCAGGTCCTGTCCCCGCCACAGGATCTTCCCCCCTACGATCCGTGCCGTCGAATCCAGCAGGCCCAGGGTGGCCAATGCGACCGAAGTCTTGCCCGATCCGGATTCACCCACCAATCCTAAAATCTCACCCTGCGAAACCCGCAAGGAGAAGGAAGAAAGCACGGGCGAGGCTTCCACTCTTCCTTTCCGATATTCCAGGGTCAGATCCGTGATTTCCAACATGGCCGCTCCGGGGGAACCGTGGATCAAGGATACGTTTTATTTTTCCGTATACATGCCAAATTAAAACTCTCCCAACTCATTGATTTTCCGTATCCCTGCACGCATCCTGCCATTCAAATGACACATCGCAGCTTACCGGTAAGTCAACAGCTCAACGGTGCTCAAGCCCCCCCTGCGAAGGCGAGTTATCAGACTTCGTCCATCCCCTCGGGAGGAAGCGGGGGATCCGCCGATTCACTCTGCAAAGGATCGTCTTCGAGAATGACCTCTTCCTCCCATGAGGCATTGAAGAAGCCTTTGACCTGCACCGCCATCGCCTGCAACACATGATCGAGACCCTCACACACCGCATCCCGAAACAAGGTCAGTCCACCGAACGCACTTACAGAATCATGCATTCTCACAAGATTCTGGATTCGCTCCTCGTCTTCCTGGGATTCAAGGCGCCACAACACATGGTACCTGACTTCCCAGCGTGCATCGAAAGGTACGAACCAGAAAACTATCGCATGACGAGCAAGATCTTGATATTTTGATGTATCTGGCTTGCATATCAGACATTGCTTCTCAGAGCCATCGGGAAAACGAAACCATGTCGCGTGGGTCCGCGTATTCACCATACGGTCGTCCAAACGGGCGGCCAATAGCGAAAGCCGGGTATTGGTATTGACCGGCGAGCCCACCAAATCGCCTTCAGGCAACGAATAGGCAAAATCCAGCCTGTCCGACTCCAAACCGAGCCAGACTTCCTGCCAGAATGCCCGATGAAAAACCTCCACCAGCCCGGAGCCATCAAATGCCTTCAAATGCGAAAAATCCTTTAGTTCCACGCAGCAAGGGCACAGTCGATGCGGCGGCTTGTCCAGGAAAGCGCCCGCCATCGGCGTGAGTGCGCTTTCATCCCTTTCACGGATGACCTGGTACAAGCACCCAACAAAATCCAGGATCTGTGTATTTTTCTGTCCAAATTCACGCAAAAGCAGGTCGCCATAACGGCAATACCACGGCAAGACCTCGGGCAATCTTTCCCGATAATGTTTCGCAAGCGCGTCGAGCGTTCCCGTCACGCGGGCCTCTATCGAATCCTCCTCCATTCCCGGATCAAACGCGCCCTGCCATGCCTGAAGCGCAGCCCCCTCTTCTTTGAATGCCGCTTTCTTGTCCGCCGCATGGGCCAGCCGCAACCAGGCATCCCTCACCAGGGGTGACGATGGATCCATGACAGCATTCACCTCAAGATAACGGAGCGCCTCGTGGAAGCGCTGCGCTGCCAGCAAGGCATCGAACCCAGAAAGTCCCGAGGCTTGACCGTCCTCCGGGGCAAGGGACACGAAGCGGTCTGCCAGGTCATTCAGCGAAGGCCGCACCTTCCGCAACCGAGGAAATGCCTCCCCGGCAAGAAAGGCCTTGAGTTCCCATGGCAGCCGATCCAAGGCTTCGGGATATTCTGCCAGCGCCTCCAAGCGCTCCGCTGCCGAGTTCCAGTCCCCCTTTCCCCAGGCCTGACTCAAGGAATCCAGGACCGTGTAAAAAGCGACTTCCGCTTCCATGGTCGCAACAGCCTCCGCACAACGTCGTTCTCTACACCACGGCTCCGGCAGGCCAAGCAAACCGTCACGCAGGGCTATTAGCGTCCGATAAGGCGCCAAATCCGAATTTTTCAGCAATTCGAGCAACTTCACCTCCTCTAACAGGCTGTTGAAGTCAACATATACCCCGAACATTTCATGTCAAGCTGAAGAAGAATTGACGGTGTGACAAATTGACAGCGTGATACAGACCCCGGCAAGGATTATTCTTCTTTTTTGATGAACCGGGAGCGCTTCAGGGGCTTCCGGAGGTATCCAGAGAGGCCCACCGCCCGGGATTACGCACGCATCAAAACGGCACCCCCAGATTGCGCATCCGCACCAGGTTGTACGCCGCAAACCCCAGAACAAGCGGAATGTCCAGCCTCGCACGACCGACAAACAGGATCTTGCGAAAACCGTCAAGCATCTTCAGCCGGCCAAAGCACGCCTCAAGGCGCTCGCGCTTCGCCTGGCTAATCGGTAGCCCTCATGGCGGGTAGTGCATTCGTCAATGGCCGACGTCCGGTCCGTGTCGTTCTGGGCCACATGGGGCGTGACATTGAAAGCCCCGTGAAGGCGGACGGCGGTGTCAGCACCGTCCGATTCGGCCGCATTCACCAAGAGCGCCCGATTCCAACACCACCCTTTTTTCCGCTGCTCATCCCGCTTGCTCCCGACCTTCAAAAATCTTTCAATGCCTGGAGGATCGCCCGCGACCGCTCGCTCATGCGGCGTGTTCCCTCTTCCGCCTCCACGCGCGCAGCCTCGATGCGTGCCTTTTCCTGCGCCAGCACCTCGGCACCCTGCTCACGCACCGCCTGCTGCTCGGTCAGCGCCCGATCCAGGCCCTGACTCTCGACCCGAGCGCGGCCCGCCGCGATGCGCTCGGCACCTTGTCGTTCGTGACCCGCCGCCTGTTCCAGGCCCTGTTCATGCGCCTGCATGGCCTCGCACTGGGCCTCGGTCTGTTCTACCGCCGCTTCCACCTCCTCCATGCCGATTTCGCCCAGCTCGGCGTTCAACTGACTCAACCGCTCCGCCTGCTCCTGCAATACCGGCTCGCCCTGGGTCGAGGCGATGTCCGCCGCCGTGCGGAAGTCCTCGACCCGCTCCTGGACCGCTTCCTCCCGCTCCCGAACCGCCTCGATCTGCTTGTCATCCTGATCGGTCAGCTCCCGTTGTGTGAATTTCGCCATGTGCTTCTCCTGTTGTCATCTGCCAAACACCTCATCCCGTGCGTTCCCAGGGCTACGCCAACGCCCCCACTTTCCGGCCCGGCTTCGCCGGGCCGGAAAAGGAAAAGGGTAAAAGGAAAAAGGTCAAAGGGATATCCTGGCGAGCCGAAACCCCCAGATGTTGCTCCGGGCGTCCGGGGTGCCCCTGTCGCGGCATGCGGAACGCAACCTGCCAGGTCTGCTGTACCATGAGCCGCCGCGCAACACCCGGGAGGCGTCATTGTTACGCTCTCCACTGGCATCCCGGCACTCTTCGCCTCCATAATCATAGTCATATTCACTGGCACACCATTCCCAGACATTCCCGTGCATGTCATGCAAACCCCAGGGGTTTGGGGGGAACAGGTCCACTTCCGTGGTGCGTCGGCAGTACACCCCCCGCTTCCCGCAGCCGTAGGTGTAGTCGCCGTCATAATTGGCCTGGTCGGTGCTGATGGTCTCTCCCGTCCAGAACGGTGTCCCGGTCCCGGCCCGGCAGGCGTATTCCCATTCCGCTTCCGTCGGCAGGCGGATCTTCCATCCCGTCTCGCCGCTCAACCATTCGCAGTAGTCCACCGCGTCCCAGTAACTCACGTTCACCACCGGGTGGTCCTCATAGGTGTCCCAGCCTGGCGCGTCCGGCAAATCGCGCCCGGTGGCCTCGCAGAACTTCCGGTACATGCCCCAGGTCACCGGAGTCTTCAGCAGGTCGAAGGCCGATACCTTCACCCAGTGCTGGCGTTCATCGTCATCCCTTTCCTCCTCGTCCTCCGGCGAGCCCATGAGAAACCTGCCGCCCGGAATCGCCGCCCAGTCTGCCGGGCCCATGCCATAGCGCTCCTTCCATTCCGCTGGCCAATCGCCTTCGGCTCGAGACTGCTTGCCGGAGCGCTGGCGGGCCTGGGACCGACCGGCGCCGAACGGGGCACGCTCTCCTCGCCAGGCGAATACGCTCTCGGGCCGGTCTGCCGCCTTCAGCTCCAGCGCCCATTCCATGTGCTCCCTGTACCCCTTGTCCAGACCCCGAGGCCATTTGAGCCGCGCGTTGTTGCCCAGCCGCTGCAAGCCCCCCGGCGGGTGTTCGCCCGTCACCAGGTAGTAACCCAGCGCCCCAAGGGCGTACAGGTCCTGCCGCGCATGCGGCTCCCCTCCTCCACCGTATTGCTCCGGCGGTGCATAGCCTTCAGTAAACATCATCTGGCTGCCGGTCCGCGTCAGTTGGCCCAGATCACGCACCAGGCCAAAGTCGATCAGAACCGGTTGCTGGTCTTTCTCCCGGATCATCACGTTCCCCGGCTTGATGTCCCGGTGGATGAACCCTTCACCGTGCAGGTAGCCCACCGCGTCCAGCAGGCCGCGCATCAGCTCCCACGCCGTCTCCGGCGGCAGCGGGCCGATCTGACCCAGCCAGCAGTCCAGCGGCTGCCCCGCAATGCGGGTCATCACCAGGTATTCGGTGCCGTTCTCTTCAAATCGGTCAAATACCCCCACCAGGTGCGGGTGACGAAGGTCGGCCAGGTGAATGGCCTCCCGCCGAAACCGCTCTCGCAGCTTTTCCGCTTCCAGGCGATCGCCGCCCGCGGTAACCGCAGTCTGCCCCGGTATACGAAAGAACAATCGGTTGTCAAGCGGAAACAGTTCCTTCACCACCACCGCCTTGTCAAAGGCGCGGCTCCACGCCTCATAGGTCATGGCAAAACCGCCTCGCGCCAGGTAACGCTCTATACGATAACGGCCGCCTTGCAGTTCCGTGCCTTCCGGCAAGGCCATCGGGTCCGGGCCCGCCCCCGTCAGAACGGACAGCGGTTCGTTGCATGCCGCGCATTCTTGCGCTTCCGCGGAATTCTCGTGGTTACATACGGGACAGGGAATCATGGGGCGCTCCTTGAATCGGGCTTCTGCTCCACGGGGTTGGGTTGACCGAGGTCCACCTCGAAGCAGAGGTGGGCAAAACAAAGCCGGTCGCCCGACTTGAGCAGACAGCTCTGTCCAGCGCCCAGCCTCAGGTCGTTGACGAAGGTGCCATTGGCGGAACAGTCTTCTACCCGCCACAGGCCATCCTGGTACCAGAGACGGGCATGCAGGCGGCTGATCCGGTTTTCGTGCGCATAAGGCAGAAAGTCGATGTCCAGTGGGCCGCTGGTGTCCTTGTCATCCTGCGGATCATGCCAGCGGGCGCCCACGAGGCTGTTGACCTGTAGCCAGAAGTCTGGGATGTCGTTGCGCTCGGTGCGGAGGTGCAATAACCGATGGCGATGGGCCAGCGCTTCGGCCAGTTCCGCCACAGCGGGCAAGTCGAAGCCATCGGCCACCTGCCGAGCCATCTCGGCCAGGCCGGGCCAGTCCACCACTTGCGCACCTGGCGGCCCGTTCATGAACCGCGTCTCCGGGGTGAAGGGGTGAATTGCGACAGGCGCGTGGTGTTGCGCGCATCACTGACGCAGCGTCGCACCGTTTCGGGCGAGATTCGCCCGCTTTGTTCCAGATCGTTCAGCGCCTGGGTGAGGCTGCGTTCCATGGCGGGGTTACCCAGAGCCTTGGTAATGTTATGCGCCTGGCGCAGTTTTTCTTCCGCCACCTTGGGGTCGGCGGCCCGGCTGGCCTCGTTTGTCAGACTCTGCACCTGGGCCTGTTGTACATATTCCACAACTTCTGCCTCCGGCAGTGCGCGCCTGAGGGCGTCGGCATCATCAGTATATTCGATATAGACGGGCTGTTCCGTCTCCTGGCGCTGTCCTTCAAACTCCCACTCCAGGTTCACCGTCACCATGCGGTAACGGCCCCTGGGACGGGGCGGCAGGCTGGCCTGGACAATGAAGACCGTGGTCGCATCGCCGCGCAGGTGGCCGAGCCGAAACCGATCGGCTTCGCCCTGCATCTCGGCGAAGGGCACCACGCGCACTATCCGCTCAAGAGACACGCCTTTGGCCAGCTCGAAGTGGGCGGTAACATTGCGAATCGCCTGGTTCTTGATGTGGATCAGATCTTCTTGAAGGTGTTCACTGAACAGATCCAGGGTTGTAAGATGGTGATAGCCGCCCCCGGTGGCATCCGCCAGGCAGGAGAGCAGTTGCCACTGGTATTCGGCGCCCACACCAAAGCTGATGACCGACAGTTCTCGCCGGCGCAGTTGTTCCAGCACCCGCCCTTCCACCGTCTCCGCATCGTGAATCTCGCCATCGGTGAAAATCACCAGTTGCTGCTGGCGGTGACAGCCCTGGCCAAGGGAAGACAGCGCCTCGTCGAGTCCGATTGCCAGTTGGGTACTCTGCCCCCCGGCCTCCAGGCCATCCAAGGCCCGGCGAATCGCTGCCTTGTCGGAAAAGGCACCCTGGTAGCGCAGACGGGCACTGCTGTTGAAATCCACCAGGATCAGTTCGTCCTCGGGGTCCAAGGCCGCTTCCTCCACCAGTCGGTGGATGGCCTTGCGCATCTTGTCGAGCCTGCTCTCACCTCCTCCTGCATCATTTTTCATGGAAGGGCTGGTATCCATGACCACCGCCAGCGCCATGGGTACCCGGGTGGGATGCACGCCATGCTGAAAGCGCAGCATCATGTTTGTGCCGATAGGATCGGCCGTATCGGCTCGCATCACATGCTTGACCGGTTTGATGACGACATCGACCACGATTTCCCTCATCTATTCTTGTTGAAACTGAACCAGAAACAGCAGATTGCCCAAGGCAAGCGTATCGCCTGGTCGCAGGGCGCTGAACTCTCTCCCCAGCCGCTGCCCGTTGATAAAGGTGCCGCAGGCACTGCCCAGATCCTGGATCTGCCACTCCTCTCCTACAGGACGAAGGCGCGCATGCCGACGGGAGACAGCATTCTCGGGAAAACCGGAAAGGTCGACGTCCACCTGACCGCCGCCCCCGTCAGCGCGCCCCACCAGGGCTTCCCGTTTGATGGTCAGCCTGGCTCCGGTCAGCTGCCCCCGGTGCTTCTCGTCCAATATCAGCGGAGCAGCCCGGACAGCACTCCCGTCGACACCCCGCCCCGAGGCGCGCCCGTGGGGAGCAGGCTCCGGAGCCGCCTCGAAACTGTAACCGCAATCGGGACAGTCGCCGAAACGATCGGGGGCAACATCAACCTGGCAAACGGGGCAGTGGCGTTGGGTCATGGGGTTTCAATCATTTGTGATATTGTGATTGTCCTCGACAAGCACCTCGGCAAACAACGGCTCGCGCCGGTAGCGGACGAGCGCCACGGTGACATTGTCCTGGCCATCGTGCTGCAGGGCGTCGTTGAGCAGCTGGCGCAGCACCGCGTGGATGGGGCGGTCGGGGCGAAGGGTATCGAGCAGGTAGCGGGCTTCTTCTTCATCGCTCATGCAAGCGTCCCACCAGCCCCACAGGCCATCGCTGCAAAGCAGCAGCTGATCGCCATCGAGCAGTTGCAGAATGCGACCACGGGCGGTCGCCGGCAACGCGCCGCCGGTCTTGCGCACATCGATGAGCGTACCCACGTGGAAACCGTCGCGGTCAGGCGCACCCAGGTTGCTGATGAGAGTGCTGAGCCCATTTTCATCACCACGCTGTCCGTTCATGGCGGCGCGAAGGCTCTGGTCACGCGTGAGGACAAATACCTGTTCGCCCCGAACCAGATAGGCGCGGGTATCACCCACCTGGGCAATATCGATACGGTCGCCATCGAGCAGCAACAGGGTCGCGGCGGCACCTGCCCGGCCGCCAAGGTGCGAGACGGCGTAATGCGCCCTGGTCATCAGGTCCACCGCACCGGGCGGCGGATCGGTCTGAACGAACTCATGGAACCCTCGCTGAAAGCTTTCGCGGGCCAGCTCGGCGGCACGGTGCCCATCCTCCATGCCACCCATGCCGTCAATTACGGCGAACAGGCCACGCAGCCACGTCTGCCACCAGTCTTCGCCCTGCTGCCAAGCGATCAGGCTGGCATCCTGGTTGAGCGCGCGCCCCGGGTTGAAACCCACATGGCTGAGAGCGGCGGCTTCCACGGCATGCCGGGACCGGGCCTGACGGTGACTGATTTCGATGGCCTGGCGCAAGGCACCCATGTCGTCGGGACGATCGGACGGATCCAAGGCCAGCATTCGCGACAACAGGTGTCGGTGGGGTGGACGCACCCGCCGGAGCGCTTCATCGGTCTCGTTGTAGTGAAAAGGGACGCCCATCAGCAAGCGATAGAGCAGGCAGCCCAGGGCGTAGACATCCGCCTCGGGTCCCCCGGCCACGCCCTGTTGACATTCAGGAGCCGCGTAGCAACCCTCGGGAATGTAATCCAGGGATTGGCCCGGGCGGGCCAGATAGCCGTATTCGACCAGCAGGGGCTGACCGGATTCCGTGAGATAAAGGATTTCCGGCTCCAAGTTAAGCACTCCCCATCCGGCTGCATGAAGTGGTGCCAGTGATGCGGCCAGACGGTCAATGAGTTGCCAGGCATCCTCCTCATCCATCTCCGGCATGCGGTCCACGAGACGAACCGCTCCCTGAGGCAGCCGACATACCGCCTGCTCTTCATTCCACTCAATGTCAGGAACAAGTGGACTCTCAACCCCTTCCAATAGCTGTGCAATGTCGTGTTCCAGCCGGAAGGCTTTTTCTTCGGAAATACACTTCGACCGCCGTTCATACCGGTTGGTCGTCATATCAACTACCCTACTAGAACTATGCTCGAAATTAGTGCATGAGGTGATCGAAGATGACGTTACACCCTAACTGAAATCGGTTTTTCAAAACAGAAACAGCAGGGGCGATACTTCACCATGAGCAAAGATACCGCAGTTACCTTTTGAGCGCCAGAATCAGCATTGTCCAATGACAAGTGGGCCTGAAGGGGCCCGTGATTCCAGCGAATAGTGAGCCCGAACTTGGGAGGGACCGCTCAGAGAACCCCTCATTTCTTGTCATTTTACCTCGATGGGATCATGCTTACCCAAACTGAAGAGGGGAGCGACAGACGGTCCAACGCGAATCGATTCAACAGACTGATATTATCAATCTTTTCAACCACTTGGCGAATGATGGTGAGCATGCCAGGTGGATATTGTCCCTGTCAAATGCCACGTTGGGCGTGCTGCACAGTGCCTCCCTTGAGATTCATGCCATCGGGCAAGGCCTGGCACATGCGCGTGGCCTGACGCCCAAGCATGCTGTCAAACAGGTCGACCGCTTGCTGAGCACCAGGGGATCGATGTTGACCGGTATTTTTCATACTGGGTGCCGTATGTGATTGGTGACCGTCGCCAGGTGCATATTGCCATGGACTGGACGGAATTCGATGCCGACAAGCAATCGACCCTGGTCTTGTCCCTTATCACCGGCCACGGACGCGCCATGCCGTTGTTGTGGCGAACGGTGGAGCCGTCGAATGTGAAGGGAGGCCGCCCGTCGGTTGAGGATGCCCTGCTTTGCCGACTGTATGACGAATTGCCGTCGGGCACAGATGCCACGATTGTGGCGGACCGCTGGTTTGGCGACTGTGCTCTGCTGGAATTGTTGAGTGAAGAGCTTGGATTTGGATATGTCATTCGAATCCGGGGCAATCACCATGTGACGGCGGCCAACGGTGAATGCCGCAAGGCACAGGACTGGGTGGGCGCAGGTGGCAGGGCGCGGACCTTGCGAAATGCGCGGGTAACGGCCCGCAATGAATATCCTGTTGCCACTGTGGTTTGCGTACAGGACAAGGGCATGAAGGAAGCCTGGTGCCTGGTGGCCAGTGATCCGAAAGTGACTGCGAAGAAACTCAAGGGCTACTACGCGCAACGCTGGGGCATCGAGAGGGTGTCAAATTGAGGGTGTCAACCCGGAAGTGGCTAAGTTTTTAGCTGTTAATTTTCCGCACTGGATAGTATTCCTTGCTATGCCCTTGCAGCCTCACATGCGTTTCTGGACATAGCTGTGGCGCAGGTTGTTGGCGCCGTAATCCTGCCTAGTGCACGGGTTGAGGCCTGCTGAAGAATTTGCTCCAAGGTTTACCACGACTGTTCTCGCAGTGCCGGCGGTAGGTGTACCAAGGTAATAATGACCATCCCGTCTTCAACCACACCTGATTAGGCATGCCGCCTCAAAAACCTGGTTCAGATGGTTTGCCACTGTCTTGGCTTCCAGCTCCGCCAGTCGAAATCGGTGCGTCTGCTGCTGCAGGCTCAATGTATCAACATCCGCTACATGGCTTTATGGATCCATGTTGCAGCGGGCAACACTGGAAGCACATGCTCGCGGATGCAGATAGTGATCACATTTCGATCCGGTAACGTATCGAATTGGATGCGCGTCATCGCGCATCCAAAGCTGTGCGCAAAGGCGCACCACCACCGTCGCGCCAGATGCGCGACACGGGTGCCGCAAAGCGGGGCGGAGGGCGTGCAGCCCGTAGCCCGCCGGGCGCCTACGCCCGGCGCTGGGGGCGCCGCGAGCCGGTTGCGACCCGCCCCAGCGGGTCCAGGCTCGTGGGGGGCAAAGCCCCCCGGCCCCGCCTGCTCCCTCCAGGGAGCCAGGCGGGAAAGCAGGTGCGCGCTGAGAGCCCGCCAGGGGCCCCGACTTGACGCCGGAGGCGACAAGTTGGGGCGGGCTCGCCCGGCCCGCCGGTGCAAGTGGCGCAGCCACGCCGCAGCGGCGGTTGCCGGCAGCAGCGTAGCTGCTTTCCCGCCTGGCGAACCGCCGCCGAAGGCGGTGGCCGGAGCGCAGCGGAGGGCCAGGCAGGCGGGGCCGGCGATCTCGGCGTGAGCCCGCGTCCAGCGGGCGAAGGAGACGAAGTGAGCGTTCAGCGAACGGGAGTCTCCGCAGCCGAAAGTGTCGCCGGGACGGCGACCTCCACCGTGACGCTCTGTGCCGGCAGGGGGTCACGCAAGAGGATAACGGTACAGGCACTCGCTATACAAAGTATGTCTATTACGCTGGAGTTGCGCATGCGCCTCAAAAACTTCAATATCAACAAACTCCTTGACACACCACAAAAAGCCGTTGAAGAAGAGCAAAACAGCAAACATCTGTTACCCGATAAGCCTCCGAAAATCATCACACAGGACAGGGAAATCGAACTCGTGGCCTTCATGCCGCCTGGAGCGATCCGGGGCCAGGAAAATGAGGATCGTGTTCTGCTGGCACTGCACAAGTTCGGCTGGCTTACGACGAGGCAAATTGCGCAAATCGTATGGCCAAAAGGCAGAGCTGCCATTCCAATGGCGAGGCGTGTTCTGGCCAGGCTCAGGAACAAGCGCTTCCTCGTTTCACGACCACTGCCTCAGCAGAATCATGCCTGGGTTCTGGCGACAGAAGGTGTCAGGCGATTACATGAAATCGGTTGCAAAGATGCAAAGCGCGGCACGGATCTCCTGCGTGGAAAAAAGGGCAATGTATGGTTTCACCGCTGGCTTGCAAATGAAATCCTGATTCAAACAGGACTGCCATTTGAATCGTTTTCGACGGAATATGAAATCCAGGGACACCGCAGCCCGCTAAGCAAATACCCTTCACTCGAACACCGTTATCTCGGAAAAATTCCGGATGCGCTCATCATTACGAAAAACGTTGACGGAACAATCCATCTGGACTGGATCGAAGTCGAATTGAGCAAAAAAAGGAAATCGGACCTGAGGCGCCTGGTCTACTTCATGACAGAAGCCTTTTCCGACCAGTACATCATCAACGGCAAGCTATACCTTTCTTCCATTCGCTTGTATTTCGCACACAACGGCGCCAATCCTAAAACGACAAACGACGCGATCCAGAACCTGCAAACAATTGCATCAAAGCTCAGAAAGGAACTGCAAATCAACCCTAACACACCCCACTCGCCGACCCGCCATCTTTTGCGATCCCATGTGCGCGAAAATACCATCATAACCCTGCTGGATATTCGACAAGGCCCCGTTTTCAAGGGCATAACTCAGAGGATACATCTTGACAACGTGTTGCGTTATCAAAACCGACAAAACATCAAGGACATGCTGATCGGTTAATGAATATACTGCCATTTTGGCAAAATCTGGGATTTTCAATAACCTGTTAATGAATTAACCGCCCTTCCGGGGCGGTTTTTTTATGCGCACATAACAGAGTCCGCATTTTGAACACCGGTAGCTATACATCGTGCCAGCAGAGGAAAAACCTGACCGAAGCCGTGTCATTGCTGGCCACGGCCGTCGCACGGTGAAACAACATGCCCAAATATTTGACCTGGGAGTCAGCGCGAAATCGATGGATCTTCCAGATCCGGATCCCTGTGCACGCAAGATCGGCATTCGGTGGCAGAACGACGATACGCCAGCACCTTGGCAACATCCCCCAGCACGAGGCTGTCGCGCATGCCATGCGTTTAGCCAGCCAATACAAGGAAGTGTTCCGGAATACCCAAGCCCCCATCATCGATGAAGAAAACGCTCCAACAGTGACGCACAGCAAGCTGAGCTTCTTCCTCAATCAAGATATGGAAATAGGAGAACGGTTTATCCAGACGTGGCGTACATGGCAGGTTAGTCGCTTCGACAAGCGGATCCAGGAACTCAGAAAGAAACCACGAAAAGTATGGAAAATGGAGGAAATTTCCATTATAAACCGGCTGAAATCCGCACAAGATGACCTACGCTATCTCAACCCTCAGCCGTTACAGACGGCGATAGCAATGGTCGAAAACCGCCTAAATTGTAGTAGTTCAGACTTGATCTGACAGTTACCGGTTTTTCCGGGGGCGACTGTCAGGTCAAGCTCAGCCTACGAACTTCTCCTGCCAGATTTTCTTGCCGTCCTCCAGCGTTGCCATGGGGGTACGCCCACAACACATCTTGCCCTGGTGGGTTCGTTCCGTATTGTAGTACTCCAGCCATTCATCCAGGTCGGCCTGGAGCGATGCCAGATTCTCATAGAGTTTCTTCCGGAAGGTCACCTGATAGAACTCCTGGAGAATGGTCTTGTGGAACCGCTCGCAGATCCCGTTGGTCTGCGGAGATTTGGCCCGGGTTTTCGTGTGGTCGATATCATTGACCGCCAGGAACAGCTCATAGTCATGGGTGTCGGGCCTGCCGCAGTATTCGGTACCCCGGTCAGTGAGGACCCGCAGGACAGGCAGGCCCTGGGCTTCGTAGAAGGGCAGTACCCGGTCATTCAGCAGGTCGGCGGCCGTAATCGGCGTCTTGGTTGTGTACAGCTTGCAGTGGGCCACCTTGGCGTAGGTGTCCACGTAGGTCTGCTGGTAGATACGGCCTACCCCCTTGAGGGTGCCCACGTAGAAGGTATCCTGTGAGCCCAGGTAGCCGGGATGGGCAGTTTCGATCTCGCCGTGGTTCTCCTCGTCGAGTTTCTTCTTCTCCAACGCCTGGACCTGGGCTTCCGTCAGAATCAGCCCTTCTTCGGCGGCCATCTTCGCCTCCAGGGCCTTCAGGCGGCTCCGGAAGTTGGCCAGCTCGTGGCGCAGCCAGATGCTGCGCACGCCGGTGGGGGAGACGAAGATCCCCCGTTTGCGCAGTTCGTTGCTGACTCGGACCTGGCCATGGGCCGGAAAATCAATGGCATACGCCACCACCGCCTCTTCGACCTCCGGCGCCACCCGGTTCTTGGGGTTCGGGCGCCGACGGTCCGGCTCCAGCAGGGCATCGATTCCGCCTTCCTCGACCGCTTTCTGATACCGGTAGAAGGTATCTCGGGACAGCCCCATGATCTTGCAGGCTCGAGAGACGTTTCCCAATTCCTCGGCCAGATTCAGCAAGCCGAGTTTGTGTTTGATGATTCGTTCGCTACTATGCAACATGAGGGTTACCTCCGTCGTGTTTTGATTGGGTTGGGTTCGCACCCCCATCAAAACCGGTAACCCTCACTTTTTCAACTGTGAGGTGTCAGATCGGGTCTGAACTAATACACCTAAATGTGCGGATTGAAGGCAATACGCATGACTTGGAGATCCTCGCACAACGCTTCAACGCCAGCCGTGTCGACATGCTCAAGTCGTCACTGGCCGTCATTCGAGGCGAAATATCGATTTTCGAACTCTACCCGCCTGCGTTTTCTCAACTACCACTGGTCGAGTTGTGGGGCGATCCTGCTTCGATTCTCGTAAAGCGCTGGGCGGAGCGAATTCAATCGGTTGGAGGGAAAGTCAACAAGAAGACTTTTGACAAATATCAGGCCGTCTCGTCCGATCTCGAACGCATCCTCGGTCGGCGTCCGATACAAGCAATCACGCCCGACGATCTCGATTCTCTGAAAAAGATGTGGGTTGAAAGCGGCAATTGTACGAACACCATCATCGACAAGTTACGGATCCTGAAGTCACTGCTACACCCCTTCGATACCAATCGGAAAATTGCTCAGATTTTTGACAATGCCTTTCCGGCCAGAATGGCACCTCGGGATTCCAGACAACCATTCAACGACCAACAGCTTCGTATATTTCTCGCAGAGGCTCGGAAACGCTGCCCCCAGCAGCTGGACGATTACTGTCTGATCTTGTTGATGCTCTTGCTTGGTGCGCGACTTGAGGAAGCATTTCAGCTGAAAGCCGGCGATCTTGCACCCACCAAGAACGGCTGGTTGGTTCGAATCGCCGACCATCGCCAAACCGGGCATGGCGAGACACGATTGAAAAATGCTGAATCCGCACGGCAACTGCCGTTGCTGAGCAAAAGCGTGCCAGATCTCCATGTTTGGCTCGTCTCTCGCCAACGTGCTGGTAGCTACCTGTTTCCGGACGGCAGCCACAACCAGTACGGCACCCGTGGCAACGCCGCAAGCAAGCGCCTCAATCGCCTGCTCCGCGAACTCTTTCCGGACGATCGACGTCTTGTTCTGCAGTCCTTGCGCAGTACCGCCAATCGGGTCATGCGTCGCGCCGGTGTCGATTCGCGGATCCGTCATCGGTTCCTGGGGCACGCCGACCAGGACGTTCACGACAGGCACTATGACCCGGGCGTATTTCTGGATGAGGATGACCTGAAGGAAGGAGCACAGGCATTAACCCATCACCTACTCACCCTGCTCAGAGACCAATGCCGCCCACCCTCCCAGCGAGACGGTGATAGGGACACCCGCACGCGACAAGGCCGCCATGATGTGCTCGATATAGGCTTCGGGACTGGCCCGGAATAGTATTTGGCCCTCGATATCGATCACTCGCAAATTCAACTTGTTGCACATTTCCGATTTGAACCGGCGCCTGACAAGGTAATCGGCCCAGTGCGGACTGTCGTCGTCAAGCGTCACGGACCAAACTTCAACATATGCGCCTTCTTCTGTAAGATAGAAATCCGATTCGCAAGCCCGGCGTTTTCCACGTGGAAACGTGAACGGATACCTTGCCTGAGTAACAAATCTGATATCGTTTGCTTCAAGCAGGCGCGCTACGGCAAGTTCCGGCAAACTCTTGCAACGACCGCCTGCTGTGGAATAACCTTTCTTTGGTCGCTTTGGCGCGAGTTTCTGGATCTGCGGCATCAACCCATGCTTTCTTGCGGCATCCGCAGCATTGCGGTCGATCCGGCACCACGCGGAAACATCCCCAATCAAGCGACACCGTTCCAGATAGTATTCCAGATCGGGCGGATGTCGTTCAATGGCATAACCAAAGCCGAGCTTTTCTGCTACGCCTTCGAGCCGCCCTTCCCGGCGCAGATATTCGCACCAGTGTTGTGCCGCGCGCCACATATCCGAAACCGTGCGAACACCTCGCTCCCGGAAGCGAGCGACAAACTCGTCGTCCGTCATCCTTTGCATTTCGCCTTTTTCCAGTCTCGGCAACCATCCGAGTTTACGGGCAACCTTGCGCTGCAGGCCCAACATGACCGCCCGGTTGTATGTGCTCCGTGATCTATTAGCCCATGCAGTCAATGATGTAACCCCAAGCGACTGAACAAAAACACACCAATCGTTCATGGTCCACGATCGATAATCTGCTGACGACCGCCTCATGATGCACCTCCCATTGTCACCCGCGGCAACGTGATCGGAAGCTCAAGATTTGCGATTGCCTCTACAAGGGTTTTCATCGGCACATGCCCGTAGCTCCGACCAACAGATGCTGAACAGTGTCCCGTGAGGGCATCGTGGACTTCTTCCGGGATCCCAGACTCCCGACAGAGAGATTTAAACGTGTGCCTGAATGAATGAAACACCACACGATGATCCTGTATATTGCAGCCGGCGGCACTACGCAGGTATCGAGCAAACCATTTTGAGAAATTTCCGCTAAAACGACCGTCGTGATCCGGATCCAGATCGGGGAACACCCGATCATGATTCTGTTCGGCGACTTCCTCGACATACTCAAGGAACCCAGTGCGTATCAGTTCAGGATGCAGTGGCACTTGCCGCCTGGATCCCACTGTCTTGACACGCTGTTGCGCTCCATGGTCGGTGATTCTCATCAATGGACCATGTGTCTCATCCAGCAGAATATCGTCGAGACGAAGTTGGCAGATTTCCTCGGCACGTGCACCCGTCACCAGCGCCAGCATCGGCACCCATGCCACGGCTTCACCACCGCCAGCACGGTAACGGCGACCTTCCGAGAAGACCGGCGACGTGAAAATCTGCCTCAGCTCTTCGGTAGTAAATGCCCTTCGCCGCTGTACTTCCACCTTGGCCTTGGGGATCCGCAGGCCTCTGCTCACGTTGTGCGACAAATAGCCACCGTCAACAGCCGTTTGCAACAGGGTACCGATAAAACTGATTTTCTTTGCCACCGTAGAGCGGGCTAGGCCTTTCCCCAGAAGATGGTCCCGATAGCGGGTGATATCCACTCGTATCAGCTCCGCCGGTGTTTTTTTGACGAACCGCGAGAACTCTTTCACAACGGCCTTTATGTCGTGATAGGTACTCGCGCTACAGCCGGGATTCAGCTTTCGCCAGTACTGATAGAGATCATCAAGGGTCGTGAGGGACGTTACTTCAGACGGTTCCGCTTGGACATTCTGCCCCGGGAGCGATGTGGCAGTTGTTGGCGAGGCGAGCGCGGTTGGCTCCTCGACGAGCAATGCTGCGGGCATTGGCGGCTGGCCTTTGCCCAACTGCTCAGAGGCGAAGCGTTCCATCCAGTGACTTGCGAGCCGGTAGGCCAGCTGCTGAGCCAGTGTCCGATCCTGGGTTTGAAGGTTCTGGCGGATCAGGGCGCCGTAGACCGGGACGAGGGGCTTGGGAACGCGGATCTGGAACCAGAAGGTTCCGCGATGAGTGGTGAGGTAAGGCATGACAGCATCTCCTGTTTGCGTTGGAAGATGCTGCAGGCGTACCCGGCTGTATCACCACGATGTAACACCCAATCAGGATGCGGTGACACAGAAAACTCTAAGTAATTGAAAAACTTAGAGTGTTGGTGTTACTTGGCGGAGAGGGAGGGATTCGAACCCTCGATACGGGGTTACCGTATACACACTTTCCAGGCGTGCTCCTTCGACCACTCGGACACCTCTCCGGATAAATGCTTGATTTTCAACGGGTGAGGGACCCGTGAAGCGCGAGATTCTACCATAATCTGGGAAAAATTCATGGAAAGGATGGTGGAAAATTTTCAGAGTTATTTCAATGAGTTATGTTGGTGATTTTTTGGCCAGATTCTCCCGGTGATCAATGGGTCTGGGTTACGGAATCAGTTTTGAAGACGGCATGTCGGGGTGGATGGCAGGGGGATTCCGGGAAGTCGATCCGGATCTCGAGCCGCCGGTTGCGGTGCAGGCGGTCGTCCGTGTGTCCGTCGACGATGATCCGGCCCGGCGGTTCCTGCAGGATGGTCCTGATTCGCCTTATCAGGTTGATGAATGGTGCGACGGGTTGATCGCTGCCGGATTCGAAGGAAACGCTGTCGGGGAAGCGCATGATCACGCTGCTGCGTTGGTGCTCGAGGATGTCCGGGCCGGTGCCGGTGACCTTTACCACCGTTTCACGGGAATATCAGCCTGGGTAGCGGGAACCGTGGGGGTGAGGGGTATCGCGGCGGGGGCGCCGCTTCTACGGGGGATGGAAAAATATTAGGCAGGGGTTATGCTTGGAGCCGGATCGGCTTCCACATCTCTGCCAAGGAGCTTTCATGCCCGAGGTAAAACGCATCGTGCTTGACGTCCTCAAGCCCCATCACCCCAACCTGCTGGTGTTCACCACGGCGATCGTGGAACAGTGCGGCGACTGCCAAGTGCGGGCCACCGTGCTGGAAATGGACGACAAGACCGAAACCCTCGAGCTGGTCGTCGAGGGGGACGACATTCCGTTCGCTGCCGTCCAGTCCGCCATCGAGGAGATGGGGGGTTCCCTGCACAGCATCGACGAAGTGAACGTGGTCGGCACGCCGCCAGTCCACGCGGAATGAACACGCCCTCCGGTCGTTGCGGATGAATCTCCTCGAACGACTCCGCCTCTATATCACCATCACCCGTTCGGAAGCCATCGCCCGGCGGTATTTCGTGGTCAACGGCTTCGATGGCGCGCTCACCATGCTGGGCCTGACCGTGGGTTTTCTGGCCAGCGGGGTCGATGTGGAGCCGGGCGTCGTCCTCGGTGCCTGTCTGGGCGCGGCCATCGCACTGGGCATGAGCGGCCTGACCAGTGCCTACATCAGCGAATCGGCGGAGAAGAAGAAGGAGCTGCGGGAGCTGGAATCGGCGATGATGACTGATCTGCAGGCCTCGACCCATGGCATGGCAAGCCGCTTGATCCCGGTTCTCGTCGCCCTGGTCAACGGCTTGTCGCCGCTGCTCATCTCGCTGGTGATCATCCTGCCGCTGTGGCTGGGGAAGCTGGGCGTGGCGCTGCCCGTCCGACCGTTGTCGGCCAGCATCGGGATGGCGATCATGCTGCTGTTTCTGCTGGGAGTGTTCCTGGGGCGGATCAGTGGCAGTTTCTGGCTCTGGGCGGGGTTGCGGACGTTGGTGGTTGCCTTGGTGACGGTGGGGTTGGTGTTGGGGTTGGCGGGGTGAGGGAATATCGCGGCTTGCGCCGCTCCTACGCGGGGTTAAGAATGAATCGCGGGGTTTCGAGTGGGGAATGCAAAAGGGCCGCGGTGCGGCCCTTTTGGTTTGGTCGGGTTGTCAGGGTCAGTCCTTGCCGACGGCTTTCATGGAGAGGCGGATGCGGCCCTGTTTGTCGACTTCGAGGACCTTGACCTTGACGATGTCGCCTTCGGAGAGCTTGTCGGAGACGTTTTCCACGCGCTCGTCGCTGATCTGGGAGACGTGGACCAGGCCGTCCTTGCCGGGGAGGATGGTGACGAAGGCGCCGAAGTCCATGAGCTTGGCGACCTTGCCTTCGTAGACCTTGCCCACTTCGACGTCGGCGGTGAGCTGTTCGACGCGGCGGCGGGCTTCGTTGGCGGCAGCGGAGTCGCTGGAGGCGATCTTGACCAGGCCGTCGTCGCTGATGTCGATGGTGGTGCCGGTTTCCTCGGTGATGGCGCGGATGGTGGCGCCGCCCTTGCCGATCACGTCGCGGATCTTGTCGGGGTTGATCTTGAAGGTGATGTAACGCGGGGCGTAGATGGACATTTCGGTGCGCGGCTCGGCAATGACTTCGTTCATCTTGCCGAGGATGTGCAGGCGGCCTTCCTTCGCCTGTTCGAGGGCGATTTCCATGATCTGGCGGGTGATGCCGTCGATCTTGATGTCCATCTGCAGGGCGGTGACGCCGTCCTGGCTGCCGGCGACCTTGAAGTCCATGTCGCCGAGGTGGTCCTCGTCACCGAGGATGTCGGTGAGGACGGCGAACTTGTCGTCTTCCTTGATGAGGCCCATGGCAATGCCGGCCACGGGGGCCTTGAGGGGGACGCCGGCGTCCATCAGGGCGAGGCTGGTTCCGCAGACGGAGGCCATGGAGCTGGAGCCGTTGGACTCGGTGATCTCGGAGACCACGCGGATGGTGTAGGGGAACTCGTCCTGGCTGGGCATGACGCCGAGGACGCCGCGCTTGGCCAGGCGGCCATGGCCGATCTCGCGGCGCTTGGGGCTGCCGACGCGGCCGGTTTCGCCGACGCAGAAGGGCGGGAAGTTGTACTGGAGCATGAAGGGCTCGCGGTAGGTGCCTTCCAGGGCGTCGATGATCTGGGCCTCGCGCTCGGTGCCGAGGGTGGCGGTGACCAGGGCCTGGGTTTCGCCGCGGGTGAACAGGGCCGAGCCGTGGGTGCGGGGCAGCACGCCCACCTTGACATTGATGGGCCGCACGGTGCGGGTGTCGCGGCCGTCGATGCGCGGCTCGCCGTTGAGGATCTTGCCGCGCACCACGCGCTTCTCGAGCTTCTCGATGGCGCCGCGCACTTCCTCTTCGCTGTAGGGGCCTTCCTCGCCGGCCAGCTTTTCGATGATTTCGCTGCGGATCTCGCCAAGGCGGTTGTAGCGGGGCTGCTTTTCGCGGATGGTGTAGGCTTCCTTGAAGGCGGCCTCGCCGAGCTCGGCCACGGCCTTTTCCAGGTCTTCGTTCTTCTCCGGCGGGGTCCACTCCATGGGCTCGGTGCCCACTTCGGCGGCAAATTCCTTGATGGCCTGGATCACGGCCTGCTGCTGTTCGTGGCCGAACATGACCGCGCCGAGCATGACTTCCTCGGAGAGGAGTTTGGCTTCCGATTCGACCATGAGCACGGCGTTCTCGGTGCCGGCCACGACCAGATCCAGATCCGATTCCTTGAGTTTGGCAATGGAGGGATTGAGGACGTATTCGCCGTTGATGTAACCCACGCGGGCGGCGCCAATGGGCCCGTTGAAGGGCAGGCCGGCGATGGACAGGGCGGCGGAGACCCCAATCATGGCCACGATGTCGGGGCTGACGTCCGGATCCATCGACAGCACGGTGGCGATGATCTGGACTTCATTGGTGAACCCTTCGGGGAACAGGGGCCGGACGGGACGGTCGATCAGGCGGGAGGTGAGGGTCTCGTGTTCGGAAGGGCGCCCTTCCCGCTTGAGAAAACCGCCGGGGATCTTGCCGGCGGCGTAGGTCTTTTCCTGATAGTCCACGGTCAGGGGGAAGAAGTCGCGGCCTTCCGCGGCCTTCTTGTCTGCCACCACGGTGGCGAGCACGACCGTGTCGCCCATCCGGGTCATGACGGCACCTGTGGCCTGTCGGGCGATTTCGCCGGTTTCCAGGGTGACGGCATGGGCGCCGTATTGAAATTCTTTCTTCACAGGGGTCGTCATGAAGTTCCCTCGGGTTCTGCTGGCTGGAGGCGGATAAGGAGGAATGCGCGTTACTTGCGCAGGCCCAGACGGGTGATCAGTTCGCGATACCGGTCCAGATCCTTTTTCTTCAGGTAATCCAGCAGTTTACGGCGCTGGCTCACCATGCGCAGCAGCCCCTGACGGGAGTGATGATCGTGGATGTGTTCCTTGAAGTGGTCCGACAGATCGTTGATCCGGGCGGACAGCAGGGCGACCTGGACTTCCGGCGAGCCGGTGTCACCCTGGCCACGGGCATATTCGTTGACGATAGCGGCCTTTTGTTCGGCACTGATGGCCATTCGCAAGCTCCTGTAATCTGTAAAAAATTCAACCGATTTTGCAAAGCGCGTATTCTACCCGCGCGCTGGCGCGCAGACAAGAAATTCCGCGGAATTTCCCCGGCGTTCAGCCGGCCTTGATGAGCCGCTTGGGGGCCACCCGGCCGTCGTCGAGGATGTGGCCGACGCCGAGAAAGCCGCCGTCGGCCCGGTGCAGACGCACCCAGCCGGCCGTGGGCGCCTGGGGCACCAGCACCGGCTGGCCCTGCTGCACGTAGTAGGCCGAGTTGTCGGTGAGATTCACCGCCGGCCAGTCGGCCAGGGCCCGTTCGATGGGCACCAGCAGGGCGTCGAGGGCTTCGGTGCCCTGCTCCGCCGCGGCCTCGATTTGCGCCATGGTCACCGCCTCGTCGATGTCGAAGGGCCCGGAGGCGGTGCGCCGCAGGGCGGACAGGTGGCCGCCGCAGCCCAGGGCCTCGCCGATTTCCTCGGCCAGGGTGCGGACATAGGTGCCCTTGGAACAGTGGATGGCGATTTCCAGCTCGTCGCCTGCGTGGCGCAGCAGTTCGATGCTGTGGATGGTGACCGTGCGCGGCTTGCGCTCGATCTCCATCCCCTTGTGGGCCAGCTTGTAGAGGGGCGTACCATTGACCTTGACCGCCGAGTGCATGGGCGGGACCTGTTCGATCTCGCCGACGAAGCGATCCAGCACGTCGCGGATCTGCGCCTCGCCGTACTCGCCCACCGGGCGGGTCTCCAGCACCTCGCCTTCGGCGTCGGCGGTGCGGGTGATCACGCCGAGCCTGATGGTGCCCACATAGCGCTTGTCGGAATCCAGCAGGAAGCTGGAAATCTTGGTCGCTTCGCCAAAGCAGATGGGCAGCAGGCCGGTGGCCAGCGGGTCGAGGTTGCCCGTGTGCCCCGCCTTGGCGGCGCGGAACAGGCGCTTGACCTGCTGCAGCGCGGCATTGGACGTGATGCCCAGCGGCTTGTCGAGCAGAAGGATGCCGTTCACGGGACGGCCGCGATTTCGTCTGCGTGCCACGTTAGTCTGAATCCTGATGTTTCTTGCGATCTTCGGCCACGGCCTGATCGATCAGGTTGGCCAGTTCGGTCCCCTTGACCAGGGTCTCGTCATAGATGAAACGCAGCTGGGGGACATTGCGGATGATCATGCGCTCGCCCAGGGCATGGCGCAGAAAACCTGCGGCCTTCTCCAGCGCCTTTTGTGCCTCGTCCACGGAAAGCTGTTCGGGCATGACCGTGTAATAGACCTTGGCCAGGGAGAGGTCGCGGGTGACCTCCACGCCGGAGACGGTCACGGCGGACAGGCGCGGATCGCGCACTTCGCGCTGCAGGAGCTGGGCCAGCTCCCGCTGCATCTGTTCCCCGACCCGGCGGGTGCGGCTGAAATCCCTGGGCATGATCGCGGATCAGAGTTCGCGGGCGACCTGCACCCGCTCGTAGACTTCGATCTGATCGCCCACCTTGACGTCGTTGTAGTTCTTGACGCCGATGCCGCATTCCATGCCCTGCTTGACCTCCATCACGTCTTCCTTGAAGCGGCGCAGGGATTCCAGCTCGCCCTCGAAGATCACCACGTTGTCGCGCAGCACGCGGATGGGGTTGTTGCGCTTGACCACGCCTTCCACCACCATGCAGCCGGCGATGGCGCCGATCTTGGGCGAGCGGAACACGTCGCGCACTTCGGCCAGGCCAATGATCTCTTCCTTGGTCTCGGGCGAGAGCAGGCCGGACATGGCCTTCTTCACGTCGTCGATGAGATCGTAGATCACGCTGTAGTAGTGCAGATCCACGTCTTCCTCGTCGATGATGCGCTTGGCCACCGAATCGGCGCGCACGTTGAAGCCGATGAGGATGGCATTGGAGGCCACCGCCAGGTTGGCGTCGGATTCGGTGATGCCGCCCACGCCGGCGGAGACGATCTTCACCTTCACCTCGTCGGTAGAGAGCTTGGTGAGGGCATCGGAGATGGCCTCCACCGACCCCTGCACGTCGGCCTTGAGGACGATGTTGACCGTGGCCACTTCGCCTTCCTGCATCTGGCTGAACATGTTCTCCAGCTTGGCCGCCTGCTGACGGGCCAGCTTGAGCTCGCGGGCCTTGGTCTTGCGGTAGTCGGCCACTTCGCGGGCCTTGCGCTCGTTGGGCACCACGGTGGCCTCGTCGCCGGCCGCGGGCACGCCGGACAGGCCCAGCACTTCCACCGGAATCGAGGGACCGGCTTCGTCGAGCTGCCGGGCATGTTCGTTGAGCATGGCCCGAACCCGGCCGTATTCCAGGCCGGCGAGCAGGATGTCGCCCTTGTGCAGGGTGCCGCGCTGGACCAGCACGGTGGCCACCGGACCGCGGCCCTTGTCGAGCCGCGACTCGATGACGATGCCCCGCGCCGGGCCGTCCACCGGGGCCTTGAGCTCCAGCACTTCGGCCTGCAGGAGGATGGAATCGAGCAGTTCATCCACGCCCTGCCCGGTGTGGGCGGAGACGTTGACGAAGATGGTGTCACCGCCCCAGTCCTCGGGGATGACCTCTTCCTGGGCCAGTTCGTTCTTGACCCGATCGGGATCGGCCTCGGGCTTGTCGATCTTGTTGACCGCCACGATCAGCGGCACGCCGGCGGCGCGCGCATGCTGGATGGCCTCGCGGGTCTGGGGCATCACGCCGTCGTCGGCGGCCACCACCAGCACCACGATGTCGGTGACCTTGGCACCGCGGGCACGCATGGCGGTGAAGGCCTCGTGGCCGGGCGTGTCGAGGAAGGTGATGTTCCCGGCCTCGGTCTCCACGTGATAGGCGCCGATGTGCTGGGTGATGCCGCCGGCCTCGCCGGAGGCGACGCGGCTCTGACGGATGTAGTCCAGCAGCGAGGTCTTGCCGTGGTCCACGTGGCCCATGATGGTGACCACCGGCGCGCGGGGCAGGGCCTCGCCCTCTTCCACTTCCTCGATGATCTCCTTCTCCACCGCGCCTTCCTCGATGAGCTTGACCTTGTGGCCCAGTTCCTCGACCACGATGGCGGCGGTGTCCTGATCCAGCACCTGGTTGATGGTGACCATGGTGCCCATGTTCATCAGGGCCTTGATCACCTCGGCGGCCTTGACCGACATCTTCTGCGCCAGATCGCCCACGGTGATGGTTTCGGGAATGGCCACCTCGCGCACGATGGGCGCGGTGGGCTTCTGGAAGCCGTGCTCGCCGGAGGTGGCCGTGGTCACGGCGCGGCCACGGGGCTTCTTGCGCCGGCGGCCGGCCTTGTCGCTGGCCACGTGCAGTTCCTTGCGGCCGTACTTGGTGTGCTTCTCCTCGCGGGCCTTCTCCTTTTCCTTGCCCTTCTTGCGTCCGCGCTCGGCCGCGGGGGGCGGCGGGGGCGGCGGCGCCGCCGCGGGGGCTTCCGCCGGAGCCTTCTCGGCCTCGGCCGCGGCCTTTCTGCGCGCCTCTTCCTCGGCCTTGCGCTGCTCCTCGAGGCGCTTGGCTTCCTCGCGGGCGCGGGCCTCGGCCTCTTCCCGGGCGCGGCGTTCGGCTTCCAGCTCCTCGAGCTTGCGGCGGGCCTCCTCGGCCTCGAGCCGTTCCTGATCGGTGCGGGCCTCGCTCGCCTCACCCGGCTTGATCACCCGCTTCTTGCGGCGCTGGATGGTGACCGTCTTGGTGCGCCCCTGGGAGGTGGTGGTCTTGACCTGGTTGACCGAGCGGCGGGCCAGGGTGACCTTCTTCTCGGCCTTTTCCTTCTTCGGCGCGTGCTTGTTCTTGAGGAAGGTCAGCAGCGACAGCTTCTCCTCCTCGGAGATGGTCGCATCGGCATCGGTGACCGACACGCCCGCCTCCTTGAGCTGCTCGAGCAGAAGATTCACCGGCACGCCGACGACTTCCGCGAATTGCTTGACTGTGACTTCAGCCATATCGTGTTCTCTCCTGCCCCTCAAACGGTGTGTTACGACTGTCCGCTCTGTTCAGCCTGTTCCGCGAACCAGGGCTCGCGGGCCTTCATGATCAGTTGCGCGGCCTTCTCCTCGTCCAGCGCCTCGTCGATGGCCAGCAGCTCGTCCACCGACTGCTCGGCCAGGTCTTCCATGCTCACCACGCCGTGGGAGGCCAGCTTGTAGGCCAGCTCCATGTCCATGCCTTCCATGGACTTGAGATCCTCGGCCGGCTCGACAGCGGTCAGGCTCTCTTCGCTGCTGATGGCGCGGGTCAGGAGCAGGTCCTTGGCCCGGCCCTGCAGCTCGGCCACGATGTCCTCGTCGAACTCCTCGATCTGCAGCATCTCCTCGGCCGGCACGTAGGCGATCTCGTCGATGCTGGTGAAGCCTTCCTGGACGAGGATGGCGGCCACTTCCTCGTCCACGTCCAGTTCTTCCATGAACAGTTTCTGGATCTTCTCGGCCTCGGCCTCGGTCTTCTCTTCCAGCTCTTCGGTGGACATGACGTTGAGGTTCCAGCCGGTCAGCTCGGAAGCCAGGCGCACGTTCTGGCCGCCGCGGCCGATGGCTTGGGAGAGCTGCTCCTCGGCCACGGCGATGTCCATGGTGCGGGTCTCCTCGTCCATGACGATGGATTCCACCTCGGCCGGCGACATGGCGTTGATCACGAACTGGGCCGGGTCCTCGTCCCACAGCACGATGTCCACCCGTTCGCCGGCCAGCTCGTTGGAGACGGCCTGCACCCGGGAGCCGCGCATGCCCACGCAGGCGCCCACCGGATCGACCCGCGGTTCATTGCTGCGCACGGCAATCTTGGCGCGCAGGCCCGGATCGCGGGCCGCGGCGAGGATGTCGATGAGGCCCTCGCCTACTTCCGGCACCTCGATCTTGAACAGCTCGATGAGAAAGCGCGGATCGGTGCGGCTGACGATCAGCTGCGGGCCACGCATCTCGGTGTTGATTTCCTTCAGGTAACCGCGGATCCGATCGCCGGGGCGGATGGACTCGCGCGGGATCAGCTCGTCGCGCGGGATGATGGCGTCGGCGTTGGCGCCGAGATCCAGGTACACGTTGCCGCGCTCCACGCGCTTGACCACCCCCATCACCAGTTCGCCGACCCGGTCCTTGTAGGCTTCCACCACCTGGGCGCGCTCGGCCTCGCGCACCTTCTGCACGATCACCTGCTTGGCGGTCTGGGCGGCGATGCGGCCGAACTCGATGGATTCCACCTGTTCCTCGATGAAGTCGCCCGGCTGGATGTCGGGGTTGTCGAGACGCGCGGCGGAGAGGGTGATCTGGCGCTCCGGGAACTCCATCTCGTCGTCCTCGACCACTTCCCAGCGGCGGAAGGTCTCGTAGTCGCCGGTTTCGGGGTCGATCTGCACGCGGATGTCCACGTCATTGTCGTAGCGCTTCTTGGTGGCGGTGGCCAGCGCCGTTTCGATGGCCTCGAAAATCACCTGTTCGTCGACGCCCTTCTCGTTGGAGACGGCTTCCACGACCATGAGAATCTCTTTGTTCATTACGCAACCTCTGTCGGTTTCTTTCCTTCGGGACGGAAACAGTCCGCCCTGGCTTCCTGCGGCCCTACCACTGGGGGACCAGATTGGCCTTCTCGATGTCGTCCAGCGCCAGGCGCCAGGTCTCGCCGCTCTCGGGATCGGCGAGGATCACCGTATCGTCCTCCACGCCGGCGATCACGCCGCTGAACTTGCGGCGGCCGTCGAGCGGCCTGCGCAGGCGCAGGCTGACCGGCTGCCCCTGGAAGCGGCGGTAGTGGTCCGCCGTGAACAGGGGACGATCCACGCCCGGCGAGGAGACCTCCAGCGTGTACTGGCCACGGATGGGGTCCTCCACGTCCAGCAGGGCACTGATCTGGCGGCTGGCCCGCTCGCAATCGTCCAGGGTGATGCCCTCGGGGCTGTCGAGGAACACCCGCAGCACCGAATGACGGCCCTGGGCGAGGTGTTCCACCCCCAAAAGTTCGTAGCCCAGGGGCTCGACGGCCGAGGCCACCAGTTCTGTCAGCGAATCCTTGACCTGCGCCATGTTTTGCCTGCCCGTAAATAAAAAGTGGGCGCAAGGCCCACTTTTTATAAACTCCTGTTATCTCGCCGGGATTGTACCATCGCGGGGGAATTCCGCCAATCCCCGGCGGACATTTTCCCCGCCGCCCTGCCCGGCCTCCCCTGGCGGCAGGCCGGCCCCCGCCAGAACACGCTCCCGGGCCCGAAAAATCGTTGCAGCATATATAGTTGCATTCGGCCGGCAAATCAAGGGAAGCGCCGGCATTGCACCGGCGCCGGCCGGCCACCATAGTGTGAGAATCCGCAGCGAACCGGGAGCCGCATGACTCAATCCGAACCCAGCGCCCGTGAAGCCTTCGACCGCGCCGTGGCCCAGGGCCGCGTGGAGCGCCTGGAGTACGACGGCCTGGTGCTCGAGCGCTGCAACGACGACGTGGGGCACCTGCCGCGGGGCTCCATCCGCGCCGCCGGCCAGGTGCTGTACGGCTATCCCCACATCGGGCGGATCCTGGTGTTGCGCCGGGGCCTGACCGAACAGCTTGCCGGCCCCTTCCACGTGGAAGAGAAGATCAACGGCTACAACGTGCGCATCGCCCGGGTGGAGGGGCGCCTGCTGGCCTTCACCCGGGGCGGCTTCGTCTGCCCCTTCACCACCGACCGTCTGCCGGATCTCCTCGATCCGGCCTTCTTCGACGCCCATCCCGACAAGGTGCTGTGCGCCGAGGTGGCCGGGCCCGAGAATCCCTGGCTCGATGCCAGCCCGCCCTTCATCGAGCGGGACGTGCGGCTGTTCGTGTTCGACATCACCGCATGGAACCGTGCCGACTTCCTGCCGGTGAACGCGCTGCAGTCCCTGCTTGAGGACTTCGCCCTGCCCGCCGTCCCCGCCTGGGGCTGGTCGGACGCCGGGCAGTATGACGAGCTGGCCGCCCGCATTCTGGAACTGAACGAACAGGGCCGCGAGGGCCTGATCTTCCGCCAGGCGGCGCCGCGCCCGCGGCGGGTCAAGTACGTCACCGCCCGCGTGAACCTGGAGGACATCCAGCGCTCCGCCACCCGCATGCCCGACATGCCGCCCGGCTACTTCGCCGGCCGGATCCTGCGCATCGCCCTGTTCCTGCAGGAGCATGGCCTGGACCCGCAGCCGTACGAGGATGCCCTGGGGCAGGCCCTGCTTGGCGCCCTCGACGACACCCTCAGCCGCCTGCAGCGGGAACGCCGGGCCAGCCAGCCGTTCACCTGCCGCTTCCGCGAACGGCACAATGCCGAACGCCTGGTGACGCTGCTCCAGCGAGTGGCCGGACACAAGGTGAAGATCGTGATCCACGGCATCGAGCCCGAAGCGGACGGCTACTGGCGCCTGCGCTTCGAACGGCGCTATCCGCTGACCAACAGCCTGTTGCATGAATTGCTGGGGGGTGGGCTGATTTACGACTGAGGGGAGAGAGCTGCCTCCTTGTTGCGGCGGGGGCGCCGCGCCTACAGAAAAAAGCCGGTGACAAGCGTAGGAGCGGCGCAAGCCGCGATGTAACGCTAACGGGTAGCGTGTGGCTGATGGTTGGGGACTACGGATAGCCCGTTCCCTCAGCTTGCCCGCTCCCAGCCATCAGCTACTGATGTCGCGGCTTGCGCCGCTCCTACAGAAAGCAATGACCGCCGCGGTCATGCGGAAACGACGGCTTAGCCCGCTTCGTCGCCCCCCTCCTCCACCTGCCGTTCCACCAGTTCCAGCAACACGCCCTTGAGGTGTTCGGGGAGGAGGATCTTCACGCCCAGCTTGTCGGCCCAGATCCGCAGGCCTTCGTCGGCGGTGACCACGATGCCGTCCAGTTCCATGGCCAGCAGTAGCACGTCGAGATCCTCGCGCGAGTCGATGAGGCCGCGGCGCAAGGCTTCGCGATAGCGCTCGCGCAGGCGGCTGATGAGCTGGCCCACGTCGCCGCCGCTGGCGGCGTGGCCCTGCCGGGCGTGTTCCTCGGCAATGCGCAGGCCGCGGTCGATGCGCCGGCGCACTTCGTCGATGAACTCGTAGACGATGGTGGCCGGGATCTGCAGCGCGTGGCGGCGCGGCGAGCGGATGCTGACCAGCGACTCGAACACCGGCGCCACGCCATCGAGCTCCTTCATCTGGCACAGCTCTTCGTAGATGGAAGTGGGCATGTAGAAGGCAGCGCCGGTGGCCTGGGCAATGTGCACGAACTCGCGGATCGCAGAACGGGTGTCCACCCCGAACTGGCGAAACACGTCCGGATTGGTGAAGAGGCTTGTATCGAGCACGTAAGCCGGGGTCATGAGGGGCTCCGATTGGCGCTCCTGCAAACAGCACAGAGGTCGCAGAGACACAGAGAACGCAGAGATTTTCAGATCAGACAATAGGCGCCAGCATGACGATGGTCAAATCCCCGTCCTGTCTGCAGCGTCCCTCGGCGAACTCTGCGACCTCTGCGTTCCTTCCACCACCACTCAACGCCCGGCCAGCAACCGCTCGAGGTCGTCGAGAAAGGGCCGCTGGCCCTTGTGGATCTTGCGGCGGGCGGTGGGCAGGTCGAACCAGGCCCAGGCATCCACTTCGGGGAAGGTCTGCTGGCGACCGCTGTGGGGCGGCCATTCCATCTGGAAGTCGTTGCTATGCATGCGGGCAGGATCGGCGTCGCCTTCCAGGGCAAACACGCGCACCCGCTTGCCGGAGGGCATGCGCCGCTCGCCCAGATCGGTGAACTCGCCATCCACCGTGATGCCCGTCTCCTCGGCGAACTCGCGCCGGGCCGCATCGAGGGGGGATTCGCCGTTCTCGTAGAGCCCCTTGGGGATGGACCAGGCGCCTTCATCCTTGCCGGCCCAGTAGGGCCCGCCGGGATGGGCCAGCAGCACTTCCGGCCCGCCCTGGCGCAGACGGTAGAGAAGGATGCCGGCCGAATGCAGGGGCATGGCTCGGCTCAGGCGCTACACCCGATAATTCGGAGCTTCCTTGGTGATGGTCACGTCGTGCACGTGGCTTTCGCGCATGCCGGCGGCGGTGACCTGGACGAACTGGGGCTTGGTGCGCATCTCGTCGATGTTGCTGCAGCCGGTGTAGCCCATGGAGGCGCGGATGCCGCCGAGGAGCTGGTTGATGACGGGGCCCAGCGGGCCCTTGTAGGGCACCCGGCCCTCGATGCCCTCGGGCACCAGCTTCTCGGCCTCGGAGCCTTCCTGGAAGTAGCGATCGGAGGAGCCGTGACGGGTGGTCATGGCCCCGAGCGAACCCATGCCGCGGTAGGACTTGTAGGAGCGGCCCTGGTACAGCTCCACCTCGCCCGGCGACTCCTCGGTGCCGGCGAACATGGAGCCGATCATCACCGAGTGGGCGCCGGCCACCAGGGCCTTGGCGATGTCGCCCGAATAGCGGATGCCGCCGTCGGCGATCAGCGGCACGTCGGTATCCTGCAGGGCCTCGGCCACGTCGGAGACGGCGGTGATCTGCGGCACGCCCACCCCGGCGACGATCCGGGTGGTGCAGATGGAGCCGGGGCCGATGCCCACCTTCACCGCGTCGGCGCCGGCATCCACCAGCGCCCGGGCCGCGTCGGCGGTGGCGATGTTGCCGCCGATGACCTGTACCTGCGGATGGTGTTTCTTGACCCAGGCCACCCGGTCCAGCACCCCCTGGGCATGGCCGTGGGCGGTGTCGACCACGATCACGTCCACCCCGGCGGCCACCAGGGCATCGACCCGTTCCTCGGTGCCGGCGCCCACGCCCACGGCGGCGCCCACCCGCAGGCGGCCCTGCTCGTCCTTGCAGGCGTTGGGGTTTTCCTTGGCCTTCTGGATGTCCTTGACGGTGATGAGGCCGCGCAGCCGGAACTGGTCGTCCACCACCAGGACCTTCTCAATGCGGTGCTCGTGCAGGAGTCGGAGAATTTCGTCCCGCTCGGCGCCTTCCTTCACGGTGACCAGGCGCTCCTTGGGCGTCATGATGCTGGAGACCGGCTTGTCGTAACCGGTTTCGAAGCGCAGATCGCGGCTGGTGACGATGCCCATCAGCTCGCTGCCCTTGACCACCGGCACGCCGGAGATGTTCTCGGCCCGGGTCAGCTCCAGCACCTCGCGGATGGAGGTGTCGGGGGTGACGGTGAGGGGTTCCTTGATGATGCCGCTTTCGAACTTCTTCACCTGGCGCACGTGCTCGGCCTGGGTGGCGGCGTCCATGTTCTTGTGGATGATGCCGATCCCCCCCTCCTGGGCCATGGCGATGGCCAGCCGCGCTTCGGTGACGGTGTCCATGGCCGCGGAGACCAGGGGAATGGCCAGCTCGATGCCCCGGGTCAGGCGGGTCTTGAGGCTGACGTCCCGGGGCAGTACCCGGGAGTGGGCGGGAACCAGCAGAACGTCGTCGAAAGTGAAGGCTTGTTTGGCGATTCGCAGCATATCGTCGGCATCCGGGTCGGGTAAATCGTCGAATTATAAAGAGATTCCAGGGGGCGGTAAATGGGGGCCGGCAACGGTTGCCAAGCCCAGGCCAAGTGCGCATAATGCCCTGACGGCAGTGTGGCCACACCTGCCGAATAACCAGAAAAACAACAGGCCTGCCCCGCAGGTCCCTCGGTTCTTTCCACCATACACCAATCAAGCGACATTTCGCGGAGGATCCCATGAAGAAGATCGCTGTCCTGTTTGCCGCCGCTGCCCTGACGCTCGGCGCCTGTGCCTCGTCTGGCCCCAGCCACAACGAGAACGACGCCCTGAGCGCCATCACCGCCGCCGAGCAGCAAAAGAAACTCGCTGCCAAGGCCGGTTTCGAATGGCGGGATACCGGCAAGCTCATCAAGAAGGCCAAGGCCGCGCTGAAGAAGGGCGATTACGACACGGCCGTCAAGCTGGCCAACAAGGCCAAGCGCCAGAGCGAACATGCCCTGGAGCAGGCCCAGGTGGCCCAGACCGCCGGCCCGCACTTCAACTGAGACGGGATTCTCCCGGATACGAAAAAGGCTGGCATCTGCCGGCCTTTTTCGTAAGTAGCTGGTTGCGCGTGGCTGGTAGCTACCCCATACCCCGGGCATCCGCTATCATCGCCGGATGACCGAATCCCTTGCCGAATCCTCCCCTTCCCTGCGCGACGTCTACACCGTCAGCCGCCTGAACCGGGAAGTGCGCGCCCTGCTGGAGGGCAGTTTTCCGCTGATCTGGCTGGAAGCGGAAATCTCCAACCTGGCCCGGCCCGCCTCCGGCCACTGGTATTTCACCCTCAAGGACGAAAACGCCCAGGTGCGGGCCGCCATGTTCCGCAACCGCAACCGCCTGCTGCGCTTTGCGCCCCAGAACGGCATGCAGGTGCTGGTGCGGGCGCGGATCGGGCTGTACGAGGCGCGCGGCGAGTTCCAACTCATCGTCGAGCACATGGAGGAAGCCGGCGACGGGGCCCTGCGGCGGGCCTTCGAGGCCCTGCGCAACCGGCTCGACGCCGAGGGGCTGTTCGCCATGGAACGCAAGCGGCCCCTGCCCCGCCTGCCGGCCCGGATCGGCGTCATCACCTCGCCCACCGGCGCCGCGCTGCGCGACATCCTCACCACCCTGCGACGGCGCTTTCCCGGCATTCCCGTCATCGTGTATCCCGTGCCGGTGCAGGGCGAGAACGCCGCGCCGGAGATCGCCCGCATGCTGGCCCTGGCCGGCGAGCGGGCCGAGTCCGACGTGCTGATCCTGGCCCGGGGCGGTGGTTCGCTGGAGGATCTGTGGGCCTTCAACGAGGAGGTGGTGGCGCGGGCCCTGGCGGCCTGTCCGCTGCCGGTGGTCACGGGGATCGGGCACGAGGTGGACTTCACCATTGCCGACTTCGTGGCCGATCAGCGGGCCCCCACGCCCACCGCCGCCGCCGAGCTGCTCACGCCGGACCGCCGGGAGTGGGCCCACCGGGTGCAGCAACTGATGAACCGCCTTGAGCGGGCCGGGATCGGCCGCCTGCAGCGCCTGGAGCAGCATCTGCGCTGGCTGCGCTCGCGCCTGCCCCACCCGGCCCGACGCATCGAGAACGCGCTGCAACGGCTGGACGAGCTGGCCCTGCGGCGGGATCAGGCCATCGGCCACCGGCTGCGCCACGAGGCCTCCCGGCTGGCCCTGCTGCACCACCGCCTGCGCCAGCAGGCGCCCCTGCCCCGTCTGGCCCGCCATCGCCTGGCGCTGGATCACCTGCAGGGGCGACTGGCCCAGGCGATGCAATCCGGCCTGAAGGATCGCCAGGCCCGCCTGCATGCCCTCGGCCAGACCCTCGATGCGGTCAGCCCCCTGGCCACCCTTTCCCGGGGCTATGCCATCGTCCAGCGCGCCGACGACGGCCGCCTGGTACGCCGCCATGCCGACGTGGCGCCCGGCGAGCGCATCACCGCCCGCCTCGGCGAGGGCCGGCTGCTGGCCACCGTGGAGGAAACCCGTGAGGACTGATTCCTGGCGTCTGATTCTGCTCCTCTGGGCGGCCCTGCTCCTGCCCGCGGTGGCCGGCGCGGCATTCCCCCGCGCGGCACCGGTGCCCGGCGGCGTGGCCATCGTGGATCTGGGCCCGGCCACGGGCGCCGTGCCCGTGGTGCACTACGGCAAGCGGCGGGTACTGGTGCGCCAACGGAATGGACGTTACGAGGCGCTGGTGGGGATCCCCCTCTCGGCCCGGCCCGGCCCCGCCCGCCTGCGCCTCACCGCCGACGGCCGGCCAGGCTGGCGCGAGTTCCGGATCACGCCCAAGGAATACGCCACCCAGCACATCACCCTCAAGAACAAGCGCATGGTCAATCCCTATGCGCAGGATCTGGCGCGCATCCGGCGGGAGAAGAAAATCATCCTCGGCGCGCTGGCCACCTGGCGCGACACGCCAGAGGTGCAGACCCGCTTCGATCTGCCGGTAGACGGCCGCCTCGGCAGCCCCTTCGGCCTGCGCCGCTTCTTCAACGGCCAGCCGCGCAAGCCCCACAGCGGCCTCGACATCGCCGCCCCCCAGGGGACGCCCATCCGCGCCCCGGCCGACGGCGTGGTGGTGACCACCGGCAACTACTTTTTCAACGGCAACACGGTGTTCGTGGATCACGGCCAGGGGCTGGTGACCATGTACTGCCACCTGCACGACATCGCCGTGAAACCTGGCCAGACCGTGCAGCGGGGCGATCTGCTGGGCCACGTGGGCATGACCGGCCGCGTCACCGGCCCCCACCTGCACTGGAGCGTGAGCCTGAACAACGTGCGGGTGGATCCGAAGCTGTTTCTCGATTTGCCGGTGCGCACGGCGCGGCATTGACCCGCGGTTCGCCTGCGCGACTCGGTCCTGCCCAAACCTGTAGGAGCGGCGCAAGCCGCGAACAACAGGGCCGAGGGACGAGTGGCGAGGGCAGAGGTTGTCGAAGCCAACCAACCACGTTTTTCCTCGGCCCTCGTCCCTCGCCACTCGGCCCTGCATGATTCGCGGCTCGTGCCGCTCCTACGGGTGCGGGTGATAGCGATTTTTCCCCGCCACCCGCTACCGCGGCGAAGGCGGGGCGTCGTTGCGGCAAATCACGCGGTTGCGGCCTGCGGCCTTGGCTTCGTAGAGGGCTTCGTCGGCGCGGCGCAGGAGATCCTCGAGGCGGTGTTCCTGGGCGGGGATGGTGGTGGCCACGCCCACGCTGATGGTGACCACGTCGGCCACCCGGGATGCCGAATGGGCAACGGCCATCTGTTCCACCTGCCAGCGCAGCTTTTCGGCAAGCTGGCAGGCGTCGTCGGCGTCGGTGCGGGCCAGCAGGGCCACGAATTCCTCGCCCCCCAGACGGGCCACGAAGTCGCCCGCGCGGCGGGCGGTGTCGGCGAGGGTCTCGGCGATCTGTCGCAGGCAGTCGTCCCCGGCCTGGTGGCCATAGGTGTCGTTGTAGGCCTTGAAGTCGTCCACGTCGATGATGACCAGCGACAGGGGCGCGGCATGGCGCAGATGCCGGTTCCATTCCTGCTGGAAGTGTTCGAAGAAATAGCGGCGGTTGGCCAGCCGGGTCAGATGATCGTGATGGGCCAGTTCGTCGAGGCGGCGATTGAGCTGATCCAGGCGGGTCTGCTCCGCTTCCAGTTCCCGCTGCAGCACGAAATTGTAGCGGGCGTCGTATTCCATCTCGTAACAGGCCACCATCCCCATGAGGTTGGCGGAAACATAGAAGAAGTTGGCCGTCAGCAGCTCCGCGGGCGTGGCGGAACCGGACAGCAGGCTCGCCACGTTGTACGTCACCAGCACCACCCAGCTCACGCTCGCCGCCCAGACGAACTGCAGCCGGAAGACGGTGTAGGTGAACATGGCCACCAGCATCAGGCCGGCGAAATAGACATCCTGCGCCTCGGGGGGAATGGCCGTGGTCATGCCCACGATGCCGAGCCCGCCCGTCAGGCTGCCGAGGGCGATGAATGCCTGGCTGTAGGCCCGTTCGTCGCGCCGGAACAGATAGTAGGCAACCAGCAGCAACACCGGCATGGCCATGCCGTAGCGCCAGAGCCAGATGGCGTGGGCCTGTTGGGGATAGAGCTGGTAGTCGAGAAAGCCGAACAGGGCATACAGCAGGACGCCCGAGGCAATGGCGATGCGCATCATCCCGCCGAAGCGGCGGATGTAGTACCCCTGGAACTCGCGTTCCTGTTCGGGATCGGCAAAGTGCAGCGTCAGCCAGTTGACGTTCACGAGAAGGCTCGCCTGTAGGGTTCGGGGCCGAGGCTCGGCCGGGCGCAGGCGCCATGCCGACCGGCACGGGAAAAACGTCCGTTTTTCAAACACCTGCCCCAGAAGTATAGGGTACAGGAGTTCACCGCGGCAGGATACGGCTGACGGGGTTCAGTCGGCTTCCCGCTCCAGGTTGCAGCAATGCCGGCTCTCTTCGGCCGGCGCCTGGAGGATGGCGCCGGTGACGGGGTTGGGGCGGAAGGTGGTGCAGCCCTTGAGCCCCTGGCGCCAGGCCTCATGGTAGATGTGGCGAAAGTCCTCGAAGGGGCAGTCCGCCGGCACGTTGATGGTCTTGGAGATGGCATTGTCCACATAGGGCTGGATGGCGGCCTGCATGCGCAGGTGATCGGCGGGCTGCAGATCGTTGACCTCCACGAAGCTGTCGGGCCGGGGTTCGTCCGGATGGATCTGCTGCCACAGTCGCCAGGCATAGTCTTCCAGCGCATATTCCCGGTAATGCCCGTCAGTCTCGAGGATCCGCCGCCGATAGGCGAAGTCGAACACCGGCTCGAGCCCGGAACTGACGTTGTTGGCCAGCAGGCTGATGGTGCCGGTGGGAGCGATGGCGGTGAGATGGCTGTTGCGGATCCCGTGCGCGGCGATGCCGTCGCGGATGTCGGCAGGCAGGGTGGCGACGAAGGCGCTGTCCAGATAGGGTTCCCGCTCGAAGACGGGGAAGGCCCCCTTCTCCTTCGCCAGTTCGATGGAGGCCCGGTAGGCCGTGTGGCAGATCAGGGCCATGATCCGCGCCGCCTGCGCCACGCCCGCCTCGCTGTCGTAGCGCAGGTTCAGGAGGATCAGGGCATCGGCCAGGCCGGTGAGGCCAAGACCGATCCGCCGGCAGCCGCGCTCGGTCTCGGCCTGCTGCGGCAGCGGGTAACGGGAGACGTCGATCACGTTGTCCATGAAACGCACCGCCTCGCGCACCGTGGCGGCGATGGCTTCCTCGTCCAGCGCCGCCCGGGCGGAGAACGGTTCGCGCACGAAGCGGGTCAGGTTCACGGAGCCGAGATCGCAGGCCCCGTAGGGCGGCAGCGGCACTTCGCCGCAGGGATTGGTGGCGGTGATCCGCTCCCGCCAGGCGAGGTTGTTGAGATGATTGATGCGGTCGATGAACAGCACCCCGGGCTCGGCATAATCGTAGGTGGCGCGCATGATCCGATCCCACAGATCCCGTGCCCTCACCGTGCGCAGCACCCGGCAGGGCACGGGATCGCGCCGGCCGCTCCAGACGCGTTCCACGGTGCCTTCCCCCGGATCGTCGTCGGCCAGTGCGTCCCGGGGAAACACCAGCGGCCAGGACTTGTCGTTCTCGACGGCCTGCATGAAGTCGTCGGTGATCTGTACCGAGAGGTTGAAATGGCGCAGTTCGCCCGGCTGCTGCTTGGCGGCGATGAACTCCTCGATGTCGGGATGATCGCAGCGCAGGGTGGCCATCATGGCGCCCCGCCGGGCGCCCGTGGAAAGCAGGGTGGCACACATGGCATCCCAGATCCGCATGAAGGACACCGGACCGGAGGCGATGGTGCCCACCCGGTGGGCACGGCTCCCGCGCGGACGCAGGGTGGAGAAGTCGTAACCCACGCCCCCGCCCTGCTGCATGGTCAGGGCGCCTTCCTTGAGAGCGTCGAAGATGCCGTCGAGGGAGTCCTCGATGATCCCCATGACGAAGCAGTTGAACAGGGTCACCTCGTGGGCGGTGCCGGCCCCGGCCAGGATCCGTCCCCCCGGCAGAAAGCGGAAATCGTCGAGCAGGGCCCGAAACCGGGGTTCCCAGCGGGCCGGTTCCTGCTCCACGGCGGCCAGCGCCCGCGCCACCCGTTGCCAGGTATCGGCGATGCTGCGATCGTGCGCCTCGCCGTTGCGATAGCGGTACTTGGTCTCCCAGATGTGGCGGGAAACCTCGCTGAGAAACGGCGATGGGGACATGGACTCAACCCTTGATGGTGATCATCGGCTCGAGGCGGGCCACCAGCTTCGCCAGCCCGGCCCGATCGGCCACCTGCACCACGGCGCTGACATCCTTGTAGGCGCCGGGGGCCTCCTCGGCCACGCCGCGCAGGGAAGGACTGCGAATGAGGATGCCACGGCCGGCCAGCTCGTCCACCAGCGCCCGCCCCTGCCAGCGCTTGCGGGACTGATGGCGGCTCATGGCCCGACCGGCCCCGTGGCAGGCGGAGCTGAAGGCCCGCGCCTCGCTCTCGGCAGTGCCGGCGAGAATGTAGGAGGCGGTGCCCATGGAGCCGCCGATGATGACCGGCTGGCCGGTGTCGCGGAACACGGCCGGCAGGGCCGGATGACCGGGCCCGAAGGCGCGGGTAGCGCCCTTGCGGTGCACGAACAGGCGGCGGGGCTGGCCGTCCACGTCGTGGGTCTCTTCCTTGCAGGTGTTGTGGGAGACGTCGTAGAGCAGTTTCAGCTCGGCCTCGGGGAAGATCCGGGCAAACACTTCGCGGGTGAGATGGGTGATCACCTGGCGGTTGGCCAGGGCACAGTTGATCCCGGCGCGCATGGCGCCCAGGTAGCGCTGGCCCACGGGGGAGTCGATGGGCGCGCAGGCCAGTTCCCGATCCGGCAGGTGAATGCCGTATTCCTGCGCCGCCAGGGCCATCTCGCGCAGGAACTCGGTGCCGATCTGGTGGCCGAGGCCGCGGGAGCCGCAATGGATGCTCACCACCACGTCGCCCTCGCGCAGGCCGAAGGCCTCGGCGATGCGGGGATCGTGGATGGCCGCCACGTGCTGCACCTCCAGGTAATGGTTGCCGGAGCCCAGGGTGCCGATCTCGTCCCGCTGCCGCTTCTTGGCATGGGCCGAGACGCAATCGGGCCGGGCGCCTTCCATGCGGCCGTTCTCTTCGATGCGTTCCAGATCCTCCGGCCAGCCGTAGCCGCGGCCCACGGCCCAGCTCGCGCCGCCTTCGAGCATGGCGTCCATGGCCGCATCACTCAGGTGGATGCGGCCGGTGCTGCCCACGCCGGCCGGAATCGAGCCGAACAGGGCATCGGCCAGCCGCTCGGCCTCGGCCTGCACCTGTTCGCGACGCAGGCCCGTGAGCAGGGTCCGCACCCCGCAGGAGATATCGAAGCCCACGCCACCGGCGGAGACCACCCCGCCCTGCTGCGGATCGAAGGCCGCCACGCCACCGATGGGGAAACCGTAGCCCCAGTGGGCATCGGGCATCGCCCAGGCCGCCTTGACGATGCCCGGCAGGGTGGCGACGTTGCGGATCTGCTCGCGGACCTTGTCGTCCATCTCCGCCAGCAGTGTCGCGTCGGCATACAGGATGGCCGGCACGCGCATCTCCCCCGCGGGGGGAATCGCCCATGCGGTGTCGTCGATGCGTTCCAGCCCCTGGGTGTCCATGGCGTCGGTTTCCGGTTGGGGGAGGTTATTTCATGTATCGTAGCAGGTGGCGGGAAATCAAGGGGGATTTCGCGGCAGGAAGTTGGTCGCGCCGAGGGCGCCGCGCTCCTGCCCCTTTTCTCTTTTCTCTTTTCTCTGCCTTTCAGACATCCACCACGCACTGGGCCAGCCACTGGCCGTCCTCGCGCCGGCACACCTTCAGTTCGGTGAGGGTGGCGCCCTTGACCTCGACGGCAGGATCGTGACGGGACCGGTCCACCGACTCGCCCCAGGCGCGGGCCTCGAGCCGGTTGCCGTCCAGCGTCACCTCGAAGCGGCTGAACAGCATGTGGCGGGTGGCCATCTCGTAGATCAGGGCGTTGATCCAGTCGAGAAACAGGAACTCCCGATCCGGCGCCTCCCGTTCGATGGGCACGGCCTGGCGGGGTTCCACCTTCGCCGGATCGGTGATCACCGCCGTCAGGGCCAGCGCCGCCTGGGCGAAGGCCTCCTCCGGCGTTCCCCCGATCCCGCGGATGCCGATATCGGCCATGTGCTGGAAATGCTCCCAGGGCATGGTGTTCCTCTCAGGACGACAGGGTGGCGGATGAGGGCATCATAACCCCCTGCCGGCGTTTCGTCAGGATTTCAACGCAAAGGCGCGAAGGCGCAAAGGGCGCAGAGATTTTCAATACAAGGTAGGTCGGGCTTCAGCCCGACAACGGACGTGCCAGATATCTGGTTGGGTTTGTCGGGCTGAAGCCCGACCTACCGACCTGTCCAACGACAACGGATATCCAACGTAGCAGGCCATGGTTGGCAGACAACAAGGCGCGGGCACCATGGATAGACCACATCAAAATCCTTTGCGCCTTTGCGTTGATCCCCCTCACCGCCGCCGGCTGGTGAACTTCCTCAGGCGCTTGCGCTTTTCGATCTGGCGTTTGGTGAGGACGTTCCTGCGCCCGGCGTAGGGGTTCTTGCCGCTCTTGAACTCGATGCGGATCGGGGTGCCTTCGAGCCTGAGCGCCTTGCGGAAGCCGTTGATGAGGTAGCGGCGGTAGGCGTCGGGCACGGCTTCGGTCTGGGTGCCGTGGATGACGATGAGGGGCGGATTGCGGCCGCCCTGGTGGGCGTAGCGCAGCTTGATCCGGCGGCCCTTGACCACCGGCGGGGCGTGGGCCTGGACCAGCGATTCGAGGATCTCGGTGAGCCGGTGGGTGGGCAGGTCACGCATGGCCGAGGCGTAGGCCTTCTGCACCGAGGCGAACAGATCGCCCACGCCGCTGCCGTGCAGGGCGGAGATGGTGTGGATGCGGGCGAAGTTGACGAAAGGCAGCTTGAGTTCCAGTTCGCGGCGGATGCGGGCCTTCTGATCGGCGTCGAGGCCGTCCCACTTGTTGACGGCGATCACCAGGGCGCGGCCGCTGTCGAGGATGAAACCGAACAGGGTGGCATCCTGCTCGCTGATCCCCTCGCGGGCATCGAGCAGCATGATCACCACGTGGGCATCCTCGATGGCCTGCATGGCCTTGATCACCGAAAACTTCTCGATGGCCTCCTTCACCCGGCTGCGACGGCGGATGCCGGCGGTGTCGATGAGGGTATAGCGCTGACCGTCGCGCTCGAAGGGCAGGTAGATGCTGTCGCGGGTGGTGCCCGGCATGTCCCAGGCCACCACCCGCTCCTCGCCGAGGATACGGTTGACGAGGGTGGACTTGCCCACGTTGGGGCGGCCGACGATGGCGATGCGGATCCCCTGCTCGGCCTCTTCTTCCTCGCTGCGGCCTTCCGGCGCGGGCAGGGCATCGAGCACGGCATCGATGAGCTGGCGCACGCCGCGGCCATGGGCGGCGGCGATGGGCCAGGGCTCGCCCAGCCCCAGGGCATGGAACTCGGCGGCCACCACGTCCGGATCCAGCCCGTCCACCTTGTTGACCACCAGCCACACCGGCTTGCCGGTGCTGCGCAGACGCGCGGCGATGTTCTCGTCCTCGGCAGTGAGGCCGTCCCGGGCGTCCACCAGGAAGAGAATGGCGTCACTCTCCTCCACCGCCTGCCAGGACTGGCGGGCCATCAGGCCGTCGAGGCCCCGGTCTTCGCCGGAAAGGCCTCCGGTGTCCACCACGATGTAGGGGCGCTCGCCCAGGCGGCCTTCGCCAAACTGGCGATCCCGGGTCAGGCCCGGCTGATCGGCCACCAGCGCGTCCCGCGAGCGGGTGAGGCGGTTGAACAGCGTGGACTTGCCCACGTTGGGACGCCCGACCAGGGCGATGACCGGTTTCATGGTGTCAGTCCTGCGCCTTGCGCAGTTCGAAGGCTTCGATGTTGCCGAGCCGGTCCAGGGCGATCACCAGGCCCTGCGCCGGCACCGGGGTGACGAGGATGTTGTTGGCCTTGGGAAACATCGCCCGATCCGCTTGTTCGTCCGGATTGTCCATGTGCCACAGTGCGTTGACCCGGCGGCGGGCCATCAGCTTGCCGTCTTCCCGGCGCAGCCAGTGCAGATAGCCGTCGTAGTCGGCCACCACCAGATACGGGCCGCTCAGGGCCACGCCGGTGAGCTTGCGGCGCAGCAGCTTGTCCTGGCGCCAGTTGGATTCGCCGGTGAAGCGGTTGAAGGACCACACCCGGCTCTGATCGTCGGTGGCGTAGATCCGGTAGCCGTCCACCGCCAGGCGGGTATAGCCGGAGAAATCCTTGACCCACTGGAGCTGGCCGCTGTCGAGGGCCACCGAGGCCAGCCGCCCCTGATAGGTGACCACGTAGATGCTGCCATCCACGACAACCGGATCGGCATCGATGTCGACCATCCGTTCCAGCTCGTTGCGACCGCGGGGCTCGGCGATGGCCGTCTCCCACAGCAGGGTGCCGTCGCGCAGGGTCAGGGCGGCCAGCTTGCCGTTGTCGTTGCCGACGATCACCAGCCCGTCGCGGACCACCGGCGCACTGGTGCCGCGCAGGGTCAGCAGCGGCACGTTGCGCTCGAAGACCCACACGCGCTTGCCATCCTCGGCGCGCAGGGCGTGCACCCGGCCGTCGACGGTGCGCACCACCAGCATGCCCTGCTCGCCGTGAATGGGAGCAAGCACTTCGGAGCTGACCTCCACCTGCCAGAGGCGCCGGCCATCCTTCGGATCCAGGGCCACCACGTCGCCCTGGCTGCTGCCGATCAGCAGGCGCCCTTCCACCAGCGAGGGGCCGCCGGCCAGCGGCAGGTGCAGTTGCCGCTCCCACAGGCGCCGGCCGTCACGGGCGCGGAAGGCGGTGACATAACCGGTGTAGTCGATGCCGTAGCCGATGCCCTTGTCGTCAAAGACCGGGCGCAGCTTGAGATAGTAGTTGTAGACGCCGTAGCCCAGGGTGGCCTGCCAGCGGGAGACCACCGGGAGGGGATGATCGAGGGGCGTGAGTTCCACCGGCGGCAGCACCGGCGACGGCGAGCTGCTGCAGGCCGCCAGCGCAGCCAGAACGCCCGACAGCAGAAAGGAGCGGAGGCCTCGCTTCATGCCGCGTCACCGGCGGCGGCCGCCACCTCGTTGAGCTTCATTTCGATCTGGCGGCGCAATTCGCCATTGAGCTTGCCGTCGAGCAGGGCCTTGCGGTATTCGGCCGCGGCCAGGGCCGGCTGGTTTTGGGCCCGGTAGGCATCGCCGCGCACCTCGGCGAAGAGGGTCGCAAAACCGGGCTCGTCCCCCGTGCCGAGCAGGGTGAGCGCCGCTGCCGGCTGGCCCTGCTGCAGGCGCACGCGGGCCAGGCGCAGGCGCGCCAGGGTTCGGAAGCCCTCGTCCACGCCGTTGTCGATGACCCACTGCAGACGGGCCGCGGCAGCGGCATCGTCGCCCTTGTCCACGGCGGTGCGGGCCAGCAGCAGCGCAGTGAGGGTGGCATAGGGCGTGCCGGCATACTGCTCGAGGATCTGCTGGCCGTCGCGGGTGGCCTCGTCCACCGCGCCGCGGGCAGCGGCATCGATGACCTGGGCGTAGATCAGCGAAGCCTGTTCCGACCGGGTCTTCTGGTGATCGACCCACCAGCGCCAGCCGCCGATGGCGCCCAGCCCGATCAGCAGGCCGGCAATCACCGCCTTGCCGTTCTCCTTCCACCAGTCCTTGATCGCCTGGACCTGTTCCTCTTCGGTCTGATAGGGCTCTGCCATGGGGTTCTCCTCAGTTGTCGATGTCGGCCAGCAGCCCTGCCAGGTGCTCGGCCAGTTCGTCCTGCTTCACGTGCCGCTGTTCCCCGGTGCCGCGCAGATCCTTGATGGCGATGTTGCCGGAGAGCATCTCGTCCTCGCCCAGGATCAGCGCCAGACGGGCGCCGGATCGGTCGGCCTTCTTCATCTGGCTCTTGAAGCTGCCGCCGCCGCTGTGCACCAGCAGGCGCAGGTGCGGCAGGGCATCGCGCAGCCGTTCGGCCAGCAGCCGGCCGGCCCGCTCGGCCGTCTCCCCCGCCAGCACCAGGTAGGCATGGGGCGTGGTGGCATCGGGCAGTTCGGCCGCCTCGAGCAGGGCCACCAGCCGCTCCAGGCCGAGGGCGAAGCCCACCGCCGGCGTGGGCCGGCCACCGAGCTGCTCCACCAGCCCGTCGTAGCGTCCGCCGGCACAGACCGTGCCCTGGGCGCCGAGGCGGTCGGTGACCCACTCGAACACGGTACGGGAGTAGTAGTCCAGCCCCCGGACCAGCCGCGGATTCACCCGGTAGGGGATGCCGGCCTCGTCGAGCCGGGCGCAGAGGGCTTCGAAATGGGTCCGGGAGTCGGCATCCAGGTGTTCCGTCAGTTTCGGGGCCGCCTCGATGAGATCCTGCATCGCCGGGTTCTTGCTGTCGAGGATCCGCAGGGGGTTGGTGTGCAGGCGGCGCCGGCTGTCCTCGTCCAGCTCATCCTGACGGGCTTCCAGCCAGGCCACCAGCTTCTCCCGGTAGGCCCGGCGCGCCTCGCTGCTCCCCAGGGAATTGATTTCCAGATGGACCTCGTCGCCCATGTCCAGTTCCCGCCACAGGCGGGCCGTCATGAGGATCAGTTCGGCGTCGATGTCGGGGCCCGGCAGGCCGAAGACCTCCACCCCGAACTGGTGAAACTGGCGATAGCGGCCCTTCTGGGGCCGCTCGTGGCGAAACATGGGGCCGGCGTACCACAGGCGCTGCACCTGGTTGTAGAGCAGGCCGTGCTGGATGCCGGCGCGCACGCAACCGGCGGTGCCCTCGGGGCGCAGGGTCAGGCTGTCGCCGTTGCGATCCTCGAAGGTGTACATCTCCTTCTCGACGATGTCGGTGACCTCGCCGATGGAGCGCTTGAACAGTTCGGTCTTCTCGACGATGGGCAGGCGGATCTCGCCGTAGCCGTAGGCGGCCATCAGGCGGCGGAACACGCCCTCCACGTACTGCCAGCGGGGCGTCTCCGTCGGCAGGATGTCGTTCATGCCGCGCACGGCCTGGATGCTCTTGGACACGGCGGAGTCCTGTGTCTTGCGTGAAAACGGGGCAGATTGCAAAGGCGCCGCGGCGGAGGGAACCGGCGCGGCGCCTGAACGGAGGTTCCGGATACCGGCCCGGGGGTATCAGCCTTGGGGATCGCCCTGCGGGACAGGGAGCCGTTTCGTGACCCGCCGTGAATACCTCCATGTAGGCTCTGCGGCCGCATCCCTGCGGCCGAAGGTCACGAAACGGCTCCCTGTCCCGCAGGGCTCAATACCCGCATGGCGCCGTGGACCGGTATTTGGAACCTCTGGTCAGCGGGAAATTATACGCGATAAGGCCGGGGAATGCTGCTGAAACCGGGGCTCAGAACTTGCCTTCGGCTTCCATCTTCTTCAGCTTGGCCGTCTGCGGGGAGTCAGGAAACTTGCCCTTGAGCAGCAGCGAATAGCTGGCCAGTCGGTCCTTGTTGCCGGACTTGGCCGCCAGCAGCACGCCCAGCCACAGGCTCTCGGCGTTGTGGCGGGCCACGGCCAGGTAGTCGTAGAGATACTGGCGGGCGGCGGCGGCATCGCCCTGGTCGAAACGGATCTGGCCGAGGGCCAGCAGCGACTTGGGCGCGCGCGGATTGGCCTTGAGGGACTTGCGCAGGTATTCCTCGGCCAGCTTCAGATCCCCCTTCTGCTGGGCACACAGACCGATGTTCTCGTACACCGCCTGGCGGGCCGGATACAGGGGATCCTCCAGCACCCGGCGAAACATCCGGATGGCCTTGTCGTACTTGCCCTGGCCACAGAGAAAGGCCCCGTAGTTGTTGAGCAGGTTGGGTTCCTTCGGCGCATACCGCAGCGCCTTCCAGTAGGCCTGATCGGCCTTGTCGTTCTCGCCGAGCTTCTGGTAGAGCACCGCCAGGTAGTGGTGGGCCTGGGCGTTCTTCGGATCCTGCTCCACGGCCTTGCGCAGCTTCTCCATGGCCATCTGGTCCCGCCCCTGGCGCAGGTAGGCCAGACCCAGCTCGGTGTTGTATTCGGAGGCGGTCTGGCGTTTTTGCAGCTCTTCCCGCGCGGCGCTGCAAGCGCCCAGCAGCGCCAGCATCAGCAGGAGGAGGAGCGGACGCCTCATGCCAGCCGCTCCGCCAGCTTGCCCTCGGCCCGCAGCCGCTGCGTGCGGCGGGTGCGATCCTGCACCCGACCGGCGAGCTGGCCACAGGCGGCGTCGATGTCGTCGCCGCGGGTCTTGCGGGTGATGGTGACCAGCCCGGCCTTGAGCAGGATCTCGCGGAAGGCCGCGACCCGCTCGGGTGGCGAGGTGCGGTAACCGCTGCCCTCGAAGGGGTTGAAGGGAATGAGGTTGACCTTGGAGGGGACCTTGCGCAGCAGCTTCACCAGTTGGCGGGCCTGTTCCGGGCTGTCGTTGACCCCGTCGAGCATGACGTATTCGAAGGTCACCCGGCGGCTGCCCTCCTCGCCCAGGTAGCGGCGGCAGGCGGCCAGCAGCTCGGCGATGGGGTACTTGCGGTTCAGCGGCACCAGCACGTTGCGCAGTTCGTCGTCCGGGGCGTGCAGGGAGACGGCCAGGCTCACGTCGCTGACCTCGCGCAGGCGATCCAGGGCCGGAATCACGCCCGAGGTGCTGAGGGTGATACGGCGCTTGGACAGGCCGTAGGCGTTGTCTTCCTGCATCAGGTTCATGGCCCGCACGACGTTGTCGAAGTTGAGCAGGGGCTCGCCCATGCCCATCAGCACCACGTTGGTGATCACCCGATCCTCGCGCGGCGTGTTGCGCATGGCACGGTTGGCCACCCACAACTGGCCGATGATCTCGGCGGTGGAGAGATTGCGATTGAAGCCCTGGCGGGCCGTGGCGCAGAAGCTGCATTCGAGGGCACAGCCCACCTGGGAGGAGACGCACAGGGTGCCGCGATCGGCCTCGGGGATGAAGACCGTCTCGATGCGGTTTCCCGAGTCGAGCTGCAGGGCCCACTTGATGGTGCCGTCGTCCGAACGTTGCTCGGCGACGATTTCCGGCGCCCGGATCTCGGCCACCTCGACCAGCTTCGCGCGCAGGGCCTTGCTGAGGTTGGTCATCTGCGCGAAGTCGTCCACCCCGCACTGGTAGATCCATTTGAGCACCTGGACGGCGCGAAACGGCTTCTCGCCCAGTTCGGCGAAGAAGGCTTCGAGGCCGGCCCGGTCGAGGTTCAGCAGATTGACCTTCTCGGTAGCCATGGACTCAGCGGGTGCGGGGGCAGAGATCGATGTCGGCAAAGAAATAGGCGATTTCCTGGCGCGCGGTCTCGGGGCCGTCGGAACCGTGCACGATGTTCTCGTCCACGGTCTTGGCGAAATCGGCGCGGATGGTGCCGGGCGCGGCCTCGGCCGGGTTGGTGGCGCCCATCAGCTCGCGGTTCCTGGCGATGGCGTTCTCGCCCTCCAGCACCTGGATCATCACCGGGCCGGAGGTCATGAAATCGACCAGGTCGTTGAAGAAGGGCCGCTCGCGGTGCACGGCGTAGAAGCCTTCGGCCTCGGCCCGGGTCAGGTGCCGCATGCGCGCGGCGATGATGCGCAGGCCGGCCTTCTCGAAGCGGGCATAGATCTCGCCGATCAGGTTCTTCGCCACGCCGTCGGGCTTGATGATGGAGAGGGTGCGTTCGATGGGCATGAATTCGGATCCTGCTTGCCTGTTTGGTGTAGGAGCGGCACGAGCCGCGATGGCTTCGGGTAGGTAGGTCGGCCTTTAGGCCGACATGTCGGGCTGAAGCCCGACCTACAATCCTGTCGCGGCTCGCGCCGCTCCTACAGGGGGTGTTCAAAATGTGTGCATAAAATAGCACAAAACCCGTCAAACCGGGCGGTTATCCCCTCAATCCCGTTCCTCGATCCAGGCCATCTGGATGGCTTCGAGGATCTTTTCATTGGAGCGGTTGGGATCATCGTCGAACTCGGGCAGTTCACGGACCCACTGGTGGAGATCCGTGAAGCGCACGTACTGGGGATCCACGTCGGGGTGGGCTTCGTCGAGGGCGATGGCGATTTCCAGCGTGTCGGTCCATTTCAGGCTCATGGCGGGCTCCTGCGCGTCAGTGGTTCTCGGACACCATGTTGATGGTGTATTTGGGGATCTCGATCACCAGGTCCTCGTCGTCCACCACCGCCTGGCAGCTCAGCCGCGAGTCGGGATCCAGGCCCCAGGCCTTGTCGAGCATGTCTTCCTCGTCTTCGGTGGGCTCGTTGAGGGATTCGGCCCCCTCGCGCACGTAGACGTGGCAGGTGGTGCAGGCACAGGATTTCTCGCAGGCGTGCTCGATCTCGATGCCGTTGGCCAGGGCCGCATCGCAGATGGTGGTTCCCGGTTCCGCCTCGACGACGGCGCCGTCGGGACAGATTTCCTCGTGGGGCAGAAAGATCAGCTTGGGCATGTTCAGTTCGACTCTTGTTCGTCGGCAAATTCTTCGATGGTATGGCCGGCCAGGGCCTTGCGGATGCTCGAGTCCATGCGCTTGGCCACGAAACCGGCGGCGGCGGCGTCCAGATCGGCCAGGGCCTGCTTGATGGCCAGGTGATCGGTGCCATCCCGGGCGGCCTGCAGGTGGGCAGCGGCCCGGTCGATGCGCTGGCGCTCTTCCTCGCTGAGCAGATCCCGGTCCTGCACCAGGGCCACGGCCAGGGCTTCGAGCACCCGGTCCGCTTCCACCTGCTGCTCGAGCAGCTTGCGCGCGGCCACGTCGTCCTCGGCGTGTTCGATGGAGTCGCGCAGCATGCTCTCGATTTCGGCATCGGTGAGGCCGTAGGAGGGCTTGATCTCGATACCGGCCTGCACCCCGGTGGTCTCCTCGCGGGCGGTGACCGACAGCAGGCCGTCGGCGTCCACCTGGAAGGTGACCCGGATGCGCGCCGCGCCGGCCACCATGGGTGGAATGCCGCGCAGGGTGAAGCGGCCCAGGGAGCGGTTGTCGCTGACCAGCTCGCGCTCGCCCTGCACCACGTGGATGGTCATGGCGGTCTGGCCGTCCTTGAAGGTGGTAAAGTCCTGGGCACGGGCCACCGGAATGGTGGTGTTGCGCGGAATGATCTTCTCCACCAGGCCGCCCATGGTCTCGAGGCCCAGGGAGAGGGGAATCACGTCCAGCAGCAGCATTTCGTCGTCGGGCTTGTTGCCCACCAGGATGTCGGCCTGGATGGCGGCGCCCACGGCCACCACGGTGTCGGGGTTGATGTCGACCAGCGGTTCCTGGCCGAAGAACTCGCCCACCCGCTCCCGCACCCGCGGCACGCGGGTGGAACCGCCCACCATGACCACCGCGGTGATCTCCTCGGGCGTCACGCCGGCATCGCGCAGGGCGCGCCGGCTGGGCAGCAGGGTCTTCTGGATCAGGGGATCGACGAGCCGGTGCAAGGTCTCGCGGTCCAGCTCGCCCTCCCAGTGGCTGCCGTCTTCCAGTTCCACCTTCAGCGGCACCCGCTCGGCTTCGGTCAGGGCTTCCTTGGCGGCGCGGGCATCGCGCATCAGGCGGCGCAACTGGTGATGGCCGGCGTCGTCGGCGATGCCGGCCTGTTGCATGATCCATTCGGCGATGGCGCGGTCGAAATCGTCGCCCCCCAGGGCGCTGTCACCGGCGGTGGCCATCACCTCGAACACCCCCTGGTTGAGGCGCAGGATGGAGATGTCGAAGGTGCCGCCACCCAGGTCGTAGACCGCAATCACCCCTTCGGCCGACTTGTCGAGGCCGTAGGCCACGGCGGCGGCGGTGGGCTCGTTGAGCAGGCGCAGCACGTTGAGCCCGGCCAGCCGGGCGGCATCCTTGGTGGCCTGGCGCTGGGCGTCGTCGAAATAGGCCGGCACGGTGATCACCACCCCCGTAAGTTCGCCGCCGAGACTGGCCTCGGCGCGCTGACGCAGCACCTTGAGGATCTCGGCCGAGACTTCCACCGGACTCACGTCGCCGCCGGCGGTGTGGAAACGGGGCACGGCCGATTCGGTCTCGGCGAATTCGTAGGGCAGGCGGGAACCGAGCGAGCGCACGTCCTCCAGCCCGCGTCCCATGAAGCGTTTCACCGAGGCGATGGTGTTGAGGGGATCGGTGGTGGCGCCCTCGAGGGCGTCATGCCCCACTTCGGGCGGCCCGTCGGGACGATAGTGCACCACCGAGGGCAGGAGGATCCGCCCGGCTTCGTCGGGCAGGGGCTCGGCCTTGCCGGAGCGGACCGTGGCCACCAGGGAGTTGGTGGTGCCCAGGTCGATGCCGGCGGCGAGCCGATGCTCGTGGGGGTTGGCCGACTGGCCGGGTTCGCTGATCTGTAGCAGTGCCATGTTGGTTCCGGGTTGCTGGGGGCGGGTAGCGAGGGGCTGGAACAGCGGGGCTACCGGCCGGAAGCTGGGTTTACATCTTGTCGATACTGACGACTTCTCGAATGGCTGACAAATTCCAATTGTGAGACACTTGGTTCAGCTCCGTCCTCAGGGTCGGAGAGCCGTTTCGTGACTCGCCGTGAATACATCCCTGTAGGCTCTACGGCTCCGAGGGCTGCATGCAAGTCAGATTATTCGATTCTCGCGACCTGTAGGAGCGGCGCAAGCCGCGATGCGTGGTGTTTTCGCGGCTTGCGCCGCTCCTACGCAAAATCGTATCAGCACAATTTTGAGGCATTCCATCAAGCCGTATTCCGCTTTTCGGCACCTTGTTACGGCATCCCAAAGCCAAATCAGTCCAGCAGGCCTTCCTCGATTTCCTCGGCTTCTTCCTGCAGGCGGGCGAAGAACTGGAGCTTCTGGACGATCTGGCGAGCCGCTTCCAGCGCGGCCTCGTCTTCCTGCGCCAGGTGCCGGGCCAGTTCCGTCTCCAGGGCCTCGCGTTCGCGGGCCAGATCGGTCATCAGACGATTGAGGGCGGCAAAGGGATCGGCCTGGCTCCGCACTTCGGCCAGGGCCTCGCGCAGTTCCATCTGGGCCATGAGGAAGTCCGGGTCCAGATGGGTCTGCCGTTCGTCGTCGAATTCGACGCCCCGCAGCTCCAGCAGGTAACGGGCCCGGCGCAGGGGCGAGCGCAGGGTCTGGTAGGCCGCGTTGACCTGGGCGGCCTGCTGGACCGACAGGCGCCGTTCCCGATCCGAGGCATTGGCGAAGCGATCCGGATGCAGGACCCGCTGCAGTTCCCGATATTTCTCGGCCAGTTGCGCGGTATCGATGTCGAAACCGACCGGCAGGCCGAACAGTTCGAAATGGTTGCTGCTCAGATCCATGCCGCGCCGGGATCAGACGGTGAAGCTCTCGCCGCAGCCGCAGGTGTCCTTGACGTTGGGGTTGTTGAAGCGGAAGCCCTCGTTGAGGCCTTCCTTGCCGTAGTCCAGCTCGGTGCCGTCGAGATACAGCAGGCTCTTGGGATCGACGATGATCTTCACGCCGTGGGATTCGAAGACCTGATCCTCTTCGGCCACCTCGTCGGCGAACTCCAGCACGTAGGCCATGCCGGAGCAGCCGGTGGTCTTGACGCCGAGCCGCAGGCCGACGCCCTTGCCCCGGTTCTCGAGGAAGGCCTTGACCCGCTCGGCGGCGGTATCGGTCAGCGTGATGGCCATGTGCCGATCCTCAGGCACTCTGGGCGACGTCGTCGTCGCCGGCGAGGCCCTGCTTCTGCTTGTAGTCGTTGATGGCGGCCTTGATGGCGTCTTCGGCCAGCACCGAGCAGTGGATCTTCACCGGCGGCAGTTCCAGTTCTTCGGCGATGTCGGTGTTCTTGATGCTGGCGGCCTCGTCCAGCGACTTGCCCTTGACCCATTCGGTCAGCAGCGAGCTGGAGGCGATGGCCGAACCGCAGCCGTAGGTCTTGAACTTGGCGTCTTCGATCACGCCCTGCTCGTTGACCTTGATCTGCAGGCGCATGACGTCGCCGCAGGCCGGCGCGCCCACCATGCCGGTGCCGACACTGGCATCGTCCTTGTCGAGGCTGCCGACGTTGCGGGGGTTTTCGTAGTGATCGATGACCTTGTCGCTGTATGCCATGATGGGTTACCTCGTTCGATGGTCTCGGTTGCGCGGGCGGCTCAGTGGGCCGTCCACTCGATGGAATTCAGATCGATGCCTTCCTTGTACATCTCCCACAGCGGCGAGAGTTCCCGCAGCTTGTCGATGTTCTGCTTGATGGCCTCGATGGCGTAATCCACTTCCTCTTCGGTGGTGAAGCGACCGAGGCTGAAGCGGATCGAGCTGTGGGCCAGCTCGTCGTTGCGGCCCAGGGCCCGCAGCACGTAGGACGGCTCGAGGCTCGCCGAGGTGCAGGCGGAGCCGGAGGAGACGGCCAGATCCTTGAGGGCCATCATCAGCGATTCCCCTTCCACGAAGTTGAAGCTGATGTTGAGGTTGTGGGGCACGCGCTGTTCCAGGTCGCCGTTGATGTAGATTTCCTCGATGTCCTCGAGGCCCTTGAGCAGCCGGTCGCGCAGCATGCGGATGCGCTCGTTGTCGGCGGCCATCTCTTCCTTCGCGATCCGGAAAGCCTCGCCCATGCCCACGATCTGGTGGGTGGGCAGGGTGCCGGAACGCATGCCGCGCTCGTGGCCGCCGCCGTGCATCTGGGCCTCCAGGCGCACCCGGGGCTTGCGCCGCACGTACAGGGCGCCGATGCCCTTGGGGCCGTAGATCTTGTGGGCCGAGAAGGACATGAGATCGACCTTCATCGTCTGCAGATCGATGGGCACCTTGCCGGCGCTCTGGGCCGCGTCCACATGGAACAGCACCTTGCGCTCGCGGGTGATCTCGCCGATGGCGGCGATATCCTGGATTACGCCGATCTCGTTGTTGACGTGCATGATGGAGACCAGCACCGTGTCGTCACGGATGGCGGCCTTCAGCTTGTCCAGATCGATGAGGCCATTGGGCTCGGGATCGAGGTAGGTGACCTCGTAGCCCTCCCGTTCAAGCTGGCGGCAGGTGTCCAGCACGGCCTTGTGTTCGGTCTTGCAGGTGACGATATGCTTGCCCTTCTTCTGGTAGAAGTGGGCCGCGCCCTTGATGGCCAGGTTGTCCGATTCAGTGGCCCCGGAGGTGAAGACGATCTCCTTGGGATCGGCCCCCACCAGGTCGGCCACCTGCTTGCGGGCTTCCTCCACCGCCTCTTCGGCCTTCCAGCCGTATTCGTGGGAACGGGAGGCGGGGTTGCCGAAGTTGCCGTCCAGGGTCAGGCACTGGCACATCTTCTCCGCCACCCGCGGATCGACCGGGGTGGTGGCGGAGTAGTCGAAATAGATGGGTTTCTTCATGTCCTGCTCATCTCCTGCGGAAACCGGGTTCAGGCGCTTTCCGCCTTGGGGGGTTCGAACTGCATGGCGACCTTTTCCTGGCGGGCGGCCACTTCCTGCACCCCCTTGCGTTCGACCAGGGCGCCGAGGCTGATGCCCATCAGGAATTCATGGATCTGGTGGCTCAGCTCGGTCCACAGTTCGTGGGTCAGGCATTGCTGATCGTCTTGGCAGTTGGACAGGCCGCCGCAGCGGGTGGTCTCCACCTTTTCATCGACGGCGGTGATCACGTCGGCCACGGCAATCTGGCTGGCTTCGCGGCTCAGGCGATAGCCACCCCCGGGCCCGCGGGTGCTGTCTACCAGCCCCTGCTTGCGCAGCTTGGAGAACAGCTGTTCCAGATAGGAAAGGGAGATCCCCTGGCGCTGGGAGATGTCGGACAGCGTGATGGGGCCATCCTGATAGTGCAGCGCCAGGTCGAGCATGGCGGTGACCGCGTAACGACCTTTGGTTGTCAGTCTCATTGCAATACCCTGTAATTTTGAGTAATCTTCTCGGCGTTCGAACGGAAGCCTATCAAGACCTAGCAAAATAGTCAAGTATTTTGCCCCACCTGGTCTGCGTTCTTGGCCCTGATTCCTCAGGCCTTTTTCCCTTCCTCCCTGTCAGGTTTTGTCGTCTTTCCGCTGCTGTCGCCGATCCCCGTATCGCAACTGTTGCCGGCCGAGATGTCGCAGCCGCCGAGGTCCGGCAGCTCCACGACATCCAGCTCCATTCCCAGCTTTTTCAAGGACTTGCACATGTTCTCCATCTGCTGATCCATGGCGTGCACATGATCCAGCAGGCAGTTGATGGCGTTGGCCACCGGATCGGGCATGTCCTGGGTGGTACCGTAGGCGTCGAAGCCGATCTTCCTGGCAAAGGCCTTGCGCCGCGCGTGCTGCTCGTCATCGGTCTTGCGGGTGACGATGCGCCCGGGGATGCCGACCACCGTGGCGCCGGCCGGCACGTCCTTGACCACCACGGCGTTGGAGCCGATGCGGGCCCCCTCCCCTACCTGGATGGGTCCGAGCACCTTGGCCCCGGCCCCCACCACCACGTTGTCGGCCAGGGTGGGATGGCGCTTGCCCTTCTGCCAGGTGGTACCGCCGAGGGTGACGCCGTGGTAGAGGGTGCAGTCGTCGCCGATCTCGGCGGTCTCGCCGATCACCACGCCCATGCCGTGGTCGATGAAGAAGCGCCGCCCGAGGCGGGCCCCGGGATGGATTTCGATGCCGGTCAGCCAGCGGCCGAGATGGGAGAGGGCCCGGGCCAGCCACTTGAGCCGGTGGTTCCACAGCCAGTGACTGAGCCGGTGCACCAGCACGGCATGCACGCCCGGATAGGTGGTGAGAATCTCGAAACGGGTGCGCGCGGCCGGATCCCGGTCGAAAACGCAATCGATGTCTTCCCGAATACGACTGAACATGGACAGATCCGCCTGGAAAAGGGGGCTAATTAGAGACGGGCCGAACGCGGGTGTCAACTCAACCCGGCGGCGGCACGAAGGACGGATAGCGCGAGACGACAGAACGATGGGGTCGCGACAACATCGCTGTCACCGTCACTGGACTGCATGATGGGGCCCCGACTGGCGAATTCAACGACCATCACCACCGGCGGCCTTCTCGGCGGCGGCGAGGATGCCGCGCAGAATGTTGACCTCCATCCGGTCAAGCTCCGCGCGGTTGAACAGGCGCCGCAGGCGCCGCATGAGCTGGCGGGGATTGTCGGGATCGTAGAAGTCCAGGGCGGCAAGGGTCCGTTCGAAATGGGCATACAGCCCTTCCAGTTCGGCCGCGGTAGCCAGGGGCTGATCCCGTTCCAGCATCGCGCCCTCCGGCAGGGCCGATTCCGCTTCCAGCGCGGCCATGCGCAGCTCGTAGGCCAGCACCTGCACGGCGGCTGCCAGGTTCAGGGACGGATAGTCGGGATTGGCCGGGATGTGCACGTGCACCCGGCAGCGTTCCAGCTCGGCGTTGCTCAGCCCCGACTTCTCCCGGCCCATGACCAGTGCCACCTTTGCGCCCCGGGCCGCCTCTGCCAGCATGCGCCGGGCACAGTCCCGCGGCTGCATGAGCGGCCAGGGAATCGTGCGGCTGCGGGCGCTGGCGCCCACCACCAGGACACAGTCGGCGATGGCCGCCTCCAGGCTTTCCACCACCTGAGCCCGAACCAACAGATCGTCGGCGCCCGAAGCCCGGGCCGTGGCCTCGGCATGGGGAAAGACCCGCGGCTTCACCAGCACCAGCTCGGCAAGCCCCATGTTCTTCATGGCCCGCGCCACGGCACCGATGTTGCCGGGATGGCTGGTTTCCACCAGCACCACCCGGATGCGGTTCAGGCAGGAAATTGCGGTTGGGGTATCGGTCATGGCAGTGGCTTGCAAAAAATGAAGAAACGAACGCGCCTGACGGCGGCCACGGGGCCTGATAGAATAGACTCTGCGCCAACCGCTGGCGAGTGTCCATCCACTCCCGGCCCCTGTTCTTTTCACCACCGAAACCCCAAGGAAGTCCCCGTGCATCCGATGCTCAACATCGCCGTGCGCGCCGCCCGCAGCGCCGGTGCCATCATCAACCGCTACGCCAACCAGGTCGACACCCTGACGATCACGGAAAAGACCCGCAACGATTTCGTCAGCGAGGTGGACCGGCAGGCGGAACAGGCCATCATCCAGGTGATCCGCAAGGCCTATCCCAACCACGCCATCCTGGCCGAGGAAAGCGGCGAAAGCGCCGGTGACGCGCACCAGTGGATCATCGATCCGCTCGACGGCACCACCAATTTCCTGTACGGGTTCCCCCAGTTCGCCATCTCCATCGCTCTGCGCCACAAGGGGCGGCTGGAGGTCGGCGTGGTCTACGATCCCCTGCGCGAGGAGCTGTACACGGCCAGCCGCGGGAACGGCGCCGCCCTCAACAACCGCCGCATCCGGGTCGGCAAGCGCCCGTCGCTCGAAGGCGCCCTGCTCGGCACCGGCATCCCGTTCCGGGAAAGCCAGATGCGCTGGCTCGACGCCTACTGCGAGATGATGAAGACCCTGATCCCCGGCAGCGCCGGCATCCGCCGCGCCGGCTCGGCCGCGCTGGATCTGGCCTACGTGGCGGCCGGACGGCTGGACGGCTTCTGGGAGCTGGATCTCAACCTGTGGGACATCGCCGCCGGCGTGCTGCTCATCGAGGAAGCCGGCGGACTGGTCAGCGGCATCGACGGCCGCCCCGACCACCTCGAAACCGGCCACGTGGTGGCCGCCAATCCGCGGATATTCAAGGCCATGCTGCAGAAGATCCGCCCCCTGCTGCCGCCGGAACTGAAATCGGCCTGACAAACTGCCGAAAAAGGCTCGCACACCCTGCAAAACGCCGTCCTGCGTCCGCTATGGAAGGCAGAACCGCTTTTCAGTCAGGGACGTCACGTGCCGAAATCCACCGATCCGCTCTCCCGCCGCGCCCTTGAGGCCGTCATGCGTGACGTGCTCGACGGGCTCATGGAAGCCGCCTGCGAAGTGGCCTACTCGCCTGGCCGCAGGGAATCCCGGCTGACCATCCTTTCCATCGAGCCCCCGCGGCGCCGCTTGCCCGACAACCGCGCCACCGTGGTGCCGGTGACCGCCCATCGGTCCTCCGATGTCCTGGCCTACCTCCTGCGGCGCGAACAGCGCCTGGCTGCAAACGGCGGCTGAGTCATTTCCACATTATCAAAAAGGTCTCGTGGTTGACCTGTTCCGGTGCCCGTGATACTCAAAGGTCATCCTCCACCCGATTCGCGACCGAATCTCCGGAGGCCGGAAACCGGACAGGGCCAGCCCGGTTCCCGGACGACAACAAGGCCCTGTCCGTCATGGAGGTGTGGAGATGCGAAACCGCAACATCTGGCTGTTGCTCGTCCCCCCGCTGGCCGTCTGCCGCTTCGGCTGCGCCGGCTGCTGCGCCGCCCCCATCGCCGTCTTCTGGCTGGCCGGCATCGTGAGTTTCGTCTACGGCTTTTTCGGCGGTCCCGTCGGCGTGGCCGGCATCAGCCATGGCACCCTGTTGTTCGGCGCCGTGCTCTGGGGCATTGCCGTCATCTGGGCCGAAACGGTCATCCGCAACGCTGAACAGCACCCCGATCGCTGCCGCGACCAAACGTCCACGCTCTGCCGTACGCTCGGCAACGGTGAGGAAGAGGATCCGCTGGAGACGGCAAGGAAAATCCGCGAGGGAAGCTGAGCGTCAGGGCGTGTGACCCGATTCGGCGCCTTCCTTCTGCACCGGCATCAGGCTGGCGCGGGTGATCTTGAGGGCCAGGGCGGTGCTGCTGGCGACGTAGATGGAGGAATAGGTGCCCACCACGATGCCGATGATGAGCGCGAGGGAGAAGGCGTGGATGAGCTTGCCGCCGAGGAAGAACATGGCCAGCACGACCAGCACGGTGGTGAAAGAGGTCATGATGGTGCGGGAGAGGGTTTCGTTGATGGAGATGTTGGCGACCTCGACGGGGCTGGCCTTGCGCAGCTTGCGGAAGTTTTCCCGCAGGCGATCGAAGACCACGATGGTGTCGTTGAGGGAATAGCCGATCACCGCAAGGATGGCCGCGAGCACGGTCAGATCGAATTCCCACTGGAACAGGGAAAAGGCCCCAAGGGTGATGATCACGTCGTGAAACAGGGCGCCGACCGAGCCGAGGGCCAGGCGGTATTCGAAGCGGGCCATGACGTAGACCAGGATGAAGGCCAGGGCGATGAGCATGGCCAGCCCGCCGTCGTCCCGCAGTTCCTCGCCCACCTGGGGGCCGACGAATTCCTGCCGGCGCATCTCCACCGGACCGTCACTGGCTTCGCGCAGTACCTGCAGCACCCGATCGCCAAGGGTCTCGGTGCCGTGTTCGCCCCCTTCCTGCGGGGCCAGACGAACCAGCACGTCGCGGGTGGTGCCGAAGTGCTGGACCACCACATCCTTGAACCCGGCCTTCTCGAGGGCCTCGCGCACGGCCGGCAACTCCACGGAGCGGCTGTAGCCCACCTCGATGAGCGTGCCACCGGTGAAGTCCAGGCCGAAATTGAGCCCCTTGACGGCCAGCGATCCCAGCGAAACCAGAATCAGGATGGTGGACAGGACCAGCGCGTGATAGCGCTTGCCCATGAAATCGATCTTGGTGGTCTGCTTGAAGATTTGCATGTCGGTGGCGTTCCGTTGATCAAATCGACAGGGACTTGATGTTGCGTCCACCCACGACCAGATTGATGATGGCGCGGGTGCCCATGATGGCGGTGAACATGGAGGTCACGATGCCGATGGACAGGGTGATGGCGAAACCCTTGATGGGGCCGGTCCCGAAGATGTACAGCACCACGGCCGCGATCAGGGTGGTGATGTTGGCATCGGCGATGGTCGAGAGGGCCTTCTCGTAACCGGCGTTGATGCTCGACTGGGGCGTGTTGCCGTTGCGCAACTCTTCCCGGATCCGTTCGAAGATCAGCACGTTGGCATCGACCGCCATGCCCACCGTGAGCACGATGCCGGCAATCCCCGGCAGGGTCAGGGTGGCCTGGAGCATGGACAGCACGGCCACGATCAGCACCAGGTTGACCAGCAGGGCCACGTCGGCCACCAGGCCGAAGCCCCGATACCAGAAGGCCATGAGCAGCACCACCAGCAGCATGCCCACGACGACCGATTCGGTGCCCTGCTCGATGTTCTCCTTGCCAAGGCTCGGGCCGATGGTGCGTTCCTCGATGATCCGGATCGGCGCGGCCAGGGCGCCGGCGCGCAGCAGCAGGGCCAGATTGCGGGCTTCCTCGACACTGTCGAGGCCGGTGATCTGGAAGCGCTTGCTGAACACGCCCTGGATGGTGGCCACGTTGATGACCTCTTCCTTCTTGACGGTCTCCGTGACCTTCTTGCCATCGACGATCTTCGTCACCGGCTTGTATTCGATGAATACCACCGCCATCGGCTTCTTGAGATTGCGCTTGGTGGTGTGGGCCATGACCCGGGCACCGGCGCTGTCGAGGTTGATGAATACCGCCGGCGAACCGCTCTGCTGATCGAAGCCGGACGTGGCGTTGGTGATGTTCTCCCCGGTGATGATGACCCGCTTCTTGAGCAGGATGGGCTGACCGTTGCGTTCGTAATAGATGCGGGCGGTGGGTGGCACCTTGCCGGCCAGGGCTTCCTGCAGGCTGTGTTCCACGTCCACGAGACGGAACTCCAGGGTGGCGGTGGCGCTGAGGATCTCCTTGGCCCGGGCCGAATCCTGGATCCCCGGCAACTGCACCACGATGCGGTTGTCGCCCTGCTGCTGGATCACCGGCTCGGCCACGCCCAGTTCGTTGACCCGGTTGCGCAGGGTGGTGACGTTCTGCTGCAGGGCGTGCTTCTTGATGTCACGGATGGTCTGCTCAGTCAGGCGCGCCAGGAGGACCGGCACGCTGCCCTCTTGCTCCTCGGACACCACCAGATCCCGGCCGATGGCGCTGCGAATGGCTCCGCGGGCCGCGTCACGCTGTTCCGGCTTGCGGAACTTGAGCACGATGGTCTCGCCCCGGCGCAGGATGGCGGCATAGCGGATCTTGCGCTCGCGCAGCAGCGAGCGCAGATCGGAGATGTAGCGATCATAGGCCTGCTGCATCACCGTTTCCGTATCCACCTCCATGAGAAAGTGCAGACCACCCCGCAGGTCGAGCCCCAGGTACATGGGCCGGGCATTGATGGCGGCCAGCCACTCGGGCGCGGCGCTGGCGAGGTTGAGGGCCACGGTGTAGTTCTCGCCCAGGGTTTCGCGCAACAGATCGGCGCTCTTGAGCTGATCCTCCACGCTGTTGAAGCGGATCAGCAGGTGCCGGGGTTCCTGTTCGATGGCCTTGAGCGGAATGCCGCGCCCTTTCAGGAGGCTCGCCACCTGGCTGCGCAATGCCTCATCGACGCTGGCCGTACGACTGGCCGTGATCTGGATGGCCGGGTCGGTGCCATAGACGTTGGGCAGGGCATAGATGACGCCCACCACGATCACGATCAGGATCAGAAGGTATTTCCACAGCGGATAGCGGTTCAGCATGATGGTCGAATCCGAATGGGCGCAACCGGCGCCGGGGCGCCGGGGTGGCCGGTCAGGTTGGTCTTATTTTCCCTTGCCGATGGTCTTGAGCGTGCCCTTGGGCAGCACGCTGGCAACAGCCTGCTTCTGCAGACGCACGACCACGTTGTCGGCCAGTTCGAGGCTCACGTATTCATCGTCCACCTCGGTGACCTTGCCCAGCAGGCCGCCATTGGTGACCACTTCGTCCCCCTTGCCGAGCGCCGAGACCATCTTCTGGTGCTCCTTGGCCCGCTTCTGCTGGGGACGGATGAGAATGAAATAGAAGATCAGGATGAAACCGCCGAAGAACAGCAGCGACGTCAGCGGATCCCCCTGCTGGGCCGCGGGCGCGCCTTCGGCCAGGGCATCGGAAATCAGGAAACTCATGGGCAATCCTTGTATTTGGTTTGAGGATTCAGTCTCGCCCGGGGGCGAAAAAGCGCGCGTATTATGACACAGGCGGCACGGCCAGATCGCGCCGCGCGTAGAAATCGGCCACGAAATCCGCCAGCCGACCGGCGGCGATGGCCTCCCGCATGCCCTGCATAAGCTTCTGATAATAATAAAGATTATGAATGGTATTGAGGCGCGAGCCGAGGATTTCGCCGGTGCGGTCGAGATGCCGCAGGTAGGCGCGGCTGTAATTGCGGCAGGTGTAGCAGTCACAGTCGGGATCGAGCGGCGCGGTGTCGGTGCGGAAACGGCTGTTGCGGATCCGGATCATGCCCCGGCTGGTGAACAGGTAACCGTTGCGGGCATTGCGGGTGGGCATCACGCAGTCGAACATGTCCACGCCCCGGCGCACCGCCTCCACCAGGTCCTCGGGCGTACCCACGCCCATCAGGTAGCGGGGCCGATCGGCCGGCATCTGCGGCCCGAGGTGGGCCAGGATCCGCTGCATGTCTTCCTTGGGCTCCCCCACCGACAGGCCGCCGATGGCATAGCCATCGAAGCCGATGGCCTGGAGGCCTCGCAGGGACTGGCTGCGCAATTCCGGATACATCCCGCCCTGCACGATGCCGAACAGGGCCGAGGGATGATCGCCGTGCGCCTCGCTGCAGCGCCGGGCCCAGCGCAGGGACAATTCCATCGACTCGCGGGCCTGGCGCTCCGTGGCCGGATACGGGGTGCATTCGTCGAAGATCATGACGATGTCGCTGCCCAGGGCATGCTGCACGGCGATGGATTCTTCCGGCCCCAGGAACACCTCGCTGCCGTCCACCGGCGAGCGGAACCGCACGCCCTGTTCGGTGATCTTGCGCAGCTTGCCCAGCGACCAGACCTGGAAACCGCCCGAGTCGGTGAGGATGGGCCCGTCCCAGTGCATGAAATCGTGCAGATCCCCATGCGCCTCGATGACGTCGGTGCCCGGCCGCAGCATCAGATGGAAGGTGTTGCCAAGAACGATCTCGGCGCCCACCTCGCGCAGCTCCTCCGGCGTCATGGCCTTGACCGTGCCATAGGTCCCCACCGGCATGAAGGCCGGTGTCTCGACGGTGCCACGGTCGAAGGTCAACCGCCCGCGCCGGGCGGCCCCATCGGTTGCAAGCAGTGCAAATTTCATTGTCAATTCAGGAAACAGCGCAAAGATGCAAGATACGAAGTGACGGACCGTTCCGATGCCACGGCGCCTGCCATTGCGCTTTCGCCCCTTTCCCCTTGTCTCTTTTCACTTTTCTCTCAGCCAATAAACATGGCATCGCCATAACTGAAGAAGCGATAGCGCTGCGCCACCGCGTGCCGGTAGGCACGCATCACGGTTTCGTGCCCGGCAAAGGCGCTGACCAGCATCAGCAGGGTCGATTCGGGCAGGTGGAAATTGGTGATCAGGGCGTCCACCGCCCGGAAACGGAAACCGGGCGTGATGAAGATGTCGGTCTCGCCCTCGAAGGGCTGCAATTCGCCGCCCTGCGCCGCCGTCTCGAGACTGCGCACCACGGTGGTGCCCACCGCCACCACCCGCCCGCCCCGGGCGCGGGTGCGCTGCACGGCCTCGACCACTGTCTCCGACACCCGCAGCCATTCGCTGTGCATCCGGTGCTCGCGGATGTCCTCCACCCGCACTGGCTGGAAGGTGCCGGCGCCCACGTGCAGGGTGACGCGCGCCTGTTCGATGCCCCGCGCCGCCAGCGCATCCAGCAGGGCCTCGTCGAAGTGCAGGCCGGCCGTGGGCGCGGCTACCGCACCGGGGTGACGGGCGTAGACGGTCTGGTAGCGCTCGGCATCCCGTTCCGTGTCTTCCCGCTCGATGTAGGGCGGCAACGGCATGTGGCCCTGCGTCTCGAGCACGGCCATCACCGGCCGGTTGAACGCGAGGCGGAACAAATCCGCCTCGCGTCCCGTCACCTCGGCCGTGACCCCCTGCTCGAAGACCAGTCGGGTTCCGGGCTTCGGCGACTTGCTGGCCCGCACATGCGCCAGCACACGGCATTCGTCGAGCGGCCGTTCCACCAGCACTTCCACCTGGCCGCCCGTCTCCTTGCGGCCCCACAGGCGGGCCGGGATGACCCGGGTATCGTTGAGCACCAGCAGATCCCCCGGCCGCAGCAGCGTCGGCAGATCGCGAAACTGCCGGTCATGCAGCGAGCCACTGGCCCGTTCGAGGTGCAGCAGCCGGCTGGCCGGCCGTTCGGCGGTGGGCTGCTGGGCAATCAGTTCCGGCGGCAGATCGAAGTGAAAGTCCTGACGACGCATGGCGCGCGAGGATAGCAGGTCGGCCGGCATTTCTCATCCGGCCTTGGACAGCTCCCGGCCGGCTCCCTATAATGGCGGCGCGTGGCCGAGTGGTGGAACTGGTAGACACGCAGCACTCAAAATGCTGTGCCTTCGGGCGTGTCGGTTCGAGTCCGACCTCGGCTACCATCTTCTCATCGGCCCTGTTGCAAACATACCCCGCCCCCCAGCGTCAAGAGACGCCGTCACGCTTCCTTGCGGTATAATGCGGGGTTCCGATTGTGACAAGGCCTCCGTTTCATGACTGCTGACGCCAAAACCGCCGTCGAACGGCGCTTCAACGACAAGCCCCTGCGCTCGCGGGTCAAGCTGTTCGGCAACATTCTCGGGCAGATCCTCCACGAACATGCCGGCAAGAAGGTCTTCGACGCCGTCGAAACCCTGCGCAAGGGCCACATCAGCCTGCGCAAGTCGGAAGACGTGCGCAAGCGCCAGCGCCTGGCGGCCCTCGTCGAATCCCTGGATCCGGACACCCTCGCCCACGTGATCCGGGCCTTCAGCATCTATTTCAGCCTGGTCAACATCGCCGAGGAGAGCTACCAGCACAAGCTGCGCCGCCGCGAGGTGAGCCGCAACGGTCCGCTGTGGGTGGGCTCCTTCGACCACACCCTGCGCCAGTTCCACGGCGAGGGCGTCCCGGCGGAGAAGATGCAGCATCTGCTCGACCATCTGGCCTACATCCCGGTCTTCACCGCCCACCCCACGGAGGCCAAACGCCGCACCATCCTCGAAGCCCTGCGGCGGATCTTCGTGATCAGCGAGGAACTCGACGCCCCGCGCCTGTCGCGCATCGAGCGCAGCCGCATCCTCGAGCGACTGGAACGCCACATCCGCATCCTCTACGAGACCAACGAGGTGCGCACCACCCGGCTGCAGGTGCTCGACGAGGTGAAGAACGGGCTCTACTACTTCCGCGAATGCCTGTTCCAGTCGGTGCCGGAGACCTATCGCTATCTCGAAGGCGCCATCGAACGCACCTATGGCCAGGACGGCGCGCAGATCCACGTGCCGAGCTTCATCCGCTTCGGGTCCTGGATCGGGGGCGATCGCGACGGCAACCCCTTCGTCAAGCCCGAAACCACCGTCACCGCCGTGCGCATGCAGTCCCGCGAGGCCCTGCGCGAATACTATGGCCGGATCCGCCAGTTGCAGAAGATCCTCACCATGTCCACCGAGTTCATCCAGCCCTCGGCGGACTTCCTGGCCGCCCTGGAACGGGACGAACAGGCCATGCCCGAGGTCTTCGCCGAACGTCCCCAACGCTACGCCCAAGAACCCTACCGGCGCAAGCTGGTGCTGATGCAACGGCGCATCGAGCACAACCTGGCGCGCCTGGATCACCATCTCGAAGGCGCCCCCCTGCCGACGCCGGATCACGGCTACCGCGATGAAGCGGCCCTGCTGACCGATCTCTACCTCATCCGCGACTCCATCATCAGCCACGGCGACGCCATCATCGCCCGTGGCGAATTGCAGGATCTGATCCGGCTGGTGGAAACCTTCGGTTTCTTCCTGGCCCATCTCGACGTGCGCCAGGAATCAACCATCCACACCAATACGGTCAGCGCCGTGTGGCGACAGATCGACGGCAGCGACTACGAAGCCCTGGACGAAGCACAGCGCATGCGCAAGCTGGGCGAGGCCCTGGCCGGCCCGCCCCCGGCCATCGACCGCGAAGCCCTGGACGAGCGCAGCCGCGAGACCCTGGAGACCTTCGACATCATGGCCCGGATGCGCGAGGAGATCAGTCCCCGGGTCTTCGGCAACTACGTCATCTCCATGACCCATGCCGCCAGCCACGTGATGGAAGTGATGTTCCTCGCCTGGCTGGCGGGGCTGACCGGTCAGCGCGACGGCGAATGGTTCTGCCACGTGCGCGTCTCGCCCCTATTCGAGACCATCGACGATCTGGCCCACATCGAACCGGTGATGAACCGGCTGCTGGACGATCCCGTCTACGCGGCCCTGCTCGCCGCCTCCGGCAACAGCCAGGAAGTGATGCTGGGCTATTCGGATTCCTGCAAGGACGGCGGCATCCTCGCCTCGGCCTGGAACCTGTACCAGGCCCAGCAGCAGATCACCGCCCTGTGCAAGGCGCGCGGCGTGCATCTGCGCATGTTCCATGGCCGCGGCGGCACCATCGGCCGCGGCGGCGGCCCCACCCACGAGGCCATTCTCAGCCAGCCCACCGGCACCGTGCATGGCGAAATCAAGTTCACCGAACAGGGCGAGGTGCTGTCCTACAAGTACAGCAACCACGAAACCGCCGTGTACGAGCTGAGCATGGGCATCACCGGCCTGATGAAGGCCAGCCGCAACCTGATCACCCCGCCGGAGCCGGACAACCCCCGCTTCCTGCAGGTGATGAAGGAACTGGCCGACCGGGGCGAGCGCACCTACCGCCAGCTCACCGACGAGACACCCGGTTTTCTCGACTACTTCTACGAAGCCACGCCGGTACGGGAAATCGCCCTGATGAACATCGGCTCGCGGCCGTCGCATCGCAAGGTGGGCGATCGCTCCAAGGGCTCGGTGCGGGCCATCGGCTGGGTGTTCGGCTGGGCCCAGTCCCGCCACACGCTGCCGGCCTGGTACGGCATCGGTTCGGCGCTGGCGGGCTGGCTCCAGGAGGCGCCCGGCGAACACGAACTGGCCCAGTTGCAGGCCATGTACGAGGAATGGCCCTTCTTCCGCGCCCTGCTCTCCAACTCGCAGATGGCGCTGTTCAAGGCCGACATGCGGATCGCCGAAAGCTACATGTCCCTGTGCCACGATCAGCAAAGCGCGCGGCAGATCTTCGAGACCATCAGGAACGAATACCAGCGCACGGTACGGGAAGTGCTGGACGTGGCCCAGCTCGACGAATTGATGGCCGAAACGCCCCAGCTCGCCCTCTCGCTCAAGCGCCGCAACCCCTACCTGGACCCGCTCAACCAGATCCAGGTCACCCTGCTGCGCCGCTACCGCGACGAATCCCTCGACGAGGAAACCCGCAACCAGTGGCTCAACCCGCTGCTGCGTTCCATCAACGCCATCGCCGCGGGCATGCGCAATACCGGTTGAACCCGTCGGGCCAAAGGCCCGACGGGTTCAACCGGCAGGGACGAGTAACGAGGGACGAGGCATTTTTTCCTCGCCACTCGTCCCTCGTCCCTCGTCCCTGACGCGGCAACGCCAATTTCCCAGGAAAACCTCTCCTCATGCCCCGCAACCCTGCCGGGGGAAAGTCCCTGTCATCAGCGCCGCGTCATTGATGCCGCGTCGATGCGGTAGGCGGCATGGCAGGCCACGCAGTTGCGCATGAGGCCGGCAAGTTGTTCGAGGGTGTGGCCGGGATCGCCCAACTGTTCGGCGTCCAGCGCCAGCTGATCGAACTGGCGGTGGGTGTCGAAGCCCAGGCGCTTGAATTCCAGCGGCAGTTTCTTCATCAGCGAACCGGGCACCGCCCCCTGCGCCGCCGCCCCCACGTGTCGCGCCGCCTTCACCACGGCGTCCATGTCCTCTTCCTGCACGCCCTGCACGATGGCCTGCACGCTGGCCAGAAAGGCGCGCATCTCGGCCAGCACCATGTCCCGCTCGGCGGGCGCCAGCAGCAGGGCCTGCCGCCCATCGGTCGCCGTCACCGTCTCGCCCTGGATCACAAACTTCCAGGCCATCCCCCCGCTGATCACGACCAGGACCAGAACCAACATCCAGCACAGTCTGCACATTTCGAATCTCCTTTGTTGAATACAAAAACCGTCCGCCGTCGACATGAACAGCATGAAGTATCACACCGCTTTATTCATCCGCAACACAGCAACCCCCAGGGTGACAGTCGCCACAAAAATGGCCAGCGCGCCAATTAGCACCAGGTATGGCGGCAACCCAAGATAGACCTCACCCAGAATGCCCACTGGCATCAGCAGGCCGACAAGCGCAAACCAGGAGATCCGGGATGCGATTCCAGGCTCGATAGGCAAACGCAGCAACAGGAAACCGATCACGATATTCAGGAACGCGAAAAGGTTGCCGTGGACATGGGCCATGCGTGCCTCAAAATGGGCGCCGGTATGACTGGATGCAATCCAGGCCTCCTTTCCCGGCGCAAAGTCCCGCAACCAGATGAGCAGGAAACCGTATGCCATGAAAGCGGCCATGACCCACAGACCAATTGCAATATTTCTCTTTCCAACAGGATTGTTCATGGTTCTTTCCTCTTAGGTTAAGATGAAGTTGATGTTTCAATCAGCAGTGATTCGCGGACTGAGGGCTGCCGGGACGACAGCAGCTTGAAGATGACAGGAATGACGATGAGGGTCAGCAACGTTGCGGCCAATACACCGCCTATCACCACGGTCGCCAGTGGCGAGAAACGCTCGGAACCCACCGCCAGTTCGAGGGCCAGGGGGAGCATGCCGGCCACGTCCGAAAGCGCCGTCATCATGATCGGCCGATAGCGCACCGAAACCGCCTCGCGAATGGCGGCATCCACGGCCACGCCCTTGCGGAGCCGCTGCAGGATATAATCGATAAGGATGATGCTGTTGTTGACTACCGTGCCCGTCAGCAGAATGATTCCCAACATGGCCGGCATGGAGAGGGATTTCCCGGCCACCAGCAGGGCGACCGCGACGCCGATGAATTGCAGGGGCACTGCCATCATGATGGTAAAGGGGTGGCGGAAGGAGCGAAACTGGGCGAGCAGGACCAGATAGACCGCGAGAATCCCCAGCGCCAGGGCGCGCACCATGCGTTGACTGGCCTCCTGAAAGTCCCGCTGCTCGCCAGTGATATCCAGGCGATAACCTGCGGGCACCGACAAATCCGCCAGTGCAGAGCGGAGGTCGGCGATGGTCTCCGACAGCGGGCGGCCCTGATGAAAGGCCATGACCTCGAGCACCTGCCGTAAGTCTTCCCGGGTGACGATACGCGGGCCGAGCCCGACTTCCAGGCGCGCCACTTCGCGCAGCGGAAACTGCCGCCCGTCCGGCGAGGCGACCACCACTTCCTCGAGATCGTCGAGATGGCGACGCTGTGGCTCGGCATAGCGCAGCCACACGTCGAGATCCCGGTTGCGTACCTGCCGCCAGGGGGTAACGGCCTGCCCTTCCAGGGCCTGATATACCCCCCGGGCGATGGCTGTGCCATCGAGGCCGAGTTCGGCAATCCGTTCGCGATTGAGCCGGACCCGGGTTTCCGGGGTGTCCAGGGCCCAGTTCTTGTAGGGGCTGCGCACGCCGGGCACCTGCCGCAGCCGCGCCAGCACTTCGCTGCCCAGGCGATCCAGCATCACGACATCGTCACCGCTGATCCGCACGACGATGGAGGCCGCAGTCGTCGCCCGTGCCGTGCCGCCCTTTTCCTTGGCCACCCCGAGCACCACGCCCGGCAAGCCGGCCGCCTGTTGCTCGGCATGGGCCATGACGCGCCACAGACTCGTCTGCCGTTCGGTGCGTGGCACGAGATTGATCGTGAGCAGAGCCTGGTTGACATCGAGGGCGCCACGGCTGCCGAGAAAATGCGCACCCGGCTCGAAACCCAGCTGGCTGCTGACATCGATGACCGCCGGCTCTGCCAGCAACGCCTGCTCCACGTGGGCGACCGAGGCCAGGGTTTCCTCGAGCGGCGTGCCGGGGACGGTATCGAGGCTGAACTGAAAACTGGCCGAATCGAACCGCGGCAACATCTCGCTGCCGATGAACAGCAGGGCGCGCACGCTGACGGCCATGAGCAGGACCGCCACTCCCAGGGTACGCCAGGGATGGCGCAAGGCCCGATCGAGCAGCGCAAGATAAACCGCCCTGAGGCCGTCCATGACGCGAGTGAACGGCCGAACCCAACGGGCGCCGGGGTGGTGCGAAGCGGGAGCCTCCCGCAGCCACAGGGCCGCCAGCAAGGGGATCAACGTCACCGACACCACAAAGGACGAAGACAGGGCAAAAGCCAGCGTCCATGCCAGGGGCGTGAACAGCTTGCCCACGAAACCACCCAGAAACATGAGCGGCACCAGTACCGACAGGGTGGTGACGGTGCCCGCCAGATCGGCCAGGAAGATTTCCTCGGTGCCGTCGATGGCGGCCCGGGCAGGGGATTTGCCCGGCATCTTCAAATGGCGATGCACGTTTTCCAGCACCACGATGCCGTCGTCCACCAACAGACCGATGGACAGAATGATGGCCGACATGGTGATCATGTTCAGATCGATGCCGCTCAGCCACATGAGCGAGAAGGTCATGAGAAAGGCCACGGGAATCGAAACGGCGATGATCGCCGATTGCCGCAAATCGGCAAGAAACAGGAACACCACCACGATGGTCAGCACGATGGCCACGAGAATGGTGCTGGTCATGTTGTCGATGACCAGACGGGTAAACACCGAGTCGTCATCCGCAACGGCGAAACGCACCTTGGGAAACGCGTTCTGCAGTTCGGCGAGCACGCTGCGAACCGCCTCGGCCACTTCCACCGTATTGGCCTCCTGGCGCTTGAGCACCTGAACGGCAATGGCCGGCCGGCCATTGTGCCGGAAAGCGGATCGGGCCTCGCGCACGCCCTCCCGCACATCGGCCACGTCCGCCAGGCGCACCACCTCATCGCCACGGCGCAACACCACCAGCCGGCGTGCATCGTCGGCATCGAGCAGGGGCGCATCGAAGCGTACCACCGTCTCCCGTTCCCCCAGCGAGATGCGACCGCCCGATTCAGACAGGTTCCAGGCATCGAGCAGCGCGGCAAGCCGCGCCATGGTCAGTCCGTACGCGCGCAGCCGATCACGGTGGACGGCGACCTCGAGCTGGCGTTTCCAGGCACCGAAGACATCCACCGTGGCCACGCCGGCTACCCGTTGCAACCGATCGCGAACGGCATTGTCGGCCAGTTCTCGCACCTGTTCGAGGCCCAGGTGCTCGCTGCTCAGGGCCAGGGTGAGGATTGGCTTGTCGGCGGAGGAAAATTGCATCACCTGGGGTTCACGGAGATTGCGCGGCAGACGATCACGGATTCGGCTGATGGCGTTCTGCACGTCCACCGCGGCTTCCTCCACCCGCCGCTGATAATCGAATTCCACCTTGACCACCGAGAGCCCGGTCTGGCTCGTCGAGCCAACCCGCACCACCCCATCGATGCCGGCAAACTCCTCCTCGAGGGGTTTGCTCAGGCGCTTGGCCACGTCCACGGCCGCCACGCCGGGCCAGGCGGTGATCACGGTCACCACTGGCGGATCGGTATCGGGAAACAGGCGCACCGGCAGATCGAAGCGCGCCGTCACGCCCAGCACCACGATGCCAATCAGTGCCGCATACACGGTGTGCCGGTAGGCAATGGCGAAACGCGGCCAGCTCACTTGCCTGCCTCCCGCACGGGCCGGCCATCTTCCAGGCGGGGATCCGGCGTGACGATGAGGCGGTCGCCGGCCGACAGGCCGGACAGAATCCGCACCTCGCCATTCTGATACGCCCCCGTCCGTACCGGCCGCCAGCGTGCCCGGCCCGTTTCGACGATGAAGACGCCAACCCCGTCCCGCCTGCGGTGGACGGCATGCCGCGGGATCACGATGGCCGCCTCATGCACGGCCACCTCCACACTCGCTTCCACAGCCATGCCCGGCAGCAGGCCGGTGAGTTCCTCGGCCACCGGTGCCTCGATGGTGGCATTGCGGGTCCGGGGATCGACCGCCGGATAGACACGGCGGATCCGCGCCTGCCACTGGCGCGACTGCAATGGCTGGCGGAAACGCGCTTTCTGACCCACTTGCAGAAGGGTCAGATCCTGCTGCGGCACCTGGAGCACCACGCGCAGCGGCTGCGGGGCCACCAGTTCGACCAGCCGTCGCCCCGGGGCGGCCAGCTCACCCGTCTCGATGGCCAGCTGCTGGACATGTCCGGAAAAGGGTGCGCGCAGGCGGGCATCATCCAGCCGGGTCCGGGCATTGGCCAGGGCATGGCGGTTTTCCGCCAGGGAGGCCTCCAGGGTTTCGACCATGCGCCGGTTTTCGTCGCGCTGTTTCGTTGCGACGAGCTTCTGTTCCAGCAGTTTCTGATCCCGGGAGAGTTGCCGACGCCAGAACGCCAGGTCGGCCCGGATCCGCCGGCTCACGGCCTCCAGCCGTCCGACTTCCTCGACAAGTTCCCGATCGTCCAGCGTGATCAGCAGCTCTCCGGCCTCGACCCACTCGCCTTCGCGGCGGTGAATGGCCAGCACACTGGCACTGATCCGGGCAGCCAGCCAGGCCCGGCGCTGGCTCATGATGGTGCCCACATAGTTCCGTTCCAGCGTGAAGCGCCGTGGGCCGAGTCGCTGAACCTCGACCACCAGTGGCGGCGCCGGGCTCGCACCGACCGGCTTCAGGCGTTGTGCGATACGCACGCCGGCAACCCCGAGAATCGCCAGAATCAGCAGCATCGTTCCCCACAGGACAAGGCGACGGCGGTTCATTGGTGGCTCCCGGAAATGACGGTGTCTTGCAGCAATTGATTACTCACTTTTTGCTCAAAAAAAATCATTCCCCTCGCAGGGAACGGGCGAGAAACGCCCACAGGGTTTCGGCCTCGTCCTCCAGGGAGAAGCCGAAATCGAAGATCGACCAGCGCATGACGGTGCCCTGGATCAGCGCCGCGACGTGACAGGCTGTGACCTCCGGGTCCAGATCGGAACGAAAGCGGCCTTCGGCCTGGCCGGCGCGCACGAGGCTGGCGATCTGCTCCATGTAGCGGCGCATGATGCGCTGCACCGCCGCCTTGAGCACCGGCGACTCCAGATGCAGGCGATCGGAGAAGAGGATCCGCGGCAGACCCTTGTTGCGTTCGATGAAAGCAAGCTGGGCGTGGATCAGCGCCCGCATACGCTCGTCGGCCGGACCGCTGCCGGTGAAGAAGGCGCCGAGGGCGGCGAACAGTCCGCGGGCCAGCCAGTCGATGGCGGCGGCGAAGATGGCGTCACGGTTGGGGAAATGCCGGAACACGGTGGGCTGGGCGATGCCCACCCGATCGGCGATGGCCTGGGTGGTGACCTTCTTCACCCCCTGCTCGGCCGCCAGTTCAAGGGCGGCCTCGACGATCTCCTGCTGGCGTTGTTCGTGGGGTTTGCCCATGTCTCGTGCTTTTGTGAGTAATTGATTGCTTTCATATTAGCGGATTTCCGGGCAAAAGCAAGATTTCAGGGAAACCCGGCGAGGCGCGAGACAGGGACGAGGGACGAGGGACGAGGGACGAGGGACGAGGGACGAGGGACGAGGATTATCTGGTTGATTTATTTCGGGTTTCAATTCACCCAGCACACCCGGCTCTTGATGTAAACGTCCAGGGCGGCTTCCGTCCAACCTCGTCCCTTGGCCCTCGTCCCTTACCATTCCGGTTCAGGTTGCTACGCGACCTGAACCGGAATGGTGTTGCGGGTATGAGTAATTTCGTTGTTCTCGTCCAGATAGACGAGCTTGGGCTGGTGGGCGGCCAGTTCCTTGGCGTCGAGGCCGACGTAGGCGCAGATGATCACGATGTCGCCGGGGTTGGCCTTGTGGGCGGCGGCGCCGTTGACGGAGATGATGCCGGAGCCGTCCTCGGCGCGGATGGCATAGGTGGTGAAGCGTTCGCCGTTGGTGACGTTGTAGATCTCGATCTGCTCGTATTCGCGGATCCCGGAGACCTCCAGCAGGTGGCCGTCGATGGCGCAGGACCCTTCGTACTCCAGCTCCGAATGGGTCACCCGGGCGCGGTGCAGTTTGGCCTTGAGCATGGTGGTCAGCATGGCGGAACGCTTCCGTCGTGATCAGGAAGTGCCGATTTTATCACGGACCGCGGCGTCGGCCCACCGCGCAAGCCGTTCATTCCGTTACGGTTTCGATCCGCACGTTGTCGATGAGGCGCACGCGGCCGAGCCGTGCCGCCCCCAGTACCACGGCCGGGGCGCCCGGGCGTGGCGGGCCGAGATCCGCCGCGGCACGGATGGCCACGTATTCGGGCCGGAAGCCGGCGGCCTCCAGACGCGCCATCGCTGCGCGCTCCAGCGCGGCCGGCTCGCCGCCCCGGTAGAGCGCTTCGGCCGTCTCGCGCAGCACCCGGTACAGGGCGGGGGCGATCCGCCGCTGGCCGGAATCGAGTCGGCGGTTGCGCGAACTCATGGCCAGGCCGTCGGCCTCGCGCACCGTGGGCCGGGCGAGGATGGTCACGGGAAAATCGAGATCCGCTACCATGCGCCGGACGATCAGCAGTTGCTGGAAATCCTTCTCGCCGAACACGGCCACCTCGGGCTGCACGATGTGGAACAGCTTGGCCACCACCGTGGTCACGCCCCGGAAGTGGCCGGGCCGGTGGGCGCCCTCGAGGATTTCGCCCAGCCCCGGCACCTCGACGAAGGTGATGTCCTGCCGCCCCCGTGGATAGAGCGTCTCCTCCGCCGGGGTGAACACGGCATCGACGCGGCACTCGGCCAGCCTGGCCAGATCGGCTTCCAGGGTCCGCGGATAGGCGGTGAAATCCTCCGCCTCGTCGAACTGCAGGGGATTGACGAAGATGCTGACCACCACCCGATCGGCGGCCTCGCGGGCCGCCTGCACCAGGTCCAGGTGTCCGGCATGCAGATTGCCCATGGTGGGCACGAAGGCGATGCGCAGGCCCGCCTGTTTCCACAGCCGGACCCGGGCCTGCATTTCGGGGATGGTGGTGACGATGTGCATGGCGTCGTTGCGGGGCGCGGCGGCGCGTGCGCAGCCTACTCCGTCCCGCGACAGCGGTAGACCTTGTAGCTCCGTTCGCCATTTTTCACCGGGCCTTCGGGCACGAGGGTGTCGCCGCCGAGTTTCGGGGCATGGTTGCGGGCCAGGCGCGCCAGTTCGGCGGCCACGGTCTGCGGATTGCGCCTGACTCCCGCCACCTCGTCGGCCACCGAGACGATGGTGCGTCCCACGTGGCGGCAGTGCTTCACCTCGCCGGCAGTGGCAACCCGCACCCCTTCGGCGCCGGGCTTCAGGGGCACCCACTCGGCACAGGCCGCGAGGGCCAGGAGGGGGAACAGGAAGAAGATGGTCAGTCGGAAGGGCATGACGGATTTCATGGCGGTGGGTGGTTGTGGGTTTGGCGGTTTTCCTTTCCCCCCTCACCCCGGCCCTCTCCCCCAAAGGGGGAGAGGGTGCGATCGTGTCGGCCCTTCCCCCAGGGGGGAGAGGGTGTTGATCGTGCCGGGTTCGGAATGGGGATGCAGTGAGCGGGATTGTACCGCCGTTTGCTTGGACGGGACATGCAAGGCTCGATTGTCTCAGGCCTCTCCGTGCCCTCCGTGTTTCTTCACCCTCACTCGAAGCTATGCTCGGGGCCGGGGAAACGGCCTTCGCGCACGGCGAGGACGTAGGCATGAATGGCGTCGGCGATGCCCCTGCCGGGGGGCTGTTCGCTGAGGAAGTCGTGGCTGAAGCGGGGGCGGCGGCCGGGGGTGAGGCCGAGAAGATCGTAACTCACCAGCACCTGGCCGTCACAGTCGGGGCCGGCGCCGATGCCGATGGTGGGGATGGTCAGGGCTTCGCTGATCCGCCGGCCGAGGGCGGCGGGTATGCATTCGAGGACGATCATCTCCACCCCGGCGGCCTCCAGGGCGCGGGCGTCGGCGAGGATCCGTTCGGCATCCTCCGGCGAGCGGCCCTGGACCCGGTAGCCGCCCAGCTCCTCCACCGACTGGGGAAGCAGGCCCAGATGGCCGCAGACGCGGATCCCGGCGTCGCGCAGGGCTTCGAGCCGGGGCAGGATGGCGCTGCCGCCCTCGAGCTTGACCATGTCCGCCCCGCCCTCCTCCAGCAGCCGGCGGGCGTTGGCCACGGCCTGCTCGGGCGTCTCGTAGCTGCGGTAGGGCATGTCCACCGCCAGCAGGGCGCGGCGGCGGGGGCGGGCCACGCAGGCGCAGTGGTAGATCATGTGCTCGACGGTCACGGGCAGGGTCGAGTCGTGCCCCTGGATCACCATGCCCAGGGAGTCGCCCACCAGCAGCACGTCCACGCCGGCGTTCTCGCAGTGCACCGTGAGGCTGGCGTCGTAACTGGTGAGCATGACCAGCTTGCGGCCTTCCGCCTTCATGGCGCGCAAGGCCGCGGCATCGGGCAGGGACTCGGGCGCGTTCACAGTTCCAGCCTCCCGGGGTTGAAGTAGTGGCGGCCGCTGCGGATCGCGCGGATCCGTTCCAGCAGAAGCGCATAATCGTCCGGATCGTGGGCGAAGTCGAGTTCCGCGGCGTTGACGATCAGCAGCGGCGAGGCGTCGTAATGGTGGAAGAACTCGGTGTAGCGCTCGCTCAGGCGTTCCAGGTAGTCGGCGCGCATGGGGCGTTCGTAGCCGCGGCCGCGGCTGGCGATGCGTTGCAGCAGCACCGGCACCGGGGCCTGCAGGTAGATCACCAGATCCGGCTGCGGGGCGTCGAGGGTGAGGTGGGCATAGACCTGCTCGTAGAGCTTGAACTCTTCCTCGTCGAGGGTCAGCTCGGCGAACAGGCGGTCCTTTTCGATCAGGAAGTCGGCCACCCGCACGGGACGGAACATGTCCCCCTGGCGCAGGGCGCGCAACTGCTCGGCGCGCTGGAACAGGAAGAAGAGCTGGGTCTGGAAGGCGGCGCTGCGCGGGTCCTGGTAGAAGCGTTCGAGAAAGGGATTCTCCTCGGCCCCCTCCAGCAGCAGATCGCAGCCGAAACTGTCGGCCAGGCGCCGCGCCAGGGTGGTCTTGCCCACGCCGATGGGCCCTTCCACGACGATGAAACCGGGTTGCTCAGGCATCGATCCGCTCCAGAGTGGCCTCTGCCGGGATCAGATCGCCCAGGCGGCCGTGGCCGGGCACCGGCAGATCGTCTCCGGCGACCTCCCTCAACGGCACCAGCACGAAATCCCGCTCGGGCAGGCCGGGATGCGGCACGGTCAGGCGCGGCGTTTCGATACGGGCCTCGCCGTACAGCAGCAGATCCAGATCCAGGGTGCGCGGCCCCCAGCGCTCGGCGCGCACCCGACCCTGCGCCGCTTCGATGGCCTGCAGGGCGTCGAGCAGGGCCAGCGGGGCCAGGCGGGTTTCGAGCAGGGCGGCGGCGTTGACGTAGTCGGGTTGATCGGGCGGGCCCATGGGCGGCGTGCGATACAGGGAAGAGGTGGCGAGCAGGCGGCTTTCGGGCAGATTGGCCAGCGCCGCGAAGGCCCGCCGAACCTGGGCCATCGGGTCGTCGAGATTGCTGCCCAGCCCGACGCTGGCCACTACCGGCGCGCGCATCTCAGCCGTGATCGGCCGCCGCCGCGCGGGGCTTGCGCCGCCGCTTGCGCCGGCGCTTGCGGCCCTCGCCGCCGCCGAGGGCCTTGACCATGGCCTGGCGCTCGGCCTCGTCGGCCTCCTGGAAGAGGGTCCACCAGTTGCACAGCTCGTGCATGGGCTCGCCCACCTGGCAGCGCAGCAGCAGGAAATCGTAGGCGGCGCGGAAGCGCGGCTGTTCCAGCAGCCGCCAGGCCCGCTTGCCCTGGCGCTTGGGCAGGCGCGCCTGGGTGGTCCAGATCTCACGCATGGGGAAGCTGAAACGCTTGGGAATGGTCACCTGCTCGAGCTGGGCGGCGAGGATCTCGTTGCCGGCTTCCTGCAGGGCCTGCAGCTCGGTCATGCCCTCGGCCAGCAGGTATTTCACCTCGTCGTGCACCGGCCCCCACAGCAGGGCCGCGAAGAGGAAAGCGGGATTGACGCCCTTGCCCGCATGGATTCGCTCGTCGGTGTTGTGCAGGGCCTGGCGGATGAAGGCGTCGGTGTAGTCGTCGCCCTCCTTGATGAGTTCGTCGGTCTGGGCGAAGAGGTAGCCGAACAGGTCCAGATCCTGCAGCACTTCGTAGGAATGCAGGGCGTGGCCGGTGTGGAACAGCTTGAGCACCTCGTCGAACAGCCGCGCCGGCGGTACGTTGTCGAGCCGCTCGCCCAGTTCCAGGATCAGCTCGCGCAGGCCCGGCGCCAGGGAGAAACCCAGCTTGGCGGCGAAGCGGGCCGCGCGCAGCATGCGCACCGGATCCTCGAGGATCCGGGTGCGGGCGTCGCCGATGAAGCGCAGCACCCCGGCCTCCAGATCGGCCAGCCCGCCGGTGTAATCCACCACGGAGAAATCGGCGATGTTGTAGTACAGGGCGTTGACCGTGAAGTCCCGGCGGAAGGCGTCTTCTTCCAGGGTGCCATAGACGTTGTCGCGCAGGATCTGGCCGTCTTCGGTCACCCCCTCCCCTGCGCCTCCGGCCGTGTGGGGGGCGCGGAAGGTGGCCACCTCGATGATCTCGCGGCCGAAATGGACGTGGGCGAGACGGAAACGCCGGCCGATGAGCCGGCAGTTGCGAAAGATCCGCCGCACCTCCTCGGGCGTGGCGTCGGTGGCCACGTCGAAATCCTTGGGCTTGCGCCCCAGCAGCAGATCCCGCACCCCGCCGCCCACCAGATAGGCCTGGTACCCCTCCTTGTGCAGGCGATAGAGCACCTTCAGCGCCGACTCGCTGATGTCGGCACGGGAGATGCAGTGTTCCTCACGAGGAACGATGACGGGCGTGCGATCGATGGCCGTGGTTCCGTTCAGGGGCATGGTGAAGGAGGTATCTTACCACTTTCGGCGCGGCGGCTTCGAGCGGCTGCGGTGGAAGGAACACGGAGGGCACGGAGACACGGAGAGCACGGAGTTTCTTGATGCAGGGTTAAGGGTTTCTGTAACAACGGCAAGAACAAATCACCGGCAATCAGAACTCTCCGTGTTCTCCGTGTCTCCGTGTCCTCCGTGTTCTTTGCAGCCCCCCTAACAAAGGCTTCAGTCGAAGTCGGCCACCAGCGCATCGCGGACGTTTTTCGGCAGGGGGTCGACCGTGGCCTGGTAGTTTTCGTGTTCCACGCCCACGGCGAGATCGGCGCCGGCCTTGGCGGCTTCGATCATCTCGGGGGTGAATTCGAAGCGCAGGAAATGGACCGAGGAGGTCTTTTCCTCGGTGCTGCGTTCCAGATCCTCGTTGGCCACGGGATAGACCTTGTCGAAGCCGGCGACGCGGATCCAGACCTTCTCCTCGATGCCGATGAGCTTCGCCAGGGCCTGCTTGCGCTCCTCCACGTCTTCGTACTCGATCATGAAGGTGGCCTTGAGGTTGCGGCCCTCGGGAATCAGCGGGTTGTAGGCAGCCAGCTCCTCGCGGATGCCTTCCTGCTCGAAGATCCGCTCGATGCGCAGCATCTCCTGGATCTGGTACTGCATGGTGAGCCGGTCCTCGAAATAGAGGGTGGCGTGCTCGCCCAGGTGCACCTTGCGATTGGCCTTGTGGGCCATGACCCGCTGGCGGAAGGCGGCACGCTGCCGGTCGTACTCCTCCAGGCTCAGCAGATCCTCGGGCCTGAGGGCGTGCTTGTGGCTGGCGCGTTCGGCAGTGGCGGCGTCAGTCATGGTGATGACTCTCCAGATCGGCAATGGGTTTGTCGGTGAACAGGTAATCCTTCAGCTCCTTGTCGAAGGCGCCGTCCTGGCGGCGGATCCATTCGAGCAGCATGGCGGCGTGTTCCTTCTCTTCGTCGCGGTTGTGCTCGAGGATGGCCTTGAGTTCGGGGTCGCTGCACACGTCGGCGCGCTGGTTGTACCAGTCCACCGCCTCCAGTTCCTCCATCAGGGACACGATGGCCCGGTGCATGTCGAGGACTTCCTGGCGAAGCTTGCCGGCGTCTTCACTGTGTCCGGTTGCGGCCATGTTTCTTCTCCTTCGGTTGAATGGGTCAAATGCCGTAGGCCTTGCGCAGCAGGGTCAACGGATGTTCGGGGCGGCGGCCGTCCTTCAGACCGTTTTCGATCTGGTGACCGGCCATGGGGCAGTCGCTGCTGTAGTGATCGGGTTCGATCTGTTTGACCTTGTTGACCACGGGGCGGCCGATCTTCATGGAAACGGCGTGAAACTCCTTCTTCACCGCGTAGGTGCCATCGTGGCCGGAACAGCGCTCGATGGGCACGATCTCGGTATCGGGCACCAGTTGCAGCACGTCGCGGGTCTTCATGCCGATGTTCTGGACCCGCTGGTGGCAGGCCACGTGGTAGGCCACCTTGCCCAGCGACAGCTTGAAATCGGTCTTCAGCCAGCCTTCCTTGTGGCGCAGCATGAGGTATTCGAAGGGATCGTAGATGGCCGCCTTCACCTTCTGTACGTCCGGATCGGCCGGGAACATCAGGGGCAGTTCCTGCTTGTACATGAGCACGCAGGAGGGCACGGGGGCGACGATGTCGAAGCCTTCGTCCACCAGTTTCGCCAGGACGGGGACGTTGGCGTTCTTGGCCTCCTCCACGGCGTCGAGATCGCCCAGTTCCAGCTTGGGCATGCCGCAACAACGCTCCTTCGGCACCAGGGTCACGGGAATGTCGTTGTGCTCGAACACCGCCACCAGATCCTCGCCGATGTCCGGCTCGTTGCGGTTGCCGTAACAGGTGGCGTAGAGGGCCACCTTGCCGGTGGTCTTCTCGCCGGGGCGCGGCACGATGGCCGGCGCATGGGTGCGCAGGCGGTCACGCAGGGAGACCGCATGGTATTCGGGCAGAATCGCCTCCGCGGAGACCTCGAGGGTCTTTTCCAGCAGCTTGCGCATGCCGGGGTTGCGGTTGGCCGCGTTGATGGCCGGCGCCACCACCGGGATGCCGGCCAGCCTGCCCACCGTGTCGGTGGCGGTCAGCAGCCGGTCGCGGAAACGCGCGCCCTGCTCCTTGAACTGCACGGCCTTGGCGCGCAGCATCAGGTGGGGAAAGTCCACGTTCCATTCGTGGGGCGGCACGTAAGGACATTTGGTCATGTAGCACAGGTCGCACAGGTAGCAGTGCTCGACCACCTTCCAGTAGTCTTCCTTGGCCACGCCGTCCACTTCCATGGTGTCCGACTCGTCCACCAGGTCGAAGAGGGTGGGAAAGGCGTTGCACAGGCTCACGCAGCGCCGGCAGCCGTGGCAGATGTCGTAGACCCGCTCCATTTCCTTGAGCAGATCCTCACGGTCATAGAAGGTCGGGTTCTTCCAGTCCAGCGGATGCCGGGTGGGTGCTTCGAGACTGCCTTCGCGGGGTGCTGCCATGTTCAGATATCCTTAGCGTTGTTCCTGGGGAATCAAGGACGGTGCGGAGAGAACCGGCGAAGCGGCTCCCTCCGCGCCTTGCCGGATCAGGCGTCCAGGGTGTCCAGGGCCTTCTGGAAGCGGTTGGCGTGGGACCGCTCGGCCTTGGCCAGGGTTTCGAACCAGTCGGCGATTTCGTCGAAACCTTCCTCGCGGGCGGTCTTGGCCATGCCCGGATACATGTCGGTGTATTCGTGGGTCTCGCCGGCGATGGCGGCCTTCAGATTGTCGGCAGTGGAGCCGATGGGCAGGCCGGTGGCCGGATCACCCACTTCTTCCAGGTATTCCAGATGGCCGTGGGCGTGGCCGGTCTCGCCTTCCGCGGTGGAGCGGAACACGGCGGCAACGTCGTTGTAGCCTTCCACGTCGGCCTTGGCCGCGAAGTACAGGTAACGGCGGTTGGCCTGGGATTCACCGGCGAAGGCGTCCTTGAGGTTCTGTTCGGTCTTGGATCCTTTCAGAGACATGGTAGTTACCCCCATTGTTCATGGTTATGATGGATGGATTGCCTGCCGGAGCAGGCGGTCAAGATTTAGAATGAATCTAAAATCTGGGAAAACTATAGTGCACACCCTGTATGGTGTCAACGTCAGCGCTTCACAAGGGTGGGGGGTTTGCGATCGGCCGGCGCCTGCGCTACCGTTGCAGCCTTTTCCCATACCCGCCGCCGGAATGCCCTGATCGTGGTCAAGAAAACCGCCCGCAAAACCGCCGCCAAGACCGCAGCCGTCGATTTCGAAACCGCCCTGAAGGAGCTGGAAACCCTCGTCGAGCGCATGGAAGCCGGAGATCAGCCCCTGGAAACCGCGCTCAAGGATTTCGAACGGGGCGTGGAGCTGTTCCGGATCTGCCAGGGTGCCCTGAAGGATGCCGAGCAGAAGGTGCAGATCCTGCTCGAGAAGAGCGGCCAGACGGCACTTTCGGACTTCGATGCCGATGCATGAGGCCAGCCTCGCCGAAAAGTGGCGGGAACGGGCCGATCGCGCCCTGGCAAAGTGGCTGCCCGCCGAGAGCCTCAATCCCGCCCGCCTCCACGCCGCCATGCGCTATGCCGCCCTCGATGGCGGCAAGCGGATCCGTCCCCTGCTGGTCTACGCCGCCGGCCGGGCCTGCGGCGTGGAAACCGAGCGGCTCGACGCGCCCGCCGTGGCCGTGGAGCTGATCCATGCCTACTCCCTGGTGCACGACGACCTGCCGGCCATGGACGACGACGATCTGCGCCGCGGCAAGCCCACGGTACACCGCGCCTTCGACGAGGCCACCGCCATCCTGGCCGGCGACGCCCTGCAGTCGCTGGCCTTCCACGTCCTGGCGCGGGGCCTGGATCCGGCCATTCCGGAACGCCTGCGCCTGGCCATGCTCGACGAGCTGGCGGTGGCCAGCGGCTCCCGGGGCATGGCCGGCGGCCAGGCCATGGATCTGGCCGCCACCGGTCGGACGCCGGACATCGCCGAGCTGGAGGATCTGCACATCCACAAGACCGGTGCCCTGATCCGGGCCAGCGTGCGCCTGGGCGCCCTCTGCAGCCCGGCCAGCGACGCGCCCACCCTGCAGCGGCTCGATCACTTCGCCAAGTGCATCGGCCTGGCCTTCCAGATCCGCGACGACATCCTCGACGTGGAAGGCGATGCCGAATCGCTGGGCAAGCAGCCGGGGGTGGACCAGGCCCTGGGCAAGGCCACCTACCCTGCCCTGCTCGGTCTCGAGGAAGCCCGCCGCGCGGCCGAGACCCTCTACCGCGACGCCCTGGCCAGCCTCGAGCCACTGGGCGAGGCGGCCGACATGCTGCGCTGGCTGGGCCGCTACATCGTGGAGCGCCGCGGTTGACCCGGAGGGGATGCGGAAAACGCCTTTGCCGGCTCCGCGGCGCTTGAGCCGGGCCGTCCTTCACCCTGTGATAGAATAAGACGTTTCCCCACCGGGCCTGCCGTTTCGCCGCCATGACCGACGCCGCCGACTTTCCCCTGCTGTTCGCCATCGACGATCCGGCGCAGTTGCGGAACCTGTCGGTCGCCGAGCTGGAACAGCTCGCCGACGAGTTGCGGCGCTTCCTGATCCGCTCGGTCAGCCGCACCGGCGGCCACCTCTCCGCCGGGCTCGGCACGGTGGAGCTGACCCTGGCCCTGCACCACGTCTTCGACACCCCCGAGGATCGGCTGGTGTGGGACGTGGGCCACCAGAGCTATCCCCACAAGATCCTCACCGGCCGCCGGGATCGCATGGCCACCCTGCGCCAGCGCGGCGGCCTGGCGGGCTTTCCCAAGCGCGGCGAGAGCCCCTACGACACCTTCGGCGTGGGCCATTCCAGCACCTCGATCAGCGCCGCCCTGGGCATGGCCATCGCCGCCCGCCAGGCCGGCTCCGAACGGCGCGTGGTGGCGGTGATCGGCGACGGCGCCCTGACCGCGGGGATGGCCTTCGAGGCCCTCAATCATGCCGGGGATCTGGACGCCAACCTGCTGGTGATCCTCAACGACAACGACATGTCCATCTCGCCCAACGTGGGCGGCCTGTCCAACTATTTCGCCAAGATCCTCTCCGGCCGCCTCTATGCCAGCATGCGCGAGGGCTCCAAGAAGGTGCTCGGCGTGATGCCCTCCATGTGGGAGCTGGCCCGCCGCGCCGAGGAACACGTCAAGGGCATGGTGGTGCCGGGCACCCTGTTCGAGGAGCTGGGTTTCAACTACATCGGCCCCGTCGACGGCCACGATCTCGACACCCTGATCACCACCCTGCGCAACCTGCGCGCCCTCAAGGGACCACAGTTCCTGCACATCGTCACCCGCAAGGGCAAGGGCTTCGAGCCGGCCGAGGAAAACCCCTGCGACTACCACGGCGTGGGCCGCTTCCATCCCGAATCGGGCAAGATGGAGCCGAAGCCGGCCAGCGGCCCCACCTACACCCGGATCTTCGGTGACTGGCTGTGCGACATGGCCGCCGCCGATCCCCAACTGGTGGCCATCACCCCTGCCATGCGCGAAGGCTCGGGGCTGGTGCGCTTCTCCGAGGAATACCCGGATCGCTACTTCGACGTGGGCATCGCCGAGCAGCATGCCGTGACCCTGGCCGCGGGCATGGCCTGCGACGGTCTCAGGCCGGTGGTGGCCATCTACTCCACCTTCCTGCAGCGGGCCTACGACCAGCTCATCCACGACGTGGCCCTGCAGAACCTGCCGGTGCTGTTCGCCATCGACCGCGCCGGGGTGGTCGGCCCCGACGGTCCCACCCATGCCGGCAGCTTCGATCTGAGCTTCCTGCGCGCCATCCCCAACCTGCTGATCATGGCTCCGGCCGACGAGGCCGAATGCCGGCAGATGCTCAGCACCGGCTTCGCTCACGGCGGACCGGCCGCGGTGCGCTACCCGCGGGGCACGGGGCCCGGCGCCGCGGTGGGCTCCAGCCTCGATACCCTGCCCGTGGGCCGGGCCCAGGTGCGCCGCCAGGGCCGCGAAGTGGCCCTGCTGGCCTTCGGCGCGGTGCTGGCCCCGGCCCTGGAGGCCGGCGAGACGCTGGACGCCACGGTGGTCAACATGCGCTTCGTCAAGCCGCTGGACGAGGCCCTGCTGCGGGAGCTGGCCGCCAGCCACCGCCTGCTGGTGACGGTGGAGGACAACGTGGTCATGGGCGGCGCCGGCAGCGCGGTGAACGAGTTCCTGGCGGCCGAACAGGCGCTGGTGCCGGTGCTGAACCTGGGCCTGCCGGATCGCTTCCAGGAACAGGGCAGCCGCGAGGAGCTGCTGGCCGAGGCCGGCCTGACACCGGATGCTATAATCCGCGCCGTCCAGGCCTTCCTGCACCACGAACCCCTTGCCAAACACGTCACGCTGGCTTAAAGTCCAAGCGTTTTAATCAGGTATTGTCATGCCCCCACGTTACACGCTGAAAATCCTCACGGATTTTGCCGCCGCCCATCTGCTGCGGGGTTACGAGGGGGCCTGCAGCCGCCTGCACGGTCACAACTGGAAAGTGGAAGTGGAAGTGGTGGCCACCGCCCTCGACGCCATCGGCATGGGCGTGGACTTCAAGGTCATCAAGGCCGCCACGCGGGACGTGATCGGCCGGCTGGATCACTACAACCTGAACGAGATCGCCCCCTTCGACCGCATCAACCCGACCGCGGAGAACATCGCCGCCTGGCTGTACGGCGAACTGTCGAAGGCCCTGAATACCGACACGGTGACGGTTCGCGCCATCACGCTGTGGGAGACCGACCGCGCCTGTGTCACCTATACCGAGGACTGAACGCGATGAGCGCCACCATCGAAGACGTACAGAGCAGCGCCGACACCCGGCAGATCCCCATCAACAAGGTGGGCATCAAGGACATCCGCCATCCGGTGCGGGTGCGGGATCGCAGCGCCGGCGAACAGCACACCATCGCCAGCTTCAACATGTACGTGAACCTGCCCCACAACTTCAAGGGCACCCACATGTCCCGCTTCGTGGAGATCCTCAACCGCCACGAGCGGGAAATCTCCGTGGAGTCCTTCCGCGAGATGCTGCACGAGATGGCCCAGAAGCTGGAAGCGGCCTCCGGCCACATCGAGATGTCCTTCCCCTACTTCATCAACAAGACCGCCCCGGTCTCGGGCGTGCAGAGCCTCATGGACTACGACGTGACCTTCATCGGCGAAGTGCACGACGGGGTGGACGAGATGACCATCAAGGTCCAGGTGCCGGTCACCAGCCTGTGCCCCTGCTCCAAGAAGATCTCCGACCGGGGCGCCCACAACCAGCGCTCTCACGTCACCGTCACCGCGCGGATCCGCGATTTCGTCTGGGTCGAGGAACTGATCGAACTGGTGGAACAGGAAGCCTCCTGCGAACTCTACGGCCTGCTCAAGCGCCCGGACGAGAAACTGGTCACCGAACGGGCCTACGACAACCCCAAGTTCGTGGAAGACATGGTCCGCGACGTGGCCGCCCGCCTCAACGCCGACGAGCGCATCGCCGCCTACGTGGTGGAATCGGAAAACTTCGAGTCCATTCACAACCACTCGGCCTATGCCCTGATCGAGCGGGACAAGGAAAAGAACCCGGCGTAACCCCCGCTCACCCGCCCTCTTTCCGCGCACGACGGATCAGGAACTCGCTCACCGCCAACCCGCTGCGGTACTGCCGCTCGCAGGCCCGTTGCAGGTCGCTGGCCGCCCTGCCCAGCCGGAAGGCGCCGTCCGGCGCCTGGATCACGCCCGCATCGTTGAAGCCGCAATGCAGCGTGCCCGGTTCGAAGAGATCCGTCCCCAGCGCCAGGTAGCGCCACTGGCCCGGCAGGCGATGATAGAGGGTGGGAAAGATGTCCTTGTGCGAGGCGGCCACCGCCGGATCGTAATGCGCGGGCCGCAACGCCGCGGGCAGATAGAGATAGAACGGCACCCGCTTGGCCTCCTTCAGCGGATCGTCGTAGCGGATCACCCCCTCGATCGTGTTGTTGTCGCCGGTCAGTGCCACCACCACCCGTTCGCGCAAGGACGAAGCCTTGATGGCATCGAGAAACCCGCCCGCCGAATCCAGGGCGTACTGGTAGTCCCGCAGCCGAGCCGCGAGCAGCGCCGGATCGCCCCGAATGTGCGCCTTCAGCGCCGCCGGCATCACCAGCGGCGGCCCCTGGTAATCCTCGGGCACCGTGTAGGGCGGATGATTGTTGGTGGTCAGAAGAAAAATGAACTGCGGCCGCCGGGCCTGCCTGAGCCGCCGGAGCACATGGCGATAGGCATACTGGTCGAACACGCCCCAGTCATGGCTGCGGGCCCCGGGCACGTCTGCCAGGATGCTCGCCTTGCCTTCCGTATGCTCGAAACCCTGCAGGCGGTAGAATTCGCCGACGTTGCGCCAGGAGAGATCCCCGCCATAGACGAAGCGCGTCTCGTAGCCGGCCTGGCGGAACACCCGGGCCGCGGCCGAAGGGAACGCCACCCGCTGGTAGAGGCTTTGCGAGAGGGGCACGCTGGCCGGCCGGGGCAACAGATTGAGCAGCAGGGGTTCCAGGGAGGTGATGGTGCCATTGCCGCCCGAGAAGAAGCGGCGAAACAGGATGTCCTCGGCGAAATGCCGCGCCAGCCGCCCCAGAATGTCGAACTGCGCGCTCTGGTATTTCAGAATCGGCGCGCCGAAGCTCTCCACCATCACCACCACCACATGGGGCGGCGACTGCGCCTCCCTGGTCCCGGCCGTGCGCCACAACGCGGCTTCCGGATCCGCGTCCGGCGCGAGGGGCCGGCCCAGAAAATCCGCCACGGCACGGGGAAAGGCATCCCGGTAGCCCATTTTCGCCGCCAGATCGCTGCGGTCGGCCTTGCTGGCCGCATATTGCTCCCAGGCCTTCTGCAGTGCGAGCACGCCGTTCATGGGCAGGCCGTTGAGAAAGCGGTCCGGCGACACTTCCGGCACGTCCTTGATGAGCGGAAAGGTGCCCAGGCTGCCCCGCGCGGCGAAGAAGATCGCCACCACCAGCAGCGGATAAACCAGCAGGCCATGCCACCAGCGCACTTCGCGGGAAATCCAGGCATCGCGGCCGAAGGCAAGGCGCAGCATCCCGATCACGCCAGAGGTCACCAGCAGGACCAGCCCCCCGATCAGGAAGAGATTGTAGTTCTTGCGGGCGATGGCCAGGAGGGCGCGGGTATCGTCGTCGAACACGCCGAAGAACAGAATGTTGATGTGCTCGCCGAAGTAGGAGAAAAACGCCAGATCCGCGCCGGCCACGGCCAGGACCAGCAGGTACATGACCGCGAAATAGATCGCCAGCACGCCGCGCAGCCAGCGCTGGGGCAAGGGATGCCACAGCAGGGCATTGGCCAGGATCAGCAGAAAGGGCAGCACGGTGAGATACGCCACCAGCACCAGATCGATGCGCAGTCCCATCCACAGGGCGCGCAGGAAATCCCCCAGCGGGAAATCGGGATAGGCGGGCGCAAAGCGCAGGAAGACCACCAGCCGCACGGCGGTCAGCACCGCCAGAAAGGCTCCTTGCAGCAGCAACAGGCGCAGCAGGAGGCCGAAATCCCGCTGCGCCGCTCGAATCTCGTTCATGCTCAAGATGTCACCGTCTTCGGAAAGGAACTCAATCCCCGATCAGCGCGATTCCAGCCGCAGGATCGGCCCTTCGCGCACCATGTGCACCCGGCGCAGGAAGGACATGCCCAGCAGGGCCACCGGCGGCGCATCGCCGGGCATGATGACGGCCTCCACGTTGCGCAGTTCGATGCCCCCGGCGCGCACCCGTTCGAGGCGCAGGCGGCGGACGATCACCGTGCCGTTGGCGGTGGCCACCTTCGCCGGGATGCCCCGGGCCGGGTCGAGGCCCAGCTCGCGGGCCTGGCTGGCGCTCAGGGAGACCCAGGTGGCACCGGTGTCCACGATGAACGCCAGCGGCTTGCCGTCGATGGCGCCGTCCACGTAGTACATGCCCCGGCGCGGGCGGATGCGGGTCACGGCCTTCGCCCGCGGCACCACCGTGACCGCGGTGGTCTCGCCCAGCCGGTAGACGGCGCGCCGGCCGTCCCGTTCGAGCACGGCCCGCTCGCTGTCCGCTTCGATCAGCGTCACGCCTTCCGGCGAGGTCTGGCCCACCCGCAACACGCGCCGCTGGCCTTCCACCTCCACCACCGCCATCTCCGGCATCAGCGCCCGGACCACGATGTCCGCCGCCGCGGCGGTCGGCAGCAGGGCAACGGCAAGCAGCAGGCCGCGCACGGGTGTGCCTATTGGGTGCGGATCCGGTAGCGCGGTCCCTTCGGCTTCGCCAGATCGATGCGCACCCGATCCTGGCTCCAGCCGTGCACCCTGTCATGGGCTTCCACGAAGAAGACCTTCACGCCCCTGGGGATCACGATCCCCGACAGGCTGCGGGTGAAGGGCTGTTCGTTCACGTGGGGATGCCAGAGGGTGCGGCGGGCGAATTCGGTGCCGTCGGGCGTGACGAAGCGCCAGGCGTCGGCATAGTGTTCCCAGCCGCTGTCGGCGTGCTTCAGGGTCACCGAGGCGGACCACTCGTAACCGCGCTGATCGAGGTTCACGTTCAGGATCCGGACCTCGTTGGCGGCCAGGCCGCTGCTGAAGGCCAGCAGCAGGGCGATCATTCCGTATTTCATGGCAGAACTCCCCTGGATTGCAGCAGGATCAGCCCCCCGTGCAGGGCCAGGGCAGCATAGATCCCGGCCCCCACGTCGTCCAGCATGATGCCGAGTCCGCCCTGGACGCGGCGGTCGAGGGAACGCACCGGCCAGGGCTTCCACACGTCGAACAGGCGAAACAGGAAGAAGCCGAGGATTGCCGCGCTGAGGCTGAAGGGCACCGCGGTCATGGTGATCAGATAGCCCACCACTTCGTCCCAGACGATGGCCGAATGATCGTGGCTGCCCAGGCGCGCCGTGGTGCGCCGGCACAGGGGGATGCCGATCAGGAACAGCCCCAGCACCACCAGCCCGTAGGCCCACAAGGGCAGCGGCGCGAGCAGCCACCACAGGGGAATGGCCGCGGCCGTGCCGGCGGTGCCGGGCGCCAGCGGCGATAGACCCGAGCCGAAGCCCAGGCTCAGAAAATGGCCGGGATCGCGCAGCAGGCGGGGATCGACGCGGTTGCGCTTGAACAGACTGGCCAGGCTCATGGGCTCTCCTCCTGCGGCGGGGCGAAATGGGCGTAGCCGTGAGGCGTGACGGTCTGCCGCCGGCCGTCCGCGTCTTCCAGCACGATGCCGGGTTCGGCCGTGATGGTGCCGATCCGGGTAATGGTCTCGCCGGTGCGCGCCGCCAGGGCCGACAGTTCGGCCTCGCGTTCGGGCGCAGCGCAGAACAGCAGTTCGTAGTCGTCGCCCCCGTCGAGCACGCCCGCCCACAGGGCAGGCTCGGCGGCAAGACGCCGGCGCAGCGCCGCAGACAGCGGCAGCGCCTCGCGCTCCAGTCGCGCGCCGTTGCCGGGGCTTGCGGCGAGCAGGCGGGCCAGATCGGCCAGCAGGCCGTCGGAGATGTCGATGGCACAGCGGGCCAGGCCCCGTAGGCCCATCCCGGTGCGAAGGCGCGGCGCCGGCCGGTCGAGCCGGCGGCGCAGGGCGGGATCCTCGGCCCGCCCGGCCTGCCAGTCCCGCAGGGCCGCGGCCGCATCCCCCAGGGTGCCGGTGACGTACAGGCCGTCGCCGGTCCGGGCGCCGCGGCGCAGCAGGGCCTCGCCCGGCGGCACATGGCCCGCCACCTGGATGGAGAGGATCAGCGGGCCGCGGGTGGTGTCGCCGCCGACCAGGGCCAGGTTCCACTCATCGGCCAGGGTGAACAGGCCGCGGCTGAATTCCGCCAGCCAGGCGGCATCCGCCTCGGGCAGGGTCAGGGCCAGGGTGAACCAGGCCGGCTCGGCCCCCATGGCGGCCAGATCGCTGAGATTGACGGCCAGGGCCTTCCAGCCGATGGCGAACGGATCGGTCTGCTCGGGAAAGTGCACGCCCTCGACGAGGGTGTCCAGGGCCACTACCAGTTCGGCCGCGGCCGGCACTTGCAGGACGGCGGCATCGTCGCCGATGCCCACGCGCACGTCGTCACGCCGGCTGGCGCGGCGGAAGAAGCGGTCGATGATGGCGAATTCGTCCAGGGGCATGGGGCTGCGGGCGCGCCGCCCTCAGCCGCGGCCGGCGCGCACTTCCACCTCGCGCAGGCTGGCCGCCAGCCGATCCATGATGCCGTTGATGAAACGGTGGCCCTGCTCCGCGCCGAAGGTCTTGGCCAGCTCCACCGCCTCGTTGATCACCACGCGGTAGGGGATCTCGGGGTGGTGGGCCAGTTCGTAGGCGCCCAGGCGCAGCACCGACTTCTCCACCGGGTCCACCTCGTCGAAGGGCCGGCTCAAGAGGGGCGCGATGTGGGCGTCCAGCTCTGCCACGTGCTTCGGCACTTCGCGCATCAGCTCCTGGAAGTAGGCCACGTCGAGACGCGTGCCCTGCTTTTCGATGAGCGCGCGGGTGGCGATCTCGGCAGGCGGATTGCCGCTCAGTTGCCACTCGTACAGGCCCTGCAGGGCCAGGCGGCGGGCGCGGGTGCGCGGATTGGGTTTGCCTCCGGCCATGAACGGGATCAGTCGAGTTCACGCAGCAGGTTGACCATCTCGATGACCGACAGGGCCGCCTCGCCGCCCTTGTTGCCAGCCTTGGTGCCGGCCCGTTCGATGGCCTGCTCGATGGTGTCCACGGTGAGCACGCCGAAGGCGACCGGCACCGATTCGCGCATCATCACGCTGGCCATGCCCTTGACGCATTCACCGGCCACATAGTCGAAATGGGGCGTGCCGCCGCGGATCACCGCGCCCAGCGCCAGGATGCCGTCGTACCGGCGGCTGGCGGCCATCTTCTGGATGGCCAGCGGCAGTTCGAAGGCGCCCGGCACGCGCACGATCTCCAGATCGCCGTCGTCGGCGCCATGGCGGCGCAGGGTGTCGAGCGCCCCGTCCAGCAGGCTGTCGACGATGAAACTGTTGAAGCGGGCCACGGCGATGCCGATCCTGGCGCCCTTGAGGACCAGATCGCCCTCGATGGTACGGATGTCGTTCATGGTGAATTCCTGTTGCTGAGATTCAGTCGTGCACGTATTCGACCACTTCCAGGCCGAAACCCGACAGGCCGTGCATCTTCTTCGGCGCACTGAGCACGCGCATGCGGCGGATCCCCAGATCACTGAGGATCTGGGCACCGATGCCGAAGGTGCGCAGATCGTTGCCGCGATCGTGCCGGGGCAGATCGTGGCCCTGATCCTGTTCGGCGTATTGCCGGATCCGGTTGATGATAACATCCGACTCGTCGGCCAGGCGCAGGATGATCACCACCCCCTGCCCCTCCTCGGCGATACGCCGCATGGCATCGCGCAGCGGCCAGCCGCAGTCGTCGCGCCGGCTACCGAACAGATCGCAGAGCACGTTCTCCACGTGCACCCGCACCAGCGGCGGCGTTTCCGGGTCCAGCTCGCCCTTCACCAGCGCCAGGTGCAGCTGGCTGTCGATCACGTTGCGGTAGGCGTGCAGCTTGAACTCGCCGAATTCGGTGGGCATCTTCGCGCTGGCCACCCGCTCGATGGTCTTTTCGTTGAGCATGCGGTATTCGATGAGATCGGCAATGGTGCCGATCTTGATCCCGTGCTCGGCGGCAAACTTCTCCAGATCGGGGCGGCGGGCCATGGTGCCGTCTTCGTTGAGGATCTCCACGATCACGGCCGCCGGCTCGAAGCCGGCCAGGCGGGCCAGATCGCAGCCCGCCTCGGTATGGCCGGCCCGGGTCAGCACCCCGCCGGGCTGGGCCATCAGCGGAAAGACGTGCCCCGGCTGGACCAGATCCGAGGCCCGGGCATCGGGTGCCACGGCCGCCTGCACCGTGCGCGCGCGGTCGGCGGCGGAAATCCCCGTGGTCACCCCTTCCGCCGCCTCGATGGAGACGGTGAAGTTGGTGGCGTGGGCCTCGTTGTTCTCGCTCACCATCAGGGGCAGGTGCAGGCGTTCACAACGCTCCTTGGTCAGGGTCAGGCAGATGAGGCCACGGCCATAGCGGGCCATGAAATTGATGTCTTCGGGGCGCACCCGCTCGGCGGCGATGATCAGATCGCCTTCGTTCTCGCGATCCTCGTCGTCCATGAGGATCACCATCCTGCCCTGGCGGATGTCCTCGATGATTTCTCTGATGCTGTTGAGTGCCATGTGCTCTCGCTAAATAGATGTTCCAAATACCGAATCACTTGGGCAAGCGTGCCCGATTCCAACACCGCCCTCTGAGACAGAGGGCTCAGTACGCATAATGAACCATGGTCTGGTATTTGGAACTTTCATTCAGGTGATGAATCCGGCTTTCTGCAAGGTCGCCAGGCTGATGCCGCCCGCGTCGGGATCGGCGGCCTTGTCGCCCAGCAGCAGTCTCTCGAGATAGCGGGCGATGATGTCCACTTCAAGGTTGACCCGCGTACCGGGCCGGTAGCCGTCCATGATGGTCTCCTGCAGGGTGTGGGGCACGATGTTCAGATCGAACTCCGCTCCCCGCACGGCATTGACGGTAAGACTCGTGCCGTCCACGCAGATGGAGCCCTTCTCGGCGATGTACTTCGCCAGGGGAGCCGGCGCCCGGATCACGAAGCGCTCGGAACGCCCGGCCGGCTCGCGCCGCACCACCTCGCCGAGCCCGTCCACATGCCCGGACACCAGATGCCCGCCGAGCCGGGTGGTGGGCGTGAGCGCCTTCTCCAGATTGACGGCGCTGCCCACGCCCAGAGCGCCCAGGGTGGTCCGCGCCAGGGTCTCGCCCGACACATCGGCCCAGAACCCGTCGCCGGGCAACGCCACCGCCGTCAGGCACACGCCATTGACGGCAATGGAATCCCCGAGCTGTACGTCGGCCAGATCCAGCTTGCCGGTACGGATCCGCAGGCGCAGATCCCCGCCTTTCGGCTCCAGCGCGGCGACTTCGCCGACGGATTGGATGATGCCTGTGAACATGAGTGTCCTCTTGTCATTTACCGGCCTGTTGTCCCCTCACCCGATACCGCAACCGCATGTCCTGCCCCACCATGCGCTGATCCAGCAGTTCCAGCGCGATCCGGTCGTCCATGCTGTCGAGACCCGGCAGGCGGAACAGGGGCCGGGCTTCGTGGCCCATGAGGACAGGCGCCACGTAGACGATCAGTTCGTCGATCAGCCCCCCCTGAAGGACGGCGCCGCTCAGGGTGGCGCCCGTCTCCAGCAACACCTCGTTGACTTCCATCTCGCCCAGAATGTCGAGCACCGCCCCCATGTCCACCACGTCGCTGCACAAGGGCAAGCGGAAGACCTCGGCGCCCTGGGCCTCAAGCGCTTCCCGGGCAGCCGGATCGTCGCTGCAGGTCATGATCAGGGTGCGGCCCGGCTGGCGCAGCAGCTTCGCCCCGGGCGGCATGCTGAGATGAGTGTCCACCACCACCCGCAGCGGCTGCCGGTCCGCCGGGTGCGCCTCCAGCCGGACGGTGAGCGCCGGATCGTCCGCCAGCACGGTGCCCACGCCGGTGACGATGGCCGAACTGCGGGCCCGCAGACGGTGCACGTCGCGCCGGGCCGCGTCACCGGTGATCCACTGGCTCTCGCCGGAAGCCATGGCGGTGCGGCCGTCGAGGCTCATGGCCAGCTTGCAACGCACCCACGGCCGGCCGCTTTCCATGCGCTTGACGAAGCCGGGATTGAGGGCCCGGGCCTGGGCTTCGAGCAGGCCGTGGGCCGTCTCGATGCCGGCCTCCCTCAGGCGCTGCAGGCCGCCGCCCGCCACCTCGGGATTGGGATCGATCATGGCCGCGATCACCCGCCCCACGCCGGCGGCGACCAGGGCGTCGGCACAGGGCGGCGTGCGGCCGTGGTGAGCGCAGGGCTCCAGCGTCACATAGACCGTGGCGCCCCTTGCCCGTTCCCCGGCCGCCTCGAGGGCCACCACTTCGGCATGGGGACCGCCGGCCCGCGCATGCCAGCCCTCGCCCACGATCTCGCCGTCCCGCACGATCACGCAACCGACCCGGGGATTGGGATCGGTGGTGTACAGCCCCTTCTCCGCCAGGCGCAGGGCGCGGGCCATGTGTTCGTGATCGGTGGCCGTGTAGTTGCTCATCTGCGACACCGTCGGCTCCGCCGCTGTGCGGCTTGAGCCGACCTACGGTTTTTCATCATCATCGGGCAGCAGGGACTGCTGGAGTCGGCGCTCTTCGGGCGAGGGCATCTGCCTGAGTTTCTCGATCTCCTCCTGGAAGGCGCTCACGTCTTCGAAACGGCGATACACCGAGGCGAAGCGGACATAGGCCACCTGATCCAGATCCCGCAGCTCTTCCATCACCCATTCGCCCAGCTTGCGGGACGGCAGCTCCCGTTCGCCGGTGTCCCGCATGCGCTTCATGATCCGGTTCACGGCGTTCTCGATGGCCTCGGTCTCCACCGGGCGCTTTTCCAGGGCGCGCAGCATGCCCGCCCGCAACTTGGCTTCGTCGAAGGGCTCGCGGCGGCCGTCGCTCTTGACGAGGCGCGGCATCACCAGCTCGGCGGTCTCGAAAGTGGTGAAACGCTCGGCGCACCGGGTACACTCCCGCCGCCGGCGCACCTGCGAACCATCGCTGGTGAGCCGGGAATCGATCACCCGGGTATCTTCGGCGCCGCAGAAAGGACAATGCATAACTAGGGACGAGGGACGAGGTGCGAGGGACGAGGGACGGCAACGGTACGATTGATTTGGCTGTGCATGATCATTCCCGCTCCGTTTCTGTCCGCATTTCCGGTCCAACCTGTAGGAGCGGCGCAAGCCGCGACCATCAAACGAGTGCTGTTTGAAGACCGAATGACATTCATCGCGGCTTGCGCCGCTCCTACGGGTTATTCGGCATAGACCGGTTTTTGTTTGCAAATCGCCAGAACCTTGGCCTTGACCTCCTCGATCACCGCCGCATCGCCACGGCTGTCGATGATGTCGCACATCCAGCCGGCCAGCGCGGTGCAGTCGGCCGCGTCGAACCCGCGGGTGGTCACGGCGGGGGTGCCGACTCGGATACCGCTGGTGACGAAGGGCGACTGGGGATCGTTGGGCACGGCGTTCTTGTTCACGGTGATGTTGGCCGCCCCCAGCCAGGCATCCACGTCCTTGCCGGTCAGGCCCTGGGCGATGAAGCTGACCAGGAACAGGTGATTGTCGGTGCCGCCGGAGATCACGTCGAAACCGCGATCCAGGAACACCTTCGCCATGGCCCGGGCGTTGGCCACCACCTGCTGCTGATAGGCCCTGAACTCCGGCTGCAGCGCCTCCTTGAAGGCCACGGCCTTGGCGGCGATCACGTGCATCAGCGGGCCGCCCTGTGTGCCGGGAAAGACGGTGGAATTGAGTTTCTTCTCGATCTCGGCGTTGGCCTTCGCCAGGATGATGCCGCCCCGCGGACCGCGCAGGGTCTTGTGGGTGGTGGACGTGGTCACGTCGGCAATCTGCACGGGATTGGGATAGACCCCGGCGGCCACCAGGCCGGCCACGTGGGCCATGTCCACGAACAGCAGGGCCCCCACCTCGTCGGCGATGGCGCGGAAACGTTGCCAGTCCACGACCCGCGAATAGGCCGAGAAGCCGGCCACGATCATCTTCGGCCGATGTTCCCGGGCCAGGGATTCGACCTGCTCATAGTCGATCTCGCCGGTGGCCTCGTTCAGGCCGTACTGCACGGCGTTGAAGATCTTGCCGGAGAAGTTGACCTTCGCCCCGTGGGTGAGGTGCCCGCCGTGGGCCAGGCTCATGCCGAGGATGGTGTCGCCAGGCTGGAGCAGGGCCAGATAGACCGCCGCATTGGCCTGGGAGCCGGAATGGGGCTGCACGTTGGCGTAATCGGCACCGAACAGCTCCCTGGCCCGGTCAATGGCGAGCTGCTCGGCAATGTCCACGTATTCGCAGCCGCCGTAGTAGCGCTTGCCGGGGTAGCCCTCGGCATACTTGTTGGTGAGAACCGACCCCTGTGCCTCCATCACCCGCGGGCTGGTGTAGTTCTCGGAGGCGATGAGCTCGATGTGCTCCTCCTGGCGGCGTTCCTCGCCCTGGATCGCGGCGGCCAGCTCGTCGTCGAAGCCGGCGATGGTCATCTGCTTGCTGAACATGGGTTCCCCTGAAAAAAGCGCTTGCGGATCAGATAATTGACATTCCCGCCACGCAGAACGGCGAGAAGCCCGAAAAGGGGCAAATCTTACCCGATCTGCCCGGGTTTTGCATGATTTCCGCAGAGTGGCGTCATTTCAACGCAAAGGCGCAAAGGCGCAAAGGCGCAAAGACGCGAAGGGCGCAAGGCAGTGCGGTAGGGGGTGCAGGAATCATGATCAAAAACCCCCGCCGAAGCGGGGGTTTTTGACACGAAGAGCGCCAGTGAATCAGTCGGATTCCTTCTCTCCGCCGGCGGCCAGGGTCAGGGTCTCCTCGATGGCGCCCGGGGCGCACATGATGGAGGCGAAGCTGTTGCTGCCCATCATGGACAGATCCGGGAAGCTGATGGCAATGCGGAACTCGGCCCGCAGGGCATAGACGTCGCCGCCCTTGATGACCATCTCGTAGGGCAGGTGGGCGGTGGACTTGAGATCACGGAAGTCGATGCGATCCATGATGTATTTGTCGCCGGCGCACTTGTCCGAGGCCTTGTCGGTGATGTGCACGCCCACCACGCTGGCCTGCTTGCCCGGCAGATCCACCCGCCAGACCTTCTGCACGCCGCCCTTGCCGGCCGCCAGCGCCGCCTCGACCGCCTTGACGGCTTCATCGTAACTGCCATAACTGGCCAGTTCGAGACGATCGGTGAAATACGGCATCAGCCACTTGTACTGGTAGTTGCGCAGCTTCTCGGCGGTGAGCCCCTTTTCGGAACCGAAATACTGCTTGAATCCCAGCGCCTGCTTCAGCTGGCCGGCCACCGCGGCCAGATCACCATTCATGCGGTAGGCATTGGCCCAGTAGACCGGGTTGGTGTAGGCGATCTGCAGCTTGCCGTCCTTGCCCTTGGTCACGGACACGCGCATGGCCGCGCCGAAGACGCCGAAATCGGTCTTGCCGGCCGTGGCCTTGAGCGCATCACTGGTCACGCCGATGACCGTGGCCCCGGCATAGGGCGAATAGTCTCCCACCACCTCGAAGCCGCCTGCCGAAAGTTTGCCTTTGACATCGGACACCACGGACGCCATGTCGCCTGAAACCACATCGGCCAGGGCAAAGGGCTTGAGAGTTTCCGCCGCTTGCACCGTGGCCATCAGGCACAGGGACAGCACGGCAAAAAGAATGGATTTCAACTTGAACATGGTTTCTCCCGTTTGTGGTTCGTTATGGTTCTGGGGCAGAACGGCCGGACCCGATAGCCGACGCCTGCTGGACAAACATTTCCTTAACGCGCGTAGTCCACGACAATCATTCCGCAGTCGGTTCGGAAGTGTCAAGGCGGGACGCATGTTTAAGCATTTTCTTATATACTCTTTTCATATTGGTTGGTGATGGCGATTGGACTACCATAACCACCGGACTCCTGCGCAAGCCTCCGGCAAGCCGCGCAATCATCGCGCCGTTTGTCGGATCATTCTGCAAACTAACAAGAACCGGGGAGAAAAAAAGTGACAAAAGTACCTTTCAAGCCAAGCCTGCTCGCCGGGCTGGTTGCCGCCATCAGCCTGCCCCTTCAGACGCAGGCCGCCGGCTTCCGGATTCCGGAAATTTCCACGGTGGGCACAGCTACCGCCAACGCACTGGTGGCCAACACCGACGAACTCGGCGCCCTGGCCTACAACCCCGCCGGCATGGCGTTTCATGACAAGGATGGCCTGGTGGCCGGCCTGACCTATCTGAGCTACGACCTGAGCGTGGATCCCGCCGGTGGAACCAAGACGGACAGCGATGGCAAAAAGAATTTCGTGATTCCGAATTTCTATTACATGGCGAAGAGCCAGGGCAAGGTTACCGCTGGTCTGGCCATCAATTCGCCCTTCGGGCTGGAAACGAGCTGGCCTCAGGGCACATTCCCGGGTTTTGCCGGTCCCCTTGCACCATTCGAACCGGAACAGAGCACCATCGAAATGCTCAACATCAACCCCAACCTGGCCTATCAAATCGATACGACGAGCAGTATCGCCTTCGGCCTCGATCTCTACTACCTGAACAAGCTGGTTTTCAACACGCAGTCAATCAACATCGATGGCCGGGGAGCCGGCCTGGGCTGGAACCTGGCTTATCTGAAAAAGCACGGGAAATGGTCATTCGGTGCCAGTTACCGGAGTCGGGTCAAAGTAGAGGTCAACGGCTTCTTCGATGCAACAGCGATCAGTCAGCCAGCTACCACGGCCAAAACTTCCATTGAATTTCCGGATCTGTTCCAGGCTGGAGTTGCCTATCAGGCTACTGACAAACTGGCTCTTGAATTCGATATCGACTACACGGGCTGGAGCAGTTTTGACAAATTCAGCATCACGACGCCCAATGGAGGAACGGTGCTGACCACCAGCACCAACAACTGGGACAATGCCATGGCGTACCGCTTCGGCGGCATCTACCAACTGAACCCGAAAACCCGGATTCTGTTCGGCTATTCGCTGGATCAAAAGGCCCAGCCGGACGACTACTTCTCGGCACGGATTCCGGACGCGGATCGGCAGCTGTTCAGCATCGGCATGACCCATGACATGGGCGGCTGGACACTGGAAGCGGCCTTCATGCATGTGGCAACCGACAATCGCACCATCAATTCTTCCGTACCTTACCCACGTACAGCTGGAAACTATGATCCCAATGGCACCAGTGCCTACAACGGCACCTACGAATCCAGCGTCAACCTGCTGAGCGTAGGCGTCAGCACCCGGTTCTGAGATGTGCCACAGAACCGTTCAACGAGGAGGCCCCGCATTTGCGGGGCCTTTTTTTACCCATCCCCGGAACCCGGGTATGACGCAGCCAGCGTCGTCAAGCGCCTGTAGGCCGGCTCAAGCGCAGCGGAGCCGGCAATCACATTTGCGTCATTCCGACATGATGGCGGCTCCGCTGCGCTTGAGCCGCCCTACGAATAGCGTGGCTCCGGTTTCGAGACGATTGATATTTTCGGTATTCGCATATGAAAACAGGCCGCCCAACGGGCGGCCTGTCGAGGTCAAACAGCAGGCTGTTTGATGACTTTGCCTTTCGATATCAAAAGGCGAAGTTCAGGCTGGCGGTAAGACCGGTCTGGCTGTGCTTGGTGGTCACATTTGCAGTTGGACTCGACGGCAGAGTCTGCGAGACCTCCGGCGCGTAGGTCAGGGCCAGATCCAATGTCATCTGCTTGTTGATGTCGTAGCTGCCACCAACAGTGAAGTGCTGCTCGATTATGGCCGGGAACCCCACAAGGTTGAAGTAATTGATCATGTAACCTTCACCATTCTGTCCAGGAGACTGATCCGATATGGGGTTGCTACCTTGATTGTAGCCGGCACGCACGCTCCAGTTGCCACCATCAAATTGGTATCCGAGCGCGAAAACATCGACATTATCCCAACCAAAAGTGCCCCAATCCTTGCTGTCCTTGTACTGAATCTGCTTCCAGTCCAGAGCGAAGGTGTGCTTGCCCATGACATAAGAAGCGCCAATTCCAATTTCCGCAGGCTGAGTCAAAACCATGTCACCTGCGCTTCCAGGAGTAAGCGGAGTACCGGTTGCTACCGCAATCATGTAATCACGCGAGAATTGCAGCTGATCCTGGAAATTCAGTTCGATCTCGGACTTGTAAACAGCACCGAAAGTCCAGCCCCCGGTCTGATATGCTGCACCCAGATTAAAGCCGAATTCCAGCACTTGGCTTGTACCTGCACCATCAACGGATCCAGAACCGTAAAATACACTTGCATCCAATGCTGCATACTCAAGAAGCGGAGTAATACCAAGGCTAAGTCCACCGGTCTTGTAGGCCAGAGGAACCGCCATTTGCATCACTTGCAGATTCGTAACCATGCTGCTGGCATCGTTAGGTGTAGTGGTCATGTAGTTATCATCCTTGCGGTAATCGACACCCATGCCTGAAACACCCCACATGCCGATGCCCCAGTAGAAGTTGTCGTTGGCCTTGGTGGCAAAGCCCACGGCAGGGACCACGAACTGATCGGCATCGCTCGTCAGATAGCCTGCTGATGGATTACCACCATCAGTCTTGACATTGGGCATGAACAGCGTGCCGCCGAAGGTAATCTCGGTGGCTTCCACGCCGGTGATCAGGGACGGATTACCCAGGGCAGAGCCGGCGCCGCGGCTGATGCCGATGTCGGTGCCACCCATGGCGCGGGAAGCGGCCGTCACACCGATGAGGTTGGTGCCGTTGGTGGCGTTGGCAGCCATGGGCATGGCGAGGGCTGCGGCAACGGCACTGGCGGCGAGACGCTTGCTGAATCGATTCATGTTCTGATCTCCCGTTACTCGTTGGTTATTGCTTGTTACGACAGATGCAGTGGTCACTGCACCGATTATCGTTGTTATTGTGCAACAAACCTTGTTGCAACACGCAACGTATCATTCAACAGGGCTTGCATGCTGTCAAGCCGTTTTGTCTCAAGAGCTCAATATCAGAATGTACTGATATTCGTAAGCCCTGCTTGCGGATACGTTTGCGCATCCCATCCCGGGCGCAGGTCAAACATGTCATATTCCGGGGAAGGGGTTCTGTGATTTATGTCCCTTTCGGGATTGGCTGAGCTTGCGGCGTGGCGATATCAGCGAGTTCCGAGCATGGTGAGGGGGAGGATTGCGCTTTCGGCCTGAAGGAATGGTGCAGTCGGCCTGAAGGCCGACCTACATGGGCGGGAGAGGATTGTGCACAAAAAAGGCCCCGGGGCTTGCGCCGCCGGGGCCTTTGGCGTGCTGCGTTGCGGGCTCAGACGAACAGGGTGATGTCCGCGTCGCCGGCGAATTCGAAAAAGGTGGCGGCGCCGCCGAACTCGATGCCGTCGATGAAGTCGGACGGGTTCATGTCGAACAGGTCCACGGTCATCTGGCAGGCGACCATTTTCACTTCGGCTTCCTGGCACAGTTCGCGCAAATCTTCCAGGCTAGCCACGCCCTTGGATTTCATCTTGGCCTTCATCATGGAGGTCATCATGGCTTCCATGCCCGGCAGGGCGGTGAACAGGGTGGGGAACCACTTGTCCATGCCCATGGGCATGGGCATGCCGGGGTTGCCGAGCGGGCTGACCTTGACGTCGATCTTCTTCTTCAGGAGCTGGAGGCCATAGAAGGTGAAGAAGATTTCCACTTCGTAGCCGAGCGCGGCTGCGGTGGAAGCGAGAATGAACGGGGGGTAGCCCCAGTCCAGGGTTCCCTTGGTGGCAATGATGGCAAGCTTCTTTTCATCTGACATGGTAATCACCTCGACGACTGCCACCGGCCCGGAGGGCCGGTGAGCAGGTTAGGGTTGGTCGTTATTATTATCCGTGGGACGATCAAGCCTTCTTGATAAGGAACTCGAACTTGCCGCCGGCTTCCTTGGATTCCAGCAGCTCGTTGCCGGTCTGCTTGGCGAAGGCTTCGAAGTCCTTCACGGAACCCGGATCGGTGGCGATGATGTGCAGCACCTGACCGGACGACATGCCGGCCAGCGCCTTCTTGGCGCGCAGGATGGGCAGCGGGCAGTTCAGTCCGGATGCATCCAGTTCTTCATCAAAGTCAGCCATGAATACTCTCCTTCAAATTGAGTGTTATGGGTTGTGTCGGAAATGGGCATCATTTGCCAAATATTAGCAAACAATCCAACACTTATATGATAACTTGACAGGTTTGACAACCGTAGCGGGGAAACAGCGGCTTTTCAGTGACTTAAATCCCTTCGCGGGATAGGGGGCGGGCGCGAAAGGGCCTCAGGCCACCTTGAGCCCGCTCACACGCCAGGCTTCGAAGCCGCCACGCAGGTGGCAGAGGTCACGGAATCCGGCGGCATGCAGGAGGGCGCAGGCCTCGGCGGAGCGCTGCCCGGCATTGGAGTAGAGCACCAGCGCGCGCTCGCGGGGCAGGGTTGCGAGATGCCGGGGAAGCTGTTCCAGAGGGAGGTTGAAGGCCTTCGGCAGGTGGCCCTGCCGGAATTCCTCGGCGGTACGCACATCCACCAGCAGGGCCGAACAGTCCGGGTTTTCCAGCAGTTGATGCAGTTCGGCGATTTCGATTTCCGTATGCGCGACCATGGGCGTCCCTGAAAATGAAGCGGCCAAGGCGCCCCGCCCTGGGCCAGCGGCTGGCGAGGCGCCCGAGCATTATTATATCCGTATATGTTCATGCGATGACACCCCTCCTCCATCCGTCGCTGACAGAAAAGACAGCGACCGAGGCCCTGTTCATATATATGGTATGGTTGCCGGAACCCCTCAGGGCCCCGGCGGTCTGAAGCGGTGAGTGTACCTTTAACTAAAATGTCTCAAAACGTTTTGACGTGAATGATTACTGTAGGAGCGGCGCAAGCCGCGATAGCCTCCTTTCGCGGCTTGCACCGCTCCTACGGGACGAGACCCGCAAATCTCGGTCAGGACAATGATGAGACGATTGATGCCCCGCAAGCCGGATTTTCCATGCCAGCCCTGAGCCACCTTGTCCTGCTGCTCCTTTGTGCCCTGGCCCCCCTGCCGCTGGCGGCCGAGGAGATTGCCCTGCCGGAGATCGGCGCCAGCGGCGCCGCCCTGGTGAGCCCGGCGCAGGAGCGCCACACGGGCGAGGCCGTGGTGCGCAACATCCGCCGGGCGGGCGGCATCCTCGACGATCCGCTGGTGACCGACTACCTCAACTATCTCGGCTACCGGCTGGTTTCCCACAGCGACAGCGCCCAGAAGGACTTCCGCTTCTTCATCGTCAACGACGGTGGCATCAACGCCTTCGCCCTGCCCGGGGGCTTCATCGGCGTGAACTACGGCCTGTTTCTGGCCAGCGAATCGGAAAACGAACTGGCCTCGGTGATGGCCCACGAAATCGCCCACGTGACCCAGCGCCACCATGCGCGGGCCTACGAACTGGCGCAAAGCGCCAGCAACATTCCGGTGATGGCGGCCATCATCGCGGCCATCATCCTCGGCTCCCAGGGCAGCGAACTGGGCCAGGCCGCCCTCACCTCCCTGGCCGCCGGCAACATCCAGCGCCAGCTCGACTTCACCCGGGCGAACGAAAAGGAGGCCGACTACATCGGCATTGCCCTGCTGGCCGACAGCGGCTTCAACCCGGCCAGCATGGCCGATTTCTTCCACAAGCTGGAGCGGGAAAGCCGCCTGTACGGCAGCTCGGCCCCCGAATTCCTGCGCACCCACCCGGTCACCGAAAACCGCATCGCCGACGCCCTGAACCGGGCGGCCCGGTACCCCCAGCGCGCCTGGCACAGCTCGCGCAACTACTACCTGATGCGCATGCGGCTGCAGGTGCTCACCAGCCATGATCCGGAAGCGACCCTGCGACAGCTTCGGAGCGATCTGAAAAACGGCCGCTACATCGACAAGGCCGCCACCCGCTACGGCCTGGCCCTGGCGCTGATGGCCACCCGACGCTACGACGAGGCCCGCCGCATTCTCGACCAGCTCCTGAACGACGACGACGGCCGCATCGCCTACCTGCTGGAACGGGCCCGCCTCGAATCCCTTGCCGGCAACCATACGGAAGCCCTCCGGCGCTTCGCCGCCACGCTCGAGAACTATCCCGGCAACGGCCCGCTGACCTTCGCCTATGCCCAGGCGCTGCTCGAGGCGAAAAAACCCGCCAGGGCGCGCGAGCTGATCCTGGCCTGGCAGAAACGGGGGGGCGACGAGAGCAGCATCCCGCACATCTATGAACTGCTGGCGAAGGCGGAATCCGAACTCGGGCATCAGGCCCTGAGCCACATGGCGATGGGGGAATACTATTACCGAATCGGGCAGACCCATCAGGCCATCCGGCAGCTGAACCTGGCTCTCGAGCGCAAGGCGCAGCTCGATTTCTACAATACGTCCCGGATCGAAGCCCGCATCAGGCAGTTCCAGCAGGAGCTGGCGATGTTGACGACGATGGAGTAGAGGCTTGCGTATAAAACGTCTCGAAATTGTGCTGACACAAACGGTACCGGTGTGGAGCGCAAGTAGGCCGGCTCAAGCGCAGCGGAGCCGGCAAAAATCGTGTCATCCCGAGATGGCGGCTCCGCTACGCTTGAGCCGTATATGGTCTCCTCCCGTTTTGCAAGACGTTGTACCAAACTTCGACAGGGACAGGATTGCGCTCGTATATCCGGCCTGTTTGTGAGGCTTTTTGCGCCTCTGGCCTCGATGAGATCTGCGCGTATCGTCCTAATCGCCCTAGCGGCTTGTCCCAGCCTACGGCTCAAGCAGGTTTTCGATACGCCGGTCTGACCTGTTTGTCATCGCTCGCCACAGCGTCTTCGCAATCGTCGGCAGGCTAACTCTCCAAATCGTTCCTCGCGGGCCCTGCCCGCCTTCAGACCGGGCGGTAATCCGCCCGGTATTCCGTCTTGTTCCTCAATACCGCCCACCCCATCCGGGCCATCTTGTTGGCCAGCGCCACCACCGCCTTGTTGTAGCCGCGCTCCGCCCGGATCCGGTTGATCCAGCGGCTGAGCCGGTCATCCTTCCCCGCCGCCGCCTTCACCACCGACCGCGCTCCATGCACCAGCAGACTGCGCAGATAGCCGTCTCCCCGCTTGCTGATCCCCTGCAGCCGTTCCTTCCCTCCGCTACTGTGTTGGCGGGGCACCAGACCCAGGGATGCGGACACATCCCGTCCCCGCCGCCAGGCCCGGCCGTCGCCGATCTGGCTGTAGAAAACCGGCGCCACCACCGGCCCGTAACCCGGGATCGCCCGCAGCCGCTTCACCGCCTCGTTCCGGCGGCTGTAGCCTTCCAGTTCCCGGGTGTAAAACGCAATGTGCGCGTCCAGCTCCTGAAACCGCCGGTAACTCTCCCACAACAGCTGCCGAAACCACTCGCTCAGGCCATTCTCCGCCTCCGACAGCACCTCCGGCAGGCGACGCCGCAGCGTATTCACCCCCTTGGGCAGAACAATCCCGTATTCCCCCAGCAGACCCCGTATCTGGTTGACCAGCGCCGTGCGGTCCGCAAGACAGCGCTCGCGCAGACGGTGCAGCGCCTGGATGTCCTGCTGCTCCGGTGTCTTCACCGACACAAACCGCATTTCCGGCCGCACCACCGCTTCGGCTATCGCCAGCGCGTCGTTGTAATCGTGCTTGTTCCCCCGCACAAACGGCTTCACGTACTGCGGCGGAATCAGCTTCACCTCGTGGCCCAGTGCCTGCAGCTCCCGCGCCCAGTAGTGGGCGCTCGCGCAGGCTTCCATCCCCACCAGGACCGGCTCCAGGTTCGCAAAATACGCCAGCACCTGCCCTCGCCTCAGCATCCGCTTGCGCACCACCTTGCCCCGCTCGTCGCAGCACACCACGTGAAACACGTGCTTTGCCAAATCCAGTCCAACCGTCGTAATCTTGCTCATGGTCTCCTCCTCCTTCTTCGATGGATGGTGAAGTGCTTCCATCTTGGCGCATCGTGACGCCGTTTTTAAGGGGGGGAGGAGACCATCTCATCGCCCTACGGACTACCGACATCGAGCGGCTGCGAAGTCGGGCTGAAGCCCGACCTACCGGGACGCGGCGGGGGATGCCGCGTTACGGAAGCGGCTTTTGCCGGCCGTGATTGCCGCTTTCATTTCAGCATCTGCTGAATCACTAAATTGCGGGACCGGGGCTTGCTATATGCCGCATATTCTGTATGCTTAGGTTCCCAAGGGCGGCCGAACCGCGTGGTTCGGTTTCAACCCAAAAACAGAATAATATCCGGGTCCCCGTGACCCTTGTCATTTCTCTCAACTTCTTTCATTCGAGGAGGAGATCATGCGGAAATCCGCCAAACTGATAACTGCTGCCAGTTCCGTTGCCTTGCTGCTCGGCGCGCTGGCCGTGGTCCCCGGCGTCGCCTCTGCCGATGAAGCCCTGGCCGCGGAAGGCAAGAAAATTGCCGAGAACCGCAAGAAGGGCAACTGCTTCGCCTGTCATGACTACAAGGGCGCCCACCTGGCCGGCAACATCGCCCCGCCGCTGGTAGCCATGAAGGCGCGCTTCCCCGACAAGGCCAAGCTCCGTGCCCAGATCTGGGATCCGACCAAGAACAACCCCAACACCATCATGCCGCCCTTCGGCAAGCACGAGATCCTTTCCGAGAAGGAGATCGATGCCGTGACCGAATGGGTCTGGTCGCTCTGAACCCGTAACGAACATCCCGGATTTTCTGGAGGAACGATTCCATGCAACGCAGAACTTTCCTGAAAGGCTCGCTGGCCGGCACCGCCGTGGCCGTGGCCGTGGGCGCCGGCCTGCTGACTCCGCGCGCCGTACTCGCCGCCTGGCCCAAGAGCGCCTTCGAGGCCAAGAAGATCGATGACGCCCTGGCCAAGCTGTTCGGCGCCGCCGACAACACCCCCAGCGACAAGATCGCCATCAAGGCCCCCGACATCGCCGAGAACGGCGCCGTGGTCCCCGTCTCCGTCAAGGCCAGCCTCGACGGCGTTGAGTCCATCGCCATCCTCGCCGCCAAGAACGCCAACCCCCTGACCTCCAGCTTCACCCTCGGCAACGGCGCCCTGCCCCAGGTCTCCACCCGCATCAAGATGGGCAAGACCTCCGACGTCATCGCCGTGGTCAAGGCCGGCGGCAAGGTCTATTCCGCCCGCAAGAACGTCAAGGTCACCATCGGTGGTTGCGGTGGCTGAGGCCACGCTTTAACGAAGAGGATTCAACACAATGGCTAGCAAAACCATCAAGCTCCGCGCCCGCGCCAAGGGGGACACGGTCACCGTCAAGTGCCTCATCAAGCACCCCATGGAGACCGGCCTGCGCAAGGACAAGAAGACCGGCAAGGTCATCCCCGCCCACTTCATCCAGGAAGTCGTCGCCAAGCACAACGGCAACACCGTGCTCACCGCCGACTGGGGCCCCGCCGTCTCCAAGAACCCCTACCTGTCCTTCGCCTTCACCGGCGGCAAGCCCGGCGACACCGTCTCCATCAGCTGGGTCGACAACACCGGCGACAAGGACAGCGCCGAAGCCAAAATCAAGTAACCAGGTCTTTCGATTCGGATGACAGGAGTTATAAAAATGAAAAAGTTTCTCATTGCAGTGTCTGCACTGACGATGCTGGGCGGGGCCGCCATGACGAGCGCACAGGCTTCTCCCAGTGAGGATCTGAAGCAGTTCCGGGCCTACTTCTTCAAGAAGTTTCCGGGCGTGAAGCTTCAGGACTACGCCAACGGCATCTACGCCCTGGACGCCACCCGCCGCTTCGAGTGGGAGGCCATGGAAGAGTTTCCGCCCTATGAGGATGGCGTGGAACTCGGCAAGAAGCTGTTCAACAAGTACGATCTCGGCAGCTGCTTCAAGAACGGCGGCATCGGCATCAAGCAGTACTACCCCTACTGGGACAAGAAGACCCAGCAGGTGCGCACCCTCGAGCAGGACATCATGGCCTGCCTGAAGAAGAAGGGGGTAGACACCAAAAAGGCCAAGATCGGCTGGAAGAAGGGCAAGCTGGCGGCCATCTCCGCCTACATGGCCTACACCTCCCGCGGCAAGCCCACCAGCGTGACCATCGATCCTTCCAAGGCCTCCATGGCGGCCTACAACAAGGGCAAGGTGTTCTTCTATGCCAAGCGGGGTCAGCTCAACATGGCCTGCGCCGACTGCCACGTGTACAACGCCGGCATGATGATCCGCGGCAACCTGCTGAGCCCGGCGCTCGGTCAGACCACCCACTTCCCGGTCTGGCGCCGCAAGTGGGCCAAGAAGACCGCCGCCAAGAAGGGCAAGTCCGGTCCGCTGGACGGCTTCGGCACCATGCATCGCCGTTACGGCGGCTGCAACAAGCAGGTTCGCGCCAAGCCCTTCAAGGCCCAGAGCGAGACCTACCGGGATCTGGAGTACTTCCACACCTACATGAGCAACGGCATCAAGCTCAACGGTCCGGCCGTACGCCAGTAAGCTCCGCATCATCCTGTCCCTCCCGAAGCCCGGCCTCGTGCCGGGCTTTTTTGTGCTACAATTCGCGCCCTGCTGATGGCCGGCCCATGCCATCGCGAGTCCCGGACCTTCCCTCGTCCCCGCAGGCGTGCCGCATGGGCCATGGACCTACCGGCCCGCATCTTGCAGTAACCCTTTGATTCCTGGCCATTTTTGGCTGCATCGGCTTTGCCGCCCCCGCTGGCGCGATGCCTGTCCGGGCATTTTTCGATCCCCGGTCAGGCGTTTCGCCGGCGCGTCGCGGTCCCGTTCGGCCAGGACGAACAACAAGACACACTGCTCAGGGAGTTTCGAACATGGCGATAAACCGCGCCGAGCTGCTGGCTCGTTTCACCCCTTTTCGCGCCTGGCTGCCGAAAGTCAACCGACGCACCCTGAAAGACGACTTCATGGCCGGCCTGACCGGGGCCATCGTGGTCCTGCCCCAGGGCGTCGCCTTCGCCACCATCGCCGGCATGCCGCCGGAATACGGCCTCTATGCGGGCATGGTGCCGGCCATCGTCGCCGCCCTGTTCGGCTCCTCCTGGCACCTGGTCTCCGGCCCCACCACCGCCGCCTCCATCGTGGTCTTCTCGGCGCTCAGCCAGCATGCCGAACCGGGCAGCATGGACTACGTGAGCCTGGCCCTGACCCTGACCTTCATGGTGGGGCTGGTGGAGCTGATCCTGGGTCTCGCCCGGATGGGGGCCCTGGTGAACTTCATTTCCCATTCAGTCATCGTGGGCTTTACCACCGGCGCGGCCCTGCTCATCGCCAGCAAGCAGCTCAAGAACTTCTTCGGCGTGGAAATTCCCCGGGGCGGGCATCTGCACGACGTGCTGATCCACTTCTTCGAGCAAATCCCGAACATCAACTGGTACGTGACCGCCGTGGCCCTGGCCACGCTCCTGTCGGGGATCTTCGTGAAGCGCTTCATTCCCCGGATCCCGTTCATGATCTTCGCCATGATCTTCGGCTCGGTGGTGGCCTATCTCATCAACATGAAGTTCGGCGCCGATGCCACCCGGATCGCCGTGGTGGGGGCCCTGCCCGACACCCTGCCGCCCCTCTCCTCGCCCGATTTCTCGCTCGACACCATCAAGAAACTGGCGCCCACGGTGCTGGCGGTAACCCTGTTCGCGCTTACCGAGGCGGTTTCCATCGGCCGCTCCCTGGGCGCCCGCAGCGGCCAGCGCATCGACGGCAACCAGGAGTTCATCGGCCAGGGCCTGTCCAACATCGCCGGCAGCTTCTTCTCCGGCTACGTGGCCACCGGCTCCTTCAACCGTTCCGGTCTCAACTATCAGGCCGGCGCCAAGACGCCCATCGCCGCGGTCTTCGCCGGCGCCCTGCTGATGCTGATCGTGGTGCTGGTGGCGCCGCTCGCCGCCTATCTGCCCAACGCCGCCATGGCCGGGATCCTGTTCATGGTGGCCTGGGGCCTGATCGACTTCCACGAGATCCGGCACATCCTCAAGGCCAGCCGCCAGGAGACGGCCGTGATGGCGGTGACCTTCTTCGGCGCCCTGTTCCTGGAACTGGAACTGGCCATCTTCGCCGGCGTGCTGCTCTCCCTGGTGCTGTACCTGATGCGCGTCTCGCGGCCGCGCATCGTCTCGCGGGTGCCCGATCCGCGCCTGCCCAACCGCGCCTTCTCCAGCGATCCCGGCCTGCCCCAGTGCCCGCAGTTGCGCCTGCTGCGCATCGACGGCTCGCTGTTCTTCGGCTCGGTGAGCCACATCCAGGAGGCCTTCGCCGAAATCGAGGAGAAATACCCGGATCAGAAGCATCTGGCCATCATCTGCCAGGGGATCAACTTCGCCGACGTGGCCGGGGGCGATGCCCTGGTGCAGGAAGCCCGCAAGCGCAAGGCGCGGGGCGGCGATCTGTACCTGATCAACGTCAAGCAGGGCCTGTGGGACTCCCTGGAGGAGTCCGGCGCCCTGGACGAGATCGGCCCCAACAACGTCTTCCAGTCCAAGACGGCGGCGATTCACGCCATTTTCCAGAAACTGGACAAGGACATCTGCGCCCGCTGCGACAAGCGCATCTTCCAGGAATGCCAGACCCTGGCGCTGCCCGAATCCGGTACCACCGGCCGCTGATCCCGATCCCCGGCCCGGCTTCCCGCCGGGCCGCTTTTCCTTCCTGAAAGTGGCAATTCTGCCCGTCTTTCTGTAGATTCTCCTCTTGACCGCCGGCCCCATTCCGACCGGCGGGCAGGGGTGCCCCGTGCACCCCCCTCTCGTGTACAACAAGCAGTGGTATTGCCTGACATGCCGACGACCGCCGACAAGACGCCCGCCACCGACATGACCGACTCCACCACCCATCTCCCGCCCCGCCTCGTGCGCCTGGGCATCGCCGCGCTGGTCTTCCTGGCCGCGGCCCTGTGGCTGGGCAACCTGGTGCCCACCCTGGAGATCGCCTGGGTGATGGGCATCCTGCTGCTGACCATCTACCTGTTCGCCTTCGAAGTGGTGGAGGTGGACGTGGCGGCCGTGACCATCATGGTGCTGCTGGGGCTGACCACCCTCTTCTATCCGCTGATGGGCCTGGAGGCCGGTCTGGTCTCCACCGATCGGCTGTTCGACGGTTTCGCCAGTAATGCCGTGATCTCCATCATCGCCGTGATGATCATCGGCGCCGGCCTGGATCGCACGGGGCTGATGAGCAAGGTGGCGGCCTTCATCCTGAAGGTGGGCGGCAAGACCGAAGCCCGGATCATCCCGATCATCTCGGGCACCGTGGCCATCATCTCTTCCTTCATGCAGAACGTGGGCGCCGCGGCCCTGTTCCTGCCCGTGGTCAGCCGCATCTCGGCCCGTTCCGGCCTGCCCATGTCGCGCCTGCTGATGCCCATGGGTTTCTGCGCCATTCTCGGCGGCACCGTGACCATGGTCGGCTCCAGCCCCCTGATCCTGCTCAACGATTTGATCCTCACCTCCAACGAGGCCCTGGCCGCCCAGGGCCGGGAGACCATGAACACCTGGTCGCTGTTCTCGGTCACGCCGGTGGGGCTCGCGCTGGTGGCCACCGGGATTCTCTATTTCATCCTCGCCGGGCGGTTCGTGCTGCCGGTGACCAGCAAGATCGACGGCGCCAAGGCCGGCAGCACCATGGACTATTTCCGCGACACCTACCAGCTGGACTATACCCTGCAGGAAATGGTCGTCCCCTCGGACAGCCCCCTGGTGGGCATGTCGCTGGACGAGATCGAGCATGACTGCCGGATCCGGGTCATCGCCCTGCAGCGCGGACCGGACGATCTGCGCATCGGCCCCGGCGGCGTGGCCCGGGACGTGGGCATCGACGCCGGCACCGTGCTCGGCGTGATCGGCTCGCCGGAAGCCACCCGCGCCTTTGCCGAGAAATACGGCCTCGAGGTCCGCCCGGATCTGGAAACCTTCACCGAGGTGCTGGCCGCCACCAAGGCCGGGATCGCCGAGATCGTGATTCCGCCCGGCTCCAAGCTGATCGGCAAGAGCGCCCGGGACGTGTGGATGCGCAAGACCTACGGGATCTCCATGCTGGCCCTGCACCGGGGCGGCAAGACCTACCGGGAGGGCGACGGCATCCGCGACATGCCCCTGCAGGCCGGTGACACGCTCATCGTGCACACCCCGTGGGATGCCCTGGCGCGGCTGGAGAAGGATCGCAACTTCGTGGTGGTGACCACCGACTACCCCCACGAGGAACTGCGCCCGCACAAGGTGGGCTGGGCCGGAATCTTCTTCGGCATCGCCCTGTCGCTGGTGCTGTTCACCGATCTGCGCCTCTCGGTGGCCCTGCTCACCGGCGCCATCGGCATGATTCTGTCCGGCGTGCTCAAGATCGAGGAGGCCTACGAGGCCGTGAGCTGGAAGACCGTGTTCCTGCTCGCCAGCCTGATCCCCCTGGGCATGGCGGTGGAGAACTCGGGCACCGCCAAGTGGATCGCCGAGCAGACCCTGTCGGTGGTGGGCGACATGCCCGTGTGGGTCATCCAGGCGGCGGTGGCGGTGCTGGCCACCTTCTTCACCCTGGTGATGTCCAACGTGGGCGCCACGGTGCTGCTGGTGCCCCTGGCGGTGAACATCGCCATCGGTGCCGGGGCCAACCCGGCGGTGTTCGCCCTGACCGTGGCGATTGCCACCTCCAACTCCTTCCTCATCCCCACCCACCAGGTGAACGCCCTGATCATGGGGCCCGGTGGCTATCGGGTGCCCGACTTCATGCGCGCCGGTGGCATCATGACCGTGCTGTTCATCGTGGTCATGATGATCATGATGAACCTCGTCTTCTGATTCCCCGTCCCGTGTTCACGGCCCGGCGGTGGCCGCCGGGCCCCCAGCTCTGCGGAATACCGAAGTGAAAAGACTGCTCCCCCTGCTCTTCCTCATCCTCGTCCCCGCCGCCGCCTGGGCCGGCGAAGGGGCAACGACCCGGCTGGATCTCACCGCCCATCCGGTGGGCTACGCGGCCCTGGCCATCTTCGTGGTGGCCTATCTGCTGGTCATGTCGGAAGAATTCACCCACCTGCGCAAGTCCAAGCCGGTGATCCTGGCCGCGGGGATCATCTGGGCGATGATCGCGGTGGTCTATGCCCGGCACGGGCTGGATCACGCGGCCGAGCAAGCCGTGCGCCACAACCTGCTGGAATACAGCGAGCTGATGCTCTTCCTGCTGGTGGCCATGACCTACATCAACGCCATGGAGGAACGGCAGGTCTTCGATGCCCTGCGGGCCTGGCTGATCCGCAAGGGCTTCGGCTTCCGCAAGCTGTTCTGGCTGACCGGCATCCTGGCCTTCTGGATCTCGCCGGTGGCCGACAACCTGACCACGGCCCTGCTGATGTGCGCCGTGCTGCTGGCCGTGGGCGGCGACAACCGCCGCTTCATCACCCTCGGCTGCATCAACATCGTGGTGGCCGCCAACGCCGGGGGCGCCTTCAGTCCCTTCGGCGACATCACCACCCTGATGGTCTGGCAGAAAGGCATCGTGGACTTCGGCACCTTCTTCGCCCTGCTGGTGCCGGCGATGGTGAACTTCCTGGTACCGGCCGCCATCATGCATTTCGCCGTGCCCGCGGAACAGCCGCCGGCCAGCGACGAGGTGGTGCCCATGCGCCGCGGCGCGAAGCGGATCATCCTGCTGTTCCTGCTGACCATCGTCACCGCGGTGTCCTTCCACAACTTCCTGCACCTGCCGCCGGTGATTGGCATGCTCACCGGCCTGGCCTACCTGCAGTTCTTCGGCTACTACCTGCGCAAGACCCACAACCGCGATCCCCACGTGCAGGCCGACCAGCTCGGCGACGTGGTGCCCTTCGACGTGTTCAACAAGATCGCCCGGGCCGAATGGGACACCCTGCTGTTCTTCTACGGCGTGGTGCTGTGCGTGGGCGGACTGGGCTTCCTGGGCTACCTGGCCGTGGCCTCGGAGGTGATGTATACCCAGTGGGGCGCCACGGCCGCCAACGTGGCCGTGGGCGTGTTGTCGGCCATCGTGGACAACATTCCGGTGATGTTCGCGGTACTGACCATGAACCCCGACATGCCCACCGGCCAGTGGCTGCTGGTGACCCTCACCGCCGGGGTCGGCGGCAGCCTGCTGTCCATCGGCTCGGCGGCCGGCGTGGCCCTGATGGGCCAGGCCCGCGGCCGCTATACCTTCTTCGGCCACCTCAAGTGGACCCCGGTGATCGCCCTGGGCTATGCGGCGAGCATCTGGGTGCACATGTGGATCAACGCAAGGCTGTTCTGATCGCCCCCTGCGACCTGCAATTATTAAATATCTCAAAATTGTGCTGACACAAACCGGGCCGGTGTGGGGCGGGTGTAGGGCGGGCGGTAAAACCATTTTGAGACGATTAATATTCGCAAAATCGTATTGACACGATCCTTTGGTGGGAGCGGCGCGAGCCGCGATGAGGTGTGTTTTCGCGGCTCGCGCCGCTCCTACAGTGCGCAGGCCGGATCAGAGCCGGCCTACGGTTTCTTCTTCGCCACCAGGCCGCTTCGTTCGAGGCTCGCGAGGAAGCGGCTGGCCAGTTCGTCGAAGACCTTGCGCAGATCCTCCGCGCGGGGATCGTAGAGATCCGAGGCCGCCGACCAGATGAGCCTGTTGCTGCCGGCATCGTAGAGATTGCTCTCCAGCCGGACGGTTTCCACCTTGACCGAATAGCCGGGCGTGGTGGAATAGCTGTCGGACACGCGGGGATAGTAGGCCCACATGTCCCGGTACATGGGCGGCGGGGAATAGGTATAGGTGCTCGTGGGCGGGTAGTAGTAGGACTGCTCGTCCACGGCCACCACCCGGGTGATCAGAACCGCATCGAAGCCGTGCCGGCGAACCGCATCGACGATCATCCTGCGGGTCGGCTCCCTGCTCGGCGGCAGGATCCGGGCGGCCGATGCGGCTGCCACGCCGTCCCGTTCCAGCGCCCGCACCAGGGCATCCTCGAACAGCCGTCGATCCCGTTCGTTCTCGGCCACGCCCAGCACCAGCACCTTGCGCACCGGCGGGTGAGGGTTCTCCCGGTCGTACCAGACATTGGTGATCCTGCTCGTGGCACAGGCACCAAGCAGCGCGGCCAGAAGGAGGCCCGGAATGAAAGCGATGCGCATGGCGATTCCCCGAAGCAGTCCGAGAGGACGTGGGGCTATGGTGGCAGAGCGTCAGGGAGAGATCAAACGGGACACTCAGAGCTGGAACGGTGGCGGCGCTTTTCCCTCGGCCCGCGGCCCTCGCCACTCGTCCCTAAAGTTGGTGGGGCGTGTAGGATTCGAACCTACGACCAATTGGTTAAAAGCCAACTGCTCTACCGACTGAGCTAACGCCCCGCGAGAAAGGCCGGCATTTTACCCGACTTGGCCGGAAAGGCAAAGTGCCGGGGGAGACATTTTCGGGTGGGTGGAAGGGAACACGGCGGGCGTTGCCGTGCCCGCCGTGTTCCCTTGCAGCAGACTGCGAAAAAGACTCAGATCGCCTCGAGCTGGCGCAGGCCGCCGGGAAGCAGACGGAAGTCCACCAGGGCGGTGACGAGGGCCTTGCCGAAGCTGGCCTCGTCTTCGTAGACCAGCTTGTAGTACTGAATCTTCATGGTCAGGGCCGAGCCGAGCACGATGCCGCCAAAGGCCAGGAAGGAGCCGAGCGCCAGGGTGGAGGCGCCGGTGATGCCCTGGCCGATGGTGCAGCCGAGGGCCAGCACCCCGCCCACGCCCATCAGGATCGCGCCGATGACGTGGGTGACGAAATCGCGCACGTTCACGAACCATTCGATGCGGAAGCTCTTCGACACCAGCGCCCAGGCGAAGGAGCCCAGGATCACGCCCAGCACCGCGGCGATGCCGAAGGTCACGAAGGAGAAGTCGAAGTTCTCGAGGAAGAGCCGCAGGGTCTGGCCGATGGGGTTGATAAAGGTGAAGGACTGCACGCCCACGTCCCGGGGCCGGGCGTCGGCATCGTCCTCGAGCATGTCCCAGTTCTCGGCGCTGGCGTAGTCGGCCCAGCTCAGCAGATCGCCGTCGGCGTCGATCTGCACCAGGCTGCCGGTGGCATACCAGGCCGCGAGCACGGCCAGGCCCACGGTCAGACCGCCAAGCACATTGTCGAAGTTGCCCCGGAAATCCCGCGAGCGGAAGACGAAGAACAGCAGTCCGGCGGCCAGCAGCAGGCCGAACACCAGCCGCAGCATGTCCACTTCGCCGCCGGCGAGGCGGGAGACCACGCTGCCCAGATCCTGGGGACCGGCCATGGACACGGTGGTCGGGTTGGTCCAGGGATAGAACAGCAGGGAGTAGATGGTGGCGTCGGTGCCGGGGAAGGGGTTGATCATGAAATAGGCGAACACGGCGATGATGGCGAAGACCACGATGGACTTGAGGTTGCCGCCGCCGATCCGCACCAGGGTCTTGTTGCCGCAGCCGGAGCCGAGGGTCATGCCGATGCCGAAGAGGATGCCGCCGAACACGTACTCCAGCCAGGCGAAGTTGCTGCCCCGGTAGGGCGGCAGGGTCTTCTCGACGCTGAGAACGTCACCCGCCTCGAGCAGGGTCACGCCGAGAATGGCCGTGGCCATGGCCAGGATCCAGGCCCGGAAGCGGCCGGTGTCGCCCATGTTGACCCAGTCGGACACGGCGCCCATGGTGCAGAAATTGGTCTTGTTGACGATGGCGCCCATGACGAAGGCGATGGCGAAGACCGCCAGCAGGACCTCCATGTGGGCAGAAAGGAAAGTCTCGGACATGACAACCTCACCCCAGTGTGATGCGGAAAAAGGGAAATGCGAACCGCGCCGTCCGGTCTCGTGGCAAGCCACCGACGGCGGAAGTCGGGAATTCTAGGGGGTTAGCCGCCCGGGCGCCAAGCTGGAGGGGATTCAGGGGTGGTGGATATTGCGATTTGCAATGTTTTTGGCTGAATCGGCACTGTAGGAGCGGCGCGAGCCGCGAACCCTGCAGGGACGAGTGGCGAGGGACGAGGGCCGAGGAAAAACTGGTTGGTTGGCTTCGACAACCTCGGCCCTCGCCACTCGTCCCTCGGCCCTGTTCATCGCGGCTTGCGCCGCTCCTACAGGTGTTTTCCCGACCACCGCCGCCGTCATTGATAAAGGGTGGGATCGGACACGCCGGCTTCGGCGAAGCCGGCGGCGCGCAGGCGGCAGGCGTCGCAGCGGCCGCAGGCCCGGCATTCCGCGTCGGGGTTGTAGCAGGAGACGGTGAGCGCGTAGTCCACGCCGAGGCGGCTGCCTTCGCGGATGATCTCGGCCTTGCCCATGTGGATGAGTGGGGCCTCGATGCGGATCGGGCGGCCCTCCACGCCCCGTTTGGTGGCCACCGCCGAGAGGCGGTTGAAGGCCTCGATGAAGGCCGGGCGGCAGTCGGGATAGCCGGAATAGTCGACCGCGTTGACGCCGACGAAGATGACCTCGGCATCCAGCACCTCGGCCCAGCCCAGGCCCAGGGACAGGAATACCGTGTTGCGGGCCGGCACGTAGGTGACCGGAATCCCCTCCCCCGGCTGCTCGGGCACGGCAATGGCCGGATCGGTGAGGGCCGAACCGCCGATCTCGTCCAGATTCAGGGTGATCCGCTTGTGCGCCACCACCCCGGCCGCCCGCGCCACCTGCCGCGCCGCCTCCAGCTCGCAGCGGTGGCGCTGGCCGTAATCGAAACTGAGGGCATGACAGGCATACCCCCGCTCCTTCGCAATGGCCAGCACCGTGGCCGAATCGAGCCCGCCGGAAACGAGGACGACGGCCTTGGGTTGTCTTGACTCGTCAGTCATGGAGATCTTTCCTGGCATACTGCAAAAAACGCAGAGGCCGCAGAGGCGCAGAGTTCGCCGAGAGGTGAAATAAGGTAAAGCCGAAAATCATTTTTTCGTCACATTCGGAATGACAACAATACAACAAACAACGTATCTCTGCGTCCTCTGCGCCTCTGCGGCCTCCGCGTTTTTTCCACCAACGTAAATCGAGACTAGCGCCCCGGTTCGTCGCCCCAGAGGAGTTTGTGGAGCTGGATCTGGAAGCGGACCGGCAGGCGGTCGTGGACGATCCAGTCGGCGAGGTCGCGGGCTTGGAGCTGGCCGAAGGCCGGGGAGAAGAGGACTTCGCAGCGTTCGGGGAGGCGGTATTCGTCGAGCCGGGCCACGGCCCAGTCGTAGTCGGCGCGATCGGTGAGCACGAACTTGACCTGGTCCAGGGGCTTGAGATGTTCGAGGTTGTCGGCGCAGAAACGTTCGACCTCGCCGGAGCCGGGGGTCTTGATGTCCATGACGATGACGGTGCGGGGATCCACCGGGGCGATGTCCAGGGCGCCGGAGGTTTCCAGGGAGACTTCGTAGCCGGCCTCGTTGAGGCCGTTGAGCAGCACCAGGACGGCTTTCTGGGCCAGCGGTTCGCCGCCGGTGACGGTGACGTGGCGCACCCCGTAGTCGGCCACACGATCCAGGATCGCCGGGATGGTCTGCCATTCGCCGCCCTGGAAGGCGTAGGCGGTGTCACAGTAGCCGCAGCGCAGGGGGCAGCCGGTGAGGCGCACGAACACCGTGGGCCAGCCGACGCTGCGGCTCTCGCCCTGCAGGGAGAGGAAAATCTCGCTGATCCGCAGACGATCGGATCCGCTCACGTCATGCTCCTTGGATAACCGTTGCGAATCCCCCGACACTCTGAGACACGCACGAAACCCTCAAGGCAGGCAGGTCGTTTCGTGACCTACGGCCGCAGGGACGTAGGGTGGCTCAAGCGCAGCGGAGCCGCCATATCGGGATGATATGCCTTTTGCCGGCTCCGCTGCACTTGAGCCGGCCTACAGCCTGCGCAGAGGATCGGACCCGATCATGCGACGAATCCTACTTGCCGCTCTTGAGCCGGATCTTGCGCAGCAGGTTGCGGGCCTGGCCGGCTTCGGTGGTGCCGGGGTAGTTGGCGATCAGGCGCTCCAGGGCTTCGCGGGCCGCCGCGTAGTTCTTCAGCTCGTACTGGCTGTAACCGATCTTGAGCAGGGCTTCGGCCAGCTTGGGGCTGTCGGGGTACTTGTCGATGAGCGCCTGATAGTCGGCGATGGCCTGCCTGAACTTGCGCTGGGCATAGCCGGTCTCGGCCAGCCAGTACTGGGCGATGTGGGCGTAGCGGCCGTCCGGATAGGTCTTCAGGAACCGGCGGAAGGCTTCGCTGGCCTTGTCGTACTTGAGTTCGCGCAGGAGGTTGAAGGCCTGCTGGTAGGCCTGCTGTTCGGTTTCGCTGGCCGCCGCCACCACCGGGCCCCGAGGCGCGGGCGCCGGGGTGCGGCGGGTGGCGGTGGTGGGCTTGCCTCCGCTGACCACGGCCGGGGGGGCCACGGCGGCCGGCGTTTCGTCCACCACCGGCTCGGCGGGGGTGGCCGCCGGGGTTTCGCTGCCGGCCGCCGGCGCGGCGGCCACGCCGCGGCGCTCGAGCTGCACCAGGCGGCGGTCCAGATCGAGGTACAGATCCCGCTGGCGTTTCTTCATCTCTTCCAGCTTGTGGGCCAGCACCTCGTTCTCGCCACGCAGTTGCTGCACGGTGTTCTGCAGCGTCTCCAGCTTGAGCAGGATGTCCACCAGCCCGCGGTTGTCGAGCTGGCGTTCGAGACGGGCGACCCGCGCCTCGAGCGAGGTGGCAGTGCCGGCCGCCTCGGCGGCCAACCCGGTCAGCGGTGCACAGGCGAGCAGCAGCGGCAGCGCGCGGATGACGGTTCCCGGCATGGATCAGTACCCCGAATAGAGAATCTCGACCCGGCGGTTGAGCCGCCAGGCCGCTTCGTTGTGGTCCAGCGCCACCGGGCGTTCCTCGCCGAAACTGATCACCTGGATCTGCTTCGGATCGACGCCCTGCAGCACCATCAACTGCCGGACCGCCTTGGCCCGGCGCTCGCCGAGGGCGAGGTTGTATTCCCGCGTGCCCCGCTCGTCGGCATGGCCTTCGAGCACGATGGACAGCTCGGGATGGGCGGCCAGGAATCGGGCATGGCGGCCGATGATGTCGCGGCCCTCCTCGTCCACCTGGCTGCTGTCGAGTTCGAAATAGATGACCCGTTTGGCCAGCGGGCTGGCCGGATCGGCGAGCGCGCTGACGTCCAGCGAGGCTTCTTCACCGATCACGTAGCGTTTTTCCTGCGGCGCTTCGGGGGCCGGCTGCTCGGCTACCGGCGGAGGCGGCTCGATGTCCTTGCCGGACTTCTTCACCGGGGCGAACTTGCAACCGCCGGCCAGCGCCAGCAGGCCGGCGACGAGGATAATGCGCGTGAGGGTTCCCATGAAGTGGCTCCTTGGCATTGCGTGCGATGGATTCGAATCAGCGCTTGTACGGTGACCAGCACGGTTCGCGGACGTCGCCCGTCTGCAGGCGGAACCGCTGCCGGGCCCGGCCATCGACCGACACGGCAGCCAGCACGCCCCGGTAATTGTCCTCGGTTGCGTAGATGATCATACTACCATTGGGGGCGAAGCTGGGCGATTCGTCGAGGCGATTGTCGGTGAGGATCCGCAGCCGCCCGGTCTTGCGATCCAGCACGGCGATGCGGAAGCGGCCCTCCTCGCGGTGGACCATGGCGATGTGGCGGCCGTCGGGCGAGACGGCGGCCCGGGCGTTGTAGTTGCCGTCGAAGGTGAGACGCTGCGGCCGGCCGGCAGGCCCGCGGCGGCCCACCGCCACCTGGTAGAGCTGGGGCGAGCCGCCCCGGTCGGAGGTGAAGACCAGGGCCTTGCCGTCGGGCGTCCAGGCCGGCTCGGTGTCGATGGCGAAGTTGCGGGTGATTCGGATCAGGCGCCGGGTCTGCAGCTCCATCACGTAGATTTCGGGATTGCCGTCCTTCGACAGGGTCAGGGCCAGGCGCTGGCCGTCCGGGGCGAAGGCCGGGGCGCTGTTGAGGCCGGGAAAGCCGGCGACCCGCTCCGCCTGGCCGGTGAGCAGGTTCTGGATGTAGATCTCGGAGCGGCCGTTGCGGAACGAGACGTAGGCAAGCCGCTTGCCGTCCGGCGCCCAGTCGGGCGACATCAGCGGCTGGGACGATTCGTAGACGATGCGCTCGTTGTGCCCGTCGGCGTCGGCCACGGCCAGGCGGTAGGTCTTCTGCTGCTTGCGATCGCCGGTGACCGTCACGTAGGCGATGCGGGTATCGAAGGCCCCGGGGCGGCCGGTGATGGCCTTGTAGACGATGTCGCTGATCTGGTGGGCGGTGCGGCGCAGATCGGGCAGGCGGCTGCGGATGCTGTAGCCGGCCAGTTGCGTGCCCTTGAGCACGTCGAGCAGCTGGAACTGCACCTGGAAGGTGCCGTCGGGCAGGGCCGCCATGCGCCCCACCAGCAGGTGATCCACGTTCAGGGCCCGCCAGTTGGCGAAGTTCACCTGACGGGGATCCACCGGCCGGGCGATCAGATCCGCTTCGGGCAGGGGCGCGAAGAAGCCGCTGCGCTGCAGATCGGCGGCGACGATTTCGTGCATGGCTTCCGGCGGCGCGCCCTGCCCCTGCCAACCGAAGGGCACGATGGCGATGGGCGAGGCCCCTTCGACACCCTGGGTGATCTCGATGGTCAACACCGCCCGCGCCGGGCCGGCGAGCAGCAGGCCGAGGGCCAGCAGGGGGATCAGGAATCGGCGTTTCATGTTGCGTCTTTCCACCTCGTGTTCGGTTTTGGGCGTGCCATCATTCGGATTAAATGCGGGGACGAGGGCCAGGGGAAAGCCCTGTCGCTCCGGCTTCGATTCTTCTCGTCACTCGGCTTTGGCTTCCTGCGTCGCTCTGCCGGTTGCATCCATGCAGTCGTCGGTCCTGTTCCTGTCGCGGCTTGCACGGCTCCTGCGGGTTTGTGCTGTCTGCGACCGCGTTTTCGCGGCTTGCGCCGCTCCTACGGGTTTGTGCCGTTTGGTCAGGGTCGTGGATTCCACGGTGTTCCCCGCGACCCGCCACCCGGCCCCCGCTACCGCCTGTCGCGGCGAGGGCGCCGCTCCTGCGGGTTGTGCTGTCTGCGACCGCGTTTTCGCGGCTTGCGCCGCTCCTACGGGTTGTGCCATTTGGTCAGGGTCGTGGATTCCACGTTGTTCCCTGCTACCCGCTACCGCATGTTCAGAGGCGTGAAGGCGAAGATCACTTCGCGGAATTCGTCGAACAGGCCCGAGTCGGGGGAAGGCACCGGGAGGGGCGAGGCCCGGTAGACGGCGGCTTCCACCGATTTGTCGAAGGCCGGGTCGCCGCTGGCGCGCAGGATCTGCACGTCCAGCACCTCGCCGCTGGGCAGCAGGCGCACCCGGATTTCGGTGCGCAGATCCGCCGTGGCCCCGGCGGGAATGTGCCAGCGGTTGGTGACCGCCTGGCGGATCGCGGCGCGGTAGCGGTCGATTTCCTTCTGGCGGGCCGCCTGGCGGGCGGCGGCCTGGCGCTGGGCTTCGAGCCGGCGCTGCAGTTCCGCTTCCTGGCGGGCGATTTCGGCCTGGCGGGCCTTTTCCTCCGCCTGACGCTTGAGTTCGGCCAGGCGCTTTTCCTCTTCGCGGCGCTGGCGTTCGGCTTCCTTGCGCTTCCGTTCTTCGAGCCGGCGCTGGCGGGCAAGTTCCGCCAGACGCTTCTTCTCGGCCGCTTCCTTCGCCTTGCGCTTGCGCTCGGCTTCCTGGCGGCGTTTTTCCTCCAGCCGGCGCTGGCGCTTCAGTTCGGCCAGGCGCCGCTCCTCGCGCTTGCGGGCCTCGGCGGCGCGGCGGGCGGCTTCCTGCTTGCGCCGCTCGGCAGCCCTGATCTTTTCCAGTTCGCGCTCTACCTGGCGCTCGTCGATGGCGGTGACGCTGACCGCCTCGGGCGGCGCCTTGGCAGTCTGCCCGGCCGGTTCCAGGGCGGGCCGGGTGAAACTGACCACCAGGATGGCGAGGATCGCCAGATGCGCGAGCACCGCCAGCACGGCGGCCCAGGGGTGTTGCCGGATGGCCTGCCACATGGGGATTCAGGGCCTTTTCGAGGGCGTTCCGCCTGGCGGCGTTTGGCTGCGCACGGCTTTCGGCCTCACGCCTCGTCCGGCAGGCGGGTCACCAGCCCGACCTTCTCCACCCCGCCCTGCTTGAGCAGGGCCATCACCTTGACCACGTCCCCGTAGGGCACGTGGCGGTCGCCCTTGACGTAGACGGTAGCCTGCCGGCGATGGCGCAGCAGTGCCTTGATCCGGGTCAGGAGCGTGGCATCGTCGAGCGGCCTGTCGGGGGCCTCGCCCAGATTGAGGAAGACCCGGCCGGCGGCATCCACCGAGACCACGATGGGCTCCTGGCCTTCCGTTTCCACCACGTCGCCGCGGGTTTCGGGCAGTTCCACCTTGACGCCCTGGGTGAGCATGGGCGCGGTGACCATGAAGATCACCAGCAGCACCAGCATCACGTCGATGTAGGGCACCACGTTGATCTCGGACATGCGCTTGCGCCTGGGGCGCCCGGAGAAGCCGTGCCCGATCATGCGGCGGCTCCCGCCTGGCGGTCGGTGTGGGCCTGGCGCTGGAGGATGGTGGAGAACTCCTCGGCGAAGATGTCATAACGGCTGATCAGGCGCTCCACGTCGTTGGAATAGCGGTTGTAGGCGATCACCGCGGGAATGGCGGCGAACAGGCCCATGGCGGTGGCGACGAGGGCTTCGGCGATGCCCGGCGCCACCGAGGCGATGGTGGCCTGTTTCACGGCGCCCAGGCCGATGAAGGCGTTCATGATCCCCCACACGGTGCCGAACAGGCCCACGTAGGGGCTGGTGGAGCCGACGGTGGCCAGGAACGACAGGTGCATCTCCAGGTTGTCGATCTCCCGGTTGAGGGCCACGCGCATGGCCCGCTGCACGCCCTGCACCAGGGCCAGGGGCTCCACCGCGCTCTTGCGCAGGTGCAGGAATTCACGGAAGCCGGCCTCGAAGATCGACTCCATGCCGGTGAGCTTGCCGCGCCGCGCCGAGACGCGCTTGTACAGATCGCCCAGATCGGCCCCGGACCAGAAGCGCCGCTCGAAGCGGTCCGCCTCCTGGCGGGCCTGCTTGATCACCGACCACTTGAGGAAGATCACGGTCCAGGAGAGCAAGGAGGCCACGAGCAGCAGGGCCATGACCAGCTGCACCACGAGGCTGGCGTCGAGTACGAGCTGGGTGATGGACAGATCGGCGCTCACCGGCGTGGACTCCCCTCGATGATGGTCTGCATGGCGTCCGGGATGGCCCGGGCGCGGAAGGTTTCGCTGTCGAGGCAGGCCACCTTGACCTCGCCCCGGCACAACAGGCGGCCATCGGCCTCGCGCAGCACGTCCTGGCCGAAGGTGAGACTGGCGCGCCCGGCCTGCAGGATTTCGGTGCGCACCTGCAAAAGGTCGTTGAAGCGGGCCGGGGCGAGATAGTCCACCTGAACCGAACGCACGGCGAAGATCACCTTTTCCCGCGCGCGCAATTCGTCCTGTTCGAACCCGTGATGGCGCAACAGTTCCGTGCGCGCGCGCTCCATGAACTTGAGATAGTTGGCGTAATACACGACGCCGCCGGAGTCGGTATCCTCGTAGTAAACCCGCACCGGCCAAAGGAACCCGGTCACGCTTCGGGCGGTGGATTCGGCCTCAGTCGGTCTGGCCATCGTCGAACAGATCCGGAATCGGGGCCGTGCCGGCCGGGGCCGGCAGGCCGAAATGGCGCCAGGCGTTGGGCGTGGCCATGCGGCCGCGGGGCGTGCGCATCAGAAAGCCCTGCTGGATCAGGAACGGTTCGAGCACGTCTTCGATGGTACCCCGTTCCTCGCCGATGGCGGCGGCCAGGTTGTCCACGCCCACCGGCCCGCCGCCGAACTTTTCCATGATGGCCAGCAGCAGCTTGCGGTCCATCATGTCGAAGCCCTGCTCGTCCACGTCGAGCAGATCCAGCGCCATGCGGGCGATGTCGGCGGTGATGGCGCCATCGGCCTTGACCTCGGCATAGTCGCGCACCCGGCGCAGCAGGCGGTTGGCGATGCGCGGGGTGCCCCGGGAACGGCGGGCGATCTCGCGGGCGCCGTCGGCGTCGATGGCCACCTCGAGGATCCCTGCCGAGCGGGTCACGATGCGGGTGAGATCCTCGGTGCTGTAGAACTCCAGGCGCTGCACGATGCCGAAGCGGTCCCGCAGCGGCGAGGTGAGCAGGCCGGCACGGGTGGTGGCGCCCACCAGGGTGAAGGGCGGCAGATCCAGCTTGATGGAGCGGGCCGCGGGGCCCTCGCCAATCATGATGTCGATCTGGTAGTCCTCCATGGCCGGATAGAGGATCTCCTCCACCACCGGGCTCAGGCGGTGGATCTCGTCCACGAACAGCACGTCGTGGGGCTCGAGGTTGGTGAGCAATGCGGCCAGATCGCCGGCCCGCTCCAGCACCGGGCCGGAGGTGTGGCGCATGTTCACGCCCAGTTCGTTGGCGATGATGTGCGAGAGGGTGGTCTTGCCCAGGCCGGGCGGGCCGAAGATGAGCACGTGGTCGAGCGCCTCGCTCCGCGAGCGGGCCGCCTCGATGAACACCTGCATCTGTTCGCGCACCGCCGGCTGGCCCACGTAGTCGGCCAGGCGCGCCGGACGGATGGCCCGGTCGAGGGCGTCTTCGGCGCCGTGGGCGGTGGTGGCGATCAGGCGGTCGTCTTCGATCATGCGCGGGCGCGGCCCTGTCAGCGGCTGATGGAGGCCTTCAGGGCCTCGCGGATGATATCTTCACTGCCCAGGCCCGTGCTGTCCACCTTTTCCACCATCCGGCTGGCCTCGGCCGGGCGGTAGCCCAGGGCCACCAGGGCGGTGAGCGCCTCCTTGACCGGATCGCCGGCCGCCACCGGCGCCGGTTCGCCGGCGGGCGCCGCCGCCGGCGCGGCCTGCCAGTCGGCCAGGCGGTCGCGCATCTCCACGATCAGGCGCTCGGCGGTCTTCTTGCCCACGCCGGGCAGGCGGGTGAGGCGGGCGGTGTCCTCGTCCTGCACCGCAGCGGCGAACTCGTCGGCGCTCATGCCCGAGAGGATCGCCAGGGCCAGCTTGGCGCCCACGCCGTTGACGCGGATCAGGCTGCGGAACAGCCGCCGCTCGCTCTCACTGGCGAAGCCGCACAGGAGCTGGGCGTCCTCACGCACGATCAGGTGGGTGTAGAGCATCACCTCCTCGCCCTGGGCCGGGAGCTGATAGAAGGTGGACATGGGCGCCTCGACCTCGTAGCCGACGCCCTGCACCTCGAGCAGCAGGAAGGGCGGGGTCTTCTCCAGCAGGATGCCGCGCAGGCGACCGATCATGTCTCCTCCTTCAACGCAGCCGGCCCCGGCGCGAACGCCGGGCGGCATGCAACAGGCCCCGGGCGGGGCGCATGCGGGTCAGGGTCTGGCTCAGGTGGGCGTGGCACAGGGCCACGGCCAGGGCATCGGCCGCATCTTCCTGGGGAGCGCGGTCGAGCCCGAGCATGGCGCAGATCATGTGCTGCACCTGGGCCTTGGCGGCGTTGCCGCGGCCGACGATGGTCTTCTTGATCTGGGCCGGCGTGTACTCGTACACCGGCAGGCCGCGCCGGGCCACCAGCCCCACCGCCGCGCCCCGTGCCTGGCCCAGCTTGAGGGCCGAATCGGCGTTGCGGTGCATGAACACCTGTTCCACCGCCACCACGTCCGGGGCGTGGGTCTCGAGCACCTGTTCCAGCCCTTCCAGCAGGCTGCACAGCCGCTCGGCCAGCGCCGCCCCCTGCAGGCGGATGCAGCCGGAGGCGATCCAGCGGCTGCGCCCCTCGCGCATCTCCACCACGCCGTAACCGGTGGTGCGGGAGCCGGGATCGATGCCGAGGATCAGCACGGGGACGAGGGAGGGCAGGCGCGAAACGGATGTCCGCAAGGCGATTGGATAGCCGAATTGGTCATGATACCGCTCCCTGCAGGTTGTGGTTCGAAATACACCGCTTCGCGTTGTCGGGCTGAAGCCCGACCCACGGGGTTGTGGCGTTCGCCGCCCGGACAGAGCGAAGCGGAATCCGGGAGCGTTTTTTTTCAGCTATTCGTTACTGTCATATCGCGGCTTGCGCCGCTCCTACATCCTCGCCACACGTCCCTCGGCCCTCGTCACTGCAACTGTTCCATGACTTCCTGGGAGAAGTCGGCGTTGGTGTAGACGTTCTGGACGTCGTCCAGATCCTCCAGGGTGTCCACCAGGCGCATGACCTTCTGGGCGTCCTCGAGGCCGAGATCCACGGTGGTGGAGGGCTGCATGGTCACTTCGGCCATCGCCGGCTCCAGGCCGGCGTCGAGCATGGCCTGCTTGACGTCGAGGAAGGCTTCGGGCGTGGTGATCACGTCGATGCTGCCGTCCTCGTTGGTGACCACGTCGTCGGCGCCCGCCTCCAGGGCCACTTCCATGATCCGATCTTCGTCGGACCCGGCCGGGAAGGTCAGGGTGCCGACCTTGGTGAACAGGTAGGCCACGGAGCCGTCGGTGCCCAGGTTGCCGCCGGCCTTGGTGAAGGCGTGGCGCACCTCGGAGACGGTGCGATTGCGGTTGTCGGTGAGGCAGTCGACCATCACCGCCACGCCGGAAGGGCCGTAACCCTCGTAGCGGATCTCCTCGTAGGCATCCCCTTCGGCGGCGCCGGAGCCGCGCTTGACGGCCCGCTCGATGGTGTCCTTGGTCATGTTGGCGCCCAGCGCCTTGTCGATGGCGGCGCGCAGGCGCGGGTTGGCGTCCGGATCCCCGCCGCCCATGCGCGCGGCCACGGTGATCTCGCGGATCAGCTTGGTGAAGAGCTTGCCCCGCTTGGCGTCCTGCGCCTTCTTGCGGTGCTGGATGTTGGCCCATTTGGAATGACCGGCCATGGGATACCTCGTCGAAAACCGGGAAAATTGACAAGGGGGGATTTTATCAGATTGGGGGCCGGGTGGTGGCGGGTAGCGTGGGTTGTCCGGTTTTCCAGCGACCGGCTACTGCCGTATCGCGGCTGGCGCCGCTCCAACCGGCTTCGAGCGGCTGGAGTGTCGGGCTGAAGCCCGACCTACCGAGTCGCGGCGAGGCGCCGCTCCTACCATCAGGGTTGCCGCCCTCCCTCGTCCCTCGGCCCCGCCTGCCGGACGACGTCAGTCGTCCGGCAGGTAGATGGCGGTGGTTTCGTGGTCGACGATCTGGCCGCTGTCGAAGACGAAGCGGTGGGCGCCGATCTGGATGACGTCGTCGTGCTTGAGCAAGGCCTTGCCGATCCGGTTGCCGTTGAGTTTGGTGCCGTTGGTGCTGTCCAGATCCTCGAGATGGTAGTCGTAGTGGCCGTCGAGGTAGGGGTTGGGCACCCGCAAGATGCGGGCATGGCGGCTGCTGACGGCGGCATCGTCGAGCTGGATGTGATTGTCGCCGAGGCGGCCGATGGTGGTCTCGTCCCGGTCGAGGGCATAGCGGTTGAGGGTGATGCCCTCGTGCTTGAGCAACAGGCGCGCCATGCCGGCCCTATTCGGCGGCCACGAACTGGAGCTTGCTGCCGGCGACCTCGATGGTGTCGCCCACTTCGAGCTTGCGGCTGCCGGCCCCCAGCGGTTCGCCGTTGACGGTGGGATGCCCGCTGTCGCCGGCGCCGCCCATGGGCATCAGGTAGTAGTCCTTGCCCCGGCGGGCCACCACGGCCACCTGCACGCCGGGCGAGCCGAGGGTGGTGTAGGGTTTGACCAGATCGATGGCCTCCCCCGCCTTGGGGCCGGAGAGGATGCGGATCTGGTAGCGCTCGGCGGCGGCCTCGTCGCGGGCCGCCGGCTTGTCCGGCGTGAGGATCACGGTGCTTTCGAAGTCCTGCACCTTTTCGTCCATGAACTTCAGTTCGTGACGGCCGATGCGGATGATGTCGCCGTGCTGCAACTGGCGCCGGGTGATCTTCTTGCCGTTGAGGATCACGCCGTTGGTGCTGTCGAGATCCTCGATGTAGACGTTCTGCAACAGCAGGACCGCCGCGTGCTGGCCGCTGACGGTGGGATCGTCGAGCTGGATGTCGTTGTGCGGTTTGCGACCGATGGTGGTGCGTTCCTTGGTCAGGGGATACTCACGCAGCACGGCACCTTCATGTATCAGTGTCAGTCTTGCCATGATGTTCTCGATTCGATCGTTCGTGTTGCCTGAAAACGGTACACCTGTCCGGCGGGAAGTTCCAGAACCGGGATCACGCCCGGCGGGACTATCCGCCGCCGATACTGTTCTCTTCCTCGTCGGCCTCCAGCCCCACCGTGTCGGAATAGGCCTCCTGCAGCTTGACCAGGATGATGGAGACGTTGTCCTTGCCGCCCTTTTCGTTGGCCAGGGCCACCAGCTCCCGGCTCGCCAGATCCAGATCGTCGGCATACAGCAGCAGCAGTTGCAGGATCTCGTCGTCGGAGACGAGATCCGTCAGGCCGTCGGAACACAGCAGATAGACGTCGCCATTCTGGACAGTTTCCTCCAGCACGTCCACCTCCACCGTGTCGGCGATGCCGAGGGCGCGGGTGATGAGGTTGCGGCTGGCCGAGAGCTGGGCCTCTTCTTCGCTGATGTAGCCATTGTCGAGCATCTCCTGCACCAGCGAGTGATCGGTGGTGAGGCGGGTCAGTTCGCGGTCGCGCAGGCGGTAGATCCGCGAGTCGCCCACGCTGGCCATGATCACCCGGTCGCCGTGGTAGAGCTGGACCACGATGGTGGTGCCCATCCCGGCGCATTCCAGGCGGGTATTGGCCATGCGGATGATTTCGTCGTTGGCGTAGACCACCGCCTCGCGCAGGGCATCGGCGAAGTTGATCACGTTGGAGGCCAGCATGTTGGGCGTGAGCACGTCGAGCAGGGCCTCGCGGATGCAGTTGACCGCCAGTTCCGAGGCCACCTCGCCGGCATTGTGGCCGCCCATGCCGTCGGCCAGCAGGATCAGCCCCATCTGGGGATCCCAGGCGATGTAGTCCTCGTTGTGATCGCGGACCATGCCCACGTCGGTGATGCCGTAAACGGCCAGTTTGGTGCCTTCCTGTATCACGCTGACGCCTTGCTCTTCTTGCGGGTGGTTTTCTTCTTGCCGGTCATGCGATCCCGGCAGCGGCGCAGGGCCCTGGCCATCTGCATGCCGCTCTGGAACCGGTCCTCGGCCTGCTTCTGCAGGGCCTTGTTGATGATCTGGCTGAGACAGGCCGGCAGTTCCGGCCGGAACATCCGGATGTCCGGATGTTTCTCGTTGGCGATCTTGTACATGAGGCTGGCCAGCGAATCGGCGATGAAGGGCAGCTCGCCGCTCAGCATCTGGTACAGGGTAATGCCCAGCGAGAACAGATCCGAACGGCCGTCCACCTTGTGCCCGGCCAGTTGCTCCGGCGACATGTAGGACGGGCTGCCGAGAATGGTTCCGGTCCGGGTCTTGCTGGTATCGGTGAGACAGGCCACGCCGAAGTCGGTGACCTTCAGCGTGCCGTTGTCCCGGTCGTAGATTATATTGGCTGGCTTGATGTCCCGATGTACGACTTTCTGACTATGGGCGTAGTCCAGCGCCTCGGCCACCTGGATGATCACGTCCACCACTTCCAGCGGCGGCAGCAGCGATTCGGGCGTGCACCAGGCCATGAGGTTCTCGCCCTTGAGATAGTCCATGGCGATGTAGGACAGATCCTGATCCTCGCCCACGTCGTAGATGGTGACGATGTTGGGATGGTTGAGGCGGCCGGCGGTCTCGGCCTCGCGGAAGAAGCGGGCCTTCACGTCGGCCAGCTTGTCGCCCTCGAATTCCTGGGCCAGGCTCATGGTCTTGATGGCCACGGTGCGGCCGATCTTGGGATCGTGCCCCAGATAGACCATGCCCATGGCGCCGCGGCCCAGCTCCCGATCGATCTGGTAGCGGCCGATCATCGGCTTCTGCAGACCGGTGGTGCTGATCACCAGGGTGCCGTTGGGGGCCTGCCCGCCGCTGCCGCTGCTGCCGAGCACGAGGGCGTCGGAGACCTGCTGGGTGCGGCGGATGCGCTCCTGCACGTCGGCATGGTGGGGATCGTGTTCGGCGATGGTCTTGAACACGGTCACGGCCTTGTTGAACTGGCGCTTGCGCTCGTAGTCGAGCCCCAGGTTGTAGAGCAGATCCAGCAATCCCTTGTCCACCTGGCAGCGGCGGTATTTTTCGAAGGCCTGATCGAGCTGGCCCTGGGCCTGAAAGGACTGGCCCAGGGCCCGGTTGGCCTCGGAGAGTTCGCCATGGATGGCCTGCACCCGATCCTGGATGATGCGCTTGCCACCGAGCAGCACGTGCCCCACCACCAGGGCCGCCAGCGGCCCCATCAGCTTGAGCCAGATGGACTCGGAAATCATGAAGTAGAAGTGCACGTTGAGCAGGCCGATGATCAGCAGCGCGGTGAGCGCCAGGGCGGTGCCGAAGCGCACCCTCGGCAGCAGGAACATCAGGTACAGGGCCACCAGCACGAAGGCCCCGAGGGTGGCCAGGCGGGTCCAGGACGGCACGGCGTAGAGCTCGTCGTTGAGCAGGCTGGAGACCGTGTTGGCCGCCACCAGCACCGGCGGCATCACCTGGCCGATGGGGGTGACCATGGGGTTGAAGTGCTGGCGGGCGGTCAGGCCGATGAGCACCGTCTTGTCGCGGAAGGCGCTGGCCGGCGTGGTGCGGTTGAGCACGTCGACCATGGAATAGACCGGAAACGGGGTTTCCCCCTTCTTGTTGCGGTAGAAATGGGGATAGATCCGCAGCTCGGGATCGCCGGGGATCCGGTAATCCCCCACCTGCACATAACGCCCCAGCCGGACCTTGATGCTGCGGGTGGCCAGGTGGCGGTTGCGGGCCACCATCATCAGCGAGAACGAGGGCAGGTAGGCATCGCCGTAGCGCATCACCAGGGGTTCGGTGCGGGCGTAGCGCTGGCCGCCGTAGCCCAGGTTGAGCAGGCCGGCGCCGCCGGCATGTTTCGCCAGCGGTTCGATGGGCGGATAGACCACCTCGGCCACCGGCACCGGATGGCCGAGGAAGCGGGCCAGCAGCGGGGACGGCAGGGTTTCGGGCTCCACGTCCCGCAGGGTGTATTTGTTCAGGTACTCGGGCAGCATCGCTTCGCTGCCCGGATGGTGCTCCCGGCCCGCCAGGTAGGGCATGGCCAGCACGACCCGGCCGGCACCGGCCAGGCTGCGGGCGAAGATCCGGTCGGTGTCCATGCGCGACTCGGCACTGCGCAGCAGGCGCTGGATGGTCTTGCTGCGCAGTTTCGGCGTGGATTCGATCACGGCCTTCAGTTCCTGGATGTACTCCAGGCCGTAGGGCGTCTGGGCCGAGTCGAGGGGAAAGGCGAAGCCGATCACCGCCGGCCGCTGGCGACTGAGGATCCGCGTGGCCTCGGCCAGGATGTCGCGCGGCCACGGCCAGGCGCCAAGGGCCTCGACCGCCTCATCGTCGATGGTCACCACCACCACGTCGCTGTTGGCCGGATCGGTGGAGGAGAAGCGCACGCCCAGATCGTAGGCGAGCCATTCCAGATCGTGCAGCGGCCCCTTGCCGGCGGCCAGCAACACGGCCAGCACCACGGCCAGGCCGATGAACCAGTCTGTTTTCCAGTACCGTTTGCTCACTCCAACTCCAGCAACCCTTCCTGGGCATGGCGCGGTGCGCGCGCCGGGGCGCGTCGCATTCCCGGATCCCTCTTGCGCCGGGCTCCGACCCGGCTATTGCAGCAAGGCGGCCGACCTGAATGGGCGACATGGCAATCCTTGCTGCAACAGCCGGGCTGGCCCGGTCAATTCTTCTTGCAATTCACTGAGTTATCGGCAGTCCGCCGGAAATCCTGAGTATTCAGGAAATCCCCGCCCGGTGCAAATCGGCAGGCCGGGCCTCTCGGGCCCGGCAGGAAGAAAATTCAGGATTTTCCGGCACTTGGCTTCTTGCGGACGGCGATGTGCAGCTCCCTGAGCTGGGCATCGGAGACCGGCGCGGGGGCCTGGGTGAGCAGACAGTTGCCGGACTGGGTCTTGGGGAAGGCCATCACTTCGCGGATCGAGCGCTCGCCGGCCATCAGCATCACCAGCCGGTCGAGGCCGAAGGCGATGCCGCCGTGGGGCGGGCAGCCGTACTTCAGGGCATCGAGCAGGAAGCCGAACTTCTCGCTGGCCTCCTCGTCGGCGATGCCGAGCAGGCGGAACACGGCGGCCTGGATGTCGGCGCGGTGGATACGGATGGAGCCGCCGCCCACTTCGGTGCCGTTGATGACCATGTCATAGGCCCGCGACAGGACGTGGTGGGGATCGGCCTCCAGGGCGGCCACGTCGTCCACCTGGGGCGCGGTGAAGGGGTGATGCAGGGCCGCAAAGCCACCGCCCTCCTCGTCCGGCTCGAACATGGGGAAGTCCACCACCCACAGGGGCTTCCACTCGCCCTCGAGCAGGCCCCGGTCGTGGCCGAGCCTGACCCGCAGGGCGCCGAGGGATTCGTTGACCACGGCCTTCTTGTCGGCACCGAAGAAGATCAGATCCCCGTCCTCGGCGCCGGTGCGCTCGAGAATGGCGCTGATGGCTTCGTCCGGCAGGAACTTGAGGATCGGCGACTGCAGGCCCTCGCGGCCCTCGGCCACCGCGTTGACCTTGATGTAGGCCAGGCCCTTGGCGCCGTAGATGCCGACGAAGTCGGTGTACTCGTCGATCTCCTTGCGGGTCAGGGCACCGCCGCCCGGCAGGCGCAGGGCCGCCACCCGGCCGTGGGGATCGTTGGCCGGGCCGCTGAAGACCTTGAACTCCACGCCGGCCATCACGTCGCCCACGTCGACGAGCTCCAGCGGCACGCGCAGATCGGGCCGATCGGAGCCGTAGCGGTGCATGGCCTCGGCGTGGGTCATGCGCGGGAAGGGATCGGGCAGTTCCACGTCCAGCACGGCCCTGAACAGGCGCCGGATCATTTCCTCCATCATGGTCATGATGGCCTCCTCGTCCATGAAGGAGGTCTCGATGTCGAGCTGGGTAAACTCGGGCTGGCGATCGGCGCGCAGATCCTCGTCACGGAAGCAGCGGACCAGTTGATAGTAGCGATCCATGCCCGAGACCATCAGCAACTGCTTGAACAGTTGCGGCGACTGGGGCAGGGCATAGAAGGCGCCCGGGTGCAGGCGGCTCGGCACCAGGAAGTCGCGCGCCCCCTCCGGGGTGGCCCGGGTGAGCATGGGGGTCTCCATGTCGAGGAAACCGTTGTCGTCCAGATAGCGGCGCAGCTCGCTGGTCACCCGGGAGCGCAGTTTCATGTTCTCGAGCATGCGCGGCCGGCGCAGGTCGATGTAGCGGTAGCGCAGGCGGTGCTCTTCGGAGACCTGTTCGTCGTCGAGCTGGAACGGTGGCGTCTCCGAGGCGTTGAGGATCTCGAGCTCGAGGCCGAGCACCTCGATCTGGCCGGTGGCCATCTTCGGGTTCTCGGTGCCCTCGGGACGGCGGCGCACCCGGCCGGTGACCCGCAGCACGTATTCGCTGCGCACCTTCTCGGCGGTGGCGAACACGTCGGGGCGATCCGGATCGTAGACCACCTGCAGCAGGCCTTCGCGATCGCGCAGATCGATGAAGATCACGCCGCCGTGATCCCGGCGCCGGTGGACCCAGCCACAGACCGTGACTTGCTGATCGATGTGGTCTTCGTTGAGTTCGCCGCAGTAATGGGTACGCATGCCGTGGAGTATCCTGATGGTTTGAGGGGTCTTGAGGGCGCCAAAAGCGGGAATGATACGGACTGGGGGGCGCAAGCTCAACCGGGCAAAAACCCGTACCGGTCGAATCTCCGGCTGAGGAATCGAGCGTTTTGCGCCGAATCCGATTCCGCCCGAAGGGACGGAGAGCCGTTTCGTGACACGCCGTGAATACATCCCTGTAGGCTCGACGGCCACGAAACGGCTCTCCGTCCCTTCGGGCTCCGTGCCTGTCTCAAGCAACCGGTACCGTAAACCGCGCCAGACGACAGAACGGTCCGGGAGTCGGAATGGCTATTTGAAAATCAAGGCCTTGTCACCCGGAGCCGGTCTTCTTCTCCGCTTTCTTCTGGCTGCCCGAGTCGGCCTTGCCCTTGTCCCCGGCCAGGTTCTTCTTGTTGCCGGTCTTGAAATCGGTCTCGTACCAGCCGCCGCCCTTGAGGCGGAATCCGGCCGCGGAGATCAGCTTCTTCAGGGCCGGCTTGCCACATTCCGGGCACTCCTTGAGGGGATCGTCGGAAATCTTCTGCAGGGCCTCGAGCTTGTGGCCACAGGCTTCGCATTCGTACTCGTAGATGGGCATCGTCGGTTCCTGAACTGCAAGGGTTGGGACACAGGGCCGCGGATTATACCGGTTTACAGGCCCAGCGGTGGCGGTTCCTGACGGGCGGCGCGCCGTTCGGCCGCGCGCACCCGCTCCACGGCCTTCTCCAGGCGGGCATGCTCCCGCTCGGCCATGCCGCTGCGCAGATAGGCCTCGGCGGCGGTCAGCACCTCCTCGAGCAGGCCGTTCAGATAGTGGCAATGCAACAGGGCCTTGCCGAGGAACAAGGGATCCTGGCCGGTTTCGCGCATGCGCGCGGCCGCCTTCAGGGCAGTCTGCAATTCGGCTTCGGTGGGTTGCGGCATCGGCAAGGCTCCAGACGACTGGCAGGAAATGTTTCTGCCGGGGGTTTTTGCCCCCGGCGGGTCTTGTGTCAGAATGGGTCCAGCTCTCCATGGATTCAAGCCTGCATGCCCCGACACCGCAAACCGGCCCAACGCTCCCCGGCAAACGGCCATCCGGATCAACTGCGCCTGCGGCGGGTGGCCATCGACACCTATCACGAGAACGTCGCCTTCCTGCACCGTGACTGCGCCCTGTACCGGGCCGAAGGCTTCCAGGCCCTGAGCAAGGTGGAGATCCAGGCCAACGGCACGCGGATCTACGCGGTGCTCAACATCGTCGACGACGCCAGCATCGTCACTCCGGACGAGCTGGGCCTTTCCGAACAGGCCTTCGAGCAGCTCGGCCAGCAGGCCGGCCACAAGGTGCGCATCGCCCATACCGAGCCGCCCCACTCCATGGAAGCGGTACGCCGCAAGATCGGCGGCGAGCGGCTGGATCTGAAGGACTTCCGCGCCATCACCCGCGACATCGTCGCCAACCGCTATTCCAAGATGGAAATGGCCGCCTTTCTGGTGGCCGCCGCCCAGGGCGGGCTGGACCGCGAGGAGATTCTCTCCCTCACCCGGGCCATGACCGAAACCGGCGAACGCCTGCGCTGGGACGAGACCCTGGTGGCCGACAAGCACTGCATCGGCGGCATCCCCGGCAACCGCACCACCATGCTGGTGGTGCCCATCGTCGCCGCCCACGGCCTGCTGATTCCCAAGACCTCGAGCCGCGCCATCACCTCCCCCGCCGGCACCGCCGACACCATGAGCGTGCTGGCCCGGGTGGATCTCACCCCCGAGGAAATGCACGAGGTGGTGAAGAAGACCCACGCCTGCCTGGCCTGGGGCGGCAACGCGCGCCTGGCGCCGGCCGACGACATCCTGATCTCGGTGGAGCGGCCCCTGGGCATCGATTCCGAAGGCCAGATGATCGCCTCCATCCTCTCCAAAAAACTGGCCGCCGGCTCCACCCATCTGCTGCTGGACATTCCCGTGGGCCCCACCGCCAAGGTGCGGCACATGAACCACGCCCTGCGCCTGCGCAAGCTGTTCGAATTCACCGGCGACCGGCTCGGCATCCATCTGGAGGTGGTGATCTCCGACGGCAGCCAGCCCATCGGCCGCGGCATCGGCCCGGCCCTGGAGGCCCGCGACGTGATGCAGGTGCTGGAAAACGACCGCAACGCGCCGGACGATCTGCGCCAGAAGGCCCTGTATCTCGCCGGGCGCGTTCTCGAGTTCGACCCGGACGTGCGCGGCGGCCAGGGCTATCACCTGGCCCGCGACATCCTCGAAAGCGGCCGCGCCCTGCGCAAGATGCAGCAGATCATCGAAGCCCAGGGCCCGGCCCGGCCGATCCCGGCCGAGGCCCCATTGAACATGGAAATCACGGCCGACGCCGACGGTTACGTGACCGCCATCGACAACTACCAGATGGCCCGCATCGCCCGCCTGGCCGGCGCGCCCATGGATCTCAACGCCGGCGTGGATCTCTACAAAAAGCTCGGCGACCGGGTGGAAAAGGGCGAACCCCTGTACCGCATTCAGGCCGAGTTCCCGGCCGACTTCCGCTTCGCCCGCAACCTGGCCGAGCGGGACAAGGGCTTTCGCATCGGCCCCGAAGGTGAAATCACCCGGAGCTACCTGGAGATATGAGCGTCCTCGTCACCGCCCTGCCCGCCTACCGGGCTGCGGCCGAACGGCTCGCGGCGGCCCTCGGCCTGCCCTTCCAGGCCTGCGACGTGCACCGCTTTCCCGACGGCGAGAGCAAGGTCACCGTGCCCGCCTCGCCGCCGCAGACCGTGATCCTCTGCCAGAGCCTCGACCGGCCCAACGACAAGCTGGTGGAGCTGATGCTGGCCAGCGCCACCCTGCGCGAGCTCGGCGCCCGCCGCCTGCTGCTGGTGGCCCCCTACCTGTGCTACATGCGCCAGGACACCGCCTTCCATCCGGGCGAGGCGGTCAGCCAGCGCATCGTCGGACGCCATCTGGCAAGCCTGGTCGATGGCCTCGTGACCGTGGACGCCCACCTGCACCGCGTTCATGATCTGCACGAGGCCGTGCCGCTGGACATCGCCATCAACCTCAGCGCCGCGCAGCAGCTGGGCGAGTTCCTCGCCGGACAGGATCTCGAGCCCCTGCTGCTCGGGCCCGACGCCGAATCGGCCCAGTGGGTGGCGCAGGTGGCCCGGGCCGGCGACTTCGAATACGCCGTGGCGACCAAGGACCGCCTCGGCGACCGCGAGGTCCGGATCCACCTGCCCGAGGTGGACTTTCGCGGACGCTGCGTGGTGCTGGTGGACGACGTGCTCAGCTCCGGCCTGACCATCGCCATGGCCGCCCGCGCGGCGCAGGCCGCCGGCGCTGCCGCCGTGCATGCCCTGGTCACCCATGCCCTGTTCGCAGAGGGCGCCGAGGCCGCCCTGCGCGAGGCCGGCGTGGAGCACATCTGGAGCACGGACGCCATTCCCCACCCCAGCAACGCCGTGCCGCTGGCGGGGCTGCTGGCCGACGCCGTGCGCCCGCTGCTGTGAGGAAACCGCCATGCCCGTGAAACCCCTGCACTTCGTCGTTCTGGCCTTCCTGCTGGTGTTCCTGTTCGTACTCCTGCAGTTGCAGGTGCTGGGCCTGGTGCTGGACAAGCTGGGCCTCTCGCCGGAAGGCGCCGCCAGCCTGCTGCTGGCCACCCTGATCGGCAGCCTGATCAACCTGCCGCTGTTCCGCATCCACGGCGATCCCCGGGAGGCGGAGCCGCCGCCGGAACTGCCCCCCTGGATCCTCGCCCACGTGCGCCCCTACACCGGCGAGACGGTGATCGCCGTCAACGTGGGCGGCGCCGTGGTGCCGGTGGCCTTCAGCCTCTACCTGCTGGCGACCCAGTCGCTGCCGCTGGGCGACGTGCTCCTGGCCATCGCCGTGGTCGCGGCCGTCAGCTATGCCTTCAGCCAGCCCATCAAGGGCATGGGGATCGGCATGCCCCTGCTGCTGGCGCCCCTGGTGACCGCCTTCACCGCCCTGCTGCTGACGCCGGACAATCCGGCGCCCCTGGCCTACGTGAGCGGCACCCTGGGCGTGCTGATCGGCGCCGATCTGCTGCACCTGAAGGACATTCCCCGCCTGGCCACCCCCATCGCCTCCATCGGCGGCGCCGGCACCTTCGACGGCATCTTCTTCACCGGCATTCTCGCGGTGCTGCTCACATGAACGAACGCCCGGCGCGCAGCGTGCTCATCACCGGCTGTTCCAGCGGAATCGGCCGCTGCGCGGCCGACGGGCTGCGCCAGCGCGGTTACCGGGTCTTCGCCACCGCGCGCCGGGCCGAAGACGTGGCCGCGCTCGCCGCGGACGGCTTCGAGGCCCTGCGCCTGGATCTGGACGACAGCGATTCGATTCGCGAAGCGGTGGACGAGATCCTGCTGCGCACCACCGGCACCCTCTACGGCCTGTTCAACAATGCCGGCTGGGGCCAGCCCGGCGCGGTGGAGGATCTGAAACGCCATGTGCTGCGCGCCCAGTTCGAGACCAACCTGTTCGGCACCCTGGAGCTGACCAACCGCATCATTCCGGTGATGCGCCGCCAGAGATTCGGCCGGATCATCATGAACAGCTCGGTGCTGGGCTTCGCCGCCATGCCCATGCGCGGGGCCTACAATGCCAGCAAGTTCGCCCTGGAAGGGATCACCGACACCCTGCGCCAGGAACTGCACGGCACCGGCATCCACGTCTGCCTGGTGGAACCGGGACCCATCGAAAGCCGCTTTCGCGCCAACAGCCTGCAGAAGTTCATCGAAAACATCGACATCGACGCCAGCGTCTACCGCGAAGCGTACCTGCGCACCCTCAAGCGCCTGAAGACCGAAGGCCCCGCCGTGCCCTTCACCCTGGGACCGGAAGCGGTGCTCAAGAAGGTGCTCCACGCGCTCGAGAGCCGGCGCCCGAACCCCCGCTATTACGTCACCGTGCCCACGTATCTTTTCGGCACCCTGAAGCGCATCCTCTCCACCCGCGCCCTGGATGCCATCCTGCGGCGGGTGTGAGCTTTCGCCCCGACACCGGCTGTGCTAAAAACGGAAAAGCCCCCGATGCCAATGCCATGACTGCCGAAACCACGCAGGAACTCGAACAGAAAGGCCTGTTCGCCGGCGAACGCCGGTTCGTGCTGAAGAACGATCGCTATCTCTTCATCGACGAGACAGCCGTCGGTCGTCAGCGATCCTACGAACTCGACGTGCTCGCCCTCGACTGCAAGCCCCGTTTCCGGCTGATCGTGGCCTGGCGCTGGCTGCTGGCCGCAGTCATCACCCTGGCCATCGAGTACCCGGTTCTCCGCTACCTGCTGCCGCGGCTCGACCCCGCGGGCAACTATGCCCTGCCCGTCATCATCGTCTTCGCCCTCACCGCCTTCATCTTCATCCTGCTGGCCTTCGCCTCCTCCTACCGGGAGACGGTATTCCGCAGCCGGCACGGCCACTGGCCGCTGGTCCGCCTGCTCCACAACCGACCCGACGCCACCCGCTTCCGGGCCTTCGTGCAGGCCGTCGCCGACGCCTGCCAGGCAGCGGCCGACCGGGCCGGCCTGTCACGCCAGCAACTGCTCGCCGGCGAGATCAAGACCCTGCGCCGCCTGAGCCGCAAGGGCGTGCTCTCGAACGACGACTATGAACGCCTGCGCGGGCGGCTGATGAAGATGACCGATGAGGGTTGAGGTCTGCTGACGACAATACAACCTGACGGTTGCATATTAATCGTCTCAAAACAGTTTTACCTCCCTTCGGTAGGGCGATGAGATGGTCTCCTCCCCCCCTTAAAAACGGCGTCACGATGCGCCAAGATGGAAGCACTTCACCATCCATCGAAGAAGGAGGAGGAGACCATGAGCAAGATTACGACGGTTGGACTGGATTTGGCAAAGCACGTGTTTCACGTGGTGTGCTGCGACGAGCGGGGCAAGGTGGTGCGCAAGCGGATGCTGAGGCGAGGGCAGGTGCTGGCGTATTTTGCGAACCTGGAGCCGGTCCTGGTGGGGATGGAAGCCTGCGCGAGCGCCCACTACTGGGCGCGGGAGCTGCAGGCACTGGGCCACGAGGTGAAGCTGATTCCGCCGCAGTACGTGAAGCCGTTTGTGCGGGGGAACAAGCACGATTACAACGACGCGCTGGCGATAGCCGAAGCGGTGGTGCGGCCGGAAATGCGGTTTGTGTCGGTGAAGACACCGGAGCAGCAGGACATCCAGGCGCTGCACCGTCTGCGCGAGCGCTGTCTTGCGGACCGCACGGCGCTGGTCAACCAGATACGGGGTCTGCTGGGGGAATACGGGATTGTTCTGCCCAAGGGGGTGAATACGCTGCGGCGTCGCCTGCCGGAGGTGCTGTCGGAGGCGGAGAATGGCCTGAGCGAGTGGTTTCGGCAGCTGTTGTGGGAGAGTTACCGGCGGTTTCAGGAGCTGGACGCGCACATTGCGTTTTACACCCGGGAACTGGAAGGCTACAGCCGCCGGAACGAGGCGGTGAAGCGGCTGCGGGCGATCCCGGGTTACGGGCCGGTGGTGGCGCCGGTTTTCTACAGCCAGATCGGCGACGGCCGGGCCTGGCGGCGGGGACGGGATGTGTCCGCATCCCTGGGTCTGGTGCCCCGCCAACACAGTAGCGGAGGGAAGGAACGGCTGCAGGGGATCAGCAAGCGGGGAGACGGCTATCTGCGCAGTCTGCTGGTGCATGGAGCGCGGTCGGTGGTGAAGGCGGCGGCGGGGAAGGATGACCGGCTCAGCCGCTGGATCAACCGGATCCGGGCGGAGCGCGGCTACAACAAGGCGGTGGTGGCGCTGGCCAACAAGATGGCCCGGATGGGGTGGGCGGTATTGAGGAACAAGACGGAATACCGGGCGGATTACCGCCCGGTCTGAAGGCGGGCAGGGCCCGCGAGGAACGATTTGGAGAGTTAGCCTGCCGACGATTGCGAAGACGCTGTGGCGAGCGATGACAAACAGGTCAGACCGGCGTATCGAAAACCTGCTTGAGCCGTAGGCTGGGACAAGCCGCTAGGGCGATTAGGACGATACGCGCAGATCTCATCGAGGCCAGAGGCGCAAAAAGCCTCACAAACAGGCCGGATATACGAGCGCAATCCTGTCCCTGTCGAAGTTTGGTACAACGTCTTGCAAAACGGGAGGAGACCATATACGGCTCAAGCGTAGCGGAGCCGCCATGTCGGGATGACACGATTTTTGCCGGCTCCGCTGCGCTTGAGCCGGCCTACACCTGCCCCACACCGGTGCCGTTTGTGTCAGCACAATTTCGAGACGTTTAATAACGTTGAAGCACGGAATCGCGTTTTTTCCGGCAATGATCTTGTGGCTGGAACATTCCTGACTGTCTTCTGGAACGCCCCAAAAGTGAAATCCAGTCGCGCCCTTGCAGGTCGGCCTTCAGGCCGACATGTCGGGCCAACACGGATATTCCGCCATGGACGCCAGAAGATCTCACGTCGTAGGTCGGCCTTCAGGCCGACAAGGGTTTTGCCCGATCGCATGTCGGGCTGAAGCCCGACCTACCTGATGCGCCCCGACTTGGTGCAATATTCGGGCTAAGGCGACGGTTTCGAGTAGCGCCTGGGCCCGTGGCGTCGTGCGGGCTTGTGGCGCCGTTGTGGCGTGGCGCGGGTCTTGCCCGGCTGCCAGCGGGGCACGAGGTGGCGTTTGCCGTTGCCAATGAGGTCGGCGCGGCCCATGCGCTTGAGGGCGTCACGCAGGAGGGGCCAGTTTTCCGGATCGTGGTAGCGCAGGAAGGCCTTGTGCAGGCGGCGCTGGCGGGCGCCGCGCACCACGGCGACCTTCTCTGAGCGCCGGCTGACCTTGCGCAGCGGATTGCGGCCGGTGTGGTACATGGCCGAGGCGATGGCCAGGGGGGTGGGCAAAAAGGCCTGGACCTGGTCGGGCCGGAAGCCGTTGCGCTTGAGCCACAGGGCGAGGTTGAGCATGTCCTCGTCGGTGGTGCCGGGGTGGGCGGAGATGAAATAGGGGATCAGGTACTGCTCCTTGCCGGCTTCCTTCGAGAAGCGGTCGAACATTTCCCTGAAGGTGTCGTAGGTGCCGATGCCGGGCTTCATCATCTTCGACAACGGGCCCGCTTCGGTGTGCTCGGGCGCGATTTTGAGATAGCCGCCCACGTGGTGGGTGACCAGTTCCTTGACGTATTCGGGCGAGCGCACGGCCAGGTCGTAGCGCAGGCCGGAGGCGATGCTGATCTTCTTGATCCCCGGCAGGGCGCGGGCCCGTCGGTAGAGACGGATCAGCGGCGCGTGATCGGTGTTCAGGTTCTTGCAGATCCCGGGATAGACACAGGACAGGCGCCGGCAGGCGCTTTCGATCTCGCGGCTCTTGCAGGCCAGGCGGTACATGTTGGCGGTGGGGCCGCCGAGATCGGAGATCTGGCCGGTGAAGTCGGGCTGGGTGTCGCGGATGGTTTCGATCTCGCGGATCACCGAGTCCTCGGAGCGGCTCTGGATGATCCGGCCTTCGTGCTCGGTGATGGAGCAGAAGGTGCAGCCGCCGAAACAGCCGCGCATGATGTTGATGGAGAAGCGGATCATCTCCCAGGCCGGGATGCGGGCGTCGCCGTAGGCCGGATGGGGCCGGCGGGTATAGGGCAGCTCGTAGAGCCGATCCAGTTCCTTGGTGCGCAGGGGTAGCGGCGGCGGGTTGAGCCACACCAGCCGATCGCCGTGGGCCTGCACCAGGGCGCGGGCGTTGCCGGGATTGGTCTCCAGGTGGAAGACGCGGGAGGCGTGGGCGTAGAGCACCGGGTCGGCCTTCACCTGCTCGTAGGAGGGCAGGCGCAGCACGGTTTTCTCCCGCGGCGGGCGGCGTTTCGGTTCGAAGCGCACCACGGTCTCTCCCCCCTCCGACGATCCTTTCGCGCAGGGTTCGGCGGCATAGGGATCGAGCTTCGGCTCCAGGCGGCCGGGGGTGTCCACGTCGCTGGAATCGATCACGTGCCAATCCCCGGGGATGGCGCGGGTCATGAAGGCGGTACCGCGCACGTCGCGGATCGTGTCGATGGCCTCGCCCCGGCCGAGGCGGTGGGCGATCTCGACGATGGCCCGCTCGGCGTTGCCGTAAACCAGCAGATCGGCCTTGCTGTCGGGGAGGATGGCGCGGCGCACCTTGTCGGACCAGTAGTCGTAATGGGCGATGCGCCGCAGGCTGGCCTCGATGCCCCCGATCACGATGGGCACGCCCTTGAAGGCCTCGCGCACCCGCTGGCTGTAGACCACGACCGAGCGATCGGGCCGCCGCCCGCCCTCGCCGTTCGGGGTGTAGGCATCGTCCCGCCGGATGCGCCGGTCGGAAGTGTAGCGGTTGACCATGGAATCCATGTTCCCGGCCGTGATGCCGAAGAACAGGTTGGGCCGGCCCAGCGCCTCGAAGTCGGCCGTCGAGCGCCAGTCGGGCTGGGCGATGATCCCCACCCGGAAGCCCTGCGCCTCCAGCAGCCGCCCGATCAGGGCCATGCCGAAGCTGGGGTGATCCACGTAGGCGTCGCCCGTGACCAGGATGATGTCGCAACTGTCCCAGCCCAGCTCGTCCATCTCCGCCCGCGACATGGGCAACACCGGCGCCGTGCCGAAACGGTGGGCCCAGTAGGGGCGGTAGGAGAAGAGATCGGGGACGTTGCGAGACATGACAGATTACCGGGCGGGGTCGACGGATATTCTACCGCAGGCGGCTTCGATCAGGTGGCTGCAAAGAACACGGAGGACACGGAGGCACGGAGGCCACAGAGATAGCATGGCTATAGTTTGGGGTTCTCGATGAGACAGTGGTTTTGTCGCGCCATTGGTTCGGTCTGCCGCAACACAACACCCTCCGTGCGCTCCGTGCCTCCGTGTCCTCCGTGTTCCCTTCCACCGAACCCAATCGAAACCTCAGTGACGCAGCCCCACCCCCTTGCGCAGCAGGTGGAGGCTGAAGGCGGAGAGGACGATGACGAAGCCGATGATGATGGCGAAGGCCAGGCGCACGTCGATGTCGGAGACGCCGAGCATGGCGTAGCGCATGGCGTTGATCATGTAGAGGATGGGGTTGGCCAGGGAGACCTTCTGCCAGAACTCGGGCAGCATGTCGATGGAGTAGAAGATCCCGCCCAGGTAGATGAGCGGGGTGAGGACGAAGGTGGGGATGATCGAGATGTCGTCGAAGGTCTTGGCGTAGATGGCGTTGATGAAGCCGCCCAGGGAGAAGAGCATGGCGGTGAGGAACACCACCAGGAACAGGGCCACGGGGTGATGCACATGGAAGGGGGCGAAGAACATGGCCACCAGGCTGACCACGATGCCCACCACCAGCCCGCGGGCGATGCCGCCGGCCACGTAGCCGGCCAGGATCAGGATGTTGGGCATGGGCGAAACCAGCAATTCCTCGATGAAATGGGCGAACTTGGACATGAAGAACGACGACACCACGTTGGCGTAGGCGTTATTGATGATGGCCATGAGAATGATCCCCGGCACGATGTAGTCCATGTAGCTCACGCCGTGGATGTCGGAGAGCTGGGCGCCGATCAAGCGCCCGAAGATGATGAAGTACAGGCCCATGGTGACCGCCGCGGGCACCACGGTCTGCACCCAGATGCGCATGAAGCGCAGAATCTCGCGGATCAGGATGGTGCGGAAGGCCACCCATTGCTGTTTCGGCGTCATGCGGCGTCGTCCTCCCGCACCAGGCGCATGAACAGCTCCTCGAGCCGGTTGGTCTTGTTGCGCAGGCTCATCACTTCGATGCCGTGGCGGGACAGTTCGGCGAACAGGTCGTTGAGATTGCGATCGCGATGGATGTCCACGCACAGGGTCACCGGGTCGATCCGGCAAATGTGGTAACCCTCGATGGCCGGCAGGCTTTCCAGTGGCTTGCGCAGGTTGAGAATGAAGCTCTCCACGTGCAGCTTGGTGAGCAGTTCCTGCATGTTGGTGTGCTCGATGAGCAGCCCCTCGTTGATGATGGCAATGTGCCGGCAGAGGTTCTCGGCTTCCTCAAGGTAATGGGTGGTGAGGATGATGGTGGTGCCCGCGTCGTTGATCCGCTCGAGGAATTCCCACATGGAACGGCGGATTTCGATGTCCACGCCGGCGGTGGGCTCGTCGAGAATCAGCAGCTTCGGTTCGTGCACCAGGGCCCGGGCGATCATCAGCCGCCGCTTCATGCCGCCCGAGAGGTTGCGGGCCATGCCCCGGCGCTTGTCCCACAGGCCGAGCTGCTGCACGTAGTGCTCGGCCCGCTCCACCGCCTCGCGCCGGGGAATGCCATAGAACCCGGCCTGGTTGATGACGATTTCGATCACCGGCTCGAACTGGTTGAAGTTGAACTCCTGGGGCACCAGCCCGATGCAGCTCTTGGCGGCGTTCTTGTCGGTGTCGATGTCGTGGCCGAACACCTTCACCGTGCCGGCGGTCTTGTTGATCAGCGAACTGATGATGCCGATGGCCGTGGACTTGCCCGCGCCGTTGGGGCCCAGCAGGGCGAAAAAGTCCCCCGCCGCCACGTGCAGATCGATCCCCTTGAGCGCCTCGGCGCCATTGGGATAGGTCTTGCGCAGGTTACGGATTTCCAGGGCGTGGGTCACGGCAGACGATCCGGCGGAAAAGAGCCGTATCTTAGCAAATTCCGGGATCCGGCATCGCGGAGTTCAGGCAGTCGCGGGGTACAACCACAGAAACAGCGCACCCAGTACCAGCATCAGCAATACCCCCAGCATGATACCCAACTGATAGAGAAACAGTTGGACAGCCACCAGTCCGGTGCCCATCGAACGGCCATCGCCACGGCTGTCAGCCGTGGCGGCCAGCAGTCCGAGCACCAGAACCAGCGCCGCGCCCGCCAGGACCAGCAGCGATGCCCAGATCCCGTCGAAGGCCAGTGCAGCCAGGGCGGCCAACCACAGCCCAAGGTAGGGGCTCAGCAACAACAATCGTGTACGGGTATCCAGCCTTTCGAAGAAGGCCGATTGCAGTGCGGCGAAGACCGGCACGAGAAAAAGGACAAGAGGACGGATGAGTTCCATGTGCACCTCCCTGTGTTCAAATGATCGATGTCTGCCCTCGCCACGCGGCCCTCGTCACCCGTCCCTGTCGCTGCGCGCTGGCGCAGCGACTATCCCACCCACACCCGGGCGTTGCGGAACAGGCGAATCCAGGGGGCGTCCTCGCCCCAGTCGTCGGGGTGCCAGGAATGCTGGACGGTGCGGAAGACCCGTTCGGGGTGGGGCATCATGATGGTCACGCGGCCGTCTTCGGTGGTCAGGCCGGTGATGCCGCCGGGGGAACCGTTGGGATTGAAGGGATAGGTTTCGGTGGGCCGGCCGTGGTGGTCCACGTAGCGCAGGGCCACCTGCGCCCCGTTCTGGGGTCCGTCGAAGTGGACGCGGCCCTCGCCGTGGGCCACGGCGATGGGCAGGCGCGAGCCGGCCATGCCGGCGAGCAGGATGGAGGGCGATTCGGCAATCTCCACCAGCGAGAAGCGGGCCTCGAACTGTTCCGAGCGGTTGCGCAGGAAGCGCGGCCAGGCCGCGGCGCCGGGGATGAGATCGCGCAACTGGGAGAGCATCTGGCAGCCGTTGCACACGCCCAGGCCGAAGGTGTCGGGGCGGTGGAAGAAGGCCTCGAACTGATCCCGGGCCCGCTGGTGGAAGCGGATCGACTTGGCCCAGCCGCCGCCGGCGCCGAGCACGTCGCCGTAGGAGAAGCCGCCGCAGGCCACCAGGCCCTTGAAATCGTCGAGCACCACGCGCCCGGCGATGATGTCGCTCATGTGCACGTCCACGCTGGCGAAGCCGGCACGATCGAAGGCGGCAGCCATCTCGATCTGGCCGTTGACGCCCTGCTCGCGCAGGATCGCCACCTTCGGCCGTACGCCGGCGGCGATGAACGGCGCGGCCACGTCCTCGGCCGGGTCGAAGGCAAGCTGCACGTTGAGTCCCGGATCGGCGGCGTCGAGCAGGCTGTCGAACTCCTCGCGGGCGCAGTCGGGATGGTCGCGCAGGGCCTGGATGCGGTAGGTGGTCTCGGTCCAGGTGCGCTGCCAGGCGATGCGTTCGCCGGCGAGGTATTCGCGCCCGGCGTGCGTGAAGACCAGCCGGTCGTCCTCAGCCAGGGCCCCGATCACGTGCGTGTGGTGGCCGAGGCCGGCCTCGCGGAAGGCATCGAGCACCGTTTCGGTATCGGCACGGCGCACCTGGATCACGGCGCCCAGCTCCTCGGTGAACAGGGCGCGCAGGGGATCGCCGCCAAGGGGGTCGAGATCGATGCGCAAGCCGCAATGGCCGGCGAAGGCCATCTCGCAGAGGGTGGCGAACAGGCCGCCGTCGGACCGGTCGTGATAGGCCAGCAGGCGGCCTTCGGCATTGAGCCGCTGAACGGTATCGAAGAAGGCGCGGAAGGCGCGCGGATCGTCGAGATCCGCCGGATGGTGGCCGAGCTGGCCGAACACCTGGGCCAGGGCGCTGCCACCCATGCGCTGGCGGCCCTTGCCCAGATCGATCAGGATCAGGTCGGTTTCCCCCCGGTCGGTGCGCAGTTGCGGCGTGAGGGTGCGGCGCACGTCCGGCACCGGGGCGAAGGCGGAGATGATGAGCGACAGGGGCGCGGTGACCGATTTGGTCTCGCCCTCTTCCTCCCAGACCGTCTTCATGGACATGGAGTCCTTGCCCACGGGGATGGCGATGCCGAGCGCCGGGCACAGCTCCATGCCCACGGCCTTCACCGCGTCGTAGAGCCCCGCGTCCTCGCCGGGATGGCCGGCGGCAGCCATCCAGTTGGCGGACAGGACCACGTCTTCCAGCTTGTCGATGCGGGCCGCGGCCAGGTTGGTGAGGGCCTCGCCCACCGCCATCCGGGCCGAGGCCGCATGGTGCAGCAGGGCGGCGGGCGTGCGCTCGCCCATGGCCATGGCCTCGCCGGTGTAACCCTCGAAGGCAGTAGTGGTCACTGCCACGTCGGCCACCGGCACCTGCCAGGGGCCGACCATCTGGTCACGCGCCACCAGGCCGGTGACGGTGCGATCACCGATGGTGATCAGGAAATGCTTGGCCGCGACCGTGGGCAGGCTCAGCACCCGCTCGGCGGCCTCGGCCGGATCGATGGCACTGCCGTCGAAATCGGTCTTGTGGAAAGGATGATGGTGCGCCTCGCGCAGCATCTTCGGCGGCTTGCCCAGCAGCACCTCCAGCGGCATGTCGATGGGGGTGTTGTCGAAATGGCCGTCGCCCAGCACCAGGCGCTGGTCGGCGGTGGCCTCGCCGATCACCGCGAAGGGGCAACGCTCGCGCTCGCAGATGGCCGCGAAGCGCTCCAGATCTTCCGGCGCCACGGCCAGCACGTAGCGTTCCTGGGCCTCGTTGCACCAGATCTCCATGGGCGACATGCCCGGCTCGTCGTTGGGCACGGTGCGCAGCTCGAAGCGCCCGCCCCGGCCGCTGTCGTTGACCAGCTCGGGCACGGCGTTGGACAGGCCGCCGGCCCCCACGTCGTGGATGCTGATGATGGGGTTGTCGGCGCCGAGCTGCCAGCAGCGGTCGATGACCTCCTGGGCGCGGCGCTCGATCTCGGGATTGCCGCGCTGGACCGAGGCGAAGTCCAGATCCTCGTGGCTCTCGCCGGTGGCCATGCTGGAGGCGGCACCACCGCCGAGGCCGATGAGCATGGCCGGACCGCCGAGCACGATGATCTGGGCGCCAGGCGGAATCTCGCCCTTGGCCACGTGTTCGGCGCGGATGTTGCCCAAGCCCCCGGCGAGCATGATGGGCTTGTGATAGCCGCGCACCTCCTCGCCGGCAGGGCCGTTGACCTTCGCCTCGTAGGTGCGGAAATAGCCGCACAGGTTGGGCCGGCCGAACTCGTTGTTGAAGGCCGCCGCGCCGATGGGGCCCTCGAGCATGATCTCCAGGGCCGAGACGATCCGCGCCGGCTTGCCGTAGTCCACTTCCCAGGGCTGGGCGAAACCCGGGATGTTCAGGTTGGAGACCGAGAAGCCGCACAGGCCGGCCTTGGGCCTGGAGCCGCGGCCGGTGGCGCCTTCGTCGCGGATCTCGCCGCCGGCGCCGGTGGCCGCGCCGGGGAAGGGGGCGATGGCCGTGGGGTGGTTGTGGGTCTCCACCTTCATGAGGATGTGCACCGGCTCTTCGTGGCGGGCGTACTCGCCGCTGCCCGGTTCGGGGAAGAAGCGGGGCGCGTCGAAGCCCGCGATCACCGCCGAGTTGTCGCTGTAGGCCGACAGCACCCGGCCCGGATGCTGCTGGTGGGTGTTGCGGATCATGGCGAACAGGGAACGGTCCTGGCGCTGGCCGTCGATGATCCAGTCGGCGTTGAAGATCTTGTGCCGGCAGTGCTCCGAGTTGGCCTGGGCGAACATCATCAGCTCCACGTCGGTGGGGTTGCGCCCCAGGGCGCGGAAGTTCTCCACCAGGTAGTCGATCTCGTCCTCGGCCAGGGCCAGCCCCCATTCGCGGTTGGCCTGCACCAGCGCCTCGCGGCCGCCGCCGAGGATGTCCACGCTCTGCAGGGGCCGGGGCTCGTGGTGCACGAACAGGGCCGCGGCCTCGTCGAGGCTGGCGAAGGCCGCCTCGGTCATGCGGTCGTGCAGGCGGGCGGCCACGGCCCGGAACTGCTCGGGCGTGAATTCGGCCTCGCAGGCGATCTCGTAGAGCACGCCCCGTTCGATGCGCTCCACCATCGGCAGATCGCAGTTGTGGGCGATGTCGGTGGCCTTGCTCGACCAGGGCGAGATGGTGCCGGGCCGGGGCACCACCAGCACCGTCTCCCGCGCGTCGGGCAGCTCGCGGGCCGGCTCGCCGTAGTCCAGCAGCACCCGCAGGCGTTCCAGGGCCGCCTCGTCGGGCTGCCGGAGCACCTCGACGAAGTGATAGTGGACGGCATTCAGTTCCCGGATGCCGGGAACGGCGGTCTGGAGGGTTTCGAGCAGCTTGCGCAGGCGAAAATCGGACAGGGCGCGTCCGCCACGGAGTTGCAACATGCGGGTGGTCTCGGAGTCGGGAAAAAACAGGCGCACATGATACAACAGCCGCCGTGGCCCGGGCGGATTTCCCGACCGGCTTCGTGGCCGCGGCGCTCAGTAGCGGGCGATTTCCTGCAGTTCGGCCATCAGCGCGTTGAGACGGGTGCCCGCGGCCTCGGCCACGCAGACCAGATTGCCGATGCTGCACACGGCATACCCCCCGCTGCGCACCAGCCAGCCGGTGGGCGGGGTCCAGCCGCGCTGGCCGGTGAACATGGAGAGCTGGTCCAGGTTGCCCTGCACGATGCGCTTGGTGTCGTAGGCGAAGCGGGCCAGGGTGGCCAGGCGCTCGGCACTGTCGAGCCCGTAGCCCTCCACCAGGGCGCCATCGTCGCGGAACAGGGCCACGGCACGCACCTCCTCGCGCAACATCAGCCGCCGGATCATGCACCGCCCTCCAGGCGGGCGCAGGCGCCGTCCAGATCCGCCGTGCCGGTGGGCAACACCACGCCCCGCTCGCCATCCACGACCACCGTCCAGTCCAGCCCCAGCAGGCCGAACTGCTGCACCGGATGGAAGCCGGCCATGCCGGTCAGGGTTTCCCAGCCCCGGGCCTGCAGGGTGGCGATGGCCAGGTTGGCCACACACATGTGGGCCACCAGGTCCAGCACCCGGGCGTCGAAATCCGCCCCCTCGCGCACGCGCTGTTCGAGCACCTCTCCGCTGCTCGAATAGCGAAAGGCCGCCAGCGCCCCGTCCAGGGCCATCAGTTCATCCAGATCCGCCATCGTTTCCCCCCTTTTGTCGCCAAGCGTCAGATCATGGCCTCGGGCCGCACCTCGCCCAGCCGCTCGGCCATGGCGGCGAATACCGCGGCGGGCGTTGTCCGGGCGTTGTCGATGAAACAGAAGACGTTGGCCAGCACACACACGCTGTGGGTGGCGCCGCGCACGAACCAGCCCCGGGGCGGGTCGAGCCCCTCGCCCCCGGGCAGGGAGGCGAGCATACGGGCCTGCATGTGGGTGGCCATGGTAGTGGCCCGGCACATGATGGAAGCCATGCGGGCGTGTTCGGGATCCAGCCGGCCCTCGAAGGTATAGCGATCGCCGCGCCAGGTGTACTGGCCCGCGGCGACCACGCCGGGCCTGGCCGCCAGTTCGGAGAGGATGCTCATGACCGCGTTCCCCCGGGTGGGAATGACTCGGGATTTCCGGCCCGGTGGCACGAGGCCCCGGGGCTCTGTTATCGTTGGTACTGGTATCCAAGTAAAACAGACTTCCGGGATAGTGCAAGTCGATCGGCACGCCCCTCCCGGCCGGAGTCCGCAGTCCATGACCGTTTCCCGTCCCGCTTCCCCCTGGCGGCAGCTGCTCGCCATGCTCTACGACAGCCTGCTGCTGGTGGCCGTGCTGTTCCTGGCCATGGCCCTGCTGCTGATCGTCAGCCGGGGGCAGCCGCCGGCCGAACACCAGCCTCTCCTCTCCCTGTACCTGCTGACGGTGAGTTACCTCTTCTTCGGCTGGTTCTGGACCCACGGCGGCCAGACCCTGGGCATGCGCGCCTGGCGGCTGCAGATGCGTGCCCGCGACGGGGGCGCGGTGAGCTGGGGACAGGCCCTGCGGCGTTTCGTCACGGCCATCCCGGCCTGGCTGGTGGTGATTGTCGGCATCGCGCGGCTGGCCGGGGTCCCCTTCCATTCCCACCCCTGGCTGGAACCCTTGAACCGCGTCCCCGGCGTGGCGATTCTGGCGATTGGGCTGGTGTGGCTGGTGCTCGATCACCGCCCCGGCAACTGGCGCACCCGCCTGAGCGGCACGGAAGTCTACGACCTGCGCACGCCAGGGCCGGCGAATTGACGCCCGGCGCGAAGCCCGGCGGCGGGGCTCATCCCAGCCGGCGATAGAGCACGACGCTCGCCGCCAGAATGAGGAATGTGGGCGTGCTGGCCGCCAGCCAGGGCGGCAGCCGGTAGACCAGCCCCACCTGCCCCATCAGCCGGTCCACGATGTAGAAGAGAATCCCGATCAGGAACCCGAACAGCACCTGCCGGCCCATGCCGCCATGCCGGGCGGAGACGAAGACGAAGGGCACGGCGAGCAGCACCATGGCCAGAATGGTCAAGGGCATGACCAGCTTGTTCCACATGGCCAGTTCATAGAGCCGGGCATCGAGGCCGTTGCGCTTCAGATAGTCCACGTAGACATACTGATCCCACAGCGAGAGCGAATCGGGATTGTAGGAAACGGTATCCACCAGCTCCTGGTCGAGCATGGTCTGCCAGGGCAATGTCCGGCGCTTGATGGTCACCGGCCCGTCTGCGAGGAAATCGGTCACGATGACGCCCTGCAGCTCCCAGGCGCCCGCCTTGCGCACTGCCGTGCGCGCCTCGATGCGCCGCAGCAGCCGCCGGTCCTCCGCGAACCGGTACAGAGTGACCCCGGCCAGGCGATCCTTGCCCTGCAGCGTTCGCACATTGATCACGGTCTCGCCGTCACGGAGCCAGAGGCCGAAAGCCGTGTTGAAGCTGATCTTCGAGCCCAGCGCTTCCAGCTTCATCTGCTCGGCATGCTGTTCCGCCGGGGGCGCCACCACTTCGCCGATGAAAAAGACGATCAGGATCATGGCCAGCAGGGCCTTGATGGCCGCCAGGGCGATGCGCAACTTGGAGACCCCGGCCGCCCGAATCACCACCAGCTCGCTGTGATTGGCCAGCATCCCCAGCCCCAGCATGGTGCCCAGCAGGGCGGCCATGGGAAAGAACTGGTAGACCAGTTTCGGCAACCACAGCAAGACGTATTCGATGGCCTTGAGGGTCGTATAGTCGGCCCGGCCGACCTTCTCGGCTTCGGTAAAATAGTTGACGATCACGAACAGCATCATGACCACGGCCAGCACGGCCAGCACCGCAATCTGGACGGACTGCCCGATATGCCGATCCAGCAAGCGCATTGCCGCTATCCCCTCGACCACCGGAAACGGGTGAGCTGCCAGCCCAGCAGCAACAGGCCCAGCAGCACCACGCCGGCGTGCACCCACCACAGGCCGATGACCGCAGGCAGCTTGCCGGCTTCCAGCCAGGCCCGCGCCACGTTCATCAGATTGTTGATCACCAGGTAGAGGACGAAGGCCAGGGCGAGGCGCCCATAACGGCCGCTGCGGGGCGAGGTCCGGCTGAGGGGGATCGCCAGGATGGCCAGGGCCAGACAGAGCAGCGCAGAGGCCAGACGCCACTGGAGTTCGGGCAAGTAGCCCCGCTGCCCCCGTTCCCGCCACAGCGTCGCCGTGTCCACGGCCCGCAGGTGGTAGTGGATGTCCCGCTCGGTGGGGGGACGCATGCGCAGGCCATGGCGCCGGAAACGGACGATCGCCAGATCCTCGCCCCGCCCCGGCCGGCCCTCGTAGCGCCAGCCGTTGTCGAGCACGAGATAGCGGCCGTGGTCCGCCATCTCCTCCAGATGGGCGCTTTCGGCCACCAGCAGGGTTTCCTGCCCGCCCTGCCGGATCCGGGCGAAGACATTGAACACGCGGGTGCGATCGGCATTGATGCGCTCCACGTAGATGACCCCCGCCCCGCCCGGCAGGGTGATGAACCGCCCGGGCCGGATGCCCTCGATGCTCAGGGACTTGGCCGACAGCTTCTCCAGGCGCTCGCCCTGGAAGGAGGCCCATGGCGACAGCCACAGGGTGAAGACGCCCTGGATCGCCATCATCAGCGCCGCCACGAGCAGCACGGGGCCGAACAGACGCCAGGGGCCATAGCCGCAGGCTTCCAGCACGGTCAGTTCACTGGTGGTGTAGAGGCGGCTGAGTGCCAGCAGAATCCCCAGATACAGCGCCAGCGGCACGATGAAGGGCACGGTGGTCAGACTGTAGATGCCGAACAGCGTCATGACCGTGTCGGCCTTGATGGTGCCGTCCGCCACCTTGGAGAACTGCTCCACGAGCTGACCGGTGGAGGCGATCAGCATCAGCACCAGCAGGACCCCGAACTGGGTCGAGAGCATTTCCCTGACGAGATAGCGGCGAATGATCACGGAAGACGGCAGCCCGGATGGAAGACAGAGCGATTGTGGCTGAATCCGGGCATTTTTTCGAGTAAGCTTGCGGCGGAACCGACTCGACCAGGACTGCCCATGGAACTGACCGTCAAGACCACCCTCCCCCCCGCCACCCGCAGCGACTGCCTCGTGGTGGGCGTATTCGAACGGCGCAAGCTGTCGGCCGCCGCCCAGGAACTCGATGCCGCCCTCGACGGCCGGCTCGCGGCCCTGCTCAAGCGCGGCGACCTGGACGGCAAGGAAGGCACCCACCTGCTGCTGCCGGAGGCCGGGGATCTGCCGGCCCGCCGCCTCCTGCTGGTGGGCTGCGGCAAGGAGAAGGACTTCGACACCCGGCGCTATCGCAAGGCCCTGCGCACCGCCGTCTCGGCCCTGAAGAAGATCCACGTCCGGGAGGCCGTGAACTACCTGCCCGACCTGCCCGTGCGGGATCGCAGCCTGCCCTGGCGGATCCGCATCGCCGCCGAGACGATCCAACAGGCCGACTACCGCTTCGACACCCTCAAGTCGGAAAAGGACCGGCCCCCGGCCCTGAAGAAGATGACCCTCAACGTCATCGACAAGGCCCACCTGAACAAGGCCCGCCAGGCCCTGGCCATCGGCAACGCCATCGCCGGCGGCGCCAATTTCGCCCGCGAGCTGGGCAACCTGCCCGGCAACGTGTGCACTCCGGCCTACCTGGCCGGCACCGCGCGCAAGACCCTGAAAGCCTTCCCCAACATGAACGTGCGGGTGCTCAGGCAGAAGGACATCGAAGCCCTGAAGATGGGCGCCTTCCTCTCCGTGGCCAAGGGCAGCCGCCAACCGCCGCACCTCATCGTGGTGGAATACCGGGGCACCGATCGGGATTCCCGGCCCGTGGCCCTGGTGGGCAAGGGCATCACCTTCGACTCGGGCGGCATCTCCATCAAGCCCTCGGCCGCCATGGACGAGATGAAATTCGACATGTGCGGCGCCGCCGGCGTGCTGGGCACCATGCACATGCTCGGCGAGCTGCAGCCCCCCATCAACGTGGTGGCGGTGGTGCCCACCTGCGAGAACATGCCCGACGGCAACGCCAACAAGCCCGGCGACATCGTCACCAGCCTGTCGGGCCAGACCATCGAAGTGCTCAACACCGACGCCGAAGGCCGGCTGATCCTCTGCGACGCCCTCACCTACACGGAGCGCTTCAAGCCGAAAGCGGTGATCGACGTGGCCACCCTCACCGGCGCCTGCGTGATCGCCCTGGGCAAGCATCCGGCGGGCCTGCTGGGCAACGACGACACCCTGATCCGGCAGATCCTGGACGCCGGCGAGAAGGCCGACGACCGGGCCTGGCAACTGCCCCTGTGGGAGGAATACCAGGATCAGCTCAAGAGCAACTTCGCCGACATGGCCAACATCGGCGGCCGCGAGGCCGGCGCCATCACCGCGGCCTGCTTCCTGGCCCGCTTCACGAAGAAGCTCAAGTGGGCCCACCTCGACATCGCCGGGGTCGCCTGGGAGAGCGGCAGCAAGAAAGGCGCCACCGGCCGGCCGGTGGCCCTGCTCAGCCAGTACCTGCTCGAGCAGTGCGGCAAGCGCTACCGGCTCGAATGACCCGCATCGACTTCTACATCGTGGACAGCCCCGCCGCCGACGCCCGGGAACGGGTGGCCTGCCGGCTGGCGGAAAAGGCCTGGCAGCTGGATCACCGGATTTACATCCACGGCCAGGATCCGCGGCACTGCGAACGGCTCGATCAGTTGCTGTGGACCTTTCGCGACGGCAGCTTCGTGCCCCACGAGCCGCTGGCCGATCCGGTGCCCGACTGCCCGATCCTGATCGGCCTGGCCGAGCCGCCCGAGACCCACACGGGCGTGCTCATCAACCTGCACGAGACGGTGCCGCCCTTCTTCAGCCGTTTCGAGCGGGTGGTGGAGATCGTCAACCAGGAAGAGCCGGTGCGCCGGGCCGGGCGGGAACGCTTCAAATTCTACCGGGATCGCGGCTATGATTTGCACACCCACACCCTGAGCGGGTAAGCCCATGGCGAAGAAATCCGAACCGACGGCCAACGACGAGCTGCTCGAAGCCCTCGAATCCATCAAGGGGCTGCTCGAGAAGAGCGAGGGCAAGCTGTCGGCCGCCCGGGAGAGCCTGGCCAAGGCCCGCTCCAGCAACCGCCCCGACGCGGACAAGCCCAGGATCCCCATCTCCACCGAACCGGTGGTGCCGGTGCTCGACGAAGTGGTGGCCACCCTCGCGGAAGAAGAGGAAGAGGTTCCGGTACTGGAAGAAGCCCTGCCGGTGCTGGATCAGCCCGTGACCGAACCGTCCTCCCCCGCAGCGGCCGGCCCGGCCGCCCACTCCACCGGCCAGGTCATCGACTACCTCGATGAACTGCAGGGCAGCCTGGAGAAGGCCGTCCACGAGGGCCTGATCAACGCCCTCGTGCAGATCGAGGCGGACATCCAGGCCATCATCGCCGAGCACATCACCCGCCTGAAGGACGACCTGCGCGGGGGGGAATGACCCCCCGCGGGAGAGGGACGCCTTCGTTCCCCACCCACGGCACAGGCATCACGCCGGACAAGACCCACCCTGCCACTCGTCCATAAAAAAGCGGACCGGGACAGGCGATGTCGCGGTCCGCAAGCCCCGTGGGAGATGCCGAGGTAAATGCCTCTCATCCGGGGGGAGATGCCCGATGCGCGGCGTCAATCCATGTGGGCTTTCGCTTCCTCGCCCGGATTGGGCAGACCGGCGATGCGCCACAGGTTCAGGCAACCGCCGAACAGCCCCTTCACCGCGTCGCGCTCGGTGCCGAGCTGGCGGCAGAGGATCCGCATCGGCGGAATGGAACCCAGGCGCAGGCAACGGTCCCGCACGAAATAGATGATTTGCCAGTGGGCCTCGGTCAGACGAATGCCGTCGATCAGATTGGCCAGATGTTCGGCCAGATCCTCCGACCAGTAGGCGGGATCGATCAGGAAGCCGTCTTCATCGAATATGGCCTCCGGCTCCACCAGAACGGCTTCCGGTTGTGCTGCACTCATGCCTTTCCTCCAGTGTGGTCAGAATGTCGTCACAGAGACGCCTTCTGCGGGCATCTGCTGCGAATGTCGCGGAATCTGCGTTCCGCCCGAATCACAATTCGGTGTTATGCGAGTATTCATATTTCTTATCATGATGTAAAATGATTAAATATCATTCAGTATCATGATTTGAGATATGGAACTGCGTCAGCTCCGCTCCCTGGTGACGCTGGTCGAATCCGGCTGTAACGTCAGCCGCGCGGCCGCACGGCTGTTCATGGTGCAGTCGGCGGTCTCCCAGCACATCCTGCGCCTCGAGGAGGAACTGGGCGTGCACCTGTTCATGCGCCAGGGCAAGCGGATCCTGGGGCTGACCGAAGCCGGCGAGCAGGTGCTGCAACACGCCCGGCGGGTGCTCGCCGAGACCGGCAACATCCTCGAAGTGGGGCGGGAACACGTGGAGGATTCCACGGGCGTGCTGCGCATCGGCACCACCCACACCCAGGCCCGCTACGTGCTGCCGCCGGTGGTCACCCGTTTCAACCGGGCCTGGCCCCGGGTGGAACTGCAAATCCATCAGGACACGCCCCGCCACCTGGTGCGCATGCTGCTGGAAGAGAAGGTGGACTTTGCCATCTGCACCGAGGATCTGGCCGCCGAGCCCCACGTCACCACGGTGCCCGGCTACCAGTGGAACCGCTCGGTGATCGCCCCGCCGGGCCATCCGCTGCTGCTGGAAGAGGAGCTGACCCTCGAAGCCCTGTGCGCGCATCCCCTGATCACCTACGTCCACGGCTTCACGGGGCGCGGCCATTTCGATCGCAGCCTGCAGAAGGCCGGGCTGCACCCGCACATCGTCCTCACCGCCGCCGACACCGACGTGATCAAGACCTACGTGCGCCAGCGCATGGGCATCGGGGTCATCGCCAGCATGGCCTACGACCCGGCGCAGGATGCCGATCTGGCGATCCGGGATCTCGCCCGGCTCTTCCCCTGGGAAACCACCCACATCGCCTATCCGGAGAACAAGTATCTGCGCCGCTACCAGCAGCACTTCATCGAACTGTTCCGCGAACACGTGACGGAGATGAGCAGCGAGGAAACCGCCGGCCTGCAACCAGCGTGAGTGTCAACCGTAGAGATTGGATGGCTGTTCCGAAATATGCGTCATTTTGGTTGCTGGCCAGCAATGCCGGACGGCCGCCCTCATGGCCGGAAAAAGGTGGCGTGACACGCCGTGAATACATCCATGTAAGCTCTGCGGCCGAAGGTCACACAACCTCCTTCCGGCCATGAGGGCTTCGTGCCTATAGCGTAGATTGTTCGATATTTCGGAACAGCTATCCAAGGTCAGAAACAGGCGGTCAGGAGCGGGGCAGACCGTAGCGCTCGGTCATGTAGCACTGCCCCACCGGCAGCCAGTCGGGCATGCGGTAGAAGCGCCGCAGGATGTCTTCGATCACCTCTGCCCGGTAACGGGCGTAGTCGAAGCCCCGCCCCAGCAGGATCCAGTAGGTGGTGCCGGCCATGGGCAGCGGCCGCAGATCGGCGCTGGCGAAATAGCGGGCATACTGCCGCACCCCGGGGAAGTAGCTCACGATGGCGATGTCCTGCCCGTCGAGGGTCCGGAAGTCGGTGAGCATGTCGTCCTGCCGGGCATGGTAGGAACCGCTGCCGAAGACGATCACGTGCGTGCGGCCGGCGTAGGACAACAGCGCCGACTCGGTATAGCTGTCGGTGGCCAGCACGAAGTCCGGTGCAATGCGCCGCGCCGCCGCGAAGATGTCCCGGGCATGGAGGCCGTAGATCACGTCCTTGGTGCGGTTCTCGTCCTGACGGATGAAATCCCAGTCCGGCGCCTTCGCCAGCAGCACGAAAAAGGCCAGAAGGTGCGCCAGCGCGAAGGGCACCATGAAGGCCAGACTGCGACGCAGGGCGCGCGCGGGCGCCACCAGCCCGAGCCCCAGGAACACGAAGGGATAGAAGCTCAGCAGCCAGTGCAGGCCGATGGACACCCGGAAGGACAGCAACAGGAACAGGCCATAGGGGATCAGGAACAACGCCAGGTACAGGCCGTCCGGCTCGCCGCGCAGCCGTGCGCCCACCGCCCGGCCATGGCGGGCCAGATACCAGAGGATCGGCGGCGTCAGCAGATACAGTTGCAGCAGCAGATACTTGCCCACGGTGACCAGCGAGACGCCGCCGCCCGCGGTGCGGTTCTGCAGGTTGAACAGGTAGTTGTCCCAGCAGTGGGTGTAGTTCCACCACAGGTTCAGGCCGATGAAGGGTAGGGTGCCGGCGATCACCCACACCAGCCCCAGCCACGGCCGCCAGCCCCGGCGCACGAACAGCAGCAGATACAGGAAATAGGCCACGCCCAGCAGGCCGGCGAAGAACTTGGAGAAGAAGGCCGCCCCCAGCAGCAGGCCGCTCAGCAGGTACCAGAACGGCGCGTCCGCCGCCTGGGCCCGGCGGAAGGCCAGGGCCGAGAGGAAGGAGAACAGCAAAAGCGGCGTATCGGTGGTGATCAGCACGCCCAGCAGGTTCATGGGCGCCAGCAGATACAGGGCCGCCACCAGCAGGGCCAGCCCCTCGCCCCGCCTCCGCAGCAGGCGGTACAGCGCCCAGCCAATGAAGGTGGTGGTCCCGATCTGGGGCAGGCGCAACCAGACGGGATGATCGCTGACCGCGGACATCACGCTCAGGATCCAGCCGGCCATGGGCGGATGATCGTAGAAACCGAAATCGGGATGCCGGCCCCAGATGAGGAAATAGGCCTCGTCACCGGTCATGGGCAACGCGGCCGCCACGGCCAGCTTGATGAGGAAGGTGGCCAGCAGCAGAAGCGCCAGCCGGGATTCGGTGCGGGTCATGGAAGCGAACGGCAGCCAGGAAGACAGGCGCCATGGTACCACCCCGGGCTGACGGTTCCGAGGCGCAACGGATGCCGGGGCTCGGGTATAATCGCCCGCTGGCCCATCCTGCCCTCTGTGGAAACCCTGAACGTGGACAAGACCTACGATCCCAAGCGCATCGAGCAACGCTGGTACGAAACCTGGGAAAGCCGGGGCTATTTCGCCCCGCGCGGCGGCAAGCGCCCCTACTGCATCATGATCCCGCCGCCCAACGTCACCGGCAGCCTGCACATGGGCCACGCCTTCCAGGACACCATCATGGATGCCCTGATCCGCTACCACCGCATGCGTGGCGACAACACCCTCTGGCAGGTGGGCACCGATCACGCCGGCATCGCCACCCAGATGGTGGTGGAGCGCCAGCTCGAGGCGGAGGGCCTCACCCGGCACGATCTGGGCCGCGAGAAGTTCATCGAGCGGATCTGGCAGTGGAAGGCCGAGTCGGGCGGCACCATCACCCGCCAGCTGCGGCGCATGGGCGCCTCGGTGGACTGGTCCACGGAACGCTTCACCATGGACGAGGGCCTGTCGGCGGCGGTGAAGGAAGTCTTCGTCCGCCTCTACGAGGAGGGCCTGATCTATCGCGGCAAGCGGCTGGTGAACTGGGATCCGGTGCTGCACACCGCGGTCTCGGATCTGGAAGTGCTGTCGGAGGAGGAGCAGGGTCACCTGTGGCACATGCGCTATCCGCTCTCCAACGGCACCGGACACATCGTGGTGGCCACCACCCGCCCCGAAACCCTGCTCGGCGACGCCGCCGTGGCCGTGCACCCGGGCGACGAGCGCTACAAGCACCTGCTCGGCGAGTTCGTGGAACTGCCCCTGACCGGCCGGCGCATCCCCGTGATCGCCGACGAGTACGTGGATCCCGAGTTCGGCACCGGCTGCGTGAAGATCACCCCGGCCCACGACTTCAACGACTACGCGGTCTGGCTGCGCCACCGTGACGAGGTGGCCATCTCCGCCCTGCCCCACGGCGGGCTCATCAACATCTTCACCCCCGATGCGGCAATCCGCGCCAACGAGGAAGACGAAGGCGCGCTCATCCCCGAAAAATACGTGGGCCTGGATCGCTTCGACGCCCGCAAGCAAATCGTCGCCGATCTGGAGGCCGCCGGCCTGCTGGAGAAGGTGGACGATCACAAGCTGATGGTGCCCCGCGGCGACCGCTCCGGCACCGTCATCGAGCCCTTTCTCACCGATCAGTGGTACGTGAAGGTGGGGCCGCTGGCCAAGCCGGCCATCGAGGCGGTGGAATCGGGCCGCATCCGCTTCGTGCCCGACAACTGGAAGAACACCTATTTCGAATGGATGCGCAACATCGAGGACTGGTGCATCAGCCGCCAGATCTGGTGGGGCCACCGCATCCCGGCCTGGTACGACGCGCAGGGCAACGTCTACGTGGGCCGCGACGAGGCCGAGGTCCGCGAACGCCACGGCCTGCCCGCCGACTTCCCCCTGCGCCAGGACGAGGACGTGCTCGACACCTGGTTCTCCTCGGCCCTGTGGCCCTTCTCCACCCTGGGCTGGCCGGAGGACACCGAACGCCTGCGCACCTTCTATCCCACCAACGTGCTGGTGACCGGCTTCGACATCATCTTCTTCTGGGTGGCGCGGATGATCATGATGGGCCTGAAGTTCATGGGCGACGTGCCCTTCGAGGAGGTCTACATCCACGGCCTGGTGCGCGACGCCGAAGGGCAGAAGATGTCCAAGTCCAAGGGCAACGTGCTCGACCCCATCGACGTGATCGACGGCATCGATCTGGAATCGCTGGTGAAAAAGCGCACCTCGGGCCTGATGCAGCCACACCTGGCGAAGAGGATCGAGAAGCAGACCCGCAAGAACTTCCCCAACGGCATCCCCGCCTTCGGCACCGATGCGCTGCGCTTCACCTTCGCCGCCCTGGCCACCACCGGGCGCGACATCGTGCTCTCGCTGGAGCGCATCGAGGGCTATCGCAACTTCTGCAACAAGATCTGGAACGCCGCCCGCTACGTGCTCATGAACACCGAGGGGCAGGACTGCGGGCAGCACGGCGGCGCGGTGGAACTGACCGCCGCCGATCGCTGGATCCGCAGCCGTCTGCAGGAGACCACCCGCCAGGCGATCCGCAGCATCGAGAGCTACCGTTTCGATCACCTGGCCCAGGCCCTGTACGAATTCACCTGGAACGAATACTGCGACTGGTACCTGGAGCTGTCCAAGCCGGTGCTGCACGACGAGACGGCCTCCGCGGAACGCCTGCGCGGCACCCGCCAGACCCTGGTGCAGGTGCTGGAGACCCTGCTGCGCCTGCTGCATCCCGTGATGCCCTTCCTCACCGAGGAGATCTGGCAAAAGGTCGCGCCCCTGGCCGGGGTGACCGCCGAAACCCGGCCCGACACCGAGACCATCATGCTCCAGCCCTTCCCCGAACCCGACGACGGGGCCATCGACGCCGAGGCGGTGGCCGAAATCGAATGGCTGCGCCAGTTCATCCTCGGCGTGCGCAAGATCCGCAGTTCCATGGACATCAAGCCCGGCAAGCTTCTGCCGGTACTGGTGCAGGGCGGCGACGCAACCGACCGGGCGCGCATCGAGGCCAACCTGCCCTGGCTCAGGAGCCTGGGGCGCATCGAATCGATCACCTGGCTGGCGCCCGACGAGACGGCGCCCGAGTCGGCCACCGCCCTGGTGGGCGAGATGAAGATCCTCATTCCCATGGCCGGCCTCATCGACGTGCAGGCCGAACTGGCCCGCCTGGCGAAGGAGATCGCCAGGCTCGAGAAGGACATCGCCCGCCTCCAGGGCAAACTGGGCAATGCCGGCTTCGTCGAGAAGGCCCCGGCCGCGGTGGTGGACAAGGAACGCCGCAAACTGGCCGATCAGGAGAAGGCCCTGGCCCAGCTGCGCGAGCAGCAGGCGAAGATCGAACGGCTGTGATCGGGATCAGGCCTTTTCCCGCCCCGGCAAAACCGGTATCGTGAAGCGCACCGAACCCCTGCCTGCCGCCGTGAGACCACCCGCCGCCATGTCCCTGCCTCTGCAACTCGGCCGCTACGGCCTGGTGGGCGCGGTGGGCACCGCCGCCCACTACGCCCTCATGGGCCTGCTCATGGCCGTCTTCGGCATCGCGGCGGTGGCCGCCTCCACCGCCGGGGCCATCGCCGGCGCCCTGGTCAACTACGTGCTCAACTACTACTACACCTTCCGCAGCGACAAGCATCACGGCGAGGCCATCGTGAAGTTCTGGGCGGTGGCGGGCCTGGGCTGGGGCGTCAACGCCGCGGTGCTGGCCGGGGGGCTGGACGGCCTGGGCCTGGCGGTGATCCCCGCGCAACTCCTCGCCACCGGCGTGGTCTTCCTGCTGACCTTCGTGCTCAACCGGCTCTGGACCTTCGCGTGAATACCGAGACGACCGCCGATCGCACCCTCGACAGCCAGCACGTGCTGTCGGTGGTGGTGCCCGTGTACAACGAAGAGGACGTGCTGCGTGAGTTCCACGCCCGGCTGGCCAGGGTGCTCGATCCCCTGCCCATGACCGCCGAGATCGTCTACGTGAACGACGGCAGCAGCGATGGCAGCCTGGCGCTCCTGCAGGCACTGCGCGAAGCGGATCCGCGCATCGCCATCCTCGACCTGAGCCGCAACTTCGGCAAGGAACTGGCCCTCACCGCCGGCCTCGACTACGCCTGCGGCGACGCCGTGGTGGTGATCGACGCCGATCTGCAGGATCCCCCCGAGCTGATCCCCGACATGCTCAGCGAATGGCAGAAGGGGTACGACGTGGTCTACATGCAGCGCCGTTCGCGGCGCGGCGAAACCTGGCTCAAGCGCTTCACCGCCTTCGCCTTCTACAAGGTCATGAGCCGCCTCGGCCAGATCCCGATTCCCGAAAACGTGGGCGACTTCCGCCTGCTGGACCGGCGCGCGGTGCTGGCCCTGCGCCGCCTGCGCGAGGAAAACCGCTTCATGAAGGGGCTGTTCGCCTGGATCGGCTATGCCCAGAAGGCCCTGCCCTACGACCGCGACGAGCGCTTCGCCGGCAGCACCAAGTGGAACTATCTGCGCCTGTGGCGGCTGTCCCTGGAGGGCATCACCTCCTTCTCCACCACCCCCCTCAAGCTGGCCAGTTACCTGGGCATGCTCACCGCCGGCGGCGCCTTCCTGTTCGGGGTGTGGATCGTGGTCAAGACCCTGCTGTTCGGCGAGCCGGTGCGCGGTTATCCCACCATGATGGTGGTGATCCTGTTCCTGGGCGGCGTGCAGCTCATCGCCATCGGCATTCTCGGCGAATACATCGGCCGCATGTTCATGGAAACCAAGCGCCGGCCCCTGTATCTGCTCAAGGCCGAAATCCCCGCCGACACCACCCGCGACCGCCGGCATGCCGACTGACCGCCTGCGCCGCCTGGCGCGCAATCCGTGGTTCTGGCTGGTGGCGGTGGCGCTGGGCCTGCGCCTCGCCACCCTGGGCCTGTATCCGCTCATCGACACCACCGAGGCCCGCTATGCCGAGCTGGCGCGCAAGATGGTGGAAACCGGCAACTGGCTCACGCCCCAGTTCGACTACGGCGTGCCCTTCTGGGGCAAGCCGCCCCTCTCCACCTGGCTGCGGGCGATCAGCTTCGAGATCCTCGGCATCAACGAGTTCGCCGCCCGCCTGCCTTCCTGGTTCATCGCCCTGGGCATCCTGACACTGACCTTCCGCCTCGGCCGGCGCGAGCGCGGCGAGACGGTGGCCTGGCTGGCCACCGCGCTGCTCACCGGCAGCGTGCTGTTCTACATCCTGAGCGGCGCGGTGCTGATGGACCCGCTCATGACCCTCGGCACCACCCTCTCCATGCTGGCCTTCTGGCGGGCCCTGCGCGGCGACGGCCGGCACTGGGGCTATCTGGTGTTCGTGGGTCTGGCCATCGGCCTGATGGCCAAGGGCCCGGTGGCCGTCGTACTCACCGGCCTGCCCCTGTTCCTGTGGCTGCTCGCCACCGGCCGCTGGCGGGATCTCTGGCACCACATCCCCCTCGTCTCCGGCACCCTCCTGATGCTGGCCTTGGCCGTGCCCTGGTACGTGCTGGCCGAGCGGGCCACCCCGGGGTTCCTCGACTACTTCCTCGTTGGCGAGCACTGGAAACGCTTCACCGAACCGGGCTGGCAGGGCGATCTCTACGGCAACGCCCACACCAGTCCCAAGGGCAAGATCTGGATCGAATGGCTGGTGGCGGCCTTCCCTCTTTCACTGGCACTCGTCGCGGGCCTGGGCGCCCTGCTCTGGCGGCAGCGGAGCGGCGCCGTGCGGGCGCTGCGCGAGGACTGGACGCTCTATCTGCTGTGCTGGGCCCTGTCGCCCATGCTGTTCTTCACCTTTTCGGGAAACATCCTGGCCACCTACGTCCTGCCGGGGCTGCCGGCCACCGCCCTCCTGGTGGCGTCCTGGTGCCGCCCCGCCGCGCCCGACGGCCCCTGCCGCCGCCGCAGCCTCACCTGGCTGGGCCGGGCCAGCCTTGGGGTCCCCCTGCTGATCCTGGCCCTGCTGGTGCTGAAACTGAAGTACGCGATCCCCGACGACTTCGCCCACAACAGCGAGGCATACCTGATCCGCGCCGTCGAGCAGCGTGACCCGGGCGGCAGCGCACGGCTCTACTATCTCTACACGCGCCCCTTCTCCGCCGAATTCTATTCGGCCGGCAAGGCCCGGGAAGTCGAGAACCCGCAACGGCTCCGCGACCTGCTGGGCAGCCCGCAACCCATCTGGGTGGCCATGGAATCGGCCTACGAGAAAACCCTGCCCGCCGACCTGCGCGCCTGCCTGGAACGGATTGGCCGCTTCGGCTACCGGGTGCTCCTGCGCAGCCGCCCCGGGTGTCGGGCGCGGACAGGATTCGGAAAATAGCGAATCGGACACATCGCCATTTTCAATGACACCCGGTCATTGAAAATGTGAAGGCACGGGAAACCGCGTATTCCGTTTCCGAGTCGAAAAAGCCCATGTCTGGGCTTTTTCGACCGCCTGTTGGCGCAATCGCCGGGTCAGACCACCGCCATCGTCTGTCTTGCCGCCGGCGCCGCCTCCCCGAGCCGGTTCTGGGCGCCCACCAGCTTGCCCATCAGGCGCAGATCCCGCGAGGTCAGGTTGAGTGCCGCATCCACCCAGATTTCGGCGATGTCGATCAGCTCCTCGTAGGTGAGGGGGTTGAGATATTCCCGCACCCGCTCCACCGCCCGCCGGCCGTTGGCGGCGCGGCGGTGCAGGCGGATGTACTCGGCCACCGCCTGCTCGCCCTCGCCCGGTTCGGCCAGCACGTCCACCACGCCCATCTCGAACAGCTCCTCGGCACGGTACAGGCGGCCGGCCGTGATCAGCGCCTCGGCCCGCCGCGCGTCGAGCTTGCGCGACAGCAGGCTGTAGGCGCCCATGCCCGGAAACAGGTTGAAGAGGATCTCCGGCAGGCCCATCTCGCACCCCTTCTCGGCAATCAGCACCGAGCTGGACAGGGCCGCCTCGAACCCGCCGCCGAGGGCGCTGCCCTGCACCAGGGAGATGGTGGTGACGGGCAGGTGCAGATGAATGGCGTTGGCGTAGAGCACGTCGATGCAGGCCTTGGCATAGGCCGCCAGCCCCGCGCGGTCGCCTTCGGCGATGTGTCGGCGAAAAAGATCCAGATCGCCGCCGAGATTGAACACCCCCGGCACCCGGGAGTGCAGCACCAGATACGAGACCGGCAGCGCGCCGGTGCGAATCAGCGACTCCACCCGATTCTGGAACGCCGCGATGTCCGCCAGCAGGGCGGGGGTGAAACACGGCCGGGGGCGGGCATGCATGGCATACCACACGGTCTCCTCCGCTGGCCGGTATTCGAGGGTCAGATTGGCAAACTGTCCGATCTGGGGAAGGTCCTGTTTCGCTGCCGCTGTCATTGCCGGAATCTCCTTCTGCAGTCCGTTTCCATGAATGGTCAAATCACCGTTCCGAAATCCAAGACACGGCTTCGTCACAAGTACAGAGCCCTTGAGGCTGGGGGAGAGGTTTCGTGACCGTCGGCCGCAGGGACGAAGTCCAGGATGGACAAGTGTCGCGAGAGGGCAGGACGCCCGGAGCGACCGCGGCCGTCGAGCCTACAGGGATGTATCCACGGCGTGTCACGAAACGTCTCCCCCAGCCTCAAGGGCGTGTCAGATACCGGATGAAAAGCCGAAAATGTGCATGAACCCGGAACGGTGATTTATGCCGTTGGCATTACCTCTTTCAGTCTAGTCCCTTGGCACGAAATGACCATGACAGGGATCATGCCCGCGCGTGAACGCCATCACGTTTCACGCAATCGGCATGAAAGAAAGGCCGGAAACGGCAGTCAGTCGCGTTCCATTTCGCGGGCCATGGCCTGGCCGCGAGCCACGTCCACCCGGATCAGCAGCAGGGCGCCGCCGACGAAGAGAATGCCCACCGCCAGAATCGACAGGCGGGTGCTGTCGGTGAGCAGGCCCACGATGCCCATGATCAGGGGCCCGAGAATGGCGGCGAACTTGCCGAGCATGTTGTAGAAGCCGAAGAACTCGGCCGATTGGCCGGCCGGAATCAGGCGCGCATAGAGCGAGCGGCTCAGCGACTGCACCCCGCCCTGCACCAGACCGATCACCACCGCCAGACCGTAGAACTCCCACACAGCCTGCATGAAGAAGGCCCAGACGATGACGCCGATGTAGACGCCGATGGCGATCAGGATCGCCGGCTTGGGCCCGATGCGCTCGCCGAGCAGGCCAAACCCGATGGCCGCGGGAAAGCCCACGAACTGGGTGATGAGCAGCGCCGTGATCAGGCTGTCGGAAGCAAAACCGAGCGACATGCCGTAATCCACGGCCATGCGCACCACCGTGTCCACGCCGTCGATGTACAGCCAGTAGGCCAGCAGGAAGAGCCCCACCACGCGCAGGCGCCGCACCTTGCGAAAGGTCCGGGCCAGTTGCCGGAAACCGCCGAGCACCGCCGCACCGGGCCGCACGCCCCCCTGGCCGGGCGGCTCCGGCACCCACAGCATCAGCGGCAGGGAGAAGAGCAGCCACCAGGCGGCCACCGCCAGAAAGGCAAGCCGTACCGCCTCGACCTGGCTGGCCAGGCCGAAGGCCTCCGGCCACAGGGTCATGACCACGGTGCCGGCGAACAGCAGCCCGCCGCCCAGGTAACCCAGCGCATAGCCCCAGGCCGAGGCGATGTCGTAATGCCGCTCGTCGGTCACCGAGACGATCAGCGCATCATAGAACACCACGCTGCCCGAGAAGCCGATGCTGGCCAGCACGAAACAGCCGAGCGCCCAGAGGCGCTCGCCCTGGCCCACGAAATAGAGGCCGGCGGTCATCACGATGCCCAGGGCCGCGAACAGCAGCAGCAGCCGCTTGCGCAGCCCCCCCACGTCGGCGATCGCCCCCAGCACCGGCGCCAGGAGCACGATCACGGTGCTGGCCAGCGAATTGGCCAGGCCGAGCTGGAAGGTGCTCTCGGTGGCCGGCAGATCCGTACTCCACCAGCTCTTGAAGAAGATGGGAAAGAAGCCGGCCAGCACGGCCGTGGCGAAGGCGGAGTTGGCCCAGTCGTACAGGGCCCAGGAAAGGACCGTGCGGTTGTGGAGATGGTGCATGGCGGGGTCCGTTTCGGCGGATTATACCGGATACCCGCCGCGCCGGCGCGAACCCGGCGCTTGATTCGGCTCGCCCGCGCCCCATTATCCGGATAGGATGCAGAAAAACCGGCCCGCGGACGCAAAACCATGACGAAACCGGAACCCCTCCGCTTGCAGGACGGGGACGCCCTGATCCTCGTCGACGTGCAGAACGACTTCCTGCCCGGCGGACGCCTGGCCGTGCCGGAGGGCGACGCCGTCATCGCCCCCCTCAATGCCTGGATCGAACGCTTCGCGCAACGGCGCCTGCCCATCGTCGCCACCCGTGACTGGCATCCCGCCGATCACTGTTCCTTCCAGGCCCGGGGCGGGCCGTGGCCGGCCCACTGCGTGGCCGGCACGCCGGGCGCCGAATTCGCCCCGGCCCTGCGCCTGCCCGAGAATGTCTGGATCGTCTCCAAGGCCACCCGACCCGACGAGGAGGCCTACTCCGGATTCCAGGGCACCGATCTGGCGCAACGCCTGCGCGAAGCGGGCGTGCGGCGCCTGTTCATCGGCGGGCTCGCCACCGATTACTGTGTCCTGAACACGGTGCTGGACGCCCTGGATGAAGGCTTTTCGGTCTTTTTGCTCGAAGACGCCATCCGGGCCGTGAACGTCAAACCCGGTGACGGCGAGCGAGCCATCGCGAAGATGACCGCCGCCGGCGCCGTGCCCGTCACCCTGGCCGATCTGGAGTCGCCATGAAACCTGCGCCGGATCCCCTCACCAGCCCCCTGCTCACCGATCTCTACCAGCTCACCATGCTCCAGGGCTATGTGGATCAGGGCATGACGGACACGGCCGTGTTCGAGCTGTTCGTGCGCCGGCTGCCCGAGGGGCGCAACTTCCTGGTGGCGGCGGGGCTGGAACAGGCCCTGGACTTTCTCGAAAACCTGCGCTTCACGGCCGAGGAGATCGACTGGCTGCGCGGCACCGGCCGCTTCAACGAGCGCCTGCTCGCCTATCTGGCCGACCTGCGCTTCACCGGCGACGTGCAGGCCCTGCCCGAGGGCAGCGTGTTCTTCGCCAACGAACCGGTGCTGCGGGTGATCGCGCCCCTGCCCCAGGCGCAACTGGTGGAGAGCCGCCTGATCAACCTCCTGCACCTGCAGATCCTGCTGGCCAGCAAGGCGGTGCGCTCGCGCCTGGCCGCCCCCGGCAAGCTGCTGGTGGACTTCGGCATGCGCCGCGCCCACGGCGCCGAAGCCGGCCTGTTCGCGGCCCGCGCCGCGTATCTCGCGGGCTTCGCCGGCTCTTCCACGGTGCTCGCCGAAACCCTCTACGGGGTGCCGGCCTTCGGCACCATGGCCCACTCCTTCGTCCAGGCCCACGACAGCGAGCAGACCGCCTTCGAACACTTCGCCGCCTCCCAGCCGGACAACGTGGTCCTGCTCATCGACACCTACGACACCCTCGCTGCCGCCCGCAAGGTGGCCGCCCTGGCCGACCGGCTGAAGGCCGAGGGCCGCCCGGTCAAGGCCGTGCGCATCGACTCGGGGGATCTGGTGGATCTGTCGAAACGGGTGCGGCAGATCCTCGATGCGGCCGGCCATCCGGAGATCGGCATCTTCTGCTCCGGCAACCTCGACGAATACCGGGTGCGTGATCTGCTCGCCGCCGGCGCCCCCATCGACGGCTTCGGGATCGGCACCCGTCTCGACACCTCGAGCGACGCCCCCTCTCTGGATTGCGCCTACAAGCTGCAGGAGTACGCCGGCCTGCCCCGCCGCAAGCGCTCCACCGGCAAGGCCACTTGGCCGGGCCGCAAGCAGGTGTTCCGCCAGTACGACGACGCGGGCCGGCTGCACCGGGACATCCTGAGCGTGATCGACGACCCGCAGCCCGGCAAGCCCCTGCTGGTGCCGGTGATGGAGGGCGGCCGGCGCCTCGCGTCGGCAGAAAACCTGCAGACGATCCGGGCACGCCTCGATGCCGAACTGGCCACCCTGCCCGAACCCCTGCGGGGCCTGGACCCGGCCCCGGCCCCGGAAGTGGCCATCGCCCCCGCCCTGCAACGGCTCGCCGAGGAAGTGGACCGGCGGCAGGCTGAAAGGGGCGAGTGATGAGAAGCCCGGGATGAATACCGTGTTCCGGCCCGGAATCGCCATGGCGAAAACGGCAACGCTTTCCCCCGCCACCTGCCACCCGCCACCCGCCACCTGCTATAGTGCGGGGATGAACCCAGCGAGGACCTTCCCATGACCGATTCCCCGAACATGGCCGATCTGGCCATGGATGCCGACAACCTCTATCTGCAGGAGACCTTCACCGATCAGAAGGTGGGCACCCTCACCCGTCTGACCCCGATCACCGCCGAGGGCGAAGCCGACGACAGCCGCGCCGTGCAGTACATCGGGCAGGCCCAGATCATGACCCCCATGGGCGCCATTCCCCTGAGCTTCGAGATCCCGGCCACCTCCCTGGCCGAGGCCGTGGCCGGCTTCGCCACCGAGGCGGAAAAGGCCATCGAACGCACCATCGAGGAAGCCCGCCAGATGCAGCGCGAAGCCGCCAGCTCCATCGTGGTGCCGGGGCAGGACACCGGCGGCAAGATCCAGCTCCCCTGACGACAGAGGCACCCTGCAGGAAAGGTACCCTGCAGGAGCGGCGCAAGCCGCGATAAAGTGGTAGCGGGTGACTGGAAAAAGCGTCGGCAGATGCCGGCAACCGGCTTCCCGGCCCCGGTTACGGGCCTGACAAATCAGGAAGACGCCAGGATCGCCTCTAGCCCGGATATTGCACCAAGGCGCCGGATGATTGCGGTCTTTGCAGCCGCGCTCGCACCGCGCTGGAGCGAAAGGCGTAGCCATGGCTACGGCTTTCGTGAAGCGCAAGTGAGCGCGAGCGACCGTTTCGTCTGGAACGAAACGGGTCGCGCAAAGCGCGCCCGCAGGGGGGCAGACCAGGGAAGGTCTGCCACCAAAGCCGCAAGGGCCGGCGCAGAGGACGGGCGGGAAGAATGACCTTGGAGAAATCGTCTCAAGGCATCAACAAATCTTTATCACTCAAAGACTTGTTCGTCCGCCCGTCCTCGACTTGGTGCAATATCCGGGCTAATTGCGCAAGGCCATCGCGGGGATCGTCGAGATGAACGCGCAGAACCCGCCGGCCCCGCGCTTCCAGCACCCGCAGATCGCCCAGTGCCTGGGCCGACTCGATGACGCCGAAGCTGTAGCGGTGGCCTGGCACTGGCCGATCCTGCAGCGGATCGGCGGTGATTTGCAGGAACACGCCGGTGTTCGGCCCGCCCTTGTAGGCCTGGCCGGTGGAATGGAGGAAACGGGGGCCGAAGCCGAGACAGGTGGCCACGCGGTGACGCGCCCGCACCGCGTGGCGAATGGCCTGCAGGGAGGCCTCGATGGCGGGATCGAGGCGATTCAGGTAGGCCAGCAGGGCGAAATAGTCGCCGGGCCCCAGCCGGTCGAGATGCGCCCTCAGCAGGGCGGCCACATCGTCCGGATCGGTTGCCGTCTCGCGCAGCGCCCCGGCATTGGCGGGATCGGCATACAGGCGAATCGCACCCGTGCCGGCCAGGGGCGCCGTCGCCGGCAGGACCCCTTCCCGCTCGTAGGTCTCGGCCAGCTCCCGCGTGGCGATCTTGCTGGCCTCCACGTCGGGCTGATCGAAGGGATGGATCCCCATCACCGCCCCGGCCACCGCCGTGGCGAATTCCCAGCGGAAGAACTCCTGGCCCAGGGCGTCGCGATCGGGCACGGTCAGGCGCACCACCGGATGGCCGGCGGCCGCCAGGCGGTCGAGGGCGGCCTGCTGCCCGTCGTCGGGCTCGTCGCGCAGGCCCAGGTGCACGAACAGCCGGTCCTCGCCATAGACCTCGGGCTCGCCGAGGCGCTCCGCATAGAGGGGGATGATGGCCTTGCCCTGCTTGCCGGTGGACTCGGCAATGAGCTGTTCGATCCAGGCCCCGATCCCGGCCAGGGTCGGCGAGGCGGTGAGGGTCAGCTTGTCGTGCCCCAGGGCATGGGCCGTGCCGAGGATCAGCCCCAGCCACAGCCCCGGATTCTCGGCAGCCGGCACGTCGGGCCGGCAGGCATCCACCATCAGCGCGGTCCGCTCCAGGAAGCGGCCCACCTCCACCCCCAGGCCGGCCGCCGGAATCATGCCGAAATGGGACAGCACCGAGTAACGTCCGCCGATCTGCGGGCGGCCGAAATAGACGGCGCGAAAGCCTTCGCGCTCGGCGCTTAGCTCCAGCTGCGAGCCGGGATCGGTGATGGCCACGAAGTGTTGACCGGCCCGGTCCTCGCCCACGGTCTCCACCATGCGGGCATGGAAGTAATCCTTGAGCAGGTTGGGCTCCAGGGTGCTGCCCGACTTGCTGGCCACGATGAACAGGGTGCGGGCCAGATCCAGTGCCGCCTCGGTCTGGCCAATCTGATCGGGATCGGTGGAATCGACCACCCGCAGGGGCGGCAGGCCTTCCCGGCTGCCGAACACGCCATGCAGCACTTCCGGCCCCATGCTCGAGCCGCCCATGCCCAGCAGCACCACATCCCGGTAGCCCCCCGTCTTCACCAGGGCCGTGAAACCCTGCAGCTCGTCCACGCTGGCCAGCTCGTCGGCGACGATGTCGAGCCAGTCCAGCCAGCGGTCCTCGTCCTGGCCGGTCCACAGCGTCGCCTCCTTGCGCCACAGCCGCGCCACCCGCTGTTCCCGGACCCAGCGTTGCCGCTCCGTCTCCAGGGCGCGTTCCAGGGGTGGGGGCAGGTGGGCCTGCTGCAGGGCAACGAAGCGGACTTCCGGTTCAGACATGAGACATTCTCCCTGGCGGTTGGGCGGTTCCGCCACATGCTACCATTTGTCCCGTCAGACAGGGGCGCCTCGGGGGGCGTGCTATAATCCGGTTCCTGCCGAACGGGAGCCGCTTGCCGGCACATGCCATGGATATCCTGACCGTCGCCACCACGCCCTTCGCGGATCAGCGTCCCGGCACTTCCGGGCTGCGCAAGAAGGTGCGTCGCTTCCAGACCCCGCACTATCTGGAGAACTTCGTCCAGGCCCTGTTCGACTGCCTGCCGCAGCGCGAAGGCGCCACCCTGGTTCTGGGCGGCGATGGCCGCCATTACAACCGCGAAGCCATCGGCGTGATCCTGCGCATGGCGGCGGCCAACGGCATCGGGCGGATCCTGCTCGGCGCCGGGGGGCTGCTCTCCACGCCGGCCGTCTCCAACCTGATTCGCCGCCACCGCACCCAGGGCGGGATCATTCTCTCGGCCAGCCACAATCCGGGCGGCCCCGACGGGGACTTCGGCATCAAGTTCAACATCGACAACGGCGGGCCGGCACCGGAAGCCTTCACCGAGGCCGTCTATGCCCGCACCCGCGAAATCACCGCCTACCGCATTCTCGAAAGCGGCGAGGTGCCCCTGGATCACCCGGGCGAACACACGCTCGGCGAGATGACCGTGACCATCATCGATCCGGTGGCCGACTACGCGGCACTGATGGAAACCCTGCTCGATTTTCCCCGCATCCGCTCCCTGTTCGACACCGGCGCCTTTCGCATGGTCTATGACGCCATGCATGCAGTCACCGGGCCCTATGCCATCGAGATCCTCGAACACCGGCTGGGCGCCCCGGCCGACACGGTGATCCACGGCACGCCGCTGCCCGACTTCGGCGGCGGGCATCCCGATCCCAATCTGGTGCACGCCCGGGTGCTGGTGGAGAAACTGTTCCAGCCGGCGCCCCGCTGTCCCGACTTCGGCGCCGCCTCCGACGGCGACGGGGATCGCAACATGATCCTCGGCTGCGGTTTCTTCGTTACCCCCAGCGACAGTCTGGCGGTGCTGGCCGCCAACCTCCATCGCCTGCCCGGCTACCGCACGGGCCTCAAGGGCGTGGCCCGCTCGCTGCCCACCAGCCGCGCGGTGGACCGGGTGGCCGCGGCCCTGGGCGTGGACTGTTACGAAACCCCCACCGGCTGGAAGTTCTTCGGCAACCTGCTCGATGCCGGCCGGATCAACCTCTGCGGCGAGGAGAGTTTCGGCACCGGCTCCGATCACGTGCGCGAGAAGGACGGCCTGTGGGCCGTGCTCTGCTGGCTGAACCTGGTGGCCGAACGCCAGCAGTCGGTGGAAGAGATCGTGCGCGAACACTGGACCCGCTTCGGCCGCGACTTCTACACCCGCCACGATTACGAGGCGCTCGATCCGGACGTGGCCCGGCAGCTGGTGGACCGGCTGCGCGACCGTCTCGGCACCCTGCCCGGCCGGCGCTTCGGCGACTTCACGGTGGCAAGCGCCAACGAATTCGCCTATACCGATCCCGTGGATGGCAGCGTCAGCGAACACCAGGGCCTGCGCATCCTGTTCCACCAGGAGGCACGCCTGGTGGTGCGCCTGTCGGGCACCGGCACCGAAGGCGCCACCCTGCGCCTCTACCTGGAACAATACGAACCGGACATCGCCCGCCACGACGCCGACGCCAACGACTACCTGGCGCCGCTGATCCACGCGGCCGGCGAGATCCTGCAGGTGGAAGCCCTGACCGGCCGCAGCGCGCCGGACGTGATCACCTGATCGTGCACATATTAAACGTCTCAAAATTGTGCTGACACAAACGGCACCGGTGTGGGATGGGTGCAGGCCGGCTCGAGCGTAGCGGAGCCGGCAAAAATCGTGTCATCCCGAGATGGCGGCTCCGCTGCGCTTGAGCCGCCCTACAGACGGGAGGTAAAACCAGTGTGAGACGATTAACAGGCTGTTGAAAAATGTCGTTTTTCGACAGCCTGCCAAGCGATCCGGTACTTGGAACTTCCATCTAGCCAACCCCTGGAAACCAACAAGCCATGAGCGAGAACAGCTATCAACTCGAAGTCCGTCCCGTGATTCCGGAGGCGCTCCGCGAACTGGAGACCCTGGCCAACGATCTCTACTACAGCTGGGATCGCCACGTGCGCGGCCTGTTCCACAGCCTCGACCGGGATCTGTGGCGCGAATGCGGCCACAGCCCCAAGGTGTTCCTGCGCCGGATCCGCCAGGCGCGCCTGGACGCCGCCGCCGAAAACAACCTGTTCCTGCAGGAATACTCGCGCATCGTCTCGGCCTATCACGCCTACCTCAAGCAGTCGTCCCATCCCCGGGTCGAGGAACACTTCGACCGCGAAACGGATCTGGTGGCCTACTTCTGCGCCGAATACGGCCTGCACGAGAGCTTCCCCATCTATTCGGGCGGCCTCGGCATCCTCGCCGGCGATCACTGCAAGGCCGCCTCGGATCTGGGGCTGCCCTTCGTCGGCGTGGGCCTGCTCTACCGCCAGGGCTACTTCACCCAGACCATCGACGGCAACGGCCAGCAGCATGCCCACTACACGCCGACCGACTTCGACGCCCTGCCGCTGGCGCCGGCGCGCGACGCCCAGGGCGAGGAACTTCGGGTGCACGTGGATCTGCCGGGCCGGCGGGTGCTGTTGCGGGTGTGGGAAGCCAAGGCCGGCCACATCCGCCTCTATCTGCTGGACAGCGATCTGCCCGAGAACTCGGAAGCCGACCGGGCCATCACCTTCCAGCTCTACGGCGGCGACAAGACCACCCGCATCCAGCAGGAGATCGTGCTGGGGATCGGCGGCATGCGCGCCCTGCGCGCCCTGGGCCTCGCGCCCACCGTGTATCACATTAACGAGGGCCATGCCGCCTTCCTGGTGCTGGAACGCTGCCGCGAGTTCGTGGCACAGGGCCACGACTTCGCCACCGCCCTGGAGCTGGTGGCCGCCGGGACCGTGTTCACCACCCACACCCCGGTGGCCGCCGGGCACGACATCTTCCACCTGGATCTGATGACCGAATACTTCAGCGACTTCGTCGCCGGACTCGGCATCCCCTTCGAGGAGTTCCTGCAGCTCGGTGCCACGCCCGAAAATCATGGCGGCTTCAACATGACCACCCTGGCGCTGCGCGGCTCGCGCTTCCACAACGGCGTGAGCCGGATCCACGGCGGCGTGGCCTCGCGCATGGAAGGCTACGTGTGGCCCCAGATCCCGCCGGAAGAAAACCCCATCTCCCACGTCACCAACGGCGTACACGTGCCCACCTTCCTGGCCCGGGAGTGGATCAACCTGTTCGACATGCGCTTTCCCGAATGGCGCAACCACATGCTCGACCCCGACTTCTGGCAGCGCCTGGACGAGATCCCCGATCACCGCTTCTGGTCGCTGCGCCAGGAACTCAAGACCCAGATGCTCGAGGACGTGACCCGGCGCACCCGCGAACGCCTGCAGCGGGAAGGAGCCAGTGAAGCCACCATCCGCCGCGCCACCCGCTTCATCGGCGAGACCGAATCGGATCTGCTGGTGATGGGCTTCGCCCGCCGCTTCGCCACCTACAAGCGCGCCACCCTGATCTTCGCCGATCCCGACCGCCTCCGGCGCCTGCTGGGCGATCCGGACCGGCCGGTGGTGATCATCTTCGCCGGCAAGGCCCACCCCAACGACCATCCGGGCCAGGAGCTGATCCGCACCATTCACCACTACTCCATGCAGCCCGAGTTCATCGGCAAGATCATCCTGCTGGAAGGCTACGACATGGCCCTGGCCCGCAAGCTGGTCACCGGCGTGGACGTGTGGCTCAACACCCCCGAATACCCCATGGAAGCCAGCGGCACCTCGGGCGAGAAGGCCGCCATCAACGGCGTGCTCAACCTGAGCGTGCTGGACGGCTGGTGGGGCGAGGGCTACAACGGCAAGAACGGCTGGGCCATCGCGCCCCACAGCCCCGACTTCGACCCGGCCTTCCGCGACGCCCAGGAAGCCACCGACATGCTCGACCTCATCGAGCACGAGGTGATCCCCACCTTCTACCACCGGGATCAGCACGGCTATTCACGCCAGTGGGTGCGCATGTCGCGGGAAGCGATGAAGTCCTGCATCCCCCAGTTCAATTCCATGCGCATGGTCAGCGACTACGTGCAGAAGTTCTACGCCGCGGCCCGCAACCACTGCGTGCGCCTGCAGGCCCGCGAGCGGCAGGAAGCCGCTGAACTGGCCCGCTGGAAGGAGAAGATCCGCCAGCACTGGGACAAGGTCCATGCCGAACGGCTCGACGAAGCCCGTCCCTGGCTGCAGTACGGCACCGCCCTGCCGGTCCGGGTGCGCGCCTATCTGGACGGCCTGGCCCCCGACGACGTCACCGTGGAATGCGTGCTCGGCCATACCGACGCCCACGGCACCTTCCACCCCGAGGCCGTCTATCCCCTGCAGCACGCGGAGCAGGACGGCAAGAGCCACATCTTCACCCTCGACCTGCAACCGGACGAATGCGGCCTCAAGACCTACCGCCTGCGCCTCTACCCCCACCACCGCCTGCTGGCGCACCCGTTCGAGATGGGTTACCTGATCTGGATCTGAGCCGAAGTCCGTCGGCAGCGAGAAGGGATTCGCCCAGGGGCAGGCCGGCTCAAGCGCAGCGGAGCCGGCATTCAACAAGCAGAAAACCCAATCCCGGTCACGACTCGGCAGAGCTTCGGGATGCAGCCGTCGTACGCACGAAATTCCAATGCAGGCGTAGACGCAACAAGGGAATCAACAACACCGACCAAGGCGCGAGCGCCAGAAAACCGGGCAAGAACATCACCATTGCCGATCTCGCCCGTGTGAGCGAAAGTTCATCGAAACGCCCTGCCGTTGTCACCAGAAGCAATCCGCCCAACATCGTCAGAATCAGAAAAACCGCAGTGGCATTGGCGAGAGTCTCGTTGCGATACTCGATGGCCGGATAGAGGTAAACCACGAACACGGCGACCAGAGACAACGCAAAAATCACCGCAATCAGCAACAATGAATCCGGACCTTCATCATCTCCGCCCCCTGCCTTCAACCCGTGTCGCTCAACAAGAGCGAGTACGTCGCCCAGCTTTTCGGTGGGCAGTTTTTCGAGATCGATGAATCCGCCCTTCGCGCCAATCTGTATGACCGGTTTCCCGCCGGACAAACACCGAAGAGTGGCTGACTTTTCCGCCTGCGAGACATCCCGGAACCCATCCCGCCAGGAAACTTCAAGCTCATGCTCCGGGAAAAGGGCACAGAGGGCTTCAGCCAGCGCCTCTCGTTGCGATTTCTTGAGGTTGGCATACCCTGTGACGGCGAAGGTTGCACGTGAAAGTAACCCCATCGTTCCATATCTCCTGTCTTTTTGCAAAAAATCGTTTTGAGTTGTCTTCGTGTACTGGTCAAGTAATCCTGGACATTCACATAGTACAGCTACGCCACCATTCATAATGCCTAAGCTACTGCTGGGGCATAGTGGTGTTGAAGCTGTGGGTCCAACCGGGGTCACGGCCACCAAAGGCGTATTCGCAGCGCAGCGGGGTGGATTCGAGCGGCTCGGGATCGCTGAGGGTGTGGTCGAGCAAACGCTTTCGCCACCGGCGGCAGGTCCCGGGGGCGGGTGCTGTCCCAGGCCATGGGGGCGTAGGTGACGGTCTTCATGCGGGTCTCACCTGCTGTTCGGCCGGCTCCGGCCGGTGAGAGCGGGCCGTTCATGCTACATCGACATCGGGCGTCGTCCGGTCGGACTGCGTTTCCTGACGTTTCCCCCTGGCCCAGATGGCCTCGCCCTCGCCGTATCCCGAGGGCCTCCAGCCCACCGCCAGCGCTTCCTCCCGGGTCAGGCCCCAGGGATATTTGCTCAGCGCTTCGCGGGAGGCGGACGACCAGGACCGCACCTCTTCCGGGTCCTGATGCTTCCAGAACCGCGCCGGCCGGCCCATGCGCCGGTCGTATTCCACGGTGGTCGGGTCGATATCCCTCGCCAGCTCCCAGATGGGAATGTCCGGCAAGGGCTTCGAGACATCCATGGACTGCTGCAAGGTTTCCCAGTAGCCCTCTACCTCCCACGGCTCGTCCATGGCATACGGATTGGTCACCTGCACCGGCGAATAGCGGTGCACCAGGCGCAGGTAATAGTGAGCATAGCCGCTGCGGCTCACCCCTTCCGAGATGTACGGGTCGAACTCGTCGAAAGGCAGGCGCTGCCGCCGGCCCTTGACGGTGAACTCCACCATGCCCGTGATGCGCTCGAACACCGTGTTGTGCTTGTGCTTCACCCAGCCGCGGGCGACCGCGGTTTTGCACAGATAGTAAATAATTAAAAATGGTATTACCCAAAACTGAATAAGCCATAATAAAAAATCAGTTGTATCACGACTTAGAAGTGCCAAGATGATTCCGCTGAATCCACCACCAACACCGAAGAAAATCGCCACCTTTCCTATCGCATTGAGAACGAGGACGGGATTGCGCAGGGAGCCCCACTCGATTGTCAATGCATCACCTTTTTCAAGGTTCTCTTCCAGTATCTGCGTAATTTCTTCCTCATCCATCTCGCGCAGTTGATCGACGCCGTCATGGGCGAAGGTACCAGGCAGGAACTCCCGGCACTGCACGCCCTTGCCCTGCAGGGGCCAGCGGCGGATGGCCCGCTCGGTGGCGCTCAGGCGCGTCTCGTCCAGCGGCGGCAGGTCCCGGGGACGGGTGCTGTCCCAGGCCGTGGGGGCATAGGTGACGGTCTTCATGCGGGCTTCACCTGCTGTTCGGCGTAGACCCAGCCGGGGACAGCCGGGTCGACCCGGTCGGGCTCGGCCGGCCGGGCCGCTTCCTCGCCCGGCAGGGTGGGGATGATGAGCTGATCGGCGGTGACGTGCCGGCCCCGGGCGCGAACGGTGATGCGGTACTCGCCCTGACCGCCCAGCGGCGGCAGGGCGTAACGGTAGCGGATCCCGATCTGGCTGACGCCGTCCTCCCCCGGCAGGGGCTGCCATTCCCGCAGTTGCAGCGGCTGTTGCACGCCGCTGGAGGTGAACCGCTCCATGGCGGCGATGTTGGCATGGCCATTGCGAAGGGCCATGGCCCGCTCCTGCGGGCTCATCCGGTAGGCCGTCTCACCCGTGGCCAGCACGTTGAGGCTGCTGCGCCCCGGCTCGAAGCCGGGGGCGATCACGTCCACCAGGATCGTCGCCAGCACGGTAGAGCGGTCGAGCCGAATCGTGATCCCCGGGCGCATGAGGAGGCTCATCAGGGCCTCGTACATCTTTTCCGGCGGCAGGGGCTCGCGCACGAGGCGGCGGTTGCGACCCGTGCCTTCGTGCACGTGGTCACCGTTTTCGTCCCGCACGGGGCGGCTGTATTCATAGGTGCCACGCGCGGCCGGATCCCTGGCGAAAGGCCCATGCTTGCCCCATTTTTCCACCGGCGTGTCCTTCAGCAGGTTGGCCACGAGGCCGGCGGCGAGGAACACTGCCAGCGCCGCCCAGCCCCAGGGGCCGAAGCCGGCGAGCAATCCACTCGTGGCCGTGGAGGCCGCGCCCAGATCGCACAGCGCCAGGGCCAGCCCTGCCAGGGTCTGAACGCCGTAGGCGGCCGCAGCATCCCCATCGCCCGCGGCCAGACTGTCGAAGGCATCCCAGCCGGCCATCACCGCGCCGGCGAGGCTCACGCCAGCGCCGATGGTGCCGACCGTGCGGAATTCCAACCGTCCTCTTTCCGTTTCTATTGCAATTTTTGAGGTGAGGAATTTTTCCGTTGGCTTGCGCCACCGTTCCCGCGGCATGATTTCCGCCCAGAATTTCGCGCCTTGCTCAAGACCGGCGACTTTCAGTGGTGTATCCACGACAACGTACAGCAGTGCAATACTAGCGAGCGCAAGTGACAGAGTACTTTTTGCATCCTTTTTTCTTCTATACCAATCATGCATCTCATGCACATTGAACATCTCCACCACCGCCACCAGGGGCGGCAATACCTTTCCTGCGGCCTTCATCCCTTCCACCACCGTGCCCACTTCCTTCGCCGTCGCGGCAGAGGGGCGATGGTACTTGAGCGCATAGGGCGAGATGTCGTCCACCACCACGAAGCGGCCGCGGGCACGGGCCACGCCGTCGGCGTCCACTTCCCGAAACAGGCCGGACCAGGTTTCCCCGTCCACCGGCAACGGCATGCCCCTGAGGTCGACGACGTCGGTGATGGCCTGGCTGAACACGGCCTTGCCGGTGCGGGGGTCGACGACGTTGACGCGATCCTTGCCCGGTTCCCTGACCGCCGCCCTGAAGTGCTCGCGGATCTGTGACTGTTCGAGCCTGGCCCGGATCCGCAGCTCGCCGTCGATGATCACCTTGCCCTTCAGATCCGCGCCCGGCGTGATCAGGTGCATCCCCCGCAGTTCGGGATGATTGGTGGCTTTCGCCAGGCGCACGAACCCTTCCTGCATGACGGTTTTCGCCTCACCCCTGGCCGCCTGCCACTGCCGCTGGAACTGCAGGAGGAAGCTGGCCACGATCTTGTCGGCTTCCTTCGCCAGCGCCATGGCCAGGTCGGTCTTGCGCAGGGCATCGGCAGCCAGGGCGCCGGCGAAGGCGGCGGGGCGGAAGCGGCCATCGGACGACGGCGGCTCGTCCGCCATGTGCGCGTTGAAAGCCGGCGGTTCGGGGCTCGTCTCGTCCACCTGGTCGCGGCCGGGGAAGAGCATGGCATGCAATGGGTGGCCGGGCTGGCAGAGGCGTTCCAGATATCGCCGGCCCGGATCGCTGTCCGCTGCCGTTTTTTCGCGGTCGCGATCCAGATCGAGGCCCGCATCCAGGGCCGCCGGGTCGTGGTTGGCGTACAGGAGGGCGAGGTTCATGGTGGCCCAGAGCTGGATGTAGCCGTCCCGGGGCAGGCTGGCGTAGTCCAGCAGCGCGGCTTCGAAGGTGACGTGATCGGGCGCGAGGTCGGCTACCGATCGTTCCTGCGTGTCCCCGGCATTTTGCCCTTCCTGCGTGACACGGCCTTCCAGCCAGTCGAAATGCCGTTGCTTCAGCTTCCGCAGGGCACGGCGCAATTGCCGGCGCGGTTCGACGCGCAGGATGTCCTTCAGGAGTTCCCTGTCCATCTCGCGGGCGGCCTTGCGCAGAGCGTCGGCCTCGTCGCTGTTGTCCACATAATGCGTCGGCCCCCGCTGGCGCTTGCGGCGTTTGGCCTTTTCCCACAGCTCTTCGTTGAAGAAGGTCTGCCAGGTGAGCACCGCACTGCGGTAGTGCTCGTGGGCCCTGGCCTTTTCGACTTCCGCGAGCAGCTCGGCTTCCTTGCGGCGATAGGCCTCGAGATTGTGCAACATGATCCCGAGCGGGTCGTGCAGATAGACCACGGGGATGTTGGCCTTGCGGTGCAGGCGGATGTGGATCAGTTCGTCGTTGGCGTGTTCGACGTTCTCGACACGGGCCTTGCGGCCTTCCGGGGGCTGGACGGGAAAGCCGGCGTCGAAGCCGGAGAGGTCGATCTGCTGGAGGCGGGCTTCCCGCTGTTCGGCGATCTGCGCCTGCGTGTAGCCCTGATCTTCCGGCATGGGCGGCAGGTGGTCGGGATGGAGGCGGAAGTCGTCCGGGTCCATGCCGCCGAGCATGTTGATCCGGGCCCAGGACCATTGCACGTCGGCATAGGCCATGCGAATGTCCTGGTCTTCGTCGTCGAGGCGGTAGGGGAGGAGGATCCGGTCGTCCTTCTCGACGGTAGCGGGGCGCACGTCCTTGCCGGCGTATTCGTGCAGGTTGACGTCACGGAACCAGCCCTGAGGCAGCACTTCGAGTTCGCGCCAAAGGTAGCCGCCCTTGAAGATGTAGAGCCAGCCGGGGGCGCGGGGCACGGCGCAGCAGGCCGGGTCGAGATCGGGGGTGGTATAGACCCGCGGCAGGACGGGCACGAGGACGTTCTTCTCGGGCGTGGGGGTTTCGTCCCGGCCTCGCGTGGCGGCCTTGCCCAGCGGGAGGTTGTACCAGGTGAAACGGGTGTCCTTGTACTTGAGGAAGACCTTGCCGGTGCCGCTGGAGGGCATGACCAGCTCCCGGTTGCGGCCTTTCTGCGTGCCGGCGCCGAGGGGGACTTCCCGGCACTGTCCCCGGTGGATGCGTTCGTAGGCCGGATTGACGGCGGTTTCAGTCATCGTGGTCTTCCTCCATGAAATTCCGGCCACGGGTATCCGCGGGTTTCGCCGGTCCCTGGCCTTGACCTGGATTTTACTTCAACTCCCTGGTACGGGAACCTTGAAAAGGCTATCAGGGTATCAGCGCGCAGCTTGTGATGCGGTTCACAATTCACCAGCCTGCAATAAAGCGGACCCCTTCACGCCGGCAGGCGGCCGAAGAGCCGCACCAGGTGGCGCAGGCGGCCGGCGGCGTCCTCCGGCACCCGATCCCAAGTGAAGCGCCAGCGCCAGTTGCCTTCGGTGGTGCCAGGGGTGTTCATGCGGTGTTCGCTGCCGAGGGCCAGCACGTCCTGCAGGGGCAGGACGGCCAGGCGGGAGACGCTGGCCAGGGCCAGGCGGATGAGCGGCCAGGGCATGTCGGCCGGTTCGCAGCCCAGGTAGTCGGCGAGCAGGGGGCGCAGGCGCGCCTCGTCGTGCCGGTACCAGCCCAGGGTGGTGTCGTTGTCGTGGGTGCCGGTGTAGATCACGCTGTTGGGGACGCCGTTGTGGGGCAGGTAGGGATTCTCGGGCCCGCCGTCGAAGGCGAACTGCAGGATCTTCATGCCCGGCAGGCCGAAGCGGTCGCGCAGGGCCTCCACCTCAGGGGTGATGATGCCGAGATCCTCGGCCACCAGCGGCAGCTGGCCGAAGACGGCGAACAGGCGGGAGAGCAGGGCCTCGCCCGGGGCCTTCGCCCACCAGCCGTGCTCGGCGGTCTCATCCGTGGCCGGGATCTCCCAGCAGGCCTCGAAGCCGCGGAAGTGATCGATGCGCACCAGATCGAACAGCTCGAGCTGGGTGCCCATGCGCTCGATCCACCAGCGAAAGCCGTCTTCTTCCATGCGCTCCCAATGGTAATGGGGATTGCCCCAGCGCTGGCCGGTGGGCGAGAAATAGTCGGGCGGCACGCCGGCCACCACTTCCGGCCGCCCTTCGGCATCGAGCTTGAACAGATCCCGGTGCGCCCAGACGTCGGCGCTGTCCCAGGCCACGAAGATGGGCATGTCGCCGAACAGGCGGATGCCCCGTTCGCGGGCGAAGTCGCGCAGGGCCTGCCACTGGGCGAAGAACAGGTACTGGATGAACACCTGCAGTTCGATGGCCTCGGCGTTTTCCTCGCGGGCCCGTTGCAGGGCCGCGGCCTGGCGATCCCGCAAGGGGCGCGGCCAGTCCGCCCAGCCGCCGTGCGGATGGCGATGGCGCAGCACCATGAACAGGGCGAAGTCTTCCAGCCAGTGGCGGTGGCGATGGCGGAAGGCCTTGAAGTCGTCCCAGTCTTCGGCCCGGGCCTGTTGCTGGAAGCCTTCCCAGGCACGGGCTAGGCAGGCCGCGTGCCGGGATGGATCGGCCTCCGGCGGCAACCAGCCCCGCGCCCGCAAGTCGTCCACATCGATGAGTGCCGGGTTGCCGGCATGGGCCGAGAGGCACTGGTAGGGCGACCCGTCGGCATGGGGGGGCCCCAGCGGCAGCACCTGCCACACGCTGACGCCGGCAGCGGCCAGGAACTCGATGAAACGCCGGGCCTCGGCCCCCAGTCCGCCGTGTTCCCGGGGCCCTGGCAGGGAGGTGGGATGCAGGAGGATCCCGGCCCGGCGGCGATCCAGAACGGCGGGCTGGGACGGCGCGGCGCTCATGAATCGGGTTGCTTGCCGCTGCGCATCACGCCGCCCATGGCCGGCGCGCCGGTGCCGTGGGTGAAGACCTCGGAGAGGTAACCCGGCGGTTCCTCGCCCAGGATCTGGTAGAGATTGGACAGGTGCAGGCGGAACAGGTGCTCGAAGTCGCTCACCGACTCGGCGGGATTGTAGTCACCGAACCACCAGAACCAGTCGGAGCCCTCGCAGATGGCCAGTTGCCGCTCGGCCCGCTGCCGGTGCTCGCCATCAAGCCGGTCGATCACCGCATCGTAGCGGTGTTTGGCATCCCCCAGCATGTCCCAGCCGCGGTTCTTGTCGGGCTCGCCGATCCAGGTGGAGAAGGTGCCGTAGACCCAGCTGCCGGCCACGATGTGCGGCAGGGTGGTGATGGCGCAGTGCTGGCGCAGGCATTCGGCGTAGGTGGTCAGCTCCAGATCGGGATGGCTGGCGAGGCGCCGGTAGAGCGCCTGCAGGAAATGGTAACCGTTCTCGGGATAGTACTCCCAGGCATTCTCCCCGTCGAGGATGATGGAGACCATGCGGTTGGGCTCGTTGCGGCAGGCGGCGGCGATGTTCTCCAGGTGGCCAATCAGATTGGCCACCGCGTCGTCGGCATGCCAGCCCGAATAGGTGAAGCCGATGAGATCGGAAAGGCCATCGTCGCGGAAGAAGATCACCGGCTGGGCGCCCTCCAGGCGATAGGGCTTGTGGATGCACTGTTCGCCCTCGCCCGCCGCATCCATGTCGGCCGCCTTGAGCGAGTTGCGCAGCACGCTCTCGCCGCTGGCGGTCCAGTGAAAGCCGTATTCGCCCAGCAGCCGCAGGGTGGCATCGCTGACGCTGCCCTCGGAGGGCCAGCAGCCACGGGGCCGCATGCCGAAGCAGCGCTCGAAGGTGCGGATGCCGTGCTCCAGATGCCAGCGCACCCGCTCCTCGCCGCCGGGATACTCGGCCAGATGCGGCAGCGGCGCCTCGGGCATGGCTTCGCGGGCGCTGTGGATGTCGAGCAGCAGCGGCATGATGGGATGGGCATAGGGCGTGACCGACAGCTCCACCTGGCCGCGCTCGGCGAGCCGGCGATAGCGGGGCAGGATGTCGCGCAACAGCTCGCCGATGATGCCGAGCAGCTCGCGCCGGTCGTGCAGGGAGAAGACCTGCCCCTTGTCGAGCAGCATCCGGACCCGGGCATCCTCCCGGCGCACCGTCTCGCCCAGCCAGGCCAGGTGATACCACACGAGCAGATCGGCCAGGAACTGATCCGAGACATAGACCAGCGAATCGGGGTGCTCCAGCAGCCAGTGGGAATAGGTGGCCAGACGCGCGTAGGGCGGGAACCGCTTGATGAGGTGCTGTTCGTTGGCCCGCAGGCAGGCGCGGATCAGGCTGATCCGCTGCTCGGGATTTCCCGGCAGGGCCGGCTCGCCCAGCGCCGCCAGCAGCGGATCGGTGATGGCCTGGCTGTTGTGCAGGAAGGCGTCCACCTGCCGGGCGTAGTCCTCGATCTGCTCGATCAGCACCGGCGCGAAATTGACCACCGCCCGCGCCTCGGGCACCGACTCGAGGTGCGCGGCCATGTCCACGTAGTCCTTGATGGCGTGCAGGTAGGTCCAGGGCAGGTGATAGGCGCCGCTGCGCAGGTCCCGGTACTCGGGCTGGTGCATGTGCCAGTAGAGAACGACCTTCAGCCTACCGGACATGGTGCAGCTCCTGCCCCAGCATCTCCGGCACCACCAGCACCACCCCGCCGGGCGTGACGTGGAAGCGCCTGGCGTCCTCTTCCGGATCCTCGCCGATCACCGTGCCGTCGGGAATGTGGCAGCCCTTGTCGATCACGGCGCGCCGGATCCGGCAATGCCGGCCGATGGTCACCTCGGGCAGGATCACCGCATCCTGCAGGGTGGAATAGGAGTTGACCACCACCGAGGAGAAGAGCAGCGAATGGCGCACCACCGCGCCGGAGATGATGCAGCCGCCGGAGACCATGGAATCCACCGCCATGCCGCGCCGGTCGTCGTCGTCGAACACGAACTTGGCCGGCGGGAGCTGTTCCTGGTAGGTCCAGATGGGCCAGTGGGTGTCATACAGGTTCAGCTCGGGGGTCACGCCGATGAGCTCCAGATTGGCCTCCCAGAAGGCGTCCACGGTACCCACGTCCCGCCAGTAGGCCTGGGTGCCGGTCTCCTTGTCGAGGAAGTCGTAGGCGAAGGCCCGGTAGTTGCGGATCACCGAGGGGATGATGTCCTTGCCGAAGTCGTGACTGGAATTGCGGGTATCGGCATCCTTGATCAGCTGCTCGAAGAGGAAGGCCCGGTTGAAGACGTAGATTCCCATGGAGCACAGGGCCACGTCTTCCTTGCCTGGCACGGGTTTCGGATTGGCCGGCTTTTCCTCGAAATCGACGATGCGCCCTTCGTCGTCCACCGTCATCACCCCGAAGGCATGGGCCTTTTCGATGGGCACCTCGATGCAGCCCACGGTCACGTCGGCGGCATTCTCCACGTGTTCGGCCAGCATGGCGCCGTAGTCCATCTTGTAGATGTGATCGCCGGCCAGGATCAGCACCAGATCCGGATCATGACTGCGGATGATGTCCAGGTTCTGGTAGATGGCATCGGCGGTGCCGGTGTACCAGGAGGTGGCGATCCGCTGCTGGGCCGGCAACAGCTCCACGAACTCGCCGAACTCGCCGCGCAGATGCCCCCAGCCGCGCTGGATGTGGGTGATGAGCGAATGGGCCTTGTACTGGGTGAGCACGCCGATGCGGCGGATCCCCGAATTGATGCAGTTGGACAGCGGAAAGTCGATGATCCGGAACTTGCCGCCGAAGGGCACCGCCGGCTTGGCCCGCCAGTTGGTCAGGTGCTTGAGCCGGGAACCGCGGCCACCGGCCATGATCAGGGCGAGGGTGCTGCGGGTGAGCCGACTGACGAAACGGGGCGATTCCTGAATGACCATGAGCTCCTGCCTTGCGCCGGAATGAGGGGCCGCCGGACCGGATTTCCTGCTCGCAACGCCTGCCTGCAGCATTCGCGACGGCACGAAGGTGCCGGGTTGTCGTACCTCTGCACAATAAGAGCAGCGAGGACGATTTGCAAGCCGCCCGGATCATCGTCCTGTCATTCTCGTATGCAGGCAATTTCCCGGCCATCACGGTACACTGGATACCAACAACACCCGCTTGGCGGAAATGGCAGGACGGCTTGTCCCGCCGCCGTCCGGCCCCCATGTTCCGTCTCGCCGGAACCCTGAAGCGAAACCGACACCATGAGCCACATCCAGGACGATCTGCAACGCCTGCTCGAGGCCCGGCATCACGACCCCTTCGCGGTGCTCGGCCCCCATGTGGAGGGCGATCGCGCCGTGGTGCGCGTGCTGCGTCCCGGCGTGCGGGAAATCCGTCTGGGCGAGAACGGCCCGCGCCTGGAACGGCTGGGCGAAACCGATCTCTTCCAGTGGCAGGGCCCGGCCGCCGAACTCCCGGCCCGCTACAAGCTGGTCTGGCTCGACGGCGACGGCCAGCGCCACGAGGGCCACGATCCTTACGCCTTCGGCCCGCAGATCCCCGACTACGATCTCTATCTGTTCGGCGAGGGCCGTCACTGGCACGCCCAACGCTTCCTCGGCGCCAACCCCTGGGAGGCCGACGGCGTGCCCGGCATCCTGTTCGCGGTGTGGGCGCCCAATGCCGAGCGGGTCTCGGTGGTGGGCGACTTCAACCACTGGGACGGCCGGGTGCATCCCATGCGGGTGCGCGGCGCCTCCGGCGTGTGGGAGCTGTTCCTGCCGGAACTGCCCCCCGGCAGCCTCTACAAGTTCGAGATCCGCAACCGCGACAGCGGCGCGGTGCTGGTGAAGACCGATCCTTACGGCAAGCAGTTCGAGCTGCGGCCCGCCACCGCCGCCATCGTGCGCGGCCGCGAGACCTGGCAGTGGCAGGACGGGGAATGGATGGCCGCACGAGCCGGTCGCGACTGGCTGCATACCCCTTGCAGCATCTACGAAGTGCACCTGGGGTCCTGGCAGCGCGCCGAAGACGGCAGCTTCCTCAACTACCGCGAACTGGCCCACCGCCTGGTGGACTACGTGCTGGAGACCGGCTTCACCCACATCGAGCTGATGCCCGTCACCGAGCATCCCCTGGACGCCTCCTGGGGCTACCAGACCACCGGCTACTACGCCCCCACCAGCCGCTTCGGCAGCCCCGACGACTTCCGCTACTTCGTCGACTACTGCCACCGCCACGGCATCGGCGTGCTGCTCGACTGGGTGCCGGCCCACTTCCCGAAGGATGCCTTCGCCCTCGCCCGCTTCGACGGCACCGCCCTCTACGAGCACGAGGATCCACGCCGCGGCGAGCACCGCGACTGGGGCACGCTGATCTACAACTACGGGCGCAACGAGGTGCGCAACTTCCTCCTGGCCTCGGCCCTCTACTGGCTGGAGGAATACCACATCGACGGCCTCCGGGTGGACGCCGTGGCCTCCATGCTCTACCTCGACTATTCCCGCGATCCCCACGACTGGGTGCCCAACATCCACGGCGGCAACGAAAACCTGGAAGCCATCGCCTTCCTGCGCGAACTGAACACCGTGACCCACGCCGAGCAGCCCGGCACCATCGTGGTGGCCGAGGAGTCCACCGCCTGGCCGCAGGTCACCCGGCCGGTGAACATCGGCGGCCTGGGCTTCTCCATGAAGTGGAACATGGGCTGGATGCACGACACGCTGGACTACCTGCGCCACGATCCCATCCACCGCCGCTATCACCACGACCAGCTCACCTTCGGCCTTTTGTACCTGTTCACCGAGAACTTCGTGCTGCCCTTCTCCCACGACGAAGTGGTGCACGGCAAGGGCGCCCTGCTGGGCAAGATGCCCGGCGACGAATGGCAGCGCTTCGCCAACCTGCGCCTGCTCTACACCTACCAGTTCACCTATCCGGGCAAGAAGCTGCTGTTCATGGGCTGCGAGTTCGGCCAGGGCACCGAATGGAACGCCGACGCCACCCTCGACTGGTACGTGCTCCAGTATCCCTTCCACCAGGGCGTGAAGAACCTGGTAAGCGATCTGAACCGGATCTACCGCGACACCCCCGCCCTGTTCGAGCACGAATTCGAGCCCGAGGGCTTCGCCTGGATCGACTGCCACGATTCGGACCAGTCCGTGCTCAGCTACCTGCGCCGGGCCGGCAGCGAGGTGCGCGCCGTGGTGCTCAACTTCACCCCGGTGCCCCGCGAGGGCTACCGCATCGGCGTGCCCTACCCCGGCCCCTGGCGGGAAGTGTTCAACTCCGACTCGGAATACTACGGCGGCAGCAACATCGGCAACGGCGCCGGCCTCGTGGCCGAAGACATCCCCTGGATGGGCTACCCCCATTCGCTGGTGCTCACCGTGCCGCCGCTGGCCGGGGTGATCCTGGAACCGGCAAGTCAAGCCTGATAGAACTATCGGTATCCGCTTCCGGTCCGCCCTTGGGTTCGGCGTGTCGTTGCGTGACACGCCGAACCCAAGGGCTCCGTGCCTGTTTCGCATACCATCCTGTAACCCGGATGCAGGCCCGCAAGGCCGAAACCCGGAACAGGGAAACCGCAACAGGTCTCGATTCAATCCGCGATACACGACGACACACGCCATGCCCAATCATCCTCCCCTGCGCATCCTCTTCGCCGCCAGCGAAGCCCATCCCCTGATCAAGACCGGCGGCCTGGCCGACGTGGCCAGCAGCCTGCCCCGGGCCCTCACCGGCCTGAAGCAGCAGGTGCGCCTGGTGCTGCCCGCCTACGGCTCGCTGCTGGCGCGGATCGACAAGCCGCGCGAGGTGGCCGCCTTCACGGTCGGGGATCATGCCGTGCGGATCCTGGCCACCGTGCTGCCCGGCAGCCGGGTCACCACCTGGCTGGTGGACTGCCCGGCCCTGTTCGACCGCCCCGGCAACCCCTACCTGGGTCCCGACGGCCAGCCCTGGACCGACAACGCCCTGCGTTTCTTCCGCTTCGCCGAGGCGGTGGTGCGGATCGCCAGCGACAATGCCGGCCTGAACTGGCAACCCGACATCGTGCACAGCCACGACTGGCAGACCGGCCTGGTCAGCGCCCTGCTGTCGCGCCTGCCCGCGAGGCCGGCCACCGTCTTCACCATCCACAACCTCGCCTACCAGGGGCTGTTTCCCTGGCAGACCTTCGACGCCCTGGGGCTGCCGGGCGAATGGTGGAGTCATCACGCCCTGGAGTTCCACGGCCAGCTCTCCTTCATCAAGGGGGGCCTGGTGTTCGCCGACCGGCTCACCACCGTCAGCCCCACCTATGCCAGGGAGATCCAGACGCCGGAATACGGCTACGGACTCGACGGCCTGCTGCGCCACCGCGCGGCCGTGCTCAGCGGCATCCTCAACGGCATCGACGTGCAGGAATGGAACCCCGGCACCGATCCCCGCCTGGCGCAGAACTACAACCGGCGCACGCTGGGGAAGAAGGCCGCGAACAAGGCGGCGCTGCAGGCACAACTGGGCCTGGAAAAACGCGAAGACGTGCTGCTGATCGGCATGGTCAGCCGGCTGGTGGAACAGAAGGGGGTGGACATCCTGCTCGAGGCGCTGGACGCCCTGCTCCTGCGCCCGGTGCAGCTGGCCATCCTCGGCAGCGGCGAGGCCCGCTTCGAACAGGCGCTCCAGGCGGCCCGCGCCCGCCATCCGGGCCGCCTCGGCCTGCAGATCGGCTACGACGAAACCCTGGCCCACCGCATCGAGGCCGGCGCCGATCTGTTCCTGATGCCCTCGCGCTTCGAGCCCTGCGGCCTCAACCAGATGTACAGCATGCGCTACGGCACGCCGCCGCTGGTGCGGCCCGTGGGCGGACTGGCCGACACGGTGATCGACGCCACGGACGAAAACCTGGCTGCCGGCACGGCCACCGGCTTCCACATGACCGGCGAAAGCGGTGCCGAACTGGTTGCCACCGTGGAGCGCGCACTGGCCCTCTGGCGCCAGCCCGAACGTTGGCGCCGACTGCAGGACACCGGCATGGCCCGCGACTTCTCCTGGCGCCACAGCGCCGGAGAATACCTGGCCCTCTATCGCGGGATCACGGCGCCCTGAGCGCGACTCAGGCCGCGTGCGCCTTACGCTGGCTCGCCAGGCAATCCTCCCGCCACAGGCAGCCATCCTGGCCACACTCGAGCACCGTGGCCGTGGCGAAACAGGGCGTGTTGCCCTCGGCTTCCTGGATGAGATGGATCAGTTCGGCCTTGCTCTTCTTGCCGGGCTTGAGCCCCCGATCGCGGGCGATCTCGCGAATTTGCTGCATCAGCATGACGAACACTCCCTCGTGAAGAATTCCGTTTGTGACAAGCATGTGAAAGGGCGGTTTGGGTGCCATGAGAAACCGACACCCGGACGCGAACAGTATGGACTTCCCGGCGATTTTTTCAAGCAGATTCGACAACCCCCTGAAGAGACAGGGCAGGAGCAGCGCCTCGCCGCGACCATGCGGGGACGAGGTCATCGAAGCCAGACAGCCAACGTCTTTCCTCGGCCCTCGTCCCTCGCCACTCGTCCCTGCATGGTCGCGGCGAGGGCGCCACTCCCACCGGATTTGCCTCTGCCAAAACCGTCCTCCATGGCATACCGCCACCAATCGGCGTACCATGAATCGGTCTCGTCACAGGGAGGATTGCGCCATGCAGATCGCCATCATCGGCCTCGGCCGCATGGGCGGCAACATCGCGCGGCGGCTGCGCCGCGCGGGAATCGAGGTCACCGGTTTCAACCGCAACCCCGAAGTCACCCGCAAGCTGGCAGAGGAGACCGGCCTGCACGCCGCGGCCACCCTGGCCGAAGCCGTGGAGACGCTCAAGGTCCCACGGCTGGTATGGCTGATGCTCCCGGCCGGCGAGGTCACCGAGTCCCACATCGAAAAAACCGCCGCCCTGCTGCAACCGGGCGACATTCTGATCGACGGCGGCAACGCCTTCTACAAGGACAGCCTGCGCCGGGCCGCCGCCCTGGCGCGGCAGGATCTGCGTTTCGTGGACGTGGGCGTCTCCGGCGGGATCTGGGGGCTGGAAGAAGGCTACTGCCTGATGGCCGGCTGCGACGACGCCGGCGCCATCGAACACCTGCGTCCCGTGTTCGAGGCCCTGGCGCCCGCGCCCGACCGGGGCTGGGCCCACGTGGGCCCGGCCGGGGCCGGCCATTACACCAAGATGATCCACAACGGCATCGAGTACGGCATGATGCAGGCCATCGCCGAAGGCTTCAGCCTGCTCGAGGGCAAGACCGAGTTCAACCTCGACACCGCCCAGCTCGCCGAGCTGTGGCGTCATGGCACGGTGATCCGCAGCTGGCTGCTGGATCTCACCGCCGGCGTCCTGCAGCGGGATCGGGAACTGGCCGACATCGCGCCGGTGGTGGCCGACTCGGGCGAGGGCCGCTGGACGGTGATGGAGAGCATCGAACAGGGCGTGGCCGCGCCGGTGCTGTCGCTGGCCCTGCAGATGCGCTTCGCCAGCCAGGACCGGGAACAGTACGGCAACCGGCTGCTGGCCATGCTGCGCAACGCCTTCGGCGGCCACGCGGTGCAGAAGGAAGAAGACGATGCCTGACGCCTTCACCTTTGTGGTCTTCGGCGCCACCGGCAACCTGGCGCGCACCAAGCTGCTGCCGGCCATGTATCACCTGGAGGAAGGCGGGCACATCCCCGAGGGCTCGGCCATCATCGGCGTCAGCCGCCATCCCTGGCCGGAGCGGGAGCCGAAGGAACTGGTGGCCGAACTGCTGGCCGATCGGGTGCGCGGCCAGATCGACGACACGGTGCTCGAACGCCTGGCCGGCCGCCTCCGCTTCTTCTGCGGCGAGATGACCCGCGGCGAGGATCTGCGCCGCCTGGGCGAGCTGATCCACAAGGAAGGTCTCTCGCCCAACATCATCTTCTACATGGCCATCCCGCCCGATCTCTACGTGCCCACCTGCAATGCCATCGCCGAGGCCGGCCTCAACCGCGAGGAAGGCGGCTGGCGGCGAATCGTGATCGAAAAACCCTTCGGCTACGATCTGGAGAGCGCCATCCAGCTCGACGAGAGCCTGCATCACCACTTCCGCGAAGAACAGATCTTCCGCATCGATCACTACCTCGGCAAGGCGATGGTGCAGAACGTGCTGGTGTTCCGCTTCGCCAACCTCATGCTCGAGCCGCTGTGGAACCGCAACTACATCGATCACGTGCAGATCACCCATTCGGAGACCCAGGGGATCGCCGGGCGCGCCGCCTTCTACGACGGCGTGGGCGCCCTGCGCGACATGATCCAGAGCCATCTTTTGCAGATGCTCACCCTGGTGGCCATGGAGCCGCCGGCCAGCCTCGACGCCGAATCGCTGCGCGACGAGAAGGTCAAGGTGCTCAAGTCCATCCGCCCAATCACCCGCCGCGCGGTCAACGCCCATGCCTTCCGTGCCCAGTACGCCCGCGGCCAGGGCGAACAGGCCGATCTGCGCGGCTACCTGGAGGAGGACGGCGTGGCGCCCAACAGCACCACTGAAACCTACGCCGCCCTCAAGCTCTACGTGGACAACTGGCGCTGGCGCGGCGTGCCCTTCTACCTGCGCACGGGCAAGCGCCTGGCCGCCAACAGCTCCATGATCAGCATCCGCTTCAAGCACCCGCCCCAGCAGCTGTTTCGCACCACCGCCATCGAACAGGTGGAGCCCAACTGGATCCTGCTCGGCATCCAGCCTCAGGAATGTCTGCGCATGGAGCTGCAGACCAAGGAACCGGGCCTGGAATTCCGCAGCCACACCACCCGCCTCGACGCCGGCTACTGCGGCGCCGACTTCTACCGGCTCGACGCCTACGAGGCCCTGCTGCTGGACGTGATCGAGAACGACTCCTCCCTGTTCCTGCGTTCCGACGAAATCCAGTGGGCCTGGCGGGTGGTCGATCCGATCCTCAAGGTCTGGGATACGGAGCGGGAATACATTCCCACCTACCCCGCCGGCACCTGGGGGCCGTCACAGTCGCTGCGGCTGTTCGACAAGGAGGATCAGCGCTGGCGCAATTCGCTGGATGAAGGGGGGTGAGGAACGTCCAACGCAACGGTTATTCACCATCTCGTAATTGTTTTGACCGAAATGAGTAGGAGCGGCGCAAGCCGCGAAGGAAGACGTTTTCGCGGCTTGCGCCGCTCCTACATTAAACGATTCTCGTCAGGACAATTTTGAGACAACGAATAATTGGTTTGCCGGGAAGATCGCGGCGAGGGCGCCGCGCCTACTGATCAATCCGGCAAATGTTTCTGAACCACCATGATCCTCTCTGCGCCTTGGCGTTGAAAACTCCTCCCCTCAATCGACATACTCGAACCGCACCCGCGGCGTGATCTTGCACAGCAGTTCGTAGCCGATGGTGCCGGCGTGGCGGGCGACCGTTTCGATGGGCAGGCCTTCGCCCCAGAGGGTGACGGGGTCGCCGGGAACAGCGTCGGGGACGTTGCGCAGGTCGAGGGTGAGCATGTCCATGGACACGGTGCCGGCGAGGGCGCCGGGCCGGCCGTTGACAAGCACGGGGGTGCCGTCGGGGGCGTGGCGGGGGTAGCCGTCGCCGTAGCCGATGGCGGCCACGCCCACCGGCATGTCCTCGGGGCAGACGAAGCGGCCGCCGTAGCCGATGGCATCGCCCCGGCGCAGGCGCTTGACGGCGATCAGGGTGCTGTGCAGGGTCATGGCCGGCGCCAAGCCGGGCCAGGGCTCGCCGCCGAAGGGCGAGACGCCGTAGAGCAGGATGCCGGGGCGGTTCCACTCGGCATGGGTCTGGGGCCAACCGAGAATGCCGGCAGAATTGGCCACCGAGCGTTCGCCATCGAGCCCGGCGATGGCCTCGTCGAAGATCCGCAGTTGCCGTTTGGTGGCCGGATCGGTGCGGTCGTCGGCATTGGCCAGGTGGGTCATCAGGCGCGGCGCGCCCCGCACCGCCGGGCATTCGGCCAGCCGCCGGTAGAGGGCGCCGGCCGCCTCCGGCGCCACGCCCAGGCGGTGCATGCCCGTGTCGATCTTGAGCCACACGGGAACGGGCCGCCCGGCGGGCGCCTGCTCGAGCATTGCCACCTGGGCGGCATGGTGAACCACCGTCTCCAGCCGCCACTGGCGCAGGGCCTCGATTTCCGCGGCGCTGAGGATCCCTTCCAGGAGGACGACGGGCTTGTCGATGCCGGCCTCGCGCAAGACCAGCGCCTCGTCCAGGCAGGCCACGCCGAAGGCGTCGGCCGCCTCCAGCGCCCGCGCCGCTTCCACGATGCCGTGACCGTAGGCATTGGCCTTGATCACCGCCAGCAGGCGGCTGCCGGGAGCGGCCTGGCGGGCCAGGGCCAGATTGTCGCGCAACGCCGAGCGCCGGATGACCGCCCGCGTGTCACGGGTCATGCATAGTCCCCGTCGTCGGCCTGGATGAAGTTCTCGAAGCGGGTGTACTGGCCAAGGAAGGTCAGCCGGGTCATGCCGATGGGGCCGTTGCGCTGCTTGCCGATGATGACCTCGGCGGTGCCCTTGTCGGGGCTGTCCTCGTTGTAGACCTCGTCGCGGTAGATGAAGACGATGAGGTCGGCGTCCTGCTCGATGGCACCCGACTCGCGCAGGTCCGACATGATGGGCCGCTTGTTGGGCCGCTGCTCGAGGCTGCGGTTGAGCTGGGAGAGGGCGATGACCGGCACGTTGAGTTCCTTGGCCAGGCCCTTGAGGGCGCGGGAGATTTCCGAGATCTCGGTGGCCCGGTTCTCGTTGCTGCCGGAGGTGCCCTGCATGAGCTGCAGGTAGTCGATGACGATCAGCCCCAGCCCGTGCTCGCGGGCGATGCGCCGCGCCCGGGCGCGCACTTCCATGGGCGTGAGGCCGGGCGTGTCGTCGATGAAGATGGGCGCCTCGTTGAGGATCCCCACCGCCGAGGTCAGGCGCGGCCAGTCGGCCTCGTCCAGCTTGCCGGTGCGGATCTTGTGCTGATCGATCCGCCCCAGCGAGGACATCATGCGCATCACCAGCTGTTCGCCCGGCATCTCCATGGAGAACACGGCCACCGGGGTCTTGTTCTTGATGGCGGCGTTCTCCACCAGGTTCATGGCAAAGGAGGTCTTGCCCATGGAGGGCCGGCCCGCGACGATGATGAGATCCGAGTTCTGCAGCCCGGAAGTCATGTTGTCGAAGTCGGTGAAGCCGGTGGGAATGCCGGTGTAGGCCGACGGATTCTGGTAGAGGGCGTCGATCCGCTCCACCGCCTTGACCAGCAGATCCTTGACTGCCTGGTAACCGGCCCGGCTGCGGTTACCCCGCTCGGCGATGTCGAAGACCCGCTTCTCGGCCTCGTCGAGGATCTCGGCGCTGCTGCGGCCTTCCGGGTTGTAGGCCGACTCGGCGATGCCGGTGGCCACCTGGATGAGTTCCCGCAGCACCGCCCGCTCGCGCACGATGCCGGCATAGGCCTTGATGTTGACGGCGGTGGGCGTGTTGCGGGCCAGGGTGCCCAGGTAGGCCAGGCCGCCGGCGTTGTCCAGCTCGTTGTGGCTGGCCAGCCATTCGGAGATGGTCACCGCATCGAAGGGCTGGGCCTCCTCGGCGAGCATGGCGATGGCGCGGAAGATGAGGCGGTGATCGCGCCGGTAGAAGTCCTCCTCCGAGACCAGATCGGCCACCTGATCCCAGGTGTCGTTGTCGATCATCAGGCCGCCGAGCACCGCCTGTTCCGCCTCGAGGGAATGGGGCGGCATCTTCAGCGCGGCGGTGGCGCTGTCTCGAACCGGGGTCGGCTGGGCCACGTCTTGCAAGGCGATCTCCGTCGCTTCGGATCGGAAAGAAACCGGCACCGGTGGCAGTCCGGGCGGCGATCGGGGGAGGTTCAGAATAGCACAATGCCCGCCGGGGAAAAGGCTTGACAGGCGGCTTCGAGGCGCCCGACGGCACGCCGCCGGCTGGTCATTTCATGACCAGCCGGCGCATGCGAGGGGTGGCGGGGCTTACTCGGCGACGACGATGATCTTCACCGGACGGGTGACGTCCGTGTGCAGATGAATGTCGATCTCGTATTCGCCGGTGTGGCGGATGGGGCCTTCGGGCATGCTCACTTCGCGCTTGGCCACTTCCACGCCGGCGGCGGTGATGGCCTCGGCGATGTCGGCCACGCCCACGGAGCCGAACAGCTTGCCTTCCTCGCCCGCCTGGCTGGCGATGGTGATCTCGCCCAGGGATTCGAGCTTGCCGGCGCGCTCTTCGGCGGCGGCCCGGGCCTCGGCGGCCTTCTTCTCCAGTTCGGCACGGCGTTCCTCGAAGATCTTGATGTTCTCGGGGGTGGCCGGAACCGCCTTCTTCTGGGGCACCAGGTAGTTGCGGCCGTAGCCGGGCTTGACCTCGACCTTGTCGCCCAGATCGCCGAGGTTGGCAACCTTCTCCAGCAGAATGACTTCCATCGTTGTGACTCCTACAGTCGGATAGTTCGCTTGATCGAATACGCCGGCATTTCACTCGCCTGCCGGCAGGCGCGCCCGGAAATCCAGGCCATTGTCCAGCCAGCCCAGCCCCGCCAGAAACAGCAGCGACCAGGGCATGAACAGCACCAGCACCACGTAGACCCCGAACAGCCAGCCCCGGTCCTGCGGCCGCCGTCCCAGCAGCGCGTGGCTGAGCGCCAGCCCCTGGAAGAGAAACAGCAGGCCCAGCACCGGCACCAGGTTGGCCAGGAACGTCCCCGCCGCGCCCGGCAGCAACAGGGCGCCGAGGATCAGCACCGCCATCAGCAGGCTGGCGCTCCGCCCCAGGCGCAGGCGGCGGAACTCCTCGCCAAAAGCGCCGGGACGCAAGGCCACCGCCTGCCACCAGCGGCCGATCAAAAGGCCCAGCGACAGGCCGAAGACGCTCGAGGCGGCCAGCACGCCGGTCATGATCCGCGCGGTTGCAAGCAGTTGCGGCTCGAAGTCGGCCGGCAGCTCGGCCAGCATGCCCGCCTGCTCCAGCACCGGCAGCAGTTGTTCACGAATGTACTGCTGCCACCAGCCGACCGGATCGTCCACGGCCAGCCAGAAGCCCGTCACGGCAAGCATGCCCAGCAGGCTGCAGACCATCAGGCCCAGGGCCAGCGAGCGGCTGGCGCCGAAGGCCGCGGCGGCGATCCACACCGGCAGCCACAGGGTCAGGGCCAGCCCCAGGGCCAGGTTCATCAAGCCGAAGGGGCTGCCGACGAGGGCCACCAGGGCGCTGGCGCCGGCCACGTTGAGCAGCCCCTCCCGGGCGCCCTGCTGGAGCGTCACCAGCGCCACGCCGCCGGCGCTGAACCAGGCCAGCGGCCAGCTCAGCGGGGGCAGGGCCAGCGACAGCACCGCCAGCGCCGCCACCACCAGGATGGCCGGCACCCGGCCACGCAGGATATGGGAGGCCAGGCCCCGCATGGCCGGTTCGCCGTTCGGTTTACTTGTGCGAGTCGGTGTAGGGCAGCAGGGCCAGGTAACGGGCGCGCTTGATGGCGGTGGCCAGCTGGCGCTGATACTTGGCCTTGGTGCCGGTGATCCGGCTCGGGACGATCTTGCCGCTCTCGGAAATGTTGGCCTTGAGCAGGTTCAGATCCTTGTAATCGATCTCTTCGATGCCTTCGGCGGTGAAGCGGCAGTACTTTCTGCGACGAAAATAACGGGACATGTCAGGTTTCCTTCACATGCATGGCGCCGCCGGTGCGGCGCGAATGAACGGATGCGGAGGCTCAGGCCTCGGCGGCAGCCGGCTTGGCTTCGCTTTCGGCTTCCGGCTTCTTCTCGCCCTCTTCCTTCTTGGCCAGCGGCGAAGGCTCGGTGATGGCCTTGTCGCGCTTGATGACCAGGTTGCGGATCACGGCGTCGTTGAAGCGGAAGGCGGCGGTCAGCTCGTCCAGGGTCTCCTTGTCGCACTCGATGTTCATGAGCACGTAGTGCGCCTTGTGGACCTTCTGGATGGTGTAGGCGAGCTGGCGGCGGCCCCAGTCCTCGAGGCGGTGGATCTTGCCACCCTTGCTCTCGATGGTGTTCCGGTAGCGTTCGAGCATGGCGGGAACCTGCTCGCTCTGGTCAGGATGGACCAGAAACACGATTTCGTAGTGTCTCATGATGCTCCCTTCGGCTATCAAGCCTCCCGTCGCGCGGTGAGGCAGAGAGTGTGTCGGATTGTGGCTTCCGGGGCCACGCGGCCCGCGAAAGACCGGCGATTTTACGCCATGGCGGTGTCTGACGCAATCCTTCGTTCTTTTCCGAATTGGTGGAAAAAACGCAGAGGACGCAGAGACGCAGAGGGCGCGGAGAAAAACTGTTCAAATACAAAAATCACTTACGAATCAATTTCCTACGTTATAAAGGCAGGGGTTGTGGATGTGTTTTCATCCATTCCCACCGGATTGGGAAAGAAGGAACCGGGATTCATGCGCGGTCAACCATGGCTGTCCCGGAACCTCTCAAAACAAATTAACTCTCCGCGCTCTCTGCGTCTCTGCGCCCTCTGCGTTATTTGCAGATCCTTCGACCGGAGGCCCGCTGCCGCAGGGCCTCGTAGAGACAGATCCCGGTCGCCACGGAGACGTTGAGGCTCTGCACGTGGCCGCGCATGGGCAGGGCGATCAGGGTGTCGCAGGCTTCGCGGGTGAGGCGGCGCAGGCCGCGGCCCTCGGCGCCGAGGACCAGGGCCAGGGGGCCGGTGAGATCGGCGGCGAACAGGTCGGTTTTGGCGTCCACGTCGGTGCCCACCAGCCAGATCCCGGCCTCCTTCAGGGCGCGCAGGGTGCGGGCCAGGTTGGTCACCGCGAAGAAGGGCACCGTCTCCACGGCCCCCGCGGCCACCTTGCGCACGGTGCCGGTGAGGCCGCAGGCCCGATCCTTTGGCGCGATCACCGCGTGCACGCCGGCGGCATCGGCGGTGCGCAGGCAGGCCCCCAGGTTGTGGGGATCCTGCACGCCGTCGAGAATCAGCAGAAACGGGGGCTCGGCCAGGCCGGCCAGCAGGGCGGGCAGCTCGGTCTCGTCTCGCGCCGGGGCGTCGCGCACTTCGGCCACCACGCCCTGGTGCCTGGCCCCGGCAGCGCGCCGATCCAGCACCTCGCGGGGCACCCGCTCGAGGCGCGCCCCGGCAATCCGTGCCGCCTCCTCGATGGCCCGGGCGCGGCGATCCTGACGCCCCTGCTCCAGCCACACCACGCGCACCCGTTCCGGCTCGTGGTCCAGGGCCGCCTGCACCGCGTGCAGGCCGTAAACGGTATGGGTGCCGGCCATCGCGCCGCCTCAGCCGCTCCGGCTCTGGCTGCGCTTGGTCTTCTTGCGGTTGTGGGTCTTGCGGGCGGTCTTCTTCGCGGCCTTCTTCTTCGCCGCTTTCCGGCGTCCAGCGGATTTCTTCTTCGCCGTCTTCTTGCCGGCGGGGGCCGCGGCCATCACGCTGGGCTGGCTCTGGGCCGGCCCCACGTAGGCGAAGTCGATCTTGCGCTCGTCGAGATCCACCCGCGCCACCTTCACCCGCAGGCGATCGCCGAGCCGGTAGACCTGGTGGTTGTGCTCGCCAACCAGCTGGTGCTTGACCGGGTCGAAGCTGTAGTAGTCGTTCTCCAGGCTGGTGACGTGGATCAGGCCCTCCACGTAGATGTCGTCCAGCTCCACGAACAGGCCGAAGCCGGTCACCGAGGTAATGGTGCCGTCGAACTCCTCGCCCACCTCGTCGAGCATGTATTCGCACTTGAGCCAGTCCACCACGTCGCGGGTGGCCTCGTCGGCGCGGCGCTCGGTCTGGGAGCAGTGGTCGCCCAGGGCCACCATCTTTTCGTGGTCGTAGCGGAACACTTCCGGCGGCTGGCCGGAGAGCACGTGGCGGATGGCCCGGTGCACCAGCAGATCCGGATAGCGGCGGATGGGCGAGGTGAAGTGGGCATAGGCATCGTAGGCCAGACCGAAGTGGCCCACGTTGTCGGGGCTGTAGACCGCCTGCTTGAGGCTGCGCAGCAGCACCGTCTGGATCAGGTGGGCATCGGGCCGGCCCTGCACCTCCCGCAGCAGCTCGGCATAGTCCTTGGCGCTGGGCTTGTCGCCGCCGCCGAGCCTGAGGCCGAATTCACCAAGGAAGGCGCGCAGGTCCTCCAGTTTCTCGGCCGCCGGCCCCTCGTGCACCCGGTACAGGGCCGGGATCTTCGCCTCCAGCAGGAAGCGGGCCGTGGCCACGTTGGCGGTGATCATGAACTCCTCGATCATCTTGTGGGCGTCGTTGCGGATCACCGGCACGATGCGATCGATCTTGCGCTCCTCGCCGAACACGATACGGGTCTCCACCGTCTCGAAGTCGATGGCCCCGCGTTGCTCCCGGCGTTTGCGCAGCACCTTGTAGAGCCTGTGCAGATCCTCCAGATGGGGCAACACTTCCCGGTAGGTCTCGCGCAGTTCCGCGTCGCCCTCCACCAGCATGGCCGCCACCTTGGTATAGGTGAGCCGGGCGTGGGAGAACATCACCGCGGGGTAGAAGCGCCATGCCTTGAGCACGCCGCGGGGGCTGAGCTGCATGTCGCAGACCATGCACAGGCGATCCACCTGGGGATTGAGCGAGCACAGGCCGTTGGAAAGCACCTCCGGCAGCATGGGGATCACCCGTTCGGGAAAGTACACCGAATTGCCCCGCTCCTGGGCGTCGGCGTCGAGGGCCGAATCGGGCTGCACGTAATGGGAGACGTCGGCGATGGCCACCAGCAGGCGCCAGCCCTGGTCGTTGCGCTCGCAGTAGACCGCGTCGTCGAAGTCGCGGGCGTCCTCGCCATCGATGGTCACCAGCGGCAGATGGCGGATGTCCTCGCGGCCACGCTTGTCGGCCTCCGCCACCTCCTCGCGCAGGTGGGCGATCTCCTGCTCGGTCTCCGGCGACCAGACCATGGGCAGGCCGTGGGCGCGGATGGCCACGTCGATCTCCATGCCGGGCGCCATGTGATCGCCCAGCACCTCGGTCACCTTGCCGATGGGCTGGCGATAGCGGGTCGGCTGCTCAAGGATCTCCACCACCACGAACTGGCCGTTCTCGGCCACCCCCCGGTGCTCGGGCGGGATCAGGATGTCCTGGTGAATGCGCTTGTTGTCGGGCACCACGAAGGCCATGTTGCTCTCGACGAACAGGCGCCCCACCAGGGTGTGGTTGGCCCGCTCCAGCACCTCGATCAGGGTGCCCTCGCGGCGGCCCCGGCGATCCACGCCGGTGATGCTCACCAGGGCACGGTCGCCGTGCAGCAGGCTGCGCATCTCGCGGGCGGAGAGGAATACGTCGTCCCCGGTCTCGTCGGGCACCAGGAAACCGAAGCCGTCGGGATGGCCGATGACCCGCCCTCGCACCAGGTTCATGTGACTGACCAGGCCGTACTCGGAACGGCGGTTGAAAACCAGCTGGCCGTCACGCTCCATGGCCCGCAGGCGCCGGCGCAGGGCTTCGCGCTGCTCCTCGCTCTCCAGGCCCAGGGCCTCGGCGATGGCCTCGCGGGTCATGGGCTGGCCGGCTTCCTCGAGGAGCTGGATGATGAATTCGCGGCTGGGGATGGGGTTTTCGTATTTCTGGGCTTCGCGCGCCGCATAGGGATCGGCGGCGGATTTGGCTGTTTTTTTCATGTCGGGGATGGAAGGGACTTCCGGTTTCTCTCTTTATATAATGGTCGGTAACCGCATAGTGTAACGCAGCGCGGCCATCGGCGGGGGATTTTCCGTGCCGGATTTGACAACCCGCGCGCTGCCCGGTAAAGTGCGCGCCCTATGCCGAGGTGGCGGAATTGGTAGACGCGCTAGCTTCAGGTGCTAGTGGGGGAAACCCCGTGGAGGTTCAAGTCCTCTCCTCGGCACCAATCAAATCACAAGCCGCCGGAAAGCAAAAAGCGCTGATTTTTCAGCGCTTTTTCGTTCATGCTCGATGCGCTCGCCGCTCAAAACCGGAATAGACGTGCATTCAGCGTTGATATCTCCTCAATAGCGTACCGCCAGCCCGATACCGATGAAATCGTCGCTGCGCCTATCCAGGGAAAAGCCGAAATTCAGGTCGAGCTGGAGATCTTCCTTGGGCAGCCAGGCCAGTCCCGCATCGACGACGGTCGCGGTCTTGCTGCCGGCTGCCAAACGCCGCTCGGCATAAATCTCGATGAAACTGCCGAGCTGCTCGCCATGCGCGAAAGACAACCCCACTGCCGGTTGGAAATAGGTTTCCAGCCGGCCCTGTTCGACACCCGTCGCCACCTGCAGGGTACCGAACAGGCCGACATCGGCTGTCAGGGCACGGTCCCAGAGCAAGCCAAGAAAAGGCGCCAGCCGGTCATCCTGCCAAGACAGGTACCCCAGCAGGGAAATGTTATATCGGTCCTGCGTCACAAGGCGGTGCTTGGCACCGAACATGGGATCGGCGGTGACCTCATCACCGCCTTCCATCACCTGCACGCCATCCCACAAGAGATTGAACTCGGTGGCCGGTCCCAGGCCACGGCGCAAGTTCAGTAGAGGCGCCGTGTAGCTGTCGGGATCTCCGGCGCGGTTGCCGTAACTGGATTGAATCCCCATTTCCACCTGCCATGCGCCCGGTGACAAAGTGGCAGTGCCGGTGCTGAAACCGGGCCGGTCGGGGACCACCGGTGCCGCCAAGGCCAGAACCGGGATCAGCCCGGTGACGAGATGCCATGGCCGCCACATCAGCTTTCGGGCGCCGTGATGCCGTGCCGGGCCAGCACCTGCCGCAGCGTGGCGGCCAGCTCCCTCGGCTCGAACTTGGCCACGTAGTCATCACTGCCGACACTGGCGCCAAGCGCCTGGTTGGATTCAGTGGTGAGCGACGAGTGCATGACCACGGGAATGCCCTCGAAACGGGCATCCTCCTTGATCTTGCGGGTCAACACATAACCATCCATCTCCGGCATCTCGATGTCGGTGAGGACCAGTTGCACCCGGTCCCGGACCCGCTGGCCGGCCAGCTCCGCCTCCTCGGCGAGCTTCTGCAACCGTGACCATGCCTCCTGGCCGTTGACCGCCATGATCGACTGGTAGCCCAGAGCCTTGAGCGTGCGCTCGATCTGCTTGCGCGCGATGGCCGAATCGTCCACGAACAGGACGGTGACATCAGACTGCTTGTCCTCCGTGATTTCGTCGAAGAGGTGTTCGTCGTCATAGAGGCCAGCCGTTTCGGCCAAGACCTTTTCCACATCCAGAATCATCACCAGACCGTGATCTCCGGTATCGGACACGGCCGTCACCAGGCCCCCATGGCGGTGCGCCATCATGGGCGGCGGCACCTTGACATCGTGCCAGGCCATCCGCTTGATGCTGTCCACCGAATGGACCAGGAAGCCCTGAAGGTGGCGGTTGTACTCGGTGACGATCAGAATGCCAGGCCTGTCTTCGGTGCGGATATTGCAGAATTTCTGCAGGTTGATGACCGGAAGCGTTTCTCCACGCAGGCTGACCATACCCTCCACGCCATCCGGCATGTCTGGCGCACGGGTAATTTCCGGCACGTGCATGACTTCCTTGACCTTGAACACGTTGATGCCGAAGACCTCCTCCCGGCCATCCTCCGCATCCCGGCCCAGGCTGAAGAGCAACACCTCCAGCCGGTTGGTGCCAGCCAGGCTGGTGCGTTCGTCCACCGATTGCATGAGTTCGGACATGACGCCCCCCTATACCTTGAACTGCATGACCAGGCCCTGCAGTTCACTGGCCATCCTTGCCAGTTCCTGACTGGTCGAGGATGTCTCCTCGGCACCTGCAGCCGTTTGTTCCGCCATGTCGTTGATGGCGATGATGTTGCGGTTGATTTCTTCCGAAACCGCCCTCTGCTCCTCGGCCGCCGAAGCAATATGCGTGCTCATTTCGTTGATGCTGCGAACTGCTTCCGATATCGTCGCCAATGCCTGTCCGGATCTGGCTGCATATTCGACTGCCGATTGCGACTGTTCACGACTCGTCTCCATGACTTCCACGGCACGCCGGGAACCGGACTGAAGTTTCTCGATCATCTCGTTGATCTCCTCGGTCGATTCCTGGGTTCGTCCGGCAAGGGTACGGACCTCATCGGCCACCACGGCGAAGCCGCGGCCCTGTTCGCCGGCCCTGGCGGCCTCGATAGCCGCATTGAGTGCCAGGAGGTTGGTCTGTTCGGCGATCCCGCGAATCACCTCAAGCACACCGCCAATGGCATCGCTGTGCTGTTCCATTTCGGCGATGGTCTGTGCCGATTCCTCGATCTGGTGAGCAAGGGTGTTGATTTGATCCACCGCCCGTTGCACCACCTGCGCCCCTTCCTGCGTCTGGTTGTCGGCTTCGCGCGCCGCTTCGGCCGTCTGCGCGATGTTGTTCGCCACTTCCTGCACCGTGGCGGTCATCTCGTTCATCGCGGTAGCCACCTGCTCCGTCTGGCTGCGCTGCTCGTTGACCGTGCGGGTGGTCTGATCGGTCACCGAGGCCATCTCCTCGCCGGCGGTCGCAAGCTGTTCCACCGTACTCAGAACATGGCTAATCATCTGCCGTTGCGTGGAGACGGCGTTGTTGAGATCATTGGCCATTTCGCCAAACTCGTCACCGGACTGGTAGTGCACCTGGCATGTCAAGTCGCCGGAATCCATCTGGCGCAGTACGTCGCGAACCTCCAGGAGGGGTGTGCGGATGCTTTGCACCAGCCGCCAGCCGAGAAAACCGGCAACGAACATGCCGATGACGATCAACCCGATGGTAAAATTGCGCATCTCGAAGTACGCGGCCTGGGCATTGTCATAGCGCCGTTTGGCACGTTCGACCTGGTAATCGGTCAATTCGTTGATGGCCGCCCGGGCCTGGCGAAAGGCATGCAGGGCCGGACCATAGAGCACGTCCTCAGCGGCCTCCGTACGCCCGTCTCGGGACAGGGGCAAGACCTTGTCGTTGAGCAGGTCGAGATATGTGGCCCATGCCGACTTGTAGGCCTCCAGCAGGCGCGTCTCTTCCGCACCCAGGTGGCTCTCGCGATACCTGGCCTCATTGCGCGCCAGGCGTTCGAGCTGCTCCTTGATTTTCTTTTCGTGCACGGCCTGACGTTCGGGCTCGGCGAGGTGCCGACCCACCCGGTCCCGGATACGGTACAGGGACGATTTCATGTCTTCGATGGTTTCCGTCGGCACCAACTCCTGGGCATAGAGATTGATGACACGCTGATTGATGGCACCGGCCTGGTGCAGACCGAACAGACCCAGACCCAGAAGTGCGGCCAGCAGCACACCGATGACCGAGTAGAGTTTCGTGGCAATACGCCAGTCCTTGAAGCGTTTGAGTTTCATGTCAACCTCCTTGATTCGAGCGACATTGGGTCGGATTGCAAACCATGATCATCACTGTGTTTCCGGACCAGTCTATGGAGCCCGGGAAGCGTCGCTTGTGAAAATGATTCGGATTCAGAGACACCCGTATGAGCGAACAAACGGCTCAGGAACATCCGGAGAAAAACAGAGGGAAATGCAATGCATTCAGACGTGGGAACGATTCTGGTAAAATTGTGAGCCCTGAGCCCTGAGCCCTGAGCCCTGAGCCCTGAGCCCTGAGCCCTGAGCCCTGAGCCCTGAGCCCTGAGCCCTGAGCCCTGAGCCCTGAGCCCTGAGCCCTAAAGCTGGCTTTGTGATGGATTCCCGGATTTTTCATCACCATTGGCTCCGTTGCCTCTCCAGCCCGTTTCCCCGGTTGCACTAATCGGGATGAACACCCCTTGCCCCGGCTCGAAGCAGACTGCCTTCATTTCATTGAAACAGTCGGCATTCAAGCACACTAGCGGACAAAAACCGTGAAAGTTTAGTGCTGCAATGAAATTTTCATGGCTAACGTCAGCCATATGAAAAATGTCCACACTTTGATTGCCGATGCATTAAACGTCTCAAAATTGTACTGACACAAACGGGGTAGATGTGGGACGGGGCTAGGCCGGCTCAAGCGCGGCAGAGGCGGCAAAAATCGTGTCGTCCCGACATGGCGGCTCCGCTACGCTTGAGCCGCTCTGCGGACGGGAGGTAAAACCATTTGACGATTAGCAAGCAACGCCAGGATGAACAGCGCTGTTTACCGGCGCAGCAAAGGTGGGGAGATCGCTATGGAACGGCGGCTCAGGATTGCGTAGCCGGCCGCATGCGCAGACGATTGCGGTGGGCGAAGTCCAGGATCATGCGGTACAGCTCGGCGTCGTTCTGCGCCAGGCAACTGCTGATCCGCAGGGCCCGCTGGCCATCGACGAAGACCGACTGCAGATCGCGTCCGTACCGCAGGCGCCGATCCGGCCCGAAGCGGGCGCCCAGGCCGGCGAGCCGGTCCACCCAGTCACCGGGGCGAAAACGCTCGCCCTCCTCGCGCTCGCCAAAAATGATCCATTGCCGGCAATCCGGCGAATTTTCGTGATTTTCACGGCGGTTCGATGGCTTTTCGTGTTCGTTTTTCATGTCATCATGATACATGAATAATTTTATGGTGTCATTATTATTTTATATAGGCATTACTGGCAAGGCGGAATTGCCGTGATACACTGCCCCGGTCGCTCTGTCTTGTCCGCCCCCTTTTGCGTCCCATGAAACTTGCCTCCATCCATGTCTACCCCATCAAGTCCACCCAGGGCATCGATCTGCCTGCCAGCGAAGTGTTGCCCCGGGGCCTGCCCGGCGACCGGCGCTGGATGCTGGTGGACACAAACGGCCGCTTCCTCACCGCCCGCCAGCATCCCCGCCTGGCCATGGTGGAGACCGCCTTCGACGGCGACGTGCTGCGGGTGCGGGCCCCGGACATGCCGGAGCTGACCCTGCCCCTGCAGCCCTCCTCGCCCCGCTTGCGCCGCGTGCAGGTCTGGAACGACACGCTGGACGCGGTGCTGGCCGGCGCCGCGGCGGATGACTGGTTCAGCCAGTGGCTGGGCAAACCCGTGCAACTGGTGCAGATGACCGACGACATCCACCGCGGGGTGGATCCCGACTACGGCCAGCCCGGCGACGAGGTGAGTTTTGCCGATGGCTTTCCCCTGCTGCTCATCGGCGAGGGTTCGCTGGCCGATCTCAATGCCCGCCTGGCCTCGCCGGTGCCCATGCACCGTTTCCGTCCCAACGTGGTGATCGCGGGCAGCGAGCCCTACGCGGAGGACACCTGGGCGCGGCTGCGGATCGGCGAGGTGGAATTCGACGGGGTGAAGAACTGTTCGCGCTGCGTGTTCACCACCATCGATCCCGGCACCGGCACCAAGTCGCCCGACGGCGAACCGTTGCGGACCCTGCAGACCTACCGTCTTGGGGATGGCGGGATCTACTTCGGCCAGAATCTCATTCCCCGCTGCGGGGGAACCATCCGGGTGGGGGACGAGGTGGAGATCCTCGAGGTTCGGCCGGAGCGGGCGAAGGTGCGCTGAGTGACCCTCTCCCCGAAGGGGAGAGGGGGTGAGCTATGAAGACTGGCAGGGTGCCGCGCGGGTCTTGTCGGCGACGGGCCAGGCGCAGAGGACGGCGTTGACGAGGGTGGCCAGGGGAATGGCGAAGAACACGCCCCAGAAGCCCCACAGCCCGCCGAAGAACAGCACGCTGACGATGATGGCCACCGGGTGCAGGTTGACCACTTCCGAGAATAGCAGGGGCACCAGCACGTTGCCATCCAGGGCCTGGATGATGCCGTAGACGATCATCACCACCGCGAAATCGCTGCCCCAGCCGAACTGGAAATAGGCCACGAAGGCCACCGGGATGGTCACCACCGCGGCGCCGATATAGGGCACCAGCACCGAGACGCCCACCAGCACCGCCAGCAGGATGGCGTACTTGAGGCCGAGGATGGCAAAGGCCACCCAGGTCACGGTGCCGACGATGAAGATCTCCCAGAACTTGCCGCGCACGTAATTGCCGAGCTGCTGATCCATCTCCTGCCATACGCTGCTGGCGAGGCTGCGTTCCTCGGGCAGAAAGGCGGTGAGCCAGGCCAGGATGCGCGCCTTGTCTTTGAGGAAGAAGAACACCAGCAGGGGCACCAGGATCAGGTAGATCAGCAGGGTGATGAGGCCGGGGATGGATGCCAGGGAGAGGGTCAGGATCCGCTGGCCGGCCGCGGCGATCTCCTTCTGCAACAGATCCATGATCTCCTGCACCTGCTGCTCGCTGATGAAGCTGTAGGTCTGGTGCAGTTTCATCAGCGCCTCCTGGGCCACGGCCAGGTGATGGGGCACCTCGCGCAGGAACTGGGTGATCTGCACGGACAGCAACGGAATCACGCCGAAGAGCAGGAAGATCATGAAGGCGCTGAACAGGCCGAACACCAGGATCACCGCCCGCAGGCGCCGCACCCCGTGGCGCTCGAAGTAGCGCACCACCCCTTCCAGCAGATAGGCGATGACCATTGCCGCCAGCACCGGCGCCAGCATGTGGCCGAAGGTGAGCACGATGCCGAAGCCGATCACCAGGATCAGCAGCAGCATCACCGCCTGGGGATCGGAGAAATAGCGCCGGTACCAGGCCTTGAGGATCTCAAGCATCGGCGGCGTCCTCCCGGCATTGCAGGCGGTACTGTTCGGCGAACAGGGCCTCCAGCTCGTCGATCACTTCGCGGGCGTCACGCCCCTGCATGAGGTGCTGCGCCACCAGGCCGGAGGTGGCATTGAGCATGCGATCCTTGTCGAGCATGGGATAGGTCCTGCCGAGCCGGCGCACGGCGGCGATCACCGACTCCTCGGCCGGGCGGGGGATGTCGAGGGGCGTGGCGGGAACCTCGGCCTGCCGGGCATGGCGTCCGGCCAGGAACTCGGCGAATTCCAGCAGCATCTCGGCCTGCGCGGGCGGCAGGCGCCGGAAGCGCTCGAGCAGTTGCCGTTCCCGTTTCTTCAAGCCACCGGCCCCCGTTCAGCCAAGGGGACCGTCCTGGTGGGACTGGCAATAGCTGCGGGCGAAGTTGAGCAGCTCGTCCATGGCCCGCACCCGGAACTTCTGTTTCTGGTGGACGAAGGAGAAGGGCCGGTCGATGGGCGGATCGAGCTGCACCGCCACCAGGGTACCCAGTTTGAGTTCCTTCTGAATGGTGGCGCTGGAGAGCACCGAAACGCCCATGCCCGCTTCCACGGCGCCCTTGATGGCCTCCAGACTGCCCAGCTCCATGGCCAGGTTCATGCCCGTGGCCGGCACGCCGACGCGCTGCAGGCTCTCGAGGATCACCTCGCGGGTGCCCGAGCCTTCCTCACGGCAGATGAAGGGAAAGTCGCAGATCCGGCTGATGGGCACCGTGTTCTCGCCGGCCAGCTCGTGACCGGGCGGCACGATCAGCACCAGGTGATCCATGCGGCACTGTTCCACCACCAGGTTCTTGTTGTTCACCGGCGCCTCGACCACGCCCAGATCGATGGTGTTGTTCTCCACCATGGAAACGATGCCGTCGGTATTGGCCACCTTCAATCGGATGACGATCTCCGGATACTTCTGCTTGAAGTCGCCGAGCAGGGCCGGGAGCATGTATTCGGCGATGGTGGTGCTGGCCCCCAGCATCAGCACACCGCTGACGTCGCCGGTCAGCTCGCGCACCGCATTGTCCATCTGGGCGTAGAGATCGAAGATCTGATTGGCGTATTCGTAGACCCGTTCACCGGCCTCGGTGAGGCTGATCCGGTTGTGGGTGCGATCGAACAGGCGGGTGTTGAACTGCTCCTCGAGCTGGCGGACCTGGAAGGTCACCGCCGGCTGGGTCATGTGCAGCTCTTCGGCGGCCTTGGTGAAACTGAGCAGGCGGGCCACCGTCTGGAAGACCTGCAGGCGTCGATCGGACATCTTTCCCCTCTCCGGCCGCGCGGGCGACCATGCTCGGTAGGTTCATGGGTTGACTGGAGAAACCGGGGAATCATACCAATTTCAATCGGAAACATAAACGGATTTTATGACCCGGCGCCGTCGGCGCCGGGTCATAAAACCGATCAGGACGCCTGACCACGCCGATCCATGCGCTTGTACATGAAGGCGTAGTACATCACCGGGATCACCACCAGCGTCAGCAGGGTGGAGACGAAGATCCCGAAGATCAGCGACAGGGCCAGGCCGCTGAAGATGGGGTCGTCGAGGATGAACAGGGCCCCGAGCATGGCCGCCAGGCCGGTGAGGGCGATGGGCTTGGCCCGCACCGCGCCGGAGCGGATCACCGCCTCGTCGAAGGGCACGCCCTCCTCCACCTGCTGGTTGATGAAGTCCACCAGCAGGATGGAATTGCGCACGATGATCCCGGCCAGGGCGATCATGCCGATCATGGAGGTGGCGGTGAACTGCGCCCCCCACAGGGCATGGCCCGGCATGACCCCGATGATGGTCAGGGGGATCGGCGCCATGATGATCAGGGGCACCAGATAGGAGCGGAACTGCCCCACCACCAGCAGGTAGATGAGCAGCAGCCCCACCGAGTAGGCGATGCCCATGTCGCGGAAGGTCTCGTAGGTGACCGTCCATTCGCCATCCCACTTGAGGCTGTAACGGTAGGGATTGGCCGGCGGGTTGATCAGCGACTGGTCGATGATGGTGCCTTCCTCCAGCGGGGTCTCGCGCAGCCTGAACAGGATCTCGAACATGCCGTACAGCGGGCTGTCCAGCTCCCCGGCCATGTCGCCGGTGACGAAGGTCATGGGCAGGAGATCCTTGTGGTAGATGGCGTTCTCACGGCGCGTCTCCACCAGCCGTACCACGTCGGCGATGGGCACCAGCCTGCCGCTGGTGCTGCGCACCTTGAGGGTCAGCAGGGTGTCCACGCTGGCCTTGTCGCCGGGGCGCATCTCCAGGCGGATGGGCAGCGGATACTTCATGTTGGGATCGTGCAGATAGCTCAGATCCTCGCCCGACAGGGCCGCCGACAGGGCGCCGACGATGGCCTGCTGGCTGACGCCCAGCAGCGCCGCCCGCTGCTGATCCACGGCCACGATGATCTTGGGCTCGGGCGCCTCGATGCTGTCGTCCACGTCGACGATGTCGGGGGTGGACTCGAACACCTTGCGCACCTGGCGGGCCACGGCGATCTGGCCCTGGTAGTCCAGGCCGTAGATCTCGGCCACCAGGGGCGCCATCACCGGCGGACCCGGCGGCACTTCGACGATCTTGACGTTGGCGTTGTAGCGCCGGCCGATCTTCTGCAGCGGCTCGCGCACCGACAGGGCGATCTCGTGGCTCTGGCGATCCCGGTCGTGCTTGTCGATCAGGTTCACCTGGATGTCGCCGTAGTGGGAACCCTTGCGCAGGTAGTACTGGCGCACCAGGCCGTTGAAGTTGATGGGCGAGGCGCCGCCGGCGTAGGCCTGATAGTCGCTGACCTCGGGCACCGTGGCCAGGTAATGGCCCAGCTCGGAGAGCACCCGGGCGGTCTGCTCCACCGGCGTGCCTTCGGGCATGTCCACCACCACCTGGAACTCCGACTTGTTGTCGAAGGGCAGCATCTTCAGCACCACCAGCTTGACCCCGGCCAGCCCCACCGAGAAGGCGATCAGCACCAGCACCACCACGGCCAGGGTGCGCCGCTTGCGGGCGCCCTGCTCGCGATGCAGGAAGGGGCCCACGTAGCGTTTGAACAGGCCGTAGAGCCTGCTCTCCTGGGCCAGATCGTCCACCGAGTGGCCGTGCTTGTTGGCCAGCAGCTTGTGGGCCAGCCAGGGCGTGACGATGAAGGCCACGGCCAGGGAGATGAGCATGCCGATGCTGGCGTTGATGGGAATCGGGCTCATGTAGGGCCCCATCAGCCCGGTGACGAAGGCCATGGGCAACAGCGCGGCGATCACCGTGAAGGTGGCCAGGATGGTCGGTCCGCCCACCTCGTCCACGGCGCCGGGCACGATCTCCCGCAGCTTGCGGTCGGGATAGAGCTGCATGTGCCGGTGGATGTTCTCCACCACCACGATGGCGTCGTCCACCAGGATGCCGATGGAGAAGATCAGGGCGAACAGGGACACCCGATTGAGGGTGAAGCCCCAGGCCCAGGAGGCGAACAGGGTGATGGCCAGGGTGATGATCACGGCCAGGCCCACGATCACCGCCTCGCGGCGGCCCAGCGCGAACAGCACCAGCAGCACCACGAAGGTGGTGGCGAAGATCAGCTTGCCGATCAGCTTCTGGGCCTTGGCGTTGGCGGTCTCGCCGTAGTTGCGGGTCACGGTGACGTTGACGCCCTCGGGAATGAAGATCCCCTTGAGCTGGCCCACCCGTTCGATGACCTGTTCGGCGATCTCCACCGCGTTGGTGCCCGGCTGCTTGGCGATGGCGATGGTCACGGCCGGAAACTCGCCCTGCACGCGGATGCCCTTGGTGCCGGCGGCCGGGCCGGTACCGAACCAGGCATACTGTTCAGGCTGATCGGGGCCGCGGCGAATGGTGGCCACGTCACGCAGGTAGACCGGCTTGCCGGCATGCACGCCCACGATCAGATCCCGCACCTCGTCCACGGTGCTGAGGAAGGTACCGGTCTGCACCGGGATTTCCGTGTTGCCGGCCACCAGGTTGCCGGCCGGGCGGGTGGCGTTGCTCTGGGTGAGGGCGAAGCGCAGCTCGTCGATGGAGAGGTTGTAGGCCGCCAGGCGGCTGGGCTCGAACAGCACGTGCACCACCTGTTCGGGGCCGCCCAGCGTATAGATGTCCCGGGTGCCCTGAACCCGCTTCAGCTCGGCTTCGAGGGCATGGGCCACCTTCACCAGCTCGTAGCCGCCACGCTGCGGATCCTCGGTCCACAGGGTGAGGGTGACGATGGGCACGTCGTCGATGCCCTTGGGCTTGATGATGGGCTGGGCCACGCCCAGGCCCTTCGGCAGCCAGTCCTGCTTGGAATACAGGGCATTGTAGAGGCGCACGATGGCCTGGGTGCGATCCTCGCCCACCTTGAACTGCACGGTGAGAATGGCCATGCCGGGGCGGGACACCGAATAGACGTGCTTGAGCCCTTCCAGCTCCGAGAGGATCTGCTCGGCCGGCGTGCTCACCAGCGCCTCCACCTCCTTCGCCGAGGCGCCGGGGAAGGCGATGAAGACGTTGGCGAAGGTGACGTTGATCTGCGGCTCTTCCTCGCGCGGGGTGATCATCACCGCGAAGACCCCGAGCAGGAAGCCCACCAGCGCCAGCAGGGGGGTGATCTCGGTGGTCAGGAAGGCCCGGGCGATGCGCCCGGAAATCCCCAGCGGCTTACTCATGGCCTTCGGCCTCGGCCAGGGCGGCGTGCTGTTCCTTGTAGGCGGCGGCGCCCTTCACCGGATCCAGCACCACCTGTTCGCCCTCGTCCAGCCCCGCGAGCACCACCACCCGATCCCCGGCCTGCCGGCCGATCCGGATCTGGCGGAAGGCGATGCGGCCCTGGGCGTCCCGCACATACACCGCGGTCACTTCGCTGCGGTGGGCCACGGCGCGGCGCGGGATCACCAGTTCACGGCTCTTGCCCAGCAGGAAGGCCACCTTGGCGAACATGCCCGGATAGATGTGGTAATCGCCCCGTGGCAGGTTCACCCGCACGTTGAAGGTGTGGGTGGCCGGATCGGCGTAGGGGCTGATGGTGAGCGACTCGGCCGTCACGCTCTGGCCGTTGGTGCGATCGAGGATCACCCGGGCCTGCTTGTTCGCCCGCACCACGTTGATGATGTCTTCCGGCACACTGGCGGTGGCCCGCAGTTCCTCCAGGGAGATGCCGGTGAACAGGGGCTGACCGACCCGGGCCAGTTCCCCCACCTCCACATGGCGCTTGACCACGATGCCGCTGTAGGGGGCCCGCACCTGGGTGTTGGCCAGATTCTCGCGGGCCTCGTCGAGCCGCGCCTTGGCCGCCTTGAGGCGGGCCTCGGCCTTGTCCATCTGCGAACTGGAGACCAGCTTCTTGGCGAACAGCTCCTTGACCCGTTTCCAGGCGGTGCGCGCCTCGTCGTAATTGGCCTTGGCCGCCTCGAAGCGGGCCCGCACCTCGGTATCGCGGAACTTCAGCAGCACCGCGCCCTTCTCCACGTAGTCGTCCACGTCGTAGTAGATCTTCACGATCCGGCCGTTGATCTGGGCCGACACCGTGGCCTCGCGCACGGCTTCCACCAGGGCATCGAGCACCCGTTCGCGGGGCAGTTCCCGCATCACGGCCGGGGCGGTTTCGAGTTCCGCGGCCGGCAGGCTCGCGGGCAACAGGCCAAGCAGCAGGCACAGCAGGGCCGCCGGTCTCGGCAGGCGGAATGACAAACCGGGACGCACGGAAAGGCTGTTCATGAGGCGTTTCCTCTGGGGCTGACGGGTTCGGGCGCGTATATTAGCGTTTTCTTATATTGTTGTCGAAACCAACGCTGCCAGCATGCGGCCGGGGGAGGCGGAATTCAAGGCCGGCGGAGGCGATCCGCCGGCCGGGAAGGAAGGAAAATCCCGCTCAGGCCGTGCGGAAACGGGCGATGAGGGTCTGCATTTCGTCGGCCAGGCGTGCCAGCTCGCGGGCCGTGCCGTCGATCCGGCCCATGCTCTCGGTGGTCTGATCACACAGGCCGGAGATGGTGTTCACGCTCTGGTTGACGTCGTCCACCACCGTGGTCTGTTCCCGGGAGGCCTGGGCGATCTGCTCGCTCATCTCGTTGATGGCGGTGATGGCCCCGGCGATGATCGCCAGTGCCTCGGCCGCCTGCTCGGTCAGCGCCACGCCGCTGGCCGCCTGCTCGCTGCCCGATTCCATGGCCGCGACCGCCTCGCGGGAGCCGCTCTGCAGGCGCTCGATCATGGCGCTGATCTCCTCCGTGGACTGCTGGGTGCGGGTGGCCAGGGTGCGCACCTCGTCGGCCACCACGGCGAAGCCGCGGCCCTGTTCGCCGGCCCGGGCCGCCTCGATGGCTGCGTTCAGGGCCAGCAGGTTGGTCTGCTCGGCGATGTCGTTGATCACCGCCAGCACCTTGCCGATGTTCTCGCTCTCCTGCTCCAGCCGGCCGATGACCTCGGCGGCCCCCGTGACCATGTCGGCCAGCACGTCCACCGCGCTCATGGCCTCCACCACCACCACCTTGGCCTTGTTGCCGTGCTCGTCGGCCTCCTGGGTGGCGTTGGCGGTCTCGGCCGCATGGCGGGCCACCTCGCCGGCCGAGGCCGACAGCTCGTTCATGGCCGTGGCCACCTGACCCACCTGCTGCTGTTGTTCGGCCGTCAGGGCCAGGGCCGTGTCGGTGGCCGACACCATGCTGGCGGAGGCTTCCTGCAGGGCGTCCGATTCGCTGCGCAGGCGGCCGATGATCTCACGCAGGTTTTCGGTCATCTGGTTGAAGCTGTCGATGATCTCGCCGATCACGTCGCGGCTGCGGATCACGCAGTGCTGGGTGATGTCGCCGTCGCTGATCGCCCGGGTGACCACGGCGATCCGCTGCAGCTTCTTCACCAGCAGTTGCCGCAGCAGCAGATAGTTGACCACGCCGATGGCCGCCCCCGCCAGCAGGCAGCCGGCCACGAACCAGCCGTACATGCCCGGTTTCCACTCGACGAAGAAACGGGCATAGAACGGAAAGACGGCCCCGACGCCGATGCCGAAGGCCAGAAAGGAAAACAGGATGTTGCGCAGGATGCTCGGTTGAAATCGTGTGCTCATGGGTCACTCTTGGCTGAATGGTGGTTGGGGAGGTCCTCACGTTCATCGCTTGCCGGGCGATCCTGCCCACATTTTATTTGTGTAATCCTTTAGCGGCCGAATGCCGGGATTCTTGAGTCCGGCGAAAATCTCCCGGCTTTTCAAATGGCTGGAAATCCTCCCCTGTCGGAAGCGGGAGCCGATCCGGTACAATGCCGGCCCGCTTTTCCACCGTGACAGGTATTTCCATGGCGCAGTACATCTACACCATGAACCGGGTGACCAAGGTCGTCCCCCCCAAGCGCACCATTCTCGAGGACATCTCCCTCTCCTTCTTCCCCGGCGCCAAGATCGGCGTGCTCGGCCTCAACGGCTCGGGCAAGTCCAGCCTGCTGCGGATCATGGCCGGGGTGGACACCGAATTCGACGGCGAGGCCCGCCCCCAGCCCGGCATCCACATCGGTTACCTGCCCCAGGAACCGGAACTGGACCCGGACAAGGACGTGCGCGGCAACGTGGAGGAGGCCCTGGCCCACATCAAGGCGGCCCAGGCGCGGCTGGAGGAGATCTACGCCGCCTATGCTGAGCCGGACGCCGACTTCGACGCCTTGGCCGCCGAGCAGGCGAAGCTCGAAAACCTGCTGCAGGCCACCGACGGCCACAATCTCGACCGCAAGCTGGAGATCGCCGCCGAGGCCCTGCGCCTGCCGCCCTGGGACGCCGACGTGACCAAACTGTCGGGCGGCGAACGCCGTCGGGTGGCCCTGTGCAAGCTGCTGCTCTCGGGCCCCGACATGCTCCTGCTGGACGAGCCCACCAACCACCTGGACGCCGAGTCGGTGGCCTGGCTGGAGCGCTTCCTGCACGACTATCCCGGCACCGTGGTGGCGGTGACCCATGACCGCTACTTCCTCGACAACGTGGCCGGCTGGATCCTGGAGCTCGACCGTGGCCGTGGCATCCCCTGGGAAGGCAACTATTCCTCCTGGCTGGAACAGAAGGAAAAGCGCCTGGAGATGGAAGAGAAGGCCGAGAACGCCCGCATCAAGGCCATGAAGGCCGAGCTGGAGTGGGTGCGCAGCAATCCCAAGGGCCGCCACGCCAAGAGCAAGGCCCGCCTGGCCCGCTACGAGGAGCTGGCCAGCCAGTCGAGCCAGAAGCGCAACGAGACCCAGGAACTGTTCATCCCGCCGGGGCCCCGCCTGGGGGATCTGGTGATCGAGGCCAGCCACGTGCGCAAGGGCTTCGGCGAGCGGCTGCTGATGGAAGACATGAACTTCAACCTGCCGCGCGGCGGCATCGTGGGCGTGATCGGCCCCAACGGGGCAGGCAAGTCCACCCTGTTCAAGATGATCGTCGGCCAGGAGCAGCCGGACGCCGGCGAACTGCGCATCGGCCCCACGGTGCAGCTGGCCTACGTGGACCAGAGCCGCGACAGCCTGGATCCGAAGAAGACCGTGTGGGAGGAGATCGCCGACGGCCAGGACATCATCGTGGTGGGCAACACCGAGATCCCCTCACGCGCCTACGTGGGCAGGTTCAACTTCCGGGGCTCGGATCAGCAGAAGTACGTGGGCGACCTGTCCGGCGGCGAGCGCAATCGCGTGCACCTGGCCAAGCTGCTGCGCTCGGGCGGCAACGTGCTGCTGCTCGACGAGCCCACCAACGATCTGGACGTGGAAACCCTGCGCGCCCTGGAAGAAGCCCTGCTCGAGTTCGCCGGCTGCGCCATCGTCATCTCCCACGATCGCTGGTTCCTGGATCGCATCGCCACCCATATCCTCGCCTTCGAGGGCGACAGCCAGGTGGTCTGGTTCGAGGGCAACTTCGCCGACTACGAGGAAGACAAGAAACGCCGCCTCGGCGAAGAGGCCGTGCAGCCGCACCGGATCAAATACAAGAAGCTGGATGGCTGAGAATCAGGAATGCAGGAGCGGCGCCCTCGCCGCGATGCGGCGGCTACCTTCTGCAGGAGCGGCGCAAGCCGCGAAAACACGGTAGCGGCTGGCGGATAGCTGGTCGCTGGCAACATCACCAGGTTTTCCCGGCTACCCGTCCCCCGCCACCCGCCACCGCCGCATCGCGGCTTGCGCCGCTCCTACAGGGGAGAAGCCTCCCTTTCCCTGATTTCATTCATCCAGCAGTCGCTGCCAGTCCTCGTCGTCGGGCAGGCTGTCGGTTTCGAAGCCCAGCTCGCCCATGTCCAGATCGTCGTAGGGGCCGGTGGCGTCGCCGGGCTCGGCGACGGGAGTGACGCCCATCAGGTTCCAGGTTTCCCCGTCCAGCTCGGCCACGTCGCCGTCGAAATACTGGATCTCGATGCTGTCCTCGTCGAGCGCCACGACTTCGAAACGCCGTTGCTCGGCATCCTGGTACCACTGCCCGATGACAGGTTCGACGATGGCGGCCATGACCGGCTCCTGACTGCGGTTGCGGAAGGAAAGGGACTCTTTCCTAACGTTAGCAGGCCGGCGGGAAATGTCATCCCCGGCACGACGGGCGGCAGCGTCCGGGCGGCGAGGCGCCCGGACGGCGGGCTCAGGGCGCGGGCTGGGTGACGGTGCCGGTGGTGTCGAGATCGGCCGCCTCCGGTGGCGTGATGTTGACCACCTCCTCGGAAATCACCTCGCCGTTGCCGTTGATAACCGAGACCTTCCATTCGCCGGTGGCGTCCGGCGGCAGGTTCTTGCTCGACCAGACCCGCCAGCGCGGCCCCTTCACATCGAACTTCACCTCGGCCTGGACCTGGCCGTTGTGCTCCCAGCGATGGGTGGCGGTCTGGCCCGCCATGCCGCGCAGCTCGGTGAAGAAATAGATCTTCTGGCGGTCGGCGGGCAGCCTGTCCACCGTGTCGACCGGCTCCCGATCCACCACGGCGGTGGCGAAGGCGGCGCGGGCCACCTCGCCCCGGGACATGCCCATGCCATGGGCCTCGCCGTCGGCGGCCTGCTCGGCGTGCTGCATGCCCGGCTCGTCCATGGCCTCATGCTGCCGGGCACGCTCTTCCAGCCGTTCGCCCGACTCGCTCATGGCCTCGCTGCGTTCTTCCATCGCTTCGGCCCGTTCCTGGGTCATTTCACCGCGCATCTCCATCGTCTCGGCGCGTTCGGCCATGCCGTCTTCGGGGGGCGCCGCCAGTGCCAGCGGCGTGGCGGTGACCAGGGCGGTCAGGATGAGTATGGAGGGTGTTTTCATGGTGCTCTCCCTGTTGGATGTTGGGTTTGGGACCGGAGCGGACATTCCGGCTGTTCGCCCCGCCTGGGTGTCAGACGGCCCGATCAGACTGGATTTTCCGCCCGCCGGCCGTGATGCCGGTCACATTGCCTCCATTCGGCCGGCGGGCGCGCGGCTTCAGGTTTGCGCCCGGCTCGGCCATAATGCCGCCCCATGCCCGCCTATACCGCCCACTCCACCCCGGCCGGCGCCCGCGCCGGCGTGCTGCTGACCAATCTCGGGACGCCGGACTCGCCCTCGACGGCCGACGTGCGCCGCTACCTGGCCGAGTTTCTCGCCGATCCGCGCATCGTCGAGCGACCGCGCTGGCTGTGGTGGCCGATCCTGCACGGCATCATCCTGCGCCTGCGGCCGCGCCGGGCGGCCCATGCCTACCGCCGAATCTGGACTCCGGAAGGCTCGCCCCTGCTGGCCATCGGCCAGGCCCAGGCCGAAGCCCTGCAGGCGCGGCTGGGCGAGTCGGTTCCGGTGGCGCTGGCCATGCGCTATGGCCGCCCTTCCCTGGCCGCCGGGCTCGAGGCCCTGCGCCGCCAGGGCGTCGGCCGCCTGATCGTGCTGCCGCTCTATCCCCAGTATTCGGCCACCACCACCGGCTCCACCTTCGACGCGGTGAGCGCCGTGCTGGCCACTTGGCGGGAAGTGCCGGAACTGCGCTTCATCAGCCGCTACCACCACCATCCGGCCTATCTCGACGCCCTGGCCGCCAGCCTCCGCGAGGCCTGGGCGGAGCGGCCGCGGGGGCAGAAGCTGCTGTTTTCCTTCCATGGCCTGCCGCAGCGCTATGCCGCGGCCGGTGATCCCTATCCGCGGGAGTGCGAAGCCACGGCCCGGGCGGTGGCCGAACGGCTGGGGCTGGGGGAAGACGAGTGGCTCTTGACCTACCAGTCCCGCTTCGGGCCCGAGGCATGGCTGCAGCCCTATACGGACGAGACCCTGCGCCGCCTGGCCGGCGAGGGCGTGCGTTCGGTAGACGTCGTGGCGCCGGGCTTTGCCGCCGACTGCCTGGAGACGCTGGAGGAGATCGCCATGGAAAACCGCGATCTGTTCCTCGAGGCCGGGGGAAAGGATTACCGCTACATTCCCGCGCTCAACGCCCGGGAAGAACACATCGATCTGCTGGAGCAGCTGGTGCGGGCGCACCTCTAGCTGGCGGCCGGCGCAAATGCAGGGCCGCAGGCGCGGCGCCCTTGCCGCGACCATGCAGGGACGAGTGGCGAGGGACGAGGTTCGAGTAACGGCATGGATTTTCCGGCTTCGAACACCCTCGTCACTCGGCCCTCGTTCCTCGGCCCTGTTCATCGCGGCGAGGGCGCCGCGCCTACGGTGGGGAGCAAGCCGTCGACCGGGACCGCTCAGGCGATGCCGGGGTTGCCCTCCACGCCCACGATCTTCGGCGTGTTGAGCTTCTTGACCTTGGCCACCTTCTCCTCGCGCAGGTACTCGGCCACGATTTCCCAGATGGGCTTGCCCGGCGCCTTGGAGCCGACGGTGGCCCAGCCGGCCACGGTGTAGGTCTTGTCGGCCTCCAGCGGCGTGCCGTCGTCGAGGCGCAGTTCGGTGATCCGGCTGCCCATGTCCTTGTTGGGATCGATGGTGTAGTCCAGGCCGCCCACGCGCACCATGTCGCCGCCCTGCTGGTAGTAGGGGTCCTTGTTGAACAGGTTGTCGGCCACGTCTTCGAGGATCAGCTTGATGTCGGCCCCGCTCATCTCCCGCACGTAGGTCTCGGGATAGGTGATGCAGGTCTGATCCAGCACGTTCTCCATGGTGATGGCCTGGCCCGGCAGCACGGTGGTGCCCCAGCGGAAGCCGGGCGACAGGGAGATCTGGGCGCCGCCCACCTCGCGCAGGGCGTCGCAGATGATCTGGTCGAAGGTGCCATTGAAGTTGCCGCGGCGGTAGAGCAGCGTGTCGGCCACCGCCAGTTCCTCGCGCAGCTTGTCGAGGTAGGGCTTGCGCACCTGCTCGATGAAGGCGGACATCTCCGGATCCGGCTCCAGCAGGTTGGAGAACACGGGCAGCAGCTTGTAGTCGTAACCCTGCACCTTGCCGTTGCGGATGTCGAGCTGCATCACGCCCAGGAACTTGCCGTTGGAACCGGCATTGGTCACCAGGGTCACGCCGCCGGCGTTCTTCACCTCCACCGGGCGCGGCACGCCGTCGTGGGTGTGGCCGCCGAAGATCACGTCGATGCCGCTGACCCGCGAGGCCATCTTGAGATCCACGTCCATGCCGTTGTGGGAGATGACCACCACCGCATCCGGCTTCTCGTTGGCACGCACCTCGTCGACGATGGACTGCATCTCGCTGTCGCGGATGCCGAAGGTCCAGTCGGGAATGAAGCGTCGCGGGTTGGCGATGGGGGTGTAGGGGAAGGCCTGGCCGATGACCGCGATGCGGGCGCCGCCGACGTTCTTGATCACGTAGGGCTTGAAGGCCCGCTGGCTGTCCTCGTCGAAGCCGGGGAAGTCGGCGAACTTGTAGTCGAAGGCCGCATCGTCACTGACGAAGATGTTCTGGGCCACGAAGTCGCCCTTGAAGTCATTGATGTTGGAGATCACCTCCTCATCGGTGTAGGTGAACTCCCAGTGGCCGGTCATCACGTCCACGCCCAGCAGGTTGCAGGCGCCGACCATGTCCTTGCCGCGGGTCCAGTAGGCGGTGCCGGAACCCTGCCAGGTGTCGCCCCCGTCCATCAGCAGGGTGCGATCCGGGCCGTGCTCGGCGCGCAGGCGCTTGACCAGCGTGCGCAGGTGGGCGAAGCCCCCCACCTTGCCGTAGGTCTTGGCGGCCTCGACGAAATTCAGATAGGTGAAGGCATAGGCTTCGGGCGAATTGGGCTTGATGCCGTAATACTTGAGAAACGCCTCGCCCACGATGTGCGGCGGCCGCCCCTCGGCCTGGCCCAGGCCGAGGTTCACGCTCGGCTCGCGGAAGTAGATGGGCATGAGCTGGGCATGGCAGTCGGTCATGTGCATCAGGGTGACGTTGCCGAACTGCGGGATGGCGTAGGCGTCCTTCTTGTCGGCCTTGGCGGTGGTGGTGACGCCACCCGGCCCGCTGGTCTTGGTATCGCAACCGGGCAGCATGCCGGCAGCGGCGGCCATGCCCATGATCTGGATGAATTCACGGCGGCTGATAGACATTCACTCCTCCTCACCTGGGGTATTGTGCGTTCGGGCGGTGCGTCCAACCGGCCCGGTCGGGTTGGTTCATTTTGCCCGCATGATAGTACAAACCGCCGGTCGGCCATATCACCGGGGCCGGCGAAGGGACGAGCGGCCCGCAGGCGTTGCGTTTTGCAGCCTTTGTGACCGGGACCGCCGCCTCAGGATCGGGACACCGCCGTTGCCGCCAGCAGGCGGCCCGGGCGCCGGATCCGGCGCCAGAGACGGTGGCCGAGCAGGATGCCGGCCAGCAGCGCATAGAAGCCGGGCCACAGCAGGTCGGCCTTGACCAGCCAGAAATGATGCAGCACCGCCAGCAGCAGCGCCACGTAGACCGCGCGGTGCAGCGGTTTCCAGCGTCGGCCGAGACGGCGCATCATGCCGCGGGTGGAGGTGGCCGCCAGGACCAGCAGGATGAGCATGGCGCCCATTCCGGCGGTGATGAACGGCCGCCTGACGATTTCCTCGCCGATGGCGGGCCAGTCGAAGAACTGGTCGAACCACAGCCAGGTGAGCAGGTGGAGGGTGCCGTAGAAGAAGGCATACAGCCCCAGCATCCGCCGCAGCCGCAGCGGCCAGCGCCAACCGGTCCAGTCGCGCAGGGGGGTCATCAGCAGGGTGAGCAGGAGGAAGCGCAGGGTCCATTCGCCGGAACGGCGGGTCAGGGCCTCGAAGGGATTGGCGCCCAGGCGATCGGCGAACAGGGCCCAGCCCAGCCACAGGGCCGGCGCCAGGGCAGCAAGGAACACGACCAGGCGCAGGCTGCTCAAGCGATCAGAACGCATGATTCGACTCCGGCACGGCATCCCTCATCCGGTGCGAGGCGACGAGCAGGATGCGCCCTCCACGGCCTTCGGCCAAAGGGAGGCGGCAAACGAAGCGACTGTCGGGTATCCACAACAGTCCGCCGTGAAAGGCGCATGCTGCTCGCCACGGGCGGGAAGGCGGATCATACGGCAAAACCGTTCAGAAAAACCGCCGCAGATCCATGCCGGCGTACAGGTGCGCCACCTGTTCGGCATAGCCGTTGAAGGGCAGGGTCCTGCGCTTGCGGAATTCGCCGATCCGGCGTTCCCGCTTCTGGCTCCAGCGGGGATGATCCACTTCCGGGTTGACGTTGGCATAGAAACCGTATTCGTGCGGCGCCGCCTTGTGCCAGGTGGTCATCGGCTGCCGTTCGCTGAAATGGATGCGCACGATGGACTTGATGCTCTTGAAGCCGTATTTCCAGGGCACCACCAGCCGCAGGGGCGCGCCGTTCTGGTTGGGCAGGACTTCGCCATACAGGCCCACGGCGAGGATCGTCAGCGGATGCATGGCCTCGTCCATGCGCAGGCCTTCCACGTAGGGCCAGTCGAGCACCCGGCGGCGCTGGCCCGGCATCTCCCCGGGCCGGTAGAGGGTGGTGAAGGCCACGTATTTCGCCCGCGAGGTGGGCTCGACGCGCTTGATCAGATCCGCCAGCGGAAAACCGATCCAGGGAATCACCATGGACCAGCGCTCCACGCAGCGCAGCCGGTAGATCCGCTCCTCCAGGGGATGGGCCTTGAGGAGATCTTCGAGGGCGTAGGTGCCGGGCCGGGCCACTTCGCCGTCGATGGTGACCGACCAGGGATCGGTGGTGAGCCGTCCCGCCAGTTCCGCGGGGGTGGCCTTGTCGGTGCCGAATTCGTAGAAATTGTTGTAGGTGGTCACGTCGGTGTAGTCGGTCAGCGCATCCGGCGCCGCCAGATCGGGGCGCGGGCGGAAGTCCAGTCGCCGGCCACCGTGGCCGGCCCGGGCCGGGCGCAGCCCGCCTGCGGCCAGCAGCAGGGCGGCCGTGCCCTGCAGGAATTCCCGCCGCCGGGCATACCAGGCCGGATCGGTGACATCGGCTTCGGTGAGATCGGGTTTGCGGCGAATCAGCATGATGCACTCTCCTGGCGCAACGGAAGGCGGGCCCACAGGCAGGCAGACTTGCCGCGGCGGCCGAAGTTCCCCCGCCGCGGACAGACGCCCGCCGCCAGCGGATGAGCGGGGGTGTTCAGGGGCATGTTCCGGGTTATGATGCGGGCCTCGTTTACCGGTTCGACAGGGACTACAGACTGGCCGTGAGCGGCAAGCGCGTCAATCGGGTGCTCCTGCAGGAATCCCCTTTCAAGGGGGAAGTGCGGCGCTTCGAAATCTACAACGACAAGTTCGTCAAGGTGGAGATCCGCAACGTCTTCGGCGAGACGGGCTATCACATCAACATGGGCCTGCTCGAACCCTGGCCCGTGTTCCACCGCCAGATCGCCTGGCCCTGGCTGCTGGCCGTGATCTATTTCGGCACCGCCACCCTCGTCTATGCCCTGTGGCTGTGGCGGCACCCCGACGGCCAGACCCTGGCCCGGCTGCTGCCGTTCATGGTGGTGTTCATCCTCCTGACGCTGGGCGCCCTGCTGATGTTCCTGTACCACTCGCCCAACGTCCTCGAATTTCGCAGCCGTTATGGCGGCTGTCCGCTCATCGGCCTGCTCAACAACAAGCCCGACAAGGCCGAATTCCGCCACTTTCGCGACGAACTCAAGACCCGGGTGCTCGCCGCCAGCCAGGCCATCACCTTCGACAAGCGCCAGATGCGCAGCATCGAACTCCAGGAACTGCGCCGCCTCTGCGACCAGGGCGTGATCGACGAAACCGCGCTGCGCAAGGCCCGGGATCGGGCCTTGCGCCTGCAGATCTGAACGGGGCGCCCGGGTGCGCAGTTATCCCCTGTTCCTGCTCGGCACGCTGGTGTTCTTCGCGATCCTGCTGGGCTGGATGGCCTGGGCCCGCTACGAGGATTTCGACCGCCACCATCGCACCGTGGCCCATCAGACCGTTTCGGGGCTGGCCGACGAACTGGCCCGCAACATCGCCAACCGCAAGCGGCTGGTACAACTGTTCGCCCGGGAACAGGCTCCCCTGCTGCGGCGGCTGATCCGGGAGCCCGAATCGGCCCGCCTCCAGCGGCGGGTGGCCGACAAACTGCAGGAATATTTTCCCGATCATTTCGCCTTCACCCTGGCCGATCCCCGGGGCGGGCTGTACATCGACGATTTCGGTGAGCAGATCGGTCCCCTGTGCCGAGAGGACATCGTCACCTACGCCCGCCGGCACACCAACCGCCCCCGGATTCATCCCGGCCCCGGCCGTCACCACTTCGACATCATGGCCCGCCTGGAGGTGGACGGCCAGCCGCAGATCCTGTTCGTGAGCTTCCCCGTGGATCTGCTGGCCAACCTGCTGGACAACGTGCAGCGGCCGGATCACGACCTCTATCTGATCCTGCCTGGCCCGGCGCCGCTGATCGAGGTCACGGCCCAGGGTGCTCGCCATCGCCTCCCCCGGGACGACTACCACCTCGATGGCGCGGAACGCCAGCGCCTGCTGGCCCGGCTGCCCGTTGCCGGCACCCGCTGGGAAGTGTTCGATCTCGCCCGCCCCCGTCTGTTCGCCGCCTTCTCCGGGGCCCTGCTCGCCCAGTCGCTGCTCATGTTCACGCCCTTCCTGCTCTTCACCCTGGCCATGTGGTGGCTGTTCCGCCGCCAGGAACGGCTGCGGCAGGAAGCGGAGATCGCCCGCGACGAGTTCCTTTCCACCGTCAGCCACGAATTGCGCACGCCGCTGACCGCCATCCACGGCGCCCTGGAACTGATCGCCAACGGCATCACCGGCCCCGTGGGCGAACGCACCCGCGAGATGCTGCAAATCGCCTGCAAGAACAGCGACCGGCTGATCCTGCTGGTCAACGATCTGCTGGACATGCGCCGGCTGGAATCGGGCAACCTGGAACTGGACATGCAGGACATCGACCTGGTGAGCGTGATTCGCCGCGCCATCGAGGAAAACAGCAGCTACCTGGAGCAGTTCCAGGTGCGGTGCCAGTTCGACCCGGATCGGGCCTCCATCCCCGTCCACGGCGATCGCAACCGCCTGATCCAGGTCCTGACCAACCTGCTCTCCAACGCCGCCAAGTACGGCCCCGACAACGAAACGGTGCGGATCCGCACCCGCTGCGCCAACGGCGTGGCGCGGGTCTCGGTGATCGACCGCGGCGAGGGCGTGCCGCCGGAATTCCGCCCCCGCCTGTTCGAGAAGTTCACCCGCCACGACGCCTCCGACAGCCGCACCGTCTCCGGCACTGGCCTCGGCCTGTCCATCGCCCGCGCCATCGTCGAAGCCCACGGCGGCCGGATCGGCTTCTTCTCCTACCGCTCGGTGGGCACCACCTTCTATTTCGAGCTGCCCCTCAGGGAGAGGGACGAGGGCCGAGGGACGAGTGGCGAGGGGAGGCAACGAGCAAATCGGGCGGAAGGGAAAAATCGGTAGGAGCGGCGCGAGCCGCGACCTTGCGGTGGCGGGTGGCCGGGAACAGCATGGTTTTCCCAACTGCCCGTCCCCAACCACCCGCCATGACCTATCGCGGCTCGCGCCGCTCCTACCCACCTCGTCCCTCGCCACTCGTCCCTCGGCCCTTGCTCTGGTGAGAGCCCGGCCCCTGGCAACAAGGTGCAATAAAAAACCGGCACTTGGCCGGTTGCGGATCATCTGTGTATGGCTCCCCGGGACGGGCTTGACGATTTCGCCCGGAGCGAAATCGGCCGCGCGTCAGCGCGCCCGAAGGGGGCGGCCCAGGGAGGGGCCGCCGCCACCGCCGCGGCGGTGAGAGCCCGGCCCCTGGCAACAAGGTGCAATAAAAAACCGGCACGAGGCCGGTTGCGAATCATCTGTGTATGGCTCCCCGGGACGGGCTCGAACCGCCGACCCGGTGATTAACAGTCACCTGCTCTACCTGCTGAGCTACCGGGGAATAGGGGCGTGGATGATACTGATGACGGCCCCGCAGGTCAACAATTCCCCCACTCGGCGGAAAAGGGGTGCTCCCCGTGGCGGCCTCCATCCCGGTTCCCTGCATTGCGCGCACGTCCCTGAATCCTTCTCGACCACCACCACGGGGAACCTCGAACGGAGACGTCCCTGTCTACCCCCCACTTCCCTGTTGGCAGTCAAGGTACCCAATCCGGCCCGCCGGCACAGTCGGCGGTTGTTGACACGTCGTGTAGGACGATTCCGATCCGGCCTGTCGGATTTCTTCCCGGCGCCAGGGGACGGCCGGAACGCAAAAACCCCGCCACAAGGCGGGGTTTTTGCGTCGAGTGCCGTCGGGCTCAGGCCGCGGAGGCCTTCTGCGCCGACTTGGTGAAGACGAACTCGCTGCCCTGCACGTCGACGGTGATGACGTCGCCGGGCAGGAACTTGCCGGCCAGGATCTCCTGGGCCAGCGGGTTTTCGATCTCGTGCTGGATGGCCCGCTTGAGGGGACGGGCACCGTACACGGGATCGAAACCGGCTTCGCCGATCTTGTCGAGGGCCGCGTCGGTGACCACCAGATCGATGTTGCGATCGGCCAGGCGCCGGCGCAGGTATTCGAACTGGATGTTGGCGATGCGGCGGATCTCCTCGCGATCCAGCGGATGGAAGACCACCACCTCGTCCACCCGGTTGATGAACTCGGGGCGGAAGTGCTGGCCGACGATTTCCATCACCGCGGTCTTCATGGCCTCGTAGTCCCCGGTGTGCGCCATCTCCTGGATGAGCTGCGAACCGAGGTTGGAGGTCATCACGATAACCGTGTTGCGGAAGTCCACCGTGCGGCCCTGGCCGTCGGTGAGCCGCCCGTCGTCGAGCACCTGCAGGAGGATGTTGAAGACATCCGGATGGGCCTTCTCCACCTCGTCGAGCAGGATCACCGAGTAGGGCTTGCGGCGCACGGCCTCGGTCAGGTAGCCGCCCTCCTCGTAGCCCACGTAGCCGGGCGGCGCGCCGATCAGGCGGGCCACCGAGTGCTTCTCCATGAACTCGGACATGTCGAGCCGCACCATGGCGTCTTCCGTGTCGAACAGGAATTCGGCCAGGGCCTTGGTCAGCTCGGTCTTGCCCACGCCGGTGGGGCCGAGGAACAGGAACGAGCCGTTGGGCCGGTTGGGATCCGACAGCCCGGCGCGGGAGCGGCGGATGGCGTCGGCCACCGCGCGCACCGCCTCGTCCTGGCCGACCACGCGCTTGTGCAGGCCCGCTTCCATGTGCAGCAGCTTCTCGCGCTCGCCCTCGAGCATCTTGGAGACGGGGATGCCGGTCCACTTGGAAACGATCTCGGCGATCTCTTCCTCGGTGACCTTGTTGCGCAGCAGGCGGGTCTCCTGCATCTCGGCCTGGGTGGCCATGTCGAGCTGCTTCTCCAGTTCCGGGATCTTGCCGTACTGCAGCTCGGACATGCGCGCCAGATCACCGGCCCGGCGGGCGGTCTCCAGCTCCTGACGGGCCCGTTCCAGCTCTTCCTTGATGTGGGTGGTGCCCTGCACCGCAGCCTTCTCCGACTTCCAGATCTCCTCGAGTTCGGAATACTCGCGCTCGAGGTTCTCGATCTCCTCTTCCAGCTTCTTCAGGCGCTCGCGGCTGGCCTCGTCGGTTTCCTTGGCCAGTGCCTCGCGCTCGATCTTGAGCTGGATGAGCCGGCGCTCGAGCTTGTCGAGGGCCTCGGGCTTGGAATCGATCTCCATGCGGATCCGCGAGGCGGCCTCGTCGATGAGATCGATGGCCTTGTCCGGCAGCTTGCGATCGGTGATGTAGCGGTGCGACAGGGTGGCCGCGGCGATGATCGCCGAATCGGTGATCTCCACGCCGTGGTGCACCTCGTACTTCTCCTTCAGGCCGCGCAGGATGGCGATGGTGTCCTCCACCGTGGGCTCGTCCACCAGCACCTTCTGGAAGCGCCGCTCCAGGGCGGCGTCCTTCTCGATGTACTGGCGGTATTCGTCCAGGGTGGTGGCGCCGATGCAGTGCAGCTCGCCACGGGCCAGGGCCGGCTTGAGCATGTTGCCGGCGTCCATGGCGCCTTCGGCCTTGCCGGCACCGACCATGGTGTGGATCTCGTCGATAAACAGGATGATCTGCCCTTCCTGCTTGGCCAGATCGGTGAGCACGGCCTTCAGGCGTTCCTCGAACTCGCCGCGGAACTTGGCCCCGGCGAGCAGCGCGCCCATGTCGAGCGAGAGCACCCGCTTGTTCTTCAGGCCTTCCGGCACCTCGGCATTGATGATCCGCTGGGCCAGGCCCTCGACGATGGCGGTCTTGCCCACGCCGGGCTCGCCGATGAGCACCGGGTTGTTCTTGGTGCGCCGCTGCAGGATCTGGATCACCCGGCGGATCTCGTCGTCACGGCCGATGACCGGATCGAGCTTGCCCTGCTCGGCCCGCTCGGTGAGATCGATGGTGTATTTCTCCAGCGCCTGGCGCTGTTCCTCGGCGTTGGGATCCTGCACGTTCTGGCCGCCGCGGATGTTCTCGATGGCCTTCTCGATGGCGCCCTTGCTGGCGCCCGCCTTGCGCAGGATGTCACCGAGCTGACCCTTGTCCTCCACGGCGGCGAGCACGAACAGCTCGCTGGAGATGTACTTGTCGCCGCGCTGCTGGGCCAGCTTGTCGGTAAGATTGAGCAGCCGGTTGAGATCGCTGGAAAGATGCACCTCGCCCGTGGGCTGGCCCAGGGTGGGCAGGTGATCCAGCGCCTCGCCGAGCTGCGAGCGCAGCAGGTTCACGTTGACGCCGGCCTGGGTCAACAGGTGGGAGACGGTGCTCCCCTCCTGATCCAGCAGGGCGGCCATCAGGTGCACGGGCTCCATGTACTGGTGATCCCGGCCCACGGCCAGGCTCTGGGCATCGGCCAGCGCCATCTGGAACTTGCTCGTCAGTTTGTCCATTCGCATGTCGTTTCGTCCCCTTTCAGGTTGGATTTGGGTCAGGTCCGGCCCGGCCGCCGGACCGTGCGAGCGGACCGAAACGCCGGGGACCCGAATTTCTGTTGCAGGGGAGATGGGGGAAAACTCCCCGGGTTTCAAGCGGAAAGGGAGGAAAAAGCGGGCGGGACGTCTCTGGGACGGAGGGCCGTTCCGAATTACGTGAAATCCGGTTGTTTGCAGGCACAAAGCCATCGAGGCCGGGAAGCCGTTTCGGGACCGTCGGCCGCAGGGATGCGGCCGTCGAGCCTACAGGGACGTATTCACGGCGTGTCCCGAAACGGCTTCCCGGCCTCGATGGCGTGCCAGATGCTGGCCCAACTACGGTGGAAAGTGCACAGAAATTCAGAACGGGGGGTTCAGGCCAGAATCGGTTCCGCCCAAGTCTCAACCTGCCTCGCTGCGCCGCATGGCGGCCCGCGTCTGCGGCGGGGGATGCAGCTCGTCGAGGCCCACGCTGTGGCCGGGGGCCTGCACGATGCGCACGTGTTCGCGGGCGAACTGGCGGGCATTGGCCAGCCCGCAGGCATGGGCCAGCACGTTCACCTCGTGATTCACCCAGTGGGCGTAGCGGGCCACCCGCTCGGCCTTGTCGGCCACCACCAGCCCCCGCTGGCGGCGCGGATCGTGGGTGGTGATGCCGGTGGGGCAGGTGTCCCGGTGGCACTGCAGGGACTGCACGCAGCCCAGGGCGAACATGAAGCCCCGGGCGCTGACCACGAAATCGGCGCCCACGCACAGGGCCCAGGCCACCTTCGCCGAGGTGACCAGCTTGCCCGAGGCCACCACCCGGACGCGCTCGCGCAGGCCCGCCTCGAGCAGGGTGTCCACGAGGATGGGCAGGGCCTCGGTGAGGGGCAGGCCCACGTGATCGGCCAGCACCTGGGGCGCGGCGCCGGAGCCGCCCTCGCCGCCGTCCACGGTGATGAAATCGGGTGCCGAGTCCGGGCCGCGGCGCAGGATGGTCTCGCACAGATCGCGGGGGAAGCGTTCCGAGCCGACCACCGTCTTGATCCCCACCGGCCGGCCGGTGACCTCGCGCACCCGGGCGATCATGTCCAGCAGATCGTCCGAGTTGCGGATCTCCCGGTGGCGGTTGGGGCTGCTCGAGACCCGGCCGGGGGGGATCCCCCGGATGCGGGCGATCTCCTCGGTGACCTTGTTCGCCGGCAGCACCCCGCCCCGGCCGGGCTTGGCACCCTGGGAGAGCTTGATCTCGAAGGCCCGCACCGACTCGGCCACCTCGCGCAGGCGGGCATCGCAAAGACGGCCCGCGGCGTCGCGCACGCCATACTTGGCGGTACCGATCTGGAAGATCAGATCGCAGCCGGCCTCCACGTGCCAGGGGGTGAGCCCGCCCTCGCCCGTGTTCATCCAGATCCCGGCCTTCGCCGCGCCCCGGGCGAGGGCCTGCACCGCCGGCCTCGAGAGAGCGCCATAGCTCATGCCGGAGATGTTGAACAGGGATGGCGCCACGAAGGGGTGGGCACAATGGGGGCCGATCACCAGCGGCGGCGCCGGGGCCACTTCCTCTTCCAGCAGCGGATAGGAGGCATTGACGAAGACGATGGAACCCGGCTCGCGCAGATCGTTGGTGGAGCCGAACCCCAGCAGGCCGCCCAGATCCTTGGCGGTGCGATAGACCCAACTGCGGGTGGCGCGGTTGAAGGGCAGCTCTTCCCGATCCAGGGCGAAGAAATACTGGCGCAGATATTCCCCCAGCCGCTCGAGAAAGTAGCGGAAACGGCCGATGACCGGAAAGTTGCGGCGAATGGCGTGATGGGTCTGGAACACGTCCACCACGTACATCCAGACGAGCGAAACCAGCAGGGCACCCAGCAGCGCCACCAGCAGCCACCCGCCATTGAATCCGTCCATCCGCCGCCTCCCGCGAGGGTTTTCCTGAAGACATTGGCGGCCGGCGGGGCGAAAAGTTTATGCCTCGTCCCCCGTCCCTCGTCCCTCGCCACTGTGTGCATTGATGACGGGATCCAGCCTGTCCAGGCATTCCCGCTCCTTGAGGTGGGGACAGTCCACCGGCGGAAAGGCGCGCAACCGGGCGCGGCTGGGGATCAGCACCGCGGGCAGGACATGGCCGGGCAGGCGCACGCCGTCGATGCGGCAGGGGAAGACCGGGGCGCCGGAGAGGCGGGAAAGGCGGGCCACGCCCCGGCGCAGGCGGGCCGGGCCTTCTTCCGGCAGGTGGATGCGGCCGGAGGGAAACAGGGCCACCACCTTGCCGGCGGCCAGGGCATCCAGGGCGGCGCGAAAGGCGCTGTCGTCGCGGCTGGAACGATCCACGGGGATGCATTCCCCCAGGCGAAACAGCCAGGTGAGACCGAAACGCTCGTACTCCTCGCGGGCGATGATGAAGTGCACGGGCCGGCGGCAGGCGGCGAGAATGAGCAGCGGATCCAGCCCCGAGATGTGGTTGGCCACCACCAGGGCCGGGCCGTCGGGCGGCAGCGACACGGTCTGGATGTCGCAGCGGTGCCAGGTGCGCAGGAAGACCCGGTTGAGACCGTCGATGACGTTGGTCAGCGGATGCCCCCAGTCGCACCCCGCCGCGCGGTTGACTTCACGGCCGATGCGGATCAGGGCGCCGAAGGCGGCCGTCAGCAGCAGGCCACCCGCCAGCCACAGGAGCGTGGCCACCGCGTCGGCACTCATTTGGCGTACACCTTGCGCCGGAACAGGTCGTGGCGCTTGCTCACCAGCCGGTCGAGAAACAGCAGGCCGTCCAGGTGATCGATCTCGTGCTGCACGGCGCGGGCCTCGTAGCCTTCCATCTCGTACTCCCGCGCCTCGCCGTGCTCGTCCTGGGCGCGCAGGCGGATCCGCGCGGCGCGGATCACGTTGCCGGTGAAGTCGGGCACCGAGAGGCAGCCCTCGCGGCCCTTGACCATGCCGTCCCATTCCAGGATTTCCGGGTTCACCAGCACCAGCCGGCCGTGATTCGGGGTTTTGGGCTTCGCCGACACGTCGACGATGGCGATGCGCCGGAACTCGCCCACCTGGGGCGCAGCGATGCCCACGCCGCCGGGACCGGCGCGCATGGTCTCCTCCAGATCCGCAATGAAGGCCCGCAGCGCCGCGTCGAAGTCGGTGACCGGTGCCGAGATCTGCTTGAGACGGGGATCGGGGTAGGTGAGGATGTCGAGGACCGCCATGCGCTCAGCCCACCAGCGTCTCCACCGGTTCGAGGTGGGCGTCCACGCCCTCGGCGCGCACGATCTCCAGGGCCGATGCCAGGGCCGGGATCCCCTCGCGGGCCCGCCCCTCGATCTGCATGACGTAGATGGGCGCCTCGGCGGTGCCGGCCACGTCCGATTCCAGATCCAGGATGTCCAGCCCCGCTTCGGCCAGCACGCCGGTCACCCTGGCCACGATGCCGGCACGATCCGCGCCGTAGACGGTGATCCGCACGTCGGGCTCGTGATGCGCGTGCAGATGCGCCTCGATGGGATCGATGTGCGCGGCCAGATCCAGCGAGTCGGTTTCGGTGGCGATGGCCTGTTCCAGTTCCCGGCGGCGGCCGGGGAACTGAACCATCATCATGATGGTGAAATTGCCGCCCAGGCGCATCATGGCCGTCTCGCCCAGGTTGGCGCCGGCCTCGAAGAGCGCGGCGGTCACGTGCGCGACGATGCCGGGCCGATCCTTGCCGACCAGGGTCAGCATGTACCACTTGGCTTGCTTCGTCATGGCCGTCTCTCCTTGCGATCAGTGGAGGGTGGAATGGGCCAGCCAGATCACCAGCACCCCGGCGCTGATCAGGCCAAGCTGCTGCAAGGTGGCCGACAGGTGCACCTTGCGATGCAGCCCCGGGATGAGATCCGCCACCGCGATGTAGATGAAACTGGAGGCGGCTACCGCCAGAACATAGGGCAGGATCGACTGCATGCCGCCCAGGCTCCAGTAGGCTCCCAGGGCCCCGATCAGGGTGGTGAGGCTGGAGAGGACGTTGTACACCAGCGCCTTGCGGCGGCTGAACCCGCTGTGCAGAAGCACCGCGAAATCCCCCACCTCCTGGGGAATCTCGTGGGCCGCCACCGCCAGCGCAGTGACCACGCCCAGGTGGATATCGACCAGGAAGGCGGCACCGATGAGCACCCCGTCCACCAGGTTGTGCATGCCGTCGCCGATCAGGATCAGGGTACCGGCCGCATGGCCGCCATGGGCCAGGGTGTGGGTCTCGCATTCCCCCGAATGACAGTGGCGCCAGAGCACCATCTTCTCCAGCAGGAAGAATCCGAGCAGGCCCAGCAGCACGGCCATGCCGATGCGGTGGGGATCGGTCCCGCTCAGCGCATGGGGCAGCAACGCCAGGAAGGCGGCGCCCAGCAGGGCACCGATGGCAAAGCTGATCAGATGGGGCAACAGACGGCTGCGCTGGCGCGCCGGCAACAGCAGGAAAACGCCCGCCGCCAGCACGCTGAGCACGCCGCCGATCAGGCTGAAAACGACGATCCAGACAAGCAGACTCATGAAAGACTCCCCGGAGAAACGGCGTGCATCATACCCGAAAACGGGCATCTACCTGACTCACTGCAAATAACGCAGAGACCGCAGAGACGCAGAGAGCGCTGAGAAAATGGTTTGGCCAACGCCTCGAGCTCAACGGTCATGTCCACCTCCCGGCCTCTTTATCAATCCACTCGCAGGCTGTTGAAAAAGCCCATCCATGGGCTTTTTCAACAGCCTGCTAATCGACATTCTCTGCGACCTCGGCGTCTCTGCGGCCTCTGCGTTTTTTTCCAGAGTTCCCGACCGAAGCCCCTTCGAGCCAGATGACGCTGGCCATGCGCCCCGTACGGCCGTCGCGGCGGTAGGAGAAGAAGCGGTCGGTCTCGGTGAAGGTGCAGTGTTCGCCGCCGAAGACCGGCACGCCCAGGGCCTCGAGGCGGCGGCGGGCCAGGGCGGGGAGGTCGAGGCGCCAGTGGCCGGGACGGGTGGCGGTGAAGGCGGAGGCGGCACCGGGATCGGTGGCGAGAAAGGCGTCGCGCACCGTGGCGTCCACCTCGTAGGCATCGGGGCCGATGGCCGGGCCGAGCCAGGCCAGCAGTTCGGAGGCGGGCACGGCGAGGGCGGCGACGGTGGCCTCGAGCACGCCGGCGGCGAGGCCCCGCCAGCCGGCATGGGCCGCGGCCACCCGGCTGCCGGCGCGGTGGCAGAACAGCACCGGCAGGCAGTCGGCGGTGAGCACCGCGCAAATCACGCCGGGGCGGTCGGTCCAGGCGGCATCGGCCCGGGGCGTGGCGCCGGGGGCGACGGCATGGGCCGCCACCACGGACGTCCCGTGCACCTGCTCAAGCCAGACCGGTTCGGCGGGCAGGCCGAGGCGGCGGCGGTTCTCGGCCACTCGCCGCGGATCGTCCTCCACGTGCAGAGCCAGATTGAGGCTCGCCCACGGGGCCGGGCTGACGCCACCACTGCGCCGACTGATGGCCGCATGCACCCCGAGCGGCGCCGGCCAGTCGGCCGGGAGCCAGAATTCGTTGAAGGGAGAGGCAGCCGTCCTCATTCGTCCACGTACTCCCATTCCCAGCCGCCTTCGTCCTCGTCCGTGTCGGTGCCGGCTCGGGCCTCGTCCTCGCGCAACTCGTCGAGCAGATGGCGCATGTCCTCAGGCAGCGGCGAATGCCATTCCATCTCCTCACCGCTTTCGGGATGCACCAGGCCGAGGCGGCCGGCATGCAGGGCCTGACGGCGGAAGCCGCGCAGGGTCTCGGCCAGGGATTCGCTGCAGCCCGGCGGCAGGCGCAGGCGCCCGCCATAGACCGGATCGCCCACCAGGGGATGCTGGAGATGTGCCATGTGTACCCGGATCTGGTGGGTGCGACCGGTCTCCAGGCGGCAGCGGATCCAGGTGTGGGCGCGGTAGCGCTCCACCACCCGGTAATGGGTGACCGCCGGCTTGCCGCCGGGGGTGACGGCCATGCGCTTGCGCTGCATGGGATGCCGGCCCACGGGCGCATCCACCGTGCCACCGGCCACCAGCACCCCGCTGACCACCGCCTGATACTCGCGCAGCAGGCTGCGCGCCTGAAGCTGGTTGACCAGGGCGGTCTGGGCCGGAAGCGTGCGGGCCACCACCAGCAGGCCCGTGGTGTCCTTGTCCAGGCGATGGACGATCCCGGCCCGAGGCAGTTTCGCCAGGGCCGGATCGTGGTGCAGCAGGGCATTGAGCAGGGTGCCGGTGGGGTTGCCCGCGGCGGGATGGACCACCAGCCCGGCCGGCTTGTCGATGACCAGCAGCGCCGCATCCTCGTGGACGACCGTCAGGGGGATGGGCTCGGGGCGCCAGTCGCCTTCCGCCTCCAGCACCACCGCGAGCGACACCCGTTCGCCGCCAAGGACCTTGTCCCGGGCCCGCCAGAGGGCCCCGTCCACGCGCACCCGGCCGGCCTTGAGCCAGGCAGCCAGCCGGGAACGGGAATAGTCGGGAAACAGGCGGGCCAGGGCCTGATCCAGGCGCAGGCCGGCCAGTTCGTCAGGGACGGTCTGCTCGAGCCGGGTTTCGGAGTCTTCGTGCATGGCGGCGAGGCGGCAAAAGCCCATGATACCCCGTCCGGGCCGGGGATTTCGCAATCTGCGGTGGGCGGGTATACTGCGCACCCGTCTTCGCTCCGGTCCACCCGTCATGGTTCTGCGCCCTGCCTTCCTGTTCCTGCTGCTCGCCGCCCTGCTCGCCGGTTGCGCCACCACCGGCGAGGATGAGGACGAGACCGCCGGCATGAGCGCGGCGGAGATCTATGCCCGGGCCCACGAGAAGCTGGAAGATCAGGACTACGAAACCGCGGCCCAGTGGTTCGAGAAGCTGGAGGCCCGCTATCCCTACGGCCCGTATGCCGAGCAGGCGCAACTGGAAGTGGCCTACGCCTACTACAAGGCCAACGAGCCCGAATCGGCCATCCTCTCGGCCGAACGCTTCATCAAGCTGCACCCCAATCACCCCAAGGTGGACTACGCCTATTACCTGCGGGGTCTGGCCGCCTACGACGCGGATCAGTCCTTCATCAACAAGGTCTTCCGCCAGGATCCCACCGAACGGGATCCCAGGTCGGCGCGCCGAGCCTTCCGCTTCTTCAGCGAGCTGGTCAAGCGCTTTCCCGACAGCCGCTATGCCGAGGACGCCATCGCGCGCATGTACCGGATCCGGGAGGGGCTGGCGCAATACGAACTGCACGTGATCGACTACTACACCCGGCGCAGCGCCTTCGTGGCCGTGGCCAACCGGGCCAAATACGTGGTGGAGAACTACCAGGGGACGGCGGCCGTGCCCCAGGCGCTGGCGGCGATGGTCAACGCCTACGTGCAGCTGGGGCTGCCCGACTTGGCGCGGGACGCGCTGAAGGTGCTGGAACTGAACTATCCCGAGTATCGGGACATCGCAGGACTGCGCAAACAGGTGGCGGAGGCCGAAAAGGACACGGCGGGGTGAATTCGCAGCCCGTCTGCCGGATCCGCCGCTGCGCGGCTTGATCCGGCCTACGTCCCTGTTTCCTCGTCCCTTGCTCCTGTCCGCGAACCGCGAAGCGATTCGCGGACTAGATAGCGTCTTCCCCTTCTTCTCCGGTACGGATCCGGATCACCCGTTGCACGTCGGAGACGAAGATCTTGCCATCACCGATCTTGCCGGTGCGGGCGGCGTTGGTGATGGCTTCGAGAGCCTGATCCACCAATTCGTCGGCGATGACGATTTCGATCTTGACTTTGGGCAGGAAGTCGATGACGTATTCGGCGCCGCGATAGAGTTCGGTGTGGCCCTTCTGGCGGCCGAAGCCCTTGACCTCGGTGGCGGTCATGCCGGTGATGCCGATGTCGGAGAGGGCCTGGCGCACGTCGTCCAGCTTGAAGGGCTTGATGATGGCTTCGACTTTTTTCATGGATGGTGTCCTTCAGGTGGCGTTCTCGTTATTCTGCTGCGGTTTTTATACCCGATTTTCCGCCCCGGCGCACCGGGCACGGATCATTCGGACCGGGACTGCCGGTAACCGGAGGTAATGGGATAGCGCCGATCCCGGCCGAAAGCCCGCGGCGTGATGCGGATCCCGGGCGGGGCCTGGCGGCGCTTGTACTCGTTGCGATCCACCATGCGGATGACCCGCCAGACCGTGTCCGGATCGTAACCGGCGGCCACGATCTCCTCCATGCCCTGATCCCGTTCCACGTAGCGCTCGAGAATGCCGTCGAGGATCTCGTAGGGCGGCAGACTGTCCGTATCCTTCTGATCCGGCGCCAGTTCCGCCGAGGGCGGCCGTTCGAGCACCCGCTCGGGAATCACCGGGGCGATGGCGTTGCGGTGGCGCGCCAGGCGGTACACCAGGGTCTTGGGCACGTCCTTGAGCACATCGTAGCCGCCGGCCATGTCGCCGTAGAGGGTGGCGTAACCCACGGCCAGCTCGCTCTTGTTGCCGGTGGTGAGCACCATGCGGCCCTTCTTGTTGGAGATGGCCATGAGGATCACGCCCCGGCAGCGGGCCTGGATGTTCTCCTCGGTGGTGTCCGCCGGCAGGTCGTCGAATTCGGGATGCAGGACATCGAGAAACGCCCGAAAGGGCGTTTCGATGGAGATCACCGAATACGCCACGCCCAGGGCGCGGGCCTCGGCGGCGGCATCCTCGAGGCTCATGTCGGAGGTGTAACGGGAGGGCATCATCACCGCCTCCACCCGCTCGGCGCCGAGGGCGTCCACCGCCACGGCCAGGGTCAGGGCCGAGTCGATGCCGCCGGAGAGGCCGATGACCACGCCGGGAAAGCCGTTCTTGGTCACGTAGTCGCGCACGCCGAGCACCAGCGCCGAATAGACGCTGGCCTCGAGGGAAAGCGGCTCGGCCAGCGGCCCCGGGCGGGGCGCGGCGCGCTGCCCGTCGTCGTCGATGGCCACCGGCGCCAGGGTTTCCTCGAAGGCCGGCAGGCGCTGGCGGATTTCGCCGCCGGCATCCATGACGAAGGAATCGCCGTCGAACACCAGCTCGTCCTGTCCGCCCACCAGGTTGGCATAGATCACCGGCAGGCCGGTCTCCCGCACCCGATCGCGCACCGCGGTCTCCCGCTCGCCGGCCTTGTCCTTGTGAAAGGGCGAGGCATTGAGGGTGAGGATCAGCCGGGCGCCGGCGTCCCGGCAGTCGGCGGCCGGATCCGGATACCAGATGTCCTCGCAGATGGTGATCCCCACCGGCAGGCCTTCCAGTTCCACCACGCAAGGTTCGTGGCCGGGGACGAAATAGCGCTTCTCGTCGAACACCGCGTAATTGGGCAGGTAGCGCTTGCGGGCATTGGCCAGAATCCGCCCGTCGCGCAGCACCAGGGCGGCGTTGTACACGCCGTGAGGGGTCTTCTCGGGATAGCCGAGGATCAGGGTGATGCCGTGCACCGCCTTGCGCAGGCGGGTGAGTTCCTCGTCCACCCATTCGTACAGATCCGGGCGCAGCAGCAGATCCTCCGGCGGATAGCCGGTGACGGCCAGCTCGGGGAAGAGCACGACCGCGGCGCCGAGTTCGTCCCGCGCCCGTTCGGCCTCGGCGATCATGCGCGAGACGTTGCCGGCGATGTCGCCCACCAGAAAATCGACCTGGGCGATGGCCAGGCGCAGGGACGGTTCGGCCGTCATGAACCTAGCCCAGGCGCTCGCGCATGCGCGCGCCCATCTCGGCCGGCGAGCGGGTGACCGTGACCCCGGCGGCCTCCAGTGCCGCAAACTTGCTCTCGGCAGTGCCCTTGCCGCCGGAGATGATGGCGCCGGCATGGCCCATGCGCTTGCCGGGGGGCGCGGTGACGCCGGCGATGTAGGCCACGACCGGCTTGCTCACGTGGTCCCGGATGTATTCGGCGGCCGCCTCTTCGGCGCTGCCGCCGATCTCCCCCACCAGGATGATGCCCTCGGTGCCCGGATCGGCCTCGAAGCGTTCCAGGCAGTCGATGAAGTCGAGGCCGTGGAGGGGATCGCCGCCGATCCCCACGCAGGTGCTCTGGCCGAGGCCGGCAGTGGTGGTCTGATGCACCGCCTCGTAGGTGAGGGTGCCGGAACGGGAGACGATGCCCACCCGTCCCGGCCGGTGGATGGCCCCGGGCATGATACCGATCTTGCACTGTCCCGGGGTGATCACCCCCGGGCAATTGGGGCCCACCAGCAGGGCGCCGGTTTCGGCCAGCACCGGCTTGACCCGCAGCATGTCCTGCACCGGGATGCCCTCGGTGATGCAGACGATGAGCCGGATGCCGGCGTCGGCCGCCTCGAGGATGGCGTCGGCGGCGAAGGCCGCCGGCACGTAGATCATGCTGGCGTCGGCGCCGGTTTCGGCCACCGCCTCGTGCACCGTGTCGAACACCGGCCGATCCAGGTGGGTCTGCCCGCCCTTGCCGGGGGTCACGCCACCGACCAGGTTGGTGCCGTAGTCGATGGCCTGCTGTGAATGGAAGGTGCCCTGCTTGCCGGTAAAGCCCTGGCAGATCACCCGGGTGTCGCGATCGATGAGGATGGCCATCAGCCTCGCCCTCCGGCGGCCGCCACCGCCCGTTGCGCCGCCTCGGTGAGATCCGCGGCGGTTTCCAGATCCAGGTCGCTTTCGGCCAGCAGGCGGCGGCCGGCCTCGGCGTTGGTGCCCTCCAGGCGCACCACCACGGGCACCGTGAGTTCCACTTCCCGGGCCGCCTGGAGGATGCCCTCGGCAATGAGATCGCAACGCACGATGCCGCCGAAGATGTTGACCAGAATGGCCCGCACGTTGGGATCGGAGAGGATCAGCTTGAAGGCCTCGGCCACCTTCTCGGCGCTGGTGCCGCCGCCCACGTCGAGGAAGTTGGCCGGCTCGCCGCCGTGCAGCTTGATGAGATCCATGGTGGCCATGGCCAGGCCCGCGCCGTTGACCATGCAGGCGATGTTGCCGTCGAGGCGGATGTAGTTGAGCCCGTGCAGGCTGGCCTGGTACTCCCGCGCGTCTTCCTGGCTGGGATCGCGCAGGGCGGCCAGATCGGGATGGCGGTAGAGGGCGTTGTCGTCGAGATTGATCTTGGCATCGATGGCCAGCAGGCCGCCCTCGGCGGTCACCACCAGGGGGTTGATCTCCACCAGCGACAGATCCTTTTCCGTGAACAGCCGGTACAGCCCCTGCAGGATGGGGCCGAGGGCCCTGAGCTGTCCGCCGAGCCCCAGGGCGAAACCCGCTCGCCGCACCTGGAAGGCCGAAAGGCCCGTGACCGGATGGATGGGCAGGGCGAGGATCTTCTCCGGCGTCTTGCGGGCCACTTCCTCGATGTCCATGCCGCCGGCTTCGGAGGCCATGAGCACCACGCGCTCGCGTTCCCGATCCACCAGCATGCCGAGATAGAGTTCCCGGGCGATGGCCGTCGGCCGTTCGATCAGCACCCGCGCCACCGGCTGGCCCTCGGGGCCACTCTGGGCGGTCACCAGGCGGCTGCCGAGCAAGGCGCCCACCGCCGCTTCCAGCGCCGCTTCGCCCTCGACCTTCTTCACGCCGCCGGCCTTGCCCCGCCCGCCGGCATGCACCTGGGCCTTGACCATCCAGCTCTCGCCCCCCAGCCGGCGGGCCGCGGCCAAAGCCGCCTCGACCGAGTCGGCCACCTCGCCCTCCGGCACCGGGATGCCGTGTTCCCGGAACAGGGCCTTGGCCTGGTATTCGTGCAGATTCATCGGCGTCTCGCCTGTGCTCGCAAAGGGCCGCTATTTTGGGCCAAAGCCGAAGCGGACGCAAAACCGCCGCCCCGCGTCGCGCCCACAACGGGCATTTGGGTTATGATGGCCAGATGGCCTCCCTGCTGCGTCTCGTCATTCTCGTCCTGCTCGTCTGGCTCGCCTGGCGACTCATCCGGCGCTGGCTGGACGGGACCGGGACGCGCGCGACCCCCTCCCGGCGCGCCTCGCCCGGCAAGGTGGCGCGCATGGTCCGTTGCCGCTACTGTGATCTGCACATTCCCGAAGGCGAGGCGGTGCACGACGGGCGGGACTGGTACTGCAGCGAAGCCCACCGCCTGGCCGATCACCGCCACCGCGACGGCTGATCCGTCCATCCGGGAGCGCGCATCGCATCCATGGCTGTTCAGGATCCGTACGATTTCCGCTATCCCACCGAGCTGCTCGCCGGCAGCGACGAATACGCCTATACCTGGAAACCCCTCGAGTTCCTCAACGCCTACCGCTTCCTGATCAGCGTGGTGCTGAGCGCCCTGTTCTATGTGGACGCCCTGTTTCCGCCGCTGGCCAGCCGGGCGCCGCTGCTGTTCTTCGGCACCAGCATCGCCTATCTGGGCCTGAGCGTGGTCTTCGCCCTGATGCTGCGCTGGCATCAGCCCGGGTTCCGCATCCAGGTCTACCTGCAACTGCTCACCGACATCGCCGCCACGGTCCTCCTGATGCACGCCAGCGGGGGCGTCAGCAGCGGCATGGGCAACCTGCTCATCATCGCGGTGGCCGGCGGCAGCGTGGTGCTGCCGGGCCGCCAGGCGCTGCTGCTGGCGGCCCTGGCCAGTTTTGCGGTGCTCGGCGAACAGCTCTACACCGAAACCCGGGGGCTGGACACCACCAGCACCTACACCCAGGCCGGCCTGCTGGGCATGACCCTGTTCATCACCGCCGCCGCGGCCCACCTGTTCGCCAGGCGGATCCGCGAATCGGAGGCCCTGGCCAAACGGCGCGGCGTGGATCTGGCCAACATGGCCGAACTGACCGAGCACGTCATCCAGCGCATGCAGACCGGCATCGTGGTGGTGGACGGCGAGGATCGCATCCGCCTGATCAACGAATCGGCCTGGAAGATGCTGGGCATGCCCTCCACCGCCGGCGGCCCGCCCCTGGGCCAGGTCTCGCCCCGCCTGGATCAGCGGCTGCAGGAATGGCGCCGCGATCCCGACCGTCCGATCCGGGTCATTCAGCCCGCCCCGCTGCAGCCCAAGGTGCGGCCCCGCTTCGCCCGCCTCAGCCAGGAAGAACGGCCCGCCACCCTGATCTTCCTCGAGGACACCTCGGCCATGGCCCAGCAGGCCCAGCAGATGCAGCTCGCCTCGCTGGGCCGCCTGACCGCCTCCATCGCCCACGAAATCCGCAACCCCCTGGGCGCCATCAGCCACGCCGGCCAGCTCCTCTCCGAGTCCCCCAATCTCGACCACCACGACGCCCGGCTGACCGAAATCATCACCGAGCAGTCGCGGCGCATGAACACCATCATCGAGAGCGTGCTGCAGCTCGGCCGGCGCACCCGCACCCAGCCGGAACTCCTCGATCTGGGCGCCTTCCTGCGCACCTTCGCCCGGGATTTCGTCACCGGCCACAAGCTCGAGCCCGACAGCGTCCAGGTCACTCTGGAGCAACCGGACATGGCAGTGCGTTTCGATCCGGTCCACCTGCACCAGATCCTCAGCAACCTGTGCGAAAACGCCCTGCGCTACAGCCGGCGCGAGGCCCCGGGCCCGCGCATCGCCCTGCGCGCCGGCCTCAGCCCCGATCACCACCGCCCCTACCTGGACGTGGTGGACAACGGCCCCGGCATCCCGCCCGAGGATGCCCGTCACATCTTCGAGCCCTTCTTCACCACCTCCAACAGCGGCAGCGGTCTCGGCCTGTTCATCTCCCGGGAGCTGGCCGAAGCCAACCAGGCCCATTTAGACTATATTCCCCTGTCGGGCGGGAGCTGTTTCCGGATCAGCTTCCAGGATCCCCGCCGGCAAATCACCCAGGAAGCCCCGTGAGCCAGAGTTACCGCGCCCTCATCGTCGACGACGAACCGGATATCCGCGAACTGCTGGAGATCACCCTCGCGCGCATGGACATCGCCTGCCGCAGCGCCGCCGATCTGCAGGCGGCCCGGGACTGGCTCAAACGCGAGGCCTTCGATCTCTGCCTCACCGACATGCGCCTGCCCGACGGCAACGGCATCGATCTGGTGCGCCACATCCAGGCCACCAGCCCGGAACTGCCGGTGGCCGTGATCACCGCCCACGGCAACATGGAATCGGCCATCGAGGCGCTCAAGGCCGGCGCCTTCGATTTCGTCTCCAAGCCGGTGGATCTGCACATGCTGCGGGATCTGGTCAGCACCGCCCTCAAGGTGGACCGCCGGCCCGCCCCGGAGAAACCGGCAGACCGCACCGCCTCCCTGCTGGGAGTCTCCGCCGCGATCCGCCAGACCCGGCAGACCATCAGCAAGCTGGCCCGCAGCCAGGCCCCGGTCTACATCAGCGGCGAATCGGGGGCCGGCAAGGAACTGGCCGCCCGCCTGATCCACGAAAACGGGCCGCGCGCCGACAAGCCCTTCGTGCCCGTCAACTGCGGCGCGATTCCCGCCGAACTGGTGGAGAGCGAATTCTTCGGCCACGTCAAGGGCAGCTTCACCGGCGCCACCCGCGACAAGCAGGGCCTGTTCCAGGCCGCCGACGGCGGCACCCTGTTCCTCGACGAGGTAGCCGATCTGCCCCTGGACATGCAGGTCAAGCTGCTGCGCGCCATCCAGGAAAAGGCCGTGCGGCCGGTGGGCAGCCACCAGGAGATTCCGGTCAACGTGCGCATCCTCAGCGCCACCCACAAGAACCTCCACCAGCTCGTGGAAGCCGGCCAGTTCCGCCAGGATCTGTACTTCCGCATCAACGTCATCGAACTGCACATGCCGGCCCTGCGCGAGCGCCCCGAGGACATCCCCCTGCTGGTGGAACACTTCCTGCGCAAGATCGCCCGCGACTGGGGCACCGACGTGCCCCGCCTCGACGCCGCCGCCCTGGGCGCCCTCAAGGCCTATTCCTTCCCAGGCAACGTGCGCGAGCTGGAAAACATCCTCGAACGGGCCATGACCCTGTGCGAAAACAACCGGATCACCGAAGCCGATCTGCGTCTCACCCGGGGCGGCGAACTGGCCTCCGGCGAATTTCCTCAGCCCGACCTCGCCGGCCGCGATTTGGAAACCGCCCTCTGCCACACCGAAAAGGAAGCCATCCTCCGCGCCTTGGAACAGACCCGTTACAACAAGACCGCCGCCGCGCGCCTGCTGGGCCTGACCTTCCGCCAGCTCCGCTACCGGATCAAGAAATACGGCATCGAATGAGAGCCGCGTCACGGAGTGACAATTTTTGTCACTTCCCGACACGCTGTGCCTAGTCCGAAGGTTTATATCCTTTTTCCGATGTCATACGCCCACCGCCTCGGCCGGCAAAAATGTGACCCAAGCCCTTGCTGGCAAAAGACTTTCCGGTTTCAATCCGGCTGACCTGAAAACCTTGGCACGCTCCCTGCAGTGCTATCCCCACACGCGGCCAGGACCGCACGTTTTCCCGACAACCACAAACCGGAGAGTCATCCTCATGAAACGCACACAAGGCTTTACCCTCATCGAACTCATGATCGTGGTCGCGATCATCGGCATCCTCGCCGCCATTGCGATCCCGGCATACCAAGGCTACATCAGCCGCTCCCAAATCAACTCGCATCTGGACAACAAAGACATCGCTGTCCGTTTCATCCGCAACGAATTCGCCAAAGGTCAGGCGGGTGGCACTTGCGGTTATTCGGATCTTGCCGGGTTGGTGGCAGAACTTAACGAAGGAGGCAAGCGAGCCATCAATAATGCTGCAAATCCGGCTTTTGAGGCAACTGCCCTGAATGCCGATCCGGCACAAACCGGCGCAGTAGGTGTCTTCGTTCAGAACTTCAATGCCACATCCGGTTGTCCAGACAACGGCAACGCTTCGGTATCCATGCTGGAAGTATCAGGGCTGACATACCCAACCAATTCTGCCAATACCGTTTCGTTTACTCTGGAGTGACAGTTCTGCCAAAGACGCAACCGAACCGGCTTCTTGCCGAAGCCGGTTCGGTTGTATTCATGGTGAACAAAAATCCTCACATCTTCTGATGATGGAGATAATGAATGATGATAAATGGAACGCGTCAAACCGGTGTAACACTAATAGAACTTTTAATGGCAATCGCCATTATTGCTGTGATTACCTCTATTGCTATCCCAATGTACTCGAACTACATCACTACCGCCCGTATGACAGATGCCGACAACGAGCTGTCCGCCATTCGACTGGCCCAGGAAGAGTTCTATCTCGAGAACAACACCTACTTCGGCCCCATCGCCAATGACGCCACCGGCGCCAACATCCAGGCGGCGAGCAACAATCTCTACACCCCTTCAACCCAGGGATATACCAACTTCTCCTACAGCATTGCGGCCGGGGCTTGCGGCGACATCGCCAATTGCTATACGCTGACGGCCACCGGCAAGGCCGGCACCCCTGTTGACGGAAAAACCCGCACACTCAGTGGGCCTTGAACACCCCCGCATTTCTTCCCTTCCTGCCCTGCCGAAAACCCGACCCAATCGGCATTTTTCCGAGAAAATCGGATTTTTTTCTTTGTTCTTCAACCAATTAACTTGTTTTTTGTTAAAAAACCATTTACAAGTTAAAGTTGTTCTACCCTGGTTTCACTCACGTCCCCTGGGGCCCCTGGTGAGTTCGGGAAACCTTCTCATGGAACAGGAAAAGTTATTCACCAATCGGCCGATACAGTAGCCATGGTCCAAGCGAGCAGCACACTCCGATTCAGCGGTCTGGCCCGGCGCCTGGTACAGGACGGGCTGATCACCGACCAGCAGGCTCAGGAAGCCCATGCGGCCGCCACCAAGCAGAAAAAACCCTTCGTTTCCTACCTCGTCGAAAACAACATCATCGACAGCCACGCCATCGCCCATTCGGCCGCCGAGGAATTCGGCGTGCCCCTGCTGGATATCGATGTCATCGACATCGAGGCCGATACCGTCAAGCTGGTGAAGGAAAACCTGATCCGCAAGCATCACAGCCTGCCCCTCTACAAGCGGGGAAACCGGCTGTTCGTTGCCGTCTCCGATCCGACCAACCTGCAGGCTCTGGACGAAATCAAGTTTCACGTGGGCATGACCACGGAACCGATCCTGGTGCTCGACGACAAACTCTCCCGGGCCATCGATCGGGCGCTGGAGGCCGCCGATACCAGTCTTTCTGAGCTGGCCGATGCCGATCTGGACGACGTGGAATTCGTCGACGAGGATGCCGTGACGGCGGCCAACGAAGTCAGTGAAGCCGATGTCGACGACACGCCGGTGGTCCGTTTCATCAACAAGGTGCTCCTCGACGCCATCAACAAGGGCGCCTCGGACATCCATTTCGAGCCTTACGAGAAGAGCTACCGCGTGCGCTTCCGCCAGGACGGCATCCTGCGGGAAGTGGCCGCACCACCGGTAACCATGGCGCCGCGCCTGGCGGCACGGCTCAAGGTCATGTCGCGGCTCGACATCTCCGAGCGGCGCGTCCCTCAGGACGGGCGCATCAAGCTCAACCTGTCCAAGAACCGGGCCATCGACTTCCGTGTCAACACCTGTCCGACCCTGTTTGGCGAGAAGATCGTCCTGCGTATCCTCGACCCCAACAGCGCCAAGCTCGGCGTGGATGCCCTGGGTTTCGAGCCGGAGCAGAAAGAATTGTTTCTGGAGGCCCTGCACAAGCCCTACGGCATGCTGCTGGTCACCGGCCCCACCGGCAGCGGCAAGACCGTCACGCTGTATACCGGCGTGAACATCCTCAACCAGCCCGACATCAACATCTCCACCGCCGAGGATCCGGTGGAAATCAACCTGCCCGGCATCAACCAGGTGAATATCAATCCCAAGGTCGGGCTGGACTTCCCCGCGGCCCTGCGCGCCTTCCTGCGCCAGGACCCGGACGTGATTCTGGTGGGCGAGATCCGGGATCTGGAGACCGCCGAGATCGCCATCAAGGCCGCCCAGACCGGGCACATGGTACTCTCCACCCTGCACACCAACGACGCGCCCCAGACCCTGACCCGAATGGTGAACATGGGCGTGCCGCCCTACAACATTGCCAGCTCCGTGAACCTGATCATCGCCCAGCGCCTGGCGCGGCGGCTGTGCAACCACTGCAAGCAGGAACTCGAAATTCCTGCCGAAGCCCTGCGGGCAGAGGGCTTCAGCGACGAGGACATCAAGGCCGGCATCACCATCTATGGTCCCAAGGGTTGTGACCAGTGCAATGGCGGTTACAAGGGACGGGTGGGCATCTACCAGGTCATGCCCGTCTCCGAGGAGATGGGCCGGATCATCATGGAAGGGGGCAACGCCATGCAACTGGCCGAGCAGGCACGCAAGGAAGGCATCCCCGATCTGCGCGAATCGGGCCTCAAGAAGGTCCGTGACGGCATCACCAGTCTCGATGAACTGAACCGCGTCACCAAGGAATAAACCATGGCAGAACAGGCACTCAAGCAGAGCACCTTCGTCTGGGAAGGCAAGGACAGCAAGGGACAGAAAATCAAGGGCGAGACCACTGGCGCCAACGTGGCGCTGGTCAAGGCCAGCCTGCGCCGCCAGGGCATCGTGCCCTCAAAAGTTCGCAAGAAATCCAAGCCCCTGTTCGGCGGCAAGGGCAAGGTCAAGCCTGCCGACATCGCCATCTTCAGCCGCCAGCTGGCCACCATGATGAACTCGGGCGTACCGCTGGTGCAGTCCTTCGAGATCATCGGCCGTGGCCACGAGAACAAGGCCATGCAGGAACTGCTGCTGGGTATCAAGGCCGACATCGAGGGCGGCAGCAATCTCTCCGACGCCCTGGCCAAGTATCCCCTGGTCTTCGACGATCTGTACTGCAACCTGGTCCGGGCCGGCGAACACGCCGGGATCCTCGACAGCATCCTCGACAAGGTGGCCACCTACAAGGAAAAGACCGAGGCCATCAAGGCCAAGATAAAGAAGGCCCTGTTCTATCCCACTGCCGTCATGATCATGGCTTTCGTCATCACTTCGATCCTGCTGATCTTCGTCATTCCCGAGTTCCAGAGTCTGTTCGCCGGGTTCGGCGCCGATCTGCCAGCCATTACCAAATTCGTCATCCACCTCTCGGAAATCTTCCAGGCCTGGTGGTGGGCCATTTTTGGTGGCATCGGCCTGTCCATCTATGGACTCCTGCAATTCAAGAAGCGCTCGAAGAAATTCCAGACCTTCCTAGATAAAACCCTCCTGCACGTGCCGATCATCGGCCCCATCATGACCAAGGCCGCCATCGCCCGCTATGCGCGCACCCTGTCCACCATGTTCGCCGCCGGCGTGCCGCTGGTGGAAGCCATGGAATCGGTGGCCGGCGCCGTGGGCAACGTGGTCTATGGCGACGCGGTGATGCGCATGCGGGACGAAGTCGCCTCCGGCACCCAGCTCAACGTGGCCATGAAGCAGGCCAACCTGTTCCCCAACATGGTGGTGCAGATGACCGCCATCGGCGAGGAGGCCGGCTCGGTGGACGCCATGCTGGCCAAGGTGGCCGACTTCTATGAAGAGGAAGTGGACAACGCCGTGGACGGGCTGAGCAGCCTGCTGGAGCCCATCATCATGGCCGTGCTGGGCGTGCTGATTGGCGGCCTGGTGATTGCCATGTACATGCCCATCTTCCAGATGGGGCAGGTCGTCGGCGGCTGATCCGCCTGCATGCCCCTGCTTTCCCTGTTGCAGCAGAACACGGCGCTCTTTCTCGGCGCCGTGTTCGTACTGGGCCTGCTGGTGGGCAGCTTTCTCAACGTGGTGATCCTGCGCCTGCCGGTGATGATGGAACGGCGCTGGCGACGGGAATGCGCCGAATTCACCGGCACGCCGTCCGCCGGGGCGGACGCGCCGTTCAATCTCGTCACTCCCCGCTCCCGCTGTCCGAATTGTGGCCATCTCATTACGGCCCTGGAGAACATTCCCGTCCTCAGTTATCTGTGGCTGCGCGGCCGCTGCCGCCACTGCGGCACGACCATTCCGACCCGCTATCCCCTGGTGGAAATCCTCAGCGCCCTGCTGGCCATCACCGTAGCCTGGCATTTCGGCCTCGGTCTGCCGTTGCTGTTCGCCCTGCTGCTCACCTGGGTCCTGCTGGCCCTGACCTTCATCGATCTGGATCGGCAATGGCTGCCCGATGACCTCACCCTCCCCTTTCTCTGGCTGGGGCTGCTGGTCAACATTCGCGGGGTGTTCACCGATCTCGAATCGGCCGTCATCGGCGCCGCGGCCGGTTACCTGACCCTGTGGTTCGTCTATCACGTGTTCCGCAAGCTCACCGGCAAGGAGGGCATGGGCTACGGCGACTTCAAGCTGCTGGCGATGCTCGGCGCCTGGCTGGGCTGGCAGGCCATTCCCCTGATCGTGATCCTCTCCTCGCTGGTGGGCACGGTCTTTGGCGTGAGCTTTCTTCTTTTGCGCCGCCTGGGCCGGGAACAGCCCATTCCCTTCGGTCCGTACCTGGCCATCGCAGGCTGGATCGCCCTGATGTGGGGGGATCGCATCACCGCCGCGTATCTGGACTGGGCGCTCGGCTGATCATGCTGGTGGTGGGGCTCACCGGCGGGATCGGCAGCGGCAAGAGCACCGTGGCGGGGCTGTTCGCCGAGCGAGGCGTTCCGATCATCGATACCGATGAACTGGCCCGGGAGGTCGTGGCTCCCGGCACGCCAGGACTCCATCAACTGGTGGCCCGCTTCGGCACAGCGATTCTCGCGCCGGACGGTCAACTGGACCGGCGCCAGCTGCGCGAGCGGATCTTCCAGGACGAGGCTGCCCGCCGGGACGTCGAGGCCATTCTCCATCCCCGCATCGAGGCGCGGGTCCGCGACCGGCTCGCTGCGCTGGAGGCGCCCTACGCCCTGGTGGTCATTCCCCTGCTGGCGGAAACGGGCGGCTATCCCTTCATCGAGCACGTGCTGGTGGTGGATGCGTCGCGGGAGACGCAGATCCGCCGGGTGATGGAACGGGACGGCATCGATCGCACCGCGGTCGAACGGATCCTGGCCGCCCAGGCCGATCGCCAGCACCGCCTGGCCCTGGCCGACGACGTGATCGACGGCGAGCTGCCCCTGCCCGCACTGCGCGAACGGGTCGCCCAGCTCGATCAGCGCTACCGGGAAATGGCCCGCGAACTCGAGGGACGATAGACGCTAGCCCGGATATTGCACCATGGGCGCCGGATGATTGCGGTCTTTGCAGCCGCGCTCGCGCCGCGCTGGAGCGAAAAGCGTAGCCATGGCTACGGCTTTCGTGAAGCGCAAGCGAGCGCGCGAGCGACCGTTTCGTCTGGAACGAAACGGGTCGCGCAAAGCGCGCCCGCAGGGGGCAGACCAGGGAAGGTCTGCCACCAAAGCCGCAAGGGCCGGCGCAGAGGGCGGGCAGGAACGAAATGTGTCTGCCAAAACAAGCCGATAACTCTCAATATGCCATTGCTCTTCAATCGCTTGAGTCACCGCCCGCCCTCGACATGGTGCAATATCCGGGCTAGCAGTTGCCAAAACCGCCCGCCTGGCACAGAATCCCGCTTTGCCTCAGCGAACCGTCTTCCCCGTGGAAAACCCCATTCTCTACGAACAGCCCCTGAACGAGCGGATGCGCACCTTCCTGCGCCTGGAACAGCTCTTCCGGCAGACCCGCTATTCGCTGGGGGGCTTCTCCATGTGGGACAGCCGGCACAGCGTCAACGGCCTCATCCAGATCCTCGAGCTGCTGGCCCGGGGCGATCTGAAGAACGAAATCCTCAAGGAGCTGGAGCGCCTGCAGGCCTCCCTCATGGCCCTGCAGGATCGGCCGGGCGTGGATCAGGCCCAGCTGGGCAGCGTGCTGCACCAGTTGCAGCAGGCCGAGACGGAAGTCCATGGCCAGTCGGGCCAGTTCGGCCAAAGCCTGCGCGACAACGAGCTGCTCAGCAGCATCCGCCAGCGCACCAGCATCGTCGGCGGCGACTGCAACTTCGACCTGCCGGCCTATCATCACTGGCTGAGCCGCGATCCCGAACAACGGATCGCGGATCTGGAGAACTGGCTCGCCAGCCTGGATCCGGTCATCCAGCCCATTTCCATGATCCTCGCCATCCTGCGCGAAAGCGCGGACGCCCGGGCCCAGCGGGCCGAAGGCGGCTTCCACCAGCAGAACCTCGATCCCGGGCAACCGGTGCAGCTGCTGCGCATCCAGCTCCCCCAGGCGATGGAGGTGTTTCCCGAAATCAGCGCCGGCAAGCACCGCTTTTCGATTCGCTTTCTCGAACCCCGTGGCGGCGAGCGGCCGGTACAGACCAATCAGGACGTCGATTTCCTGCTGAGCCTGTGCGCCCTGTGAGCAAGACCGTCAAATGCCCGACCTGCGGCAAGGCCGTGACCTGGGGCCCGGAATCGCCCTGGCGCCCCTTCTGCAGCGAACGCTGCAAGCTCATCGATCTGGGGGAATGGGCCGCCGAAGGGCACCGGATCCCCGGCGAGGAAATCCTGCCCGAGGAGATGCTGGATCCGGAGCGCCGCCACCGGCATTGACCTCCATCCCCTCCTCACCCTGGCCCACTCGGCTCGGGCGTCCCGCTTCGCGCTACCGTGGCGTCGTCCGCCGACTGGCCGTTCAATCTCCGACACGAAAGACGAAACGGGCTTCCCGGATCGCCTCCGTGCCTTCCACGCTCACCACGGCCCGCCAGTCGTGACGGCCGGTGGTGCACACGGGCAACACGGCGCGACCGGTGAACCGGCCGGCACCAGCGGCTTCCAGGCGATAGCGGTTCAGGCCCATCTCCATGTCCGGCATCTCGAAACGCACGCGGACCACCGGCGGCGGATCGGCGGGAAAGCCCCTCAGGCGGACTTCGAAGGGAAAGGCCTTCAGGGGGCTGGGCGGCGCGAGAAAGCGCAGGGTGATGCCGCGGCCGTCCCGGCGGCTCTGACAAACGCCGGCGGCATCACAGGCCGCGTCCGGAAACGAGACGACCTCGGGCGTCGGCGGCTGGCAGGCGACCAGGGCCAGCAGCAGCGGCCACGCCCGAAGCCCGGCGGTCCGGCTCATGGCCACCACGCCCGGATGGCCGCCACCCCTTGCCCGCCGGCCTCCCAGGCCCGTTCCCGCTCGACCTCGCCGAGCCCGCCCAGGGCATAGACCGGATGGGCGGCCAGCCTCACCAGTTCGGCAAAGCCCCTCCAGCCCAGCGGCCGGACGCCGGGATGGGAGGCGGTGGGCGCCACTGGCGAGAGGACGCTGAAATCCACGCCCATGGCCTGCGCCTGGCGCAGCTCCTGCGCATCATGGGTGGAGGCGGCCACCAGCCGGTTGGCGGGGAGCGGCCGGGAGGTCAGCGACCGCAGCCGGTGACGGGTGAGATGCACGCCATCGGCGCCGGTGGCCGCCACCCAGTCGGGCGGGCCGTTGATCAGCAGGCGCGCGCCGGCCGCGTGGCACAGGGCCACCGCTTCCCGTGCCAGGGCCAGGTATTCGCCGGCATCGAGATGATGGGCCCGAAACTGAACGAGACGGATGCCCCGGGCAAGGGCGGCCTGCAACCGGCGCCGGAAATCGGCCGCGTCCACGAAGGGCCCGGTGATCAGGTAGCGGGAAGGCAGCCGCACGGCAGTGACGATGGGCCGGTTGGCAGCGGGCAGGGGAAGGGTGTGCAGATCCGCCACCGCCACCCAGCGCAGCGGCTGCCCTTCCCGTCCGTGGGGCTCGCCCCGCCAGCGATCCACCTGCCACACGTCCAGCTCCACCGCCCTGTCGGCATAGGCATGGCGCAATCGGATCAGGGGCCGCAGGTGCTCGGCGCGGATCCCCAGTTCCTCGTCCAGTTCCCGGATCAGGGCGCTGCGGCGATCCTCGCCCGGTTCGCGCTTGCCGCCCGGAAACTCCCACAGCCCGCCCTGATGAACATGTGCCGGACGCCGCGCAAGCAGCACCCGATCGCCGCGGCGGATCACACCCACCGCCACCGGCAGCGCGTCAGGTGCGGTATTCGGCGTTGATGCGCACGTAGTCATAGGAGAAGTCGCAGGTCCATACCCGCGCCCGGGCCGCGCCCCGTGCCAGATCGATGCGCACGGTGATCTCGTTGCGGTCCATCACTGCCTGCCCCCGTTCCTCACGGTAGTCCGGGTCGCGCCCGCCCGCGGTCACGATCCGCACTTCGTCGAGCCAGATCTGCACGGCCTGAACGTCGAGATCGGGAACGGGCGCGCGACCCACGGCGGCGAGGATGCGCCCCCAGTTGGGATCGGCGGCGAAGAAGGCCGTCTTGACCAGCGGCGAGTGGGCTACCGTCCAGGCCACTTCGAGGCATTCCGTCTCGCTGCCGCCCCCCGTGACCTCCACATGGATCAGCTTGGTGGCCCCTTCGCCGTCGCGCACCAGTCCCTTGGCCAGTTCCTCGCACAGCTCGGTCAGGGCCGCCTGCCAGGCGGCCAGGGCCGGCGTGTCCGCCTCGAGAACCACGCCGCTTCTGCCCGTGGCCATCAGCACGCAGGCATCGTTGGTGGAGGTATCGCCGTCCACCGTGATCCGGTTGAAGGAGACGTCCACCGCCGCCTGCAGGCTGGCCTGCAGCAATTCGGGAGCGAGGGCGGCGTCGGTGGCGAGGTAGGCCAGCATGGTGGCCATGTTCGGGCGGATCATGCCGGCCCCCTTGGCCATGCCCGTGAGGGTCACGCTCCGCCCGTCGATCTCGAGCGTGCGCGACAGCCGCTTGGGCCGAGTGTCGGTGGTGAGGATCCCCCAGGAGGCCTCGTCCCAGCCGTTGACGTCGAGCGCCTTGAGCGCCGCCGGCAGGGCCGCGGTGATCCGCGCCACCGGCAGATCCTCGCCGATGACGCCCGTGGAGAACGGCAAGACCTGCTCCGCCTCGCACCCCCCGTGGCCAGCCAGCGCCGCGCAGCATTCCCGCGCCGCGCGCAGCCCCGCCTCGCCGGTGCCGGCGTTGGCATTGCCGGTGTTGACGAGCAGGTAGCGCGGCGCGCCCTGTGCCAGATGTTCCCGGGCCACGATCACCGGCGCGGCGCAGAAGGCATTGCGGGTGAACACCGCCGCCGTGGTGGTCCCCTCGGCCAGTTCGATCACCACCAGATCACGGTGATCCGGTTTCTTGATGCCGGCCCGGGCGGTGCCCAGGCGGATGCCGGGAACGGGAAGGGCAGCGGGGAGATCGTCAGAGGTCATGGATTGGAGGATTCCTGTCGGGCTGAAGAACGGTTTGGCCTGTAGGAGCGGCGCAAGCCGCGATTACGCTCTGGCAGGCGCCAGGGCCTCGGAAAATGTTCGGATCAAGTGCGGTTAGAACGCTGTTCCGAAATATGTGTCATTTTATTGCTGGTTATCTAACCCGGACGACCGCCCTCATGGCCGGAAAGGGGTTGCGTGACACGCCGTAAATACGTCCATGTAGGCTCTGCGGCCGCAGTCGCTTCGGGCATCCTGCCCTCTCACGACACTTGTCCGTCCTGGATATCGTCCCTGCGGCCGAAGGTCACGCAACCCCTTTCAGGCCATGAGGGCTTCGTGCCCGTAGCGAAGATTGATCGATATTTCGGAACAGCCAACTAATCGCGGCTTGCGCCGCTCCCACCCTGGGACACCCTTCTCCCTGGGCGTCCTTTGCGCCTTTGCGTTGAAAACACAACCGGTCAGTTCAGCTTGCCGTGGCAGTGCTTGTACTTCTTGCCGGAACCGCAGGGGCAGGGTTCGTTGCGGCCCACCTTGCGGCCTTCGCGCACGAAGGGCTTGTGGGGCTCTTCGGCGTCGGGCGCCGCCTCGCTCTCGCCCTGCATGGCCGAGACGTTGGCGTGCTGGAACTCCATCTGCTGCTCCAGCGCCCGGCGCTGGGCCTCGAGGGCGGCGATCTCTTCCTCGCTGTGGATCTGCACCCGGCTCAGGAGCGTGATCACGTCGTGCTTGATGCGTTCGAGCATGGCCGCGAACAGCTCGAAGGATTCGCGCTTGTATTCCTGCTTGGGGTTCTTCTGCGCATAGCCGCGCAGGTGAATGCCCTGACGCAACTGATCCATCAGTGCCAGGTGATCCCGCCACTGGCTGTCGAGCACTTCGAGGAATACCGCCTTCTCGATCTGGCGCATCACCTCGGCGCCGTACTGTTCCTCCTTCTCCCGGTAGGCCTGTTCCACCGCCTCGATGATGCGCTGGCGCAGGCCTTCCTCGTCCAGGCGTTCCTCGGCATCGAGCCAGCCCTGCACGTCCAGCGTCAGGCCGAACTCGGCCTTGAGGGCCTCCTGCAGGCCCGGAATGTCCCACTGTTCCTCGATGCTCTGCGGCGGCACGTAGTCGCTGATGATGTCGTTGACCACGTCGGCGCGGATCGCGCTGATGGTTTCCGAAAGATCCTCGCTGGCGAGGATTTCGTTGCGCTGGTTGTAGATCACCTTGCGCTGATCGTTGGCCACGTCGTCGTATTCGAGCAACTGCTTGCGCATGTCGAAGTTGTGACCTTCCACCTTGCGCTGGGCGTTCTCGATGGCCCGGCTCACCCAGGGATGCTCGATGGCCTCGCCTTCCTGCATGCCCAGGCGCTGCATGATGGCGCTGACCCGATCCGAGGCGAAGATCCGCATCAGGTTGTCTTCCAGGGAGAGGTAGAAGCGGGAAGAGCCGGGATCGCCCTGGCGCCCGGAACGGCCGCGCAACTGGTTGTCCACGCGCCGCGATTCGTGGCGCTCGGTGCCGATGATGTGCAGGCCGCCGGCCTCGAGCACCGTCTGGTGGCGCTTCTCCCAGTCGGCGCGCAGCTTCTCGATCTGTTCGTGGGTGGGATCCTTGAGCTTGTCGATCTCCGCCTCGAGATTGCCGCCGAGCACGATGTCGGTACCGCGGCCGGCCATGTTGGTGGCAATGGTCACCGCCCCCGGCATGCCGGCCTGGGCCACGATCTCCGCCTCGCGCTCGTGCTGCTTGGCGTTGAGCACCTCGTGCCGGATCCCGGCCTTCTTCAGCAGGCCCGAGAGGTATTCGGAGACCTCGATGGAGGTGGTGCCCACCAGCACCGGCTGCTGGCGCGCATGGCAGTCCTTGATGTCCTCGATCACCGCATCGAACTTCTCGCGCTGGGTGAGGTAGACGAGATCGTTCATGTCCTTGCGGATCATCGGCCGGTGGGTGGGAATCACCACCACTTCCAGACCGTAGATCTGCTGGAACTCGTAGGCCTCGGTGTCGGCGGTACCGGTCATGCCCGAGAGCTTGTCGTAGAGGCGGAAATAGTTCTGGAAGGTGATGGAGGCGACCGTCTGGTTCTCCTGCTGCACGGGCACGCCTTCCTTGGCCTCGATGGCCTGGTGCAGGCCGTCGGACCAGCGCCGGCCGGGCATGGTGCGGCCGGTGAACTCGTCGACGATGATCACCTCGTTGTTCTGCACGATGTAGTCCACGTCCTTCTGGAACAGACTGTGGGCGCGCAGGGCGGCGATCACGTGGTGCAGCAGGCCGATGTTGGAGACGTCGTACAGTGATTCCCCCTCCTTGAGCAGGCCGGCTTCGAGCAGCAGGCGTTCCACCTTCTCGTGGCCTTCCTCGGTCAGGTGCACCTGCTTGGTCTTCTCGTCCACCGAGAAGTCGCCGGGGCCCTCTTCCTCCTCCTGCTTCACCAGTTGCGGGATCAGTTCGTTGACCTTGTAGTACAGCTCCGAGCTGCCCTCGGCCGGGCCGGAGATGATCAGCGGGGTACGGGCCTCGTCGATGAGGATGGAGTCCACCTCGTCGACGATGGCGAAATGGTGCCCGCGCTGGAACTGCTCCTCCTTGCTGAAGGCCATGTTGTCGCGCAGGTAGTCGAAGCCGAACTCGTTGTTGGTGCCGTAGGTGATGTCGGCGGCGTAGGCGGCCTGCTTGTCCTCGAAGGGCATGTTGGAGAGGATCACCCCCACCTTCAGCCCCAGGAATTCGTAGATCTTGCCCATCCAGGCGGCATCGCGGGAAGCCAGGTAGTCGTTGACGGTGACCACGTGCACGCCCTTGCCGGGCAGGGCGTTGAGGTAGGCGGCCAGGGTGGCCACCAGGGTCTTGCCCTCGCCGGTGCGCATCTCGGCGATCTTGCCCTCGTGCAGCACCATGCCGCCGATGAGCTGCACGTCGTAATGGCGCATGGACAGCACCCGCTTGCCGGCCTCGCGCACGGTGGCGAAGGCCTCCACCAGCAGATCATCCAGCGGCGTGCCATCGGCCAGGCGCTGGCGAAACTCGGCCGTCTTGGCCTGCAGCTGTTCGTCGGACAGGGCCTCGAACTCCGGCTCCAGGGCATTGATCTGCGCCACCGTCTTGCGCATGCGTTTGATCAGCCGGTCGTTGCGGCTGCCGAAGATTTTCTGCAACAGTTTTGCCATGTTCTGCCTGGATTCCGTCGAATTTGGAGGGGCCCGGTGCGGGGCAAGGTTGAAAGCGCGTATTTTACAGGGCAGCGGGGGGTTTGTCCGCCGCCAAAGCGGGGAAAACGCGGATCAGTAGAGCGCCGGCTGCCAATCCGTACGGCGGATTTCGCCATCGGCCGCGATGGCCAGGGCGGTGCCGGGAAAATCGTCCTGCGTCAGCCGGGCCATCCGGCGGGCGGCGGCGTGCGCCGGATCGGGAACCGGGCCGCCAGGCCGGATCTGGCGGGCCGAGACGATCCGTCCGCCCACGAACCGCCCCTCGCCATCCAGGCGGGCTTCCAACAGGGGCGCAAGCCCCTTGGGACCGGCCACGCTGATGCCGTACCAGGTGCAGAAGTTGCCGAGGCTGTAGGCCACCAGCCGGCCCCGGTAGAGTTCCAGCGCCCGAGGCACGTGGGGGCCATGGCCGACCACGAGATCGGCGCCCGCATCGATCAGCGCGTGGGCGAAGGCCACCACGTCGCCCCGGTTCTCGCCGTAGTAGAACTCCTCGGCGAAGGGGACGTGCTGCACGTCGATCCCTTCCCCGCCGGCATGCATGGAGACCATCACGATGTCATTTTCGACTGCCAGGCGGCGGATCCGTTCCACCGCCGCCGGGATATCCAGCAGATCATGGGCGTTGCGAAAGGGCGCGAAGGCGATGATCGCCACCTGGCGGCCCTTCACCTGCAAGCGCGCCACGTCCCCTTCCCGGCCGGTATGCCGGATCCCCTGGGCGGCCAGCGCCGCCATGGAGGCCTCCCGCCCGGTCTCGCCGAAATCCCGGGCATGGTTGTTGGCCAGGCTCAGCACGTCGAAACCGGCCTCGGCCAGCGTGCGGGCATAACGGGGGGGCGAGCGGAACAGCCAGCAGTGGGCGGGATCGCGGCAACGCTTGGCCGGCTCTCCGCCTTCCATCAGCGTCCCCTCGAGGTTGCCGAAGGCCAGATCGGCCCGGCGCAGATAGGGTTTCATGGCCGCCAGCAGGCTCGCGCCATCGTCGTCGGGCAGGCGGTTTTCCGGGAAGTCGGTGCCGAGCATGATGTCGCCGACCGCGGCGATGGTGATGACGACGGGCGGCGACGCGGGCGGCGCCGTTTCGGGGGGCGTCGTCACCGCCTTCACGGCCGCTGCCGGCGCAGGCGCCGCGGGCGGCGTCTGCTCGAGCGCGCAGGCCACAAGCCACAGGGGCAGAATCAGAAAGACGAGGCGACGCAGGCGAAACGGCATGGGAGGGGCATCGGGGGACAATCTTCCGGCACGGCAGGATACGCCCCTTCCGGCCCTTCAGCCACCCCGCGCAGGCCGCCTGGCGTCAGCGCGAGGCGTGGATGTACTTGATGGGATTGACCTGCCGGCCGTTGTAGAGCACTTCGAAGTGCACGTGCGGGCCGGTGGAGCGGCCGGTGCTGCCCATGCGGGCGATGACCTGCCCCTTCTTCACGGTCTGGCCCACTTCCACGAGGATTTCCTTCGTGTGGCCATAACGGGTGGCGTAGCCCTTGCCGTGATTGATCTCCACCAGATTGCCGTAACCGGAGCGCTTGCCCGCATAGGTCACCACGCCGGCGGCCACGGCCACGATGTCGGAGCCCAGCTTGCCGGCAAAGTCGATCCCGGCATGGTGGGCCCGGCGGCCGGTGAAGGGATCGGTGCGCATGCCGAAGTAGGACGAAAGCCAGCCGCGGGTGATGGGCCGGCCGGCGGGCACCACCTCCTCGTCCAGCTTGCGGTTCATCATCATCTCTTCGAGCACCGCCAGTTGCTGGCTGCGATCCTCGAGCTGTTCGGAAAGATCCTCCAGGGCCTTGAGGAAGTCCGGCACGGCCATGGGGCCGGCATTGCCGTCCCGGCTCTCTTCCGGCCCGCCCTGGGCCGGCGGGCTGTCGAAGTCGAATTCGCCCTTGTCGAGCTTGGCCATGGTGGTGAGCCGCTGGCCGAGGGCGTCGAGCCGCATCACGTGCGCCTGCAGCTTGCCCAGGCGCAGGGCCAGGGCGTCCATGTTCTCCTCGGCGGTGCGGGTGGCCTCCTCGATGCGCAGGCGCTGGGCTTCCAGCTCCATCTGCAGGGCGAGGCCGAGGTTGTCGGGAGTGTTGCGGGCGTTGTGGACGCCGAGATAGTAACCGGTGGTGATGAAGCCGGCGGGCAGGAGCAGGAACAGAAGCACGGCCAGGGCGATCAGCTTGTCACGTCCCAGCGAAACCAGCCGCGAACACCCCTTTGTTCTTTTTAGTATGACGATATTCATGGTGCAGCAAAGCCCCTCCAAGCGGTTCGTCCTGGACTCTGTATCGGCTTCCTGCCGCAACTCATTAATACGAGTATAATTTTAGTATGAATATTCCGGGGCCATTGTACAAGTTTCTGCACGGAAAAAAAGGTGATGTTGCGCAGCTCGTCACACATGCGCGGTTTCTGCAGCACCTGACCCGGCAGGTCCGCCGCCGCCTCGACGCGCCGCTGGCCCCTCACGTACAGGTTTCCGACTACACCCCCTTCCGCCTGGCGCTCGCTGTCGACTCGCCCGCCTGGGCCACCCGCCTGCGCTTCCAGAAATCCGCCCTGTTGCGCGAACTGAAACGTTTTTGCAAGGAATTTCAGTCACTTGAAAAAATCGACCTGATCATTCTTCCCGCCCGCCAGGCCCCGCCTCCGCCCCGGCCGGCCCGCCGCGAGATCAGCCCGCGCGCCGCCGGGACCATTCGCGCCATGGCCGAGGGGATGGAGGAAGGGCCGTTGCGGGCGGCCCTGATGCGTCTGGCGTCGAGGGAGGGGAAAAGAGAAAGGTAGTCGGGCTCGGCATGCCCCTTAGGTATTGGCCCGACATGTCGGCCTGAAGGCCGACCTACGGCAGGCTCAGGCCTTCACTGGCTGGACGAAGGAAATCGGGGCGTCTGCCGGATCGTCGAAGGTGACTTCTTCCCAGGCGTCCCGTTCGGCCAGCAGGGTGCGCAGCAGCTTGTTGTTGAGGGCGTGGCCCGACTTGTAGCCCGAGAAGGCACCGATCAGGCTGTGGCCGAGCAGGTAGAGATCGCCGATGGAGTCGAGGATCTTGTGCTTGACGAACTCGTCCACGTAGCGCAGGCCGTCCTCGTTGAGGATGCGATAGTCGTCCACCACCACGGCGTTGTCGAGCGAGCCGCCGAGGGCAAGGTTGTTGGCGCGCAGGGTCTCGATCTGGCTCATGAAGCCGAAGGTGCGGGCCCGGCTGACCTCCTTGACGAAGGAGGTGGTGGAGAAATCCACTTCCGCGGTCTGGTGATCCGCCTTGAAGGCCGGGTGATCGAACTCGATGCTGAAGGAGACCTTGAAGCCGTCGAAGGGCTCGAACTTCACCCACTTGTCGCCGTCCTCGACCCGGATCTCGCGGCGGATGCGGATGAAGCGCTTGGGCACGTTCTGCTCCTGGATGCCGGCCGACTGGATCAGGAACACGAAGGGGCCGGCGCTGCCGTCCATGATCGGCACCTCGGGGGCGTTGAGATCGATGTAGGCGTTGTCGATCCCCATGCCGGCCATGGCCGAGAGCAGGTGCTCGACGGTGGAGACCCGCACCTCGCCGTTGACCAGGGTGGTGGAGAGGGTGGTGTCGCCCACGTTCTCCGCCTTGGCCTCGATCTCCACGGGCTGCTCCAGATCCACACGCCGGAAGACGATGCCGGTGTCCGGCGCGGCGGGGCGCAGGGTGAGATAGACCTTTTCACCGGTGTGCAGACCGACGCCGGTGGCGCGGATGATGTTCTTCAGCGTGCGTTGTTGGATCACGGAGCGTTTCCCTGTTTTTCGTATGGTTCATGGATGCCGGTTTACGATGCAAGAATCGGGCCCAACCGGCACCAGCGCATCCGACTGCGGTAATTTACACGTGTTTTAATCGGGCATCTTAAATCAGTATCACATTTTTCAGCAAATCCTTATGGTTTATCGTCCACGCACGGCAAAACTTGACCGCAAATCAGTCACCTGGGTTTTCCGCTGCCGTCCGGCGGCGCCGGCAGACCGACGCTAGTCGGCTTGCCGGCGCAGGAAGGCCGGAATATCGAGATATTCCATGTCGTCGCCCGCGGCGGGCGCCACGGTTTCCGAGCGCTTCCTGCGCACCACCGTGGGGTGATCGAGCTCTTTGTAGTCGGGCGTGCCGTCGGCGGTCTTGTTCACCACCAGCTTGGGCTTGGCCGCCTCGGCCTGGACCGGCTGACCGAGGCCGGTGGCCACCACCGTGACCCGCAGCTCGCCTTCCATCTCCGGATCAATGACCGTGCCCACCACCACGGTGGCGTTGTCGGAAGCGAAGCCGCGCACCGTCTCGCCCACCTGCTCGAATTCGCCGATGGACATGTCCATGCCGGCGGTGACGTTGACCAGGATGCCGCGGGCGCCCGAGAGGTTCACGTCCTCGAGCAGCGGGCTGGCGATGGCCGACTCGGCGGCCTCCACGGCCCGGTTCTCGCCCACCGCGCGGCCGGTGCCCATCATGGCCATGCCCATCTCCGACATCACCGTGCGCACGTCGGCGAAGTCCACGTTGATGAGGCCCGGGCGGGTGATGAGTTCGGCGATGCCCTGCACGGCGCCCAGCAGCACGTCGTTGGCGGCCTTGAAGGCGTCCAGCAGGCTGATGTTCTTGCCCAGCACCGAGAGCAGCTTCTCGTTGGGAATGGTGATCAGCGAATCGACGAAGCTCTTGAGCTCGTCGATGCCGTCGGTGGCCACCGCCATGCGCTTCTTGCCCTCGAAGGGGAACGGCTTGGTGACCACCGCCACGGTGAGAATGCCCATCTCCCGCGCCACCTGGGCGACGATGGGCGCCCCGCCGGTGCCGGTGCCGCCACCCATGCCGGCGGTGATGAACACCATGTCGGCGCCGTCGAGCACTTCCTGGATGCGCTCCCGATCCTCCATCGCCGCCTGGCGGCCGATCTCGGGGTTGGCCCCGGCGCCCAGCCCCTTGGTGATGTTGCCGCCCAGCTGCAGCACGGTGCGTGCCGAGCTGTTCTTCAGCGCCTGGGAATCGGTGTTGGCGACGATGAACTCCACCCCTTCTAGGTTCTGCATCACCATGTGTTCCACGGCGTTGCCGCCGCCCCCGCCGACACCGATCACCTTGATGACGGCACTCTGCCCGTAGGTATCCATCAGTTCGAATGGCATGATTCACCCCTCCTCGTTGAAAAACGTTGTTGCCTTCGGCCTCCTGGCCGGTTCTTCTTCCCGATCCGGCGGGCTGGCAAGCCCCCCCGGATGCCGGACGCCCCGTGCGTCCGGTCAGAAATTGCCCTGGAACCAGCTCTTCATGCGCTGCAGCACGCTGCGCAGCCCGCCCCCCATCTGCAAGGCGGTTTCCCGCTGTTCCCGGTTCTGCTGCCCGAACAGCAGCAGGCCCACGCCGGTGGAGTAGATGGGATTGCGCACCACGTCCACCAGCCCGGTGACGTACTGGGGCACGCCCAGGCGCACCGGCATGTGGAAGATCTCCTCGGCCAGCTCCACCGCCCCTTCCATCTTGGCGCTGCCGCCGGTGAGCACCACGCCCGCCGCGCACAGATCCTCGAAACCGGAACGGCGCAGCTCGGCCTGGATGAGCGTGAACAGTTCCTCGTAGCGCGGCTCCACCACCTCGGCCAGGGTCTGGCGGGCCAGGCGGCGGTCGGGCCGGTCGCCCACGCTCGGCACCTCGATGGTCTCCTCCACGGAGGCCAGCTGGGTGAGCGCGCAGGCGTACTTGATCTTGATTTCCTCGGCATGCTGGGTGGGCGTGCGCAGGGCCACGGCGATGTCGTTGGTCACCTGGTCGCCGGCGATGGGGATCACCGCCGTGTGGCGGATGGCGCCCTCGGTGAACACGGCGATGTCGGTGGTGCCGCCGCCGATGTCCACCAGCGCCACGCCCAGCTCCTTCTCGTCGTCGGTCAGCACCGCGTGGCTGGAGGCGAGCTGCTCGAGGATGATGTCGTCCACTTCCAGGCCGCAGCGGCGCACGCACTTGATGATGTTCTGGGCCGCGCTCACCGCCCCGGTGACCATGTGCACCTTGGCCTCCAGGCGCACCCCGGACATGCCGATGGGCTCGCGGATCGATTCCTGATCGTCGATCAGGAACTCCTGGGGCAGGATGTGCAGGATCTTCTGATCCGCCGGGATGGCCACCGCGCGGGCCGCGTCGATGACCCGCTCCACGTCGTAGGGGGTCACCTCCTTGTCGCGGATGGCGACGATGCCGTGGGAGTTGAGGCTGCGCACGTGGCTGCCGGCGATGCCGGCATACACCGACTGGATCTGGCAGCCGGCCATCAGCTCGGCCTCCTCCACCGCCCGCTGGATGGACTGCACCGTGGACTCGATGTTGACCACCACCCCCTTCTTCAGGCCGCGGGAGGGATGGGAGCCGAGGCCGATGATCTCGATCCCGTCCTCCTCGGTCACCTCGCCGACGATGGCCACCACCTTCGAGGTGCCGATATCCAGCCCGACGATCAGGTTCTTGTCCGTTTTCTTCGTCATCGTGACCTCACCCCTCGTGCCTGGTCTGTGTCCCGTTGGGTTTCCATTGCACCGCCAGACCGCTGCCATAGCGCAGATCCACCCGGGCGATGCGGGCGGCCTCGGCCGCCAGTGCCTTGCGCCAGACCCGGACGAAGCGGGCCAGCCGCGCGCTGCGCGCCTCGCGGCCGAGCACCACCTCGATGCCGTTGGCCAGGCGCAGGCGCACGGCCCCGCGGGCGTCCACGCGCAGCGCCGCGATCCCGAGGCCGGCCGGTTGCAGGATGGCCGCGAACTCGCGGTAGCGGCCCGCCAGCCAGGCGCTGCGGCCCGCCGGGCCATGGAAGCGCGGCAGATCCGCCGGCCAGGTGGCGGCCTGGGGCCGGAACACGCCGCCGCGGCGGTTCACCAGGCCCGTGTCGTTCCAGATCGCCAGCGGCACCTGTTCGGTGACGCGGATCTGCAGGGTGTCCGGCCAGATCCGCCGCACCCGGGCCCGATCCACCCAGGGCAGCGCCTCCACCGCCGCGCGCACTGCCGCCACGTCCACGCCGAAGAAGCCGCCCTGCACCCGGCCGGCGACGGCGCGGCGCAGCATCGCCTCGTCGAGATGGGCGATGCGCCCTTCCACCCGGATCCGGGTGATGGGCAGAGTGCCGGGATCGGTCAGCCTTGCCAGCAGGCCGGCCAGCAGGGCCGTGATCAGCAGGGCCAGCAGGCCCGCCGCCAGCCAGCGCCAGGGCAGGCGCGGCCAGGCGCGACGGGCACCGGGGACCACCGCCTGGGCCTGGCTAGCGCGCGCGAACATCGCCCACCTCCCGGGTCAGGGTCTGCGCCAGGATGCGCACCACCAGTTCGTCGAAGCCGATGCCGGCGGCCTGCGCCGCCATCGGCACCAGGCTGTGATCGGTCATCCCCGGCACCGTGTTCAGTTCGATGACGTAGGGCGTGCCGTCGGGCTCGCAGAGGATGTCCACCCGGCCCCAGCCTTCGGCGCCCACCGCCTCGAAGGCCGCCAGGGCCAGGCGCTGCAGGCGCCGCTCCTCCTCGGCCGGCAGGCCGCAGGGGCACAGGTAGCGGGTGTCGTCGGCCTCGTACTTGGCGGCGTAGTCGTAGAAGGCGCGCGGCGTCTCCAGGGCGATCACCGGCAGGGGCGTGCGGCCGAGGATGGCCACGGTGTATTCGCGTCCGCCGATCCAGCGCTCGGCCAGCACCTCGCCGCCGCAGGCCGCCGCGGTTTGCCAGGCGCCGGCCAGGGCCTCGGCCTCGGTCACCTTGCTCATGCCGATGCTCGAGCCTTCCAGCGCCGGCTTGACCATCACCGGCAGCCCCAGGGTGGCCTCCACCAGCCCCGGAGGCGTGTCGGCCTCGAGCACCATCCACGGCGGCGTGGGGATGCCGCAGCCTTCCCACAGTTCCTTGCAGCGCAGCTTGTCCATGGCCAGGGCCGAGGCCAGCACGCCGGAGCCGGTGCAGGGCAGTTCCAGGCATGCCAGCAGTCCCTGGATCACGCCATCCTCCCCGCCCGGCCCGTGCAGGATGTTGAAGGCCCGGTCGAAACCGCCGGCCTGCAGCTCGGCCACCACCTCGGGACGGCGCACGTCCACGCCGTGGGCATCCACGCCCTGCCGGCGCAGCGCGGCGAGCACCGCCCGGCCGGAGCGCAGCGAGACCTCGCGCTCGGCCGACCAGCCGCCCATCAGCACGGCCACCTTGCCGAACAGGCGGGGATCGAGCGGCCAGGGACGGGCGTCAACGGCCATGCGGGTCCCCTCCCTCGCCCACGATGCACACCTCGCGGACCAGTTCCACGCCCTGCTCCCTGGCCACCGTCTCGCCCACCCGGGCGATCAGCGCCTCGATGTCGCCGGCGGTGGCGGTGCCGGTGTTGACGATGAAATTGGCGTGTTTCTCGGACACGCAGGCGCCCCCCACGCAGTGGCCCTTGAGGCCGCAGGCCTCGATGAGCCGGGCGGCGTAATCGCCCGGCGGATTGCGGAACACCGAGCCGGCATTGGGCAGGCGGGTGGGCTGGGTGGCGGCGCGGCGCGCCAGGTTGGCGCGGATCTTCTCCTGGCTTTCCCGCGCCTCGCCCGGCTGCAGGCGGAAGGTGGCGCCCGTGAACCATTCGTCCGGCGGCCCCTGCACCGAGCGGTAGCCGATGGCGAAATCCTCGGGGGCGCGGGTGCGCCGCACGCCGCGGCGGTCGATGGTCTCCACCGTCTCGACGAATTCCCAGGTCTCGCTGCCCAGGGCGCCGGCGTTCATGGCCAGCGCGCCGCCCACGGTGCCGGGCACGCCGCACAGGAACTCGAGGCCGGTCAGGCCCGCGCGGGCCGTGCGGCGAGCCAGCTGCGGGCTGGGCAGGCCGGCCCCGGCGCGCACCCGGCCGTCGGCCTCGATGGCCAGCGCCGCGAGCGTGCCGGCGAGCAGGATCACGGTGCCCGGCCACCCGCCGTCGCGCACCAGGAGGTTGCTGCCCAGCCCCACGAACAGCAGCGGCTCGTCGGCCGGCAGGCCGGCCAGGAAAGCGCCCAGGTCATCGGCATCGGCCGGCATGTAGAGCCGGCGGGCGGGGCCGCCGGCGCGCCAGGAGACGTGCCGGGCCATCGGCTCGTCATGCCGCAGCTCGCCGCGCAGGCTGTTGCGGGTGGCCGCCATCATGCGTCGCCCTCCAGCGCTGCGCGCAGCCGCCCCGCCTCGGCGCCGATGCTGCCGGCCCCCAGGGTCAGGAGAATGTCGCCCTCGCGCAGCATGCCGCGCAGCACCGGAGCCAGTTCCTCCAGGCCGGCCACGAACACCGGCTCCACCTGGCCGCGGGCGCGAATGGCCCGGGTCAGGGCGCGGCCGTCGGCGCCGGCGATGGGCGCCTCGCCGGCGGGATAGACCTCCAGCAGCGCCAGGGCGTCCACCTCCGAGAGCACCCGGGTGAAGTCTTCGAACAGATCCCGGGTACGGGTGTAGCGATGGGGCTGGAAGGCCAGCACCAGGCGCCGTCCGGGCCAGCCCTGGCGGATGGCCTCGATGGTGGCCGCCACCTCCCGGGGATGGTGGCCGTAGTCGTCCACGTGCAGCACCGTGCCCTGGGGGGTGGCATATTCGCCGTAGATCTGGAAGCGGCGGCCGATGCCCTGGAAGCCGGCCAGGGCGCGGGCGATGGCCTCGTGCCCGATGCCGATCTCGCGGGCCACGGCGATCGCCGCCAGGGCGTTCTGCACGTTGTGCCGGCCCGGCAGGTTGAGGGTGATGTCCAGCGACTCGCCGTCGGCCAGGCGCACGGTGAAATGGGTGCGAGTGCCCGCCTGACGCAGATCCGTGGCACGCACGTCGGCGCCCTCGGCGAAGCCGTAGGTGGTCACCGGGCGGTTGATCTCGGGCAGGATGCGGCGCACTTCCGGATCGTCCAGGCAGAGGATGGCCTGGCCGTAGAAGGGCAGATGGTGCAGGAACTCGACGAAGGTGGCGCGCAGGCGCTCGAAGTCGCCGCCGTAGGTTTCCATGTGATCGGCGTCGATGTTGGTGACCACCGCCATCATCGGCTGCAGGTGCATGAAGGAGGCGTCGGACTCGTCGGCCTCGGCCACCAGGTAGCGGCCGGTGCCCAGGCGGGCGTTGCTGCCGGCGCTGTTGAGCCGCCCGCCGATGACGAAGGTGGGATCCACCCCGCCCTCGGCGAGGGTGCTGGCCACCAGCGAGGTGGTGGTGGTCTTGCCGTGGGTGCCGGCCACCGCGATGCCGTAGCGGAAGCGCATCAGCTCGGCGAGCATCTCGGCCCGCGGCACCACCGGGATGCGCCGCTCGTGGGCGGCCACCACTTCCGGGTTGTCGGCCCACACGGCGCTGGAGGTCACCACCACGCTGGCCCCGGCGATGTTTTCCTCGGCATGGCCGATGTGGATCTCGGCGCCCAGTTCGGCGAGGCGGCGGGTGACCGGGTTCTCGCGCAGATCCGAGCCGCTGATCTCGTAGCCCAGGTTGAGCAGCACCTCGGCGATGCCGCTCATGCCCACCCCGCCGATGCCGACGAAATGGATGCGCCGCAGGCGGCCCAGGCCCGGCTCACCGCGAACCGTGTCGGTGGCCCGGCGTCCGTAACTAGCCATGCTGCACCTCCAGACAGGCGGCGGCCACCTTGCGCGTGGCCTCGGGCCGGGCCAGGCGGCGGGCCGACTCGGCCATCGCCTGCAGGCCCTCGCGGCCCCTGGCGAACAGATCCTCGAGCAGCCCGGCCAGATGGTCGGCGCTCATCTCCGCCTGCAGCAGCAGGCGGGCCGCCCCGGCCTCGCTCAGGTACAGGGCGTTGCGGGTCTGGTGATCGTCCACCGCGTGGGGATAGGGCACCAGCACCGCGCCCAGGCCCGCGGCGGCCAGTTCGGAGACGGTCAGCGCGCCGGCGCGGCAGATCACGATGTCGGCCCAGCCGAAGGCTTCGGCCATGTCGTCGATGAACTCGCCCACCTCGGCCTCGAGCCCGGCCCGGGCATAGGCCGCGCGGGCCGGCGCCGCCTTGCCGCGACCGGCCTGGTGGCGGATCTGCAGGTTGTAGGTGCCGGCCACTTTCGTCAGCGCCGCAGGCACCGTCTCGTTGAGGGCGGCGGCGCCCAGGCTGCCGCCGACAATCAGCACCCGCAGCGGCCCCGTGCGCCCGGCGAAGCGCTCGGCCGGAGACGGCAGGGCAACGATCTCCTCGCGCACCGGATTGCCCACGGTCTCGGCGGCCACCCCCGCCGGGAAACTGCCGGGGAAGGCTTCCAGCACCCGCCGGGCCAGGCGCGCCAGCAGGCGGTTGGTGAGGCCGGCCACCGCATTCTGTTCGTGGATCACCAGCGGCCGGCGCAGCAGCCAGGCGGCCACCCCGCCGGGGCCGGTGACGAAACCGCCCAGGCCCAGCACCGCGCCGGCGCGGCTGCGGCGGCAGACGCCGAGCGCCTGCCAGGTGGCGCGGATCAGGCGCCACGGCGCCAGCAGCCAGCCCAGCGCGCCCTTGCCGCGCAGGCCGGCCACGTCGATGAATTCGATGGGGAAGCCGGCCGCGGGCACGACCCGCGCCTCAAGCCCGCGGCGGGTGCCCAGCCAGGTGACCTCCACGCCCTGCTCGCGCAGCAGCCGGGCCACGGCCAGGGCCGGGAACACGTGGCCGCCGGTGCCGCCGGCCATGATCAGCACCCGCGCTACCATGGCCGCCCCCCCTGCCCCGCCTGGCGGGTTTCCCGATCCACCCGCAGCAGCAGGGCCACGGCGATGCCCATCACCACCAGGGAGCTGCCGCCATAGCTCATCAGCGGCAGGGTCAGCCCCTTGGTGGGCAGCACGCCCATGTTCACGCCCAGGTTGATGAAGGCCTGCAGGCCGATCCAGATCCCGATGCCGTAGGCGACGAAGGCCTGGAAGGGCAAATCCCGCTCCTCGGCGCGCCGGCCGATGGCCATGGCCCGCAGCACGATGAAGCCGAACAGGCCGATCACCGCCAGCACCGCCACCAGCCCCAGTTCCTCGGCCAGCACCGCGAACAGGAAGTCGGTGTGGGCCTCCGGCAGGTAGAAGAGTTTCTGCACCGAGGCGCCGAGGCCGACGCCGAACCACTCGCCGCGGCCGAAGGCGATCAGTGCCTGGGTGAGCTGGAAGCCGCTGTCGAAGGGATCGGCCCAGGGATTGAGGAAGGCGGTGAGCCGTTCCATGCGATAGGGCGAGACCCAGGCCAGCAGGGCCAGGGAGCCGGCCAGGCCGGCCAAAAGCAGCAGGAACTGGAACAGCCGCGCGCCACCCAGCCACATCATGCCCATGGCGGTCATCAGCATCACCGCGGCGGCGCCGTAGTCGGGCTGCAGGAGCAGGAGCATGGCGAAGATCAGCAGCAGGGCCAGGGGACGCAGGAAGCCCCCCAGACTGGTGCGCACCGCCGCCTGGTGGCGCACAAGATAGCCGGCCAGGTAGAGGATCACGAACAGCTTGACGAATTCGGAGACCTGCAGGTTGACCGGCCCCAGGTGCACCCAGCGCTGGCTGCCGTTGACCTCCCGGCCGAGGCCCGGCACGAACACCAGCAGCAGCAGGAACACGCCCAGCGGCATCAGCCAGGGGCCGGCCTGCTGCCAGAGACGCAGCGGCAGGTGCCAGACGCCAAGCGCCAACAGCGCACCGAAGCCGGCGAAGGCGAGCTGGCGCCACAGATAGAAGAAGGGATCGCCGGCATGGCGTTCGGCGATGGCAGTGGAGGCCGAGGCGACCATCACCAGCCCCAGCCCCACCAGCACCAGCACCGCCAGCAGCAGGGCCCGATCGGGCCCGGCGGCCGGGCGGCGGCGCTCGGCGGCGCTCTTGCGCCGGCTGCGGGAGACGGCGGCGGGGACGGCCTGGGCGTTCATGACAGATCCTCCACCGCGGCGGCGAAGCGCTCGCCCCGCTCGGCGAAACCGGCGAACTGATCGAAGCTGGCGCAGGCCGGCGAGAGCAGCACCGCATCGCCGGGCCGGGCCAGTTCGGCGGCGCGGCGCACTGCCGCCGCGAGATCCGGCAGGGTCTCGAGCGGCACGCTGCCTTCGAGCGCCGCGGCCAGCTTCGGGGCGTCTTCGCCGATCAGCAGGACGGCGCGGCAGCGCCGGGCCACCGCCTCGCGCAGGGGCGTGAAGTCCTGACCCTTGCCCTGCCCGCCGGCGATGAGCACGAGGCGCTGCGCGGCCAGGCCCTCGATGGCCGCCAGCGCGGCGCCCACGTTGGTGGCCTTGGAATCGTTGACGAAGGTGACCCCGTTCCGCTCGGCCACCCACTGGGTGCGATGGGGCAGGCCCGGAAACTCGCGCAGCGCCGCCAGCATGGCCGGCAGCTTGAGACCGGCGGCGTGGCCCAGGGCCAGGGCCGCCAGGGCGTTGGCCAGGTTGTGGCGGCCGGCCAGCTTGAGCGCCGCGGCGGGCAGCAGGTTCTCCCTGCCCCGGCACAGCCAGGACTCGCCGTCCACCTCGCGCAGCCCGAAGCCGTTGTCCTCCGGCTCACCGAGGCCGAAGGTGATCACCGCCTGGCCGTGATCCACCGCCTCGAGGGTGGCCATCACGCGGGGATCGTCGCGGTTGACCACCAAGGTCTCGGCGCCGTGGTAGATCCGGGTCTTGGCGGCGGTGTAGTCGGCCAGGCCGGCATAGCGATCCAGGTGATCGGCGCTGAGATTGAGCAGCGCGGCGGCCACCGGGCGCAGGCTGTCGGTGGTCTCGAGCTGGAAGCTGGACAGCTCCAGCACCTGCAGTTCCTTCGGCTCGCCTTCCAGCAGTTCCAGGGCCGGCGTGCCGATGTTGCCGCCGAGTCCGGTGATCAGCCCGGAGGCCTCGGCCATGCGCGCCACCAGGGTGGTGACGGTGGACTTGCCGTTGGAGCCGGTGATGGCCACCACCGGGGCGGTGTTCTCGCGGGCGAACAGCTCGATGTCGCCGAGCACCTCGGCGCCGCGGGCCCGGGCCTCGGCAATCAGCGGCGCCTGCACGCTGACCCCGGGGCTGACCACCAGGGTCTCGGCCCGGGCGAAGGCCTCGGCGTCGAAGCCGCCGGCCGCCACCGGCACCTGCGGCAGCTCGGCGCGCAGGGCGGCGAGGCCCGGCGGGTTGGCGCGGGTGTCGGTGACCGCCACCTCGGCGCCGCGGGCGGCCAGGTAGCGGGCCGCCGACAGGCCGCTGGCCCCGAGGCCCACCACCAGCACCCGGCGGCCTGCCCAGGGGCAATCATGCGCAGACTGTGATTTGCGAATCGTCACGTGCATCGCCCTACACAACTCTCTCCGATTCCCGGCCGGCCTCGGGCAGAGAACATCCATCTGATCCGCCCTCGAGGTCGGAGAACTCCGTGCGCGCATTGAGCGAATGACCGGAAAATCGCGACATGACTTCAGCGCACCTTCAACGTGGCCAGCCCCACCAGCACCAGGATCACGGTGATGATCCAGAAGCGCACGATGACCCGGGGCTCGGGCCAGCCCTTGAGTTCGAAATGGTGATGCAGGGGCGCCATGCGGAAGATCCGCTTGCCGGTGAGCTTGTAGGAGCCCACCTGCAGGATCACCGAGACGGTCTCCATCACGAACACCCCGCCCATGATGAACAGCACCAGTTCCTGGCGCACCAGCACCGCCACGGTGCCGAGCGCCGCGCCCAGCGCCAGCGCGCCCACGTCGCCCATGAACACCTGGGCGGGATAGGTGTTGAACCACAGAAAGCCGAGGCCGGCACCCACCAGGGCGCCGCAGAAGATCACCAGTTCGCCCACGCCCGGGATGTAGGGAATGGCCAGGTAGCCGGCGAACACCGAGTGGCCCGAGAGATAGGCGAACACGCCGAGGGCGCCGCCCACCATCACCGTGGGCAGGATCGCCAGCCCGTCGAGGCCGTCGGTGAGGTTCACCGCGTTGGAGGTGCCGACGATCACGAAATAGGTCAGCAGGACATAGGCGACCGGACCGAGCTGGATCACCAGGTTCTTGAACACCGGCACGATGAGCTGGGTCTCCACGGCCGAGGCGCTCTGGTACAGATAGATCGCCACCACCAGCGCCACCACCGACTGGGCGGCGTACTTGTAGCGGGCGATGAGCCCCTTCGGATCGCGCTTGACCAGTTTCTTGTAGTCGTCGATCCAGCCGATCACGCCGAAGGCGAAGGTCACCGCCAGCACCACCCAGGTGTAGCGGTTGGTGAGGTCGGACCACAGAAGAGTGGAGACGCCGATGGCCACCAGGATCAGGGCCCCGCCCATGGTCGGCGTGCCGGCCTTGCTGAAGTGGGTCTCGGGGCCGTCGTCGCGCACCGTCTGGCCGATGTTGTACTGGGTCAGCTTGCGGATCATCCGCGGGCCGATGAGCAGGGAGATGAGCAGGGCGGTGAGCACGCCGAGGATGGCCCGGAACGTCAGGTAGTTGAAGACGTTGAAGCCGCTGTAGAAGTCCTGCAGGAGCTGGGCGAGATGGTAGAGCATCGGTTCAGGCCTCCCCGTCCAGCGCGCTGATCACTTCGTCCATGCCGCTGGTCCGCGAACCCTTGACCAGCAGCACGTCGTCGCGGCCCAGTTCCTCGCGCAGCAGCGCCACGGCCTGGGCCCGATCGGCACAGCATTCCGCCCCCGGGCCGAAGGCCGCGGCGGCCGCCGCGGCCATGGGGCCCACCGTCACCAGCCGGGCGACGCCCGCCTCGCGGGCCAGGCGGCCGGCCTCGGCGTGCAGGGCCTCGGCCTCCGGACCCAGCTCGCCCATGTCGCCCAGGGCCAGCAGATGCCGGCCCGGAAACGTCTGCAGCACCCGCAGGGCCGCCGCGAGAGACGCCGGGTTGGCGTTGTAGGTGTCGTCGATCAGGGTGCTGCCCGCCGGGCCGGGCCGGATCTGCAGCCGCCCCGGCGCGGCGCGCACCCCGACCAGCCCCCGGGCCACGTTCTGCAGGGAGACGCCGGCGGCCAGGGCGGCGGCGGTGGCGGCCAGGGCGTTCATCACGTTGTGCTCGCCGGGCAGGGGCAGATCGGTCTCGAAGTCGCCTGCGGGGGTGTGCACCCGCAGCCGGCTGCCGCGACCGGTGGCCTGCCACTCGGCGCTCACGTCGGCCGGCTGGCGCAGACCGAAGGTGACGATGCGGCGCGCGCCCGCCAGCTCCCGCCACAGGGGGGCGTAATCGTCGTCGGCGTTGATCACGGCGGTGCCGTCCGCCGGCAGGCCGGCGAAGATCTCGCCCTTGGCCCGGGCCACGCCCTCGAGGCTGCCGAAGCCTTCCAGGTGGGCCGGCCCGGCGTTGGTCACCAGGGCCACGCCGGGCCGGGCCAGGGAGACCAGCCAGGCGATCTCGCCCGGATGGTTGGCGCCCATCTCCACCACGGCTGCGCGGTGGGCCCCGTCCAGCTCGAACAGGGTCAGGGGCACGCCGATGTCGTTGTTCAGGTTGCCGCGGGTGGCCAGGGTCGGGCCACCGGTGGCGAGGATCGCGGCCAGCATCTCCTTGACGGTGGTCTTGCCGTTGCTGCCGGTGACGGCGATCAGCGGCAGGGAGAAGCGCTGGCGCCAGGCCCGGGCCAGCTCGCCCAGGGCGCGGCGGGTGTCTTCCACCACGATGGCCGGGCTGGCCACCGGCCGGCTCACCAGGCAGGCGGCGGCCCCCGCCTCGAGGGCGGCGGGCACGAAGTCGTGGCCGTCGAAGTTGGGCCCCTGCAGGGCGACGAAGAGCTGGCCCGGCTGCAGGCGGCGGGTGTCGGTGCACACGCCGCGCAGCGCCACGTCGGCGCCCTCGCGCCGCGCGCCGAGCGCCTCGGCCGCCTCGGCCAGGGCCATGGCGAAACCGTTTGCCGGGGCGATCTGTCCGGCCACGTTCATCGCCAGGCCTCCAGGGCGGCACGCACCTCGTCGGCATCGCTGAAGGGGATCCGGCCCGCTTCCAGGATCTGCCAGTTCTCGTGTCCCTTGCCGGCCACCAGCACGAGATCGTCGGCCCCGGCTTCGGCCACCGCGCGATGGATGGCCGCCCGCCGGTCGCCGATGGTGGCCACCGCCTCGGGGCGGGCCATGCCGGCCAGGATCTCGGCCCGGATGCGGGCCGGATCCTCGCTGCGCGGATTGTCGTCGGTGACGATCACCCGATCGGCCAGGCGCTCGGCCACCTCGCCCATGAGCGGGCGCTTGCCCCGGTCCCGATCGCCGCCGCAGCCGAACACGCAGACAAGGCGCGCCGGACGATGCTCGCGCAGGGCCGTGAGCACCTGGGCAAGCGCATCGGGGGTATGGGCGTAATCCACCACCACCTGCGGCCGGCCTGCTCCGCCGAAGCGCTCCATGCGCCCCGGCACCGGCGGCACCGTGGCCAGGCGCGCCAGGGCGGTTTCCAGGGGCAGTTCGTGCATCAGCAGCACGCCGAGGGTCGCCAGCAGGTTGGCCACGTTGAAACGGCCGAGCAGGGGCGCCGTCAGGCGCCCCTCCCCCGCCGGGGTGAGCACCTCGGCCTGCAGGCCTTGCGGGGTGAGCGTCACGTGGCGGGCGAGCAGATCCGGCGCGCGGGCGGGATCGAGGCCGTAGCGCAGGACCGGCAGCGCCGGCGGCAGGGCCGCGGCGATCTCGCGCCCGGCCGGATCGTCCACATTGATCACGGCGCCCCGCAGTTCCGGCCAGTGGAACAGGCGGCGCTTGGCCGCGGCATAGCTGGCCATGTCGCCGTGGTAGTCGAGATGGTCGCGGCTGAGGTTGGTGAACACGGCGAAGTCGAAACGCACCCGGTCCACCCGGTGCTGATCCAGGGCGTGGGAGCTGACCTCCATGGCCACCCCGGCCGCACCCGACTCGCGCAGCTCGGCCAGGGCGCGGTGCAGGCGGATCACGTCGGGCGTGGTGTGGGTGGCCGGCGTCAGCTCGCCCGCCAGGCCCGTGCCGAGGGTGCCGATCACGCCCCAGGGCGTCTCGCCCGAGAGGGCATGGGCCAGGAAATGGCTCACCGAGGTCTTGCCATTGGTGCCGGTGATCCCGGTGATGGTGAGGGCGCGGGAGGGGTTGGCATAGAAGCGGTCGGCGATCTCGCCGAGCCTTTCGGCCAGATCGGGCATGGCCAGCACCGGCACCGGCGTGCCGCTGGCCGGATGCCGCCAGGCCACCGGCACCGCTGCCACGCCCGGCTGCGGCTCCCACAGGGCGGCCACCGCGCCGCGCTCGAGGGCCTTGTCGATGAAGTCGGCCCCGTCCACCCGCAGGCCGCGGCGGGCGATGAACAGATCCCCCGGCTGGACCTCGCGGCTGTCGGCGCACAGGCCGGTGACGGGCCGATCGGCCGCCTCGGGCACCGGCAGCAGGTCCTGCAGCAGGGCGCCGAGACTGAAACGGTAACGGGTATGGATGCCGGCCATCATGGCGTGACCTCCGTGTCGGGCCGGCCGAGGGCGGCCAGGCGCACGGGATGGGCCGGCGCCGCGTCGGGCGCCACGCCCAGCAGGCGCAGGGCGCCGGCCATCACCCGGGAGAAGACCGGGGCGGCCACCTGGCCACCGTAATAGACGCCGTCCCGCGGCTCGTTGACGGTGACCACCATCGCCAGGCGCGGCCGGCTCGCGGGCGCGAAACCGGCGAACACGGCGATGTAGCGATCCTCGCTGTAACCCCCGGCGGCCGCCTTCTTCACGGTACCCGTCTTGCCGGCCACCCGGTAGCCGGCGATCCGGGCCCGGGTGCCGGTGCCGCCCTTGGCCACCACGGCTTCGAGCATGTGCCGGATCTGGCGGGCGATTCGCACCGGCACCACCTGGCGGGCCGCCTCCGGCTTCTCGAGCCGCAGAAAGCGCACCGGGTGCAGGCGGCCGTCGTCGGCCAGGGCCGCGTAGGCCCGCGCCAGTTGCAGGGCGGTCACCGACATGCCGTAACCGTAGGCCAGGGTCGCCTTCTCGATCCGCCGCCAGTGGCCGGCGTCGTTGAGCAGGCCGCCCACCTCGCCCGGAAAACCGCTGCCGGTGTCGGCACCGAAACCGAAGCGGGTATGCACGCGGTAGAGCAGCGCATCGGGCAGGGAGAGGGCGATCTTGCTGGCGCCCACGTTGCTCGATTTCTGGATCACGGTGGTCAGGGTGATGCGCCCGTAGTCGCGGCTGTCGCGGATCACGGCCCGGCCCAGGCGATAGTGCCCGGGCGAGGTGTCGACGCGGCTGTCGGGACGGTAGCGGCCCGAGAGCAGGGCCGCGGCGATGGTGAAGGGCTTGATGGTGGAGCCCGGCTCGAAGACGTCGGTGACGGCGCGGTTGCGGGTCTGGGCCGGCCGGAACTGGCCCCGGTCGTTGGGGTTGAAGGCCGGCTGGTTGACCATGGCCAGCACCTCGCCGCTGTGCACGTCGAGGATCACCAGCGAGCCGGAGCGGGCCCGGTGACGGAACACCGCCCGCTTGAGTTCGCGGTAGGCCAGGTACTGGATGCGCCGGTCCAGGCTCAGGGCCAGGTTGCGGCCCGGCTCGGGCTTGCGGATCTGCTCCACGTTGCGCACCACCCGGCCGAGGCGGTCCCGCAGCACCCGCTTGCTGCCGGGGTTGCCCCGCAACCATTCGTCGTAGGCCAGCTCCAGGCCTTCCTGGCCACGGTCGTCGATGTCGGTGAAGCCCACGACGTGAGCGGTCACCTCGCCGGCGGGATAGTAGCGGCGGTATTCCCGTTGCAGATTGACGCCGGGCAGGCCGAGGGCCATGACCCGTTCGGCGAGCTGCGGGCTGACGTGGCGTTTGAGATAGACGAATTCCCGATCCTGGCGGGCCAGCACGAGGCGCTGCAGGCGCTCCGGGTCCAGTTTCAGCAGCCGGGCCAGCTCCGGCCAGCGGTCGTGGGCCGTGGCGAAGACCTTCGGCTGCACCCAGACCGAGTCCACCGGGGTGGAGATGGCCAGCGGCTCGCCGTTGCGGTCGGTGATCATGCCCCGGTGGGCGGCCACCGGCACCACCCGCAGGGTGCGGGCATCGCCCTGGTTCTTGAGGAAGTCGCGGTTGAAGACATGCAGATCCACGGCCCGCCACACCAGCACGGCACCGGCCAGCAGCACCACGCCGCCCACCACCGCGAGGCGGAAGGCCGAAACCGGCTTGTGCAGGGGCTTGCTCATGGGCGCATCATCACCACGTCGTCGAAATCCACGTTCTTCATGCGCAGCCGACGCCGCGCGATCTGTTCAATCCGGCTCTGGGCGGCCCAGGTGCTCAGTTCGAGCTGCAACTGACCCCACTCCACGTTCATCGCATCCCGCCGCTGCTGCAGGGCGTCGAGCTCCACGAACAGCGTGCGGCTGCGATGCTTGGCGTACACCACGCCCAGGGCGCTGGCCAGCACCGCCACGGCGAGCAGCGCCACGGGCAGATGGCGCCTCACGCCGCCTCCCCGGCCAGCCGCTCGGCCACCCGCAGGATGGCGCTGCGTGCCCGGGGGTTGTCCTGCACTTCCGCCTCGGTGGGCCGCACCGGCTTGCCCACGGCGCGCAGCTTCGGCTGCAGCTGGGCCACCGTCACCGGCATGTCCGGGGGGAAGCGGTCGCCCTTCTCCTGTTCCCGGATGAAGCGCTTCACCAGCCGGTCCTCCAGCGAGTGGAAACTGATCACGGCCAGCCGCCCCCCCGGCGCCAGGACCGCCAGCACCTGGTCGAGAAAGGCCTGCAGGTCCTCCAGTTCCCGGTTGATGAAGATCCGGATCGCCTGAAAACTGCGGGTGGCCGGGTCCTTGCCCGGCTCCCGGGTCGGCACGGCCGCGGCGATGATCGCCGCCAGCCGGGCCGTGGTCTCGATGGGCGCCTCGGCCCGGGCCTGGACGATGGCGCGGGCGATGCGCCGGGCGAAGCGCTCCTCGCCGTATTCCTTCAATACCCGGGCAATCTCCTGCTCGCCGGCCCCGGCCAGCCAGTCGGCGGCGGACGGCCCCCATTCGGGATCCATGCGCATGTCCAGCGGACCGTCGTGGCGGAAGCTGAAGCCGCGGGACGCATCGTCGAGCTGGGGCGAGGAGACCCCGAGATCCAGCAGAATGCCGTCCACCTCGCCCAGCCAGCCCAGGGTGCGCGTCACCTCGCCAATCTCGGCGAAGGAGCCCTGACGAATGGCGAAACGCGGATCGCTGCCGAAGCGGCGCCCGCCCTCGGCCACCGCCTCCGGATCCTTGTCCAGCGCCAGCAGGCGGCCTTCGGGGCCCAGGCGTTCCAGAATGGCGCCACTGTGCCCCCCCCGGCCGAAGGTGCCGTCCACGTAACGCCCGTCCGCCCGGATGTTCAATGCCGTCAACGCCTCCTCCAGCAGGACCGGCCGGTGTGCGCCGCCGGTCACAGCGACAGGGACTCCAGCTGGGCCGAGAGTTCGCCGTCCTTCGCGCCCTCGGCGAGCCACTTCTGGCGCTCGTCGTTCCAGACCTGTTCGTCCCACAGTTCGAATTTCTTGCCCTGACCGATCAGCGCCACCTTCTTGTTCAGACCGGCGAACTCGCGCAGCGGCGGGGGCACCAGGATGCGGCCATTGCCGTCCAGTTCCGCTTCGGTGGCATGGCCGATCAGCAGCCGCTGCAGGCGCCGGGCGTTCGGATCGAGGTTGCCCAGGCGCACCAGCTTGCGCTCGATGTCTTCCCATTCGGGCTGGGGATAGATGAGGAGACAGGGATCGCGCAGATCGACGGTGACGACCAGCTGGCCGTCACAGGTCGCCGCCAGGCGCTCCCGGTACTTGCTGGGCATCGCCATGCGACCTTTCGCATCTAGGTTCAGGGTGTTTACGCCCCGGAACACCGATAGACCCCCACGCCAGAATCCCCCATTTATTCCCACATTGATCCACTCTGTCACACTATAGAAAGCCCATACCCCACCCGTCAAGCAAACCAGCGCACAAAAACGGGAAATCTTTCTTGTCAGACAGAGACTTACGAACGGCATAAGCGGGTGGATCACGGCCGCTAACCGGTCGAATCCGGGATCAGAGAATAAAAGAAAAACAACAACTTGAAGTCGGCAGCTAAAGTGCTTTCAGAAGGTTGGGGAGGGATTTTACAGTCAACTATTGTACACTTTTTAATCAAAAAAGGGGCCCGAAGGCCCCCATTGTTCAAAGTCGCATATCGACACGAGAACCGAGCCGCCAGTCGAGGTCCGGCCCCGACGCCGTTCCTCGCCACGCGTTCCTCGCCACTGAATTATTCGAGTCGGCCGATAAGCCGGGTTCTGTCGTGGACAGCCATTCATCTGGGATGTGTGTCACCACACACCTCGAGCGACCTACCCGGGAACCGTGCGGGCCACACGTTGTTCCCCTATTTGGTCTTGCTCCGGGTGGGGTTTGCCCTGCCACCACTGTTGCCAGTGGCGCGGTGCGCTCTTACCGCACCGTTTCACCCTTGCCTGTGCCCGAAGGCCATCGGCGGTCTGTTCTCTGTGGCACTTTCCGTAGGCTCGCGCCTCCCAGGCGTTACCTGGCACCCTGCCCTGTGGAGCCCGGACTTTCCTCCCCGCCCGCAGGCGGAGCGACTGTCTGGCCGACTCGCGGGGAATTGTACCAGAACCTCGAGGCCGCCACGGGGATGTGGCCCCGCATGACTACTTTCGCTGCAGTTCCAGCGCCCGCTGGTAGAGGCGGTTCTTCTTGCCACCGCTGAGGCGGGCGGCCAGCGCCGCGGCCTGCCTGACCGGCAGTTCCTCCAGCAGGATGGCCAGGAGCCGGTCTTCGTCGAGCGTGGCGGCGTTCCGGGCCTCGGCCTCGGCGCCCTGGATGAGCAGCACCATCTCTCCCCGGCGCTGATCGGGATCTGCCTGCACCTGCGCGCGCACCTCGGCCACGCTGCCGCGCAGGAAGGTTTCGAAGGTCTTGGTCAGCTCCCGGGCCAGCACCATGGGCCGCTCGGGGCCGAACACGGCCTGCAGATCCTCGAGGGTGTCGAGGATCCGGTGGGGGGATTCGTAGAAGACGAGCGTGGCGGTGGCCGAGCGCAGGCCTTCCAGGCGCTTGCGCCGGGCCGCCGCCTTCGCCGGCAGAAAGCCTTCGAAACAGAACCGGTCGGTGGGCAGGCCGGAAGCCGACAGCGCGGCGACGAGGGCGCTGGGGCCGGGCACGGGCACCACGCGGATCCCGGCGGCGATGGCCGCCCGCACCAGGTGATAGCCGGGGTCGCTGACCAGGGGGGTACCGGCGTCGGAAACCAGCGCGATGGACTCGCCCTGCCGCAGGCGTTCGATCAGTTTCGGCACGACCTCACGCTCGTTGTGTTCGTGCACGGCGACGCAGGGCGTATCGATGCCGTGGGCATGCAACAAGCGCGCGGTGTGACGGGTATCCTCGGCGGCGATCACCTGCACTTCGCGCAGGACGTCGATCGCGCGCTGTGACAGATCGCCCAGATTTCCGATGGGCGTTGCCACAACATGGAGAACACCGTTTTCCCGGATCACGCTATAATCTCCGCGGCCGGTTTCGGCCGGCCCCTTGTCTCGAGTCCAGCCCGCATGATGCCACGTTTCGCCCTCCTCCCGCTCATTCTGGCCCTGCTGCTCGCCGCCTGCGCCGGGCCCACCGGCCGGCAGGCACAGACCGCCGATCTCCAGGCCCTGGAAACCGCCCTGGCGGCCGGTCGCTATCCCGAAGCGGCCGTGGGGCTGTGGCGGCTGGGCCATCTCGCCGAGGGCGATGCCGCCCGGCGCATCATGCTGCGCACCGCCGAGGCCTATGCCCGCGCCGGCAACCTGCATCAGGCGCGGACGATCCTCAAGGGCCTGCGCCTGAACGGAGCCGATCCGGCCCAGGGTTTCCTCCTGCGCCTGAGCCGGGCCACCATCGCCCTCGGCGAACGCCGCCCCGAGGAGGTGCTGCGCCTGCTGGAGACGCCCCCGCCCGCCAACCTGGATCCCTTCTGGCTGGCCGACTATCACGACCTGCGGGCCGACGCCTACACCATGCTGGGCAATCGCCTGGAAACGGCCCGCGAACTGGTGCGGCGCGAAGCCTGGCTGCGCGACCCGGAACTGATTGCCGCCAACCAGCAGGACATCTGGCAGGCCCTGTCGATGATGTCGGCGCGGGCCCTGCAGCAGTTGCGCACCGAACCGCCGCCGGACGTGCTCAGCGGCTGGATGGAACTGGTGCAGATCAGCAAGGCCTTCCAGCTCCAGCCCACCCGCCTGCACCAGGCGGTACTGGAATGGAAGCAGCGCTACCCCGGCCATCCGGCCCGCCCTGCCCTGCTCGAGGATCTGCTCAGCCGCAAGGCCGAGGACATCGTGATCCCCGAGCGCATCGCCCTGCTGCTGCCGCTCAGCGGCCGCTTCGCGCGGGCCGGCGAAGCCGTGCGGGACGGCATTCTGGCCGCCTACTACACCCGCCGCGCCCGGCCCGAGCAGGTCATCCGGATCTACGACACGGAGAGCAGCCCGGACATCCTCGATCTCTATCGCCGGGCCGTGGCCGAGGGCGCCGGCTTCGTCATCGGCCCCCTGGACAAGCGCCGCATCCAGCGCCTGGCCACCTACGGCGAGCTGAGCGTGCCCACCCTGGCCCTCAATTACATTCCGGACGAGACGGAAATCCCGCCCCGACTGTTCCAGTTCGGCCTCTCGCCGGAGGAGGAAGCGCGCCAGGTGGCCGAGCGCACCTGGCTGGACGGCTACGTGAATGCCGCGGTCCTGGTCCCCGCCGGCCCGTGGGGCGAGCGGGTGGCGCGCGCCTTCGAGACCCGCTGGACCGAGGTGGGCGGCGTGGTGGTGGAACAGCAGACCTACAACGCCGCGCGCAACGACTATTCGGGGCCGATCCGCCGCCTGCTCAACATCGACGAAAGCCAGCGCCGCTACCGGGCCCTGAGCCACCTGCTCAACCAGACCCTCAAGTACACCCCGCGCCGGCGCCAGGACATCGATTTCATCTTCCTGGCCGCCTATCCGCGCCAGGCCCGGCAGATTAGGCCGCAACTGAAGTTCTATCACGCCACCGACGTGCCGGTGTATGCCACCTCGCACGTGTTCACCGGCAACCTCAATCCCGAGCGGGATCGGGACATGGACGGCCTGCGCTTCGGCGACATGCCCTGGGTGCTGGGCACCGGCACCCGTCACCGCGGCCTGCGGCCCGAGGTGGAGCCCTACATCAGCAAGGCCGGCAACCGCCTGCAACGGCTGTATGCCCTGGGCATCGACAGTTACCGGATCATCGGCGCCCTGACCACGCTCAAGCAGTATCCCTGGCAACGCTTCGACGGCGAGACCGGCAGCCTGAGCCTGGACGAACGCCAGCGCATCCATCGCCAGCTCATCTGGGTGCGTTTCCGCAGCGGCCGGCCGATGCCCCTCGACGAATCCCTGTGAGGCGATGGGACGCACCCGGGCCATCGGCGATGCGGCCGAAACGCTGGCCGCCCGTTACCTGCAGCAGCAGGGCCTGGCGATCCGCGAACGCAACTACCGCACCCGCCTTGGCGAGCTGGATCTGATCTGCGAGGACGGGAACACCCTGGTGTTCGTGGAAGTGCGCTACCGGCGCCACGCGCACTACGGCAGCGGGCTGGAGAGCGTGGACCGGCGCAAGCAGGACAAGCTCGTCAAATCGGCCCTATACTATCTGCAAACGCATCCCAGTCTCGCCAGCCGGCCAGCCCGGTTCGACGTGATCGCGGTGGCGCCGGGCGCCGACGAACCCCGCATCGACTGGATCCGCAACGCTTTCGACGCCCCGACCGGATAAGGATCTCGCATGACCACCACCGATCGCATCCGCGAACTGTTCGACGCCAGCGTGGCCACCAAGCAGGCGGCCCGCGACGTGCTCGCCGAGCCCCTCGCCCGGGCCGTGACGCTCATGAGCGAAGCCCTGCGTTCGGGACACAAGATCCTCAGTTGCGGCAACGGCGGCTCGGCCGCCGACGCCCAGCACTTCTCCGCCGAACTGGTGTGCCGCTTCGAGCGGGAACGCCCGGGCCTGGCCGCCGTGGCCCTGACCACCGACACCTCGGCCCTGACCGCCATCTCCAACGACTACCATTTCGATCAGATCTTCGCCAAGCAGGTGCGCGCCCTCGGCCAGCCCGGCGACGTGCTGCTGGCCATCTCCACCTCGGGCAATTCGGGCAACGTGGTGCAGGCCATCGATGCCGCCCACGAACGGGACATGGCGGTGGTTGCCCTCACCGGCCGCGAAGGCGGCGACATCGCCCCCCGCCTGCGGGAACGGGACGTGGAGATCCGCGTGCCGGCCGACTCCACCGCGCGCATCCAGGAGGTGCACCTGCTCGCCATCCACTGCCTGTGCCACCAGATCGACGCCACCCTGTTCGACTGAAATCCTTGACCGACCACGCCTCTCCCAACCTGCCGTCCGCCTTCCTCGAGGCCCTGCGCCAGCACCTGCCGGCGGACCGGCTCCTGACCGATCCGGCGGACTGCTGGAGCTACGGCTACGACAACAGCCGCCGCCAGGCTCCCCCCGGCGCGGTGGCCTTTCCCGAAGATCACGACGAGGTGCTGGCCATCGTTCGCCTGTGCAACGAACACCGCGTGCCACTCACGCCACGCGGTCGCGGCACCGGTACCACCGGCGCCACCGTGCCGGATCAGGGCGGCCTCGTACTCAGCACCGAACGGATGAACCGAATCGTCGAGGTGCGCCCCGCCGATCGCTATCTCGTCGCCCAGCCGGGCGTGCTCAACGCCGCCGTGCAGGAAGCGGCCGGGGCCGTCGGCTTCTTCTGGCCACCGGATCCGACCAGCGCCGCCTTCGCCACGGTGGGCGGCAACCTGGCCTACAACTCGGCGGGGCCGCGGGCGGTGAAATACGGCACGCCGCGGGACAACGTGCTGGGCCTGCTGGCCGTCACCGGCGCCGGCGAAAGCCTGCGCACCGGCGTTTTCACCAGCAAGGGCGTGGTGGGCTACGATCTCACCCGCCTGCTCATCGGCTCGGAAGGCACCCTGGCCATCATCACCGAGGCGACCCTGAAGCTCACCCCCCGGCCGGAGGCCAAACGCACCCTGCAGGCCGTCTACCGCGACATCGAATCGGCCAGCGAGGCAGTCGCGGCCATCATGGCCCAGCCGGTGATCCCCTGCGCCCTGGAGTTCATCGACCACCGGGCCATCGAGATGATCCGCGCCCATGCCGAAACGGATCTGCCCCGCGACGCCGGCGCCCTGCTGATGATCGAAGTGGACGGTCCGGCCGCCAGTCTGGAGGCCGCCGTCGAATCGGTTCGCCGGGCCGCCGCCAACGCCGGCCTGCTGCGCCTGCACGCGGCCGCCGACGAGGCCGAAGTGGCCGCCCTGTGGGCCACCCGAAAGGCCCTCTCCCCGGCCCTGCGGCGGGTGGCGCCGAAGAAGATCAACGAAGACGTGGTGGTGCCCGTCTCCCGCATCCCCGATCTGATCCGCGGCCTCGAACGGCTGTCCCGGGAACACGGCATCACCATCGTCAACTTCGGCCATGCCGGCAATGGCAACATCCACGTCAACCTGCTGTTCGACCCGGACGAACCCGGCCAGAGCGAACGCGCCGACCGCTGCCTGGACGCCGTATTCGACCTGGTGCTCACCCTGCGCGGCACCCTCTCCGGCGAACACGGCATCGGCCTGGTGAAACGGCCCTTCGTGGCGCGGGAGATCGATCCGGTCACACTGGATCTGATGCGGCGGATCAAGCGGGAGTTCGATCCCAACGGGATCCTGAATCCGGGGAAGACGCTGCCGGGGGTGTAGTTGTTTCAACGCAAAGGCGCGAAGGGATTTCAATGTAGGAGCGGCGCCAGCCGCGACCATGCAGGGACGAGTAGCGAGGGACGAGGGCCAAGGAAAAACATTGGATGTCCGGCTTCGACAACCTCGTCCCTCGCCACTCGGTCCTCGGCACTGTTCATCGCGGCTTGCGCCGCTCCTACAGGAACGCCCTTTGCGCCCTTGCGTTGAAAATCACCCGCTGTCCATTTCCGCCAGCACCCGCCGATAGCATTCGTAATCCTCCGGGCTGTGCAGCACGGCGATGATGCGGTCGAATTTCGCTTCGTATTCCTTCATCACCCGCAGGGCGATGCGGGCGGCCTGTTCCTTCGGGTAACCGTAGACGCCGGTGCTGATGGCCGGAAAGGCGATGCTGCGGATGCCGTTGGCCAGGGCCAGTTCGAGGCTGTTGCGGTAGGCGTTCTCCAGCACTTGCGCCTCGCCCTGATCGCCTCCGTGCCAGACGGGGCCGACGGTGCTGATCACGTGGCGGGCCGGGAGATCGAAGCCCGGCGAGAGGCGCGCCTCGCCGGGCGGGCAGCCACCCAGCGTCTTGTTGTATTCACGCAATCGGGGACCGGCGGCGCGGTGAATGGCCCCGTCCACGCCGCCGCCCCCGAGCAGGGAGGGATTGGCCGCGTTGACGATGGCATCCACGTCGAGGGTGGTGATGTCGCCCTGAACGAGTTCGATCATGCCAACATCCTTCCGTGATCCGTCGGCCGCCAGGCTACTTGACCAGTTTCAGACTCGGCTTGCCGGGCTTTTCCGGTTCGGGGCCCGACGGCGGCGGCTCCTCGTTTTCCGGTTCGTTGAAGACCATGCCCTGCCCGTTTTCCTTGGCATAGATGGCCAGGACGGCGCCGACCGGAAAGCGGATCTCCATGGCCTGGCCGGCGAAACGGGCCTTGAACGTCACGTCGTCGTTGCCCAGTTGCAGGCCGCTGACCGCGCCGGGGCTGATGTTCAGGACGATCTTGCCGTTCTCCACGTACTGGCGAGGCACCTGGGCCTGGGGATGCTCGGCGTTGACCAGCAGGTAGGGCGTGAGATCGTTGTCCACGATCCAGTCGTAGAGCGCGCGCAGCAGGTAGGGCTGGCTGGAGGTCATGGCATTCATGGCGGGCAAGCGAAGCGGCGGAACGGCCTACTCGTCCTTCAGTTCCCGTTCGCCTTCGGTCAGGCTTTCCCTGAAGGATTCCCGATCGAACATGCGCTCGGCATACTGAAGCAGCGGCTTGGCCGTGGCCGGCAGCTCGATGCCCAGATACGGCAGCCGCCACAGCAGCGGCGTAATGGCGCAGTCGAGCAGCGAAAACTCGTCGCTCAGAAAATAGGGCTTCTGCTCGAAAATGGGTGACACGCTGACCAGGCTCTCGCGCAGTTCCTTGCGCACGGCGTCCGAGGCCTTGGTCTTGTCCCGCAGCCGCCGGGCCAAACCGTACCAGTCCCGTTCGATGCGATACAGCATCAGGCGGTGCTGGGCGCGTGAGACCGGATCCACCGGCATCAGCGGCGGATGGGGAAAGCGCTCGTCGAGGTATTCCATGATCACCTGGGACTGGTAGAGCACCAGATCCCGGTCCACCAGGGTCGGCACCTCGCCATAGGGATTGAGTTCCTTCAACTCCTCCGACGGCGCCTGCAGATCGACCCGCTGGATGTCATAGCTGATTCCCTTCTCGGCCAGCGCGATCCGCACCATGTGGCAGTAGGGACAGGTGTCCCCGGAAAACAGCGTCATGACCGAACGTCGGTTAGCCAGTTGCACCATGTGCTTGCTCCACCCCTTCTTCAGTCAGGAAACAAACGGGGGGAGGCACCAGGCCATCCCCCCGTGATTCGTGTCATGCAGGCGAACCTGCGGCTCCTGGATGGCCTAGTGGATGTCCTTCCAGTATTCCTTCTTCAGGGCATAGGCCACCACGAAGAGCAGCGCCAGATACAGCAGCACCCAGACGCCGATGGTGTAGCGCTTGAGCTTGGCCGGCTCGCCCATGTAGACCATGAAGTTGACCAGATCCCGCACGGCCTTGTCGTATTCGGCCTTGGAGAGCTTGCCCGGCGAAACCTGCTCGAAGCCGACGATGTGCGGCTCGTCCTTGCCTTCGTGGTTCTTGCGCATCTCGATGATCGGCTTCTTCAGGCCCTCCAGCTCCCAGAGCACGTGGGGCATGCCCACGTCCTTGAACACGGTATTGTTCACGCCCCAGGGACGGCTGCCGTCGAGGTAGAAGCCCCGCAGATAGGAATACAGCCAGTCGGCACCGCGGGCGCGGGCTACCACGGTCAGATCCGGCACCTTGGTCCCGAACCAGGCCTTGGCTTCCCTGGCCGGCATGGCGATGGTCATGGTTTCGCCCACCTTCTCGGCGGCGAACATGAGGTTTTCCTTCACCTGGGCGTCGGTCAGCCCCAGGTCCTGCCCCATGCGGTTGTAGCGCATGTAGGCGGCCGAGTGGCAGCTCAGGCAGTAGTTGACGAACAGCCGTGCGCCGTGGCGCAGGGAGTCCTTGTCGTGCAGATCGATGTCCGCCTTGTCCAGGTGCACACCGCCGCCACTGGCCAGGGCCAGGACCGGAGCGAGGCTAAACAGGAATGCAGTGATGAGTTTTTTCATTAGCTTGTCACCCTTTCAGGAACCGGCTTTTCCTGATTCAGATTGGTAAACGTGCCCAGCAGCATGAAGGCGAGGTAGATGCTGGGAATCAGCCAGCTGGTCAGCACCAGCGTCTGATTCGCATCGTTCAGGCGGACGGCATCGTAGATGCTGTACAGGCCGATCAGCACCACCAGCGAACCGATGGCGAAACCGGTCGTGCGCCGCTGGCTGTGGAACCAGATGACATAGAAGAACAGGAAGTACACTTCGGAGAAGCGCAGCCCCATCTCGGCCAGGACCGGTTCGGGCGGGTTGACCCCCAGATAGCCCAGGTAGACGAACACGGCGGCGAAGAACAGCAGGTTGATCTTGTGCAGGGCACTGCGGTAGCGCCAGGACTTGATGGGATTCTTGTCCAGCCAGGGCAGGAAGAACAGAATCACCACGCCGGCGCCCATGGCGATCACGCCGAGGAAGGGATCGGGCACCGCCCGCAGCATGGTATAGAAGGGGGTGAAGTACCACACGGGGGCGATGTGCTCGGGCGTCTTCAGCGGATCGGCCGGCACGAAGTTGGCGTGCTCGAGGAAGTAGCCGCCCATCTCCGGGTAGAAGAACATCACCGAGGCGAAGAACATCAGGAACACCACCACGCCGACGATGTCCTTGACCGAGTAGTAGGGATGGAACGGGATGCCGTCCAGGGGGATGCCGTCCGGGCCCTTGTTCTTCTTGATTTCCACGCCATCGGGGTTGTTGGAACCCACTTCGTGCAGGGCGATGATGTGGGCCACCACCAGCCCCAGCAGCACCAGCGGCACGGCGATCACGTGGAAGGCGAAGAAGCGGTTGAGGGTGGCGTCGGAGATGACGTAGTCACCGCGGATCCAGATGGACAGATCCTCGCCGATCACCGGGATGGCCCCGAACAGGTTGACGATCACCTGGGCGCCCCAGTAGGACATCTGGCCCCAGGGCAGCAGGTAGCCCATGAAGGCTTCGGCCATCAGGGCCAGGTAGATCAGCATGCCGAAGATCCACACCAGTTCCCGCGGCTGCTTGTAGGAGCCGTACATCAGGCCGCGGAACATGTGCAGATAGACCACGATGAAGAAGGCCGAGGCCCCGGTGGAGTGCATGTAGCGGATGATCCAGCCGCCATACACGTCGCGCATGATGTACTCGACGGACGCAAAGGCGAGGTTGGCGTCCGGCTTGTAGTTCATGGTCAGGAAGATGCCGGTGACGATCTGGATGACCAGCACCAGCAGGGCCAGGGAGCCGAAGAAGTACCAGAAATTGAAGTTCTTGGGGGCGTAGTACTTGGACAGATGCTCTTCCCACATCTTGGTGAGCGGGAAGCGGGCATCAATCCACGCCATGAAATCCTGCGACTTGCTCATCATGCGGCTCCTTCATCTTTACCAATCAGGATGCGGGTGTCGCTGAGATACATGTGCGGCGGCACCAGCAGGTTGATGGGGGCGGGCACGCCCTGGAAGACCCGGCCGGCCAGGTCGAAGCGGGAACCGTGGCAGGGACAGAAGAAGCCGCCGCGCCAGTTCTCGCCCAGATCCGCGGGGGCGATTTCCGGCCGATAGGTGGGCGAGCAGCCCAGGTGGGTACAGATCCCCACGATGACGGCGTATTCGGGCTTGATGGCGCGATATTCGTTCTTGCAGTAGGGCGGCTGCTGCGACTCGACCTCGGACTTGGGGTCGCGCAGGAACGGATCGTTCTTGGGCAGATCGTCGAGATTCTGCTGGGTGCGGTGGACGATCCAGACGGGCTTGCCCCGCCATTCCACCGTCATCATCGCACCCGGCTCCAGTTTGCTGATGTCCGCCTCGACCGGGGCACCGGCCGCCTGGGCACGGGCACTGGGCCACATGGAGGCGACAAAGGGAACGGCCGCGCCCACGGCTCCCACGGCACCCACCACGGTGGTGGCGGCCGTCAGAAACCGGCGTCGGCTGGTATCAACGCCATCTGTACTCATTCACGATTCTCCCGATTTTCGGATGGTTCTTGCGGTCGCGCGGACCTTATCATTCCTGTCCGCCAAGCTGGATGACATGGATCAACTCCACATCATCAGTAATTAATTATTTGTTAAACAGGAATTTCGAGCGCGCATAGTTTGCGCCATGCGTGCCGCATTATCAACCTTGGTGTGGTTTTTACCTTGTTTTCCCGGCACTTATGCCGGGTTCGGCACGTCGACGAAAATCGCTTCCAGGGCAAATTCCGCGGCGAGGTGCTCGCCCAGGGCCCGCACCCCGTCCCGTTCGGTGGCGTGATGACCGGCGGCGAAGAAGTGGATGCCGCTCTCGCGGGCCACGTGCACGGTCTGCTCGGAGACCTCGCCGGTAAGAAAGGCATCGACACCCAGTTGCACGGCCTGTTCGATGTGGCCCTGGGCAGCCCCGCTGCACCAGGCCACCGTCTGCACCGGCCGGTCGCTGCCGGCCACGTGCAGGGGCGCCCGGCCCAGGGCCTGCTCGATGCGCCGGGCGAAGTCGGCGCCGCTTTCGGCCCTCGCCAGGCGGCCGTGCAGGCCCAGTTGCGGCCGTTCCCGGCCAAAGCGGCCCTCCACGCTCAGATCCAGGCGGCGGGCCAGTTGCACGTTGTTGCCGTGCACCGGGTGGGCATCCAGGGGCAGATGGTAGGCCAGCAGGGCGATGTCGTGGCGCAGGAGGGTGGCCAGGCGGCGGTGCTTGAGGCCGACGATGCAGGGATCCTCGCCGCGCCAGAACCAGCCGTGGTGGACCAGGATGGCGTCGGCCTGCCGTTCCACCGCGGCATCGATGAGGGCCTGACAGGCGGTCACCCCGGTGACGAGCCGCCGCACCGGGCTGCGCCCGGCCACCTGAAGGCCGTTGGGACAGTAGTCCTCGAAGCGATCCACTTCCAGCAGATCGTGGCAGTAGGCCTGCAAATCGGCGAGCTCAATCATGGATCGGGTATGATGCGGGGCTGAAACCGAACCGCGATTGTACCCGAACCGGCGCCATGCGACTTCCCAAACTGATCGTCTTCGTCTTCCAGTTCGCCACCATCGGCCTGGCGGCGGCGCTGGTGGTGCTCTATCTGTTTCCCCAGTTCCGGCCGGAATTCGTCCACTCGCCGCAGGTGGTGGAAGTGATCGAGGCGCCGGTCTCGACCCCGCCACGGCTCCCCGGCGTGACCTCCTATGCCGAGGCGGTGGCCAAGGCGGCGCCGGCGGTGGTCAACATCTTCACCCGCAAGATCGTCGCCGCCAGGCCGGGGCCGAAAGACGCCGCGCCCCTGTTCCCCCGTCTGCCGGGCAACGGCGGGGCCGTTCCGCGTCTGGAAACCAGTCTCGGGTCGGGCGTCATCATCAGCCGCAACGGCTACATCCTGACCAACCATCACGTGATCGCCGACGCCGATGCCATCGAGGTGGCCCTGCAGGATGGCCGTACCACCACGGCCCAGGTGGTGGGCACCGATCCGGAGACGGATCTGGCCGTGCTGCGCATCGCGCTGCCCGATCTGCAGGCCATGGTGCTCGGTCACTCGCGCAGCCTGCGGGTGGGGGACGTGGTGCTGGCCATCGGCAATCCCTTCGGCGTGGGCCAGACGGTCACCTCGGGCATCGTCAGCGCCACGGGGCGGGACATGCTGGGCATCAACACCTTCGAGAACTTCATCCAGACCGACGCGGCCATCAACCCCGGCAACTCGGGCGGCGCGCTGATCACCACCGACGGCAACCTGGTGGGCATCAATACCGCCATCTTCTCCCAGAGCGGCGGCTCGGAAGGAATCGGCTTCGCCATTCCCGTGGATCTGGCGCGCAAGGTGCTGGCCCAGATCATCGAAAAGGGCCACGTGGTGCGGGGCTGGCTGGGGGTGGCCATCCAGAACCTCACCCCGGCCCTAGCCCGCTCCTTCGATCTGGACAGCACCCGGGGCGTGATCATCTCCGCCATCCAGGCCGACGGCCCGGCCGCCCGCGCCGGGCTGCAGCCCGGCGACGTGATCCTGCGCATCGACGGCAAGGACGTGGACAACGTGCGCACGGCCCTCAACCTGATCAGCGACAATCCGCCGGGCACCGCCATCGCCATCGAGGGGATCCGCAACGGCCGGCCTTTCCGGCTCATCGCCACGGTGGCCGAAAGGCCCTCGCCGGCGCGTTAGCGCCGGCACGCTCAGGCGAGGGACGAGCAGATTACGAAACGTGCCTGGCAGGGCGCAGGACAAATCCAGTCCCTCGCTACGCCATCAAAGGATCTTCTGCAAGGCGTCAAGGAAGCGTTCGTTCTCTTCTTCGGTGCCCACCGTGACCCGCAGGCAGTCGCGCAGGGCCTCGCCGGCATGGGAGAGGTTCTTGATCAGGATCCCCTGGGCCTTGAGGCCGTCGAAGATGGCGTCGGCGCGGCCGGCGGGGACCCGGAAGAGGATGAAGTTGGCCTCGGAGGGATAGACGGTCAGTTCCGGAAACTGCTGCAGGCCGTTGAACAGGATGTGGCGATCCTCGCGGATCCGGCGGGTCTGGGCGGCGAGGATCTCGCGCCGTTCCAGAGCCAGGCGGGCGGTCTCCTGGGTGAGGACGTTGATGTTGTAGGGCAGGCGGATCTTGTCCAGTTCGGCGATCCAGTCCGGGGCGCCTGCCAGCAGGCCCAGGCGCAGGCCGGCCAGCCCCATCTTGGAGACGGTGCGCATCACCAGCAGGTTGTCGTGGTGCGGCAGATCCGGCATCCAGGTGTGATCGGTGAAGGCGTGATAGGCCTCATCGAGGATCACCAGGCCGGGCGCCCGTTCGATGATGGCGGCCACCGCTTCGCGGTCGAAGACGTTGCCGGTGGGGTTGTTGGGACAGGCCAGGAACACCAGCGCCGGCTGGTGCCGGTCGATGGCCGCCAGCGTGGCTTCGGTGTCGAGCGCGAAATCGTCCCGCAGGGGCACGCCCACGTAGTCGAGGCCGGTGAAGGTGGCGATCATCCGGTACATGACGAAACCGGGCTCCACCGTCAGCACGCAGCGCCCCTCCCCCGCCATTGCCAGCATCAGGATCTGGATCAGCTCGTCGGAGCCGTTGCCAAGCAGCAGCGCCGCCCCCGCCGGCACGCCCATGGCCTCGCGCAGCACCGGCAGGAGATGGCGGGCGGCCGGATCGGGATAGCGGTTGAGCGACACCCGCCGCAGGCGCAGCCGCCATTCCTCCACCAGTTCCTCGGGCCAGCCATAGGGGTTTTCCATGGCATCGAGCTTGACCAGCCCTTCGGCATCGGGCACGTGATAGGCGCTCAGCGCACGGATTTCCGGGCGGACCCAGTGCGCGACGCGCTCGCGCAGGGACGAGGGACGAGGGACGAGGGACGAGGTCTTGTCAGTCATCTGAAGCGTCCTGTTGGCCGGTTGCCGAACATTGAGAAACTCGGCATCTCAGGGGTTCTGACGTTCTTCCTCGCCACTCGTCCCTCGTCCCTCGTCCCTTTTTATGCGGTATTCGGCCGAGCGGGCGTGGGCGGTGAGGCTCTCGCCGCGGGCCAGGACTGATGCAATCTTGCCCAGCGTTGACGCCCCCTCGGGCGAGCACATGATCAGGCTGGAGCGTTTCTGGAAGTCGTAGACCCCCAGCGGCGAACTGAAACGGGCGGTGCGCGAGGTGGGCAGCACGTGGTTGGGGCCGGCACAGTAGTCGCCGATGGCCTCGGCCGTGTAGCGCCCCATGAAGATGGCGCCGGCATGGCGGATCCGCGCGGCCAGGGCCCGGGGATCGGCCACCGACAGTTCCAGGTGCTCCGGCGCGATGTGATTGGCCACGGCGACCGCCTCGTCCAGGTCCCGCACTTCGATGAGGGCACCGCGGCTGCCCAGCGAAGTCTCGATGATGGCCCGGCGTTCCATCTCCGGCAGCAGTTTCTCGATGCTGGCCTGGACCGCATCGAGGAAGCCGGCATCGGGCGAGACCAGGATGGCCTGGGCGTCCTCGTCGTGCTCGGCCTGGGAGAAGAGATCCATGGCCACCCAGTCGGGATCGGTCTGGCCGTCGCAGATCACCAGAATCTCGGAAGGCCCGGCGATCATGTCGATCCCCACCTGGCCGAACACCAGCGCCTTGGCGGTGGCCACGTAGATGTTGCCGGGGCCGGTGATCTTGTCCACCTGGGGAATCGTTTCGGTGCCGTAGGCCAGGGCCGCGATGGCCTGGGCGCCGCCGATGGTGTGCACCCGGGTGACGCCGGCAATGCGCGCCGCGGCCAGCACCATTTCGTTCAGCTCGCCATCGGGGGTGGGCACCACCATGACGATCTCCGCCACCCCGGCCACCTTGGCCGGGATGGCATTCATCAGCACCGAGGAGGGATAGGTGGCCTTGCCGCCGGGCACGTAAAGCCCGGCCCGATCCAGCGGCGTGACCTGCTGGCCGAGCACCGTGCCGTCGGGCTCGGTGTACTCCCAGGATTCCATCTTCTGGTGCCGGTGGTAGGCCTCGAGCCGGGCGGCGGCCGCCTCCAGGGCCTGGCGCTGTTCGGCCGGAATGGCGGCCAGGGCCGCCTCGAGCTGATTCTCGGCAAGGGTGAGATCGGCCATCGAAGCGGCATCGAGGCGATCGAAGCGGTTGGTGTATTCGATCACCGCCGCATCGCCGCGGGTGCGCACGTCGTCGAGGATCCCGCGCACGGTCTGCATCACCTGCTCGTCGGAGACGCTCTCCCAGGCCAGCAGGGCATCGAGGCGGGTCCAGAAGTCGGCCTCCGTGGTGGCCAGTCGCTGGAGCTTCATGCGGCCTCCTCCCGGGCGGCCACCGCCTCGGCAATGCGTTCGATGAAGGCCCGAACCTGATCGTGTTTCATCTTCATCGAGGCCTTGTTGACGATCAGACGGGAACTGATGTCGGCCATGTGCTCCAGGGGCGCCAGACCGTTGGCGCGCAGGGTGTTGCCCGTGTCCACCAGGTCCACGATGCGATCGGCCAGCCCGACCAGCGGCGCCAGCTCCATGGAGCCGTAGAGCTTGATGATCTCCACCTGTTCGCCCCGGGCGGCGAAATGGCGCCGGGCGCAGTTGACGTACTTGGTGGCGATGCGCAGGCGGCCTTCGACCGGCGGCGCGTCCACCGGCCCGGCCACCATCATCCGGCAGCGGGCGATGTGCAGATCCAGCGGTTCGTAGAGGCCCTCGCCGCCGTGCTCCATGAGCACGTCCTTGCCGGCTACGCCGATGTCGGCCGCGCCGTGCTGCACGTAGGTGGGCACGTCGGTGGCGCGGATGATCACCAGCTTCACGTCGTCACGGTTGGTATCGAGGATCAGCTTGCGGCTGCTTTCCGGATCGTCGAGCGGCTCGATGCCGGCATGCCGCAGCAGCGGCAGCGTCTCCTTGAAGATGCGGCCCTTGGAGAGGGCGATGGTCAGTGTGTCCTGCATGATGGCAAACCGCTCATGATCTCTTTTCTCTTGTCTCTTGTCCCTTTTCCCTAACTGGGCACTCGGCGGATCTGCGCCCCGAGCTGCTGCAGCTTCTCCTCGATACACTCGTAGCCGCGATCGATATGATAGATCCGTTCCACCACCGTCTGCCCCTTTGCCACCAGCCCGGCCAGCACCAGGCTGGCCGAGGCGCGCAGATCGGTGGCCATCACCGGCGCGCCGGTGAGGGTGGGCACGCCCTTGCAGAAGGCGGTGTTGCCCTTGAGGGTGATGTCGGCGCCCATGCGCTGCAGTTCCAGCACGTGCATGAAACGGTTCTCGAACACGGTTTCTGTGATCACCCCCTGGCCGTCGGCAATCGCGTCGAGCACCGTGAACTGGGCCTGCATGTCGGTGGGAAAGGCCGGATAGGGGGCGGTGGAGACGTCCACCGCCTTCGGCCGCCGGCCCTGCATGTCCAGGGAAATCCAGTCGGGCCCGCTGTCGATCACCGCGCCGGCCTCCTCGAGCTTGATCAGCACCGCATCGAGCAGGCCCGGATCGGTATCCTTGAGCCGCACCCGACCGCCGGTGACCGCCGCGGCCACCAGGTAGGTGCCGGTCTCGATGCGGTCGGGCAGCACGGCGTACTGGCAGCCGTGCAGGCGTTCCACGCCTTCGATCACCAGCGTGTCGGTGCCGGCGCCCTCGATCCGGGCGCCCATGGCGATCAGGAAATTGGCCAGGTCGGTCACTTCCGGTTCCTTGGCGGCATTCTCGATCACGGTGGTGCCTTCGGCCAGGGTGGCGGCCATCATCAGGTTCTCGGTGCCGGTGACGGTGACCACGTCGAGCACGATCTTGGCCCCGCGCAGCCGATCCGCGCGGGCCTTGATGTACCCGTTCTCCACGCTGATCTCGGCGCCCATGGCCTGCAGACCGTGAATGTGCAGGTTGACCGGCCGCGAGCCGATGGCGCAGCCGCCCGGCAGGGAGACCTCGGCCCGGCCGTGTCGCGCCAGCAGGGGACCGAGCACCAGGATCGAGGCGCGCATGGTCTTGACCAGCTCGTAGGGGGCCACCATGTGCTCGATGGTGGTGGGATCCACCTCGATGCTCATGCGCTCGTTGATGGTGAGCGACACCCCCATGCGCCCGAGCAGCTCCATGGTGGTGGTGATGTCGTTCAGATGGGGGATGTTGCCGATGGTCACCGGCTCGTCGGCCAGCAGGGTGGCGACGATGATCGGCAGCGCGGCATTCTTGGCGCCGGAGATGCGGATCTCCCCCTGCAGGGGCGTCCCGCCGGTGATCAGGAGCTTGTCCATGGAGGTGGGGGGTCCTCGTGGCGGCCTGCGGACGGATCCGCTTTCAGGAGGAGATCTGCAGCTTGCGCGCCTGTTCCCATTCCGCCGACGTGTAGGCCTTGATGGTCAGGGCATGCAGTTCGCCGCTGGTGATGAGATCGTTGACCGTGCCGTACACCAGTTGCTGCTTCTTCACGGGCGTGAGGCCGGCGAACACCTCGCCCACGGCGACCACCTCGAAGTGGCTGCCGTCACCGGTGACGGTGATCTCGCAATCGGGCAGGCCGGCGGCGATCCGCTGTTTGACGTCTTCGGGATTCATGGGCGATGTCTTCCGCTGGATGTGGGCAATTCGGGCGCTATTGTAGCCTGCCGGCCCGGGTTTGTCGTGCGAAGCCGGATCAGGCCAGGGGCAGAATCGGCAGCAGATCGCTGATCCGGGCGATTTCCCGCATCTGTTCCGGCAAGCCGGCCAGCTTCAGGGTCACGTCGCGCTGCCGGGCCAGGCGCAGCCATTCGATCAGCAGGGCCAGGCCGACACTGTCGCTGCGCGTGACCCCGGAGAGATCCACCGTCACGGTGCTGCCGCGGGCCCATTCGCCGAACAGCGGCCGACGGCACAGCGTCGGCACCGTCTCCAGGGTCAGCTCGCCCCGCACGTGGTAACGGTCGGCCGCGGCCTGCTCGACGACCACGTCGCTCACTCCGTGGTTCCTCCGGCCGTTTGCGCCGCCTTCGCCTCGAGCCGGGCGATCAGGGCATCGAGCCCCCTGGCGCGGATCTCGGCGGTGAAGCTGGTGCGGTAGTTGGCCACCAGGCTCACGCCGTCGACGGTCACGTCGTAGACCTTCCACTGGCCCTTGCGCCGGTGCAGGCGGTAGTTGATCGCGGTGGGCGCGCGGCCGGGATGGATGACCTCGGTCCGCACCGTCACGTCGCCCGAGGCCGGATCGCCGCGCAGGGGCAGGTAGCGGATCTTCTCATCGGTGTATTCGAGCAGGGCCACGCCGTAGGTGCGGACCAGGATGGTGCGAAAGGCGCGCACGAAACGCAGTTTCTGTTCCCGGCTGGCCGTGCGCCAGTACTTGCCCAGCACCCAGGCCGAGATGCGCACGAAATCGAAATGGGGCAGAACGTCCCGCTCGATGAGGGCGAAGATCTTCTCCGGCTCCCTTTCCAGTTCCGCCCGTTGGGCACGCAGCCGGGCCAGCACCGATTCGGTGACCGTCTCGACCAGTTGCTGGGGATCCGCCGTGGCGGCGCCAACCGGCGGTGGTGCCCACCAGAACAACAGCAACAGCAGCAGCGGCAGCGCGTGGCGAAGGGTCACTGGCCCTTGTCCTCGAGGAACTTGGCGATGAACTGGGCGATCAGCTTCTCCAGCACCATGGAATCCTGGGTCAGGCGGATCTGGTCGCCGTTTTTCAGGCTCTCCTCCTCGCCGCCGGCTTCCAGCCCCACGTACTTCTCGCCCAGCAGGCCGGCGGTGTAGATGCTGGCCGAGGTGTCCCGCGGCAGCCGGTCGTGGCGCTGGTCGATCTCCAGGGTCACCACCGCCTGCAGGGCCTCGTCGTCGAACTCGATGCGCTTGACCCGGCCGATGCGCACCCCGGCCATGGTCACCGGCGAGCGCACCTTCAGGCCGCTGACATCCTCGAAGCGGGCCGTCACCTCGTAGCTTGGACCGGTTTGGTAGGCGGCCAGGTTGCTGACCTTCATGGCCAGCATGAACAGGGCCGCCAGCCCGGCGGCCACGAAGATCCCGACCCAGATTTCCAGCATGCGTGATGTCATGAATCAGTCTCCGAACATGAGCGCAGTCAGTACGAAATCCAGCCCCAGCACCGCCAGGGCCGAGTGCACCACGGTGCGGGTGGTGGCGCGGCTCACCCCTTCCGAGGTGGGCACCGCGTCATAGCCTTCGAAAATGGCAATCCAGGTGACCACGGCGCCGAACACGATGCTCTTGATCACGCCGTTCCAGACGTCGTCGTACAGATCCACCTTGGCCTGCATCTGCGACCAGTAGGCGCCGTCGTCCACCCCCAGCAGCCCGACGCCGACGAACCAGCCGCCAATCACCCCCACCGCGCTGAAGATGGCCGCCAGCAGGGGCATGGCCAGAAAGCCGGCCAGAAAACGGGGCGCCAGGACGCGCCGCACCGGATCCACGGCCATCATCTCCATGGCCGAAAGCTGTTCGGTGGCCTTCATCAGGCCGATCTCGGCGGTCAGGGCCGAGCCGGCCCGGCCGGCGAACAGCAGGGCGGTGACCACCGGCCCCAGCTCCCGCACCAGCGACAGGGCCACCACCACGCCCAGGGATTCGGCGGCGCCGAAATCCACCAGGGTATTGTAGCCCTGCAGGCCGAGCACCATGCCCACGAACAGCCCCGAAACGAGGATGATCAGCAGGGAGAGAACGCCTACCGAGAACAACTGGCGCACCACCAGGGAAAAGCGCAGGAACAGCGGCGGCACCCCCCCCAGGATGGCCAGCAGCAGCAGATGCCCCCGCCCCAGACGCTGGAAGAAGCCCAGCCCCACGAGGCCCAGCCGGCGCAAGGCTTCCCCCATCAGGCGGCCTCCTCCCCGGCAAGCAAATCCTCGGCATACGCCGGGGCCGGATAGTGGAACGGCACCGGCCCGTCCGGCTCGCCGTGCAGGAACTGCCGGGCCCAGGCCGAATCCGACTGCTCCAGTTCGTCGGACGTGCCCTGGGCTACCACCTTGCCTTCCGAGAGCAGGTAGATGTAGTCGGCGATGGCGCGGGTCTCCTCGATGTCGTGGGAGACCACCACGCTGGTCAGGCCGAGGGCGTCGTTGAGGGTGCGGATCAGGCGCACCAGCACGCCCATGGAGATGGGATCCTGGCCGGTGAAGGGTTCGTCGTACATCACCATCATGGGATCCAGGGCGATGGCCCGCGCCAGAGCCACCCGCCGCGCCATCCCGCCCGACAGTTCGCTGGGCATCAGATGCCGGGCGCCGCGCAGCCCCACCGCCTCGAGCTTCATCAGCACCAGGGTGCGGATCAGCGATTCGGGCAGATCGGTATGTTCGCGCAGGGGAAAGGCGATGTTGTCGTACACGTCCATGTCGGTGAGCAGGGCGCCGTTCTGGAACAGCATGCCCAGGCGCTTGCGCAGGGTGTAGAGAGCCTTGCCCCGCAGACGGTGCACGGGCTGGCCGTCCACCTCGATGGTGCCGCGATCGGGACGCAACTGGCCGCCGATCAGCCGCAGCAGGGTGGTCTTGCCGGTGCCGCTCGGCCCCATGATGGCCGTGACCGTGCCCCGACGGATGTCGATGTCCACGCCGTCGAAAATCGGCCGCGAACCACGGGCGAAGTGCAGATCACGGATACGTACCAGAATGTCGCTCATCTCTCGGCGGTTCCCTGCGCAAGGTGGCGGCATTGTCCCCCAGACGCCCCGGGTTGACAATCCGCGCTCACAGCAACTCCAGCAGGAGCTGGGCCTGCTCCAGGGTCTCGACCGACGGCGGCGTCCCCTCCAGGATCAGGATCACCTCGCGGCGCCCGTCCTGCACGGCCAGGCCGGCCTCCAGCCAGTCGCGCAGGCGGCGGGGCGTGGCCTCCCCGGCAGGGACCCGGATGACCGCAAGCCGGCCCCGCTCCAGCCCCGTGGAGGGACCTTCGCCCCGCCAGACGCGCCCGGGGGACGCTTCCTCCGCGCGGCTGGCCGCCGGCGCGCCGTTCTCAAGCGCCACCGGCAGGCCGGCACCGGCCAGCTCCGCCAGCGCGGCTTCGAGACCCGTGCCGTCCCCTTCGCCCAGCACCCAGCCGCCGGCGGTGTCGCCCAGGCCCTTCACCCGCTCGAGCAGCCCGCTGTCGATTTCGTGCGGCGCCGCCTCCAGCAACACCCGAAAGCCCGTGTCCGCCAGTTCCCGCCAGTCGGCGATCTCCCCGTCACCGGCCGCGGCCAGCCGCCGCGCCGGCATCAGCACCACCGGAAACGCATTGGCGTAATAGGCCAGCCGCCATTCCGGCGGCAGATCCTCGGGATAGAATGTTTCCGACCAGGCGGGATGTTCCCAGCCGGCCGCGCCGATGCGCACGGCGTAGTCACGGGCCTTTTCCGGCATGCCTCGCGGTTCCTGTTTCCACTCAAGATTGTGAAATAATAGCCGACCCTGTTACCTGAGACCGAACCATGGGCGACGTGATCCCCTTTCGCAAGCCGCGCCCCGGCGAGAAGCACCGGGGAAAGACGCTCTGCAAGAGCGGCTTTCACCGCTGGGAAGTGGTCAAGGGCAATCCCTTCGACGTGAAGACGGGCAGGCTCGTGACCCGCTACCGCTGCCGCCGCTGTGGCGCCACCCGGGTGGAAGGCCGCTGACCCACGGTTGCAATGCCAAGGATTGTCGCCCGCCCAAATGGAAGTTCCAAATCCCAGACCAGTTATGCAGATCATCATGCGCCAATACCGCCCAATGCACTATGGTCTGGTATTTGGAACTTCGATTTAGAAAATCTGCCGAGCCCATGTCACACAAGTCTCCCCCCGCTTTGCTGAAACCGTTCCTGCTGTTGCTCGTGCTGGTCACGAGCGGTTGCGCCAGCGTGCAGGGCCCGCCCGACGAGCGGGATCCCTTCGAATCCTTCAACCGGGCCGTCTACAAGTTCAACGACGCGGCGGACCGGGCGGTCATCCGGCCGGTGGCGACCACCTATCGGGAATACGTGCCCCGCCCCGTGCGCAGCGGCGTCTCCAACTTCTTCGGCAACCTCGAGGACGTGATCGTCCTGCTCAACAACATGCTGCAGCTCAAGTTCGACAAGGCGGCCTCGGACTTCGGCCGCATCGTCTTCAACACCACCTTCGGCCTGTTCGGCCTGTTCGACGTGGCCACGCCCCTCGGCCTGCCGAAACACAACGAGGACTTCGGCCAGACCCTCGGCCACTGGGGCGTGCCGCCCGGCCCCTATCTGGTTCTGCCCTTCCTCGGCCCGAGCACGATACGCGACACGGCGGGGCTGACGGTGGACGTCTACAGCCACCCCATCTTCAACACCCTGGTCACCGACGAGGCCGTGGCCTGGGGCGCCGTGGGCCTGCGCTACATCGATCTGCGCGCCGAGCTGCTGGGCGCCACCCGGGTGGTGGACGAAGCCGCCCTGGACCCTTACGCCTTCATCCGCGACGCCTATCTGCAACGCCGGCGCAATCTGGTCTATGATGGCAACCCGCCGCCCGACTCCCAATACGACTTCATCCCCGACGACAACGCCGATGCCGACCTCGAGCTGGAACTGGAACTGGAAAAGACGCCCCCGGCATCGCCGCCCCCGGACAAGGCCCATCCATGACTGACAGCCTGCTGCTGCCCGTCGCCGCGGTCATCGGCGGCTTCGCCGTGCTCGTGTGGGGCGCCGACCGCTTCGTGATCGGCGCCGCCGCCACCGCCCGCAACCTGGGCGTCGCGCCGCTGATCATCGGCCTGACCATCGTCGGCATCGGCACCTCGGCCCCCGAAATCCTGGTCTCGGCCATGGCCGCCTGGCAGGGCAACCCGGCGCTGGGCGTAGGCAACGCCCTGGGCTCCAACATCACCAACATCGGCCTGGTGCTCGGCGCCACGGCGCTGATCACGCCCCTGGTGGTGCGCTCCGAGACCCTGCGCCGGGAATACCCGCTGATGTTCGCCATCATGCTGTTCAGCCTGGTACTGCTGCTCGACGGCGAGATGAGCCGCCTCGACGGCCTGCTGCTGCTGGCCGGGCTGGTGCTGATGGTGATCTGGATGGTGCGCCTCGGCCTGCGCCGGGATCACGATCCCATGGAGGACGAATACGCCCAGGAGATCCCGCGCCTGTCCACGGGCCGCGCCCTGGCCTGGCTGGGCCTCGGCCTGCTCCTGCTCCTGGGCAGCTCCCGCCTGCTAGTGTGGGGCGCGGTGGACATCGCCCAGGCCTTCGGCATCAGCGATCTGGTCATCGGCCTGACCATCGTCGCCGTGGGCACCAGCCTGCCAGAACTGGCCGCCTCGGTGATGAGCGCCCTGCGTGGCGAGCCCGACATTGCCATCGGCAACGTGATCGGGTCCAATATGTTCAACCTGCTGGCCGTGCTCGGCCTGCCGGGCCTGATTCACCCCACGGCCCTGGCGCCCGAGGTGCTGAGCCGGGATTTCGTGTTCATGATCGGCCTGAGCATCGCCCTGTTCGCCATGGCCTACGGGTTTCGGGGCGACGGCCGGGTCAACCGGCTGGAAGGCGTCCTGCTGCTCGGCGGCTACGCGGCCTGGCTGTACGTGCTCTATCTGCACGTGGCCGCCACCCACAGTGTCTGATCCCAACGAGGAGTTTCCCCATGGCAACCATCGAACTGAAGGCCCGGAACATCAAGTGCGGCGGCTGTGCCAGCGCCATCCAGGAGGGCCTGAGCGGCCTGCCCGGCGTGGACAGCGTCGAAGTGGAGGTGGACAGCGGCACCGTGCGGGTCAGCGGCGAGGCCGATCAGGCCGCCATCGAGGCGAAGCTGGCCGAGCTGGGCTATCCGGTCGCCGCCTGAGCGCATGGACGAATCCCGACTCCGCGAGCTGGCCCGGGCGGTGATCGACACCGAGGCCCGGGCCGTCGGCGCGCTGGCGGATCGCATCGGCCCGGACTTCGTGCGCGCCTGCCGCCACATGCTCGACTGCGCCGGCCGCATCGTGGTCATCGGCATGGGCAAGTCGGGCCACATCGGCGGCAAGATCGCCGCCACCCTGGCCAGCACCGGCACCCCGGCCTTCTTCGTCCACCCCGGCGAGGCCAGCCACGGCGATCTGGGCATGATCACCGGGCACGACGTGGTGCTGGCCCTCTCCAACTCCGGCGAGACCGACGAAATCCTCACCATCCTGCCGCTCATCAAGCGCCTCGGCGTGCCGCTCATCGCCCTCACCGGCAATCCGCAATCCCGCCTAGCCCGCGAGGCCGACGTGCACCTGGACGTGAGCGTGGAGAAGGAAGCCTGCCCCCTGGGCCTGGCGCCCACCGCCAGCACCACCGCCACCCTGGTCATGGGCGACGCCCTGGCCGTTTCGCTGCTCGAAAGCCGCGGCTTCACCGCCGACGACTTCGCCCGCTCCCACCCTGGCGGGCGGCTCGGCAAGCGTCTGCTGCTGCACGTGGCCGACATCATGCACACCGGCGAGGCCGTGCCCCGCGTCGCGCCTGGCGCCACCCTCGACGCAGTGCTGGTGGAGATGACGCGCAAGGGCCTGGGCCTGGCCATCGTCACCGATGAGGACGAACGGGTGATCGGCGTCTTCACCGACGGCGACCTGCGGCGGGTGCTCGACCACGGCCGGGTGGACGTGCACAGCCTGCGCATCGACGCCGTGATGACCCACCCCTGCCGCACCATCACCGGCGAGCGGCTGGCCGCCGAAGCCCTGCAACTGATGGATGAAAAGCGCATCAACGCCCTGCCGGTGGTGGACGCCGCAGGCCGCCTGATCGGCGCCCTGAACATGCACGACCTGCTGCGCGCCGGCGTGGCCTGAGCGGCAGACGCAAACAGACGGGAAGACGATGAAGGACATTCTGGAAAAAGCCGCCCACATCCGCCTGGTGGTGTTCGACGTGGACGGCGTGCTCACCGACGGCAGCCTGTTCCTCGGCGACGATGGCCAGGAGTACAAGGCCTTCCACTCGCGTGACGGCCTGGGCATGAAGATGCTGCATCGCACGGGCGTGGAGATCGGCATCATCACCGCCCGCGAATCGGACGTGGTGCGCCACCGCATGGCCAGCCTCGACATCGAGCACGTCTATCAGGGGCGGCTGGAGAAACGGCCGGCCTTCGAGGATCTGGTGGCCAAGCTGGGCCTGACGGCGGATCAGGCCGCCTACGTGGGCGACGACGTGGTGGACCTGCCGGTGCTGCGCCGCGCCGGGCTGGCCATCGCCGTGGCCGACGCCCATCCGCTGGTCAAACAGCACGCCCACTGGCAGACCCCACACCCGGGCGGCCACGGTGCCGCCCGCGACGTGTGCGAGCTGATCATGGAAGCCCAGGGCACCCTCGAGGCCCAGTTGCAGCGCTTTCTCGCATGAACCGCCTCCACCTCCTGCTGATCCTCATCGCCGTGCTGCTGGTGGCGGCCTACGCCGGCTGGCTGCTGGAAACCTTCCGTGGCGAGACCCGCCAGGGCGAAGAGGCCCGCCGCCACGTGCCCGACTATTTCCTGGACGGCTTCACCGTCACCGTCTACGCGCCCGACGGCCGCCCCCGCCACACCCTGCGCGGCGAGCGCGGCGAACACTTCGCCGACGACGGCAGCATCGACATCGTCAACCCCCGCCTCACCGTGCGCGAAACCGTGCCGCCCTGGGAGGTGGAGGCCGAACACGGACGGATCCTGCAGGGCGGCGACCGGATCGATCTGGGCGGCCCGGTCAGCGCCCGGCGCGCTGCCCACGACGGCCAGCCCGCCCTGCACCTGCGCACCCGGGATCTGCGGGTGCTGCCGCCGCAACGCCGCGCCGAGACAGCGGCCAGGGCCAGCCTTGCCGCCGGGCCGCACCGCCTGACCGGCACCGGCATGCGCCTCGACTGGGGCCGCCAGCGCCTGATCCTGCTCGCCGACGTGGAGAGCCGCTATGTGCCCACGCCCTGAACGCCTGCTGCTGCTCGCCGCACTCCTGCTGGCCCCGCCCCTGATGGCCCTGGAGTCGGATCGCCGGCAACCGATCGACATCCGTGCCCGCCAGGTGGTGGTGGACGAACAGCGCGGCTACAGCGAATACACCGGCGACGTGACCCTCACCCAGGGCAGCCTGCGCGTCACCGGCGACCGCCTGGTGGTACACCTCGAGGGCGATCGCCTGCAGCGCATCATCGTCGAGGGCCGACCCGCCACCCTGATCCAGACCCCGGCGCCCGAACAGCCGCCGGTCCATGCCTCGGCCCGGCGCATGGAATACGAAGTGGCCAGCCGCACCGTCCACCTGGATCGCGACGCGCAGGTGGAACAGGGCCCGAACCGCTTCCGGGGGGAACACCTGATCTACGACATCGCCGCCGCCACGGTGAAGGCCCGCGCCGGCGAGGGCCGGGTGCACATCACCATCCAGCCGCCGGCGGAAGAAACCGAGAGCCCGCCATGAGCACCCTGCAGGTCCGGGATCTGGTCAAGCGCTACAAGGGCCGCAACGTGGTCGACGGCGTCTCCATGCGCATCGACAGCGGCGAGGTGGTGGGCCTGCTCGGCCCCAACGGCGCCGGCAAGACCACCTCCTTCTACATGGTGGTGGGGCTGGTGCCGGCCGACGCGGGGCGCATCGCGCTGGACGAGCGGGACATCACCCGCCTGGCCATGCACCAGCGGGCCCGCCTCGGCATCGGCTACCTGCCCCAGGAAGCTTCGGTGTTCCGCAAGCTCACCGCGGCCGACAACATCATGGCGATCCTCGAACTGCGCCCGGATCTGGATCGCACCCAGCGCGAGGAGCGGCTCGAGGCCCTGCTCGACGAGCTGCACATCGGCCACATTCGCAACAATCTCGGCCAGAGCCTCTCCGGCGGCGAACGGCGGCGGGTGGAGATCGCCCGCACCCTGGCCATGGAACCGCGCTTCGTGCTGCTCGACGAACCCTTCGCCGGCGTCGATCCCATCTCGGTGCTCGACATCCAGGCCATCATCCGCCACCTCAAGGCGCGGGACATCGGCGTGCTGATCACCGATCACAACGTGCGCGAAACCCTGGGGATCTGCGAACGGGCCTACATCATGAACGCCGGGCGTGTCATCGCCCAGGGCGACCCCGACAGCCTGCTGGCCGATCCCCAGGTGCGCAAGGTCTACCTGGGCGAACAGTTCCGGTTGTGAAACGCAACCCCTCTGCCCTCGCCCTGCTTTCATGCAAGAAATAGGCGAGCCCGGATATTGCACCAAGGTGCCGGATGATTGCGGTCTTTGCAGCCGCGCTCGCGCCGCGCTGGAGCGAAAGGCGTAGCCAACGCTACGTCTTTCGTGAAGCGCAAGCGAGCGCGAGCGAAAAGCCGCAAGGGCCGGCACAGAGGACGGGCGGAAAGAATGACCTTGGAGAAATCGTCTCAAGGCATCAACAAATCTTTATCACTCAAAGACTTGTTCGTCCGCCCGTCCTCGACTTGGTGCAATATCCGGGCTAGAATTGATTCTGCCGCCGCGAAAGCCGCCGGCCCGTGGTACCCCCGAACCGGATCGATGAAACAGACCCTACAACTCCGTCTCGGTCAGCACCTGACCATGACCCCCCAGTTGCAGCAAGCCATCCGGCTCCTGCAGCTATCCTCGCTGGAATTGCAGACCGAGATCCAGGAGGCCCTCGACGCCAACCCCCTGCTGGAGATGGACGAGGACGGCGATGCCGGTCCCGAGGCCGAGGCCGCGCCGGGCGAGCCCGTCGAGGCCACCGAGGAAGCCCTGAGCGAGACGCCCGCCGACGGCGCCAGCGACATCCCCGAGGATCTGCCGGTCGACTCCAACTGGGACGACATCTACGACAGCCTGGCCCCGGTGGGCCCGGGCAGCGCCCCCGCCAGCGACTTCGACCCGCGCGAGATCGAATACAACAGCCGCCCCGGCGGCACCAGCCTGCACGAACACCTCACCTGGCAGATGGATCTCACCCCCTTCAGCCCCACGGATCGGGCCATCGCCGAGTTCATCATCGACGCCATCGGCGACGACGGCTTCCTGACCCTGAGCGTCGAGGAGATCCACGAAGCCCTGGCCGGCGAACAGGAACTGGCGCCGGAGGAAATCGAGGCGGTACTGCACCGCATCCAGAACTTCGACCCGCCCGGCATCGCCGCCCGGGATCTGCGCGAAAGCCTGCTCCTGCAACTGCGCCAGTATCCCATCGACCATCCCCGCCTGGCCCAGGCCATGGCCCTGGTGGAGCAGCACTTCGAGCGCCTCGCCGCGCGCGACTATGCCCAGATCATGCGGCGCATGAAACTCGACGAGGACACGCTCAAGGAAGTGCTGCAGCTCATCCAGTCGCTCAATCCGCGGCCCGGCAGCCAGATCACCGATCAGCAGCCCGAATACATCGTGCCCGACGTGATCGTCACCAAGGTGGGCGACCGCTGGAAGGTGGAACTCAATCCCGACGCCGCGCCCCGCCTGCGGGTCAACCCCACCTACGCCAGCCTGGCCCGGGAAGTGCGCAACCCCGAAGACAACACCTACATCAAGAACCAGCTCCAGGAAGCCCGCTGGTTCATCAAGAGCCTGATGAGTCGCAACGAGACCCTGCTCAAGGTCGCCACCGCCATCGTCGAGCGCCAGACCGGCTTCCTCGAACACGGCGAGGAAGCCATGCAGGCCCTGGTGCTGCACGACATCGCCGAAGCGGTGGACATGCATGAATCGACCATCTCGCGGGTCACCAACAAGAAGTACATGCACACGCCCCGCGGCATCTTCGAACTCAAGTACTTCTTCTCCAGCCACGTCTCCACCGCCGATGGCGGCGAATGCTCGGCCACCGCGATCCGCGCGCGGATCCGCAAGCTGATCGCCGAGGAGGATCCGAAAAAGCCCCTCAGCGACAGCAAGCTGGCCGGCATCCTCGCCGAGCAGGGCATCAACGTGGCCCGCCGCACGGTGGCCAAGTACCGCGAAGCCATGAACATCCCTCCCTCCAACGAACGCAAACGTCTGGCCTGAACAACAAGGAGCCCGCCATGCAACTGAACGTCACCGGTCACCACGTGGAAATCACCGACGCCATGCACGACTACGTCACCAGCAAGCTGGCCCGGCTGGAACGCCACTTCGACCATGTCACCAACGCCCATGTGATCCTCAGCGTGGAGAAGGAACGTCAGAAGGCCGAAGCCACGGTGCACGTCAGCGGCAAGGATCTGTTCGCCGAAGCCGAGAACGGCAACCTCTACGCGGCCATCGACGAACTGGCCGACAAGCTGGACCGCCAGATCCGCAAGCACAAGGAAAAGCTCACCGATCACCGCCGCAGCGAAGGAGCCGAACGCAAGCAGCAGGACATCTCCGGGGAAGCCTGAACCGCCGCCATGCAACTGACCGATCTCCTCTCGCCCGATCGCATCGCCATCGATGTGAACGCGCACAGCAAGAAGCGCGCCCTGGAAGCGCTCAGCGAACTGATCGCCCACGATCAGCCCGGCAGCGCCGAAGACATCTTCGACGCCCTGCTCTCCCGGGAGCGCCTGGGCGGCACTGGGATCGGCAGCGGCGTGGCCATTCCCCACGGCCGGCTCAAGAACACCGACCACACCACCGCCGCCCTGATCCACCTGCGCCAGGGCGTGGACTTCGATGCCATCGACGATCAGCCGGTGGATCTGCTGTTCGCCCTCATCGTGCCGGAGCAGGCCACCGAGGATCACCTGCGCATCCTGGCCATGCTCGCCAGCCTGTTCCAGGAGAGCGAATTCCGCCAGCGGCTGCGGGCCTGCCGCAGCCCGGCCGAGATCCTGAACCTGCTGCGGCAATGGCAACCCGCGGCCTGACGCCGGCCCCGTGGCGCTGACCGCCCGGCAACTTCTCGACCCCCTGCAGGCGAGCCTGGACCTGGCCTGGCAGGCGGCGCCCGCCGCCCGGGATCGGGCCCTGGACGAATCCCGCCTGCGCGAGGCCGGCGGCAACGCCGTGGGCTATCTCAACCCGGTGCGGCCGAACCCCATCCAGGTGCTCGGCCAGACCGAACTGGCCTATCTGGACCAGCTCGGCGCCAACTCGCGGCACGACGCCATCGCGCGGATCCTCCAGCCCCCCACCGAAATCCTGATCGTGAGCGACGCCCTGCCGGTGCCGCCCGACCTGCGGGACCGGGCCGGCGCGGCCGGCATCCCCGTCCTCACCTCGCCCCGTCCCGCCGGCCACCTCGTCGACACCCTGCGCTATGCCCTCACCCGCCGCCTCGCCGCCCGGCAGATCCTGCATGGCGTGTTCATGGAAGTGATGGGCCTGGGCGTGCTGCTCACCGGCCCCAGCGGCGTGGGCAAGAGCGAACTGGCGCTGGAACTGCTGGGCCGCGGCCACCGCCTGGTGGCCGACGACGCGCCCGAATTCCGCCGCACCGGCCCCGACGCGGTGCACGGCCACTGCCCACCCCTGCTGGCCGACTTCATCGAGGTGCGCGGGCTCGGCATCCTCAACGTGCGCGCCATGTACGGCAACCACGCGGTGCTCGAACACAAGCGCCTGCACCTGATCATCGATCTGCAGCCGGAAGACCAGCCGGCCGCCTCACCCGACGAGCGCCTCGGCCAGCACGACCGCCACCGCGAGGTGCTGGGCGTGCCGATCCCGGAAGTGTGCCTGGTGCTGGCCCCCGGCCGGGATCTGAGCGTGCTCATCGAAGCGGCCGTGCGCAACCACGTGCTGCGCCTGAGCGGGTACAATGCGGCCGAGGACTTCATGCAGCGACAACGCCAGGCCATGCACAAAGCGGAGCCATGAAACTCGTCATCGTCAGCGGCCTGTCCGGCTCCGGCAAGAGCATCGCCCTCCATGTGCTGGAGGATCTGGGCTATTACTGCATCGACAACCTGCCGGTGGGCATGCTGCCGAGCCTGGCCGACCAGCTCCGCCAGCGGCCGGGCCAGAGCGAACCGGTCGCGGTGGGCATCGACGCCCGCAATCTGATCGACGATCTGCAGCGCTTTCCCGCCATCCTCGCCGGCCTGCGCGAGCGCGGCGTCACCACCGACGTGCTGTTCCTCGAAGCCGAGGACGCCACCCTGCTCAAGCGCTTCAGCGAAACCCGCCGCCGCCATCCCCTGAGTTCCGGCGAAACGCCGCTGGCCGAGGCCATCGTCCAGGAACGCCGCCTGCTCGAGCCGGTGGCGGGCGAGGCCCGCCTGCACATCGACACCACCCAGACCAACGTCCACCAGTTGCGGGATCTGATCCGCCAGCGGGTGGCCGGCGCCGCCGACGGCCAGCTCTCGCTGCTGTTCGAATCCTTCGGCTTCAAGCACGGCGTGCCGGTGGACGCCGACTTCGTGTTCGACGTGCGCTGCATTCCCAACCCCCACTGGATGCCCGAGCTGCGCCCCCTCACCGGCCGGGATCGCGCCGTCGCCGAGTATCTCGAGGCCCATCCGGAAGTGGAACGGATGTACGAGGACATCCGCGACTTCCTGGCCACCTGGATCCCCCGCTTCGAGGCCGACAACCGCAGCTACATGACCGTGGCCGTGGGTTGCACCGGCGGTCAGCACCGCTCCGTGTACCTGGTGGAGCGCCTGAGCGAACATTTTCGCCGGCAGCGCGATGGCGTGCTGAGCCGGCACCGGGAGCTGTCATGAGGGTCGGACTGCTGATCATCACCCACGGCGAGATCGGCCAGAGCCTGCTGGACACGGCCATCGCCGTGCTCGGCACCTGCCCCCTGCAGACCCGCACCCTGAGCGTGCCCATGGCCAGCGACACCGACGCCGTGGAAGCCGAGGCCCGGCGCCACGTGAGCGAGCTGGATCAGGGCGACGGCGTGCTGGTGCTCACCGATCTCTACGGCGCCACCCCCAGCAACATCGCCTGCCGGCTGGGACGCCACGATCCGCGCGTGGCGGTGGTGGCCGGCACCAACCTGCCGATGCTGGTGCGGGTGCTCAACTACCCGGAACTGGATCTGCCGGCCCTGGTGCACAAGGCCGTCTCCGGCGGCCAGGACGGCGTGCTGTGCTGCTGCAAGGCCGGCGAGGGCGCGCCACGATGATTCGCCGCGAAGTGGAAATCGTCAACAAGCTCGGCCTGCATGCCCGGGCCGCGGCGCGTTTCGTCACCGTGGCCAGCGGCTTTGCCGCCGACATCCTGCTGCGGCGCGACGAGACCGAGGTCAACGGCAAGAGCATCATGGGCGTGATGATGCTGGCCGCCGCGAAGGGCACCCGCCTGGAACTGGTGGCCGAAGGCCCCGATGAGGACGAGGCCATCGCCCGCCTGACGGAACTCATCGCCAACCGCTTCGACGAGGAAGCGTAAGCCGCGGCTCGCGCTCCCATTTGTCACCGCCCCCTGTTACACTGCGCGCACCCGGAGAGGATCCCGAGATGAGCGCAGCACCCCAAGAAGAACAACCGGATCGCCTCGAGCTCATCACCCAGTGGCTCCGGGAGGGCGACACGGCGCAGATCGCCGTCCAGCTCGCCGAGATGCATCCGGCGGAAATCGCCCACCTCCTCGAATCCCTGCCCCCCGATCAGCGCCAGGCCGTCTGGCAACAGGTTCCCGACGACGCGGAAGGGGAGATCCTCGCCAACCTCAACGAGGAAGTGCGGGCCTCGCTGATCGAACAGATGGCGCCGGAGGATCTGGTCGCCGCCACCGAAGGTCTGGAAACCGACGATCTGGCGGACATCCTCCCGGAGATGCCCCAGGACGTGATCCAGGAACTGCTGCTGACCATGGAGCAGCAGGATCGGGAACGCCTGCGCTCGGTGCTCTCCTACGACGAGGACACCGCCGGCGGCCTGATGAACCTCGACACGGTCGTGGTGCGGGCCGATCTGACCCTGGACGTGGTGCTGCGCTACCTGCGCCGGCGCGGCGAGATCCCCGAGGGCACCGACAACCTCTACGTGGTGGATCGCGAAGGCCACTACCTGGGCCTGCTGCCGCTGTCCACCCTGCTCACCTCGGATCCCTCCCTCAAGGTCAGGGACGTGATGATCGAGGACGAGGAAGCCATTCCGGTGAACATGCCGGCGCGCGAGGTGGCCAACCGCTTCGAACAGCGGGATCTCATCTCCGCCCCGGTGGTGGACGAGCACAACGTGCTGCTCGGCCGGATCACCATCGACGACGTGGTGGACGTGATCCGCGACGACGCCGAGCACGATCTCATGAGCATGGCCGGCCTGCACGAGGACGAGGACATGTTTGCGCCGGTGCCGGTGAGCGCCCGCCGGCGCGCCGTGTGGCTGGGCATCAACCTGCTCACCGCCCTGCTCGCCGCCTGGGTGATCGGCCTGTTCGAGGCCACCATTCAGCAGGTGGTGGCCCTGGCGGTGCTGATGCCCATCGTCGCCTCCATGGGCGGCATCGCCGGCAGCCAGACCCTCACCCTGGTGATCCGCGGCATCGCCCTCGGCCAGATCAGCGGTACCAACGCCAAGCGGCTGCTGATCAAGGAACTGCTGGTGAGCCTGTGGAACGGCGTGATCTGGGCCATCGTGCTCGGCGCCATCGCCTGGCTGTGGTTCGGTAACGACACCCTGGGCCTCGTGATCGCCGCAGCGATCCTCATCAACCTGCTGATCGCCGCCATCGCCGGCGCCCTCGTCCCCCTGATCCTGCGCCGCTTCGGCGCCGACCCCGCCCTCGGCGGCGGCGTGGTCCTGACCACCATCACCGACGTGGTCGGCTTCTTCACCTTCCTCGGCCTGGCGTCGATCTTCCTGATCAATTAGCTGCGGTGGAAGAAACGCAGAGGGCGCAGAGACGCAGAGGACGCGGAGAAAAAATATTATTTTGGCGCAACTCCATCGTAGGGCGGCTCAAGCGCAGCGGAGCCGCCGTTTCAAAGGATGCCATCGTTTCTGCCGGCTCCGCTGCGCTTGAGCCGGCCTACATCTGTTTCAGATCTCCGCGTCCTCTGCGTCTCTGCGCCCTCTGCGTTCATTACACTCCCACCTCCCCGAAGCCCCTACTCCGACGCCACCGTCATCTGATCGATGAGCCAGGAGCCGGTCACGAGGCTGGCGCGGCAGTCGAGGTCGTCGGCGATGGCCTGGATGCCGCGGAACATGTCGGGCAGGGTGCTGGCCAGGGTGAATTCCTCCACCGGGTACCGGATCTCGCCGTTCTCCACCCAGAAGCCGCTGGCGCCGCGGGAGTAGTCGCCGGTGACGATGTTCACGCCCTGGCCCATCACCTCGGTGACGATCAGGCCGGTGCCCATGTGCCGGCAGAGATCCTCGAAGCTCACTTCGTCGTGGGAGATGAACAGGTTGTGCACCCCGCCGGCGTTGCCGGTGGTGGTCATGCCCAGCCGGCAGGCGGCGTAGCTGTCGAGGGCGTAGCCCTTGAGCACGCCTTCCTGCACGAGGTCCCGGGCGTGGGTGGCCACGCCTTCGTTGTCGAAGGGCGCGCTGCCCAGACCGCGCCGCAGGTGAGGCCGTTCGTCGATGCGCACGCTGGCGGGGAAGATCGGCTGCCCCAGGCGGTCGAGCAGGAAGGAGGCCTTGCGGTAGAGATTGCCGCCGGAGATGGCGCGCACGAAGTGGCCGAGCAGGCCGCGGGCCACGTCGGCGCGGAAGATCACCGGCACCTGACAGGTCGCCAGGCGCCGGGCGCCCAGGCGGGCCACGGCGCGGCGGGCCGCCTCGCGGCCGACCGATTCCGGATCCTCGAGATCGTCGGGATGGCGGGCCACCGTGTACCAGTAGTCCCGCTGCATGCCGCTGTCGTCCTCGCCGATCAGGGTGCAGCTCAGGCTGTGGCGGGAACTGAAATAGTGCCCGCGGAAGCCGTGGCTGTTGCCATAGACCCGCAGGCCGTCGTGGCTCGAGAGGGCCGCGCCTTCCGAATTGCGGATCCGCGCATCGCTTTCGCGCCCCGCGGCCTCGCACGCGCGGGCGATGGCGATGGCCCGCTCCGCGTCGATCCCCCAGGGATGGTAGAGATCGAGATCGGGAATGTCGCTGGCCAGCCGCTCGGGATCCGCGAGCCCGGCGCAGGCATCCTCTTCGGTGTAGCGGGCGATGTCGCAGGCCGCCCGGACCGTTTCCCGAATGGCCTTTGCGCCGAAGTCACTGGTGCTGGCCGAGCCCTTTCGATGCCCGAAGTAGACGGTGATGCCCAGTCCCTTGTCGCGGTTGTGCTCCAGGGTGTCCACCTCGCCGAGGCGCACGTTCACCGAGAGCCCGGCTTCCATGCTCACGCCGGCCTCGGCGGCCGTGGCCCCGAGCGCCTTTGCCTCGCGCAACATGGTTTCCACCACCTCGAGGCTGCGATCCACATCGAAACCGTGTTTGTCCGGATCCAGGGCGGGTGTCTTGCTGGTCATGATGATTCGCTGCTTCCTGTCTGTGACTGTGGGTTCGTCTCCGCGCCGGTGGCATAATGAGCCCCATGCACGAAGACGATTTGTTCGACGAACGGCCGCCCAGCAAGAGCCAGCGCAAGCGCGAGGCCCACGCCCTGCAGGCGCTGGGGGAAAACCTGGTGGCGCTCACCCCCAGCCAGCTGGCGCGCATCCCCCTGCCGGACGATCTGCGTGCGGCCATCGAGGCGGCCCGCCGCCTGCACCAGCGCGGCGCCCGCAAGCGCCAGATGCAGTACATCGGCAAGCTCATGCGCCAGCTCGACGATCCGGCCCAAGTGCAGGCGGCCTGGGAACGGGTCGTGGCGCCCGGCGAAGCCGAGACCCGGCGCCTGCATCGCGTCGAACGCTGGCGCGACCGCCTGCTCGAGGAAGGCGACGCGGCCCTCGGCGACTGGCTGGCCGAACACCCCGCCACCGACCGCCAGCACCTGCGCCAGCTCGTGCGCGCCGCGCTGAAGGAACGGCAACGGCAGCAGGCGCCGAAGAAGGCGCGCGAGCTGTTCCGTTATCTGCGCTCCTTCATGGAGGAACCGTAGGGCGATTCAGGCGCAGCGAAGCAGGCATTTTCGCATGCGACAATCAGCTACCCGGGTTTGCCGGATCCGCTTCGCTTGAGCCGGCCTACAGCGACGTCTCATTTAACGGGCTGTTGAAAAACGAAACTTTTCGGCAGCCTGTTATTAAATGTCTCAAAATTGTTTTGACACGATTTTTTGTAGGAGCGGCGCGAGCCGCGAAAACGCAACTCATCGCGGCTTGCGCCGCTCCTACACCCTCAATCCCTTTGCGTCCTTCGCGTCCTTTGCGTTGAAAATACAGCCCCTCATCCGGGCATCGCGGTTTGCGCCGGGCATTACCCCGTTCCGCCGACGGTGAGGGTGTCCACCTTGAGGGTGGGCTGGCCGACGCCGACGGGGACGCTCTGGCCTTCCTTGCCGCACACGCCGACGCCGCGGTCCAGGGCCAGATCGTTGCCGACCATGGAGACCCGGGTGAGCACTTCGGGGCCGTTGCCGATCAGGGTGGCGCCCTTGACCGGGCGGGTCACCTTGCCGTTTTCGATCAGATACGCCTCGGAGGTGGAGAAGACGAACTTGCCCGAGGTGATGTCCACCTGGCCGCCGCCGAAGTTGACGGCATACAGGCCCTTGTCCACCGAGGCGATGATTTCGGCCGGATCGTGCTCGCCGGCGAGCATGAAGGTGTTGGTCATGCGCGGCATGGGCAGGTGGGCGTAGGACTCGCGCCGGCCGTTGCCGGTAGAGGCCATGCCCATCAGGCGGGCGTTGAGCTTGTCCTGCATGTAGCCCTTGAGGATGCCGTTCTCGATCAGCACGGTGCGGCCGGTAGGGGTGCCCTCGTCGTCGATGTTGAGGGAGCCGCGGCGCTGTTCGAGGGTGCCGTCGTCCACCACCGTGCACAGGGGCGAGGCCACCTGCTCGCCGATCCGCCCGGCGAAGGCCGAGCTGCCCTTGCGGTTGAAGTCGCCTTCCAGACCATGGCCCACCGCCTCGTGGAGCAGCACGCCGGGCCAGCCGGGGCCGAGCACCACCGGCATGGGGCCGGCCGGGGCCGGCACCGACTCGAGGTTGACCAGGGCCTGGCGCACCGCTTCGCGGGCGAATTCCAGGCCGCGATCCCCGTCGAGGAAATGGCGGTAGTCCACCCGCCCGCCGCCGCCGGCGCTGCCCTGCTCGCGGCGTTCGCCGTCCTCGGCGATCACCGACACGTTGAGGCGCACCAGGGGCCGCACGTCGGCGGCGAAGGTGCCGTCGGAGGCGGCCACGAGGATCACCTCGTGCACCCCGGCCAGGGAGACGACCACCTGCTTCACGCGCGGATCGAGGCGGCGCGCTTCCTCGTCGAGCCGCCGCAGCAGGGTGATCTTGTCATCGGCATCCAGCGAATCGACGGGATCGAGCGGCGCATAGAGCCGGTGCCCCTGCGGCCGCCGCCAGGCCTGCACCCGGCCGCTGCCGCCGCTGCGGGCGATGGCCCGCGCCGCCCCGGCCGCCTCGCGCAGGGCCGGCAGGGCGATCTCGTCCGAATAGGCGAAACCGGTCTTCTCGCCCGAGATCGCGCGCACGCCCACGCCTTCGTCGATGCCGTGATGGCCCTCGCGCACGATACCGTCCTCGAGCATCCAGGATTCGTGGCGGTTGAACTGGAAATAGAGATCGGCGTAGTCCACCTGCCGGTCGAGCAGCCGGCCGAGCACCTGCTGCAGCGCCGCCTCGTCCAGCTCGCCAGGGGCGAGCAGGGTCTGCACCGCCATCTCGAGGGGCTGTTCGCTCATTGGGCGATCTCGCAGGGGATCTTGCGGTGTTCCAGGGCCGGGAAGTGGCGGCGCGTGCTGCGCACCTTGTCCGGATCGATCTCCGCAATCACGAAGCCCGAGCCGCGCGGCAGGCGGTCGAGCACGTTGCCCCAGGGATCGACGATCAGGCTGTCGCCGTGAGTCTCGCGGCCGTTGACGTGGTAACCGCCCTGGGCGGCGGCGATCACGTAGCTGAGGTTTTCGATGGCGCGGGCCCGGACCAGGATCTCCCAGTGGGCCCGGCCGGTGATGGCGGTGAAGGCCGAGGGCACGGCGAACAGCTCCACCCCCTCGTTGACCATGCGCCGGAACAGCTCGGGAAAGCGCAGATCGTAGCAGATGGCCAGGCCCAGCCGGCCGAAGGGCGTGTCGACCACGGTGACCCGTTCGCCCGGCTCGATGGTCAGGGATTCCTCGTAGGTTTCGGCGTTGTCGGGCAGTTGCACGTCGAACAGGTGGATCTTGTCGTAGCGCGCCCGCTGCCGGCCCTGGTCGTCGAAGACCAGGCAGGCGGAGCGGATCCGGCCGGGATCGTTGCCGGCCAGCGGAATGGTGCCGCCCACCAGCCAGATGCGATGCTTGTCGGCCTGCTCGGCGAGAAACTGCTGGATGGGGCCTTCGCCCTCGGTCTCGCGCAGGGGCAGCTTGTCTTCCTCGCGCATGCCCATGAAGGCGAAGTTCTCCGGCAGCACCACGAGACCGGCGCCGGCGTCCACCGCCCGGCTGATCAGGCGGCCGGCTTCGGTGAGGTTGGCATGCAGGTTCGGCCCGGAGGCCATCTGAATGGCGGCGACGCGGTTCATGCGCCTGCTTCCAGCCGGAGCGGACGACGGATCTCGAGTTCGATGCGCCGCGGATCGGGGCTGCCCGGCGCCTTTTCGATCCGCGCGCGGGGCACGCCCAGGGCCACCAGCCAGCTCTCCAGCTCGTTGACCCACAGGGTGCCGGCGTCGCCGCCGGGATAGCGCAGGATCAGGCGGCCCTCGGGCGCCTCACCCAGGGCCTGCACGGCGCCGCGCAGGGCCGGCATGGCGATCAGGGTCTCGGCGCGGCGGGGGACGGACCAGACATCGTATTGCAGGGCGAAGACGGCGTTTTCCGCTGCCTGGGCGGGAGCCGCCATCAACAGCAGAAGGAATGAGGAAAGGCGAATGATCATGCCTACAGGATACCATGGCGCCATCCGGCCCGGCCATGCCCGTCAGCCCTCTTCGTCTTCCTCCACGGCCGGCGAAGCGGGCTTGTCGAGGCGGGTGACGATGGGCTTGTCGAGCGTGCCGGTGACGCGGTACTCGCGGGCGCCGGCCTTGTTCAGCTCCTTGCCGACAAGCTGATCCAGCAGCGCCACCAGCGCGCCCACCTGCAGGCCGAAGGCCAGACCGGTGGCCACCGGCAGGCTGCCGCCCACGTTGGGAATGACCGTCACCCGCTGATCGATCCGGCCGTCGGCCAGCTGCACGTGGCCCTGGACCTCGATCTGCGCCAGCGGGCCGCGAATGGTCAGCTCCGCGATGCGCATGTCGCCCTCGTTCAGGTCGAAGCGGCCATCCACGTCGTCGAAGTTGAAGCCCTTGCGGGTGTCGCCGCCCAGCAGGCGCGGGATCATGGACAGGTTCAGCAGGCCGAGGAGCCGGGCCGGGCCCGGGTCGATGCTGGTGAAACTGCCGTTGGTGAGTTTCAGGCGCAGTCTGCCGTCGAGGGTGGCCGGGTCCGGCTGGTACAACGCCCCCGGCCACTGCAGCCGGGCGTTCAGATGCAGGATGCCGTCCTCGATCACCCGGGGCGCCTTCAGCCTGGCCAGCGCCTGGCCCAGGTTGGCGCTGCTCACGGTCAGTTCGATGCGTGAACGGTGGCCCAGCAGGGTCCGTTTCCAGGTGCCGGCCAGATGCACCTGCAGGGACGGGCCGTTGATGTCCAGCCAGTCGATGCGCAGGCCGCGGCGCACGGGCTGGCTGCGCAGGGCGACCACGCCCAGATCCTTGCCGCCATAGCGAAACTGGCGGATGGTGCCTTCCACGGGGGGGAAGCGCTCCGGCGCCGGCGGTTCGCCGGCGGCGGCAGCGTCCATGGCCAGCAGTTCCAGGGCCTGGAGATCCAGTTGCCAGGACAGCGGCGCCGCCCCCGGCCTGCCGGGGGGAACCAGGTCGTTCCAGGCCGCGGTCCACTCGGGCAGCCGCACGCCCCGCAGGCGGCCCGAGAGCACGATCTTCGGCGACGGCGGCATGGCCACCTCGCGGGGCGGGCCGAAGTGCAGGGCGGCCCGCTCGATGCCCTGCGGGCCGTTGCGCACCACCCCGTTGAGCACGTCGGCATAGCGGAAGGCCACGTCCACGCGATGCCCCCTGGCGAAGGTCAGTTCCGCGCCCAGCTGCCGGGATTCGCCGGCGGGCTTGGCCAGCGGCGAGGGCAGGCGCAGCGCCACGCCGACCAGATCGGAGGTCACCTGCAGCACCGGTGGCAGTGGCCGGCCCTCGGCATCGCGGCCGAAACGGAACACGCCCTGCCAGGCGGAGCGGCCCTGCACCCGGCCGTCCGGGCGCAGGTCGAGCCGTTCGAGCAGCGTGGCGCTGTCGAGTTCGGCGCGGGCCACGATGCTGGTCTGCCGGCCGCCGTCCAGGGGGCGGCTGAAGACGTCGAACACTGCCGGACTGCCGAAGATCCGGCCGCGCAGATCCCGCGCCGTTTCGCCGTTGCGGTCGAACCGGAGCTGGCCCTGCAGGCCGCTCACGTCCACCTTGCCGTCGTACATGCCGATGGCCACGTTCTCGAGCTGCAGCTCACCCTGCCAGTCGCCGTCGCGTTGCATGCGTTCGGGAATCAGGGGCAAATCCAGATTCAGGCGGCCGCGGTAGTTCCCGCTGATGCGCATCTCCCGCAGCACCGGCGTCGCCTCGCCGCCCAGGGGACTCTCCGCCATGAAGCGGGCCACGTCGGCAAAGGGCCCCTGCAGGCGGCCCGCCACCTTCAGCACCGGCTGGTGATAACGGGGGATGCGCACCTGCGCCGGTCCCACCCGGCTCTGGAAGATCCGGGCCGACTGCACGTCGATGCCGATCCCCTGGCGGGTGAAGCGGGCCGCGGCCCGGGCGCCGGTGAGCGCCGGCCAGCCCTCGGCATAGCGCAGGGTCAGATCCTCCACATCGAAATCCACCCGGAACTGTCCGTCGCGCAGCAGATCGCGGAAACGGCCGAGCCGGCCGCGCACCACCGCGCCACCGGCGCGCACGCGGCCCTGGCGAAGGCTCTCGTCGAGCCAGCGGATCAGGCGGGGCTTCATGATGCCCACCGGCAGGTAGGTGGACACCTGGCTGCCGTCGCCATCGGCGAAGCGGGTCTGCAGATCCAGCCAGGGCCTGTTGCCTGCCTCGAGCTGGAGCAGGAACCGGCTGCGGGTCTGGATGTCGGGCGTATCGACGAGCAGGCGGGGGGCGTCCACCTGCCAGCGGGCCTCGTCCAGGCGCCGCCAGCGGATCCGGCCCTCGGCGCGGCTCAGCGTCAGCGGCGCGCGAAACAGGCGGGGCAGACGCAGGCGCATCTGGCGCCCGTCGATCCGCAGATAGCCGTGCTCGGCATCGCTCCACAGCTGGCCGGAGAAGCCTGCCAGGCCGGGGATCCGGCCGTCGGGCGCCATGGCCAGCTGATCGAGGCGGGCCTGCACCCACAGGGGATCCCCCGGTTTCCAGCGCGGCCATGGCAGGCGCAACGCCAGATCGCGAACGTCCCCGGAAGGCGCGGCCTTCGCCATCCACGCATGCAGCGACGCCGGCAGCAGGCGGGTCTGGATCAGCAGGGCCGCCAGATCTTCCAGACGCAGGTATTCGGCAACGAGAGAAAGGGTGCCCCGCGAAGCGCCCCGCGGCTGCCGCTGACGCAGGCTCAGGCGGCTGGCCGGCCACACGGAGCGGCCGCTGATGAAGCGCAGCCGGTCCACGGCCAGATCCCAGCCCGCTTCCCGGGCGCGCCAGTCGAACAGACCGCCGATCAGATCCACCACCAGCGGGGCGCGCAGGAAATCCCCTTCCAGGAGCAGGCCGGCCAGGGTGAGATCCCCGCTCAGGCGCCGCAGCCGGCCCCGGTCGAAGGCGGTCCAGACCCGCACGTCGGCCGCGCCCCGGCGCAGGCTGGCCTTCTCCAGTTGCAGGAAGTCACCCCATTCGGGCAGGTTGATGCCCCGCCCCTCCAGATACATGCGGCCCACCCAGGTGGAAGGCAGGCGCATGTCGCCCCGCACCGAGAGGGCGAACACGAAACGGTGCCCCAAAAGCTTCGGCAGCGACACCTCGGCGCGCAGGTGATGCCGATCGCCCTGATTGATGAGTTCCACGTCCACGTTGCGGAAGTGGCGGCGCGCGCCGCCCCTGCGGTAGTCCTGCCAGACGATGCTGCTGTTGCGGATGGCCAGCTTCGAGCGCCGGAACAGCCATTCGCCCAGTTCGGCGGCCGCTTCCGGATCCACGCGGCGGGGCTTGAGGGTCTTCAGGTCGATGCCCTGCAGGCGGATGCTGCCGTCCTTCTGCCGAGTTACCACCAGATCGATGCCTTCGATGACGAAGCGCGCCGGCACCACCCGCTCGGCCATCAGCGAATCCCACACGGCGATGCTCAGGCGCGCCTCGCGAAACCCCGCCAGTTCGCGCTGACCACGCTTGTCGAGCATCCGCACCCCCCGGAAGACCAGGGTGGGCGTAAGCCCCTCGAAACGGGCGTCCAGCGAATCGATGCGCACCGGATGGCCGAGGAAGGCGCTGGCGATCTGCTCCACGTCGTAGCGGTAGGTGTGCACGTCGGAGATAAACAGCCGCGCCAGCGACAGCAGCACGGCGGCGGTGACCACCACGGCGGTCACGCCATAGAGCAGAAAGCGCCGGAGGCGATGGGCTTTGGCGGGGCGGTGTTTCATGGGGCAGCCGTCTTGCGGGGGGCGCCTACATCAGCACCACGTCGAACTGCTCCTGAGTGTACTCCGCTTCCACCTGGAAGCGGATCGGCTTGCCGATGAAATCCTCCAGCTCCGCCACGGAAGTGGATTCCTCGTCCAGCAGCATGTCCACCACCGGCTGGGCGGCCAGCACCAGGAACTGCTGGGCATCGAACTGGCGCGCCTCGCGCATGATCTCGCGGAAGATTTCATAGCAGACCGTCTCGGCGGTGAGCAGCGAGCCCCGCCCGCCGCACACCGGACAGGTTTCGCACAGCACGTGCTCGAGGCTCTCGCGGGTGCGCTTGCGGGTCATCTGCACCAGCCCCAGGGCCGAGACCTCGCTGATGTGGGTGCGGGCGTGATCCCGCTCCAGCGCCTTTTCCAGGGCGCGCAACACCTGGCGCTTGTGATCCTCGTCCTGCATGTCGATGAAGTCGATGATGATGATGCCGCCGAGGTTGCGCAGGCGCAGTTGCCGGGCGATGGCCTGGGTGGCCTCGAGGTTGGTCTTGAAGATGGTCTCCTCGAGATTGCGGTGTCCCACGAAGGCGCCGGTGTTGACGTCGATGGTGGTCATCGCCTCGGTCTGGTCGATGATCAGATAGCCGCCGGACTTGAGCTGCACCTTGCGCTCCAGGGCACGGCGGATTTCGTCTTCCACCCCGTAGAGATCGAAGATGGGCCGCTCGCCCGGATAGTATTCGATGCACTCGGCCAGTTGCGGGATGAACTTGCCGGCGAACTTGCGCACCTTTTCGTAGGTGGTCCGCGAATCGATGCGCACCTTCTCGATCTCGGTGCCGGAGAGATCGCGCATGGTGCGCATCACCAGGGGCAGATCCTCGTGAATCAGCGTCCCGGCCGGTTCGCTGCGGCTGCGCTCGCGGATGTTCTCCCACAGGCGTTGCAGGAAGTGCATGTCGTTGACCAGGGCCTCCTCGCTCACGCCCTCGGCCACCGTGCGCAGAATGTAGCCGCCCGGATCGAACTCGCCGGCATGGCGGGCGATGATCGCCTTCAGGCGCTGGCGCTCGTCCTCGTCCTCGATCTTCTGCGACACGCCGATGTGATCGGCCCCGGGCATGTAGACCAGATAGCGGGAGGGGATGGAAATCTGGGTGGTCAGCCGCGCGCCCTTGCTGCCCATGGGGTCCTTGACCACCTGCACCAGCACCTCCTGCCCTTCGCTGAGCAGCTCCATGATGGTGTTCGGCTGTGCGCCGTTGGCTTCCCGATCGGCGGCGCTCTGCACGATGTCGTTGGCATGCAGGAAGGCGGTGCGTTCCAGGCCGATTTCCAGAAACGCGGCCTGCATTCCCGGCAGCACCCGGCTCACCCGCCCCTTGTACACGTTGCCCACCAGCCCCCGGCGCCGGGCGCGCTCGATGTGCACCTCCTGCAACACGCCGTTCTCCACGTAGGCCACCCGCGTCTCCTGGGGGGTGACGTTGATCAACAGCTCTTCGCTCATGCCATGCGGCTCCGGAAAAATCCCGATTTCATTGCAACCATAGCAGACTCACCACAGGGAGATGCCGAACCGGCCCAGCAGTTCCGCCGTCTCGAACAGGGGCAGGCCCATCACGCCCGAATAACTCCCTTCCAGGTGCTCGACGAAGGCCGCGCCACGCCCCTGGATGGCATAGCCGCCGGCCTTGTCGGCCGGCTCGCCGCAGGCCCAGTAGGCGGCCATCTCGGCTTCGCCGACGGGCCGGAACCGCACCCGGCTGCGGCTTATCTTCACCGCCTTGCGGGTGCCCGTCATCAGCGCCACGGCGCTCAGCACCTCGTGCTCGCGCCCCGACAGGCGGCGGAACATGGCCTGGAAATGCGCCTCGTCCCGCGGCTTGCCGAGGATCTCCCCGTCGATCACCACCGCCGTGTCCGCGCCCAGCACCGGATGGGAATCGTCCGCCGAAAGCGTCCGCCACCCGGCCCGCGCCTTGTCCAGCGCCAGGCGCTGCACGAACACCTCCGCCAGCTCGTTGCGGCGGGGCACCTCGGGCACGTCCACGGCAAGTCGCCGGAAGGTCACGCCGATCTGATCGAGCAGTTCGGCGCGGCGGGGGGAAGCGGAAGCCAGGTACAGTTCGAAGCGGTCCGGCGACAGGGACGAGGGACGAGTGGCGAGGGACGAGGTGGTGTCATTCATCGTGCTTTGTCAATTTGCTCTCGTGGCTTTACACCAACCTTCCAGGATTCCGTTTCATCCCGTCCGGGCCATCCGGCCATCGAAGCCTTTCCTCGTCCCTCGCCACTCGTCCCTCGTCACTTGTGGTATGGATGCCCCTTCAATATCGACATGGCCCGGTAAAGCTGTTCCGCCACCAGGATCCGCACCAGGGGGTGGGGGAAGGTCAGCGGCGAGAGGGACCAGCGGCGGTCGGCGCGGGCCAGGCAGCCTGGGGCGAGGCCTTCGGGGCCGCCCACCAGCAGGGCCACGTCGTGCCCCCCGGCCAGCCAGCCTTCCAGCCAGCGGGCGAGGCCGGGCGTGTCCACCCTCTTCCCGCCCGCCTCCAGCGCCACCACCTCGGCGCCACGGGGGATGGCCGCGAGCATCTTCTCGCCCTCCTCCCGCTGCAGACGCGCCAGATCCGCCCCCTTGCCCCGCTGCCCGGCGGCAATCTCCACCAGTTCCAGCCGGCACTCGGGCGGCATGCGCTTGCGGTACTCCTCGAACCCCGCCTCCACCCACCCCGGCATGCGCTTCCCGACGGCGATCAGATGGATGCGCATAAGGGGTGAGGGCTTCGTTCGGGCAGGGCTGGAAAAAACGCGGAGGACGCAGAGACGCAGAGGGCGCGGAGATTGTCGGCGAATGAATTTCCTAGTCGTCTGCGGGCAGCGAGGTCACCAACTGCCCGTTTCCGCTCCTTTCCGCCTGCACCCGGACTACCCAGCGAAAACATGCTGCCCATGTTCTTCTCTGCGTTCTCTGCGTCTCTGCGTCCTCTGCGTTACTTCCACCGTGCTCAAACCTCGCGTGCGGCGGGGCTTTCCTCGCCCCAGAGTTTTTCCAGGTTGTAGAAGTCCCGCACCGCCGGCTGCATGATGTGCACGACGATGTCGCCCAGATCCACGAGGATCCATTCGCCGTGTTCGGCACCTTCCACGCCGAGGGGGCGGACGCCGGCTTCCTTGGCCTTTTCGATCACGTTGTCGGCCAGGGCCTTCACCTGGCGGGCGGTGTTGCCCGAGGCGATGATCATGATGTCGGTGACGCTGGACTTGCCCTCCACGTCGAGCACGCGGATGTCCGCGCCCTTGATGTCCTCGAGGGCATCGATCACCAGTTGCTTGAGTTTTTCGCGTTCCAATGTCGTTACCTGTTTCAAGTATATAACCGATGTTCATGGATGTATTGCCGCACCGCTTCGGGCAGCAGATAGCGGATTTCCCGGCCCCGGCCGCGCAGTTCGCGGATCCGGGTGGCCGAGATGTCGAGCGGGGTGACCGAAAGGCGCGTGACGCCCCCCGCCGGCCGCTGCCGCAGCGCGTCGGGCGCGCATTCCCGCGCCGCCAGCAGGGCCTCGAGGGGGGCGGCGAGTTCCTGGCCGTCCCAGCCGGGGCGGTGGGCGACCACGACGTGGGCCAGGCGGGGGATCCGTTCCCAGGCGTGCCAGCGGTGCAGGCGGGCGAAGGCGTCGGCGCCGAGGATCAGGCACAGGGGCCGCTCGCCGATCTCCTCGCGCAACGAGGCCAGGGTGTCGGCCATGTAGGACACGCCGGGGCGCGCCAGTTCCCGGGCGTCCACCGCGAAGCCCGGCTGACCGGCCACGGCCAGGCGCAGCATGGCCAGACGCTGCTCGGGACTGGCCATGGGCGCGTCCCGCAGGTTCGGCCGCGCCGCCGGCACGAAGCGCAACTCGTCCAGCGCCAAGGCCTCCAGCGCCTCCAGCGCCGGGCGCAGATGACCGAAATGGACGGGATCGAAGGTGCCGCCGAAGATGCCGAGCATGGTCATGCTCGGCCGGTAGCGGGTAGCGGGTGGCGGATAGCGGGAATCATGGTTGAAACCGACATGGGCGAACCTCTTCTGAAGGGTGAACACCCCCACGTAGGAGCGGCGCAAGCCGCGAACATGCAATAGCAGGTGCCGTGTTGCTGGCGGCTGGACACAAACAGAACCTCTTTTCCAGCGACTCGCTCCCAGCCACTCCCTACGACTGCATCGCGGCTTGCGCCGCTCCTACACGGATGGCTCGCCGAAGAGGATTTTGAGGAAAACTCTCTCCAACCCACGCAGTCAGAATCCCATCCCCTCGTCACTTCCTCACATGCCCGTCACCGATGACCACGTACTTCTGCGAGGTAAGGCCTTCGAGGCCCACGGGGCCGCGGACGTGGATCTTGTCGGTGCTGATGCCGATCTCGGCGCCGAGGCCGTATTCGAAGCCGTCGGCGAAGCGGGTGGAGGCATTGACCATCACCGAGCTGGAATCCACCTCGGCGAGGAAGCGGCGGGCGCGGGCCAGGTTCTCGGTCATGATGGCCTCGGTGTGGCCGGAGCCGTGGCGGTGGATGTGTTCCATGGCCGCGTCGAGATCCGGCACCACGCGGATGGCCAGGATGGGGGCGAGGTATTCGGTGTCCCAGTCCTCGTCGGTGGCCGCCCCGGCTTCGGGGAGGATCTGCCGGGTCTTCTCGCAGCCGCGCAATTCCACGCCCTTCTCGAGGTACATGCGGCCCAGTTCCGGCAGCACGTCGGCGGCGATGGCCTCGTGCACCAGCAGGGTCTCCATGGCGTTGCACACGCCGTAGCGGTGGGTCTTGGCGTTGAAGGCCACGGCGATGGCCTTGTCGCGATCGGCCTGGTCGTCGATGTAGACGTGGCAGATCCCGTGCAGGTGCTTGATCACCGGCACCCGGGCCTCGGCGCTGATCCGCTCGATCAGGCCCTTGCCGCCGCGGGGCACGATCACGTCCACGTATTCGCTCATGGTCACCAGTTCGCCGACCGCGGCGCGATCGGTGGTCTCCACCACCTGCACGCAGTCAAGCGGCAGGCCGGCGCTCTTCAGGCCCGCGTGGATGCAGGCGGCGATGGCCTGGTTGGAACGGGCCGCCTCGGAGCCGCCGCGCAGGATGGCGGCGTTGCCCGACTTGAGACACAGGGCCGCCGCGTCGGCGGTGACGTTGGGGCGGGATTCGTAGATGATGCCGATGACCCCCAGCGGCACGCGCATCTTCCCGACCTGGATGCCGGAGGGGCGGTACTTCATGTCGCTGATCTCGCCCACCGGATCGGGCAGGGCGGCGATCTGGCGCAGGCCCTCGGCCATGGCCTCGATGCGCTCGGGGTTGAGTTCCAGGCGGTCGAGCAGGGCCGCGTCCAGCCCCTTGGCGGCACCGGCCTCCAGATCCTGGCGGTTGGCCGCAAGCAGCTCGCTCTGTTCCATCAGCAGGGCGTCGGCGGCGGCCCGCAGGGCCGCGTTCTTGGGTCCGGTGGGGGTGCGGGCCAGCACCCGCGAGGCGGCCCGGGCCTGGCGGCCGAGCTGATGCATGTAAGTCTTCACGTCCACGTTGGCGTCCATCGCGCTATCCTCGTTATCCGGCGGCCCGGAACAGGGGCCGCCCGGCGATCTTGAGTGTCAATTGTAACAACTCCTCCCACGGGCTGCCGGGCGCCTGGCCCTTGACCACCCGCTCCAGCTCGCCGGCCTGCCACAGCAGGGCCTGCCAGCGGCGGGCCGGATGGCGCCGCAGGGCCGCCTGCACGGGGCCCTTGCGCTTGTCCCACACCCGGTGGGCCTTGAACACCGCCGCCTGCGGCTGCCCCGCGGCCAGCGCGCGGCTCATGGCGGCCAGGGCGCGCAACTCGCGGGTGAGGGCCCACAGCACCAGGTTGGCCACCACCCCCTCGCCGCGCAGGCCGAAGAGCATGCGCGCGGCGCGGGCCGCGTCGCCGGCGAGGGCCGCATCCACCAGGCCGAAGACATCGTAGCGGGCGCTGTCGGAGACCGCCGCGGCCACCTGATCGGCGTCCACCGGGCCGCCGCCGCTGAGCAGGCGCAGCTTCTCCAGCTCCTGATCGGCGGCCAGCAGGTTGCCCTCGACCCGCTCGGCCAGCAGGGCCACGGCCTCGGGGGTGGGCTGCATGTCCCTGGCCTGCATGCGCCGCGCGATCCAGGCCGGCAGGGCGGCCGCGTCCACCGGCCACACCTGGATCACGGCACCGGCCGCGTCGATGGCCTTGAACCACCTGCTGCTCTGCTGGGCCTTCTCCAGCTTGCCGGCGATCACCAGCAGCACCGTGTCGGGGGGCGGATTCTCGCACCAGGCCGCGAGCACCTTGCCGCCCTCGGCCCCGGGCTTGCCCGACGGCAGGCGCAACTCCACCAGGCGCCGCTCGGCGAACAGGGAAAGACTGTCGGCGGCCCCGGCCAGGCGCGGCCAGTCGAAGCCGGCCTCGGCCCAGAACACCTCGCGGCTGGTGTGCCCGGCGGCCTTCGCCGCCTCGCGCACGCTGGCCGCGGCCTCCTCGAGCTGAAAGGGCTCGTCGCCGGCGATCAGATAGACCGGCAGCAGGCCTTCGCGCAGGCGTGCGGCGAGCTGCTCAGGACGCAGGCGCACGGGCCGGCTCCGGGGCGGCGAGGCGGGTGGTGATCTGGCGCAGCAGGCGGCCCACGGCCTCGCGACGCATCTCTTCCTGCAGGCGCCGCTCCTCCTCGCCCTTGGCCAGCACCGCGTCCGGATCGAAGCGGTACTGGCGCAGCACGGTGAGCCGGCGGGCATCGAGCAGGGGCCTGCCCTCGGCGCTGTCGAGCCGGTAAGCGAGAAGGTAGCGCAGTTCGTATTCCTGGGCGCGGCCCCGGCTGTCTACCGACAGCACCCGGCGGCTGAGGTTCTCGGCCGTGATCACCAGCACCGCGTCGGCCGCGGCCGGGCCGGTCAGGCGGCCGCCGGCGCGCGGCAGGGCGTCGCGCAGCACCCGCCACAGGGGACCGTTTTCGGGCGTGCCGGTGACCGCCAGGGCCCGCAGATCGGCCGGCAGAGACACCGCCCCGCGCAGGTGGAAGCCACAGGCGGCCAGGAACAGGGCGAGCAGCAGAATCGGTATCCGGTTCACGCCCCTATTTGACCACGAAATTGACCAGCCTGCCCGGCACCACGATGATCTTGACGATCGTCTTGCCCTCGGTGAAGCGCTGCACGTTGGCATCGGCCAGAGCGATCTCCTCCACCTGGGCCTTGTCGGCGTCGGCCGGCACGTCGATCCGCGCCCGCAGCTTGCCATTGACCTGTACCACGTACTGCACCGTGTCGCGGCGCAGGGCCTGTTCGTCGGCCTGCGGCCAAGGCGCGTCGATCACCGGCTCGTCGTGACCCAGCTCCCGCCACAGCACGTGGCAGATGTGAGGCACGATGGGCGAGAGGATGAGCACCGCCGCCTCCAGGGCCTCGCGCACCACGGCCCGATCCTGGGGTGTGGCCTCCTCGTAACGCTGCAGGGCGTTGAGCAGCTCCATCACCTTGGCGATGGCGGTATTGAAGGTATAGCGCGCGCCGATGTCGGCGGTGCAGGCGGCAATGGTCTCATGGGTCTGCCGGCGCAGGTCGGTCTGCTTGTCGTTCAGCGCCTTCGGGTCCAGCGCCGGCGCCTCGCCGGCGTCCAGATGCGTCTGCACCCGCTTCCACAGGCGGCGCAGGAAGCGGTGGGCCCCCTCCACCCCGGCGTCGGACCACTCCAGCGACTGCTCGGGCGGCGCAGCGAACATCATGAACAGGCGGGCAGTGTCAGCGCCATAGCGCTCGATCAGCGCCTGGGGATCGACCGTGTTGCCCTTGGATTTGGACATCTTGCTGCCGTCCTTGAGCACCATGCCCTGGGTGAGCAGGCGGGTGAAGGGCTCATCACACTTCACCAGGCCTTCGTCACGCATCAGCTTGTTGAAGAAGCGGGCATAGAGCAGGTGCAGGATGGCATGCTCGATGCCGCCGATGTACTGGTCCACCGGCAGCCAGTAGTCGGCCCGCGCGTCGAGCATGGCCCGGTCGTTGTCGGGACAGGCGTAGCGGGCGTAGTACCAGGAGGACTCCATGAAGGTGTCGAAGGTGTCGGTCTCGCGCCGCGCCTTGCCGCCGCACTCGGGGCAGGTGGTCTCGACGAATTCGGGCATGCGCGGCAGTGGCGAGCCCTGCTCGTCGAGGGTGACGTCCTCGGGCAGCACCACCGGCAACTGGTCCTCCGGCACCGGCACGTCGCCACACTTCTCGCAGCGAATCATGGGTATCGGTGCGCCCCAGTAGCGCTGGCGAGAGATGCCCCAGTCGCGCAGGCGGTAGGTCACCCGCCTGCCGCCGAGGTTCCGCTCCTCCAGCCAGCGGGCGATGGCCTCGAAGGCTTCCTTGGAGGTCAGGCCGGTGAACTCGCCCGAGTCGACCAGGATGCCCTTGTCGGTGAAGGCCCCTTTCGAGAGATCCACCTCGTCCGACTCGTCCTGCGGCGCGATCACCTGGTGGACGGGCAGGCCGTACTTGCGGGCGAACTCCCAGTCGCGCTGATCGTGGGCCGGCACCGCCATCACGGCGCCCTCGCCGTAGCCCATGAGCACGAAGTTGGCGATGAACACCGGTACCTTGTGGCCGGTGACGGGATGGACCGCCTTGAAGCCGGTGTCCATCCCCTTCTTCTCCATGGTCTCCAGCGTCGCCTCCGCCACACCGGTAGCCTGGCATTCGCGCACGAATTCGGCCACGTTGGGGTGCTTCTCGGCCGCGGCACGGGCCAGCGGGTGTTCGCAGGCCACCGCCACGTAGGTCACGCCCATCAGGGTGTCGGGGCGGGTGGTGAAGACCTTGAGCTTCTCCTTTCGCCCGTCGATGGCAAACTGCACCTCCACCCCCTCGGAGCGGCCGATCCAGTTGCGCTGCATGGTCTTGACCTGCTCGGGCCAGCCCTCCAGCTTGTCCAGATCGGCCAGCAGCTCCTCGGCATAGGCGGTGATCTTCATGAACCACTGGGGAATGTCGCGCCGCTCCACCGGCGTGTCGCAGCGCCAGCAGCGACCGTCGATCACCTGCTCGTTGGCCAGCACGGTGAGGTCGTGCGGGCACCAGTTGACCGGCGCCGTCTTGCGGTAGACCAGCCCCTTGCGGTAGAGGCGGGTGAACAGCCACTGCTCCCAGCGGTAGTAGTCGGGATCGCAGGTGGCCAGCTCCCGCTCCCAGTCGTAGGCCAGGCCCAGGCGCTTGAGCTGGCCGCGCATGTAGTCGATGTTCTCCCGGGTCCACTTGGCGGGCGGCACCTTGTTCTGGATGGCGGCGTTCTCCGCCGGCAGGCCGAAGGCGTCCCAGCCCATGGGCTGGAGCACGTTCTTCCCCTGCATGCGCTGGTAGCGGCTGATCACGTCGCCGATGGTGTAGTTGCGCACGTGGCCCATGTGCAGGCGGCCGCTGGGATAGGGGAACATGGAGAGGCAGTAGAACTTCTCGCGGTCCGTGTCCTCCACGGCGCGAAAGGCGCGGGTCTCGTCCCAGAAACGCTGGGCGTCGGCCTCGACCTGGGCGGGATCGTAGTGTTCTTGCATGGGCTGTCCGGTTCCGGGTGGGCGCGGCCCGGGGGCCGCCTCGAAAGGACGGCAAGGATACCGCAGCCCCCGCCCCCTCTCAATCGGCCCTTGCAATCGCCCGCCCCTGCCACGATGATGGAAGGGACCCTTCATCAGCCGGAACGCACGCCATGACCGAACACCGCGACGACAAGCTGCTGCATGCCTACAACACCATGCGCGAGGCCCTGAAGAAGGCCTGGCACGAGGCGGAGGAAAAGACCGCCGAAACCCTGAAGGAGGCCCTGGAGAAGGCCGAGGAAAAGGCCAGCGAACTGGGCGAGCTGACCCGCGAGGAAATCGACAAGCTCAGTGACTGGCTGCGCCGCGACCTGCGCGAAGCCGCCGAAGCCTGGGAAAGGAACAAGGAAGACCTGGCCGCCTGGTGGGAAATGGACAAGGATCTCATCGAAGCCCAGCTCCTCGACTGGGTGGCCAAAGTGGCCGACCCCACGATGGTGCAATGGGAACTGCTGCGCGAACAGGCCCGCTTCGGCGAATGGCACACCGGCGAGATCACCGGCCCCGGCGTCCTCGTCTGCCGCAACTGCGGCGAAAAGCTCACCTTCGAAAAACCCGGCCACATCCCCCCCTGCCCCAAGTGCCACGGGACGGTGTTCGACAAGGTGTACGAATAGCCTCCCCCTCCTGGTTGCCAACTCCCCGCAGGGTTGCGCCTCCAGCCCTTGTTTTTGTCGGCTCCGCTGCGCCTGAGCCGGCCTGCCTCGATTCCCCGCTACCCGCTTCCACACACCCCACAGACGTTCCCTGTCTCACAGCCGGGCCATGAAACCCACCCCCCTGCCCGGCCCGCCGTCCTTGTGTTCCGCTTCGCGCCGCAACAGCTCGAACACCATACCCGGGCCTGCCTTCTCGCCGGTGACCCGCAACTGCCTTGCCAGATTGGCAAAATCACCCGGGGTGAGATTGCGCAGGCCTCCGAGACGTGAGCGCCAGCGGCGTTCACCGCCGTCACGACGAAGTGCCGCCGGCGTCACCAGCTGGCGGAAAAGCCGCCACGCCTGCTCCGGTTTCAGCCAGTCGAAACGTACCTTGAAATCGAAACGGCGCAACGAAGCGGCATCGAGCACATCCACCAGATTGGTCGAGACGATGAAAATCCCGTCGAAGCTTTCCATCCGGGTCAGCATTTCGTTGACCATGGTCACTTCCCACGCATGCCAGGCACCTCGCCGGTCACGCAGAAAACTGTCGGCTTCGTCTACCAGAAGAATTGCACCCTCGTTCCGGGCCGCCTCGAACATTTCGGCAATGGCCGCTTCGGTCATGCCCACGTAGGGACCGAGCAGGTCCGAGGCACGCCGCACCAGCAGAGGCCGGTCGAGACGCTGAGCCAGGTGCCGGGCGAAACCGGTCTTGCCGGTGCCTGGCGGCCCGTAGAGACACAGCCGGGCATCGGGCACCCGCTTCAGCCCCTCGAGAAGCGTCGGCAGTTTCTGATCGGTGTTGAGCACATCGAGCCGATAGGGAATCCGTCCTTCCCCTTCAGGCGCAAGCCGCAGTTCGTGGCCCATGGCCTTGAGCGTGTTGCCCAGAATCCGCTCCAGTTGCCGCTCAACCTGTTTCCCGCCACGTCGGCGATCCCGTATCGTTTCGACCACCCGAGCAGCCCGGCTGACCAGGGCTGGCACCATGTCCGGCACATCCGCCATGCGCTCCAGCCATTCATCACTCACACCTAGGTGGGCAAGATGCTCGGCCAGGATGTTCCGGCGCGTGCTGCGGGGCGGCGCATCGATTTTCAGCACATAGTCGAAACGCCGCAGATAGGCCGCATCCATCTGTTCGATGGCGTTGCTGATCCAGATCGTGGGCACGGGATTGCTCTCCAGCAACTCGTTGACCCAACCCTTGCTGAGCCGGTGGCGATCGGGGATCACCGATTCCGGGAACACGTCCTCGATTTCATCGAAGAGCACCACGGCGCCCTTGCGACGGGAAAGAATGCACTGGGTCAGCCGGTAGGCGCCGAAGCGGTGCATGCCCCGCAGGGAGTCGCCCTCACGGTCAACCACACTGATCTCGTGCAGATCCAGACCAAGCGCTTCACACAGCGTGCGGGCCAGTTCCGTCTTGCCTACTCCCGGCGGACCATGGAGCAGTACATTCACTCCCGCCCGTTGACTGGTCACGACCGCCTTCATGTAGCGCCGCAACAGACGCCAGTCCTCGCCCAGATGCCGGAAGTCTTCCTCTGTCAGCGTCGCCGGCTTCGCGGGTCGGAAGAATTCCTGCATCATGTGGCCAATGTCGGGCTGGATTTCCACCAGAATGTCCGCCAGGCCATCCATCAGTTCCAGTTTCCGGATCAGATGCCCCGCCCCCTTGCGGCGGATCTGCAGAATGCCGGAACGGGGCATCGGGCTATCCGGCGACAGGGCCTTGCGAATCGCCGGACGGGGGATATCGAGGATCACCGACAGGACCCGCACGACATCCGAACTGTTCAGGGTGCCCAGCGCATCGGATATCTCCTCCAGCGGGGGATGGGAATGAAGGATTGTGGCAAAGCCGAGGATCTCCAGATCCACCGCCTCGAGGCCCACCAGTTGCCCCAGGCGATCCAGATTGTTGCGCAATTCCCCGCCAATGCTCGGGCGCTCCCGTTCATAACCTTCGTGGCGCTCCCGGAAAAACCGCAGCACGTCCTCCCGTGGCGTGTCATCGTCGTAGCCCGGGACATGCAGATCGAGCAGCCGGGCCATGCTGCCCTGATCCCCCATCAGAAAGAGACGGTAGTGTTCCCGCATCCCCAGCTTCTGCAACATCCGAAAGGCCCACAGACTGGCCACGGGCAGGGCGGAATCCGGCATGCTGGCCCCACTGGCTGCCTCTTCGAGCAAATCATCGAGATTCATCACGACCTCCTTCACGCTTCCCCTCCAATCGACAGGGAATGAGGGTACATGCCTTCTGCGACAATTTCTGTCGCACGAAGGCAGTCTTGTTGACACAATTGTTTTGTGTATTATTTCTCTCAAGTTGCGACAAAAACTGTCGCTGAATCGTGATGCACTTGCAGGACACAGCGCCTGCCGGGAAAAGGGAAACACATGACCACCGCCACCGAACGCCGAATGAAGCTTCTCAACTTCATTCCGTCCCGCCGTGACGGCGGTATCACCGTTCCCCGCCTGGCGAGACTGCTTGCGGAAGAGGAAATCGACACCACACTCCGCACCCTGCAACGGGATCTGGAAATCCTCAGTCGCCACTACCCCCTCGTCTGCGACAATCAGGCCAAGCCCTACAAATGGTACTGGGACTCTGACGAATTCCTGCCCGTGCCAGCCATGGGCCCGTTCACGGCTCTCACCTTCCAGCTCGCCGAACGGATTCTCAGGCCCCTTCTGCCGGCCCAGGCCCTCGAACATCTGCAGCCCAGCTTCAACACCGCCCGCAAACTGCTCGAGCGGCGGGCCCGGCAGAAGGCCCATCGCTGGCTGCACAAGGTTCGCATCGTGCCTCGCTGCCTGCGTATGGAACCCGCTCCCCTCGCAGAAGGCGTGTACGACACCCTTACCTCCGCGCTGTACGACGATCAGCAAGTGGAGCTGTGCTATCTGGCCGCATCCAGCCAGACCGGCGAACCCCGCACCTATGCCGTCCATCCCTATGCGCTGCTGCACCGTGATGCCACTACCGAACTGGTGGGCCGCATCGAGGGCGACGGCAAGATCCGTCGCTGGCTTCTGCATCGCATTCGGCACGCCCGACTGCTCGGTCTGCCGGCCATGCGGTCCCCGGACTTCGATCTGGACGACTACATCCACCGCACCCTGGCCTACCCGCTCAGTGGCGAGGAAATCACCCTGCGCGCCTGGATTGCCGACGATCTGCTGGCCCTCAATCACGTACGGGAAACCCGGCTCTCGACAGATCAGATCCTCGAACGCACCACCGACGGCTGGCTGCTCACGGCACGCTTGCGCGAAAGCATCGAACTGAAATGGTGGATCCTCGGTCTCGGTGAACGAATCCGCATCCTCGAACCCGAATCATTGCGCGAGGAAATCCGCCGCACCCTGACCGCTGCCGTTCGTTTGTACGAATCCGACCAATCTCCCACCGGGGACACCCCCTCATGATGCACCTGCATACCGGCAACCGCCTTGAGACCCTCGCCGATGCCCTCATCGACGCGGAACAGACCGCCGAACTGCCCCCCCTGGCGCCCCGCACCCTGATCTGCGAAAGCCCCGGCCTCTGGCGCTGGCTGCGCCAGCGTTTCTGCCTGCGCACCGGTATCGCCTGTCTGCTCGACACCCGCCTGCCTGCCGGCTGGTTATGGGCCCAGGCCCGACGCAGCCTGGAACTGCCCCCCGGAGACGACCCGCTGGACAGGACGCACCTGCACTGGCGCGTGTTTGCCGTGCTCGAACCCGGCAACGCCTTCTGGTCGGACGACGCCACCCGCCCCCTCGCCACCTATCTTGCCGACGATCATGACAGCCTGAAGCGCTGGCAGCTCTCCGGTCGCATCGCCGACGTGTTCGATCGCTACCAGTATTACCGCCCGAACCTGATCCGGGACTGGAATGCCGGCAGGGAAAGTACTGCCGATGGCTGGCAGGCACGCCTCTGGCGTCACCTGACCGACGGTCTGGACAATCACCGCATCGCCCTCATGGATCGCTTTCTGGCCGAGCTGGCCGGCGGCAGGGTGCCGCATCTGCCCCCCCGCCTCGACCTGTTCGCCATCCACAATCCGGCACCGCTTCTGTTGGAGGCCTTCGTTGCCATCGCCAGGCACATTCCCGTCCACCTGTGGCTCCTGTCGCCCACACCGGAATACTGGGCGGATCTCGAATCTCCCCGGGAAGCCGCGCGCCGTCGCCGCGAGTCGCCGACGCCCGACGACCTCACCCTGTGGAACAGCGAAAGCGGCAACCCGTTGCTCACCCAGTGGGGCCGGCAGGGACAGGCACTGCAGGATCTGCTGCTGGACGAGGGCATCCCCCTGCAGGAAGACGACTCCCATTTCCGGGAACCGGACGGCAACAGCCTCCTGCACCGCCTCCAGGCCGACATTTTCCGGGCCGTGGACGAACCTGCGCCACCGGAACCCCTCGATGCAGAGCCCGACCCGCCCAGCATCCAGTTTCACGTCTGCCACGGTCCCCTGCGCGAGGTCCAGGTCCTGCACGACACCCTGCTGCACCTGCTGAATGCGGATCCCGACCTGCAGCCCGAGGACATCCTGGTCCTGGTGCCGGAAATCAGCCGTTACGCCCCGGCAATTGAAGCCACCTTCGGCGTCGCACGCGGCAGCAACGCCCTGCCGTTCAATCTCTCGGACGTGGTCCGCAGCGAGGAGCATCCCCTGATCCGCGCCTTCCTCGACCTGCTGCAACTGCCGGAAAGCCGCTTCACGCGCGCCGAACTGCTGAGTCTGCTCCGCATCCCTGAGCTGCGCCGGCGTTTCGGGCTCGACGCCGACGACATCGGCGAACTGGCCGATCTGTTCGAACGGCTTCGGATCTGCTGGGGACTCGACGGCAAGCAGAAAACCGCGCTTGGCCTGCCCGCCATCGACGACAACACCTGGCACCAGGGCTTCCAGCGCGCCATGGCCGGCTATGCCACGGGCAGCGATGCGCTGTTCGACACCGAGCCACCCATCGCGCCCCTGGAGCGGCTCACGGCCAAATCGGTCCAGCCCCTGGCCCGCCTCCTCGACCTGCTCGACACCCTGCGGCGCTGGGCCGGCGAACTTCAGGCGCCGGCCCTGCCCGCGGCCTGGGCCGAACGCCTGAACCGCCTGCTCGATGCCCTGTTCCTGCCGCAGGACGAAGAGGGCCGGCTGGCACACATACGGCAAACCCTGGGTGAACTGGCCCGCGCCGAGACCGGTGAAGCGGTCGTCTCCCTGGCCGTGATTCGCCACTGGCTGACCGGTGAACTCGGCGAAGACCGGGAACAGGGGCGCCTCTACAGCGGCGGCATCACCTTCTGCGGCATGAAACCGCTGCGAGGCGTGCCGTTTCGGGTGATCTGCCTGCTTGGCATGCAGGAAACCGCCTTTCCCCGTCGCCGCCGCGATACCGAATTCGATCGCATGCGCAACAACTGGCGCCACGGCGACCCGGATCCGGTGCTGGAGGATCGCTACCTGTTCCTGGAAACGCTGCTGGCCTGTCGGGAACGGCTGATCATCAGCTACACGGGACGCGACGCGCGCAGCAATGAACCGCTGCAACCCTCCGTGGTGGTTCAGGAACTGCTGGACCATCTGGACGCGCGCTACCGGCTCGGCTCCGAACCGCCTTCCAAAGCCCTCACCCGCATCCATCCCCTGCAGCCCTTTGGCCCCGCCAACTTCCGGCCACCGATGACAAACAGCGCCAGCGGACTCCACCTCGGCCCCGGCTTCAACAGCCACTGGCTCGCCATGGCCCGGGCCATTGTCGAACACCGTCCAGCCGAACGGCGTTCCGGCTGGCCCGCGGCCAGCCTGCCCCAACCCGAGCAGGAAGATCATCGGATCACGCCCCAGGAACTGGCGCGCTTCTTCAAGGACCCGGTCAAACAGTTCGTGCAGACTCGCCTGCGCGTTTTCAAGCCGGAAGATGCCGCGCTGGTGGAAGAAGAGCCCTTCGATCTCGATCACCTTGAGAAATGGACCATCCGCGACCTGCTGCTCGACAACTGGCTGCAGGGGGGCAATGCACAAGAGGGACGACACCGGGTACGCGCCCATGGCCTGCTGCCCCACGGCGCTGCCGGAGAGAAACTGCTCGACGCCATCGAGGCCGAAATCAAGGACATGGCCGCTCGCGCCACCAAGCACGACATCGAACCGCCATTGCGAAAGCGTCCACTGGATATCGATCTGCCACTGACCGTGGACGGGCAGCGCTGGCATCTGAGCGGCCGCCTGGAACTCTGCCACGAAGATCACGGCCTGCTGCACATCAGCGCCAGCAAGTACAAACCCCGCAACCTCCTGACATTGTGGATCGAACACCTCTGCCACCACGCGACCGGACATGAACCCGCCAGGTCCCTGTTCATCGGTCAGGACAAAAATGCCCTCTTCCACCCGTTGGACGACAACGTGGCCAGGGAACACCTCGCCACGCTGATCGCATGGTTGCAAAAGGGCATGAAAAGGCCCCTACCCCTACCGCCCCGGAGCACCGACGCATTTGCGACATCAAACAAACTGAAAAATACCGAAAGCACCTGGAAAACCAATCAGAATTCAACGGGCTATGAAGACGATTTCTTCATTCGCCTGGCGCTGCGCCATCACCGCTGGCAACCCGACTGCGACGAAAAGTTTGTCGAGGCCGCCACCACCATCTTCCAGCCGATGATGGACAACCTGAAACAGAAGGAAGACACATGAGCCGCAAAACCGCCGAGGCGCTGGACGACATCACCGCGCCGGCCACCGGCCACACCCACCTCATCGAAGCCAACGCCGGCACCGGCAAGACCTACGCCATCGCCAACCTGTTCCTGCGCTTCGTCCTGGAAGGCCTCCGCGTGCGTGAACTGCTCGTGGTCACCTTCACCCGCGCCGCCACCGACGAACTGCGCGGGCGGATCCGCAAGCGACTGACCGAGGCACGCACCCTGCTCGAAACCGGCAAGACCGAAGAGAACACCGATGCGTATTTCGCCAGCCTCCCCCAACGCCACCCGGAAGGCGAAGCCCGGAAACAGGCCATGCGCCACCTTGAACTAGCCATCCTGGAGATCAGCGAAGCGCCCATCCACACCATCCACGGCTTCTGCCAGCAGGCCCTGACCGACTGGGCCTTCGGCAGCGGCCAGGCCTTCGATCTGGAACAGGCCGACGACAGCGAGCTGACCACGCGGGCCCTGCGGGACTGGTGGCGACGACAGACCTATACGTTGGACTTGCCGGAACGCGACCTTCTGCAATGCGTTTTACCCAACTTCGACCGCCTCAGAAAACACCTTGCGCATTTGCTTTCTGCAAAGCAACCCGAACTTGCTCCATCACCAGACCCCAGAGCAACGGAAACCATCCTCCAAGCCCTCGAACAACTGGCAGACGCATGGCGACAGGAGCATCAGGAGATTCGCGCACTGCTGCTGGACAAGGACACCCCTCTGAACAGGCATAGCCATCGCATTGCCACCCTGAAAAAACACCTTGATCTCCTTGATACCTGCCTGCTGGGCGACGCAATCCGGCTGCCATCCGAAGACACCCTGAACAGGCTGTCCAGGCGCAATTTCAAGTTCAAGGGAAAACCGGATGCAGTCACACTGGAACGCTTCGACCTCCCCGCGCTGCATCACACGGCAAACTTGCTGGACGTACTGCGCAGTCAACGCCCCCGATATCTATCCTCGCTGCTCGCCGATGCCGCGGATTTCGTGCGCCAACAGGTCACCCAGGCCAAGCAACGCCTGGGGAAAATCAGCTTCGACGACATGATCGAACGCCTGCACCACGCCCTGCATGAAGGCGAAAGCGCCGGACAGCTGGCGAAAGACCTGGCTCGCCAGTATCCGGTCATCCTGGTGGACGAATTCCAGGACACCGACGCCCTGCAATACGCCATCTTTCGCCGCATCCATCAGGCCGCCGAGGATCACACCCTGATCCTCATCGGCGACCCCAAGCAGGCCATCTACGCCTTTCGCGGCGGCGACATATTCACCTACATGCAGGCCAGCCGCGAGGCGGACCGGCACTGGTCGCTGACCACCAACTGGCGCTCCACGCCGGAAATGATTGACGCAATCAATAACCTGTTTTCCGGCAACAATCCCTTTGCCTACAAGGACATCCCCTACAGCGATTCCCACACTCCGCCCGACTGCAAGGCCCGTTCCCTGATAGTGGACGGAAAAATGTATCCAGCCCTGCGAGTAGAGGATCTTCCTCCCAACAACAACGGAAAATCATACAACAAGAAAGACGGCACCACACGGGTATGTGAATCCGTCGCCGGCCACATCGCCTGGCTTCTGCAACCGGGCCGGGCCAGCCTCGACGGCCGTCCGCTGCAGCCTGGCGATATTGCCATCCTCGCCATCACGAATGAACAGGGCGCCGCCGTGCGCGAGGCCCTGCACGAACGGGGCGTGCGTGCCGTCAGCGCCGGGCGCAACAGCATCTGGGAAACGCCCGAGGCCGAAAGCCTGCGCCTGTTGCTGGAAGCCGCCCTGCTGCCCCGGGAGCGCGGCCTGCTGCGCCAGGCCCTGGCCTGCGACCTGCTGGCCCTGCGCTACGAGGAACTCGACGCCCTGTTCTCCGATCTCGAGCGCTGGGGCGCCTGGGCCGATCTGCTCACCGAAACCGGCAGGCGCTGGCAGGAACACGGCTTCATGTCCGGTTTCCAGCACCTGCTGCACGGCCTTGGCGAGGTACTCGCCGAAGCCGCCTGGCTCGACCGCCAGTCCGATCCCGAACGCAGCCTCACCAACCTGCTGCACCTTGCCGAACTGCTGCAAACCGCCAGCCGGGAACATCCCGGTGGCGAACGCCTGCTGGCCTGGATGAAGGCGCAGCAGAAGTCCACGCAGGAGGATGAAGAGCGCCAACTGCGCCTGGAAAGCGACGCCAACCTGGTAAAGATCCTCACCATTCACAAGAGCAAGGGCCTGCAGTTCCCGGTGGTGTTCTTGCCCTGGCTGTGGAGTGGAAAGGAACCAACCAAGGCCACCGGCTCGGTCCAGTGGCACGAACCCGAGGACGAGGGCTTCCGCCATCTCTACGCCCCGACCGGCGACCCACAGGGTGCCATCCTTGCCGATCACGAACGGCTGGCCGAAGCAGTGCGTCTGGCCTACGTGGCCCTGACCCGTGCCGAATCCCACTGTCACCTGTACCTCGGCTCCGCAGGCGAAAATGCCGGCCGCTCCGCCCTGGCCTGGCTGATCTCGGACCAGTCACATGATTTCGCGCAGGAACCCTTCGACCTCGGTGTGGAAAACGTCTCCCCGGAGCGGCTCCGCGGCAGAAAAAATATCGAGATCATCGATCCCCAAACCTGGCCGGACGATCTGCGTCTCCCCGTCAATCCGATCGACAAGGGCACACTCGAACGCAGCGAGCTCAGCCGTAGCATCCGCCAGAACTGGCGAATCGGCTCCTTCTCCGCCATGACCGCCGGCATCCACCAAGCCACACGCGCACCGGCGGCCAGCGGCGCCGAGCGCTTTGCCCTGCGCTACCCGGCCGGTGCCCAGGTGGGCAGTTTTCTCCACACCCTGCTCGAACGGCTCGATCCGGCCCAACCCCTGCGACCGCAAATCGAGGACATGGCGCGCTGGATCTTTGCTGCCCACGGCATCCCCGACGACCCCGTCGCACGCGATCTCGACGGGCTGGCCAACTGGATGGAAGCGGTTCTGCACACGCCGCTGGATGGAGACAAGCTCACGCTCGCCAACCTGTCACCGTCCGGCGTATTGCGCGAACTGGAATTCGACCTCGGTGCCGGACTCATCGAGGCCAGCCGGATCGATGAACTGCTGGCCGGCGACGGCAACCGCCCGCCCCTGGATTTCCGCGCCTTCCAGGGCATGCTCAACGGCATCATCGACCTGGTGTTCGAATACCAGGGGCGCTATTACATCGCCGACTACAAGAGCAACCTCCTCGGCCGCCATCTCGAGGATTACCGGCCCGAACGGCTGCGAGCGGAAATCGACGCCCGCCGCTACGACCTGCAATACCTCCTCTACCTGCTGGCCCTGCACCGGCATCTGAAAAGCCGCCTGCGCGACTACGACTACGACACCCACATGGGCGGTGCCTGGTACCTGTTCCTGCGTGCCATGACCCCGGAGACCGGCCCCCGCTACGGCGTGTTCTTCGAGCGCCCGCCCCGCAACCTCATCGAACGCCTGGACCACGATGTCATCGGTCAACCCGGAGAAACCGCCGCATGAACGTCCTTGACCATATCCGCCTCGCCGAACTCGACCCGCTGGCCCGCCACTTCGCCCGCTTCTGCGCGGAACTGGATCCGAACGCCGGCGACGACGCCCTGTACACCGCCGCCTGGCTGGCCGAACGCAACGTCCACAATGACACCTGCCTGGATCTGCGCCGCCATGCCACCGAGCCCCTGCTGCACCAGGCGCCGCCCGACGACGACACACCGCCTGTCGTGCTTTACACCGCCCCGGCCCTCCCCGCCTGGCAGAAAGCACTGGCCTGCGGTTTCATCGGCGCCCCGGAAACGAACAAGCCCCTCGTGCTGGAAAACCATCGCCTCTACCTGCGCCGCCACTGGCGCGAGGAAATCGCCATCTGCAGGGCGATCGAAGCGCGCATGGTTGCCGTGGACTGCGATCGGCAATGGCTCCGGGAGCGACTGGATGCGCTGCTCCCGACCCGCAGCGAGGAACAGCGCATCAGACAGCTCGGCCAGAAACAGGCCGCCGCCATGGCCCTCACCCGGAAGCTGGCCATCATCACCGGCGGCCCCGGAACCGGCAAGACCACCACCGTCACCCGGGTGCTCGCCCTGCTGCTGGAAAGGCAGCCCGAAACCCGTATCCGGCTCGCCGCCCCCACCGGCAAGGCCGCCGCCCGCCTGGCCGAGAGCATCGACGAACAGATTGCCGGACTCGAAGGACAGGTCGATGCCGACATCCTCGCCCGCATTCCCCGCAAGGCGCAGACCCTGCACCGGCTCCTCGGCTGGCACCCAACCGGTTTCCGCCACAACGCCCACAATCCCCTGCCCGCCGAATGTGTCCTGGTGGACGAAGCCTCCATGATCGACCAGGGCCTCATGGCCAGCCTGATCGACGCCCTCCCCGAAGGCTGCCGCCTGATCCTGCTCGGCGACCGCGACCAGCTCGCCTCGGTGGAAGCCGGCAGCGTGCTCGGCGATCTCACCGGCCACGGCCGCCCCCTGCGCCTCTCGGAAACACGCCATGCCGAACTGGCGGAACTGCTGGGCACAATGCCTGCCACCGCCGCCGCGGCAGACAGCCCGACCATCGCCGACCACATCGCCGTACTCGACTACAGTCACCGCTTCGCCGCCGGCGGCGGCATCGGCCGCCTGGCCGGCGCCGTCAATGCGGGCGACACCGATGCCGTCCGGCAAATCCTCGAAACAGGCGATCCCGAACTGGCATGGATCACCGCCGAAGGCGCCCAGCCAGGCCCGTCCATCATCGACCGGGCCGTTGAGAAATACGCCGCCATTTTCCAGGCGAAACACCCCCGGGCCGCCCTCGACGCCTTCAACCGGGCCCGCGTTCTCACCGCCCTGCGCGTCGGACCCTGGGGCGAAGAGGTCATCGGCGAGCGCATCGCCGAACGCCTGCACCATGCGCACCGGATCCGAAGCCGGGAAAACAGCCCGTACCCCGGTCTGCCCATCCTCGTGCGCCGCAACGATCCCGAAACCGGGCTGTTCAACGGCGACACCGGCATCTTCTGGGAAGACGACAGTGGACAACTCCGCGCCTGGTTCGAAATCGCCGGTGAACTGCGCCCCTTCAGCCCCCACCAGCTTCCCACATGGCAACCAGCGTGGACCCTCACCGTCCACCGCAGCCAGGGCTCCCAGTACGACCATGTTCTGCTGATCCTGCCCCCCGAGGACGCCCCCGTCCTCACCCGCGAACTCCTTTACACCGGCATCACCCGCGCCGCCCGACACTGCACCCTCGTCGCACAACCCGACATTCTCTCCACCGCCGTTGGCAGGCGAACCGTTCGGAATTCGGGGCTGGGGGAGCGTTTAGGGTGGCAATATATGAAGCCAAATGAATAGAGAGAACTTTAATTAGATCAACAACCCATATTTACAGAGAGATTTACGATGACGCTCCTTAACACAAAGCAGTACCAAAATATCACTGCTCGCTGCGCAGAATATCTTTAGGCTCTTCATCAATTCGTGTGGGTCCGTAACGCCTTGGCGGCCTCAGGATAGAGATCCAACCCGCCCAGGTGGAAGTAGATGGCAGCCCGGAATCGCGCCTTGTTGCGGAAGCCCCGGCTACGAACCTTGATGAGTTTGATGCGACTGTTCGTGCTCTCTGCCAGCCCGTTGGAGGCCTTGAGGATAATGGCATTCAGAATCCCCCACAGGTGCGTCTTGACCATTCTGGCAACTTTCTTCACCGGCTCCAGGCGGCTGCGAATGGCCCAGTCATACCAGCGCTTCCAGCCTTTCTCGGCCCAGGTCCGATGCACGTAATGCCACAGGCTCATGCCCTGCTCCTTGATGGCCCAGGCCCGAGCCGTTTTGAGGTTCGCGTTTCGCAAGGTGGAAAAATCTCGCCACTGCTTGCGACTCATGTTCTCGGGGTTGGCCAGCCAGGCGTGCTTGCTGCCCGTGAGAATGGCATTACCCTCGCGAAGCAGCGCCTTGTGCTCCTGGCGGCGCACCTTGTCCACCGCCTCGCCCAGGGCCTTGGCGACATGAAATTTGTCGAAGGCAATCTTCTCCGCCGCACCGGGAATCGCGGCCAGCGTGGCCTGGATGTAGGCCGGCCACATGTCCATGGAAACGCTCTCAATCGCCGCCTTCCGGGTTTCATCCAGCCCCGCGTAAAACGCCTCCAGCGTCTCTTTCTTGCGGTCGTCACCCACGTGAATGACTTCGCCCGTCTCCCGGTCGGTCACGACCGTGACGTAGTCATGCCGTTTGCGAAAAGTGGTCTCGTCCACGCACAAATGGGCATGGCACTTTTCCGCATCACGCCGCCCGAGCCCTCGCTCCACCGCCCGTTGCATGATGCCGTCAATCGCATTCCAGCTCAGACCCAGCTGCCAGCTTACCGCGCTGGGGGCAGCCTCTTTCAGCCAGTCAATGACCAAGGCCTCGAACAGGGCCGTGTAGCGGCTGCCGGACTCGGCCCAGGGAACCTGGATAAGGCAGACACCGTGCTCGGGGCAGGATACACGGGGAACCTCCGCACACAGGACCGTCCGGTATTGACAGGTATCCAGATGACGCCATTTCCGGGTCCGCTTGTCGTAACGAGGGGCGGATTTGCCGCAATGCGGACAGACAAGCTTCGCATCCGGTTCAATCCCCACGTAAACGGTCACTTCCCCCTCGCTCAGGTGCAATTCCACATCCTGCACCTGCCAAGGGCTCTCAATACCCAGAATCCGGGCGTACAGGTCTCGATCTCTCATGAGAAGTACCCTAAGCTACCCATACGAATTGGGGAAGACCCAGCTTTTCATTCCTTCGCGCTGGCTTCCGGGTCGCTGGCCACCAAGCACCACGGTTCCTTCATCCCCTTGTCCTTCACGCAAACCACTGTCGCCACAGGAAATTCGTTGCTGGCCGTCACAAGGGCGTTTCGCAATGTCCGGGCCCGGCCTCCCTTACCTACCCAATCCTGCGCCTTGCACCGTTTACCCTTGGCATTCGTCACGTAATGATTGCCTCGGATACGAATTATTAATCGTCTCAAAATTGTTTTTACGACCCTCCCCGTAGGGCGGCTCAAGCGCAGCGGAGCCGCCATGGCAGGATGACACGCTTTTTGCCGGCTCCGCTGCGCATGAGCCGGCCTACGCCCGCTCCAGACGGTGCCGTTTGCGTCAGCACAATTTTGAGACGTTTAATACATATCCAAAGGCTAGTTCTTCCAACAGCCTCAGAAGTGCACAATCTCCAAACCACCGGTCGGCCTCCCTCGACGTCCGCGGGCTTCACCGTCCGCCAAAGCAGCGGGAGCGCTGCGTCCCTGGCCGGTTATCAGCGACAGCACCAGTGTCGCCTGGGCATCCCGGTCGAATTCCATCCAGTCCATGGCCACATGGATTTTGTTTTGCTCACCAATGACATGCGGCACCCAATATGCAAAATATCGGTCAACGTCTATCCCGCGGTTGCTCAGCAACCGGTCAACCTGCTTGACCGCGTGCTTCGGCGTCAAACCCTTCGCATGGGACAGCCCCTGGCCAATCGCATGGACGGCCAGGGAAGCGCTTTGCAACACCCCCAGCGTCGCGTTCGACAGCGACAAAACTCGCTTCGCGTGTTCGTCTCCTTGCACTAAGCTGTTGATAAAACGTGTAATATCATCAGACTGGAAGACCTTTCTCTTTGCCATGACATGCCCCCATTCTTCTGTTGATAATAGCATGATCTTCTTGGGGATAAATGGCAAGAATGAGGGGATCCCTGAGCCGGGGACGGACTTTTCAAACGCCCGCGGGCACACTGCGGTACCCACAACTCCTCACGAGAGGCGCTCGGAATCGTCCGCTCCCCGGTGCCCCTGGCCAGACCTGCCCTGGCTACCCGGCATGGCCATTACCGGCGATTTCCCTAAGGGCGTCTGTACACGCTCGACAAAACCGCGTCGCCCCTTCCATTTCGGCTCGATAGTGTTCCTGACACAAGGGGCACATGGACCAGCCGCTCTCTTGCAACACATTATTGACTACCCGCGGATCTTCAACAGCAGACCACTTGGCGTCGAGCCGCTTGTTGATATCCTGAACAGCGGTTCCATCACCTGCACTCAAAGCAATATCTAGAACCCCGATTCCGTTTTCGATGCACTGTTTCATCAAGCCATCGAAGTTGCTGCCTACAAACTGCTCCGCATTGAAACCCGGCGCAATGATCCATACATAGTTGGCAATCCGTCGGTTTCTGTAACTGATCGCCTGGGTGAGCGCCGTGTACAACGACTGGGCCGAATTGTCTTTCTTCAGCTCGAAGACCGAACTGCGGATCGCCTTTCCACCCATCAGATTCACCTTGCTCACTGCAAACAAATCGAAGTTCTCGTAGGTGCCACGCGCCCTTCCGGCATTGTTGGCCTTGACGAAGGTCCACTCCAGCCCTTCGTCACTGCAGTGCAATTGCCGCACCGTATCCCGGAACAGGTCCTCGCCTGCAAGCAGTCCTTCAAGCTCCGACTCGGCACCGCCATAGGTAATCACCGAATTTTGCACCACGTACTGCCGGTCCAGAAAGTTGTGATAGTCGTTACCCAGGAACCTTTCAGGGGATCCGATACGCAACCCATTGGCATTATTTGTATTAGTTCAGACCCGATCTGACACCTCACAGTTGAAAAAGTGAGGGTTACCGGTTTTGATGGGGGTGCGAACCCAACCCAATCAAAACACGACGGAGGTAACCCTCATGTTGCATAGTAGCGAACGAATCATCAAACACAAACTCGGCTTGCTGAATCTGGCCGAGGAATTGGGAAACGTCTCTCGAGCCTGCAAGATCATGGGGCTGTCCCGAGATACCTTCTACCGGTATCAGAAAGCGGTCGAGGAAGGCGGAATCGATGCCCTGCTGGAGCCGGACCGTCGGCGCCCGAACCCCAAGAACCGGGTGGCGCCGGAGGTCGAAGAGGCGGTGGTGGCGTATGCCATTGATTTTCCGGCCCATGGCCAGGTCCGAGTCAGCAACGAACTGCGCAAACGGGGGATCTTCGTCTCCCCCACCGGCGTGCGCAGCATCTGGCTGCGCCACGAGCTGGCCAACTTCCGGAGCCGCCTGAAGGCCCTGGAGGCGAAGATGGCCGCCGAAGAAGGGCTGATTCTGACGGAAGCCCAGGTCCAGGCGTTGGAGAAGAAGAAACTCGACGAGGAGAACCACGGCGAGATCGAAACTGCCCATCCCGGCTACCTGGGCTCACAGGATACCTTCTACGTGGGCACCCTCAAGGGGGTAGGCCGTATCTACCAGCAGACCTACGTGGACACCTACGCCAAGGTGGCCCACTGCAAGCTGTACACAACCAAGACGCCGATTACGGCCGCCGACCTGCTGAATGACCGGGTACTGCCCTTCTACGAAGCCCAGGGCCTGCCTGTCCTGCGGGTCCTCACTGACCGGGGTACCGAATACTGCGGCAGGCCCGACACCCATGACTATGAGCTGTTCCTGGCGGTCAATGATATCGACCACACGAAAACCCGGGCCAAATCTCCGCAGACCAACGGGATCTGCGAGCGGTTCCACAAGACCATTCTCCAGGAGTTCTATCAGGTGACCTTCCGGAAGAAACTCTATGAGAATCTGGCATCGCTCCAGGCCGACCTGGATGAATGGCTGGAGTACTACAATACGGAACGAACCCACCAGGGCAAGATGTGTTGTGGGCGTACCCCCATGGCAACGCTGGAGGACGGCAAGAAAATCTGGCAGGAGAAGTTCGTAGGCTGAGCTTGACCTGACAGTCGCCCCCGGAAAAACCGGTAACTGTCAGATCAAGTCTGAACTACTACACATTATTGGTGGTATCCCTGAATGCCCTGACAAAATCATCCATATCCAGATCGATTTCTTCTTCCAGACAAAAGTCCACAAACTCGGTCAGATCCGTATTATATTGTTCGAGCATTTCCCGTCCCGTACCGAGCTCATCGCCAACCATGGCATTCGCCAAAATATCCTTGGCGATCTCCTCACCCCATTCAGCAGGGAAACGGACACCTTGAAGGCGCAAATACCCCACCCCCTGAACTCGTCGATAATAAAGACCAATATCACCCAATTCAGCATAATGCTCTTGCAGCCCGCTGAACCTATTCTGGACAAGATATTCGTGGATAAACTCAACCAACAACGGTGCTGTATCTCGCATCGCTTGTGTTATATTTCTTCCATTGAAATGCACAGGCATCAAATCCCTGACAAATTCGTTACCCTGTCGAACAAACCACATCCACTGTCGAACATCTTGCTCAAGCATCACACGCTCCTAATCTCTTGCATCCAAATGGTGTTCCGATGAAACGGTACGGCACGCTCACCCCAGTGCCTCCGCTTGCATCTTCGCCGTTCCGATCTCACCCAAACGCAGCAGGCACCCGCCCGTGTCCCGGTATACCTCCTCGTGGCAGGTCAGCACCAGCACCTGGTATTTCCGAGCGGCCTGGTAAAGTATCGACTTCATGCGTTCCCGACGTTCCTCGTCGGAGTTTACCAGCGCGTCGTCCAGGATCACCAGGGCCGGGGTGCCCTTCTCGGCCAGCAGGTCGGCGTAGGCCAGCCGGATGAGGATGGCGAGCTGTTCCCGGGTGCCGAGGCTGAGGGTATCGAAGGCTTCCTCGATCCCGTTGCGCCGCAGGCCGGTGAGGGCCATGTTCGTGTCGATGACGGGTTCGGCGTCCGGGATGAGCTGGCGCAGCCAGGGCTGCAGGCGTTCGACGATGGGCCGCGCGACGGCCTGGCGGGCCTCGGCCAGCTTCTGCTCCAGGGTCCGGTAGAGCAGATCCAGCGCCCTGGCTTCGTTGTCGACCAGGCGGTGGCGGATCTTTAGCTGTTCGTATTCGGCTTCCAGGGAATCCACCTCTTCCTGCAGCCCCTGGTGACCGAGGGCGGTGAGTTGGCCGTCCAACTCGATGATCTCGTCCCGGCGCCGGGCGTGTTCCTGCCGGAGGCTTTCCACCACGCGGCGGCGGCGTTCCAGCTCGGCCTCCACCTGCTCAGGGTTTTCGGCGGCCAGCCGGTTGCGTATTTCTTCCAGGCTGCTGTTGGCCTTCTCAATCGCGGCCCGGGCTTCGGCAACGCGGGCGGAGAGGCGCTGGTCGTCTTCCCTTTCCCGTTCGGCCTGCAGGCGAGTGGCCAGCCGCTCTCGCTCCTGGGTGAGTGCCTGGGCTTCGCCTCGGGCTTCGGCCAGCCGTTCCGCCAGGTGCCGGACGGCGACACTGTCCTGTTCACGGCGGGCGGATCGTTCCTGCCATTTCGCCTCCGCTTCTCGCCGTTTCGCTTCCAGCTCCTTGACTGACGCCTGCGGGATGTCGGCGCCTTCGAGTTGCCGGGACAGAGCATCGCGCCGGGCCTGCAGGGTGTTCACGGCATCTTCAAGAGCCGGGAGCCCCTGGGGTGCGAGCATCCGGATCCGGGTCTCCAGGTCACCTGCCTCCCGTTCCAGCACGGTAGCCTGGTTCAGGCGCGCCTCGGCCTCCTGCAGGTCGGCCACCCCGACCTCGGCCAGCAACTGGCGGAGGTGGGCCTCGGCCTGCTCATGCTGCCGGCGCAACTCGGCCAGCTCGCCGCCACCGGGCGTGATGGTGATGGTGCCGGCACCGGCAATCGCCAGTTCGGTCGGGTGCACCAGGCGGGATTCGCCCTCCCCGCGCAGGAGTTCGCCTTCGAGCCGGATTTCCACCTCGCCGTCCAGGCGATAGTCGATGGCTGTGGCCACCGAATCGAGGCGTGCGGCCGCCATGTCCCGCTCCCGTTCCTGCTGGCGCAGGGTCTTGACGACGTCGGCGTTCACCGCGATGGCTTCCCGTTCCGCGAGGCAGCGGCGGCGCCGCGCGTCGGCCTCGCGGGCCTCGGCCAGGGCCTGCTTCCGCTCGGCCAGTTCGGCTTCGTGCCGTGCATGCTCCTCGGCGGCCCTGGCAAGCTGCAGGGTCTGGTCCAGCCTTTCCCGCTCGGCCTGCAGTGCGTCCAGTTCCCTTTCCAGCGCTTCCAGCGCCGCCTGGCGCGGGGCCAGCTCGGTCTCCAGCACCTCGATGGCCGCCGACTGGCGCGCCTCTTCCTCCTTGCGGGCAGCCAGGTCGGCAATCAAGGCATCGCGATCCTTCTGCGCACGCTGCGCCTGTTCGTGCTGCATCCTGGCGGCTTCGCTCTCTGCTTCCTTCCGGGTCAGTTCCTCGCGCAGGGTGGCCAGGCGCTGCGCGGCCGCCTCCGCGCCGGCGCGTTCGGCGAGGGCCTTCTCCAGCACCCCCTCCCGCTCGAAGCGTTCCTGTTCCGCCTTCAGCCGGCCGAGGCGCGCCGTTTTCTCCTCGTAGGCTTGAAGCGCGGCGCGTTTTTCCAGCAGGCGCGCTTCGCTTTCAGCCAGTGCCTTTTCCAGCCTGGCGTATTCTCCCGTGGGCCGGCCTTCCTTTGGCGTGAAATACGCATTTCGCCGTTCGGCAATTCGCGCGAACAGGGCGTCGCCCCGGTCGCCGCCCAGCATTTCCTGCATCTGCGAATCGAACACCGACTCGATGCGGTTGCGGGCCATGCCTTCGGGCTTCACCTCCTGCCAGGCGCTGCCCTGTTCCACCCACAGGAGGCCGGCCAGCCCCTGGTGTTCCGGCTTGCTCGGCCCCTTGCCCGGGTACTCGAAACCCAGCAGTTCGGCGAGCCGTTCTTCCGCCTCCGGGCCTTCCCAGCGCCGGCCGGTGGCGGTGTCTTCGAGTACGGCCTTGCCATCCTTTCGTTTCGAGAACACCTTTTCCAGACGGTATTCGACGTTCTCGAGGTCGAATACCAGACGCACACGGGGACTGCCACCGCCCAGGTGTGGCGCGTGCCGTTCGCCCGCCGTGCCCTTGTAGCGATCGAAAAGGACCGAGCGGACGGCCTGCAGGAGGGTGGACTTGCCGGCCTCGTTGCGCCCGGCGATCACATTGAGATCCGGTGCCAGTTCGCCCACCGTGACCGGTTCGCGAAACTGGCGGAAGTTCTCGACCTCGATGGTACGGATGCAGAAACGGCTCATGACTTCAGCGCCTCGTGTTCACGATACAGGATCTGCAGGGCACGGGCGGCAGTCTCCCGTTCAGGGCTGTCGGGCGCATCGGCCATCGCCAGCAGCGTGGTGAGCGCCTCGCGAACGTAGCCTGTCACCGCCATGTCGGCGATGTCGTCGTCGCTGGGCCGGGCATGCAGATCCGTATCGTCCAATCGCAGCACATGCAGCCGGGCCTGCCAGTCGGCAAGGCAGGCATCCAGATCCGAGCGGGTGGCGAAATCCGTGTCTCCCCGCAGGCGCAGGTTCACCACCAGCCGTTCCGGCTCGCCGTCAGCCAGCTCGGCCAGGCGATGGTTCAGGACGGAGACGCTCTCCGACCCGCCGATGTCGAAATCCAGCTCCCGCCAGCGGTAGCGACCGATAGGGAACCGTTCCACCGCAGGCGACCGCCCTTCCTCCAGGGTGACGATCAGCACGTTGCCGGGATCGTTGCCCCTGAACCGGTCCTGTTCGGGCGTACCCGAATACCAGGTGCGCGGGGCCACCTCCAGGGTGCCGTGCCAGTCACCGAGCGCCAGGTAGTCCAGGCGGGCGGTTTCCGCACGGGTGTCCGCAATCGGGTTCATGGCCTCGGCCGCTTCGGGAAGGCGGTTGGTGATGGAGCCATGGGCCAGACCAATGCGGAATGCACCCGATGGCGTTTCAGCCTCGTCGAACCATTCGGTAAGATCTCCCACTTCATGACGCCGCTGCAGCGGCGCTGCAAGCACGGCCGCACGGCCATCGCACAGTTCGATGATGCCGGGTTGATCTGCAAGGATCACGTTCTTCGGCACCGCGCCCATCCTGCGCAGGCGATGCCACGCACTTTGCTCCTCCCCGCTGTCGTGGTTACCGGGCAGCAGCACCCACGGGCCGTCGAAGGATTCGAGGGCATGCATGGCCCGGCGCAGGGTCTCGTCGGCAACGGCATTGGCGTCGAAGACGTCGCCGGCCACCAGCACGAAATCGACGTTCCGTTCCCGCGCCAGCTCCGCGATGCGCTTCACGGTCTCCAGCCGTTGCAGACGCAGTGCCGCGGCGGCATCGCCCTCCGCGAGGGTGCCGAACTGCCGGCCAATCTGCCAGTCCGCTGTGTGAAGGAAATGCAGTTTCTGTGTCATGTCTGTTCTCCGGTTGGTGGCGTTCAGGTGGCCACACCGGCGATCAGATCGCCAGTGGCGGCATCCCATACGGCCAGGTAGCGCGTCAGCAGCATGTCCACCATGCTGACAATGCGCCGATCACCGTCCTGCCAGCCGACCAGGCGGTGCTTCACCATGGGCTCAAGCCAGCCTCCGTCATCTTCAATGATCAGGCAGTGGTGCCAGCAAAGCCGACCATGGGGCATCTCCAGCAGACTGAGGCAGGCATCGGAGGAACTTATGGCGAGATACCGGCCACAGGCGCTCCAGACCGCCGAACCGATCTTCTCGCCATCGAGCATGTCGAGCCATCTTTCCTGCCACTGACCAGCCAGGTAGTGACGGGCATATACCCGACCGCGTACGGAGTGCAGGCTCTGCCAGCCGAGCGGCGTGCGTTGCACCGCATGCACCTGCGTTTCATAGCGTTCATCCTCGTTTACCTCTTCACGCCGCCAGACGCACTGCTCCCGACCATCGAGATCGAGCAGCCAGGCCCGTTCATGGCTGGCCAGCAGAATCGCGTCGTCCGTTACGCCCGCAAGCACATGGGCACAGTCAACCTGCTCCTGGTAATCGATTTCGAACTTCGGTGAGCGTGCCAGCATCTATGCCTTCCTCCCCACGGCCGCCCCCGTGAGCAGCAGCTGCTCGGCCAGACGCAGGGCATCCACTGGCCAGAAGGGCTCCGGCCGGGGCTGCCGAACGTGTTCGAATCCCGCAATGGGTCTTGCCGATAGCACACTGCGCCGCCAGGCAGCGGGGATGGCATCCCTTCCATGCACCGCACCCAGAAGGGCCCCGGCAATGGCGGCATTGGTATCGGTATCCCCGCCCCGGCGGACCGTATCCACCAGCGCCGATTCGGGATCACTTGCATGGCACAACTGCCACAGAGCATTGTGGAAGGCCGTGAGAACCCAGCCGGCCTGTCGATCGTAATCCAGCGGCGGTTCCTCTCTTGACAGCGCGATTCGTTCCTTCAGTACATCAGCAACGTCCAGATCCTCGGCCCATCCGGCGATCCGGGCATGCAGGTTGTCGGGGGTGACTGGCTGACGTATGGCCTCGGCGAGGGCGCGCACGAAAAGCATGCTGGCATCGCGGCACACGGGGTGGGGATGGGTGAGTGCCGCATCGGCCCGGGCCCAGGCCATCAGTGTGGCATCGTCATCGAGGGTGCTGCCCAGGATCCCGAGCGGACTGATCCGCATGAGCGCGCCATTGGCCTGGCTTTCATCATCCGGCTCACCGTCCAGTCCACGGCAAACAGTGTTGCCCATGTCGAAGGGCCGACTCCCTGCCCATGCGCGATAGCCGTCGAGAACGACCTGCGGATCATATTCCCCGGTCTGCAACAGACTGCGTGCCAGTGCCAGGGCCATTTCGGAGTCGTCGGTCGGCTGGCCGCCCAGAGTGTTCCAGACAGGGCTGGCACGCATTTCACGCACGCCTCCCGGATAACTGTCTGCAATGTGCCGGGAATCGGCAAACTCGACCTGCGCGCCCAGCGCGTCGCCACAGAGCTGGCCCAACAGGCACCCCTGGGCGCGCGCCAGCTGACCACTGTCGGAATGCACCTGCCCTGGCGTGGGCCATGACAGGCGCCAGGGCATCTCCCCATTCCGGTTCGGTTCTTCCAGGACGGCACGCCAGTGGCGATCCAGAAGTTCGCGGCAGACATCCGGCTCGCCGCCGATGATCACGTCACCAAGCGCATTTTTCATGCGCCCCTCGGGGTCATAGCGGACCGGCTCGCCATACTGATCGAGAAGGACCATGCCCGCGCCTGTCAGCAGGGCATGGCCTGCGGCCAGATCCCAGGCCACGGGCCGGGCCAGCGAGACCCCGGCCACGCCCTCGCCCGCAGCCACCAGGGCAAGGCGCAGGGCTATGCTCGGCAGGGCGAGATACCGGCGCGGTGCCACACAGGCGAGATTTGCGGCCGGGTTGCGATCGGCGCTCTGGGAAACGATGACCACCTGCTCCTCTTCAGGTGGCAGCGCCACCGGCTCGATCACACGACCATTGCGGATCACCGGCCCCCCTTCGGCCCAGGCAATCAGTTCACCCCGGTCGTCGGGCCAGTTGTGGGCATGCACCACGCCCAGCACCGGCTCGCCATTGCGCAGCAGGGCAACGGAGACGGCCGATCCTCGAAAACCCTTGAGATAGGCGTATGTGCCATCATTGGGATCGACGATCCACACATGATTCTGCACATCGTGGCCGGCACAGAAGCCGGTTTCCTCACCACGGTAACCGAAATCGGGCCAGTGGGCTTCGAGCATCTTGCGGATCCGGCGTTCCGCCTCGTTGTCACACTCGGCATGATAGACACCATGGCCGCGAGGCCCGCCGGGACGACGGAAGTCGGTACGCAGTACCGCGCCCGCATCCAGCACGGCCTCGATCACGGGGCGCCAGGGCACCAGCGCGGCAGAGGCCGCCAGGGTCTTTTCGACAAGATTCTGCTGATGTTGATCCATGGAGGTTGCTCCTCGGAATTGAGTGTCAGGAAACGGCCGTACAGGCCTGGCAGACGCACCATTCCCGTGGGCGGCCCAACAGGCCGAACCGTTACGGGATGGTGGAGAAGCAACCGGGAATCAGAAGACGGCAACGGGACAGTGAACCTGGCCCGGCCTCGGAGAAGATGAATGAGCCGGATTCGGTACGGTCGATTTGTCGATGCCGCAGATGAATCCGGAGTCATTCATGAGGATGATTATACCTGAATCCCGCTTCTGACGCAAGCTGCCAACCACATTATCGATTCCGGATCAATATTGATCCGGAATCATGTTTGTGTTCAGCCCTTCCCGGTCTCCACGCAGGCCTGCATGGTGTCATGACGTCCAGATGACATTGCCCGACGGATCGAGTACTCGCACCATGAAATAGCGACCCGCCACCCGCGTGGCGTTGGACAGGGCTACCGATTCACTCCCGTAACTGCCCAGTGACGTCCAGGACTGATATGCATTGTGGGACTTGAATTGTACCTTGTAGGCCATGCTTCACCTCCTGCTTTCGAAATGCCGGCACCCCATTGTTCCGGCTCTGGTTGCAGGATATGGGGATGGTGCGTCAATTTCTGTCGCAGAAAGGCAGAATGTATTTTTTGACGGTGTGCCTGCTCACTAGTCCGGATTCTCGTGATACCTGTACAGAAATCTTGCATTTCCATGCATGCCACCGCGATCGCTACCGACTTCGGGGATACGCACATACCCGTTCCATGGCCGGGTATCCGTCGCGACAAGCAACATCTTGGGCCTTGCATTGCACCGGCCAGCGATTGCTTCAAACAGGCCGCCTCGGCCAAATCGATCATAGTTTCCGCCAAAGCCGTGATCCTGAAGCACAATGGCAAATGGTGGCGAAATGCTGTCTTGCTGGCAAAACAGCGCATCATAAGTGGCAATACCATCGGCACCAATGAAGAGAATAGCCAGACGCGATGGACCATGGTTGTCATCCAGTTCCGGTTGTCGTTTCATGACCTCAAGAAACGCAAAAGGATTGTCTCTGATTCTTGCAAAACTTTTCATCATCTCGGGCGAAACACGTCGACCAGCAACGTCGTAAAAATGTGATACCCAGCCATTGGGGACAAGGTCGCTCTCACACACCGACACCCTGGCCAATGTGTCATACCCACGGAACCCGCTCAGAGGATCATCAAGATTTTTTTCAAAGAACTCCCGTTGATGTCCATAGTCAACATAAACGAAGCAATGTGCTGCGTGGCTTGCCCCAAACAACCTGACAGGCTGACCATCGGTACCGCACCCGGGATAATAGACAACCCGAGATCCGAAAAACTGTTCGCGAGGAAACCGTTCACCCTTGTCGAACATCGCAAGCCATTCCGGCACGGGTTCTCGCATTTCACGCAAGTACTCACCAGGACTCATAAACCATCGCCTTTACCACATTGCCTCAATCCAGACCAACACGTTTGAGAAGTCACACATTCAGGAAATGCGGGGGGGGGTGTAAATTGAACTGTGTAACTGGTTATCATGCAATAACTTACACAGTTCAATTTACACCCCCGAACTGGAGCCAAATTTACGCAACTGTAGGGTATATTCAACACATGGCAACCTATACTCTACTCTTTTCATTCGCCATGTTGCATAGCCAACCTATCATACATCTCATAAGCAAATGCAAAATCACTAAACCGATACTCAAACAAACGTGCGCAGCGATCAAAGTCGCTTTGATTTTTCTGAATCTTTTTGCTGACCGCAATCCTTTTTTTCCGGAACTTCCTGCAGTTTTCACTGCTTTTTATAGCAGTTTTTTTATTCTTTGCATAGTCCACATCTTGAACACATGCCACTGCAAGCGCGGCTGCGTTTTCGACATCGACGAGGACGATATCGCACATTCCCGCATGCGCCACGCTTGCCATGCTCATCAGAACAAAGACGATCAGCTTTTTCATCGCATTCTCCTTTTGAATTTGAAATGAAATCTGGTCACCACCATCGCGTCATTGATTAAGCTTGGTAACTTCGGATATTTCTGACCAATGGCCCGGCGCGCAGACGCATCTGCATCTACGCGCCGGCTTTTACATCACCGCCTCAGCCCGAAACCGCCTGCAACACCGCGCCGCTGCGCCTTTCGCGTTCCCGCACTTCCTGTTGCAGCCCGCGCAGCAGGCGGCGGGCGGTGCGATCGAGGCCGGCGATGTCGATGTGGCGCAGGACTGCCTGGAAGTCGCCGGGGGTGAGGTTTTCCAGGTTCGCCAGTTCCTCGCGCAGGGCGGCGTCCACCGGCTGGCCGGCGTCTTCCAGCGCCTGGCAGAACAGGCCCCAGGCCTGGTCGGCGTTCAGCGGAGCGAAGCGCACGCGGATGTCGAAGCGGCGCATGGCCGCCGCGTCCACCACTTCGTCGAAGTTGGTGGAGACGATGAAGATGCCTTCGAAGGCTTCCATGCGGGTGAGCATTTCGTTGACGCGACTGACTTCCCAGGAATGGTGGGCGCTCTCGCGGGTGCGCAGCAGGCTGTCGGCCTCGTCGATGAGCAGCACGGCGTCGTCGCGCTCGGCCTCCCGGAACATGCGGGCGATGCCCTGCTCCGTCTCGCCCACGTACGGGCTCAGGATGTCCGATGCCCGACGGACCATCAGGGTGCGGTTGAGGCGTTCGGCCAGGTAATGGGCGAAGGCGGTCTTGCCGGTGCCGGGCGGGCCGTGGAAGAACAGCCGGCCGTAGCCGCTGCGCATCAGGGCCTCGGCCAGCCGATCCACGCCGGGATCGGTGTTGATCAGATCCGGGCGGTAACGCAGCAAGGTGTCGCGCCGGGGTGGCAGACCCGTCTCCCCGGCCGCCCGCAACCAGCCGTTCATGAGCTGTTGCAAGCGCTGTTCGACGGCATCCGGTGCCTGCTCGCCCAGCTCCCGCACCACTTCGGCGGCCCGCGTGACCATGGCGGGGCTCAGTTTCTCGTGGCCTGACACCCGTTCGATCCACTGGCCGGATACCGGCACGCCTTCCAGGCTCTCGCGCAGGATCCGCAGCCGCTCCCGGCGCGGGGGGACCGGCATCTCGAAGACCATGTCGAAACGGCGCAGGAAGGCCGGATCGAAGCCGCCGGGATCGTTGCAGATCCAGATGGCGGGCAGGGCGTTTTCCTCCAGCAGTTCGTTCATCCAGGCCTTGCTGTCGCCCCGACGCCGCGCGTCGCCGAACAGGGCGGCAAGGGGATGAACCGGGGGAAACAGATCTTCCACCTCGTCGAACAGCACCAGCCCGCCACGCTGGTGCCCGAACATGCTCTGGATGAGCCGGTAGGCCCGCAGCCGCTCGGCGGGCGAGCGGGCCTCGCCGTCGGGGTTGCTGTTGGGCACTTCCATGGGCGTCAGCTTCGAGCGTTCGGCCACCAGGCGCATGAATTCGGTCTTGCCGGTGCCGGGAATGCCGTGGATCAGCACGTTCACGCCCTTGCGCCCCTTTTCGGCGGCCTTGGCCAGATAGCCGGCCACCGTCTCCGGCGAGAGGGCCAGATGGGAAAACATCGCCGGCTCCAGGGTGGCCGGTTTCGGCCGGCGGAAGAGCTGATCGCCCAGCGCCGTCTCGATGTCGTCCTCCTCGTGCATGAAGACGTTGACGAAGCCGGCATCCATGTCGTCCACCACGTCGTGCAGCGAATAGGGGCTGTCGTCCAGATCCAGCATGCCGCTGCGCACCAGCAGCCCCTTGCGGTGCATGGCCTCCCGGATCGTCGCCTCGTCGTGCCCCAGCAGGCGCGACAGCAGACGGTAGAGCTGGTTGTAGGGAAACACCAGGCGGCGTTCGACCTCGGCGGCGAGGCTCATGAAGACGGCATCGCCGTTGACGAGAATGGCCAGGGCGAGCACGTCCCGCTCCACCGGGTTCAGGTTCATGTGCGAGGCGAGCCAGGCGAGGTTGTCGTCCAGCGGCCGGGGCAGGCGCAGTGGCGCGTCGGGATCCTCCAGCTCGCGCAACCGCCGCAGGCTGCGCCGGTACAGCACCGGCGGCTCGTCCGGATCGAGGTGGTCAACGTCAAGGCCATCGATCGGATCCAGCGACTCCAGGAGATTGGCGAGCATGGCCGCCGCATCGTCGTCGAAGGAGTGGGCGTGGTGGGTCATCGGGCGCTTGAGAAAGTGCACCACCAGCCTCAGCAGCCACAATTCCCTCAGGGTTTCCGAGGTGGCAAGTGCCGTGTTGGGCCGCCCGGACCGGTAACGACGCGGCCCCTTTCTTCTGCGGTATGCGCTCATGTCTGTCTCCTCTGTTTCCGACGGGGGGTGGATTCCGCACCCGTCACGGCGTATATTCGCTCAAGACAGGAGACAAGGTAACGTCTCGATACACAGACAACGACACAATATGTCGCCTAACAAACGAAGCTCGTCATATATGGTTGTGCATCGGCTGCTGCGCACCCTGCAGCTCATTCCCCGGCACCGGGAAGGCGCGGCGCCACGCATCGGCACCGGCGATCTGCTGAAACGCCTTGAAGAAGAAGGCTTCGACATTTCGCTGCGCACGCTGCAGCGGGATCTGAAGGCACTGCAGGCCATCTTTCCCGATCTGCGCAACGACGGGAACCGCGACGCCCTGGGCTGGTTCTGGGCAGCCGATGCCGAGCAGGTGAACATCCCCTCCATGGACCCCGTTCAGGCCCTGGCGCTGAAGCTGGCCGATCATTTCCTGCAGCCGGTGATGCCGGGGCTGATTGCGCCGCTGGAGAAATACTTGGCCGCCGCCGAGCGGATCCTGGGATCGGAACAGACGGCGGTGCTGGAGCGGATTCGCTTCGTGCCGCGCAGCATGCCGCTGCAGGCCGCCGCCATCCCGCCGGCGGTGGTGGAAATCGTGCTCACGGCCCTGGCCGAAAAACGGCGGATCCGCGTGCGCTATGCCTCGCGCAGCGGCGGCGCACCGGGAGAATACGTGCTCAGCCCGCTGGGCGTGGTGCTGCGCAACGAGGTGGCCTACCTGCTCGCCACCGCATGGGACTATCAGGACGTGCGCCACTACGCCCTGCACCGTTTCGATCCGGCGCACCTGGAACTGCTCGAAGAGCCGGTAACGGAGCCGGACGGCTTCGATCTCGACAGGCTTCTGAACGAGGGCGCGTTCCAGTACCGGATGAGTGAGGAACCACTCACTCTGGTGCTGCGCATGCGCGAGGAAACCGCGGCCCATCTGCGGGAGACGCCGCTGGCCGACGACCAGCAGATGGAGCCGGCCGAAGGCTGCGACGGGAGCTGGGTGCGGATCCGCGCCACCGTGGCCGACACCCTGCAACTGCGCTGGTGGTTGCTGGGGCTGGGGGCGAATGTGGAAGTGGAGGCGCCGGAGGCGCTGCGGGGGGAGATTGCCTGTCAGATCAGGGAAGCATTGGGGTATTACGGGAGTGATGGATGACGGACATGGCCGCAGAAACTCGACACATCATGACGTGATGGAGAGCATGACGGCATTTTCTGTAGTAGTTCAGACTTGATCTGACAGTTACCGGTTTTTCCGGGGGCGACTGTCAGGTCAAGCTCAGCCTACGAACTTCTCCTGCCAGATTTTCTTGCCGTCCTCCAGCGTTGCCATGGGGGTACGCCCACAACACATCTTGCCCTGGTGGGTTCGTTCCGTATTGTAGTACTCCAGCCATTCATCCAGGTCGGCCTGGAGCGATGCCAGATTCTCATAGAGTTTCTTCCGGAAGGTCACCTGATAGAACTCCTGGAGAATGGTCTTGTGGAACCGCTCGCAGATCCCGTTGGTCTGCGGAGATTTGGCCCGGGTTTTCGTGTGGTCGATATCATTGACCGCCAGGAACAGCTCATAGTCATGGGTGTCGGGCCTGCCGCAGTATTCGGTACCCCGGTCAGTGAGGACCCGCAGGACAGGCAGGCCCTGGGCTTCGTAGAAGGGCAGTACCCGGTCATTCAGCAGGTCGGCGGCCGTAATCGGCGTCTTGGTTGTGTACAGCTTGCAGTGGGCCACCTTGGCGTAGGTGTCCACGTAGGTCTGCTGGTAGATACGGCCTACCCCCTTGAGGGTGCCCACGTAGAAGGTATCCTGTGAGCCCAGGTAGCCGGGATGGGCAGTTTCGATCTCGCCGTGGTTCTCCTCGTCGAGTTTCTTCTTCTCCAACGCCTGGACCTGGGCTTCCGTCAGAATCAGCCCTTCTTCGGCGGCCATCTTCGCCTCCAGGGCCTTCAGGCGGCTCCGGAAGTTGGCCAGCTCGTGGCGCAGCCAGATGCTGCGCACGCCGGTGGGGGAGACGAAGATCCCCCGTTTGCGCAGTTCGTTGCTGACTCGGACCTGGCCATGGGCCGGAAAATCAATGGCATACGCCACCACCGCCTCTTCGACCTCCGGCGCCACCCGGTTCTTGGGGTTCGGGCGCCGACGGTCCGGCTCCAGCAGGGCATCGATTCCGCCTTCCTCGACCGCTTTCTGATACCGGTAGAAGGTATCTCGGGACAGCCCCATGATCTTGCAGGCTCGAGAGACGTTTCCCAATTCCTCGGCCAGATTCAGCAAGCCGAGTTTGTGTTTGATGATTCGTTCGCTACTATGCAACATGAGGGTTACCTCCGTCGTGTTTTGATTGGGTTGGGTTCGCACCCCCATCAAAACCGGTAACCCTCACTTTTTCAACTGTGAGGTGTCAGATCGGGTCTGAACTAATACACATTTTCTGCGCCATCCGCCACTGCCCACCCGCAGGTCGGCTCAAGCGCAGCGGAGCCGGCGAAAATCCGAAAATCGAGTCATACCCTGTCGGCTCCGCTGCGCTTGAGCCGACCTACCTCGGTTCCCCCCGCCAGCCATCATCCCCCTGCGACCCACTCTCGGCGACCGACCAGCGTTCGAGCCAAAGGGCGAAATCCGTCTCGCCGAGTTCGCCTGCCGCCAGGGCTTCGATGATCGCCACCGCCTCGGGCTCCGGCGCTTCCAGGCGATGGCCGTTCAGCTCCAGAAAGAGCGCCGCGATGGTAAGGGCCATGCGCTTGTTGCCATCGATGAATGGGTGATTCTTCGCCAGGCCGTGACCATGGGCAGCAGCAAGATCGAACAGCGAGCAGTCGGCATCGTACGCAAGGCGCTGCTGCGGTCGATGCAGTGCCGATTCGAGGAGAGCCGGATCGCGCAGGCCAGGGGTGCCACCGTGTTCTTCCAGCAGCAAATCGTGAACGAGCCGGGCCACGTCGGGCAGCACCCAGCGGGGCGCGTTCATCTGGCCAGTTCCCGCAGGGCGTTGCGGTAACGCTTCATCACCGCGCGGGCCGCCTCGACCTGTTCCTCGAAATCCTGATCATAGGGTGTGAGCATGAGGCCGTCCGGCCCTTCGACCAGGTAGAGCACATCCCCCTTTTCCACCTTCAGCTTCGCCAGGGCCTCCTTCGGCAGAACCACGCCGAGGGAATTGCCGATGGCCGTAACCTTGACCTTGCGCATGGATCGAACCCGTTATAACGAAAGTTATTACGATTCTAGTCCGAATATCACTGCATGTCGATGCGCATCATGTACGGGCTCAGTGTGCTCCTTGGGTGTCAGCCCGATATCAGGTAGGTCGGGCTTCAGCCCGACATCAGGCCCGATATGTGATTCGGTGCAAAACCCTTGTCGGCCTGAAGGCCGACCTACGAGAGGGGTACCCGGATATTGCTCCACGTCGAGGACGGGCGGACGAATACGTGCAGGCGATTTCAGCGGCTCGGTTCCCGGCTACCCGCCACCCGCTACCACTCGCGGCGTCGCAGGCCGACGAGCACGGTCAGGAACAGCAGTACGATCACGGGGGTGTTGCCGAAGCGGATGTAGGGGGTGGCGCCGGTGCGGGGCTGGATGGTGCCGGTGAGGACGGCGGCTTCGAACTGGCGGGAGCGGGCCCGGACGAGGCCGTGGTGATCGACGATGGCGCTGATGCCGTTGGTGGTGACGCGCAGCATGGGGCGGGCGGTTTCGAGGCTGCGCATGCGGTTGATCTGCAGGTGCTGGTGGGGAGCGAAGGAGTCGCCGTACCAGGCGTTGTTGCTGCCGTTGACGAGCACGGTGGACTCGGGAAGGAAATCGAGCAGTTCCTCGCCGAAGGCGTCTTCGTAGCAGATGCTGGGGGCCAGTTTCTGGCCGGCGGCTTCCAGGGGCGGCTGGTCGGGGGCGCCGGGGGAGAAGCCGGTCATGGGCAGGTTGAAGAAGTCCACCAGCCGGCGCAGGAGACTGCCCAGCGGAATGTATTCGCCGAAGGGCACGAGGTGGCGCTTGCGGTAGAACCGGGGCGGGTCGCCGAGCACGGCGAGGGTGGTCCAGTAGGCGCCGGTGGCCTGATCCTCGATGGGCACGCCGATGATCAGGGTGGCGCCGTGGGCCTTGCCTTCTTCGGCCAGGGGGCGGAGGTAGTCGGCCTCGAGGCGGTGGTAGAACAGGGTGAGGGCGTTTTCCGGCCAGAGGATCAGATCGTGATTCCAGTTGCTGCGGGTGAGTTTGGCATAGGTGTCGAGGCGGATGCGGATCTGTTCCGGATCCCACTTGGTGATCTGGGGGACGTTGCCCTGCACCAGGGCCACGCGCAGCGGTTCGCCGACCGGCTGTGACCACTCGGGACGGCCGGCGGCGAAGGCCAGCAGCCAGAGGGCGCCGAGGCCGATCAGGGCGCCGATCCGCCGCCGCCCGGCCCAGCGCACGGCGGCCACCAGCAGGGCGGCGCTGATCGCCGTGGCCCAGGAGACGCCGTACACGCCGAGCCAGGGCGCGAGGCCCGCCAGGGGCAGATCGATCTGGCTGTAACCGAGCTGCAGCCAGGTGAAGCCGGTGAACAGCCAGCCGCGCAGCCATTCCACGCCGGTCCACACGGCCGGCACCACCAGCAGCAGCCATTGGCACGGGCGCGAGCCGCGCAGGCGCGCGGCCAGCCCGCCTGCCAGGGCCGGATAGAGGGCGAGGAAGATCACCAGCAGGGCGGTGAGCAGCGCCGCCACCGGGGCCGCGCTGCCGCCCACGTCGTGGATGGCCACATAGACCCAGGAGACGCCGACGCCGAACTGGCCGAGGCCGAACAGGAAGCCGAGCAGCGCGGCCCGGCGGGGCGGCGCATCGAGCCACAGGCGGAACAGCACCGCCGGGGCGAGGAAGGCCAGGGGCAGGAGGTTCAGGGGGGCAAAGGCCAGGGGCAGGGCGGCCCCGGCCAGCAGGGCCAGCAGCCCTTGCAGCGCGCCCGGCATGGATCAGGCTCCGGCGGCCGGTTCGGCCAGGGGCGGGGCGTTTTCGTCCTCGCCGGCGCGGCTGACCTTGAGCAGGTGGATCCGCCGGTTGGAGGCGCGCAGCACCTCGAACAGCCAGTCGCCGATGCGCACGCGCTCCCCGCGCTTGGGCAGGTGGGCGAAGGCGTGCATGACCAGCCCGCCGATGGTGTCGAACTCCTCGTCGCTGTAGTCGGTGCCGAAGTGTTCGTTGAAGTCTTCGATGGGGGTCATGGCCTTGACGATGAACTCGCCGTTGCGGTGTTCGAAGATCCAGGTGTCCTCGTCGATGTCGTGCTCGTCCTCGATCTCGCCGACGATCTGTTCGAGCACGTCCTCGATGGTCACCAGGCCCGCCACGCCGCCGTATTCGTCCACCACGATGGCCATGTGGTTGCGGCTGGCGCGGAACTCCTTGAGCAGCACGTTGAGGCGCTTGCTCTCGGGGATGAACACCGCCGGGCGCAGGATGTCGCGCAGGTTGAAGCGCGCCTCCTCGCCGTGCAGGAACAGGGGCAGCAGATCCTTGGCCAGGAGGATCCCCACCACCTCGTCGCGGTTCTCACCCACGGCGGGGAAGCGGGAGTGGGCCGAGTCCACCACGATGCGCAGGATGTCCTGCAGATCGGCGTCGCGCTCCACCACCACCATCTGCGAGCGGGGGATCATGATCTCGCGCACCTGCATCTCGGAGACGCCCAGCACGCCCTCGATCATGGCCAGGGCGTCGTTGTCGATGACGTGATTGCGGGCCGCTTCCTGCAGGGCTTCCATGAGCTGCGCACGGTCGTGGATCTCGCCCTTGAGGCTGTGGCCGAGGCGTTGCAGCCAGTTGCGTCTGGGTCTGCCGTCGGAATCGGCGGAGGCGTTGTCGTTCATGAGGCTTCGGGAAGTTGATAGGGATCGGGATAGCCGAGGGTGGCGAGGATGGCGACTTCGCGCGCTTCCATGGCCTCGGCCTCGGCGTCGGTCTGGTGATCGTGGCCCAACAGGTGCAGGGTGCCGTGGACGACCAGGTGCGCCCAGTGGGCGGTTTCGGGCTTGCCCTGTTCGGCCGCCTCGCGGCGCACCACCGGCGCGGCGATCACCAGATCGCCGAGCAGTTCGACGGGCACGCCGGGCGGCGCCTCGAAGGGGAAGGACAGGACGTTGGTGGGCCGGTCCTTGCCCCGGTAGCGGCGGTTGAGATCGGTGATCTCGGCCTCGCCGACGATGCGCACGGTCAGTTCGGCCCCGGCCGCGCGGCCCTCGGCGGCCAGCGTGGCCTGCACCCAGCGGCGTATGTCGTCGTCCGCGGGGCCTTCGTCCACGACCCGCTGCACGTCCACGGCGAGGGTCATTTGTCCGCCTCGCTGGCCTCGTAGGCGGTGACGATGCGCTGCACCAGGGGATGGCGCACCACGTCGCGGGCGTTGAAGAAGGTGAAGGTGATGCCTTCCACGTCCCTGAGCACCTCGATCACGTGGCGCAGGCCGGAGGTCTGGCCGCGGGGCAGATCCACCTGGGTCACGTCGCCGGTGACCACCACCTTGGAGCCGAAGCCGATGCGGGTGAGGAACATCTTCATCTGCTCGACGGTGGTGTTCTGGGCCTCGTCGAGGATCACGAAGGATTCGTTGAGGGTGCGCCCGCGCATGTAGGCCAGGGGCGCCACTTCGATGACGTTGCGCTCCATCAGCCGCGCCACCTGCTCGAAGCCGAGCATCTCGTAGAGGGCATCGTAGAGGGGGCGCAGGTAGGGGTCGATCTTCTGGGCCAGATCGCCGGGCAGGAAGCCCAGGCGCTCGCCCGACTCCACCGCCGGGCGGGTGAGCACGATGCGCCGCACGCTCTCGCGCTCCAGGGCGTCCACCGCCGAGGCCACCGCCAGGTAGGTCTTGCCGGTGCCGGCGGGACCGACGCCGAAGCTCAGGTCGCCGTCGGCGATGTTGCGCAGGTACTGTTTCTGGTGCGGGCCGCGGCCGCGCACGGCGCCCCGGCGGGTCTGGATGATGACCTCGTCGGGGGGGGTGATGTCGGCCACCAGGGCCTCGACGCCCGACTCCTGCAGGTGCAGGTTGACCCGCGCCGGGTTGAGGGTGCGGGTCTCGGTTTCGGCGTAGAGATCGCGCAGCACCTCTTCGGCGGCGCGCACCGAGCGCGAATCGCCGATCACGCGGAAGGCGTTGCCCCGGTTGTTGACCTCCACCCCCAGGCGGCGCTCGATCTGGCGCAGGTGCTCGTCGAACTGGCCGCACAGGTTGGCCAGCCGCTGGTTGTCGGCGGGCTCCAGGACGATGTCGGCGGAAACGGCGCGGGTGCTCAAGGCAGGGGGGCGATTCAGGCGCAGTGCTGGGTCTGGCGGACGAGTTCGCCGCGCAGGGAGTTGGGCAGGGCTTCGGTGATCATCACGTCGACGAAAGTCCCGATCCGATCGGTTTCACCCTCGAAGTTTACCACACGATTGCATTCCGTGCGCCCGGCGAGCTGGCCCGGATCCTTGCGCGAGGGGCCCGAGACCAGCACCCGCTGGACGGTGCCCACCCGTTGCCGGCTGTAGCGCTGGGCCTGGGTCTGCAGAAGCTGCTGCAGGCGGGCCAGGCGTTCCTTCTTGACCTCCAGGGGCACGTCGTCGGGCAGCAGGGCCGCCGGGGTGCCGGGGCGCGGGCTGTAGATGAAGGAATAGGAATGGTCGAAGCCCACCTCGGCCACCAGATCCAGGGTGGCCTGGAAGTCGGCCTCGGTCTCGCCGGGGAAGCCGACGATGAAATCGGAAGAGAGGTGGATGTCGGGCCGGGCCTCGCGCAGGCGGCGCACGATGGCCTTGTACTCCAGCACCGTGTGCTTGCGCTTCATCAGCGCCAGGATGCGATCGGAGCCGCTTTGCACCGGCAGGTGCAGGTGGCCCACCAGCTCGGGCACCTCGGCATGGGCGCGGATCAGGCCGTCGCTCATCTCCAGGGGATGGGAGGTGGTGTAGCGGATCCGGTCGATGCCGTCGATGGCCGCCACGTAGTGGATGAGCAGGCCCAGATCGGCCTGGCCGCCGTCGTGCAGCTCGCCACGGTAGGCGTTGACGTTCTGGCCGAGCAGGGTCACCTCCCGCACGCCCTGCTCCGCCAGCGCCGCCACCTCGGCGATCACGTCGTCCAGCGGGCGCGAGAACTCCTCGCCGCGGGTGTAGGGCACCACGCAGAAGGTGCAATACTTGGAGCAGCCCTCCATGACCGAGACGTAGGCCGAGGGGCCGTCCACCCGCGCCTCGGGCAGGTGATCGAACTTCTCGATCTCGGGAAAGCTCACGTCCACCACCTGGCCGCGGGCACGGCGCACGTCGTCGAGCATCTGCGGCAGGCGGTGCAGGGTCTGGGGGCCGAAGACCAGATCCACGTAGGGCGCGCGGGCGAGGATGGCCTCCCCTTCCTGGCTGGCCACGCAGCCGCCCACGCCGATGACGAGGTCGGGCCTGGCCGCCTTCAGCTCGCGCCACATGCCGAGCTGGGAGAAGACCTTCTCCTGGGCCTTCTCGCGCACCGAGCAGGTGTTGAGCAGCAGCACGTCGGCCTCGGCGGGATCGTCGGTCAGGGCCAGGCCGTGGCTGGCGGCGAGCAGATCGGCCATGCGGGCCGTGTCGTACTCGTTCATCTGGCAGCCGAAGGTGCGGATGTGGAGTTTGCCGCTCATCTGTCTCGGGACATCGGAAAAAAGGGGCGTAAACTTAGCATTCTGGTCGAATTTTATCCAGTCCGGCGCGGCTGTGATACGCTTTGCCGGGCGTCACCGCTTGGCGTTCCGCTTGCAATTGATCTCCGTCATACCCACATCCTCGGTGAAGCGACACACTGAATCCACGAACCCGTAAAGAAAGAAGGGGATGCCTATGCAGATTCCGCTCCAGACCGTCTACCACAACATGGACAAGTCCGATGCCGTCGAGGCCCGGATCCGTGAGAAGGTGGACAAGCTCGAACAGTTCGCCCCCGACATCATCCGCTGCCGCGTGACCGTGGAAGCGCCCCACAAGCATCACAACAAGGGCAATCCCTATGCCGTGAAGATCGACATCACCCTGCCCGGCAAGGAAATCGTGGTCTCCAGTCATCCGGGCAAGAACCCGGCCCACGAGGATCTCTACGTGGCCCTGCGCGATGCCTTCGACGAAGCCCGCCGCCAGCTCGAGGACTTCGTGCGCAAGCGCCGCGGCAAGGTCAAGCATCACCAGCCGCCGGCCGTCTGATCAGGATATTGAAAAAGCCCCTCCCGGGGCTTTTTCAATCCGGGAACGAAAAACGCGTCATTCCGGCATGGCGGCGCCGCTGCGCTTGAGCCGCCCGACGGGACGTGCCGCTGCCCGGCGCGCCTTCTCCACTACCTCGCAAAGCGCCTCGGCGCCATCGAGAATGCGCGGCCCGTGGCGTTGCAGGAGATCGGCATCGATGAGATAGAGCTGATCCCGCGCCACCGCCGGCAGGGAAGGCCAGCGCCGCCACGCCGCCAGCCAGCCCTGCCGATCCTGCCCCATGCCGCTGCCGGCGACGATGATCTCCGGTCGGGCCGCCAGCACCGCTTCCACGCTCACCTGCGGCACCAGGGCGGGCAGATCCGCGAACATGTTGCGCGCCCCGCACAGGCGGATCACGTCGCTGATCAGGTGCTCGCCGTTGACGGTCAGCAGCGGCCGGTTCCAGATCTGATAGAACAGCCGCACCGGTGAGCGACCGGCATACTGCGCGCGCAATCGCCGGTAGCGGGATTCGAAGCGCTCGGCGAAGGCCCCCGCCTTGGCCGGCGTGCCGGTCAGGCGCCCCAGCCGGCGCGCCGTGCTGGCGATGTCGCCGATGCGCCGCGGCTCGTTGCGAAACACCGCCAGGCCGAGTCGTTCCAGCGTGTCGAGCTGGGCGGCATTGTTGCCGCTGGCCCAGGCCACCACCAGATCGGGCCGCAAGGCCAGAATGCGCTCCACGTCGATGTTGTTGTAGCCCCCCACCCGCGGAATGGCCCGCGCCGCCGGCGGCCAGTCGCTGTAGTTGACCGCACCCACGATGCGCTTTCCGGCACCGATGGCGAACAGGATCTCCGTGGCGTGAGGCGCGAGGCTGACGAGGCGTCTGGCCGGTTTCTCGAGACAGACAGAATGATCAGCATCATCCCGCACGCAAACCTGTCCGGCCATCACGCCCGAAGGGAACGCGAGGAAAATCAACAGCCCCAGGCTCAACCGGAACGACCGTTTCATCGTGACTCCAGAATCGACAGTGAATGGGCGAGGCGCTGCCAGTTTTCCTCGCTGCCGGGCAGACCGAAACGCAGGGCCGGACCGGCCAGCTCGTTGGCGGGGAAAACCCGCACCAGAATCCCCAGCGCGCCCAGCGCTTCATGAATGTCCGGCGCATCGTCGTGCGCGACGTATCGAAACAGGCACGTGCCACCCGCAGGGGGCAAACCGGCCTTTTGCAGCAAGGCATCGAGACGCGGCCATGCACGACCAAGTTGCGACCGCATCCGCGCCTGCCAGGGCGCATCCCCCAGGGCCAGCGTGCCCCAGTGCCGCGCCGGCGCCGAGACGGACCAGGGCCCCAGACAGGCGGCAAGCCGCGCCAGCAAGGGCGGCTCGGCCAGCACGAACCCCAGCCGCAGCCCCGGCAGGCCGAAGAACTTGCCCAGCGAGCGGAGGACGATGAGGCCCGGTTCGTGGGCCAGGGGGGCCAGAGCGTCTTGCGGGGTGGCGTCCATGAAGGCTTCATCGACGATCAGCCAGCCGTCGCGGGCGCGCAGGGCCTGCCACCAGGCGAGCACGGTGTCACGGGGGACCACCCGGCCGTCGGGGTTGTTGGGCCGCACCAGCACCAGCACGTCGAGATCGGGCAGGGCCGCCTCGACGGCGTCGGGCGAGAGCGTCAGCACCGTATGGCCGGCGAGCCGCCAGTGGTGGGCATGTTCGGCATAGGTGGGGCCGATCACGCCCACCCGGCAGGCAGGGCGCAGGCGTGGCAGCCAGGTGATGGCGGCCTGGGAGCCGGGCACGGGCAGGGCGTGGCGGGCCCCGTAACAGCGGCAGGCGGCCTCGACCAGGCCATCGTCTTCGTCCGGCAGGCGGTGGACGGCCTCCGGGGGCAGGGATGGCAGGGGCCAGGGCCAGGGGTTGATGCCGGTGGACAGATCCAGCCACGCGTCTGGCGGGATCCCCCAGCGGCGCGCGGCGGCGGAGAGGTTGCCGCCGTGTTCAGGCAAGGAACAGGCCTCCGGCCAGGATCGCCGCCAGGGCGAGCCCTTGGGCGCGGTCGAGCAGGGCAAGGGCCCGCTCGATGGCGTCGTCGCCCGCCACCGTCTCGCCACAGCCCAGGGCGGGGCGCTCGATGCGGATGCCGTGATAGCGGGCCGGCCCGCCCAGCCGCAACCCCAGGGCGCCGGCCCCTGCGGCCATGACGACCCCGGGGTTGATGCCTTCCCAGGCCGGGGCCTGGGCGCGCCAGCAGCGCAGGGCCTGCCGCGTGCGGCCCGCCAGGCCATAGGCCAGGCCGGTGAGGCGGGCCGGGAACCAGTTGAGCAGATCGTCGGCACGGGCGGCGAAGGTGCCGAAGTGGCGGTAACGCTCGTTGCGATAGCCCCACATGGCATCGAGGGTATTGGCCAGGCGGTAGAGCACCACGCCGGGGGCCCCGGCCAGCGCGAACCAGAACAGGGCGCCGAAGACGGCATCGTTGCCGTTTTCGAGGATCGACTCCACCGTGGCCCGGCGCACCCCGGCCGCATCGAGCCCCGCCGTCTCGCGGCTGACCATCCAGCCCACCCGCCGCCGGGCGAGCGCCAGATCGCCGCGCGCCAGGGCCCGCGCCACGGCCAGACCGTGCTCCCGGAGACTGCGGCCGCCCAGCGCCAGGTACAGCAGCCCCACGCCGACCGCCTCGGCGAAGGGCGCGGGCAGGCGCTGGAGGAGAACGGCGAGCAGGACGAAGGGCATCACCGCAAGCGCCCAGCCCAGCAGGCCGCGCAGGCGGCGGTGCGAAGGCGAAACGCCATCCCCGCCATACACGGCCCGTTCGATGCGCGTGGCGAGGCGGCCGAAGGCCACCAATGGATGGGCCCGGCGCGGTTCGCCGAGCAGGCGATCCAGCAGCCAGGCAACGAGGATCTGCAATGCGGTTATCATGCGCCGAAGTTTACCCCAGGACGCCCCATGACCCGATTCGATCCTCACGGCACCCTGATGATCCAGGGCACCACGTCCGATGCCGGCAAGAGCACGGTGGTCACGGCCCTGTGCCGCCTGCAACACCGCGCCGGCATCCGCGTGGCGCCCTTCAAGCCCCAGAACATGGCCCTCAACAGCGCGGTGACCGCCGACGGCGGCGAGATCGGCCGCGCCCAGGCGCTGCAGGCCCGGGCCGCGGGACTGGAGCCGCACACCGACATGAACCCGGTGCTGCTCAAGCCCGAGACCGACACCGGCGCCCAGATCATCGTGCATGGCCGCCCGGTGGCCCGCCTGGACGCCCGCGGCTATCACACCTACAAGCGCGAGGCCATGCGCGCCGTGCTGGCCTCCCATGCGCGCCTGCGCGCACGCTACGACTCCATCCTGGTGGAAGGGGCCGGCAGTCCGGCGGAGATCAACCTGCGGGATCGGGACATCGCCAACATGGGCTTCGCCGAAGCGGTGGACTGCCCCGTGGTGCTGGTGGGCGACATCGATCGGGGCGGCGTGTTCGCCCAGCTCGTCGGCACCCTGGAACTGCTCGCGGCCAGCGAACGGGCGCGGATCCGCGGCTTCATCATCAACCGCTTCCGGGGCGACCTCGCCCTTCTGCAGCCGGGGCTGGAGTGGCTCGAGAAACGCACCGGGATCCCGGTGCTCGGCGTGCTGCCGTGGCTGGACGGCCTGCATCTGGACGCCGAGGATGCCCTCGATACCCGCCAGCGGCTCGCGGCGGAGGCGCCCCTGCGGGTGGTGGTGCCCGCCCTGCCCCGGATCAGCAACCATACCGACTTCGATCCCCTGCGCCATCACCCCCGTGTGGATCTGCGCTTCGTCGGCCCCGGGCAGACGCCGCCGCCCGCCGATCTCCTCATCCTGCCCGGCAGCAAGAGCGTGGCCGCCGATCTGCGCTGGCTGCGCCAGCAGGGCTGGGAGGAACACATCACCCGGCATCTGCGCTACGGCGGCCGGCTTGTCGGGATCTGCGGCGGCTTCCAGATGCTGGGCACGGCCATCCACGATCCCGAAGGGATCGAGGGCGAAGCGGGCAGCACGCCGGGGCTCGATCTGCTGGCGATGGAAACCACCCTGGCGCGGGACAAGTGCCTGCGCCGGGCCGGCGGCCGGCTCGTCCTCGACGGCGCGGCCGTGAAGGGCTACGAGATCCACATGGGCCAGAGCCGCGGGCCGGCGCTGGAGCGCCCCGCGCTCGAACTGGAGCATGGGCCGGATGGCGCCCTCTCCGCCGACGGCCGGATCCTCGGCACCTATCTCCACGGCCTGTTCGACCATCCCGAGGCCTGCGCCACCCTGCTCGCCTGGGCCGGGCTCGCCGACCCGGAACCCTTCGACGCCGAGGCCGTCCGCGAACGGGAAATCGACCGGCTGGCGGATGCCTTCGCCGCGCACGTGAGGATGGAGGGATTCTGGTAGCAGGGTGGCGGGTTGCGAGGGGCGCTCAAATGCCATCCCGCGGTGCTCGTTTTCCCGGGCTGGGATGTCGATCGCGAATCGGCGGCGTAATGCCCTGTCATCCATGCACACCGTAGGCCGGCTCAAGCGCAGCGGAGCCGGCAATAAAATGTCACCTGGAAATGCCGGCTCCGCTGCGCTTGAGCCGGCCTACATCGGAAGCGGGATTCGTCGGGGCTGAAGCGGTACGCCTGCCGAGCGGACCCTTCCGTGGCCGTCAGACGAGGAAAACCAGCCCCGTGAGGACGGCGGTTTCGGTCCATTCCACCAGGGCGCCGGCGGTGTCGCCGGTGGTGCCGCCGAGGCGTTGCAGCAGGCGGTGGCGGTGCCAGAGGAAGACGGCCAGGGCCGCAATGCTGGCCAGCAGCGCGGGGCGGGGCCAAAGGAACACCAGGGGCAGGCACGCCAGCGCGGCGATGAACAGGTGGGGCAGGCGGTTCCCGGCCGCCGTCAGGGCTTCGCCCATGCCGCCGGGGCGCACGTAGGGGGTGGTGAGGAACAGGGTCGTGAGCGCCGTTCGGGCCAGCACCGGCGCCAGCAGCAGGGCCGGTTGCAGGGCGGTGGCCAGGGCGGCGAGCGCGGCGAACTTGAGCAGCAGGACGAGCACCACGGCCGTCACGCCGGCGGGACCGGCGCAGGAGTCCTTCATGATCTCGAGGGTGCGTTGGCGATCCCCCAGCCCGCCCAGCCAGGCGTCGGCCATGTCGGCCAGGCCGTCCAGATGCAGGGCGCCGGTGAGCGCCACCCAGGCGGCGAGCAGCAGGGCGGCGGCGGGCAGCGCCGGCATCCCCAGCGCCTCCAGCAGGGCCGCGAGCGCCCCCAGCAGCAGCCCCAGCAGCGCCCCCACCAGCGGATACCAGGCGAGCGAGGCGGCCATGGTCTCGCCGGCGTGGTCCTTCGGCGGCGGGACCGGCAGGCGGGTGAGCAGGCGCAAGGCGATGCGCAGGGAATCGGACACGGCTTCAGAGGCGTCCGTCGTGGAAGATGAGCCGCGGCAGGGCGGCCTCGCCCTCGCCGTCCACCTGCACCCGGCTGATGGCGGCGTTGGCGATCTGGATGCGGAACATCCGATCCAGGGGCATGTCGAGCACGTGACGCAGGATCATGCGCATCATGCCCGCATGGCCCACCAGCAGCAGGTGCTCGCCGGCGTGACGGTGGAGGATCTCCTGCCAGGCCGCGAGCACCCGCGCGGCGAAATCCGGCAGGGTCTCGGCGCCCGGCGGGGTGTGGTTGAGGGGATCGGACCAGAAGCGCTGCAGGCGGTGCGGATCCTCGGCCAGCAGTTCCTCGGCGGTGCGCCCTTCCCATTCGCCGAAGCCGATCTCCATCAGCCGCGGTTCCTGCGCAACCGGGATGCCGTGGCGCTCGCCCAGCGCCTCGGCGAAGGCCCGGCAGCGCACCAGGGGCGAAGTGATGATCCGATCCCAGGGATGGTGATCCCCGACGGTGGCCCACATCTGCTGCCAGCCCTTCTCGCTCAGGGGATCGTCGATCTGGCCCCGGTAGCGCTTGCCGCCGACGGGTTCGCCGTGGCGAAGGAGGTCGATGGTGGTGGTTGTGTGCATGGTGTGTATTCGGAAGATTGTTGGTGTCGCGGGATTATCCCCTTTCCCCCTCACCCCGGTCCTCTCCCCCAGGGGGGAGAGGGGGTTAATCGGAGCCGGAGACGCCGGCTTCGGTGAAGGTGGCCATCTGGTTGTGCAGGGCGCAGGCGGTGCGCAGGAGGTTTGCGGCCACGGCGGCGCCGCTGCCTTCGCCGAGGCGCATGCCGAGATCCAGCAGGGGATCGGCGCCCACGGCTTCGAGCACGCGCTGATGGCCCGGCTCGGCGGAGCGGTGGGCGAAGAAGGCGCGGGCGGCCACGCCGGGGTTGAGGCGGTCGGCCACCAGCAGGGCCACGCTGCTGATGAAGCCGTCCACCAGCACCGGCAGGCGGGCCTGGGCGGCGGCCACCCAGGCGCCGGCCAGGGCGGCGATTTCGAAGCCGCCGAGATGGCGCAGGACCGCGAAAGGCGAGTCCAGTGCCGCACGGTAGCGGGCGATGGCGGTGTCGATGAGGCGCGCCTTGCGGCTTACGCCGTCGGCATCGAGGCCGGTACCGGGCCCGGCCAGATCGCCCGCCGGCCGGTCCAGCAGGGCGCTGGCCACGGCCGCGGCGGCCGTGGTGTTGGCGATGCCCATTTCGCCGCCGATGAAGAGTTCGGCCCCGGCGGCGGTGGCCCGCTGCACAGCCTCGCGGCCTTCGGCCAGGGCCCGTTCGCACTGCGCTTCCGTCATCGCCGCCTCGCGGGCGAAGTTGCGGGTGCCGGCAGCGATGCGCCGGTCGAGCACGCCGGGCAGCGGCCCCGGCGGATTGGCGGTCCCCGTGTCCACCACTTCCAGTTCCGCGCCGAGTTCACGGGCCAGGACCGAGATGGCCGCGCCGCCGCGGGCGAAGTTGCGCACCATCTCGGTGGTGACGGCCTGGGGAAAGGCCGAGACGCCCTCCTCCGCCACCCCGTGATCGCCGGCGAAGACGACGATCCGGATCCGCGCCACGGCCGGCCGCGCCCGCCCCTGCTGGGCGGCCAGTTCCTCGGCCAGGGATTCGAGCCGGCCCAGGGAGCCGGGCGGTTTGGTGAGCTGCGCCTGGCGGGCGCGGGACGCGGCGCGGGCGGTGTCGTCCAGAGGGGGAATGGGTTCGGTGTACCAGCGTGGGTTCATGTTTCAGGTTTCCCGGGGTTTGAGCGGCAGCTCGAGGCCGGCGACCACCAGGGTCACCCGCTCGCAGAGGGCCGCGAGGCGCTGATGCAGGCGGCCGGCCTCGTCCACGAAGCGGCGGGAGAGTTCCCCCAGGGGAACCACGCCCTGCCCCACTTCATTGCTCACCAGCAGGAGTCGGCCCGGCAGGGCCGGCAGCACGTCGAGCAGGGCGGCCTGCTCGCGTTCGCACACGCCCTCGCCGGCCAGCAGCAGGTTGTTCAGCCAGAGGGTGAGGCAGTCCACCAGCAGGCAGCGGTCCTCCCGCGCCTGTTCGCGCAGCACCCGGGCCAGCGCCAGGGGCTCCTCGAGGGTGGTCCAGTGCGCGGGACGATCGGCCCGGTGGCGGGCGATGCGCGCGGCCATCTCGGCATCATCGGCGGTGGCGGTGGCGATGTAGCACACGGCCAGGCCGCTGTCGCGGGCCCGCCGTTCGGCCAGGGCGCTCTTGCCGGAACGGGCGCCGCCGAGGATCAGCTCCTTCATGCCCTGCGCTTAACCCGGATATTGCACCATGTCGAGAGCGGGCGGTTACTCAAGCGATTGAAGAGCAATGGCATATTGAGGATTATCGGCTTGTTTTGGTAGACACATTTCGTTCCTGCCCGCCCTCGACATGGTGCAATATCCGGGTTAGAGAATCCAGCCGGTCAGGGTCATCAGGCCCAGCACCGCCAGCCACACCATGAGGGTGCGCTTGACGAGCGCCATGAGTTGCACGAGGCCTTCCCGGTCGGGCTTGTCGGCTTCGGCGTGCGGCTCGTGGGCGATGGCGCCCAGACTGCTTTCCACCAGCAGGGCCTCGCTGTCGGCCCGCCAGATGTCGTTGAAGGATCGCCAGCGGCTGATGGTGTCGACGAAACTGCCGGCCAGGGCGAAGCCCAGCACCAGCAGCCGGGCCGGCAGCCAGATGAGAATGCGGTACAGATCCTCGACGCTGCGGGCGAAGCCGCTGTCGATGAGGCGCAGATGGCGGCGCAGGACGATGGTGAGCCGGAACAGGGCGGCTCCCACCGGCCCCAGCAGCATGAACCAGAGGATGACGCTGAACAGGCGGTTGTTGGCCTCGATGACCAGCCCGGCCTTGACCTGTTCGAGCATGTCCCGTTCGTTGGTGCCGACGTCGTGGCCGAGCATGGCCGTGGCCCGCAGGCAGGCCGCTTCCTCGTCGCCCCGCTCCAGCGCCTCGAGGAAGGCGTCCAGCTCGCGCTCGAGATCCTTCGGCCCCAGGCAGTAGACCAGCACGGCGATGCCGAACAGGAAGCTGAAGAAGGCGGCCACCCCGTGCAGCATGGCATCCACCAGCCACACCCCGAACACCGCGCCGCCCAGGACCGCCAGCAGGCCCAGGGGACCGTCGCGCCAGGCCTGCTGGTCACTGCGGGCCAGGAAGCCGTCGGTGAAACGCTCGAACCAGTCGAAGCGCCGCAGCTCCTCCACGGGCCGGTAGAAGGTTTCGATCGCCAGGGCAATCAGGATGCTGATCAGATTCATGGGGGCAGAGTTTCCCCGCTCGGGGCGGGAATATCAAGCCAAATCGGGCCGGGCCAGCCCGGATATTGCACCAGGGCGCCGGATGATTGCGGTCTTTGCAGCCGCACTCGCGCCGCTCTGGAGCGAAAGGCGTAGCTCCGGCTACGGCTTTCGTGAAGAGCAAGCGAGCGCGAGCGAAAAGCCGCAAGAACCGGCGCAGAGGGCGGGCAAAAGAAGGTGTCTTTCCCGGAATATTCGGGAACTTTCAATCATGCCTTCCATTTACGAACCGGATGATCGCCCGCCCTCGACCTGGTGCAATATCCGGGCTATCCGCGCCCAGTCGAAGGCCGGACCGGGATCGGTCTTGCGCGCCGGCGCGATGTGGCAATGGCCCACCACGTCCTGCGGCCCAATGGCGGGATAGGCGCTGCGCAACAGGGGCAGCAGGATGTCGAGCACTCGGTACTGGGCCTCGGCGTAGGGGGTGGTGTCGGTGCCCTCCAGCTCGATGCCGATGGAGAAGTCGTTGCAGGCTTCCCGCCCGCCGTGACAGGAGACGCCGGCATGCCAGGCGCGGCGGTGGAAGGGCACGTACTGCACCACCTCGCCGTCGCGCCGGATCAGCAGGTGCGAGGAGACCCGCAAGTCCCGGATCTCCTGGAACCACGGATGGGCCTGCGGATCGAGGGTGTTGGTGAACAGGTGGTCGATGAACGGCCCGCCGAACTCGCCCGGCGGCAGGCTGATGCCGTGAATCACCAGCAGGCTGATCTCGGCGCCCTCGGGTCGCGCATCCTGGTTGGGGGAAGGCACCTGGCGGGCGCCGATCAGAAGCCCCCGCGCCACGTCGATCCGCAGGTTCACGGCGCCTCCTGCGCTTCGGCCCGGCGGGCGGCGTCCAGGGCCTCGAGCAGGGCCGGCAGGCGGGCCTCGCACTGGATTTCGGCGTGATATTCGCCATCCACGAACAGGTGCAGCGCCGGCAGATGAAAGACCTCGAACTCCCGGGCCAGCGCCATGTTGCGTTCCACGTCCACCCGGCGCACGGCGTATTCGGGATGGCGGGCCTGCAGTTCGCCCAGCAGGCGTTCCCAGTGGCGGCAGGCGGCGCAACCGGGGCGGGTGAAACAGACGAGCACCGGCCCGGCGAGGCCGGCCAGGGTGGCGTGGAAGTCGCCGTCGTCGAGCGGGGCCAGAGCGGCAGGCTCAGACATGGCGGCACAGGCCCTTGAGCACCATGTCGGTGAAGCTGACGATGCCGATCACCTTACGGTTCTCGATCACCGGCGCCCGCGACAGGCCGAACTTCTCGAACAGGCGGGCGCAGTAACGGATGTCCATGTCCGGATCCACCGAGATCACCGGCTTGGTCATCACCTCGTAGACGTTGACCCGGTCCGGGGAGCGATCGGTGGCCAGCACCTGCTTGGCGATGTCCGAGATGAGCACGATGCCGTATTCATCGTGTTCGTGCCGCTTGTTGACGATCAGGCTCTTGGTCTCCACGTGGCGCATGGTGGTGAGCGCCTCGCTCACCGTGGCCATGCCATCGACCATGTCCACTTCGGTCTTCATCACGTCGCGCACGCGGATCAGGGTGCGGTCGCTCATATTTCCTCCTCCACCACTTCGGTCAGGGTCTGCATCTGGTGGGCCACGCCGATGGCGTCCTCCACGTCGATCTGGAAGGCGATGCCGGTGCCCGGCTTTTCGTCGAACTCGCCGGCCCGGGCAATGGTCTCGAGGATCTTGCGGCTCAGGTGCTCTTCCACCAGCAACAGCAGCACGTCACGCTGGGTCTCGAGGGTGAGGCCGAGAAAGGTGCGGGTCTTCTCCAGCCCTTCGCCCCGGGCGTTGGTGACCACGGTGATGCCGGTGGCGCCGGCCTGGCGGGCGGCATCCATCACCGCGTCGGTCTTGTCGTCGTCGACGAAGACGATGAGCAGCTTGAAGTGCATGGCAGTCTCTCCTCAGGACGTTCGGGAACGCTGGCGCCGGGCCCGCCAGTGGCTGATCTGAGCGTAGCCCATCACGCTCATGATGGGAAACAGGCTGGCGAAGGCGATGAGGCCGAAGCCGTCGAGCAGCGGGCTGCGCCCCGGCACGGTGGAGGCCAGCCCCAGGCCGAGCGCCGCCACGAGGGGCACGGTGACCGTGGAGGTGGTCACCCCGCCCGAATCGTAGGCCAGGGCGACGATGTTCTTCGGCGCGTAGATCGTCTGGATCAGCACCAGCACATAGCCGGCGATGATGTACCAGTGCAGGGGCGTGCCGCTGACGATGCGAAAGGCCCCCAGCGCGATGCCGGCGCCCACGCCGATGGCCACGGCGATGCGCAGCCCCCACACGCCGATGGCCCCGCCCGAAACCTCGTTGGCCTTGATGGCCACCGCCAGCAGCGAGGGCTCGGCCACGGTGGTGGCAAAGCCGATGGCGGCGGCGAACAGGTACACGTACAGGTAGTCGCGCCAGTCGAGCGCCATGCCTCCCACGTGCATGGCCCCGTGCAGAAAGCCCGGATCCGTGAGCTGTTCGGCCATCAGCCGGCCGAGGGGAAAGAGCGCCTGTTCCAGGCCATCGAGGAACAGGGCCAGCCCCAGCAACACGTAGAAAAAACCCAGCAGCACCCGGCGCAGATTGGCGATGGGCCGCCGGATCACGAATACCTGAAAGCCGAAGATGATGGCCGCGATGGGCAACACGTCGAGCAGCGTGCCCGCCAGGGCCTGAAGAAAGTTTCCGTTCATCCAATCAGCATCCCGTAGCCCATGACGAAGATCATCGGCGTGAGCGAGGCGAAGGCGATGAGACCGAAACCGTCGGTCATGGGATTGCGCCCCCGGATGCTCGAGGCCAGCCCCACGCCCAGGGCGGTGACCAGCGGCACGGTGATGGTGGAGGTGGTCACGCCGCCCGAATCGTAGGCGATGCCGATGATTTCGGGCGGCGCGAAAATCGTCATCACCACCACGCCCAGATAGCCGCCGATGATGAGGTACTGGATGGGCCAGCCGCGCAGGATGCGCAACACGCCGATAACGATGGCCATGCCCACCGACAGGGCCACCGTGAGGCGCAGGCCGTCGGCGTATTGTTCGCGGGCCTGCAGGGTGTCGGCGATGGCGCCGCCCCGGGCCGCCACCTCGGCCGCCTCCTCGGCCACGGCGATGAGGGCCGGCTCGGCCACCGTGGTGCCGAAGCCCAGGGCGAAGGCGAAGGCCAGCAGCCACCCCAGGCTGCCCTTGCGGGCGAAGTCGTAGGCCATGCCCTCGCCGAGGGGAAACAGCCCCATCTCCAGCCCCTGCACGAACAGGGTCAGCCCCAGCACCACGAGAGCCGTGCCCCACAACAATTCACCGAGATGGGGGATGGGCTGGCGCAGGATCACGAGCTGGAAGAAGGCGATCACCAGCAGAATCGGCAGTAAATCTCGCAGGCTCTCGAACAGGGAATGCAGCAGGGGCAGGAGATACTCTTTCACGTCAGATTCGAATTGCCGGGCTACTCGCTACCATACCACCATCGCCGCCCCGGCCGGAACCGGCCATGGCGCGGGCCGGCGTGCTACCATCCGCGCCAACCCGGAACGGAAGAAACCCGATGAAACATGGCATCGACGCAGCCGACATACACGATCAGGTGCGCCTGGCGCTGGCCGAGGACGTGGGCCCCGGCGATGTGAGCGCCGCGCTGATTCCGGCCGATCGCCAGGCCCGCGCCCGCCTCTGGTGCCGCGAGGCGGCCGTGATTTGCGGCATCGACTGGGCCGCAGAGGCCTTTTACCAGTGCGCCGCGGAGGTGACGCTCGACTGGCAGGTGGCCGACGGCGATCCGGTCGGCCCCGACACCCTGCTGTGCACCCTGCACGGGCCGGCCCGCGCCCTGCTGACCGCGGAGCGCACCGCCCTCAACTTCTTGCAGACCCTTTCGGCCACGGCCACCGTGACCCGGCGCTACGTGGAGGCCGTGGCCGGCACCGGCTGCCGCATCCTCGACACCCGCAAGACCCTGCCGGGCCTGCGCCGGGCCCAGAAGTACGCCGTCACCTGCGGCGGGGGGCACAATCACCGCTTCGGGCTGTTCGACATGGTGCTGATCAAGGAAAACCACATCGCCGCCGCCGGCGGCATCCGCCAGGCCGTGGCGGCGGCAAGACGCCAGAGCCCGGACATCCCCGTGGAAGTGGAAGTGGAGGATCTGGATCAGTTGCGCGAGGCCATCGACGCCGGGGTGGATCGCATCCTGCTCGACAACATGGACTGCGCCCACCTGCGCGAAGCCGTGGCCCTCACCGCCGGCCGCGTGCCGCTGGAAGCCTCCGGCGGCATCACCCTCGACAACGTGCGCGCCGTGGCCGAAACCGGCGTGGACTTCATTTCCATCGGCAGCCTGACCAAGGATGTGAAGGCGGTGGATCTGTCCCTGCGCTTCGAGGACGGCTGAAACAGGATCTCCCCCGGTGCCGGAAGGTCTGGGAATGGCCTGTCAATGTTTGCCGGCTCCGCTGCGCTTGAGCCGGCCTGCGATTGTGCAATCGTCTTATTGAATGCCTCAAAATTGTTTTCACACGATTTTTTTGTAGGAGCTCCAAATTTGGGTCAAGACAATTATGAGACGATGAATAAACCTGATCGTTGCAACAAACCGGCGCTGTAGGTCGGGCTTTAGCCCGACATGTCGGCTCAAGCGCAGCGGAGCCGCCAAGACCCCCAACGGTAACGCTACCCGTTTCCGACCAGCCCCGGCGAGCGCAGCTCGAACAGGTTGAATTCCGGTTTCGACAGGCGCAGCTCGCCCAGGCGGGCGGGATGGCTGCCTTCGGCGCGCTGCAGTTTCAGCGGCAGGCCGGGCTGCAGGCGATCGTCCGGCTCGCACACGGCATACCAGGCACCGTCCTGATCATGCAGGAGCATGGCCAGAACCCGCGCCGGTCCCTCCCCCGCGGGGACTTCGAGAATCACCATCTCGGCGGCCGTGGCCAGGCGCGTGATACCCACCTCCACCACCCGGTCCTGGGGGCGGTTCAGGCGGCAGACATGGCCGATCGACGGGCTGCCGGCCTCGTCGGAAGGCAGAAAGGCCACCAGCTGACCCAGAGCCACCGGCTGGCCGAACTCGCCGTCCAGGGCGCTGATCAGGATGCCGCCGGCACTGAAATTGACCAGTTGCCAGTGCCCTCCCGCGCCGGTGGCGGCCTCGCCAATGGCCAGTTTCGCGGCCTGCCCCATGGCTTCGCGGAATTCCCGGCCACGCAGGCGATGACGCCATTCGGGCGTGGCCGCCTCCAGCAGCCGGGCCGCCACCTCGCCCAGGCCGAACCAGACCCGGATGCGGTTCTCGGCCACCACCGCATGGCGCCGGGAACGGCGCTCCCGCTTGCGCAGGCCACCCAGCATGAGCTGCAGCACCGGCACCTGTTCCTCGTCTTCGAGCCGGCGCAGGGGGGTACTGATCCGGCGGGGGTCGAAATTGTCGAGGAAACGCATCTGCGCGATGGTCTCGTAATCCTGCACCAGGCGGTTGTAGTAGGCGCTGTAGTCCAGTTGCAGGGCCGGTTCGGCCAGTTCCGCCGGCCGCTCGAAAACCGGCGGCGCAGCGTGATTCAGCCAGGTGATGAGGGTGCCGGGCGCCAGCGGCTCGCCATCGTCGCGCCGCAACACGATGCCGGTATCGAGGGAATCGAGGTAGGCATCGGGCACCGTGAACAGGCTGGTCGGCCAGCTGCTCACGTCGAGCACGCCGAACAACTGGATGGACAGATACAGCCGCTGCAGGCTGGCCTGCGGCCGGGACGTCGCCCCGCTCTGCCCGTTGCGCCGGCGCAGGCCCACGAAGCCGGTCAGCGGCAGGGCGGCGTCGATGTCGTCATGCAGGATCTGGGCGAAGAAGATGTGATTGACGTCCACCCAGGCGTTGCGCGGCAGCTTTTGATAGCGCAGGGCGCGCAGCCGCTGTTCGAGGAACAGCATCTCGAGCACGCGGAAGGCGTGGCGGTAGATGATCTCGCGCTGCTTGCGGTAACGGCGCGCTTCGCGATGCCAGGTCTCCCTGAACAGGTGCTTCCAGGCGATGGCCAGCTGTTCCAGCACGCCGATGGCGGCCAGGAGCTGTTCCCGGCGGGACGGACTCTCGGGCAGGCTGCTGGCCCGATCCCGGGCCTTGGCGTGGATCCGCGCCACCACCGGATAGACGGTCTGCAGAATCTGGACGGCCAGCGCCTCGCGCTTCTCGGGCCGCAACCGCTGGAGGTTGTAGCCGGCCAGCAGATGCCGGGCATCCTCGAGCAGGCGTTCCGGCTGATGGGTCAGGGCCTCGAGACGGGCACGGACCGCCTCCGGTTCCGCCAGGGTCCGATCGGGATTCCGATAGGCCCGGGGCAGATTGGCGAAGACCGCCAGATCCGCCCGCCGCAGCAGGGCAGGCGAAATCAGGCCGGCGTCGTTTTTGGCAAACAGTTTCATGGCGGACCGCTCGGGGAAACAGTCCGAGAATAGCACCCGGGGCGGTTGGGCGGAAACCGATGGGGCAAGGAAGTGGTGCCGACGAGAGGAGTCGAACCTCCGACCTACTGATTACGAATCAGTTGCTCTACCAACTGAGCTACGTCGGCGACGCGGGCACGAAGTATACCGGATACGGGGATTTCAGTGCGCGGCGTCGCGCGAGCGGATGCGGAAAATCACGTCGATGCCGGCCGACTCGGTTCCCGGGGGAAGTTCGGGCATGCGGGTCAGGATCAGATCGTCGGACGGAATGTCGGTGAGCTCGCCGGTATCCACATTGAAGAAGTGGTGATGAGCCGCCGTATTGGAGTCGTAGAACACCTTGCTCGGATCGACGATCACTTCCCGCAGCAACCCCTTGCGGGCGAACAGGCCCAGGGTGTTGTAGATGGTGGCCTTGGAGGCGATGGGTCCGTCACGGTTGACCACGGCCAGCACCTGATCGGCCGACATGTGGCGGGGACGGGCAAACAGGATTTCGGCAATCTGGACCCGCTGCTGGGTTGGCGTGATGCCCACCTTGCGCAGCTGGCTGGCGATATCCTGTTGCGGATCGATCTTGAGGATGGTCCGTTCGTTCATGGCAAGAGTATAGGTCATGGTTTTGTACAAAGTCTAGAAAATGCATCCCCTCCGGCGAGTGAGCCAGAAGAGCGCTCCGTGACGCGCAAACCGGCTTCCTTTGGAATCAATGGCTTGCGCTTTTACTGCATCTAACCTGAGCAATTTTCGCGGTTTCTCGCCGGATTCTCAAAGGTCAAACGGAGATTGCCTGATCGGGATCAATATTCCCGCGTATCCGGTAAGGGGATGGATCGAGAACGGGTTCCCGCTCAAGGAGCAGATCCGCCAGCAGGCGGGCCGAGGCCGGCCCCATCACCACCCCGTTGCGGAAATGGCCGGCATTGACGAACAGCCCCTCGATCCGGGGATGGGCCGATATATAAGGTATCCCGTGGGGCGATCCGGGCCGCAGTCCCGCCCAGTGCCGCTCCAGGGGGTAATGGGCCAGCGCCGGCACCAGTCGCGCCGCCGCCTCCCGCAGGGTCGTCAGCGCCTCCCCGGTCGTGGACTTGTCGAATCCGACCCGTTCCATGGTGCTTCCCACCAGCACCCGGCCATCCCGGCGGGGAATCACGTAGTGGGCGGCATCCAGCAGGATCCGCTTCACCACCCCCGGCTCGGTGCGGTACAGCAGCATCTGGCCGCGCACCGGCTCCACCGGCAGCGGGATCCCGGTGGACGCCAGCAGTTGCCCGCTCCAGGCGCCGCTGGCCACGACCACACTGCCGGCGGCAATCTCCCCTTCCGGCGTCTCCACGCCGACCACCCGGTTCCCGCGCAGGCTCAGGCCGGTAACCGGACGCTGCTCCAGCACCGTGACCCCCAGCCGCTCGAGCGCACCGCGCAAGGCCTGCCCCAGCCGGGGATTGCGCACCTGGCCGACGGACGGTAGCCAGGCCGCGGCTTCCCCCCCGGTGCCCAGCGACGGTTCCAGCGCCCGTGCCTCCGCCAGCGTCACGCGTTCCAGAGGGCGCGCCCAGCGCCTGGCCCACCGTTCGGCCTCGTCCGGCTCGAAACCGTCCACGATCAGCAGGCCGCTGCGCACGTATTCGGGATCCGTGCCACTCTCCGCCTGCAACGCCGCCAGCAGATCCGGATAGCGATCCTGGCTCCAGGCCGCCAGGGCATTGACCGCCTCGGGATAGCGCCAGGGATGCAACGGCGAAAGGATCCCGCCCCCGGCCCAGGTGGATTCCCGGCCGAGCGCCTGCCGCTCCACCAGCGCCACGCGCAGCCCCGCCCGGCGCAGCTCGCGGGCCGTGAACATGCCGATGAGCCCGCCACCGACGACAAGACAATCGAAAGGAGCCGGATTGACCATCACCACCTCGAATTACCGCAAAGACCGGCATTGTGGATCAGCCCCACGCCTGGCGAAAGGGGCCTGTGAACCGGTTCACGATTCGGCACGCTCCCTCGCCACTCGTCCGCCATTTTCGCCGCCTGGTCAGATCCCCCCTGCAACGGCCGGGGGAATCTTCTATATAGAACCCATGAAGACGGAAAACGGCTTTACCCTCATTGAACTTCTGGTCACCGTGGCGGTGGTCAGCATCCTGCTGGCCATCGGCGTGCCGGAGTTCAAGCGCATGACGGAAGACAACCGGCAAGTGGCGATCATCAACCATCTGTCAGCCAGTCTCAATCTAGCGCGCAGCGAAGCCGTCAAACAGTCCCAGGCCGTCACCGTCTGTTCCAGCACAAACGGCGTCACCTGTGATGGCAGTGCCGACTGGACGAACGGGTGGATTGCCTTTCTCGATCAGGATCGGGACGGCAATCCGGACGATGCCAATGCCCTGCTCAACCGGCAGGGCCTGCTGCCGGCAGGGCTGTCGCTCAAGGCAACCGAATTCGACGACAACACGCAGATACTTTTTCTACCCAATGGCCGACTTGAGCGAACGGCTGACCCGGATGGAACATTCGTTCTCTGCGACACCCGCACGAACGATGCCACCCGAGCCCGCGCCCTCAATGTCAACGCGCTAGGGCGCGTAAGTCTGGCTCAGGATCCCGATAGCAGCGGAGTCCGCAACGATGTCGAAGGCAACGATGTGACCTGCCCATGAAACATAGCACTCTCCAGAAATGGGATTCAGAACGGGGCTTCACCCTTCTCGAGGTGATGATTGCCCTAGTGATCTTCTCCATCGGGCTGCTCGGCCTCGCGGGTCTGCAGTCCCGTGGGTTGCAGAGCAACACGACAGCCCAATATCGCACCACCGCCATCATTGAGGCCTATGACATGGCCGATCGCATCCGCGCCAATCCAGCGGGCGTGGCGAACAATCGCTATGACAATCTGAACAATCCCACTCCGCCCGCCGGACCCGATTGCTTCGCCAACACCTGTGATGATGCCCAGATCGCTCAACTCGACTACTTCGAGTGGCTCAACAACCTCCAGAACGCCTTGCCCTCCGGCTACGGCACCGTCACCGGCAACGGCGCCGGCACACCATTTACCATCACTGTCATGTGGGATGAGGAACGGACCGGTGCGACTGGAACAAACTGCGGCAATGATCCGACAGTGGATTTGAAATGCTATACCTTCGTCTTCCAACCCTGAGATGAGCATGCACAGATTTTCCAACCACAAAGGTGTCTCTCTCGTAGAGCTGATGATCGCATTGGTGGTCAGCTCCATCGTCTTGATCGGCGTTGCCACTGTTTACACCTCCAGCAAGCGTGCCTACAAGATTCAGGAAGAGATGTCACGGTTGCAGGAAAACGCCCGTTTTGGTTTTGACAACATGGTACGGGATATTCGTATGGCCGGTTACGGCGGATGCAACCCGAGCATCAACAGCCTGCTCAATCCCGGACCTGATGTCAGCACCCTCTATGACCTTCAATCAGGCATTGGCGGTTACGAATATACGGCACAAAACACGACCCCGGGAAATGACTACACAATAACCTCATTGACCAACACAGGCACAGCGTCAGACTGGAAGGGTTTCGATTGGAACAATGATGGCAATCCTGATGATCTCATTGCCGAACTAGCCGGAAACGTCCTTGTCGGCAACGATGTGATTTTAATCAGAACCGCGATGACCCGTGATGATCTCGTGCTCAATGGCCTCCAACCGGCCACCAGCGCTTCACTCGTCTTCACTACCAATACAGGGATCCCGGATGGCCAGATTGTCATCATTTCCAACTGCAATCGTGGTGACATGTTTCAAAATAATCCTGGCGGCGGTGGAGGCAACGCCAACGCCCTCATGCGATCTGCCGTCGGCAATCCCGGTAATCAGAATCCAGACACAGTGAACTTCAGTCAGGATTATGATGTCCAGGACAGCAAGATCCACGAAGTGCGCGCCTACGCCTATTTCATTGGCCCTGGAGCCAGTGGCGAACCGGCCTTGTATCGCGCTGACTTCAGCCAAGGGACCGTAGGGTTTCCTGTCGAAGAAATCGTTGAAGGCGTTGAAAACATGCAGGTTCTGTATGGGGAAGATCTGACTCCAGCCGACGACAGCATTCAACCGGATCGTTATGTCAGCGCCAATCAGGTGGCTGATTTCAATAATGTGGTAAGCGTACGGATCAGTCTTCTCATCCGCACCCCGCAAGAAACCAATCGCCCTGTTCAAACCAGCACAAACCGCCTGCTTGGCGTGACCGATGCCACAGGAGTTGACATTACCAACATGGCGGACCGTCGTATCCGCAAGGTCTTTACCACAACGGTCTTTCTTCGTAACAAGAGCATCTACCGTCAAGCACCGGGAGCCCAGCAATGATTGTCCATTCTCGCCACCCCACGGGTATTTCACAGCGTGGCGCTGCTCTCGTCACCAGCCTGGTCATTCTGCTGATCCTGACCATTCTTGGCGTCACGGCCATGAGCGGGTCTTCGTTGCAGGAAATGATGGCGGGTAATTTCCGCGACCATATCCTCTCGTTCCAAGCAACCGAATCCGCCCTGAGGGATGGCGAAACTCAGGTGGAAGGATGGACCGTTCAGCCGGTATATGATGACCTCGGAAGCAACGGGGTCTTCACACCCGATCTCTTTGGACCCTTTGAAAACACGGCTTTTGACGACGTTGTTTGGGCCAATGGCACCCCCTACAGCGTGGCCGGCGTGCTGCCTGTCAGTCAGGATCCGCGATACATCATTGAGGAAGTCGGTTTCTCCGGCTCGAGCGCTGACTACCGAGATGAAGTCCGTCGCGCCGGCGTAGTCTTTTACCGGATCACCGCACGTGGTTTCGGCAGTTCAAACAATAGCGTCACTCTGCTGCAATCCACCTACGGAAAACGCTATCAATGATGCCGACAGACACAAAGTGCCCACTTACCGTGGAGACCGTATCATGAGCATGCAAGAAAATATTCGCCACTTGAAAAAGACAGCCTGGTGCGTTTTCAGCGCAGCACTGCTGTACATTCCTGCGCAGTCCCACGCCGCACTTCTTGATTTGGCCGACATTCCCCTGGAAGTGAAGGAAGGCGTCCCTCCAAATATCATTTTGACCATGGACGATTCCGGAAGCATGGCCTGGGGTTTTTTACCCGATGGTGCTCAGGACGAATGGTCCAACCATTACAAGTCATCCACCTACAATCGCATTTACTACAACCCCAATGTCACCTATCTTCCCGGCGTCGATGAAAATGGCAATTCCCTCGGGGATGCCAACTTCACCTCTGCATGGCTAAATGGGTACAATCACGCACAAGGCACCGTTGACCTTTCCACCAACTATCGCCCAACGTACTACGACTATCGACCGACTTCCAATTCATGGCACTACCATGGCGGCGGTATCCCGGCTGATTACTACCTGTTTGACAGCTCCCTAACGACCGCCGGTGGTGTTCCCTGCGACATAAACAACACAGCGCATGTCAGCGATGACAACTGTTATACCCAGGTCGTTGTCTCTGCCACTTCGGGGGTGAATCGCTATTCGCCAGAAGTCACGGGATGCGCCCCCGTCGATACATCCAATCCTGCTTGTTATACCGGCCCCGACGAGCGTACGAACTTCGCCAACTGGTATTCGTATTACCGCCTGAGGCATCTGCTTGCCAAAACCGCAACTACCCGTGCCTTTGCCGGCCTGAACACCAACGTGCGTGTTTCCTGGCAAGCACTCAATACCAATACCACTATCGGCGATCCTCTCCCCTTTGGTGGCACCCATCGCAGCAACTTCTTCAACTGGATTTTTTCTGCCCCCACCAGCGGTGGCACACCGCTGACGAATGCTACATGGCGTGCGGGCGTAAAGTATGAAACCGATGCGGACGTCTATCGCAAGGACCCGACTGACAACACCTCGCCCGAGTATTCATGTCGACAGAACTTCCATTTCGCATTTACCGACGGTTACTGGAACAGCAACAGCGTCAACATCCCCGGACCAAACAATTATGACGCTCAAAATATCACCTTGCCCACCACAGGGGATAGTCCCTACGGTGACATCAACTATCAAGCCAATCCGGGAACTGCAGCCAGTGACACGACCCCACCCATCTACCGGGATGACGATGGTAACTTCCTGGGGGACATTGCCCTATATTTCTGGGCGCGGGATCTCCGTACGTCGCTTCCCAACAACGTACCCTTGTTCATTGCCGATCAGGATACAGATATCGATGGCGACAATGACGTCGACAATTTTGATATCTTCTGGAACCCCCTGAACGATCCGGCTGATTGGCAACACATGGTCAACTTTACTGTTGGCTTGGGTATCGATGGCGCACTCCCTTACAACGACACAACCTACCAGGCGTTGCTTAGCGGAGCACAGCACTGGGTCGGAAACCATGTCGATGATCTTTGGCACGCCGCCATCAACAGTCGTGGACGATATTTCAGCGCCCGCAGCCCCGAAGAACTCGTACATGGATTCGAGGAAGTCATCAACTCCATCGTCGAACGCAAAGGCTCTGCCAGTGCGGTGACGACCACTAGCAGCCGATATGAAGTTGGAACCAACCTTTTCCAGGCAATTTACGACCCCAATGACTGGAGTGGAGAAATTCTGGCAAAGGATGTCATCACCAACAGCACTCAATGGAGCGCCTCTACTCAACTCACCCAGATGATCAACAATGGCGTTTCCCGCAACATCATCACCTTTGACCCGGCTAATGATGGAATCCCCTTCCAATGGAGCAGCCTGACTACAGAACAGCAAACTGCCCTCAACACACTCAATGGTGCAGCTGATGGAAAAGGCAGCATCCGTCTCGAATGGCTGCGTGGAGACAACAGCAACGAGGAACAAAACGGGGGCACCCTGCGAAACCGAAAATCCTATCTGGGTGACATTACCCACTCCGATCCAGTCTACGTCCCCCCTCCTGGACCACCGCTCTATTTCTACCCGGAAAGCCTGGAAACCGTAGGTTATTCAACGTACGTAAGCACCTACGCCAATCGCCCCAACATGCTCCTATTTGGAGCCAACGACGGTATGCTGCATATCCTCAATGCCGACACCGGCCAGGAACTACTGGCTTATGTCCCCAACATTCTGTTCAAGCAGCTCAGCGCCCTGACGGATCCCGACTATACGCACCAGTACTATATCGATCGGACGGTCTCCGTATGGGATGTTTTCTACGGAGGCGCTTGGCACACCGTTGCCATTGGCGGTCTCGGCAAGGGTGGTCAAGGCCTGTTCGCACTCGACATCACCGACCCTAGCACATTCACCGAAACCAATGCCGCGAATCTGGCAATGTGGGAATTCACCGACGCAGATGATCCTGATCTTGGCTATACCTACACTACTCCTTACATGATGAAGATGAACAATGACAAGTGGATGGTCGCGTTCAGCAACGGGGTCAATTCGACCGAACCCGATAGCAATCCCTCCTCAACCGGTGATGCCATCCTGTTCCTGCTCGATATCGAAAATGGTGGTAAGGGACCCAATGGGCTGAAGATCAAACTGAGTACGGAAACCGGAACCAACGAAGATCCTCTTGGTCTTCAGCGGCCAAACGCTCTCTCTGACATTGCCGCCATTGATACCAATCGCGATTACAAGGTCGACTATATCTACGCGGGTGATTACTTCGGAAATCTCTGGAAATTCGACGTCTCCAGCCCGGATCCGGCCAATTGGACAGTCTACAAGCAAGGCAATACACCCAAGCCCCTGTTCGTCGCTCGTTCTCCCAATGGCGTTCCACAACCAATCACGTTCCCGCCGGTTGTCAGTGAACACACCAAGAAACACGGCTACCTCGTTTATGTTGGCACCGGGAGCTATATCAAGAATGACGATGTCACGGACAATACCGTCCAGACCATCTACGGTATCTGGGATCGGTTTGAAACGAACATCAATACCATCCAGAGAAATCACCTGCTTGAGCAGTCACTGCTTGATATCAACACGACACAATTCACCACTACCAATGCCCGCAACAGTACCGACAACAAGATGCGCTGGTTTGACGGTGCAGGGCTTCCCACCGGCAGCGAGAACCCTCCCGTCTATCTTGGATGGAGAATGGATCTCCTGAACAACGGCGTTGCACAAGGGGAGCGCCTCTTCGACAATCTCAACGTAACCAGCAATGTCCTTTCGTTTACCACACTGATCCCCTCCTTGGATCCCTGCGTAAGTGGTGGTGAAGCCTGGGCATTCCGCATCAATGCAGACACCGGCAGCCGCTTCCTGAACAGTTCACCTTGGGACTATAACGCGGATGGTGGGCTGAGCATTGCTGACAAAGTCCAGCAAGCAGGAGGAAACACTGTCTGGGGCAGCGGCATCCAGGGCAAGGGCAAGCGCCTGTTCCGCTCACGGACCCTGCTGATTCCCGGTTCCTGCAAGGAAGCCAACATCCAGAACCTGGCTGATGGAACCATTCGCATGATCACCAGTTCGTGCAGCACACGGCAGATCGGTCGACGCTCTTGGCGCCAGATCGAAATTCACTAAGGAGAGGACCTAGCATGAAATTACCACAAGTTTCGGTGGCGATACTCTTGATCTCCTACATGATCTCGAGCCCATCGCTAGCCGCACCGAACCAGAACCGTGATACTCCAACGCTTGGAGTACAAGGCCCTGTAGACAGTATCTCCATCAAACGAGGAACCATCGTCGTGATGGATTTCGCCCGCCAACTGGCACCGGGATACAAAGTGGCCGACTCCAAGGGGAAGGAAGTGTCGGCCTTCAACGTACGCCCCGGTACTCCTGTCAGGCTAGAACTCGATACACGGGGGCGGGTCAAGCGCATCATCATCCAGAAATAAATTGCATCATGCTTCTATCATCAGACTACGCAGGACGCCGTTCGAATCATCCGGATGGGTTTACCCTCATAGAGATGGTCATTACGGTTGCCATCATTGGCATTCTTGCGGCCGTGGCTTGGCCGTTGTTCCAGAATCAAACGCTCAAAAAGGCTCGCAGCGATGGACATGTGGCGCTGACTTCGGCACGTCAAGCGCTGGTGCGATTTCGGTCGGACACTGGCGCTTATCCTCCCGATGCCGCCACTGCCACCGCGTTCTTGCAGAACTTCAAACCCGGTGCAGCCAATGCTCCACCCCGACAATGCGTCTCAAGTCGGGGCTTCCAGAACACAAACCCGCTGAGGAGCTGCCAGAACTATTACAACTTGAGCGTGGTTTCCGATCCGAACGGGTTTGTTCTTACTGCCTCACCCGTCGCTCCCTTTGTCGATCCCGATTGTGGTGATCTTACGCTCGATCAACTCGGCACGAAGGGCATTACCGGGCCCGCCACCATTCGCCGCTGCTGGGGTGAATGAACAAACGTTCCCTCCACGCCAAACAACGTTTTTGAAAACACCGTTTTCAACCGCTTCTTAGCGACGCAAATCCCGCGGCAGAGAAAAGGTGACCGTTTCCCGATACTCGGCGTTTTCCGGGATCACGTCGGCGCCTTCCCGTTGCAGGCGGGCCACAACCGCCCGAACCAGCACTTCCGGTGCCGAGGCGCCGGCGGTGATGCCGATGCGGGTCTTGCCCTCCAGCCATTCGCTCTGAATGTCGTCGGCGCTGTCGATGAGGTGGGCCGGGGTGCCCTGGCGTTCGGCCACTTCCTTGAGGCGGTTGGAGTTTGAGCTGTTGGGGGAGCCGACCACCAGGACCAGGTCGACGTCGCGGGCCAGGCGTTTGACGGCATCCTGGCGGTTCTGGGTGGCGTAGCAGATGTCGTCCTTGCGCGGGCCTTCGATGGCGGGGAAACGCTGGCGCAGGGCGTCGATGACGGCGGCGGTGTCGTCCATGGAGAGGGTGGTCTGGGTGACGAAGGCGAGGTGGGCAGGGTCGCGGACCGCGAGCCGGGCCACGTCTTCGGGGGTTTCCACCAGGTGGATCTCGCCACCGCCGCTGCGCTCGAAGCGGCCCATGGTGCCCTCCACTTCCGGGTGGCCGGCATGGCCGATCAGGATCACTTCGCGGCCTTCCCGGCTGTAACGCAGCACTTCCATGTGCACCTTGGTCACCAGCGGGCAGGTGGCGTCGAACACCCGCAGGCCGCGGCGGTGAGCCTCTTCTTCCACGGCGCGGGAGACGCCGTGGGCGCTGAAGATCACGGTGGCCTCGTCCGGCACTTCATCCAGCTCGTCCACGAACACGGCGCCGCGGTTGCGCAGATCCTCGACCACGTAACGGTTGTGCACCACTTCATGGCGGACGTAGATGGGCGGGCCGAACAGTTCCAGGGCCCGGTCGACGATCTCGATGGCCCGATCCACGCCGGCGCAGAAGCCGCGCGGGTTGGCGAGCAGCACGTCCATCAGTTTTCCCCCTCCCCTTGCGGCGCTTCGATGGCCAGGATTTCCACGTCGAAACGGATCTCGTGACCGGCTAGGGGGTGGTTGAAGTCCACCGTCACTTCCCGCTCGTTTACCGACACGATTGCGCCGGGGACGTCCTCTCCCGACGGGGTGCTGAAGGCCACGATCTGGCCTTCTTGCGGGGTCATGTCCGCGGGAAATTCGCTGCGCGGCAAGGTGTGGACGTTTTCGGGATCGGGGAAGCCGAAGGTCTGGCGCGGCTCGAGGGTCACGGCCTGTTGCTCGCCGGCCTTGAGGCCGTAGAGGGCCAGCTCCAGGCCCTCGACGAGGGTGCCGTCGCCCATGGTGAACTCGATGGGCTCGACCTCGCGGGTGCTGTCGGCCACGGTGCCGTCGGCGAGGGTGATGGTGTAGTGCATCTTCACCCGGCAGCCGGGGGAGATGGTGAGGGCTTCGATTTCGGCGGTCATGTCGTTGATGCCTTTCCGGTTTTCAGTGGATGTCGGTGGATGTCGGCCTGAAGGCCGACCTGCGGGGGGCTTTAGCGACGCGGGCGCAGGCTGTCGATCAGCAACAATACCACACCGACGGTGATGGCCGAATCGGCGATGTTGAAGGCCGGCCAGTGGCATTCGCCGCCCACCGGCACGAACAGGGGCAGGCAGGTGTCGGCGCGGTAGTAGAAGTCCAGAAAGTCGATCACGTGGCCGTGCAGGAGGCGGTCGATCACGTTGCCCACCGCACCGCCCAGCACCAGCGACAGGCCCGCCGCTTCCAGGCGCTGGGCGGGCCCCAGACGCCGCAGCCAGAGGACGATGAACACGGAGATCCCGATGGCCAGGATCGTGAACAGCCAGCGCTGCCAGCCGCCGGCATCGCCCAGGAAGCTGAAGGCCGCGCCCTCGTTGAACATGAGGGTGAGGTTGAACAGGGGGAACAGCGGCCGCGGATGATGGGGCTGCAGGAGGGCATTGGCGAAGCCCTTGGTGAGCTGGTCCAGCAGGACGACGGTGGCGGAGAACCAGAGCCATTTCAGCATGGGGCGGGCACCATCGGGCAGGGGGGTATCGCGGCTTGCGCCGCTCCTACAGGGGTGCCGCCGGGCAGGGAGTTATCGCGGCTGGCGCCGCTCCTGCGGGGGGGAGGAGCGAGCGAGGGGAAGCAGCGGGCATGGGGTATCGCGGCTTGCGCCGCTCCTACAGCGGGGGTGCCGGGCAGGGGTCGCGGCGGGGGCGCCGCTCCTACGGGGGAGGTGCCGGTTCCCGGCGCGGGCTTGCCTCTTTTCACTTGCCGCTTTCCTCTGCCGTCTCGTCAGGCGTGTTGCCGGGTTTCGCCCGGGCCTTCCACGTTCTCGACGCAGCGGCCGCACAGTTCCGGGTGCTTCGGGTTGGCGCCGACGTCGGGGCGGTGGTGCCAGCAGCGGATGCACTTGGGATGGGGCGAGGGGGCGACGGCGACCCAGATCTCGTCGTTGCTGGAGAGGGTGTAGTGCTGGGCCTCCGGCGGCGGGGTGTCCACCAGGTACAGGCGGACGTCGGAAGTGATGAGCACGAAGCGCAGTTCGTCCCCCAGGGTTTCGAGCAGGTCGAGGATTTCGCGGCCGCAGTGCAGATCCACTTCGGCGTCGAGGCTGGAGCCGATGCCGCCGGCCACCCGCAGGGCTTCCAGTTCCTTGTTCACTGCATCGCGCACTTCGATGATCCGGTCCCAGTCGGCCAGGGCCCGATCGGCCTCTGCGGCATCGGCGAACACCGTGGGCAGCTCGTGCCAGGTGTTGAGCAGCACCGATTCGTTGCGCTTGCCGGGCAGGAACTGCCAGATGTCCTCGGCGGTGAAGCTGAGGATGGGCGCCAGCCAGCGCACCAGGGCCTCGGCCACGTGGTACAGAGCGGTCTGGGCCGAGCGCCGGGCACGGCTGTCGCGCTGGGTGGTGTACTGGCGATCCTTGATGATGTCCAGGTAGAAGCTGCCGAGTTCCACGGCGCAGAAGTTGTGCAGCTCCTGGTAGATGACGTGGAACTCGTAATCGGCATAGGCCAGGACGATCCGCTCCTGCAGGCGGCGGGTCTTCTCGAGGATCCAGCGATCCAGATCCAGCAGATCGGCGGGCGCCACGGCGTGCTTGCGGGGATCGAAGCCGTTGAGGTTGGCCAGCAGATAGCGGGCCGTGTTGCGGATCCGGCGGTAGGCGTCGGCGGTGCGCTTGAGGATCTCGTCGGAGACGGCCATCTCGGCCCGGTAGTCGGTAGCCGCCACCCACAGGCGCAGGATGTCGGCGCCCAGGCGATCCACCACCTTCTGCGGCGCCACCACGTTGCCGCGGGACTTGGACATCTTCTGCCCCTTGGCGTCCACGGTGAAGCCGTGGGTGAGCACGGAGCGGTAGGGCGCGCGGTCGTACATGGCCACGGCGGTCAGCAGGGAGGACTGGAACCAGCCCCGGTGCTGATCGGAGCCTTCCAGATAGAGGTTGGCCACCGGGTAGTGCGCCACGCCCTCGCGCCGGTGCAGCACGGCGTAGTGGCTGACGCCCGAATCGAACCACACGTCGAGGGTGTCGGTGATCTTGTCGTAGTCCGGCGCCTCGGGGCCCAGCAGTTCGGCCGGATCCAGCTCGAACCAGGCATCCACGCCGCCCTGCTCGATCCGCTGCGCCACCTGTTCGACGAGTTCCGCGGTGCGCGGATGCAGCTTGCCGCTCTCGCGATGCACGAACAGGGGAATGGGCACGCCCCAGGTGCGCTGGCGGGAGATGCACCAGTCGGGCCGGTTCTCGAGCATGGCGCGGATCCGCGCCTCGCCCCACTCGGGCAGCCAGCGGGTGCGGCCGACCTCGCGCAGGGCGGCGTCGCGCAGCCCCTGCTGATCCATGCTGATGAACCACTGGGGGGTGGCGCGGAAGATGATGGGCGTCTTGTGCCGCCAGCAGTGGGGATAGCTGTGGCGGATGCTCTCGGCATGCACGAGCTGGTTGCGGGCCTTGAGCACGTCGATGATCTCGTCGTTGGCGGTGAACACGCTCATGCCGGCGAACAGCGGGGTGTCGGGCAGAAACTTCCCGTCGGGCCCCACCGGGTTGTCCACCTTGAGGCGGTAGCGGTTGCCCACCGTGAAGTCTTCCTGGCCGTGGCCGGGGGCGGTGTGCACGGCGCCGGTGCCGGCCTCGGTGGTGACGTGCTCGCCGAGGATGATCGGTACCTCCCGCTCGTAGAAGGGGTGCATGAGTTTCAACCCTTCCAGATCGGCGCCCTTGCAGTAGGCCACCACACGGTAGTCCTGCACGTCCCAGCGGTTCATGGCATCGGCGAGCAGGGCCTCGGCCAGGATCAGGCGCTCGGGCACGTGATCGCCCACGCCCTCGCACTGTACCACGGCGTATTCCAGGTTGGGATTGACGGCCACGGCCTGATTGGCCGGCAGGGTCCAGGGCGTGGTGGTCCAGATCACCACCGAGACGGGGCCGTTGCCTTCGTGGCCTTCCACGTGATGACAGCGGGCCATCAGGGCCTCTTCGTCGAGCACCGCGAAACGCACGTCGATGGCGGGGGAGGTCTTGTCCTCGTATTCCACTTCGGCCTCGGCCAGGGCCGAGCCGCAGTCCACGCACCAGTGCACGGGCTTGGCGCCCTTGTGCAGATGGCCGCGTTCGATGATCCGCCCCAGGGCCCGCACGATGTCGGCCTCGTAGCGGAAGTCCATGGTCAGGTAGGGACGCTGCCAGTCCCCCAGCACGCCCAGGCGCAGGAAGTCCTGCTTCTGGGCCTCTACCTGGCTGGCGGCGTACTTGCGGCACTGGGCACGGAACTCGGCCGGCGTGAGATCCACGCCCGGCTTGCCGAAGGTCTTCTCCACCTGCAGCTCGATGGGCAGGCCGTGGCAGTCCCAGCCGGGGATGTAGGGGGCGTCGAACCCGCTCAGCCACTTGGACTTGACGATGAAGTCCTTGAGCACCTTGTTGACCGCATGGCCGATGTGGATCTCGCCATTGGCGTAGGGCGGGCCGTCGTGCAGCTCGAACACCGGCCGCCCTTCCTTGCGGGCCAGCTTGCGCAGCTTTCCATAGAGATCCAGCTTCGCCCAGCGGGCGAGAAATTCCGGCTCCCGCTTCGGCAGGTTGCCGCGCATGGGGAACTCGGTATGGGGAAGATTGAGGGTGTCTTTGTAGTCTGCCACGATGGTCCCTTGGGTTGTGCGTTGCTTGCGTCTCAGGCGGCCCTGGCGAACCAGGCGCGGGCCGCGTCCACGTCCCGTTCGATCTGCGCGACCAGGGCCTCGAGGGAATCGAACTTCGCCTGATCCCGCAGCTTGTGCAGGAAGCTCACCTGCAGGTGGCGGCCGTAGATCTGCTGGTCGAAATCGAAAATATACACCTCCAGCAGGGTGCGCGTGCCCTCCACCGTGGGCCGGTTGCCGAGGCTGGCCACCCCTTGCAGGGGCTCCTCGTCCAGGCCGTAGATCTCCACCACGAAGATCCCTTCCAGCGGCGTGGCCCGGCGGTGCAGAAACAGGTTGGCGGTAGGAAAGCCCAGTTGCCGGCCCAGCTTCTCGCCATGGGCCACCCGGCCGCTCATGCGGTAGTCGCGTCCCAGCAGGCGGCTGGCCTCCTCCATCTTACCCTGTTCCAGGGCCTGGCGGATGCGGGTGCTGCTGACCCGCGCGCCGTCAACATGGAAGGTGTGCATGTGCGCCACCTGAAAACCGTGGGCCTGGCCGGCGGCCTGAAGGGTGCCGAAGCTGCCCTCACGCCCCCGGCCGAAGCGGAAATCGTCGCCGACCACCAGGTATTTCACGCCCAGCCCCTGCACCAGCACCGTCTGCACGAATTCCTCCGCCGGCATCCGGGCCAACCGGTCGTTGAACGGCAGCACCAGCACCCGGCGCACGCCGTAGCGGCGCAGGGCCTCGAGCTTCTCGCGGAAGCGGGTCAGGCGCGGCGGCGCGGTGTCGGGCGCGAAATACTCCCGCGGCTGGGGCTCGAAGGTGATCACCACCGCCGGCAGACCGAGGGCGTCCGCCTTCTCGTTGAGCTGGCCGAGCACCGCCTGGTGGCCGAGATGCACGCCGTCGAAATTGCCGATGGTGGCCACGCAGCCGTGATGCTCGGGGCGCAGGTTGTGCAGGCCGCGGATCAGTTCCATGGGTTTGTCGGAGGCGTAAAATGACAGTATATCAGGAAGGCCGGGCGAAGCGCCGCCAGCGCCAGCCCAGCAGCACCAGCAGGCCGAAGTAACTGCTCACCCCTGCCGCCACCACGCCGGCCAGGCGAAGGGCCCGCTCGAAGGTGCCGGCGGCCAGCCACGATTCGATGCCGCCGGCCAGCCACCACAGCAGCAGGCCCATGCCCAGGGCCGCAAGGATCACCTGAACCAGCAGCGCGCCCCAGCCGGCGGCGGGCCGGTAGATGCCGCTGCGCCGCAGCCCCATCCACAACAGCAGGGCGTTGACGAAGGACGACAGTGCCGTGGCGATGGCCAGCCCCATGTGGGGACCGGGAAAGTCGATGGCCAGAAGCAGCAGCACCGCCAGGACGTTGAAAATCATGTTGGCGGCCATGGCCACCAGCGAGATGCGGACCGGGGTCTTCGTATCCTGGCGGGCGAAATAGCCGGGCACCAGGACCTTCACCAGCATGAAGCCGAGCAGGCCGAAGGCGTAGGCGAACAGGCTGTAGCCGGCCATGCTCACATCCGTGGGGGTGAAGGCGCCGCGATAGAACAGGGTCGCCAGCAGCGGGCCGGCCAGCACCCCGAGGGCCACCGCCGCCGGCAGGCCGATGATCACCACCCAGCGCACCGCCCAGTCGAGCATGCGGGTGAAGGCCTCGGGGCGGGTACGGGCATGCTGCTCGGAGAGCCCCGGCAGGATCACCGTAGCCAGGGCGATGCCGAACACGCCGAGGGGAAACTCCATCAGCCGATCCGAGTAATACAGCCAGGAGATGCTGCCCTCGGCCAGGAAGGAGGCGATGACGATGTCGAACAGCAGATTGATCTGCATGGCCGAGGAGCCGAGGATCCCCGGCAGCATCAGCCGGCCGATGCGCCGCACGCCCGGATCGCGGAAGCCCCAGCGCGGCCAGCGCAACAGGCCCAGGCGGGCCACGAAGGGCAACTGGAAGGCCAGCTGCGCCACGCCGGCGATGAACACCCCCCAGGCCAGGGCCATCACCGGCCGTTCCAGATGGGGCGAGAGCCACAGGGCGCAGCCGATGAGGCTCAGGTTGAGCAGCACCGGGGTGAAGGCCGGCACCGCAAACCGGCCCCAGGTGTTGAGGATGCCCCCGGCCAGGGCGGTGAGTGAGATGAACAGGATGTAGGGAAAGGTGATGCGCAGCATGTCGCTGGTCAGGGCGATCTTCTCCGGCTCGCCGATGTAGCCCCAGGCGATGAGCATCACGAACAGCGGCGTGGCCACCACCACCAGCAGCGTGAGACAAAACAGGACGGTGGCCAGGGTGCCGGCCACCCGCGCCACCAGCGCGGCGGTGGCCTCGGGATCCCCCTTGACCTTGTATTCGGCCAGCACCGGCACGAAGGCCTGGGAGAAGGCCCCCTCGGCGAACAGCCGGCGCAGGAAGTTGGGCAGCTTGAAGGCGATGAAGAAGGCATCGGTCCCCGCCCCCACCGGAAACACCCAGGCGAAGACCATGTCGCGGACCAGGCCGAAGACCCGCGACACCAGGGTCATGCCGCTGACCACGGCGGTGGATCTCAAAAGGCCCATCCGGCCCTCGCCTCGCAGGTTGCAAGCATTTGTTTTTGTTCGATTATTGCCCGGAAAGGGCGCAGCATAGCACGAGCCGCCAGGCCCTGCGGGAAAACCGCTCCGGATATTGACAAACGGGCCGGAAAGCCTGATTATACGCGGCTTTCCGAATCCACGCCGTCAGGAGAAACGACTTGGCCAACTCAGCTCAATCCCGCAAGCGCGCCCGCCAGGCGGAACGGCACCGCCAGCGCAACGCCAGCTACCGCTCCATGTTCCGCACCTTCATCAAGAAGGTGATTGCCGCCATCAACGAAGGCGACAGGGAAAAGGCGCAGAGCGCGTACCAGCAGGCCGTCTCCATCATCGACAAGACGGCCAACAAGGGCCTGATCCACAAGAACAAGGCCGCCCGCCACAAGAGCCGCCTGAACGCCCGCATCCGCGCGATGCAGTAAGGGCGCGCTTCGCGACCAGACCAAAAAGCCGGCCCCTGGGCCGGCTTTTTTGTGGCGCCTCTGCTTGACCAACCATGGTGGAAAAAACGCAGCCCCGTAGGCCGCGTTCGAATCCGGAGGTAGGTCGGCCTTCAGGCCGACGAACGTGTCGGGCTGAAGCCCGACCTGCTTTCCCTTTTCAGAACACCACCATGTCGTCCCGATGGATGAGTTCCGGCTCGGCCACGTAGCCGAGGATCTCCTCGATCCGGCCGCTGGGCTGGCCGAGGATCTGGCGGACTTCGTCGGCGTTGTAGTTGACCAGGCCGCGGGCGATTTCGTGGCCGGCTTCGTCCACGCAGGCGACCACTTCACCGCGGCGGAATTCGCCCGTCACGGCCTTCACGCCCACCGGCAGGAGGCTGCTGCCCTGCTCCCGGAGGGCCCGTACGGCGCCGGGATCGCAGGTGAGCCGGCCCTTGAGCTGCAGGTGGCCGGCCAGCCACTGCTTGTGGGCGGCGATGGGGGCCTGGTTGGCCCTGAGCAGGGTGCCCAGTTCCTCGCCCCGGCGCAGGCGCAGCAGCACGTCGGCCTCGCGGCCGGGGGCGATGAGGGTGCAGGTGCCGGAGCGGGCGGCCAGGCGGGCGGCGCGGATCTTGGTGGCCATGCCCCCCCGGCCCAGGGCGCCGCCGCGGGCCGCGGCCATGGCGTCCAGTTCGCGGTCGGCGGCGTTGGCTTCCGGGATCAGGCGGGCCTCGGGATCCTGGCGGGGATCGCGTTCGTAGAGCCCGGCCTGATCGGTGAGCAGGATCAGGTGATCGGCCTCCACCAGGTTGGCGGCCAGGGCGGCCAGGGTGTCGTTGTCGCCGAAGCGGATCTCGTCGGTGACCACCGTGTCGTTCTCGTTGATCACCGGCACCACGCCCAGCTCGAGGAGGCTGCGCACGGTGCTGCGGGCGTTCAGGTAGCGCTGGCGATCGGAGAGATCCTCATGGGTGAGGAGGATCTGGGCGGTGTGCAGGCCGTGCCGGCCGAAGGCCGACTCCCAGGCCTCCACCAGCCCCATCTGCCCCACCGCGGCGGCCGCCTGGAGCTGGTGCAGCGCATGGGGCCGTTGCGTCCAGCCGAGCCGGGCCATGCCCTCGGCCACCGCGCCCGAGGAGACCAGCAACAGTTCCATGCCCTCCTCCCGCAAACGGGCCATCTGCGCCACCCAGGCGGCGATGGCGTCGCGGTCGAGCCCCACCCCGTCGTTGGTCAACAGGGCGCTGCCGATCTTCACGACCCAGCGTCTGGCGGTGGTGAGGCGTTGGCGTTTGCTCATTGCAGATGAGGCTATTCGAACTCGGAACGGGGCAACCCCGATTGGCGGATGATGGACAGTAACGTGCCGGTTCGCAGCTCGGCATGATCGGGAACCGGCACGGTGATCGTGGTATCCGGCAATTTCTTCTGCATGACCATGTGGCTGCCTCGGCGGCGGACTTCGCGAAAACCGTGTTTCTCCGGAATCCGGCAGACCGCCTTTCCGGAGAGCACACCGAGCCTACCCAATCGCAACCTCCACCTGGGTGATCCAGATTTCGCCGTGCAGTCGCTGGCGGATTTCCTCGGGACTTGCCGTTTCGAAGAACAGCTCCAGGGCTTCCTTGAGGTTGTTCCGGGCCTCGTCCACCGTGGCGCCCTGGCTGGCCACGTCCACTTCCGGACACAGGGCAACATAGCCCCCGTCTTCCTTTTCGATGATGGCCGTCAGTTGTCTGTTCATGTGGTGGTCTCCTCCTCAGTCGCTTCCCGTTCCCCGGCCCTTCGCTCGTCGAGCGCATCCATGATCCGGCCGCACAGTTCGCGGGTGCCTTCCTGGCGGATGGCGCTGATCCGGAACACCGGCCCTTCCCAGCCGAGGCGGCGCACGATGTCGTCGCAACGGGCCTCCCGCTCGGCCGCCGGCAGCAGGTCGATCTTGTTCAGCACCAGCCAGCGTTCGTAGTCCAGCAGCGCGGGATCGAAGCGCTCCAGTTCCCGCTCGATGGTGCGCACATCTTCCACCGGATCCGCGCTCTCGTCCAGCGGCGCGGCGTCCACCAGGTGCAGCAGCAGGCGGGTGCGGGCGATGTGCTTGAGGAAGCGGATGCCGAGGCCGGCGCCCTCGGCGGCACCTTCGATGATGCCGGGGATGTCGGCCACCACGAAGCTGCGGTGGGACTCCACGCTCACCACGCCTAGGTTGGGATGCAGGGTGGTGAAGGGGTAGTCGGCCACCCTGGGCCGCGCGCCCGAGACGGCGCGGATGAAGGTCGACTTGCCGGCGTTGGGCAGGCCCAGCAGGCCCACGTCGGCCAGCACCTTGAGTTCCAGGCGCAGCTCGCGGGACTCGCCGGGGGTGCCCGGGGTGGACTGGCGCGGGGTGCGGTTGGTGCTGGACTTGAAACGGGTGTTGCCCACCCCGTGGGTGCCGCCCTTCGCCACCAGCAGGCGCTGGCCGTCTTCCACCACATCGCCGATCAGCTCGCCGGTATCCACGTCGTGGACGGTGGTGCCGAGGGGCACCTTGACGAACAGATCCGCCCCGCGCTTGCCGGTCTGGTTGCGGCCGCGGCCCGGCTCGCCGTTCTCGGCCCGGTAACGGCGGGTGAAGCGGAAGTCGGCCAGGGTATTGAGATTGCCGTCGCCCACCAGCCAGACGCTGCCGCCGTCGCCGCCGTCGCCACCGTCGGGGCCGCCGAACTCGATGTACTTCTCGCGCCGGAAGCTGACGCAGCCGTTGCCGCCCTTGCCGGCGTGGACCTGGATGGTGGCTTCATCGACGAATTTCATGGGAACGGGCGGCGGGGAAATCGCGGGGATGGCATTATATAAGGTGTGGGCGGACTGGCTTCAACCGCCACAAACGAAAAACCCCGTCGGTGACGGGGCTTCGGTGAGGCGGTGCGGCCGGCGGGGTCAGGCCGCCGGAATCACGCTCACCTGCTTGCGCTTCTTCGGGCCCTTGACCTCGAAGACCACGGTGCCGTCCACCTTGGCGAACAGGGTGTCGTCACCGCCACGCCCGACGTTGACGCCGGGATGCACGTGGGTGCCCCGCTGCCGGACCAGGATGTTGCCGGCGCGGACCTGCTCGCCGCCGTAGCGCTTGACGCCGAGGCGCTTGGAATGGGAATCGCGGCCGTTGCGCGTGCTGCCGCCTGCCTTCTTGTGTGCCATGAGTCTGTACCCTCTGTGCCGGGACGATCAGGCGTTGATCGCCGTGATTTCCAGTTCGGTGTAGGCCTGACGGTGGCCCTGGACCTTCTGATGGTGCTTGCGGCGGCGGAACTTGATGATCCGGATCTTCTTGCCGCGGCCATGGGCCCTGACGGTGGCGGTGACCTTGCCGCCCTCCACGTAGGGCTGGCCGATCTTGATGTCCTCGCCGTCGGCGATCATCAGCACCTTGTCCAGATCCAGGGAGGCGCCCTCCTCGGCGTCGAGCTTCTCGACCCGAATGCGCTGGCCGGGCTCCACCCGGTACTGCTTGCCGCCTGTTTCGATAACCGCGTACATGTTCTGTTTCTCCGAGATTCGGGTCGCCGGCACGGCCGACGAACCTGCTTGTGGCGTGAAAGGCCGGCAATTTTAGCCGCTCGGACGCCGTCGGTCAAAGGCTTTTTGACGCAGATCAGGAGGTTGTCCCGCCATTTCTTGACAGCCGGGGCGCTGCCCCCCTAGCATTCACAGCCCTTTGCCGGAGCCGTCCCCCGCCCCATGACCGCCGACGAGATCTACAGCCTCATCCAGCCCGACATGGACCGGGTCAACGCCCGAATCCAGGAGAAGCTGCACTCGGAGGTGGTGCTGATCAACCAGATCGGGGCCTATATCGTCAACAGCGGCGGCAAGCGCCTGCGGCCCATCATCCACCTGATCAGCGCCCGGGCCTTCGACTACGACGGGGACCGGCACATCGACCTGGCCGCCATCGTCGAGTTCATCCACACCGCCACCCTGCTCCACGACGACGTGGTGGACGCCTCCGAGCTGCGCCGGGGCGAGGCCACCGCCAACCACCTGTGGGGCAACGAGGCCAGCGTGCTGGTGGGGGATTTTCTCTACTCCCGGGCCTTCCAGATGATGGTGGACATCGGCAGCATGAAGGTCATGGACATCCTGGCCGACGCCACCAACACCATCGCCGAGGGCGAGGTGCTGCAACTGCTCAACTGCCACGATCCGGACACCACCGAGGAACGCTACCTGGAGGTGATCCACAACAAGACCGCCAAGCTGTTCGAGTCGGCGGCCCGGCTGGGCGCGGTGATCAGCGGCCGCGGCGAGGCCGAGGAAGCGGCCATGACCGCCTACGGCATGCACCTGGGCTGCGCCTTCCAGCTCATCGACGACGTGCTCGACTACACCGCCGAGAGCAGCGAACTGGGCAAGAACGTGGGCGACGATCTGGCCGAGGGCAAACCCACCCTGCCGCTGATCCACGCCATGCGCGAGGGCAGCCCCGCACAGCGGGATCTGATCCGCGGGGCCATCGAGGAAGGCGGGCTGGAACGGATCGACGACATCCTCGCGGCCATTGAATCCACGGGAGCCATCGACTACACTGCGCGCTGCGCGCGGGCGGAGGCGGACCAGGCCATCGAGGCCATCGCCGATCTGCCCGGTTCCCGGTACCGGGACGCGCTGGTCGGTCTGGCCCGTTTCGCCGTGGACCGGACCTACTGACAATCCATTCCAGCCCGGAAACGCCCACCTCCCGTCTGGGGTCGCTTCCATCCACGGGCAGATTCGCTCATCGGCGTGTAGCGCAGTCTGGTAGCGCACTTCCTTCGGGAGGAAGGGGTCGGGGGTTCGAATCCCTCCACGCCGACCAATTGTAAGGCAGAGGAAAGGGACAAGAGACAAGAGGAAAGCCCCTTGTATCTTGCCTCTTTTATCCCTGTTCCAGCAGATTGCGCAGGTCGATGACGGCGGCGTTGGCGCGGGAGATGTAGGAGGCCATGACCAGGGAGTGGTTGGCGACGAAGCCGAAGCCGCTGCCGTTGAGGATCATCGGGCTCCAGACGGTCTGCTGGGTGCCTTCCAGTTCGCGAATGATCTGGCGCAGGCTGGCGTGGGCGTTCTTCTTGGTCAGCACGCCGTCAAAATCCTTTTCCACCGCGCGCATCAGGTGAATCAGCGCCCAGGTGGCGCCGCGGGCCTCGTAGAAGACGTCGTCGATCTGCAGCCAGGGCGTGCGCACCACCTGGCGGCCAGCAGTCCGGGTGGACTGGGCAGCGCCGGGATCGCCGGCCAGATCGGTGTTCTCGCGCAACTGGCCCACGCTGGCTGAGAGCCGCTGGGAGAGGGAGCCGAGACGCTTTTCCACCATCGCCAGCCATTCGCGCAGGTTGTCGGCGCGGGCGTAGAACTGGGCGTCGGGCTGCTGCGGATCGCTCAGGCGCAACAGGTAGCGGCGCAGGGCCTCGATGGCCTGGCGGTATTCCCGCTCAGTGGGCGGGAACAGCCAGGATTCGGTATCGAAGTTGAGCTTGGGCTCGGCGACGATGAGATCCGGATCCTCGACCGACTGGGACTGGGAGCGGCTGAAATCGTTGCGCAGGGCGCGGGCCATGTCACGCAACTGGACGACCACCCCGAATTCCCAGTTGGGGATGTTGTCGAGCAGCACGCCGGGCGGGAACACGTCGTTGCTCAGATAGCCGCCGGGCTTGTCGAGCAGCACCTCGGCCTCGTGGATGGTGGTGGCCACCGTGTAGACCCCGGTCACCAAGCGCTGCGCGTCGTCCCCGACCGCCTGGCGGGCCACGGCGCTCACATCGAACAGATCCGGCTCCCGGCTCCAGTACCAGCCCAGGACCAGATTGAGGATCAGCAAGGTCAACAGCGCGACCCCGGTGCTCCACAGCAGACCCTTCTCCTTCCAGGTGCGGGGATGGTAGAGCGCCAGCAACTGCCGCCCCAGGCGCTGCAGCCGGCTGCCGCGGCGTGATTCGTTTGCGTCCATTGGCTTGCGTCTCTCCTCTCGTCTCTGTCCAGTGTACTCCATTCGCCGCAGGCGGATCGGCTGGCACTTCCCCGCGGGGCGAGTATACTTTGGCCATGCGCCGACAACCTCCCCTGTTCCGCCCCTTTCTCGCGCTGCTGGTCGCGGCCCTGCTCGTGGCCTGCGCCACCTCGCCCACCGGGCGCCGGCAGCTGATGCTGGTCTCCCCCCAGGAGGCCGTCAACGCCTCGAAACAGGCCTACGTGCAGATGCTGGCCCCGCTGGAGAAGGAAGGGAAGATCGACACCGATCCCGAACTCACCGCCCGAGTGCGGCGCATCACCCACCGGTTGGTGGCGGTGGCCGTGAAAAGGTTCCCCCAGACCCGCAACTGGGAATGGTCGGTGAAGGTGATCGACGATCCGAAGACGGTCAATGCCTGGTGCATGGCTGGCGGGCGGATGGCCGTGTACACCGGCCTCATCGAACGGATCAAACCCACCGACGACGAACTGGCCCAGGTGATGGGCCATGAAATCGCCCATGCCCTGGCCAACCACACGGCGGAGAAGATGTCGGTGGCCCTGGCGACCATGCTCGGCGTCACTGCCGTGGGCGTGGCCGCCGGCGAGGAGCACCGCGGCACGGCGCTGGCCGGTGCCGCCCTGGCCGCCAAGCTGGCGGTGGAACTGCCCAACAGCCGCACCGCCGAGGCCGAGGCCGACCGGATCGGGATCGAGCTGGCGGCCCGCGCTGGCTACGATCCGCGCGCGGCGATCACGTTGTGGCGGAAGATGGGCCGGCTCGGCGGCGGACGCCCTCCGGAATTCCTCAGCACCCATCCGGCGCCGGAAAACCGCAGCCGGGCGCTGCAGGCCCTGGTGCCGAAGATGCTGCCGCTGTACGAGACGGCACGCAAGCATCCCCCGGCCTCCTGAATCGGCGGATGCGGTTCACCGCGGGGAGGATCATGCCATGAACGTCTCTCCGGATCTGCCCCATCTCTATACGCTTGGCGTCTCCCTGGCGCTGGGGCTGCTCATCGGTCTGGAGCGGGGCTGGGAGACGCGGGAACGGGGCGAAGGCCGGCGCATCGCCGGCCTGCGCACCTATGGCCTCATCGGCCTGCTGGGCGGGGTCTGCGCGCTGCTCGCCGACAGGCTCGGCGCGGCGGTGCTCGGCTTCGGCTTCCTCGGGCTGGCGGCGTTGCTGGTGCCGGCCTGGTACCGGCGGTTCCGGATCTCCGGTGATCTTGGCACCACCAGCCTGGTGGCGGCCCTGCTGACCTTCGGCTTCGGCGCGCTGGCGGTCATGGAACACCTGTTCCTGGCCACCGCCGCGGCCGTGGTCACGGCCCTGCTGCTGGATCTGAAGCCGCAACTGCACGCCTGGCTGCGCAAGCTCACCCCCCAGGAACTCAATGCGTCCTTCGAGCTGCTGCTCATCTCGGTCGTGCTGCTGCCCATCCTGCCCAACCAGGGCTACGGCCCCTGGCAGGCGCTCAACCCCTACGCCATCTGGTGGATGGTGGTGCTGATCACCGGCATCGGCTTCGTCGGCTACTTCGCCATGAAGATCGGCGGGGCCCGCCATGGGGCCGTGCTCACCGGCGTCACCGGCGGACTGGTCTCCTCCACCGCGGTGACCCTGACCCTGTCGCGCTTCGCCCGGGAACAGCCCGCCCACCGGGCGGCCATGGCCAGCGGCATCCTCGCCGCCTGCGGCACCATGTTTCCCCGTATCCTGCTGCTGGCCACCGTCATCAATCCGGCCCTGTTCGCCCCCCTGGCGGCGCCCATCACCGTGGCCACCGTCATCATCTACGTGGCGGCCTGGGGGCTGTGGCGGGGCGCGGGGACGCAGCCCGGCCATGAACCGCCGCCGCTGAGCAACCCGTTCCAGATCGGCATGGCGATCCGCTTCAGCCTGCTGCTGGCGGCCATCCTGCTGCTCTCGGAAGCCCTGCGCGAGTGGCTGGGCGATGCCGGCCTCTATCTGCTGGCCGCCATCTCCGGCCTGACCGACGTGGACGCCATCACCCTCTCCGTCTCCCGTCTCGGCACCCAGGATCTGCCCTTGCACGTGGCGGTGCTGGCCATCTTCATCGCCGCGGCCAGCAATTCGATCGTCAAGAGCCTGCTGGCCCTGTACGTGGGCGGCCCGCGCCTGGGCTGGCAGGTGGGACTGCCCCAACTGCTCGCCATCACCCTGGGAGGGCTGGCGGCCTTCTGGCTCGGCAGTTGAAATCCCCCGATGCCGGCTCCATCTCGTTTCCGGGATGGCAGTTGAGAATTCCGGGGCAAGGGGCATTGACTTCGTCCCGACCACGCCCTTGAGGTCGGGGGTACGTTCCGTGACACGCCGTGAATACTTCCCTGTAGGCTCGACGGCCGCATCCCTGCGGCCGACGGTCACGGAACGTACCCCCGACCTCAAGGGCTCTGTGCCAAACCCGCACAATTGGCCAGCAACCCGGAACCGCCATTTCGCCGCAGGAGAATCAGAACGCAACAGCCTTTCAAGCATCACGGGGAAACATGAAATTCAGGGATTATTATGAAATCCTGGGGGTGTCGCGTGACGCCACCCAGGACGAGATCAAGCGTGCCTATCGCAAGCTGGCGCGCAAGTACCATCCGGACGTGAGCACCGAAGCCGATGCCGAGGCCAAGTTCAAGGAACTGGGCGAGGCCTACGAAGTGCTCAAGGATCCGGAAAAGCGCGCGGCCTACGATCAGTTCGGCGAGAACTGGAAACACGGCCAGGACTTCACCCCGCCGCCGGGCTGGGATGCCGGCTTCGAGTTCTCCGGGGGCGGCTTCACCGGGGCCGAGGCGGAACAGTTCAGCGATTTCTTCGAAAGCCTGTTCGGCGGGGGCGGTTTCCATCGCGCCGGCGCCGGCGGGCGCCGTTCGGGCTGGCGCATGAAAGGCGAGGATCACCACGCCAAGATCCTCATCGATCTGGAAGACGCCTACCACGGCACCGAGAAGTCCCTGACCCTGAAGGTGCCGGAGGTGGACGAATCGGGCCATGTGGTGACCCGCACCAAGACCCTGCACGTGAAGATCCCCAAGGGCATCACCCGCGGCAAGCGCATCCGCCTGCGCGGCCAGGGCGCGCCGGGCATCGGCGGCGGCGAGGCGGGCGATCTCTATCTGGAGGTGGACTTCAAGCCCCATCCCTTCTACCGCATCGAGGGCAGGGATCTGTACCTGGATCTGCCGGTTACGCCCTGGGAGGCGGCGCTCGGCGCCACCGTCAAGGTGCCCACGCCGGGGGGCATCGTGGATCTGAAGATCCCGCCCGGCTCGCAGAGCGGACGCAAGCTGCGCCTCAAGGGCCGCGGCCTGCCCGGCAATCCGCCCGGCGACGAATACGTGGTGCTGAAAATCGAGACGCCGGAGGCGAAGACCGACGAGCAGCGCCAGCTCTATGAGCGCATGGCCGAAGCGATGCCCTTCAACCCCCGCAGCCGGCTGGGAGTGTGACGATGAAGACGCCCTGTGACGAGATCATGGACATCCTGGACGAGGAATTCGAATTCACCCTCGGGGAACTGTGCCGGGCCAGCGCCACGCCCGCCGAGGTGATCATGGAGATGGTGGAGGAAGGCCTGCTCGAACCCCGGGGCCCGACCCCGCCCGAGTGGCGCTTCAGCGGGCCGGCCCTGCGCCGGGTGCAGGTGGCCCTGCATCTGCAACGGGATCTGCATGTGAACCTGGCCGGCGCGGCGCTGGTGCTGGATCTACTGGACGAGATCGCCCGCCTGCGGGAACGCCTGTCGCGGCTGGAATGACGGGGGCTCGAGGCGTTCGGCGGCGCCCGGCGCCGGGCGCCACAACAGCAGCACGGCATGCCCTTCGAGGGCATCCCAGGCCGGCGCGCTGATCAGCCGGGCACCGCACTGCAGCCACGCCTGCAGACGCGAGGGCAGCACCACGTCATCCACCGGCACCGGTGCGACCTGGCGCAACGGCACCCGCGGCCGGGCCCGTTCCCGGAACCCGTCCTGGCGCAGGGCATGAACGAGAGTCTGCACATAGCGATCCCCGCCGGCCAGCGGCAGGCGCAGCCGCACCAGCATGCCCGCGGCCGCCGCGTGGGGCGCGTCCAGCCACTCCAGAAAGCGCTGCAGCACCCGGGAGGCGGAGACGCCGGCCAGGGTGCAGGGACCGTCCACTTCCAGGCAGTAGCCATCCGGCGGCAGCAGGGCCGCGATATCGAACTCTTCGTCCAGCGCCCGGGGCAGGGATGCTCCCGCCAGCGCCGGCACGCGCCGAAAGGCCACGGTGGCCTGGGGCTGGCCGCTCAGCGCGTCCTCCAGCAGCAGATGCCGGAACCCCGCCGCCCGCAGACCGGGATGCCAGTCGGGGATCCGGTGCGCCATCGCGGAACGCTCCCGCAGGCGCAGGCAGGCAGCGCGATCGACCGGGCGCCGGGCCTCCCGCACCGTGGTGCGCCGTTGCGTTCGGTAATGATGTTCCTGTTTCATCAGCCTCTCCTCCACTGTCGTGCGCCGGTGGCCACGGGCAGCACGGCCGGCGCCTCTTCGGTGATGCCGCCGCCCGCCGCCTCGTCGGGCCGCATGGCGGCATAGATTTCGATCAGCCGCTCGGCCATGCGCGGGGCCGCCCACTCGCGCGCATAACGGCGACCACTGTCGGCCAGCTGGCGGCGCAGGCGGTTGTCCGCCAGGACCCGCTCCACCTTGCGGGCGAAGTCCGCCACGTCGTCACAAGCGATGCGGCAACCCTGCCCTTCCCGCAGCACGTCGCGGGTGCCCATCTCGGCCAGGGCCACCACCGGCAGGCCGGCGGCCATGGCCTCCAGCAGCACCAGGCCCTGGGTTTCGGTCTTCGAGGCGAACACGAACACGTCGGCCGCCTGGTAGCAGTCGGTCAGATCCCGCTCCCGATCCAGGTAGCCGAGAAACCGCACGTGCGCCGACAATCCTTCGGCGGCTACCCGCCGGGTCAGGTGCCGGCGCATGGGCCCTTCGCCGGCCATCAGGAACAGCACCCGGGGAATGCGCCGCCGCACCCGGGCCAGCACGTCGAGCAGGAAGTCCAGGTTCTTCTCGAAGGCCATGCGGCTGACGGTGAGCATCACGGGCCGATCCGGATCGATGCCCAGACGCCGCCGGAAGGCATGGCCGTCGCCCCGGCCGAAGCGTTCCAGGGGAATGCCGGTGGGCAGCACCGACAGGGGCGCCTCGACCCCGTAATCCCGCAGCACGTCGGCCATCGCCCGTGAGGGCACGATCACCCGATCCATCTGGTTGCACTGGCGGCGACTGATCCGCCGGGCCAGGGCCCGGGTGACGGCGGCCGGCACCAGGGGCAGGTAATGATGCAGATATTCCTCGAAGAAGGTGTGATAGGTGGCAAGCACCGGCACGCCCAGCGCGTCGGCCAGGTGGCGTCCCGCCCCGTGGGCCACGAAGGGGGTCTGCACGTGCACCCGATCCACGGCCTGCCCACGCAGCCACGGCAGCAGCCGGTCAATGGCCCAGCGGGACATGAAGCGATCTTCCGGATCGAAGGGCACCCGGCGCGCCGGAACCCGGATCAGGGCGTCCTCCGCTTCGCGGATCACCGCACGCCGGCCCCGGTAGTCGGGCACCACCAGGGTGAGGCGATGGCCCATCGCCAGCAGCGCCTCGCGAAAGGTCTCGATGGAGGTGGAAACGCCATTGACCCGGGGAAAGAAGACATCGGAAACCATCAGCACGTGCATGACAGGCGCCTTCAGAAGACCAGCACCAGGCCGGCCAGGGCGGCACCGAGGGCGGCGCCCGCCAGCACGTCGCTGGGGTAATGCAGCCCCAGCACCAGGCGCGAGAGCGCCACGCAGACGGCGAAGGGCACCGTGAGCCAGAACAGCCCGGGCAGGCTGGCGACGGCAACCAGGCTGAAGGCCGTGGCATGCAGGGTGTGCCCGGAAGGGAAGCTGTACTGATCGAGGGGCGGCATGCCGGGGGCGATCTGGTGACTGCGGGTGAAGGGCCGGGGCCGGGCAGTCCGGGCCTTGATCCACTTGTAGGCCAGCAGCCCCAACGCGCCCGTGACGGCCATGCGCAGGCTCACGGTCCAGGCCCCCGGGCCATACACGAAGGGGATGGCCAGGATCAGGGCATACCACCAGAGACCATCGCCCAGACGGCTCACCAGGGCGAAGAAGCGCCGCACCGGCCAGGCCCGGCACAGGCGGTTGCAGGCCCGGGTGATCTGCAGGTCCTGCAGACTGATCCATTCGATGAAGGGGGTTTGCGGATGCAGGCGTTGCATGGCGTCCTCCTCAGGCGGCATCCCGGCGGGGGGCGGTGGCGGAGGGCGCGAGACCGCCGAGCGCCGCTTGGCGATCGGACCAGTGCAGCAGCTCGAGGCGCCCGTCGACATGCTCCACCAGGGCGGTGCAGTTCTCCACCCAGTCGCCGGTGTTGGCGTAGAGCACCCCGCCGATGTGGCGCACACCGGGGTGGTGGATGTGGCCGCAGATCACGCCGTCGTAGCCACGGCTGCCGGCATCGTGGGCCACCAGATCCTCGAACTTCTCGATGTGGCGGCGGGCGTTGGGCACCTTGCGCTTGAGGAAAGCGGCCAGCGACCAGTGTCCGAACCCGAAACGCCGCCGCCAGGCGTGCACGTGCCGGTTCAGATACATGAGCAGGTCGTAGAGAAAGTTGCCCACCACATGCTGCAGACGGCCGCAGGCCATGAGGGCGTCGTAGCGATCGCCATGCACGATCCACAGGCGGCGGCCATCGGCGGTCACGTGCTCGGCCTCGCTCACCAGCCCCAGGCCGGCCAGGGCCCCGGTGTCGCGGCGCAGAGGGGCATCGTGGTTGCCCACCACGTACACCAGCCGGGTGCCGGCCTGCAGCTTGTCCAGCAGCAGGGTGACCACCCGCGTATGGGCCGCCGACCAGAAGGCCGAGCGCTGCAGCGCCCACAGATCGAGGATGTCGCCCACCAGGTAGATCACCTCCGCCTCCACCGTGGCGAGAAATTCGCCCAGGTCATCGGCCCGGCTGCCGGCATAGCCCAGGTGCACGTCCGACAGCCACAGGGCCCGGTAGTGGCGGGGCGGAAGCGAAGGGCAGGCGGGGCGGCGGTTTTCCATGGCATCAGCCTGCCCGCGGCGCATGACAGGACGAGGACGGGACGGTGAAAGGTTCATGACAGGGCCACCGCCGGCAGCACGCTCTCGAGCAGCCGCTCGAAGCGGATCACGATGCGCTGCCAGTCCAGATCGGCCGTGCCGAGCCGGGCCTGCGCGCGCACCCCGGCCAGATCGTCCAGGCCGCGGGCGGCCAGGGCCACGGCGGCTTCGAGGAAGGCGGCGCGGTCGCCGAACGGCACGACAAAGCCGTTCTCGCCATTGCGGATGTGCCGGTGAGCGGCGGCATAATCGAAGGCCAGTACCGCCAGGCCCGAGGCCAGGGCCTCGAGCACCACGTTGCCGAAGGTCTCGGTGAGGCTGGGAAACAGGAACAGATCCGCACTGGCGAAATGGGCCGCCAGATCCTCGCCGGTGCGGGCGCCGGCGAAATGCAGCCAGGGGTGGCGCCGCTGCAGCGCGGCCCGCAACGGCCCGTCGCCCACCACCACCGCGCGCAGATCCGGCACCGCCCGGCGCATGGCCTGCACCGCGGCGACGAACAGTTCCAGGTTCTTCTCGGGCGCGACGCGGCCCACGCAGAGCGCCACCGGATCCGCCGGCCCGGCCCCCCACTTCACGCGCAGCGCCGGATCGCGCCGCCGGGGGTCGAACAGCCTGGCGTCCACGCCCCGCGGCAGCACGGCAAGCCGGCCGAAGCCCTCGGCCTCGAGCCGGCGGCACAGATCGGCGTCGGGCACCAGGGTCAGCGCCGTGCGGCGGTGGAAGCGGCGCAGCCAGGCCATCACCAGCGGTTGCAGGAACCCGATCCGGTAATGGCGCGCATACTGCTGAAACTGGGTGTGGAAACCGCTGAGCACGGGGATCCCCCGGCGGCGCGCCGCCGTCAGCGCCGAGGCCCCGAGCGGCCCTTCGGTGGCCACGTAGAGCACATCGGGCCGGTACTGGTCGAAGTGCCGGCCCAGCCGGCGGCGGGCCGGCAGGCCGAAGCGCAATTCCGCATAGCCCGGAATCGGCAGGGAGGGCACCGCCAGCGCCGCCTCCCCTTCCCCGCCGCCCGCCAGGCGGGGGCGAATCACCGCCACCTCATGGCCGCGTGCGCACAGGCCGCCGACCAGCCGCTGCAGGGTCATGGCCACGCCGTTGATCTCCGGCGCATAGGTTTCGGTGACCAGGGCGATGCGCAGCACCCGGGCGGGCGGAGCGAGATCGTGGCGGATGTCCATGCGCGCCGAGTCTGGGCACCCCTGATGACAGCCACATCACGGTTGCATGACGCTTTCGTGACCTGAGCGGGATTGCCACCCCCATCGCAGGTCGTCTCCAGACAGCGAAACCGGCGAAACGCGTCATCCTGAAATGCCGGCTCCGCTGCGCTTGAGCCGGCCTACCGACTGGGCTGTGATATTCTGCCTTCATCGAATCCAGACCCAAGGGAATCCGTCCGTCATGTTGCGCCGAATCCGCCTGCTGCTGTGCCTGCTCGCCCTCCTGCCCCTTGCCACCGCCGCGGCCGAGACGCTGAAGATCGCCGGCAGCGCCTGGCCGCCCTACGTGGACGCCACCCGCGCCGACAAGGGCGTGGCCATGGATCTGGTGCGCCACGTCTTCACCCGGGCCGGTTACGACACCGAAGCGTATATCGCCAGCTGGCCGCGGACCCTCGAAGGCGCCAGCATCGGCGTGGTGGATGTGATCGCCGCCGCCTGGAAGACCCCCGAACGGGCGCAGACCCTGCACTTCACCGATCCCTACTTCACCAACGTGATCCGTTTCGTCAAGCGCAAGGACGCGCCGATCCGCTTTCGCAACTACGGGGATCTCAAAGGACTGCTGATCGCGCAGGTGAACGGCTACGCCTACGGCCCGGAATTCGACACCGCCACAGGGTTCATGCGGGTGCCGGTCAACCACGTGGCGCAGGGCCTCATGCTGCTCGAGCGCAAGCGGATCGATCTGCTCATCGGCGACGAATGGGTGATTCGCAACGAACTGATCCAGTACCTGCCCCATGCCATTCGCCAGTACGAATTCCTCACCCCTTCCGTAGCCCGGCGCACCCTGCACGTGGCCATCAGCCGGGAGAATCCCCGGCATGCGAAGATCGTGGCCGACTTCAACCACGCCCTCAAGGCCATGCGCGCCGACGGCAGTTACGATCGGCTCATCGAAGGCTATCGCAAGGAATTGGTTGCCCTCACCGAAGCGCCGCTTTGACGGCGGGCGTGGAGGCAACGAGACATCGAGGGCTCGCGGCGAGGGCGCCGCGCCTACAGTTCATTGCGTTTCCGTAGGCGCGGTGCAAGCCGCGGCATTCAGGGAGGCGGCTGGTACCAGCCCGGCGGCGGTGGAGCGTAGCCGTATGGCCCCCAGCCCGGATAAGGGGGCGGCGCGGACCAGCGGGGCGACGGGGGCGGCCAGCCGTAGGCCGGCGCGGGGCGTCCCCAGGCCGGCGGGGGCGCCCCGCGCGGGGGAATGTCGGACGGGAGGGTGGCCGTGTCGTGGCCGGAGGACGGGGTTTCGACACCGTTCACCGGCGGCGTTGCCGGAACGTAACCGGGGTTTGCGGCAGCCGGCGGCATGCCGGCCACCGGCGCGGGAGATGAGGCCTGCCAGGGGGTAGGCGATGCCGCCATCTGGGAAGGGGTTTCCGGCCCGCTTGCCGGTGGGGTTCCCGGCGAGGCATCTGCCGTCACCCCGGTTCCGGCCGTCTCGCCCCGCTCGTGCCACCCGTAGATACCGGCGATGGTGAGCGCCAGCAATACCACGCCGGCGACGAGCGTGCGGGTGAGACGGCGCGGGGTGATCTCCGGCATCTCCTCCGGCCGGGGCATCACGCCCATGTCATGCAGCTTCGCCTGCAGTTCGGCCTGGCGCTGCTGCTCCGCCGTTTTCTCGTGCGCTTCCTTGCCGTCTTCGGGTTTTTCTTGCGCTTCGCTCATCGTGCTGCCTCCTCTTGCACGCCGCCTGGCTGTTCCTCACTGGCAGGCGGTGTTTCGGTCTCGGTCTTGGCCTTCTCCTCCCCCGCGGACAGTGGGGGCTCGCCCGTTTCCCCGGAGGGGCGGGTGAAGCGATCGTTCAGCGCCTGGATCTGCCGATCCGCAGCGGCGATGATCCGCTCCAGCCGCCGCCGGGCGCGCCGGCTCCAGCCCACCGGACGCGGCCGGAACACGCTGTGCCACCAGCGGGTGTTGCGGGCAAAGGCCCGCGCCAGTTGCTCGGCCTCTTCGGGCGAGGCGGCCGCCTGGCGCAGATGGCGCAGCACGCTGGCCGCAGCCCAGCGCCGGGCCAGGCCGTGCACGCCCAGAATGAGGAACAGCAACAGCCCCCCGCCGGTGATCCAGGCAAGCGGCTCGTCCCGGTACGGCATGAGCGCGGAGGGGAGGCGCAGGCCGTCCTGCCACCCGCCAAGGGCCATGCCGCCGCCACCCAGCAGCGCGAACACCAGTAGCCAGAGAAAGCCGTCTCGCCAGAGGGTCGCCCGCAGCCAGCGATCACGGAGCTGCTGCAGGCGTGGCACCTTCACCTCCAGCAGATCCCGCGCCCGTTTCTCCAGGCTGTCGATGATCCGGTAGGCCCGCTCCACCCGCACGTCGGCCATGCGGGCATGAACGGCGGCCCGATCCTGTTCGGCCTTGCGGGCATAGCGTGCCTGCAGGGCCGGATCGGCGATGGGCACGGCCGCGTCCGGATCGTAGAGCGTGTAGAAACGGCCCGCGGTGAGGCCTTCCTGGGCCAGGGCCCGCTGCCAGGCGCCCACCACGTCTTCGGGGTTGTCTTCTCCCGCGGTGGTGTCGATCTGGTTGAGAATGTAGAGAAACTTGCTCGAATCGTGACGATGGATGGTGCCGCCCACCAGGTGCCGGAGGGTGTCCTGCATGGCGCCCGGCTCGGGATGCCGGGCATCGAAGAAGACCAGCACCAGATCCGAGAGATCGATGATGTAGTCGGTCAGGCGCAGGATGGCCGTGCGCTGGGAGTCGGCATCGAAGCCGGGCGAGTCGATGAGGATCTGGCCCTTGAGCCGCTCGTGGTTGCCGGTCTTGAGCTGCAGGTAGGCATCCACCCGCGCACCTTCCCCCGGGGCGACCTTCTCCAGCTCTTCGCTGATCTGGTAGAAGGGAAAGCGCGGATCCGCATCCAGTGCCACACCCGGCAGCACCCGGGGCTCGCTTTCCGGCGAATAGCAGATCACCGTGAACTTGTCGTCCACCGCCTGGTTGCCGGTGGCCTGCAGGGCCTGTTCGAGATACTGATTGATGAAGGTGGACTTGCCGGCCGAGAAAGTGCCGAGCACGGCGATCAGCGGCCACCAGGGGATCTGGGCGGCGTAGGATTGATCCCGTGGCAGCAGGCCCAGCTTCCAGGCCACCCGATCGAGCTGGCGAAAATGCCGCACGGCATCGACCAGCAGGGGATTCTCCTCACGCAGATGCTGCTCGAGCTGGCGCAGGCGCAAACGCAATTCCGGGTTCTTTGCAAACATGGGTCTCGATCTCCGGGCGGGACGGAAAACTCACCAGGGCATGAAACTGTTCATGAACGACATGGGCCGCGACACGCTCTGGTTCATGATCGACATGTCGTAGCGCATCTGGTTGATGGACGCGTTCATGCCGCGCACGTTGAAGGCCATGTCGGCCATGGTCCGGTTCTGGGCATCCATGGTCTGGGCGATGATCACCATGTTCTGCGAGATGGTTTCCATCTGCCGGCTCATGGTGATCATCTGCTCGCTGATGGCATGGGCATCCTGGCTGAGGCTGTAGATCAGAAAGAAGCCGTAGCCGGCCAGGATGATGAACGCGAACAGGGAGGGATAGACGATCATCTCCCAGCGCCGGGCGCTGACCATGAAGGCGGTGGACAGGCGTTCCAGTTGCCGGACGCCGCAATCCTCCGTGTGGGGACAGTCTTCCGGCAGCCCGCTGAGGGGGGTGATGGCAGCGGCAGGATTCTTGGGTTTGCTCACGGCGGTTTTTCCTGATCAGGTGGAGGGATCCGGTTGGGTCTGGACCGGGGCGGCGCGCAGTTTTGCGGCCTTCTCGGGCGCCAGGCCTTCGATGAGCCGCAGCAGGTAACCGAGCTGTCGCGCGTCTCCCCGCGCCTGCAGACGCCGCGCGGCTTCGTAATAGGCTTCGCCGGCCTCGCTCCAGCGGCCCTGGGCGTAGTACACGTTGCCCAGCTCGCCCCAGACGTCCGGATCGGCCGGGTCCCGGTCCAGCAGTGCCTGGTAGGCTTGCACGGCCGCCGGCAGATCGCCGACCCAGTAGGCGCGACGGGCCCGATCGAGCAGCGTGGCCTCCACGCTGGCCGCCGTGCCATCCGGCGTTTCGGCCGCCTGCAGGCGGGGTTGCGCGGATTCGGCGGTCGGCGCCGATTCGGCCGACGTTTCTTCCGCCAGGGCCACGATGCTCGCGGGCGCGGGACCGGCTTCGGGGGCGTCCGCCTGGGGGGCTGCCGGCGCGGAAGTCTCCGACTCCACCCGAGTGGCGCCTGCCTCGTCAGCGCCCTCGGCCGCCGCGGCGTGCTCGGCGAGGGGCGCCTTCTCCGTCGGCGGGAAAGCCGCTTCCGCCGTTGCCGGTTCGGCGGCGGCAGACGGGCTCGCCGTCTCTGCCACCGCCGCAGCTTCACCGGCCGTCGCCGTTGGGGCTTGGCCGACCCGGCTGTCTTGTGCCGCCTGTGGCTGGTCGGCAACCTCGCCGAAACGGGTTTCGAGCTGTCCGATTGCCGCGTCCAGCTCCGGCTTCAGGTCATCGCGATAGACCCAGGCCGCGGCCAGGGCGGTCACCAGCAGCAACAGCAGGCTGTAGCTCAGCAGGGTGCGAATGATGTACATGTCGTCTGTCCTCGATAGTGACTGCCGTGATCAGGCGGCGGCGCGCCGGCGCCGGCCCGGACGGTATTCGGGATAGAGGGTGCCGGCAAAGTCGTGAAACTCTGCCGCGGCCTTGCTGCGCGGCGCCAGCTCGAACACGGCCAGGCCCTCGCTCAGGGAGCGGCGGTAGAGCGTGCGCTGGCAAAGCCGCTTGTCCAGCACCGTGATGCCTTCGAGCAAACCGAGCGCCTCCTGCGTTTCGTCCGACTCGCGCACGGCACGATGGGTATCGGCGCGGTTGACGAAGGCCTGCACGGGCGGCCGTGCCCGGCCGGCCAGGGCCTCGTCGATGATCGACAGGAAACGCTGGGTGGCCCACACGTCGGGCTGGCTCGGCGGCACCGGAATCAGGATCCGATCCGCCACCGTGAGCGCATCACGCATCCCGGGCATGTTGGCTGCGCCCACGTCCACCAGCACTTCCCCCGGGTGATAGGCGAGCTGTTCGGGCAGCGCCGTGTCCTGCTGGTAGACCTGCAGCGGCGGGGTGTAGCCCTCTTCCTGCCGCACCGCACCCACGTCGGCCAGGGTGCACTGGGGATCGAGATCGTAGGTCACCACCGGCCGGGCGCAGGACTGCAGCCACAAGGCCAGGTTGAAGACCACGGTGCTCTTGCCCGAACCGCCCTTGAGATTGGCCACGACGGTAATCATGCCTTGCGCCTCCTCACCGCCCCGGCGCCGCGGCCGGTGGCGTCAGCAGCCGATAGCCGGCCGGAATGCGAAACAGCGCCGGATCCTGGTGGCCGACGCGGATGTGCTTCAGCTCGCGCACGAACCCGCCGGGCAACTCTTCCCGGATGGCGATATGCAGCTGCGGATCGTGCCATTGCCAGGAGATCCGGCTCTGACCGTCGGGGCGGGTCTGGCGCACCTCCCACTTCTCCACCTTGCGCCCGTCGAGGGTTTCGCTGCCCACCAGACGCATTTCCACCAGACTGCCGTCGGGAAACAGCTGACGCACGGGAAAGCGTTTCTCCACATCGATCCAGTGCAGGCTGCGTACTTCGCGGCCGTTGGCCTGAGCCACGAACTCCCATTTCTCGGCCGCGCGACCGTTGACCGTCTCCTTGCCGAGCAGGTGACAGGTCACGCCGGGCACGCCCTGGCAGGGATTGGTGCCCGGCGGCGCCGGCGCCTGCCGCTGGGGCAGCGGCGCACCGCCACCGGGCTGGATCAGGTATTCCTTGCGGGCCGGGTTGATCAGCACCCGCTCCCCTTCCCGGACGATCTCGACGAAACGCTGACCGTCCATCTCGTATTCGCTGCGCACGGCATCCGCGCCCACGTGAATGCGGGCCTGCATGGGGGGCCGATCCGGCGTGCGCTGGATCGCATCGGCCGAAAACTGGATGATTCCATCGGCGGCCTGGGCGCCCGGCACCAGCAGCCATCCGACCAGCAGCACGAGACTGCACCATGGGGTCGATGGTTTCATTCCGAAATCTCTCCTTCCACTATCCAACTGGCGCTGGCGGCGCCGGTAACGGGAGATGCACATCCCTGTGCCTTCTCCCCTAGCACGGGAGGCGTTACTTCTTGCCACCCTGGTTCTGCGGCTGGGCGGGCGGCGGCGCACCATAGCCGTAGCCCGGATAGGCGCCATAGGCCGGCGGCGGGGGCGGCGGCGGATAGCCGTAGCCCGGACCATAGTAGGGCCCATAGCCATAGCCGGGTCCCCAGTAGCCGGGACCGTAGCCGTAATAGCCCGGATAGCCGTAGCCATTGCCGTAACCGCTGCCGCGGCCACTGATGTTGAACGACATGTTGCCGTCACCCCAGCCGTTGCCCCAGCCGTCCCAGGGGCCACCGCCCCACCAGGCATTGGCCGAGGAGATCGGCAGAGCAATGGCACCTGCGAGCGCCAGCGCGCCCAGGGCTTTCTTCATCTTGCTCATGGTCTTTTCCTTCCGTTTCGTTGACGTCTTGACTCACAACATGGCATGACCATGTCACCTGCTCCCTGAAGGGTTTCCGGAGCCGAACGCAGGGAGCCACGTCCGATCCCGTCTTGCCCGTGTCCCGCCCCAAACGGCGAAGACCGTGCCCGTTGCCGCAATCGCTACCAGTACCCTGGCCAGTACCCGGGCAGCATGCCCGGTGCAACCCAGGGTCCGGCGGGGCCGGCCAGCCCCGGCAGGTAGAGGCCACCCAGATAGGGATCGGCGGCCAGCGCCGGGGTCGGGGTTGGCAGCAGCAGCGGATCCAGCGGATCACCGGCGGCACCGGGCAGCGGGCCCACCGGCGGCGGATAGTTGTAATAGGCGGGGCGGAAGAATTCGGCCTTGCCGCTGCCCTGCCGGCCGGCCACGCGCTGGACGTAGTCGCCGCCCGTCCAGGGATTGGCGCTGTCCACCCCCCGCGGCAGGGGGGTGGGCCGGGCCGGGCGATAGCCGTCACGGCGGGCGAAACCGTAGGGCGAGAAATGCCGCCCCTTGGTGCTCCAGCCCGTCTCGTTGCTGGTGCGGCGCCAGATCCGGTCTTCCGAATAGCAGCAGGTGGGCGAACCATTGCCGCTGGCGTAGACCGGCTCCTGCGGGATCGGCTCCGGCCATTCGGCCGCCGCCGCGGTCAGGGCCGCCGCGAGCCCGGCAGCGGTGATCACGATGCGCGGATGTGCCTTCATCTGTTCAATCTCCCGTTCCGGTTTTCCGAATGCCTCAGCGACGCGGCCCCCAGGGCGCAGGCGGTTGACGATAACCGCCACCCGGCTGCGCCCATTCGGGCCGCTGGGGTGGCATGGGTCGCTGGCCCGGCTGCGCCCACTCGGGCCGTTGAGGCGGCATGGGCCGCTGGCCCGGCTGCGCCCACTCGGGCCGCTGGGACGGCATGGGCCGCTGGCCCGGCTGCGCCCACTCGGGCCGTTGGGGCGGCATGGGCCGCTGGCCCGGCTGCGCCCACTCGGGCCGCTGGGGCGGCATGGGCCGCTGGCCCGGCTGCGCCCACCCAGGCCGTTGGGGCGGCATGGGGCGCTGGCCCGGCTGCGCCCACTCGGGCCGCTGGGGCGGCATGGGCCGCTGGCCCGGCTGCGCCCACCCAGGCCGTTGGGGCGGCATGGGCCGCGGGGCCGCCTGTCCGGCCCATGCGGGGTGCTGCGGCGATTGCACGCGGTAGGGACCGGGAGGCGGCGGGACATGGCTGCCCGCTCCTGCAGCGGGATTGTCGGCAGCCGCGGCCAGGCCGGAGGCCAGTGCCAGAAGGACCAGCGCGAGGAAGCCGGCAGGTGCGCTGCCCGGCAGGGATTTGCGGCGGAATGGTTTCATGGAAGGATGCCTCTCGGTTGGTTCAGTCGGTCTTGATCCGGATCCCGCGGCGCTTCTTCTTGCCGGCGGGTTTCCGGGCGGGGTTGTCGGTGACTCTCGCCACGGTCTTCTTCTTCGCCCGCTTGCGGGGCGTCTTCTTGCGCACGGGTTTCGATTCGGCTTCGGCTTTCTTCTTCGCCGCGCCCGGTTGCTTTACCGCAGCCGTTTCTGCCTGCGCCGGCGTTTCGGTGCTGCTGCCTGCCGGGGAAGACGGCGGGGTCTGGGGCCCAGGCGCCGAAGGCGGCGTGTCCCCGCCGCCCGACGAAGGCGGGGGCGAGGGCGGTGGAGAACGGAAGCGGCCCAGCCAGCCCTGCACGAGGGAGGAGAGCAGCAGCCAGATCCCGCGCACGATGTAGAAAAGCCACATCAGGGCACCGATCACGCGTCGGTAGATCCGCATCCACAGGGGCATGGACGGGGCCGGCTCGGCACCACGCTCGCAGGTTCCGTTGGCACAGGTGTCGTCGGCGGGCGGCTCGACGGCATGCCCGTCGGCCGCGGCCAGGCGATAGAACCGGTTGCGGGCGCTGATGCAGCCCAGCGGCACCACCACCAGGGTGAGAATGGTGGCCACGCCGGTGCCGAACAGCAGGCTCACCGCCATGCCTTCGAAGATGGGATCGGTGATGATGGCCGCGGCGCCGGCCATGAGGGTCAGGGCGGTGATGAAGATCGGCCGCATGCGTACCTGGCCGGCGGCAATCACGGCATCACGTATGGGTTGTCCCTTCTCCACCTCCACCTTGACGAACTCCACCAGCAGGATGGAATTGCGCACGATGATCCCGGCCAGGGCGATGAAGCCGATCATGGAGGTGGCGGTGAATTCGGCGCCGAGCAGCCAGTGGCCGGGGATGATCCCGATCAGGGTCAGCGGAATGGGCGCCATGATCAGGCCCGCAAGGGCGAAGTTGCGGAACTCCCAGACGATGAGGCCGTAGATGAGCACCAGCGCGGCCATGAAGGCGATGCCCATGTCACGGAAGGTTTCGTAGGTCACGGTCCACTCGCCGGTCCATTCGATGTCGGAACGGCTGTCGTCGGCGGGCGGGCCGATGAGCCCGTCGGGCATGCCGGAGAAGGTCACGCCATCGGGCGCCGTGTAATTCTTCAGACGATCCTCCACCTCGAACATGCCGTAGATGGGCGCGCCCAGACGGCCTTCCATCTCGCCGGTGACGTATTCGATGGGTCGCAGATCCTTGTGATAGATGACGGGATCTTCCCATTCCGGCACGAACCGCCCGAGCTCGGCCAGGGGCACCTGGGTGCCGGCGGCCGAGGGAATCGGCAGGCTGCCGAGCCGGTCGAGCCGGGCGCGGATGGGCAGCGGCACCTGGATGACGATATAGGTGGGCTCGCGCACCACGCCGCGCTTGACATCGCCCAGCCGGTGGCCGCCAAGGGCCATGCTCAGGTTGCGGTTGATGGTGTCCACGGTGATGCCGCGCCGGGTGGCCTTGTCCATGTCCACCTCGAACCGCCAGTACTGGTAGGGCATGGCCATGTAGTTGTCCACGTCGACGATGTTCGGCGCATCCCGGAACATGGCGGTGAGATCCCGCGCCACCTGGCGGCGGGTGTCGGCGGTGGGGCCGTAGACCTCGGCCACCACGGTCTGCAGCACCGGCGGCCCCGGCGGCATCTCCACCACCTGAATGCTGCGCACCCCTAGCCGTTCGGCCAGCGGCGTGAGGCGGTGACGGGCATCCACGGCAATGGCGTGACTGCCCCGCTCGCGATCGTTCTTGTTGAGCAGCATCACCTGGATGTCGGCCTGCCAGGGGTGCTGGCGCAGGTAGTAGTGCCGCACCATGCCATTGAAATTGAACGGCGAGGCGGTGCCCACGTAACTCTGCAGGGCAGTCACTTCCGGTATCTTGCGCAGCTCCTCCACCAGTTGTCGGGTGACGTTGGCGGTGACCGGCAGGGCCGTGCCCTCGGGCAGGTTGACCACCACGTTGAACTCGGGCTTGTTGTCGAAGGGCAGCATCTTCACCGCCACCGCGGTGGTATAGAACATCAGGCAGGAGAGGATCGTCGCGGCAATCAGGCCGAACAGGAACAGGAGGCCCAGTTTGCGGTTGGTGCACAGGGGCAACATGCACGGCCGGTAGAAACGGCCGATCCGCTCGCGCACCCGGGCCTCGCGTTCCTCGGCCTTCTGCAGGGCGCCCAGGCGGGGCCGCACCCGCAGCGCCATCCAGGGCGCGAACACGAAGGCGGCGATCAGGGAGAAGAACATGGCCGAGGAACCGAGCACCGGGATCGGCCGCATGTAGGGCCCCATCATCCCGGAGACGAAGCCCATGGGCAGCATGGCGGAGATGATGGTGAGGGTGGCCAGCACCGTGGGGTTGCCCACCTCGCGCACCGCATCGATGGCGATGCCCATGCTGGTCTTTCCCGCCTCGAGCCAGCGGCGGAAGATGTTCTCCACCACCACCGTGGCGTCGTCCACCAGGATGCCGATGGCGAAGACCAGGGCGAACAGGCTCACGCGATCGATGGTGTAGTCGAGCACCCAGGCCGACCAGACGGTGACCAAGATCACGATGGGGATGATGATGATCACCACCGAAGCGGCGCGCAGGCCGAGACCGATGAGGCAGAGGATGCTCACCGCCACCGCCGCCTCGAACAGGGCTTCGAGGAGTTCGTTGACCTTCTGGTTGGCGGTGGCCCCGTAGTTGCGGGTGATCTCCACGTGCACGTTGTCGGGGATCAGGCGGCCCTTGAGGGAATCGAGCTTGTCGAGGATGGCGTTGGCCACGGTCACGCCGTTGCTGCCGATCTTCTTGGCCACGGCCACGGTCACTGCCGGTGCCCCACTGACGTGGGTGGTGGCCGCCGTGCCGCTGAACTGGTTGACCATGTGACGGGTCTCTTCCGGTGCCAGAAAGACCCGCGCCACATCGCGCACGTAGATCGGCATGCCCTGGCGCACGCCCACCACCAGCCGCGCCACGTCTTCGGCGTTGTGGATGAAACGTCCCGTCTGCACGCGGAACACCCTGTCGCCGCTTTCCACCTGGCCGGCAGGCTGCTCGGCGTTGGCCGCGCGGATGGTGGCGGCGATCTGCGCCGCCGCGATGCCGTAACCGGCCAGGCGTTCGGGCAGGATTTCCACCCGGATCTGCTCGGCCCGCCCACCGACCACGAAGCCCTTGCCGGTGTTGGGCACTTCCTCGAGATGCTGCAGGACATCGAGCCCCAGGGTGCGCAGCGTGGCATCGTCCACGTCTTCCGACCACAGGGTGAGGGTGACGACCGGCACATCGTCGATGCCGATGGGCTTCACCAGGGGACGCGACACGTCGGGCGGAATGCGATCCAGGTTCGACTGGATCTTGTCATGCACCTTGACGATGGACGGCCCCAGTTCTTCGCCCACCTTGAACTGCACGGTCACGAGGCTGGATCCGCGCTGGGTGGCCGAATAGACGTGGCGGACCCCGGGGATCTCGCTCATGAGCAGCTCCAGGGGCTCGGTGACTAGGCTTGAGACCTGCTCGGCGGAGGCGCCGGGATACTGCAGGAATATGTCCACCATCGGCACGGAAATCTTGGGATCCTCCTGCCGGGGCGTGAAAAACAGGCCCAGCATGCCGATGGCCAGAAAGGCCATCATCAGCAGGGGCGTGACCGGCGAATTGATGAACTGGCTGGCCAGGCGGCCGGCGATGCCGAGATCCGCCGGCTTGCCGGGCGTGGTGTCGGTGGCGTCTTCGGCCTTGGAGGGGATTTGGCTGCTCACGTCGTCTCGTCCTGCCCGATTCGCACGCTTCAGAAACGGCCCGCGGGTCGCGGCACCCAGTTGGAGTTCATGCCCGGCGGGGGGCTGGCGAGAATGCGTTCGCCGGCGCGCAGGCCGGAGAGCACCGCCACCAGATCGGTGCCCAGTTTCTGCCCCAGGCGCACCAGCCGCAGGGAAGGCTTGCCGCTGTCATCGACGGCGAACACGGCGGGCAGACTGCCACGCCAAACGATGGCCGTGGACGGCACCACGGGGACGTTCGTCTCGGGCACGCTGCCGTCGGGGATCGCCACTTCGGCATACATGCCCGGCCCGCCCGGTACGCCCTGGGGCAGATCCAGTTTCACGGTAACCGTGTGCCGCAGGGCATCGGCCACGGGGAAGATCTGGGCCACCCGGGCGTTGACCTCGAGATCGCCCACGTCGAGCGTGGCGGGCAGAATCATGTCCTGATGCAGGCCGGGCATGAGCCGGGCCGGCACGTCGAGCCGGATCTGCAAATCGTTGGTATCGGCGTACTTGAGCAGCGGCTGGCCGGGCTGCACCGTGTCGCCGACTTCCACCAGTTTCTTGAGGATCACGCCGTCGAAGGGCGCGATGGAACGGGTATCGATGAGCCTGGCGTCGATCTCGTCGATCTTCGCGCGCATGGCCATGACCTGGCTGCTGGCCTGGCCCACGCGGCTGCCGCGGGAATAGAGATCCACCTGCCGTTCGATCCAGGGATTGCCGTAACGCCAGGCACGCCAGGTATCGTTGTAACCCCCGCCCCCACCGAAGAATCGCTCGAACATGGAGGGAAACAGGCCCATGCTGGCGCTGCGCCGGGGCTCGAAATAGCGGGCCAGCTTCTCCCCCGGCGCCCAGAACTCGCGGGCGTACTGGAGGCGGGCATCGGTATAGCCGTAAGTGGTGGCCTGCAACTGGGCGAGGATCTGGCGCCGCCTGGCCAGCAGGTCATCGTCGTCCAGCGCCACCAGCACCTGGTTGATGCGGAAGCGATCCCCCTCCTCGCCGGCGATGAACTGCACGCGGCCCGGCAACTGGGCGGTGAGGGTCACCTCCCGATAGGGGATCACCGTGCCCCCGATGACCACCTCGGCGCCAAGCGGTCGGCTGACGACGGTGATGACGCCCCCCGGTCCGCTCGGCAGACCATAGTGCCGGTTCTGCGGGTTCGGCGGTGCGAATCCATACGGATTGGCCGTCGAGCGACCCATCTGGGCCCCACGCTGCGTCTCGTTCCCTGTCCATCCACGGCCGTAGGGCGTATCGGCGAATGCGGCCGGCCCCGTCTGGGCCGCCAGCAGCAAGGCGCCGAAGGCAGCGCCGCGGAGGCGAATCGAGCCGAGTCTCATCATCATGCCTGCTGTCCTTCCTGCACGGTTGGGGACATATGCCGGGGAAAGGCGGATGCCGTCTGCGAAGGCGCGGCTATTGCACGCGCCCCATGACGGCGAAGCTCTTGATGAAGGGGCCGGCCATGCGCGGATCCTTGATCATCGCGGCATAGTCGCCCTGCTTGAACTTGAGCTTGCGGGCGGTGTAGGCCATGCCCAGGCCGACCATGCCCGGCGGTTTCTGAGCCCACTTCTGCCAGTCGGCCAGACTGGCCCGCAGATCCCAGTTGAGGGGCTGGCCGTCATAGGTGCCGGCCTCGGTCACCTGGCCGTTCTCGACCTTGACGTAGCCCCGCGGGGCCTCTTCGTCGTCGAAGCCGTAACCGATGGTGGAATTGAATCCGATCTGGGACAGGGCGCCGGCCAGCTCCGGCTCGGCGTTCCAGGCCTCCCGGAATCCGGCCATCCATTCGGCGGAAAACATCTCGGACATGGTCTCTCCCCTTGCTAGGTCTTGTGTTTTTTTTCAGGATGCCCAGGGCCAAAACCCTGCGTGGCATGACCAGAACAGGGGCAAGTGCCGTGCCAGAATGCAAGTTATTGTTTTATCGTGATTTATTGTTGAAGTGTTGCACAACGAATACCGGCATTCGTCGTACGTTTATAATCAGTTTATTTGAATATATTCAATTACTTATACATAATCGCGACCGTTGCAACCTGTTGCGCAACATCCGCACAGCTGCAACACTGTGAACCCGTTCACGATTCTTCGGCGCAGCTCCCATGTCCGACTCCATCCAGTTCGCCCCCCTGCTCGAAGCCGTGGTTTCCTACATCGACGAAGGCGTGATCATCGCCGACCCCCGCGGCCACGTGATTTACCAGAACCCCGCCGCGGGCTGGCTGCTCGGGCTGCCCGGCAACGAACCGGTGGAACGGCTCAACGACATCGGCCGCTTCAACCTGCAGCGGGCCCTGTTGCGCGCCGCCATCGATGCGGGCGAAGTGGACGCCGCCGGCATGCCCAGCGGCAACTTCGTCAGTTTCGAGGAATGTCTGCGGATCGGCGACGAGCGCCGCTATCTGGAATTCCACAGCGGACTGGTGAACAACCCCGGCACCCGGGAGCGCCTGCGTCTGATCCTGATCCGGGATCGCACCGAACAGCGTCGGCTGGAAGCGGTATTCGAATCCGGCAGCTCGGATTTCGAAACCCGGGATCCGCGCATGCTGGAGATCGTCAACCGCATCCAGCAAATCGCTGCCACCAATGCCTTCGTACTGCTGCAGGGCGAATCGGGCACCGGCAAGACCCAGCTGGCGCGGCTGCTGCACCGGGCCAGCGCGCGCGCCCGGCATGCCTTCGTGGAGGTCAATTGCGCCGCCATTCCCGAGTCTCTGCTGGAATCGGAGCTGTTCGGCCATGTGAAGGGCGCCTTCACCGGTGCCAGTCAGAACCGCAGCGGCCGGTTCCAGGCCGCCGATCACGGCACCCTGTTCCTCGACGAGGTGAGCGAGATCCCGTTGCACCTGCAGGCCAAGCTGCTGCGCGCCATTCAGGATCAGGAATTCGAACCGGTGGGTTCCGACAGGACCGTGAAGGTGGACGTGCGGATCATCGCCGCCGCCAACCGCAACCTGCGGGACATGGTGGACGCCGGCCAGTTTCGCGCCGATCTCTACTACCGGCTGGCAGTCATCCCGCTCACGGTCCCGGCCCTGCGCGACCGGCCCGGCGACATCCCCCTGCTGATCCGACACTTCATCCAGCGGCTCGCCAGCCGCGGCTATCCGACCGAGGCGGAAATCAGTCCCGAGGCCATGCGCATGCTCATGAACTATCCCTGGCCGGGCAACGTGCGAGAGCTGGAGAACGCCGTGGAACACGGCCTCATCTGCGCGGTGGACGGCGTGATCCGCCCCGAAAGCCTGCCCCAGGACATCTGCGAATATGCCGGCAACATGCCCGAGACCGCATCACGCGAAGAGTCGGACGAAAACCGGGAAATGCGCGAAGCCATCGAAGAGGCCCTGCAACGCGCCAACGGCAGCAAGGCCATGGCGGCCCGCATCCTGGGCGTGGATCGTTCCACCCTTTGGCGGCGGATGCAGCGGCTGGGCTTGTCGTAAATCGTCATAGCACCGCGTCCCGCAGGCGCGGCGCAAGCCATGATGGTGCGGGAGCGACGTTTTCCTGGCCTCAGGCCGTGGCCAGTTGCCGCTGGAGCAGTTGGAAGACCTCCTGACAGGCGGCCTGCAGGTGGGCCAGTTCGGTGGCGGCGGTGTCGTTGTCCGGATCACGGGCGATCCGTTCCAGGCGTTCGCAGATCGCCTGGACCGGCCGGGCGCCGAGGTTCTGGCTGCTGCCCTTGAGGGCGTGCGCCTCGAAGGCCAGGGTTTCCCGATCGCCTTCCGCCAGGGCCGCTTCCATCCGGGCCAGCCGTCGGGGCGTGTCGTGCAGCCAGGTTTCCAGCAGCGAGGCGTACTCCTCGCCCAAAAGGTCGCGCAATTGCTGCAGCACCTGGTTGTCGACGGCGCCGCTGGGCGCTTCGCCCAGCCAGGCATGCACGGTGCGCTTCAGCGTGGCCAGGTCCACCGGCTTGGTCAGCACCGCGTTCATGCCGGCGGCCAGGCAGCGCTCCCGTTCCGAGTCCAGCACGTCGGCGGTCACGGCCACCACGGGCAGGTCGGCCAGGCCCGGCTGGCGGCGCAGCCGCCGGGTGGTTTCGCAGCCGTCGATGCCCGGCATGTGCACGTCCATCATCACCAGATCGAAGCGCTCCCGGGCCAGCCGCTGCAACGCCGCTTCGCCCGAGGCCGCCACGGTCACCTCCAGTTCCAGGTTTTCCAGCATTCGTGCCAGCACCGTCTGGTTGAAGGCGTTGTCCTCCACCACCAGTACCCGCTTGCCGGCCACCCCTGCGGCGGGCAAAAGTTCCATTGCCGGCGCCTCGGCTTCGGGGGCAGGCGCGGCGTGCGGTTCGAGCGGCAGGGTGAAGGCGAAGCGGCTGCCCTCGCCGGGCGTCGACGCCACCGTGAGCTCGCCGCCCATGCGCTGCACCAGCTTGCGTGACAGGGCCAGCCCCAGGCCGGTGCCGCCAAAGCGGCGGGTGGTGGAGCTGTCCGCCTGCTCGAAGGCATTGAAAATCCGTTCCCGGGCTTCGGGGGCGATGCCGATGCCCGTATCTTCCACCTCGAAACGCAGGGCCGCCGTGCCTTCCCCGATGACCGTGCGCTGGACCCGCAGCAGCACGTGCCCCCGCTCCGTGAACTTGATGGCGTTGCTCATCAGGTTGATGAGCACCTGCAGCAGCCGGGTGCGATCGGCCACCAGGCGCTCCGGCAAATCCGGTGCCAGTTCCAGCAACAGCTCCCGCTCTCCGGGCCGCGCATCCGTGGCGAACATGGCGAACAGATCGTCGATCAGCGCCGGCAGGGAGAAGCGGGTATATTCCAGCGCCAGTTGGGGCGAATCGGCCCGGGACAGATCGAGAATGGCATTGAGGATGTTCAGGAGGTGACGGCCACAGGTGCGCGCCTTGGCCACGTAGTCCTGCTGTTCGGGTGCCAGTTCGGTCTGTTCCAGCAGTTCCAGCATGCCCAGCACGCCGTTCATGGGCGTGCGGATCTCGTGGCTCATGTTGGCCAGGAAGGCCGACTTGGCCCGGGCCAGGGAAAGCGCCTCGTCCCGCGCCCTGGCCTGTTCGCGGATATCGAAGGCCACGGCCAGCAGGCCGGAGACGGTATCGGTCCCGTCGTGCAGGGCGGTGAACGAAAGCAGGAAGGGTGCTTCCCCTTGCGCCGCCGGCAACCGCACTTCCAGCTCGGCCCGTCCCTGGCGGACCGCCTCGCCCAGGGCCCGTTCGATGGCCGCCCGGTCGGCCTCGGCGAACAGGCTCACCAGCGGGCGGTATTGCAGATCCCAGTCCTCGCGGGCCGTGATTTCGCCCACCTGGGGGTTGCACCAGTAGATCCGCCCTTCGGGGTCGAGCCGGAACACCATGCCGTTGATCGACTCGGCCACGACCCGGAACTCGTCCAGCAGGGCGTTGATCTTCTGCTCGTGCTCGCGCCGCTCGGTCACGTCGTAGAGATGACATTGCAGCCGCGTCTCGCCATCGATTTCGATGGGCCCGCCCAGCACGTCGAGGATGCGGATCTGGCCGGCGGCCCGGCGGGCCCGCAACTCCAGGTGCACCCGTTCCCGCTCCCGGAAGGTGTCGAGCAGGGCATCACGCTCTTCCTTGTCCGGAAACAGCCGCGCCAGCGGCATGTTCGCCAGTTCCCCCTCGCGATAACCGAAGTGCCGCTCTGCAGCCGGATTGGCCGAATGGATGACGGCCCGCGCCGGATCCACGACGATCTGCCGGGACAGGCTGTCCCGGAACAGGCGCCGGTAACGGCTTTCGCTCTCCCGCTGGCGGGCTTCCAGCAGCAGGGTGCGATCGAACTCGGTGGCCACCTTGGCCGCCATGACGATGTGGAACAGACTGTAGACCGCAATCACCAGCGCCAGAGGCTGACGATCGCCACCCCAGTACAGGATCAGCAGGAAGGTGGGCAGCAGGATCAGAAGCTGGTAGGTGACGCTCAGCCAGCGCACCGGCGCCATGGTCTGAACCGAGGTGGCGACGATGCCGGCCGAGCCCATGAACATGGCCAGGGTGGCCACGTCATAGACCTCTTCGGTCATCAGCCAGACGAACAACAGGCCCCAGACCGTGCCCTGCACGAGATAGAGAAAAAAGAAGGCGTGGCGCAGCCCCCGGGACGGCAGGCCGGGTGAGCGAACCAGCCGCCGCGACACCCATAAGCGGACCAGCGACAGCGCACCGAGCAGGCCCACCACGCTCAGGCGGCTGTCGCGCACCTCGGGTTCGGTCGCCACCACGGTCACCACCAGCCACACCAGCGGGTAGGAGAAAATTCCCACCAGCGAACGCCGGCCGAACTCGTGGAAGCGCCGGATCTCGATCGCCTCCCGCAGGCCCGCGCTGAGATCCGCGGAGTCGCTGTCGGCGCGCGTGCGGGTGGCCATGCCCGGTCTCACACCCGGTACACGGCTTCGACCCGGTTCCCGGGCGGGTGCACGCGGAGGGACTCGCACAGCCGCTCCACCAGCAACAGGCCCCGCCCGCACAATTCCGTGCCGGCCTGGCGTTGCAGGCGGGCGCGGACCTCGGAATAGTCGAAGCCCTCGCCACTGTCCTCGACGAGGAGGATCAGGCGCACCCCGCCCGCCTCGGCGGGCCGGGCGCTCACCGAGATCTGCACATGCCCGTGCTGCAGCGCGGCCAGCCGCGTCTCCCGCTCGAGCAGGTAGTTGGCAAACCCGTCGGCATTGCCCTTCTGGGCCGAGTCCAGCCGCAGCAGGCCGTGATCCACGGCATTGTTGTACAGCTCGGAGAGCACGGTGAACAGGTGCGGATCGGGTTCCCGGCAGCACAGTTCCTTGATCTGGTGGAGGATCATCGGCACCGGATCGATCTCCCGCAGCATGTGCCCCTCGAAGCGGTAGCTCAGCGACCAGTGTCTTCCCTCGGTCTGACCCGTGGGCGCGTGCGGCGATGGTCCGGCTGCCGCCTCCACCGGCATGGCGATGGTGGCGTCACAGGGCACGCAGATCAGGCTGATGTCGTCCTGCTGCGCCTGGCCGTCGGTGAAGGCTTCCAGCTCGATATAGAGGCGGGCGAAAGGCGAGTTGCGCGGCGTGCCACCCTGCACGGCCGCCTCCACCCGCTGGCTGCCGAACATCTCACCGGCGGCATTGCGGGCCTCGGTCACGCCATCGGTCATCAGCAGCAGCCGATCGCCGGCTTCCAGGGGCAGATGGCGCATCTCGCTGTCGAGCAGGTTTTCGGTGATCCCCAGCGGCAGGGAGGAGGAGGCGAACCGCGCCTGGATGCGATCGTCCCGCACCAGCAGGGCGTCGGGCAGCCCGCCGTTCCAGATCTGCAGGGTCTTCACGTCGGGCGAGATGGTGGCCAGGCAGGCGGCGCAGAACATCTCGGCCGGCAGCATCTCGTACAGCTTGCGGTTCATTTCGGCAAGAATGCTGAGCGGGCCGTAGCCCTTGGCGGTCATGGAGTGGAAGATCTGCGACAGGGGCATGGCGCCGATGGCCGCATAGAGGCCGTGGCCGGTGAAATCGCCCAGCAGCACGTGCAACTCGCCTGTGGGGCGGCGGGCGCTGAGGATCAGATCGCCGCTGAAAGTCATGGCCGGGAGATGGATCACGCCGAACTTTTCCATCTCGTCGTTCTGCGCGGTGATCACGCCCGAGAACAGCTCTTCGGCCAGTTGTTCATCGCGGCGCATGAGTTCGGCCTGTTGCGCCAGGGCATGATTCAGGCGACGCACCCGCTCCACGGCGTTGAGGCGGGCCTGCAACATGGCATAGCTGACCGGCTTGATCAGGAAGTCGTCGCCGCCGACGTCGAGTCCCCGGATCATGTCCTCCTCCGCGCTCAGGGCGGTGAGGAAGATCACAGGCAGATAGCGGTTGCGGGCCTCGGCCTTGATCCGGCGGGTGGCCTCGTAACCGTCCATTTCCGGCATCATGATGTCCATGAACACGATGTCCGGTCGTTCACGGCGCACCTGCTCCACCGCCGCGCGGCCATCTGCCGCCTCGACGGTCTCGTAACCCAGGTGCCGGAGCTGGGCGCCGAGGATCACCCGGTTGGTCGGCTCGTCATCGACGATGAGGATCTTGCCGCGGGACATGGCCCGGCCTAGCGGAGGGTGAATATCTTGTGAAAATTGGCCACCTCCAGCACTTCGCGGATTTCCCCGGGCACCTCTTCGAGAATGACATCGGCGGCATCGCCCCCGGCGTGCTTCTTCAGCAGCAACAGCATGCCCAGCGCCGAACTGTCCAGATGCCGCGCCCGGGCCATGTTGATCCGGTAACGCAGGTTGGCCGGTTCGTTGCGGTAGGCTTCGCGAAAATCCTTGTGGTGGGCAAAGTCGAACTGCTCGTCCAGATAGATGATCAGCTCCTTGCCGTCGCTGGATTTCTTTACCTCGATGCTCATGCGCTCGTCCCCTGGTGCCTTGAAAGTGCCTTCCCGGATTTCCGACTTCAGAACAGCTCCACGTCGCCGCTGTCCATGCCTTCCTGGGCCACGGCCTTGTGCCGTCCCGTGCGCCACCGGTCGCGGGCCGCCTGCAACCGGGATGCCACGTCGCCGTCGCCGCTGGCGGCATCGCGCAGCAGGGAAACCATCTCCCGCATGCGTTCGAGGTTGGTCTCGGCCGCTTCCAGGGACTGGCGGCAAATATCCTCGAACTGCAGACCCCGCACGGCCGTGGCCACGGCCTGTGCCTGCTCCTCGCCCAGCGCCGACACCTCGCCGATCTTGGCGGCGAAGAAGAGGTTCATGTCTTCGACCGCCCGCAGGGTGCGCTGCACCCGGTTGCGGGCCTCGATGGTCACCTGCAGATCCCGGGAGGCCATGGCATTGACCGTTTCGTTGACATGAGCGATGGCGCTCTTGGCCTTGTCCACCTGTTCCTTGATCTGATCGTTGAAGGCGGTGGAGCGGGCCGAAAGATTGCGCACCTCGTCGGCCACCACGGCAAAACCGCGCCCGGCCTCGCCGGCCCGGGCCGCTTCGATGGCCGCATTCAGGGCCAGCAGGTTGGTCTGATCGGCAATCGACTTGGCATCGTCCAGCAGGCTGAATATCCCGTCCAGGTGTTCCACCATGTCGTCGATGTGGTGGGCCGTCTCCACGCTCTGCTCGCTGACGCTGGTGAGGATGCCGATGAATTCTTCCATGAGATGCGAGGTGTCCTCGGCGAACTGCCGCACGTTGACGCCGCCTTCGCTGGCGCCGCTGTTGTGCTCCAGGATCTCGGTGACGATGGCTTCCTGACGCTGGGAGACACGGGACATGTTCTCGAATTCGTTGGCCAGCCCCGTGACCGCTTCGTGCAGCAGGGCCTGCACCCGCCGGACCTCCTCGGCGGTGCTGGCGCTCTCGTCCTGCAGTTCCCCTTCAAGCGCCAGGAGCAGATCGCCATGCGCTGCCGGCGGCGGAGACGCCGCCGCCTCCGCCCGCGGCGTCGGGGTTGCCTGCGGCGCGTTGCGGAAGCCTCCCGCCCGCATGGCCAGCAGGAGCACCACGACCAATGCGCCCTCGAGTGTCCAGCGCCAGGGCGCCGCGAGGCCGGCCATGTCCATGCCCAGCAGTCCCAGTGCCCCCGGCAGGGCGACGAACAGCGGTTTCATGTCACAGGTGTTCCTTGGGTGGATTGGGTATTGCGGCCCCGCCACCCGGGCGCAGACAGCACGTCCCTGGTGCGGGTGTTCCTGACTCCAATAACGGCCGCCGCGGCCGGATCTTTAGCCATCGCAAGGGGGACACCGGCCCGCGAACCGCGCGCCGGCGATGCCGGGAAGAGGTTACCTCGCCTCCCTGCGAGGATTTTGCCGGCGCACCAGGAGCGGCGCCGTCGGCCTCCCTGCCCTGACGGATCATCCGGGATCCGCCGTTGAAAAATCGTCCGTGCGGGTCTGCCGCGGGTCAGTGCTCACCCTTGGTGCGCAGCAGCCCGGCCAGGCGGTTACCCTGCTTCTGCGGGCCGCCGCGGGGGAAAATCTTGTGCAGATAGCGGCTGCTGCCGCGCTCGGGCCCCCACACCTGGCGGAAATGCTTGACCATCTTGCGCACCTCGCACTGCACGCCATGCTCGGCGTAGTAGTCACGCAGAAAACGCACCACTTCCCAGTGCTCGTCGGTCAGCGCCAGGCCTTCCGCGGCCGCCTGGGCGCGCACGAAATCCTCGCTCCATTCGTCCAGATTGACGATGTAGCCTTCGCTGTCGGTCAGAACCTCCCGGCCGTTGACCAGGAGGGTTTTGGTCTGCATGTTGGGGTACATCTGTCGGTTACCTCTGTTCGTTTCCTGTTTCTTTCGCCAGCCAGTCCCGGTAGGAGCGGCGCGAGCCGCGATGCGACAGTAGCAGGTTGCGGGTAGCGGGTTGCCGGGAACAGCGGTGTCTTTATTCGCCATCCATCCCCGGCCACCCGTAACCGTGGCATCGCGGCTTGCGCCGCTCCTACACAAACACACAAAAATCTTTTCGCCCTTGACGCCTTTGCGTTGAAATCTCAATCACCCAGCACCTCCTCGATGATGGCGCGGATCTCCGGCACGCAGGAACCGCAGTTGGTGCCGGCGCGCAGCACCTCGCCCACGGCTTCGGGGCTGGTCAGGTGCTGCTGGCGGATGGTGTTGACCAGCACGTTGCGGCCAACGCCGAAGCAGGCGCAGACCACCGGGCCGGCATCATGCTGGCCGGAGGCCGGCTTGCCGGTGAGGATGGCCATGCGATCCCGCTCTGCGAGCGTCTCGTCGGCGAACAGCTTGAGCAGCCAGTCCCGCTCCGGCAGCGTCGGATCGGGGCCGATGAAGATCACGCTCTCGAGGCGCCCGTTCTCGATCCGCGCCGCCCGATAGCGGTGCTGGCCCTTGTCGTGATACTCGATCCACTCGACCTTCTCGGCCTGCTGGCAGAGCAGGCTGCGGGCGCAGCGCGCCCAGTCGTCCGGCAGCTCCTGGCCGGCCAGTTCGTAGCGCCACAGCCCCTTGCCGCGCGACAGGGCCCAGTAGCCGGTGGTGACCATGGCCAGGCGCCGGCGGCTGAGCAGGAAGCCGTACCAGGCCGCCGGCCAGCGGGCGATGCGCACCGGCGTGTGCTTGAATTCGGGCTGGCCGGAGAGGGGATCGGTGAAGGCACCGGTCAGGGTGTCCACCGCCGCGCAGGCGGCGAACTGATCGTTCCAGTGCATGGGCACGAAGACGCTGCCGGGGCGCTGGCCCGCGTCGATCCGCGCCCGCACCACGATGCGCCCGCGCCGGCTCTCCACCTGCACCAGATCGCCCTCGGCGATCCCCTGCGCTTCGGCATCCTCCGGATGGATCTGGGCGAACGGTTCGACGATGTGACCCGAGAGGCGCGCCGACTTGCCGGTGCGGGTCATGGTGTGCCACTGGTCACGGATCCGGCCGGTATTGAGCACCAGGGGATAGTCTCCGCCGGGCGCCTCGGCGGGGGCATGGGCCCCCACGGCCACGAAGCGGGCGCGGCCGTCCGCGGTGAAGAAGCGGCCGTCCTCGAAGGGCCGGCGGCCGGGCGTGCCGCCGGCGGGCACCGGCCACTGTACCGGCTGCAGGCGATCGTATTCGGCATCACTCAGATCGGCGAGGGCGCCGATGTCGAAGTCGCGCGAACCGCCGTTCTCCGCCGCCGACAGGGCCGCGTGCTCGCGGAAGATGTCGGCCGCATTGCGCCATGCAAAGGCCTCGCCGAAACCCAGGCGGCGGGCGATCTGCTGGATCATCCACCAGTCGGGCCGGGCCTGTCCCGGCGTGGGCAGGAAGGCCCGCTGGCGGCTGATCCGCCGCTCCGAGTTGGTCACCGTGCCTTCCCGCTCGCCCCAGGTCTGGGCCGGGAACAGCACGTTGGCATGACGGGTGGTGTCGGTATCGCGCACGCAGTCGGAGACCACCACGAACTCGCATTTTTCCAGCGCCCGGCGCATGCGCCCGGCATCGGGCAGGCTCACCGCGGGATTGGTGGCCATGATCCACACCGCCTTCACCCGCCCCGCCTCGATGGCCTCGAACAGTTCCACCGCCTTGAGCCCGGCTTTTTCGGGCAGCGCCGGCGCCTTCCAGAAATCCCGCACGATGCGCCGGTGCTCGGGATCGTCCAGCGCCATGTGCGCGGCGAGCTGGTTGGCCAGCCCGCCCACCTCGCGCCCGCCCATGGCGTTGGGCTGGCCAGTGAAGGAGAACGGCCCCATGCCGGGGCGGCCGATGCGGCCGGTGAGCAGATGGCAATTGATCAGGCTGTTGATCTTGTCGGTGCCGAAGGACCACTGGTTCATCCCCTGGGAGAAGATGCTCACCACCCGCTCGGTGCGGGCGAACAGCTTGTAGAAGGCGCGCACCTGGTCGAGAGGCAAATCGCAGGCCTGCGCCACCGCTTCGAGGGAACCGGCACACTCGCGGGCCGCGGCCAGGGCGGCCTCCAGGCCTTCGGTACAGTTGTTCACGAACAGGGCGTTGCGCTCCTCCTGGGCCTCGAGGTGCAGCAGCAGGCCGTTGAACAGGAGATGATCGGTTCCGGGCCGCAGGGCCAGGTGCATGTCGGCGATGTCGCAGGTGGCGGTGACGCGGGGATCGATCACCACCACCATCAGATCCGGATTCTCCTTCTTCGCCCGCACGATGCGCTGGTAGAGCACCGGATGACACCAGGCGGCGTTGGAGCCGGCCAGCACGATCAGCTTGGCCCGCTCCAGATCCGTGTAGCTGCAGGGCACCGTGTCGCTGCCGAAGGCCCGCTTGTGGGCGGCCACCGCCGAGGACATGCACAGCCGCGAGTTGGTGTCGATGTTGGCCGATCCGAGGAAGCCCTTCATCAGCTTGTTGGCCGCGTAGTAGTCCTCGGTCAGGAGCTGGCCGGAGACGTAGAAGGCGATGGCCTCGGGGCCGTGGGCGGCGAGGATCTCGCGCAGGCGGGTGGCGGTGTAGTCCAGCGCGTTGTCCCAGCCGTGCGCGGTGCCCTCGATCTCGGGATACAGCAGCCGCCCTTCCATGCCGATGGTGTCGGCCAGGGCCGCGCCCTTGGAACACAGCCGCCCCAGATTGGCCGGATGGGCCGGATCGCCCTTCACCGCGACGTTGCCCGCCTCGTCGATGGACGCCAGCACCCCGCAGCCGACGCCGCAGTAGGGACAGGTGGTCTGGACTTCGAAGGCCATTCAGCAATACTCCGGGGGCACGACTTCGACCGGCCCGGTGGAAGGAACACGGAAGGCACGGAGGCACGGAGGGCACGGAGAAATCTGTTGATTACGTTCGCTCATGTTCTCCTCGTGTGCAGTCGTCTTTGTCGTGCTTTGCCATCGGTCACGCCGGCCGGTTCTGAAAAACCGCCATAAACGCCATATCTCCGTGCCCTCCGTGTTCTCTTCCACACCTCTCAGGCGTAGGCCGGCTCAAGCGCAGCGGAGCCGGCGAAAGGCGTGTCATCCGGCCATGGCGGCTCCGCTGCGCTTGAGCCGCCCTACGGGGCGTGTCGTAAAACAATTTTGAGATGATGAATAAAAACCCTTTCGCTCTGCGAACTCTGCGTCTCTGCGCCCTCTGCGTTCCTTCCACCCTGCTCAGTTCAGCAACAGCTTGCGGCAGTCGCCCCGCTCCAGGAGGCGCCCCCGGATCCGCTGCGCGTAGTCGCGGCGCACGCCGCGCAGGTAGATGAGCAGCCAGCCCAGCACGCCCGGCATGAGCGCGGCCAGATACCACCAGCGTTCGGCCACCCCCGGCACCAGCGCCAGAGCGAGCAGCACCACATAGGCCGGCCAGATCATCACCAGCCCCCGGCCCAGGTGCTTGACCACCAGTACCGCCACCGCCAGCCGCCGCCGGCGCTTCTGCACGGGCGAATCATACACTGCCCGAAACACGGCCCGGGCCAGATCGTCGTCAATCTCTTCCAGTGTGCGAGGCATGAGGTTTCACTGCAAATAACGCAGAGGTCGCAGAGACGCAGAGATCGCGGAGATTGTTATTGCATCCTGGAAGCGGATCGAAACGGCCCCGCACACTCACACAATGCAACTTTCCTCTCAATGTCACGCTCTGCGTTCTCTGCGTCTCTGCGCCCTCTGCGTTCCTTCCACCCCGGCCCGGTTCAATGCGTGTCGGGCAGCACGCCGACCTGGGGCATTTCGGCCAGGCCCGATTCGCGGGCGTGTTCCTGGAAGCCCCGATTGCGCCAGAAGAAGGCGCCGGGCATGGTGGTGGGGATCACCAGCACGTAGAACAGGGCGCGGCCGATCACGGCGGCGCCGAGCACGGCGAGCGCCGTGACGAGCCACAGGGCATAGGTGAGCACGCCGCTGCCGCCGAACAGGGCCAGCAGCAGGGCGCCCAGGGCGCCCGTGACCAGCAGGGCGTTGCGCAGGCGCCAGGTCTTGCCGAAGGTGGTGCGCTGCTCGTAGTGGGCGGCGGCGCCCTCGCCATCGGCGGCCTGCATGTCGCGGGCGTGGCGCCACAGGCCGAAACCTTCCAGGAGCAGGCCCGCGAAGAGCAGGCTGCCGAAGACGTTGAGCAGGGGCGAAAGCGGCTCGCCCGCCGCCAGCAGCACGCCGCCGAAGATCAGGATCACGAACAGGCTGCCCAGGGCCAGCATGTTGCCATAGAAGCTGGTGAGCACCTGCCAGTGGTTCCAGAAGGGCCGCGCCGGGATGCGGTAGATCCGGTGCATGAACCAGATGGCCAGGGGCCCGGCCGCCACGGCGCCCCAGCCGGTGATGGCCAGCAGGCCCTCATGCCAGCCGCTCGGCAGCCAGCCGAACAGGCCGGGGAAGGCCTCGAGCAGCGTGTAGGCGGCCAGCAGGTTGAAGAACACGGCGATCCCCGCCACCTCGCGGCTCACCGGCGAATGGCGCAGGTTGTTGAAGGCCCGGTAGAAACGGTGCGGCCGCCCCAGGTGCATGGTGGAAAGCGCCAGGGCGAAGGTCTCCAGGCCCAGCAGCACGAACAGGCTCAGGGAACGGGCCAGCGGGTGGCTCTCGGCCGACAGGGCCTCGAGGCCGAACAGCGGGCCGAGGAACAGGGCCAGGAAGGCGCCGATCACGCCCTGGGAGATCAGGGTGAAGATCACCAGGGGATCTTCCCGCGAACGCAGCTTGCGCAGGTTCCAGCGGGGCTGGCGGCCCGTGTCCCGCACCTTGGGCTTGTACGGCCCCTTGCCCGGCTCGTCCTGCTCGTAACGCAGGGGCATGGCATCGGTACGCAGCATCTCCCGCGGCAGGGAGCGGATCTGCTGGAAGCGGATATTGGGATGGGTGATGTCCGGCGTGGGGAAGCCGGGGATCCGCGTCTCGAGCTGCTCGCGGTTCTCCGGCGTGGTCTCGATGGGCCCGAAGTCCAGCGCGCCCCCCAGACAGGCGGCCACGCAGGCCGGCTTGAGCCCCGCCTCCAGGCGGTCGATGCACATGTTGCACTTGTGCACGTGACCGCGCTGCATGTCCAGTTGCGGCGCGTTGTAGGGGCAGACCCAGGTGCAGTAACCGCAGCCGAAACAGATGTCCGGGTCCTGCAGCACCGCGCCATATTCGGCGAACTTGGTATAGGCCCGGGTGGGACAGCCCTTGAGGCACACCGGGTCGTCGCAGTGGTTGCAGGCCATGGAGATGTTGATCCGCGTGGTGTTCGGGTACACGCCCCCCTCCACGTAACCCACCGCCCGGTAGGCCAGATAGGGCGGCAGATCGTTCTTCAGCGAACAGGCCGACTCGCAGGCATGACAGGCGATGCAGTTGTCGGCGTTGAAATAGAAGCCGTGCTGCTTGTAGCGGTTGGGATTGTCCGGCTTGCTGCGCTCGCCGTTGATCACCAGACCATCGGCCACCAGCGGATCGTCGGGCGAATCCACCAGATCGATGGGCTTGCCGTAACGGTTCTTCTCCGGCGGCTGCACATCGGGCAGAAAGGCGTAATCGGGCTCGTCGTCGCGTACTTTATACATTGTCGTCACTATTCGGGTTCACTGTAAACAACGCAGAGGTCGCAGAGGCGCTGAGATCGCGGAGAAATGCCGGCATGGTCAAACGACTCATCATCTTCCGTATATACACATTCACTCACAATCCGACAGAAAATCTCTGAGTTCTCTGCGTCTCTGCGCCCTCTGCGTTCCTTCCACCGAGTCTAATACGTCCGCGCGGCACGGTTGCGCACCGCGGCGGCCTGTTGGTCTTCCACCGGTTCGATGCGCACGGCCGCCTGTTTGAAGGCCGGCTGGCGGGAGTGGGGATCCAGCAGGCCGAGGGTCAGGCGGTTGACGCATTCGTGGAAGTGGAAGGGGATGAACACCATGTTGTAGGGCACCCGCTGGGTGGTCTGCACCAGCACCACGGCATCGCCGCGCTTCGACACCAGGCGGGCGTAACTGCCGTGTTCGATACCGAGATCGCGGGCGGCGTCGGGGTTCATCTCCATGTAGGGAGTGGGACTGAACTTGTTCAGGTTGCCCACCTTGCCGGTGCGGGTGCGGGAGTGGAAGTGTTCCACCACCCGGCCGCTGTTGAGCCAGAAGGGGTATTCGTCGTCGGGCCGCTCGTTGTTGTCCACGAAAGGCAGCGGGATCAGCTTGGCCTTGCCGTCGGCGTGCTGGAACTTGCCGTCCGTGTACAGGCGCGGGGTGCCGGTCTCGGCGCCTTCCGGACAAGGCCACTGGATGCCCCGCTGCTGTTCGATCTTCTCGTGGGTCATGCCAGAATAGTCGAGCATGCGCCCCCTGGACAGCTCGCGCATCTCGTCGAACACGCCGGCGGCGGTTTCGGGGAAGCGCATCTTGCGCCCCTGCTCGAAGCGGGTGGCCATCTGGTTGAAGATCCACAGATCCGGTTTGGAGTCGGCATAGGGCGGCACCACGTTGCGGATCAGGTTCACCCGCCGCTCGGTGTTGGTGAAGCAGCCTTCCTTTTCGGCCCACAGGGCCGCGGGCAGATAGACGTGGCTGTATTCGTTGGTCTCCACGTCCTCGTAGGCGTCCTGCACCACCAGGAACTCCAGCTTCTCCAGGGTCTTGCGGATCCGCGCCGTGTTGGGCATGGAAGTCATGGGATTGGTGGCGATGATCCACAGGCCCTTGATCTGCCCGGTCTCGATGGCCGGGAAGATGTCGGTCTGGAACAGGCCGCGCTTCTTGGGGAAGAACTCGGGATCGATGCCCCAGAAGTTGGCGATGTCGATGCGATCCTGCTCGTTCTCCAGGGCACGGTAGCCCGGCAGGCCCGAGCAGGAAGACCATTCGCGGGTGCCCATGGCGTTGCACTGGCCGGTGATGGAGAGGCTGCTGCCACCGGGCTTGCCGATGTTGCCGGTGATCAGGTTGAGGTTGTTGATCCCCACCACGCCGTCGGAGCCATGGGTGGACTGGTTGATGCCCATGGTCCAGATGGTCATGGCCGCGCCGGCCTTGGCGTAGGTGCGCGCCACGTTGCGGATGGTGTCTTCGTCGATGCCGCAGATCCGCGAGGCGGTGAGCGGATCGTATTCCTTCACCAGGGCGGCGAATTCGTCGTAGCCGGAGGTGTGGGCCTCGATGTAGGCCCGATCCTCCAGCCCTTCCTCGAGGATCACGTGGGCCAGGGCGTTGAGCAGCACCACGTCGGTGCCCGGCTTGATGGGCAGGTGGATGTCGGCCATCTGGGCGAACATGGTGACCCGGGGATCGACCACGATCACCGGAAACTTGCGCTTCTCCAGCGCCTGCTTGAGGCGCCAGAAGATCACCGGGTGCTGCTCCGGCAGGTTGGAGCCGATGGCCAGCAGGCATTCGGTATGCTCGAAATCCTCGTAACAACCGGGCGGGCCATCGGAGCCGAAGGAGCGCTTGTAGCCCGAGACCGCCGACGACATGCACAGGGTGGTGTTGCCGTCGTAGTTGTTGGTGCCGATCACGCCCCGGGCCAGCTTGCCCAGGGTATAGAACTCCTCAGTCATGATCTGGCCGGTGGAGACGATGGCGAAGGCGTCACGGCCGTACTGTCCCTGGATCCGCTTGATCTCGTCGGCCACCTTGTCCAAGGCCGTGTCCCAGTCCACCTCGCGGAAGGGCTCGAAGCGCTTCTCGCGCAGCAGGGGGACCCGTCCCCGGCCGCTGGTGCGGAACAGTTCGTGCTCGAAGATCCCCTTGAGGCAGAGCTTGCCGCGGTTCACGTCGGCGTTGCCCACGCCCCGGGTGGCCACCGCCTCGCCCTTGTCGTTCACGCCCACCTCGATGGAACAGCCGGTGGAGCAGTAACCGCAGGTGGTGTATTTCCATTCCTTCACGCCGGGATCGGCGAGCTTGATGGGGTTCTTCTTTTTTCGACCAAAGAGCATGGCTTCCAGACCTGATTCAGGGTGTTGTGATTGTCCCGCAGGCGCGGCGCAAGCCGCGACCAGTCTTCATGCGGTAATTCGCGGCTTGCGCCGCTCCTACAGTGGGAAGGTCATCAACTGTTGGGGCAACCTTCGTTCGGCTTGGCCGACAGGTAGATGGTCTGCCCCTCCAGCTTCACCGGGAAGGTGGCGGCACAGCCCTCGTCGGGGGCCACCGCTTCGCCGGTATCGAGCTGGATCTTCCAGTCGTGCAGCGGGCAGGCCACCTTCGTGTCGTGCACGATGCCCTGCGACAGGGGGCCGCCCTTGTGCGGGCACTTGTCACGCAGGGCAAAGATCCGATCGTCGGCGGTGCGAAACACCGCGATGTCCCCCTCCGCCGTGCGCACCACGCGGGCGCCCTTGCGGGGAATGTCCTCGATACAGCCTACTTCAATCCACTCGTTGCTCATCGTTCGTTACCGTTGTGTTCGTTCTTCCGATACCTTGCTGCAAATAACGCAGAGGGCGCAGAGACGCAGAGGTCGCCGAGGTTTGTTGATGTTGCTGATGAAGAGTGATATGGACTCTTTGCACATCAACCCCTTCAGCACGAAACTCTGTGATCTCTGCGTCTCTGCGCCCTCTGCGTTCCTTCCACCATATCCTTTACGAAGCCACCACCTTGAGCGGTTCGAATTCGACCCGCTTGGCTTCGTTTTCGGCCATTTCCTTCCAGGGGTCCTGCTGGGCGTATTTCTGGGCTTCCCGGAAGCGTTCGGCGAGGGCCTTGCGCTTGGCTTCGTCCTCGACGATCTGTTCCTTGACCCAGGCCAGGCCGACCCGTTCGATCCAGGGGGCGGTGCGTTCCAGATAGTGGGCATGCTCGCGGTAGAGCTGCATGAAGGCGGCCACGTATTCGAGCACTTCTTCCTCGGTCTTGACGTGCACCAGGAAGTCGGTGGCACGAACCTTCACGCCGCCGTTGCCGCCCACGTGGATCTCGTAACCGGAATCCACGCAGACCACGCCCAGGTCCTTGATGGTGGCCTCGGCGCAGTTGCGCGGGCAGCCGGAGGCGGCCATCTTGAACTTGTGCGGCGTCCAGGAACCCCAGGTGAGCTTCTCCATCTCGATGCCGAGGTGGGTGGAGTCCTGGGTGCCGAAACGGCACCATTCCTTGCCCACGCAGGTCTTGACCGTGCGCAGGGCCTTGCCGTAGGCATGGCCCGAGACGAAGCCGGCCTCTTCCAGATCCTTCCAGATGTGCGGCAACTGCTCCTTCTTCAGGCCATACAGGCCGATGCGCTGGCCGCCGGTGACGTGCACGTACTTGACGCCGTACTTCTCCGCCACCTCGGCGATCTTCATCAGCTCCTTCGGGCTGGTGCCGCCACCCCACATGCGCGGGATCACCGAGTAGGTGCCGTCCTTCTGGATGTTGGCGTGGGCACGCTCGTTGATGAAGCGCGACTGGCTGTCGTCCTGGTATTCGCCCGGCCATTCGCACAGCAGGTAGTAGTTGAGGGCGGTGCGGCACTTGGGACAGCCGTCGGGCGTCTTCCAGTCCAGGGCCTGCATCACGGCCGGGATGTCCTTGAGCTGCTGCTTGCGGATCTGCTCGCGCACCTCGTCGTGGGTCTTGTCGGTGCAGCCACACAGGGGCTTGAGGTGCGGCGCGGTGGAATAGTCGCCGCCCACCACGTGGGCCAGCAGGGCCTCCACCAGGCCGGTGCAGGAGCCGCAGGAGCTGGACGCCTTGGTGTGGGCGCGCACGTCCTCCAGGGTGAAGAGCTTCTTCTCGGTGATGGCCTTGACGATGTCGCCCTTGCACACGCCGTTGCAGCCGCAGATCTCGGCATCGTCGGGCATGGCGGCCACCCGGTTCTGCTCGCCGTGCCCCGAATCGCCCAGATGCGCCTGACCGAACAGGATGTGCTCGCGCATCTCGGAGATGTCGGTGCCGTCGCGCATCAGATCGAAGTACCAGGAACCGTCGATGGTGTCGCCGTACATGACGGCGCCCTTGATCCGGTTGTCCTGCACCACCAGCTTGCGATACACGCCGCGCGAGGCATCCTGGAAGACCAATTCCTCGGTGTTGTCGTCGCCGAGGAAGTCGCCGGCCGAGAACAGATCGATGCCGGTGACCTTGAGCTTGGTGGAGGTGACCGTGCCCTCGTAACGGCCGATGCCGTACTGGGCCAGGTGGTTGGCGCAAACCTTGGCCATCTCGAACAGGGGCGCCACCAGGCCGTAGGTGACGCCACGATGCTGTACGCATTCGCCCACGGCATAGATCCGCGGGTCGAAGGTCTGCAGGGTGTCGTTGACCACGATGCCCCGCTCGCAGTGGATGCCGGCCTCCTTGGCCAGTTCGATGTTGGGGCGGATGCCCACGGCCATCACCACCAGATCGGCATACAGCTCGGTGCCGTCCTTGAAGCGCACCTTCTCCACCCGATCCTTGCCCACGATGGCCTCGGTCTCGGCCGGCATGAGGAAGTTCATGCCCCGCTCCTCGAGGTTCTTGCGCAGCATCTCGGCCGCGGGGCGGTCGAGCTGGCGCTCCATGAGGATGTCCATGATGTGCACCACGGTCACGCTCATGCCCTGCTGCATCAGGCCGTTGGCCGCTTCCAGGCCCAGCAGGCCACCGCCGATGACCACGGCGTGCTTGCCCTGCTTCGCGGCCGCGATCATGCTGTCCACGTCGTGGATGTCGCGGAAGCTCACCACCCCGTCCAGATCCTTGCCCGGGATGGGCAGGATGAAGGGCCGCGAGCCGGTGGCGATGAGCAGGCGATCGTAGTCGGCCTCGGTGCCGTCCTCGGCGATCACCTTGCGTCTGACGCGGTCGATCTTCACCACCTTTTTGCCCTTGTGCAGGGTGATCCCGTTGTCGGCGTACCACTGCTCGTCGTTGAGCATGATCTCGTCGATGGTCTTCTCGCCGGCCAGCACCGGCGAGAGCATGATCCGGTTGTAGTTGCCGTAGGGCTCGTCGCCGAAGACGGTGATGTCGTAGGCATCGGGGGCCACCTTGAGCAGTTCTTCCACGGTGCGGATCCCTGCCATGCCGTTCCCGATGACAACCAGTTTCTCTTTCATGCGTAGCTCCAGATGAATAGCGTGCGTTGCGTGATGCCTGTCAGGTCTGCACCCCTTTCAGCAACTACCGTGCCATTCATTAGAAATTCATAAAACAATCCGTAACCGTTTGTTTTTAATTGAATTATTTTTTACATTCCCCCTCGTTTCGCAGGGACACTCTCCCTGCCCTGCCGGGACGGTTGCACCAAGATGGTGCACACCCTCTTCCTGCCCGCCCTTCACGCCCCAAAGCGCAACGCCGGCGCGCCGGCGGCACCGGCATGGGGCATGCGCCCCTGTCCACCGCCACGGCCGGAGACTGCACCAACATCAGTCACGGCTGATAGAGGCGCCGTCCGGCTGCACTCCGGCTGTGCATGAAAACCACTCGCTCAAACGGGTTTTTCCTTTTTATTCAATGTCTTATGATAATGGCACGCTAATTGCTGTAGAGCCGGCAACATCTTGCAACCCTTTTGCCTTGCCGCTGGAGACCACCATGTCCGTCATCGACCACAGCAAGATCAACCTGCTGTCGTTCTCCGGAAAGATGCGCATCCTGCATCTGACCTGGTTCGCCTTCTTCCTGAGCTTCTTCGTCTGGTTCAACCACGCGCCCCTGCTGGGCGCCATGCGCGACACCCTCGGCCTCACCGATCAGCAGATCAAGACCCTGCTGATCCTCAACGTGGCCCTGACCATTCCGGGGCGGATCATCATCGGCATGCTCACCGACGCCTTCGGCCCGCGCCGGGTCTATTCGGGCCTGCTGTTCGTCTCGGCCTTCCTCTGTTTCGGTTTCGCCGTGGCCGACACCTATGAACAACTGGCCATGATGCGCTTCCTGCTCGGCTTCGCCGGCGCCGGCTTCGTGATCGGCATCCGCATGATCTCCGAATGGTTCCCGGCCAAGCAGGCAGGCGTGGCCCAGGGGATCTACGGCGGCTGGGGCAACTTCGGCTCCGCCGGCGCTGCGCTGGTCCTGCCCACCCTGGCCCTGCTGTTCGGCGGCGACGACGGCTGGCGCTGGGCCATCGGCACCACCGGCCTGCTGGCCCTGATCTATTCGGCCGTGTACTTCTTCTCGGTGACCGACACGCCCAAGGGCTCCACCTATTTCAAGCCCAGGCGCAACGGCGCGCTGGAGATCACCAGCCCCGGTGACTTCTTTCTCTACATCCTGATGAACGTCCCCCTGTACGCGGCCCTGGGCGTACTGGCCTGGAAGCTCGGCCCGGCCAACCTGGGCATGCTGAGCGAAGCGGTGACCGACATCATCTATGCCATCCTCGGCAGCCTGTTTCTGTTCCAGACCTTTCGCATCTACCAGATCAACGGCCACGTGTTCCGCGAGCCGGTGCCGGACATCGAACGCTACAAGTTCAAGCAGGTGGCGGCGCTGGATCTGGCCTACATGGTCACCTTCGGCTCCGAGCTGGCCGTGGTCTCCATGCTGCCGCTGTTCTTCCAGGACACCTTCAACCTCTCGGCGGTGGCGGCCGGCGCCATCGCCTCGGTGTTTGCCGGGCTGAACCTCATCATGCGCCCGGCCGGCGGCTGGATCTCGGACCGCTTCGGCCGCAAGCGCTCCCTGGCGGTGATCCTGGCCGGGCTGGCCGTGGGCTACTTCCTGATGAGCTTCATGGACGCGAGCTGGCCCATTGCCGCGGCCGTGGCGGTGGTGGTGTTCTCCTCCCTGTTCGTCAATGCCGGCAACGGCGCCGTATTCGCCGTGATTCCCCTGGTCAAGCGCCGCCTGACCGGACAGATCGCCGGCATGGCCGGGGCCTACGGCAACGTGGGCGGGGTGGTGTTCCTCACCGTCCTCTCCTTCGTCTCGCCCCAGCTCTTCTTCCTGACCATTGCCGTGGCGGCCGTGGCGGTGTTCCTGATCACCGTGCTGTTTCTCGAAGAGCCCCGCGGTCACATGCACGAAGTGCTGCCGGACGGCACCGTGCAGATGATCGAGGTGGAATAAAGGCAGAGAAAAGAGGAAAGATTCAAGATACAAAATCTTGTATCTTCCATTTATGCCCAAATCCCCATCCATCAAGATCGCCTCGGCCTGTCACTCCATCGCCGGAAGCAAGCCGCAAAACGAAGACGCCTGCGGGGTGCAGGTGCCTGAGGAGCCGTTGCTGACCACCAAGGGGCTGGCGGCGGTGGTCGCGGACGGCATGAGCGGATCGGACGCCGGGCAGCAGGCCAGCCGGGCCTGCGTGCAGGGCTTTCTCTCCGACTACTTCAGCACGCCCGAATCCTGGTCGGTGAAGACCTCGGGGCAGAAGATCCTCACGGCCCTCAACCACTGGCTGTACGGCAACGGCCAGCGGGAATACGGCAGCCACAAGGGCATGGTGACCACCGTGTCTGCCCTGGTGCTCAAGTCCAACACCGCGCACCTGTTCCATGTGGGCGATACCCGGATCTACCGCCTGCGCGACGGCGAGCTGGAACAGCTCACCACCGATCATCGCATCGACATGGGCGCCGACAAGACCTACCTCTCGCGGGCCATGGGGATCGATCTGCATCTGGAAATCGACTACCGCACCGTGCCGGTGGAGACCGGCGATCGGTTCGTGCTGCTGACCGACGGGGTGCACGAATTCCTGCCCGACAGCGCCATTCGCAAGACCCTGGAAGACCACGCCGACGACCCCGAAGCGGCCGCCCGCGCCCTGGTGGCGCAGGCGGCGGCCAACGCCAGCAACGACAATCTCACCGCCCTGGTGCTGCGGGTGGATCGCCTGCCCCGGGAGAACGAGCAGGAGTTCTACCAGAAGCTCACCGAGCTGCCCTTCCCCCCGCCGCTGGAACCGGGCATGGTGCTCGACGGCCAGCGCATCCTGCGCCACCTGTATTCCAACCGGCGCACCGAGGTCTATCTGGTGCAGGACATCGACTCGGGCGAGAAACGGGTGCTCAAGGCCCCCTCGGTCAACTACGAGGACGATCCCGAATACATCCACCAGTTCCTGCACGAGGAATGGGTGGGCCGGCGCATCAACAACCCCCACGTGATGAAGGTGCTGGAGCCGCCGCGCAAGCGCACCGCCCTCTATTACCTGGCCGAACACATCGAGGGCCGCACCCTGCGCCAGTGGCTGGACGACGAGCCACGCCCCTCCCTCAACCAGGTGCGCGACATGATCGAACAGATCGCCCGCGGCCTGCGCGCCTTCCACCGCCTGGAGATGATCCATCAGGATCTGAAACCGGAGAACATCCTGGTGGACGAGCACGGCACCCTGAAGATCATCGACTTCGGCTCCACCAAGATCGCCGGCATCGAGGAAATCTACGTGCCGCTGGAGACCAACAACCTGCTCGGCACCATCAACTACACGGCCCCCGAGTACCACATCGGCCAGCCCCCATCCAACCGCTCCGACATCTTCTCCCTGGGCGTCATCGCCTACGAGCTGCTCACCGGCCGCCTGCCCTACGGCAAGGAACTGACCGCCCGCAACCTGCGGCGGGTGCAGTACCAGCCCATCAAGCGCGTCAACCCCGAAATCCCCGTGTGGGTGGACCGGGCCATCGAGAAGGCGGTGAGCATTCACCCCGAAAACCGCTTCGAGAAGCTCTCGGAGTTCACCCACGCCCTGCGCCACCCCGATCCGCGGCTTGCCGGCACCGAGCACGTGCCCCTGATCCAGCGCCATCCCGTGCGGGTCTGGCAGACCATCAGCGCACTGCTGTTCGTGCTCAACGTCTGGCTGCTGTGGCTGCTGTCGCACTGACCGGGATTGCCTGCCGCCGGTCCGGAAAACGGCACCGCTGGTCCGGTTTCTTCTCCACGGGGGCTGCAATTTGCACTCCCGCCTTGCATCCTGACTTTTCTGCCGGGAGGATCGCAGGAATCGATATTCCGAATCCAGGACATCTGCTCGTGAATGAGCACAAAGCCCTTGGGGCGTGTTGAATGCTGACTCATTCGCCAGGATTGCCCGGTAATCCGGAACAGGCTCGCTCACCCCGGATCCCTTCAGATTCTGGTGCCGGCTGCCGATACAGACGGTTCACAGACAGACACGACACACGACTGACGACGCAGGTGATGACGATCATGACATTCCGCCTCCTTCCCGCGCTCCTTCCGCTTCTCGGCCTGCTGCTCCTCTCCCCCGCCGCCCCGGCGGCCGGCGGGCAGGACAACCTGATCACCTGGGCCGGCTGCGGCATCACCAAGAAGGCCTTCATGAAGGAACTGGCGGCGGCCTACACCAAAAAGACCGGCATTCAGGTCAAGCTCTCCGGCGGCGGCGCCACCCGCGGAATCCGCGATGCGGTCAAGGGCAAGGTCATGATCGGCGGCAGTTGCCGCATGACCCTGCCGGGCGCCGACAAGTCGGAACTCTATGCCAGCCTGCATCCGGTGGCCTGGGATGCCCTGGCCATCATCGTCAATCCGCAAAACCCGGTGAAAAGCCTCAGCATGCAACAGATCCGGGGCATCTACACCGGCAAAATCACCAACTGGAAACGGGTAGGCGGCCCCGACGCCCCCATCCACCTGTACGTGCGCCGCGGCAAGATCTCCGGCGTGGGCTACGCCATCCGTCAGTACGTGTTCCAGGACAGCAACATGGCCTTCGTCACCGATCCGAAATACGTGGTGCGCTCCTCCGGCCCGCTGGAGAAGGCCGTGGAGAAGGATCCCTACGCCATGGGCATCACCGGGGTCAGCTCGGCCCGCAAGCGCAAGGTGAAGATCATCGGTTTCGACGGCAAGACACCCACCTATGAGAACGTGGCCAGCGGCCAGTACGGCCTCTACCGACCCCTGTATCTGGTCACCAGCCCCCACCCCAGCAAGGAAGTGAAGGACTTCATCGCCTTCGCCACGTCGGAAGAAGGCCGCCGCATCATCCGCGACAACGGCACCGTGCCCTACAAGGACGCACCGAAACTGATGAGCAAGATGCTCATCTACGGCTTCGATGTGAAGTGATCCGCCCGCCGGCCTGACGCCGCGCCTTCCCTCTCCGGAACCGCGACAGGCGTCCGTTCCCAAGGTACACTTCGCGGCTAACGGGCACCCCTCTGCCCGCTGCCGGATACCCGGATGTTCACATCAACCTTGCGCTTTGCGTCTCGCAAATCCCGGTACTGAGGACGGCATGCAGCGACGCTTGCAGATCGGTTTGCTCGTCTGGCTGCTGCCGGCCCTGGCGATGGCCGCCCCCGTGGCGGGCGATCCGGCCGCGGCAGCTCGGCCCGGCGCACCGGCCGATGCCTGGCAACGTTTCGTCCCGCCCGCCGACAGCCGCCACGACTGGCTGCAATTGCAGTCGGGCGAATGGCTCAAGGGTCGGCTCAAGTCCCTCTACAACTTCACCCTCGAGTTCGACAGCATCAAGCTCAAGCGGCTGAACCTGGCCTGGAAAGACGTGCAGCGGCTGCGCACCGCGGCGCCGCGCACCGTGCGCGTCGAGACCGAACGCCTCCGCGAACAGCCGCTGACGGTGATCGGGCGCATCGAACTCGACGGCGACGCCGTGTGGGTGATCGCCGGCGAACACCGACAGCGCTTCCGCCGGGATCGGATCGTCTCCATCGGGAACGGGGGCGGGAAGGAGACCGACTACTGGAGCGGCAAGTTTTCCCTGGGCGCCAACCTGCGCGCGGGCAACGCCGATCTGGTGGACATGAGCCTGCTGGCCAACACCCGCCGCCTCACCGCCGAATCGCGCTTCGTGGCCGACTACGTGGGCAACTTCAGCCGCGCCGACGGGATCGAGACCTCCAACAACCACCGCCTCAACGGCCATTACGATCGCTTCCAGTCACGCCGTTTCTTCTGGCGGGTGGTCAATGCCGAATACTACCGCGACCTGCTGAAGAACATCGCCCACCAGGTCTCGATCGGCACCGCCTTCGGTTACGATCTGGTGCGTGACGGCCGCACCGACTGGGAACTGTCGGGCGGCGTGGGCGTTTCCTACAAGCGCTACGTGTCGGTGGAAACCGGCGAAACCCCGTCGGAGACCTCCCCCTCCCTGCGCCTCGGCACCCTCTACGCCACCCGCCTGAACGCCAGCGCGAAGCTGAAGGTCAATTACAGTTTCCAGATCCTGGACAAGGCCTCGGGCACCTACACCCACCATTTCCTCGCCACCCTCTCCTCGGATCTGTGGGCCAGCGTGGATCTGGACCTCTCCTTCGTCTGGGACCGGGTTCAGGATCCCCGCCCCGGCGCCGACGGCATCCTCCCCGAACGGGACGACTACCAGCTCATCGTCGGCATCGGCTACGATTTCTGATTCCGCCCCTCCAGAGGCCGCTTTCCCACCTCGGGTCGGCTCAAGCGCAGCGGGGCCGGTACAGGTACAGAGCCCTTGAGGCCGGAGAGGTGTTTCGTGACCGTCGGCCGCAGGGACGACGTGCAGGACGCACAAGTGTCGCGAGAGGGCAGGATGCCCGAAGCGACCGCGGCCGTCGAGCCTACATGGATGTATCCACGGCGTGTCACGAAACACCTCTCCGGCCTCAAGGGCGTGCCAGATAATGGAACCCATTGGCTGAAAAAGTCCTTCTGCACAGGTCGGCCCCGCTGCGCTTGAGCCGACCTACATTCGGGCCTCTCCCAGCCGTGACAACCGCGCCAGATCCGCCGGCCGATCCACGTCCCACAGGGGATCCAGCTCCTGCCACGTCAGGCCCGCGTCCGCCAGCCGCGCCCGGGTCTGCTCCAGAACCCGGGCGGTGCCCCAGGCCACGCCTGTGAACAGATCGGCCATGCGGCGCAGGCCGATGAGCACGTAGCCGCCATCCTCGGCCGGCCCAAGCACCGCATCGTGTTCCGCCAGCGCCGCGAGGGCCGCCTCCAGGTACGCCGCCGCCATCGCCGGGCAATCGCTGCCGATGAGCACCACCCGCCGCGCCTCGCGCAGCCCCTGCGCCAGGGCCGCGGCCATGCGCGCGCCCAGATCCGGCCCCCGTTGCCGCCGGCGCGGCAATCCCGTCTCGACGAACACCGGGTGGTCCACCTCGGACGCGCACCACAACTGCACCGGCGCCAGCCGGGCGCCCAGCGCCATCGCCACCGTGCGGCGCAGCAGGCGGACATGCAGTTCGGCGGCGCCGCGCGCGCCCAGGGCGGGGATCAGGCGCGTCTTCACCTGGCCGGGCGCGGGAGGCCTGGCGAAGATCTGGATCAGCGCATCGGGGTGGCGCCAGTTCATTCCGGGCGCCAGTGCGGATAGTAGAGCCGCACCAGCCGCCGCGGCGAGACGCCCAGGAACCACAGCAGGCGCAGCGACCACATCAGCAGCACGGTGCGCAGGATCCCCCGCTCCTCCCAGCGGCGGCTGGAGGTGATCACCGGCCCGCGCAGGCACAGGGGCCGGCTGCGGCGTTTCAGGCGGCGGGACAATGCCAGATCCTCCATCAGGGGGATGTCGGGAAAGCCGCCCGTCGCGGCGAAGGCCGCGCGGGTCACGAAGACGGCCTGATCACCGGTGGCCATGCCGGTGAGGCAGGACCGCCGGTTCATCAGCCACTCGATGATCCGCAGCGGCCAGGCCGCGCCCGAGAGGCGCACGTCGAAACGCCCCCACTCGCGCCCCGCCGCGTCCAGCGCCGCCGCCACGGCCGCGTCCGCGTCCTCCGGCAGGCGGGTGTCGGCATGCAGGAACAGCAGCACCTCGCCCCGGGCCACGGCGGCGCCGGCGTTCATCTGCCGGGCCCGGCCCCGGGGTGCCGTCAGCACCCGATCCGCCAGCGCCATGGCGCGCGCCGGCGTGCCATCGTCGCTGCCGCCGTCCACCACGATGACCTCGTGGCCCCGGGCACGCAGGGGCTGCAGCGCGTCCAGGGTCGCCGGCAGCGTCCCGGCCTCGTTGAGCACCGGCAGGATGATGCTCAGGCGCATGTTCAGCCGGCGGCCAGGGCGCCGCCGCAACTGCTGCCCTGCCCGGCGGTGCAGCCGTAGCAGTGCCCGGCCACCACGATGGGCCGCCCCTCCAGCGCCCCCGGCCGCAGATCCGCCAGGGTCAGCGGCGCGCCCCGGGCGTCGCGCAGCGGCAGCGCCAGCATCTGGTTGAAGTCGCAATCGTAGAGCCGGCCCTGCCAGTCCACGCTCACCAGCGTGCGGCACATCACCGTCTCCAGATTGGCCGCCTGGTGCGCCTCCTCGAGCAGTTGCAGATAGGCGTCGAACTCGCCCTTCGACAGCAGCATGGAGCCGAAGCGCTTGATGGGCATGTTGGCGATGGTCAAGAGGCGGTCGAAGGTGATGCCGAAGCGGGCCTTCAGCTCGCGCCGGTAATCGGCCTCGAGCTGGCACTGGGGCGGCGGCAGGAAGGGGCCGGTGGGGTTGTAGACCAAGTTCAGGCGCCGGGCCGGATCCCCCTGCCCGTAACCGGCGGCGTTGAGGCGCCGGATCCCCTCGATGCTGCCCTCGAAGACCCCCTTGCCGCGCTGCCCGTCCACGTTTTCCTCCAGGTAGCAGGGCAGCGAGGCGAACACCTCCACGGCATGCGCCGCCAGGAAGGCCGCCAGATCGGCCTGTTCCGGTTCGCACAGCACGGTGAGGTTGCAGCGGTCCATCACGTGCACGCCCAGCGCCCGCGCCTCGCGCACCAGGTAACGGAAATGGGGATTGAGCTCCGGCGCGCCGCCGGTCAGATCCAGCGTGCCGATCCGGTTGCGCGCCAGCGCGGCGAGCACCGCGTCCACCGTCTCCCGCGCCATGATCTCGCGGCGCTTCGGCCCGGCGTCCACGTGGCAGTGCAGGCACTGCTGGTTGCACAGGTAACCCAGGTTGACCTGCAGGGTGGCCAGTGCGGCGCGGCGGATGGCGGGAAACCCCTTTTGCAGAAGATGCGGCAGCGTGGACAGCACGTTTCAGGACTCCGTGTTCAGGGCCGGCGCCGAGCGGCCGAGCAGGGCGGCAAGCTGGCGGCGGGCGGTTTCGGCAATGCGCCCGGCGGACAACTGCCGTTCCCGGAACAGCAGCTGTTGCAGCAGGCGCGTCTGCTGGAAGACGATCTGTTCGGGCCCCGGCTCGAAGGCCTGGCCGATGCTGATCCGGGCAATCCAGCCCAGGTTCAGGCCCCGCCCGTCGTCGAGCACGATCATGTGCGGATAGAGCCGTTTCGCCGGATCGGCGGCGGGAAAGTCCAGTACCTGCAGCAGCGTGGCCGGCCGGTTGCCCAGGCGCACGGTCATCTGGATCTCGGAAACCGAAACCTCCACCAGATACACCGGCCGGCCGACGGCCGCGCGCAGCCGCTCGAGCTGGCGATCGTATTCGGCCGAAGGCCACAGGCTGGCCAGCGGCGGCGAACCCGGCGCCGCCGCCGGCAACGGAATGCGGGCATCGTTCTCCATGACCGGTTCATTCTCTCCGCTTGTGCAGGGCCACGGCAAGGAAGCCCCCGAGCGGCAGGCCACGCACCGGCAGCACCGTCTCCAGGGCGCGGGCCAGCCTGCCCTCGCCGCTGCCGAAGATCGCATAGCCATGGGCCACGGCTGCCGGCGCCGGTTCGAGCCGGCGCAGCCACCCACGCACGGCCTGCCAGGAATCCCAGCGCGCGCCGGCATAGCTGGCGCCGCCGCGCTTGCGCCACCACAGCAGGCTGGGCCGGTGCAACAGACCCAGCACCACGCCCCGTCGCGCCACCCGCCACATTTCCCCCAGCGCCCGGCCCGGATCGGCCACGAAGCACAGGCTGGTGACCGCGGCCGCGTGGTCGAAGGCGGCATCGGCGAAGGGCAGCGCCTCGGCCCGCCCCCGCACCCAGCCCGTCGCGCCGTCGTGCTCGCGGGCGTATTCCAGCATGGCCGCCGCCGGGTCCAGCCCCGTCACCGCCAGCCCCGCCGCGGCGAAACGGCGCGTGAACTGCCCGGTACCGCAACCCACGTCCAGCAGGCTCGCGCCCGCCACCGGCCGCAGCAATCGCCACAACAAACCGAATTCCCGTTCGGCGATCCATCGCCCGCGGGCGGTGCGATACCAGGCATCATAAGCGGCCGGATCGAAGCTCAATCTTCCTCGCCATCCATCGTTACGCCCCCTGTAGGTCGGCCTTCAGGCCGACACCCATCCGTCCATTACCACGCATGTCGACCATTGGCAGCCTGTCTGGCCTGGCCGCGAGGCTCAACAACACCCTCCTGCCGCGTCGCCGTTCTCTGTATCATCGAACGGCAACCCCTTCCCGCATCCGGCGAAGATCCCGTAATGGGTACGCCCGTCGCCGAGGAACTCGAAGTGCTCCCGGAAGCGGGTTTCGTGCAGCATGCGCCAGGTGTTGCCGCACACGGGAAAGACCCGGCCGGCCTCGATCACGTGGTGCTTGTCCAGCACGAAACGATCCGGGTGATGGACGATGTCGCCGCGGTAGATCACCGCCTGCCCGTAGTCCTCGCAGGCCGGTTCCAGGCCGTCCAGTTTGAACAGGCGATAGGTGGCGGAGAAGAAGCGGATGTTGCCCACCTTGGCCCGTTGCTCGGGATCGTTCACCGCCAGCGGCCGGTCGCTGACCAGGCGCGGATCGCCGAAGCCGCAATCCCGGGCCAGATTCTCGAAATCGTTCCAGTACAGCGCGCCGCCCAGGCATTCGCCGTAGAGCACCGGATCGTTGCGCACGGCGTCCGGCACCCGCCGGTCGGCGTACACGTCCGAGAAATACAACTCGCCACCGGGCTTGAGCAGATCGAACACGCCGCGCAGCACGGCGCCCTTGTCCGACGAGAGATTGATCACGCAGTTGGATACCACCAGATCGAAACTGCCCGGCGCCAGATCCAGCTCGCCCAGCTTCTCGATATAGCCTTCGACGAAGCGCGTGTTGGGCGCGGCGTAACCGAAACGCGCCGCGTGCCAGGCTTCGTGCTCCCGGGCCACGGCGAGCTGTTCGGGCGTCATGTCCACGCCCACCACCTCGCCGGCCTCCCCCACCAGCTTCGCCAGCAAAAACACGTCACGCCCGCTGCCGCAGCCCAGATCCAGCACCCGCAGCCCCGCCAGCCGCTCCGGGATCACCAGCCCGCAACCGTAGTAACGGGCCTGCACCTCGGGATGGATGTCGGCCAGCGCCGAACGCACGTGCGCGGGCATGGCCTCCGGCGTGCAGCAGGCATCGGTTTTCAGATCGGCGCTGGAACCGAGCACCTTGCCGTAATAGTCGCGGACCGTGTCATGTTCGTTCATCGCGTCATGCCTCCGCCAAAGGATAACCGTGGGCGTTCCAGTCGGTCATGCCCTGGCGCACCACGTGCACGTCACGAAAACCCTGCCGGGCCAGGATTTGTGCTGCCCTGGCCGAGCGCCGATCGGTGCGGCAGACGATGGCCACCGGTTTCTCCAACCGATCGGCAAGCCGCTCCAGTTGCGCTGGCAGCACTTCCAGCGGAATGTTCACCGCGCCGGGGATGTGACCCTGTTCGCCACAGAAATCCTCGGCACTGCGCACGTCCAGGACCAGCACATCTTCGCCCGCCTCCAGCCGCCGGCGCAGTTCCGCTACTGTCAGCATGGACCCGCTGCGCAGGATGGCCACCAAACGCGGCAGAAAGCCCACCACCGCAAGCAGGGCCAGGGCCAGCAGGATCTTCTGAATCAGGCCTTCCTCGCCGGCCAAAGCCTCGCGACCCACATAGCCCACATAGGTATAGGCGATGGCCCCCGGCAGCATGAACAGCCAGGAGGCGAGCACGTATTCGGTGAAGCGGATCCGGGTCAGCCCCAGGGCATAGTTGAGCAGGTTGAAGGGAAACAGCGGCACCAGACGCACGAAGGCCACGAAGCGCCAGCCTTCCTGCTCCACCCCTTCCTTGAGCTGCCGGAGACGGCCCCCGGTCTTGCGCTGCACCCAGTCGGCGGCCAGGTAACGAGCCACCAGAAAGGCCAGCGCCGCGCCCAGGGTGGCGCCGGTGAGGTTGATCAGGGTGCCCCAGACGGGTCCGAACAGGGCCCCGCCGGCCAGGGTCAACACCGAGCCGGGCAGAAAGAAGACCGTGGCCAGGGCATAGATCAGCATGAACAACACCGGCCCGGCGGGACCGGCCTCGCGCACCCAGGCTTCGAGGGCCGCGGCGTCGAACTGCTCGCGGTAGATCACGGCCAGGGCGATGCCGGCGATCAGCACGAGCAGCAGAAGGATACGAAACAGCTTGGCTTGCATGATGTTCTCCAGGACCATGTCGTGTTTTGTCGCACGACCGTGGCATCACGGCCATGCAGGGAATTCCCTGTCCTCGTCCCTGAGAACGCGCGTCGTGGGGGGTTGACGGAAATCGTCTCTCGCGGTCGCGGACCCGACCTACGATTCATCCGACGGGTTCCACTCCCGCCGGTTGATCACGTAACCGGTGAGCTGGCCGATGAACGGCAGGGCCAGCATGCCCGGCAACCAGCTCACCAATTTGGGTTCGCGGTACTTGTGGATGCCGATGGTCATGCCCTCGTGACCGCCGCGCGGCTGATCCCGGTAGGTACCGAACAGGCGATCCCACCAGGGCAGGTTGAAGCCGAAATTGCTGTTGGCCTCGTCGTCGGCCACCGAGTGGTGCACCCGGTGCATGTCGGGCGTGACCACGAACCAGCGCAGCACCCGATCCAGCCGCGCCGGCAGGCGCACGTTGCCGTGGTTGAACATGGCGGTGGCATTGAGCAGGATCTCGAAGATCACCACCGCCACCACCGGCGGGCCGAGTACCACGATGGTGGCGAACTTGATCAGCAGCGAAAGCAGGATCTCGAGGGTGTGGAACCGCGCGCCGGTGGTCACGTCGAAATCGGGATCGGCGTGGTGGACCCGGTGCAGGCGCCAGAGGACGGGCACCGCGTGCACCATCACGTGCTGCAGCCAGATGACGAAGTCCATGGCCACGATGGCGATCACCACCGCCGGCCAGAAAGGGATCGAATAATAATGGAGCAAACCCCAGCCCTGCTCCGCCGCGAAGGCAGCCACCCCGACGGCGGCCGCGGGAAATAGCAGGCGGACGACGAAACTGTTGAAGAACACCAGCCCCAGGTTGTTGAACCAGCGCACCCCCTTGGACACGGTGAGGGCCCGGCGAGGGGCGAGCACCTCCCAGAGCCCCATCAGGACCAGCATGCCGAAGAAGAAACCCATGCGCAGCGGTTTCTCGTAGGTCATCACGAATTCGTCGAGGGTCACGGGTTCCAGCCTCCCGACCACCGGCACGCACCGGAACGGTCTATAATGGGTAAGAGAAATCTTATATTCAATTAATTGCTTGAATACTAGAATAGACGAAGACCAAAAAATGTCAAGCGGCACCTTCAAGCACGACCTGTTCAGCCAGTTCGCTCGCGTGGGCAAGGCGCTTAGCAACGCCAACCGGCTGGAATTGCTGGAATTTCTCGCCCAGGGCGAGCGCAGCGTGGAAGAACTGGCTAAGGTCTCGGGCCTTACCGTGGCCAACACCTCCCAGCATCTGCAGCAGTTGCGCCAGGCCGGTCTGGTCACCACCCGCAAGCAGGGCCAGCACGTCTACTACCGTCTCACCGGCGACGACGTGGTCCAGTTGCTCGGATGCCTCCGCCGGGTAGCCGAACACCACGTGGCCGAAGTGGAAAAGTTGGTGAACACCTACCTCACCGTGAAGGACGATCTGGAACCGGTTCCGGCGAAAGAGCTGCTGGAGCGGGCACGGAAGGGTCTGGTGACGGTCATCGACGTGCGCCCGCCCGAGGAGTACGCTGCCGGCCACCTGCCGGGGGCGGTGAACATCCCGCTCTCCGAGCTGGAAGCGCACCTCGAGGAACTGGATCCCAGCCAGGAAGTGGTCGCCTACTGCCGCGGTCCCCACTGCGTGCTGGCCTTCGACGCGGTCGCCCGCCTGCGCGAGAAGGGCCTGAAGGCCCGCCGCCTGGAAGACGGCTATCCCGAATGGAAACTCAAGGGCCTGCCGGTGGAAACGTCGCCGCCGGATGCCGACGAACCCCAGGAGAACACCCCATGAACTGGCTCGACAAGCTCGGCTGGCCCACCGTGATCCTCTTCGCCCTGCTGCTGGGCCTGGCCCCCTTCCGCCCCGAACCGCACGTGGTGGAAAAACTGCGCATGCTCTTCGACGGCAGCCTGCACCGGCCCATCGACATCTTCGATCTGCTCCTGCACGGCGCGCCCTGGGTGGTGCTGGCGCTCAAGGGCATTCGGGAAATGCAACGGCGGTAGGGATTCAACGCAAAGGCGCGAAGGCACAAAGAACGCGAAGAATATTGATTATGGAACGGTAGGAGCGGTACCCCGCCGTGATCATGCAGGGTGTAGGTCGGAAGGCAAAACCATTTTGAGACGATTGATAATCTTCGCGTTCTTCGCGCCTTTGCGTTGAAACGTCACCGCCTCACCAATGCCCGCACCAGGTCAAGCAATTCGGGATCGTCCCATTCGCGGCCGCCGATGGCCTGGTAGACCAGGCGGCCAGCGGGATCGATGACGAAGGTGGTGGGCAGGCCGCGTACCGGCCAGCGGTTGATGATCTCGCCATCCTGATCCAGCAACACGGGAAACTCGATGGGGTAGTCGGCCATGAAGGGGAAGATCACGTCCTCGCTCTCGCCCACGTTCACGGCCAGCATCATTACGCCTGCCTTCTGCAGGCGGGCCCAGGCCCGGTTCATGGACGGCAGTTCCTCACGGCAGGGCGGGCACCAGGTGGCCCAGAAGTTGACGATCACCACCTTGCCCCGGTAATCGGAGAGCTTGTGGCGCTTGCCGTCCATGTCGGGCAGGTCGAAGTTGCGCGCCAGGGGCGCCTCCGGCACGGGGGTCAGCAATTCCCGTTTCGGGCCCGGTTCGGCCATGATCCCGCCAACGGTGCCCGCGAGCACGGTGATCAGCAACAGACGCAGCAGCATGGGTGATCCTCCTCGGGATTCATTCATGACGATCGGGCGCGCATTCGAGCCCGCGCAGCCAGGCGGCGTGACGGCGCGCGCCGGCATGCCAGACCACATAGAGATCGAAGCGGCTGCCCGGCGGCAGATCGTAAATCGTCATGCCCCAGTTGTAGTCGCCCCGCGGTTCGTACACCTGCTCGGTGGGCAGGGTGGACCAGCGGAAGGCGATGCGTGCCGGCGGCGGCACGGCACCCGTCTTCGCCCACTCGGCCAGCCAGGCTTCCTTGTGCCGCAGCGGGCGGATGGCGCCGCCATGGGCCACGCGCCATTCCCGCAGATCCACCCGGATCGGCGGCGCCTCGCCGGGCCGGCCGGTATTGCGCACGATGGTCTGCATCACGCAGTGCACTGCCAGCCGATCCGCCTCGGCAGCCGGGAAACCCCGCGCCAGGAAGAAGGCCCGGGTCTGATCGGGCAGGCGCTGCACGATCTCCAGTTCGAAGGCACCGCGCGCCTGTTTCCAGCCCACCAGCCCCGTCTGCGGATCCACCATGCGGCTGAGGCCGGCCATCGCCAGCGCCGGCAGCAGGAACGGCAGGAACCAGGCATAACGCCTCATGCAGGCAACCCCCGACGCAGACCCTCGCCCCATTCGGCCACGAAGGTCTCGATGGACTCGATGAAGTCCGGATCGTGTTCCCGGCGATTGATGGTGGCGTGGATCACCACCGCCGCCTCGTCCGGTGGCAGATCCGTGGTCACGGTCCAGGCAAAGGCATTGGGACAGCCCGGCAGGGCAAACCGCACCCCGCCGCGGATGACCTCCCGCGTCACCCGGAACACGCCCCACACCGTCTCGATCTCCCCTTCCCGCTCTGCGGCCGCGCGCACGGCATGAATGGAGGCGCACCACTCGGGCAAGGCCGCGATGCTCAGCCGTGCCTGCAGCGCTTCGGCCGCGATGGATGCCGTGATCCGGGTGAAGAATTCCAAGCGCGATCTCCGTCGTCGAGTCGAGTCAATGGTACGCAAAAATGGCCCTCCCTGGCGATGGGGGGTTATTTCTTGCGCAACACGTAGCGGAAACCGTCTTCCGTGGTGGTGGTCTCGAGCAACGCGTTCCCGGTGCGTTCACACCAGGCCGGAATGTCGGTCCGGGTGCCGGGATCGGTGGCCAGCACTTCCAGTTCGTCGCCGGCAGCCAACCGGCCCATGACCCGGTTGAGTTCCACGATGGGCATGGGGCAGCACTTGCCCGACGTATCCAGAATCGTTCGGTTCGTCATGGGTCTCTCCTCAGAAATACTGGCAATGATCCGCCTGGGCGGCCTTTTCGTTGACGAACCAGGAAGCACCGACGATCCCCGACGCTTCCGGCATCAGGTTGTCCTCGTTGACGCCGAAGATGCTCGCCGCCAGGCTGCAGGCGTAGAAATTCACCTTCCCCGTCTCCTTGAGTGCCCGGATGAGATCCGGAATCTCCGCCGGCAGGCCGGCCTTGGCCACCTGTTCGCGAACCCAGGCATCCTGATCGGCGTGATCACCCTGGATGCGGATCGCCCTGGCGCCTTCCTCGGTGAGCGCCCGGACGGCCCAGTTGACGAACAGCATGTCCACATCACAGCCCTCCGAGGCCTGCAGATAGGCGAAGGCAAAGGGCGTGAGCAGCTTGTCGTAGGAATCGTCTCTTACCACGATGGCCATGGATTGCATGATACGCCTCCTCGAACGAATGTTCGTTCTAGTCGTTGGTGAAGAAAAAGGCCGGTTCCCCGGCCCGCCTGTCATGGTCGGCTCATGTGCCGGACACGGCCCGCCATGCGCAGTCCCAGACGTCGTCGAGATACTCGTGCAACGGCCGCTCCAGGATCCCGTCCAGGCGCAGGTTGATCAGCCGCAACGCGCCACCGAAGACCGCCGCCGCCGCCACCATGGGATCCAGGCGACGGAATTCGCCACTGTCCATGCCCTGCTCCACCATTCGCCGCATGTGCCGGAACGGCTGGGAAGAACACACGGGCGCCACTTCGGGCATGAACTCACGGTGCTTGACGAAAAGCATGTAGGTCATCACGTCCGGCTCTTCCTCGGTGATTCGGAACAGCAGCGCGATGACCGCCCGACACCGCTCCGCGGCCGTGGAATGACGACGCTCGATGCGATCGAACTCCACCTCCATGCGATTCACCAGCGTCTCGAACAGCGCCCGGGCAATGCCTTCCTTGTCGCCGAAATGGTGATAGATGGAGCCGGTGCTCACGCCGGAGGCCCGCACGATGTCGGGGATCGAGGTGTTGAAATATCCCTGTCGCGTGAACAGGCGGATGGCGGCGTCGAGCACCCGTTCCCGGACCGGATTTGGCGCCGTCGCTTGTCTGGCGTTCATGTGCCAAGATTAGAACGAACGTTCGTTCTTGTCAAACACACCCCCTACGCTCATTCCCCCACCCGCGGCGTGAGGAGCCGCAGGGCCGTGCCCACCACCGCGCCGGCATCGGGGATGGAGGCCCGCTCCAGGAGGCCGTTGTAGGGGGTGGGCACGTCGAGTCCCGCCACCCGTTCCACCGGGGCGTCCAGGGCAGCGAAGGCCGCCTCGTGGAGGCTGGCGGCGATCTCGGCACCGGCGCCGGCGAAACGGCAGTCCTCTTCCACCACCAGGGCGTGATGGGTCTTTTCCACCGAAGCGACCAGCGCCGGCAGGTCCAGCGGCCGCAGGCTGCGCAGATCGATCACTTCCGCCTCGATGCCTTCGGCGGCCAGGGTTTCGGCCGCCTGCAGGGCCACGGGCACCATCCGGTGCCAGGCGATCAGGGTGAGATCGCGCCCTTCCCGCCGCACCGCCGCCGCGTGCAGCGGCAGGGGTTCGGCCGTGGCATCGAAGGGGCCCTTTTCGTTGTAGAGCAGCTCGTGCTCCAGCACGATCACCGGATCGTCGCAGTCGATGGCCTGCTTCAGTTGCCAGTAGCTGTCCTGCGGCGTGCCGGGGACCACCACCCGCAGGCCCGGCACGTTGAGCAGGGTGTGTTCCAGGCGCTGGGAATGCTGGGCGGCCAGCTGTTTCGCCACCCCGCCCGGCATGCGCACCACCAGCGGCACGATGAACTGGCCGCCGGACATGTAACGCAGCTTGGCGGCCATGTTGATGATGGCGTCGAGCGCCAGCAGGGCGAAGTTGACGGTCATGATCTCCACCACCGGCCGGCCGCCCACCAGGGCCGCGCCCACCCCCAGGCCGGTGAAACTGTTCTCGGAGATGGGCGTGTCGCGCACGCGCCATTCGCCGTATTTGGCATACAACCCCTGGGTGACCCGATAACTGCCGCCGTACAGCCCCACGTCCTCGCCCAGCACGAAGACCGCCTCGTCGGCGGCCATGGCCTCGTCCAGCGCGAGATTGAGCGCTTCCCAGACCTTCAGCTCCCGGGCCGCCACGGTGACCGGTTCCCCGCCCAGATTGGCCTGTCGATCACGCATCGCGCGGCCCTCCATAGAGTGCGAACGGCTCGGCATACACGTCCTTGCGCACGTCGTCCGGCTCGGGGCTCTCGGCGGCGAAACGCACGGCCTCTTCCACCGTGCTCTGCGCCTCGCGCTCGATGGCGGCCAGATCCGCCTCGCTCACCCAGCCCGCCTCGAGCGCCCGCTGGCGGAAGGTGCGCAGCGGATCCCTGGCCATCAGTTCCTGCACTTCCAGGGTGGAACGGTAGGCCCCGCTGTCGGCCATGGAATGGCCGCGATACCGGTAGGTGTCGCATTCCAGCAGCATCGGTCCGTTGCCGGCACGCACGAACTCCAGCGCCTCGCGGGTTGCGGTGTAGACGGCCTCCACGTCCATGCCGTCCACCCGCTTGCCGGGAATGCCGTAGGGCGTGGTATGGCGCCAGATCTCGGGCACCGCCGTGTGGCGGTGGATCTCGGTGCCGATCTGGTAATGGTTGTTCTCGCAGAGAAACAACACCGGCAGTTTCCACAGGGCCGCCATGTTGAGGGATTCGTGGAAGGTGCCCTGGTTGGCGGCGCCGTCGCCGAAGAAGCAGTAGACCACGTCGTTGCGGTTGTTCATGCGCAGCCAGTAGGCCACGCCGATGGCCACGGGAAAGGTCTCGCCGACGATGGCATAGCCGCCCAGGAAGCGCCGTTCGCGATCGAACAGGTGCATGGAGCCGCCATAGCCGCCGGAGCAGCCGGTGGCCTTGCCGAACAGCTCCGCCATCACCGCCCGCGCCGGCACGCCCCTGACCAGGGCGTGCACGTGTTCCCGGTAGGTGCTGACCACATAGTCGCCGGCATCGGCCGCCCGCAGGCTGCCTACTGCCACCGCCTCCTCGCCCGGATACAGGTGCAGGAAGCCGGCGATGTTGCCGGCCTGGTACTGATCGGCCGCCGCCTGCTCGAATTCCCGGGCCAGAATCATGTCGGACAGGAATTGCCGGGCCAGGTCACGCTGCATGGTCCCCTCCGGAAGCCAGGTGCAGAACCGGCTCGGCACCGGCCCAGCGCAGCAGCCGGTCCCACTTCTCCGTGTGCGCCGCGTCGGTGTGCAGGATCACCACCGCCTTGCCGTCGTCGATGGCCGCCTCGATCCGGGCCACCGCCTCGGCCGGCAGGCCGAGGCGGTGCAGGGCCGTGGCGAGTTCGCTCAGGGCCGCCGCGCCGGCCATGGCGCCCCCGGCGACCACGGCGCCCGCCAGCGCACCGGCCAGGGCCTCCACGATGGGCCCGGCCGCCAGCAGGGGCCCGAGCCCCGGCAGGACGAACATCCCCGTCGCCCCGGCCAGCAGCCCCCACAGGGCGCCCCAGAAGGCCCCGTGCTCACCCCAGACTTTCATCTTCTCGCCGGTACCGTGATAGGACACCCCCAGCACATCGTCGCCGGAACCCCGCCCGGCCCGCCCCAGCAGGGAAAGCTGATCCATGGGAAAGTCTTCCTCGATGAGCCGCTCCACCAGCCGCTGCGCCTGCGCCGGGTTGGCGAAGATCCCGACCGTCAGCATGCGCTGTGCGTTTTCGCCCGTCACCTTTCGCTCCTTTTTTCCAGCCGATCGTCTCTCACATGGCGATGGCCGCCGGCAAAATCAATGCGCGGGACCGAAAAGGCAAAAGGCCGGTCAGATGACCGGCCTTTTGCACATCATTCTAAATCGATAACTCCCAAACAACCGTTCCGACATGCTGGGACCATCGCTTGTTGTTGGCACAGAGCCCTTGAGGTCGGTCCAGATACTGGTTCAGTCAAAGCAAAAGCAGGCGAATGTTTGGAACGGTTTCTAGAACGGTATGTCGTCGTCGAAGTCGGCACCGCCGCTGGCCGCCACCGGCTCCGGGGCGGCGGCCGGGGCACTGCGTTGCGCCGCCTGGCCGTTGTCCTGGTTGAAGTTGGCGCTGCCCCCGCCACGGCTGTCGAGCATCTGCATCTCGTTGGCGACGATCTCGGTGGTATAGCGATCGTTGCCGTTCTGATCCTGCCACTTGCGAGTCTGCAGACGGCCCTCGATATACACCTTCGAGCCCTTCTTCAGGTATTCGCCGGCGATCTCCGCCAGGCGGTTGAAGAACACCACCCGGTGCCATTCGGTCTTTTCCTTCTGCTCGCCGGTGTTCTTGTCCTTCCAGGTTTCGGAGGTGGCCACGGTGATGTTGGTGACCGCGCTGCCGCTGGGGGAATAGCGCACTTCCGGATCCTTGCCCAGATTGCCAATCAGAATGACCTTGTTCACACCCCTGGATGCCATGTCGTTGTTTCCTCTCGTCTCGTCAAAATCGCAATGAATACCGTGGGTATCCCGCCTCAGGCCGCGTCGCGGACCGCAGGCAGGTTGGCCAGGGCCGCCTCGTCAAGCGTGCGGTTGTCCACCTTGAGGTAGGCCACGCCGTCCTCGGGAATCACCGTCACCTCCACCACGCCGGTGACCTCGCCCAGGCGCTCGGCCAGTTGCCGCGCCGCCGCCACGTCCAGCGGACCGACGTTCAGCAGGCGGGTCTGGAGGTAAGGCGGCCGGGCCATGCCCAGCACCAGCACCAGCCAGATCCCGGCAAGCAGGGCGGTGGCCAGAAACACCCCTTCGCTGCCCGCCTGCTGGAGAAGCCAGCCCCCCAGGCTGCCACCGGCGAACACCCCCAGGAACTGGGCGGTGGTGTAGACCCCCATGGCCGTGCCCTTGTGGGCCGCGGGCGCCAGCTTGGCCACCAGCGAGGGCAGCATGGCCTCGAGCAGATTGAAGGCGGCGAAGAACAACAATAGCATGAACGCCAGACCGGCCATAGCGCCGCCGAACCGCGTCTCGACCAGGGCCATGCCCAGCTCGGCCAGCAGCAGGGTGGCCACGGCGCCGATCAGCACCCCCTTCAGACGGCGTTTCTTCTCTGCCAGAATGATGAACGGCACGATCAGCCCCATGCCCACCACCATCACCGGCAGATAGACCAGCCAGTGGCGCTCCACCCCCAGCCCCGCCTGCACCAGCAGGCCGGGCACCACCACGAAGGTGGCCATCAGCGCCGCATGCAGGGCGAAGATGCCGAAATCCACGCGCAGGAGCTGGGGATTGCGCAGGGCCTGGCCGATCCAGCCGGTCTCCACCTCCGTATCCCGGTGGAAACGGCTGTGCACGGGGGTCGGCACCACGAACAGCACGATGGCGATCCCCAGAAGCGCCAGGCCGGCGATGATCCAGAACAGGCCCGACAGCCCCAGGAAATGGTGCAACAGCGGCCCCAGCACCATGGCCAGCGCGAAGGACAGGCCGATGCTCATGCCGATGAAGGCCATGATCTTCACCCGGTGCTCCTCGCGGGTGAGATCCGCCGTGAGCGCCAGCACGGCGCTGGCGATGGCCCCAGCCCCCTGCAGGGCCCGGCCCACGATGACCCCGGTCATGGAGTCGGAAAGGGCCGCCACCACGCTGCCCAGGGCGAACACCAGCAACCCGGCCACGATGACCGGCTTGCGCCCCAGCCGGTCGGAGAGCCGCCCCAGCGGGATCTGCAACAACGCCTGGGCCAGGCCATAGATCCCGATGGCGAAACCCGCCAGCGCCGGCGTATACCCCCGCAGACCGCGCGAGTATTCCACGAAGACGGGGACGATCAGGAACAGCCCCAGCATGCGGGTGCTGAAGATGCCGGCCATGGCATAGGCGATGCGGCGTTCGGCAGGGGTCAGGGACGACGAACTCATGGGCGGCATGCGGGAAAACGGGAAAGCGCCCATTCTAGCAGAATCCCGGCCTCACCCGCGCCGCGCCTCGGCTATACTTCCTGCAATGGAACGGGAACCCCGTGGCGCCCCCCCCACCGCACCGACCCGTTGCCCATTTTGTGAACGAAGTCTTGTCGTGCCGGACAAAGCTGCCTATATTGTCGGGTCATGCATTCCCGGAATCCGGGCAGGGACAAGACCTGCCGAAGCGGATTCCCGATCGGCCACGGACATCCTGAATGAGGTTTGCCCCATGTTAGCAGGACGCTGGATCAACATCGTCGGCACCGATGCCGAACGCTACCAGGATCTGGCCGCGCATCTCGAGACGGCGACCGGCGGCCGCGTGAATCTGGCCACCGAAGACGGCCGCTCCCGGCCCACCCTCAAGTACAATGCCAAGAGCGGGCTGGTGCTCATCGACGCCATGGAAGACCGCCCCGGCACCGCCCTGGACATCCTCGTCCAGTGCCGCAAGTCGGGCAAGAAGCAGCTCATGTACGCCTTCCTCAATGCCCATCACGACACCAGCCTGGAACGCATGACCGGCCCGCCCGAGATCAGCGGCATCTTCTACGAGGACGACGCGCCCGACCACATCGCCAAGGGCGTGCTGGCCATGTTCAACGGCGATCTGTGGTTCCCGCGCAAGGTGATGAGCCGCTATCTCACCAGCAACACCTCCAGCCACCGGATCATGTTGCGCGAACACGATCTGCTCACCACCCGCGAGCTGGAGATCCTCCAGTTGCTGGCCACCGGCGCCAAGAACACCGACATCGCCGCCGAGCTCAGCCTCTCGGTGCACACCATCAAGACCCACATCTACCACATCTACAAGAAACTGGACGTCTCCAACCGCACCCAGGCGGTGAACTGGGCCACGCAGAACCTGTGAGGCGGGTAGCTGGGTTCCCGGTTTTCCCAGCCCCCCGCCAACCGCCACCGAACCCCGACTGGCCGTTCGGCCCCCCGAAGTCGTAAAATGGCGCGTTTTCCTCTTTGCGGTACCTCCCCATGGATACCATCCGCCTGCGCGGGGCGCGCACCCACAATCTGCAGAACCTCGATCTCGACCTGCCGCGGGACCGGCTGATCGTGATCACCGGCCTGTCGGGCTCGGGCAAGTCGTCGCTGGCCTTCGACACCATCTATGCCGAGGGGCAGCGGCGCTACGTGGAATCCCTCTCGGCCTACGCCCGGCAGTTCCTGTCGGTGATGGAAAAACCCGACATCGACCACATCGAGGGCCTGTCGCCGGCCATCTCCATCGAGCAGAAGTCCACCTCCCACAATCCCCGCTCCACGGTGGGCACCATCACCGAGATCTACGACTACCTGCGCCTGCTGTTCGCCCGGGCCGGCGAGCCCCGCTGCCCCGAGCACGGCACCGTGCTCGACGCCCAGACCGTCAGCCAGATGGTGGACACGATCCTGGCCCTGCCCGAGGGCAGCCGGCTGATGCTGCTGGCGCCCCTGGTGGACGCCCGCAAGGGGGAGCACGAGGCCGTCTTCGAGCGCCTGCGCGCCGAGGGCTACGTGCGGGCCCGGGTGGACGGCAAGGTGGTGGAACTGGACGACGTGCCGAAACTCGACAAGCGGCGCAAGCACACCATCGAAGCGGTGGTGGACCGCTTCAAGGTGCGCCCCGACCTCAAGACCCGCCTCGCCGACTCCCTCGAGACGGCGCTGGCCCTGGGTGAGGGCATCGCCCGGATCGCCTGGCTGGATGGCGAACGGGAGGATCTGGTGTTCTCGGCCCGCTATGCCTGCCCCGTTTGCGGGTACTCACTATCGGAGCTTGAGCCGCGTCTCTTCTCGTTCAACAACCCCGCCGGGGCCTGCCCCACCTGCGACGGCCTCGGCCACCAGCAGTTCTTCGATCCGGAGCGCGTGGTCAGCCGTCCCGAACTCAGCCTGGCCGAAGGCGCCATCCGCGGCTGGGATCGGCGCAACGCCTACTATTTCCAGATGCTCGCCTCCCTCGCCGAGCACTACGGCTTCGACATGGACACCCCCTTCCGCAAGCTGCCGAAGAAGATCCGCAACGTGATCCTGTACGGCTCCGGCGACGAGGAAATCGAATTCGTCTATTACAACGAGCGCGGCGGCGCCTACCGCAAGGTCCAGCCCTTCGAGGGCATTCTGAACAACATGCAGCGCCGCTACCGGGAAACCGAGTCCAACGCCGTGCGCGAGGAACTGGCCAAATACCTCGCCTCCCAGCCCTGTCCCGACTGCGGCGGTACCCGCCTCAACGAGGCCGCCCGCAACGTCTTCGTCTGTGACCGCAGCCTGCCCGAGATCACCGCCCTGCCCATCGACGAAGCCCTGACCTTCTTCACCGGCTTCCGTCTGCCCGGCCGGCGCGGCAAGATCGCCGAGCGGATCGTCAAGGAGATCCGCGAACGGCTGGCCTTTCTGGTCAACGTGGGCCTGGAATACCTCACCCTGGATCGCAGCGCCGATACCCTCTCCGGCGGCGAGGCCCAGCGCATCCGCCTGGCCAGCCAGATCGGCGCCGGCCTGGTGGGCGTGATGTACATCCTCGACGAACCCTCCATCGGCCTGCATCAGCGGGACAACACCCGCCTGCTCAACACCCTGCGCGACCTGCGGGATCTGGGCAACACGGTGATCGTGGTGGAGCACGACGAGGAAGCCATCCTCAGCGCCGATCACGTGGTGGACATCGGCCCCGGCGCCGGCATCCACGGCGGACGGATCGTCGCCCAGGGCACGCCCGAGGAGATCATGGGCAATCCGGCCTCGCTCACCGGCCAGTATCTCTCGCGCCGACGGGTCATCGCCGTGCCGGCCGAACGCACGCCGCGGGACCCGGCCCGCCAGATCAGCATCCTCGGCGCCAGCGGCAACAACCTGCGCAGGGTCAACGTGCAGATCCCGGTGGGCCTGATGACCGCGGTGACCGGCGTCTCCGGCTCCGGAAAGTCCACCCTGATCAACGACACCCTCTACCGCTACGCGGCCCGGCACATCAACGGCAGCACCGAGGAGCCGGCCCCCTGCGAGGCGATCACCGGCCTCGACCAGTTCGACAAGGTGGTGGACATCGACCAGAGCCCCATCGGCCGCACGCCGCGCTCCAACCCGGCCACCTACACCCAGCTCTTCACCCCCATCCGCGAGCTGTTTGCCGCCACCCCCGAGGCCCGCGCCCGGGGCTACACCCCTGGCCGCTTCAGTTTCAACGTCAAGGGCGGGCGCTGCGAAGCCTGCCAGGGCGACGGCGTGATCAAGGTGGAGATGCACTTCCTGCCCGACATCTACGTGGCCTGCGACGTCTGTCACGGCCGGCGCTACAACCGTGAAACCCTGGAGATCAAGTACAAGGGCAAGACCATCCACGAGGTGCTGTCGATGACCGTGGAAGAGGCCCTGGCGTTCTTCGACGCGGTGCCCGTGGTGCGCCGCAAGCTGCAGACCCTGATGGACGTGGGCCTGTCCTACATCACCCTCGGCCAGAACGCCACCACCCTCTCCGGCGGCGAGGCCCAGCGGGTGAAACTGGCCCGGGAACTGTCCAAGCGCGACACCGGCCGCACCCTCTACATCCTCGACGAACCCACCACCGGCCTGCACTTCCACGACATCGAGCAACTGCTGGCCGTGCTCCACCGCCTGCGCGACCACGGCAACACCATCGTGGTCATCGAACACAACCTGGACGTGATCAAGACCGCCGACTGGATCATCGACCTCGGCCCCGAAGGCGGCAGCAAGGGCGGCACCATCGTCTGCACCGGCACCCCCGAGGAAGTCGCCCGCCACCCCGATTCCCACACCGGGCGCTATCTGCTCCCGCTGCTGGAGGAGGCCGGGACGAGGGAACATCCCGCTGAAACCGGCCTGGCCACCGACCCGTAGGCCGGCTCAAGCCGCACCGCGGCGGAGCCGGCAACCCGGGCCAGGGGAGCTCATCCCCCCACCTGCACCGGCGCGCCAATCTCAAGCCCGTAGCGTTGCGCCGCACTGCCCTGATTCACCGCCAGCTCCACCAGCCCCAGCGAATTGACGTACCAGAACCCTTCCCCCGGCGGCACCTCGCCGAAGGTGCGGGCGTGGCGGAACATCTGTTCCCCGCACCGAATCACCGCCGTCTCCGGCACGGCATCGGCGCCCAGGCCGGTCATGGCATTGCCGTAACTGTCGATATAGATCACCTCGGCCAGTTCCGATTCGACCGGCGCAGCCGGTTGCCACAGTTCCATGGGGGAACGGTCAAACGCTCGTCCCGTAGCCAGCATCGCCGCCACCGGTGCGAAGAGATCGCGGCCGTGGAAGGAGGCCGAAAGCGTCTCCGGCCGCCAGTCGATGCGCCAGGCCCGTGCCGAATCCGCCCGCTGCGCCACACGGTCGAACAGGCCGTTGGCCGGCCCGACGAAATGGCGCCCGTCGGCCTCGACGAGGCACGGCAACCGCTCGGTGCCGACACCGGGATCCACCACCGCCAGCACCACCGCCGACGCGGGCAACCAGGGCACCAGCGCCGCCAGCAAGGCCCCGGCCGCCTGCGGCCGGAAGGCCGGCGCATCGTGCATCAGATCGACTACCGGAATCCCTGCCGCCTGCTGCGCCAGCACCGTCTTCATCTGGCCCGTGTAGGGGCCCTGCCAGCCGAAATCGTCAAACAGGAAGATCATGCGCTCGGCCCTTGTCGATCGATGATTTCAACGCAAAGGCATGTAGGAGCGGCGCGAGCCGCGACCATTTTTAGAATGATTTCGCGGCTTGCGCCGCTCCTACACGTCTTTTCAAAACTCTTTGCGCCCTTCGCGTCTTCGCACCTTTGCGTTGGACTTTTCAGCCCGTCTCCAGACACAAAAAAACCGGGGCAAGCCCCGGTTTTTGAGTATAGCGGTCATGCGGCCCGTTACGCGCTGGCCGCGGCCTCTTCGGTCTGGGTTTCGCCTTCGGCGGCCACGGGGCGGTCGACCAGCTCGACGATGGCCATGGGCGCATTGTCGCCGGCACGGAAGCCGCACTTGAGGATGCGCAGGTAGCCGCCGGGGCGGTCCTGGTAGCGCGGGCCGAGTTCGTTGAACAGCTTGCCCACGGCCTCCTTGTCGCGCAGGCGGGCGAAGGCCAGGCGGCGATTGGCCACCGAGTCGGTCTTGGCCAGGGTGATCAGCGGCTCGGCGGTGCGCCGCAGTTCCTTGGCCTTGGCCAGGGTGGTGCGGATCATCTCGTGCTTGAACAGCGACGCCGACATGTTGCGGAACATGGCCTGGCGGTGGCTGCTGGTGCGGTTCAGTTTACGACCACTTTTACGGTGACGCATGAGTCTCTACCTTCGCGATGCGGTTGGGAAGAAGAAGGCGCCCTCAGGCGACGCCTTCCTCCTGCTGTTTCTTCTTCAGGCTGGGCGGCGGCCAGTTCTCCAGGCGCATGCCCAGGGAGAGGCCGCGGGAGGCCAGCACGTCCTTGATCTCGGTGAGGGACTTCTTGCCCAGATTCGGGGTCTTGAGCAGCTCCACCTCGGTGCGCTGGATCAGATCGCCGATGTAGAAGATCTGCTCGGCCTTCAGGCAGTTGGCGGAGCGCACGGTCAGCTCCAGATCGTCCACCGGGCGCAGCAGGATGGGATCGATGTCCGGCTCGTGCTCGGCTTCCGGCTCCTGGGCGGTGCCGCGCAGATCGACGAAGGCCGAAAGCTGCTCCTGGAGGATGGTGGCGGCGCTGCGGATGGCCTCTTCCGGATCGATGGTGCCGTTGGTTTCCAGCTCGATGATCAGCTTGTCGAGGTCGGTACGCTGCTCGACGCGGGCACTGTCGACCACGTAGGCCACGCGCTGCACCGGGCTGAAGCTGGCGTCCAGGGTCAGACGGCCGATGGGCTTGTCCTCGTCCTCTTCGGTGAGGCGCTGGGTGGAGGGCTGGTAGCCCCGACCCCGGGCCACCTTGAGGGTCATGTTCAGCTCGCCGGCCTTGGTCAGGTTGGCGATGACGTGCTCGGGATTGATCACCTGCACGTTGTGGGGCAGACTGATGTCGCCGGCGGTCACCGGGCCCGGGCCCTTCTTGTTCAGGGTCAGGGTCGCTTCGTTCTCGCTGCCCTCGAGGCGCAGGGCCACGCCCTTGAGGTTGAGCAGGATGTCGACCACGTCTTCCTGGACCCCTTCGATGGTGGTGTACTCGTGCAGCACGCCCTCGATCTCCGCTTCCACGATGGCGCAGCCGGTCATCGAGGAGAGCAGGATGCGGCGCAGGGCATTGCCCAGGGTGTGCCCGAAGCCCCGCTCCAGGGGTTCGAGGGTCACCTTGGCGCGCGTCTTGTCGATCTGCTGGATGTCGACGATCCGCGGGGTAAGTAGTTCAGATGCTGAGGCCTGCATGTATGAATGCCCTCTCAAAGGTTCCTGTGGTTTTCCGACATCGTTGCCGTATGCGGCGGCTTACTTGGAGTACAGTTCGACGACCAGGTGCTCGTTGATGTCAGACGGCAGTTCGCTGCGCTCCGGCACGCTCTTGTACACGCCTTCCAGCTTGTTCAGATCCACGTCGACCCAGTCCACCAGGCCGCGCTGGCTGGCCGCAGCGGCGGCGGCACGGATCCGCAGTTGCTTGGCGGCCTTCTCGTTCACGGCGATCACGTCACCCGCCTTCACCTGATAGGAGGGGATGGTGACCTTGCGGCCGTTGACGGTGATGGCCTTGTGCCGCACCAGCTGCCGGGCTTCCGAGCGGGAGGCGCCGAAGCCCATGCGATAGACCACGTTGTCCAGGCGCGATTCCAGCAGTTGCAGCAGGTTTTCGCCCGTGGAGCCCTTGCGCCGGTCGGCTTCCTTGTAATAGGCGCGGAACTGGTTTTCCAGCACGCCGTAGATGCGGCGCAGTTTCTGCTTCTCGCGCAGCTGGGTCGCATAGTCGGACATGCGGCCACGACGGGCCTGGCCATGCTGGCCGGGCGGGAAAGCGCGGTTCTCCATGGCGCACTTGCTGCTGAAACACTTTTCGCCCTTGAGGAAGAGCTTCTCCCCTTCCCGGCGACAAAGACGACATTTGGGTCCGATGTATCGTGCCAAGGTAGTTCTCCCGCTTTATACGCGACGTTTCTTGGGCGGACGGCAGCCATTGTGCGGAATGGGCGTCACGTCCTTGATGTTGGTGATCTTGAAGCCTTTGGCGTTGAGGGCGCGCACGGCCGACTCCCGCCCCGGGCCCGGGCCCTTGACGTTGACTTCCAGGTTCTTCATGCCGAATTCCTGGGCCATGGTCCCGGCCCGCTCGGCGGCCACCTGGGCAGCGAAGGGCGTGCTCTTGCGTGACCCGCGGAAACCGGAGCCGCCGGCCGTGGCCCAGCACAGGGTATTGCCCTGGCGATCGGTGATAGTCACGATGGTGTTGTTGAAGGAGGCGTGGATATGCGCGATGCCGTCGGAGACGTCGCGCTTGACCTTCTTGCGGGTACGACCGGAAGATTTTGCTGCCATGTCTGGAAACCTGTCTGATTAACGCTTGATGGGCTTGCGCGGGCCCTTGCGGGTCCGGGCGTTGGTACGGGTGCGCTGGCCGCGCAGGGGCAGCCCCCGGCGGTGGCGGATCCCGCGGTAGCAGCCGAGATCCATCAACCGCTTGATGTTCATGGACACTTCCCGGCGCAGATCGCCTTCGACGGTGTACTTGCCCACCTCCTGGCGCAGCGCCTCGATCTGGCTGTCGTCCAGATCGCGGATCTTGACGTCGGGGCGCACGCCGGTGGCGGCGCAGATTTCCCGGGCACGGGTCCGGCCGATACCGTAGATGGCCGTGAGGGCGATTTCGGTATGTTTGTTGTCCGGAATGTTGATGCCAGCAATGCGGGCCATGGAGTTACTCCTGAATCAGTCGAATCCTGGGCATTCCACCGAACGCGACGGTCCGGGAAAACGCGCAATTCTACGAAAAATGCCCTGCCAGAGCAAGGCCAACGGGAACAAATCTTGCACTAACGGCCAGCGGGAGGCTAACCCTGGCGCTGCTTGTGACGCGGATCCTTGCAGATCACGCGCACCACGCCCTGGCGGCGGATGATCTTGCAGTTCCGGCACAGTTTCTTCACGGATGCACGCACTTTCATGGTTCACACTCCAAAAATGTCAGTATTCGGTCTATCGCAACAGGCCGCCGGCACCGCCGCCGCCCTTGAGGTTGGCCTTCTTCATCAGGCTCTCGTACTGGTGCGACATCAGATGGGCCTGCACCTGGGCCATGAAATCCATCACCACCACCACGATGATCAGCAGCGAGGTGCCGCCGAAGTAGAACGGCACGCTCTTCCACACGATCAGGAACTCGGGCAGCAGGCACACCGCGGTGATGTACACGGCCCCCACCAGGGTCAGGCGGCCCATGATCCCGTCGATGTACCTGGCCGTCTGCTCGCCCGGCCGGATCCCGGGGATGAAGGCCCCGGATTTCTTCAGGTTGTCTGCCGTCTCCTTGGGGTTGAACATCAACGCCGTGTAGAAGAAGCAGAAGAACACGATGGCCAGCGCATAGAGCAGCACGTACACCGGCTGTCCCGGCGAGAGCATGGTGGCCACGTCCTGCATCCAGCCCATCGGTCCATCCGGATCGCCGCCGAACCAGCCTGCCAGGGTGGCCGGGAACAGGATGATGCTGGAGGCGAAGATCGGCGGGATCACCCCGGCCATGTTGATCTTCAGCGGCAGATGGCTGCTCTGGGCCGCGTACAGCTTGCGCCCCTGCTGGCGCTTGGCATAGTTCACGGTGATCCGCCGCTGCCCCCGCTCCATGAACACCACGAAGGCGGTCACGCCCAGGGCCAGGAGGAACAGCACCAAGATGAAGCCGTAGCTCAGCTCCCCGGTGTTGCCCATCTCCAGCGTCCCGGCGATCGCCGCGGGCAGGCCCGCCACGATACCGGCGAAGATGATCATCGAAATGCCGTTGCCGATGCCTCGCTCGGTGATCTGCTCGCCCAGCCACATCAGGAACATGGTGCCGGTGACCAGGGTGACCACGGTGGTGAAGTAGAACGTGTTGTGGTCCATGATCACCAGCCCCGGCTGCCGGGCCAGGGCCACGGCCACGCCGAGGGCCTGGAAGGTGGCCAGCGCCAGGGTGCTGATCCGCGTGTACTGGGTGATCTTGCGCCGCCCGGCCGCGCCTTCCTTGCTCAACTGCTCGAGCTTGGGATGCACCTTGGTCAGCAGCTGGATGATGATCGAGGCCGAGATGTACGGCATGATCCCCAGCGCGAAGATCGAAAGGCGACTGAGCGCCCCGCCGGAAAACATGTTGAACATGGCCAGGATGGTGCCCGACTGCTGCTCGAACAACCGCTCCAGCTCGTTCGGGTCCAGTCCCGGCACGGTGATGAAGGAGCCTGCACGAAAGACCAGCAATGCGCCGATGAGGAAGAAGATCCGTTGCCGCAGCTCGGTGAACTTGCCGGCGGCCAGAGCATCGGCCATGGCGGAACGTGAGGCGCCCACCGTGGCTTACTCTTCGACCTTGCCGCCAGCGGCTTCGATGGCCTGGCGCGCACCCTTGGTGACCATGATCCCCTTGAGGGTCACGGCCTTGTCGATGGTGCCGGAGGCCATGACCTTGACCCGCTGGATGTTGCGGTTGATGAGGCCGGCCTTGCGCAGGGCATCCAGATCGATGACCTCGGCGTCCACCTTGTTCAGCTCGTGCAGGCGGATTTCGTCGGTCACCATGCCGATCCGCGAGCGGAAGCCCACCTTGGGCAGGCGACGTTGCAGCGGCATCTGGCCGCCTTCGAAACCGACCTTGTGGAAGCCGCCGGAACGGGATTTCTGGCCCTTGTGACCCCGGCCGGCCGTCTTGCCCAGACCGGATCCGATGCCGCGGCCGACGCGCTTGCGCGGCTTGCGGGCGCCCTCGGCGGGCTTGAGTGTATTCAGACGCATCTTCTCAGCTCTCCTCGACGACCTGGACCATGTAGCTGACCTTGTTGATCATGCCACGGGTGCAGGGGGTATCCTCGACTTCCACCACCTGGTGCATGCGCCGCAGGCCCAGGCCGCGCACGCAGGCCTTGTGGGCGGCCAGTCGGCCATTCGTGCTGCGCACCAGCTTTACCTTGATCTTGCCTTTGTCTGCCATGGGTCTAGTCCAGAATCTCGTCGACCTTCTTGCCCCGCTTGGCCGCGACCTGCTCCGGAGAGGACATGGCCGCCAGACCCTTGATGGTGGCGCGGACGACATTGATGGGGTTGTTGGAACCGATGCACTTGGCCAGCACGTCGTGCACGCCGACCACGTCGAACACGGCACGCATGGGACCGCCGGCGATAACCCCGGTCCCTTCCGAGGCCGGCTGCATGTAGACCTTGGCGGCCCCGTGCTCGGCGGTGATCGGGTACTGCAGGGTGCCGTTCTTCAGGGGCACCTGCACCATGTTCTTGCGAGCGTTCTCCATGGCCTTCTGGATGGCCACCGGCACCTCGCGGGCCTTGCCGCGGCCGAAACCGACCCGGCCCTGGCCGTCACCGACCACGGTCAGCGCGGAGAAACCGAAAATCCGGCCACCCTTGACCACCTTGGCGACGCGTCGGATGCCGACCAGCCGCTCCTGCAGGCCGTCGCCGTTCTGTTCTTTATCGAATCCAGCCATGATTTAACCCTTAGAATTGCAGCCCGGCTTCACGCGCGGCATCCGCCAGCGCCTTCACCCGGCCGTGGTACTTGAAGCCCGAACGATCGAATGCCACCGTGGTGACCCCTGCGGCCTTGGCCTTCTCGGCAATCAGCTTGCCGACCACGGCCGCGGCCTCGGCATTGCCGGTACTCTTGAGTTCCTTCTTGACATCGGCCTGAACGGTCGAGGCCGCCGCGATGACTTCGCTGCCGTTGGGCGCGATGACCTGGGCGTAGATGTGCCGCGGCGTGCGGTGCACCGTGAGGCGCGGCACGGCCAGTTCGCGGATCTTGGCGCGGGTGCGGCGAGCGCGGCGCAGTCGGATTGCTTTCTTGTCCATAGTCTTGTCCTGCCCTTACTTCTTCTTGGCTTCTTTGCGCACGATGTGCTCGTCGGCGTACTTGACGCCCTTGCCCTTGTAAGGCTCCGGCGGGCGGAAGGCGCGGATTTCCGCGGCCACCTGGCCCACCTTCTGCTTGTCGATGCCCTTGACCACCACCTCGGTCTGGCTCGGCGCCTCGATGGTGATGCCCTCGGGCGCCTCGTAGCTGATCGGGTGCGAATGCCCCAGGGTCAGGTTCAGGTTGCGGCCCTGGACCTGGGCACGATAGCCCACGCCGACCAGCTCCAGCTTCTTCTCGAAACCGGTGCTCACCCCGATCATCATGTTGTTGACCAGGGAACGGGCGGTGCCGCTCTGGGCCACGGCGCCCGGCATGCCCTCGCGGGGCACGAAGGTCAGCACGTCGCCGTCACGGACGATTTCCACACTCGGATGAATGGTCCATTCCAGGGTGCCCTTGCCGCCCTTGGCCGTGACGTGCTGACCGTCGATGGTCAGCTCGACGCCCTTGGGAATGTTCAGCGGGGTGATTCTAGCCATGTTCTTTCGACCTGTCGTTTACTGTACGGTGCACAGGATTTCTCCACCGTGCCCGGCCTTGCGGGCCGCGCGGTCGGTCATCAGACCGGCCGAGGTGGAGACGATGGCGATGCCGAGTCCGCCCATCACGCGGGGCAGTTCGTCCTTGCCCTTGTAGATCCGCAGGCCCGGACGGCTGACGCGCTTGATCTTCTCGATCACCGGCCGGCCCTCGTGATACTTGAGGCCGATGCGCAGACCGGGCTTGCCCTCGAACTCGGTTTCCTCGACGGCGGCGATGTAGCCCTCGTCGAGCAGTACCTGGGCGATGGCCTTCTTCTGCTTGGACAGCGGCATGGTCACGTCCGGCTTGCCGGCATGCAGCGCATTGCGGATGCGGGTCAGCATGTCGGCGATGGGATCACTCATACTCATCGGTTTTGCTCCTGCAAATCTCGGTTACCAGCTGGCCTTGCGCAGACCGGGCACGTTGCCCTGCATGGTGTGTTCACGCAGCTTGTTGCGGCACAGGCCGAACTTGCGGTAGACCGCATGGGGCCGGCCGGTCAGGCGGCAACGACGCTGCTGGCGTACGGGCGAGGCATTGCGCGGCAGCTTCTGCAACTGTTCCTGCGCGGCCATGCGCTCCTCGTACGGGGTTTCGGGGTTCTTGATGATGGCCTTGAGTTCCGCCCGCTTCTTGGCGTACTTCTTGACCATCTTTTCGCGCTTCTTCTCGCGCTCGATCATGCAAACCTTGGCCATGTCTCTCTCCTGGACCTATGACTTGAGCGGGAAGTTGAACGCCTTGAGCAGCGCTCGGCCTTCCTCGTCAGTGCGGGCGGTGGTGGTGATGGTGATGTCCATGCCACGCAGGGCATCGATCTTGTCGTATTCGATCTCCGGGAAGATGATCTGCTCCTTCACGCCCATGCTGTAGTTGCCCCGCCCGTCGAAGGACTTGGGGCTGAGCCCGCGGAAGTCCCGAATCCGGGGGATGGCAATGCTGATCAGACGGTCCAGGAACTCGTACATCCGCTCCCGGCGCAGGGTCACCTTGCAGCCGATGGGCCAGCCTTCCCGCACCTTGAATCCGGCCACGGACTTGCGGGCCTTGGTGATGATGGGCTTCTGGCCGGCGATCTTGGTCATGTCGGCCACGGCGTGCTCGAGCACCTTCTTGTCGGCCACCGCCTCACCCACCCCCATGTTGAGGGTGATCTTGGTGATCCGCGGGACCTCCATGATGCTCTTGTAGCCAAACTGCTCCTGGAGCTGCTTGACCACCTGGTCCTTGTAGAATTCCTGTAATCTCGCCATCGTTCTGCAACCTGGATTGTTTAGGCGTCAATGACTTCGCCGTTGGATTTGAAATACCGTACCTTGCGGCCGTCTTCGAGGAACTTGAAGCCCACCCGGTCGGCCTTGCCGGTGGTCGGGTTGTAGATCGCCACGTTGGAGACATCCAGCGGCATCTCCTTCTCGACGATCCCGCCGGGGATGCCGAGATTGGGATTGGGCTTCTGGTGCTTCTTCACCAGGTTGACGTTTTCCACGACCACCCGGCCGGTTTCGGGAATCACCCGAACCACGGTTCCGCGCTTGCCCTTGTCCTTGCCGGTGATGACGATGACCTCGTCACCTTTCTTGATCTTGAACATGTCTAGTCTCTGCCTTACAGAACTTCAGGAGCCAGGGAAATGATCTTCATGAACTGCTCAGTACGCAGTTCACGGGTCACCGGCCCGAAGATACGGGTGCCGATGGGCTGCAACTGGTTGTTGAGCAGCACCGCGGCGTTGCTGTCGAAGCGGATCACCGAGCCGTCGGGCCGGCGCACGCCCTTGCGGGTACGCACCACCACGGCGTTGAACACGTCACCCTTCTTCACGCGACCGCGCGGAATGGCTTCCTTGATGCTCACCTTGATGATGTCGCCCACGCCGGCATAGCGGCGCTTCGACCCACCGAGCACCTTGATACACTGCACCCGACGCGCGCCGCTGTTGTCGGCGACTTCGAGCATGGTTTGCATCTGAATCATGGCTTGTCTCCGCTGAACCTGTGGATCGTCCGATCCTTAAACCGTGGCTGCCCGTTCGACGATCTTTTCCAGAACCCAGGTCTTGGTCTTGGAGATCGGCCGGCATTCACTGATGGTGACCAGATCGCCGATCTGGCACTCGTTGTTTGCATCGTGCGCATGCAGCTTGGTGGAGCGCTTGATGTACTTGCCGTACACCGGGTGCTTGACGCGGCGTTCCACCAGCACGGTGATGGTCTTGTCCATCTTGTCGCTGACCACACGGCCGGTGACCGTGCGCTTGTTCTTCTGTCCTTCGCTCATGCTGTCTTACCTGCTTTTTCGTTCAGGATGGTCTTGATCCTGGCAATGTTGCGGCGCACGGCCTTGAGCTGGTGCGGCCGCGCCAGCTGCCCGGTGCCCTTCTGCATCCGCAGGTTGAACTTTTCGCGGGTCAGGTTCAGCAGCTCCTGTTTGAGCTCCTCGACACTCTTCTCACGCAATTCGCTGGCTTTCATCACAGTACCGTCCGGGTTACGAAGGTGGTGGAAATCGGCAGTTTGGCCGCGGCCAGGCGAAACGCCTCGCGGGCCACGTCTTCGGCCACCCCTTCCATTTCATACAGCACGCGGCCCGGCTGGATCTGGGCCACCCAGTATTCGACGTTGCCCTTGCCCTTGCCCATGCGCACTTCCAGGGGCTTCTTGGAGATGGGCTTGTCGGGAAACACGCGGATCCAGATCTTGCCGCCACGCTTGATGTGCCGGGTCATGGCCCGCCGGGCGGCTTCGATCTGGCGGGCCGTCAGGCGGCCCCGGCCGGTGGCCTGCAGGCCATACTCGCCGAAGCTGACCTTGTTGCCCCGGGTCGCCAGGCCGCGGTTGCGCCCTTTCTGTTGCTTGCGGAATTTCGTGCGTTTCGGTTGCAGCATGTCTCTGGACTCCTGTTAGCCGGCGGCCTTCTTCTTGGCTTCGGGTTCGGCGCCTTCCTGCTTGCCGATCACCTCGCCCTTGAAGATCCACACCTTGACACCGATGATGCCGTAGGTGGTGGCCGCTTCGGCAAAACCGTAATCGATGTCGGCACGCAGGGTGTGCAGGGGCACGCGGCCTTCCCGGTACCACTCGCTGCGGGCGATTTCCGCGCCATTGAGGCGGCCGGCAACCATGATCTTCACGCCCTGGGCGCCGAGGCGCATGGTGTTCTGCACGGCGCGCTTCATGGCCCGGCGGAACATGATCCGGCGCTCGAGCTGCTGGGCCACGCTCTCGGCCACCAGCTGGGCGTCGAGTTCCGGCTTGCGGATCTCTTCGATGTTGATGTGCACCTGGGGCAGGTTCATCATCCGGGTCACTTCCTTGCGCAGGCGCTCGATGTCTTCCCCCTTCTTGCCAATCACCAGGCCGGGCCGGGCCGTGTGAATGGTGATGTTGGCCGTGCCTGCGGTGCGTTCAATCTGGATGCGGCTCACGGAAGCCTGCTTCAGCTTCTGCTTGATGAAGTCGCGCGCCTGCAGATCGGCATGCAGCAGCTCGGGATAGTCCTTGCTGTTGGCGTACCACTTGGAGGTGAAGTCCTTGACGATGCCAAGGCGGATACCCGTCGGATGTACTTTCTGACCCATGCTGATTCTCGCTTATTTGTCGGCGACCATCACGGTGATGTGACTGGTCCGCTTGAAAATGTGGTTGACCGCACCCTTGGCCCGGGGACGCCAGCGCTTCATGGTCGGCCCCTCGTCAACGAAGATGCGGCTGACCTTCAGCTCGTCGATGTCGGCCCCTTCGTTGTGCTCGGCGTTGGCAATCGCCGACTCCAGCACCTTCTTGACGATGCCAGCGGCCTTCTTGGGGCTGAAGGTCAGGATCTGCAGGGCACGCTCGACCGGCAGGCCACGGATCTGGTCGGCGACCAGGCGGCACTTCTGCGGCGAGATGCGCGCGTGCTTGAGTTTTGCTGCAACTTCCATTTTCGAAACCTCTTACTTGGCTTTCTTGTCAGCCATGTGGCCCTTGTAGGTGCGCGTGGGCGCGAATTCGCCGAGCTTGTGACCGACCATGTTCTCGGAAATCAGGACCGGAACGTGCTGGCGGCCGTTGTGCACGGCGATGGTCAGGCCGATCATGTCGGGCACGATCATCGAGCGGCGCGACCAGGTCTTGATCGGCTTCTTGCTGTTGGCTTCCTGGGCCTCGCGCACCTTCTTGGCCAGGTGCAGGTCGACAAACGGGCCTTTTCTGATCGAACGTGGCATGTTGGCTCTCTATACGTTGACGTTACTTCTGGTTGCGACGGCGCACGATCATCTTGTCGGTACGCTTGTTCTTGCGGGTCTTGTAACCCTTGGTCGGGACGCCCCAGGGGGTCACCGGATGGCGGCCGCCGGAGGTGCGGCCCTCGCCGCCACCGTGGGGGTGGTCCACCGGGTTCATGGCCACGCCGCGCACGGTCGGACGCACGCCGCGCCAGCGCTTGGCGCCAGCCTTGCCCAGCTTGCGCAGGTTGTGCTCACCGTTGCTGACCACGCCGATGGTGGCGCGGCAGTCGGCATGGACCTTGCGCATCTCGCCGGAGCGCAGGCGCAGGGTGGCGTAGCTGCCTTCGCGGGCCACCAGTTGCACCGAGGTGCCGGCGCTGCGGGCCAGCTGGGCACCCTTGCCGGGCTTGAGTTCCACGGCATGCACGGTGGTGCCCACCGGAATGTTGCGCAGGGGCAGGCAGTTGCCGGTCTTGATCGGGGCGTTCTGGCCGCTGAGCAGCACGTCGCCGGCCTGGATGCCCTGGGGCGCGATGATGTAACGGCGCTCGCCGTCGGCATACAGCATCAGGGCGATGTGGGCGCTGCGGTTGGGATCGTATTCCAGGCGCTCGACCCGGGCCTCGATGCCATCCTTGTTGCGCTTGAAGTCGATGATCCGGTAGTGCTGCTTGTGCCCGCCGCCGCGGTGCCGGGTGGTGATCCGGCCCAGGTTGTTGCGGCCGCCATTGCGGGATTTCTTCTCCAGCAGCGGCGCATAGGGCTTGCCCTTGTGCAGTGCCGGCTCCACCACCTTGACCACGAAGCGGCGGCCGGGGGATGTCGGTTTGGTCTTTACGACTGCCATGTTCTTGTCCTCAAGCCTTATTCAGCGCCGATGAAGTTGATGTCCTGGCCTTCCTTCAGGCGGACATAGGCCTTCTTCCAGTTCTTGCGACGGCCCAGGCCGGTGCGGGTACGCTTGGTCTTGCCCTTGACGTTGACCACCTGCACGCCTTCCACGTTGACCTCGAAGAGCATCTCCACGGCGGCGCGGATCTCGGCCTTGGTGGCATCGGGGGCCACCTTGAACACCACCTGGTTGGCCTCGTCGGCGGCAATGGTGCTCTTTTCGGTCACGTGCGGCGCCAGCAGCACGTTCATCAGTCGTTCCGGGTTCATGCCAGGGACTCCTCGATTTTCTTCACGGCGTCGACGGTCATGACGATCTTGTCGTAGCCCACCAGGCTGACCGGATCGATGGCCGCCACGTCGCAGATCCCCACGTTGGGAATGTTGCGGGTCGACAGGTACAGCGGCTCGCTCAGTTCGGCGGTGACGATCAGCCCCTTGTCCACGCCCAGCTTGTTGAGCTTCTCGGCCATTTCCCTGGTCTTGGGCTTGTCCATGTCGAAGTTGTCGATCACCAGCAGGCGTTCCTGGCGCACCAGCTCGGAGAGGATGGAGCGGATGGCCGCCCGGTACATCTTCTTGTTGAGCTTCTGGCTGTGATCCTGCGGCGTGGCGGCGAAGGTCTTGCCGCCCCCGCGCCACAGCGGGCTGCGGATGGTGCCGGCCCGGGCCCGGCCGGTGCCTTTCTGGCGCCAGGGCTTCTTGCCGCCGCCGCGCACGGCGGAGCGGTTCTTGTGGGCGCGGGTCCCGGCCCGGGCGCCGGCCAGGTAGGCCACCACGGCCTGGTGCACCAGAGGCTCGTTGAAATCGGCGGCAAAGTTGGCGTCGGAGACTTCGATGGTCTTGGTCGAGGCCTTGCCGGTGGCGGTTGTCAGGTTCAGTTCCATGGTTTACTTCTCCCCTCCACGGGCCTTCACGGCCGGGCGCACGATCACGTCGCCACCCTTGGCGCCGGGCACGGCGCCCTTGACCAGCAGCAGGTTGCGTTCGGCGTCCACGCGCACGATTTCCAGGTTCTGCATGGTGCGCTGCACGGCGCCCATGTGGCCGGCCATGCGCTTGCCCTTGAACACGCGGCCCGGGGTCTGACACTGACCGATGGAACCGGGCGCGCGGTGCGACAGGGAGTTGCCGTGGGTGGCGTCCTGTGTGCGGAAGTGATGCCGCTTGACGCCGCCGGCGAAGCCCTTGCCGATGCTGATCCCGGTCACGTCCACCTTCTGGCCGTTCTCGAAGATGTCCACCTTGATCTCGGCGGCCGGGGCCAGATCCTCGCCCTCGCCGTCGTCCAGGCGGAACTCCCACAGGCCGCGCCCGGCCTCGACGCCGGCTTTGGCGAAATGCCCGGCCAGCGGCCTGGTCACGCGGGAGGCCTTGCGGGTGCCGGTGGTGACCTGCACGGCGCGGTAGCCGTCGGTTTCGGCGGTCTTGACCTGGGTCACCCGGTTCGGCGCCACTTCGATCACGGTCACCGGCAGGGACGCGCCGTCTTCGGTGAAGACGCGGGTCATGCCCAGCTTGCGACCAATTACACCAATTGTCATTGTCTTGAACTCCGGTTGCGGATGGCGCTGCCGTTACTGCAGTTGAATCTGAACATCGACGCCAGCGGCGAGATCCAGCTTCATCAGCGCATCGACCGTCTTGTCGGTCGGGTCGATGATGTCCATCAGGCGCTTGTGGGTCCGCAGCTCGTACTGGTCACGCGCATCCTTGTTCACGTGCGGGGAAATCAGCACGGTGAAGCGCTCTTTCTTGGTCGGCAGCGGAATCGGGCCACGCACGTGGGCGCCGGTTCGCTTGGCCGTTTCCACGATCTCGCGGGCCGACTGATCGATCAGGCGATGGTCGAAGCCCTTGAGGCGGATGCGGATGTTCTGATTCTTGGCCATGTTTCTCTCGGTTTCGGTCCAGATTATTCGATGATCTTGGAGACCACGCCGGCGCCGACGGTGCGGCCGCCCTCGCGGATGGCGAAGCGCAGGCCTTCCTCCATGGCGATCGGGGCGATCAGGCTCACGGTCATCTGCACGTTGTCGCCCGGCATCACCATCTCCACCCCTTCCGGCAGGTCACAGGAGCCGGTCACGTCCGTGGTCCGGAAGTAGAACTGCGGACGGTAGCCGTTGAAGAACGGGGTGTGACGACCGCCTTCGTCCTTGCTCAGCACGTACACTTCGCACTCGAACTTGGTGTGCGGGGTGATCGAGCCGGGCTTGGCCAGCACCTGGCCGCGCTCCACTTCGTCACGCTTGGTGCCGCGCAGCAGCACGCCCACGTTGTCGCCGGCCTGACCTTCGTCCAGCAGCTTGCGGAACATTTCCACCCCGGTCACGGTGGTGCTCTGGGTCGGGCGGATGCCGACGATTTCCACTTCGTCGCCCACCTTGACGATGCCGCGCTCGATACGTCCGGTCACCACGGTGCCGCGACCGGAAATCGAGAACACGTCTTCCACCGGCATCAGGAAGTCGCCGTCAATCGCGCGCTCCGGCTCGGGGATGTATTCGTCCATCGCCGCCACCAGCTTCTCGATGCTCGGCACGCCGATGTCGGATGTGTCGCCTTCCAGGGCCTTGAGGGCCGAGCCGATGACCACGGGGGTGTCGTCGCCCGGGAAGTCGTAGCTGTCCAGCAGCTCACGCACTTCCATCTCCACCAGCTCCAGCAGCTCTTCGTCGTCGACCATGTCGGCCTTGTTCAGGTACACGACGATGTACGGCACGCCCACCTGGCGCGACAGCAGGATGTGCTCCCGCGTCTGCGGCATGGGGCCGTCCGCGGCAGAGACCACCAGGATGGCGCCGTCCATCTGCGCGGCGCCGGTGATCATGTTCTTCACGTAGTCGGCGTGCCCGGGGCAGTCCACGTGCGCGTAGTGACGCTTCTCCGACTCGTATTCCACGTGCGCCGTGGCAATCGTGATCCCGCGCGCCTTCTCTTCCGGCGCCGAGTCGATCTGGTCATACGCCTTGGCTTCGCCGCCGAACTTCTCGCCCATCACCTTCGTGATCGCCGCCGTCAGCGTCGTCTTGCCATGGTCCACGTGACCAATCGTGCCAACGTTCACGTGGGGTTTCGTACGTTCAAATTTTTCCTTGGACACGGTGCTTACCCTCTGACTGAATTGGTTTGAATCAGGATGCCTTCTTGATGATCTCGTCGGCGATGTTCGCCGGCGCCTCGGCGTACTTCTCGAATTCCATGCTGTAGGTGGCGCGGCCCTGGGTGGCGGAGCGCAGATCGGTGGCATAGCCGAACATCTCGGCCAGCGGCACCTCGGCGCGGATCACCTTGCCCGCGGGGCTGTCGTCCATGCCCTGGACCAGGCCACGGCGACGGTTCAGGTCGCCCATCACGTCCCCCATGTATTCCTCGGGGGTCACCACTTCCACCTTCATGATCGGCTCGAGCAGCACCGGGTTGGCCTGCTTCGCGCCTTCCTTGAAGCCCATGGAACCGGCGATCTTGAAGGCCATTTCGGAGGAGTCCACCTCGTGGTAGGACCCGTCGAACAGGGTGACCTTCACGTCGACCACCGGATAGCCGGCGATGACGCCGTTTTCCATCTGCTCCTGGATGCCCTTGTCCACCGCCGGGATGTATTCCTTGGGCACCACGCCGCCAACGATCTCGTTGACGAATTCATAACCCTTGCCGGGCGGCTGCGGCTCGAGGCGCAGCTTGACGTGGCCGTACTGGCCGCGACCGCCGGACTGACGGACGAACTTGCCTTCGGCCTCGACCGTCTTGCGGATGGTTTCGCGGTAGGCCACCTGGGGCGCGCCCACGTTGGCATCCACCTTGAACTCCCGCTTGAGGCGGTCGACGATGATCTCCAGATGCAGCTCGCCCATGCCGGAGATGATGGTCTGGCCCGACTCCTCGTCGGTGTGCACCCGGAAGGACGGGTCTTCCTGGGCCAGCTTGGCCAGGGCGATGCCCATCTTTTCCTGGTCCGGCTTGGTCTTGGGCTCGATGGCCACCGAGATCACCGGCTCCGGGAACTCCATTCGCTCCAGGACGATGACGTTCTCCGGGTCGCACAGGGTGTCGCCGGTGGTCACGTCCTTCAGGCCCACGGCGGCGGCGATGTCGCCGGCGCGGACTTCCTTGATTTCGTCGCGGTGGTTGGCGTGCATCTGCACGATGCGCCCCACGCGCTCCTTCTTGCCCTTGACCGAGTTGTAGACCGTGTCGCCCGAGTTGATCACGCCCGAGTAGACCCGGAAGAAGGTCAGGGTCCCCACGAAGGGGTCGGTGGCGATCTTGAAGGCCAGGGCCGCGAACGGCTCGTCGTCGCTGGCGTGGCGCTCGGCCTCGGTCTCGCCGTCGTCCAGGGTGCCCTTGATGGCCGGCACGTCCACCGGCGAGGGCATGTAGTCGATCACCGCGTCGAGCATGGCCTGCACGCCCTTGTTCTTGAACGCGGAACCGCACAGGGCCGGGATGATCTCGTTGGCCAGGGTGCGGATGCGCAGGCCCTGCTTGATCTCCTCGGCGGACAGGTCCCCCTCGTTGAGGTACTTGTCCATCAGTTCCTCGCTGGCCTCGGCGGCGGCCTCGACCATCTGTTCCCGCAGCTCGATGGCCTTGTCCTGCAGCTCGGCCGGGATCTCGCGCTCCTCGTAGGTGGCGCCCATGTCGGCCTCGTTCCAGTAGATGGCCTTCATGCGGATGAGGTCGACGATGCCCTCGAAATTCTCCTCGGCGCCGATGTTGAGCTGGATGGGCACCGGGTTGGCGCCCAGCCGCTCGCGGATCTGCTCGACCACCCGCAGGAAGTCGGCGCCGGCGCGGTCCATCTTGTTGACGAAGGCCAGGCGCGGCACACCGTACTTGTTGGCCTGGCGCCAGACCGTCTCGGACTGGGGCTCGACGCCGCCCACGGCGCAGAACACGGCACAGGCCCCGTCCAGCACCCGCAGGGAGCGCTCCACCTCGATGGTGAAGTCCACGTGCCCCGGGGTGTCGATGATGTTGATCCGGTGCTGGGGATACTGCCGGTCCATGCCCTGCCAGAAGCAGGTGGTGGCGGCCGAGGTGATGGTGATCCCCCGCTCCTGTTCCTGCTCCATCCAGTCCATGGTCGCCGCGCCGTCGTGGACCTCACCGATCTTGTGCGAGATCCCGGTGTAGTACAGGATGCGCTCGGTCGTCGTCGTCTTGCCGGCATCGATGTGCGCCATGATGCCGATATTCCGATAACGTTCGATGGGTGTCTGGCGTGCCACGGTCTTTCCGTATCCCCGGGTTCGGGATCCTCCTCTCTATATGTTCGGTTGCGCGAAAACTACCAACGATAGTGGGCGAATGCCTTGTTGGCCTCGGCCATGCGGTGCGTGTCTTCCCGCTTCTTGACGGCCGCGCCGCGGTTCTCGGAGGCCTCCAGGATCTCCCCGGCCAGGCGGGCGCCCATGCCCTTCTCGCCGCGCCGGCGGGCGGCATCGACGATCCAGCGCATGGCCAGGGCGTTGCGCCGCTCGGGCCGCACTTCCACCGGCACCTGGTAGGTGGCGCCGCCGACCCGGCGGGACTTCACTTCCACCATCGGACGCACGTTGTCGAGGGCCGTCTCCAGGGCTTCGACCGCGTCCTTCTTGCTCTTCTCGGCCACGGTGTCGAGCGCGCCGTAGACGATCTTCTCGGCCACCGACTTCTTGCCGTTGAGCATCACCATGTTGATGAACTTCGCGATCATCTCGGAGCGATACTTCGGATCCGGCAGAATCGCCCGTTTTTCAGCTTGTCGCCTTCTCGCCATCGGATTTTTCCTGACGTTTCAATTAGTTACACAAACCCGCCAGCCTGGCGGATTGTTCGGAAATCTAGGCCTTGGGCCGCTTGGCGCCGTACTTGGAGCGCCCCTGGCGGCGGTCGCTCACGCCGGCGGTGTCCAGCGAGCCGCGCACCACGTGGTAGCGCACGCCCGGCAGGTCCTTCACCCGGCCGCCGCGGATCAGCACCACCGAGTGCTCCTGGAGGTTGTGCCCCTCGCCGCCGATGTAGCTGGTGACCTCGTAGCCATTGGTGAGCCGCACACGGGCCACCTTGCGCATGGCCGAGTTCGGCTTCTTGGGCGTGGTGGTGTAGACGCGGGTGCAGACCCCGCGCTTCTGGGGGCAGGCTTCCAGCGCCGGGACGTTGCTCTTTTCCGCCTTCCGCTTGCGCGGCTTGCGAACCAGTTGGTTGATAGTCGCCATGATTCTTTCTTACTCCAGAAAATAAACGACAGGCCGGAGGACCCGACCTGTCGTAAGGCGCGAAATTGTAGGGATACCCGGGGTTCCTGTCAACAGGATCCCCGGGGTAAATCGCCGATTATTTCAGAACTTAGCCCTGATCGGCCGGTTCGGAGGCCGATTCGCCGTCGGCCTCCGCCGCCGGGGCCTCCTCGGCCGCGGTGGCGGCGCTGAGCGCGGCGGTTTCCGCGGCCAGCACCTCGTCGGCGGTCATCACCCGGCGCTGGCGGCGCTGCTCGGCATGGAAGGCCAGGCCGGTGCCGGCCGGGATGAGCCGGCCGACGATGACGTTCTCCTTGAGGCCGCGCAGGTCGTCCACCTTGCCGGTGACCGCCGCCTCGGTGAGGACGCGGGTGGTCTCCTGGAAGGAGGCCGCGGAGATGAACGACTCGGTGGCCAGCGAGGCCTTGGTGATGCCGAGCAGCATGGGCTCGAACTCGGCCGGGCGCTTGCCCTCGGCCACCAGCTTCTCGTTGTCCTCGAGGATGCGGGTCTTCTCCACCTGCTCGCCGCGCAGGTACTTGGAGTCGCCGGGCTCGGTGATCTCCACCTTGCGCAGCATCTGCCGGACGATGACCTCGATGTGCTTGTCGTTGATCTTCACGCCCTGCAGGCGGTAGACGTCCTGCACCTCGTTGACGATGTAGCGGGCCAGCTCCTCGACCCCCAGCAGGCGCAGGATGTCGTGGGGGTTCGGCTCGCCCTCGACGATCACCTCGCCCTTCTCCACGTGCTCGCCCTCGAACACGGTGACGTGACGCCACTTCGGGATCAGGGTCTCGTAGGGCTCGCCGCCATCGGTCGGGGTGATCACCAGGCGCTGCTTGCCCTTGGTCTCCTTGCCGAAGGAAATGGTGCCGGAGATCTCCGCCAGGATGGAGGATTCCTTGGGCTTGCGGGCCTCGAACAGATCCGCCACCCGGGGCAGACCGCCGGTGATGTCGCGGGTCTTGGAGGACTCCTGCGGGATGCGGGCCAGAATGTCGCCCACGCCCACCTCGGCGCCGTCCTTGAGCTGGATGATGGCGCCGGCCGGCAGGTAGTAGTGGGCCGGGATCTCGGTGCCCGCCAGGTTCAGGTCGTTGCCGTCCTTGTCCACCAGCTTGACCATGGGCCGCAGATCCTTGGCCTGGGTGCCGCGCTGCTTGGGATCGGTGACCACCAGCGAGGTGAGACCGGTGATCTCGTCCACCTCGGAGTTCACGGTCACGCCTTCGACGATGTCCTCGAACTTCACGATGCCCGCCACTTCGGTGACGATCGGGTGGGTGTGCGGGTCCCAGGTGGCCACCACCTGGCCGGCGTCCACCTTGTCGCCGTCGTTGACGGAGATCTGGGCGCCGTAGGGCACCTTGTAGCGCTCGCGCTCGCGGCCGTGTTCATCGAGCACGGTGATCTCGCCCGAGCGGGAGACGGCCACGTTGTTGCCGGAGGCGTGGCGCACGGTCTTGATGTTGTGCAGGCGCACGGTGCCGGCGGTCTTGACCTCGATGCTGTTGGCCGCCGCCGACCGGCTGGCGGCGCCGCCGATGTGGAAGGTGCGCATGGTGAGCTGGGTGCCCGGCTCGCCGATGGACTGGGCGGCGATCACGCCGACCGCCTCGCCTTCGTTGACCAGATGCCCGCGGGCCAGGTCACGGCCGTAGCAGGTGGCGCACACGCCGTAGCGGTTCTCGCAGGTGATGGGCGAGCGGACCTTGATGTGGTCGATGGCCAGCTCCTCGATCTTCTCCATCCAGCGCTCGTCGAGCAGGGTGCCGGCCGGGATCAGCACCTCGTCGCTGTCGGCCTTGCGCACGTCCTCGGCCAGCACGCGGCCCAGGGCCCGTTCGGAGAGGGGCTCGACCACGTCGCCGCCCTCGATGAGGGAGGCCATCATCAGACCGTTGTCGGTGCCGCAGTCCTCGCCGATGATCACCAGATCCTGGGAGACGTCCACCAGGCGACGGGTCAGGTAGCCCGAGTTGGCGGTCTTCAAGGCCGTGTCGGCCAGGCCCTTGCGCGCGCCGTGGGTGGAGATGAAGTACTGCAGCACCGAGAGCCCTTCACGGAAGTTGGCGGTGATGGGCGTTTCGATGATGGAGCCGTCGGGCTTGGCCATCAGGCCGCGCATCCCGGCCAGCTGCCGGATCTGGGCGGCGGAGCCACGGGCCCCGGAGTCGGCCATCATGTAGATGGAGTTGAAGGAGGGCACCTTGACGAGGTTGCCGTCCTTGTCCTTCACCTCCTCGGTGCCGAGGCGCTCCATCATGGCCTTGGCGATGAGGTCGTTGGTGCGCGACCAGATGTCGATGACCTTGTTGTAACGCTCGCCCTGGGTCACCAGACCGGAGGTGTACTGCTCCTCGATCTCGCGCACCTGTTCCTCGGCATCGGCCAGGATCTCGGCCTTCTCGGGCGGGATGACCATGTCTTCCACGCCGAAGGAGACGCCGGCCCGGGTCGAGTAGGCGAAGCCCATGTACATGAGCTGGTCGGCGAAGATCACCGTGTCCTTCAGGCCCAGGCGCCGATAGCAGGCGTTGATCAGGTTGGAGATGGCCTTCTTCTTCATGTCGCGGTTGACGAGATCGAAGGGCAGGCCTTCGGGCACGATCTCCCAGATCAGGGCACGGCCGACGGTGGTGTCCTGCAGGGTGGTCCGTTCGTGGCGCTCGCCGTCGTCGTCGAATTCCACCTCGGTGATGCGCACCTTGATCTTGGCCTGCATGTCCACCACGCGGTTGGAGTAGGCGCGCATGACCTCGTTGGTGTCGGCGAAGACCATGCCCTCGCCCTTGGCGTTGATGCGCTCGCGGGAGAGGTAGTACAGACCCAGCACCACGTCCTGGGAGGGCACGATGATGGGCTCGCCGTTGGCCGGCGAGAGGATGTTGTTGGTGGACATCATCAGCGCCCGCGCCTCGAGCTGGGCTTCCAGCGAGAGAGGCACGTGCACGGCCATCTGGTCGCCGTCGAAGTCGGCGTTGAAGGCGGTGCACACCAGCGGGTGAAGCTGGATGGCCTTGCCCTCGATGAGCACCGGCTCGAAGGCCTGGATGCCCAGGCGGTGCAGGGTCGGGGCGCGGTTGAGCATCACCGGATGTTCGCGGATCACCTCTTCGAGGATGTCCCAGACTTCCGGCCCTTCCTTCTCCACCATCTTCTTGGCCGCCTTGATGGTGGTGGCCAGGCCACGGCGCTCCAGCTTGCTGAAGATGAAGGGCTTGAACAGCTCCAGGGCCATCTTCTTGGGCAGGCCGCACTGGTGCAGCTTGAGGGTCGGGCCGACCACGATCACCGAACGGCCCGAGTAGTCCACGCGCTTGCCCAGCAGGTTCTGGCGGAAGCGGCCCTGCTTGCCCTTGATCATGTCGGCCAGGGACTTGAGCGGGCGCTTGTTGGAGCCGGTGATGGCGCGGCCGCGGCGGCCGTTGTCGAGCAGCGCGTCCACCGATTCCTGGAGCATGCGCTTCTCGTTGCGCACGATGATGTCGGGCGCGTTGAGATCCAGCAGCCGGCGCAGACGGTTGTTGCGGTTGATCACCCGGCGGTAGAGATCGTTGAGATCGGAGGTGGCGAAGCGGCCGCCTTCCAGGGGCACCAGCGGGCGCAGCTCCGGCGGCAGCACCGGCAGCACGGTCATCACCATCCATTCGGGCTTGTTGCCCGACTCGATGAAGGCCTCCAGCAGCTTGAGGCGCTTGCCCAGCTTCTTGAGCTTGGTCTCGGACTTGGTGGCGGCGATGTCCTCGCGCACCTGGGCGGCTTCCTTCTCCAGGTCCAGGCTGCTGAGCAGGGCGTGGATGGCCTCGGCGCCCATGCGCGCGTCGAACTCGTCACCGAATTCCTCGATGGTCTCGAGGTAGGCCTCGTCGGAGAGCAGCTGGCCGCGCTCGAGGGTGGTCATGCCCGGATCGATGACCACGAAGGCCTCGAAGTAGAGCACCCGCTCGATGTCGCGCAGGGTCATGTCCAGCAGCAGGCCCATGCGCGAAGGCAGGGACTTGAGGAACCAGATGTGGGCCACCGGGCTGGCCAGCTCGATGTGGCCCATGCGCTCGCGGCGCACCTTGGCCAGGGTCACCTCGATGCCGCACTTCTCGCAGATCACGCCGCGGTGCTTGAGGCGCTTGTACTTGCCGCACAGGCATTCGTAATCCTTCACCGGGCCGAAGATCTTGGCGCAGAACAGGCCGTCGCGCTCCGGCTTGAAGGTGCGGTAGTTGATGGTCTCCGGCTTCTTCACCTCGCCGTAGGACCAGGAACGGATCTTCTGGGGCGACGCCAGGCCGATGCGGATGGCGTCGAAGTCTTCAACCTGCCCTTGCTGCTTGAGGATCTTGAGTAGATCTTTCACGTTGTCACTCCTGAGATAGTGCATTCGGGCTTGCGCCCGAGGTTGCCGGCCCCGCGGGGCCGGCCGGCCACCCGGTTCAGTCTTCGGTCTGTTCCAGCTCGATGTCGATGCCCAGGGAGCGGATTTCCTTCAGCAACACGTTGAAGGATTCGGGCATGCCCGGCTCCATGTGGTGATCGCCGTCCACGATGTTCTTGTACATCTTGGTCCGGCCGTTCACATCGTCCGACTTGACGGTGAGCATCTCCTGCAGGGTGTAGGCGGCGCCGTAGGCCTCCAGGGCCCAGACCTCCATCTCCCCGAAGCGCTGGCCGCCGAACTGGGCCTTGCCGCCCAGCGGCTGCTGGGTGACCAGGCTGTACGGGCCGGTGGACCGGGCGTGCATCTTGTCGTCGACCAGGTGGTTGAGCTTGAGCATGTACATGTAGCCCACGGTCACCGGCCGCTCGAAGGGCTCGCCGGTACGGCCGTCGATGAGGGTGGTCTGGCCCGAGGTGGGCAGATCCGCCAGCTCGAGAAGCTGCTTGATGTCTTCCTCGGTGATGCCGTCGAACACCGGGCTGGCCATGGGCACGCCCTTCTTCAGGTTGTGCGCCAGCTCCAGGATTTCCTCGTCGCTGAAGGACTTGAGATCCTCCTTCTGGCCGCCGGTCTTGTTGTAGACCGCTTCCAGGAAGCGGCGGATCTCGGCGATCTTCACCTGCTCGGCGCGCAGCATGGCCTCGATCTTCTTGCCCAGGCCGCGGGCGGCCCAGCCCAGGTGGGTCTCCAGCACCTGGCCCACGTTCATGCGCGAGGGCACGCCCAGGGGGTTGAGCACGATGTCCACCGGCTCGCCGTCCTCGGTGTGGGGCATGTCTTCCACCGGCACGATCATGGAGATCACGCCCTTGTTGCCGTGGCGGCCGGCCATCTTGTCACCCGGCTGGATGCGGCGCTTGACGGCCAGGTGCACCTTGACCATCTTCAGCACGCCCGGCGCCAGATCGTCGCCGGTGGTGAGCTTGGCCTTCTTCTCCTCGAACTTGGCGTCGAAGTCCTTGCGCAGCTGCTTGATCTGGGCGCCCATGGCCTCCAGCTGGGCGTTGGCCTCCTCGTTGCGCAGGCGGATCTCGAACCACTTCTCGCGCGGCAGATCGGCCAGGTAGCCCTTGGTGATCTTGCTGCCGGCCTTGAGCTTGTTGGGACCGCCCTCGGCCACCTTGCCCAGCAGCAGGGACTCGACACGCTGGTAGGCGTCGTCTTCCATGATCCGCCGCTGGTCGTCGAAGTCCTTGCGGATCCGCGCCAGTTCCGACTCCTCGATGGCCTTGGCCCGGGAATCCTTCTCCAGCCCGTCGCGGGTGAAGACCTGCACGTCGATCACGGTGCCGGCCATGCCCGAGGGCACGCGCAGGGAGGTGTCCTTCACGTCGGCGGCCTTCTCGCCGAAGATGGCGCGCAGCAGCTTCTCTTCGGGGGTAAGCTGGGTTTCACCCTTGGGCGTGACCTTGCCCACCAGGATGTCGCCCGGCTTGACCTCGGCGCCGATGTAGACGATGCCTGCCTCGTCGAGCTTGGCCAGGGCGGCCTCGCCCACGTTGGGAATGTCGCCGGTGATCTCCTCGGAGCCCTGCTTGGTGTCACGGGCCACGCAGGTCAGTTCCTCGATGTGGATGGTGGTGTAGCGGTCTTCCTGCACCACCCGCTCGGAAACCAGGATGGAGTCCTCGAAGTTGTAGCCGTTCCAGGGCATGAAGGCCACCAGCATGTTCTGGCCCAGGGCCAGCTCGCCCATGTCGGTGGAGGGACCGTCGGCCAGCACGTCGCCGCGGGCGATCTGATCCCCCGGCTTGACCAGCGGGCGCTGGTTGATGCAGGTGTTCTGGTTGGAACGGGTGTACTTGATCAGGTTGTAGATGTCCACGCCCGACTCGCCGGCGGTGGTCTCGTCGCCGTTGACCCGCACCACGATGCGCGCGGCATCCACCGAATCCACCACGCCGCCGCGGCGGGCCACCACGGTCACGCCCGAGTCCACGGCCACGGTGCGCTCGATGCCGGTGCCCACCAGGGGCTTGTCGGCGCGCAGGGTCGGGACCGCCTGGCGCTGCATGTTGGAGCCCATCAGGGCGCGGTTGGCGTCGTCGTGCTCGAGGAACGGAATCAGGGCCGCCGCCACCGAGACGATCTGCTTGGGCGAGACGTCGATGTAGTCGATGCGGTCCGGCGTGGCCATGGTGAACTCGTTCTGGTGCCGGCAGGGCACCAGCTCGTCGGTCAGTCGGCCGCGGCTGTCCACCGTGGCGTTGGCCTGGGCGATGACGAACTCGCTCTCGTCGATGGCCGACAGGTAGTGCACCTCGTCGGTGAGCTTGCCATTGACCACCTTGCGGTAGGGCGTCTCGAGGAAGCCGTATTCATTGGTCCGGGCATAGACCGCCAGCGAGTTGATGAGGCCGATGTTCGGCCCTTCCGGGGTTTCGATGGGGCACACCCGGCCGTAGTGGGTGGGGTGCACGTCGCGCACCTCGAAGCCGGCCCTCTCGCGGGTCAGGCCGCCCGGGCCCAGCGCCGAGATGCGCCGCTTGTGGGTCACTTCCGAGAGCGGGTTGTTCTGATCCATGAACTGGGAGAGCTGGCTGGAGCCGAAGAACTCCTTGATCGCCGCCGACACCGGCTTGGCGTTGATCATCTCCTGGGGCATCAGGTTCTCCGATTCGGCCAGGCTCAGACGCTCCTTGACCGCCCGCTCCACGCGCACCAGCCCCACGCGGAACTGGTTCTCGGCCATCTCGCCCACGGAGCGGATGCGGCGGTTGCCCAGGTGATCGATGTCGTCCACCTGGCCCCGGCCGTCGCGGATGTCGATCAGGGTCTTGATGACATCGAGGATGTCCTCCTCGGAGAGGGTGCCCGGGCCCTCGATTTCCTTGCGCCCCACCCGGCGGTTGAACTTCATGCGGCCCACGGCCGAGAGGTCGTAGCGCTCGGGGGTGAAGAACAGGTTCTTGAACAGGTTCTCGGCGGCCTCCTTGGTGGGCGGCTCGCCGGGGCGCATCATGCGGTAGATCTCCACCTGGGCCTCGAGCTGGGTGGTGGTGGGATCGATGCGCAGGGTGTTGGAGATGTAGGGGCCGTGATCCAGATCGTTGGTGAAGAGGGTCTGGAATTCCTCGATGCCGGCCTGCTTGATCTGTTCGATCAGCTCTTCGGTGATCTCGTCGTTGGCGCGGGCGATGATCTCGCCGGTCTGGGGGTTGACCAGATCGTGGGCCAGCACCTTGCCCACCAGGTACTCGTCCGGCACCTGCAGGGCCTTGACGTTGGCCTTCTCCAGTTCGCGGATGTGGCGGGCGGTGATCCGCCGGCCCTCTTCCACGATGACCTTGTTCTTGATCTTGATGTCGAAGGTGGCGGTTTCGCCGCGCAGCCGCTCGGGCACCAGATCCAGGGTGAAGCCGTCCTGGGTCAGGCGGAAGGTGTTCTTCTCGAAGAACATGTCCAGCATCTCCTGGGTGCCATAGCCCATGGCCCGCAGGAGAATGGTCACCGGCAGCTTGCGGCGCCGGTCGATGCGCGTGAACAGGCAGTCCTTGGGATCGAACTCGAAGTCCAGCCAGGAACCACGGTAGGGGATGATCCGGGCATTGAACAGCAGCTTGCCCGAAGAGTGGGTCTTGCCCTTGTCGTGATCGAAGAACACGCCGGGCGAACGGTGCAGCTGGCTGACGATGACCCGCTCGGTGCCGTTGATGACGAAGGTGCCGTTCTCGGTCATGAGCGGAATCTCGCCCATGTACACTTCCTGCTCGCGGATGTCCTTGACGGTCGGCTCCTTGGCTTCCTTGTCATAGATGACCAGGCGAACCTTGACCCGCAGGGGCGCGGAGTAGGTCACCCCGCGCATCTGGCATTCCTTCACGTCGAAGGCCGGCGTGCCCAGACGGTAGCTCACGTATTCGAGCGCGGCGTTGCCCGAATAGCTGACGATGGGAAACACGGACTTGAAGGCGGCGTGCAGTCCCTTGTTCTTGCGCTGCGCCTCGGGCACCCCTTCCTGCAGGAAGTCCCGGTAGGACTCGATCTGGGTTGCGAGCAGGTAGGGAACCTCGAGAATGCTGGCCCTGCGGCCGAAATTCTTGCGGATCCGTTTCTTTTCAGTGAAGGAGTATGCCATTGGACACCTTGCGAATCGCCGTTGAAATTGGGTAGTTCAGGTTCGTTGCCGCGCGCGCAACAACGAATGCACAGCGGGCCGGTGCCCCCCTGCGGGTGCACCGGCCGGCCGTGCGGGCAGAAATCTCTGTCGCCGGACACCCGGAACCCGGGCCCCGCAGGGCCCGGCGAACCGGACTGTCGCCAAAGCGTCTGGCAAGATTACTTGAGCTCGACGGATGCGCCAGCCTCTTCCAGTTGCTTCTTGACTTCTTCGGCTTCGTCCTTGGAAACGCCTTCCTTGATGGTCGACGGCGTGCCTTCCACCATTTCCTTCGCTTCCTTCAGACCCAGGCCGGTGATGGCGCGAACGGCCTTGATCACGGCCACCTTGTTGTCGCCGAAACCGGTCAGGACCACGTCGAACTCGTCCTTCTCGGCAGCGGCTTCGCCACCGGCCGCGCCGGCAGCCGCCGGCGCGGCGGCCACGGCAGCCGCGGCGGTCACGCCGAACTTCTCTTCCATCGCCTCGATCAGCTCGACCACTTCCATCACGGTCATGTTGCTGATCGTTTCCAGAATGTCTTCTTTGCTTACAGCCATTGTCTTTCTCCTGATATCGTTGAAAATCGGTTAAGCGGCCTCTTTGGCATCGCGCACGGCGGCCACGGTCCGAACCAGTTTGCCAGGCACCTCGTTGAGGGTCCGCGCCAGCTTGGCGACCGGCGCCTGCATGACCGACATGAGCATGCTGATCGCCTGCTCCTTGGTCGGCAGGCTGGCGAGCCGATCCAGTTCGCTGGCCGGCAGCAGTTGCCCGCTGACCGACAGCGCCTTGATCACCAGCTTGTCGTTGTCCTTGGCAAAGTCCTTGAGCACGCGAGCCGCTGCGCCCGGGTCTTCCTGGGAAAACGCGATCAGCAGCGGGCCCACGAGGGTCTCGCTCAGGCACGCATAGTCCGTCCCTTCAAGCGCCCGACGGGCCAGGGTGTTCTTCACCACACGCAGATAGACCCCGCCCTCACGGGCCTTGGCCCGCAGTTCGGTCATCTCGTTGGCGCCGAGACCCAGGTACTCCGCCGTGACGGCGGAATAGGCGCTCTTGGCAACGTCGGCGACTTCAGCAACGATGGCCTGTTTTTCTGCAAAACTCAGTGCCACGTGAACTCACCTCTTGCGTTTGACGACTCCCGTAGCGGCGAATCGTCGTGAACGGAAGCGGAATCGGAATTCCGCCAGTTGTTGCAGTGATACCAGAGCAGACAAGGCTGTTCCGGGCTCACCATCTGCGCAGGCCGGAACCGGGGTTCCATTAAGCCGCCGGGTGGCGGCACCTGCGGTCTTTGACGGACGTTGCCCGCGCGGGCAACGGCCCCAAAGTTCGTCGCCGCCCGCCGTAGCGGGCGGCCGGATGCGTCAGATCCCGAGCGACGCCTGGTCGACCGGAATCCCCGGGCCCATGGTGGTGGACACGGAAATCTTCTTCATGTACTGGCCCTTGGCCGCCGCCGGCTTGGCCTTCTTCAGATCCGCCAGCAGGGCTTCCAGGTTTTCCCTGAGCTTGTCGGTATCGAACTCCACGTTGCCGATCCGGGCGTGGATGATGCCGGCCTTGTCGGTACGGTAGCGCACCTGGCCTGCCTTGGCGTTCTTCACCGCCGTCTCCACGTCGGGCGTGACGGTACCGACCTTGGGGTTGGGCATCAGGCCGCGCGGGCCGAGGATCTGGCCGAGCTGGCCGACCACCCGCATGGCGTCCGGCGTGGCGATGACCACGTCGAAGTCCAGGTTGCCCTTCTTGATTTCCTCGGCCAGGTCTTCGAAGCCGACGATGTCGGCGCCGGCGGCCCTGGCCTTCTCGGCATTTTCGCCCTGGGCGAAGACCGCCACCCGCACGTTCTTGCCGGTGCCGTGCGGCAGCACGGTGGAACCGCGGACCACCTGATCCGACTTGCGGGGATCCACGCCCAGGTTCACGGCCACGTCCACCGACTCGGTGAACTTGGCATGGGGGATCTCCTTGAGGAGCTGCAGGGCCTCGTCGATGGCGTAGAACTTGCCCGGCTCCAGCTTCTCGCGGATGGCTTTCATGCGCTTGCTCAACTTGGCCATTTACACGCCCTCCGTCTCGATGCCCATGCTGCGCGCGCTGCCGGCGATGGTGCGCACGGCGGCGTCCATGTCGGCGGCGGTGAGATCGGGCTCCTTGAGCTTGGCGATCTCCTCGAGCTGTTCGCGGGTCACCTTGCCGACCTTGTCACGGTTGGGCACGCCCGAGCCCTTCTGGATGCCGGCCGCCTTCTTCAGCAGCACGGAAGCCGGGGGGGTCTTCATGATGAAGGTGAAGCTGCGGTCGTTGTAGACGGTGATCACCACCGGCACCGGCATGCCCTTCTCGATGTTCTGCGTCTGGGCATTGAAGGCCTTGCAGAACTCCATGATGTTCACGCCATGCTGACCGAGCGCCGGGCCCACGGGCGGCGAGGGATTGGCCTCCTGCGCCGGCACCTGCAGCTTGATGTATGCTTCGATTTTCTTTGCCATGCTTTACTCCTGATGGGTACGAACGCCTTGCGGCTCCCCTGTTTTGAGTGACGAGTGACGAGTGACAAGTGACGAGGAAAGGCGGCGCCGCAGGCGCCAACCAACCCCTCGCTCCTCGTCACTCGGCCCTGTTGAAAAGGCGTGACGCGTTCGCGTCACGCCTTTTCAACCTGGCTGAACTCCAGCTCCACCGGCGTGGAACGGCCGAAAATGGACACTTCCACGCGCAGGCGGTTCTTGTCGTAGTCGACTTCCTCGACCACGCCGTTGAAATCGTTGAACGGGCCTTCGTTGATGCGCACCACCTCGCCCGGCTCGAACAGGACCTTCGGGCGCGGCTTTTCGGCGCCTTCCTGCACCCGGTTGAGGATGGCCTCGGCCTCGGCGTCGGAGATGGGGGCCGGCTTGTCGCTGCGACCGCCGATGAAACCCATGACCCGCGGCGTCTCCTTGACCAGGTGCCAGGTGTCGTCGTTCATCTCCATCTGCACCAGCACGTAGCCGGGGAAGAACTTGCGCTCGCTCTTGCGCTTCTGACCATCGCGCATCTCCACCACTTCCTCGGTGGGGACCAGGATTTCGCCGAACTGGTCTTCCATGCCCTTGAGCTTGATGCGCTCCTCCAGGGCCCGCTTGACGTGGGATTCGAAGCCCGAATAGGCATGCACGACATACCAGCGTTTGGCCATGGTCTCAGCCTCCCAGTCCGAGGAGCAGGCGAACTGCCCAGTTCATCAACAGATCGAACAGCCACAGCATCAGGCCGACGATGACCACCATGGCCATCACCAGCAGGGTGGTCTGCACCGTTTCCTGACGGGTCGGCCACACGGCCTTGCGCACTTCCAGGATCGCCGAGCGGCCGAACTCCCAGGCCGCCTTGCCGGGACTCGACTGCAGCGCAATCACGGTGGCAACGCCGAGCACGGCCAGCAGACCCAGCACCCGGTAGAGCTGGGGCTGATCGGCGAACTGATAGAAACCGCCAATGCCGGCCACCACCAGCAACCCGGCCACCAGGAGTATGAGTTTGTCTGCCATCTGCCCTTGCTACGTCGCTGTTCGCTTCACCGCCACGCGGTGAAAAATGGCAGGCCAGGAGGGAATCGAACCCCCAACCTGCGGTTTTGGAGACCGCTGCTCTGCCAATTGAGCTACTGGCCTAAAAACAGGGACGAGGGACGAGGGACGAGGGACGAGGAAAGCCGGATGCATCGCAACGCATCCGGCCAATTTCCTCGTCCCTCGTCCCTCGTGCCTCGGTCCTGGGTTTATTCGATGATCTTGGAGACCACGCCGGCGCCGACGGTGCGGCCGCCCTCGCGGATGGCGAAGCGCAGGCCTTCCTCCATGGCGATCGGGGCGATCAGGCTCACGGTCATCTGCACGTTGTCGCCCGGCATCACCATCTCCACCCCTTCCGGCAGGTCACAGGAGCCGGTCACGTCCGTGGTCCGGAAGTAGAACTGCGGACGGTAGCCGTTGAAGAACGGGGTGTGACGCCCGCCTTCGTCCTTGCTCAGCACGTACACTTCGCACTCGAACTTGGTGTGCGGGGTGATCGAGCCGGGCTTGGCCAGCACCTGGCCGCGCTCCACTTCGTCACGCTTGGTGCCGCGCAGCAGCACGCCCACGTTGTCGCCGGCCTGACCTTCGTCCAGCAGCTTGCGGAACATTTCCACCCCGGTCACGGTGGTGCTCTGGGTCGGGCGGATGCCGACGATTTCCACTTCGTCGCCCACCTTGACGATGCCGCGCTCGATACGCCCGGTCACCACGGTGCCGCGACCGGAAATCGAGAACACGTCTTCCACCGGCATCAGGAAGTCGCCGTCAATCGCGCGCTCCGGCTCGGGGATGTATTCGTCCATCGCCGCCACCAGCTTCTCGATGCTCGGCACGCCGATGTCGGAGGTGTCGCCTTCCAGGGCCTTGAGGGCCGAGCCGATGACCACGGGGGTGTCGTCGCCCGGGAAGTCGTAGCTGTCCAGCAGCTCACGCACTTCCATCTCCACCAGCTCCAGCAGCTCTTCGTCGTCGACCATGTCGGCCTTGTTCAGGTACACGACGATGTACGGCACGCCCACCTGGCGCGACAGCAGGATGTGCTCCCGCGTCTGCGGCATGGGGCCGTCCGCGGCAGAGACCACCAGGATGGCGCCGTCCATCTGCGCGGCGCCGGTGATCATGTTCTTCACGTAGTCGGCGTGCCCGGGGCAGTCCACGTGCGCGTAGTGACGCTTCTCCGACTCGTATTCCACGTGCGCCGTGGCAATCGTGATCCCGCGCGCCTTCTCTTCCGGCGCCGAGTCGATCTGGTCATACGCCTTGGCTTCGCCGCCGAACTTCTCGCCCATCACCTTCGTGATCGCCGCCGTCAGCGTCGTCTTGCCATGGTCCACGTGACCAATCGTGCCAACGTTCACGTGAGGTTTCGTACGTTCAAATTTTTCCTTGGACACCGCCGGGCCTCCTTCGAGTCGTGTGGTTTATACCAAATATATATCTACTGCAAAATATGGAGCCCATACCCAGAATTGAACTGGGGACCTCTCCCTTACCAAGGGAGTGCTCTACCGCTGAGCTATATGGGCCTGTTCAGTTGCGAGGGCCGAGGGACGAGGAAAACCGCTTTTCCCTCGGCCCTCGTCACTCGGCCCTCTTGTGTCTGGAGCGGGTGATGGGAATCGAACCCACGTCATCAGCTTGGAAGGCTGAGGTTCTACCATTGAACTACACCCGCAGCGAACCGTGGCGAGGGACGAGGGCCGAGGGACGAGGCCCTTCGACCAGCGCCGGAACATCTGCGAGCGTTCGTCTGTTCCTGTAATCCCATCAGGAGAAGCCACCCTGCTTCTCCGCAGAAAACCTCGTACCTCGGCCCTCGTCACTCGTGCCTGTATTTGGTGGAGGGGGGAGGATTCGAACCTCCGAAGGCGGAGCCGTCAGATTTACAGTCTGATCCCTTTGGCCACTCGGGAACCCCTCCGCGCGAACGAAGCTGCGTATTTTCGTCGAGCGGTCACCTGCTGTCAACCGTCTGGTGGCCGGAAATGCCTGATTCTGGTGGCTTCCTGGCCCCGCGGCGGTCCGCAGATCAAAAAAACCCGGAACCGATACCTGCGTTCCGGGCGCGTTGTGGTGCCGGCACGAGGAGTCGAACCCCGGACCTACTGATTACAAGTCAGTTGCTCTACCAGCTGAGCTATACCGGCCGTGTCCCGGTCGCGCCGGGACGCGCATTCTATCCAACTGCCGTGAGCCTGTGCAATCCCGTCAGCCGGTCATCAGGAGGAGACGGCACAGGGCCGGGGAACGATCCGGGCCTCGGCGCGGATCCGCCGGAGGGTCTCCAGGGCGGATGGCGGCGGCTTGCCGGCGCTGGCGGGCCATTCGAGCCAGTACTCCCGCTTCGCCAGTTCCACCTTCTCGAACACCGGCTTGAAGCCCAGTTTCTGCATCTGCTTGATCCGGCGATGGGCCGATTCGAACTTGGAGAACACCCCCAGGGAGATGGCATTGGCCTTCTCGCCGGTGGGGACCAGGAAATAGTCGCTGATCTGCAGTTGCTTGAGTCTGGCCAGGGTCTCGCGGGCCTCGGCGCGCGAGATCGCCGGTGGCAGCAACACCCAGTAGGCCTTGCGCCGGGCCTCCCGGCTGATCCGCTGACGGGCTTCGATGCCGTGCGCCTTGAGCGCCGCCGCCGCCAGACTGGCCTGCTTGACGGTCGTGAACGGTCCAAGATCCAGACACCGCCCCGCGGCCGCCGGCGCGGCGGCCTGCTCGCGCGCCTCCTCGAGCAAAACCAGAGACAGGGCCGCCTCCGCATCCCCCGGCCCGCCGGGCGCGGCCGTGAGCATCGCCGGCCGGAAATGCCAGAAAAAGACGCCGATGTTGGCCAGCAGCAGCAGGTAGATCAGCCATTTCATGATGTTGCGGGATCCTCTCGGGCAATCCGGGACAGGCCCTGCAGGACCAGCGCCGGTTCCGTGGCATGCGGAATCTGCAGATGGGGAGACAGCAGCGCCCCGTCGCCCCCGGTGAGCAGGCATTGTACCGCTTCGCCGTGCTGGCGTTCGAACTGCGCCACCACCGACTCGATGCAGGCACAGGCCGCCTCCAGCGCTCCGTTGACCAGTCCCGAGGCGGTATCCCGTCCCGGCGTGCGCTTGGGCTCGGGCAAATCGGCCACGCGGATCGCCGTGCGCGCGCAGACGTCTTCGAAGAGGGCGCGCAAGCCGGGCAGGATGTAGCCACCCTGATGCTGCCCCTGCCCATCGAGCAGATCGAGGGTGATGGCGGTGCCGGCATCCACCACGCACAGGAGGCCGGCGCAGCGGTGGCGGGCCGCGACCAGCGCGGCCCACCGATCACTGCCCAGGCGATCGGGATGCGCATAGCCGTTCACGATCCCCCAGCCCCGGGCAGGCGCCGCAACCCGCTCCAGCGCCAGCCCCAGCGCCTCACCCGCCCACGCCTCGAGCGCGGCGCAGACGGCGTCGGCGGCCACGCAACTGGCGACCACCCGTTGCGGCGCCGCGTCCGCGGGCAGCGTCTCCAGTTCTGCCAGTGCGAGCCGGCCGCCATGGCGAAACCCGCCCCCGGCGAGGAAGGTGCCCTCCTCGTCCAGCGCCCACTTGAGGCGCGTGTTGCCCACATCCAGCAGCAGGATCCGTTCAGCCATCGAGCGGCCTCAGTCGCACGTCGCCCGCATGGCAGGCCAGCAGCCCCTCCCCCGTCTCCAGCAACAGCGCCCCCTGGGCATCGATGCCCCGGGCGATGCCCCGCAGGCGCCGCTCGCCCGTTTGCAATTCGACCGGTCGCCCCTGGAGCAGATCGGCGGCCTGCCAGTCGTCCCGGCAGGCCGCCAGGCCCTGCTGCTGGTGTCCCTCCAGCGCCGGCAGCAGGGTATCGAGCAGCGTTGCCGTGACCCGGTTGCGATCCGGGGCCGTCCCCAGGATGCCGGCCAGATCGATCCAGGGCTGATCGATGTCCACGGAAACGAGCCGGGACATGGCGACGTTGAGACCGACGCCGATCACCACCTGCCATGGCCCTTCGGCCTCACTGCGCATCTCGATCAGGATCCCGGCCAGTTTGCGCTCCTGCCACCAGAGATCGTTCGGCCACTTGATGCCATGCCCGCGTACCCCAAGCGCCGACAGCGCCCGCCACAGGGCCACGGCGACGGCCAGACTGAGCCCGTTGAGATCGGTGCCCGGCGGAAACACCCAGCCGAGGCTGAAATAGAGATTGGCCGCGGGCGGGGAATGCCACTGGCGGCCCAGGCGGCCCCGTCCGGCAATCTGCTGTTCGGCGAGCAGCAGATGGCCATGGATGTCCTCCTGCTGGGCGCGTTGCAGCAGCTGCCGGTTGGTGGAGTCGACCGACCAGCGTACCGTGACGTCCCGCAGACGGCCCCGGCAGGGCGCATTGAGGCGGGCGCGGATCCGTTGCGGATCGAGCAGGGGGACGGGGCTGGCAAGACGGTAACCGCGGCCGCGGATGGCCTGGATCCGCAGCCCCCAGTGGTTGCGGAGGCTGGCCACGATCTTCCAGACGGCAGCCCGGGAGAGACCGAGAGTGGTGCCCAGGGTCTGTCCGGAGTGTAAGCGACCGTCTGCCAAGATCTGCAGAACCGCGTGGCGATTGTCCAGCATCGTGTCGCGAAAGTCAGTGATCTTCCCGGATCCGTACGGCATGGATGTCGCAGGGCGTGCCGTGCAGGACGGCGTTGGCGGTGGAGCCGAGCAGCAGCTTGACACCATGCCGGCCATGGGTGCCGATGACGATCAGATCGACGTCGTTGTTTCGGGCGTATTCGAGGATCGTGCCCTTGACCGGCCCCAGTTCCACTGCCCGTTGGGCATCGAGCCCGTATTCCCTGGCGATCTGTTCGAGAAAGTCGCGGCCCCGCTGCAGCAGCGGTTCGTCGATTTCCACCGGCAAGGGGCCGATGAGGTCGTAGCTGGTGTCGATGATGACCGGTTCCACCACGTGCAAGAGGCTCAGGCGCGCCTGGTAGCGCCGGGCCAGATCCTGCCCGCGATCGAGCACCTGCCGCGCTTCGTCGGAAACATCGAGGGGAACGAGAATGTGCTGGTAGGCGGTTGCCATCACCAAACCTCGGGCTGGGTATCCGTTTGACAGGCTGTTGAAAACACCGTTTTTCGACAGCCTGTGTGCGATGCTTCGGAGGCATCGCCATTTTCAATGACGTCAAGTCATTGAATATGCAAGGGAAGGGAAACCGCGTTTTCCTTTCCCGGGTGGAAAGAGCCCATGGATGGGCTTTTTCAACAGCCTGTTAAGTTTGGCACAAACGCCCGGGGAGTTCGACTGTTTGGTTGGCTGGTGAGATAGCCGAAATGGGCATTCCATATCTCAGACCGGTGTGCGTCGCGTGCACGGAGCCCTGCGGTGTTGGAATTTGCCACGTGATCGCCTGATTCGCGGGCAATAAAAAACCCCGCAGGGGGAACCTGCGGGGTTTGGGAATTAAAGCCTGGCGGTGACCTACTTTCACATGGGGAAACCCCACACTATCATCGGCGCTGAGCAGTTTCACTTCCGAGTTCGGGATGGGATCGGGTGGTACCCGCTCGCCATGGCCGCCAGGCAAACTGGTAAGGGCCGTCGACTTGCGTCGCCGTCCCCAATTCGATGATGAAGGGTTCGTCAGTGCACGTTGTTGACAACCGCACCCAGAACATTTGGGTGTTATATGGTCAAGCCTCACGGGCAATTAGTACTGGTTAGCTTCACGCATTGCTGCGCTTCCACACCCAGCCTATCAACCTTGTGGTCTACAAGGGCCCTTCAGGGATCTCGAGGATCCAGTGAGACCTCATCTTGGGGGGGGCTTCCCGCTTAGATGCTTTCAGCGGTTATCCCGTCCGTTCATAGCTACCCGGCAGTGCCACTGGCGTGACAACCGGAACACCAGAGGAACGTCCACTCCGGTCCTCTCGTACTAGGAGCAGCTCCCCTCAAGTCTCAAACGCCCACGGCAGATAGGGACCGAACTGTCTCACGACGTTCTAAACCCAGCTCGCGTACCACTTTAAATGGCGAACAGCCATACCCTTGGGACCGGCTACAGCCCCAGGATGTGATGAGCCGACATCGAGGTGCCAAACTCCGCCGTCGATGTGAACTCTTGGGCGGAATCAGCCTGTTATCCCCGGAGTACCTTTTATCCGTTGAGCGATGGCCCTTCCATGCAGAGCCACCGGATCACTAAGACCTGGTTTCCCACCTGCTCGACATGTCTGTCTCGCAGTCAAGCACCCTTATGCCTTTGCACTCAATGCGCGATGTCCGACCGCGCTGAGGGTACCTTCGCGCTCCTCCGTTACTCTTTGGGAGGAGACCGCCCCAGTCAAACTACCCACCACACACTGTCCCCGACCCGGATGACGGGCCTGGGTTAGAACCTCAAACATACCAGGCTGGTATTTCAAGGACGGCTCCACCGGAACTGGCGTCCCGGCTTCAAAGCCTCCCAGCTATCCTACACAGGCATGCTCAAAGTTCAGTGTGAAGCTGTAGTAAAGGTTCACGGGGTCTTTCCGTCTTGCCGCGGGTACGCTGCATCTTAACAGCGAGTTCAATTTCACTGAGTCTCGGGTGGAGACAGCGTGGCCATCGTTACGCCATTCGTGCAGGTCGGAACTTACCCGACAAGGAATTTCGCTACCTTAGGACCGTTATAGTTACGGCCGCCGTTTACCGGGGCTTCGATCACGAGCTTCGCCCGAGGGCTAACCCGATCAATTAACCTTCCGGCACCGGGCAGGCGTCACACCCTATACGTCCTCTTTCGAGTTTGCAGAGTGCTATGTTTTTAGTAAACAGTCGCAGCCACCTGGTCACTGCAACCCCCTTCCGCTCCGGCCGCGAGGGCCTTCACGTACACAGGGGCACACCTTCTCCCGAAGTTACGGTGCTATTTTGCCTAGTTCCTTCACCCGAGTTCTCTCAAGCGCCTTGGGATTCTCTCCCCGCCCACGTGTGTCCGTTTGGAGTACGGTCCCGTATCATCTGAAGCTTAGAGGCTTTTCTTGGAAGCATGGCATCAACCACTTCTCGCCACATGGGCGATGGTCTCGTGTCTCGGCGTTAAGAGGACCCGGATTTGCCTAAGTCCTCCGCCTACGCACTTTCCCCGGGTATACCAACACCCGGTAGGCCTAGCCTTCTCCGTCCCCCCATCGCAATGATACGAGGTACAGGAATATTAACCTGTTTCCCATCGACTACGCATTTCTGCCTCGCCTTAGGGGCCGACTAACCCTGCGCCGATTAGCGTTGCGCAGGAAACCTTGGGCTTTCGGCGAGGGGGTTTTTCACCCCCTTTATCGTTACTCATGTCAGCATTCGCACTTCTGATACCTCCAGCATGCCTCACAGCACACCTTCGCAGGCTTACAGAACGCTCCTCTACCATGCAAGCAAGCTTGCATCCGCAGCTTCGGTACACAGCTTGAGCCCCGTTGAATCTTCCGCGCAGGCCGACTCGACCAGTGAGCTATTACGCTTTCTTTAAAGGGTGGCTGCTTCTAAGCCAACCTCCTGGCTGTCTGTGCCTTCCCACATCGTTTCCCACTGAGCTGTGATTTTGGGACCTTAGCT
>NZ_AP042379.1:695000-2948094 GCF_055387065.1 Thioprofundum lithotrophicum
GGGCGTTGAGGCCGTTGAATTCGGGCATCTGGTAGTCGGACAGCACGATGTCCCACTCCTGCTGGCGCAGGGCCTCGAGCAGCTGCTCGCGGTTCTCCACGCGCAGGTAGTCGACGTCGAACCCCCCCTTGCGGATGCTGCGGATGACGAGGGCCTCGTCATCGGGGTTGTCCTCGATCATCAGCAGCCTGAGGCTGATCTTCTCCTCGACCATCTTCAGGATTCCGGCACCTCGTTGAGCACCAGCCAGTAGAGACCGAGCTGGGCCACCGCCTCGGTGAACTGGTTGAAGTCCACCGGCTTGCGGATGTAACTGTTGGCCCCGAAGTCGTAACTGTCGATGATGTCCCGCTCCTCGGACGAGGAAGTGAGGATCACCACCGGCAGGCGCCGGGTCCGTTCGTCGGACTTGATGCGCTTGAGCACTTCCAGGCCATCCACCTTGGGCAGCTTGAGATCGAGCAGCACCACCACCGGCAGATCACAGGGCGATCGATCGGCATGCTGCCCCTCGCAGAAGAGGAAATCCAGGGCTTCCACGCCATCCCGGGCCACGGCGATCTCGTTGGCCAGATTGCTTTTCTTCAGGGCCCGCAGGGCCAGGGCCTCGTCGTCGGGATTGTCCTCGACCAGCAGTATCATTTTCTTCTTGAATGCCATCATTCCTCCCCGGTGTGAGCTGCCCGCCAACGGCGGGAACCGATCTTCTCAGCCTAGCCAATTCCTCGCCGCACGGCGAGCGGCTGGGCCAGTTTTAACATTCGACATGCTTCAACGTCGACCGTGGCCCGGGTAGAGAGTCTATCGACCCGGCGCCGGAAACATTTAACCGCGAAGGGAAAACGACGTTTTTCCGCACGTTAAATGGCACTAATTATAGGGTTTAATGCCGTTTTCGTCTGCGTCTTGCACCGGCGCGCCGAGAGTGAAGCAGAAGCGCGCGCCCTCGCCCGGCGCCGACTGGGCCCAGATCCGTCCGTTGTGGCGCTGGATGATGCGCTGCACCGTGGCCAGTCCGATGCCCGACCCCGGAAACTCGGCCTCGGTGTGCAGGCGCTGGAAAGGCTCGAAGAGCTTGCCGGCATGGGCCATGTCGAATCCGGCCCCGTTGTCGCTGACGCACCAGGCCGGGCCGTCCTTGCAGGGCTCCGCCGCGAAGCGGATCCGGGGATTCGGTGTCCGGGCGGTGTACTTCCAGGCATTGCCCAGCAGGTTTTCCAGCACGGCCCGCAGCAGGCCGGGATCGGCCTCGGCCTGCAGATCCGGTTCGATGATCCATTCCACCTGGCGCTGCGGATCCCGGCGCCCCAGCTCGGCGGCGATCTCGCCGGCCAGGGCGGAGAGATCCACCGTCTGCCAGTGCAGTTCGCTGCGGGACAGTTTCGAGAGCTTGAGCAGGGCGTCGATGAGGTCGCCCATGCGCTGGGCGGCGTGACGCACCCGTTCCAGGTATTCGCGCCCGGTGGCATCGAGACGTTCGCCGTACTCCTCGAGCAGGGCGTGGCTGAAACCGTCGATGGCCCGCAGGGGGGAGCGCAGATCGTGGGAGACGGTATAGCTGAAGGAAGCCAGTTCCCGGTTGGCCCGGGTCAGTTCGGCCGTGCGCCACGCGACCTGTTCCTCGAGCCGGTCGCGGTAGTCCTCGAGTGCGCGCTGGGCCGCCTGGCGCCGCTCTTCCAGCCGCTGGGTATGGATGGCGATGGCCGCCTCGCGGGCCATGTTCTCGAACAGCAGGATCTCCTCGGCCGTGTAGTGATGGCAACGCTCGCGGCAGATGCTCATCAGCACGCCCAGCCGTTCTTCGTCCACCTGCAGCGGGGTGGCCAAGGCCGAGCAGACCCGGAACTGCTCGCGCATGCGCGGGCTGACCCGGGGATCCCGGGCCACGTCGTCCAGCGCCAGGGTCTGGCCGTCGTGGTAGACGCTGACTGCCACGGAGGTCTCGTCAAGCGCGAGCCGGAAATGGCCTTCCGGCGCGTAAGGCGCGCCGCTCTGGATCACGCCCACCAGTTCCTCGCGCTGCGGATCCTTGAGGATCAGGAACACCATGTCGCCGGGAATGGCCTCGTCGGCCAGGCCGACGATGGTCTCGAGCAGCGCCGGCAGGGCCCGCGCGCGGCCGGCACAGCGCAGCAGGCGGTTGGAGACGTCGAGCACGGCATTGCGCACCCGCAGGGCCTCGAGGAGCTGGCGGTAGCCCTCGGTCAGCACGCCCAGCTCGTCGGTGGAGCGGGGCCGCAGGCGGGCGCCGGGGGCCGGCACGTCGGGGCCGCCGGCGATCACCGCCTGCAGGGGCTGGAGCGACTGGCCGAAACTGCGCACGAAGATCAGGCTGCCGCCCACCGCCAGCAGTTCCAGGCTCAGCCATACGGCGAAGGTTTCCAGGGTGAAGAAACCGGTGCGGGTCCAGTAGTACTGGACCAGGATGGTGTCGATCAGCAGCGGCACGAGGGCCCCGATCAGGAAGACCTTGGTGCGGATGGTCACCAGCGGCCGCTGCAGAGGCAGCGCATCCAGGGCCCGGCCGAAGAGATCGAGGATCAGGAAGAAAATGGGCAGGCCGACGATGATCGAGACGATCAGGGCCACCAGGTGGATGCGGAACCAGTCGATGGGCGGCGCCAGATAGCCGGTGCTCAGCCAGGTGCCGAGGATCACCGACCCCGGCGCCAGCAGCAGATAGAGCAGGAACAGGCTCCAGTAGCGCCAGGCAAAACGCCGCAGGCTGTGCCGGGCGGCGTCGATGCGCGCCGGCGCGGGCTGATCGAGATAGTCCACAAAGGGCCGGATGCGGCGCGGGAAGTACCACAGGGCGAAGAACAGCCAGCCGAGGATGAACACCGGCTCCAGGGGATGACCCAGCAGGGCCAGGAGCTGGCCGGGCGTGAGAATGCCCAGATAGAGGATGAACAGCAGGCCGAAAACCGGCGGGATCAGCCAGGTGAGAAGAATCAGCAGGAAGAAACGGCGCCGGAACGTGGCGCCGTCGAGGCGGAACCTTTCAGCGGATTGGCGTGGCATCCGTTACTCGCGGCATGACCGGGGGGCGGGTCTGCTTCCAAGGATAGCCCATTTCCGCGGCGCTCAGGTCAGCTTCACCCGTGCGAAGCGGCGCTTGCCCACCTGGAAGACGTGGGTCTCGCCTGACGGCAGGCGCCGTTTCGTGTCTTCGATCTTCTCCCCGTCGATGCGCACCGCCCCCTGGCGGATCATGCGCAGGGCTTCGGAAGTACTCTGGACCAGCCCCGCCTCGCGCAACAGGTTGGCGATGGGCAGGCCCTCGGCGCCGGCGGTGAGCGTCACCTCCGGCATCTCGTCGGGCATGGCGCCCTTCTGAAAGCGGGCGATGAAGTTCTCGCGGGCCTTGCGCGCCGCCTCGGGGGAGTGGAAACGGGCCACGATCTCCTCGCCGAGCAGGAACTTCACGTCACGGGGGTTGCGGCCCTCGGCCACCTCCTGGCGCAGTTTTTCGATCTCGCTCAGGGGCCGGAAGCTCAGCAGTTCGAACCAGCGCCACATGAGATCGTCGGAGATGGACATGATCTTGCCGAACATCTCGTCGGCAGGCTCGTCGATGCCGATGTAGTTGCCCAGGGACTTGGACATCTTCTGCACGCCGTCCAGGCCCTCGAGGATCGGCACGGTGATCACCACCTGGGGCGGCTGCCCGTACTGCTTCTGCAGCTCCCGGCCCACCAGCAGGTTGAACTTCTGATCGGTGCCGCCCAGCTCCACGTCGGCCTTCATGGCCACCGAGTCGTATCCCTGGATGAGCGGATAGAGGAATTCGTGGATGGCGATGGGCTGGCCGGACTGGTAGCGCTTGGCGAAGTCGTCCCGCTCGAGCATGCGAGCCACGGTGTACCGGGCGGCGAGCTGGATCAGGCCGGCCGAGTCCATCTCGTTCATCCAGCTGGAATTGAACATCACCAGGGTCTTTTCCGGGTCGAGGATCTTGAAGATCTGCTGCTCGTAGGTGCGGGCGTTCTCGATCACCTCGTCGCGGGTCAGGGGCGGACGGGTGGCGCTCTTGCCGGTGGGATCGCCGATCATCCCGGTGAAATCGCCGATCAGGAACAACACCTCGTGGCCCAGGTCCTGGAAGGTGCGCAGCTTGTTGATGAGCACCGTGTGGCCCAGGTGCAGATCGGGCGCAGTGGGGTCGAAGCCGGCCTTCACCCGCAGGGGTCGGCCGCTCTGCAGGCGTTCCACCAGCTCCGACTCGACCAGAATCTCCTCGGTACCCCGCTTGATCTGTTCCAGTGCCTCGGCCACGGACATCTTGCTCAGCTCCTCGTTCCCAAAAAGGCGCGTAGATTAGCATACCCCCTGCCCGCCCCGCGGGGCAGGGAGCCGCAGTATCCCGGCGGGCGGGAAAACGGTATCCTGTCGATTGACCGCGCCGGCGTTTCGGGCTATCTTCGGGTGGAAACAAAAAATCAATAAATTCCGTGGATTATAATTCCTTCTTCACAAGGGACTACAAGTCGCTGCTGGAACCGGCTCCCCGTCGCCGACTGCGCTGGACGGGCCTGCATACCCTGCTGCTGGCCAGTGTCATGACCACCCTGGCCACGGTGCTGGTGTTCGTCTCCGCCGACGCCGAGGCCACCCGCAATCCCGCTTCGGCCGCCCCCGACCAGCAGCCCCAGCGGATCACCGTTCCCCTGGAATTTCCGGCCCTGCAAGCGGAGACGCCCCCGACGGTCGCCACCCTCGCCCCCGCTCCGGCGGCCAGCGAACCCGCCGCCGCCCCGCCCGAGGCGCCCTCCTCCCCCTGGCACCGCGTCACGGTTCGCCGGGGCGACAGCCTGGCCCGGATCTTCCGCCGGGAAGGCCTGGATCCGGCCGACCTGCACCGCATCGTGCAGCTGGGGCCGCTGACCGGGGCCCTGCGCCATCTCCAGCCCGGCCAGGCCTTCCGCTTCCGAATGGACGAACAGGGGCGCCTGCAGGCCATGGAATACGTGATCAGCCGGCTCGAATCGCTGGTCGTCACCCGCAAGGACGGGGGGTTCACCGCACGCCATGTGCAGCATCCGCTCGAGGCGCGGCTGGCCTATGCCGCCGGCAAGATCGAAAGCTCCCTGTTCGAAGCCGGCAAAAACGCCGGCCTGAGCGATGCGCTGATCATGGAACTGGTGGGCATCTTCGGCTGGGACATCGACTTCGCCATGGACATCCGTCAGGGCGACCGCTTCTCGCTGCTCTACGAGGAGCAGTACCTGCAGGGGGAGAAGATCCGCAACGGCCCCATCGTGGCGGCCGAATTCACCACCCGCGGCCACACCTATCGCGCCGTGCGCTACACCGACGCCCGGGGCCACAGCGACTACTACACGCCGGACGGCCATTCCATGCGCAAGGCCTTCCTGCGCACGCCCGTGGACTTCCGCCGGATCAGCTCCCGTTTCGGCCGCCGGCATCACCCGGTGCTCAACCGCATGAAGATGCACAAGGGGGTCGATTACGCCGCCCGGCGCGGCACCCCCATCAAGGCCGCCGGTGACGGCCGGATCGTCTTCCGGGGGCGGAAGGGCGGTTATGGACGGGTGATCATCATCCAGCATGGCGGCCGCTACAGCACCCTCTACGCCCACATGTCGGCCTTCAAGAAGGGCCTGCGGGTCGGCTCGCGGGTCCGCCAGGGACAGATCATCGGCTTCGTCGGCAGCTCCGGCCGGGCCACCGGCCCGCACCTCCATTACGAATTCCGCGTCAACGGCGTGCATCGCAATCCGCTGACCGTCAAGCTGCCCGACGCCGCGCCCATCCGCCGCGCCTATCTGGAGGATTTCCGGCGCAAGACCGCAGGCCTGCTGAGCCAGCTCGACCTGTACAACCGCACCCGCCTCGCCCTGCGTCAACCCTGATGGGCAAGCCTGGCGATCTGTTCATCGGCCTGATGAGCGGGACCAGTCTCGACGGCATCGACGCCGTGCTGGTGCGCCTCGAGGAAACGGCCCCCCCGGAACTGCTGGCCTGCCACCGGCACCCGCTGCCGGCGGATCTGCGTCGGGAGATGGCCGCCCTCACCTGCCCCGGCGAGAACGAACTGGCGCGCATGGGCGCGGCGGACGTGCGCATGGGCCGGGAACTGGCCAGGGCGGTTCAGGACCTGCTGGCGAAGGCCGGCACCGAGGCCGCGGCCGTGCGCGCCATCGGCAGCCATGGCCAGACCCTGCGCCACCGGCCCGGCGGCGAAACGCCCACCAGTCTGCAGATCGGCGATCCGAACATCGTCGCCGAGCGCACCGGCATCACCACCGTGGCCGACTTCCGCCGCCGGGACATGGCCGCCGGCGGCCAGGGCGCACCGCTGGTGCCCGCCTTCCACGCGGCCGTGTTCCGCCATCCTGCCGAATCCCGGGTGATCCTCAACCTCGGCGGCATCGCCAACCTGACCCTGCTGCCCGCCGATCCCGACGCCCCCGTGCAGGGCTTCGACACCGGCCCCGGCAACGCCCTCATGGACGCCTGGATCGCCCGCCACCGGAACCGGCCCCACGACGCCGAAGGCCAGTGGGCCGCCAGCGGACAGGTCCATCCCCAGCTGCTTGCCGCCCTGCTCGCCGATGCCTATTTCGGGGCGCCGCCGCCCAAGAGCACCGGCCGCGATCACTTCCATCTGGACTGGGCCGCCCGACAATGGCCAAAGCTCGACGAACTGCCGGCAGCCGACGTGATGGCCACCTTTCTGGAACTGACCGCCGCCTCCATCCGCGACGCCCTCGAGGCACACGCGCCCGATGCCGGGCGCCTGCTGGTCTGCGGCGGCGGCGTGCACAACACCCGGCTCATGCAGCGCCTGCAGGCCCTGCTGCCCGGCCTCCCCGTGGAATCCACCGCCCGCCACGGCCTCGACCCCGACTGGGTCGAGGCCGTGGCCTTCGCCTGGCTGGCCCGGCAGACGCTGGAAGGGCGGCCGGGCAATCTGCCCTCGGTCACCGGCGCCGGGCGGCCAGCCTGTCTCGGCGCCATCTATCCTGGCATCGACTTCTCATAACCCCCCCACAGGCTGTCGAGAAACGCCGATGTCGACAGCCTGTGGGGGGTTTGCGACTTGCAATCACCACAAATACAAAATACAATCATTCTCATTTAGAGACATTCAACCTGCCGGTACCGCTCATGCTGTCACGTTCCAAGTCGCTCGTTCTCCTTCTTCTGCTGTTGTTGCCAACCTTCGCCCTGCAGGCGGAACCGCGCAAGGATCCGGCGGCGGAGCTGATCCATCTGCTGGACTACATCGGGGTGGACTATCCGGGCACCGTGCAGGCGGGGCGGATCGTCAATCCCGACGAATACCGGGAGCAGGTGGAGTTCGCGCAGCGGGTGCCGGCGCTGATCGAGCAGCTGCCGGAAGGCGAGCTGCGCCTGGAACTGGCCGGCCTCGGCCAGGCGCTGATCGCCGCCATCGAGGCGAAGGCGCCGGGCGAGAAGATCGCCGGGATCACCGAACGCATGCAGCAGAAGGTGATCGCCCTGACCGGCACCGCCACCGCACCGCGCCGGCCGCCCTCGCTGGCCAAGGGGGCCGCGCTCTACCAGGCCCACTGCGCGTCCTGCCACGGCGCCGAGGGCCGCGGGGACGGCCCGGCCGGCCGGGGGCTGGAACCGCCGCCCAATGATTTCCACGACCGGGAGCGCCAGTTCGTGCGCAGCCTCTACGGTCTGTACAACACCATCACCCTCGGCGTGAACGGCACCGGCATGCGGGCCTTCACCGAACTGACCAGCGCCGATCGCTGGGCCCTGGCCTTCCACGTGGGCAGCCTGCCCTTCACGGCGGAGGAGAGCGCCCGCGGCAAGGCGCTCTTCGAGGCCGGCAAACTCACCGATCTGATACCCAACCTGGGTGCCCTGGCCCGCCTGACGCCGGCGCAAGCCCGCGAGCAGGCCGGCGAGGACGGCGTGGCCCTGCTGGCCTGGCTGCGCCGCCATCCGGAAGTGCTGGGCGGCGGCGCCAGCGCCCTGAACAAGGCCCAGGTGCTGCTGGACAAGAGCCTGAGCGCCTACGCGGCGGGACGGGTGGAAGATGCCTATCGGATTGCCGTGTCCGCCTATCTGGACGGTTTCGAGGCGGTGGAAGCCGGGCTGCGCAACCTCGACGCGAAGATCGTCAGCGACGTGGAGCGCACCATGTCCGCCTACCGGGCGGCCATCAAGGCCCATGCCCCTCTCGACGAGGTCCGGGCCCGCCATGCCGACGTGAGCCGCCTGCTGGACGAGGCCCGGGAACTGCTCACCGGCACCGCCCTGACCCCGGCCATGACCTTCGCCAGCGCCCTGGTGATCCTGCTGCGCGAGGGTCTGGAGGCCCTGCTGGTGCTGGCCGCCATCATCGCCCTGCTGATCAAGGCCGATCGGCGCGACGTGCTGCCCTGGGTGCACATGGGCTGGGTGAGCGCCCTGGCCCTGGGCGGGGTGACCTGGTGGTTCTCCCGCTATGTGGTGGCCATCAGCGGCGCCAGCCGGGAGGTGACCGAAGGGGTGACCGCGCTGCTGGCCACGGCCATCCTGCTCTACGTGGGCTTCTGGCTCCACTCCAAGACCCACGCGCGGAGCTGGCAGCGTTTCCTGCAGGAGAAGATCCACGGCGCCCTGCAGGGCCGGACCCTCTGGGCCCTGACCGGCATCGCCTTCCTGGCCGTCTACCGGGAGGTGTTCGAGACGGTGCTGTTCCTCGAAGCCCTGAACCAGCAGACCGCCCCCGGCGAAGGCGAACGCATGCTCTGGTGGGGACTGCTGACGGGCGTGGGACTGCTGCTGGTGCTGGCCTGGACCATCCTCAAGACCAGCCTGCGCCTGCCGCTGCGGCTGTTCTTCAACGTCAATGCCTTCATCCTGTTCATCCTGGCCATCATCTTCACCGGCCACGGCATCGCCGCCCTGCAGGAAGCCGGCTACATCGACGCAAGACACCTCAACCTGCCCACCTTCGACTGGGTGGGCTTCTATCCCACCGTGCAGACCATCCTCGGGCAGAGCCTGGTGATCGCAATGATCGCCGGCCTGTTCTTCTGGGAACGTTACCGGAATCAGCGCGAAGCCGCCTGAGGGTAGCGGTGGAACGTGGATCGAAAAAGGGGCCCTGCGGCCCCTTTTCCGTTTCTGCTGCGCCGCCCTGAAGGCCTTGGGCAAGCGTTTCGCCGGCGCCGCTAAACAGAAGCGCCCAATAGCGGACCACTTAGGCAAGCGTGCCCGATTCCAATACCGCCCTCTGGGACCGAGGTCTCAGTGCGCATAATGAACCATGCTCTGATATTTGGAACTCAGCTTTGGCCAACCCAAGAACCGCATTTTTCGGCAACCGGTCAGCGCCGGTCGATGGGCACGTAGGGGCGCAGGGGTTCGCCGGTGTAGATCTGGGTGGGGCGGAAGATCCGGTTGTCGGCGAGCTGTTCGCGCCAGTGGGCGAGCCAGCCGGCGGTGCGGGCGATGGCGAAGATGGTGGTGAACTGATCGGAGGGGATGCCCATTTCCGAGTAGAGCAGGCCGGAGTAGAAATCGACGTTGGCATAGACGCCCTTCTTCGCCAGGCGATCCTCGCAGACCTTTTCCACCGCCTTGGCCACCTCGAACAGGGGATTCACGTCGCCGCCGCGGGCTTCGATGAACTTGTCCATCAGCTTCTGCAGGATGATGGCGCGGGGGTCCTTGGTCTTGTATTCGCGGTGGCCCATGCCCCAGATCACCTTCTTCTCGGCCAGGCGCCGGTCCACGTATTCCTCGGCCCGCTCGGGCGTGCCGATTTCCTCGAGCATCTGCAGCACCTTCTGGTTGGCCCCGCCATGCAGGGGGCCGGAGAGCGCGCCGATGGCCGCGGCGATCACGCTGTAGGGGTTGGCCAGGGTGGAGGCGTTGACCAGCACCGCGAAGGTGGAGGCGTTGATGGTGTGCTCGGCGTGCAGGATCAGGCACACGTCCATGATCCGCGCCAGCAACGGGTCGGGCTCGCGGCCGGTGAACATCCAGAGGAAGTTTTCGGCATAGGAGAGATCGTCACGCGGCGGCACCGGATCGTAACCGCCGCGAATGTGCTCCCACATGGCCACGATGGGCCCCATGCGGGCCAGGATCTTGACGGTGGTGTTGTGGATGTAGTCGAGATCGTTGCAGGTGTCGGCGCCGGTGAGGCAGTCGCTGCCCGGATAGAACATGGCCAGGGAGGAGACCACCGTCTGGAGCATTTCCATGGGATGGCCGCTGGCCGGCAGGTTCTTCATCAGGCCCCGGGTGTGGAACTTGATGCGCCGGTTCTCGACCAGCTGACGGCGGAATTCGGCCAGCTCCTGCTCGTTGGGCAGGCGGCCGTCGAGCAGCAGCAGGGCGGTTTCCTCGAAGGTGCTGTGCTCGGCCAGCTCCTCGATGCGGTAGCCGCGATAGGACAGGATGCCCTTCTCGCCGTCGATGTCGGAGATGTTGGATTTGGTGGCCGGCACCCCGGCCAGGCCGGGCAGATACTCGCTCATGTCCTTCACTCCCGTCGGTTCGGCCTTCCGGCGGCGGAAGGCGGGCAGGCGGGCGGTTCCCTTGTCCGCCGCGCAGAAAACGAAACACCGGGCCGCGGCTCGCGCCGCGCCCCGGCAGGGCAAAGTTTACTCGAAAAGTCGGGGATCAGACAGAAAACGAGGAGCCGCAGCCACAGGTGGTGGTGGCGTTGGGATTGCGGATCACGAACTGGGAGCCGGAGAGATCTTCCTTGTAGTCGATCTCGGCGCCGCTAAGGTATTGAAAACTCATGGGGTCGATCAGCAGGGTCACGCCGCCGTTCTCGACCTTGGTGTCGCCTTCCTGCTCGTTCTCGTCGAAGGTGAAGCCGTACTGGAAGCCGGAGCAGCCGCCGCCGGTGACGAACACCCGCAGCTTGAGGTTGTCGTTGCCCTCTTCCTCGATGAGCTGGCGGACCTTCTGCGCGGCGCTGTCGGTAAAGGTCAGGGGACTTTCGGTTTCGGTACTCATGTCACTACTCCACGGATCGGTGCTGTGCCGGGCACAGGATAACAATAACCTAGTGTTTTGGTCAACTTTCGCTGGCCGCCGGTTCCCCGTCCGAATCGGTGTTCTTCAGGGGCACCACGGTCTCGTCGGCCCGATGGACCAGGTTGCCGTTGACCTCGGCGCCCATGGCCATCTCGATCAGGCTGTAGTACACGTTGCCCTGGATCCGGGCCTGGGCGGCCAGTTCCACGTGGCCGCTGGCGTGCACGTCGCCGATCACGCGGCCATTGATGACCACATTGGGGACTTTCACCTCGCCTTCAATGGTGCCCCGCTCGCTGAGGGTCAGCACCGAGTCTTCGCCCTCGGCGGCGATCACGCTGCCCTGCACGGTGCCGTCCACGTGCAGGCCACCGCTGAAGATGACGTCGCCCTGGATCCGGGTGTTCTGTCCGATCAGGGAATCGATGTGCGCCGTCTGCTTGGGTTTCCGGGATTTACCCCACATGGTCTGGTTTCTCCTGTGTCGGCCAGTCGATGGTCTTTTCGATGGCATCCTTGCGGCGGCCCCGCGGCAGGATGCGCACGGTGATCCGCAGGGGGGTGAAGCCGTCGGGCAGGATCAGATCCCCCTCGAGGTTCTGAAAGTACTTGAACCGGTACGGCAATTCCTTGACCGGCTTCTCGGTCAGGGCAGGCAGTTCCAGACTGCGGGGCTGGCCGCCCTGCAGGCCTTCCACCCGCAATCTTACCGCGCCCCTCGCCAGCCTGTCATTCTTCAGCACCTGGGTGAGCACCACCTTGTAGCGCCAGCTGCGGGGTCCGTTGGGCTCCAGGGTGAAGCTCTGCAGGCGCAGGCCCCGGGAGGCCTCCCGGGGCGAGACGATGCCCCGGTAGAAGGCCAGTTCCTCCTTCAGCTCGAGGATTTCGGCCTGCAGGGCCTTGAGGGTCGCATCCTGCTCCTCGTAGGCCTGGCGCTCGATCTGCGCGGCCCGTTCGAGCTGGGCCTTCTGCTCGCGCAGCGTCTCGATCTCGGCGTTCAGGGCGTCCACGCTGGCCAGCAGTTGCACGATCTCGCGGCCCGATTCGGCGCTGTCGTAGCCGGCCATGTAACGGCCATAGTCGTAGAGGCTCCAGCCGCCGACCGCCAGGGCCACGATCCCGAAGGCGACGAACAGCCGGGTCTTCCAGGGATGATGGGGCTTGACCTTGAGGTGCATGGGTCAGGGCAGCAGGGCGATGCCGTCGATGCCGGCATGCTCGTCGAAGCCGAACAGGATGTTCAGGTTCTGCACCGCCTGGCCCGCGGCACCCTTGACCAGATTGTCAATCACCGAGAGCACCACCACCGTGTCGCCGCCCTGGGGGCGGTGCACGGCGATCCGGCAGGTGTTGGCGCCACGCACGCTGCGGGTCTGGGGGTGGCTGCCCGCCGGCAGTACGTCCACGAAGGGTTCGTCGGCGTAACGGCTCGCGTAGAGGGCCTGCAGATCCCCGGCCTCGCCGGCCAGGGTGGCATAGCAGGTGGCGTGAATGCCGCGGATCATCGGCGTCAGATGGGGCACGAAGGTCAGTTCCACCGGCTGATCCGTGGCCACCCGCAGGCCCTGGCGGATCTCCGGCAGATGGCGGTGGCCGGCCACGGCATAGGCCTGGAAGTTCTCGCTCGCCTCCCCCAGCAGGGTGGTGACGCTGGCCTTGCGCCCGGCCCCGGAGACGCCCGACTTGCAGTCGGCCACCAGGCCCTGCGGCCGGACCAGCCCCTTTTCCAGCAAGGGCAGGAAGGCCAGCTGCACGGCGGTGGGATAGCAGCCGGGATTGGCGATCACCCGCGCCTGGCGGATCGCCTCGCGATTGACCTCGGGCAGGCCGTAGACCGCCTCGGCGAGCAGCTCGGGGCAGGCATGAGGCATGCCGTACCACTGTTCCCATTCGGCCGGATCCCGCAGCCGGAAGTCCGCGGCCAGATCGATGACCCTGACCCCGGCCTCGACCAGCGCCGGCGCATGCTGCATGGCCACGCCGTTGGGGGTGGCGAAGAACACCACGTCGCAGGCGGTCAGATCGGCCTCGTCGGGATCGCTGAAGCGCAGATCCACGTGGCCGCGCAGATTGGGAAACATGTCGGCGACCGGGGTACCGGCCTCGGAGCGGGAGGTGATGGCACGCAGGATCACGCCCGGATGGGCGGCCAGCAGACGCAACAGCTCCACGCCCGTGTATCCGGTGCCGCCAACGATCGCTGCCTGAATCATGTGCCCTTCCCGCTGTGGTGTCTGTACCTGAACGGCACATGATAAATGCTGGCGAAACAATCGGAAAGGCGGGATTTTTCAACCACGTTCACGAAACCGGCCGCCGGGCCGGCTGCAGACAAGAAAAAAGCGGCCGCAGCCGCTTGTCTCGAAAGTTGTCGTTATGCTTGTTGTTGTGGTGTGTTGGCGGATGGTTACCCCCTGCGCGAAGTCAAAATTACCGGCATGCCCCCGCAGGGTCAAGGCCTTTTTTTCCGGCCATTGGCACGCCTCTTGCCGTGCCGGGGAGGCGAGGCGCCCCGTGCTACACTTGCCCGCCATGTACCGCCGCCATCTCCGCCGCACCCATCGCCGCCTGTTCTCGCGCCGTTCCTGGCAACTGCGGCTGGTGTTCTGGGGCGGCGCGCTGGCCGTGGGCGCACTGGCGGCGGCCTTTGCCCTGCTGGCCCGCTTCGCGGACGAACGCTTCCGCGCCCTGCATGCCGAGCAACCCTGGCTGGCCTATGCCCTCACCCCGCTGGCCCTGGCCGCCATCGCCTGGCTGACCCGCAAGGTCTTCACCGGCACCGAGGGCAGCGGCATTCCCCAGGCCATCGCCGCCATCTCGGTGCCCAGCCACGAAGTGCGCGCCCGGGTACTGTCGCTGAAGGTGGCCTTCGGCAAGATCCTGCTGACCACGCTGGGCCTGGCCAGTGGCGCCTCCATCGGCCGCGAGGGCCCCACGGTGCACGTGGGCGCCGCCATCATGCATTCCCTGCGGCGGATCGCGCCCTTTCGCGGCAAGGACATGAACCGTTCGCTGATCCTCGCCGGCGGCGCGGCGGGCATCGCCGCGGCCTTCAACACGCCGCTGGCCGGAGTGCTGTTCGCCATCGAGGAGATGAGCCAGTCCTACGAACACCGCACCACCGGCACCCTGGTGGTGAGCGTGGTGCTGGCCGGTCTCACGGCCCTGGCGATCCTCGGCAGTTATACCTATTTCGGCTCCACCGGCGCGGCCCTGCCCCTCGCGCCCCTGGCCTGGCTGGCGGTGCCCGTCTGCGGCCTGCTCGGTGGCCTGCTGGGCGGGCTGTTCGCCACTTCCCTGATCGAGGGGACCCGGCGCATCGCCCCGCTCGCCCGGCGCCATCCCGTGCTGCTGGCCTTCGGCTGCGGCCTGCTGCTCAGCGGCCTCGGCTATCTCTCGGGGGGCATGACCTACGGCACCGGTTATGACGAGGCCCGGCACCTGATCGAGACCGGCGAGGAAGCCAATGCGGCCTTTCCCCTGCTCAAGCTGCTGGCCACCACCGTCTCCTATCTGAGCGGCATCCCCGGCGGCATCTTCGCGCCCTCCCTGTCGGTGGGCGCCGGGCTCGGCGCCGATCTGGCCGGCCTGTTTCCCGGTGTGCCCTTCGGCGCCATCGTGCTGCTGGGCATGGTGGGCTATTTCACCGGCGTGGTGCAGACGCCCATCACCGCCTTCGTCATCGTCATGGAGATGACCGACAATTCCCACATGCTGCTGCCCCTGATGGCCACGGCCTTCATCGCCCAGGGGGTCTCGCACCTGGTCTGCCCGCGCCCCATCTACCGGGCCCTGGCCGAGGCCTACCTGCGGCGGCAACCCGGCTGAAACCGAGGAGAACCCCATGCTCTGGCTCAAGGCCCTGCACATCGCTTTCATGGTCGCCTGGTTCGCCGGCCTGTTCTACCTGCCCCGGCTGTTCGTGTATCACGCCATGAGCGAGGACGCCGCCACCCGCCGGACCCTGGCGATGATGGAGCGCAAGCTCTACCGCTTCGTGACGCCCATCATGTGGCTGATGATCGGCTTCGGGCTGGCGCTGATCGCGGCCTACGGCCTGGCCTGGTTCCGCCAGCAGGGCTGGCTGCACGCCAAGCTGCTGCTGGTGGGCCTGCTGATGGGCTACCACTTCTATTGCGGGCACCTGGTGCGCGAATTCGCTGCCGGGCGCAATGCCCGCTCCCATGTGTTCTACCGGATCTTCAACGAAATCCCGGTCCTGTTCCTGTTCGCCATCGTGATCCTGGCGGTGGTGCGGCCGATCTAGCAGGCTGTTGAAAGCCAGCCGTTGGGTTCGCTGACGAATCAGCGCATCCCAACCACAAACGTAAGCACTTACTTCCATAAAAAACACCAGAAAACACAAACATACAATCAAGACATTTTCTAAACGATAATGATTTGCATTTAGATATGTTTTTCGATATATTTCTCCGCACCGACATTTCTGACAACCTACAAAACCGCGGAGAGTTGCACGACATGAAAACGCGCAAGACCCCCATCGCCCTGGCCCTGTCCCTGATGCTGGCCAGCCCGCTGGCCGCCCAGGCAGACACCGATCTCAAGGCCGAGGTGGAACGCCTCAAGGCCCAGAACAGGGAAATCCTCGAGCGGCTGGACGCCACCGCCGAGCTGCTGGAATCCGGCCGGGCCGGCCAGCCAGCCGGCACCACCGAGGCCGGTCCCCACGATCACGCCATCCCCACTTCCGGCAGCATGCGCGACCGCACCTTCGGCATCCACGGCAGCGCCGGCTCGACCATCGTCGGCGCCTACGGCGAGATGCACTACAACAACCTCAGGCAGAAGGACAGCGGCAGCACCGATGGCGACAAGAAGGAGATGGACTTCCACCGCTTCATCCTGTTCATGGGCCACGAGTTCAGCGACAAGATCCGCTTCTGGTCGGAGCTCGAGGTGGAACACGCCTTCATCAAGGACACTTCTGGCGGAACCAATGGTGGTGAAGTGGCCATCGAACAGGCCTTCCTGGAATTCGATCTGAACGACCGCACCTCGGCCCGCGCCGGCATCCTGCTGGTGCCGGTGGGCTTCATCAACGAGACCCATGAGCCGCCCACCTTCTACGGCGTAGAGCGCAACAACGTGGACAAGTACATCATCCCGACCACCTGGCGCGAGGGCGGCGCGGGGCTGACCGGCCGCTTCGGCCAGGGCTTCAGCTACGACGTGCTGGTGCACACCGGCCTCAAGACCAGCAGTTCCAGCAATTACGCCGTGCGCAAGGGCCGCACCGGGGTGGGCAACGCGCCGGCCGACAACCTGGCCATGACCGCGCGCCTGAACTGGGTGGGCATGCCGGGCCTGCTGGTGGGCGGCGCCGTGCAGCGCCAGACCGACGTCACCCAGGGCACCGATGCCAACGCCGGCGCTGCCACCCTGCTCTCGGGGCATTTCTCCTGGCAGACCGGCCCCTTCCAGCTTCTGGGCGTGTACGCCACCTGGTCCCTGGATGGCAGTGGTCCGGCCTCGGTGGGTGCCGACAAGCAGACCGGCTGGTACGTGGAGCCCTCCTGGAAGGTGACGCCGAAGTTCGGTGTCTTCGCCCGCTACAGCACCTGGGACAACCAGGTCAACAGCGGCACCGACACCGCCTACGCGCAGCGGGACATCGGCTTCAACTACTGGCCGCACGAGAACGTGGTGCTGAAGTTCGACTACCAGGATCAGTCCACGCCGGCCGGTTCGGCCGAATACGACGGCATCAATCTGGGCGTGGGCTACATGTTCTGAGGCCCGCCCGCCAAGCCACACCGCACGCCGGTCGCGTACAATGCGCGACCGGCGTTGTCGTTGGAGCCGACCATGAACGTGAAAAAACTGCTGTTCCCCCTATTGCTGCTGGGCCTGGCCCCGACGCTTTCGGCCCGGGGGGTGTACCAGACGCCCGAGGCCTTCCTGGCCGAAGCCTTCGACGGCAATCCGCCGAAACCGGCCGTGATCTGGCTCACCGGCGAGAAGCGCAAGGTGGTGACCGAAATCCTGCAGCACCGGCCCGACCGCCTGCGGGTGCGCTACTGGGCACGCGACGGCCGCTCGGCCTGGATCCTGGAGGAGATCGGCAAGGAAAAACCCATCACCGTGGGCATCGTGATCGAAAACGGCCGGATCACCCGCATTCGGGTGCTGATCTTCCGCGAAAGCCGGGGTGACGAGGTGCGCCACGCCTTCTTCACCCGCCAGTTCGACCAGGCCGGCCTGGCGCCCGGCCACCGTCTCGACCGGCCCATCGACGGCATCTCGGGGGCCACCCTCTCGGTGCGCGCCCTGACCAAGCTGGCCCGGGTGGCCCTCTACCTGGATCGGCAGAGAGCCAGCTCATGAACCGACGGCGCCGGCATCGGCTCAAGCTCAAGTCGTTCTACGTCTGGCACCGCTGGCTGGGACTGGCGGCCGCCCTGTTCGTGATCCTGCTGGCGGTGACCGGCCTGATGCTCAACCACACCGAGGCCCTGCGCCTGGACGCGCGGCACGTGCACAGCGACTGGCTGCTGGATCACTACGGCATTCGCGCCCCGGCCGAGGTCCCGGCCCATGCCGCCGGAGAACACTGGGTCAGCCAGTGGGGGCGGCGGCTCTATCTGGACACGCGGGATCTGGGCGAGACGGCGGACGGCCGCCTGATCGGCGCCGGCCGTTTCGGCGAGCTGATCCTGATCGCCCTGGAGCGGGCCCTGCTGCTGGTGACCCCGGAGGGCGACGTGGTGGAGCGGCTCGGCGCCGAAAGCCTGCCCGCCCTGCCCCTGCAGGGCCTCGGCCGCAGTCCCGACGGGCGGCCGCAACTGCACACGCCCCGGGGGAGCTTCGTCGCCGACGGGGAGCTGCTCGGCTGGCAGAAGATCGGCAGGAGCGCGATCCAACGCGCCCCCGCCGGGGAACTGCCCCCCGGCCTGCGCGCGCGGCTGCTGCGCGCCTGGCGCGGCCAGGGCCTGAGCCTGGAACGGGTGATCCTGGATCTGCACAGCGGCCGGATCCTCGGCGCGGCCGGGGTCTTCGTGATGGACGCCGCCGCGGTGCTGCTGCTCCTGCTGGCCTTCTCCGGCAGCGGGATCTGGATCGTGCGCACCCTGCGCGAGCGGCAGCGCAACCGCCAGCGGACCCGCCATGGTGCGGCGGAAAAAGCGGAACGGCGATAACAGGCTGTTAACCCAGGAAGTAGGCCCGCTCCAGGCTGCCGATCTGTTCCCGCGCCATGGCCAGGGCCTCGGGCACCGCGGCTGGCGCGATGCCCGCCCATTCCCAGACCGCGTCGGCCACCGGCAGATCTTCCAGCACCGCCTCGTCGGGCAGCAGATGACGCTCGGCGATGCGGTTGGCAATCTCGACCAGGGCCACGGCCGCGCGGTGTTCCGCCGCGGCCGCCCCGGCGTCGTGATGATGCGCGATCACGGCGATGTAGCGTTCGGGCAGCCGCCACTGGCGGGCCAGCGCCGCGCCCACCCGGCAGTGATCGGTGTCGAGGAAACGGCGCTCGGCCTCGGCCACGTCCCGCGGCCCGCCCCCCTCGATCTGCTGCAGGATGACCTGGCGCATCGGCTCGGGATAGCGGTGAAACAGGATGAGTTGCCCCACGTCGTGCAGCAGGCCGGCGGTGAACAGGGTGCTGAAGCGGCTGTCGCGGCGGTCGCCCAGCGCCTGGGCCACCAGGCCGCAGAACAGGCTGTGCCGCCAGAAGTCCTTGAGGGTGATGAGTTCCTGGGGAATGCGCTCGAAGGCCGAGGTGACCGCCGAGGCCAGCACCAGGTTGCGCACCTGCTGCAGGCCCAGCAGGGTCAGGGCCTGTCCGATGTTCTCCACCTTGCGGGCGAGGCCGTAATAGGGGCTGTTGGCGATGCCCAGCAGGCGCATGGTCAGGGCCGGATCCTGACTGATCACCTTGCCCAGCGCATGCACGCTGCAATCGGGATCGTCCACCATTTCATTGACCCGCAGCGCCACTTCGGGCAGCGAGACCAGATCCCGGTAATCCCGGACCAGGCGGATTTCAAGGGGCGTGTCGGCCATGCCCCCCTTATCGGCCGCCCGGCGAAAAAATGTATAGGCGCATGACCACGGGTGATAAAATTCGCCTTCTCCCAACTCCGGCGCTTTCCCCATGGATCCGAAACAGGAACTCATCCGCCATTACCGCTGGCTGCGCCAGTACGGCCTGAACGACTCCCACAGCGGCAATGCCTCGGTGCGCGACGGCGACGTGGTGTGGATCACCCCCACCGGCGCCTGCGCCGACACCCTGACGCCCGAGCAGCTCGTCCGCTGCAGCCTGGATACGCCGGGCGAGGGCGCCTCGCTGGACGCCCCCCTGCACCTGGCCGTGTACCGGGCGGTGCCCGGCACCGGCGCCGTACTGCACAGCCATGGCCCGCACACGGTGGGGCTGACCCTCACCGGCGACGACGACTACGTGCCGGTGGACTTCGAGGGGCAATACTATTTTCCCCGGGTGCCGGTCATCGACATCCCCTACGCGCGCTATGTGGCCGAGGCGCCGCAGCGGGTCGCCGAGGCCCTGCGCGAGTCGGTGATTGCCGTGGTGCGCGGCCACGGGGTCTATGCCCGGGCCGAAACCCTGAACCTGGCCTACAAATGGAGCTGTTCCCTGGAGCAGTCGGCCAGGACCGATTTCGTCGCCCGCCTCGGCCGACCGGGCCCCACGGCGGAATGATACAATCGGTACAACCCCGCAACGGCAGACCCGCCATGCCCCAGACCGCCAGTCTTCCCGTCGTGATGTGCTTCTCCGGCCTCGACAGCACCGGCGGTGCCGGCCTGCAGGCCGACATCGAGGCCATCGCCAGCATGGGCGGGCATGCCGCCCCCGTGGCCACCGCCCTCACCGTGCAGGACACCCGCCAGGTGCTGGACTTTTCGCCGGTGGAACCGGCACTGCTGGTGGAACAGGCCCGCGCCATCCTCGAGGACATGCCGGTCTCGGTGTTCAAGATCGGCATGACCGGGCAGGTGGCCATCGTCGAGGCCATCCACTCGATCCTGGTGGACTATCCCGACGTGCCGGTAGTGCTCGATCCGGTGCTCGCCGCCGGCGGCGGCGGCGCCCTGAGTGAAGACGCCGACGCGCTGGGCGCGGCCCTGAAGGAACTGCTCTTTCCCCTGGCCACGGTGGCCACCCCCAACAGCGAGGAAGCGCGCCGGCTGGCTCCGGAAGCCGACACCCTCGAGGCCTGCGGCCAGGAACTGCTGGATACCGGCTGCCAGTTCCTGCTCCTGACCGGCACCCACGAGGATTCGGAACACGTGGAGAACCGCCTGTTCGGCAACCACCGTCTGCTGGAAACCTTCACCTGGGAGCGCCTGCCCGATCCCTATCATGGTTCCGGCTGCACCCTGGCCGCCGCCATCGCCGGGCTGCTCGGCCAGGGTCTGGAAGTGTTCACCGCCGTGCACGAAGCCCAGGAATACACCTGGGAGTCGCTGCGTCACGGCTACCGCCTGGGCATGGGACAATTCCTGCCCAACCGCCTGTTCTGGGCCCGCGGCGAGGAAGAATGATTCGCGATCCCCGCCTGCGCGGGCTGTACGCCATCACCGATCCCGACCTGTGCGGCGACGATCTGCTGTCCCTGGCGGAGGCCGCCCTCGAAGGCGGCGCGCGGCTGCTGCAGTACCGCAACAAGCGCGCCGATGCCCACCGGCGGCGCGCCGAGGCCACCGCCCTGGCCGATCTGTGCCGGCGCCATGACGCCCTGTTCCTGGTCAACGACGATCCCGAACTGGCCCTGGCCTGCGGCGCCGACGGCGTGCACCTCGGCCAGTCCGACACGGGGCTCGACGCCGCCCGGGCATTGCTCGGCCCACACGCCATCATCGGCATCACCTGCCACGCCGATCCCGGCCTGGCCCGCAAGGCCCAGGCCCAGGGCGCCGACTACGTGGCCTTCGGCCGCTTCTTCCCCTCCCGCACCAAGCCCGACGCCCCGCCCGCCGGGCTGGCCGTGCTGCGCCAGACCCGCGCCGAACTCGACCTGCCCCTGTGCGCCATCGGCGGCATCCTGCCCGAACACGTGCCCCTCCTGCGCGAGGCGGGGGCGGATATGGTGGCGGTCATTCATGGTATATTTGGCGCCGCCGACGTGCGCGCCGCCGCGCGTGCATATACCGTATCGACCGTCTGGAAATAACACGGAGGGCACGGAGACACGGAGAACACCGAGATGTTTTTTTCCGTCGCACAAACCGCAGTCTGACGACACGTCCGATTCCAAATACAACACTCCGTGAACTCCGTGTCTCCGTGCCCTCCGTGTTCCTTCCACCCAACCTGCTACAGGATCCGCCATGACCCGTTCGCACGATCTGTTCGTTGAAGCCCAGCAGTACATTCCCGGTGGCGTGAATTCGCCGGTGCGCGCCTTCAAGGGCGTGGGCGGGGATCCGGTGTTCTTCGAGAAGGCCAAGGGCCCCTACGTGTGGGACGTGGACGGGCGGCAGTACATCGACTACGTGGGCTCCTGGGGGCCGATGATCCTCGGCCATGCCGACGACGAGGTGCTGGCGGCAGTGAAGGCCGCCGCCGAGAAGGGGCTGAGCTTCGGCGCCCCCACCGAACTCGAGATCCGCATGGCAGAGAAGGTCTGCGAACTGGTGCCCTCCATCGAGCTGGTGCGCATGGTCAGTTCCGGCACCGAGGCCACCATGAGCGCCCTGCGCCTGGCCCGTGGCTACACGGGACGCGACAAGATCGTCAAGTTCGAGGGCTGCTACCACGGCCATTCCGATTCGCTGCTGGTCAAGGCCGGCTCCGGGGCCCTGACCCTGGGCGTGCCCACCTCGCCCGGCGTGCCCGCCGCCCTGGCCGAGCACACCCTCACCCTCACCTACAACGATGCCGAGCAGGTGCGCGAGGTGTTCGGCCGGATGGGCGAGCAGATCGCCGCCATCATCGTCGAACCGGTGGCCGGCAACATGAACTGCGTGCCGCCGGTGCCCGGTTTCCTCGAGACCCTGCGCGAGGTCTGCGACGAATACGGCAGCGTGCTGATCTTCGACGAAGTGATGACCGGCTTCCGGGTGGATCTGCACGGCGCCCAGGGCCGCTACGGCGTCACCCCCGATCTGACCACCCTGGGCAAGGTGATCGGCGGCGGCATGCCGGTGGGCGCCTTCGGCGGCAAGCGCGACATCATGGAACGGATCGCCCCGCTCGGCCCCGTGTACCAGGCCGGCACCCTGTCAGGCAATCCGGTGGCCATGGCCGCGGGCCTCAAGACCCTGGAACGCATCAGCGAACCGGACTTCTTCGCGCGCCTGGCCGATCGCACCGCCGCCCTGGCCGAAGGGCTGCGCATGCGCGCCGAGGCGAAGGGCATTCCGCTTGCCACCAACGAAGTGGGCGGAATGTTCGGCTTCTTCTTCACCGAGAAGGAAAGGATCACCCGCTTCGACGAGGTGGCCGCCTGCGATCAGGAACGCTTCAAACGCTTCTTCCACGCCATGCTCGAGGAAGGCGTGTACCTGGCCCCCTCCGCCTTCGAGGCCGGTTTCGTCTCCGCCGCGCACACCGACGAGCACATCGGCGCCACGCTGGACGCAGCGGAGCGGGCCTTCGCCCGCCTATAACCAATGGCAGAGAGCAGCGGCACAAAAACCCCGGCGGGTTGACGGTTTCTTCGCCCCTCGTCTATAGTCCCTACAAACAACAAGCCAATACCCGGCCACCCCGACCCCGTGGCCCAACACGGTTTCGTGGGGGGCAACAAGCACAAGAACAAACGCCTGCCACCGGCCACTTGACCACACCGATCCGCCGGAGAAGTGCCATGCGCAGACGTCTTGCCATTCCCAACATCGGGCGCCTCGATCAATTCATCCGGATCCTTCTCAGCCTGAGCATGATCTACCTGGGCTTCATCGACGCCCAACTGATCCCGGATCCGATCAGCCGTTTCGTTCTCGGCGCGTTCGGTGTCATCAACCTCGTCGTGGCCCTCGTCCGTTTCTGTCCGCTCTATGCCCTGACCGGAATCAGCACCTGCGCCACCCGGCAGGACTGAGCCGGGCCAGCGATGCGGGTTTCCAGTCAGCTTCTGGGCGCCGTGGTGGGCGTCACCATGCTGGCCCTGCTGGTGTATGGGGTGCTGGCCTACTGGCTCACCCAGAACGCCGACGTGCAGAAGCGGCTGGAACTGCTGAACCATTTCGGAGCGGAAATTGCCGACCGCCTCGCCGAGGCCACGGAGGCGCCGGATCCTCGGCTGCTGGAACGGTTACGCAAGCAACTGGCTCCCTCGCACACCGTCCTGCTGTGGAAGGCAGGCGGCCATGCGCCGGTCGTCGCGGCCGAACCCGGCAGCGAAGAACCGCTGTTGCGGGCCATCGTCGCCCGGCACGGAGCAACCGCGTTGCCGGCGACCACGCAAGCGGGACACGAGAACTTCCCCGGCGGCGACTATCTGTGGGTGCAAACCCCTCTGCCCGACAGGCCGCAGGCAGCACTGCTGATCCTCGAACCCTATGGCGAATCACCCATCGCTTCCACCCTGCGCAGCCGCCTGATCGTCTCGGGGATCGCCATCCTCTGGATCGCCGTGTGGGTGGCCCTGTTTCTCTCTTCCCGAATCTCGCGGCGGCTGGAAGAAAAGAACCAGGCCCTGCGGCATCAGGCCCTGCACGACGAGCTAACCGGCCTGCCCAACCGCAACCTGCTGCTCGACCGCCTGCGCCAGGCCCGTTCCGCCGCCCAGCGCCATGGCCTGCCCTTCGCCCTGTTCCTCATGGATCTCAACCGCTTCAAGGAGGTCAACGACACGCTCGGCCATCACTTCGGCGACCGCCTGCTGCAAGAGGTGGGAGAACGTCTCGGCGCCTCGCTGCGCGAGAACGACTCCATCGCCCGCCTGGGGGGCGACGAATTCGCCATGCTGCTGCCGGAAACCGATCGCCACGGCGCCACCGTGTGCGCCAGCCGCATCCACCAGGTGTTGCAGCAGCCCTTCGACATCGAGGGCGTGCGCATCGAGGCCGGCGCCAGCATCGGCATCGCCCTGTATCCGGAACACGGCGAGGATCCGGCCACCCTGCTGCAGCATGCCGACGTGGCCATGTACCAGGCCAAGCGCAGCGGCGGCTTCGCCTTCTACGATCCGGGGCAGGACTCGCACAGCGTGCGCCGCCTGCGCCTGATGGGCGAGTTGCGCAGCGCCATCGAACAGGGAGAGCTCTTTTTGCACTACCAGCCCATGCTGGATTTGCGCCGGGGCGCGCCGGCGGCCCTCGAGGTACTGACCCGCTGGCAGCATCCTGCGCTGGGCAGGGTGGCGCCCGACGAGTTCATCCCCATGGCCGAACAGACCGGCACCATCCATGCCCTCACCGTCTGGTCGCTGCAACAGGCCCTGCGGGAGGATCCGGCGCCGGATCTGATCCTGTCCCTGAACCTCTCGCCCCAGTGCCTGCAGGACACCGCCCTGCCCGACGCCATCGGCGCCCTGCTGGCGGAGCACGATTTTCCCGCCACCCGCCTGCAACTGGAGATCACCGAGAACGCCCTGATGCACGATCTGCAGCGCGCCCGGCAACTGCTCAACCGCCTGCACGGCATGGGGATCCGCCTGGCCATCGACGATTTCGGCACCGGCTTCTCCTCCCTGGCCTATCTGCGCGAGCTGCCCTTCGACGAACTGAAGATCGACAAGTCCTTCGTCATGGACATGGCCGAGGAAAACAACCTGGCCATCGTGCGCACCATCATCGATCTGGGCCACAACCTCCATTACCAGGTGGTGGCCGAGGGCGTGGAAGAGCCGCTCGGCCTCGAACGGCTGCGTGCCCTGGGCTGCGACCGGGTGCAGGGCTACCTCTTCAGCCGGCCCCAACCCGCCGACGCCCTGCGAGACTGGCTGCGCGAGGGCGCCTGGCGGCAGGTGGGCAGGGCCGCCTCAGGCCGCGCCTGAGATCTGCACTTCCCGCATGCGCCGCGCCGCGGCCACCATGGCCGCCAGCGCCGCTTCCACCTCCGGCCAGTCGCGGGTCTTGAGGCCGCAGTCGGGATTCACCCACAACCGCTCCAGCGGGATCCGTTCGGCGGCCCGGCGCAGCAGGGCATGGATTTCCTCCACCGTCGGCACGTTGGGCGAGTGGATGTCGTACACCCCGGGACCGATGGCATTGGGGTAGTCGAAGTCGCGGAACGCCTCCAGCAGTTCCATGTGGGAGCGGGCGGTCTCGATGGTGATCACGTCCGCATCCATGGCGGCGATGGCCGGCAGGATGTCGTGGAAGTCGGCATAGCACATGTGGGTGTGGATCTGGGTGCCGTCGTCCACGCCGCCGGCGGTGAGCCGGAAGGCGTTCACCGCCCAGTCCAGATAGGCCTGCCATTCGCCCCGGCGCAGCGGCAGGCCCTCGCGCAGGGCCGCCTCGTCGATCTGAATCACCCGGATCCCCGCGGCCTCGAGATCCTGCACCTCGTCGCGCAGGGCCAGGGCGATCTGCCGGGCCGTCTCCCGCCGCGGCTGATCGTCACGCACGAAGGACCAGTTGAGGATCGTCACCGGGCCGGTGAGCATGCCCTTCACGGGCCGCTCGGTCAGCGACTGGGCATGGCGGATCCAGTCCACGGTCATGGCCGCGGGGCGGAACACGTCGCCGTACAGGATCGGCGGCTTCACGCAGCGCGAGCCGTAGGACTGCACCCAGCCGTGTTCGGTGATGGCGAAGCCCCCGAGCTGTTCGCCGAAGTATTCCACCATGTCGTTGCGCTCCGGCTCGCCGTGCACCAGCACGTCCAGTCCCAGGGCCTCCTGGCGGCGAATCACGTCGGCGATCTCGGCCTGCATGCGCCGGCGATAGGTGGCATCGTCCAGTTGCCCGCGCCGCCAGTCGCGGCGGGTGGCGCGGATGGCCGCGGTCTGGGGAAAGGAGCCGATGGTGGTGGTGGGCAAGGGCGGCAGCTTCAGCCAGGCCTGCTGGCGGGCATGGCGCACGGCGAAGGGGCTGCGCCGGGAGGCCATCGCCGGGGTGACCGCCGCCAGCCGCTCGGCCACCGCCGGGCGGTGGATGCGGGCCGAATGACGGCGGCCATTGGCCGCGGCGCGCGCCGCGGTCAGTTCGGCGGCCACCGCCGCCTCGCCCGCATCCAGCGCGGTGCGCAGGATCCGCAGCTCGTCCAGCTTCTGCCGGGCGAAGGCCAGCCAGTTCCGCAGCTCGGCGTCCAGCCCCGTCTCCCGCCCCAGATCCTGCGGCACGTGCAGCAGCGAACAGGACGGCGCGAGCCACAGGCGATCACCCAGGCGTCCGGCCACCGGACGCAGCCGCGCCAGCAGGGGATCGGGATCGGCCCGCCACACGTTACGCCCGTCGAGGATCCCCAGCGACAGCACCTTCCAGGCCGGCAGCTTGTCGAGCACCACATCCAGTTGCGCCGGCGCGCGCACCAGATCCACGTGCAGCCCGTCCACCGGCAGATGACAAGCCAGATGCAGATTGTCCCCAAGCCCACCGAAGTAGGTGCACAACAGGGTCTTCGGGCCTGCGCCCGACAGGCGGCTGTAGGCCGCCTCGAAGGCCGCGCGCCATTCGCGGGGCAGATCCAGCACCAGGATCGGCTCGTCGATCTGCACCCATTCCACGCCCTGCGCAGCGAGCCGCTGCAGGATCTCGCCGTACACCGGCAGCAGGCGATCCAGCAGGGCCAGCCGGTCGAACTCGCCGTCCCGGCACTTGCCCAGCCACAGCCAGGTGAGCGGCCCGAGCAACACCGGCTTGACCCGATGCCCTTCGGCCCGGGCTTCGGCCACCGCGTCGAACAGCCGGGACGATGCCAGCCGGAAGGCCATGTCTGCATGCAGTTCCGGCACGATATGGTGATAGTTGGTATCGAACCACTTGGTCATCTCGCAGGCAGGCGCCGGCGCCCCCGAAGGCGCCCGGCCGCGCGCCATGCGAAACAGGGTGTCGATGTCCACCGTCTCGCCCTGCCAGCCGAAACGGGGCGGCACCGCGCCGAGCATGGCGCTGGTGTCGAGCACGTGGTCATAGAGCGAGAAGTCGCCGACGCTGACGAAATCCAGCCCGGCCTCGCGCTGGGCCTGCCAGCCGGCCAGCCGAATCGCGCGGGCGGCGCTCTCCAGCGCCGCCCTGTTCAGATCCCCGCGCCAGTAGCCCTCGAGGGCCTTCTTCAGTTCGCGATCCGCGCCGATCCGCGGATAGCCGAGAGTGTGAATCGTGGTCATGTTCGCTCCTTGTGGACTTGCAGGCCGAGGAACGGGAGTCTGGCGCGGGGCTAACAATTAGTAAATCTCAAATATTTTTTGTTTTTGTTGAGTATTTTTCATATATTTCTTCCATGATCGATATCCGCCACCTGCGCACCCTGGCCGCCATCGCCGAGCACGGCACCCTGGCGCGGGCCGCCGAACACCTGCACGTGAGCCAGTCGGCCCTCTCCCACCAGGTGCGGGAGCTGGAGGGCCGGCTGGGCGTGGAACTGCTGGCCCGGCAGGGACGGCGCCTGCGTTTCACCGCCGCCGGCGAACGCCTGCTGCGGCTGGGCGAGCGGGTGCTGCCCGAGATCCGCCGCGCCGAGGCCGACTTGCGCCGCATCCGCGACGGCCAGGCGGGCCGCCTGCACATGGCCCTGGAATGCCACAGCTGCTTCGACTGGCTGCTGCCCACCCTGGAGCGTTACCGGCCCGCCTGGCCGGAGGTGGAACTGGACGTGAGCCTGGCCTTCCACTTCGAGCCCCTGCCGGCCCTGGTGCGCGGCGATCTGGATCTGGTGATCACCTCCGATCCCGAACCCCTCCCCGGCGTGCGCTACACGCCCCTGTTCCGCTTCGAGGGGGTGCTGATCCTCCCCCCGCGCCATCCCCTTGCCGTCCGGCCGTACATCGAACCGGCGGATCTGGCCACCGAAACCCTCATCACCTATCCGGTACCGCCGCAACGGCTCGACGTGTACCGCCACTTCCTGTTCCCCGCCGGCGTGCATCCGATGCGGCGCACCACCGAGCTGACCGAGATGATCGTCCAGCTCGTGGCCGCCGGGCGAGGCGTCGCCGCCCTGCCCCACTGGGCGGTGCAGGCGGCCGAGGCGCGGGGCGTGATCGTCTCCCGGCCCCTGGGCGCCCAAGGGATCTGGCGCACCCTGCAGGCCGCAAGCCGCGAGGGCGAAGCCGACACCCCCTGGATGCAGGCCTTCCTCGCCACCGCCCGCCAGACCGCCGGCGAGACCCTCGGCACCATCGAGCCGGCCTGATCCCCGGCCCCGGAGGACGGTGTTGTCAAAGTGATGTTGCCATTTACGAAAAAGCACAGTATCTTGTGCCTTGTCTCCGGTGCGAGCCCAGATATGGGGTCGCCAAAAGGGAACCCGGTGAGAATCCGGGACTGACGCGCAGCGGTATTGGGGAACGAGGGCGCACCATGACACTGTCCGCAAGGACGGGAAGTCGCCGCCCGAGGCCAGCCGGTTTCCGGCCCGCCCCTGAGTCCGAAGACCTGCCGGAGACGGATGCCGCAGGCCGGCATCCGCACCCGGGCCTTCGCGCAACAGGCACGGGGCGAGAGCCGATCCCCGGGCCGTGGTGCGCCCGCCCTGCGTCTCTTTCCCCGTTCGTTGCCGCAGGCCGCCGACGACAACGAACGCGAGGAGAGGCGTCATGCAAACCCCGACATTTCCCACCGAAACTCCCGATCCCGCCCCGGCCCCGGCCAGCGTCCCGCCGGGCCGCGACACGCCCGCCGGCCAGGCCCGGGTGATCCGGCGCAACGGCAAGCTCACCGCCTTCGACCGCAGCAAGATCGCGGTGGCCCTCACCAAGGCCTTCCTGGCGGTGGAGGGCCGGCAGGCGGCCGGCTCGCCGCGCATCCACGAAACCGTGGAGCGGCTCACCGACCAGGTGGTGGAAAGCCTGTTCCGGCGCCGCCCCGAAGGCGGCACCGTGCACATCGAGGACATCCAGGACCAGGTGGAACTGGCCCTGATGCGCGCCGGCGAACACAAGGTGGCCCGCGCCTACGTGCTCTACCGCGCCGAGCGGGCCGAACGGCGCGCCCACGGCGAGGGCGAGACGCAACAGGCCGATCTGGCTGACTTCCGCCTCCGCCTGAAGGGGGAAGACGGCCGGCCGGTGATCCTCGAGCGGGCCGCCCTGCAGCAGCGGGTGGAAGCGGCCTGCGCCGATCTGCCGGACGTAGCGGCGGCGCGCATCGTGGACGCCACCTGGCGCAACCTCTACGAAGACATGCCGGCGGCGGATCTGGACGAAGTGCTGCTGATGAACGCGCGCACCCTCATCGAGCAGCATCCGGCCTACAGCCAGGTGACCGCCCGGCTGCTGGCCGACCGCCTGTGGCGGGAAGCCACCGCCTTCCTCGGCCTGGCGGCCGAGTCCGACTACGCCGACCTGTTTCCCCGCTACGTGCAGCGCGGCATCGACGCAGGCCTGCTCGACGAGGAACTGGGCCGCTTCGATCTGGAACGGCTGGCCGCGGCGCTGCGCCCCGAGCGGGATCGGCAGTTCACCTATCTGGGCCTGCAAACCCTCTACGACCGCTACTTCCTGCATCGCGACGGGGTGCGCTTCGAGCCGCCCCAGGCCTTCTTCATGCGCGTGGCCATGGGCCTGGCCCTGCGGGAGATCGATCGCGAGGCGCGGGCCATCGAATTCTACGAACGGCTTTCGTCCTTCGACTTCATGAGCAGCACGCCCACCCTGTTCAACGCCGGCACCCGGCGGCCGCAACTCTCCTCCTGCTACCTGACCACCGTGCCCGACGATCTCGAGGGCATCTACAGCGCCATCCGCGACAACGCCCTGCTGTCCAAGTTCGCCGGGGGCCTCGGCAACGACTGGACCCGGGTGCGGGGCATGGGCGCCCACATCCGGGGCACCAACGGCACCAGCCAGGGCGTGGTGCCCTTCCTGAAGGTGGCCAGCGACACGGCGGTGGCCGTCAACCAGGGCGGCAAGCGCAAGGGCGCCGTGTGCGCCTACCTGGAAACCTGGCACATCGACATCGAGGACTTCCTGGAACTGCGCAAGAACACCGGCGACGAGCGCCGCCGCACCCACGACATGAACACCGCCCACTGGATTCCGGATCTGTTCATGCAGCGGGTGGCCGAGGAAGGCGAATGGACCCTGTTCTCCCCCGACGAAGTGCCGGATCTGCACGATCTCACCGGCCAGGCCTTCGCCGAGCGTTACGCCGAATACGAAGCCATGGCCGCGCGCGGCGAGATCCGCCTGTTCCGCAAACTGCCGGCGGTGGACCTGTGGCGCAAGATGCTGGGCATGCTGTTCGAGACCGGTCACCCGTGGCTCACCTTCAAGGATCCGTGCAACCTGCGCTCGCCCCAGCAGCATGCGGGCGTGGTCCACTCCTCCAACCTGTGCACCGAGATCACCCTCAACACGTCCGACGACGAGATTGCCGTGTGCAACCTCGGCTCGGTGAACCTGGTGAATCATCTCACTACCGACGGCGAACTGGATCGGGACAAGCTCGAGGCCACCGTGCGCACCGCCATGCGCATGCTCGACAACGTGATCGACATCAACTGGTACAGCGTGCCCCAGGCGCGCAATGCCAACCTGCGCCACCGGCCGGTGGGTCTGGGGATCATGGGCTTCCAGGACGTCCTGCACTGCCTGGGCATCCCCTACGCCTCGGAGGACGCCGTGGAATTCGCCGACCGCAGCATGGAACTCGTCAGCCACTTCGCCATCGCCGCCTCCTGTGACCTGGCCGCCGAACGGGGCCGCTATCCCAGCTTCGAGGGCTCCCTGTGGAGCCAGGGCATCCTGCCCATCGATTCCCTGGATCGGCTGGCCGAGGCCCGCGGCGGCCTGCTGGAGGTGGATCGCCGCCACCGCCTCGACTGGGACGGGTTGCGCGAGCGGGTGCGCAGCGTGGGCATGCGCAACAGCAACGTGCTGGCCATCGCCCCCACCGCCACCATCGCCAACATCTGCGGCGTGAGCCCCTCCATCGAACCCACCTACCAGAACCTGTATGTCAAGTCGAACCTGTCGGGCGAGTTCACGGTGGTCAATCCCGCCCTGGTCGAAGCCCTGCGCGAGCGCGGCCTGTGGGACGAGGTGATGGTCAACGATCTCAAGTACTACGACGGCAGCGTGCAGCCCATCGACCGGGTACCCGACGAACTCAAGGCCCTGTACGCCACCGCCTTCGAGATCGATCCCCGCTGGCTGGTGGAAGCCGCGGCCCGGCGCCAGAAATGGATCGACCAGGCCCAGAGCCTCAACCTCTACCTGGCCGAACCCTCGGGCCGCAAGCTCGACAACCTCTACAAGCTGGCCTGGGTGCGCGGTCTCAAGACCACCTACTACCTGCGCACCCTGGGCGCCACCCACGTGGAGAAGAACAGCGAACCGGCCGCACCCCGGGCCTGCGCCATCGACGATCCCGACTGCGAGGCCTGTCAGTGAACGGCAGAGAAAAGCGCAAAGAGGCAAGCCGCCGCTTGCCGACACCGCCTGCATTCCCTATCCAACCACGCGAGGACACGAACATGCTCAACTGGGACGATCCCCTTTCCCTGCAGGACAGCGGCACCGCCCACCCCGCGCCGCCGGCCACCCCCGAGGAGGCAAGCACGCCGGCCACGGCCCTGGCGCCGGTGCGGGCGGAAGACAAGCGGGTGATCAACGGGCAGACCGACATCAACCAGCTCGCGCCCTTCCGCTATCCCTGGGCCTGGGAGTTCTTTCTCAACGCCAACCGCAATCACTGGACGCCGCTGGACATCAACATGAGCCGCGACGTGCAGGACTACCATCACCGCCTGACCACCGAAGAACGGCACGTGTACGAAAACGTGCTGGCCTACCTCACCACCGCCGACATCCTGGCCATGCGCAACGTGGGCCTGGCGGTGATGGAGAAGATGAGCGCGCCGGAGCTGCAGATCTACCAGGCCCGGCAGGTCTACGAGGAAGCCCTGCACACCTGGACCTACCAGCACTGCATCGAGTCCCTCGGCCTCGATCAGGGCGAGATCTACAACCGCTACCGGGTGGTGCCGGCCATCCACCGCAAGATTGCCATCGCCAACCGGCGCCTGGACTCGGTGCTGCGCGCCGACATCGATCTGCGCGACCCGGCGGAACTCGACAACTTCCTGCTGGCCTACGTCTTCTTCGCCGCGGTGTTCGAGGGCGGCTGGTTCTACAACGGCTTCTCGCCCATCTTCGCCCTGCAGCGGCGCGGCCTGATGACCGGCACCGCCGAGCAGCTCCAGTACATCATGCGCGACGAGGTGCTGCACTGCGCCTTCGGCATCCGCACCTGCAAGCAGATCATGGAGGAGAACGCCATCCGCCCCGATCCCGCCGCCGTGCAGGCCATGTGGGAGGAGGCCCACGACGCCGAGCGCGAATACGCCGAATACATCCTGCGCGATCCCATCCTCGGCTACCGGGCCGAGGATCACCTGGAACAGTTCCGCTACATCGCCAACCGCCGCGCCCGCCAGCTCGGCTTCGAGGAACCCTTCCCCGGCGCCCGCAACGCCCTGCCCTGGCTGGACGAACAGGCCAACCTGCGCAAGGAGAAGAACTTCTTCGAGACCCGCGTGACCGAATACCAGACCGGCGGGGCGCTGCGCTGGGACTAGTCGCGAAGCGTACGCTTCGCGACGGGGACGAGGGACGAGGGACGAGGGACGGATAACCAAGGAGACACTCGGCCCTTTATACTGCAGCCATGGAACCGGCCTATCTCACCCCCCTGTTCGACTGGCTGCAGGCCCATCCGCTGACCGCGCTGGGGCTGGTGTTCCTTACGGCCTTCGGCGAGTCGCTGGCCTTCGTGGGGATCCTCGTGCCGGGGGCGGTGCTGATGGTGGCCTTCGGCGCGCTGGTGGCGCTGGACGTGATGCCGCTGGGCGCCACCCTGCTGGCGGCCATCCTCGGCGCCATCGCCGGCGACGGGTTGAGCTACTGGCTGGGGCACCACTACCGGGAACGCCTGCGCGGCTTCTGGCCCTTCTCCCGCCATCCCGAGCTGCTGATGCGGGGCGAGGCCTTCTTCCATCGCCACGGCGGCAAGAGCGTGCTGTTCGGGCGCTTCTTCGGCCCGGTGCGGGCGGTGGTTCCGGCCGTGGCGGGCATGCTCGAGATGCCCGCCGGCCGCTTCCTGCTGGTCAACGTGATCTCGGCGATCCTCTGGGCGCCCGCCTACCTGCTGCCGGGGCTCGTGTTCGGCGCCTCGCTGGATCTGGCCTCGGAGTTCGCCGGCCGCTTCACCGTGCTCCTGGTGGGCCTGCTGGCGGCCCTGTTCGTCAGCGGCTGGCTGATCCGCCAGTTCTACCTGTGGCTGCAACCCCTGGCCCTGCGGGCCATGGCCCGGGCGCTGGAATGGAGCCGCCGCCATCCCGTGCTGGGCGAAGTGCCGGCGGCCATCGTCTCGCCCACCCACCCCGAGGTGCGCGGCCTGACCCTGCTGGCCCTGATCCTGCTGGTGGCCGCGGCCGGCTTCGCCCTGCTGGCCCATTACGGGGATCGCCTGCCGCTGGTGCACAACCTCGATCTGCTGCTGCACAACGGCCTGCAGGATCTGCGCTCGCCGCCCTTCGAGGGGGCGATGGTCTTCCTGGCCGGCCTTGCCGATCCGCGCCTGCTGGCCGCCATCGTGGTGCTCACCGCCGGCCTGCTGCTGCATCAGGGCCACCGCCTGGCGCTGTGGCACTGGCTGGCGGCCTTCGGCGTCACCTTCCTGTTCGCCCTGGTGGCTCGCCATACCGGCCGCTTCGGAGGGCCAATGCCCCCCTTCCTGCCCGGAACGCCCGGCGGCAACCTGATGCTGGCCGTGGCGGTCTACGGCTTTCTCGCCATCCTTGCCGGGCGGGGCCTGCCGCCGCGCTGGCATCTGCCCCTGTACCTGCTGTGCATCCTCCTGCTGTGGCTGATTGCCTTCGCCGATCTCTATCTCGGCCTGCTGTGGGCCAGTGACGCCCTGGCCAGCCTGCTGCTCGGCGTGGCCTGGACCGCCCTGCTCGGCATCGCCTACCGCCGCCATGCGCGGATCGCGCCTTTCGACCGCCGGCACGGCCAGGTGCTCGCGCTCGTTCTCGTGCCGCTGCTGGTCGGCTGGCCGCTCTCGCAACAGGCCGAACACGCCGCCGCCCACGCCCCGCCGCGCACCACCTACGTGATGGATCGGGCCGCCTGGCGCGAGTCCGGCTGGCAACTGCTGCCGGCAGTGCGCGCCGATCTGCGCGGCGACCGCCGCTTCGTCTTCAACCTGCAATGGGCCGCCCCCCGCCCGGCCATCGAACACGCCCTGCGCGCGGCGGGCTGGCAACCGGCCCGCCACGGCGCCCGCCGCTGGCTCAACTGGTTCAACCCGCTGGCCACGGCGGACGCCCTGCCGCTGCTGCCCCAGGTCCACGCCGGGCGCTACGATGCCATCCGCTACTGGCGGCGCGAGGACGACGATCACCTGTGGGTGGTGCGCCTGTGGGAATCCGACTACCTGCTCCGGGACGGCGGGCAACAACTGCCCCTCTGGTACGGCCAGCTCGCCCGCATGCGCCGGGTGCAGCGCTGGGGCCTCAACTACCTGGTCACCGATCCGGACGCGGCCACCGCCCTGGCCACCTGGCGCGCCCGCCCCGGTCCCTTCGCCCACGGCCACCTCGCCCCCCGCGACGTGCCGCTTCTGCTGCTCGAAACGCCCGCTGCCACGAACGTGCACCACGAAAACGGAGAAACAATGTAAGCACGGTGCAAGCCGCGAACAGGCGGTAACTGGATAGCCGTTTCGAAATGTGCGTCATTTTGATGCTGATCACACGATTCGAGGTCGCCCTCATGACCGGAGAGGGCTTCGTGGCTGTAGCGGGTCATGTCCGATATTCTCGGAACAGCTATCTAGTAGGTAGCTGGGCAATACGCGTTGTTACCAGTTACCAGCGACCCGCTACCACGTGTTCGCGGCTTGCGCCGCGCCTACAGGCCAAGCACAAAACCACGGTGCTGGTAACCGCCCTGCGGCCGGTTTCACTCGAGTTCCAGGCCGGCGAGCTGTTGGGCAATCACGTCGAGGCGGGCGCGGGCGTCGTTCTCGGCCAGCAGGGCCTGCTTGTCGGCCAGGTCCAGGGGCAGGAGTTCGGCGAGCCGGCCGCTGACCCATTCGGCGTCTTCCCAGCGCGGGGTGAGGGTACTCCAGGGCGGTTCGAGCTGGCCCAGGATCTGGCGCAGGAGATCGACCAGGCGCGCGTGGGTGGCGCCGACCGTGGCCCCCTCCGGCGGCGGCAGGCATTCCACGTCGGCCCGGATCAGGCCATCGGCACAAACTTCGGTGCTGCGCACCCGGAAGCGTTGTTCGCCCTTGAGGGTGACGCCCAGCAGGCCGTCGGGGCGGCGGTGCCAGTAATGGATGCGCGAGAGGGTGCCCAGCTCGTGGATTTCGGGCACGCCGCCCACTTCGCTGCCATGGCGGATCAGCACCACGCCGATCCCCGTGTCGTGGCGCAGGCAGTCGGAAATCATGTCGAGATAGCGGGGTTCGAAGATCCGCAGCGGCAGCACCCCGCCGGGAAACAGCACGGTCTGGAGCGGGAACAGGGGAATGATCTGCCGCCCGCTCACCGGGTCACTGCTCCAGCCCCCAGCGGGGCAGCAGATCGTGCTCGACGCCCAGGTGATCGAGCACCCGGGCGACGATGAAGTCCACGATGTCGTCGACCGATTGCGGGCGATGATAGAAGCCGGGGTTGGCGGGCAGAACGGTGGCGCCGGCCTCGGCCAGGGTCAGCATGTTGCGCAGGTGAATGGGGGAGAAGGGGGTCTCGCGCACCACCAGCACGAGCTGGCGGCGCTCCTTGAGCATGACGTCGGCAGCCCGCTCCAGCAGATCGTCGGCGCTGCCCTGGGCCACGGCCGCCAGGGTGCCGGTAGTGCAGGGACAGATCACCATGGCCCGGGCCGGATGGGAACCGGAAGCCATGGGCGCCAGCCAGTCCTCGCGGCCGAACACCCGCAGGGGCGCCTGCGGCAGATCGAACAGGACGCGGAAGAACTCCCGCATCTCCTCGGGCCGCGCCGGCACTTCCAGTTCCGCTTCCAGCTTGAGCACCATGCGCCCGGCCTTGGAAACCAGCAGCCAGACCTCTCGCCCCTGGCGCAGCAGCACTTCCAGCAGGCGCAGGCCGTAGGCGCTGCCGGAGGCGCCGGTCATGGCGAGGATGATGGGCGGTGCTGTCGTCATGCCGAGGAGGTCCGCTGGCCCGCGCGCGCGCGCAGGGCATCGAGCAGGCGGGCGTGAAGGTTGTCGAAACCGCCGTTGCTCATCACCAGCACGTGGCTGCCCGGCGCTGCCGCGGCCACCAGGGCCGCAATGATCTCGTCGGTGTTCGCATGCAGGCTGGCCGCGGCCAGTTCATCAACTATAGCAGTCATGTCCCAGTCGATCTCCGGTGGCCGGTGGATCAGCACCCGATCGGCGGCGCGCAGCGAGGCGGCCAGGCGATCGGCATGCACGCCCATGCGCATGGTGTTGGAGCGGGGCTCGAGCACGGCGAACAGGGGCGCCTCGCCCACCCGCCGGCGCAGGCCGGCCAGGGTGGTTGCGATGGCGGTGGGATGGTGGGCGAAATCGTCGTACACGGTCACCCCGTCGGCCACGCCGCGCACCTCCAGGCGCCGCTTCACGCCGGCGAAGCGGGCCAGGCTGGCACAGGCCTGCGTGGGCGGCACGCCGGCATGGCGGGCCGCGGCGATGGCCGCCAGGGCATTGAGGCGGTTGTGGGCGCCGGGCACGTCCCAGGCCACGTGGCCAATGGCCTCACGCTCCAGCCTGACGGTGAAGCCCTCGCCCTGCGCATCGGGCTCGCCACGCCAGGCGTTGTGCGCGCCGTCGCCGAAGGTCTCCACCGGCGTCCAGCAGCCCCTCTCCAGCACCCGGGTCAGGTTGGGATCGTCGCCGTTGCGGATCACCAGGCCGTTGCCCGGCACGGTGCGCAGCAGATGGTGGAACTGGGTTTCGATGGCCGCCAGATCGGGAAAGATGTCGGCGTGATCGAACTCCAGATTGTTGAGAACGCAGGTGCGCGGCCGGTAGTGGACGAACTTGGAACGCTTGTCGAAGAAGGCCGTGTCGTACTCGTCGGCTTCCACCACGAAGAAGGGCGCCGCCCCCAGCCGCGCGGAGACACCGAAATTGCCGGGCACGCCGCCGATCAGGAAACCGGGCGCAAGACCCGCATCCTCCAGCAGCCAGGCCAGCAGGCTGGCGGTGGTGGTCTTGCCGTGGGTGCCCGCCACGCCCAGCACCCAGCGATCCCGCAGGACCTGCTCGGCCAGCCACTGGGGGCCGGAGACATAGGGCAGGCCCCGGTTCAGCACGTGCTCCACCGCCGGGTTGCCCCGCGAGAGGGCGTTGCCGATCACCACCAGATCCGGTTCCGGATCGAGATGGGCGGGATCGTAGCCTTCGCGCAGCGTGATGCCGGCGGCCGCGAGCTGGGTGCTCATGGGGGGATAGACGTTGGCGTCGGAACCGCTGACCGTGTCGCCACGTTCACGGGCCAGCAGCGCCAGGCCGCCCATGAAGGTACCGCAGATCCCGAGGATGTGGATGTGCATGGCTTCAAACGGCTCCGACCAGGCTGCTGACCACGCCATTGTAGAGCAGCACGCTGAGCAGGAAATAGCCCAGGCTCAACAGGCCGGCCAGCACCGGATTGATGGACAGGGCATGACGCAGCACGTGCATGGTCACCAGCAGGCTCCAGATCACCAGAATCTGGAACAGCAGCACCACGCCCGCGCCGATATCCGGGGCGAAATGCAGAATCAGGACCAGGGGCAGATCGATCAGCCCGATCAGCAACATGGCACCGAACCAGGCGATCAGGGTCTGCACCAGGCGGGCACGATAACCGGCGATCACCAGCAGCCCGCCGAAGAAGACGAGATTGAAGACCAGCGCCGCGCCGGCGAAGATCAGCACGCCGCCGAAATCCATGCCCGTGTCGGCCAGGGCCAGGCGCGTAACGTCCACCCCCATCCCCACCACGATCAGGATCGCCAGCAGCTCCCGCGAGAAGGGCATGTCCTGAGGGCCCTTGCGCAGGAGACAGACCGCCCAGAACAGCCTCAGCAGTAAACCCATTCCCGCCCCAGTCGTGGTGGTTTCTCCGATGGCGGATCATACCTTACTATTGGTTTTCCGAACCCGCCGGGTTCCTGATGCACGATCAACCAATCATGACGCCCCCCACCCCCGACGACGTCCGCTACGTGGACACCCCCGAGGCCCTCGAACGCCTGTGCCGGGATCTGCAGCCGGCCCGCGTGCTGGCCCTGGACACCGAATTCATCCGCGAGAAGACCTACAGCGCCCGCCTGTGCCTGATCCAGATCGCCAGCGACGATCTCATCGCTTGCGTGGATCCCCTGGCCCTGCCCGATCTCGCGCCGCTGCTCGAGATCCTGCACGATCCCGCACGCCTCAAGGTGCTGCACGCCGCCCGCCAGGATCTGGAGATCTTTCACGATCTGGACGGCCGCATCCCCGCGCCCGTGTTCGACACCCAGATCGCCGCCACCCTGCTGGGCTTTCCCGATCAGGCCGGTTACGGCACCCTGGTGGAAGGCCTGCTCGGCGTGCGTCTGGAGAAGAGCCATGCCCGCACCGACTGGTCCCGGCGGCCGCTGGAAGCCGAACAGATCGCCTATGCCGCCGACGACGTACGCTACCTGCGACAACTCTATCCACTGATCCGCCAGCGCCTGGAAGCGGCCGGCCGCCAGGACTGGCTTGACGAAGACTTCCGGGCCCTCGAGAACCCGGCCCTCTACACGCGCCCCGACGAGGACGCCTGGCGCCGGGTCAGTGGCCATGGCCGGTTGCGCCCGGCCCAGCTCGTGGTGCTGCGGGCCCTGGCCGCCTGGCGCGAAGCCCAGGCCCGGGCGCGGGACAAGCCGCGCAAGTGGTTCCTCGGCGACGAGACACTGCTGGAACTGGCCCGCCGCGCCCCGGCGGATCGGGCCGCGCTGGAACGCATCCGCGGCCTGACGCCGGCCCTGCTCCGCCAGCATGGCGACACCCTGCTGCACCTCATCCGCGAAGCCCGTGCCCTGCCGCGGGAACAGTGGCCCGAAGCCCCGAAGCGCGAACGCCCCACGCCCGAACAGGAAGGCCTTGCCGATCTGCTCATGGCCTGCGTGCGCCTCCTCGGCCAGCAGCACGGGATCAGTCCGGCCACCCTCACCACCCGCAAGGAGGTGGAACGCCTGGTGCGGGGCGAACGGGATCTGCCGCTGCTGCAGGGCTGGCGGGCCAAACTCGCCGGCCACACCCTGCTGGACCTGCTGCAGGGCAAACTGGCCCTCCAGGTCCAGGGCGATCGGGTGGTGACCCGGGCGGTGACCACCGAGGGCACGGCGTGAATGCCCCTCCCGGCGCCAACGGACGGCACCGCTATCCCTGGCGGGACGGCAACCGCTTCCACCTGCTGGTGGACGGCCCGCGCTTCTTCCCGCACATGCTCGAGGCCATCCGCCGGGCCGAACACTTCGTCTGCCTGGAAACCTATCTCATGGAATCGGGCCGCGTGGCCCGGCAATTCATCGACAGCCTGTGCGCAGCCGCAGAACGCGGTGTGACCGTCCTGCTGTTGCTCGACGACTACGGCTGCCGTGGCCTGTCCCAGACCGATCGGCAACGCCTCGTGGACGGCGGCGTGCAACTGGCGATCTACAATCCCTTGCGTCTGCGCAAGCTGCTGGGCAACCTGCCGCGGGATCACCGCAAGCTGCTGCTGGTGGACGGCAGGCAGGCCTTCACCGGCGGCTTCGGTCTCACCGACGACTTCCAGCGCCTGCGCGCCCCGGAACGGACCTGGCACGAAGTGGTGGTGGCCATCCGCGGACCGGTGGTGCAGGACTGGCTGGACCTGTTCGCCCGGGGCTGGCAGCAGGCCACGGGCAAATCCTGCGGCCTGCCCGTCATCGCCCCCGCCGAAGAGGCCGAGGGCCAGGCCGGCCGGGTCAGCGTGGCCGAAGGCAGCGGCCACCAGGAGATCATCGCCAACCTGGTGAAACGCTGCCGCCATGCCGAACGGCGGATCTGGATCGCCAGCCCCTATTTCGTGGTCTCGCGCAAGTTGCGCCGGGTGCTGCAACGCGCTGCCCGGCGAGGCGTGGACGTGCGGGTCATGGTGCCCGGCCCCATCAGCGATCATCCCTGGGTGCGGCATGCCAGCCGGGGCTACTACAGCCGCCTGCTGCGCCATGGCGTGCGTCTGTTCGAATACCAGCCCCGCTTCCTGCACGCCAAGCTGCAACTGTGCGATGGCTGGGCCTCCATCGGCTCCAGCAACCTGGACCGCTGGAACCAGCACTGGAACCTGGATGCCAACCAGGACGTGGAAGACGAACGCTTCGCCCGGGAAGTGGCAGTGCAATTCGAGAAGGATTTTCTCTACAGCCAGGAGATCCTCTACCAGGACTGGCGGGTGCGTCCCCGCCGACAGCGCCTGCTCGAATGGCTGTGCGGGCGTCTGGTGCGGCTGCTGGAATGGCTGGGGCACACCCGACGACGCACCTTGCCCCGGCACCGGCAACACTGAAAGGCAAACGGGGAACCCGAAGGTTCCCCGTTTGCCAACTCCGGCACCAGACTCAGCGCCGGCGGGACTTCTTCCTGGCTGCCTTCTTCTTGGCCACCTTCTTCTTGGCTGCCTTCTTCTTGGCTACCTTCTTCTTGGCGACCTTCTTCTTGGCGGCCTTCTTCTTGGCGACCTTCTTCCTGGCCACCTTCTTCTTGACTGCCTTCTTCTTGGCTACCTTCTTCTTGGCTGCCTTCTTCTTGGCTACCTTCTTCTTGGCGGCCTTCTTCTTGGCTACCTTCTTCTTGGCGACCTTCTTCTTGGCGACCTTCTTCTTGGCGACCTTCTTCTTGGCGACCTTCTTCTTGGCGACCTTCTTCTTGGCTACCTTCTTCTTGGCGACCTTCTTCTTGGCGGCCTTCTTCTTCGCTGCCTTCTTCTTCGCTGCCTTCTTCTTCGCTACCTTCTTCTTCGCTACCTTCTTCTTGGCGACCTTCTTCTTGGCCACCTTCTTCTTGGCGGCCTTCTTCTTGGCCACCTTCTTCTTGGCGGCCTTCTTCTTGGCCACCTTCTTCTTGGCGGCCTTCTTCTTAGCGGCCTTCTTCACGGGGCTTGCCGCCGCGGCAGGCTCGGCGGGGGCCGGTTCCGCCTGGGACGGCAAGGCGTCCAGAATCCGTACGATGGCCTGGAAGATCTCCTCCACCTCACCCACGCCGGGCACCGTGCGCAGAATCCCCTGGCCACGGTAGTAGTCGATGAGCGGGGCCGTCTGCTCCTGGTAGACCCGCAGGCGCTTGGCCACCGTCTCCTCGTTGTCGTCGGCCCGCTGCACCAGCTCGCCGCCACACTTGTCACAACGGCCGGGCACCCGGGGCGGATTGGTATAGACGTTGTAGATGGCGCCGCAGGCGGAGCAGGTGCGGCGGCCGGTCAGGCGTTGCATGAGGATATCCAGCGGCACGTCGATGAGCAGGCTCACCTGCAGGGGCTTGCCCATCCGCTCCAGCATGCGGTCCAGCGCCTCGGCCTGGGGGATGTTGCGGGGGAAGCCGTCGAGAATGAAGCCCTTCTCGGCGTCGGGCCGGCCCAGCCGCTCGCTGATCAGATCCAGCACCAGCTCGTCCGGCACCAGCTGGCCGGATTCCATGTATTGCTTGGCCTGCAGGCCAAGCGGCGTGCCCTCGGACACCGCCTCGCGCAACAGATCGCCGGTGGAAATCTGGGGAATGCCGTATTTTTCGACCAGATACTTGGCCTGGGTACCCTTGCCGCTGCCCGGCGCGCCAATCAGTACGATTCTCATGATGCCCTCGCTCCCTAGTTCGGTGGGTGGTTCGTTGCCTTGTTCTTGATTCGGGGCGGCATCCGCGCCCCGGCCTTCGCCTGCCGTAAAACTAATCCCTCACCTTGACCAAGTCAATGAAAAGGGAAGGGGAAATGTCACGGTTTCCCGTCTCCGGGAAGGCGCCTCCCGGCCTCGGGAATCCCGGCATCGAGACCCGGTCCAATTCTGTTTTCCCTCTCCGGCTGCTAAAATGGTCATTTTTCCATCCCGGGCACCGCCCGGCGCACGGCGAGGACGCGCATGAACCTGGACAGAGTGGGCCCCGGCAAGCAGGTGCCGGACGTGGTCAACGTCATCATCGAAATCCCTTCCCACAGCGATCCCGTCAAGTACGAGGTGGACAAGGAGACGGGGGCCATGTTCGTGGATCGCTTCATGAACACGGCCATGCACTATCCCTGCAACTACGGCTACATCCCCCATACCCTCTCGGAAGACGGCGATCCGGTCGACGTGCTGGTGGTCACCCCCATTCCCCTGATCAGCGGCTCGGTGATCGAATGCCGGGCCATCGCCATGCTGCAGATGACCGACGAAGCCGGCCCCGACGCCAAGCTGCTGGCCGTGCCCGTGGACAAGCTGTGCAAGAGCTACCGCCACATGCAGGGGCCGGAAGACATGCCCGAGACCCTGCTCAACCAGATCGCCCACTTCTTCGAACACTACAAGGATCTGGAGGAAGGCAAGTGGGTGAAGGTGGAAGGCTGGCTCGGCGCCGAAGCCGCCCGCAAGGAGATCCTGGAATCCATCGAGCGTTACCAGAACGCGCCCGAGAAACCCTGTTTCTGAGACGCCCATGAAGGTCTGCATCCTTTCCGACAGCCACGACAACCGTTTCCTGCTCGGCGCCGCGGTGCGCGACGCCCTGGCCCGGGGCGCCCAGGCGGTGCTCCACTGCGGCGACGTGGTGGCCCCCACCACCCTGCGCATCCTCCAGCCCCTGGGCCTGCCGGTGCACGTGATCCACGGCAACAACACCGGCGACACCTACGCCATGGCCCGGCTCGGCCACGATCCTGACAGCGTCATCCACTATCACGGCCAGGACGCCGGCCTGGAGCTGGCCGGCCGGCGCATCTTCCTGGTGCACTATCCCCATTACGCCCGCGCCATGGCCACCACCGGCGACTGGGACCTGGTCTGCTGCGGCCACGATCACCGGGTGCTGCTGGAGACGGTCACCACCGTCCGCGGCACCACCTGCCAGCTGATCAACCCCGGCACCGTCGGCGGCGTGGGCGCCCCGCCCACCTACGTGCTCGGCGATCTGGAAACGATGACCTTCGACTTGATCGACGTGCCGGTGGAAGAGGAAGTGGTGGTCAACCGCACGCCGGTAACGAAGCACCCGTAACCGGCAAGGCCGGCGGAGGGATTCGACATCGACGGTGCGTGGCTTAGCGAACGCACCTACGGCTGGGACCCGCATCGGGCACGCCCTTCGGTCCGGGGAGGCGTTTCGTGACCGTCGGCCGCAGGGACAACGTCCAGGATGGACAAGTGTCGCGAGAGGGCAGGATGCCCGAAGCGACTGCGGGCCGTCGAGCCTACAGGGAAGTATTTACGGCGTGTCACGAAACGCCTCCCCGGACCGAAGGGCTCTGTGCTTGAAACAAGCGCCGTAGGTGCGTTCGCGGAACCACGCGCCCCAAGTAAGGAGTTCGGCCTCGACGGCGCCTGGCTTACGTGTTCTCCACCCAGCGCTCGCCCGCCGCCGTCACTTCCTTCTTCCAGAACGGCGCCCGGGACTTGAGTTCCTCCATCAGCCAGCGGCTGGCCTCGAAGGCGGCGGCGCGGTGGGCCGACCAGACGGCCACCAGCACGATGGGATCGTCCGGCCGCAGGGGTCCGACCCGGTGGCAGATCAGGCTGTCGAGAATGTCCCAGCGCGCAGCGGCCCGGCGGGAGATGTCCTCCAGATAGCGCTCGGTCATGCCCGGATAATGCTCCAGGGTCATGCCCTGCACCGTGTCGCCCTGGTTGAAGTCGCGCATGGTACCCACGAACAGGGCCGTGGCCCCGTAGCTGCCGGGCGTCAGGTGTTCCCGCTGGTGGGCCTGCACCGTCTGCCAGGGATCGAAGGGCTCGGCAAGGATGCGGACGATCATCTCAGCCTCCGGTCACGGGCGGAAAGAAGGCCACCTCGTCACCGTCGCGCACCGGGTGATCGGCGTTCACGTACGCCTGGTTGACGGCCATCAGGGTATTGGCCGGCATGGCCCGATCGGTGGCCGTCTGCCACACCTCGGCCACGGTGTCGGCGCACTCGCAGTCGATGTGCAGATCGGCCATGCCCACCTCCTCGCGCAGGCTGGCAAAGAATTTCACGGTGATGGTCATGGCACGGGTCCGATTGCAGTCAACAGCCACGCAAGCCTATCATGAGGCCCCGCATTCCCCCAAGGACACCTCCATGACCGACTTCACCCATTTCAATGCCGAGGGCGATGCCCACATGGTCGACGTGGGCGGGAAACCGGCCACGGCCCGGGTGGCCGTGGCCGAAGGCGTGATCACCATGACCCCCTCCACCCTCGAGCGCATCCTGGCCGGCGGCCACAAGAAGGGCGACGTGCTGGGCGTGGCCCGCATCGCCGGGATCATGGCCGCCAAGCGCACCGCCGATCTGGTGCCCCTGTGTCATCCGCTGATGCTGACCCGCGTGGAGGTGGACTTTGCCCCCGAGCCGGCCGAAAACCGCATCCGCTGCACGGCCACCGTCGAGACCCGCGGTCAGACGGGGGTGGAGATGGAAGCCCTCACGGCCGTGCAGATCGCCCTGCTGACCATCTACGACATGTGCAAGGCCGTGGATCGGGGCATGACCATGCACGGGATCCGGCTGCGGGAGAAACGCGGCGGCAAATCGGGCCACTGGCGGCGCGAAGAGGACTGACCCGCGGCCGTCTTTGCCATACCAAAAGGCTGGTTTTTCTGCACCGCCTGACTATACTTTCCAGAACAGATTCCCTCACCAACGGCTGGCTTTCCGTTGCAGGTTCCGTCCATGGCTGTCTACCGGTTTCTTCCCCTCTTGTTCCTGTTCTGTCTGCCCGTGCCGGCACTGGCCGACACCTCCGACTGGCTGCAGGTCCAGCGCTTCCAGCAGCAACTGGAAAAGGCCCGGGGTGGCGATGCCGAGGCCATGTACGACGTGGCCCGCCGCTACGAGCGCGGCCGGGGCACGAATCCCGACCTGGCCAGGGCCGCCGAGTGGTATCGCAAGTGCATGGCCACCGGCAATCCGGCCTGCCAGGCCCGCCTGGGGCTGCTCTACTTCGAGGGCCGCGGCGTGCCCCAGGATCACCGCAAGGCCCTCAAGCTCCTGCGCCCCGCCGCCGAGGCCGGCATCCCCCTGGCCCAGTATCAGCTCGGCGTGATGTACGAATACGGCACGGTAGTCAGGCAGAACCGCGACCTGGCCATGCGCTGGTATCGCCGCGCCCTCGAAAACGGCGACTATCGCGCCGAACAGAAGCTGGCCCAGCTCAAGCGCCAGCCGGCGACCCCGCCTGCGGCACCCCCACCCCCCCGCCCGGCGGATCGCACCCGGGAGAGATTGCTCGCGGGCAACTGGCTCAACGGCGAACATCCGGCCACCTTCCTGCCCTCGGCCATCAGCCGCTGCGAAGCGCAAAAGGACACCATCGTCTGCACGGCAGAGCAGGAACGCACCACCGACACGGACATCATCACCACCCGCACCGAAGCCGAGATCGAAAATCCGGCCAACGGCGCCTTCACCGTGACCTATTTCAGCACCGTGCTGACCGTGAAGCCAAAGGCCGCCCAAACCCGCGCCCCCATCGACGACGAGGACGAGATCGGCGCCTCGCTCAGCGCCGTGAAGGTGGGCCAGAAGAGCCGCAAGCGCACCCTGAAGTGCCGGTTTCTCGACGCGCGCCACATCCGCTGCGAAGGCGGCCTGCGCCCCCGGGAGTTCCATTTGCCCGATGCCTGAGGCTGTGGCCCAATAGCGCCATGCCCGACCCTCACCGCGATCCCTGGCTGCCCTCGCCGCCCCTGTCCGAATCCGAACTGCTCGCCCAGGCCCGGCGCCTGGCCGGCCTTGCCCTGGGCGAGCTGGCCCGCCTGCTCGACCAACCCGTGCCCCGGGATCTGCGCAGCGCCAAGGGCTGGGTGGGCCAGCTGCTGGAGTTGGCGCTCGGCGCCAGCGCCGGCGCCCGCCCGGAGCCGGACTTCCGCCACATCGGCGTGGAACTCAAGACCCTGCCCCTCAACGCCCGGGGCGAGCCCCGCGAATCCACCTACGTCTGCACCGTGCCGCTGACCGGCAACACCGGCCTGCACTGGGAAACCTCCTGGGTACGGCGCAAGCTGGCGCGGGTGCTGTGGATGCCGGTGGAAGCCGACGCGGCCATTCCGCTGGGCGAACGGCGCCTCGGCATGCCCCTGCTGTGGAGCCCCGAGCCGGAAGAGGAGGCCGTGCTGCGCCAGGACTGGGAAGAACTGATGGAGATGGTGGTCACCGGCCGCCTGGAGGAACTCTCCGCCCGCCACGGCACCTGGCTGCAGATCCGCCCCAAGGCAGCCAATGCCCGCGCCCGCTGCCACGGCTACGACACCGAAGGCCGCCTCACCGAAACCCTCCCCCGCGGCTTCTACCTGCGCACCGCCTTCACCCGGCGGTTGCTCATCCGGCATTACCGGCGCAACGCCGGCTGATGGAAGTGCCTTTCATCGCGGCTTGCGCCGCGCCTACAGGCAACCCCCGATTTTCGATTGTAGGAGCGGCGCAAGCCGCGATGCGGCGGTAGCGGGTTGCAGGTGGCTGGTCGCCGGGAAAACCGAATATCGTTTCCAGCTACCCGTCCCCAGCCACCCGCGACTGCACTGTCGCGGCGAGGGCGCCGCGCCTACGGGGATTCCTCCATTGCCACCTTGTCCGGGTGACATTCGTGCAGGCCCAGGGTGCGGCCGTCGGGCATGACCACGCGGGCGTGGCAGCGGCAGAGCTTGCGCGGCTCCGGCACGCAGCAGGAATGGGCGATGATCCCCACCTCGCGGTGCATGTTCTTCACGTAGCGGGCCACCCGCTGGGCCTTGTCTTCCACGTCCAGGCCCGCCTGCAGGCGCGGGTTGTGGGTGGTGATGCCGGTGGGGCAGGTGTTGCGGTTGCACTGCAGGGCCTGGATGCAGCCCAGGGCGAACAGAAACCCCCGGGCCGAGTTGACGAAATCGGCGCCGATGCACAGGGCCCAGGCCACGTCCACCGGGGTGATCAGCTTGCCCGAGGCGATCACGCGGATCCGCTCGCGCAGGCCGTGCACCACCAGGGCATCCACCAGCGCCGGCAGGGCCTCGCGGATCGACAGGCCCACGGCGTCCATCAGCGACATGGGCGCCGCCCCGCTGCCGCCTTCGGCGCCATCGATGGTGATGAAGTCGGGGGCGCTCGCCTCGCCACGGCGCGCGATGGCCTCGCAGAAACCGTCGAGCCAGCGCGGATCGCCAAGCACCAGCTTGATGCCGGTGGGCTTGCCGGTCACCCGGCGCACGTGCGCCACCATGTCCAGAATGTCGTCGTTGCCATGGATTTCCGGATGCCGGTTGGGGCTGATGGAGTCGGTGTGAGGGCGAATGCCGCGGATGCGGGCGATCTCCTCGGTCACCTTCACCGCCGGCAGGATGCCGCCCTTGCCCGGCTTGGCCCCCTGGCTGAGCTTGATCTCGAACATGCGCACCTGGGGATGCGCGGCCACCTCGGCCAGCCGCCCATCGTCCAGCCGCCCGGCCGCATCCCGCACGCCGTACTTGGCGGTGCCGATCTGGAACACCAGATCCGCCCCGCCCTCGAGATGCCAGGGCGAGAGCCCCCCCTCCCCCGTATTCAGCCAGCACTGACCCAGGAAGGCCCCCCGCGAAAGCGCCTGCACGGCCGGCCGGGAAAGGGCGCCGTAGCTCATCCCCGAGATGTTGATGATGGAGGCCGTGGTATAGGGCTCGGCGCAATGCTCGCCGATGGTCACCGGATGGGGCGGCACGGCATCCGTGTCCAGGGTCGGAAAAGGGCAGTTCATGAAGATGATGGTGCCGGGCGCGTTGATGTCCTTGGTGGAGCCGAAGGCCCGGGTATTGGGCGCATCCTGGGCCGCATCGTAGACCCATTCCCGCTGCGCGCGGTTGAAGGGCAGCTCCTCCCGATCCATGGCGAAGAAGTACTGCCGGAAGAACTTGCCCAGATGGGAGAACAGATAGCGGAACCGGCCGATGACGGGGAAGTTGTGGCGAATGGCATCCTTGTGCTGGGACACGTCCACCACATACAGCACCAGCACCACCAGCACGATGAGCCCGATGGTGAAGATGAACAGGGTGGACATCACCTCCAGGCTGGTGAGCATGAAACCGGACAGTTCGTGGGTCGTCATGGGAACTCCTCGCAGCGGACGTTGCGCCACATGGTATATCGCGGCGGGAAGTCAGGACAGCTTCCAGCCAGACGAACCTTGGCCGTACCGGGTAACCCTGCTTTCCATCCGTTGTTGCCCCCGCGGGGGCGACCGTATAATGGCCGGCCCTGTTGCCTGGAGCCCGTGTCATGAATTCCGACGATCTCGATCCGACCCTGTTCGGGGACACCCTCGCCGTCGATGCCCAGAGCCCGGCGGATCTGGAAAAGCAGCTGGCCCTGTTCCGGCAGCATCTCGAAGCCCTGCCGGCCACGGCCAGCGAGGTGGATCGCGCCCGCGTCAAGCTGGACATCGCCGAAACCGAACTGGCCCTGGAACGCAAGGAAGCGGCCTGGGAACGGGCCCGCCGCGCCTTCGACGTGTTCCTGGCCAACCAGGCCTGGCAGGAAGCGGTGGAGGCCTGCAACGTGCTGTTCCAGACCGAACAGCCGGCCTCCCTGGCGGCGCTGGGCATGGGCGTGTGGCTGGGCGTGACCTTTCCCATCGAACCCGACACCACCGTGGCCATGCTCCAGCACATCATCGACGAAACGCCGCCCGACGCCGACGGCGCGGCGGTGGCCGCCATCGTGGCCCACTACATCGCCGACATCCGCAGCCCCGAAGACAAGCACGAAAGCCTCACCTTCCTCACCCAGAACCTGCTGGGCCAGGTGGCCAAGCGCCACAGCAACGTGATGACCCAGGACCAGCTCGACGCCTGGCTGGACCGCCTGGAACTGCGCGATCCGCAGATCTTCCTGCCGCGCCTGGCGCAGGTGGTGGAGGTGCTGGTGGGCGATCAGTGGTGGTTCGACCGCGACGCCCTGCGCGCCCTGCTGCCGGATCAGTGATCCCCGGGTGAAGAAACTCTGCAACTGCGCCAATTATTAACCCGGCAAACTTCGAAACGTGCTGGAAGTGCGGGGCAGTATTGAGGTGAGGGGCTTTCGATATGCCCTTCTGCAAAGAACGCGGAGGGCGCAGAGACGCAGAGGACGCCGAGGGATCATGTATTTCGTGCGATGCGAAATCCGCGCACGAACCCCACGAGACAGGCGTCTGGTGCCGATTGTCCTGATTCAGGAACGGCATGGAGCGCAGCCACAATCAACCTCTGCGCTCTCCGCGTCTCTGCGTCCTCTGCGTTACTTCCACCTCATTACACCGGAGCCAACCGCTCACCCCTTCCCCTTCTCTCGCGCCAGCGGGCGGAACTTGAGCGGGCTGACGTTGCGTTCGACGCCGTACTGGATCTCGACCCGGTTGCGGCCGAGGCGCTTGGCGGTGTAGAGGGCTTCGTCGGCGCGCTGGATGAGACTCTGGGGATCGTCGCCGGCAACGAACAGCGTCAGCCCGGCGGAGAAGCTGGGCAGTTCCATGTCGTGGCCGTCCAGCATCCAGCGGGTTTCGGTCACGGCCCGGCGCACCTTGTTGAGGGCGGCCATGGCGCCGTGCTCGTCGGTATTGGGCAGCAGCACGGCGAACTCCTCGCCCCCGTAGCGGGCCACCAGATCGTGCTGGCGAAAGATGGTGAGCACGTCCTCGGCATAGGCGCACAGCACCGCATCGCCCGCGGCATGGCCGTACTGATCGTTGATGCTCTTGAAGTGATCCAGATCGATCATCACCAGGGCCAGGCGGAAGCCGTGGCGGCGGGTGCGGCCCACCTCGTCCTCGAGCCGGCGCAGGAAGGCACGGCGGTTGGGCAGGCCGGTCAGCTCGTCGGTCATGCTGAGCATCTTCACCCGCGCCAGCTCGTCGGACAGCTTGCGGCTGTCGGTTTCGATCATGCGCAGCACCTGCTTGGTCTCCACCAGCTTGTCCACCAGCGCCGTGTGCGTGCGCGAGAGGGCCGCCACGTCCTCCAGCAGGCAGCGGCGCAGGGTGTCGATGTCGTCGATGGACTCGGCTTCCTCCAGGCCGTTTTGCACGCTCTCGAGCATGGAGCCGAACTGGCGGTTCTCGTCGATGGTCTCCTGGATCTTTTCGGCCAGCAGTTGCTGCATCTTCTCCGCGGTGCGGCTGCGGGAAGAGAGGTATTGGCGGAAGGTATCGGTGGCCTGCTGCTCGGCGTCCCCGAAGCCCGCCGGCACGCTGCCGAACACCTTGGCCCGGACCGGCGGCGCGGGCGGCACGTCGATGGCCTCTTCGGTCCCCGGCGCCGCCTCATGCCTTGCCGGATCGCCGTAGTATTCGAGCAGCGGCGCGATGGCCTCGCGCAACACCTCTTCCTGCAGGGCGGGCATCCGCTGCAGGTGCATCACGTAGAGATCGATCTGCCGCTGCAGGGACTTCAGATCGGTGAAGGTCTGCGGCTGCTGCAACTGCTTGAGCAGCAGCTTGACCTGAACGTAGAGGGGCGTATCGGGTTCGAGATGGGCGGCATAGGCGCGCAGGAACCCGCCCAGCCACAGGGTCAGGAGCCTTTCCCGCCCCGCGTGTTCCTGCTCCGTGTCGGCGAGCAGGCGGCGGATCTGGCGAAACACCACCGCCCCGTTGGGGTTGCGATTGAGCTCGTCCAGCATCAGGAGAATGCTGCGGGCACGGCTGGAGAAGGCCTTCTCGGTCAGCAGCTGCCGGGAAGCATCGCTGGACGCATCGCGCCGATCGGAACCATCCTGACTCACGAAAACCCCTTGGGGAAACCCCTTTTTCCAGCCCGATCCCCGCCCGCGGGACGAATGCCGCGAGGGGACTGCCTGACCGGCACGGCCGCAACCGGGGCTGCGTTCGCCATCCCGGCTCGACAGGCGGGTGAAAAAACCCGGCGAAGGGCGTTTTCAGCCGCCTGTTGCAAGGCATCAGGGCCGGGGGGTAACCCTGCGCCTTCCATGACTAAAACTAGCCCACCGGCAAGGAGCCTGACAAGCAGATTTTTGCCCTGGAAAAATTCCCGCAAGCGGGAACGCAAAAACAATGACTTGGAGCAAAAAGCGAAGAAACTCGTTCAAAATCGTTCCCGCCCGGCCACGAGGTGCCCGTCAACCGGGGCCATCGTCATCAGGCGTTTGCGGCTGCTATGATGCAAGCCGGCAAGCCACCTGCGATCCTGCGCATGCTCAAGAACCTGCAACGCTATCTGCTGACCGGCGCGGTGACCATCATCCCCCTGTGGATCACCTGGCTGGTCTTCACCTTCTTTCTCGGCCAGCTCTCGGCCTTCGGCCGCCCCTGGGTGCTGGCCTTCTCGCGGGCCATCCGCGAATCGTTTCCCACCCTGGCCCAGTGGCTGCTCGAGCCCTGGTTCCAATCGGTGCTGGCCATCGCCCTGACCCTCATCGCCCTCTACCTGCTCGGTTGGGGCGCGACCCGGGTCATCGGCCGGCGGCTGCTGGGGCTGTTCGATCAGCTCATGCACCGCATTCCGGTGGTGCAGACCATCTACGGTTCGGTGCGCAAGCTGATCGGCGTGCTGCAAAGCAAACCGGAGAGCATCCAGCGGGTGGTGCTGATCGCCTTTCCCAATCCCGACATGCGCACCGTCGGTTTCGTCACCAAGGTGATGACCGACGCGGAGACCGGCGACGCGCTGGCCGCGGTGTACGTGCCCACCACCCCCAACCCCACGTCGGGATACATGGAAATCGTGCCGCTCGATCAGCTCATCGAAACCGACTGGAGCATGGACGAAGCGATGACCTTCATCCTCTCGGCCGGCGCCGTGGCCCCCGATCGGATCCGCTTCCATCCGCCGCCGAAGTCCGATTCGTGACCGGCCCGATCCCGGGAAGCGCTGCGGTTCGCAGTGATGTCTGAAGGATCCGTAGGCCGGCTCAAGCGCAGCGGAGCCGGCAAAAGGCTTCGACGTGAAGATGTGGAAGTAACGCAGAGAGCGCAGAGACGCAGAGGACGCGGAGGGACAGGCATTTCGTGCGATGCAAAATCCGCGCTAACCCCACAAGACCGGCGCTTGGGATCGTTTGCTCTGATTCATGAACGGCACGAGACGTCGTCCCAATCAACCTCTGCGCTCTCTGCGTCTCTGCGCCCTCTGCGTTCTTTGCAGAAGGGCATATCGAAGCCAATCACCGAATACCGCCGCAGACGCATGCCGGCTCCGCTGCGCTTGAGCCGGCCTACGGGGTGAGGCGCAAAAACGATTCTGAAACGCGTTATCCTCAGCGCTTCCCTTGTGCCCCCGGCGATCTGGACTACACTGTGAGACAGGCCCCTTCGCCAACGTCGCCATGACCCGCATCACCCCACCCGCCGACGATCTCGGCCGCCAGTTGCTGCAGATCGAAAACCGCAAGCCGGTCACGGCGCGCGCGGTGGGCGAGACCGCCGCCCCCGCCGCGGTGCGCGACACCCGCGACCAGGCCACCGCCACTCCCGGCACGAGTGGCCCGCCGCGCGTCGAACGCCGGCAGGGCGAACGGCGCCAGGGCGAGCGCCGGCGCCGCCAGCAACCCATGTTCATCGACACCCGCACGGGCCAGGACCGCCGCCGCAACGCCGGCAAGCGCAGCACCGATCAGCTCGCGCCGGGCCCCACGCGCGGCATCGACGTGGAAGTCTGAGGATTCAATCCACGAACGGCCCGTGCTGGCGCAGCGGCTCCCCATGGGGGCGTCCGGCCAGCCACACCACCTCGGCCGCCTGCTCGCCCGCGGCCAGTTCCAAGCGCTCGCGCCCCGCAAACAGCCCCGCTTCCCGGGCCGCCAGCGGCCGCCCGCCAAGCAGAATGCCGCCCTCCAGCACGTAGGCCAGTCCCTGCCAACCCGGCGGCACGGCCATCGTCACCGCCGCGCCGGGTTCCAGACGCAGGATTTCGTAGTGCACCGGCGTGTGCAGGCGCAGGGGAGAACCCTCGCCCACCACGATGCGCCGCTCCCCGCCGGCGAAGGGCCGCACGGGCAGATCTTCGGGCGGCACGGCCTGGTAGTCGGGTTCGATTGACTTCTGCGCCCGGGGCAGATTGATCCACAACTGGATCCCGGCGCTCTCGCCCGCGGGCATCTCCGAATGTTCCAGTCCGCGCCCGGCGGTGAAGCGCTGGGCGCCGCCGGCGCCCATGGTCGAATCGTTGCCCAGACTGTCGCGGTGCCGGATCCCGCCTTCCAGCAGGTAGGTGATGGCCTCGAATCCCCGATGGGGGTGGGTGGGAAAGCCGCTGCCCGGCCCGATGCGGAAATGATCGAACAGGACGAAGGGATCGAGATTCCAGCGCGAGCCCGGAACCGGAAACAGGCGGAAGACCTCGGCGCCCTCGCCCTCCTGGCCTTGGCGGGCCGCCAGGGTATGCACACCGGGCGGGAGAGGATCGGGCGCCCTCATCCCAGGTGCTCCCGCCCCGGCGGGCTGTCGAGATCCAGCGCCGGTCCCTTGGGCACGATGCCCGAGGGATTGAGCGCCGGATGGCTGGTGAAGTAGTGGATCTTGATGTGTTCGAGATTCACCGTGTCGGCGATCCCCGGCCACTGGTAGAGATCGCGCAGGTAGCCGGAGAGGTGGGGATAGTCGGCGATGCGGCGCAGGTTGCACTTGAAGTGGCCCACGTACACCGGATCGAAGCGCACCAGCGTGGGAAACAGCCGCCAGTCCGCCTCGGTGGGCTCGCCGCCCAGCAGGAAGCGCTGCGTTGCCAGGCGCGCGTCCAGTTCGTCGAGGCGGGCGAACAGGGCATCGAAGGCCGCTTCGTAGGCGCGCTGATCGCGGGCGAAGCCGGCCTTGTAGACGCCGTTGTTCACGTCATCGTAGATCACGGCGTTGAGGGCGTCGATTTCCTCGCGCAGCGGCGCCGGGCGCAGCTCCACCGGATGTTTGGCAAAGGCGTCGAAAGCCGTGTCGAGCATGCGGATGATTTCCGAGGACTCGTTGTTGACGATGGTGCCCTGCTGGCGATCCCACAGTACCGGCACGGTGACGATGCCGCTGAAGTCCGGCTCGGCCCGGGTGTAGATCTCGTGCAGGAAGCGCGCCCCGTTCACGGTATCGCCCGTGGCGCCGGGCACCCGCTCGAAGTTCCAGCCCTCCGGGCCCATCCAGGGGTTGACCACGTCCACGCTGATCACCTCCTCCAGCCCCTCCAGGGCCCGCACGATCAGCGTCCGGTGGGCCCACGGGCAGGCCAGGCTCACGTAGAGATGATAACGGCCGGGTTCGGCCGCAAAGCCGCCCTCGCCAGTGGGCCCTGGCGATCCGTCGGGCGTGATCCAGTTGCGGAAGGTGGACTCGGTGCGGTGGAAGGCCTTGTCCCGGGTCACGTTTTCATACCAGTCGCCCTCGAGGCGACCCTCTTGCATCAGGCTCATGGGAAATCCTCGCCAAGGTGGAGAAAGGGCACGGAGCGCCGAACGCCCCGCGCCCGCTGGGGACCGTGACGACCGTCAGGCGCCCTGTCCCGCCAGCCGTCCCGCCGCGCCACGCCGGGCGTCCAGGCTGAAGGCCCCGGCGCCATTGGCCGCCACGACCAGCAGGCCGCCGGTGATGGCCAGGTTCTTCATGAACATGATGAGCTGCATCTGGTTGCCGAAATCGTTGTGGAACAGCAACCCCGCCAGCAGGGTGAAACCGGCCAGCGCCCAGGCGGCGATGCGGGTCTGCCAGCCGACGATCAGGGCCAGCGCGCCGCCCACTTCCACCAGGATCACCAGGGGCAGCAACGCGCCGGGTACCCCATGGGATTCCATATAACCCTGGGTGCCGGCATAGCCCCCGATCTTGTTCAGGCCCGCCATCAGGAAGATCAGGGCCAGCAGGATGCGGCCGGTGAGATTCGTGTATTTGTCCATGGCATTTCTCCTCTCGTTTGTGAAGGTGCGAAAGGAGTATGGATGCAGATTTTTAAATTGAAAAGCGCTAATTTTCGCTCCAATCAATCGATTTTTTCGATATATTGTGCTCATGAACGAACCGCGCACCACCCTCGAACAATGGCAGATCTTCCTCGCCGTGGTCGATGCCGGCGGCTACGCCCGGGCTGCCGAACGCCTGCACCGCAGCCAGTCCTCGGTCAGTTACGCCATCGCCCGGCTCGAGGAGGGCCTGGGCGTCGAACTGCTGACCCGCCAGGGCCGGCGCCGGGTGCTGACCCCGGCCGGCGAAGCCATGGCCCGCCGCGCCCGCCGCCTGTTGCAGGACGCCCGGGATCTGGAGGCCTTCGGCCGCGATCTCGACGCCGGCTGGGAGGCGGAAATCCGCCTGGTGGTGGACGCGGCCTTCCCCGCCGATCTGCTCATGCAGGCCCTGGCCCGCTTCGCGCCCCACGATCGCGGCACCCGGGTCCAGGTTCGCGAGGAGGTGCTCTCCGGCCCCCTGGAAGCCCTGGACGCGGGCGAGGCGGAACTGGCCATATGCGCCCAGCCCCCAGGCCGTATCGCCGCCGATCCCCTCATGGACATCGAATTCCTGGCCGTGGCCCGCGCCGATCACCCCCTGCTGCAAGGCGGCGGCATGCTGGATCTGGCGGAACTAGAGGACGCCATGCAGGTGGTGATCCGCGATTCCGGCCACGCGCGGCGCGACTCGGGCTGGCTGGGGGCCGAACACCGCTGGACCGTCTCCAGCATCGATCGGGCCATCGCCATCGTCCGCCACGGCCTGGGCTACGCCTGGCTGCCGGCGCCGGCCATTCGCCCCGCCCTGGCCTGCGGCGAACTCAAGCCCCTGCCCCTGCGCCACGGCGGCACCTATCACACCCATCTCTATCTGGCCTGGGGGCAGGAACACCCCGGCCCGGCCACCCGGCTGCTGGCCGGCTGCCTGCGCGCCGCCGTCGAGGCCGGCGCCGACCCGGCCTGAACGGGCAGAATCAGTTTTTTCTCTGCCTGCGCAAGGCCTGCTTATGGATTGATTCCCCCCGTCCGGATCGGCACAATGCCACACCTCGCGGCCCCGCGGCCGCCCCACCTTTCACACATCATCCATCAACAGGGGAAAACACATGAAGCTGATTCTTTTGGGCGCCCCCGGCGCCGGCAAGGGCACCGTGGCCAAGATGCTCACCGCACTCGACGGCTCCGTCCAGATCTCCACCGGCGACATCCTGCGCGGCGCCGTGCAGGCCGGCACCGAGCTGGGCAAGCAGGCCGAAGCCTACATGAAGGCCGGCGATCTGGTGCCCGACGAGCTGATCATGGGCATCATGGAAAAGCGCCTGCAGGAGCCGGACTGCGAGAAGGGCTTCCTGCTCGACGGCTTCCCGCGCACCATCCCCCAGGCCGAGGCCCTCAAGGAACTGCTCGACAAGCTCGGCATCGAACTGGACATGGCCGTCAACATCGACGTGCCCCGCGACGTGATCCTCGACCGCCTCACCACCCGCCGCACCTGCTCCAACCCCGAGTGCCAGGCCATCTACAACGTCAAGAGCAACCCGCCCAAGGTCGAGGGCGTGTGCGACAAGTGCGGTAGCCCCGTCATCCAGCGCGAGGACGAAACCGAGGAAGCCATCTCCCACCGCCTGGAAACCTACCAGGAAAAGACCGCCCCGCTGGTGGACTTCTACGAAAAGGAAGGCCTGCTGCTGACCGTCAGCGCCACCTCCTCCGAAGCCGTGATCGACGCCATCAAGCAGAAGCTCGGCATGTAAACGCGCACTACCCGCGCGCAACACGCAAAAGGCGGAGCCAAGGCTCCGCCTTTTGCATTTCGGTTTCCCCGGGACCACACGACTTGCCCCGCGACCACAACCATCACCAACGAACGACCATCCCCTGACCCCACCTCTGTAGGAGCGGCGCAAGCCGCGAGAACGTCTCCCTTCGCGGCTCGCGCCGCTCCTACTGGTCGTGTCCACCCAACCGGAGGAGCGGCGTCCTCGTCGCGCTTCTTCGCGGCTTGCGCCGCGCCGGTCAGTCCTGGACGGGGCGGTTGAAGAAACGCAGGGCGTTGGTGAGGCGGATGCGGTCGGCGACCTCGGGCGGCAGGTTGGCGAGCCAGCGGTGGTGGTAGCGGAGCAGTTGGTCGTAGTGTTGCCAGCCCTGGTCGGCTTCGTCCCACTTGTATACCTGATGGGCGTTCCAGACCGGGTCGGTGCCGGTCAGGATCCGGTCGGCGTGGCGGATCAGGAAGGCGCGCCAGTCGGGGGTGAGGGTGCCGTCCTCGGCGGCGAAGCCGCCGTAGTGCCAGGGATCGCGGGCGGCGAGTTCCAGCCAGACGTTGGGGCAGGCGGCCAGCAGGGGTTCGAGTTCGTCGGGGCCGAGGATGCCGCCGGCGTGGGCCCAGAGGAAGCGCACGTCGGCATACTCCCGGCACAGGGGCAGGAAGTAGCGATGGCTTGAGGCGTCGGTGTGGATGAGCACCGGCACGGCGAACTCGCGGGCCAGATCCAGCAGTCCCCGCACCACGGGGTTGTCGCGCCGCGGGCCGAGGCCGGCGGTCAGATGCATCTCGCCAAGGCCCGCATAGTGGCCGGAGGCCAGGGCGGCGCGGGCGGCCGTGACCACGCCCGAATCGAAGAACCAGTCATGCCGGTTGCCGGTGCGGTAGTAGGGCGACCAGAGGGCCACCACCCGCCCGTCAGCAGCGGCAACCAGGTGCCGGGCGAAGGCGGAGGGCACGCTGGAGACCACGCCGAACACCACGTTGCGCTCGCGCAGCCTTTGCGCGGCTTCCGCCGCCGACAGGGTTTCGGCGTGATCCCAGTTCCAGTGCAGGTGCACGTCGGCGAAGGGCGGGAGCCTGGCCGACGGAGTGGCGCAGCCGGCGAGCAGGGCGAGGATGAGAAGCAGCGCGGGCTTCATGGTGGATCTCCGCGAGGGCCTGGGAAGTGGGACCGCGGGTTGGGCCTGGGGTTCGGGGATACAAGGGGAAGTCGCGGCTTGCGCCGCTCCTACAGGAGGTATCCCATCTAAGCTTGGGCGAGCTTGTTCTCGAGGAAGGCGGCGACTTCGGCGATGGTCTGGTGATCGAACAGATCCACCACGTCGACCATGCCGGGCCACCGGTCGTCGATGCGCTGGTGGATTTCGGCCAGGGCCAGGGAGCTGATCCCGGCGTCGAAGAAGTTTTCGTGGATGCCGAGGCGCTTGTCTTCCACCACGGCATCGACGATGGCCTTGAGCTGCGCTTCCATGGGCGTGAGGGCGCCGTCGAGGGCGGCCTGGGTTTCGTCGTGCAGGCGGGTCAGTTCGGTGAGCACGCCGTCGTATTCGCCGGCCAGGAAGGCCTCGCCCAGCAGGCGGCGCTGGAGCTTGCCGGAGGTGGTCTTGGGGATCCGTTTGACCGGGATCACGTGATCGACCTCGAGGCCGGTCTGCGCGTTGATGAGGTGGCTGACCTTGCGCGCCAGGGGCAGGAACTCAGCCAGATCGCCGCGCCAGAGGAGGAACACCAGCAGTTCGTCCGAGTCGTCGCCGGGGCGGCGCACGCCGCAGATCGCCACCTTGCCCAGCTCCAGCCCCTCGGCCTGCTGGGCGATGGCTTCCAGATCGTGCGGATAGTAGTTGAGGCCGTGGGCGAAGATGATGTCCTTGCGCCGGCCGGTGACCACCAGTTCGCCGGCGTGCAGCAGCCCCACATCGCCGGTGTCGAGCCAGCCGTCGCCGACCAGGGCGGTGGCGTTGCTGGTTTCGTCGTTGTAGTAGCCGACGGTGACGTTGGGGCCGCGGATGTGGATGGCGCCAATCACGTCCTCGGCCAGCGGCGCATTGGCCTCGTCGGCGATGCGGATCTCGCAGCCGGGCACCGGCCGGCCTTCGATGGCAAAGCCCACGGCAGCCGGATCCGTGGCGTCCACTGCCCGCACCGTCTCGTGCAGGCCCAGATGATCCCGGTGCAGCCACAGGGTGCGGAAGGGCTCGCCCGGCGGCGGGAAGGCCACGGCCAGGGTGGCCTCGGCCAGGCCATAGACGGTGTACATGCTCTCGCGCCGCAGGCCCGCGGGGGCCAGGCGCTCGAGGAACTGATCGCACAGCTCCACCGAGATGGGCTCGGCGCCGTTGTAGATCAGGCGCACCGCTGACAGGTCCAGGTCGTCCACCGGCTTGTCACCCAGGGCCTTGAGGTAGTGCTTGTAGCCGAAGTTGGGCGAGCAGAGGATGCTGGCGCGGGTTTCGCTGGCCTTCTGCAGCCACAGCAGCGGTCGACGACTGAACAGCTCGGTGGGCATCAGGTACTGCTCCATGCCGCAGGCCAGCATGTTGAGGTGGAAGCCGATCAGGCCCATGTCGTGGGTCAGGGGCATCCAGCTCAGGCTCACGTCGTCGGGAGTGAAACGCCCGGCCTCGAGAATGGCGGCGATGTTGGCCAGGATATTGGCGTGGGTGAGCACCACACCCTTGGGATCGGAAGTGGAGCCGGAGGAGAACTGGATGAAGGCCGTGTCGTCCGGGGCGGCGTCGTGGGGCATGCCCTCGGCCACGTCGGCTTCGTCCAGCGATTCGACCTTCAGGGTGCGGGCCTGCAGGGCGGCCAGCTCGCCGGCCATGTCATGGTTGGCGGCGAAGCTGCCGAGCCGCGCCAGGGTTTCCTGTTCCGTGTACAGCCACGGCCGCTGCAGGCGGTCGAAGATCCGGAACACCTTGGCCCGGTGCTCGTCGCTGATCCCCGGCGCCACCGGCACCGGCACGATGCCACCGAGCACGCAGGCCCAGAACATCTCGAGGAAGCGGCGGTTGTCCTTCAGCAGCAGGATCAGTTCGTCACCCGGCGCGAGGCCCCGGGCCTGCAGGTGGCCGAGCAATCCCAGCGCGGCGGATTGCAGCTCGGCATAGGCTTGCCGCGCCAGGCGGTCGCGGGCTTCGATGTAGCCGATGCCGCGGCCGGTTTCGGCAGCGGCGTGCAGGGCGTCAGGCAGGGTACGGAAGTCGTGCATGGTGTCCTTCAGTGGCGCGTGATGCGGTAACGGAGGTTGTGACGGGTGCGCAGGTTGATGAACGGCGCCAGGGCCAGGGGCTGCTCGTCGAGATATTCGAGGCGGAAGGCGGGCAGCATGCAGCCGAAATGGATCTGCATCTCCAGCAGGGCGAAGTGATCCCCGATGCAGCGCCGCGGCCCGGCCGAGAAGGGGATGAAGGCAGTGGGATGGCGGGCCTTCTCCCGTTCGGGCGCGAAGCGATCCGGATCGAAGCGTTCGGCGTCGGACCAGTGCGCCGGATGCCGGTGCAGGTAATAGGGGGAGATGAACAGATCGGTGCCGGCGGGAATCGCGTAATCGCCGATCCGGTCGTCGTCCAGCGCCGTGCGGCTGAACAGCCACACGGGCGGATAGAGCCGCAGCGCCTCGTTCATCACCCGGCGCACGGTTTCGAACCGGGCGAGCTGCTCGGGCGCCGGCGTGGCGCCCCCGGTCACGGCCTCGATCTCCTCGCGGGCCCGTGCCGCCCACTCGGGATGCCGGGCCAGGAAGTACCAGCACCAGTTGAGGGTGATGGCCGAGGTTTCGTGGCCGGCGATGATGAAGGTCATCAGCTCGTCGATGAGTTCCTTGTCGGTCATCGTCTCGCCGGTATCGCGATCCCGCGCGGCGAGGAACAGGGCCAGAAAGTCGTCCCGCACCGGCTGCGTCTCGCGCCGCCAGTGGATGAGTTCCTGCATCAGCTGCATCAGGCCGCGAAAACGCAGCACCACCCGCATGTCGCGGGTCAGATCCTCGGTGAGAAAGGCGAAGGGATTGCCGCCCTGCTGATCCACCAGCCGGTCGAAATCCTCGCCGAACAGGGTGCGCAGGATCACTTCCAGCGACAGATCGGCCGCCTCGGCGGTGATGTCGAGTATCGCCCCGCCGGCGGCCTCGTCCTGCCAGCGTTCGCGCCGCGCCGCGTTGGCCTGCTCGACGAAGCGCAGCAGGCGGACCAGCACCTTGCGGCTGAAGGCCGGCTGGATCATTCGCCGCTGGCGGCGCCAGAAGGGGCCGTCGGAGACGATGATGCCGTTGCCGAGCAGCATCTTGACCCGGTTGAAGCCCGGGCCCTTGCGGTAGTTGGCGTGATGCTTCACCAGCACGTGACGAATGGCGTCGGCATCGTTGAGCAGATAACTGTCATGGCGGCGCCCCTCGGACGGCAGGCGCACCACGTCGCCCCAGGCCGCAATCCATTCGGGGATCGCGGCGAAGGTCGCCTCGTTGGTGTCGGGCGTGAAGGGGGTCTCCGGGCCTGGAGGCAGGGAGGGTTGGTGCGTGTCCGCACTCATGGGCAGCCTTTATACTGTGGCGATGGAGCCATGCTCGCAAAAGCTCGTACTATATCGGAGAATCCGCCCCGGGCAAATCGACCCGGACACGATCGCCGCGGCGCTGGCTGCCCTGCCCCCGGCCCTGCACGCGCGCCTCGCCCGGCGCCGGGACGATTTCGACCGGCTCCGCTCCCTCATCGGCCTGGCCCTGCTGCGGGCCGGCATGCGCCGCCTCGGCCAGGCGGACTTCACCCTCGATGCGCTCACCATCAGCCCCCACGGCAAGCCCGACTGGCCCGGGCCGGTGCGCTTTTCCATCAGCCACGCCAACGAACTGGTGGCCTGCGCCCTGGCCGGCACGCCGGTGGGGCTGGACGTGGAATGGCGCCGTCCCCTGCCCCGCCTTCCCGAGGCGGGACTGAGCCCCGCCGAACGGGCGGCCATCGCCGAGGATCCGGCCCGCTTCTTCGACTTCTGGACCGCCCGCGAGGCGGTGCTCAAGGCCGCCGGGGATCTCGGCATCGCCCGCCTCACCGAAGTGGCGCTGCACGGCCGCCAGGCCGAATACGCCGACCGGATCTGGCATCTGTTCCACACCGAACCGCTGCCCGGCTACGTGCTCTGCCTGGCCAGCCCCGATCCCGCGCCGCCGGTGATCGAGGAAGCCGCTGGTATAATGCCCGGATCATGAACGATTCCGCTCCCGCCCCCGAGGCGTCCCGCCGCCCCTTCAAGCGCCGCCTCGGCAATGCCCTGGCCGTGCCGCTCATCCGGGGGATTCTCCATCTGCTGTGGAAGACCTGCCGGGTCACGGTGGTGGGCGATGAACACGCGCGCCGCCTGCTGGCCGAAGGCCAGCCCTTCATCCCCGCCTACTGGCATCAGCAGCACGTGTTCTGCGCCCGCTATCTGCTGGATCTGCAGCGCGACGGGCTGAAACTCGGCTTTCTGATCAGCCCCTCCAAGGACGGCGACGTGGCGGCGAGAATCATGGCCGGGCTCGGCGCGCGGGTGATCCGCGGCTCCTCCAACCGCACCGGCGCCCGCGCCATCCGCGATCTCTACCAGGTGATGGCGAAGGAGAAGATCTCGCCGGTCAACACCGCCGACGGGCCCACCGGCCCGGCCTTCCGCTTCAAGCCCGGCGCGGTGATGCTGGCCCAGCTCACCGGCTATCCGGTGCTGCCGCTGGCCTATGCCGCCGAACACGCCTGGGAGCTGAACTCCTGGGACCGCTTTCGCATCCCCCGGCCCTTCAGCCGCGTATGCGTGGTGGTGGGCGAACCCCGGCCCGTGGATCGCAAGACCGCCATGGCCGATCAGGAAGGCGTGGCCCGCGAACTGGAAGCCACCCTCAACCGGCTTGGCGAGGAAGCCGCCCGGCACCTGGAGGCAAGGCCATGAGCAAGGCGCGGCCCGGCAGCAAATCCCCGACGATCCACCAGGGCCCGGATCACAGCGCGCCCTACCCGGTCAGCCGCCTGGCGCCGGGCTTCGAGCTGGTGGATCTGGCCCGCGAGATCGAGGCCGCCGACGCCACCCTGGCCAGCCACGCCACCGGCAAGCTGAAACTGATCGCCGAGCAGATCCGCCAGTTGCAGGACGCCGCCCGCGCCATCCTCCAGGAAACCCGCCGCAGCCAGGAACTGCACCGCGCCGCCTGCAACTTCCGCCGCCAGCCGGGCCGGATCTATCACCTCTACCGCAAGCCCGACGGCAGCACCTACTTCTCCATGCTGGCGCCCGAGGACTGGTCGGGCCGGCCGCCCCACGACTTCCTCGGCTCCTGGCGGCTGGAGAACGACATGAGCTGGAGCCCGACCGAGGCCGGGGAAAGCCACGAGACGGATGATACGGACGTGGCGCGGCTGCTGGCCCTCCTGGAGCAGGAAGCGGATCGCTGATGCCGATCACCGGCAGTCCGCAGGGCGGCTCAAGCGTAGCGGAGCCGCCATGTCGGGATGACACGATTTTTGCCGGCTCCGCTGCGCTTGAGCCGGCCTACACCCCTCCCACGCCGGCGCCGTTTATGTCAGCCCAATTTTGAGACGTTTAGCGCAACGATGCCGATAACCCGAAGTGCTTTCCGCCCGGCCTGGTGGTTGCCGGGGCCGCATCTGCAAACCCTGTGGCCGACCTTCTTCCGGCGGCAGCCGGTCCTGTCGCTGGAACGGCGGCGGCTTGAGACGCCGGACGGGGACTTTCTGGATCTGGCCCTGGGCGGGCGACCGGACGGGCCGCTGGTGCTGTTGCTGCACGGCCTGGAAGGCTCGCTGGAATCCCACTATGCCGGCAACCTGCTCGCGGCCCTGCACCGTGCCGGCCGGCGAACCGCCTTCCTGCATTTTCGCGGCTGCTCGGGCGAGCCCAACCGCCTGCCCCGCAGCTACCACAGCGGCGAAACCGGGGATCTGCAGTTCGTGGTGCAGTGGCTGGCGGAGAATCTCGCCCCGGTGGATACGGCAATCGGCTTCTCCCTGGGCGGCAACGTGCTGCTCAAGTGGCTGGCCGAGCGGGGCGAAGCCGCGCCCGTGCGCCGGGCGGTGGCCGTCTCCGTCCCCTTTCGCCTGGCCGACGCCGACCGGCGCCTGCGCCGGGGCCTGTCACGACTCTACCTGCGCCACCTGCTCGGGCGGCTCCGGCGCAGCTACCGGGAAAAGTTCGCCCGCCTCCCCTCGCCCCTGGACGTGGACGTGGATCGGCTACGCACCTTCCACGACTTCGACGAGCACGTTACCGCCCCCCTGCACGGCTTCGCCGGCGCCGACGACTACTACGCTCGCGCAAGCTGCCGACAATATCTGAAGCGGATCCGCATCCCGACGCTGATCCTGCATGCCCGCGACGATCCCTTCATGTTTCCCGACACCGTCCCCGGCGAGGCGGAACTGCCCCCCGCCGTGACCCTGGAGCTGAGCGACCACGGCGGCCACGTGGGCTTCGTGTCCGGTCCCTGGCCCTGGCAGGCCGAATACTGGCTGGAGCGGCGGATCGTCGAATGGCTGGATGCGGAACAAACCGGTAGGGTGCGTTAACCTGACAGTTGCATAAATTGAAGCACGGAATCGCTTCTTTTTCGGCAATTGTCTTGTGGATGGGACATTCCGGGCTGTCTTCTGGAACGCTCCAAAAGTGAAATCCAGTCGTGCCCTTGTAGGTCGGCCTCAGCGTGCCCCTTGGGTATCAGGCCGACATGTCGGGCTAAAGCCCGACCTACAGAGCCGATTTTTTGCAACGATCAGGTTAAGCCCGGCACTGCCGCTGCAATACGCTTCGCCATCGCATCCTGCGAAGTGCTTTCCTCGGCCCTCGTCCCTCGCCACTCGTCCCTGTCACGCGGCTTCGCCGCGCGACTATCCGGGCCGGCCGTCCACCCGCGGGCGCATCAGGATCGGCGTGTAATAGTGCAGGAAGACGAGGAAGGCCAGGATCCACAGCCCCCCGGCGGCCATCACCTCGCGCACGTAGGTATCGGGCAGGAAGAGGGGGAAGAACACCCGCACCATGGCCGAGGCGTACAGGAAGTAGTAGCTCCAGACCATGCCCCTGGGCAGTTTCATGGGCCGGCCGGTGTGGCCGATGGCCACGCGCGACATCATGCCCAGGGTGATCCCGCCGAGCCCGCCCACCGTGAAGGCGTGCAGGGCGATGAAACCGGAGATCCAGCCCAGCTCGGCCAGGGCCAGCAGCCCCAGCCCGAGCACCAGCCAGGCGTAGCCGAAGATCAGCACCCACACCAGCGGCTCGCGCCACATGAGGCGGTGATACCAGCCGAAGACCCGCGCCGCATGCACCACGAAGGCCAGCAGGGCGGCCCAGAAGGTCAGGGCATCGGACAGAAACAGGTGGCTGACGGCGGCGGCCACGATGACCCAGGGCGACAGCCATTCGACGACGGGCCAGCTGCGGGTCGTGAGGCCCTGCACGCCGCGTTCGGCGAAGAAGGGAATCACCCGCCCGCCCATCAGGACGATGATCAGCATCACCAGCCAGACCATGCCGTAGAGCCCGTACCAGGCGGTGTCGCGGGTGAGGCCGAGCATCTCCAGGTGCACCAGCAGGTTGGCCAGCATCATCAGCAGGGGCAGCACGGCGAAGATCAGATTGCTCGTCTGCCGGCGCCGCAGCACCCGCACCCCCACCACCCAGGCCAGGGCCGGCAGCAGGGCCAGATCCACCCCGGCGATGAGCCAGCCGGGCACGCCCGGCCCGGCCAGGGGCAGCAGCCGGCCCAGGATCCACAGCAGCGCCAGCAGGCCCAGAGCACCGCCGCTGGGGGTGGGGATGTCGGTCCAGTTGCGCACCGCGGTGAGCAGAAAACCGCAGATCACGGCCACGGTGTAGCCGAACAGCATCTCGTGGGCGTGCCAGAAGGTGCCGGCGTAGTAGGCCTGCAGTTGCGCCGGGGCACTGACGTAGCCCAGCCAGATGGCCAGCAGGCCCACGGCGCCGAGGCCGGCGAGCAGGAAGAAGGGACGAAAGCCCAGCGCCAGCAGGGCGGTGCCGGAGGGGTTCGGGCGACGGGGTTCTTCGATCTGCATGCAACGGCTCCTTTTCCTAGTGAACGCAATCCTAATCGAAACCCCGGCAAGTGTACTTACCCCGCAGGAGATAACCCTGATCCGGATCCTTGACAAAATACGCCGTGGGCAGGGCGGGAACACCGGCCGTTGTCACCCTGTACGCTGGCGTCGAAGATGCCCGCAACCCGCTACCCGCCCCCCAAACTGTGACGGAGTTGACAAAAGAAAACTGGCGCCCGGAGCGATCTCGGCCGATAGTCATAGCAGATGGCCGTTCCTTCACGGCATCCAAGGGCAAACCCGCCGCGAGGCGGGGACGCAAAACCACCGGTCCAGGGCCGCGCCCCCGGACAGCGGGGTTGCCGGATGCACTTCCCTTCCGCACCCCCTGCCCGCCGGTCCGCACGCAACGGGTATACCGCACATGAGCGCAAGCAAGGTCGTCTCCTTCCAGTCCGGCGTCGAGAGCCGCGTCCGGCAGCGCAAGCTGCTCGAGAGCTGCCGCGATCTCACCCTGCGCCAGATGCAGGCCATGCTGCAGCGCATGCTCGACACGGCCGACGATGCCCTGTTCGCCATGGCCGACAAGGCCGAGACCAACGCCGAGCAGACCCTGTACTTCGATTCCATGCGCATCGTGCGGCTCCACCGCCAGGACATCGAACGCCGTTTCCGGCAACGCCTGCAGGAAAATTTCGATCGCTTCCGCGACGGCGACACCGAGGCTGAGCCGCCCACCGTCGAGCTGTCGCTGGAAAACCTCTCCCTGGTGGAAGAGCACGATCTGGAGGAATCCCTGGCCATCACCAATCTGGTGATGAAGATCCGCAACCAGTACGGCCAGGCCATCCACGCCATCGAGCAGCGCCTGGGCGCCATCGCCCCCGAGCGCCGCATCGACGACGACACCAACCCCCTCGGCCCCAAGGCCATCTGCCAGGCCTTCAGCGAAGCCACCCGGGATCTGGAGACCGAACTCAAGATCAAGCTGATCATCTACAAGCTGTTCGACCGCCAGCTCTGCCAGGACATCGGCGCCCTGTTCGACAGCATCAACGACGCCTTCATCGACGCCGGCGTGCTGCCCACCATCAAGGCCAGCATCCGGCGCACCCCGGCCGCCGGCCCGGCCACCTCTCCCCTGGCCGACACGGACGTGGCCGCCCTTGCCGACGAAGCCGGGCCGGATGGCGACCTCCTCGCTACCCTGCACCAGCTTCTGGCCCGGCAGCGTGGCGCCATGGCGCCCGGCATGGGCACCCTGGCGGCAGGCACCACGGCCCCGGCCGCACCCCTGGCCACCCCGGACGCCCTGGCCGCCCTGACCGCCCTGCAGCAGCAGCCGGCGGCCCTGCCCGGCGGCGGTGAACTGCCACCGGGCGAAGCGATCCGCCTGGCCATGGGCAGTCAGCTCGGGGTGGGCGAAGGCCAGCCGGTGGCCCTGCAGGGGGCCGACAACGACATGATCGACGTCGTGGCCATGATGTTCGAATACATCCTCGACGATCCCAACCTGCCCGACGCCGCCCGCGCCCTGATCGGCCGTCTGCAGATCCCGATGATCAAGGTCGCCATCCTCGACAAGGGTTTCCTGGCCAGCCGCGGCCATCCCGCCCGCAAGCTGCTCAACGCCCTGGCCGAGGCCGGCCTGGGTCTCGACGACGAACCGGCCGACGACAACCGTCTGCTGGCGGTCATGAGCGGCATCGTCGACCGCGTGCTGGAAGACTTCACCGACGACATGACCCTGTTCAGCGAACAGCTCGCCGAACTGGAGGCCTTCCTCGCACGGCGCCGCGCCGAGGAAGAGGCCCGTCAGGCCGAAACCCGCCGCGAGCGCGAGATGCGCGAACAGCAGGAACTGGCCCGCACCTGGGTGCGCGAAACCCTCAAGGAGGCCCTGGCCGGCAAGGAACTGCCGAAGGAAGTGCTCAAGATCATCATGGGCCCCTGGCACGCGGTGATGACCCACACCTATCTCGAGCAGGGCGAGGACAGCGCCCTGTGGAAGAACCAGCGCCGCTTCATCGACGTCCTGGTGTGGTCGGTACAGCCCAAGCAGCTCAAGGTGGACCGCGAGCGCCTCGGCGGCATCATCCGCCATCTCACCGCCTCCCTGCGCGAGGGCCTGCAGAGCATCGACTATCCGCCCGAGAAGATCGAACGGATCTTCGCCGCCCTGGAACCCTACCACCACGCCAGCCTCTACGGCCTGCGCGTGGCCGGCGAAGCGCCCCCGCCCGCGCCGGTGGAACCCGACCAGAGCGGCTTCTTCCTCTTCGACACACCCGAAGACCGCCCCGCCGACACCACGGAAGAGGTGGATCACGAGGCCGAAACCCTGCCCGACATGGCCCGGACCGAAGTGGAATCGGCCATCGCCGCCATGGAGGACCAGATGGCCACCCTGGAGCAGCTCGAGGCGATTCTCGACGAACCGCTGGCCAGCGATGCCGTGGCCGAGGCCGAAGACGAGGAACTGGACGAATTCGACCGCGAGATCATCGAGGACATCGTGCTCGCCGGCTGGGACGCCCGCGATCACGACCTGCCCGAGGACTACCCCGACGACGAATACCTGGAGATGGCCCGCCACCTGGAAGCCGGCAAGTGGGTCGAATTCACCGACGACGACGGCAACCGGGTCCGCGCCAAGCTGGCCTGGAAGAGCGAACTGCTGGGCGAATACACCTTCACCAACTGGAAGTTCGACGTGGTGGCCGACAAGACCCTGCAGGGCTTCGCCGCCGATCTGCGCCGCGGCACCGCGCGCATCATCGACGAAGCCCCGGTCCTCGACCGGGCCCTGTCCGCCGTCATGAAAGGCCTGACCCGCAAGTCGGCCTGACACCGGGTCCTCCCCCGCGACAGGGACGTCGCACCCTCTTTTCGATTGCCTCTGTCATCCTCGCCGCCCGCGAGCGGCATTTTTTTGCACCGCCGGGGGTTCACCGGTCCGACACAAACCGGCCGTTGCCGCCAGACGGCCTGACGGCGGCAACACGCCTCATGCCGAAATGCCGGCGCCGCTTCCGCACCCTCGTGCCGGTGCGGGTATAATGCGACACGCTCACAAAAGTGGAATGCCCATGAAAACCGTCCTCACCTTCAGCCTGCTGCTGGGGCTCGCCCTGCCGGCCTTCGCCGGCCGCCTGCCCATCGTCCTGCTCGAACATCTCGACAACGAAGTACTGGCCCTCTCCGTCGAGGAAGCGGAACTGGCCAGCCTGCCCGCCTGGCAACCCGGCGACGGTCCCGTGCCCCTGCGCATCGACCAGGTCGTGGAGAAGGTGCGCACCTGGGCCCTGCGCCTGCATCCCGACTACGACGACGTCCGTTTTCTGGAAATCCTCCTCAAACCCATCGAATCCCCCCGCTACGGCACCCGCTGGCACTACCTGGTGGTCATCCAGGGCCGCAAGGACGGCCAGACCCTCCCCCGCAAGCACTTCCTGGCCGTGCTCTTCGACGGCAAGATCGTCCACGGCGTGATCGAACCAAAGCTTTGACCCACTCAAAAGTGTGATCCGCCCCGCAAATCCGCGAATCCGTCATCCTGTCAAGAACCACGGATTGATCTGGATCAGTTTTTCCCCGCACCTCCCGCCACGGCGTTGCCCATAATCCTCCACCCGGCTCCAACCCGCGGGCCGGAAAATGGCAAACGATCGTGGAGGATGCTCATGTTGCGCAAAACCCGCCTGCTCTTTCTCGGCACCACCTTGCTCGTTACCGCCTGCGGGGGTGGCGGTGGGGACAATCCGCCCAGCGGTGGCTCGACGAGCGGGGTGACCATCGAGGAAGTGGGGCAACTGCTTTTCGAAGATACTGCTCTCTCCGCCAACGGCAATCAGGCCTGCGCCACCTGCCATGACAGCACGCATGGCTTCGCCGATCCGGCGGCCACCGTGAACAGCCCCGTATCCGAAGGCTCCAAACCTGGTGAATTCGGGGATCGCAACGCCCCCACTGCCGCCTATGCGAAGTTCACACCGGCCTTCAGTGCCAACTGCAACGATGCCAATTTCACCGGTGTGCCCTGCGGTGGCCAGTTCCTCGACGGGCGTCGCGACACCCTGGCCGCCCAGGCCGGCGATCCCTTCCTGAACCCCGTGGAAATGGCCAATACCGACAAGGCAGACGTGGTGAACAAGGTACGCAACGCCACCTATGCCGACAAGTTCCGGCAGGTCTTCGGCGACAGCATCTTCAACGACACCACCCTCGCCTACCAGAAGATCACCGAGGCCATCGCCGCCTATGAAAGCACGAACGAGTTTGCGCCCTTCGATTCGAAGTTCGATTGCTATTTGCAGGATCCCGCCAACTATCCGCTCAGCACTTTGGAACAACAGGGATTCGATCTCTTCACCGGGCAGGCCAATTGCAGTGTCTGCCATACCATCCCCACGAATGGCGATCCGGTCCTGTTTACCAACCACATGTATTTCAACATCGGCGTGCCGCAGAACCCGAATCACCCCATGGGGACCGCTTTTGTCGACCATGGCCTGATGAATCATACAAATGACAGCGCACACGATGGCCTGTTCAAGACGCCAACGCTGCGCAACGTGGCGTTGACGGCGCCGTACATGCATAACGGCGTCTTTGCCACCCTGGAAGATGTGGTCAAATTCTATTTCGTGGACCTGAAGCAGGGAGAACCGGATGTGGACCCCACACGGGCGGGGGATCAACCCCCGGAAGTTGACATGAACATCTCACCTGAAGTCGAAAATCGCGGATTCCTGGCACAGGATCCTGCGAACATCACGGCCCTCGTCGCTTTCATGCAGACACTCACGGATGGGACCGGCAAGGGAATATGTTTCCGATAACGGTGAATCGCGGCTTGCGCCGCTCCTACGGGTTTCGAGTACACCTGTAGGAGCGGCGCAAGCCGCGATAAATGAGGCCGAGGAACAAGCCCAGGCGGCGAGGTTGATCGAAGGCCGAGGAGCGTTTGCGCCTTGATCCTCGTGTCCAGGTTGTCGCGGCGAGGGCGCCGCTCCTACCGACCCCGTAGCTGTCTGTAGGAGCGGCGCCCTCGCCGCGACCGCCAGCCCTATTCGTGGATGCCGAACTCTCCGCTCCACTGGCCCTGGCGATAGTCGAGCCGCAGCCAGCGGGGAACGAAGGCTTCCGGGCGGGCGATGGGGAAGTCGGTCAGGGGGGGTTCCTCGCCCTCGTAGTCGGTGCCGCAGGCACGGGTCATCACCGGACGGAAGTTCACCCGGAGCTTGTCGCCCCAGGGCACCCCTTCGCCGTGCAGGGGCGCATCGTGGAAGCGGACCCTGAACCGGATCAGACAGCTGAAATACAGCTCCATCTCCACGTAGAGCGGCGTCTCGCGGGCATCGAGGGCTTCACAGGCCGCACGGGTCAGGTGCAGCCGCACGGGGCGTCCGGCAATTTCCACCACGGGCTGTTCACCGGCGGCAGGCAGGGTGGCAAGCATGGCATCTCTCCTCATGGTCAAGGACCGCGCCGCGGTCGCGGGGCCGTCCTGCTTCTGGCGGCAGGTCTGGCAGGTTCCCGCTCAAGTGTAGCGCCGGGCGGGTCACAGGGGCAAAACAATAAATAGATTACAACAATCATATATATTGCGATGATTTATTGGATAAATCGCCCTCCCTCCCCCATACTTTCCCCATCGCAACATCAACCACCCACGAGAGGTCAACATCATGCTGGAAAACCGCGAAGGACAAACCGTCCCCTACGTCACGTTCCATACCCGCCAGAACGGCGAATGGGTGGACGTGACCACCGACGACATCTTCAAGGGCAAGACCGTGGTGCTGTTCGCCCTGCCGGGCGCCTTCACCCCCACCTGTTCCTCGAGCCACCTGCCCCGCTACAACGAGCTGGCGCCGGTGTTCAGGGAAAACGGCGTGGACGACATCGTTTGCCTGTCGGTCAACGACACCTTCGTCATGAACGCCTGGGCCAAGGATCAGGAAGCCGAGCACATCACCATGCTCCCTGACGGCAACGGCGAGTTCAGCGAAGGCATGGGCATGCTGGTGGACAAGTCCGACCTCGGCTTCGGCAAGCGTTCCTGGCGCTATTCGATGCTGGTGAAGGACGGCATAATCGAGAAGATGTTCATCGAGCCCCACGTGCCCGGCGATCCCTTCGAGGTCTCGGATGCCGACACCATGCTCAATTACATCAACCCGAACGCGAAGGTGCCGGAGCCGGTGACCATCTTCACCATGCCGGGCTGCCCCTTCTGCGCCAGGGCCAAGAAACTGCTGGCCGAACACGGCATGCGCTACGAGGAGGTGACGCTCGACAAGCGGATCAACTCCCGGGTGCTGCGGGCCGTGACCGGTGCCGACACCGTGCCCCAGGTGTTCATCGGTGGCAAGCACATCGGCGGGGCCGACGATCTGGAAGCCTGGTTCAAGCAGCAAGACGTCGCCTGAGTCCGCCGGCACGACGAAAACGGGGCCCTGCGCCCCGTTTTCGTCGTGCCATTTACCCTGCCATGGGATACCGGCTCCGCCAACAGGCGGTTGAAAAACGGCCGTTTTGCAACCGCCAGCGAATCCGCGCCTGCACCGTTGTCCCGATTCCGCTCAGTGCCGTCCAACCGAGCGTTGTTGCCAGTAACGCGCCTTGGCCGGATCCTTACCAACGCCCAGCAGACCGTTGGCATACACCGCCGCCAGCTTCTTCATGGCCAGCAGATTGCCGTTTTCCGCCGCACGGCGGAACCAGGAGAAGGCCTTCTTCGGATCTTTCGTGACATCGTAGGCCCCGTTTTCATTCCGCAGCCCCAGCTCGTACTGGGCATGGGGATCGCCCTGTTCGGCCTTCGCCTTGAGTGCGGAGTAGGTTTCCTGGGACGTCAGGGTCGTGGCTTTGACGAAGGCGTCGATCACGGCCAGCAGGTTGATGGCTTCCGTCTCGCCATTGGCCGCGGCCCGGCTCAACCAGTCCCTTGCCAGTTGCTGATCCTGGGCCACCACATAGCCTTCGTGATACATCTTGCCGATCAGATACTGGGCGTGCGCGTTGCCCTTGCTGGCCGCCTTTTCCAGCCAGTGGATGGCCTGTTCGTCGTCATGCGCGACCCCCTCACCATCCAGATAGGCCTTGCCCAGGCGATAGGCGGCTTCCCCATTGCCGTTTCCCGCCGCGGCCCGCCACCAATGCACGGCCTGCCGAGGATCCGGCGCCGTGCCGCGGCCCTCGGCATAACAGTTGCCCAGGATCAGCTGCGCATAGGGATTGCCCTCCCCAGCCGCTTTTTCCAGCCAAGGCAAGGCCTTGCGGGGATCCGCCTTCAGGCCATAACGCCCCTCCAGCCAAGCCAGGCCATACAGCAGGGCGGCCCCCCTGTTGCCGGCGTGGGCCTCCTGCTTGAGCATCTTCAGTTCCATCGAGGGCGGCGTCGCCCCGGCGGAACAACCGTCAAGCATCATTGCCATGGCGAGAAAAACACCGGTCAACATCAATTTCATTTTCCTGTGTCCTGCCTCTTGTGGTGATGGAAAGGGAGCGGAGTCGACCGTTCAGTTCTTGTCTGGCCCAGCGGCCTTGCGGGCCAGAAAATCGTCGGACATGGCTTCGTAGATGGGGCGTGTACAGAGCAGCTTCGACACACCGTTGGCCAGCAGCGATGTGGCCATCAGCGGCAGAAGCAGCTGGCTTTCATCGGTCATTTCCATGACGATGATGACCGCCGTGATGGGTGTCTGGACCACGCCGCTGAAATAACCCACCATGCCCAACAGTCCGATTGCCACCAGGGGTTCGGCCGTGAAGAACTGGGCCAGGCTGTACCCCAGCCCTGCGCCCACGGACAGACTGGGGGCAAATATCCCGCCCGGGATCCCGCTCAGATAGGAAAAGATGGTGGCCAGGAATTTCAATGGCGCATAGAAAGGCGAGGCGGCCTCGGTGCCCTGCAGAACCCCTTTGGCCGCCTCGTATCCGGTTCCCCAGGTGGTGCCACCGGAAAGCGCACCGATGACCGCCACCAGCAAACCGCAGGCAGCCGCCAGAAGATAGGGATGGCGATTCCGAAGCGGCGCCAGGCAACGGCCACCGTGGATCAGGGTAGTCGAAAACAGGCCGCCAGCCAGGCCGCCAATCGTGCCGCACACCAGGATCGCACCGAGCGCATCGAGGGGTGCCATCTGGATGGTATAGGTGCCAAAATAGGTGTAATTCCCCTGAATCACGAGTGAAGTCATCCCCGCGAAGATCACGGCAACCATCAGGCTGCCGGTGATGCGTTCCTCAAAGCTGCGGCTCATTTCCTCGATGGCGAACATGACCCCGGCCAATGGCGTATTGAAGGCGGCCGCCAACCCGGCCGCGCCGCCCGCCAGGACCAGGCCCCGGCGGGCATGATGGATGGGAAAGTTCGCCAGCCGGTTCAGGGAATACATCACCGATGCCGCGATATGCACGGTGGGACCTTCCCGCCCAATCGACGCACCGCACAACAGCCCCAGCACGATGGCCAACCCCTTGCCGATGGCGATGCGCAATGAAAGGATCGCGCCACGATCGGCACGCTCACGCATCTTCAGGGCCGCAATGGCCTGGGGAATGCCACTGCCCTCGCCGCCCGGAAACAGTTTGCGCGTTGCATACGTGATGGCCAGCATGCCCGCCGGGGTGACGAGATACGGCAACCACGCCCAACGTGCCACCCAGTGGTGGAAAAGGCCGTCTGCCCAGCTGCTGGCCATGGCCAACAGCGTGGCGCTGATCCCGACCACGATGGCGCCGGCCCAGAACACCAGGCGCAGTTTCCAGACCGAAGGGGATCGGGCCTGCCTGACGACCTGCCTGAGATAATGCCGTCCGCTCATGTCAACCATCCACCTTCCGTCTGCGGTGATTTTCCCCTCTGACCGGCTCGCGATTCGCTGCGTCGTCGAGAGGTTCGTCACCCTCGTACTTCACGGAGGCGCACTCGAGAAATATCCGGTTCCTGCACGTGGCGCAGATTGACTTGTCGAGTTTCTGGAATATGGCGTGAATCGCAGCCGACTTGCCCTGAAACACGTTTTTGGGGTTGATTTTGTCGAAGGCGTGATTCTCCTCGAGTGTGCTCCACAGTCCCCGCTTGATATTGATCAGATACAAATCTCCACCCCGGGCGCGCCGCTTCAATGCCTCATCGGCAAGAACGTCCGCCGCAGCCAGATCGACGAATCCGATCCCCGCGGCCACGATAGCCAGATGTTTCTGTTCCGGCCGCTCCCGCGCCATGCGCGCCAGCCTTTCCCGTAGGTAGGGCACGCCCCCGAAGAACAGGGAGCCGTCGATCCGGATGATGCGCAACTGGGGACATTCCCTGGGGTGCCTTCCGCCATCGGAGAATTTCCGGTTCGGCAGTGTTGGATCGGGTACCCGGACCACGATCTTCGGTTTCGACACCCGCATCAGGTAGAAGATGAGGGAGAACAGAATCCCCAGCAGGATGGCGAACTCCAGATCCAGAAACAGCGTGGAGGCGAAAGTGATACCGAACACCGCCCGCTCGGAACGGTTGGAATGCAAAATATGCTTGATGCTGGGAATGTCGATCAGCGCCCAGGCCACATAGAAGAGGATACCGGCCATGGTCGCCGTGGGCAGATAGGCCACCAGCGGGGCGATGGCCAGGACGATGAAGATTTCGAAGATCCCGGCGAACATGGCGCTCATGGGCGTTTTCGCCCCGGCCTCGTAATTGAGACTGGTACGATTGAAGGAACCGGTGGCCACGTATGCCGAAAAGAAACTGCCCGCGATGTTGGAAAGCCCCTGCCCAATGAACTCCTGGTTTCCGTCGATCAACTGGCCACTGCGGATACCGATGGCCCGGCCGATGGACACCGCCTCGGTGAGCGCGAACAGGGTCATCGCCAGCGCGGCGGGCACCAGTTTTACCATCGTATCGATGTCGAAATCCGGCATGCGGAAGGGCGGCAGCGTCTGGGGCAGGGCGCCCACCACCTTGATATGCGTGACCTCGCTGCCCCCGTACAGATGATTCAGCAACAGGCCGGTCAGCGTCCCGGCCACCAGCGCCCCGATGAGCGGCGGGAAGCGGGGCACGAAGCGCTTGAAGGCAAAGCCGGTCAGCAGAGTGACCAGGGCAACGGTCGTCACATCGCCATTGATGTTTGGGATCTGCTCGGCGAAGTGCTGCAGGGTCACGAAAAGGTTGCCTCCCCGGGGAATGCTCACGCCGAAGAAATTCTTCAATTGCTTGGCGGCGATCAGGATGGCGGCGCCGGTGGTAAAACCCACCACCACCGAGTGGGAGATGAAATTGACGATGGTCCCCATTCGAGCGATGCCCAGCACGAGTTCGATGACACCGACCATGAAGGTAAGCGTGAGGGCCAGACCGACATATTCCGGGGTCAAGGGTTCGGCAAACGCACTCAGGGAAGACAACAGGACGATGGAGGCGGCGGTGGTGGGCCCGGACATGAGGTGCCAGGAGGAGCCGAACAGGGCCGCCACGATGGCCGGCACCATCCCCGCATACAGGCCATACTGCGGCGGCATCCCGGCAATCGAGGCGAACGCCACGGCCTGGGGAATGACCACGATGGCCACCGTCAGGCCGGATAGCAAATCACTGCGAAGGGTGTTTCGGTCGACGCGGTGAATCCACCGCAACATGGGAAACAGGCGCAATTTCCAGTCGGCATATTGTTCGCTTCTCATACTCATCTCGTCATTTCGGGTGACCTGGACAGAGGCACGCCGCGCCTCCGCTTGCCTGCCGAGCGTCCCTTCCGAGCGGTTGGGTGCAAAACGCTTTGGCGTGACCGATTTCAATGCGCGCGGGTCATCGAAAACGCCGGGGATGCAGGCAATCCCCGGCTGCGCGCGATGCACGGAGGCACCGCCATGCCAATGACGCCAAGTCATTGAAAATGTGTGGGAACGGGAAACGGCGTGTTCCGCTCCCGCGCTGAAAAAGTCCGGGAATGGGCTTTTCAACAGCCGGTCAAGCGCCCCCCCATGGCACGAGCCATGCTGGTGGGCGAGGGTTGGGCGAGGCTGCGGATTGCCCGTCAGCAGACTGACGGGGTCGATGCCTCTTGCACCCGGTGCAGCAGAACGGTTGGGCGCACGGGAAAACCAATGATGTAAAATATATCAAAACAGCTTTTTAATATCAACTTATAGAAATATAAAGCAACTGTATTGCTATACTATATACAACCCCGAATTCTCGCTCCGCCAGGCGCGTTTGCTCTTGCCCTGGCCGACCTCACCCAAAAGGTGATACGTTTCGCCCGCCACACGCGGCCGGTCGCCCGCGAGGCTGTTGACCGCTGGCCGATCCGCTTCAGCTTTGCACCCGGATTTTTGACGAACCCATGATTACCTCCGCACAAATCAAGGCTGCACGGGCTCTCTTGCGCTGGGATCAGGCCCGGCTGGCGAAAGAAGCCGGACTCTCCCTGCCCACCATCCAGCGAATGGAAGCCAGTGGGGGCACCGTTCGCAGCAACGTGGATTCACTGGTCAAGGTCGTCGAGGCGCTGGACCGCGCCGGAATCGAACTGATTGGTGAGGAGGCCCAGAGTACTGGCCGGGGACGGGGCGTCAGGCTGAAGGAACCCGGGAAACGGTGATACCCGCCGCCTGAGGGAGGCGATTTCGGCAGACGGCGCAAAAACAACGCCCGCCCGGTGACCCGGGCGGGCGTTGCAACAAGGATTCCGGCAAGGGAATCAGACGGGCTGCACGGTCGTCGCCTGCATGCCCTTGGGGCCCTTTTCGGCCTCGTAGGTGACCGCCTGGCCCTCGTTCAGGGTCTTGTAACCACTGGTCTGGATCGCCGAGTAGTGCACGAAGACGTCTTCGCTGCCATCCTCCGGTGCGATGAAACCGAACCCCTTTGAGTTGTTGAACCACTTGACTGTGCCGTTGAGCATCTCTCCGCCCTCTTGACTTGTGTTGTTGTGAAGAACGCTGTGTTACTGCTTTTCAGTCGGGGAAGTTGCACAGGGAATCCAGCTGGAACCGCTTGAACTTGCCACTGCTTGAAAAACAATACCGTCTGAGTATAGCCAAACTCCGCGGCGAATAAAGGGAGCGGCAGCGTTTGTCACGGTTTTGTCAGCAATGACATTTGAAGATGGTGATTTTCTGATAAAGGGTTTGCGGGACTGACACCCTGACAGGCTGTTGAAAAAAACCCATCCATGGGCTTTTTCAACTCGGGAACGGAAACCGCGGTTTCCCGCTCCCTCACATTTTCAATGACTTGGCGTCATTGAAAATGGCGATGCCTCCGAAGCATCGCACACCGGCTGCAGAAAAACAGTGTTTTTCAACAGCCTGTCAGGTTTCGTGGTAGAGCTTGCCGCCGGTCTTGCGGAACTCTTCGGCCTTCTCCTGCAGGCCCTTGCGCAGGGCTTCGTCCACGGCCACTTCCTGCTGGTCGGCGTAATCACGCACTTCCTGGGTGATCTTCATGGAGCAGAAGTTGGGCCCGCACATGGAGCAGAAGTGGGCCACCTTGTGGGCCTGTTTCGGCAGGGTCTCGTCGTGGTATTCACGCGCCCGGTCCGGATCCAGGCCGATGTTGAACTGATCTTCCCAGCGGAACTCGAAGCGGGCCTTGGACATGGCGTTGTCGCGGATCTGCGCGCCGGGATGGCCCTTGGCCAGATCGGCGGCGTGGGCGGCCAGCTTGTAGGTGATGATGCCTTCCTTCACGTCGTCGCGGTTGGGCAGGCCCAGGTGTTCCTTGGGCGTGACATAACAGAGCATGGCGGTGCCGTACCAGCCGATCATGGCCGCGCCGATGGCCGAGGTGATGTGGTCGTAACCGGGGGCGATGTCGGTGACCAGTGGGCCGAGGGTGTAGAAGGGCGCCTCCTTGCACAGGGCCAGCTGCTTGTCCATGTTTTCCTTGATCAGGTGCATGGGCACGTGGCCGGGGCCTTCGATCATGGTCTGCACGTCGTGCTTCCAGGCGATCTCGGTCAGCTCGCCGAGGGTTTCCAGCTCGGCGAACTGGGCCGCGTCGTTGGCATCGGCAATGGAGCCGGGGCGCAGGCCGTCGCCGAGGGAGAAGGCCACGTCGTAGGCCTTCATGATTTCGCAGATCTCCTCGAAATGGGTGTAGAGGAAGCTCTCCTGGTGGTGGGCCAGGCACCACTTGGCCATGATGGAACCGCCGCGGGAGACGATGCCGGTGACCCGTTTCGCCGTCAGCGGCACGTGGGCGAGGCGCACGCCGGCGTGGATGGTGAAGTAGTCCACGCCCTGCTCGGCCTGCTCGATGAGGGTGTCGCGGAACAGCGCCCAGGTCAGCTCCTCGGCCTTGCCGTCCACCTTCTCGAGGGCCTGATACAGCGGCACGGTGCCGATGGGCACCGGCGAGTTGCGGATGATCCACTCGCGGGTCTCGTGGATGTTCTTGCCGGTGGAGAGATCCATGATGGTGTCGGAGCCCCAGCGGATCCCCCAGGTCATCTTGTCCACCTCTTCCTCGATGGAGGAGGTGACCGCCGAGTTGCCCAGGTTGCCGTTGATCTTCACCAGGAAGTTGCGGCCGATGATCATCGGCTCCAGTTCCGGGTGGTTGATGTTGGCGGGAATGATGGCCCGGCCGCGAGCCACTTCGTCGCGCACGAATTCGGGGGTGATGGCCTCGGGCAGGTTGGCGCCGAAGCCCTGGCCCGGATGCTGCTCGGCCAGGTACTCGCGGTACAGCTCCAGGCGCAGGTTCTCGCGGATGGCCACGTACTCCATCTCGGGGGTGATGATCCCCTTGCGGGCGTAGTGCATCTGGGTGACGTTGCAGCCGGGCTTCGCACGCCGCGGCTTGCGCTTGTGGTGCTCGAAGCGCAGGTGATCCAGGGCCGGATCGGCGGCCCGCCGGCGGCCGTATTCGGAACTCAGATCCGGCAGGATTTCGGTATCGCCCCGCTCCTCGATCCAGGCCGTGCGCACGTCGGGCAAACCCTTGCGGATGTCGATGGTCACGTCGGGATCGGTGTAGGGACCGGAGGTGTCGTAGACCGTCAGCGGCGGGTTCTTCTCCGGTCCCCTGGCGGTGTGGGTGTCGGAGAGCGTGATCTCGCGCATGGGGACGCGGATGTCGGGGCGGCTGCCCTGCACGTAGATCTTGCGGGAATTGGGAAAGGGCTGCACCGAGGCCTCGTCGATGCGGGCCGTCTTGCTCAGGAATTGGTCGGGAATCGCGCTCATGGTCGTGTCCTGGGTTGGGGCTGGACCGACGGGAGGGGCGGAATGACAGGGTGGACGGGTTCGGCGGGAATCCGTACTGCAGTCCCTACGCCGGCGCGAACCGGATCAGGTTCCAAGGGTCTCTCTCAGCCGGCATGCGGCACCCCTCGCAGTCGAGGGAACACCCTACTGGATGGCTCGGACATTTGCAACCGCCGCCGGCCCCGGTGGAAAGCCGGTTGCATGTGCCGGGGGAACTTCGTACTCTCTCGGGGCCGTCAATTCCCCCATAGAAGGAGCCGGATATGTCCGATCTCGCCCAGGCCCGCCACTTCATGGTGGAACAGCAGATCCGCCCCTGGGAGGTGCTGGATCAGAAGGTGCTGGACCTGCTCGAGGCCCTGCCCCGCGAAGACTTCGTGCCCCCCGAGTGGCGCAACCTGGCCTACGTGGACGACTTCATTCCGCTGCCGGGCGGCGAAGTGATGCTGCCGCCGAAAGTGGAGGCCCGGATGCTGCAGGCGCTGGACGTGCAGCCCGAGGACACGATTCTGGAAGTGGGTACCGGCAGCGGCTATTTCACGGCCCTGCTGGCCCGCCTGGGGCGGCACGTGTACAGCGTGGAAATCGACCCGGCGCTCTCCCGCGCCGCGGGCGAAAAGCTGCGCGAACACGGCATCGTCAACGTCACCCTGGAGGTGGGCGACGCGGCGCGGGGCTGGGCGAAACACATGCCCTACAACGTCATCGCCATCACCGGCTCCCTGCCGGAACTGCCGCAAGCCTTCCGCGAGCAGCTCACCCTCGGCGGCCGCCTGGTGGCCGTGGTGGGCGAGCCCCCCGTGATGGAGGCCATCCTCATTCGCCGCCTGGGCGAGCACGAATGGAGCGAGGAGGCCCTGTTCGAGACCGTGATTCCCCCGCTGCGCAACGCCCCCAGGCCCCGCCGTTTCCCGCTCTGACCCCCCGCCGGCGTCGCCGCTTCCGCCAGGCGGCCCTGCCGCCTTGAAAATCCGGCGGGGATGCCCATCTCGTCATCCTGCGTCCGGCGGCGGTGGGCTATAATGGCGCGCCGCCCGCTCTTTTCCTTCCAATCGGGGATTCATCATGCGCAAGACACTGCTCTCCCTCGGTCTCGGCCTGATGGTCAGCCTGCCTGCCAATGCCGAGAATCTGCTGGACATCTACCAGCTCGCCCAGCAGAACGATCCGGTCTTCCGGGCCGCGGAACAGGCCTTCTTCGCCACCCGTGAGGTCAAGGCCCAGAGCAAGGCCCTGTTCCTGCCGGTGCTCAACCTCTCCGGCGACTACAACCGGATCTACCAGAACTACAAGGGCAGCGCCTATCTGGGTGGAAACAACGAACAGAACTACACCAGCTACGGCTACACCCTGAGCCTGCGCCAGACGATTTTCCGCAACGATTACCTGGTGCAGTACCGGCAGGCGGATCTGCAGGTGGCCCAGGCCTCGGCCCGCTTCAACAGCGCCGCCCAGGATCTCATCGTGCGCGTGGCCGATGCCTACTTCCAGGTGCTGGCCGCCCTGGACAACCTGCGCTTCGTGCAGGCCGAGAAGCAGGCCATCGCCGAGCAGCTCAACCAGACCAAGCAACGCTTCAAGGTGGGGCTGACCGCCATCACCGACGTGCATGAGGCCCAGTCCCGTTTCGATCAGTCCGTGGCCCAGGAAATCCAGGCCAGGAACCTGGTGGCCACCACCCGCGAAAACCTGCGCGAACTCATCGGCCAGTATCCGAGCCGCCTGGCAGGCCTGGCCCGTGACGTGCCCCTCACCCCGCCCGACCCGCAGGACGTGGACGAATGGGTGAAAACCGCCGAGGAACGCAGCCTGCCGCTGATCGTGGCCGAAAAGGCCCGGGAAATCGCCCGCGAGGAAATCGCCCGGCGCAAGTCCGGTCACTATCCCAGCCTGGATCTGGTGGCCAGCGCCGGCAGTTCCACCACCGAGGGCGGCGTCTTCCTTTCCTTCACCGGCCGCACCATCGAGGACGCGCGTATCGGTCTGCAATTCAATCTGCCGCTCTACCAGGGCGGCGTGGTGGTCTCCCAGACCCGCCAAGCGGAATACCAGTTCGCCCAGGCCAGGGAGGAATACATCCGCCAGAAGCGGATCACGGAGCGGAACACCCGCACGGCCTACCTGAACGTGATTTCCAACATCAGCACCGTCAAGGCCTTCAGGCAGGCCCTCAAGTCGGCGCGCACCGCGCTCAAGGCCACCGAGGCCGGCTACGAAGTGGGCACCCGCAACGCCGTGGAAGTGCTCAACTCCCGGCGCGAGGTCTTCCGGGCCGAGCGGGACTATGCCAAGGCCCGCTACAACTACATCGTGCAGGCCCTGCGCCTGCGCCAGGCCGCCGGGATTCTCACCGAAGCGGATCTGACCGCCATCAACGACTGGCTGCAGACCGAGGCCGATCTGGACAAATGAACACTCCCCTCTGCGAGTCTGGCCACAGCCAGCTGGTGATCATCGACATCCAGGAAAAGCTCGCGGCGGCCATGAAGGCGTCGGTGCGCGAACAGACCGTACGCCATGCGGGCATCCTGGCCGAGGCGGCCGTGCGTCTGGGCATTCCGGTGCTGCGTACCGAACAGTATCCCCGCGGCCTGGGGCCCACCGTGCCGGCCCTGCAGGACGCCGGCGGCCTGGTGGAGAAGACCTGCTTCTCCTGTTTCGCCGCCGGCGGCTTTCCCCGCGCCCTCGACGGCGCCCGCCGGCAGATCGTGCTGGCCGGCATGGAAACCCACGTGTGCGTGCTGCAGACCGCCCTGGAGATGCACCAGGCCGGGTATCAGGTGTTCGTGGTCGAAGACGCCGTCTGTTCCCGCCACAAGCGCCACCACCGCAATGCCCTGGCCCGCCTGCGCCAGGCCGGCGTGGTGGTGAGCAACGTGGAATCGGTGCTGTTCGAATGGCTGCGGGATGCCGCGCATCCGGCCTTCAAGGCCGTCTCCCGCCTGATCCGCTGATCCGGATCGTCACATCCGTTATTCTCCCTCCTCATGGAAACGCACACCGCCGCCCGTTTCCGGCCCCGTGACTATCTCGCGCCCCGTTACTGGCCCACCTGGCTGGGCCTGGGTCTGCTGCGCCTCGTCATCCTCCTGCCCGACCCGGCCCTGCGCGGCCTGAGCCGCGGGCTTGGCCACCTCGGCTATCACCTGATGCCCGAACGGCGCCGGATCACCCGCACCAACATCGACCGGGTGTTTCCCGAGCTGCACAAGGCCGCCCGCCGGCGCCTGGTGCGGGAAAGCTTCGCCGCCGCCACCCATGCCGTTTTCGAGTCGGCCATCGCCTGGTGGGCGCCGGATACCCGCCTGCGGGACCGCTACGTGCTCGAGGGCCGGGAGGAACTGGATCGCGCCCTCGCCAGAGGCCGGGGCGCGATCCTGCTTGGCGGCCACTACACCACCCTGGAGATCTCCGGCCGCCTGCTGGGCTACGAGGTGCCCAACGTCTGGCCCACCTACAAGCGGGCCCACAATCCGCTGGTGGAAGCGCTGATGTACCGCGCCCGCAGCCGCAACAATGCAGGGCTCATCCCCAGCAAGGACCTCCGCCGCATCCTGCGCCGGCTGAAGGCGGGGGACGTGGTGTGGATCGCCCCGGATCAGGACTTCGGCTACGACCGCAGCGTGTTCGCCCCCTTCATGGGGATCCCCGCCTCGACGCTCACCGTCATCGCCCGCCTGGCCCGGCTCTCCGGCGCGCCGGTGCTGCCCTACTATTCACGCCGCGAGGCCGCCGGGCGCTATCGCCTGCGGATCGGCCCGCCGCTGACCGATTTTCCCAGCGGCGACGAGGTGGCCGATGCCACCGCCGTCAACCGGGCCATCGAAATCGGCGTGCGCGAGGCGCCGGGGCAGTACCTGTGGGGCCACCGGCGCTTTCGCACCCGCCCACGGGGCGAGCCGCAGTTCTACCGGGCCCGGCGGGATCGCAACCTGCGCCGCTACAGCCGAGCGCTCGCCGCGCTCACCCTGCCGGTGATCGCCCACACCCTCTGGCAGGCCGCTCGGGGCGGCGGGCGCCGCTTCGCCCGCCAGCGGCTGGGCCTCGGCCCTTGGCCCGCAGGGCCCTTCGACGTCTGGTTCCATGCCGCCTCGGTGGGCGAGGTGAACGCCGTGACTCCCCTCATCGAGCGCCTGGAGGCGCGCTGGCCCGGCGCGCGAGTGCTGCTCACGGTCAACACCCCAAGCGGCTGGCAGACCGCCCGGCGGCGCTTCGGCGACACCCTGGCCTTGGCCCACCTGCCCATCGACTGGCTGTTTGCCGTACGCCGCTTTCTCGATCGCACCCGGCCCCGCAACAGCCTGATCGTCGAGACCGAGATCTGGCCCAACCTGTACATCGAAGCCCATTACCGGGGCACGCCGGTCAGCCTCGTCAACGCCCGGCTCTCGGCGCGCACCCTCGACGCCCCCCTCTGGGTGCGCCGGATCCTCGGCCGGGCCATGGAGGGGGCGCACACGGTCTTCGCCCGCTCGCCGCTCGACGCCGAACACTTCCGCCACTTCCACGTCAGCCCCGAGCACCTCGAAGCGGTGGGCAACCTCAAGTTCGCCGCGCCCGCCGGCCCGCCCGCCGCTCCCTTCACCACGCCCCGCCCCTACGTACTCGCCGCCTCCACCCGTCCCGGCGAGGAACGCCGCCTGGCCCGCCTCTGGCAACGCCTGGAACAGGACACCCTGTTGATCCTCGTTCCCCGCCACCCGCAGCGGCGCAAGACCATCCTGCGGGAACTGGCCGCCACCGGCCTGCCGGTGGCGGTGCGCAGCCGCAACGAAGCCATCACGGATCAGACCCGGCTCTACCTGGCAGACACCTTCGGCGAGCTGCCGGCCTTCATCGCCGGCAGCCGCTTCGTGATCATGGGCGGCTCCCTGGAACCCTTCGGCGGCCAGAACCTTCTCGAAGCGGCCCGCGCAGGCAAGGCCGTGATCCTCGGCCCGCACATGGACAACTTCGCCGACGAGGCCCGCCTGTTCCTGGAACGCAACGCCGCCCGCCAGGTGCAAGACGACGCCGAACTGGACGCGGCGATTCGGGAACTGCTGGCCGATCCGAAACTGGCCGAGGAGATGGGCCGGAACGGCCAGGCCCTGATGGCGGAACTTTCCGACATGGCCGATCGCTACCTGGACCGCCTGGAGGCCCGGTTGCCGAAGTTCAGGCCAGCCCCGCCGAGCGATAACCCGTCAACAGGTTCTGCCAGTCGTTCTCGGTGAAATGGAATTCCGGCAAGTGGTGACCCAGCTTGTCGAGGGAACGGCGCAGGCGCGCCAGATTCGCCTGCTGCCAGTGCGATGCGGGGCGGCGCAGCCGGCCGCGGTCGAAATCGATGAGATGAAACCGCCCCCCCCGATCCAGCAAAATGTTGTTGGCGTTGAGATCGGCATGAAACACGCCGCGGGCATGGAATCGCAGCAGCAGGGCGCCCAGCGCGATCCAGTGGCCTTCCGCCAGCGGCTCCCGCGTCAGCAGCTCGGCCAGCGTCGTCGCCTCGGGGATCCGCAGGGTCATGAGGTCAGCCGTGTAGAACGGCCCGCGGCGCACGATTCGCGCCGCCGCCGGCGGCGGCACCGGCAACCCCATCGCCCGCAGGCGGGCCAGCAGCCGCCACTCGGCGAAGGCCCGGCTGCGGGCAGCCCCCAGCCAGAGGTAGCGATCCTCGGAGAGGCGGGCCACCAGCCCCCCCCGGCGGTAGTGGCGAAGCACGTAGTCCCGCCCCTCGTGCTGCACGAAGAAGGTGGTGCCCCGCCCTTCGGCAAAGCCGATGATGGCGCTGCGCTCGGCCCACTCCCTGGCATCGAACGCCAGCGTGGCCGGATTTCCAATCAGCGCGTCATCGTATAGGATGTAACGATTCGCTTGCCTGAATTCCCTGACACCCAATCTTGAAACCCCTGCCCCTGAAAGAACCGCCCGACAGCCTGTGTCTGCTGCGCCTGTCGGCCATCGGCGACGTCTGCCACGCCGTCCCCGTGATCCGCACCCTGCAGCGGGCCTGGCCGGACACCCGGCTCACCTGGATCATCGGCCGCACGGAACATGCCCTGGTGGGCGACATCCCCGGCGTGGAGTTTATCACCTACGACAAGCGCGCGGGCTGGGCCGGCTGGCGCGCCCTGCGCCGGCGACTGCGGGCGCGGCGCTTCGACGTCCTGCTGCACATGCAGACCTCCCTGCGGGCCTCCCTCGTGAGCCTCGCCATCCCCGCCCGCCTGCGCCTGGGCTTCGATCGCCCCCGCGCCCGGGATCTGCAATGGCTGTTCAGCAACGCCCGCATCCCCCACGTGCCCCGCCAGCACGTGCTCGACAGCTTCCTGGAATTTCCCCGCGCCCTCGGCATCGGCGAAACCGTGCTGGAATGGAACATCCCCATCCCCGACACCGCCCGCGAAAAGGCGCGGAAACTGGCCCCGGACCGCCCCTATGCCCTCATCAGCCCCTGCTCGGCCCACGCCTACCGCAACTGGACCGCCGAGGGCTACGCCGCCGTGGCCGACCACCTGTGGGAAAAATGGCGGCTCCCCGTCCTGCTCACCGGCGGCGGGTCCCGCACCGAACGGCAAATGGCCGACGCCATCCTCGCCCGCAGCCGCCACCGTCCCCGCGATCTCACCGGCCGCACCGACCTCAAGACGCTCCTCGCCCTGCTCGCCGACGCCCGCCTCCTCGTCTCCCCCGACTCCGGCCCCGCCCACATGGCCACCACCGTCGGCACCCCCGTCATCGGCCTCTACGCCGCCACCAACCCGGAGCGGGCAGGGCCGTATCTCTCACCGCAGCTGGTCGTCAACCGCTATCCGGAAGCCGTTCGTCAGATCCTGAGCAAGGACACTACGAATGTGTCCTGGGGAACCCGAATCCGTCAGCCGGCTGGGATGTCCCTGATTCAGGTTATGGACGTGCTTTCGACAATCGAAAAAGCGATTGGGTCACCACAAAACATGTCGAATCCGGTATCATTGCGGCATTCTCTCGACACGGATCCCCGAACATGAAGCTGTGGTGGGATGCGCATGTGTGGCTACACCGCCGCGCAGAGCGGGTCTTTGCGGAAGTCGACTTTGAACGGGTCCGAAATATCGGCGTCATCAAACATGCCGGTTTCGGCGATACACTCCTGACCAGGCCGTTTCTGCTGCTGCTTCGTGAACATTTCCCGAACGCCCGAATCACATACAGTATCAAAACCAAACAACAAGGGGTCCCTCGCGACCTCATCGATAATATCCATGTCATGCCGAGTACTCGCAAGCTGCACAACGGGGCAGCAGCCATGAAGGCCTACAGGACTTTTGGCCCCCAAGACATCATTTTTGATCTGACTGCCAGTACGCCCTCTTTTCTTTTGACCCGGCTCACTCCGGCAAAAATCAAGGTCGGTTTCCAGCACCGAAATATCCACAAGTGGGTCTACCATGTCGCCATACCCCGTTCCGTCTACCATTTCGAGGCGGAAACCTTTCTGGAGCAATTAAACCCTTTCGGCATCCCTTACAAACTGCCACTAGATTTCCGAATGCCCACAGAAACGACTGCGGATGAGGACGCCCCCATCGCCCACTTTATCGGCGCGGCCACTGAATACAAATGCTGGCCAGTCGAACATTTCGCAAAACTGATCGGCATGATTGCCAGTCGCCACCCTGACAGACGACAAGTCATCATCGCCGGGTTACAGACGTGGGAGAAAGAACGTGCCAGAAAAATCCATGCCGCGGTCAAATCGACCGGGATGGTATCTCTTGTCGATGATCCCAAGCGCACCGAGCCCGTGATCCGTAAAGCGTCTATCCTGATTTCCAACGATACCGGCGTTCGGCACCTCGCCATCGCCCATGCAACACCAACCATAGGGATATTCTTCGCAACACTCCCCTTCCGCTATTGGCCACGATGGGGTCATCACGAAGTCGTATTCCACAAGAATGGAACTCATCCCTCACCGGAATCTGTTTTCGACACATTGGAACGTATGTTGGCTGACATTGCTGTATCAAGCGATATAAAAACCAAAGAGGTGGTTGCATGAAAGTCGTCGTCGTTGGAACCGGCTATGTGGGCCTGGTCACAGGCACCTGTTTCGCCGAGCGGGGAAGTGAGGTCGTCTGCGTGGACATCGACCAGACCAAGATCGATGCCCTGCACCAAGGCATCATTCCCATCTACGAGCCGGGACTCGAAGAACTGGTCAGGACCAACGTGGCCGAGGGACGGCTCGACTTCACTACCTCCCTGGCCGACGCCCTGCCGGGCGCCAACTTCGCCTTCATCGCCGTGGGCACCCCGCCCGGCGAGGACGGTTCGGCCGATCTGCAGTACGTGCTGGGCGTGGCCCGGGAGATCGGTCAGCACATGAGCGATTATCTGGTGGTGGTAGACAAGTCCACCGTGCCGGTGGGCACCGCCGACAAGGTGCGGGCCGTAGTCCAGGAAGAGCTGAACAAACGGGGCGAGAAAATCGACTTCGACGTGGTCAGCAATCCCGAATTTCTCAAGGAAGGCGATGCCATAGACGACTTCATGCGCCCGGATCGGGTGGTGATCGGCACCGACAGCAAACGCGCTGCCGAGCTGATGCGCAAGCTCTACCATCCCTTCATGCGCAACCACGAAAACACACTGGTCATGGGCATCCGTGATGCCGAAATGACCAAGTACGCCGCCAATGCCATGCTGGCCACCAAGATCTCCTTCATGAACGAAATCGCCGGTCTCTGCGAACGGCTGGGCGTGGACGTGGAGAACGTCCGCCTGGGCATCGGCTCCGATTCCCGGATCGGCTATTCCTTCATCTATCCCGGCTGTGGCTACGGCGGCTCCTGCTTCCCCAAGGACGTCAAGGCCCTCATCCAGATGGCCAACGAGATCGACTTCGACGCCCAGGTGTTGCGCGCCGTGGAAGCGCGCAACGAACGGCAGAAACACCGGCTGGCCGAGAAAATCATCGAACGCCTCGGGCCGGACCTGTCCGACCGGACCATCGGCATCTGGGGCCTGGCCTTCAAACCCGGCACCGACGACATGCGCGAGGCCCCCTCGAAAGTCATCATGCGCGAACTCATCGCCGCAGGCGCCCGCCTCAAGGCCTATGATCCGGTCGCCCATGAAGTGGCGCGCCGCGAACTGCCTCGGGAATGGTTCGATGACGGACACCTGACCCTGGTGGCACACCAGTACGACGCGCTCGAGAACGTGGACGCCATGGCGCTCGTCACCGAATGGAAATCCTTCAATCATCCGGATTTTGCCCGGATGAAATCCCTCATGAAGTCCACCCTCGTCTTCGACGGACGCAACCAGTACGATCCGCAGGAAATGCAGGATCTCGGCTTCGAGTACCACAGCATCGGTCGCAGGACACCAACATGAAGAACTATCATCGCAAGCGCATTCTCGTCACCGGCGGGGCGGGCTTTCTCGGCTCCCACCTCTGTGAACGGCTGCTCAACGAAGGCAATGACGTTCTGTGCCTGGACAACTTCTTCACCGGCACGCGCGAGAACATCATTCATCTCATGGACAACCACCGCTTCGAGCTGATCCGGCACGACGTGGTTGAACCCATCCTGCTGGAGGTGGACGAAATCTACAACCTGGCCTGCCCGGCCTCGCCCATCCACTACCAATACAATCCCATCAAGACCACCAAGACCTCAGTGATGGGCACCATCAACATGCTGGGGCTGGCCAAGCGTACTCGCGCCCGGTTCCTGCAGGCGTCCACCTCGGAAGTATACGGGGATCCCAAGGTACATCCCCAGTCGGAAGACTACTGGGGCAACGTCAATCCCATCGGGCCCCGTTCCTGCTACGACGAGGGCAAGCGCTGCGCCGAAACACTGTGTTTCGACTACCGACGGGAACACGGCCTGCCCATCAAGGTCGCCCGGATCTTCAACACCTATGGACCGCGCATGCACCCTGCCGATGGCCGGGTCGTCTCCAACTTCATCATCCAGGCGCTGAAAGGCGAAGACATCACGATCTACGGCGACGGTTCCCAGACCCGTTCCTTCTGCTACGTGGATGAAATGGTCGATGCCTTCATCCGTCTGATGGGCACACCTGACGACTTCACGGGGCCGGTCAACCTTGGCAATCCGGACGAGTTCACCATTCGGGAACTGGCCGAGAAGGTACTCGAAATCACCGGTTCCCGTTCAAGGCTGATCCAGAAACCCCTGCCGGCGGACGATCCGAAGCAACGCCAGCCCGATATCCGCCTGGCCCAGGAAAAACTTGGCTGGGCACCGAAGGTAAAACTGGAAGAAGGACTGAAGAAGACCATCGCCCATTTCGAGAAACTGCTGAGCGACTCTGCTTGAAGTGCAAATCCGACGGCCGAACCACTGGACCGACTCGAACGATTTCACCGGCCGGCAAGCAGCCCGGTCAGGCGGGCGAAGTGTCCCTCCTCTGTGAACCGGCGATCCGCGAATGCCTCTCCGGCCCTCGCCAGCCTGCGGCGAAAGTCAGGCTCCGTCACCAGCCGGTGCAGGCACCGGGCCAGATCCTCTGCATCCTCGCTGGTAAAGAGGAGCCCGGTCTTGCCATCCTCGATGATCTCCGGCACCCCGCCGGCGTTGGAACCCACCACGGCCACCCCGGCGCGCATCGCCTCGGCCAGGACCAGACCGAAGGTTTCCTCCTTCGTCGCCAGAACCACGGCATCGAAACAGCCCATGATCTCCGGGGGACGCGGGTGGAAACCGGCAAAATGCACCCGCTGAGAAAGCCCGTGCTGTTCCACAGCCTGTTTCAATTCCTGGAGATACGCCTCGCTCATCGGCCGACCCACGATCACGAGATGGAGATCCAGCCCCGCCTTTAGCAGCCTGGAAATCGCATCGATCAACACATGCTGCCCCTTGCCCGGCTCGATTCGCCCGAAAATGGCCACCTTGAAGGTGTCAGCAGGCACTCCATGCCCTCCAAGCCAGCCACGACAAGCCTCCTCACGAGGCGAATTAGGCTTGGGTACCCCGTAATACAACGTGGTGATGCGCCCGGCCTCCAGGGGCAGAAATCGTCTGGCCTCCGCTTCGAGACGGCGGGTAATGGTTACATAGGCATCGACCCTCCGATAGAGAAACCGGTGCCAGATCCCGCGCCGTGGGCGGGTCAAGGCCATCTGCCGGGTATAGACCACACGCAAACCATGTCCAGCCAGCAACCTGGCAAACACCGCGAGTGGCAAATCCCGGCGCGCATGCAGATGCAGGACGGTGATTCCCTCACTTCGGATCCAGCCAGCCAGTCGCCATGCTGAAATCAGGGGAAAGTAGACGCTGCGCACCTGCAGAAGGCGAAGCGGAACGCCCGCCTCCTCCAAGCGCTCGTCCAGCAGGGTGCCACCAGCCACGACGGCCAGCCGCAACCTACCCTCTCGATGGTAATGCAGGGCGACCTTGGCCGCATAGAGTTCCAGCCCGCCGAAACCGGGCGAAGTACACAATTCGAGCAATTTCATGGATCAGGGATTTGGGCTATCATGAAGGTTTTCAGGATTCCATCTGCACGCCGACACCCGCGATGTCTCACTCCGCAACCCCCGTCCGAGTCCTCGTCATCCGCGCGGGCGCCCTTGGCGATACCGTCTGCGCCACGAGCATCATCGAACCCCTGCGTTACGAATTCGGCGAGGACGTGCACATCGAGTGGGTCGCCAAGGCCGGCATGGGCGACCTGTTCGCCGCAGATCCGCGCATCGCCAGAGTCCATGAACTCCGGAACCGTCGTCTGTCCCTGCCGTTCAATCGTGGCAAGGCGGCCATCGTCAAAGCCTCTCACAGCCGGCCTTTCGATTATGTCATAAACCTGGAACTCGGCCCATTGTTCAACGATCTAGTCCGCGCCATCCACGCCCGGCACAAAATCGGGATGCCTTACCACTACTTTGCCGAACCGCCGGAGGCGCATGCGGTCGAGAATCTCCAGCTCATCTATCGAAGCGTGCTCGGCACCAAAGCCATGTCACGCGCCTGGCCGACCCTGAAAGGGCTCGACAAGACCGTGATACAACAACGATTCAATTTACCGAAATCCTGGCATGTACTGGTTCCTGCGAACAGCCATCTTGGCAATCGACGGAAACTGAATCACCGGGCGTGGCCATTGACACACTGGAAAAAGCTGCTGATGCTGATGGATGCTGCCGGTATGCCGATAGTGCTAGTAGGCGCCCCAGCGGATCGCCATTTGCTTGAGACCCTCGGTCCCCTGCCCACCTCGGCCAAGGATCTGATCGGCAAAACCGACATACCGGAACTGATCGGCCTGATCGCCGCAGCGCAGGGAGTCATTGCCACCGACACCGGTCCGGCTCACATGGCAGCGGCCGTCGGAACCCCCGTCACGGTACTCATTGGCCCTACAAACGCCCGGCGAACCGCGCCATACTCCACGTCCGAGAATCGGGTTACGACGATTTCTGCGAACTTGCCATGCAGGCCTTGTTATCACACTCCTGCAATGGACACCTGCAACGAAAATCAATGCATGATACAAATTCGCCCTGAAAATATACTGGACAGAATATGAAAATACACAAATCTCTGGCCAGAGCGTGCGGATTCGAACTAATCCCGCTTGACAAGCTGCCGACTCTGGAAAGCCATATCCGGTCTCTGTTTGAACAGTACAATATTGATTTGGTGGTGGATGTCGGCGCAAATACAGGACAATTCGCACAAATGCTCCGAAATCGTGTCGGCTATGAAGGGGAGATTCATTCTTTTGAACCTGTCCCCGATGTTTACCAAGCCCTTGAATATACATCGAGGAACGACCCCCTCTGGCACACACATCCCATTGCGCTTGGTGACACAGAAACATATCTGGACATCAACGTCACAGAGTCCACCGACTACTCATCATTCCTGAAACCAAACGAGAACTCACGCCGATTCAGAAACAGTGACACCAAAATCAAACAAACGGTATCCGTACCCGTTAAGCGACTGGACGCACTACTGCCTGTGTTTCTCAATCAGATTGCCATTGATCAAAAAAACATCTATCTCAAACTTGATACTCAGGGATATGATCTGAATGTCATGAATGGTGCAACCCGGGTACTTGACAACGTGCGAGCAATTCAGACTGAACTTTCCTTCATACCCATTTACGCTGACATGCCCGATTACGTGAAGTCCATGCAATATTATAGAGACATCGGTTTTGCGCCATCCGGCTTTCACCCCATATCCAAAGACCCCGAATCTTTACGCCTGATCGAGGCCGACTGCATCCTGGTTAGATCCTGATGAACGAGCAACAACACAACCCAAAGGTATCTCTCATCATACCGACCTATATGCGCGAACAACTTCTCGTGCAGACTCTTGAATGCGCAATCAATCAGGATTACCCTGATTATGAAATCATCGTTGTTGACCAAACACCTGAACACGATACCCGCACAACAAAGTTCTTTCAATCGATCGAAAATCAGATTACCCTAATCCGCTCACCCGAACCTTCTGTAACCAAAGCGCGAAACACCGGCGCAAAAGCTGCAGATGGGGAAATCATCATCTTCATTGATGACGATACATCGTTCTCTCCTGACTTCATACGAAATCATGTTGACAATTATTCAAAGGATTGTGATTTCGTTCAGGGACGCATTATCGAAAGCGGGTGCCGTGATTACCCGAAACCAGTATGGCTTAATGCATTTGGCAATTTTTCCGGAAGTGATTTTTGTAAAAAAGATGGGATAACAAATAACATAACAGGCTGCAACTTCTCATTCAGGCGTCACTTGTTTGACGAACTTGGCGGGTTTGACGAATTCTTTCAGGGTATCGCCGTTTGTGAAGACTCCGATTTTGCCTATCGAGCTTACAAGGCTGGATTCAACGGATGCTTTTCGAGCAAGGCCGTATTGACACATCACCGCTCTGATTCAGGAGGAGTAGGTCACGGCATTGAGAATCAATATTTCGATTTGGGTTTTTATCGAAACAAATTGTACTTCTATAGAAAAAATTTTCCGTACCCTGTATATCTATATCAAAAATTTCGTTTTTTTAGTAAAGGTCTGCGTCGATTTATTCGACTATTCAAAAAGGCCGTAAAAGAAGCCGCAAACCCTTTTGACAATTCTATATAATCGACAAAAATGTTCTATCAAAACATTCATCCTGATATAAAATCGATTTTTCTAAGAAGCACCAAAGTAGAGAAGATCGTATACCTTATTCTTTTTCTTCTTCCGATATTTTCCATTTCGGTCCGACATTGGATCAGCGGCTGGTTTAGCGTTCTTGCAATTCTCTCATTGGCATTCCTTTCTCGTGGTCTCCGCGAGAAGCTCGGAAAAGAGGAAAAACTTCTTTTCCTGGTTTTTGGTGCCTTTTTGATCAGTTTTTTTATTTCTGCAACATTGAACGGTTGGACTGAAAATTCGATACGGCGTATTGGTACAGAATTCAAGTATTTGCTGTTCATCCCGATTTATCTGCTCATTCGTCAGTATCCGAATTCACTCCATTTTTTCATGATCGGTATACTTTTTAGCGGATTCGTGTTTGGAATTCAGGCCTATAATGATACATTTTTTACACCCATCCAAAGAGGTCAAGGAATATACGGTCCAATTACGTTTGGAGACTTTGCAGTTCTGGTCGGATACCTTTCCCTCTTGCATGCCTTTTTCACTACCCATCCTGCCTGGCAAAGATTGCTGGGCATGGGTTCATTTTCTTTGGCTTTGTTTGCTGCATACCTGACCGGCAGTAGAAATGCATGGCTGGCTCTCGCCCTCCTTGCCGTACTCAGCCCCCTTCTTCATCCTTCTGCAATACGAACCAGATACCTTTTTGCTGTTTACGCTATTTTGGCTATTGCCATATATTTCACTTTTTTTGTTATAGACAACCATATCAGCAGACGAGCAAGCCTCGCCATCGAACAAACCCATCAATATTTCAATCAATACAAATCCGACGATTATTACAAACAACCACTCACCGGATCCGCCAACATACGACTTGAACAATGGCGAATAGCAATGCGCGCATTCAAGGATGCGCCATTTTTTGGGTATGGCGGCGGAAATGCTGGCCGAACCGAAAACAGATACATAAAACAAGGGCTAGGACATCCTGCACTCTACAACCCAAAGGCCAACACGAATATTAGCGGCATTCATAGCACATACTTTGAAACCCTGCTCACCGAAGGAATTGTCGGACTTACCATCGTTATACTCTTTTACGGATATCCGCTATTGGTGTTTATTCGTCTTCGAAAAAAGGCACCCTATCCCAGTTCGCTAGGAATCATTTTAGTTTTGAGCTACATGCTGTTCGGACTGACTGAAAATCCGCTGACCTCCGATGGCTTCAGTTCTCTGTATCTGACGGCTCTCGCCGTTATCTTCTCAACAACAATCAGGTTAACATATCCGTCAGAGCAGGTTTACCAACCACCTGGTTGAGCAACTGTTCAAACTATATCTTGTTCGACGCCATTCTTTTCGAGAAGCACCTTGCTATACTTTACAAAGGCATGTACTCCAGAGAGTACGGATACCACTATCCCTGCATAACCATCGAGAAAACCGCGCTTAATCACCAGCATACGAAAAAACGTCCAGCATCCATGTGTAATCGGCGCGAATCTTGAGACGCGTTTTCCACTCCTCAAAATCTCCTTTGCCCCAATTTCCGTGAAATAGTCGATAGTTTTCAAGTGTTGGCTGATACTGTCGAAGGAATAGTGCAGGATATTACCTTTCAGCATTTGTGCCTTGCCTTCGGCCACCTCCACCCGGTCGTGTGGGTTGATACCCCCCCAGCAAGCCTTGCGGCGGTCGAACAGACGCACCTTGTAGTCAGGATACCAGCAGTGGTTGAGCCAGCGGTAGACGTAGAAGGTCTTGCGCGCCATGCGCCAGGCGCTGATGTCGTCCTCGCCCAGCCGATCCTTGATGGCGAGAATCGAACGGGCGAGGGTTTCATCCAGGCGTTCATCGCAGTCTAGGCTCAGGATCCAGTCGTGGCTGGCGTGCTCAACCGCCAGATTCTTTTGCTCCACATGCCCGAGGAACGGCTGCTCAATGATCTTGTCGGCATACCTGGCCGCAATCTCATGGGTGCGATCCGTACTCAGGGAGTCGACCACTACGATTTCGTCAGCAACGGGCAGCAGGGACTTGAGGCAGTCCTCGATCTTGGCTTCTTCGTTGTAGGAGATGATGCAGGCGGAGATTTTGGGCATGGGGCTGAGAAGTCTGGGCAAGGTATCACGGCGGGCACTGCGCCTACAGGTGAGGATGGAAACAGGTGCCTCCTAGCTGTTTATGGTACCACTATGGGCTCAACATTCGATCTATGTGGGTGAACACTTGGTCCGGGTCGATTTTGGTCAGGCAGCGGGTGTGTCGCCGTGGGCAGGTGCGCTCGAAGCAGGGGCTGCAATCAAGGTCGAGATAGACCACCTCGGCCCGTTCCGACAGGGGCGGGGTGTAGGCGGGGGTGCTGGAGCCGTAGATCCCCACCACGGGGATGCCGGTGGCGCAGGCCACGTGCATCAGGCCCGAGTCGTTGCTGATGGCGGCGCGGCAGGCGGCGAGCAGATCCACGGTGTCGGTGAGGGTGGTGCGGCCGCAGAGGTTGGTGGCGCCCTCCCCGGCCCCGGCGATGGCGTCGCCGAGGGGGCGTTCCGTCTCGCTGCCGAAGATCCAGACGGGGAGGCCGCGCGCGAGGAGGCGGCGGGCCAGATCCTGCCAGTGCTCAAGGGGCCATTGCTTGGCGGGGCCGTAGGCGGCGCCAGGCAGGAGGGCGACGGGGGCCGGCGCGGCGCGCAGGCCGAGGTGCGCGAACAGACGTTCGCGGTTTTCCGCGTCGATGCGCAGATGCGGATAGGGCGTTTGCGGGGGCTGGGGGGCAGTGGCCGGGAGACCGAGGGCGACCATGCGCTGGACGGTGCGGCCGAGTACCTGCTTGTCCAACGGGCGGATGTCGTTGAGCAGGCCGTAACGCAGCTCGCCCCGGTAGCCGGTGCGGACCGGCACGCCGGCGAAGAAGGGCACCAGGGCCGCCTTGGCCGAGCGGGGGATGACGATGGCGTGGGTGTAGCCCTTCCGGCGCAGGGCGCGGCCGAGGCGCCAGCGCTTGCGCAGGGCCAGTTCGCCGTGGGCCACGGGCAGAGGGATGCCGGCGCGCACCTCGGGCATGCGCTCGAGCAGGGGCAGGGACCATTCGGGGGCCAGCACGTCGATGATGGCGTCCGGATATTGGCGGCGCAGGGTGATGAAGAGGCTCTGGGCCATGACCATGTCGCCCACCCAGGCGGGGCCGGCGATCAGATAGCGCCGCGGGCCGTTCATGCGCGGGCCAGCAGCGCCTCGACGATGGCCACGTTGTCGCGCAGGTGGGCGGGATTGATGGTGCCGGTGATCATGCTGGAGACGCCGGGGGTGTTGAACACGTATTCCATGGCCGCGGCGATGCCGCCGCCGCCCGCCGAGGTGTCGGCATGGCCGCTCATCAGGCCCTTCTTGACCAGCACGCCCTTGTTCAGCTCCCGGGCGCGGGCGATGACCGGCAGATCGTGGGTGTCGCGCGGATTGCAGGTGGCCATGACCACGTCGGTGTGCTCGACGATCCACAGCCCACCCTCGGTGGTCTTGGTGGACATGCCGAAGGCCCGGATCTTGCCCTCGGCCCTGAGCCGGTCCAGTTCTTCCAGGACGCCTTCGTGTTCGATGATCTGCAGATCGTCGCCGTGGGAGTGGACCAGCACCACGTCCAGCCAGTCCCGCCCCAGGCGGCGCAGGCTGCGCTCGACGCTCATGCGGGTGTGGTCGGCGGAGAAGTCGAACCGGGATTCGCCGTTTTCGAAGATCTCCCCCACCTTGGTGACGATCACCCAGTCGGCCTTGCCGGGGAGCAGTTGACCGAGCCGTTCTTCCGAGTTGCCGTAGGCGGGGGCGGTGTCTACCAGGTTGATGCCCAGTTCCCGGGCCAGGGCCAGCAGGTCGCGCACCGCGTCGTCGTCGGGGATGGTGAAGCCGCGCGGGTATTTCACCTGCTGATCGCGGCCGATCTTGACCGTGCCGAGGCCCAGCGGGCTGACCTCGATGCCGGTGGATCCCAGGGGTCTCAGTTCCATCGTTCTTCCTCCTGCCAGGGCAGTGGTGCGATTTCGGGACGGGGCAGGCCGGCGAGGGCATCCACCGGGCCGGCGTCGCCACCCGGCTGAGGCTGAATGCCGGCCGCCGCCAGATGATCGAGCACCCGATCGGCGGCCACCGGGGCCAGCGCCAGCTTGGTGGGCCAGACGGTGATGACGCCCCCCTGTTCCGCCACAAAGGCGTCATCGGGCAGGGTGCCACCGGCGCGAACCTCGGCCCGGTCGATGGGCAGGGTGATCCATGCGCAGGCGCCGAAGTCGTGCCACGGAAACAGGGTTTCCAGTTCGGCGCGGGCGGTGGCGATCTGCTCGCCAGGACTTCGCCCCACGCCCTCCTCGGCCAGTTGCCCGCCAAGATACCAGACCGGCCGGCCGCTTGCGTCGCGGTGGCTGGTGATGGTGAGGCGCGGCTTGCTGGAGGCGCCGAGACAATGGGCGTAGAGCGGCGGCAGATCCGCCCCGCGCAGGGCCACCATCTGCAGGGGCCGGAGCTGCATGGGCGGCTCTTCGCGGCCCAGCTTCGCCAGCAGGGCGCGGTTGCCGCCGCCGGCGGTGAACACCAGGCGGCGGGCGGTGAGGGTGCGATCGGGCAGCCGGATCCGGCAGGGCCCGCCGGCTTCCAGTTCCAGCGCTTCGGGATCGATGCGCGCCAGGACCTCGCGATGGGGTTCGGCCAGGGCGGCGAGCAGCGAGGCGACGTCCAGTACCGGCTCGTCCAGGCGGTAGACCTGGCCGCGGAAGGCCGGATCCCGGAACAGCGCCGGGTAGTCGGCCGCCGGCAGGGGCGCCATGCGGCTGCGCATCATCCGGCTGGCGAAGAAGCCGGCCAGGCGCGAGGCGATGTCGCGGGTGGACCACAGATACTGGTGATCCGACAGCAGGCGCGCGGCGCGCAGATCCACGTCGCCCTCCCCCGCCAGGCAGGACCGCCAGCGGGCCGGCATGCCGGCCACCATCCGCGAGGCATCGGAAACCTTGCCGGTGAGGGCATACTTGGTGCCGCCGTGGATGATTCCCTGGGCGTGGCGGGTCTGGCCTTCGCCGAGGCGCGCGCTTTCGAACAGCGCGGCCCGGTAACCCTGCCGGCGCAGGCGATCGAGCAGCCACAGGCCGGCGATGCCGCCGCCGAAGATGGCTGCGTCGAGGGGATGGGGATCGGTCATGGCAAAGGAATGTGTCGAAGAGGAATGGCAAATGCAAGGGCCACGCTGCCCTGCCCCCCCTCACCCTGTCCCTCTCCCCGACGGGGAGAGGGAACCCTTCGTTCCGGGAACGGGACCATGCAAAACCGCCGTGCCCTCCGTGTTCCTTGCCACTGCGCCGGAAAAGCCGCACACGATCGGCTCATTCGCCCTGCCCTTCGCGTGCGCGGATGGTGCCGATGATCCCGGTGGTGGAGACGCCGTCCACGTAGGTGAGCACCTTTACCTCGCCACCGGCCTCGCGCACGCAGTCGCCGCCGGGGATTCTGTCGGGGTCGTTGTCGCCGCCCTTGACCAGCAGATCGGGCAGCACGCGGCAGATCAGGCGGGTGGGGGTGTCCTCGTCAAAACCCACCACCCAGTCCACGCAGTCGAGAGCGGCAAGCACGCGCATGCGCCGTTCCTGGGTGTTGACCGGCCGCTCGGGGCCCTTGAGGCGCCGAACCGAGGCGTCGTCGTTGACAGCGACGATGAGGCGGTCGCCGAGGGCCGCGGCCTGTTCCAGGTAGGTGACGTGGCCGGCGTGGAGGATGTCGAAACAGCCGTTGGTCATCACCACCGTCTCGCCGTGGGCGCGGGCTTCCTGCACCAGGGCCACCAGCCGGTCTTCGTCGACGATGCCCCGCGCCACCTCGGTCTGGGCGCGCAGGGCCTGGCGCAGCTCGTCCACCGAGACCTTGGCGGTGCCCAGCTTGCCCACCACCAGACCGGCGGCGAGGTTGGACCAGGCGGTGGCCTCGGCCAGTGGCTCGCCGGCGGCCAGGGCGGCGGCCAGCACCGAGATCACCGTGTCGCCGGCGCCGGTCACGTCGTATACCTCGCGGGCCTGGGTGGGCAGATGCAGGGCCTTGCGGCCCGCGTGCAGGAGGGTCATGCCCTTCTCGCTGCGGGTGATGAGCAGGGCTTCGAGATCCAGCGCCTCGCGCAGGCGCTCGCCCTTCTCGACGATGGCCGCATCCGAGCCGCAGGCGCCGACGATGGCCTCGAACTCGTGCAGGTTGGGGGTGATCAGCGTGGCGCCGCGATAGCGGGAAAAATCGCTGCCCTTGGGATCGACCAGCACCGGCACGTTTTGCTGGCGCGCGGCGGCGATGAAGTCCTGCACCTGGGCCAGGGTGCCCTTGCCGTAGTCGGAGAGCACCACGGCGCCGGCCCCGGAAAGGCGGTGCCTGAAATCGTCGAGCAGGGGCGTGGCGTCGGTGACGTGGAAGCCGTCCTCGAAGTCCAGGCGGATGAGCTGCTGGTGGCGCGAGAGCACGCGCAGTTTGGTGATGGTGGCGCTGCCGGGCACTCGGGTGAAGCGCCAGGCCACGCCGTGATCGTCGAGGATTTTCGCCAGTGCCCCGGCCGCCTCGTCCTCGCCGGTGAAGCCCAGCAGCTCGGCCTGCCCACCCAGCGCAGCGATGTTGAGCGCCACGTTGCCGGCCCCGCCGGCCCGCTCCTCGGCCTGCCCCACATGCACCACCGGCACCGGCGCCTCGGGGGAGATGCGCGAGGTCTCGCCGTGCCAGTAGCGATCCAGCATGAGATCGCCGACGACGAGGACGCGGGCGGCGGGGAAATCGGGAAGGGTTTTCATAGGAGTATCGAAAAATGGTCCGATGGGAGCAAAACGGGGTCGCGGCTTGCGCCGCTCCTACCGGAAATGGGCAAACGCCGTGTCGGAGCGGCGCCTCGCCGCGACCGGCTCAGTCCTCGTCCTTCAGCACGTACAGCGCGCCGCAGTAGGGGCAGCGGGCTTCGCCGGTCTCCTCGATGGGCAGCCAGACCCGGGGGTGGGAGTTCCACAGGGTCATGTCGGGCATCGGGCAGTGCAGGGGGAGATCGGCGCGGGTGATCTCGTAGCGCTTGACGGCGTTGGCCTCGCGGGGCTTGCGTGCGGCGGATTGCACGTTCATGGGCTCTCCTGGGTCAGTCGTTGACGTAGTCCAGCCATTCACCATACCGCCCCAGGCGGCCGTGCACCAGATCGAAATACTGGGACTGCAGGGTTTCGGTGATCGGGCCGCGGGAACCGCTGCCGATGGTGCGCCCGTCCAGTTCGCGGATGGGGGTCACTTCGGCGGCGGAGCCGGTGAAGAAGGCTTCGTCGGCCACGTAGACCTCGTCGCGGGTGATGCGCTTCTCGCGGATCTCGTAGCCGTTGTCCTTCGCCAGGGCGAAGAGGGTGTCGCGGGTGATACCTTCCAGGGCCGAGGTGAGATCCGGGGTGTAGATCACGCCGTCGCGGACGATGAAGACGTTCTCGCCGCTGCCCTCGGCCACGAAGCCGTCCACGTCCAGCAGCAGGGCTTCGTCGTAGCCGTCGCGGATGGCCTCCTGCAGGGCCAGCATGGAATTGATGTAGTTGCCGTTGGACTTGGCCTTGCACATGGTGATGTTGACGTGGTGGCGGGTGAAGGAGGAGGTCTTGATGCGGATCCCCTTCTCCAGCCCCTCCTCGCCCAGGTAGCTGCCCCACTCCCAGGCGGCGATCATCACGTGCACCCGCAGGTTGTCGGCGCGCAGGCCCATGCCCTCGGCGCCGTAGAAGCACATGGGCCGGATGTAGGCCGATTCCAGGCCGTTTTCGCGCACCACCTGCTTCTGCGCGGCGTTGAGGGTGGCCTTGTCGAAAGGCATGGGCATGCCGAGGATGTGGGCCGAGCGAAACAGGCGATCGGTGTGGGCCTTGAGGCGAAAGATGGCCGTGCCCTGCTCGGCCCGGTAGGCGCGCAGGCCCTCGAATACGCCCATGCCGTAGTGCAGGGTGTGGGTGAGCACGTGGACCTTCGCCTCGCGCCAGGGAACCAGTTCGCCATCCAGCCAGATGACGCCGTCTCGATCGGCCATGGTGGACATGCCGGGATACTCCTTGGAAATGCGTGAAAAACCCCGCCAGGCGCGGGCACATGGAAACGCCTATTCTATAGGCAAACGGAGCTTTGCGGGTAGCCGGATCGTTGACCCGAAGGCCAAGCCAGCCGATTTCAAGTCGGCCTGAAGGCCGACCTACGCGGTTTCGAGGATCCGCGCCCAGATTTCCCTGACCGCCGCTCGTTCGCTGGCAAAACGCTCGGCAGATACCCGCGCGGGGGCGTCCTGCAGGGCCTGGGCGTGGGCGGCGTCGCGGTAGCGGCGGTAGGCGTGGGCCAGGGTGTCGGCATCGGCCTGCGGCAGGACGCCGCAGGCGCCGAGGGTCTCCAGCAGGCGGATGTTGTCGGTCCACTCCAGCAGTTGGGGATGGGCATGGGCATGGACCAGCACGCCGTACTGGACCAGGAACTCGATGTCCACCATCCCGCCCTCGCCCTGCTTGAGGTCGAAGTATTCCCCGTCGGACTTGTCGAGGTTCTCGCGCATGCGCCGGCGCATGTCGACGATCCCGGCGCGGACCGGTTCCGGATCCCGCGACTGGCCGAGGATCCGGCGGCGGATTTGCGTGAAGGCCGCCTGGATGGCCGGATCGCCGGCCACCGGCCGGGCCCGTACCAGGGCCTGATGCTCCCAGAGCCAGGCCTTTTCCAGCTGGTAGGCCTCGAAGGCCGTGAGGCTCGAGACCAGCATGCCCTTGGCGCCGTCGGGCCGCAGGCGCATGTCCACCTCGTAGAGGCGACCGGCGGCGGTGTAGGCGGTGAGCACGTGGATCAGGCGCTGGCCCAGGCGGGCGTAGAACACCGGCAGGGCCAGCGGCGCGGGGCCGGTGGTCGTGGCGGCCGGATCGGCCGCGCCGTGCAGGAAGACCAGATCCAGATCCGAACCGTAACCCAGCTCGTAGCCGCCCAGCTTGCCGTAGCCGATGATGGCGAAGCCCTTGTCCTCCCCCGGCGGGGGACCGTGGCGGCGGGCGAGATGGAACCAGGCCTGTTCCAGCGACTCCACCAGCACGACCTCGGCGATCCAGGTGAGGTGATCACTTACTTTCATCAGAGGCAGCGCACCGGCGATGTCGGCTGCCGCCACCCGCAGGACGTTGACGTGCCGGAACTGGCGCAGGGCATCGAGGCGGGGCTCCTCGTCGGCCGGATCGATGCCGGCCAGGCGCCGGGCCAGCTCGGCGGCCAGCTCGGGGCGGTCCGGCGGGGCGTAGAGGCTGCGGGGATCGAGCAGCTCGTCGAGCAACAGGGGGTATTTCTTCACGTAACCGGCGATCCAGGCCGAAGCGGCGCACAGGCGCACCAGTTGCGACAGGGCCAGGGGATTTTCCACCAGCAGGGCCAGATAGACCGAGCGCCCGGCGATGTGCTCGACCAGATCCAGCAGCCGTCCGACTGCGCGGTCGGGATCCGCCACCGCCGCGGCGGCCCCCAGCAGCAGCGGCATGAGCCGGTCCAGCCGCTCGCGGGCAAGGCGGCTGAGGTTGTGATAGAGGCGGCTGTGGCGCAGGGTCTCGAGACGCGCCAGCAGCTCGCCGGGCTCCTGATAGCCCCGCGCCGCCAACAGGGCACGGGCCTCTTCCGGCTCCAGCGCACCGAGCCACAGGGAGGCCAGATCGTCCTCCTCGCCGGCGGATTCCGACTGGGGGGCCTCGAACACCTGTTCGAAATGGTGCTGCACCCGGCGCCGGTGGCGGTTCAGCTCGGCCTCGAAGGCCGGCCAGTCGGAATAGCCCATGCCGAAGGCCAGGCGCAGCCGGCCCGTCTCGTCCTCCGGCAGCCGGTGGGTCTGCTCGTCGCGCCATTCCTGCAGGCGGTGCTCGATGTTGCGCAGGAACACATAGGCCTCGGTCAGCTCCCGCACCACATAGTCCGGCAGATGGCCGGCCCGGCCCAGGTAGTCGAGCACCTTGAGGATCTTGCGCGCGGTGAGTTTGGCGTCGCGTCCGCCGCGCACGAGCTGAAAGGCCTGGCCGATGAACTCGATCTCGCGGATCCCGCCCGCGCCCAGCTTGACGTTGCGGGCCAGGCCCTTGCGCCGGACCTCGCGGGCGATCAGGTCCTTCATCTCGCGCAGGGCCTCGAACACGCCGAAGTCGATGTAGCGGCGATAGACGAAGGGCCGCAGCATGGCCATCAGCGCCTCACCGGCGGCGCGATCGCCGGCCACCACGCGCGCCTTGACCATGGCATAGCGCTCCCATTCGCGGCCGTGGATCTGATAGTAGTTCTCCATGCCCGCAAAGCTGGTCACCAGGGCGCCCGAATCGCCGAAGGGCCTGAGGCGCATGTCCACCCGGAACACGAAGCCGTCTTCGGTGCGGGCGTCCAGGGCCCGGATCAGACTGCGCGCCAGGCGGGTGAAGAACTCGCCGTGACTGAGACGGCGCCCGCCCTGCGTCACCTCCCCCTCCTCGGCGAAGGCGAAGATCAGATCGATGTCGGAGGAGACGTTCAGCTCCCAGGCGCCGAGCTTGCCCATGCCCAGCACCACCAGGTTCATGGGCCGCCCATCGGGATGACGCGGCATGCCGAGCTGCGCGCACTGCCAGGCGTAGAGGGTCTCCAGCGCTCCTTCGATGCAGGCCGCGGCCAGGTGGGCCAAATCGCGGGTGGTCTCCATCAGCCGGGCGTGACCGGCGATGTCACGCCAGACGATGCGCACCATCTCGCGGTTGCGGAAACGGCGCAGGGCGCGCAACAACCCCGCCTCGTCCTGCACGCCGCCCAGCCGCGCGGCCAGGCGCCGCTGGTAGTCGTCCAGGGTCAGTGTTTCCGGCACGTCCGCCGGCAGCGCCGCCAGCAAGGCGGGTTCGGCGGCACACTGGCTGGCCACGAAATCGGAACAGGCGAAGACCTTCGGCAACTCGGCCACGATGCCCGCCGGCAGCTCGGGAGCGCCCCCTGCCGCTTCGCACAGCGCCTCCCAGCGCTGGCGCGGGGTCTCGCGCAGGGGGGGCGGGAGGGTGTCGAAGTCGGGTAATTTCATCGAGTCATTGTAGGGACCCGCTGCCGGAGGAGCCAGTGGAGATCAGCATACGTCCCGCAATTGGGCACACCCCTCTCCGCAAGTTTGCGCCTTGCGCTGCGCCTGCCCTTCCATCTCGGTGCAGACGACGTTTTCTCCCCTCACAGTTCGTGCGTGATCTCGGGAACCGGATGCACCAGCAGGGGCAGGGCCTGCTGGTAGCGGGTGGTACGGCGCTTGGCCCGGATGTCGGCATACACCCGTTCGGCCTGCTCCTCGGTGAGGTTCAGCCGGCGGGCCAGCTCGGCGGCAGGCACGTCGTGATTGAGCGACCACAGCGCCAGATCCATCTTGTCATAGGGCAGGGCGAAATAGAACTCGTCCTGCCCCTGGCTGAGGCTGTAAGTGTCGGTCGTGGGCTTGGCGGTGGCCACGGCTTCCGGGAGATCCAGATGCCGGGCAAGCTGATACACCTGGGTCTTGTACAGATGGGCGATGGGCTTGATGTCGGCCGAGCCGTCACCGTTCTTGACGAAGAAGCCCTGATCGTATTCCAGCCGGTTGGGCGTGCCGATGACGGCGTAGTTGAGCCGGTCGGCATGGAAGTACTCGATGGCCTTGCGGATCCGCTGCTTGTAATTGGTGGCAGCGACGATCTGCAGGTATTCCGGCAGAGGCAGGCGACGTGCCTCGAGCTGGCCATCGGGCTTTTCCACCACCAGATCGAAATGGTTGAACCCCCCCTCCAGACCTCCCTTGATGACGATCTTGTTCTTCCAGGTGCCGTCGTAGTCGGGAAACACCTTGCGAATGGCCTCGTCCCGCCAGCGATAACAACCGATGGCCGCCAAGGTGGCAGCGATGTCTTCCGTGGTGAAAGGAATCCCCAGGGACTCGGCTACCTGACGGCCGAGGGTGACCGATTCACCAGAGGAATCCTGCTCGGGCATCAAGAGGCCGAAGACCTTGTCCGGCCCCACGGCGCGCGCGCAGAGGGCAGCGCACACGCCACTGTCCACGCCGCCGGAGATCCCGACCACCAGGCCGCGGCGGCGCAGTTTGCGCAGCGACTGCCGCAGGCCCTCGACGATACGATCGATCTCCGCCTCGGCATCGAGCGCAAGCACATCGGAATCCAGAAGGGGGGTGGACATCTTGGGTTTTCTCCTTGCGGTACGTGAAACAATGATTCGGCACATTTCAAAATGCGAGGCGGGCGCTTGCCCCCTCACCCAACCCTCTCCCCCGCATGGCGAAAGAAAGGGCGCGGAGGTTCAGTGAAGCAATGACCTTCAGGCACGCTGCACGGCGAGGGCGCGGATGGCACCCTGGTCGTCGGTGAAGCTCTCCACCTTGACGAAATCACTGTTGCCGGCGAGGCGACGGGCCAGGATCTCGCCCTGGCCGAGCCCAACCTCGAAAGCCAGCCAGCCACCGGGCTTGAGATAACGGGGCGCTTCCTGGATCAATCGCTGAAGAATGGAGATCCCGAAAGGGCCGCCATCGAAAGCCAGGGAGGGTTCGTGTTCGGCAATCTCGGCTTCCATGCCGGCAACCTTGCCGCTGGAGATGTAGGGCGGATTGCAGGACAGCACGTCCACCTTGCCGAGAAACGCTTCGTCCTCGAAAGGCGCCAGCAGATCCCCCTCATGGAGGGAAATCCTGTTCGCATGCCCGGCGAACTCGACGTTGCGCCTGGCCAGTGAAACGGCCCGCGGGCACAGATCGGCCGCATGGATACGGCTTTGAGCCGTGTGCTGCGCATAGACGACGGGCAGGTTTCCCGCGCCCGTGCAGACGTCGATGACCAGGGGGGCGTCCTGCGTGTTCTCGATCTCCTGCAGACGCTCAATGACGCAGCTGGCGAGGATCTCGGTTTCCTTGCGGGGTATCAGGGCCTCGGGACCGGCCAGCATTTCGATTTCCATGAACCGCTGGCGGCCGGTGAGGTGCGCCAACGGCACACCGTCGATGCGTTTCTGCACCAGCGCGGAGAGACTTGCGCGTTGCGCTTCATCGAGCGCCGGCATCTCGATCCCCATGGCGGCCTCGGCCGAAACGGGCGTGCCGCAGGCCGCGAGCCAGAGGGCCCGCAAGGTCGATTCGGCCGTCTCTTCCGGCTTGTCCGGCAAAAAGCGTACTCCGTCCTCGATGCGCCGGAGCCACTCTTCTTCCGTGCCTGTGATGTTCATTTCCACCCCCTCTCGGCCTTGATGCGTTTCTTGTCGATCTTGCCGTTGGCCGATTTGGGCAAGCTATCGACGATGAAGACCTTTTGCGGCACCATGAAATTCTCCAGTTCCGCAAGGCAGTGTTTGCGGATCCGGCGCTCGTCGAGCACCGCACCGTCCCGCGGCACCACCAGGGCGTAGAGGGCCTGTCCGAGAATCGTGTCGGCCACGCCCAGCACGGCAGCTTCCTGCACGCCCTCGATGGCCTGCAGCACGTTTTCCACCTCGATGGGACTGACCTTCTCGCCGCGGGTCTTGACGATGTCATCGGTCCGGCCCACGAAATAGAGAAAGCCCTCCTCATCCATGCGGAACAGATCATGAGTGCACAGCACCCGCTCGCCCGGCAGTTCGCCGGGCTTGAGCATCTGTGCCGAAAGTTCCGGCTTGCGCCAGTACCCGAGCATGATGTGCGGCCCGCGCACGTGCAGGATGCCCTCTTCCCCCGGACCGGCCCGTTCTCCCGATTCCTTGAGCAGAAAGACCTCGGTACCGGGGATGGCCTTGCCCACGGAACCCGGCTTGGCCTCCACCAGTTCCGGCTCGAGATAGCTGACCCGCTTGCATTCGGTCAGGCCGTACATCTTGTAGATCAGCGCATTGGGGAACATCTCGCGCAGTTCGGGCAACAGGGCCTCGGGCAGGGCCGCGGCGGTGTTGGTGATCCGCGTCACCGCGGGAAAGCATAACGCCTGCTTGCGGTGGCTGGCAGCCATCATGGCGAAGATGGTCGGCACCGCCGGAAACACTGTCACGGCCTCCTCGTGCATGCGCTGGTAAATCTTCGCCGGGAAGGTGAAGGAGCGCTCCACCACCAGGGTTGCACCCAGTTTCACGCTCATCAGCAGCTGGTACAGGCCGTAGTCGAAAGCCAGCGGCAGCACCAGCATCAGCCGGTCCTGTTCCGACAGGCGCAGGTATTCGATCAGGCTCCAGGCCGCGAACACCATGGACTGGTGGGTCTGCATCACCCCCTTGGGATCACCGGTACTCCCCGAGGTGTAGATCAGCGCCGCAAGGTCGTTCGGAACCATGGGTACAGGCGCCTCCAGCGGTGGCTCCTTCTCCAGCACTTCGTCGAATTCCCGCACCGGCATGGCCGATAACCCTCGTTCAGGACGTTGCCCCGAGACGATCAACGCCTTGAGGGAAGTGACTTCGCCCACCACGTCGGAAAAAACGCCGGCCAGATGCCAGTCGGTGAGCAGTACCCGTGCCTCGCTGTCGCGCAACACGTAGCGCAGCTTGTCGGCCTTGGTCTGGGGGTTGACCACCATGAACACCCCGCCGGCCAGCAGCACGGCATAGATAGAGACCACGCAGGGCCAGGTATTGTCCATGTAGATGGCCACGCGGTCTCCGCGCTCAACCCCTTCGGCCCGCAGGCGGTTGGCGAGGATCCGCGCCGACACCAGCAGCTCACGGTAACGGTAGGGCTGGCCTTCGACGATCACCGCCACCTTGTCGGGATGACACGTGGCCGCGTTCAGCAGGCCTTCGTGCAGCAGCCGTTGCGGACGGGTGACGCGGCTGCTCAGGGGCTGACCGGACATGGCTAGCTGGCCGTCTTGCTGACCACGAATTTGCCGATATTGCGCACCGAATCCAGATTCTCGGGCACGATCTCGTCGTCCATGACCTTGATCCCGAATTCTTCTTCAAGGAACAAGATCACTTCCATTACGCCCGTCGAGTCGATGATGCCCTTGTCGAGGAAGGAGTCTTCCTCGCCGAGGGCGGTCGGGTCATCCGTGAACAGAAAATTCTCCAGGATGAAACTCTTTACGCGTTCTTCCACATTCATCTTTTCTCTTCCTTCTTGCCTCAGGTGTTGCATGAAAATGTTCCTGGAACCGTTCGACGAAATGGTGGTGCCAGAGCTGGGTGGAGAGGATGCCGACGAAGGCCATGTTGTCCTTGTAACCCGTGGCACGGCCGCGGCGGGCCTTCTCCAGCAGGCGGCGGGCACGGGCGGGGTCGAAATAGCCGTAGTCGCGCAGGGTGGCCTCGTCGAACATGGCGTCCACGTAGTCGGGCGTGCGCCGGCCGAAGAAGGCCGGGATGTCGGGGGCCCGATAGGGCTGCTTGAAGCGGTCCACGATGGGTGCCGGCAGGGCGTCGCGCAGGGCCTGCTTGAGCAGGTATTTCTCGTTGAGCACCTTCATCTTCAGACGCGGATCCAGGCGACCGGCGAATTCGATGACTTCGTGATCCAGGAAGGGGAAACGGCCCTCCACCGAATTGGCCATGAGCATGCGATCGCCCTGCGAGGAGAGCAGATAGCCGGACATGAGGGTGCGCGCTTCCACGTACTGGGCACGGTTGAAGGGATCCCAGCGCCCGATGCCTGCCGGCAGGATGGCCTGCAGGCCATCCAGGGCCGTCTCACGCAGGCGTTCACGCTGAGCTTCGGCCAGGAAGTGCTTTACATGGGCGGTGGTGGCCATGCGCGGGATGTGGGCGAACCAGGGGGCGTCGGCCTGATCGAGGCCCTGGCCGAAGAAGGCCTGCAGATAGGCCTGCCCCTGGCGCTGGGTGAGATCGAGATAGGGATAGAGGCGTTGCAGCAGGCGCGGACGCCAGGCCGAATCGGGCTGGCGGGCCCAGAAGCGGCGCAGCTTGCCTTCCTTGAAGATGTCGTAGCCACCCAGGACCTCGTCGGAGCCCTCGCCGGTGAGCACCACCTTGTAGCCGTTGTCGCGCACCAGCCCCGAGAGCAGCATCATGGGCACCGGCGCGGTGCGCAGGATGGGCTGCTCGCCGTGCCAAACGGCGCGCGGGAAGGCTTCGCCCACGTCGGCATTGTCGATGTGCAGGAAGCTGTGGCGGGCGCCGAGGTGCGCGATCATCATGCGCTGGTAATCGCCCTCGTCGAAGGTCTTTTCCTCAAAGCCGATGGAGAAGGTACGCAGATCCGCGCCCTGGGCATGCATGAGGGCGGTGAGCACGGAGGAATCCAGTCCGCCCGAGAGGTAGGCCCCCACGGGCACGTCGGCACGCAGGCGGAGGCGGGTGGCCTCGTTCAGGCGCTGGCGCAGCTCGGCGGCCAGATCCGCTTCGCTGCCGGCGAGATAGTCGCCGGGCTCGGCAAAGGGCCATTCCCACCAGCGGCGCTGGTGGATCCGCCCGTCCTCGAACAGCAACATCCCGCCGGGCGGCAGGGCGTGCACGCCCTCGAACACGGTGCGCTCACCGAGAGGCGCCCAGAAGGTGAAGATCTGATCGAGGGCGGTGGCGTCCAGCGCCGGAGCCCTGTCGAAAGCGGGCAACAGCCCCTTGACCTCGGAGGCGAACAGCAGCCGGCCATCGCGCTGGGTCCAGAACAGGGGATGGATCCCCGGCCGGTCGCGCACCAGCAGCAATCGGCGGCGGGCTTCATCCCACAGGGCGATGGCGAACTGGCCGTTGAGGCGATGGGGAAAGGCGTCGCCCCACTCCTCGTAGGCATGGACGATGACCTCGGTATCGCTGTCGGTGACGAAACGGTGGCCGGCGGCACGCAGCGCCTCGCGCAGTTCCACGTAGTTGAAGATCTCGCCGTTGAAGACCACGCGGATGCGCCCGTCCTCGTTGGCGATGGGCTGGCGGCCACCAGCCACGTCGATGATCGAAAGACGCGCATGTCCAAGCGCCACCTGCGCATCGACGTGATGGCCGGCCTCGTCGGGACCTCGATGTTCCAGGCGCGCGACCATGCGCCGCAAGAGTTCGGCGTCGGCTTGCGGATTGTTTACCGGGCAAAAGCCCGCCAGACCACACATGTCCCTGTTCCGGTATCTCTGCTCCGCCAGCCAAGGCAACAAATCACGGTGCACGAGGGCGTTCGCCCCCCTCATGCCTCCGAGCCGTTTCCCCGACAACGACGAAATGAATGCAGCCAGGCCGCAAATGCCTGCTATCGTAATTTCGCTGGCTCCCTGCCATCTTCAACGAAAGTTCCGTTCTTCCGCGTGGCTTCGTCGACAAGCCTACCCCATTGCCCTCGGCCGCACACTACAGCATTGGTCAGAGGCGCCGACGAAACCCTGACGAAAGGCATAAAAAAACCCCGCTGTCGCCAGCGGGGTTTTTTTGCGGCGAAGACGCCAGGCTTACATCATGCCCATGCCGCCCATGTCACCCATGCCGGGCGCAGCAGCGCCGGCGTTTTCTTCCTTGGGCAGTTCGGCCACCATGGCTTCGGTGGTGATCATCAGGCCGGCCACGGAAGCGGCGTTCTGCAGGGCCGAGCGGGTCACCTTGGTGGGATCCAGGATGCCCATCTCGAGCATGTCGCCGAACTCCTCGGTGGCGGCATTGAAACCGAAGCTGCCCTTGCCTTCCTTCACCTTGTTGACGACCACGGAGGCTTCGCCGCCGGCGTTGAAGACGATCTGGCGCAGCGGCTCTTCCATGGCCCGGCGGGCAATGTCGATGCCCACGTCCTGATCGTGGTTGTCACCCTTGAGATCGGCAATGGCCTCGCGGGCGCGGATCAGGGCCACGCCACCGCCGGGTACCACGCCTTCCTCCACGGCAGCGCGCGTGGCGTGCAGGGCATCCTCGACGCGGGCCTTCTTCTCCTTCATTTCCACCTCGGTAGCGGCACCCACCTTGATCACGGCCACACCGCCGGCCAGCTTGGCCACGCGCTCCTGCAGCTTCTCGCGATCGTAGTCGGAGGAGGTCTCCTCGATCTGAGCGCGGATCTGCTGCACGCGGGCCTCGATGTCGGCCGGCTTGCCGGCGCCGTCGATGATGGTGGTCTCTTCCTTGGAGACGACGACCTTCTTGGCCGAACCCAGTTCGTTGAGGGTAGCCTTCTCCAGCGACAGGCCCACTTCCTCGGAGATCACGGTACCGCCGGTGAGGATGGCGATGTCCTGCAGCATGGCCTTGCGGCGGTCACCGAAGCCCGGGGCCTTCACGGCGGCCACCTTGACGATGCCGCGCATGTTGTTGATCACCAGGGTGGCCAGGGCTTCGCCTTCCACGTCCTCGGCGATGATCAGCAGGGGCTTGCCGGCCTTGGCCACGGCTTCCAGCACAGGCAGCAGATCCCGGATGTTGGAGATCTTCTTGTCATGCAGCAGGATGAAGGGATCTTCCAGCTCGGCGGTCATGTTCTGCTGGTTGTTGACGAAGTAGGGCGAGAGATAGCCACGGTCGAACTGCATGCCCTCGACCACGTCCAGCTCGTTGATGAGGCCGGAGCCTTCTTCCACGGTGATCACGCCTTCCTTGCCCACCTTGCTCATGGCCTCGGCGATGATGTCGCCGATCTCCTTGTCGGAGTTGGCGGAGATGGAGCCCACCTGGGCGATGGCCTTGTCGTCGGCGCAGGGCTTGGAGATCTTCTTCAGCTCCTCGACGGCGGCAGTCACGGCCTTGTCGATGCCGCGCTTGAGATCCATCGGATTCATGCCGGCGGCCACGGCCTTCATGCCCTCGGTGAGGATGGACTGGGCCAGCACGGTGGCGGTGGTGGTGCCGTCACCGGCCACGTCGGAGGTCTGGGAGGAGACTTCCTTGACCATCTGGGCGCCCATGTTCTCGAACTTGTCGGCCAGTTCGATCTCCTTGGCCACGGACACGCCGTCCTTGGTGATGGTGGGCGCGCCGAAGCTCTTGTCGAGCACCACGTTGCGGCCCTTGGGACCCAGGGTCACCTTCACCGCGTTGGCCAGGATGTTGACGCCGGCCAGCATCTTGTGGCGGGCTTCATCGCTGAAACGGACTTCTTTTGCACTCATGTTCGTGATTCCTCTGTATTCCGGTTGAATGGGTTACGTTCAGTCTTCGATGACACCCATGATGTCTTCTTCGCGCATGACCAGGAGCTCCTCGCCATCCACCTTGACCTCGGTGCCGGCATACTTGCCGTACAGCACCTTGTCACCGACCTTGACGTCGAGGGGACGCAGCTCGCCGTTCTCCAGCAGCTTGCCGTTGCCCACGGCAATCACTTCGCCCTGGATCGGCTTCTCCGCGGCGGTGTCGGGGATGACGATGCCACCGGCGGTGGTGTGCTCTTCCTCCATGCGACGAACGATCACGCGATCATGCAAGGGACGGATCTTCATGTTTTGCTTCTCCTGATAGGGTCTTTTCGGTTGGTTTCCATGACGGGCCGGCGTCGCGGGACGCCGGCGGAATCGGGTGCGAGCGCCGTTGTTAGCACTCGGCTTTGGTGAGTGCCAATGATAGCGGCGCTTTTCGCCCTGTCAAGCTGCCGCAGTGAATGGGGAGAGGGGCAACGGATTTCAAGCCCGCTGCGGCCGACAACGGCCAGAAAAAGCGCAAGATGTTGTTTTACAAAAAATTATTTTTCCTCATCGCGGCCGATCACTTCACCTTCGATGGTGCGCGGGCCCTGCTCGCCGGGTGGCGGACCGCCCCGGCCCGGCGGGAAGCCGGCGTTCAGCAGCCCCTTGCGGATCAGCCATTTCGCCATCTGCCGCCGCAGGGGCGGCACGAGCAGCAGGAAGCCGAAGGCGTCGGTGACGAACCCCGGCGTGAGGAGCAGCGCACCGGCCACCAGCAGCATCAGGCCCTCCAGCAGTTCCATGGCCGGCAGGCGACCCTGTTCGAGGCTGGCCTGGACCCGCTGCAGGGTGGTCAGCCCCTGGGCCCGCAGCAGGGCGGCGCCGAGCACGGCGGTGAAGACCACGAAGAACACGGTCCAGCCGGCCCCGATCACCCTGCCCACCTGGATCAGGAACCAGATCTCGACCAGCGGCACGAGCAGGAACAGCAGCAACAGGGCGCGGAAGACGGGCATGGCAGGATGCAGCGGTGGGGAAGGAAGATACCATTATACCTTTTCGCCTACCGGTGGTGCTGCTATCTTTCCCGCATGCCCGCCCCTGCTGCCCAGCTCGTGCTCTCCACCTGCCCGGACCGGGACACGGCCGAGCGGCTGGCCCGGCTGCTGGTGGAGCGCCGCCTGGCCGCCTGCGTCAACATCGTCCCCGGCCTTGTCTCCGTCTACCGCTGGCAGGGCGAGATCCACCGCGATGCCGAATGCCTGCTGCTAATCAAGACCGATACCGAACGTTACCCGGCCCTGGAGACGGCCCTGCGGGCGGCACATCCCTATGAACTTCCGGAGATCGTCGCGGTCACGATCTCCAATGGCTCGACCGACTATCTGCGCTGGATCACCACCGAACTGGAAGCGTCCCCATGACCAATCCCACAAGTATAAGAAGGTTTCTGCTGTTCCTGCTGCTCTCCCTGCCGCTGCTGGCCCAGGCCCGCCATGGCAACGACGAGGAGTTGTTGCCTCCCGATGAGGCCTTTCCCTTCACCGTCCAGGTGGCGGGCGACACCCTGAAGCTGGAATGGAACACCCACCAGGGCTATTACCTCTACAAGGACAAGATCCGGCTCTCCAGCGAGACGCCCGGGGTGCGCATCGCGCCCCCGGACCTGCCGCCCGGCGAAGTGAAGGACGACGAGTTCTTCGGCCGGCTCGAGGTCTATCACAAACCGATCCGGGCCACGGCGAAAATCGTGCACGAGGATCCTTCGGTGCGGGCCTTCACCCTCACCGCCCGCTACCAGGGCTGCGCCGATGTGGGCGTGTGCTACCCCCCCATCACCAAGACCATCATGCTCGACCTGCCGGCCGCGGACAGCGCGAGCGCCGCGGCCCGGCTCGGCGCCCTGAACCGCACGCTCGGCGCCGCGCCGGCCGCGGCCGACCCCAATGAACCGCTGGATCCCGACCAGGCCTTCGTCTTCACCCTCGAGGTGGCCGACGGCAACACCCTCAAGGCCCACTGGTCCATCGCCCCCGACTACTACCTGTACCGGGACAAGATCGCTTTCCGCAGCGCCGATCCGAACGTGCGGATCGGCAATGTGCAATTGCCGCCGGGAGAGAAGAAGCAGGACGAGTTCTTCGGCGAGATCGAGGTCTATCACGGCGAGGTGGACGTGCCGGTGCCGCTGATCCGCAGCCGCGGCGAAGCGCAGGACGTGAGCATCGAAGTCCGCTATCAGGGCTGCGCCGAGAAGCTGGGGATCTGTTATCCCCCCATCAAGAAACAGTTCCTGCTCTCCCTGCCGGCCAGCGGCAAGACCGCGGCCGTCCTGCCACCGGACGAAGCCGCCCCTCTGGCCCCGGAACACCCCATCGCGGTCAGTGAACAGGATCGCATCGCCCAGTCGCTGCAAAGCGGCAAGACCTGGCTGGTGATCCTCTCCTTCTTCGGTTTCGGCCTGCTGCTGGCCTTCACGCCCTGCGTGTTCCCGATGATCCCGATCCTCTCGAGCATCATCGTCGGCCAGGGCGAAGGCATCACCACCCGCCGGGCCTTCACCATGTCGCTGGTCTACGTGCTGGCCATGGCCCTCACCTACACCGCCGCCGGGGTAATCGCCGGCATGGTGGGCGAGAACGTGCAGGCGGCCTTCCAGAATCCGTGGGTGCTGGGTGGCTTCGCCGCCGTGTTCGTGGCCCTGTCGCTGTCCATGTTCGGCTTCTACGATCTGCAGGTGCCGGCGGCCCTGCAGAGCAAGATCACCGAGGTGAGCAACAAGCAGAAGGGCGGCACCCTCACCGGCGTGGCCGTCATGGGCTTCCTCTCGGCCCTCATCGTCGGCCCCTGCGTGGCCGCGCCGCTGGCCGGCGCGCTCATCTACATCAGCCAGACCGGCGACGCGGTGCTCGGCGGCATCGCCCTGTTCGCACTGAGCATGGGCATGGGCGCCCCGCTCATCGCCATCGGCACCTCTGCCGGCAAGCTGCTGCCCAAGGCCGGCCCGTGGATGGACGCCATCAAGGCCGTGTTCGGCGTACTGCTGCTGGCGGTGGCCATCTGGATGCTCGAACGCATCCTGCCGGTGGCCGTGATCATGTTCCTGTGGGGCACCCTGCTCATCGTCTCGGCCGTGTACCTCAAGGCCCTAGATCCGGTGGATCCCCAGGGCAGCGGCTGGCAGAAGCTGTGGAAGGGGCTGGGCGTGATCCTGTTGATCCTCGGCACCTTCGAGATGATCGGCGCCTTTGCCGGCACGAAGGACTACATGCGCCCGCTGCACGGCATTGCCGGCGGCGGCGCCATGGTGGCCGGCCTGCCCGCCCAGCAACAGGAGCTGCACTTCAAGCGCATCAAGAGCGTGGCCGATCTGGAAGGGGAGCTGAAGCAGGCGTCGGCCCAGGGCAAAATGGTGATGCTCGACTTCTACGCCGACTGGTGCATCTACTGCAAGGACTTCGAGAAATACGTGTTCACCGATCCCCGGGTGATCGCGGCCCTGAAGGACGTGGTGCTGCTGCAGGCCGACGTGACCGACAACGACGAGGTGGACAAGGCCCTGCTCAAGCGGGTCAAGGTCACCGCGCCGCCGGCCATCCTGTTCTTCGACACCAAAGGCCGCGAGCTGCGTGAATATCGCCTCGTGGGCGCCATGAACGCCGACGACTTCCTGGCGCACCTGAACAAGGTCCTGCCGGCCGGGCGCAAGTGATGGACAAACGCGCCCTCCTCGGCCTGCTGCTGATCGCCATCGGCGCCGGTGGCGGCATCCTCTACCAGCAATGGCAAAACCGCCAGCCCCCGGCCACGGCCGCCGGTCCGCACGTGGCCCCGGCGGAACGCCCCACCGGCAGTGAACGCCGGCCCGACTTCCGCCTGCCCGACGTGGAAGGGCAGATGCACGCCATCGACGAATGGAACGGCAAGGTGATCGTGCTCAACTTCTGGGCCACCTGGTGCCCGCCCTGCGTGCGCGAAATCCCCGCCCTGCAGCACCTCTATGAAACCTACCGGGATCGTGGCCTGGTGGTGGTGGGCGTGGCCCTCGACACCCCCCAGCAGGTCATCGACTTCATCGATCCCCAGGGCGTCGAATATCCCGTGCTCATCGCCGATCAGGATGGCCCCGCCCTCACCCAGCGCTACGGCAACCGCCTCACCGTCCTGCCCTACACTGTCGTCATCGACCGCCAGGGCAACATCGTCTACCGCCACCGCACGGAGATCACCTTCGAGCAGGCGAAGGAAGTGATCGAGCCGCTGTTGTGATGCTGTTTTTTCGGGCTGCGCTGGAAATTACGCAGAGGACGCAAAGACGCAGAGGGCGCGGAGAGGGTTGCTTTTGTGCTGAAGCGGCACAGAGCGGCAGCCTCATGCGAGGACGTAAATGGCAGGCTGGGCTCGATATGCCCCTTGGTCATTGGCCCGACAGGATCGTCTCTCCCCGCATTGGAAACGAATAACTCCGCGCCCTCTGCGTCTCTGCGCCCTCTGCGTTCCTTCCACCGAATTTACGCGTCCTGCCGCGCCTTGCGGATCAGCTCGTAGGCGGCCTTGATCTCCTGGGTCTTTTCCGTGGCCATCTTGATCATCTCCTCCGGCAACCCCTTCGCCACCAGCTTGTCGGGGTGGTGCTGGTTCATGAGGCGGCGGTATGCCTTCTTGATCTCGGCATCGGAGGCGGACTCGTCCACGCCGAGCAGAGCATAGGCCTCGCGCAGGCGATCGGCGCGGGGCGCGGCTTCGGGGCCCTCGGCGCCGCCGGCGAAGAACTCGCGCTGGGCGCGAACCATGGCCGCCAGTCGCTCGTAAACCGCGCTCGGGAAACCCAGGCCGTCGGCCACCCGGCGCAGCAGGCGATCCTCGTCGGGATGGAGGGTGCCGTCGGCCCAGGCGGCGTGCAGCAGGATTTCCAGGAACATGCGCTGCAGGTTGGTGCGCCGGCGGCTCTCCTGACGGAACTGGGCCACCACCGCGTCCAGATCGAAATCGGGCTGCTTGCCGGCATTGAAGAGATCGATAGCCACCCGTTTCTGGGCCTCGTCCAGCGCCATCTGCTGCATGACGCTGCGGGCCATGGCGATCTCGTCCTCGCTGACCCGGCCGTCGGCCTTGGCCAGCGCCCCCATCACCGAGAACAGGCTGGTGAAGAAGGCCGCCTGCACCCGCTCCTGTCCGCCCGGCGCCCCGAGCCGCTCCAAGCCCGCGCCCTCCAGTCCCCGATCGAACTGGTGCCCGATGGCCGCCCCGAACAGCGCCCCCAGCGGCCCGCCCAGCATGAAGCCGAAGGCACCGCCGACGAGTTTGCCCCACCAGGACATGTCAGGGACGAGGGGCGGGGGACGAGGGACGAGGGAGAATGGCGCGAATCAGCAAATCGGTTTTGGCAAACATGATGTCTTTACCTTGTTCTGGCAAGCGTTTCCGGAAAGATCACCTCTATCTTACCTCGTCCCTCGTCCCGCGTCCCTCGTCACTGTTTCGCGAGCCAGAACCACCAGACGATGAACCCGATGAGCAGCACCCCAATCAGATTGACGATCATGCTTCATTCTCCGGTTGCGAGCGGAACCTCGGGGAGCGAAACCAGCGCAGGCGGTTGGCATTGCTGACCACGGTGACCGAGGAGGCGGCCATGGCGGCGCCGGCGAGGATGGGGCTCAGGAGCATGCCGGTCACCGGGTACAGGGCACCGGCGGCGACGGGGATGCCGATCACGTTGTAGATGAAGGCGCCGAACAGGTTCTGCTTGATGTTGCGCACGGTGGCGCGGGACAGGTCGATGGCGTCGGCCACGCCGTGCAGGGAGCCGCCCATGAGGGTGATGTCGGCACTTTCGATGGCGATGTCGGTGCCGGTGCCGATGGCGATGCCCACATCGGCGCGCGCCAGGGCCGGGGCGTCGTTGATGCCGTCGCCGACCATGGCCACCACTTCGCCGCGGGCCTGCAGTTCGGCCACGGCGCGATCCTTCTCGTCGGGATGAACGTCGGCGATCACCGCGTCGATGCCCACCTGGCGGGCCACGGCCTCGGCGGTGGGCCGGGCATCGCCGGTGAGCATCACCACCTTCAGGCCCAGGCGGTGCAGGCGGGCGATGGCCTCTTTCGAGTCGGGCTTGACGGGATCGGCCACGGCCACGAGGCCGCACAGTTCGCCGTCCACGGCCAGGTACATGGGGGTACGCGCCTCGGCGGCCAGCGCTGCGGCCCGTTCGCGCAGCGGGGTGACGTCCACGCCCCGTGCGGCCATCAGGGCGGCGTTGCCGAAGGCCACCTGCCGTCCCTCGACCTCGCCCGTGACGCCGCGCCCGGCATGGGCGGCGAAGTTTTCCACCGCGGGCACCTCGATGCCGCGGCGCGTGGCCTCGGCGGTGATGGCCGCGGCCAGGGGATGTTCGGAGACGGCCTCGAGCGCCGCGGCGTCGCGCAGCAGGGCGTCCGGATCGCCCGCTTCCCGGGGCAGCAAATCGGTGACCCGGGGACGGCCCTCGGTAACGGTGCCGGTCTTGTCCAGCACCACCGTGTTCAGGCGGCCGATCTGCTGCAGAGCGTCGCCGTTGCGGATCAGGATCCCCATCTCGGCAGCGCGGCCCACCCCGACCATGATGGAGATGGGCGTGGCCAGTCCCAGGGCACAGGGACAGGCAATGATCAGCACGGTCATGGCCGCGGTCACCGCATAACCGAGACCGAGTTGCGGTGCCAGGTTGTACCAGGCCAGGAAGGCCACCACGGCCACGATCATCACGCTGGGCACGAACACCCCGGCCACCTTGTCCACCAGCCGGGCGATGGCCGGCTTGCTGGCCTGGGCCTTGCGCACCATCTCGATGATCTGCGCCAGCACCGTGTCGGCGCCGATCCGGGTGGACTTGAAGAGAAAACTGCCGGGGCCGTTGATGGTGCCGGCCACCACTTCGTCGCCCGGCCCCTTGGCCACCGGCAGGGGCTCGCCGGTGAGCATCGATTCGTCGATGCTGGAGGTCCCTTCGAGAATCACCCCGTCCACCGGAATCCGCTCGCCGGGCCGCACCCGCACGGTCTCGTCCAGCCCCACCTGTTCGATGGGCACGTCCTGCTCCCGGCCGTCGCGCACCACCCGGGCGGTGCGCGGCTGCAGCCCGACCAGCTTGCGGATGGCCTCGGAGGTGCGGCCGCGGGCCCGCAGCTCCATGGCCGAGCCGAAGTTGATGAAGGCAATGATGATGGCCGCCGCCTCGAAATAGGCATGGCGGGCCAGCGAGGGCACCGCCGCCGGCCACAGCAGCACGGCCATGGAGTAGAGCCAGGCCGAGCCGGTGCCCAGGGCGATGAGGGTGTCCATGTTGGCGTCGTGATGGCGGAAGGCCTTCCAGGCGCCGGTGAAGAAATGGCCACCGGCCTGGATCAGCACCGCGAGGGTGGCCAGGCCCACGACCAACCAGAATCCCCGCCCCGTCTCGATGGAAGGCAGCCAGCCCAGCAGGCCGGCCACGAACAGGGGAAAGCCCACCGCGGCGGCCACCGCCGCCTGGCGCAGCAGCCGGCGGGTATGGGCCCGCTCGGCGGCCTCCCGTTCACGCCCGTCGTCGATGCCGCGCAGTTCGGCGGCGTCGTAGCCGGCGTCGCGCACGGCCTTCACCAGCGCCTGCGCCGCCACCTCGCCACGGATCACCGCCGTGTGCTCGGCGAAGTTGACGCTGGCCGAAGCCACGCCCGGCACCGTCTGCAGGGCCTTTTCCACCGAGGCCACGCAGCCGGCACAGCTCATCCCGGCGATGGAGAGCCGGATTTCGTTTTGCACCTTCTGATCCATGTTTCGAGATTTCCCCTGCAGGATGCTGAAAATTCTGGTAATTGTAAAAAATTGTGACGCCGTACCGGTTTCCAGGCTGCACCGCCGCCGCCCGGGGAATATACTGAAAACCCATGGACCACCATGCACTTCCGGAGGTTCCCGCGGCCTCCGCATGAACAGGGAAGAAACCCATGCCCCCAGCCCCCCGCGATCTCGTCCACGAAAACCTGGAACTGATTTCCCTGCCGGAGATCGTGACCCGCATCAACGGCATGATCGAAGACCCGGAGTGCACCGCGGTGGACATCGCCGAGGTCATCGCCGAGGATGCGGCGCTCACCGCCCGCCTGCTGAAGCTGGTCAACAGCCCCTTCTACAACTTCCCCTCGCAGGTGGACACCATCTCCATGGCCATCACCATCGTCGGCACCCGGCAGTTGCGGGATCTGGCCATGGCCGCGGCCATCACCGGCCGCTTCCGCCGGATCCCCGAGGGGCTGCCCGGCCCCGATGCCTTCTGGCATCACAACCTGGCCTGCGCCACCGCGGCCCGCGAGATCGCCAGGGCCTGCCGCCTGCGCCAGCAGGAACAACTGTTCGTGGCCGGCCTCCTGCACGACATCGGCAAGCTGGTGATGTACCTCACCGCGCCGGAGCGGGCCCGCGAGGCATTGCGCCTGGCACGCCAGCCGGGGGCCGAGGCGGCCAGCGTCGAACCCCGCGTGTTCGGCTTCGATCACGCGGAACTCGGCGCCGAACTGCTGCGCCTGTGGCGGCTGCCCGAACCCCTCGTGCAACCGGTCCGCTGGCATCACGCACCGCGCGAGGCGGACGCTTTCCGCCAGGAGGCGGCCGTGCTGCACCTGGCCGAGGCCATCGCCAATACGGTGGCCCCACCCCTCTCGCCCGACGACGACCGGCCCATCGATCTCGAGGTGTGGTCCCTTCTGGGGCTGGATCCGGCGCAGCTCGATGCCCTGATCCGCGAGACCGAAAGCCAGTTCCCGGGCATCGTGGCGGTGATCTACGAGGCCGCCTGATCTCGATCAAGGCCCGCCGGGCGGTCCCCTGGCAGCATGCTAACATGCGCCTTTTGACGATCGGACATTCTCTTGGAGCTGACCCTCTTCAGCGTTTTCGTGGTGGGCCTGTTCAGCACCCTGCACTGCCTCGGCATGTGCGGCGGCATCATCGGCGCCCTGACCTTCAGCCTGCCGCCGGCAGTGCGCACCGATCGCCGGCGCCTCGGCGGCTTCATCGCCGCCTACAACGTGGGACGCCTGTTGAGCTACAGCCTGGCTGGCGCCCTGGCCGGCGGAGTCGGCGAGCAGCTGCTCGACTGGATCAGCCCCGAACACGGGCGCCTCGTCCTGTTGCTGCTGGCCACCGCCTTCATGGTCGGCATCGGCCTCTATCTGGCCGGCTGGTTTCCCCGCTTCGCCGCCATCGAGCGGATCGGTACGCCCCTGTGGCGGCGGCTCGAGCCCGTCGGCCAGCGCCTGCTCCCGGTCACCTCGCTGTGGCAGGCCCTGCTGTTCGGCGCCATCTGGGGCTGGCTGCCCTGCGGGCTGGTCTATTCGGTGCTGTTGTGGGCCATCACCACGGGCAGCGCCACGGGCGGCGCCCTGTTCATGCTGGCCTTCGGCCTCGGCACCTTGCCCGGCGTCATGGCCACGGGCATATTGACCGGCTGGATGACGCGGTTTTCCCGCACCCGTGGCCTGCGTCAGAGCATCGGCCTGCTGCTGATCGCCCTGGCCCTGGCCAGCCTGTGGCTGAACCTCGAACATGCCGGACACCTTCCGGCCCTGAACACACCCGGTACGCCAAACCATGAGCATCGACACTGAGCATTCCCCTCTCGAGCAGATGCTGGGCGAATCCCCGGCATTCCAGGCCGTGCTGCGGGCCGCCGCCATCACCGCGGTCACCGATGCCACCACCCTCATCCAGGGGGAGAGCGGCACCGGCAAGGAACTCCTGGCCCGGGCCATCCACACCCAGAGCCGGCGCACCGATGGCCCCTTCGTCACCATCAACTGCGCCGCCCTGCCGGAGAACCTGGCCGAGTCGGAACTCTTCGGCCATCGCCGGGGCGCCTTCACCGGCGCCACCGCCGATCAGCGCGGGCGCATCCAGGCCGCCCATGGCGGCACCCTGTTCCTCGACGAAGTGGGCGAGCTGCCGCTCGGCATCCAGGCCAAGCTGCTGCGCTTCCTCGAGGGCGGCGAGGTCCAGCCCATCGGCCAGCCCCGGCCGGAGCGGGTCGACGTGCGGGTGGTGGCGGCCACCAACCGGGATCTGTTCGCCGAGGTGCAGGCCGGCCGTTTCCGCGAGGATCTCTTCTACCGCCTCAACGTGGTGCCCCTGCTGCTGCCGCCCCTGCGCGAGCGCGGCCGCGATCTGGAACTGCTGGTGCAACGTCTCACCGCCCGCCTGGCCATGACCCACCACCTCGACGCACCCCGCCACAGCCTCGGCGCCATGGAGGCCCTGCAGCGCTACCGCTGGCCCGGCAACGTGCGCGAGCTGCGCAACGTCTGCGAGCGCATGGTGATCCTGTTCCCGGGGCGCACCATCCAGGCCGAGAACCTGCCGGGGGAAATCCGCCACAGCCGGCCCGGCGTGCAGGAAGGCGACTTCGTCCTGCCCGAGGCCGGCGTGCATCTCGACAGCCTGGAGCGGGATCTCATCCGCCAGGCCCTCGAACGCACCCACGGCAATCAGAGCAAGGCCGCCCGCCTGCTCGGCCTGACCCGCGGCACGCTCATCTACCGGATGAAGAAATACGCCATCGAATGAAGGGCCGCCACCCGCCGGAAGGCGGGCAACGGCCCCGGCAGGCTCAGAAGCGGTATGCCGCCTGCAGAATCAGCTTCTGCACGTCGTTCGACTTGGGGTTGCCCGCATCGTCACTGGCCTTGAAGTCGGCGAACTTGGCCAGCAGGCTGACCTGCTTGCCGAGCTTCTTCGCCACCACCAGATCCAGCTCCGTGCCGTAATCGTTGAAGGTGCTGTCGTCGTCCGGCGTGAACTTGTGGTAACTGGCCACGAACTTCACACCCGCGAAACGAAACACACCGGTCACGTACAGATCCTTGAGCCCTGCTGCCGGCGTGGCCAGGAACTGATCTGCGAAGCCGTTGAACTTGTGGTTGGTGCCGAAGTCGGCCTGTACCGCATACTGGCCGTCGTCGGAGCCGAGGAACTCGTAACCGACCAGCAGCTTCGCAGCGCCGAACTTCATGCCGCCGATGAGGTGCCAGTAACTGGCGCTGCCGTCATTGCCCACGCCCTTGGCATCCTCGCGTTTCTGGGTGGCGTATTCCAGACGGTATTCGAACGGCCCCGGCGTGCCCGAGAGGCTGGCGCCCAGGGTATTGGTGCGCTTCACGGTCACGCCATTGGGCCGATCGAATTCGTAGGAGTAGGCAAAGCCCACCAGCTTCCCGAAGTCGAAGCCGTATGCGGCGTTGAGGAAGTAGCTGCCGTCGAAGTCGTCGCCATCATAGTAGGCATCGCCGTTGTAGGCACCTCCCACGTTGGCGACGTGATAGCGGGAGAAGAGATAGGCCGCATGATAGGCGATGCCACCGGCCTGGCCGTCGATCTTGGCGCTGTTGAAGGTCTGGTGGTTCTGCCGCCAGCCGATGTTGCCCACCCAGCGGGCATTGTCGTACACGATCTCATCCATGCCCACGCCGGCCTCGTAGCCACTCCCCTTGTGAAACAGGAACAGGCGGTTGAAATGGCCGCCCACGGGATCGGCCACCACGGGATACACCGACTTGCCGTTCTGGGTGGAATTGTAACTGTCCGCGCCCAACGCCCCGACCACTTCCAGCTCGGCGCGCAACTGCAGGCCCTGCCAGGCGCCCGTGGTGTACTGGAAGGCCGCGCGCAGGGTCAGCGCCTTGGCCTTTTCGGACAGGTTTTCCTGATCCACATATTCGAAGCGGGGACGCAGCACGCCCTTGAATTCCCCGCCCGTGATGGCCTCGTTGAAACCGAGCGCCTGGGCTGGCGAAGTCACGGTCAACAGCATGCCGGCGACGAGTGATGACAACGGCGTCAAGTAAAACGTCTTGCGTAACATGACAAGATCCTCCTGCAAGATGAAGATGAACCCCCGGAGGGGCAACCCGAAATTGCCGTTTGCTGACACTCCTGACCGCCGTTCCCGGATTTGAGATTCCGGGTTGAGAAAAAACCGTTGTCGTCCAACCTGCAACCAACACGAAGGCCATGCATTGACTTGCATCAACGGCCATCTGGAACCGGTACAAGCCGACGCTGCACACAAAAAAAAAGACCGGCGTTTTCGCCGGTCAGAAAGGGCAAACTGCTTGTCTCATCGTTTTGGTCAACGCGGTACCGGCGCCGGACGATCTCTCCCTGCTTCAGAAGCTGACCGTCAGGCGAACCCAATAGCTGCGGCCGGGCGCATTGACCTGGTTGGCGCCGGGATCGTAGGCGTTGGGCTTGTTGAGGTGTTCGGCATACAGGCGATCGAAGAGATTGTCGATGCCGAACTTGACTTCGGTGCCAGGCGCCGCTTGCCAGCGTCCATAGACGTTCCAGACCGCAAAGCCCGGCGTCTGGCCGGCGTCGAGACCGCTGTCCACGGTGGGATCGTCCTCCACCCGGGTCTGCTTCAGAGTGGCCCGCACCATCACGCCCAGCAGCCAGCGTGCCTGCGCGTAGTCCAGCGAGGCAGTGCCTTCCGGCGCCGGCGTCTGGGCGATGGGACGGTCGTCGGTGGTGTTGGTGGCGTTGACGTAGGCCAGGGTGAAACGGCTGCGCCAGCGGGCCGTCCACTGCCGGGTGGCCTCGGCGTCAAAACCGTAGAGGCGGGCGTCCACGTTGCGGTAGATGGCGGCGTTGTCGCTCTGCAGGATGCCGGCCTGCCCGTGCGCCCGGTCACGCAGGATGTAGTCGCGCACGCTGTCGTAATAGAACGAGACGGACAGCTGTGTCCGCTGGCCCCGCCAGTGGGCGCCCAGATCGATCTGGTGATGGGCCTCCGGGTCCAGATCCGGGTTGCCGATCCAGCGTTTTGCCGGGTTGCTGTTGTTCCCGGCCATGTAACGCTCGCTGGCATCGGCGGTGCGCACGGTGCGGGAGACGCCCCAGAACACCGTGGTCTGCTCGCTCAGATCGTGTTCCATGCGATACAGGGCACCGAGGTTGTCCTCGGTCTGCGTGCGGGCCGTGGTGCCGTAGTACTGGCTGTAGAGGCCGTTCGCACTCAGTGTGCCCATGGCCGCCGGGGCCAGATCCGCCTTGGTGGCCTGTGCCTCGACCCGGTCATAGCGCAGCCCCACGGTGTAGCGGCTGGCCCGTCCCGCCTCGGCACTGTATTCGGCGAACAGGCCGGTCTGATCGATTTGGGTGCCCGGCCACAGATAGGACTGGCTGGCCGTGGGCACGGTGGCCGTCATGCTGCTGTAGCGGGTGGAATCGCGATCCGTGTTCTGCACATCGATACCGAGGGTCAGCGTGCCCTGGCCCATGCCCAGATCGCCCAGCAGGCGCCCGCCGGTGGTGTTCGCATCGGACGTCACGCGCATCCACATCGTGCCGGCCGGACGCAGGCTGTAGTTGTCCATCTCGTGGTAGATGTCGGTGCGATACGCTTCGGCGCGCAGGTTCTCGAAAACGCCGGCACGCGGCATGTCCATGCGCAGCTTGTAGAGATTGCCATCCTCGACGGGGGCATCCATGGGCGCCCCGGCATACAGGGTGTCACGGCCGCGCGTGACATCGGCATCGAAGCGGAACAGGGTGCCGCCCTGCGTGCGCGCCCCCAGGGTCAGGGCGCCGGCGCGGGTCTTGTAACCCGAGTGAACCTCGTTGCCGTCACCATCCTTGTAGGGTTTGGCCTCGCGGGCGGAAACGATGCCGCGCGCGAACGCCCTGTCGCTGCCGGTGGCGAGATCGACGAAGGCATCCCGGGCCTCGCCATTGGAACGGTAACCGCCGCCGGCCTTGCCCTTGAATCGCCGCCCGTCCTCGAAGGCCGGTTCGTCCCGCTCGAACAGCACGGTGCCGCCGCTGCCGCCGCTGCCGTAGAGCAGGCTCTGCACGCCCTTGATCACGGTCACCGAATCGTAGCCGGCGGCATCGGCCCAGGCGGTGGGCGGATCCATGCGGTTGGCGCAACCGCCGTAGACGAAGGCGCCGTCCAGCAGCACGTTGAGCTGGTTGTACTTCTGGCCGCGGATCACCGGATCGATGCCCTTGGCTCCCATGCGGATCCCCGACACGCCCGGCACATCGAGAATCCATTCCCCGCCATCGGCGGGTGCCGGCCGCCAGGTATTCTCCTCCGCAAGGGTGGCCGAAGCGGCATCCACCGGCAGGGCGGCTTCCACCTCGATCACCGGCAGGGCCTCTTCGGCGCCAGCCGGCAGTGCCACACACAACACGGCCCACAGGATTTTCTTGTTCATGCAACGACTCCGGTAGTGAAAATGACAGGTGTCGTTGCATGGCAAGATGCGTGCCGCCATGACAGGCCCGCCTGGCGGGCGTTTTCGTTCGCGGGCCGCGAAAAACCTGTCGCAAATGCGACACCCTGGCGCATCTGCGACAACAGACGATCCAAATCAAGTCATCCCGCTTTCCCGCTTGCCGCGGGGGCGGCCGCTGCCGATACTGTGGCGGTCGAAACTCAGCCGTCCTTGCCGTTTCCGCATGTTGCCTGCATTGCGCATTCAAGCCATCCATCTGGCCGCCCTGGCCTCCGTGCTCGTGCACGCGGCGGTGCTGGTCGACCTCGGCCGCCAGTACACGGTGCTGGGAAAACACCGCGAAACACCGGTGGTCACCTTCCAGGCCGTCATCGCGCCCCCCCGGGCCCGGCCGCCGGCCCCCACGCCGCCCCCGGTGCCGGAAACGGTGACGAAACAACCGGCCGCGCCGCCGGTGCGGCCGCCGCCCCGTCCCGTTCCCGCGCGCCGCGCCGAAACCGAGCCCGAACCTGCGCCCGAACCGCTTCGGCCTGCGCCACCCCCGCCGCCGGCAGTGGCCAGGGCCGAGCCGGAGACCGCCCCGCCCGTGGCGATCGCCGTGGCGTCGGTGGTCCGCCGGCAACAGGATTACACGCAGCAGATCCTGCAGCGGATCGAACAGCACAAACGCTATCCCTCCGCGGCCCGGCGCCGGCGCCTCACCGGCACCGTGACCCTCGCCCTGCGGGTTGCCGCCGATGGCCGGCTCGTGGCCGTCCGCTGTCTCAAGGGCACACCGATCCTGTGCCGGGCGGCGGCCCGGGCGGCCCAGGCCGCCGCGCCCTTCCCGCCCCTGCCGGCAGGCACACGGCATCTGGCCTTCGAATACCGGATGCGCTTCCGGCTGCACTGAACCAACAGCCCAAACGGAAAGGGCCGGGATGAACCCGGCCCTTTCCGTCTGCAAACGTCGAAATGCCGTTCAGGCGAGCGCGTCACACACCCGCTGCAGGCGGGCACGGGCCTCTTTGGCCACCTCGGCCACGCCGGGGTTCTCGGTGAGCTTTTCCATCACGGCCGGGTCGAGGAAGGCCACGGTGACCCGGCCGTCTTCCTCTTCGCGCACCAGCACGTTGCAGGGCAGCAGCAGGCCGATGTCGGCCTCGGCGTCGATGGCCTGGCTGGCGAGCTGGGGGTTGCAGGCGCCCAGGATGAGGTAGGGGCGCATGTCCTTGTCGATTTTCTTCTTCATCACGGCCTTGACGTCGATCTCGGTCAGCACGCCGAAGCCTTCTTCCTTCAGCGCGTCGGTGACCTTCTGCACCGCTTCGTCGTAGCCACAGTCGAGCGTGGTACTGAATCCGTACATGATGTTTTTCCTTCTGGTTGATGGAGGGGGCGAATCAGCCGCCGAACCGCTGCTGCCATTCGGCGCGAATTTCTTCCGGCCAGCGGGACTGGAACCAGTGAATGATGGCTTCGATTTCCGCTTCACTCAGCTTGTCTCCCCAGGCCGGCATGCTGCCGCCAAGCCGGGCGGTGCCATCGCGAATGGTCATTTTCAGCACGTCCAGGGAATGGTGCCAGGCATGGCCGGTGCCGTCGAGCGGCGGGGCGGGGAAACTGCCGTCGGCCCGGCGCTTGCGCCAGTCGGGAGCGCCTTCGGCGTTCTGCCCATGGCACTGGGCGCAGTGCTGGCGGAACAGGCGCTTGCCGCTCTCCAGCACGAGAGTGCCGGGCGTCTCCGTCACCGGCGCCGGGGCAGGCGTCCCTTCTGCCGGCATTTCGGTTTTCTCGCCGCAGGCGGCCAGGGTCAGCAACAGACCGGCGGCGCCGGTCAGAAGGGTCATCCGCTGCATGGTCATGGATTCCTCGTCAGTCCAGGGGCTGGGTAATGGTGAAGGCCCCGCGAATGTCGCCCACCCGGAAGCCCCGCGCCTTGTCCTGGGGGTAGAACTGCGCCAGGGTCTGCGCCACAGCCGGGTCCAGCTTCGCCCCATGGCACTTGAGGCAAATCTTGCCGGTGGGAATGGCCTTCATGTAACGAAACTGCTTCTTGCCATTGACCGCAACAATCTCGGCATGTTCCAGCTTGCGCACGTCTTCGCCTCGGGCCTTGCGGGCCTCGAACGCCTCCAGCACCCGCCGCTCCCAGGCATCCGGCGCGTTGTTCGGGTTGCGGACCTTGAGCGAGGTCCGGCCCACCCGCCAGCCGGTCTGCTGCGACATCTCGCCGGCGATCGCCGGCGCCTTGACCCGGCAGACCTCGATGGCCCGCACCGGCCCGCCGGCCCGCATGGCCTGCTGAAGTTCGCCCTTGAGGCGGCCCATGAACTGCTTGACGACCTTGCGGCTTTCCAGGATGCGCGCCTGTTCCGGGCCCGGCGGGCCGGCCAGGACGGGCGTGATCAGCCCCAGGGCCAGGCCGGCGATCAGGATTTTGCCGTTTTTCATGGTGTTTTCTCCCGTGGATTGGCTTGCGAAAGGATCGGGGATCAGTCTGCCGTTCCTCCCGCCGGCCGGCGGTGACCTTGTCACATTCGTGCCGCACGACATGGGGCGCCGGCAGCGGGAACTCAAGCCCCGGCGGCCGGCACCGCCGGGATGTAGCCGGCGGCTTCGGCGAGCACGAAGTCCCGAAAGGCCTGGGCGACCGGCGAGAGCCGCTTGCCGGGGCGGTGCACCACGTACCAGTGGCGCAGGATCGGAAAGTGCTCCACGTCCAGCACCGCCAGCCGTCCGGCCTCCAGTTCCAGCTCCAGGGTATGAATGGAGACGATGCCCAGCCCGAGACCGGCTTCCACGGCCTGCTTGATGGCCTCGTTGGAAGTCATCTGCATGCCGGTGGTCAGGGCCATGCCGTGCTCCTCGAAAAACCGCTCCATGGCGATGAAGGTGCCCGAGCCGGCCTCGCGCACCACGAAGGTCTCCGAGGCCAGGCGTTCGAAGGGAATGGCCGCCTCCCGCGCCAGGGGATGATCCGGCGGCGCCACCACCACCAGCGGATTGTCCATGAAGGCTTCGGCCACCAGGTTCATCCCCGCCGGCGGGCGCCCCATGATCACCAGATCCTTCTCGTTCTCCTCCAGTTGCCGGACCAGGGTGGCCCGGTTGGTCACGTCGAGGGTGAAGGTGGTGCCCGGATAGCGCCGGGCGAAGGCCGCCAGCAGGCGGGTGGCGAAGGCATTGGCGGTGCTGGCCACCGAGATGTCCAGCCGTCCGCGCTGGACGCCCTTGAGCTGCTCCAGAACCTCCTCGGCCTCGGCGAGCTGGCCGGCGATGCTGCGGCTGTAATGGTACATCTCGTGCCCGGCCTCGGTGAGGAAGATTTTCTTGCCGATCTGCTCGAACAGGGGCAGGCCCACGTTCTCCTCCAGCTGCCGGATCTGCATGGACACGGCAGGCTGGCTCAGGTGCAGCTCCTGGGCGGCCTGGGTGTAGCTCAGGTGCCGGGCCACGGCTTCGAAGACCCGCAACTGACGGAACGTTACATTCATAAGGTAAATCTTATCATTTCAATCAAAACATTTGAATTTCAATTATGGATGCATAACCGTATAGTCCCTGCACTTTTTCGGGGCCCGCCCCCGGTTCCGCCGGAATCCGCCGCCCGAGACCGCACCCGCCGTCCCGCGCCCGGGCCCGGCCTGACGCAGACAGACAGAGGAGAAATCCCATGGCTATGGACCAATCCAGTCGCTACGCTGACCTCAGCCTGAAGGAAGAAGACCTGATCGCAGGCGGCAAGCACATCCTGTGCGCCTACAAGATGAAGCCCAAGGAAGGTTACGGTTACCTGGAAGCCGCGGCCCACTTCGCCGCCGAGTCCTCCACCGGCACCAACGTGGAAGTCTCCACCACCGACGAATTCACCAAGGGGGTGGACGCCCTCGTCTATCACATCGACGAGGCCAACGAAGACATGCGCATCGCCTATCCGATCGAACTGTTCGATCGGAACATCACCGATGGGCGCATGATGATCGTCTCCTTCCTGACCCTGACCATCGGCAACAACCAGGGCATGGGCGACATCGAATACGCCAAGATGATCGACTTCTACATGCCCCGTCGCGCCATCGAGCTGTTCGACGGCCCGGCCAAGGACATCTCCGATCTGTGGCGCATCCTCGGCCGGCCCATCAAGGACGGCGGCTACATCGCCGGCACCATCATCAAGCCCAAGCTGGGCCTGCGCCCCGAGCCCTTCGCCGAGGCGGCCTACCAGTTCTGGCTGGGCGGCGACTTCATCAAGAACGACGAGCCCCAGGGCAACCAGGTCTTCGCCCCCATGAAGAAGGTGATCCCGCTGGTGGTTGACGCCATGAAGCGGGCCCAGGACGAAACCGGCCAGGCCAAGCTGTTCTCGGCCAACATCACCGCCGACGACCACGCCGAGATGATCGCCCGCGGCGAATACATCCTGGAAACCTTCGGCGAGTTCGCCGATCACGTGGCCTTCCTGGTGGACGGCTACGTGGGCGGCCCGGGCATGGTCACCACCGCCCGCCGCTGGTTCCCCAACCAGTACCTGCACTACCACCGGGCCGGCCACGGCGCCGTGACCTCGCCCCAGTCCAAGCGCGGCTACACCGCCTACGTGCTGGCCAAGATGTCCCGCCTGCAGGGCGCCTCGGGCATCCACGTGGGCACCATGGGCTACGGCAAGATGGAAGGCGACAAGGACGACCGCGCCATCGCCTACATCATCGAGCGTGACGAGTACCAGGGCCCCGTGTACAACCAGAAGTGGTACGGCATGAAGCCCACCACGCCGATCATCTCCGGCGGCATGAACGCCCTGCGCCTGCCCGGCTTCTTCGAGAACCTGGGCCACGCCAACGTGATCAACACCGCCGGTGGCGGTTCCTACGGCCACATCGACAGCCCGGCGGCCGGCGCCATCTCCCTGCGCCAGGCCTACGAGTGCTGGAAGGCCGGTGCCGATCCCATCGAGTGGGCCAAGGAGCACAAGGAATTCGCCCGGGCCTTCGAATCCTTCCCGCACGATGCCGATGCCCTCTATCCGGGCTGGCGCGAGAAGCTGGGCGTGCACAAGTAAGACCGCGTTTTCCCGCGGCCGGAAAAGCCCCCGTCACCCTCGTGGCGGGGGCTTTTTCATGCCCGCCTCACACGTTGACCAGGCCTTCCTTGCTCTCTTCCAGCCAGGCGGTGAGCCACTGATCGAGGGTCTCGACCTGCTGCATCTGCAACTCGATGCGGTTCACCTGGCCCTGGGCATCGGTCTGCTGCAGGAATACCCGGTTGTCGTCCACTTCGCCGATTTCGAGGGGGCGCTCCCCCTGGATGATCCCAGACATGGTGCTTTCCTCCTGACAGGCTGTTGTCATCCCTGAGATGGGGGCCAGGGTGGAAATTGCCATCCCCGCCGGCACACAAATCTTTCTCATAAGCAATTCATTATCATAACAATCAAGATAATTGAGTTTTCCTTATAAGAATATCCACGTATCCTCGCTCCATTCGTCAATCCCCCTTCGAGGACGCTGTCATGGCCAACGACACCGATGCCTACCGGATCCGGCAGGAGCCGTTCTACCAGCCCCAGCACAACGAAATCGCCCTCTACGAGGCCGCCTATGCGGCCCGCCTGCCGGTGATGATCAAGGGCCCCACCGGCTGCGGGAAATCCCGCTTCGTGGAATACATGGCCTGGAAGCTGGAGCGGCCCCTCATCACCGTGGCCTGCAACGAAGACATGACCGCCTCCGATCTGGTCGGCCGCTTCCTGCTCGACAGCGAAGGCACCCGCTGGGTGGACGGCCCGCTGACCACCGCCGCCCGGATCGGCGCCATCTGCTACCTGGACGAGGTGGTGGAGGCCCGCCAGGACACCACCGTGGTCATCCACCCCCTCACCGACCACCGCCGCACCCTGCCGCTGGACAAGAAGGGCGAGGTGGTCGAGGCCCATCCCGACTTCCAGCTGGTGATCTCCTACAACCCCGGCTACCAGAGCCTGATGAAGGATCTCAAGCAGTCCACCAAGCAGCGCTTCTCGGGCCTGGACTTCGACTACCCCGAGGCCGACGTGGAAAGCGAGATCGTCAGCAAGGAAACCGGCATCGGCGGCGACACGGCCGCGAAACTGGTGCAAATCGCCCACACCGCCCGCAACCTCAAGGGCCACGGCCTTGATGAAGGGATCTCCACCCGCCTGCTGGTGTACGCCGCCGCCCTGATCAACCACGGCATTGCCCCGCGGGACGCCTGCCGCATGGCCCTGGTGCGCCCCATCACCGACGACGCCGACATCCGCGACACCCTGTTCCATGCCATCGACGCGGTGTTCGGGGAATGACGGAACCTGCCGGGTAGGAGCGGCGCAAGCCGCGATATCGCGGTAGCGAATAGCTGGGGACGGGAAACCGCATCATCGCGGCTCGCGCCGCTCCTACACACGAGAGCCTTTGCGTTGAAACCCCTTGAACCATGAACGAAAGCGAACTCCAGGCCTGGCGTGAACGGCTCACCTGCAACCATCCGCAGGTGGACGACGTGTTCGCCGAGTGCCTGGCCGAAGCCCTGGAACGGCTCGATGCCGACGGCGTGGCCGCCTGGCTGGAAGGCGCCTCGCTGATCTGCATGACCGGCCGGGGCGCCGAACCGGTGCTGGTCTATCTGGAGGAGGCCGCGGAAATCGCCGAGCACCTGGGCGTCGCGGCGCTGGAGCGGATTGCCCGGGCCACCTTCAACATGGCCCGCACGCCCAATGCCAAGGCCCTGGTGCCCTTCCTGCAGTCGCTGCCGGAAGCGGCCCGCCGCCTAGGCAGCCTGGACTCCCTGGAGCACTACATCGCGCTGGTGATGGATCTGCTGGAACGCACCACCGTCTCCATCCACGGCCACCACGCCACCATGCCCAGTCCGGCCCTGCCGGACTTCCTCGAACGGGCCCCGCACCTGCTCAACCAGCTCTCGCTGGAGGGGCTGAAAAACTGGGTCGAATACGGCATCCGCAACTACGCCAGTCACCCCGACCGCCAGCGGGACTACTTCTCCCTGCAATCGGCCGACAGCCGCGCCGTGCTGCAGCGGGAGCGTCACGGTATGCTGTTCGCCGATCACGAGCGCAAGCTCGGCATGTACCTACGCAGCCTGTGGAACGACCACGATCACTTCGTGCCCTACTCCACCGCCTTCGATGAACTGCGCAAGCCGATGCCCTACTACGACCGGCTGGGGATCCGCGTGCCCGACGTGTACGACGACACCGAGGCGGTGAGCGGCCTGGACCGTTACCGCGCCCTGCTCGCCCACATCGCCGCCCACCGGCGCTGGACCCAGGCCATCATCGCCGACAACTACAGCCCCTTCCAGCGCGTGGCCATCGAGGTCTTCGAAGACTCGCGGGTCGAGCACCTGGCCATGCGCCGCTATCCCGGCCTGCGGCGGATCTTCCAGGCCCTGCACCCGGTGCCGGTGGAAGACGCCTGCAATCCGGAAACCGAATCCTGCATCCGCCACCGCCTGGCCATGCTCTCGCGGGCCCTCCTCGACCCGGAACACGGTTACCGCAACGCGCACATCCGCGAATTCGCCGAGCGCTTCCACGCCGCCCTGGCCGAAGGCGAATCCTCCACCGCCGAGATGGCCGAACTGGCCATCCACTTCATCGCCCGCACCCGCCAGCCCAGCGATCTGCAGGCCAACGTCCGCTTCAAGGACACGGAAGTGGAATACCGCGACGACAACCGGCACATGTGGAAATTCATCGAGGAAGGCGACGAGGAAGAAGCCTTCGAGGAACAGCGCAAGCTCGAACCCAACGAAGAGGAACATCCCGGCCTGCCGCCCCGCCACTATCCCGAATGGGACTACCAGACCAAGACCTACCGCCCCGACTGGGTGAGCCTCTACGAGGCCCTGCATCCGAGCGGCGATCCGGCCGTGATCGACGCCGTGCTCAGCAAGCATGCCGCCCTGGCCAAGCGCCTCAAGCGCCTGCTGGACCTGCTCAAGCCCCAGGAAGTGGAACGGATCCGTTACCAGGAAGACGGCACCGAGCTCGATCTGGACGTGGCCATCCGCTCACTCATCGACTACCGCAGCGGCCACACGCCCGATCCCCGCATCAACATGCGCTACCGGCATGCCGGGCGCAACATCGCCGTGACCCTGCTGCTGGATCTCTCCGCCTCCCTCAACGAAGTGCCCCACGGCTGCGAGCAGACCATCCTGCAACTCAGCCAGGAGGCCGTCTCCCTGCTGGCCTGGTCCATCGAACAGCTTGGCGATCCCTTCGCCATCGGCGGCTTCCATTCGGACACCCGCCACAACGTGCGCTACTTCCACTTCAAGGGTTTCACCGAGCACTGGGGGGACGAGGTCAAGGGCCGCCTGGCGGCCATGGACGCCGGCTATTCCACCCGCATGGGCGCCGCCATGCGCCACGCCGGCCACTATCTCAAGCGCCAGAAGGCTGACAAGAAACTGCTGCTGATCCTCACCGACGGGGAGCCCGCCGACATCGACGTGCACGACGAGCGCCTGCTCATCGAGGACGCCCGCAAGGCGGTGCTGGAACTGGACGGCGAGGGCATCTTCACCTGGTGCATCAGCCTCGACACCAAGGCCGACGACTACATCGGCGACATCTTCGGCCAGCAGTACACGGTGATCGACCACGTGGAGCGTCTGCCCGAGAAACTGCCCCTGCTGTTCGCGGCATTGACATCGTGAAGGCAGAGAAAAGGGAAAAGAGACAAGAGGAAAGTTAATGTGGCGCCGAAGGCGCCGCCTCTTTCCTTTACTCTTGTATCTTGTTTCTTTCCTCTGTCGTCAAACCAGTCCCCGTTCGAAGAAACCCGCCAAGACCATGACCAGCAGGCTGATCCCGACCCCGAGCAGGGTGAAGCCGAGAATGTGGTAGATGATGTTGGCCAGCCGTGAAGGCGGCTTGACCAGATGCTTCTCCAGCTCGCCCGAGGCCTCGAGGCGCGCGTATTCCAGCGGCCGTTCTTCCTTGAACTCCTCCAGATCCCAGCTGCCGCTGAACATGACCGTATCCAGCGGAAACTTGGCGGGACGGAAGTGGTTGTTGAAGAAATGCACCACGAACAGGGTGGTCACCGCCAGGAAAGCCTCCACTCCGTGGGCAATGGAGGCGATGTTGAAGGCCCAGCCCGGCAGCCACTGGAGCAGGGTGGGCGAGGCCCACAACAGCACGCCGGAGCTGCCGATCACGAATGCGCCCCAGTACACGGCCCAGTAGTCGAACTTCTCCCAGTAGGTGAAGCGGTCGAAGCGCGGCTGCTCGCCCTTGCCGAAGAACCAGCGGAACTGGGCCTTCATGTCTTCCCAGTCCTTCTTGCGCGGCAGCAGCGAATCGGGACCGAACCAGTCGAAATCCGGATTCCGCCACACCCGGTAGAGCACCGCCACCAGGTGGCCCAGCACGGCGGCGAGGAAGATCACGCCGGCCGTGCGGTGAATGATGCCGAACACGCCGGGACCGCCCACCGCAGCCACCACCCGCATGGCCCAGTCCGTATCGGGATACATCACCGCCATCCCGGTCATCACCAGCGTCATCACCGACAGGGCCAGCGCCCAGTGGTTGAGCCGCCAGTACCAGGCGAAGCGCCGGAAGTGGCGGTCGCTGTGCTTCTTCGGCGGCTTGATGCGGTAGCGGACGGTCACGCCGTCCACCTTCGTCGTGCCCAGTACCCGGGTCTTGTACTCGCGGTAGAACCACAGCATGGAGTGGGTGTAGAAGAAGATCAGCACCAGGATCACGATCCCCACCATGAACTTGCCGGTGATGAACATCAGCGGATAGCGGTCGAAGTCGCTGGTGTTGCCGTGCGCCTTGTAGGAGACGATCTTCGGTCCGGCATTCTCGTGACATTCCCGGCAGGTCGCCAGCCGCCGCGAGGGGCTCACCGGCGAGCGGGGATCGTCGATGCCCACCGTGGCGTGCCCCTCGTGGCAGTCGGCGCAGCGCGGCACCTTTTCGTTGCCATGCCAGGCAAGCTGGCCGTGGGTGGTCATCATGTAACTGGCCACTTCCTTCCGGTGGCAATCACCGCAGTTCCTGGTCACCCGACGGTGGGTCGCCAGGGTTTCCTTGTCGGCGATTTCGTGGGCCGAATGGCAGTCGGCGCAGGTGGCGCTCTCGCCCCGCCACGGCCGGCGCAGGGCCGCGGCATGCAGGGAGTCCGACCAGGCCGCGAGCGCCTTTGCGTGACAGGCCCCGCACATCTGCGGCGAATGCTCGCGGAAGGTGGCGGCCCGCGGATCCTCGGAGGGAAACACGTAGTGGGCCGTGTGACAGGTGGCGCAGTCGGCATTGTCCGCCTGGCCGCCGGCGTGCACCGAGCGGGTATAGCGCTCGGTATTGAGCACGAACGCCGGCGTTTCCTTCTGCCGACGGGCGGCCCGGGTCTGGCGGCCCGTTGCTGCGGCCTGGGTGGCGCGCCGTCTGGCCGTCTCGAGATGACAGTCCACGCAGTCGGGCCGCTTCAGCCCTTCCCGGCCGTGGGGCAATTCCCGGATGTCGTCGTGACAGGTGACGCAGCGCAGCTCGCCATGGGCGCTCTCGCGCAGGGCCTCGACATTCAGCCCCAGGGGGCGCATGCCGCCTTCGCCGTGTTCGCCCAGAGGCACGGCATAGCTCTCGATGCCGTGGCAGTCCAGGCATTCGCTGTCGTCAAACTCCGGCGCGGCGGCGAGCGGCCAGGCCAGGCTCCACAGAAGCAGTGCTAACAAGCGCGAGATCATTCCCGTCTCCGACGATGGGGCGGTGCGAGACCACCGGAAACACCGGGAACGGCGTCAGCCGTCCCCGGGAAAAAGGGCCCCGTCCATGGGGGAAAATGGCATCCAGCCAGGGGAGGTCGTCGTTCAGATCTTCCTGTCGGTCTTGCCGAAGCCGTGATTGTCGTCGTCGTCCGGCGACCAGGTCTTCGGCGGCTTGCCACCCTGGAACCAGCGATGCATCTCGGAGGAGAGGATCTCGTCGAGCACCTTCTGCACCCGGGCGGCGCCCCGCTTGTTGCCGGCCTGCTCAGCCTTGTGGATCAGCTCGCGGACCTGGGGCACCAGCTCGATGTAGAAGCGCCGGGAGACCTCGAACATGCCTTCCCAGTGCACGTAGTCTGGCGCCAGCATGGCCGCGCCGTGGCGGGCCCGGCGGCCTTCATGGTGCCAGAGCAGGAACCAGGTCCATTCCACTTCCTCGTTGAACTTCACCGGATCCAGCAGCTTCTCTTCCTTGAGCACCTTGATGAGCTTCGACCCGGGGATCGCGAACTTGTCGTTGTACAGGTTCACGAAGCTGTCGAGCTGTTCGTAGAAGTTGTCGACGATGTTGCGGCCGTGGCAGGAGCTGCACACGTTCTTCATGTCCTTGCGCCGGGCCAGCCAGGGCTTGACCTTCTTGCCGGCCTTTTTCGCCTTCTCGTCGATCTTGAAGGAGATGGGCGCGCGCAGGTTCCAGGAGATCCGCGCCCCGATGTCGTGGGTCACCGGCAGATCCTTGGTGGCCGACATGTGGCAGGTGGCGCAGGTGGGCGCGGCGCTGTAGTCCTCGCCCGGGATCCACTTGCTCGAATCCATGTTCATCTCGTCGATGTGGGCGCGGAAGGCGATGCCGTGCACCGACTCCTCGTAGATTTCCTTCTGCGGATGATCCGGTCCCAGGTGGCAGCGGCCGCAGTTGTCGGGATGCCGCGCCTGCTCCACGTCGAAGTTGTGGCGCAGGTGGCAGGCCGAACAGGCCCCCTTGGAACCGTCGGGGTTGATGCGGCCGATCCCGGTGTTGGGCCAGCCGGCCGGATTCAGGGAACCGTCCGAGTTCACGCGCACGATGGAGCCGTGGCATCCCGCGCAGCCCATGGTCACCACCGGCGAGCTGCCCTTGAGCACGGGCGCGCCTTCCACCACTTCGGCCAGCACGTTGTCCAGCGAGCCGAGGATGTTCCCGGCCGTGGCATGGTGGCTGGCATCGAACTCCCTGGTTTCCTGCTCGTGGCAGGAACCACAGTCCTTGGGCGAGACGATCACCGAGATCACGAAATCCTTGTGCTTGATGGCATCCTTGTCGGTGGTCTTGGCCTTGTGACACTCGTAACAGCCCACGTTGGCGCGATAGTGCTTGGACTCGCCCCACATCTCGTAGATCCCCGGGGTCTTCTCCCGGTGGCAGGAGACGCATTCGGCGCTCTCCTTGCTCAGGTGCTTGAAGCCCTTGAGGATCGAGACCGGCTTCTCGGCCTTCGGCTTGGCCGCCTGGGCCGGCAGCGCCGCGAGCGCCCCCAGCATCAGCAGCAGGGCAACGCCGCGCCCCACAGACATGCTCTTCATCTTTGCCTCCCGTTTGTTCGTTGTCGAACAGCGGGAGGCAAAGACCGTACCAATTATATTCCTACAAGTTTGCTTGGATTTTTAAGAGAATGATTTTTCTGTAAAATGTCGCCCTATCCCGGAAACGGGACCAGCCCGGCAGGCGGGAAGCGCTCCCCTGGCGTGACAGGTCATGGTGCAGGGCGGACGGCCCCTTCACCAACATGGTGCAGATGCGTGCTGCCGCTCAGGGGCCGGAAACCGCCGGCGGGCAGGCCGCGCCAGCGGCGGGCAGCAGGGTCAGGGCCTCGACGGCCCGGGCAAAACCGTTGCGGCTGGAGGCATCGAACCAGCGCCTTGCCTGGCAGTAGTCGGGCCGGCGCGGCTCGCTGGCATAGAGGGTGGCGAGATTGTACTGGGCGGCGGCATCGCCGTGGCGGGCGGCCTGCAGCCACCAGTAGCGGGCCCGTTCACGGTCTGGCGCCACGCCATTGCGGCCCAGGGCATAGACCAGCCCCAGGTTGTACTGGGAATCCACGTTGCCCTGGCGGGCGGCCTTGCGCCACCAGTAGAGGGCCTGTGTCATGTCCACCGGCACGCCCTCCCCGTTCATCAGCGCCAGTCCCAGATTGTGCTGCGCGTCGCTGTGACCCAGCCGCGCCGCCCGGCGATACCAGATCAGGACCGCCACGGCGCCGGGCGCGCGGCGCTCGTAGAGCAGGGCGAGATGGTAGGCGGCATCGGCATCCCCGGCCCGGGCCGCGGGCAGCCACAGCCGCTCGGCCAGGGCCAGCGCGCCGGCGTCAAACGCCGCCAGGCCCCGACGAAAGGCCTGCCGGGCCGCGGTCGCATGCAGGCCGGCCTGCGCAAGACGCACAGCCGGCACCGGTGATTCCGCCAGCGGCATCGCCGCCGGCACGGTGACAGGCAGGCCCAGGAACAACCCGAAAAGACCCGCCCGGCGGGTGATTTTGCGCAACATGACGATGACCCCGCATTTTGGAGGGATTCCATCGTCTTAGCGGACCGGCACGGGGCGAACTTTAGCCCGGCGCAGGGAGATTCGCGCAACAACGCACCACATGCCTCGGCGCACTTCTTCGCGAACACACCCGACCCTGCATCCTCTCCGTGCCCTCCGTGTTTGTTTCCAGCGGCGCCGGCAAGCGGACTTCAGCCGCGGATGGCCTTTTCCATGCGGGCGATGGCGGCTTCCCATTCGGGGCCGGTGTTGCGGCCCTCGGCCATGTGTTCCATCAGGGCGTAGGCCATGGCGCGGGTATCGGGGGTCATCTCGCGCAGTTTCTGCAGCATGTACATATGCCCGCCGCGGGGCATGTCCAGGGTCTTGGCCAGCGCGAAAAGCAGCAGCGACTGGCCGCTGTGGGGATCGGCCTCGATTTTCGCGATCACGCGTTGCAGGATGTCTTCGGTCATTTTACGCCAGGACAAAGAGGCAAGAGGAAAGAACGAAAGGGATGCCCTCTTGTCTCCTGTCTCTTTCCTTTTTTCTCTCAATGTCAAAAAAAAACGGCGGATACGGGTTTGCCCCGCATCCGCCGCCGTGCGTGTACGCCCTGGCCTCAGGCCGCTTTCGACTTGACCTTCTGGGCCAGCTCGCCGGAGGCGTAGCGGGCGACCATGTCTTCCAGCCGGATGGGCTTGATCTTGTCGGCCATGCCGGCGGAGCCGAAGGCTTCGTAGCGGGCCTTGCAGATTTCCTTCATGGCTTCGGTGGAGGCCTTGAGGAACTTGCGCGGATCGAAGTTGGACGGGTTGTCGGCCAGGTGCTTGCGGATGGCGCCGGTGGAGGCCATGCGCAGGTCGGTGTCGATGTTGACCTTGCGCACGCCGTGCTTGATGCCTTCCTGGATTTCCTCGACCGGCACGCCGTAGGTCTGGCCCATGTCGCCGCCGTAGTTGTTGATGATCTGCAGCCATTCCTGGGGCACCGAGGAGGAGCCGTGCATGACCAGGTGGGTGCTGGGAATGCGCTCGTGGATCTCCTTGATGCGGTCGATGCGCAGGATGTCGCCGGTGGGCTCCTTGGTGAACTTGTAGGCGCCGTGGGAGGTGCCGATGGCGATGGCCAGGGCGTCCACGTCGGTCAGGGCCACGAACTCGGCGGCCTGCTCGGGATCGGTGAGGAGCTGATCCATGTCCAGCTTGCCTTCGGCGCCGTGGCCGTCTTCCTCACCCATTTCGCCGGTTTCCAGGGAGCCCAGGCAGCCCAGCTCGCCTTCCACGGAGACGCCGCCGGCATGGGCCATTTCCACCACCTTGCGGGTCACTTCCACGTTGTACTCGAAGGAGGACGGGGTCTTCATGTCTTCCATCAGGGAGCCGTCCATCATCACCGAGGTGAAGCCGGACTGGATGGAGCGCAGGCACACGCCCGGCGAGGAGCCGTGGTCCTGGTGCATGCAGATCGGAATGTGCGGATACTGCTCGACCGCGGCCTGGATCAGGTGGCGCAGGAAGGGCTCGCCGGCATAGGCGCGGGCCCCGGCGGAACCCTGCATGATGACCGGGCTGTTGGTCTCGTCGGCCGCCTGCATGATGGCGTGCACCTGCTCCATGTTGTTGACGTTGAAGGCCGGCATGCCGTAGCCGTGCTCGGCGGCATGATCCAGCAGTTGACGAAGGGAAATCAGGGCCATTTCGGGACCTCCTTGAACGATGTGATTGATTGGTTTTGTGTCGCTGACAGCGGCCGCGGAGCGGCTCAGTCCACCTGGGACTCGATGTCCTCTTCGGTGTTGAGCAGTTCCCCGACACGGACGATCTTCAGGGCATTCGTGCCGCCCATCACCCCGGTCAGATCGCCCTTGGTGATGATGACCAGATCGCCTTCCCGGACCGCGCCCCGTCGCAGAAGCTCGTCGATGGCTTCCTTGTTGAGGACCGCGTGATCCTTGGTCGTTTCCTCGAAACTGACCGGGTAGACGCCCCGGTAGAGTGTCACCTTTCTACGCGTCTCCACATGACGCGTCAAGGCATAGATGGGTATCCCCGAGCTGATCCGGGACATCCACAGGGTGGTGGAGCCCGACTCGGTGAGCGCCGCGATGGCCTTCACCCCCAGGTGGTTGGCGGTGTACATGGTGGCCATGGCGATGGCCTCGTCGATGCGCTTGAAGACCGTGTCGATCCGGTGGTGGGAGTGGGTGGCCACGCGCTGTTTCTCGGCCTCGAGGCAGACCCGATCCATGGCGCCGATGGCCTTGTCCGGGAACATGCCGGTGGCGGTCTCGGCGGAGAGCATCACCGCGTCGGTGCCGTCGAGCACGGCGTTGGCCACGTCGAAGACCTCGGCCCGGGTGGGGATGGGGCTGGAGATCATGGATTCCATCATCTGGGTGGCGGTGATCACCACCCGGTTCATGTCCCGGGCCTTCTTGATCAGGGACTTCTGCACCGGCGGCAGGGCCGCATCGCCGATTTCCACGCCCAGATCGCCGCGGGCGATCATGATGGCGTCGGACGCCTCGATGATCTCGTCGATGTTCTCGAGGGCGTCGGCGCGCTCGATCTTGGCGATGATCCCGGCATGGCCGCCGGCCTCGGTGAGCAGGCGCCGGGCTTCGTGGATGTCTTCGGCGTTGCGCGGGAAGGACACGGCCAGGTAGTCGGCCTGCATGGTCGCGGCCATGCGTATGTCCTCACGATCCTTGTGGGTGAGGGCCGGTGCCGAGAGGCCGCCGCCCTGGCGGTTGAGGCCCTTGCGATCCGACAGCTCGCCGCCCACCACCACCCGGCAGATGACCTCGGTGCCTTCCACCGAATCCACCCACAGGACGATGCGCCCGTCGTCCAGCAGCAGGGTGTCGCCGCGGCTGACGTCCTCGGGCAGGGACTTGTAGGCCATGCCCACCCGTTCGGCGGTGCCGCCGTCCGGGTCCCAGGCAGTGTCGAGGATGAAGGTGTCGCCCTCCTGGAGAAAGACCTTGCCGTCCCTGAAGCGTTCGATGCGGATCTTGGGGCCCTGCAGATCGCACAGCACGCCCACCTGGCGGCCGTGGGCGCGGGCCCGGTTGCGGACCTTCTCGGCCCGTTCCTGGTGCTCGGCGTGATTGCCGTGGGAGAAGTTGATTCGCACCACGTCCACGCCGGCCTCGATCATGCGATCCATGATCTTGGGATCGTCGGTAGCGGGACCCAGCGTGGCGATGATTTTGGTTCTGCGCATAGTCTTGTCGGGTTTCCGGAAAGGGCCGGGGCGCCAGGGCGCCCCGGCTGCGGCGAATCAGCCGGCCGCGCGCTGCTCCAGGATTTCCACCGCGGGCAGCTTCTTGCCTTCCAGGAACTCGAGGAAGGCGCCGCCGCCGGTGGAGATGTAGGAGATCCGGTCGGCCACGCCGTACTTGTCGATGGCCGCCAGGGTGTCGCCGCCGCCGGCGATGGAGAAGGCCGGGCTTTCGGCGATGGCCATCGCCAGGGCCTTGGTGCCGCCGGCGAACTGGTCGAACTCGAACACGCCCACGGGACCGTTCCAGACGATGGTGCCGGCCTTCTTCAGCAGCTCGGCGTACTGGGCGGCGGTTTCGGGACCCACGTCGAAGATCATGTCGTCGTCGGCCACCTCGTCCACCTTCTTGGTCTCGGCCGCGGCGTTCTCGGAAAACTCCTTGCCGGTGACCACGTCCACCGGAATGGGAATGTCGGCGCCCTTGGCCTTGGCGTCGGCCATCAGGCGCTTGGCTTCCTCGACCAGATCCGGCTCGTAGAGGGACTTGCCCACGTTGTAGCCCATGGCGGCGATGAAGGTGTTGGCGATGCCGCCGCCGACGATGAGCTGATCGACCACCTTGGAGAGGGAGTCGAGCACGGTGAGCTTGGTGGACACCTTGGAACCGCCGACGATCGCCACCATGGGCCGATCCGGGTTCTCCAGGGCCTTGCCCAGCGCTTCCAGCTCGCCCACCAGCAGCGGGCCGGCGCAGGCCACGGGGGCGTACTTGGCCACGCCGTGGGTGGAGGCCTGGGCGCGGTGGGCGGTGCCGAAGGCGTCCATCACGTACACGTCGCACAGGGCGGCATACTTCTTCGACAGTTCGTCGTCGTTCTTCTTCTCGCCCTTGTTGAAGCGCACGTTCTCGAGCACCACCACTTCACCGTCTTCCAGCTCGGGCGGGTTTTCGAGATAGTCGGTGACGAGGCGCACCGGCTTGCCCAGCAATTCGGAGAGGTGATCGGCCACCGGCTTGAGGGAGAACTCCTCGGCCGGCTCGCCCTCGGTGGGCCGCCCCAGGTGGGACATGAGCATCACCTTGGCGCCCGCCTTCATGGCGTGTTCGATGGTGGGCAGGGAGGCGCGAATGCGCTTGTCGGAGGTGACCTTGCCGTCCTTCACGGGCACGTTGAGGTCTTCGCGGATCAGCACGCGCTTGCCGGCCAGATCCAGGTCGGTCATCTTGATTACGGACATGTGGACTGCTCCTGAGTCAAAAGAACTTGGATGAAGGTGGGCCCTCAGCCAAGTACTCTTTTCGAGAGGAAAGTGAAAAGCGACAAGAGCAAAGGGATGGTGGCGGGCCTTCGGCCCGCCACCACACCTTCCCTTTTCTCTTAACCTGCCACGTGCTGGGCGAAGCGCAGCATGTTGCAGGTGTAGCCGTACTCGTTGTCGTACCAGGACACGACCTTGACGAAGGTGTCGTCCAGGGCGATGCCGGCGCCGGCGTCGAAGATGGACGAGTAACCCACGCCGCGGAAGTCGGTGGAGACCACCTTCTCGTCGGTGTAGGCCAGGGTCTTGCTGATGTCGCCCGACTCGGAGGCCTTCTTCATGGCGGCGCAGATGTCGTCATAGCTGGCCGGCTTCTCCAGCTCCACGGTCAGGTCCACCACGGAGACGTCGGAGGTGGGCACGCGGAAGGCCATGCCGGTGAGCTTGCCGTTCAGTTCGGGCAGCACCACGCCCACGGCCTTGGCGGCGCCGGTGGAGGAGGGAATGATGTTCTCCAGGATGCCGCGGCCGCCGCGCCAGTCCTTCATGGAGGGACCGTCGACGGTCTTCTGGGTGGCGGTGGCGGCGTGCACGGTGGACATCAGGCCGCGCTTGATGCCCCAGTTGTCGTGCAGCACCTTGGCCACCGGGGCCAGGCAGTTGGTGGTGCAGGAGGCGGCGGAGACGATGGCCTGGCCGGCATAGCTGTCGTGGTTCACGCCGTAGACGAACATGGGGGTGCCGTCCTTGGAAGGCGCGGACATGACCACCTTCTTGGCGCCGGCGTCGATATGCTTCTGGCAGGTCTCCTCGGTGAGGAAGAAGCCGGTGCACTCGAGCACCAGATCCACGTCGATGTCGCCCCACTTGAGGTCGGCCGGATCGCGCTCGGCGGTCAGGCGGATGGTCTTGCCGTCCACAACCAGGTTGCCGCCCTCGGCCTTCACGTCACCGGCGAAACGGCCGTGCACCGAGTCGTACTTGAGCATGTAGGCCAGGTAGTCGGCGTCCAGCAGGTCGTTGATGCCGACCACTTCCAGCTCCGGGAACTCCTTGTGGATGGCGCGGAAGGCCATGCGGCCGATGCGGCCGAATCCGTTGATACCAACTTTGATGGTCATGTCGTTGATCTCCAGTCAGTCAAAAAATGGGGTCGTAAATCAAAGTACCGACTTGACGGCCTTGACCACGTTCTCCGCGGTCAGACCGAAGTGCTTGAACAGTTCGCCGGCCGGGGCGGATTCGCCGAAGCGATCCACGCCGATGATGCGGCCCTTGGCTCCCACGTACTTGTACCAGTAGTCGGGCACTCCGGCCTCCACGGCCACCCGGGCGGTGACGTCGGACGGCAGCACCGATTCCTTGTAGTCGTCGTCCTGCTGCTCGAAGACCTCGGCGCAGGGCATGGAGACCACGCGGATCTTCCTGCCTTCCTCGGTGAGGGTCTTGGCGGCCTCCATGGCCAGGCCCACTTCGGAGCCGGTGGCGATGATGATGGCCTCGGGGGTGCCGTCGCAGTCCTGCAGCACGTAGCCGCCATGGGCGATTTCGGTGAGCTGATCGTCGGAACGCACCTGGTGGGGCAGGCCCTGGCGGGAGAAGATCAGGCAGGTGGGGCCGGCCATGTACTCGATGGCCGCCTTCCAGGCCACGGCGCTCTCGACCGCGTCACAGGGCCGCCAGACCTGCATCTTCGGGATCATGCGCAGGGTGGCGATCTGCTCCACCGGCTGGTGGGTGGGGCCGTCCTCGCCCAGGCCGATGGAGTCGTGGGTGTAGACGAAGATGCTGCGGATCCCCATCAGGGCGGCCATGCGCAGGGCGTTGCGGGCGTACTCGGAGAACATCAGGAAGGTGCCGCCGAACGGGATGAAGCCGCCGTGCAGGGCCACGCCGTTCATGATCGCGGACATGCCGAACTCGCGCACGCCGTAGGAGATGTAGTTGCCGTCGGCCACCGTGTCGGTGATCTGCTTCGCCTCCGGCCAGGCGGTGAGGTTGGACGGAGTCAGGTCGGCGGAGCCGCCCAGGAACTCGGGCAGGGCCTTGGCGTAGGCGGTGATGGCATTCTGGGAGGCCTTGCGCGAGGCGATGGACTCGCCCTTCTCGTCGGTGGCCTTGATGTAGTCGTCGGCCACCTTCTGCCAGTCGGCGGGCAGCTCGCCCTTCATGCGGCGTTCGAACTCGGCGGCCAGTTCCGGGAATTCCTGCTTGTAGGCAGCGAACTTCTCGGCCCAGTGGGCTTCGGCCTGCTTGCCCTTCTCGCGCGCATCCCAGCCCTGGTAGATCTCGTCCGGAATCTCGAACGGCGCGTAGGGCCAGTTCAGGTTCTCGCGGGTGGCCTTGATCTCGTCGTCGCCCAGCGGCGCGCCGTGGCAGTCGTGGCTGCCGCAGAGGTTGGGGGCGCCGTAACCGATCACGGTCTTGCAGCAGATCAGGGTGGGCTTGTCGTTGACCGACTTGGCCTCGCGGATGGCCTTGTCGATGGCCTCGGCGTCGTGGCCGTCCACGTCGCGGATCACGTGCCAGCCGTAGGCCTCGAAACGCTTGGGCGTGTCTTCGGTGAACCAGTGCTCGGTGTGGCCGTCGATGGTGATGCCGTTGTCGTCCCAGAAGGCGATCAGCTTGCCCAGCCCCCAGGTGCCGGCCAGGGCGCAGGACTCGTGGGAGATGCCTTCCATCATGCAGCCGTCACCGAGGAACACGTAGGTGTAGTGATCGACGATGTTGTGGCCGGGGCGGTTGAACTGGGCGGCCAGGGTCCGCTCGGCCAGGGCCATGCCCACGGCGTTGGTGATGCCCTGCCCCAGCGGGCCGGTGGTGGTCTCCACGCCCGGGGTGTAGCCGTATTCGGGATGGCCCGGGGTCTTGGAGTGGAGCTGGCGGAACTGCTTGAGATCCTCGATGGAGAGATCGTAGCCGGTCAGGTGCAGCAGGGAGTAGATGAGCATGGAGCCGTGACCATTGGAGAGCACGAAGCGGTCGCGATCCCACCACTCGGGGTTGGTCGGGTTGTGCTTCAGGTGATCGTTCCAGAGGACTTCGGCGATGTCCGCCATGCCCATCGGTGCGCCGGGATGCCCGGAATTGGCCTTTTGCACCGCATCCATGCTCAGCGCACGGATGGCATTGGCGAGATCTTTACGAGATGGCATAACGTTCCCCTCAGTGCTTGAAAAAGAAATCTGGTGTGTCGTTCGGCGTGCGGATCCGGTGCCACGGGATCGCCGCAGACGGCCGCGCCGGGCGCGGCCGTCGATGTTCGTTCGTTCCGGAGACTTTCCTCCCTCGCGGATTCAGCTCGGCACCGGGATGCGGGTCGTGCGGTCGGCGGCAAGGGCGACCGGATTGTGATTGGCTTCGCAATCTCCCGGGGTCAACGAGCCCGGGATTTTCCCACTTCTACCGGGCGCGGGCAATAGGCGCCGGGGCCAGCCCCCTGTTCGGAATATGCCTTTATAAATGCCTTTTATCGGAAAAGGGGGCGCTGACGGGGCGATCCCCCCTCATTCCTTCCATTTGATCGAACAGCCCATGCTGGGGATCTGATCCTGGGGGCCCCGGCCGGTCTCGGCCACCTGCACCATCGCCTCGAACAGCTCGCGGCGGGCGTCGGGCGGCGCCGTCTCCTTGCGCGAGGCATCCAGCCGGCCCCGGTACTGGAGCTTGAGATCGGCGTTGTAGCCGAAGAAGTCGGGGGTGCACACGGCCCCATAGGCCTTGGCCACTTCCTGGGTCTCGTCGAACAGATAGGGGAAGGGGAAGTCGTATTCCTCGGCCACCTTCTTCATGTTTTCGAAGGAATCCTCCTCGTACAGGGCGGGATCGTTGGCCATGATGGCCACGCTCTTCACCCCGTGCTCGAGCAGCTCGCGGGTGTCGCGCACCAGGCGCTCGCGGATGGCCTTCACGTAGGGGCAGTGGTTGCAGATGAACATCACCAGGGTGCCCTTCTCGCCCCGGCAGTCGTCCAGGGTCCAGATCCGGCCGTCCACGCCCGGCAGGGCGAAGTCCACGGCCGGCTTGCCGAATTCGCAAACAGGGGTCTCGAGGCTGACCATTGGCGTTCTCTCCTGATTCTTGTGGTTTTTCAATGAGTTGCGCACCCACGCCGGGGTGCCGGTGGGCCATTATCCGTCAAAGCTCGCCATTTCGCGAGACTGGCATATACTTTTTCCTACCAAATTTTTTATGGGGAATGCCTTCCATGATGCGTCTCGTCCGCCTGCTGTTCCCGTTGCTCACCGCGATCCTCGCCGGCACCCCGCCCGCGGCGGCCGCCACCTGGCAACTGGCCATCCAGCCCATCCTGCCCCGGGATCGCACCCTGGAGGCCTACGCCCCGCTGGCCGAATACCTCGGCCGCGCCACCGGCCAGACCATCCGCATCCGCGCCAGCCACAATTTCGTGGACTACTGGGAATCCATGCGCCAGCCGCCGGGCTTCGACCTGGTGCTCGACGCCGCCCACTTCACCGACTTCCGCAACCAGCGCATGGGCTACCGGGTGCTGGCCAAGCTGCCCGACACGGTGACCTATTCCCTGGTCACCCGCGAAGAGACCCTGCTCTTCGAGCCGGCCGAACTGGTCGGCAAGCGCATCGCCACCGTCCCCCCGCCCAGCCTCGGTGGCCTGCGGCTCAACGCCATGTTTCCCAACCCCCTGCGCCAGCCGGTGATGGTCGCCTCCAGCAATGCCCAGCAGGCCCTCGAGCGGCTGAAGGCCGGCAAGGCTCTCGCGGCGCTGGTGCCCACCCCCCTGATCCGCGGCGACACCAGCCTCAACGTGATCACCACCACCGATCCGGTGCCGCACATGGCGCTGTCGGTCTCGCCCCGGGTGCCTGCCGCCCTGCGCAGCCGGCTGCGTCAGGCGCTCCTGCAGGCCGGCAGGACGCCCGCCGGCAAGGCCATGCTCCAGGCCCTGAAACTGCCCGGTTTCGTGCCGGCCGACAACGCCCTCTACACCGGCTATGCCCGCCTGCTGGAGGGAACCTGGGGATACTGAGGCTTTGACATTCCCCCCTCCCCTGCCTACAATCCCAAACCGATTCAGCGCCGATTTGACGATCAGATTGCGGGCGCTATAGAAATGCGGCTAAAGCGAGGCAGGAAAACCCGGATTCCCGAACCCGCCTGAGCCGATGCCCAGGCGGGTTTTTTCGTTTGCGAGGAGCAAAAACACACCATGAGCCACTTCCTGTTCACCTCCGAATCGGTTTCCGAAGGCCATCCCGACAAGATGGCCGATCAGATCTCCGACGCCGTGCTCGACGCCATCATCCGCCAGGATCCTCACGCCCGGGTGGCCTGCGAAACCCTGGTCAAGACCGGCATGGTGGTGCTGGCCGGCGAGATCACCACCACCGCCCAGGTGGAATACGAAAAACTGGTGCGCGACACGGTCAACGGCATCGGCTACACCCATTCGGACATCGGCTTCGACGGCCACACCTGCGCGGTGCTCAACGCCCTCGGCCAGCAGTCGCCCGACATCAACCAGGGCGTGGATCGCCAGACCCGCGAGGAACAGGGCGCCGGCGACCAGGGCCTGATGTTCGGCTACGCCAGCAACGAAACCGAAGTGCTGATGCCCGCCCCCATCACCTATGCCCACCGCCTGGTGCGCCGTCAGGCCGAGGTGCGCAAGAACGGCATCCTCCCCTGGCTGCGCCCCGACGCCAAGAGCCAGATCACCTTCCGTTACGAGAACCACAAGCCGGTAGGCATCGAGGCCATCGTGCTCTCCACCCAGCACGCGCCGGAAGTGGAACAGAAGGTGCTGCACGAGGCGGTGATGGACGAAATCATCAAGCCGGTGATCCCCGCCGAATGGCTAGACGGGAACACCCGCTACCACATCAACCCCACCGGCCGCTTCGTGATCGGCGGCCCCATGGGCGACTGCGGCCTGACCGGGCGCAAGATCATCGTCGACACCTATGGGGGCATGGCCCGCCACGGCGGCGGCGCCTTCTCCGGCAAGGATCCCTCCAAGGTGGATCGCTCGGCCGCCTACGCCGCCCGCTACGTGGCCAAGAACATCGTCGCCGCCGGCCTGGCCGAACGCTGCGAAATCCAGGTCTCCTACGCCATCGGCGTGGCCGAGCCCACCTCCATCACCGTGCAGACCTTCGGCACCCACCGAATCGACGAGGAGCGGATCAGCCGGCTGGTGCGCGAGCACTTCGACCTGCGGCCCTGGGGCATCATCACCATGCTGGATCTGCTCGAGCCCCACTACCAGCCCACCGCCGCCTACGGCCACCTGGGCCGCGACGATCTCGACCTGCCCTGGGAGCGCACCGACAAGGCCGAACTGCTGAAGGAGGCGGCCGGGATTTGACATCCGTTTTCAACGCAAAGGCGCGAAGGGGATTTTTGCTGGTGTAGGAGCGGCGCAAGCCGCGAACCATGCAGGGCCGAGTGGCGAGGGCCGAGGGCCGAGGAAAAACGGGGTTGATTGGCTTCGATAACCTCGGCCCTCGCCACTCGTCCCTCGGCCCCGTTCATCGCGGCTCGCGCCGCTCCTACAGAAACGATAAACCCCTCTGCGTTGAAATTTCACGCAACTGGTTTACACTCGAACGGCCTCACCCGAGGGGCGCTGCAGCGGGGTTCTCCCGTCAGGCTCGGGTCGGGGTTCGCAACTGGCAACAACGGCGCTCATTCCACCTGCAATCACTGAGGAGAATGAACCGTGAACGCTGTATCCCCGACTGACTTCACCGACTACAAGGTCGCCGACATCAACCTGGCCGACTGGGGCCGCAAGGAAATCGCCATCGCCGAGACCGAGATGCCCGGCCTGATGGCCATCCGCGAGGAGTTCGCCGAGCAGCAGCCCCTCAAGGGCGCCCGGATCACCGGCAGCCTGCACATGACCATCCAGACCGCGGTGCTCATCGAGACCCTGGTGGCCCTGGGCGCCGAGGTGCGCTGGGCCTCGTGCAACATCTACTCCACCCAGGATCACGCCGCCGCGGCCATCGCCGCCGCCGGCATCCCCGTGTTCGCCTGGAAGGGCGAGACCATCGAGGAATACTGGTGGTGCACCGAGCAGGCCCTCACCTGGCCCGACGGCCAGCAGCCCAACATGATCCTCGACGACGGCGGCGACGCCACGTTGCTGATCCACAAGGGCGTGGAATTCGAGAAGGCCGGCAAGGTGCCCGATGCCTGCCCCGGCGACAACGAGGAATGGGTGGCCATCCTCGACCTGCTGCGCCGCACCCTCGAGTCCAACCCCGGCAAGTGGACCGCCATGGCCGAATCCATCCGCGGCGTGACCGAGGAGACCACCACCGGCGTGCACCGCCTCTACCAGATGCAGGAGAAGGGCGAGCTGCTGTTCCCGGCCATGAACGTCAACGATTCGGTGACCAAGAGCAAGTTCGACAACCTCTACGGCTGCCGCGAATCGCTGCTTGACGGCATCAAGCGCGCCACCGACGTGATGATCGCCGGCAAGATCTGCGTGGTGCTCGGCTACGGCGACGTGGGCAAGGGCTGCGCCCAGGCCTTCCGCGGCATGGGCGCCACCGTCTGGATCACCGAGATCGATCCCATCTGCGCCCTGCAGGCGGCGATGGAAGGCTACCGGGTGGTGACCATGGACGAGGCCGCCAGCCAGGGCGACATCTTCGTCACCGCCACCGGCAACGTGAACGTGATCGACCACCACCACATGGCGGCCATGAAGAACGAGGCCATCGTCTGCAACATCGGCCACTTCGACTCGGAGATCAACATCGCGTCGCTCGAGAAGTACGAATGGGTGGAGATCAAGCCGCAGGTGGATCACGTGATCTTCCCCGACGGCAAGCGGATCATCATCCTCGCCAAGGGCCGCCTGGTGAACCTCGGCTGCGCCACCGGCCATCCGAGCTTCGTCATGTCCGCCTCCTTCACCAACCAGGTGATCGCCCAGATGGAGCTGTACCAGCACGCCGAGAACTACGAGAACAAGGTCTACATCCTGCCCAAGAAGCTGGACGAAAAGGTCGCCCGCCTGCACCTCGGCAAGCTCGGCGCCCACCTCACCCAGCTCTCGCCGGAACAGGCCGAGTACATCGGCGTGCCGGTGGAGGGGCCGTACAAGCCCGAACATTACAGGTACTAGGGACGAGTGGCGAGTGGCGAGAAACGGCGGTTCCTTGACCTCGCCAGACACGTGTAGGAGCGGCGCAAGCCGCGATGCGGCGGTAGCGGGTAGCCGGGTGGAACCATATAAGGTTTTTCTCGCTACCAGCTACCCGCCACCACCTACCGCATGGTCGCGGCTTGCGCCGCTCCTACACCCTTCCCAACCTTTGCGTCAACCCCGAACCCCGGACCACCATGGAAACCCAACGAAAACACCCCCAGCAGTTCAGCTTCGAGTTCTTCCCGCCCAAGACCGAGGAAGGCAAGGCGAAGCTGGAGCAGACCCTGGCCGCGCTCGGGGCGCTGAAACCGGCCTACTTTTCCGTGACCTTCGGCGCCGGCGGCAGCACCCAGGAGGGTACCTTCGAGACGGTGAGGATGATCATGGCCGCCGGGTTCGCCGCGGCGCCGCATCTGTCGTGCATCGGCTCCACCCGCGAGAACATCCGCGCCATTCTCGAGCAGTACCGGGCGGCCGGCGTGCGGCGCATCGTGGCCCTGCGCGGCGACATGCCCTCGGGCATGCGCGAGGCCGGCGAGTTCCACTACGCCAACGAACTGGTGGCCTTCATCCGCGAGACCACCGGCGATCACTTCCACATCGAAGTGGCCGCCTATCCCGAGTTCCATCCCCAGGCCCCGGGCGCGCGGGCCGACATGGCCAACTTCGCCCGCAAGATGGCCGCCGGCGCCAACAGCGCCATCACCCAGTACTTCTTCAACCCCGACGCCTACTTCCGCTTCGTGGACGACGTGGAAAAACTGGGCGTGACCGCGCCCATCGTGCCCGGCATCATGCCCATCACCAACTACACGCAACTGGCCCGTTTCTCCGACATGTGCGGCGCCGAAATCCCCCGCTGGATCCGCAAGCGCCTCGAGGACTACGGCGACGACCGCGAGGCCATCCGCGCCTTCGGCGAGGACGTGGTCACCGATCTCTGCCACCAGCTCCTGGAGGCCGGCGCGCCGGGGCTGCACTTCTACACCATGAACCAGGCGGGGCCGACGTTGTCCATCTGGAAGAATCTGGGGCTGCCTGAGGGGTGATCCTTTTCGGGTCCTCTGCAAGGAACACGGAGGACACGGAGGCACGAAGATTGTTTTTGCAGGAGCGGCGCGAGCCGCGAATCATGCAGGGACGAGTGACGAGGGACGAGGGCCGAGGAAAAACGCGGTTGGTTGGCTTCGACAGCCTCGGCCCTCGCGACTCGGCCCTCGGCCCTGTTCATCGCGGCTCGCGCCGCTCCTACATGGCAATATCTCCCTTTTCTCTTTCATCCTGTATCCTGTTTCCATGAACAACGCCGATCTCATCCAGCGCGATCTCCGCCACCTCTGGCACCCCTGCACCCAGATGAAGGATCACGAATGGCTGCCGCTGGTGCCCATCCGCCGCGGGGAAGGGGTGTGGCTGGAGGATTTCGAGGGGAGGCGCTATCTCGATGCCATCTCCTCCTGGTGGGTGAACCTGTTCGGGCACTGCAATCCGCGCATCGGCGAGCGCGTCAAGCAGCAGCTCGACACCCTGGAGCACGTGATTCTGGCCGGCTTCACCCATGAGCCCGTGGTGGCGCTCTCCGAACGCCTGGCGGCCATCACGCCCGGCGATCTGCGCCACTGCTTCTATGCCGACAACGGCTCCTCGGCGGTGGAAGTGGCCCTGAAGATGAGCTTCCACTACTGGCAGAACCGGGGGAAGACGCAAAAACGCCGCTTCGTGAACCTGGCCAACAGCTATCACGGCGAGACCCTGGGCGCCCTGGCGGCGGGCGACGTGGCCCTGTACAAGGAGACCTACGGCCCGCTGCTGATGGAGATGCTCACCGTCCCCTCCCCCGACTGTCATGCGCGGGCGCCGGAGGTCTCCTGCGAGGAACACTCCCGGCGGATGTTCGCGCCCATGCGCGAGATGCTGGCACGCCATGGCGACGAGATCTGCGCGGTGATCGTGGAGCCGCTGGTGCAGTGCGCCGGTTACATGCGCATGTATCACCCGGTGTACCTGACGCTGCTGCGCGAGGCCTGCGACGAATTCGGCGTGCACCTGATCGCCGACGAGATCGCCGTGGGCTTCGGCCGCACCGGTACCCTGTTCGCCTGCGAGCAGGCCGGCATCGCGCCCGACTTCCTGTGCCTATCCAAGGGCCTCACCGGCGGCTATCTGCCCCTCTCGGTCACCCTCACCCACGACGAGATCTACGCCGCCTTCTACGACGACTACGCCACCCTGCGGGCCTTCCTCCACTCCCACAGCTACACCGGCAACCCGCTGGGCTGCAGCGCCGCCCTGGCCACCCTCGACATCTTTGCCGAGGACGACGTGATCGGCGACAACCGCCAGAAGGCCGCGCGCATGGCCGAACGGGCCGCGCCGCTGGCCGATCACCCCCACGTGGGCGAAGTGCGCCAGACCGGCATGATCCTGGCCATCGAGATGGTCAGGGACAAGGCGGCCCGCGAACCGTATCCCTGGCAGGAACGCCGCGGCCTCGCCGTCTACCGCCACGGCCTCGAACGGGGCGTGCTGCTGCGGCCGCTGGGCAACGTGATCTATTTCATGCCGCCGTACGTCATCACCGACGAGGAAATCGATCTCATGGTGGAAGTGGCGGCGGAAGGGATCGAAATCGCCACCGCCTGACGGCGGCAGAAGAAAGACCAGAGGCAAACGCGCGCTTTCCTCTTGCCGCTTTCCTCTTGTATCTTGAGCCAATGCCCACACCCCGCCTCCATCTTCCCGTTGCCCTCGCCGCCGGCGAAACCGTCACCCTGGACGACAACGCCCGCCGGCATGCGGTGCAGGTGTTGCGTCTGCGCGAGGGAGACCGGATCGTGCTGTTCAACGGCCGGGGCGGGGAGTGCGAGGCGCAGATCGTCGCCTGCAGCCGGCGCGAGGTGACGGCCCGCCTCCTGCGCTGCACGGCCACGGAGCGCGAATCCCCGCTGGCCGTGCATCTGGGGCTCGGCATCGCGCGGGGCGAGCGCATGGACTTCGCCCTGCAGAAGGCCACCGAGCTGGGCGTGGCGGCCGTCACGCCGCTGTTCACCGAGCGGGTGGTGGTGCGGCTCGACGACAAGCGCGCGGCGAAACGCCTTGCGCACTGGCAGGGCGTGATCGTCGCCGCCTGCGAACAGTGCGGCCGCAACCGGCTGCCCGTGCTGCATGCGCCGCAGCCGCTGGCGACCTGGCTCGCCGGGCGCGACGAGACCCGGCGCCTGTTCCTCGATCCGCAGGCCACCCAGGCCCTGGGCGGGCTGCCCGCCCCTGCGGGCCCGCTGGCCCTGGCCATCGGGCCGGAGGGCGGCTTCACCGGCGACGAACGCCGGGCCATCGCCGCGGCGGACTTCACCGGCGTGCGCCTGGGCCCGCGGATCCTGCGCACCGAGACCGCCGTTCTCGCCGCGCTGGCGGCGGTGCAGGTGTTGTGGGGGGATCTCGGTGGCGGGTAGCGGGGTAATCTCGCAAGCCGGTGCAAGTCCCGTAGGCCGGCTCAAGCGCAGCGGAGCCGGCATTGTGGGTGTAACACGTTTTCGCCGGCTCCGCTGCGCTTGAGCCGGCCTACGGGACGGGGTCGCGGCTTGCGCCACTCCTACGGGGGAGGGTCGCAAACCCGCTACCCCTTCTGCAGACGGTCGATGCGGGCTTCGAGTTCGTCGAGGTCGGGGATGAGGAGGGTGCGGTCGTTGATGCGCAGTTCGGCGGCGGTGCAGGGGCGGCGGCTGCGGGCCTCCTGCTTGCCAAGGGTGGTGGGCTGCACCAGTTGCAGGCGCGGGATGCCCTGCAGGACCACGGCGACATAGGGCACGCGGGGATTGCGGTTGAGGGTGTTGAGGACGGCGATGCGGGCGCCGCCGAGGGCGGTGTATTCGCCGTCGCTGAGGCGTTCGAAGGAGACCAGCGGCACCTGGTGATCGCGCCACAGGAACTTGCCCAGCAGCCAGTCGGGGGCGTCGGCGATGGGCTCGGCGTCCTGGTAGCCGATGACCTCGGCCACGGCGGCGTTGGGCAGCAGCAGGTATTCGCCCTGCACGGGCATCAGCAGGCAGTGCACGGCGTCGATCCGCTTGCCGGGCAGGGCGCTCTGGCGCGGGGTCGGCGTGGCTGTGGTTTCGCTCATGGTCTCCTCGGCGCACGTGGCGCGTATGCTTGTCAGGCTGTCAGTTCTGATAGCGGCGGATCAGTTGCCCTGCCAGCTGGCGTGGCGTGCCGGCATAACCGCTGAGGCCGGCCTCGCGCACCTTGTCCGGCATGTTGCTGATCACGCAGCTCTCGGCGCTCTGGGTCCAGACCTCGCCGCCGGCGGCGGCCACGGCGGCGGTGCCCTGCAGGCCATCGTCGCACATGCCGCTGAAGACGATGGCATGGCAGCGCGCGCCGTAGCGGCCCGCCAGATCGGCCATGACCGTGTCGATGGACGGGCTGTAGGGGCCGCTTGCCTCCATCGGCAGCAGTTCCACCGCGCCGATCGGGTTGATGCGCAGGCGCTCGCGGGTCGGCACCACCAGGGCCTCGCCGTGGCGCAACACGTGCCCCACCCGGGCGGGAGCCACCCGCAGGGGCGTGACCCGATCCAGCTGCCCGGCGAGCAACCGGTTGAAATGATCGCCCATGTGCTGGGCGATCACGAAGGCCACCGGCAGATCCGCGGGCAGGGCGCCGAGAAACTGCTTGAGGGCATCGGGCCCGCCCAGCGAGGCGCCGAGCACCCACACTTCGCGCGCCGGCTGCTGACGCAGATCGAACTGGCCGCTGGGCTCCGGCGCCGGTTGCCAGCCCAGATCCACGTCCAGCTCTTCCCACTCCAACCGCCCGGTGATCTCGGCGATCTTCCCCAGCAGCTTGCCGTACCACTTGGCGAGCACGGCCGGCTCGTTGAAGGTGAGGCCGCTGGCGTCGTTGAAGATGATCGGCACGTCCGACTCTTCCAGCAGGCGCTCGAGCAGAGCGTGATCCTGCATGTGTTCGTCCACGTCCAGCAGCAGCACGTCGGCCCGCCGGCTGCCAAGCTTGTTCAGCAACACCGGCGACAGGGGCTCGTTGAACACCACGCGCAGGCCCTGGCGCTCCAGCACCTGCTGCAGGTGCTGCCGGTGCCGCAGGGAGTTGGACACGATGGCCAACTGCACGCAGCCCAGCTCGCTGGTTCCTTCCCCCGTCATGTCTCCAGTGTAATCAAGGGGGCGTCCGCCGGCCATCCGGCGGCGCGCCGCCGCTGCATCATGCACCGGTCAGCGTGCGGATGTTCTCCAGCAGTTCCCCCTCGTTGAAGGGCTTGCCCAGGTAGGCGTTGACGCCGATGTCCATGGCCCGCTGCCGGTGCTTGTCGGCGGTGCGGGAGGTGATCATGATGATGGGCACGTCCTTCAGGCGTTCGTTGTTGCGCACGTTGGTGGCCAGCTCGTAGCCGTCCATGCGCGGCATCTCCACGTCGAGCAGGATCACATCCGGCACCACTTCCTGCAACTGGGAGAGGGCGTCCACCCCGTCCTTGGCGGTGAGCACTTCGTAATCGTGGCGCGCCAGCAGGCGGCTGGTGACCTTGCGCACGGTGATGGAGTCGTCCACCACCATGACCGTGGGCCTGACCGCCTCCGTCTCGGCCGGCGCGGCCACCGTCACCAGTTCCTCGGCGCCGCTGGCGGCCATCAGGCGGATCAGCACGCCCAGATCGAGGATCAGCACCACCTCGCCCTCGCCGGTGATGGTGGCGCCGCTGATCCCGCGCAGGGTGGAGAGCTGCGGCCCCACCGGCTTGACCACCACCTCGCGCGAGCCGATCAGGCTGTCCACCTGGATGGCGGCGCGGAACTCGCCGGAGCGCACCAGCAGCAGCGGCACCCGCTGGCCTTCCGGCGGCGGGATCTGGGGGCCGAGGCCGATCATCTGGCTGAGACTCATCAGCGGATAGTCCTCGTCCACCCAGTGATAGGCCGGGTGTTCCTGCTCGCCGAGGGCCGCGAACTCGTCGGCGCGGATGCGCTCCACCGCGGCCACCGAGAGCAGCGGCACGGCGAAGGTCTCCTCGCCCACCCGCACCATCAGGGCGCGGGTGATGGACAGGGTCATGGGCATGCTGATGGTGAAGGTGGTGCCCTGGCCCGGTTCCGATTCGATGTCGATGAGGCCGCCGAGCTGCTTGACCTCGGTGTTGACCACGTCCATGCCCACGCCGCGGCCGGCCACCTGGCTGACGCTCTCGGCGGTGGAGAAACCCGGCTCCATGATCATGTTCAGCAGCACGTCGCGGGGCACGGTAACGCCCGGCTCGAGCAGGCCCCGTTCGATGGCCTTGCGCTGCACGGCGTCGAGATCGATGCCGGCGCCGTCGTCGCGGATCCGCAGAATCATGTCGGAACCTTCGCGGCTGAAGCTCAGCTCGATGGTGCCGGTCTCGGGCTTGCCGGCGATGCGCCGCTGGGCCGGGCTTTCGATGCCGTGGGCGATGGCGTTGCGCAGCATGTGTTCGATGGGCGGGATGATCCGCTCCAGCACCGAGCGATCCAGCTCGCCTTCCATGCCCTCGAGCCTGAGCTGCACCTGCTTGCCCAGCTCGGCGGCGGTCTGGCGCACGATGCGCCGCAGGCGCGGCGCCTGGCCGGAGAAGGGCACCATGCGGGTGCGCATCAGGCCTTCCTGCAGTTCGGTGTTGACCCGCGACTGCTGCAGGAGCAGGGTTTCCGATTCCTGGGTGAGGTTGGCCAGGATCGCCCGCAGGGAGTCGAGGTCGGCCAGCGATTCCATCATGCCCCGGGAGAGCTGCTGCATGTGGGTGAAGCGGTCGAACTCCAGGGGGTCGAACTCGTCGTAGTCGCGGCTCAGGGTCTCTTCCTGGCGGTACTGGATCTGGGCCTCGGTCTCGATCTCGAAGGCCCGCAACTGCTGGCGCAGGCGGGCGACGGTCTCGTCCAGCTCGCGCAGGTTGTAGCGGAAGGCGTTGGTCTGCTGCTCCAGGCGCGAGCGGTAGATGCTCACCTCGCCGGCGAAGTTGACCAGGTTGTCGAGCAGTTCGGCGCGCACCCGCACCTGTTCCTGGGGCGCCAGGCGGGCCGACTGGCGCCGTTCGGGCGGCTCGGCTTCCGGCGCCGGCGCGGCCGGCGGGGCCGGTTCGGGTTCGGGTTCGGGCTCGGGCTCGGGCGCCGGCGGGGCGCTCTCGGCGACGGGCTTGAGGGTCACCACGTTGTCGGCCGGGGGCGGGCTGGCCTCGGCTTCTGCCGGCGCCTCGGCCGCTTCGTCGCCGGCATCGACCGACTCGACGCGCTCCCCGCTCTCGGGCTCGGGGATCTCTTCGGCGATTTCCAGCATCACCGTGTCATCTTCCGCCGCTGGCGGCGCCGCCAGCTCGATGACCTCGGTCGGCGCCTCTTCGACTTCCTCTGCCGGTTCGGTCAGATCGAGATTGGCAGGCTCGCGCGCCTCGTCTGCGTCGGCTGCAGGAGACGTCTCCGCGGTTTCGGCCGGCGGCGCGGCTTCGCTGGTGTTCTCGGGTTCGGCCGGGACAGTCGGGGTTTCCGCGCCACGGCCCAGCAGGGCGTCCACTTCGGCCAGCAGATCGGTGGCCGGCGCCAGGTGCCGGGCGGCCTTGAGATCCTCGAGCAGGCCCACCAGGCGATCCTGGGCCTTCTGCAGCAGATCGAACAGGGCCGGCGAGGGCGCGAGCTGGTCGTCGACCACCGCGGTCAGCAGCGATTCGATGGCGTGGCCGAGATCGCCGATCTCCACCACGCCGGCCATGCGCGCGCCGCCCTTGAGGGTGTGCAGCTGGCGTTGCAGGGCTTCCACCGCCGCCCGGTCGTCGGGCGCCTCGACCCAGCCGGCCAGGGTGTTGTCGCTCTGTTCGAGGATCTCTTCGCCTTCCTCAATGAAGATTTCCAGCAGTTCCTCGTCGTAGTCCCGCGGCGGGGGCGCCTCGGCCACCGGCGGCGGCGCCGCGGGCTGCGGCATCTCCACGCTGGCGCCCGACAACTCCGCCTGCAGACGCTCGCGCAGAGCCGCCAGCCGCTCGCGCAGGGGGCCGTTGTCGTCGATTCGCGCGCCGGGGGTGTCGAGGATGGCGGTGGTGCGGGCCACGTAGTCGACCACGTCCTGCAGCAGGCTGGCGCCTTCGCTCTCCAGGGGCCGCTCGGCCGCCTGCAGATCGTGGATGTAGTGTTCGAACTCCCCGCACAGGGTCGAGAGGGCCTCGACGCCGGTGGTGCGGGAGCTGCCGGTGAGGGTGTGCATGGCCCGCAGCAGGCCGTCGGTGGCGGCGCGCTCCTTGCCCGCATCCCAGCCGCGCAGGTACTCGCGCAGGCTCTCGAGGTGGGTTTCCACCTCCTTGCGGTAGATGTCGAGCAGCACGGGATCCACGTCGGGCAGCGGCGTGGGCGGGGTTTCCGCCACCGCAGGTTCGTCCGCCGCTTCCGGCGTCTCGGCCGCCCCGGCCTCGGCTTCCGCTTCGGCCGCCGGCGCTTCGGCCTGCGCTTCCAGCTCGACCGGCTTGCCCTGGGCCAGATCGTCGGCGTGGCCCATCAGGGCGAACACCGGCTGGCGCGGCGAGCCGCCCTGCTGGAACAGCTCGAACAGCTCCGGCAGGGTCTGGCGGGCCCGCTCCAGCAGTTCGAACAGCACCGGGGTGGCCTCGATGGTGCCGTCGATCACCCGGTTGAGCATGTTCTCGAAGGCCCAGGCGAACTCGCCCACGTCCTTCGCCCCCACCAGGCGGCCCGAGCCCTTGAGGGTGTGGAAGGCGCGGCGCAGATCCTTGAGGGCGTCCTGATCCTGCGGGTTCTCCCGCCACGTCGGCAGCAGGCGGCTGATGTTCTGGTATTCCTCTTCCGCCTCTTCGAGGAAGATTTCGATGATCTCCTCGTCGATGTCGTCGGGCGGTTCCGGGGCCGCGGCGGGGGCCGGGGCCGGTGCTTGCGCTGCCGGCGGCGCCTCGGTGTCCGGCCGGGCCTCGGGCGCGGCTTCCGTCGGGACTTCGTCCTCTTCGAGGATCTCGATGCCGGCGTCGTCGGCCGGGCCCGCCTCGCCGTAACTCTCGGCCAGATCCTGCATCACGGCGTCGGCGTCGCCGACCGGCGGCTGGGCCAGGTCGGGGGCGGTGATCTCCTGGGAGGAGGCTTCCAGGGCGTCGTCGAAGCCTTCGATGGTCAGGGTCAGGGTGTCGTCGTCGGCGCTCGGCACCTCGGCGACCGGCTGTTCGTCTTCCTCCGGCAAGTGGGTGGCCACCTCGGCCAGGGGCACGTCGTTGAGGGTGATGGAGAGGGAGTCGTCTTCGTCGGCGGCCGGTTCCTCGAGGGTGAAGTCGGCGCCGCTGATCTGGGTGAGGCCCGACTGTTCCAGATCGGCCAGCGAGATGTCGTGCAGGGTTGGCTCCTCGCCGGCCAGATCCACGCTCGGGGCCTCGGGGTCCAGCTCCACCGACAGATCCTCCAGCGAGAGATCGTCCAGGGTCAGCTCAAGGGAGGGTTCCTCATCGGTGACGGTCTCGGGGGTGACCAGGTTGCGCAGGGTCTCTTCTTCCGGCGCATCCAGGTTGACGAGCGTGTCGTCCTCCTCTGCCGTCTCGACGCCCACCGACAGGTCGAGGGTGGGCTGGGTCAGATCCGGCTGGGTGAGATCCTGGTGGGTGGCATCCTCGTCCACCCCGCGCAGGGCGTCGAGCCGCCGCAGGCTGTTCTCGGAGATGTCGAGAATGGTCTCGGGATGGCCCCATTTGCCGGCCAGGGATTCCAGATAGTATTCGATGCTGGAGATGGCGTCGGCCAGCACGTCGAGGGATTCGTCGCTGGGCGGACGGCGGTTGGGCAGCAGTTCCTCGCGCACGTAGTCGCGGCAGCGCTTGATGAGGCCGGCGGCCCGTTGCAGATCGAGCATCTCCAGGCTGCCGCGGATCCGGTCCAGGGCGTCGGGAATGGCCTGCAGCCCCTCCACGGTGACGGTGTTGCGGCTGAAGTCGTTGAGGGCGTCCTTGATGTGGCCGAATTCGCCGGCGGCCTGCTCGATGACGGTCTTGAGCAGTTGCTGGTGTTCGGCCTCGCGCAGCTTGCGCTCGGCTTCGCCCGCCTCGCCCGCTTCCACCTCCTCGCTGACCTCGCGGGCCACGCTGGCCTCCTTGAGCGAGTTCTCGAGGCTGAGCATGGCGGTGGCCACGCCCATCAGGGCCTCTTCGGAGAGCGGCTCGCGGCCCTCGGCCATGGCGCCGAGCGCCTCGAGCTGATCCTGCAGCAGGCGGCGCTGCAGACCCAGGCCGATCATGCCCAGGGTGTCGGCCATCTGGTCGAGGGTGTCGATGAGCGGCCTGAGCCCTTCCGGATCCCGCTCCTCCTGGCGCATGAGCACGTCCAGGGTGTCCTTGACCCGGGCCAGATCCTCGAGCAGCACGGCCGAGACCGTGCCCAGCAGCTCGGCGTTGGGACCGGCCAGATCGGCACGCGCGTGCTCCAGGGTGCGGGCGTCGGGCAGGATGTCGTCGAGGCGGAAGGCGTCCTTCAGCTCCCGGGTGCGCGCGTCCTGCGACTGGGAGGTGGCCACGTAGTAGAGCAGGTTCTTGAGCAGTTCGTGGGGCGGCTCGCCGGCCAGGGCCATGTCGCCGCCGTCGATGATCCGCTTGATCTGCCGGTCGAGCTGGCCGAGCAGCAGCTTCACCGACACCGAGCTGTCGAGCCCGCCGTTGCGCAGCGATTCCACCAGCCCGCCGGCCACCCACAGCAGGCGGTTGATCTCCGCCTCGCCGGCCGCCGCGCGCAGGCGCTCGATGACCTCGCCGATCCGCTTGAGGCTGGCCTGGCTGTCGCGGTCCCGGAACCAGCCGAGCAGGCCCAGGTGGTAGTGGTGGCGCAGCTTCTTCGCCAGGCCCTGCAGATCGGCGGCAAGATCCGCCGGCGGCGGCGCCTGCACGCTGAGATCGGGGGTGAACAGGGCGTTCTCCGAGAGCAGGGCCTCGCCCCGCGCCGCGCGCAGATCGTTGAGCAGCGGCATCAGCACCATGGGCATGTCGTGATGCCCGGTGAGCAGGTGTTCGAGATAGTCGGGCAACTGCAGGATGCCGCGGATCAGCACCTCGTAGGCGTCTTCGCGGTTGCCGATCTGGTTCTCCAGCAGGGCCTGGACCACCGCTTCCATCTCCTCGGCGGCCATGGAGGCGCCGTACAGCTCCACCATTTGCAGGGTGCCGCGCACCTGGTGCAGGTAGTTCAGGCAGAACTGCAGGCGCGATTCGTCCTCCGGCGCCTCCACGTAGGCTTCGAGGGCCTTGCGCGCCTGCTCCAGGGTTTCGTCGATTTCCGACTTCACCCAGGAGAGGGTGTTGATGTCCAGTTCGTTGCCCGTTTTCATGTCTCACTCCGGGGCGCCGACCGGCGATACACGAGCGTGCCGGGATGGTCGACGATGGCGGTTTCGGGATGGCTCCAGTCGGTGATCTCGCCGGCGCCCAGCACCAGCAGGCCGCCGGGGCGCAGACGCCCGATCAGTTCGTCGAGGATGCGCAGCCGCTGGGGCTTCTTGAAATAGATGAGGACGTTCTGGCAGTAGATGACGTCCAGCTCGCGCAGGGGCGAGGCCTGAAGGTGCAGCAGGTTCAGGCGGGTGAAGCAGACCCGCTGGCGCAGGGCCTCCTTGACCTGATAGCGCTGCCCATCGAGCCGCTGGAAATAGCGGCCGACGAAGGCCTCGGGCAGGTTGACCAGCCGGTTGGCCGGGTAGATGCCCTCGCGGCCGGTGGCCAGGGCCGCGGCGCTGATGTCGGTGGCGGTGATGGCCGGATAGGCCCGGATGCCCCGGGCCAGCAGGGCGTCGTCGATGAGCATGGCCAGGGAGTAGGGCTCCTCGCCGGTGGCGCAGCCCACCGACCAGATCCGCAACTGGTGCGGCGCATCGGCCGCCGGCAGGCGCTCGAGCCAGGTTTCGCGCAGCATCTGCAGGGCGCGGGGATCGCGCCAGAAACGGGTTTCGTGCACCGTGAGCCGGTCGATCAGGATCTCCCACTCCACCATGCCGCGGCGGCCGTCGAGCACGTAGCGGAAATAATCGCGGTAGCGGGCGTAGCCCAGTTCGCGCATGCGGATGCTGAGGTTGGAGAGCAGGAAGCTCTTGCGCTTCTCGGGCAGGCTGATCCCGGTGCGCCGCTCCAGCAGCTCGCTCCACTGCCGGAACTCGTAGGCGTCCATGGGCGCCAGCGCCTTGCGCGCCCAGGTCGCCTGCGATCTGTCCTGCGCTGCCACCGTCATCGGCCGCCCCGGTTATGGTCGCCTGCCGCCGCCTGCTCAGGGCAGGCGGAAACCGGCGACAGAGTTGCGCAGTTCGTTGGCCAGCTCGGCGAGGTTGCCGATGGAGGCCGCCGTTTCGTTGGTGCCCGCCGAGGTCTGGGTGGTGATCTCCTGGATCACGTTCATGGTATCGGAGATGTTGGTGGCGGCATTGGCCTGCTGGCGGGCCGAATCGGAAATCCGCTGAATCAGCTCGGCCAGGTGCTTGGACACGGTTTCGATGGCCTCGAGGGCCTGACCGGCGTCGTGGGCCAGTTGCGCCCCGGCCACCACTTCGGCGGTACTCTTCTCCATGGAGGCCACGGCCTCGGAGGTGTCGGACTGAATGGCCTTCACCAGAGCCTCGATCTGGCGGGTGGCGTCACCGGAGCGTTCCGCCAGGCGCTGCACTTCGTCGGCCACCACCGCGAAGCCGCGGCCCGCCTCGCCGGCCATGGCCGCCTGGATGGCGGCGTTGAGGGCCAGGATGTTGGTCTGCTCGGCGATGTCGTTGATCAGCTCCACGATGTCGCCGATCTCCTGGGAGGATTCGCCGAGCCGCTTGATGCGCTTGGAGGTCTCCTGGATGTGCTCGCGGATGTTGTCCATGCCGTGGATGGTCTTCTGCACCGCTTCGGCGCCCTGCACGGCGATGTCCACCGAGCGCTGCGCCTCTTCGGCCAGCTCGGCGGCGTTGTTGGAGACCTCTTCGATGGACACCGCCATCTCGTTGATCGCGGTACTGGCATCGGTGATCTGCTGGGCCTGGTGATCGGAGGCCTCGGCCAGGTGCATGGCGGTGGCCTGGGTCTGCTGGGCGGCCGAGGAGACCTGCTGGGTGGTGTCGTTGATCGCCGACACCAGGTTGCGCAGGGCGTCGATGGCGTAGTTGATGGAGTCGGCGATGGCGCCGGTGATGTCCTCGGTCACCGTGGCCTGTACGGTGAGGTCACCGTCGGCCAGGTCGCCCATCTCGTCCAGCAGACGCAGGATGGCCTCCTGGTTGGCGGCGTTGGTCTCTTCCGTCTGGCGCCGCTGTTCCTCGATCTCGGCCAGTCGGCGCTTGGAGTCCTTCTGCCAGGCGTAGGCCAGCAACACCACCAGGACCAGGGCGATGCCTGCGAACAGGTACACCAGCCAGGGCTCGATGCGCTGGCCGATCTGGGCCTGGTAGGCGGCGTTCACCGCGTCGATGTGCTGCGGCAGCTCGTTACTGAGCTTGAGGATGTCGTCGGCCGCCGCCGACACCTCGAACATGCCCGGCGACTTCTCGAGAATGCCGCTCACCTGCTTGCGGATCTGGGCGAACAGCTTGCGCACCTCCAGCAGCTTGGCCCGGGAGGTGGGATCGGACACCTTGCGGATGCCCATGGCCTTGTTGCCCTTGAGCATGTCTTCCACCACCCGGCCGAACAGGGCCGCGTCACGCCCGAAGCGGTCGGCGGCGGTGATCGCTTCCTCGCCGCCTTCCAGCACCCGGTTCACGTTGGTGGAGATACGCTGGGTGAGCATGAGCTGGCGGGTGGCGATGTAGACCTGGTCCGCCGGCGCCTGCTGCTCGGTCATGGCGGCCACCACCTCGTCGGAGAGGGCCAGCAGGGTGGGGATCTGTTCGTTGATGGTGGCGATGTAGTCCCGCATGGTGGAAACCACCTCGCGGCGCTGGAGGATGGTGTCCACGTCCTTGCGCAGGCGGGCCCAGGCGGTCTTCAGTTTCTCCAGGTGGCTGCGCCCCGCCGCCGGCATCAATTGTTCCTGGCGCTTGAGAATCTGTTCGAACCGGTCACGCTCCTGCTGCAGCCGCGGGAACACATCCAGATGGCCGCGGGCCGCGAGCTGGGCGTCCTTGGCGATCTGCTGGGCCAGTACGCGCTGGGCACCGATGTCCGAGATGAACTGGCGGTCCTGGGCGTCGAACCGGGCCACCCGCCCGTACATGACACCCATGGCGATCACCGAGACCACCAGGAGGACCATCATGTAGACCATGGTCCGGTTGCCTGCGCCACCTGCTTTCGTTTCGCGCTTCATTGTCCTGCTCCTGCCATCGCAATCGTATTGTAAGAATAATGATGAATCGCCGGCCCCTGACGGGCCGTTCCTCACCCCGACGAATCGTGGCCGGCGCCCGGGCCAGGCCGTGGCGCCGGCGTTTCCGGGACGGTTTCAGGCCTGCGCCGCCACCTCCCGGAAGCGGGGATTCGCCACCAGCCGTTCCAGGCTGAAGACGCCCCAGTCCTGCTCGCCCTGCCGGTAGGCGCCCTCGACGAATTCCTGCACCACCGGCTCGAGGCTGGCGGCATCGGGCAGTTTCTCCTCGTCGAAGAAATGCCGCAGCCCCAGCACCTCGTCCACCAGCAGGCCGGTGTGCAGATCGCCCTGCTGGATCACCAGCACCCGGCTGCGCCGGGTCAGTTCGCTCTGCTCGCCGGTCACGAAGCCCTTGAGATCCATGATTGGCAGCAGGCTGCCGCGCACGTTGGCGATGCCCCGCACCCAGGGCAGGGCGCTGGGCACCCGGGTGAGCGGCGGGTATTCGAGGATCTCCGTGATGGCCCCCATGGGCGCGACGAAATGATGCGGGCCGAAGCGGAAGCCGATGCCGGACCAGCTTCGCCGCACCTCGATCTGCTGGGGCAGGCCCAGCGCCTTTTCCCGGCTGCGGCTTTCGATGTGCCGCAGCAGTTCATAGGGCGTTTCGGCCATGACGGCGTTCATCAGCCGCCCAGCACGGCATTGATCTTGTTCATCAGCTCCGTTTCTTCCACCGGCTTGGTGATGTAATCCTTCGCGCCCTGGCGCATGCCCCACACCCGGTCGGTCTCCTGATCCTTGGTGGTGACGATGATCACGGGGATGTTCTGGGTCTGGGGATCCTTGGTCAGGGTGCGGGTGGCCTGGAAGCCGTTCATGCCGGGCATGACCACGTCCATGAGGATCACTTCCGGCTGGGTCTCGCGGGCGCGGGCGATGCCGGCCTCGGCATTGTCGACCGCGTCCACTTCATGTCCATTCTTCTGCAACATGCCCGACAGCACATGGATTTCGGTCGGGGAGTCGTCGACGATCAGAATACGGGCCATGGGTTCGTGTTCTCCTGATGGTTGCGCAGGGAGGAAACCTGCCCGTCACGCCTCTTGCCGGGCCTGGACCAGCTCACGGATGGCGCCGAGCAGTTCTTCTTTGGTAAAGGGTTTGGTCAAATACTGTTCCGAACCGACGATGCGGCCGCGGGCCCGATCGAACAGCCCATCCTTGCTGGAAAGCATCACCACCGGCGTGGTCTTGAAGACCTTGTTGTTCTTGATCAGGGCGGTGGTCTGATAGCCGTCGAGCCGCGGCATCATGATATCCACAAAAATGATGTCCGGTCGATGGTCGGCGATCTTCGCCAGGGCCTCGAATCCGTCGGAGGCGGTGATCACCTCGCAGCCCACCTTCTTCAGCAACGTTTCGGCCGTGCGGCGGATGGTCTTGCTGTCGTCGATGACCATCACCTTGAGACCCTGATACAAGTCTTCCATCGGTTTCTCTGCCAGCACCATGCAACTACCTGTTTTGTATGAGATTTATCAGGAAAATCCGCGAACGGGGCCGAAGATCGTTCCTGCAATTTCAGGAGGCTAACCGGGCATTCTTCATACGTTAACTTAAATTTTCACGATAAGTCCATATTTTATAGAATATTTTATGAAGAATTGCCATAAAAGCGGGTCATCGATCATAGCCTATTCCCGTGACCGGTTAACAGCCATAGGTAGCGATTCGGTCAATCGGGGGCAAACTTTAGGTTTCGCGCCTAATCAAAAGGTTATACTTTTCCGAAGCCAAGGCCATTTTATGGCAAGATCGGCGTATCCGGCCCACAATGCCGTTGCGGCAGACAGATCCCGCTTCCCCCAGCCACGAGAGCGCTCATGAGTGTCGAACACCTGCATGCCGTCCCCCATCTGACCACGGCCCTCTCCGGCCCCCTGCACGACATCGAATCCCACCTGCTGGCCAACCAGGCCGCCATCGAGGCCTGGTTCCGCAGCGAGTGGCTCAAGACCCCGGCGCCGTTCTACGCCTCGGTGGACATGCGCAATGCCGGCTTCAAGGTGGCCCCGGTGGACACCAACCTGTTTCCGGCCGGCTTCAACAACCTCAATCCGGCCTTCCTGCCGCTGTGCATCCAGGCCGTGCAGTCGGCGCTGGAGCGGCTCGCGCCGCGGGCCCGGCGCATCGTCATCGTGCCCGAGAACCACACCCGCAATCGGTTCTATCTGGCCTCGGTGGCCACCCTCCAGGCGATCCTGGTCAAGGCCGGCTTCGAGGTGCGGGTCGGATCCCTGCTGCCGGATCTCGACGGGCCGCGCGAATTCGACCTGCCCGGCGGCAAGCGCCTGACCCTCGAACCGCTCGAACGGCAGGGGGACAAGGTGCGGGTGGGCGACTTCGAACCGTGCATCGTGCTGCTCAACAACGATCTGGCCGAAGGCCGGCCGCCGATCCTCGAGGATCTGGCCCAGGTGGTGCTGCCACCGCTGGAACTGGGCTGGAGCAACCGCCTCAAGTCCGAGCACTTCGCCCATTACCGGCAGGTGGCGCGCGAATTCGCCGCCCGCATCGACATCGATCCCTGGTTCATCGATCCCCTGTTCCGCAACTGCGGCGAGATCAACTTCATGAAGCGCGAGGGCGAAAACTGCCTGCGCAGGAACGTCAACGCCCTGCTCGAGGCGATCCGGAAGAAATACGACGAATACGGCATCGACAAGGCCCCCTTCGTGGTGGTCAAGGCCGATGCCGGCACCTACGGCATGGGCATCATGATGGTGCACGATGCCGACGAAGTGGTGGAACTCAACCGCAAGCAGCGGACCAAAATGGCCGCCAGCAAGGGCGGCCTGGCGGTGACCCAGGTGATCATGCAGGAAGGGGTCTACACCTTCGAGACCTGGGGCGAGGAACAGGCGGTGGCCGAACCGGTGGTCTATCTGGTCGATCACTTCGTGGTCGGCGGCTTCTACCGGGTGCACACCGACCGGGGCGTGAACGAAAACCTCAACGCCCCGGGCATGCACTTCGAACCCCTGGCCTTCGCCGACACCTGCAACAACCCCGACCGCAGCAAGGCGCCCGACGCCCACCCCAACCGCTTCTACACCTATGGCGTGATCGCCCGCCTGGCCCTGCTGGCGGCGGCCCGCGAGAATGCCGAGGCCGTCTGAGCGCATGACCATCCGCCTCGCCGTGGTGATGGACCCCATCGGCTCCATCCGCATCGCCAAGGACAGCACCTTTGCCATGCTGCTGGCCGCCCAGGCCCGCGGCTGGGAACTGCACTACCTGGAACAACCCGATCTCAGCCTGGCCGATGGCCGCGCCCACGGCCGCCTGCACCCCCTGCAGGTGCGCGACGATCCGGCCGGCTGGTACACCCTGGGCGACCCCGCCAACCGCCCGCTGGCGGAGCTGGACGTGATCCTGATGCGCAAGGATCCGCCCTTCGACATGGACTACATCTACAGCACCTATCTGTTGGAGCTGGCCGAGGCCGAGGGCGTGCTGGTGGTCAACCGTCCCCAGAGCCTGCGCGACGCCAACGAGAAGCTCTACACCGCCTGGTTCCCCCAGTGCACGCCGCCCACCACCGTCAGCGCCCGGCAAGACATCCTGCGCGCCTTTCTCGCCGAGCACGGCGATATCATCCTCAAGCCCCTCGACAGCATGGGCGGGGCTTCCATCTTCCGCGTGCGGGAGGGCGATCCCAACCTCGGCGTGATCCTCGAAACCCTCACCCATCACGGCCGGCGCCTGACCATGGCCCAGCGCTACCTCCCCGAGATCCGGGACGGCGACAAGCGCATCCTGCTGGTGGACGGCGAACCGGTGCCGTATGCCCTGGCGCGCATCCCGGCCCCCGGCGAGACCCGCGGCAACCTCGCCGCCGGCGGCCGCGGCGAAGGGGTGCCCCTGAGCGAGCGGGATCGCTGGATCTGCGAACAGGTGGCCCCCACCCTGCGCGAGAAGGGCCTGCTCTTCGTGGGCCTGGACGTGATCGGCGACTGGCTCACCGAGATCAACGTCACCAGCCCCACCTGCATCCGCGAGCTGGATGCCCTCTACGATCTGGACATCGCCGGCCAGCTCATGGACGCCATCGCCGCCCGCCTCGAGGCCCGCTCATGATCCGCGCCCTGCTCCTGCCCCTGCTTGTGGTGCTCCTGGCCGCCTGCAACCAGCCCACGGCCGAGCGCCACGACACGCAACTGGTCTTCGGCACCCTGGTGGACGTGACCGTCTACGGGGTGGACGAGGCCACCGCCCAGCAAGCCTTCACCCAGCTGCGGGAAGACTTCAGGCTGATGCACTTCATGTGGCACCCGTGGAAGCCGGGGCCGCTGGGGCGCACCAACGAACTGCTGGCCCTGCAGGCCCCCTTCTCCGCCAACCCCTCGATCCTGCCGCTGATCGAAAAGAGCCTGCCCCTCAGCCAGGCCTCCGATCACCTGTTCAATCCGGCCATCGGCAAGCTGCTCGATCTGTGGGGCTTCCACAGCGACGAGCCGCCCCAGGGCCCGCCGCCGGATCCGGCGGCCATTGCCGCCCTGGTGGCCGCCGAGCCGAAACTGGAAGACATCGAGATCCGCGGCGTGGTGATGCGCGGCACCAACCCGGCCGTGAAGCTCGACTTCGGCGCCATGGCCAAGGGGCTGGCCATCGATCGGGGCATCGAGGCCCTCAGGGCCCTGGGCGTGAAGAACGCCGTGATCAACGCCGGCGGCGATCTGAAGGTGATCGGCCGCCACGGCGATCGCCCCTGGCGGGTGGGGATCCGCGCCCCCCGCGGCGAGGGCGTGCTGGCGGTGCTCGACGTGCACGACGGCGAGGCGGTCTTCACCTCCGGCGACTATGAACGCTACTTCGTGTGGGAGGGCAAGCGCTATCACCACATCCTCGACCCGCGCACCGGCTATCCCGCCGAAGGCACCCGCTCGGTGACCGTGATCCACCCCGACGCGGCCACCGCCGATGCCGCCGCCACCGCCCTGTTCGTGGCCGGCCCAAGCCTGTGGCCGAAAATCGCCCGGCAGATGGGCCTCGATCAGGTGCTGCTGATCGACGCCGAGGGCGTGCACCACGTCACGCCGAAGATGCAGGCGCGATTGAAATACGCCCGGGAACCCCAGCGGCAACACGTGGTCGATCCCACAGCAACCGATAGTCCGAAGCCATCCCGTTCATGAAAACCCGCACACCCTGGCCACCGCACAAGGCGGCGCTATAATCCGGATCCCATGGCCACGCTCGCCCAACCCAATCCGCATCCCGGCGTTTCCTCCTTCGACCGGCTCAGTCTGACGGTATTCCTGGCCATTGCCTTCCATGCCATCATGATTCTTGGCGTCACCTTCAACCTCACGCCGCCCGAGAATGCCGCGCTGACCACCATGGAAGTCACCCTGGTCAGCAACAAGTCGCAGGAGGCCCCGGACGACGCCGAATACCTGGCCCAGGCCAACCAGCTCGGCGGCGGCGACCGGCGCGAAAAGGTGCGTGATTCAAGCCCCTTCTCCAACCCGGCGCCGGCGGCCGAACGGGGCATCGCGCCCAACAGCCCCCGCGCCCTCGCCCTCCCCCCACTTCCCCGGGACAAGACCCGGCAGGAAGTGCTCACCGCCGAACAGGCAAGCCGGAAGACCGACAGCCAGCCCATGCACGAACCGCTGCCCGTGCCCGAGGCCCGGATCAGCGCAGCACAACTGTTCGAACGCAGCCAGGAACTGGCCCGCCTCTCGGCCAAGATCGATCAGATCCGCAAGACCTACGCCGTCAGCCCGCGCCAGACCTACGTGCGCGGCGCCAACGCCAAACAATACCGTTTCGCCAGCTATCTGGATGCCTGGCGGGCCAAGGTGGAACGCATCGGCAACCTCAACTACCCCCAGGAAGCCGTGGACAAGGGCATCAACGGCAGCCTGCTGCTGGACGTGGCCATCAACCCCGACGGCAGCCTGCACTCGGTCAGGCTGCTGCGCTCATCGGGCCACAAGATCCTCGATGACGCCGCCAAACGCATCGTCAGACTCGCCGCCCCCTATCCGCCACTCAGCGAGGAAATCCGCAAGGACACCGACATCCTGCACATTCCCCGCGTCTGGCACTTCCGCAGCGGCAAGGGCCTGTCCACGAGCCTGCAATAAACATTGCGGGAAGAAAACCGCGTCGGGCTCAATGACTCAATTCTTCGGTCCTTGAAAGTGTGGGATTCGCTGGTAGAATGAAAGCCATGCACGACACACGCGCAACGCAACCGCCATTTCGAATACCCGGCAGACCCACGCGGTCCGCCGGGGATGTAGCTCAATGGTAGAGCAGCGGGTTTATACCCCGTAGCGCCAGATAAGCGGCAGGTTGTGGGTTCGAATCCCACCATCCCCACCACTTTGCCGCCTGCAGAATCGCCGTTCAGCCTACCGTTCCCAGTTTCGCGCCTGCAGTTCGTCGCGAAGTCTCTGCATGGCAGGCTTCTCAGTCCCATCGTGACGACTCAGCCCCAATGTACCAAGATACGCTCTGAACGCGGATTCATAAGGGCTACCAGACATGCCGTAATCAATGACCCACTGGTCAACGGTCGACGTTGCAACATCATATTGCCAGGCAAGATCAACAAGCCGAATCCGGTCGATGTGATTGTCCCAGGCATCGAATACCGCTGAAATGAAATCCGCCTGTTGCGCTTCGCTGCTATTGGTCAGCGCCCCAGACGGGTAACCACACTCCTGCAACAAGATGGTTTTACCCGCAATCTTGTTGACCATGACGCCAAAATCGCTGGCCACGGTGGAAATCGGCCGAACCGTGAAATCGGCATTCAAGGGATAATAAGTGAATACCGCATTGTCGAGATCGGGCAACAAACTCAAATATAAAGCGGATTTTTCCGTATCCTTCAACACCGAAAACTGAACGATACTGCTTACCTGAACACTTGCCCCCCACAGACTGCGCACCTTTGCCTTCGCGGCCTGAAAGAATGTTTGCCACTGTGCCCAGCGAGCAGCATCTTTGCCAAGATACGCATCAATCTCATTGCCAATATGTATCCACTTGAGTTTTCCGCTTGCATTCAACGTTGACAGGTTCGAATGAAGATTGACAAGAAACAGGCCGAACGCATCAATGACCCGTTGATCGTCATACGCCAAACCAACCAAATCCGCAGGCATCGAAGGCCCAGACGTATCGAGCGGACGCAACACCAGCGCCAGATCACCCACCTGCAAAGGATAGTAAGCATCCATGATCACCAGCAAGGTGTCGTCATAGTTGCCTACGGCCGGCTCCAGCAATGCCCAATCCAGAGATACACTCACCTCACGCACCCCAAGCGCAACCGCCTGGTCATAGGCCATCGCATAGGTCACTGACGGTATTTCCTTCACATCCATCCCAAGGACACGAGCACCTTGTGATGGCGTAAAAGACGAATCAGAATTCGCGCCCCCACTACCGCAACCTACAAGAAAGGCAGCAACGACCATAAAGACAATCGTTTTTGTCATGTTATTCAGCACTGTTGCTGCGGCAATGAAATATTGATTCATGATGTTTATCGTAGACCACCTGACGCTGGCCCGCGGTCACTAACACAGCCCTCTGACCCTTGCCGCAAGCCAGGGTGACACAGCCGTCACCGCAAGGACCAGAACAAACAAATCCCCCTTTCTCACGTCAAATACCTGCATGATTTCGGCCCAGGTTTTACCCACGACAAAATAACCGAACACACCCTCAAACAGCAATGTGAGAACCACCCAAAACAGGCCAACTGCAATATATACCGATTGCGTTGATGGACCGAGACGGGGGACAAAAATGAAAGAGACGACAAAAACCAGAACGCCCAAGGAGACACCGCTGACAGGCAACGCCAAATCGGAGCCGATTAGCGGCACCAGCATTTTCTCTCTCATCACACCATTGACAATGGCAACAAGTACGATTACGAACCAAACAAGAAGTGCCTTGGCGAATATTCTGACCACGTACTGATGAGACTTAACGCCAAAATAACCTGCGCCAAATACGACGCACAGCGGCGTATTTGGCGTCAAGGTTAATTTTCTTGTTAGCGTTCAATTTTATATAGAGTGATATATTTTTTTGTCTAACTGCAGAACAATAAATACAGAGATATATAACCACACAAGCGAAACTATGAATATTATTGGCATTATATCCATGAAGAAAATTAATATATCATTCCCATCCGCAGCATCTGCATTATGGATTACAAAATACCAATAAAGAACAAGCCCAGGAATATTCAATAACGGAATCCTCTTAACAAGCTTCTTTATTGCACTGGTACTTTTATTCCAATACACAATAACAAACAAAGCATAAAGAACAATAAACGGCTCAACCACTGCCGCCAATACTCCCTGAAGCACAATTTGTATAATTTTTACTTCAAAAATATACAATAAAGAATACGGGATAACTACAGCCACAATTATCAGGGAAATAAATATGAAATGTTTTTCCGTCACCATTACAAACGCTAACGACCAAGCTGCGCGGTGGGAACGAAGCGCAGCGTAGTGAGCATCCGCACGAGCGCCTTGTTAGCGCCCACCTGGCACTACCTCATATACACGCAAATAATTTTCACCCGACAAGGATCGACTGAGTTCGCCAACCACATTCGCCTCAAATAATGCACCAATTGAATTTAAGAATGTTTTTGGTTTACTACACAAGTACGCATCATCTATAGATAAGGATTCCCCCTTCCCCAACCCCCAAAACTCGGTATGGCCATTATTCGGGTTTCTGAAATACACTGCCATTTCTTCACTTGTTACATAAACGAAATATGACCTTATCCCAATTTCCTTTGACACTAAGACTTGCCGTTTTATATCTTTAAACACGTGACCCGCTTTCTGTGTCTTTGGTTGGTTCTTCCCGCCGGGCGGGTCACGATCATATTTAAACTCTAATGCTATGGAACCCTCTTTATATGAAGGCAACCACATATCAATCTTTGCCCTATCTATCTTAGGATGAGGATACTCCAATACAACCTGATCTGGGGTGACGCCAGCCCGGAGTAGCGCCGCGAAGAAGGTGTATCTAACAGAATCCTCTGTCGTAACAACTTTTCGTTCAAATCGCTCGTCCAGCAGCTTTCCAAATTCTTCGAATATCTCGATCATTTGTTTTAGCGCTAACGGCAACCATCACCGGCGCGCGTTTTGGCGCGGCCGGTAGATGGTTTTGTTAGCGCAGCATCTTCATGCGTAGATAGAGTCAATTCATATATTAAGTTTACTAGAAGAACATATGAATACCCTATAACCAAACCATAAACACTAAACAACAAAATTATTCCAAAAAAATCTTTTAACTTAAAATATGATCCTGATTCATACAATAGCCATGCAAAAAGAGTAACCGCCATCACCGCCAAGAATATGAATGGAACAATATATGACAACCTCCGTATTTGTATTTCATTCTTTCTTCTCGCCCAAATAATAATCCCTACACACATAATCAAATATGGAATCCCGCCAAACGCTAAAGAGAAAAACAATAGCACTGATAAGACATTATTTATTCCAAATGGATATAAACCAATCGGAACGATAATTGGCGTTGCTAGCGAGATTAAGAAATAGCGTTTTCCTAGGGTCATATTTTCTCGCGCTAACGACAAGCTGTGCGGCGCAAACGAAGCGCAGCGTAGTTTGCGTCCGAACAAGCACCTTGTTATGTGTTTCTTGATTCATTGGCTTCTGCCCAATCTAAAAATATTTGCAGAAGTTCTTTAAGCTTTTGAGGTCCTCCACACCCAATAAATTTGGGCCCTTCTTTTTTACAATGAAGCCAATCGGACTCATTTTTATTTTGGTATTTATATTCTTCAAATGGAATGTTTTGTAGATAACTATCATCCAAATCGACTTCCAAGGACCAGCCTGGATTATCAATATTTCCAATTTCTAATCCATATGTATGCTCCCAATCTCCATTGCAATTTGCCTCATACCAATTTTGTAATCTTGCAAGTATATCGTTCATTTTTATTACACATAACGACAAAGATAACTTGCGCCAAATACGACGCGCAGCGGCGTATTTGGCGTCAAGGTTAATTGGCTTGTTAGGTTTTTACCTTTCAATTCCTCTTTCAAAGCTTTTAAGTTTGCCTAATGCTGAACCCACCCTGACATGCTCTCACAATAGACATTAAACATTGGAGTTATTTGCTTTTGATCGTTTATTGCGCCGTAGAACACCATAAATAGCCCAGGATATCTGGCGTTTTTATTGTATATGGGGCTACCGCAATTACTGCAGAAATATTTTTCTCCTTTTCCTTCTGCAGAATATGATGCAAGCGACTTGTTTCCTTTTCTGACATGGAGATCGCTTTCATTTACGACCAGATATGTTGAAAATGCACCGCTATTTCTCTTTTTACAATCATCGCAATGGCAATTCAGGATGATCCTTGGTTCTCCGGTAACTTTAAACGACACATCACCACAGTGACAGGATCCTTGTATTTCACTTTCCATAGTCGCTTCCTTGTTTAAAACCTAACGACCAAGCTGTGCGGCGCAAACGAAGCGCAGCGTAGTTTGCGTCCGAACGAGCGCCTTGTTAGGCAATGAATTTCTACCTGCCCACATTAGGAAAGCTGATCATGCACAATAATAGTTGTTACGCAAGCTCCCAAGGCCTTGATTTACTTCCGTGCACAGGCTTCATCACACCCGAATCTCGTAATTTTTGTGCAGCCCACCTCACATCATACTGCCACGTATAAAGTAAACGGCCAGACCTTTTTAATTCGTTCTCATATGTATCCCAAATATATTTGCAAACATCAAAAACTCGCGCGCTGCCACCATGTTTCTGTAGCACTTCGATCACCCAATCTTGCAAATCTTCGCGTGTTGCCATAGCGTTTTTTCCTTGTTGCCTAACGACAAGCTGTGTGGCGCCAACGGAGCGCAGTGGAGTTGGCGTCCGCACGAGCGACTTGTTAGATTTTATTTATTGCGAATCCTTCCAGATCATTTTGATAACCTCATCCATAGGTGGGCCAAGCCTTTCATCACGAACCTGTTTATACCAAATCACATCATCTCCAAACCGCCCACCTTGACGGTTCAATGGGGGCTCCGCTGTATGTATTAATATAGCTTCCATGTGATTTAATACTGTGGTTATATCTGGATGCGCTGCCTCTGCTTCTGCTGACAGGCTTCCATTAGTCAAGACTCGGCGAAGCCCGTACCATGAAAATCTGTCCCACCGTTCCGCCAAATCTCCCGTTCTGTGCTTTTTTAGTCTGTCAAATAATTTAGCGTGACCACTTCCAGCTTGCCCTACATACAGCAACTGATACCCTGAATAAAGCGCATAAACTCCTGTTTGTTCACGGAAGTCAATTGGCTCCATAGTCAAGTTATTCTGAGGAACACCTAGCAATTTTCCTGGCTGATTCCCTCTCCCCCAGAAAATGTCGCTTGCTTTCCAGAATAAACCAACACTTTTAATCATGCAGCTTCCTTTGAAATCTAACGATGAGGTCAGCCGCCGCGTTAGCGGTCGGCTGAAGCGACTTGTTAGAGCCTCCCCATCCAATATTGTGGACGCCTGCGATAATGGGCAACCGCCAAAACTTCGATATTACCTGACGCCTCACGGTAAAGTATCGAAAATGGAAAACGCTTCATTCGGATCCGCCGTATATCGGGCTTCTTCTCAATTGGATACCTTTGAGGCGACTCGCACACCATTGCCATAACCTTTTCAAACTCAGCCAGATACAAGGCCCCAAGCCCTGCTCTTTTCGACTCGAAATAGGCTACAGACTCAAGATGTTCGGCTTCTGCTGCAGGATGAAATACGTAATTCACCGTAATAGTGCCCGGGCCTTACGCCTAACCTCTTCTGCCGGAACTGGCTGAACGATACCCTCGTCAAGTTCTCTCGCTCTTCGTTGAGCTTCTGCCAACCAGTCTTCTTCGATCTCGTTTTCGGTTGGCGAATCAAGGCTAAGCAACAGCTTCTTTGCCAATTCTGCTCGTTCTTCTTCAGACAAATGAAGAAGCTCTTCTTCAATTTCTTTCAGTTTCATATTGAATTACCTCTCAGACTGCGCTTTTGGCTCTAACGGCGCAAATAACTGGCTGGTGGAGGAGCGCAGCGACGAAACCAGTCCACGTTAATTTGCCTTGTTAGGTATCGGGCATGACAGAATCAACCCATTCTTGTGCCAGCTTGATATTACATATTCGTAGAAATTATCATTTCTTTGGGCTCCACAAATGGGGGCCAGCTCTTGGCCTGCTTGTGTAAGCATCGCCTTACCAAGTTGCAACTCATTATCTTTGTCTTTACTGAATTCGATTATTGTGGGCGTACCAAAGTAGAAGATTTGAGCATATTTTCCAAACCCCATGCGCCTATAACCAGAAATCGACTCAAATGAAATAAGCCCAATTGAATCTAGGTGTTTTAGCGAACTAAAGTTAATTCCATTCTTATTGTAGATTTCATTTTGTTCATCAAGGATGATAGGTACAACATCACCTATGAACCAACAATACTGACAAAAGGTGGTAAATAGTTGTGCATCTTTCTTATCCATTGACGCAACAAAATCTACTGTCCGTTTTGAAAATGTACCGGGATTCGACGCCTCACCGGACAACAAACGAGACCACAAAGATTGCATTTCTTTGTCCGATACCGTGTCACATTGCTTGAAAAAGTGTGCAATCCAATCCTCTTCGAGATCCTCTACTTTTGCATCAGGTTCCAACGATGATGCTGCCTGAGCCGTAATGGATTCAATGTTGTCCTGTTTTCTAGTTTCCTGCTGAACCAAGCGATCAATCGCTCTTTGCTGGATTTCGCTTAACTCGATCGAAGCTAATGCTTTAATCTTTTCTGCCTCAGCTTCAGCTTCTGCTCTCTTGCGAATTCGCCTCGGCTCATAAAGCACCCCAACAGCATTGGATACTTTCTCAATAAGCAATGTTGCCGGCTTGGAAAGGTCACCTAAGTTAATTAAAGAGCTTCCTTCTGCCACTAGTTGCTCCTTCTTCTACCTAACGCACAGATAACAGGCGCAAACTTCAATGCAGAGCATTGAAGTTTGCGTCCTTGTTAATTTTATTGTTAGGTTTTTTATTATATAAAATATGTCTACGATATAATTCTTTTGCTTGGTGTAATAGCTCAGATGACCCTGTATCCCAATACCAATATTTTTCAATCTCATCAAAAATTATTTGTGCTTCTTTATTTCCTGATAGCGCCGCAGCCAAAACACGAAACACCAATCTAGGATTACCGCGCCTATCTGGGCTGGCTTTTGTTTTTCTGACTTCAGCTAGTATTTTTTTGACCGACTCTTCATTGAGGCGAGGCGACCTAAATACATACTCCTCGGAATATTGTAATTCTCCCCCTGATATCTTATAAGTGTATTTCATGAATTTTACATTTCTCCACTCGGGGTTGCCGTTAATCCAAAAATCCTGAATCTCCCAAACCACCAAGCCATCATCACTTCCTTTTACAATATATGTATCTAATTCTCCATAAGCACTCAGAATGTGCCCATCTGAACAATTGGCGACGATAAAACACGAAGACTCTAATTCTCTTTCATCTAAAACTTTATCAACATACCCACACATCATCAGAGATAGATCGCTTTTCTCATTCTTAACAATCATTTTTGGTTTATCACCAGCCCTACTACAAAAACTATCCGGGCACACACAATCTGCTTCGGCAACAAAAGGAATACAAAATAAAATAAAGAATATTAGCTTGTTTTTCATTTGCGATTCATACCTAACGACAAGGGCAACAGGCTGGCAACGAAGCGCAGCGTAATTGCCAGTCCTTGTTGACCCGCTTGTTAGAGCTTTTATATATGATTATTTTTAACAAGAAACTCTCTACCTTTTTGGTCAAGACTATAAGTTACAGGCATACCTATGATGTATCGCTGATAAAGATATTCGTTTTCTGCTAGTTTCTCGGCATAATATTCAGCTTTTGTTTCGTTAATTCCGAGATGATGAGCAATTGCCGCAGCAGAGCCTCCTTCATCACCTGCACCAGACAATAACTTGAGAATCTCTATTTCAATTTCCTCTAGCCCCCCTATCTGCGCATTTGCAAGCTGTGCTTGAAGTTGTGAGTTTTGAGCCTCAAGCTCAGCTACGTGTGCTTTTAATTCAGCATTTTCTTCTTCTATATGCTTGAATCGTTCTTCGGCTAGCGCTAACCGCTCTTTCGCTACAGACAAAGCCGGATATTCTTTTAATAAATCAGATAACCACCCCATCCCATTATTCCTCTATTAAGCTCTAACGATAAAGCTGTGCGGCGCAAACGGAGCGCAGCGGAGTTTGCGTCCGAACGAGCGTATTGTTAGCGTTTTTCTACAAAGATGTAGACACTAAAATACATCATCGTTTTTATCAGGAAAATGTTGTAAATCTTCATGAAAATCACGCAGCGCCCTATCAACCAAACGTTGAAAATTTCTCTCTAAGCTATCCCAATTTGCTTGTTCTCTAGGCAAGGAGAGCCAAAGAACTTGCAAGCACTCTCTGATTTTTTGATCAACACCTGATATTGAAGCTGCAACATCTTTTCTGTTGGGGTGTGGTTTACGCAACATAATAATCTTCCTTATCAAATCCAGAACATGCCCGACGAGTATATTTTCCCGTTTGGATGCTCCCTTCGCTGAAATGGCGGTTCAGGTGGATTTAAATACATACTTTCTGCACCATTCTTAGAATATAAGCGAAATCCGTTTCTTTCCAACGAAGATATAGCATCATCTAAACTATTGAAGTTCATTTCATCAAACACGCCTGATGTATCACTAATAAAATATATTCTATATTGATTACTATTTACTTCCTCAATAAGCGCCCAATTTTGTTGAAGCATCTCAACAACCTTGAACCAATAAGCACGACTTTTAATATCTATTGTTTCAAGCATAACCGAACACTGCTAACGACAAAAATAACTTGCGCAAAACTCAGCGCCGCGCGCTGAGTTTTGCGTCAAGGTTAATTGGCTTGTTAGGTTTTCTACCTTTCAATTCCTCTTTCAAAGCTTTTAAGATTTCCAAGATCAGAGACCCACTCCGCCATACTCTCGCGATAGACATTAAACATTGGATTTATTTGATCTGGATCTTTTATTGCCCCGTAAAACACCATATACAGGCCAGGATATCGCGCATTTTTGTTGTAAATTGGTGCGCCACATCTCGAACAGAAATATTTTTCGCCTTTCCCTTCTACCGAATACGAAACTAGCGAACTATCACCACTATTGATATGAAGATCGGTTTCAGATACCGCAATGTATGTTGAGAATGCTCCGCCATTTCTCTTTTTACAATCATCACAGTGACAATTCAGAACGACTCTTGGTTTACCTGAAACTTGGAACGACACATCGCCACAGTGACAAGATCCCTGAATATTACTTTCCATAGCAGTTTCCTTATTTAAAACCTAACGACGAGCTCACCCGACGAAAACCGCAAAGCGGTTTTTGGTCGGGTGGAGCGGCTTGTTATAAGCTTTAGAATTCGCGTGGACCAATTACTGTTCCATCCATCAGAACGGCGACCCATGCTCCACCACCATACACTTTATTTCCGTCAATAACAGGAGTTAAATCTATTACATAATACCAACGATTAGAAATGAGTGAGCAGCCATATTTCTTGATTGATATTTCTTGGACTTTAACATCATCATAACGAGCATATTTTTGACGCCCATAATTTATTGCCGTTTGATACGCTGCAGACACACTCAATGGTGGTTCGCCATTTTCAGGACTCCATGCCTGAGTTTGCTCCAGTTGTTCTTGTGATATAAATAGCCCAATTTTCGTACCATCTTCCTTTGAAGTGCTCAAAACTGGATATTCGGCACCGCCACATGCAAGCGTACGGTTTGAAATTAGAAATACGAATATAGTGATAATCCCTGTCGGTATCTTCACGCTTTTCTCCTTGCTTATAACGCCTTGCTCAGCGGCAATTCAAAGTGGCACGTTTTTGCGGACGCAAAACAAGTGCCGCTTTGAATTGTCCGCTGGAGCTATTTGTTAAGCCTTTTCTTCATTTGCTAAATATAATGATTCGACTACATTCCTGAGATGGCGCAAACAATCCTTTGCTTTTTCCTTTCTTTGAAAAAGCGCCTCTTTACTGGTTCTTGACTTCTTTGGATGAATATACTCGTTACCATAGTCCCTGATTTCTTCCATTGACGATGTTATCTCTGGTATTCTCTCGCCAATTTCTTCGATAAGGTGGCTTAGCTTTTTTTGTTTTGACACGCCTTTTTTAATTGTGGTTTCGTATTTTGGACTGATCTTGAACTTATGTAGATTGTCCAAGATTACATATTCTAAAACTGAACGAGACAGCGCCAGCACTGAAAGCCAATTACCAAAAACATAAGAACGATATATTTCTATTATTCTGTATTTCGCATGAACAGGGATATCAGCACCTTTTCTGGACGTTCTTACTGGGTATAACTCTCCTGCGTTATCTAGCCAACTATCTGGCTCAAATTCTATTAGCTTGGAATCAAGTACATCATTTGCTCTACTAACTGAAAATGAATCTTCTAAGTCGGGATTATCTTCGATCAATTCCTCCATTCTTTCGATTGCAACATTAAATGTAAATCGTACTTTCCCCCCTGCTCCACTTGGGATTAGGGCACCATCGAGTAAACAGTATAATTCAGCTAAATCAGGATCAATGATTTCAAAAGCGCGATCTATTACCGGTAGATTGGGCAACACTCTGTCTTTATAGAATTCTAAGACATCACGAGGGATATCTTGTTGGACAGACGCATTTTCCAACACCCCTTTCTTAAATTCTGTTTCTATAGCATCAATATGGTTTTTTATATTTCTTAGTAATTCCCTATATCTAATTCTTTGGCTTTCAAGTGGCCGAATTTCACTCACAACCGATGGATCACAGATTGAGCATAGCTCTTCGTACTGCTGCTTAACCAACGGAAATCTTGCTGTGATCTTCATGCTTCTTCTCTTTTAGGCTTAACAGTGTATTAGGTGGATGGGTGGGATTTTAGGGTTAGGTGGAATTCTGCCTAATTCTGGTTCAGGAACACTTGGATCAGGCATGCTTGAACCCTGTTTGCCCATTCGTTATCCTCAAGCATAGTCAGGATGCTTCTCACAGACAAGGAGAGTCGGATGGATACTGATCGTGCTCGCCGTTTCTGACGGAAATTCTATTCTGAATTAGAAACTTACGGGATTCCTCCCCATCTTCGGCCGACGTACCGGCGGCATGCGCAGCGCTACATCGAGGCCCATGAGGGATTGCGCCTCGTTCATCATGGGCCTCGGGAAGTATCGGCTTATCTTGAACACCTGGGACGCTCGACGTCCTGTACGGCGCAAGCTTATGCGCAGGTTGTGCGTGCTCTAGAGATACTGTTTCTCCGTCTGGTGAAGGCGCCGTGGGCGGTTCGGTTTTCCTGGGAAGATTGGTTGCAGCGGGCGCAGGCGATTCCGGTCAACCACGCCACTGTCTTGCGCGACCGTCGGGTCGTTTCCCCGGAACGGGCAGAGGGCCATCGCCTCGCCCCCGGCACGCTGACCGGGGCTGTTGCAAAGGCCCATGCGATCGAGCCGGAACTGCTCGAACGGCTGGTGGGCGCGATTCGCATGCGAGACTATTCCATCCGGACCGAGGAGGCCTATCTTTCCTGGCTCGCACGGTTCATGCTTTTTCATGATCCCCTGCCGCCGGATGCGTGGACAGCGACACATGTCCGGGCCTTTCTCGAACATCTGGTGCTGAAACGCAAGGTTTCGGTCAGCACGCAAAAGCAGGCGCTCAATGCGCTGGCCTTCGTGTTCCGGCATGTGCTCGATCGCCAATTCGACCTCGACACCTTCACCCGCTCCCGCAAGCCTGTTCGGGTGCCCGTGGTGTTGAGCCGTGACGAAGTCCGACGGGTACTCGGTGCCATCAAGGCGCCCACCTACCGTTTGATGGCCGACCTGCTGTATGGCTGTGGCCTGCGGCTGATGGAAGCGGTCCGCCTGCGGGTGCAGGACGTGGATTTCGAGCGTCATCGCATCGTGATCCGCGAAGCCAAGGGCCGCAAGGATCGGGTAGTGCCTCTCCCACGGCGTCTCGTTGCACCGCTCACCAGTCAGGTCGAACAAGTCCGGGCACTTCATGCACGTGATCTCGACGCCGGTCATGGCGAGGTCTATCTGCCCGATGCACTGGCACGCAAGTATCCTCAGGCGCCCCGTGAACTGCGCTGGCAATACCTCTTCCCCTCGGCACGCCTATCCCAGGATCCACGCAGCGGTCGGGTTCGGCGCCATCATATTCATGAAAACAGTCTGCAGAAACAGATCCGGCGCGCAGCCAACGCATCCGGCATACTCAAGCGCGTGACCAGCCATACCTTTCGTCATTCCTTCGCCACCCACCTGCTCGAAGCCGGTACCGACATTCGCACGGTACAGGAATTGCTTGGCCACGCCGACGTGAACAACACCATGATCTACACCCATGTGCTCGACCGGCCCGGCGTCACGGTGGCCAGCCCCCTCGACAGTCTGGACTCGCCGGCGTAGCCGACCGGGGCTGCGGGTCTTGCCTTGGCCTCCAGGCTGGCGGATACTTTGTGCATGGATCCAACCCCCTCTCTGACCGGCCATTTCCTGATCGCCATGCCGAATCTGGCCGATCCCAACTTCTTTCATACCGTGACCTTCCTCTGCGAGCACAACGCAGCCGGAGCCATGGGCCTGGTGATCAACCGGCCCACAGAACTCACGCTGACCGATCTGGCCGAACAGATTGGAGTGGAGATCACCGAGCCGGAGGTGGCCCACACGCCCATCTACCAGGGCGGGCCGGTGCAGACGGAGCGGGGTTTCGTGTTGCACACGCCTTTTGGGGAGTGGGACAACTCGCTGGAGGTGACCCCGGGCGTGACGCTGACCCTGTCGCAGGACATCCTGGAAGCCATCGGTGCCGGGGTGGGGCCGGAAAAGTACCTCATCGCCCTGGGCTATGCCGGCTGGGGCGAAGGCCAGCTCGAGGACGAGCTGGCGCAAAATGCCTGGCTCAATGGGCCGGCCGATCCGGCCATCGTCTTCGACACGCCGGCCGAGTCCCGCTGGACGGCCGCCGCCGCCCATCTGGGCGTGGATCTGAACACCCTTTCCACCGACATCGGGCATGCCTGAAACCCTGCTGGGGTTCGACTACGGTACCCGCCGGATCGGCGTGGCCGTGGGCCAGACCCTGACCGGCACGGCCCGCCCCCTCACCACCCTGCCCTGCCGCAACGGCAAGCCCGACTGGGAGGCCATTGGCCGGCTGATCCGCGAATGGCAACCAAGCCGGCTGGTGGTGGGCCTGCCCCTGCACATGGACGGCACCGAACAGCCCATGACCGATCAGGCCCGGCGCTTTGGCCGCCAGCTCGAAGGGCGGTACAATCTGCCCGTGGAATGGATGGACGAGCGGCTGAGTTCCGAGGAAGCCGAGCGCGCACTGGGGTCGGCCCGTGACAAGGGCGCGGTGGATGCCGTGGCTGCGGCGGTGATTCTGCGTGACTGGCTGGCGACGCGGGGCGGGAGTTTGGCTTGACAGCCTGTCGGGCCGGGCCCGAGCCACATGAACACAATAAAGGTATAACTGCATGCCCGAACGCCTCGACGTGAACGCCCTGCTGGCCGACCTGGCCGGCGATCTCAAGACCACGCTCGATGCGCGCGGCATCACCGATCCGCTGATGATCGGCATCCACACCGGCGGCGTCTGGGTAGCCGAACACCTGCACGCGGCGCTGGGCCTGCAGGCACCGCTCGGCGCCCTCAACATCGTTTTCTACCGTGACGATTTCACCCGCATCGGCGTGCATCCCCGGGTGGAGCCTTCCAACCTGCCCTTCGAGGTGGAAGACCGGCACATCGTGCTGGTGGACGACGTGCTGCACACGGGACGCACGGTGCGCGCCGCGCTCAACGAAATCTTCGACTACGGCCGGCCCGCTTCGGTGCTGCTTGCGGTGCTGGTGGATCGCGGCGGCAAGGAGCTGCCCATCTGTGCCGACGTGGTGGGCGCCACCCTCGAGCTGCCGCCGGGGAAACACGTGAAACTGAGCGGTCCCGAACCGCTGCGCCTGAGTGTGGGGGAGGCCGCCGAATGAGCCGCCGCGGACTGCAGTTCGACGACGAGGGCCGCCTGCGCCATTTCATCACCCTGGACGGGCTGGACCGCGCCACCCTCACCGAGATCCTCGACAGCGCCGAGAACTTCGCCACCGTGGGCACCCGCCAGGTGAAGAAGGTGCCGCTGCTGCGCGGCAAGACCATCGCCAACCTGTTCTTCGAACCCAGCACCCGTACCCGCACCACCTTCGAGCTGGCGGCCAAGCGCCTCTCGGCCGACGTGCTCAACCTCAACATCAGCACTTCCTCGGCCAGCAAGGGGGAGAGCCTGCTCGACATGCTGCGCAACCTCGAGGCGATGAACTGCGACATGTTCGTGGTGCGCCACAACACCTCCGGCGCGGCCCACTTCATCGCCGAGCACGCCGCGCCCCACATCAGCGTGATCAACGCCGGCGACGGCTGGCACGCCCATCCCACCCAGGCGATGCTGGACATGTTCACCATCCGCCGCCACAAGGGCGACTTCACCGCCCTGCGGGTGGCCATCGTGGGCGACATCAAGCATTCGCGGGTGGCCCGCTCGGAGATCCAGGCGCTGTCGATCCTCGGCGTGCCGGAGATCCGGGTCATCGCGCCCCAGACCCTGTTGCCGCCGGAGGCCAAGCGCATGGGCGTGCACGTCTATCATTCCATCGAGAAGGGCATCCGCGACGTGGATGTGATCGTAATGCTGCGCCTGCAACGGGAGCGCATGGAGGGGGCGCTGCTGCCCTCGGAGGACGAATACTTCGCCCGCTTCGGGCTCACCGAGGCCAAGCTGGCGCTGGCCAAACCCGACGCCATCGTCATGCACCCCGGCCCCATCAATCGCGGCGTGGAGATCGACTCGGCGGTGGCCGACGGCCCGCGCTCGGTGATCCTGGAACAGGTGAGCAACGGCCTGGCGGTGCGCATGGCCATCATGGCCAAGGTGCTCGGCCGCGGGCCCCAGAGCGAGGAGGCGGCCTGATGCGGATCCGGATCCACGGCGGGCGCGTGCTCGACCCGGCCAGCGGCTTCGATGCCATCACTGATCTATATATAGGTGATGGAAGGATCCTGAGCGTGGGCAAGGCGCCCGACGGCTTCACCGCCGATCGGGAGATCGATGCCCACGGCCTGCACGTGATCCCGGGACTGGTGGACGTTTCGGCCCGCCTGCGCGAGCCGGGCCAGGAGCACAAGGGCACCATCGCCAGCGAGACCCGCGCCGCGGCCGCCGGCGGCATCACCACCCTGTGCCTGCCCCCCGACACCGATCCGGTGATCGACACCCCGGCGGTGGCCGAACTCATCGCCCGCCGCGCACGCGACGCGGGCCATGCCCGGGTAGTCACCCTCGGCGCCCTCACCCTGGGGCTGGGCGGCGAACAGCTCGCCGAGATGGCCCTGCTGCGGGATCAGGGCCATTGCGTGGGCGTCTCCAACGCCTGCCGGCCGGTGACCAGCACGCGGGTGATGCGCCGGGCCATGGAATACGCCGCGAGCTGTCGCATGACCGTGTTTCTGCATGCCGACGACGCCAGCCTCTCCCAGGGTGGCTGCGTGCACGAGGGCGTGATGAGCACCCGCCTGGGCCTGCCCGGCATTCCCGACGCCGCCGAGACGGTGGCCGTGGCCCGCGAGCTGATGCTGATCGAACAGACCGGGGTGCGCGCCCATTTCTGCCATCTGTCCACCGCCCATGCGGTGCAGATGGTGGCCCGCGCCCGCCACGACGGCCTGCCGGTGAGCATGGGCACCACCGCCCATCACCTGCACCTGACCGAAATGGACATCGGCGACTTCGACAGCCGCGCCCATGTGCTGCCGCCCCTGCGCACCGAGCGGGATCGCGACGGCCTGCGCGAGGGCGTGGCCCGCGGCGCCATCAGCACCATCTGCTCCGACCACCAGCCCCACGACGCCGATGCCAAGCTGGCGCCCTTCCCCGAAACCGAACCGGGCATCTCGGGGCTGGAAACCCTGCTACCCCTGGCCCTGCGCCTGGTGGAAGACGGCATCGCCGATCTGCCCACGGTGCTCGGCAAGCTCACCCATGAACCCGCCGCCATCCTGGGTCTGGACGACTGCGGCCGCCTCCAGCCCGGCCTGCGCGCCGACATCTGCCTCTACGCCCCCCGCCAGCCCTGGCGGGTGGACGGCTCGGCCTTCCTCAGCGCCGGCAAGAACACCCCCTTCGACGGCTGGGAGCTGCGGGGCCAGGTGCTCTACACGCTGCTGGAAGGGAAAGTGGTGTACGATTTCAATTCTGAATAGGCGATTTTTCCCCTCACCCTGTCCCTCGGCTCTGGCTCCTGCTTCGCCCTACCTCCCGCCTCCTTGCGGTCGTCTCCCCAAAGGGGAGAGGGGACCCTTCGTTCGATCAGTTGCCATGCCGGTTCCGCTACGCTTGAACCGGCCTACGGTTCCGGGAACCCCGTAAGTCGGTTCAAGCGTAGCGGAACCGACGAATTGCCGGCTTCGCCGTTCCCCCTCACCCTGTCCCTCGGCTCTGGCATCCTGCTTCGCCTACTTCCCGCATCCTTGCAGTCATCCCCCCGGCAGGAGAGAGAACCCTTCGTTCACCGGCTGTGGGAGCGGCGCAAGCCGCGATGATGTCGGATGGCATGCGGCCTGATTCGCCTCTGACATCCGTGTCAGGTGAACAGGGCGATCAGGGTGATGGCATTGCGCTGTGTCTGCAGGGTGGCGTCCACCACCAGGGCGATGTTGGTGTTCTGGATGATCTGGGTGGCGAGGATGCGATCGGCCATCAGGCCAATGTTGTCGGCCATCACCAGAATCTTGTCGGCCATTTCCAGAATGCGGTCGGCCATGGTGCCGATGTCGTCCGACAGGCGCAAAAGGGTGTAGGCCGCAGTAACGATGGTCGTGCTCGCGGTGGTGGCGGACAGGACACTGACCTGTTCCGCCAAACCGAGAAGCCCCTGGGCCAAGGCAGCGCTCTGGCCAGCCAGGTTCTGCAACAGCGCCAGCAGTTCGGCGTCAAGCGCAACCGTGGAACCGGCAGCGCGGGCGGCATCCACACTGGCGAATTGAACGGCGATGCCGTCGCGCAGAGCCTCGAGATCGTTCTCCACTGCCGACAACTGACTGCCGAGGGTCAGGGGAGTGAGTGTCAGACTCTCCATCGTGGCCAGCAGGGTCTCCCCACCGGCCTGCAGGCTCGTCAGCGCCTGTTCGAGATTCTCCGTGTCGAAGACGGCGGCCTGCGAGAGAGGCGGAAGGAACAACAAGAGGGCCAACAGACCCGAACGGATGCAGTAAAACATGACGGTCTCCTCGTTTCGGTTTGTGCGATGTCCCAGCTTGGCCTGCCGCCCCCTCACGTGTCGGTGACGAAGTCACGTATAATTCCGGCATCCCTACCCGGAGCCTGCCCATGACCACACACCGTGACACCATCTTTCTCGAAGAGGCCGAAATTCTCGAACGCGTGGCGTGGGAGGGGGATCAATACTGGCTGAAGGTGAAGGCGCCGAAGATGGCGGCCACGGCCCGGGCGGGGAGTTTCGCCCACATCACGGTGCATCCCCTGCGGCCCATGCGGCGGCCCGTGTCGATCCTGCGGGTGCACGAGGCCGCAGGGGAGGTGGAGTTTCTGTTCAAGGTGTTCGGCGAGGGCACGGCGCTTCTGGCCGAACGGCAGGTGGGCGAGACGCTGAGTGTGCTCGGGCCCATCGGCCGGCCCTTCGCGCTGCATTCGGAACGGCCGCGGCCGCTGCTCATCGGCGGCGGGGTGGGGATGCCGCCGATGGTCTTTCTGGCCGACGAGATCCGCCGCCAGCATCCCGATTTCAGGCCCCTGATGATCCTCGGCTCCGAGGTGCCCTTTCCCTTCCGCATGCAGCCTTCGGAATTCCTGGTGCCGGGGATCCCCGAGGGGGTCATCGCCACCCTGCCGCTGGTGGAGGAATGGAACATTCCCTGCAGGCTGGCCAGCCTGCAGGGCTATCCGGGCTGCTTCGAGGGTTACGTGACCGATCTGGCCCGGCGCTGGCTCGATGCCCTGGATGCGGCGCAGCGGGCCGAGGTGGAGGTGTTCTCCTGCGGGCCCCACCCCATGCTCGAGGCGGTGGCGGCCCTGGCCCGGGAATACGATCTGCCCTGTCAGGTCTCGCTGGAGGAGTTCATGGCCTGCGGCGTGGGCGGCTGCGCCGGCTGCGTGGTGGAAGTGCAGACCGAGGACGGCGCGCGCATGCAGCGGGTATGCGTGGACGGGCCGGTGTTCGAGGCGCGGGCGGTGTTCGGTTGAAGCGGTAGCGGGGGTCGCGGCGGGGGCGCCGCTCCTACAGGGGTTTGTGCCATCGGTAGGAGCGGCGCGAGCCGCGATGAATCCAGGGCGTGTTCCCGAAACCCTGCAGCGCAGGCCGGGGCCGGTGGCGAGCATTGTTTTGGTATGCCGTATTCTGACGGCTGCAAGGGGATACGAGAAGTTGGCGGCTGGTCGCGGCTTGCGCCGCGCCTACAGGGGTTCGTGCCACCGGTAGAAGCGGCGCGAGCCGCGATGAATCCAGGGCGTGTTCCCGAAACCCTGCAGCGCAGGCCGGGCCCGGTGGCGGGCATTGTTTTGGTATGCCGTATTCTGACGGCTGCAAAGGGCAACGAGATGTTGATGGCTGGTCGCGGCTTGCGCCGCTCCTACAGGGGTTCGTGCCACCGGTAGGATCGGGCGCCCTCGTCACTCAAGCGCGCTGAGGTAGGCGGCGAGGGCGGCGATGTCCTGATCGGTGAGGTCGCGGGTCTGGGCGGACATGATGTTGCTGCGGCGTTTGCGGTTGCCGTCGCGGAAGGCGGTGAGGGTGGCGATCAGGTATGCGCGGCGCTGGCCGGCGAGACGGGCGTAGTCGTGGGTGCCGTGCCCGTCGGGGCCGTGGCAGGCGGCGCAGTGCTGGCGGAAGAGTTTCGCGCCGCGGGGGGCGAGCCGCGGGTCGGGGCGGGCGGTGCGGGGCGTATTGGACGAGAAATAGATGGCCAGGTTGAGCTTGTCCTCGTCAGTGAAGTCCTTGGCCAGGGCCTGCATGACGAAGTTCTTGCGCCGGCCGGTGGCGAAGTTGTCGATCTGCTTCCAGAGGTAGTGGGGATTCTGGCCGGCCAGGTTGGGCACGTCGGGCTTGCGGCTGTTGCCGTCTTCGCCGTGGCAGACGCTGCACAGGGTGGCCCGTTCGCGGCCGGCCTCGAAGGCCGCCTGGAGACGCGCCGGATCGGCCTGGATGCGGGCGAAGCGGGCGGCGAGATCGCTGCGGGGCGCGGCGGCAGACTGGGCGGCCAGGAGGAAGAAAATGGCGCCAGCCACGAATGCGTTCGGACAACCGGTTTTCATGCAACCTCCGAAGACGTGATCGAGACCTGGCGGCCGGCCCGGAGGCCGGCCTGCAGAGGCGCATAATACCACAGGAAAAGTGGCGTTTCAGAAGCCGCGGATCCGGGTCACGCCGCCGTAACTGCCGATCCAGAATTCGCCGTCCGCGTCGATGTCCATGGAGAAGACGTTGGCCGAGAACAGGCCGTCGGCCACGCCGTAGTTGCGGAAGGTCTTGCCGTCGAAGCGGGACAGGCCGTTGCTGGTGCCGATCCAGAGGTTGCCCTGGTCGTCGCCGTGGAGCATGAAGATGTGGTTGGCGGGCAGGCCGTCGGCCACCGTGTAATTGGTCCAGGTCTTGCCGTCGAAGTGGCCGAGGCCGCCGCCCCAGGTGCCGACCCAGACGCTGCCGTCGTCAGCCACCCACAGGGCCACGATGTAGTTGGGGTTGTAGGCGATGTTCACGCCTTCGAGCCCCTGCTCCTTCTTCTGGGTGGCGTGGTGGCTGGAGACGCGGGCCGGATCGTTGGCGAAGCGGATGTCGGCCTTGACCTTCTCGTAGTCGGCGCCGAGCCCGCTGGCATGGTTCCAGTTCTGCCACTGGCCCTGGTCGTAATGGGCCAGGCCGCCTTCGGTGGCCAGCCACACGTCGCCGTGCTTGCCGGCGGCGAGGCCGTAGACCCAGTCGTTGGGCAGGCCGCCGCCAGTATTCTCCACCGTGTACAGTTCCCACTTGCTACGGTCGTGCAGATCGCCGCCCACCACGCGGTTGACGCCGGACCAGGTGGCCACCCAGATGTCGCCATTGGGCATGGCCAGCACGTCATAGACGAAGGCGTCGCCCAGGCCGTCGGGGATGTTGAGGATCGCCCATTTGTCGGTCTGCTTGTCGTAGATGGACAGGCCGCCGCCGTAGGTGCCGACGAAGATCTTCTCGCCCAGTTTGCTCAGGTGGAAGATGCCGTTGGAGAGCAGCGCGCCGCCGGTCTTGGTGGTGTACATGCGGTGCTGATCGGTCTTGCGGTTGTAGCGGATCACGCCGCCGGAGGTGCCGATCCAGATCTCGTCGCCGTCGGCCAGAATGGCCTTGACGTTGCGGTTGCCGACCCGGAAGTGGGTGAAATCGAGCGCCGCGTGCGGCGCCCCCTCGGCGAGGGTTTTCGCCGGCATCGATCTTGCGGCGCTCTGCTTCGGGGCCGGGGCCGGGCTCGCGGCCTGACGGCTGCCCAGCCAGTAGGCGCCGGCGGCCACGGCCAGAAGCGCCACGATGAAGATCCCCACGGTCTTGTTGTTCACGTCAGCTTACCTCGTTGTTGGATGCGGAACGGGCGCCCGGCGGCTGAGCCGGTTGACGCCCCCCTTGGTGGCGGCCCACACATCCCCGTCGGGAGAGATGGCCAGGGAATAGACATGGTTGTCGAGCAGGCCGGTGTTGCGGTCGAAGGTTTGCCAGGTCTGGCCGTCGTAGCGGCTGATCCCCTTGTCGGTGCCGAACCAGAACACCCCGTCCTCGCCCTGGACGATGCTGTAGACCACGTTGCCGGCCAGGCCGTCGCGGGTGGAGAGGCTGGTCCAGCGCCGGCCGTCGTAGCGGCTCACCCCGCCGCCCCAGGTGCCGGCCCAGACCACGTCTTGCGGGTCCACCCAGACGGCGAACACGTAATTGGGGTTGTAGGTCTCCTTGCCCTGGCGCATCAGGCTGAGATCGTGGCGGCTGCGGGTGCCAAGGCCGGTGTTGCGGCTGGGCGGCAGGTTGTCGTGGTTGGGCGCGCCGAGCCCGTCGGCGTGGGTCCAGCTGTGCCACTGCTTGCCGTCGAACATGCTGATCCCGCCTTCGGTGCCGAACCACACCCGATCCCGGCTGTCCACGTCGAGGCCGTAGACCCATTCGTTGACGAGTTCCCGCACGTAGGTGGTGAATTCGCCGGTCTTCGGATCGTAGCGGTTGGCACCGGCCCAGGTGCCGATCCACCAGCTGCCGTCGCGCTGGGCGGTGAAGGCATAGATCCAGTAGTCGGCCAGGCCGTGCAGGGGAAAGAAGGTCTTCCACTGGCCAGCCTTGTAACGGGAAACGCCGCCGCCGTTGGTGCCGAACCACTTGTACCCTTGCGGATCGATGCCGATGGCGAAGACGTATTCGTTGGCCAGCCCTTCCTTGCGGGTGAAGGTGTTGCGCATGGCGTAGGTCTCGAGATCGATCTGCAGCACGCCCACCGAGGTGCCCACCCAGAGGCTGTTGGTGGCCGGCTCCACCGCCAGGGAGCGGACGAAGACGCTGTCGCCCACACGGAAGGTGTCGGCCACCCGCCAGGGCGGCGGCGCCGGTTCGGCCAGATCCACCGTCTTGCCGGTTTTCGTGGCCGGCGCTTCGGTCGGCGGGCGGTCGCAGGCCGCCAGGGCCAGCGCCGCGAGCAGCAGGGGGAACAGGTTTCGCAACAGGCAGGTTTTCATTGCAGGGTTCTCATGTAGGCGATGACGTCGAGGATCATCGTGTTGTCGAGGATGCCACGGTAGCCGGGCATGGCATCGACGCCGTCGCGGATCTTCTCCAGCAGGACGCCGTCGGGCTGGAACAGCTTCTGTCCCTGGGTGAAATCGGGCGCGCCGGGCATCGGCCGACCCGGCGCGTGGCAGCTCATGCAGTGCTGCAGGAACAGGTCCTGGCCCCGCACCGGATCGGCGGCCCGGGCGGGCAGGACGCCCAGGGCGCAGAGCAACAGCGCGATGACGAGATGGCGTGGTATCGGCATGGCGTGGTTTCTCCCCTTCGAGCGGGCGCGGCTCAGCGGCCGTCGCCGTATTCGTCCAGTTTGCGATACAGGGTCGACTGGCCGATCCCCAGGTTGCGGGCGGCCAGCGAACGATCGCCCTTGGCCTCTTCCAGCGCGCGCATGATCAGGCTGCGCTCATAGAGCCGCACCTGTTCGCGCAGGGTGAGCCGGCCGTTTTGCGGCGGTTCGGGCAGGTGATCGTCGGCCAGCGCGGTGATGGTCTCGGGCAGATCGCCGATGGTGATCAGTTCGTCCTCGGCCAGGATCAGGGCGCGATCGATGACGTTCTCCACTTCCCGCACGTTGCCGGGCCAGTCGTAGGCCAAAAGCAGGCTCTCGGCCTCCGGCGTCAGCCGCAACGTGCGCCCCTTGGCGAAACGCTCGGCGTCCCGCTCGAGCAGGAAGCGGATCAGCTTGCGGATGTCCTCGCGCCGCTCCCGCAGGGGCGGAATGTGGATGTGGAAGACGTTCAGGCGGAAATACAGATCCTCGCGGAAGGTCCCCGCCTCGACCATCCTGTCCAGCTCCCGGTTGGTGGCGGCGATGATGCGCACGTCCACCTTGCGGAACCGTTCGCCGCCCACCGGCCGGATCTGCTGGCTTTCGATCACGTGCAGCAGTTTCACCTGCAGGTGCAGGGGCAGTTCGCCGATTTCGTCGAGAAACAGGGTGCCCCGGTCGGCTTCGACGAACAGGCCTTTCTTGGCCCGCTCGGCGCCGGTGAAGGCGCCCTTCACATGGCCGAACAGCTCGCTCTCGATCAGGTTCTCGGGAATCGAACCGCAGTTGACGGGAATGAACGGCGCCTCGGCCCGGTGACTGAGGGCATGGATGCGCCGTGCGGTGACGCCCTTGCCGGTACCGCTCTCGCCGGTGATGAGGACGGTGGAATCGGTGGGCGCCACCTTGCCGATCAGCTTGTCGATCTGCCGGATCGCCGGCGATTCGAACTGACAGCTTTCGTCCTTCTCCAGCAGCACCAGGGTTCGCAGCAGGCGGTTCTCGTTGCGCAACCCCCGCAGGTCCACGATCTGCTTGACTTGGTGCAGCACCTCCTCGGTGCGCACCGGCTTGGTGAGATAGTCGAAGGCGCCCAGGCGCATGGCCTCGATGGCCGTGTCGAGCGAGGCATGGGCGGTGACCAGCAGGAAGGTGGTATCGATGCCGGCCTGCTGCACGGCGCGCAGCAGATCGATGCCGCTCATCTCCGGCATGCGGATGTCGCAGATGGCGATGTCGATGTCGCCCGCCTGCATCCGCTCCAGGGCCGCGGGCGCTTCGCCCAGCTCCTCCACGTCGTAACCCGCCTTGCGCAGGTTGCTGGCCAGCACCTGGCGAATGGCCAGTTCGTCGTCGACCACCAGGATGCGCGCACGCGTCATGCCTCTCCCTCCTCCAGCAGCGCCCGTTCCACGGGCAGATAGACGAAGACCCGGGTGCCCTTGCCCGGGGTACTGTGGATTTCCATGCGCCCGCCGTGCGCCTCGACGATGGCGTTGCACAGGGTCAGTCCCTGGCCGGTGCCCTTGCCCGTGCGCTTGGTGGTGAAGAACGCCTGCTTGGCCTTGGCCAGCACGTCGGACGACATGCCTTCGCCGTTGTCCTCGACCACGAAGAACACGTGATCGTGCACCCGCCCGGTCTTGATGCAGACACAGGGCGCTCGCGGCTGGGCGGATTCCAGGGCGTCGGCCGCGTTGACCAGGAGATTCATGATCACCTGGGTGATCTGATCCGAGACGGCGTTGATGGCCGGCAGGCGCTTGTCCAGATCCAGGCGCAGAGCGATGTTCTTCCAGCGTTCGTCGTAGCGCATGAGGTTGGTGGTGCTGCGCACCAGGCCGTTGAGATCCACCAGGCTGCTGTCGGAAGACTGGGGCTGGGCGATTTCGGAGATCTGGTGGGTAATGTGGCTGAGGCGCTGCACGTGCTCGAGCACCATGCGCAGCTTGCATTCGTCTTCCGGCTCGAGCAGAGGGCACTGGCCGGTCTCCCGGGCTTCGATGATGTCCTTAACCAGCCCCGAGATGGCCGCGATGGGATTGCCCACTTCGTGGGCGATGCCGGCCGCCAGGCGGCCGATGGAGGCCATCTTCTCCTGGTGGAAGGTCTTCTGCCGCTCGATCTCCAGATCGTGTTCCTGCTGGCGCAGATCCCGGGCCAGGCGGCAGATCACCCGGGCCAGTTCGCCGACTTCGTCGGTGCGCTCCACCGGCAGTTCCACTTCGCGCTCACCCCGGGCCACGGCCATGCTGGTGTGGGTGAGCATGTGCAGATCCTGGCTCAGGCGCCTGAAGAACAGGCGGGTGATGAGGCCGAGAAAGGTCAGCACCCCGAGCCCCAGCGACAGGGCGATGAGCGCCGCCCGGTTGCTGCGCTCGCGATAGTTTTCCACCAGTTGCTGGCGATGTTCGGCACTGCGGCCAAGCGCCGCGCGCAGTTCGGCGAGGAAACGCGACTGCGCCGCAGCGAAACGCGCGAGACGCTCGGGGGAAGGATCTGCGGCGGCGGCCTGCAGGGCCGTCTCCAGTTCCTGCGCGGCGGCGGCGCCCGGAAACAGGGGACGGATCTCGCGCTGCAGCATCTCCTGGTAACGCTGCAGGTGCCGTTGCAGATGCTCCCGTCCGCCGGGATTGCGCAGGTTGTCGGTGTTCAGGACATGGGACTCGATCTCGCCCAGCAGCCGCGCCTCCATCTCGTGCAGCTGCAATTCCCGGGCGTAGGCCGCCTGCAGCGTGCCGAACTCGCGCAGCAGGAGATTCTTCTGGTAGAACACGAATATCGCCAGCAGGATGGCGAAGGCCAGCAACGTGCCATAGGTGAGATAGGCCTTCAGGCGCAGGGAGATGCGCCGCTGCATCGGTGCCTGTCCGTCTTGCCAGTTGCGCGCGTCCATGGTCGATCTTCCTCGGCCCGGCCGGGGCCTGTCGGGTGGGCAGGCCGGTTTCCCGGCGGCTTGCCATCCAAGCTGTACGTACTCCCAACGCATACTGTGTCATGACAACCCGGCCGCGTTCTTGCGCCGGGTCAAGTTTTCGTGTTTGCAATAACCCACTCGCCTGCCCCGCTATTGGCCATCGGCCGGCGGCGCCGGGGTTTCGCAATTCTCCGGCTGCCACTGCTCGAGCAGCTTGTGGGCCTTGGCGAGCCAGGGGTCGCCCGGCCCGGAGTGACGCAGAAAGATCCGCATGGCCGCTTGCGCCTCGGTGAAGCGCGCCTGAGCGGCCAGGGCCAGGGCCAGGCCGTAGTGGGCGTTGGCCTGGACCGGGCGCAGGCCGATGGCCTGGCGGAAAGCGGCTTCAGCCTCGCCGTGCCTGTCCAGATCGAGCAGCACGAAGCCCCGGTTCACCCACGCCTCGGGCAGCGACGGGGCCAGCGCGAGCACGTCTTCCCAGACGGTCAGCGCCTTCTCCGGCTGGCCCGTGTGCTGAAGGTTGACGGCCTCGCGAAACCGGGTAGCCACGCGCTGGGCCTGCATGTGCCGGGTGACATCGAACCCCTCCTCTGTGGCGGACGGCGGCTTGCCGGGCAGGCCCCGGACCAGCCATCCCACGCCCAGGATCAGCACCAGGGTGAGCGCCGCGGCGCCCCAGCGCACGTCATGCCGCCGCGACCTGGACAGGGCCCCGCTCATGACTCCGCCCCCGGCGACCGCCCGCGGCGCAGGAAACGGCGGCGGGCTTCGGCGATGATCCGCTCGCGCCGCTCGGCGGACACGCGCCGGCCGGCGGCCAGATCGCGCAGCAGGGCCCGCATGCCGGGATCCTGCCAGTCGAGAGCGCCGTGCAGGCGCAGGCGGATCACGCCCTCGCCGTCGACGAGCAGGGTGAGGGGATAGTCATGGACGCCGAGGCGCAGCTCGGCGCGCCTCTGGTCGATCAGGGCCACCGGCAGGCGCAGGCGATGGCGGCGCAGGAACTCCTTGACCAGGAACGGATCCTCCTCCACCGCCAGGGTGGTCACCACGATGCCCTCCCGGCCCAGGGTGTCAGCCAGTTGCTGCAGATCCGGCATCTCCTGCCGGCAGGGCGGACACCAGACCGCCCACACGTTCACCAGCCGCAGGCGTGCCGGCGGCAACGGCCAGGGCACGGGCTGGCCCTGCGCGCCGCGCACGATGAGCGGCGGAAAGGCCGTGCCTTCGGCAGCCGGCCCCGCGGGCGGGCGCTGGCAGGCCACCGCCAGCAGGGCCAGCCACGCGCCGATGACGGCGGGCCACAGCCGGCGTTCGCGCCTCATCCGGCTTCCTCCATGCGGCCCGCCGCAACCATGTGGCTGCGGGCCGGCCACAGGGGCCGCAACACCAGCCACAGGAACCACAGGGTCGCCGCCAGGCCGATGAAACCGCCGATGCCCATCAGCAGCATCCCGGCCCATTCCTGGACCTGTTCGAGCACGGCCGTGCCCGGGGTCTTGCGCGGCACGCCATGCAGTCCCGACCACAGCAAGCCGCCGACCAGCAGCAACAGGCCGACCCCGTAGAGGCGCAACTGGCGCCGCACCTGACGGGCCGGCGCCGCGGCAAGGCCCAGGCGCGCCAGCAGCAGGTGGGTGATGGCCATGAAGGCCAGCGTGACGGCCCCCACCGTGCCGTGATAGTGCGCGGTCACCACCACGTTGTCTTCGCGGATCATGGCCCCGGCCACGAGGCCGGCCGCGAACAGCAGGATGGAGAGCAGCAGGGCGTTGCAGGAGGGATCGGCAAGCGCGCCGGGGCGCCGCCCCAGGCGTCCCAGCAGCCAGGCCCCGAGGGCGGCGGCCACCGGCCAGCTGCCCCAGCGCATCAGCTCGGTCCAGGCCGCCCGCCAGGCTTCGCTGGCCGGCGGCAGGAGCACCACGATCAGGGGGGCGAACAGGGCCGGCAGGGCCGCCATGGCAAACAGCCCCGCCAGGCGCAGGCGCGGCGCCGGCAGCCGCGCCCGGCCCGCCAGCACTGCCCAGGCGGTGAGCATCAGCAGCAGGTGGGTGAATTGCAGCAGATGCCCCCCGCCCCAGAACAGATTCTCGAAATCGCGCCCGGGCCGCAGCAGGATCGTGGCCAGCAGCACGCCCAGCGCCAGCAGGGTGATCACCGCCGCCTGACGGGGGCCGGCCGCCACCCCGCGGCCGGTGCCGGTCAGGGCCCGCAGCGCCATCACGCCGATCCCGCTGAGGAACAGCCCCAGGCCGCCGAGAAAGACCGGGCCATCGATCACCGGCACGTAGTTGCTGAGCACCGCCTGGTGCTCGCCCAGCAGGCGCGCCAGCAACAGCAGGCACACACCGCCCACCGCCAGCGCCCAGGCCAGCCAGCCCGCCCGGGCGTGCCGCGCCCCGCCCGTGAGACTCCACCAGAGGCCGGCGAAGGCCAGGAACCAGACCGTGACCGCCAGGTTGACGTGCATCACCAGGGCGCTGCGGAAGAAATCGGGCGCCAGCCAGTGGGCGATGAACGGCGTGCGCGCCACCACCAGCAACAGGGCAAACAGGGTGGAGATGGCCAGGGCGGTCAGGGCCAGGACCAGCCAGGCCAGGGCCAGGCGGCGGCGCTCACCGGCGGGGACGGGCAGTTCGGGCCAGGCGTTCATGCTAGACGGCTCCCTGGTGCGGCACCTGGCTGACGAAGGGCACCCCGTAGAAGGTGAGGAAGCCGAGCACGAACACGGCCACCACCAGCCAGGCGCCGCGCTGCGGCGAGGGCCGGAGGGTGACCCGCAGATGCAGGGCGAAGCCCAGCACCAGCCAGGTGATGAAGGCCCAGGTCTCGAGCGGATCCCAGGCCCAGTAGCGGCCCCAGGCGTCCTGGGCCCAGATGGCGCCGGCGATCAGCATCAGGGTATCGAAGATGAAGGCCAGCATCATGAAGCGGTAGGCCAGATCGTCGAGCCGGCGATCGCTCGGCAGGCTGGCGAAGCGTCGTTGGCCGAAGGCGCTGCGGCGCAGCAGGATCACGCCGGCCATGCCCAGGGCCACGAACACGCCGCCCATGAACACCTTGCCGAAGAGGATGTGGATCACCAGCCAGGTGGTGTCGTAGGTGGGGGGCACGTAGGCATCCTTGGGATCGGTGAGCACCATCCAGCCGGCCATGATGAACATCAGCGGCAGCACCACCGCGGCGGTGGGGCGGATGGGACGGTAGCGCCAGTAGGCCAGGGCATAGATGAACAGCAGGCCGAACACGCCGCTGGAGAGGATCTCGTGCATGGTGATGTAGGGGCCGTGGTCGAGCCGGATCCAGCGATGGCCGATGGCCAGGCCATGCGCCAGCAGGCCGCTCCAGAGGAGCCCCTGGAGGGTCTTCTCCGGCTTCCTGCCGAAGATCACGGCCACGATGGCCAGGGCGCCGGCCAGCACGTACAGCACCACGGCGGTCCACAGAAGCTGGATTTCCCGTTCCACGTCGCTACCTCTTCAGTCGTCGTCTTCTTCCGCCCGCCAGGGGCGCGCGGCGCACTTGCGCCAGTAATGCCAGCCCATGCCCAGCACCGCCACCACGCAGGCGGCCAGCAGCCAGGGAATGGTGCGGTCGTAGAACACCGTGTAACCCATCCACTGGCGCAGGCCGAGGAAAGTCAGGGTGCCGTCGGCCAGCGTGACCCGATCCCCCGGCCGCAGCACGTGGCGCTGCCCGTCGGCACGCAGCACCAGCCGGTAGTCGCGCGGCAGGCGAAAGCGCGAGGGCCGCGCCGGATCCAGCACCACTTCGTCCATCTCCAGCAGGGTCCAGAGGCGGTGGCCGGTGCCCGGCAGCGTCCACGCCAGGGCCTGCCGGTATTCGTGGGCCGGATAGCTCGGCAGATGCACCGAGCCGGTTCGCGCCGGACCACCGTCGGCCGGCTGCCAGCGGAACAGGGGGGCGAAGCCCTTGTTGTGGGTGGTGTAGAAACGGTAACCGTCGATCACCAGTGGATGGTGATCGCCGATCACCCCTTCCTGCAACCGCCCCCCGGCATCCAGCCAGGCCACGCGGCTGAGGGTGCGCCCCCGTTCGCGGCCCGGGTGGTATTCGATGGTGAACGGCAACTGGCGAAAGCGCACGGCACTTATCGTGTCGGGGTGCAGGGGGCCGGCATCGCGCCCGGTGAGGGTGCCGTCGAACCATTCCCCTTCGGTGATCTCCAGTTGCCCGCGCAGGTAGGTGAGCCGGCTGACGGCCAGCAGGATCACCAGCATCAGCAGGGCCAGGTGAAACACCAGCAGGCCACCCTGGCGGCGAAAGGCCGGGTTGGTGGTGATGGCCGCCAGCAGGTTCAGCGCGAACAGGCCGAAGGGCACGGCCAGCACCCAGCCGTCCAGCCGGTTGACGAGATACACCGCCACCACCAGCACGGCGAACAGCACGAAGATGGCCAGGGTCAGCTTCAGGGAACCGACCGAAACCCACCACGCGCGTTCCTGCATCACGGCACTCATGACACCTCAGGGTGGATTGCTGCAGGTACTGCGCATCCAGAAGCGCCCCCCACAGTCGGCCGAACTCCAGTTGCCGCTGGGCTGCCAGTTCACCGGGCCGCCACCGCCGAGCATGGCATCCAGGTAGTAAGGCCCGTTGTCATAGGGCGCAGTGGCGCCTTCCTGGCTGATGTCTACCAGCAGGGCCTTGTTGCGCCAGCCGTGGGGCACCATGGTGTGGCACCAGGAACATTCCATGCGGCCGATCCGTGCCGCATGACCGATGTGCAGGTTGGTGCTGCGGAAACTCAGGCCACACATCCCGCCGCCACCGCCCATGCCGCCACCCCCGCCACCGCCACTGGCGGCACGGAAACCGCTCTGATTGGGCGCGGTGTTGTTGGGGTTGGCGTAATCGTCGTAGTTGTGGCACTTGAAGCACAGATCGCCCTGGCGGCCGGTGCCCGTTTCGTTGTCCCAGTTGCCCTTGAGCAGGAAGTTGTTGCTGGAGCCGTGCGGCCCCCAGGGGGCACCATCGGGCCCGCCGTTGGGTTCCACGGTGCCCGGCGCGGTGTCGGAGCCGTGGCAATCGGTACAGTACATGGTGAGGTTGCCGATGTAACTGCCCCCGCCGCCGTTCCAGGGCGAGAGAAACAGGCCGGCGCTGGCGCCGCCGCGGGCTGCGAGATCGCGGCCCGTATTGTCGAGCACCGGATGCCAGCTGCGGTGGTTGCCGCCGGGCTCGCCCTTGTCGGCGGCCGGTGGCTGGAACTCCATGGCCTGGTTGGTGTAACGGGTGACCTGGTTGGTGCCAGCCGGTGTGCCGCCACCCGACTCGCCGAGAAACGGCGGAGTGTCGTAGGCGTAGTCCGAGTGGCACTTGAGGCAGTACTGGTATTCGCGGGTCAGGTAGCTGCTGCTCACCGCGGTGGAAGCGCCGATGCCGCCATCGCCCCGCTTGACCTGGTAGCCGCTGGGCAGGCTGCCCCAGGTGGTGGCGCCGTAGATGGGCTCGACACCCCAGCCGCCGCGCAACACGCCCGAGGCGATGTTGCTATGCTGCACCGCCGGGTCGTGTTCGTGGGTGCCCACCGCGTTGCCGGCGGTGCCGTTGAACAACTGGTTCTTCATCAGCCGGTGGGGGTTGTGGCAGTCGGTGCACTCCACATGGCGGTTGGTCAGGTTGCCCTTGCCGAGGGTGGCGGGGCTTTCGGTGAAGTCGGCGTCGCGGATGTCGTGCCGCTCCTCGCCGGCGGGCTGATCGGCATTGGTGATGGGCATGCGCCGGGCCAGCAGGAAATCGCTCTTGATGTCGGGCACCGGGAAACCGGCGGTGCCCTGCCCCTGCAGCACACCGCCGTCGGGCGAATGGCACTGGTAGCAGGTTTCCTCGATGGCCGGCAGCGAGGCGGTCTTGGGCACGGTGGTGCTGTCCACGCCCTCGCGCAGCAGGCGCCGGGAACCGGGCACGGTGTGGGTGTCGTGACAGTTGAGGCAGGCCGCCTGCCAGACCTGGGTGCCGGCCGGGAAGTCGCGCTGGGTGGCGGCCGTGGCGGTGTAGATTTCGTCGGCCACGCTCTGATCGGCGTGGGCCGAAAGCGACCAGGCCTGGCCCAGCTTGTCATGGCAGGCGAGACAGACGATGTCGTTGGCCTGGTCGAAATCGCCGCCGCCGGGCGCGGCCTTCTGGAAGCGGTTCAGGCGCAGGAACTTGATGTTCAGGGTGGCATCGGTGTCGCGAATGTGCGGATCGTGGCAGCTCACGCACTGCATCTGGTCGTTCTCCAGCGGCACCGGCGGGCGGGTGTTGGTGCCGGCCTGGCGGTTGGCGATGTGGCTCACCAGGGCCGGATCCCGCAGTTCGCCGTCGGCGGCGGCCAGGGTGCTGTCGTAGGTGAAGGAGATGGGATGGTCGTTGGTCAGATCGATGCCGAGGCGGCGGGTGAAACCGGTGTTGGCGCCGCTGCCTTCGGGCAGGGTGCCGTCGGCGGCGGTGCCCTGCAGATCGATGGTCACGTTCTGCTGGCCGTTGAGCACGTTGACGGTGCCCAGGGCCAGGGTGCCGTCGTGACACGACAGGCACAGCTTGGAACTGCCCGCCGGCTGATCGAGGCCCACGGCATCCATGGAGGTGGAACTGTAGGTGCTGTAGGTGGCGCCGGACAGCTGGCGGTTCCACAGAGGGGCGCCCGGCGCGCTCTCGGCATTGTGCGGCGTGTGGCAGAACACGCAGATCCGGGACTCGGACAGGGCGGTCACCGGCCCCGGCCCGGTGTTGGAAAGGTTGTGGGGGGTGTTGGCGATATCGGGGATCCGCGCCGCCTGGCCTGCGCCCGCCGCCAGCAGCAGACCCAGCCCCCACAGGAATCGACGTATCCCCTTCACAGCCGTCCTCCCAGATACTGGAACACCGCCACCCGGCCGTTGAACATGTCGGCCACGTAGATCCGGTTGTGCCGATCCACCGTCACGCCCGCCGGCAGGAAGAACTGGCCGAGGCCCGCGCCGGTGCCGCCGATGGGCAACAGGAAGCGCCCCCGCCCGTCGAAGATCAGCAGATGATCCCGGTAGGACTCGACCACGTAGACGTTGCCCTCGTCATCCACCGCCACGCCCTTGGGCCGCTCGAAGTTGCCCACGTACAGGCCCCGGCGGCCGAGGGTGCGCAGCCAGCGGCCATCCCGGGTGTCGAAGATCTGAATCCGCGAATTGAGCGTGTCGGCCACGTAGAGCCGCCCTTCGGCCACGGCCAGATAGGTGGGGGCGTTGAACCGGCCCGGTTCGTCGCCGGGCTGCCCCCAGTGATCGACAAAACGCCCATCGGCGTCGAAGATCACGATCTGGTGGCGGCGGGTGTCGGCCACGTAGATGCGCCCACTGCGCGGATCCCGCGCCACGCCCGTGGGCCGCGCCAGGTCGGCCCGCCCGATCACGCCCCGGGGCCGCCCGTCAGCCCCCAGGCGAAACACCGCGCCCAGCTCCGCATCGGCCACCAGCAGCCCACCACCGCCGTCCGGGGCCACGCCGACGGGCGCCTTGAACGGGGCGCCGGGACGCGCCTCGGTCCACACCGCCAGGCGTCCGCCCGCCGGATCGAAGACCAGCACGGCCTTGCGGCTGATGTCGCTGACGTAGATCCGGCCGGCGGCATCCACGGCGACGCCCTGGGGGCGTTGCAGACGATTGGGCGCCTCGCCCTCGCCGTCGAGACCGGCCAGCCAGCGCAGGGCCGTGCCCAGGGCACTGCGCTCAACAGGGCGTTCGGCAAAGTTGGCCTCCCCGATCAGCTCGCCGACCCAGCGGTAACGGGGCACCTCCGGCATCGCCGGCCAGTAGCGCTCCGCCGCCGCGTGCAGAAACCGGAAGTCCCGGGCTTCGGGCTGGCCGCCGCCGGGCCCGGCGCAGCCGGCCAGCCCGCCTAACAGGAGGCCGAGCAGGGCGAAGGCCGAAAGCCGCGTCACGGCGGCGCCTCCTCTGCCACCGGCGGCGCAAGGCGCAGGATGTGCACCGCGCCCATGCCCTCGTCGGCAACGAACAGCCAGCCCGCCTGCACGGCCAGATCCCGAATCCGCGAAGCATTGAGCATCATGACCCGGGCGCGGGTGCCGGCCGGCCGCCGGGCAGGAAAGATCCACAGCCGGCTGTCGAAAGCGTCGGCGACGAGGAGGCGGCCAGCGGAATCCCGCGCCAGCGCCACCGGTTGCCGCAGGCGCGCGGCCCCGAAACGGCTCACGAAACGGCCCTGCCGATCCACCACCAGCACTTCCCGCCGGGCCCCGTCGAGCAGATAGAAACGCGTCCCGTCCGCCACCAAATCGATGAGGCCGCCCGGCGGCTGACCGGTTTCGTCACGGGGGTGAATGATTTCCTCCAGCCGCCCAAGGCGGTTGAAGGCAAGCACCTGCTGGTAGGGGCCGTCCAGGACCAGCAGCCGGCCGCCCCGGGGATCGTCGTACAGGGCCACCGGCCGGTTGAGATTGAAGTCGCGGAAACGCTGGATCACCCGCCCCTGGCCATCGAGCCGCAATACCTGGCGTTGATCCGGATCCGTCACGTACAGCTCGCCGGCGGCATTGGCCAGCAGGCGCACGTCCGGCGAGAGGGCACGGACGTGAAACGGCGTGAGCCGATCGGCGGCGCGATCATAGCGATAGATGACGCCCCGCCCGGCATCGGCGATGAAGATCTGATCCTGCCAGCCGGCCACCGCCACCGGACGGGCCAGCTGCACGAAGCGGCCCCGGGTGTCGGGCGCCGCCTGCAGCACACGCCACGGTTGCAGGGGCGTGTCGGCCGGGGTTTCCCCGCCAGGCGGCGTCGCGGTGCAGGCCGACTGGGACAGGAACAGCCCTGCCAGCAGAAGGGCAAGAATGCGTGTCAAGCGTGTCTCTCCCATGATTACCAGATCCCCGGCCCCTTGGTGGAATGGCCGCCGCGAATGCCGCTCTTGAGGCCCGGTTTTCCCGAATGGCAGAGGAAACAGTTTTCCGTGCCCCAGGCGATTTCGTCATTGTGGCACATGCCACAGAACTTGCCGTCGATGATCTCCTGCATGGTCACGTCGTTGCTGCCGGCGCGCATTTCGAATCCCAGTTCGAAGTGGCAGACCTTGCAGCGGAACCGGATCCGGTGGAACCAGTGCGGAAAAATCACCGGCGGCATCCCTTCGGCCTCGGCGCGCCGGTTCAGAATCACGTCACCGTATTCGGCGGCCACCGGCAGGCTCGCCAGACACAGAACCAGCATCCCCAAGGTCCGCCCGCATCGCTGCCGCCATGTCATGCTCCTCATGCCTTCAGGGTCGCGCCTCTTTACGCGGCACGCTGTGACAACGGTTACATTCGGTCAGGGGAAAGGCCACGGCCCCATGACACCGGCCACAGTATTCCCCCTGCAGAATCTTGTACATGTTGATGGGATTGGCGCCCGCCTTGGAGACGAAATACCGTTCGTGGCAATTCTTGCAATCCAGCCACAGGGTATGCGGCCGGTGGGGAAAGCGCACCATCGGCATTTCGCCCGTGTTCTTCATCAGCACCGTGGTCTCGCGGATCCGCACCTTGGTCTCGGGGCGCAGGTTGGTGCGCGGCCGGATCACACCCTCTTCCAGTGCCTTGACCCAATCCACCTGGTTGCCGGCCGGATTCGGCGGCAGCCGCGAAAGCGCTTCGGCCGGTTCCTGCAGCACGCCGATGGCCGGACTCTCCGGATCGTGCAGATTGTCCTTGGCCAGCGGGACCCAGTAGCCAGCCAGTGCCACCCCCACGCACAGCAGGCCGGCCAGGCCGCTGCCGAGAAACTGCCACTTTCGTCTCATCATCCGCGCTTTTCTCCCCGACCTAGCCCGGAATGTAGAAGCCGGCATTGCGGATCGCCCGCACGTACTGCTGCGTGGATTCCTCGCAACGGGTCACGGCGGCCGCATAATCGCCCTGCTCGGCCAGCTTCTCGGCTTCGGCCCGCAGGCGCTGCGCCGCTTTCAGGTACTTCTCCACCCGCTTGCGGATCCGCGGATCCTGCAACTTCTCTTCCAGCAGCATCTGCACCAGCATCTTGTGGGTGTCGTTGCGATCCAGTTCGTAGAGGTATTCGTCGCGCTTGGTTTCGAAGTGCAGGGAGCGCACCAGGGTGTCCCCACTGCGCAGGCCGCTGATGGCCGTCTTGATCTGCACGTAGGCCGCATCCAGCGTCTTGCGGGCGGAATAGGGCTGGTCGCTCTCCATCTGCGCCCTGGCCGTGGCGATGGCCGTCTCGGCGACGCCGCGTACCTCGCGCACCAGATCCTCCCGGTCCTTCTCCTTGCCAATCCGCTCCAGGGCCTGCATCAACGCCTCGACACTCTTGAGGCGGGCTTCCACCTCCCGCTCGGCCTCGCCCTGGGCCGGACGGGCGCCCGCCGCGCTGGTGAGACGCACGGCGCGGAACATGGTTTCGGTGGCATAGAACAGCGCCTCGCCGGCGGCATCCCGATCCCCTTCGTCCATGGCCCTGACTGCGCGTTCGTAGAGTTCCCGAGCCGCCCGGTAGAGGGTCTGGACGTTGGGATCCGTGCTGGCCTTGACCCGCCGCGCCGCCGACGACACCGTCAGCAACTGCTCCACGAAATGCAGCCGGTCGATGGTGGCCGGGTTGATGGGCTTGCCATCGGCCGACTGCAACGCCGGCAGCGGCGAAGTGACGAACAGCATCGCGACCAGGCCCCATGTTCTGATGTGTTTCATGATTTCGCTCCTGGTGAAATCCCTGGCGGGCCTACAGCGCCAGCCCCCCCATGCGCAATGCCTGCACGATGGTCTTGTTGGCCCGTTCGATGGTGGTCAGGGCCTGCGCCATGTCTCCCGCTCGTTTCAGCGCTTCGGCTTCGGCCACCTGTTTCTCGCTCCTGGCGATCAGGCGCTTGATCAACGAAATGCGCCGGCGCAACTCCGCCGGCGCGGTGTTCAACAGAATCTGCGCCAGGGAGACGTAGCTGCGATTGCGCTCGTATTCGTAACGATACTCGTCTTCCGGCGTCTTGAACTCCAGGGCATAGGTCACCGTCTCCCGCGCCCGCGCCCGGCTCAGGGCCGATTCCACCGCCGCGGAGGCGCGGCCGAGGACCCGCAGCGCGGTCGTATAATCGCCCTGCTCGGCGTGGGACCGGGCTTCGCGCAACCAGCTTTCCACCCGGGCCTGATCCAGCAATTTGCTCAGCGGCAACCCCTTGCGGCGCGCCGTGTCGGAGAGGGCCTTTTCGTAAACCCGGATATTCTCCAGCAACTCCCGGTAACGTTCCCGGGCCTGGGCATTAAGCCCTTCCGTATCGGCGATCAGGGCAAAGGCCCGGGTCACGTTGTCGAGACTCACCCGGGACGCCTGACGGGCCTGCTCCAGATCCCCGCTGTCGAGGAGGGCGCGCGCCTGCCGGTAGGCGTTCTTGGCATCGGCCAGCAGTTCGCCGGCCCGCCGGTTGCCGCTCGCCACGATGCGCCGGGCCCGCTCCGAGCGAAACAGGATCTGATCGAGCATGCGCAGCTTGCTCTCCAGAACCCTGCGCTCCCGTGCGCCGTCGCCCGCGGCCGCGTCGGCCGACTGCCAGGCGATCCCCAGCAGGATCAGACAGCACAGCAAGGGCCAGGCCGCCGCGTGTGGGGTTTTGCCGTCATGCGTCATCATGTCCTCCAACCGCCTTCGTCAATGTCCGGTCGAACCGGATCTATTTCTTGCTGGTCTTGCTGGACGCCTTCTGCGCCTTGGCCTTCTTGCCTTTTCCACCCTTGGGCCGGGAATGGCACTTGCGGCAGGTCTTGGCCGTGATCGGGAAGGCGACCTTGCCATGACAGACCCCGCATTTCTGCCCCATCAGGATGGCGGCCATGCTGATCTGGTTGGCGCCCTTCTGGGGAATGAAGATGGCAGGATGACAATTGGAGCAATCCAGCCATTCGGTATGCTGCTTGTGGGGATAGACCACGTCCGGCATGGAGCCTTTCACCTCACGCACGATGTTCAGATCCATGACGATGGGCTTGGCTTTGGGATCCAGACGGTCGAACCGGGGGTCGATCTTGCCGCTCTCGAGGGATTTGACCCAGTCCACATGGTTTCCCACGTTCGACGGTACCAGATCCTTGAAGGCTTCCCTGGGCGGTTGCAGGTAGGCCACCCCCTCCCCTTCCGGATCGTGATAGCCGTCCTTGGCCGGCGGCAGGTTGAAGGGCTTCTTCGGTTTGAGCAGACGGTTGAAGACGTTGGGATTCTTCTGCTCGGCGGCACCGGCCTGTTCCACGATGCCAAACACCAACAGCACGGCCGCCAGCGCGAACAACAGAACGATGAATTTCAGTGAAGCGATCTGGTCATTCATGTCAGTTTCTCCATGGGCTCGCGGGCATCAGGGCTTGTCCGCCGGCTTGGGTGGCGCCAGGGTTCCAAGACGACTGCCGATGACCTGGGTCTTCAGCCCCGGCTTGCCGGAATGACAGATGTTGCAGTTCTCCACCGACCAGGCGATCTCGCCATTGTGGCAGGCGCCACAGTACTTGCCATCGATGATCTTGAGCATGTTGATGCCGCTGCCGCCGGCCTTGAACTGAAAGCCCAGATCGGCATGACAGACCTTGCAGCGGAAACGGATACGGTGAAACCAATGGGGAAAGATCACCGGCGGCATGCCTTCCTTTTCCGCCTGCTGGTTGAGCACCAGATCCCCGTATTCGGCCCGGGCCGGCTGGCTGCCGAACCCCCAGACCATGAGCAGGACCGCGAGCATGCCGCCCAGGCCCGCCTTGCGCATGATGTGGTTCATGTTTCCTCCCTCTTTCTTTCTGCAGCCCGATGCTGCCTCAGTTGCCGAAATAGCGACGCGCCTGGAACATCAGCACGTTGTACCGGTTGCGGTTGATCTCCGACATGCGCAGGCTCAGGCGCAAACTGAGCCGCCCCAGCACATAATCGAAACGACTGATCCAGACCACGCTTTCCTGTTTCTGGGTGAACACGTTACGCGGGGACTCCAGCTGGTTGCTGATGCGCAGATCCGACTGAAACTGCAAGCGGTAGATATCGAAGGCCCGAATATGGCGATACACCAGAGAGCCGCTGGCGGTCGTGGCAAAACCGTCATAGGTGCTGGCTGCCGTCACGTTCTTGTTGGCGTTGATGGTCAGGTTACCCGTCAGCGCCGACCAGGGCCCGAATGAATAGGTGCCATTGAGCTGATAGTTGATCAGCTGGTAAATCTCCCGGGGCCCGTCGCCGCCGACGGTGCGTGCATCCGATGCCAGCAGGCGCATGTAGGCCTGGCCCAGCCCCCTGCCCTTGCGCCAGGTGAAGGAAGCGCTGTGATTGAGCCGGTTGCGCGAATCTAACCGGGTATCGTAATCGCCATTGATGCTCTGGGAGAACTGGAAGGAAAACTCCTCGCGTGGCCGCAGCTGGAAGCTCCGCTGCACGTTGTGGCCGAGCGTGAGGTTGAGATGCTGGCCACCATACTGTTCCTCCATGCGATTGGTCAGCCCCGTGGTGCCATACCATCGGTACTGGTAGCGCCCCAGAGGAATATAGGCCGGATTGTAGGCCACGGAAAGCGTCTGGGTGGAAACGTTGAGCTGCTCACCATTGGCCCGCACCGCCTTCGCAGTCAGCGTGCCGCGGAAGCGCAGGTAGGGCGTCAGGTTGTAGTTGATCCCGCCATAGGCGTTCAGTGAATCATTGTCGGTCGCCTGACTTGCCGATTCCAGGGCGTTGTTGAAATAACGCAGCCCGAGAGTGCCTGACAACTTCCGGTTGGCCGGCCGCCAGAAGGCATTGGACGTCATCTGCACCTGGCGGGTGAGACTGGCGAAGGTGCTCACCTGGTCGTCCAGCTCCAGGTAACTGAGCATGTTTTCCATGCTGAAGGCGCCGCTGGGGCGGTAGGTGTGCCGCAGCACCACGTTGTCGTTCCGGTAGTTGCTGCGGCTGGAGCGCCGCCGGGCGTCCTCACGCTTGACATCGAACTTGAGACGGTTGTGGCGAAAACTCTTGCCTGCCATGAAGGTGATGATGTCGCTCACGTCGTCGGCCTGCCCCTGCATGGTCTGGATGTTCTTGTCCCAGGCGCCCTGCATCACGAACGATCCTTCCGGGCTGCGGTATTGCTGACTGATCCCGTACCGGGTATTGGTATAGGGCAGCGAACCGATCGCCTCGCCGGTCACCCGGCTGTCGGTGCGCAGATACCGGGCCTCGAAGGGGAAACGGCTCATCGGCAGAAAGCGCAACTGGGCATCACCGGTGACGATGTGACCGGTCGAGGTTCCCGCCGTTTCCCGCTGCAGGTGGTCGAAGGTCAGCCCCAGGCCGCCATTGACCTGCATGAACCAGGGTTGCCAGAGATAACTGTCGCCGCGCAAATTCAGAGTCAACAGGTTCTCCCACTGATCCTCGCCTTCGCGATAATCCTCCACCCGGCTCTGGTAGGTCACGTCACCCCAGAACCGGATTGGGGCCATGACGTATTCGGCCTGCAAGGGTGCGGTCAGAGCCGACAGCAGACTGGCGCCGAGCACATACCGTTCCCAACCCTTGCCCGTTCCGCAATACCCCATGATTCCGCCCTGGCGTGTTGCCCCTCGTCACGGTTTGCGTGGGGTTCCGGGCGTCCCTTCCTTTTGCTCGCCGGCCGCCGAATCGTAACGACGATTTATCCGGATGGCCGTCTTCTCCCACAATTGCGACTCCAGGGCCGCGATCCGCCGTTCTCGCGCCTCCCGCAGATACAACTCGCGGGCCCTGGCCTTTACTTTCTCGTACGGATTGCGCACCGGTGGCTTGCGATCCACGAGACGGAAGATGGCGATGCCCTGCAGCAGTCGCAGTGGCGGGGTAATCTCACCCGGCCGCATCCCGTCGAGGGCTTCCTGTACGGGCGGTGCCAGCATGCCACGGTGCAGATAACCCATGTCTCCCCCCTGCTCGGCACTGTCGTCCGCCGAATGCAGCCGCGCCAGTTCGGCAAAGTCGGCACCCGCTTCGAGCTGCCTGCGGATGCGCCGGCCTTCCTCCATCGCCTGTTCCCACACGGCAGGCGTCGAGGAAGGCGCCACCCGCAACAGGATCACCGCCACGCGCAACTGTTCGGGAGAAGTAAACTTGTCGGGGTGATCCGCGTAATACCGGCGAATCTCTGCCTCTTCAGGATCAGGCATCCTTGCGAGATCTTTCTTGAGCTGGATCAGGCGGCTCTGATTTTCCAGAAAGGTGCGCAGGCGTCGTTCCAGCTTCGCGCCAAAGTCCGGCCAGTCTTCCCGCTCTCCATAGCGCTTGCGGTAGTCCTCGAGCATGGCTTCGAGGGTTTTCGCCACCCGTTCGGCTTCCGGTTTGTAACCGCGCCGCCGCGCCTCCTGAACCAGCAGGACTTTCCGAATCAGTGCCTGCGCCGCTTCATGTCGTATCCGCGCCTGCTCGCCTTCCGGGATCTTGCCGTGATAGAACTGGTTGCGAATATAGTTGTGAAAGAATTGCTTGAATTCCTCTGCCGTGAGGGTGTCTTCCCCCACCTGGGCGAATACCGTCTCCGGCAGGTCCGCCACCGTCACCGCCGCCTGTAGCGGCCACGCCATCAGCCACACCAGGATCAGCCCTGCGGCCCGCCTTGCGGAAGACATCCTCACAATCACCTCCTGCATCAACGACTGGCAGGCGAAAAAAACGGCCCCGGGTGACGGAGACAGCGATCACCCCGGGACCGTTTGTCTGGCGCGCTTTCTTCAGAAGACTGCGACCATCGCCCGATACACCGATTGCTTACTTGGTATGGCAGGCCAGACAGACCGCGCTGCCGGTGTTCTGGATGCGCAGGAACGTCGGATTCACGTCCGTATGCGGGTTGTGGCAACTGGCGCATTCGACGAAGGGTTCCGTGGCACCCAAATCGGCCCGGGTGTAGAGCTGCATGTCGGTCTTCTCCCGCACGCCGGTGGTACCGACGCTGGTATCCACCCACCAGACGGGATTGCCGTTGATGGTGGCCTTGGAGGGCGGGACGAAATCCGGATCTTTCAAATTGGTCCCGGTGAATGCGCCATCGGCATCGGCCGATGTGGCGCCACCCCCGCCGTACTGGATACCCACCGGATGATCGTTGCTCAGATCCGTGCCGATGTTGACGATGCTGGCCGTGGCATAGTTCAGCGAGCCCACCGGGGTTGCCGTGGCCGCCGGGCCGGTCCAGGTGCCAGGCAACGTTGCACCAGCGGGGTCATAGTTGCCCGAGCCCGGCGCGTTGATCATCACGTTCATGGCCTGGGTGCCGTCATGACAGGAGAGACAGGCAATGGACACGGAGCCCACCGGCGCCACGCCACCGTCGAGCGTGGACGTGCCCAGGGAGGCATAGGTGGTGTAGGTGGCCGGATCCGAGAGCACCCGGTTCCAGAGGGGAACCGACGCCGAATTGTCGGCCCCGTGCGGGGTGTGACAGAAGACGCAGATGGCCTCGGTGCCATCGAACGAGTTGGTGCCGGTGCCAGTGCTGCCGAGATTGTGCTTGGTATTGGCGATGGCCCCCATGGCCGTCTGTGCCGTGAGCAGGCCGGTGGCGGCCAGTACCCCGAACAGGCCACGCCACAGCCACTTGTTACCGATCTTGCGATTCATGGAAGAACCCTCCGCTGTCGTTGTTCTATACAGGCAATCTTTCCCTGTTTACTTCAGTGCACGATCCGGGCCAAAACGCAAGCCTTTGATATTTCAAGGATCCTATGACTTCCGGCCGAGGCCCCCTTACCGAAACCGGGAATTTGTCACGCCACGATTCCCGATTTCGGGAAAACCTGACACCAATGACAGCGGCAGTCGCGTCAGGGTCGCGGCTCTGCCGGTTTCTTCTTCGTCCGTCGCGTGACCTCGAGATCCTCGTAGAGAGGATGCGCCGTGCGTGAGAGAGGCCAATGGAAATACTTGTAGCGGAACAGTGAATCCAGGCCATGACAGTCGCTGCACAGGAAGCCCTCCGTGCGGGCATGACGCAGGAAGCTGTCGAGCACCGTTCCCTCGTGACGCCGGCCGTCGCCGCGCTCGGCCCGCGCCGGGTTCCAGCGATGCGGATCGTGACAGGTGGGACAGGTGATCCGGCCCACCGGCACCCGCCGCCCGTCGGTGGTGAAGACGGGAGGATTGAGGTTCTGCTTGCGCAGGCCCACCCGCCGACCGGCATTGGACGGCACCCGCCGTGGCGGGTGGTGCAGTTTCTCCGGCACCTTCTTCCCGGCCAGCCCGTCCTGCCGGTGGCAACTGCGGCAGAGCGTCTCGAGCACATCCCTGCCGGGACCGGGCGTTCGCGCCCAGAGACGGGTACCGGCCAGTGGCGTGTGCGGGGTATGGCACTGGCCGCACACGCCGCTTGCGGCGATCGGTTGCTGCTTGCCGTTGCGGGCCCGAGGCGCCGTGACCCGCAGATCGTGCTCGGTGCCGAACACCAGCGCCTTGTCGGCGTGGCAGCGCACGCACAGCGGAGACTCGCCGGCCGCCGCCACCCGCAGGAAACTGTTGCGGCCATCGCCTTCCACATCGGGATCGGCACCGGCCCGGCTGCCGGGATGCGCGGCCTCCCAGACGTGGGGATCGTGACAGGTGGCACAGTCCACTTCGGTGCCTTGCGGATTACGCCCGCCCTGACGGGAGAACAGGGGCAGGCGCGGACGGATGGTGTCCGGCAGCCGATCCAGCCCCACGTGGACGGGATGGCTGTGTTTTCCGGTGGGCTTCTTCGCCGCCGGCAGGCCCTGGGCATGACAACTGGTACACAGGCCTTCGATGCCCGCGGCCGGCCCCGGTGGACGAGCCCACATGCGCGGCCCGCGGCCATTGTGCGGCAGATGGCAGGCGCTGCAGGCCCCGGCTTCGGCCACCGTCTGGCCCATCACGTTGCGCGCCTTCGCGGCCGTGATGGCCAGGTTGTGCTTGCTGAAGGCCACGGCCGGCTTGTCGCGGTGACAGTTGCTGCACAGGCGGTTGCGCCCGTCATGGGGCAGGCGCAGGAAACTGTTGCGGCCGTCGCCCTCGAGCTTGCGCGGATCGGCCCCTGCCGGCATCGGCACGCCGCCCGGTGGCGCCCAGCGATGGGGATCGTGACAGGCAACACAGGTGACCTTGCCCTCACCCTGGGCATGATTGCCCCGCCGGTCGATCAGGGGCAGGGGCACAGGCGCCTCCAGACCGGCGAGGCGTTCGAGCCGGCTGCGCCAGCGCCCCAATTCGGCCCGGATCCCCACCCGCGTGATCGACACGTCCACGGGATGGGACTGGCTGCCGATGGTCTTCTCGTGCGCCGGCCCCTGTTCGTCGTGGCAACTGCGGCAGAGGGAGGAAATCATGTCCATCCCTTCCGGACGCGGGCGGGCCCATAGACGAGGGCCGGTGGCCTTGTGGGGCACGTGGCAGGCGCTGCACACACCGGCATGGGCCGTGGTCTCCTGACGCACGTTGGGCGCGTCGATGCCCATGGCGCCCATGTCGTGCCGGCTGCCCCGGATGCGATTCTTGTCCGCATGACAGGTGGTGCACAGGCGGCTGCCCGCGAGGGGCAGCACCAGCAGCTTCTTCTGCCGGCTGCCATGCACCCGATGACAGGACTGGCAAATCACCCCGCCCTTGTTGCCGAGCTGGCCGCCCGCCTCGAGCAGGGCAGCCGGGTGCTGCGGCGGGCGGCTGTGCAGGGGGTGATTGCCGCTGATCGGCCCCTTCGCCCGGTTGCTGTGACAGAGCACGCACAGCCCCGAGTTGATGTTCTCGGCGCGCAGGAAGATCGGCGATTCCTTGTTCTCCCACTCCACCCCGTGAGCCGAGTGACAGGTGCCGCAGTAGATCTTGCCGTCATCGTTGAGGGGCAAAACCTCCTTGCCGTCCACCAGCGGAACGTGCACGTCCGGCGAGGGTTTGACCCCCACCGGGTGCAGGTGCGCCCGCTCGGCCCAGACGAAGCGGGAATCGAGCACGAAGCCGTCGTGACAGGAAAAACACATGCGTTCGGTGCTCACCACGTCCTGGCGCCCGGTTTCCACCACCGGTCGGGGTGCGTAGGGCACCAGGGTCTTGACGCCCTCCCGCTTGAAATCGGTGAGCCACATGATGTGGCAAATGGAACATTCGCGCTTGGGCGAGGGCTGGCGCGCCTGCACCGATTGGCCCGGCCACAGTGCGCCCAGCAGCCAGAGGGCGAGCAGCACCAGGGCCGGACGGACGGGTTTCATGGTTCGGCCACCCGGAAGAGACTGACCCGGTTGGCCAGGGTCTCCGCGACATACAGCCGATCATCCCTGTCGACGGCCAGACCGGTGGGGGTCTTGAGCCGGTAGCCGGGCGTCTCCAGCACGTGCAGAAAGACGCCGTCCGAATCGAAGACCTGGATGACATTGAGATAGCTGTCGCTCACATAGAGGCGGCCGCGGCGATCCACGGCCACCCCCTTGGGCCGGAACAACTGGCCTGGACGCACTCCCCAACTGCCGGCATGAAAGACAAAGTCGCCGCTGCGCTCGAACAGCTGGACCCGGGTATTGAACACGTCCACCACCGCCAGACGCCTGCCGGGCAGCACGGCGATCGTGGCCGGATAGCGGAACTCGCCGGGCCCGGCGCCGTTGCCTCCCCAGTGGCGCAGCAGACGCCCTCGCGGGGAGTAGACCCGCACTTCATGACTCCGGTTGGTGGTCACGAACAATTCACGGCCGTCACGGCTGACCGCCACGTCGATGGGCCGCTCGGGAACCGCAAAGGCGTGAACGCGATGGCCCCGGGGCGAGAAGGTCAGAATTTTCCGGCTGGCGCGATCGGCCACCACGATTCGGCCGGCGGGGTCGATATCCAGCCCCACCGGCGCCTGCAGGGGATCCTTCCCGTCCGCCCCGAAGGCGCCCTGATACCGGCCGCGGCGATCATACAGGACGATGCGCCGATGGCCGCCATCGACCACGGCCACCCGCCCGGCGTGAACGGCCACGTCGGTCGGCAACAGCAGGGCCTGTTCCCCCTGCCCCTGGAGCAGCCCCACCCGAGGCACGGCCAACGTCCCGGCCGCGAACGCCGCCACCGGCCACAGCGATGCCAAGACCGCCGCCCGGACGATGGCGCGGTAAATCGATTGCCAGTGCCGGCTCACACCTTGCTCACCTCCCTTGACGGTGGGGCAGTCAGTCCTTCCCGCCCTGGGTCTGGAACAGTTTCGGCAGATAGAACTTCTTGTACTTTTTTACGATACCCGTGATATTGAGATTGGTCAGATCCCCGATCCGGGTCTCGGAGAAGCCCAGCTTGCGAAAGGGCAGGTAGCTGCGCTCCTCGGGGGCATGACAGCGATCGCAGAAACGGCCCTTGCGCCGCACAATCCGATGCATGCGTTTCTTCATGGCCTCCCGATCCGCGTCGGAGAGCCGGTCTTTCACGGCCAGGAATTCCTGGACTTCGGGCTTGTCTTCCGTGGCCTCCATCAGGGTCTCCTCCCCGTCAATCCGCGCGTAGACGACGATTTTCGAATACACGTCGTCGGTGGGGATGAGATAGCCGGTTTCGGGATCGATGTCGGTACCGAAGGGCCGCCCCTTGACCGCAATTCCCGAGTAGTTGAGCCAGGCGAAACGGTAACTGGACTCCGGGACCTTCTTCTCGTCGGTATGACAGGTCATGCAGCCGACGAACTGGGTGTGCATGTTGAGCAGGGTGCGGATCATGCGGGTCTTGGAGTGGGGGTAGTCCCCGTGACAATAGAAACAGGCCGGTTTCTTTCCCCGGTTGATCACGTCCTCGTGCGGCGCATTGTGGAAATGCCGCATCTTTTCCGAGAAGCGCTCTTCCTTGAGCTGGGCCAGCAGCTCGGGTTTTTCTTCCTCCTCGAACAGACCAAGCCGTTCGCCGATGACCACTGCACTCTCCGCCAGCAGGGTGACGATGACCGCACCGAGGATGAGGGTGGTGAGAAAGGAAATGACGGGGTGCTCGCGGCGCACCCCCACGATGTGGAAGGGATCGTCATGGTAGCGCCCCGGTATCCTGGCCTTGTGATCGATCATCACCAGGATGGCGATGCCCAGAAGGATGAACAGCAATACGCTGATCACGACATAGGCGATGAGAACGATGTTGATATCATCCGGCATGACAGCGCCCCGTTATCCGCCAAATGGAAGCACCACATACCGGACCACCTGGGCAAGCGTGCCCGATTCCGACACCGCCCTGCGGGACAGAGGCCTCGGCGCCCACAATGAACCCTGGTCTGGTATTTGGTACTTTCATTCAGGATTGAAAGAAAAACATCCACAACACGAACAGCCCGCCCAGGCTGGCCAGAAACACCAGCAGCAGCGAACCGTAGGCGATCAGTTTCTGCACCGGCTTGAGGGAACGTTGCATGACCGCCTCCTCAGTCACGCACCGGCTCGGGTTCGGCAAGCGCTTCGCCCTCGGGAATCGCCACCAGCTCCCGGGCCAGCAGCATGTCCATCAGCTTTTCCCGCTCCTCTGGAATCTCCACCAGGTTGCGCAGGTATTCGAGAAAGTGTTCCTCCATCTGATGTTCCCGCGTAATCTTGCCGGTGAGAAAGGTCCACTGCATGGGAAAGCGCCCCGGCGCCAGATGCACGTTGTACCAGTGCCAGTAGGCGATCACGAACAGTGCCAGCAGCGCCTCGTGGGGATGGGACAGGCGCATCATCTCCTGGAAGTTGGCGGCCACGTCGGCCGGGAGGACGGCCGCCCAGAACTCGGGAAACAGGAAGGAAGACCCGGAAATCACCATCACCAGATTGCCGAAGGCGGCCGCAAAATAGTGGATCTTCTGCTTGTACATGAACTTGTCCATCTCTGGGCGCTGATCGGCCAGGCCGAAGAAATAGCGGAAGTCGGCCCTGAAGTCGCGCACGTCCTTCCAGGTGGGGATGATGGTGCGCTGCAGGTCGAAGGTGCCCTGCATGATTTTCTGGATGGTCCCGCCAACGATGGTGAACACGTGGTAGATCATGCTGAATATCATCACCGAGGCCAGGGTGCGGTGGATGACTCGCGACACGTCCACCCCACCGACCAGGGCATTCAACGGCGCCGCCCAAGCGTGATCGAAGAAGGCGATGGGCAGGCCGGTGAAGGCCAGCGTGAGAAAGGTGACGAAGGTCAGCATGTGCTGGACCCGAATGTGGACCGAATAGCGCGGCAGATCGCCAATCGGATTGGAGACCACGTTCTTGTAGAGCAGCACCCGATCCTGTGGCATGGCCGCGATCACCCGTTCGATCTCGGCCTGCTCCTCCGGGCTTACCCGGTTGTAGGCCATGGTTCGATCGACCACCCGGCGCGCTTCGTCTGACAACTTCATGGCAACCCCCTCGTATTCCTGGCTTCGGCGGGCTTCATCCCGGCCGGTCAAATCACCCGATCCCGGTCGCGCTTCGACTTGCGCCACCACGACGACCCCTTGCGGATCTTCCACACCACGCCATCACGCCAGCGGCCGATGGTCTCCAGCAGCGCCATGCCAATCAGCATCACCAGCACGATGTCCCCCACCCAGCCATAGATCACCTCGGCATAGTGGCGGAAGGGATTGTCCTGGAGGTGGCTGGTGGGATGCGGATCGAGCCGCGCATAGTTCTCGTCCGCATACTTGTGGCAGCGCCGGCAGGTCTGCAGCTTGCGTTCGGGGCTCACCGGCGACACCGGATCCCGAGACGGGCGGATGAAATGCACGTTCAGGTAGTAGTTGTCCTGATCCACGTGGCAATCGACACAGTTGGCGGCCTTCTTGAAGCCGTAATGGGTCACCTTGCCGTGGAAGCTCTCCAGATACGATTCCACCGCATACGGATACTTGCGCCCCAGCTCGCGCCCTTCCAGCCGGGCCGCCTTCAGGTGCCGCTCCACCAGGCGCTTGTCGCCGTGACAGTTGGCACACAGTTGCACGATTTGCCGGGAATCCCGTTTCACTTCCCTGATCCGCCGACTGGTGTGCTTGTACCAGTTTTCGACGAAGGCCCGATCCTCGTGACATACCACGCAGCGCTTCACGATGTGCTCGGGGAGTTGCTTCTCCTGGGGGTTGTAGATGGGGTTGGTGTGACAGGTCACACAGTAGGGCTTGTCCCGATCCGGGCCCGTGGCGTTCTTGGGCCGGCCATGCACGCTCTCGATGTATTTGTCATGGATGGGCTTGTGGCTGAAGCGTTTGCCCGTGGCCGGATTCTTGATCGAATGGCATTCTGAGTCGCACTGCACGCCCACCTTCACCGGCCGGTGCGGAAGCTCCTTGATATAGCTGTGGCAGTCGCGGCAGGGCACATTGCGATGGACCGTGCGCGAGAAGACGTGGGGCATCACGTAATAGCTGCGAAACACGCCGTCGTCCGTGACCCGCCCCATCTTCGGGTACTTGTGGCACATCAGGCAGTTTTCGTCGTCCTCGAATGCGCCCTGCGCCGGCACGGCGAGCAGCCAGAGGATCAGACAGCCCAGCGCCAGGCCGAATTCGCGCCGCGTTCGAACAATGGCAAACATGCTTCCCTCCCGCGCAATGCGCATCGCCATCTCCATTCCCGCAGGCCTGGCCGCTGTCGTTCTTCTCTCCGCCGGCTGAAAAAGCCCTTTGCCTGCCTTTTCAGCCGTCTGCGCTCGCGACGACTCGCGGTAGCGGCATTTCATTCACGCATGACACAAGTGTCACGCCTGTTTCGCCTGCCGCCAAGGGTCCCTTGCGCGATTTCTGCATTTTTCTTGCTATAGATCATGACAGTTCTCGCACATGGAGCGTGACCGCAGCCGTTTCGGTTCATCCGCGCCCCGCGCCGCTCGCGGATTGCGAATCACGCCGCGGGCATGGGGGTTGTGACAGGTAGCGCAATAGATTTCCCCGCTGTCTTCTTCCAGCGGCAGGATGATCCCGTTACGGTCCGCCATCTTCTCCATGTATCGGGCGATGCCCGGCGGCGGACGCACCAGATGATTCGGCCCGCCCTTGTCGAGAAACACCAGATCCCCGCCGGGATGCGGCAGCACCTCATGGCAATTGAGACACAATTGCGAATACTGATCCGGCACCACCAGTTCCGTGTCCACCGTGCGCCCATCGGGCAGCTGTCGGGGCACCTTGCGATGACAGAGCAGGCACGTGTTGGTGATCACCTGTCCATGGGCATCGACCTGGGCATGGGAGTTGAGCCGTGCGTAGGCCTTGCGCGGATGGCAGGCGTAACAGAAGCCCGTGCGCGAACGATAAGGTCCGCCACGCAGGAAGGCATGGCGCAGCCTGCGCTCGCGAAAGTTTTCCCGCCGGCACTGGACGCGGATGTCGTGGCAGGTGGTACAGGCCAGCCGCGGCCGACGATCCGTACCCTGCAGACGTTCACGCAAGGCCGGCATCATGCTCTGCAGAAGACGGCGGCTCACGCCGATCGCCACGGGATGCACCTGCACATGCTCCCGGCTCCGTCCGTGGCAATAGCCACAGAGCCTGTCGGTGTCGCGAAAGCGGCGCCGTGGCGACGCAACGTTCAGGGGCCCGCGATGACAGGTGGTGCAGGCATCCTCACGCCAGTGGGGATTGGGGATCTGCGCGGGGGTGATGGCGCCTTCACGCAGCCATGCCGGGATCCGCTGTGGCTGGGCCAGCATCTGCTTCTCGCCCAGCGCCGCCTGCAACCGGCCGGCCGGCCACAGCAGGACCAGCAGCACGACACATTGCCACAGGCGGATTGTCCCGTGCACCGCTCTTCTCCCCCGTGCCTTGAATGATTGTTGCGCACCCGCCGGGCCGGCACGATGGCCCGGCGGAATGGACGGCGCCCTGTCGAAGAACCCGTCAGGGCGGTGTCGCCCGCCTTTCCACCGGCCCGGTGGTTTCCGGGGCATCGGTCACTGCGTCCGGATTCAGATAAGGCGTCGGCCTGAAGACTTCCACCTTGCGGAAGAACTGATCCACCAGGTACAGACGGCCGTCGGCTTCGTCGATGTCCACCCCCGCCGGCAGCATGAAGGCGCCCGGCACGTCCCGGTTGCCCCGCGCTCCCACGAACATGAGCAGTCGCCCGTCCGGGTCGAAGATCTGCACGTTGCCGAAGGCCGTATCCACCACATACACGTTGCCCCAGCGGTCCACGGTAATGCCCTTGGGACGCGAGAACTGGCCGCTGCGCCGGCCGATACTGCCGAACTTGCGCACGAACTTGCCGTCGAGGGTGAATACCTGCACCCGGAAGTTGCCGCCATCGACCACGTACAGCAGGCTGTTGTAGGGGCTGATCACGGCGTCACGGGGCAGATTGAACTCGCCGTCGCCCGTGCCGCGCTTGCCAATGGTGTTGAGCAGCTTGCCGGTGATGGCGTCGAACACCAGCACGTGATGGTCATCGTTGTCCACGCCACCGGTATCCACCACGAACACCCGGCTGCCTTCCGGATCCACGGCCACGCCCGACGGGCGCCGGAAATATTTCTGACCGCCGATCGCGCGCAGAAAGCGTCCGTCACGGTTGTAGATGACCACCCGCTTGGCGGTCCCGTCGCAGACATAGATGTTGCCCATCCGATCCTTGGCGATCCCGAGCGGCAGAAAGAGACGCCCCGGCTCTTCCCGGCCCAGCTCGAAGAACTTCCCCATGCCCTGCGGATCGAACACCATCACCGTACGCCGTACCGTGTCGCCGACGAACATCCGCCCCTTGTGCACCACCACGTCGAAGGGTTTGGCGAAGCCTTCCCCCTTCTTCTGCTCCCCGGTGGCAAAGCGCCGGAAGGCGCTGGTGGAATCTTCCTTGACCACGTCCAGACTGCTGCGGATCGTGCGTTCATAGACGTAACGCGGCTTTTCCGGCGGCGGCGGGTAGACCGGAATCACCACCTCCTGCTGCGGGGCCTCGCTGGTCGTGGTACAACCGGACAGCACGACCAGCAACGCCAACAGTCCCGTTCTCAACACGCCGTTGTGCAAGTTCTTCCCTCCTCTGCTGCCAAAATGACCTGCCTCCTGGTCATGATAGCGGGGCCCGGTGAACGCTCGCCACCGCTTACCCTGACCTGGCGCAAGTTCCGCCGCATTGCACACACCGGCACGCTGTGGATGGCTGTTCCGAAACATCGATCCATCTTCTCTACAGGCACAAAGCCCGCATGGCCGGAAGGGGGTGGCGTGACCTTCGGCCGCAGGGATGGGGCCGCAGAGCCTACATGGAGGTATTCACGGCGTGTCACGCCCCCCTTCCGGCCATGCGGGCGGTCCCCCGGCTCAGGTCACCAGCAACAAAATGACGCATATTTCGGGACAACAAACTTACGTCAACGAAACCACAAGCAAGGATGATGCCATGCCCATCTGCGCCCCGTTCAAAACCCCAGTGCCTCGCTCTGGCATGAAATCCGCAATGTCCTGATCGACGTCAGCTTGCACGGCCCCGTCCCGGTCGACAGGGTGCGATGCCTGTGACACCATCCAGCGAAAACCCGGATCCATGACCATGCACCACACAAGACGCCACTTTCGCCTGTCCGCTCTTCTCTCACCACTCCTGGTTCTGCTCCTGCTGGCACCGGCCTGGGCCAGCGCGGCCGAGGCACGGTCACCGGCGCCGCAACCGGATCTGCTCTACCACAACTACTGTTCGGTCTGTCATGGCGACAAGGGCGATGGCCAGTCCCATGCCCGCTCGAGCCTGCAGCCCCCGCCGCGGGATTTCACCGATCCGGCCGGTGCCGCCGCCCTGACCCGTGACCGCATGATCCAGTCGGTGACGCACGGCGTGCCCGGCACGGCCATGGCGGGCTGGGAAAAACAGCTCAGCCGCGCCGAAATCGAAGCGGTGGTGGACTACATCCGCGAAACCTTCATGCCCCGGCCGGTGGCGACCTCGACCGACCGGGGCGAGGAAATCTACGCTCACAGCTGTTCGGTCTGTCACGGCGATCAGGGCAACAGCGCTAGGTGGGGAAGCAATCTGCTGGCCCGCCGGCCGCGGGACTTCACCAGCGAAGCCGCGCGACGCGAACTGACCCGCGAACGCATGATTCATTCGGTGACCCATGGCGTGCCCGGCACCCCGATGATGGCCTTCGGCAGCCAGCTCTCCGCCACCGACATCGAAGCGGTGGTGGACTACATTCGCAAACGCTTCATGCGGCCGGCCACGGCCGGCATTTCCGGCACCTCCGCCCACGGCAAGCGCAGCGCGCCCGCCCCGAAACCGGCGCGCAATTTCCCGGAAATGGGAGTGATCACCCAGCCCCTGATTCCCGAATCCGAGAAAGGCGCCAAACCCGAGCCGGTCGACATGCGCGCCGCCCTCCCCGAGGGCCTGCGCGGCAATCCGGTCGAAGGCAAGGCGCTCTATCTCCAGAACTGCGTCCCCTGCCATGGCCTGGCCGGGGATGGCGAAGGGCCGCGCGCCTATTTCATCTTTCCCCGGCCACGTGATTTCACCCGCGACTACTCCCGGGCCGTATTCAACCGGCCACGCCTGTACCGCGCCATCAGTGAAGGCAAGAACGGCACCGAAATGCCGGCCTGGTCACGGGTGCTCACTGCCCAACAGATCGCCGATCTGAGCGAGTACGTCTTCCAGGCCTTCATCCAGGGCAGGGAAACGCCGGCCACCGCCAAGCGCTGAGGCTCATGCGCGCACTGCTGATCGGTTTTCTCCTGCTCGCGCTGTGTCCCGGCGGGGCCACCGCCGTCACCCCGGCGGCAGACAGCGATGCGTACCACGAACAGGGACGGGCCATCTACAACTTCCGCTGCTACTACTGCCACGGTTATTCGGGTGACGCCCGCACCCTGAGCGCCACCTTTCTCGACCCCCCGCCGCGCGACTTCACGGCCCTGCACGACGACCCGCCCAGCCGATCACGCATGCTCGCCGTGGTGCGCGACGGCATTCCCGGCACCGGCATGGCCGGCTTCGGCAACCTCCTCAGCGAGGCCGAGATCGGCGCCGTGGTCGACTTCGTGCGTCGCGAGTTCATCATCGCGAAACGGCCCAATACCCGTTACCACACCGCCGCCAACGGCTGGCCCGACCATGAACGCTACCGCGCCGCCTATCCCTTCGCCACCGGTGTCCTGGCCCTCGACACACCGGACGAACGGCTGGATGCCCCGGCCCGGCGTGGCAAGCGCCTGTTCCTGACCAGCTGCATCAGCTGCCACGACCGGGCGCGGGTGGACGACGCAGGGCCCCTGTGGGATACCAGCGCCGTCTCCTTTCCGCGCAAGAACACCTGTTGCAACGTGCCGCCACCGGACAGCATCAGCGGCGCCTCGGTGTATGCCCGTCACGACATCCCGCCCCGGCTGGCCGATGCCACGCCGCAACAGCGCCGTGGCGAACGCCTCTATCAGGCCAACTGCGCCTTCTGTCATGCGGCCGACGGCAGCGGACGCAACTGGATCGGCAGTTTCCTCGAACCCCATCCCCGGGATCTGACCGAGCCGGCCTTCATGTCGGGCCTCACCCCCGAACGCCTGACCCGGATCATCGAAGACGGCCTGCCCGGCACCACCATGCCCGCCTGGCGCCACGTCCTGAATGCCGAGCAGATCGCCGCCATCGTGGCCTACGTGGATCGGGCCTTCCATCCCCTGGCACGGCAACGCGCAGCAAACGATGCTCCGACTCTGCCCCGCTGACCGGCGCTTGAAAAAAAACTTTCGGGGGCTTCCTCGGCAGCCCGCCGAACGCGCCTCGTCACGCTCACGGCTGCCGGGGTTCCTGCTTCTGGCACTGGCACTTGCCCTGACCCTGACCGGCTGTGGCAGCCCGGCCCCGACGCGGCCGGCGACGTCACGCGCCCCCTTCTGGCCGCCTCTGCCCGATCGGCCACGCTTCGAATACGAATTCACCCTGCGTACCGATCTGAGCATCCAGCCGCTCAAGACTGGCTTCGACTTCAAGGCCATGGCCACCAATGCCCATCGCGAACCCCGCATCCGCCTGGTCAAACCGCTCGATGTGGCCGCCCGCCGCGGCCACATCATCGTCAGCGATACCGTGATGCGAGTGGTGACCCTGTTCAACGTCCCGGCACGCATGACCACGGTGTTCGGCACCAGCGAGAAGCATCGCCTGCGCAAACCCCTCGGGGTGGCCATCGACGACCGGCTCAACTACTACGTGGCCGATGCCGGACGACGAGAAGTTCTGATATACGATCAGACCGGTCACTTCCTGCGCCGAATTGGTGATCCGGCCCGCCTGCAGCGTCCCACCGACGTGGCGGTGCGTCGGGATGGCCAGCGGATCTATGTGGTCGACACCGGCGGCGTGGACTCGCGGGATCACAAGGTGGTGGCCTACGATGCCGCCGGCCGGGAGCTTTACACCCTCGGCCCCCGCGGCACCGGCGACGGCCGGTTCAATCTTCCCACCTTCGCCTGCGTGGCGCCGGACGGCACGCTCTACGTACTCGATGCCGGCAACTTTCGCATTCAGGCCTTCGATGAGGCGGGCCGGTTCCTGCGCCGCTGGGGCGGCCTCGGCAGCGGCCTCGGCCAACTGGCCCGGCCGCGAGGACTGGCCTGCGATGATCAGGGACGGGTTTACGTCAGCGACGCCCGCTTCGCCAACGTGCAGATCTTCGACGCGAGCGGCCGCCTGCTGATGGCCCTCGGCGAGGGTGGCTACACGGATCGTCCCGGCCGCTACGCCCTCATCGCCGGCATTGCCGTCGACGAGACGGGCCGCCTGTACGTCGTCGATCAACGCTTTCGCAAGGTGGAGGTGATTCGCCCGCTCAACAGGGAAGAAGGCCGGGCCATCCGTGAAGCCCTGCAATCGAGGACAGACTGATCCCTTTCCTGCTCGGTTTGCGCTCTCGAACATACCGGCATGCGCCATGCCGGCACCCCGGACGCAAGAGAAGCCCCCGTTACTTGTTGTGACAGGTCAGGCACAGCGTGGACTGCTTGTCGACACGCAGAAACGACGGAATCAACGCTCCCCCCGTGCCGCCGGTCACGGTGGTGCCATGGGGATTGTGGCAGGAGGCGCATTCCACTTCGAAACCTTCCCCGCTGTTGTAGAGGCGCAGTTCGTTGTTGTCGGGCCGGCCGTTGCCATTGGTATCGAAGAAGCGCACATTGCCCCGGGTGGTGCTGGGCTCGTTGAAGTCGTACAGCGTGGTATCGGGATAGCGCACCCCCACCGGGTGATCGTCGGTCAGATCGGTTCCCAGCATGAATACGGTGAAGTCGGGCGCGAAGACGTTGGTGCTGTTGTGACACAGCAGGCAGTCGTCGAGCGTGGCATGTCGCACCGGCGTGTTGTCGGGCCAGGTATCGAGAAAGGCGTCGTTCTGGATGGTCTGCTGGGCCGGATCCCACGACACCAGGCCGGGCCGGTTGGGCATGTTGATGACCGAATCGATGGCCACCGTTCCGTCATGGCAGGACAGGCACACCAGGGAGTTGGTCCCCGGCGGGGTGGGCGTCTGTCCCGAACTCAACGGCTTGTTGTACAGGGCATAGGTGGTACTGCGGTTGGTACGGTTCCACAGGGGGGCATCGATGGTGCCATTGGCGCCATGCGGTGTGTGGCAATAGACGCAGACCTCGCCATAGTCGTTGCGGGCCCCATCCATGTTGGTGGCCGCCGCCCCGAGATAGCTCATGGTCATGTTGTGACGGGTATTGACGATGCTGTCCACGTTGGGCGCCTTGGTGGCCGGGTCCCAACCATCCGCCAGCACGGCCTGGCTGGTTGCCAGCAATGTTGCGAGCAGCAGGCCTCGGCCCGCGCGGGGCCTGGCGCAACGTGAGTCGATCATGGCCTCCCCTCCCTCCGGCGCCCTGCGCCGCCGGTGCCGGTTTGCGCCGCATGGCGCTGTCCCTGTTGTCTTGACGCCTTTTCCCGTGATCGGCAAGCAGCTTTCATGCCATGGCCACAATGCCGGCTTTGCGGGGATGAGCGCGGTTTTTTTTGCAAAACCGGGAATGTGCGGCGACGGACTCTCCCGATTCCGGGAAAACTCGTCTGACTTTTACGACAAAGGCATTAACCCGGCTTGCCAGGGTCCGATTTCGTTCCCGGGTCGAAAAAACCCGGGGAGGGGCTGTTTCTATCGCCCGTTACAGCAGGCGCCGCAGCGCGCTCAGCGTCGAGCGGGAAGCGGCAGGATCATCCGGCAGGGTCTCTGGCAGGGACTCGATGCAGCGCGCCACTTCGGCGAAGCGGGCCTGTTCGGCAGCGCGCCAGTGGCGGGCGGCGTCCAGGACCGGATGCCGCACTGCCGCCGCCGCGGGAAGTTGCCGCAGATCCGTGTGACGGATCCGTTCGAGCAGGGGATCGAGTTCACCAACGATGGCGCTCACCCGTCGCCGCCAGCGGCGCTCGCTCCAGCCCACGGCCAGCAGGTTGATCAGCACGATCAGGGGCACGAACCACAGCAACTGCGTCACCAGCACCGGCAACCCGGCCGGCGGCTGGTGGACGCGATACAGGCTGGCCTCGACGGCCTCGCGCATGCCCCACCAGACCCCGAACAGGGCCACCACGAACAGCAGCAGCTCGCCGACGATCATCTGGCGCAACAGGCGGCCCTGGAGCACGGCATCGATGTAGTGGCGGTGACGGCGATGGGGAACGGCGCGGCTCATAGGTCGTGACACTCGAAGCACAGGCGGGAGCCACGATTGGCGATCACCAGCTCGCCATGGCGAGGGGAGTAGCCCACGTGGCAGGAGATGCAGCCGATCCGCCCTTCGGGCAGGCGAATCGCCGCCGACAGTTGCGCCACCGGCCGGTAACCGCCGTACTGCATGGCACGCGCGTAGGGGACGCCGATGGGATGGTTGATGCCATGTTCGGCATGGCGCAGCAGGCCGCCGGTGGCCAGCTCCACGGCCGGGCCGCTGTCGGCCTTGCCGCTGTGGCAGTCGAGGCAGCGAAGGGTGGCCGGATCGAGCGGCAGGCCCAGATCGGCAGGGCTGGCGGCCAGGTGCCCGGTGCGGATCAGCGACTCGCCGCCATCGGCCATGGCCTGGAAGAAGGCGTCCGCATGGCAGTCCAGACAGAATGCCCGCCCGCGCTTGTCGCCCCGCAGGTGGCCGGGGCGGTGATCATGGATGGCGTGACAGGTGCTGCAGGTCATGTCGCCCTTCCAGTCCAGCGGATAGGCCGCCGGCAACGCCCGCCCGGGGGTGAAACCGCTGGCATGGGACAATGCCAGCGCCCCGGCATGACAGCTTCCGCACAGGCGCTCCTGGGTACCCAGCAACGCCCGGGCATTCTGCGCCGTGACCTTCTCGCCGGCCAGATGACAACGGCTGCACGGCGCCGCGTGAGGACCGGGCGCCTTCGCCCCCACCCGGTAGAGCGCCAGCCCCCCGATCAACAGCCCCAGCAGCAGCACCGCAAACCAACTACGCATCCCGGCGAACCCTTTCGATCAGCGCCTGCAGGCGGGCCCGCTCGCGTTGCCAGGCCTCGCCATCGCCGGCCTCCAGCGCCGCCTCGGCGGCCTGCGCCGCCGCATCCAGTTCCCGGCGCAGGCGATGCAGTGCCTGCCAGGCCTGCTGCAGATGCGCCGAGGTGTCGTGCAGACTGTCGTTACGGCGGATCCCCAAGGGAGGCTCGCGTTCGGCCTGCTGAAGATTGCAGGTAAAGCGATACAGGGGGCCGGCGATGCGAAAGCTGCCGTAGAGGGTGAACAGCCAGGTCATCAACGCCACCAGCGCCAGCAGGAACAGGCCGGCCACCAGCAGTGCCGGGCCAAGCTGGCGGCGGGTGAGCGCATGCGCCCGAATCATCTCGAAATAGGAATCGCCGCCGGCATCGTTCAGCCACCACACCACCACGCCCAGCACCAGCAGCGCCAGCAGACCGGTGCCCCCGGCGATGCGCGAGACCAGTTGCAGGCGGCTGAGGCCCGCTTTGGCAAACGTGTCTTGCAAGGAACCCATGCAGCCCATATCGGCGCCGAGGCCGCAGGCTTTACCGCTTCCCGTTTTCGGGAATCGCGGGCCTGTCAATGGCTGCGCATGCTGTTATGCTTTTCAGGACCAACGATGGTCACCCAGGCAGCGCCAGCGAGGTCGTCATGCCGGTCCACAACGAGGACGTTGCGGCCATCTTCGACGAGATGGCCGATCTGCTCGAAATCGAGGGCGACAACCCGTACCGGGTACGGGCCTACCGCAATGCGGCCCGCACCGTGCGCCATCTGGGCCGGGAACTGGCCGACATGGTCGAGCGGGGGGAGGATCTCACCCGTCTGCCGGGGATCGGCAAGGAACTGGCGGCCAAGATCCGCGAGATCGTGGCCACCGGGCATGCCCGGGCGCTGGACAAGCTGCACCGACGCGTGCCGGCCAGCCTCGAGGCCCTGCTGAAGATCCCGGGCCTGGGCCCGAAACGGGTGCGAGCCCTGTACCACGAACTGCACATCAAGAGCCTCAAGCAGCTCGAAGACGCGGTGCGCCGCGGCCGGCTGCGCCAGTTGCCCGGTTTCGGCCCCAAGACCGAGCAGCGCATCCTCGAGAACCTCGCCGCCCACCGCACCGCAGAGAAACGCTTTCTGCACTCGGTGGCCCGACGCTATGCCGAGCCCCTGGTGGCCTGGCTGCGCGACACGCCCGGCGTGGATCGGGTGGTGGTGGCCGGCAGCTACCGGCGGGGCAAGGAGACGGTGGGCGACCTCGACATCCTGGTCACCGTGCGTGGCAACAGTCCGGTGATGCAGCGCTTCACCGAATACGACGAGGTGGCCGACGTGGTCTCCCGCGGCACCACCCGGTCCACCGTGTATCTGCGCTGCGGCCTGCAGGTGGATCTGCGGGTGGTGGAGCAGGCCAGCTTCGGCGCCGCCCTGCACTACTTCACCGGCAGCCGCGCCCACAACATCGCCATCCGCCATCTCGGCCAGCAGCGGGGCCTCAAGATCAACGAATACGGCGTGTTCCGGGGCGAGCGGCGCATCGCCGGCGAGAGCGAGGAATCGGTCTACGCCAGCGTGGATCTGCCCTGGATCCCGCCGGAGCTGCGCGAGGCGCGCGGCGAAATCGAGGCGGCCCGCGAAGGCCGCCTGCCGCGGCTGATCGAACGGGCCGATCTGCGCGGCGATCTGCACTGCCACACCCGCGCCACCGATGGCACGGCCAGCATCAAGGCGATGGCCCGCGCCGCCCGCGAGGCGGGGCTGGAATACCTGGCCATCACCGATCACAGCCGCCGCCTCACCGTGGCCCACGGCCTCGACGAAAAGGCCCTGCGCCGGCAGATGGAGGAGATCGACCGGCTCAACGAGACCCTCGAGGGCATCACCCTGCTCAAGGGCATCGAGGTGGACATTCTCGAGGACGGCTCGCTGGATCTGCCCCCGGACGTGCTGTGTGAACTGGATCTGGTGGTGGCCGCGGTGCACAGCGCCTTCCGCCTCTCGCGCCGCAGGCAGACCGAACGCATCCTGCGGGCCATGGACTCCCCCTGTTTCTCCATCCTGGCCCATCCCAGCGGCCGCCTGCTCGGCGAGCGGGAGGCCTGCGAGCTGGACATGGAGCGGATCCTCGACGCGGCGCGGGACCGGGGCTGCTTCGTGGAACTCAACAGCCAGCCCCAGCGCCTGGATCTGACCGACGACCACTGTCTGCTGGCACGCGAGAAAGGCGTGCTGGTGGCCATCGACTCCGACGCGCACCAGCCGGGCGACTTCGCCCTGCTCGACGGCGGCATCCGCCAGGCCCGCCGCGGCTGGCTGGAGAAGGGCCACGTGCTCAACACCCTGCCCCTCAAGACCCTGCGCCGCAAGCTGCGGGCCACCCTGCGATGAGCCGCGCCCCCGAAGCCCACATCGTCTTCGTGCCGGGCAAGAATCCCAAGCCGCCGCCCGAGGCGCATCGCCGGGCCCTGTGGCGCACCCTGGTGGAAGGCGTGCGCCGGGCCGAGCCGGACGTCGTGCCCGCGCTGCAGGGCGCCCACGAACGGTTCCATCTGGCCGCCTGGAACTACCTGTTCTACCGCCGCGTCAAGGACATCAACCGGGACTTGCCCTGGATCGATGCCCTCATCCACCAGCACGGCCCCACGCCCCTGGACATCCGCGAGGCCCACAGCCTGGCCTACCGGCTGGCCTGGCTGCTGTTCCAGATCGCCGATCACCTGCCCTTCCTGATCCCCCTGATGCCGGCCCACATCCGCAGCATGGCCCGGGAGACCCGACGCTACTTCGTCAACCAGTACGACATCGCCTGCGAGGTGCGCGAAGTGCTCAAGGTGCAGTTGCGCCCGCACCTGGCGCGCGGCGATCGCATCCTGCTCATCGGCCACAGTCTCGGCTCGGTGATCGCCTGGGACAGCCTGTGGGAACTGTCGCGCGAGGAACACCATCACGGCCGGGTCGACACCTTTCTCACCCTCGGCAGCCCGCTGGGCATGCGCTACGTGCGCCGCCGCCTGCGCGGCGCCGACCGGCAGGGCGCCGAACGCTACCCGGCCAACATCCGCCGCTGGATCAACGTGGCCGCCGAGGGCGACGTGGTGGCCCTGGTGCGCTGTTTCGCCCGCGACTTCGCCGAGATGCGCCGGCTGGGCCTGGTCGAAGCCATCGAGGATCACTGCCACGGCATCTACAACCACTTTCGCAACGAGGAAGGGCTCAACGTGCACCGCTCCTATGGCTACCTGGTCAACCCTGCCGTGGGCAAGGTGATCGCCGACTGGTGGCAAGGCGGGGCGGATCGATGAACGCCGATTCGATCCTCGAGATCGTGTTCCTGATCTTCACCGGCGCCGCGGTGCTGGCCACGCTGGGGCTGTACGCCCGCCAGTCGCTGCTGGTGATCTACATTGCCCTGGGCGCGCTCATCGGCCCCTGGGGGCTGGGCTGGGTGGGCGACGTGCAACGGGTGAGCGACATCGCCCACATCGGCATCATCTTCCTGCTGTTCCTGCTGGGCATGAACCTGGCGCCGCAGAAACTGCTCGCCATGCTCGGACGCAGCCTGCTGGTCACCGGTGTCTCCTCGCTGCTGTTCCTGCTGGCGGGCGGCGGCCTTTCGCTGCTGTTCGGTTTCCGGCCGATGGAGGCGCTGATCATCGGCGCAGCCATGATGTTCTCCAGCACCATCCTCGGCATCAAGCTGCTGCCGGCCACCGTGCTCCATCACCGCCACACCGGCGAACTCATCATCAGCATCCTGCTCCTGCAGGATCTGCTGGCCATCCTGATCCTGATGCTGTTGCGGGCCGACTGGAGCGACGCCCTGCCCCTGCGGGAAGCCGGCCACCTGCTGCTGGCCCTCACCGGGCTGGGGCTCTTCGCCTGGCTGTTCGAACGCCACGTGCTGATCCGCCTGATGCAGCGCTTCGATCAGATCCACGAATACCTGTTCCTGCTGGCCATCGGCTGGTGTCTGGGCATGGCCGAGCTGGCCGTCCACCTCGGCCTGTCGGCGGAAATCGGCGCCTTCATCGCCGGGGTGGTGCTGGCCACCAACCCCGTGGCCCTCTACCTCGGCGAAAGTCTGCGGCCCTTGCGCGACTTCTTTCTGATCCTGTTCTTCTTCGCCCTCGGCGCCGGCTTCGATCCCGCCCTGGTGCGCGAGGTGCTGTGGCCGGCCCTGCTGCTGGCCGCCGTCATGCTCGCGGGCAAGCCCCTGGCCATCACCGCCCTGCTGCGCGGCGTGGGCGAAGCTCCCCACCGGGCCCGCGAAGTGGGCGTGCGCCTGGGCCAGATCAGCGAGTTCTCCCTGTTCATCGCCGTATTGGCCCTGGAGACGGGCGCAGTCACGCCCCGGGCCGCCTATCTCGTCCAGGTGACCACGCTGTTCACCTTCATCGTCTCCGCCTATCTGATCGTGCTGCGCTACCCCTCCCCCATCGCCCTCGACGACCGCCTGCGCCGGGACTGACTTGTCCCCCCGGCGTCGCGTCCCCATCACCACCCGAAACACATCCCGGAATTCGGACATGACCGACACCCTGCTCAACAAGGCCCGCCAGTTCTACCTGGGCGAAATCGACGACTGGCTCACCTACTCGCTGCTGGCCCGGCACAGCCGCGATGCCGAACTGCGGACCCTGCTGGAGCGCATCGCCGCCATGGAGAAGCGCCATGCCGAGTTCTGGGCCGATATCCTCGCGCGCCACGGCCAGCCCCTGCCCGCCGCTCGCCCGCGGCGCCTGCGCAGCCTTGCCCTGCGCCTGCTGCAGCGCCGGATCAATCCGCTCTTGCTGATCGCCGCCCTGGAACTGGGCGAGACCGGCGCGGTAGAAGCCTATCACCGCCTGTGGCAGAGCGGCCTGCTGCCGCCCGAGGATCACGCGGCCCTGCGGGGAATCATTCTCGACGAGCTGGAGCACGAAGCCGCCTTCCGCCGCCAGACCCGCGAGGCGGGCCTGCAGAACGTGCGCGACTTCGTGCTCGGCATGAACGACGGGCTGGTGGAGATCCTCGGTGCCGTCACCGGCCTGTCGGCCGCCTATGCCGGCAACCCGCTGCTTGTGGCCGTCAGCGGCCTGGTGGTGGGCATCGCCGGCGCCTTGTCGATGGGGATTGGCGCCTTCATCTCGGTGCGCTCCCAGCGCCAGGTGAACGCCGGCGCCCGGCAACGCATGGAAGTCCTGTTCAGCGTGGCGCCGGAACGGGCTGTGGCCGAATACCGCGAGCGCCTGCGTGCCTCGGGGCTGCCGGACGAGATCAGCGACGAAGTGGCCAACCGGCTCGGCGACAACCGCAAGGCCCTGTCAAAGCTGCTGCTGGAGGAAGTCAGCGAGAACGAATGGCGCTCGGGCCTGTTCACCGGCAGCGCCTACCTGTTCGGCGTGCTGTTCCCGGTGCTGCCCTATTTCGTCGCCGACAGCGCCCTAGCGGCACTGATCGGCTCGGTGTTGCTGGCCGGCCTGGCCCTGGCTGCGGTGGGTGGCTTCATCGCCCTGGTTTCGGGCATCCGCCTGCGCACCAAAATCATCGAAATGCTGGCCTCCGGCCTCGGCGCCGCCGCCCTGGCCTGGCTGTTCGGCACGCTGATGCAGAACGTGTTTGGTATTGCGGTCTGAGAAACACCGCAAGACGGGATCGCCTCCGGCGCTATACCGATTTATTAAACGCCGCAAACTCGTGCTGACACAAACGGCACCGGCCACGAACGGGGGTAGGCCGGCTCAAGCGCAGCGGAGCCGGCAAACCTCGCAATCCCCATGGCAGCTCCGCTGCGCTTGCGCCGCCCTGCGGGACCTGAATAACCGCCCGTCCTCGACATGGTGCAATATCCGGGCTAGGCTTGGAATCAGCCACGGGAAGCCGCATGAGACTGCTCAACCACCAGTACCGGTCCGAGGCGGAACTCGCTGCGTTCTGCCAGGCCAAAGGCATCACAGACGATGCCGGCCTCTTCATCCAGGTCTTCTGCGGCAATCTCGAAGACGGCTTCATCCACGATCTGAACCGCCTGCTGCGCCAGCGCTTTCCCCACGCGGTCATCCTCGGCACCACCACCGGCGGCGAGATTGCCGATGGCCGCCTGTTCGAGGAAGGCGTCATCGTCAGTTTCCTCGAATGCCGGCGCACCCGCCTCGCCACCACGACCCTGCCTTGGGACCAGGAAGACAGCTTCGCCCTGGGGCAGCAACTGGCCCGCCGCCTCGACACCCGCAACGGCGCTCCGGCCCTGATCATCGCGGTGGCCACCGGCCTCAACACCAACGGGGAAGACTTCGTGCTGGGCGTGAGCGACGTGCTGCCCGACGTGCCGCTGGCCGGCGGGCTGTCGGGCGAATACCTGCGCTTCAAGCACACCTGGATCTTCGACGGCGATCAGGTGCTCACCCAGGGCGCCATCGCCGTGGCCTTCCATAGCGAACACCTGCAGGTGCAGACCCTCTACAGCATGGACTGGATGCCCCTCGGCCGGGCCCTGACCGTGAACCGAGCGCGCCGCAACCTGCTCATCGAACTCGACGGCCGCCCCGCCATCGACACCTACCGCCATTACCTGAGCGACGAAGCCGCCGAACGCCTCCCCGTGCTCAGCGTGCAGTTTCCGCTGATGGTGGAACGCGGCGGCATGAAACTGGCGCGCGGCTGCACCGGCGTCAATGCCGACGGCAGCATGGTCTTCATGGGCAACTTCCAGCCGGACGACCAGGTCTGGTTCGGCATCGGTGACGCCAACGCCCTGCTCGACAGTTCCTCAGAACTCATCGAACGCCTGCGCACCCAGCGCTTTGAGGCCATCCTTTGCTACACCTGCGTGGCCCGCAAGGCGCTGATGACGAAGCTGATCAGCGACGAAGCCGAGGTCTTCCAGCAGCTCGCGCCCACGGCCGGTTTCTTCACCTACGGCGAGTTCTTCCATGCCAACGAAGGCAATCTGTTCTTCAACTACACCCTGACCCTGGTGGCGCTCACCGAGCATCCCGAACAACCGGTGCTCGCACGCCCCCTGCCCCTGTCCCTGTCCACCGCGCGCATCACCACCGAGACCCAGGCCTATGCCCACCTCATCAACCGCACCGCCCGGGAACTGGAAGACCTGCTGCAGCAGATGCACGAACTGGCCCGCACCGACGAACTCACCCGCCTGCCCAACCGCCGCTACCTGATGGAACAGATCCGCAGCCACGTGCGCCTGCACGAGCGGGACGGCTCGCGCCTGTCACTGCTGTTGCTGGATCTGGACGACTTCAAGCAGGTGAACGATCGTTGCGGCCATCAGACCGGCGACGACGTCCTGGTGGATCTGGCCCGAATCATCGAAAACGTAATTCGCCTCAGCGACATTCCCGGCCGCTGGGGGGGAGAGGAGTTTCTGGTGATCTGTCCCAACACCGAGGCCGACGGCGCCCGGGATCTCGCCGAACGGCTGCGCGCCGCGGTGGCCGCACACCGCTTCGCCCGGGAACTGCGGCTCACCGTGTCCATCGGCTGCGCCGAACACCGCCGCGGCGAGAGCATGGACGCCCTCATCGGCCGCGCCGATCGGGAGCTCTATGTGGCCAAGGAAGCAGGCAAGAACCGGGTCCGCGGTTGCGAGGCGCGGCCGGGGTAAGAATGTTCATGGCGTTTGCCTGTCGCGGCTTGCGCCGCTCCTACAAATTGGCATCTCACCCCTGTAGGAGCGGCGCAAGCCGCGACAGAGGGCGCCTCAGGCCTTGCGCACGAACTCCGACTTGAGCCCCATGGCCCCGATGCCGGGGATCCGGCAATCGATGTCGTGATCCCCTTCCACGAGACGGATGTTCTTGACCTTGGTGCCCACCTTGATCACCGACGAGGATCCCTTGACCCTGAGATCCTTGATCACGATGACCGTGTCGCCGTCGCGCAGTCGGGTGCCATGGGCGTCACGCACCACGGGACCGTCCGCGCTTTCGGCCACCTCGGCCTGGGGTGACCATTCATGGGCACATTCGGGGCAGACGTACTGGACGCCATCGAGATAGGTATAGACGGAACCACACCGGGGGCAGGTGGGCAGATCGCTCAAGGGGAAACTCCTTCGGACCAGAAACCGGCGCGAAGGATAGCACAACGTTACAGGGCCGAGGGACGAGGGCCGAGTGGCGAGGAAAGACGGCATCCCGAAATGGCCGCTCCGCTGCGCTTGAGCGGGCGTATGGTGCTGTAGTGGCACTGAAAAACCTCGGCCCCGGCCCTGCAGGGTCGCGCCGCTCCTGCGCGAAAAACCTTTGCGATCTTTGCGCCTTCGCGCCTTTGCGTTGGATTTTCGGCGGCGGGTATCCGCTGGGCACTCTGGACCGCACCCAGCCCTATTCCGGCTCTTCCAGCGTCACGCCGTCGAGGGAGGCGGCCATGGCGTCCACGTTCTGGCCCCGGGTCTCGCCCAGCTTGATCATCAGGCGCAGTTCGTTGGCCGAATCGGCGTGGTTGATGGCGTCCTCGTAGGTGATGTCGCCGTTCTTGTACAGCTCGTAGAGGGCCTGATCGAAGGTGCGCATGCCATGCTGGCCCGACTTGGCCATCAGCGGCTTCATCTGGTGCACTTCGCCCTTGCGGATGAGATCGGCCATCAGCGGCGTGTTGATCATCACTTCCACCGCCAGCACCCGGCTCTGGCCGTCGGGGGTGGGGATGAGCTGCTGGGCGACGATGGCCTTGAGGTTCAGGGACAGGTCCATCAGCAACTGGTGGCGGCGATCCTCCGGGAAGAAGGTGATGATCCGATCCATGGCCTGGTTGGCGTTGTTGGCGTGCAGGGTGGCCAGACACAGGTGGCCGGTCTCGGCGAAGGCGATGGCGTGATCCATGGTCTCACGGGTGCGGATCTCGCCGATCAGGATCACGTCCGGCGCCTGGCGCAGGGTGTTCTTCAGGGCCACCTCGAAGCTTTCGGTATCCAGTCCCACCTCGCGCTGGGTGACGATGCAGCCCTGGTGGTTGTGGATGTACTCGATGGGATCCTCGATGCTGATGATGTGGCCGGTGCTGTTCTTGTTGCGATAGCCGATCATCGCCGCCAGCGAGGTGGACTTGCCCGAGCCGGTGGCGCCCACGAACAGCACCAGGCCGCGCTTGGTCATGGCCAGATCCTTGATGATCGGCGGCAGGCCCAGATCCTCGATGAGCGGAATGGTGGTCTCGATCTTGCGCAGCACCATGCCCGCATGGTTGCGCTGGCGGAAGGCGCTGACCCGGAAGCGGCCGATCCCCGAGGCCGAAATGGCGAAATTGCACTCGTTGTGGCGGGCGAACTCCTCGCGCTGGGCGGGGGTCATGATGTTGGTGACGATCTCCTCGGCCTGGGCCGGGGTCAGGGTGGCCTGGGTCACCGGGGTGATCTTGCCGTTGATCTTGAGGCTGGGCGCCACGCCTGCGGTGATGAACATGTCCGAGGCGTTCTTGTGCACCATCAGCTTGAGCAGGGAATCGAAGTCCATCCTTACCGCCTCACAAAGTCGGGATTAGTTGAAGGCATCCTTGTTGGCCGCCCGCATCCGCGCCTCGGCCTTGCTCACGATGCCGCGCTGCACCAGTTCCTGCAGGTTCTGATCCAGGGTCTGCATGCCCACCGCCTGGCCGGTCTGGATGGCCGAGTACATCTGCGCCACCTTGTCCTCGCGGATCAGGTTGCGGATGGCGGGGGTGCCGATCATGATCTCGTGGGCGGCCACCCGGCCGCCGCCGATTTTCTTGAGCAGGGTCTGGGCGATCACCGCGCGCAGCGATTCGGAAAGCATGGAACGCACCATGTCCTTCTCCGCCGCCGGGAACACGTCGATGATCCGGTCGATGGTCTTGGCCGCCGAGCTGGTGTGCAGGGTGCCGAACACCAGGTGGCCGGTCTCGGCCGCGGTCAGCGCCAGGCGGATGGTTTCCAGGTCCCGCAGCTCCCCCACCAGGATGATGTCAGGGTCCTCGCGCAGGGCCGAGCGCAGGGCCTCGGCGAAGCCGAGGGTGTCGCGGTGTACCTCGCGCTGGTTGACCAGGCACTTCTTCGACTCGTGGACGAATTCGATGGGATCCTCGATGGTGAGGATGTGGCCGTGCTCGTTCTCGTTCTTGTAGTCCACCATCGCTGCTAGGGTGGTGGACTTGCCCGAGCCGGTGGGACCGGTCACCAGGACGATGCCCCGGGGGTTGTCGGCGATTTCCTTGAACACCGGCGGCGCGCCCAGCTCCTCCAGGGTGAGGATCTTGGAGGGAATGGTCCGGAACACCGCGCCGGCGCCGCGGTTGTGGTTGAAGGCGTTGACCCGGAAGCGCGCCAGTTCGGGGATCTCGAAGGAGAAGTCCACCTCCAGGAATTCCTCGAAATCCTTGCGCTGCTTGTCGTTCATGATGTCGTACACCAGCGCGTGCACGGTCTTGTGATCGAGCGCCGGGATGTTGATCCGCCGCACGTCGCCGTCGACCCGGATCATCGGCGGCAGGCCGGCGGAAAGATGCAGGTCCGAGGCGTTGTTCTTGACGCTGAACGCCAGCAGTTCGGTAATATCCATAGGAGGCTGTCTCGAAAATCGGCAGGTTTCGCTGACCTGTCACTGTATCGGTATTTTCGCAGAAATCTTGACTGCCGGAAGCGGCAGGCTTTCCACCGCGCGCCGCCCGCCGCACAATACCGGAATTCCATGCGACGAGGAGGCAGCATGTCCAGCATAGCCGAGCGGCTCGCCCAGGTACACTCCCGGATCCGCGCCGCGGCCGAGGCCGCCGGCCGCGACCCGGCCAGCGTGCGCCTGCTGGCGGTGAGCAAGACGCAGCCGGTCGCCGACGTGGAGGCAGCCCTGGCCGCCGGCCAGCGGGCCTTCGGCGAAAGCTACCTGCAGGACGCCCTGCCCAAGATCGCGGCCCTCGGCGCGCGGGCCGAATGGCATTTCATCGGCCCCCTGCAGTCCAACAAGACCCGCGCCATCGCTACCCATTTCGACTGGGTCCAGAGCGTGGACCGCCTGAAGATCGCCCGGCGCCTCAGCCAACAGCGGCCCGCCGGACGGCCGCCGCTGCAGATCTGCCTGCAGGTGAACGTCTCCCGCGATCCGGCCAAGGCCGGCGTGGCGCCCGAAGCCCTGCCGGAACTGGCCGCGGCGGTGCGTGAACTGCCCAACCTGCAACTGCGGGGCCTGATGACCATTCCCGCCCGGGAAACGGATCCCGCCCGCCAGCGCCTGCCCTTTCGCCATCTGCGCGAGCTGTACGAGGCCCTGCGCGCCGAGGGGCTGGCCCTGGACACCCTGTCGATGGGCATGAGTGGCGATCTGGAAGCCGCCATCGCCGAAGGCGCCACGCTGGTGCGGGTAGGCACGGCCATCTTCGGTCCCCGCCAGGGCTGAAGCCACTCGAATCTTCCCGGCATGGGTCGATACGCCTTGTGACGCAGTTCACGCTTTTTGTGGCAAACTCCACGATCCCTCCCGAAAAACGCCAAAACCGAAAACCGTTACCGCCCATGCGCCGTCTTCGCTCTCTCCTGCCGTCCCTGCTGCTGTCCGCCGCCTGGTTCGCCGCCCCGCTCGCCTTGCAGGCCGATCCGGCCAACAAGGCCGCGCCGCCCATCGTCGGCGCCGGCGCCCATTTCGCCTGGGTGATCTTCCACGAGCTGAAACCGGAACTGGAACGGGCCAGCGGCCGGCGCCTGGAACTGCACGGGCGCCATTCGGCCCTGGGCATGGGCTGCGGCGCCGGACTCGAGAATGCCGCCCGCCACAGCCCCATGAACGAAACCTTCGGTTTCGTCTGCTGCGCCATCGACGACGCCGAACTGGCCCGCCGCGGCCTGGTGTTGCACCCGCTGGCCCGCGAACCCCTGCTGATCCTGGTCAATGCGGCCAATCCGGTGCGCAACCTCGACACCGCACAGGTACGGGCCATCTTCCACGGCACGATCCGCAACTGGCGGGAAGTGGGCGGCCCGGATCAGCCCATCGTGGTCGTCACCCGCCTGCACTGCAAGCAGCGCCCCGGCCACTGGAAGCGGATCCTCCCCCGCGCCGAAGACTTCCGGCCCGACCGTATCGACGTGGCCAGCGCCGAGGAGATGGTGCGCAAGCTCAACGACTTCCGCTGGGCCATCGGCCACCTGGGCGCCACCTGGGCCTTCCGGCCGGAGGACCGCGTGCGGGCGCTGACCATCGACGGCCATGCCCCCACCGCCGCCAACCTGGCCGCCGGCCGCTATCCCTTCTACCGCCAGCTCGGTGCCGTGGTGCGCGCCGATGCCCGCGGAGACGTGCTCAAGGTGATCTCGGCCGTGGAACACAGCCGGGCCCTGCGCCAGGTGGCCCGCCGGTACGAACTGCTGCCTCTCGCCGGCGAGACGCCCTGAGCCGCGCTTCCGGCGATGCACAGCTACCGCGTCAAGCTGCTCGCCTACACGCTGGCCCTGCTGGTCCTGCTGGTGGGCTCGCTGGGCTTCACCTACCGCTATGTCTACGCCCTGATCGACGAGGAAGGCGATCAACACCTGACGGCCATCACCGACCTGCTCGACAGCCATCTGCAAGCGCAGCGGCTCGACGATCTGCGCAACGCCAGCATCGTGGCCCGGCATCCGCGGGTGAGCGAATACCTCTTCGCCGTGGTGGAGATCGGCACCGAACCCGACCCCCTGCGGATCCTCTACGAGCGGGAATTCCGCTGGATCCCCGCCGACCGCTTCCTGATCCTCGGCCGCGACAACCGCATCCTGGTCGGCCGGGATGCGGCCGACCTGGCACTGCAGGTGCGCAACGCCCGCCAGCAGCGCCCCGCAGGCAGCTTCTACTTCTACAACCGCCGGGGCCTGCAGCACGTGGCCTATGCCCCGATCTACTACCAGAACCGCTTCCTCGGCACCGTGGCCATCGGCCGCCTGCTGGATCGCCGCTGGCTGCGGGAACAGCCCCAGAACCGGACCGGCGTGCTGTTTCTCTCCTATGCCGGACGGATCATCGACAGCGCCCTGACCGGGCTCGCGGGCCTGCCCATCGCCAGCGACGCCACCCGCCTGCGGGGGGCCGGGCACCGCTACCGACTGGCCCGCCTCGATCTGCGTCCCGCGCGAGGCGACATGCCCGTGCTGTGGTTCGGCCTGGACGAGACGGCCCTGCGCACGCGCCTCGATCACCATCGCCGGACCATCTTTCTGATCGCCGGCAGCAGTGCCCTGGTGATCCTGCTGTTCGGGCTGCTGATCATCCGCCAGTTCACCCGTCCCCTGTCGGCGCTGGTGGCCATCACCCGGGAAGTGGCCGACGGCCGCCTGCCGCAATTGTCCAAATCGACGCGGCGGGACGAGATCGCCGTGCTGGCCAACCATTTCGCCGACATGCTCCAGGCCCTGCGCCGCAAGGAAGAGGAAGTGGCCCAGGCCCGCGCCGAACTGCAGAAGACCGCCACCACCGACAGCCTCACCGGGCTGTACAACCGTCGGCACCTCGCCGACGTGTTCCCCAAGCTGCTGGCCCGGGCCCGCCGCCAGGGCAGTCGCCTGTTCGGGGTGCTGATCGATCTGGACAAGTTCAAGCCCGTCAACGACACCCACGGCCACATCTGCGGCGATCGGGTCCTGGAACGCTTCGCCGCCCGCCTGCGGGAACACTCCCGGGTCAACGACTACCTGTTCCGCATGGGCGGCGAGGAATTCCTGGTGCTCACGGAAACACCGGATCGGGACGGCGTGGTGGCCCTGGCCGAGAAGCTGCGCCAGGCCATGGCCACCCTGCGCATCACCTGCAACGGCCAGACCATCGGCTTCACCATCAGCTGCGGGATCAGCGAGGCCGACATCCAGCTCGACACCACCGCCAGCCTGCGGGACATGCTCACCCGCGCCGACGCCGCCCTCTACCGCGCCAAGCAGTCGGGCCGCAACCGGGTATGCGTGGACGGCGAGCCGCCGTGCAAACCGATTGAACCGGATGCCGACACGGGGTAACGTAGCCGCCATGGACACCCTCAGCATCGGTTTCATCGGCGGCGGCAACATGGCCCGCAGCCTCATCGGCGGCATGCTCGCCGCCGGCCACCCGGCCAGCCGGATCTGCGTGGCCGATCCCGATCCGGCCACCCGCGAACGGCTGCAACAAGAGGCCGGAATCGAGACCCACGCCGACAACCAGGCCGTGGTCGACCACTGCGACGTGGTGGTGCTGGCGGTCAAGCCCCAGGTGCTCAAGACCGTGGCCACGGCCCTCGAGCCGGCCCGCCGCCCCGGCCAGCTGTTCCTGACCGTGGCCGCCGGCATCCGCACCGACTCCCTGGCCCGCTGGCTGGGCAGCGAAACCCCCATCGTGCGCGCCATGCCCAACACCCCGGCCCTGGTCCAGGCCGGCGCCAGCGCCCTGTACGCCACGCCCCGGGTCAGCGGCGCCCAGCGCGAGGCCGCCGAATCGATCCTGCGCGCGGTGGGCGTGGTGCAATGGGTCGACGACGAGGATCTGATGGACGTGGTGACCGCCCTCTCCGGCAGCGGCCCGGCCTACCTGTTCCTGGTGATGGAAGCCATGGAGCGGGCCGCCGTGGATCTCGGCCTGCCGCAGGAGACGGCCCGCCTGCTCACCGTGCAGACCGCTTTCGGCGCGGCCAAGCTGGCGCTGGAGATCGAGGAGGATCCGGCCGTGCTGCGCGAGAACGTCACTTCCCCCGGCGGCACCACCGAGGCGGCCCTGCGGGCGCTGCGCGAAGGCGGACTCGAGGCGCTGTTCGCCAAGGCCATCACCGCCGCCCGCGACCGGGCCGTGGAACTGGCGGCCCAACTGGGCGAATGAACGGAGCGCACGGACGATGAGCTATCTCGGCAACGCCGGCGTGTTCCTGGTGAGCGTGCTGTTCGGCTTCTTCGAGGTGCTGGTGGCGGTCCGCCTGCTGATGCAGCACGTGCGGGCCGACTTCTACAACCCGCTCGCCCGGTTCGTGGTCAGGGCCACCAACCCCCTGCTGCGCCCCCTGCGCCGGGTGATTCCGCCCCTGGGCCGGTTCGACAGCGCCTCGCTGGTGCTCTGGCTGCTGTTGACCGTGGCCGAGCTTTCGCTGATCACCCTCCTGCTCGGCCGCCCCTTCCCGGCGCCCGCCGGCCTGTTCCTGTGGGCCATGGCCGACATGCTCAACCTGCTGATCTGGATCTGGCTGTTCTGCATCTTCGTGCTGGCCATCGCCAGCTGGATCAATCCCGGCAGCTACAACCCGGCCCTGGCCCTCATGGCCCGGATCAGCGAGCCGGTGCTCAGGCCGGTGCGCCGCCTCCTGCCGCCCATGGGCGGGCTGGATCTCTCTCCCATGCTGGCCATCCTGGCCCTGTACCTGGCGCAGATGCTGCTGGTGGCCCCGCTGCGGGATCTGGCCTTCCGCCTGGCCGCCTGAGCCATGGACGCCGGCTGGTACCGCTGGCAGGACGACGTGCTGATCCTGCAGGTGCACGTCCAGCCCCGCGCCAGCCGGGACGAGATCGTCGGCCCCCACGGCGACGCCCTCAAGATCCGAATCACCGCCCCGCCCGTCGAAGGCCGCGCCAACCGCCAGCTCACGGCCCTGCTGGCCAGGACCTTCGGCGTGCCCAGGGGCGCGGTGGAGCTGGCCGGCGGGGAAAGCGGGCGCCGCAAGCGGTTCCGGATCCGCCAGCCCCGGCGGCTGCTCGAGGGCATGGCCGCCCCCTGACAGGTTGTTGAAAGTGAGACGTCCGTCACAATTCCCGCAGAGAACCGTTTCCGCCCGGCGCCCCGCACAGCCGGCGAGCCCACAAGCATTTTCCCTTTGATTTCAATTATTTGTTATTGAGGTGTCGGCGCGGCGCACGGCCCGGGTGCCGCTTCCGGGCAGGCCCGACCATTAAACCCGGCAGGCAAATTGCCGCTAAACTTGTCCAGGCAGCCGCGCCGGGGGCGCGGGTTGCAAAAACCGTACAATCGGTCACAATCGATCGAAGACAATAAAATCAATCAGCTACCGCACCGGGTTCACGCAACATGGCAACCGATCGCTTTACCGACCAGATGCAGGCCTACGGACGCTGGCGCACCGATCTGATCGGCGCCATCGACCGCTACCGGGCCTGGCTCGACGCCAACGGCATGGGCAGTCCCGAAACCGAGCTGCGGATCTTCGAACTGGTGGAAGCCCTCAAGTCGGACCGCCTGACCATCGCCTTCGTGGCCGAATTCGCCCGCGGCAAGACCGAACTCATCAACGCCATCTTCTTCTCCGAGTACGACCGCCGCCTGCTGCCCTCGGAAGCCGGGCGCACCACCATGTGCCCCACCGAACTGTTCTACGACTCGGACGCCGACGAAAGCTACATCCGCCTGTTGCCCATCGAAACCCGCCTGGAGGACAAGTCCATCCAGGAACACAAGCTCGAGCCCATCAACTGGACCACCATCAAGCTCGACACCAACTCGGCCGAGGCGATGGCCGAGTCCTTCAAGGAAGTGATCAAGACCAAGCGGGTGCCGGCCCCGGTGGCGGCGAAACTGGGCCTGCACGATCCGGCCCAGGCCGAATCGGCCGAGATGGTCGAGATCCCCATGTGGCGTCACGCCATGATCAGCTTCCCCCATCCCCTGCTCAAGGAAGGCCTGACCATCCTCGACACCCCCGGCCTCAACGCCCTGGGCAACGAACCGGAACTGACCCTCAACATGCTGCCGGCCGCCCAGGCGGTGATCTTCGTGCTGGCCGCCGACACCGGCGTGACCCAGTCGGATCTCGAGATGTGGAACAGCTTCGTCAAGCCACTGGGCGCAGACGCCAAGCACTCGCGGCTGGTGGTGCTCAACAAGGTGGACACCCTGTGGGACGAGCTCAAGGGCGAGGAAGCGGTGCAGGAATCCATCCGCAGCCAGTGCAAGTCGGTGGCGCGCATGCTGGATCTGGACGAGGCGGCCATCTTCCCGGTCTCGGCCCAGAAGGGCCTCCTGGCCAAGATCCGCACCGATCGGGAACTGCTGGACAAGAGCAACATCCTGGCCCTGGAATCCATCCTCGCCCAGGACATCCTGCCCCGCAAGCAGGACATCGTGCGCGAGACCATCGTTGGCGAGATCGGCGGCATGGCCCGGGAATCCCACGACCTCATCGCCTCACGCCTGGCCGACACCAACCGCCAGCTCAAGGAGCTCAAGGGCCTGTCGGGCAAGAACGAGGACGTGATCGCCCACCTGATGAAGAAGACCCGCGAGGAGCAGGCCACCTACCACAAGTCGGTGGAGAGCTTCACCGTCAACAAGCGCATGTTCGCCGAGAAGCACGCCCAGCTGCTGAACCTGCTGAGCCTCAACAAGCTCGACCGGCTGATGGCCAAGACCCGCAAGGAGATGACCGGCACCTGGACCACCGCCGGCCTGAAGAACGCCATGAAGGAGTTCTTCGACATCGTCACCACCACCATCCGCGAGGCCAGCGCCCAGACCGATCAGATCAACACCCTGCTGCAGACCATCTACCGCCAGTTCCACAAGGAGCACGGCCTCTCCGAGGTCAAGCCCAAGTTCTTCAGCATGGCCCGCTACAAGCGGGATCTGGAACGCCTGCACCACGAAGCCGAGGCCTACCGTAAGAGCCCCGTCACCACCATGACCGAGCAGTCCTTCGTGGTGAAGAAGTTCTTCATCTCCATGGTCAGCCACGCCCGCAACACCTTCTTCCAGGCCCACCAGGAAGCCGACGCCTGGGGCAAGTCGGCCATGGCACCGCTGGTCTCGCGCATCAAGGAACACAAGCACCAGATGGAAAAGCGCCTGGAGAGCCTGCGCAAGATCAACGAATCCCGCGACACCCTCCAGCAGCGCATCGCCGAACTGGAAGAGGCCGCCGCCCAGCTCTCCACCCAGCTCGCCGACATCGACGGCCTCATGCAGACCCTCGGCAAACCCCTCGAAGCCGGGAGCGAGGAAGCGGAGAAAGTGGCCTGATGTAAAGGGACGAGGGCCGAGTGGCGAGGGGAATCGGTTCACAACCACGAAAACGCATGGCATGTGCAATGCTTTTCGACCTCCCGAGCTGACACATTCCTCTTCGGCCACCACCACGCCACTCGGCCCTCGGCCCTACCCTGCCGGCATTGCCATGCCGTCAGGGCATGCCGTAGACTTCTCCCTTTCCCGTAGCACGGCCAACGCCCCGGACTTCCATGCCCGATACCCTGCCTGCCGATTCGGTTGGACTGGTCAGCCCGCAGAAACTGCGTTTCGACGAGCCGCTGGCGCTCGACTGCGGCCGCACCCTGCCCGCCTATGAGCTGGTCTACGAGACCTACGGCGAGCTGAACGCCGAACGCACCAACGCGGTGCTGATCTGCCACGCCCTGTCCGGCGACCATCACGCGGCCGGCTATCATCGCCTGGACGATCGCAAGCCCGGCTGGTGGGAGACCTGCATCGGCCCCGGCAAGCCCATCGACACCAACCACTTCCACGTGGTCTGTCTCAACAACCTCGGCGGCTGCAAGGGCAGCACCGGCCCCATGAGCATCAACCCGGAGACCGGCAAGCCCTACGGGCCCGACTTCCCCATCGTCACGGTCCGCGACTGGGTGCGCTCCCAGGCCCGGCTGGCCGAGCGCCTGGGCATCGAACAGTGGGCCGCGGTGATCGGCGGCAGCCTGGGCGGCATGCAGGCCCTGCAGTGGGCCATCGACTTCCCCGAGCGCCTGCGCCACGCGGTGGTGATCGCCGCCGCCCCCAAGCTCTCGGCCCAGAACATCGGCTTCAACGAAGTGGCCCGCCAGGCCATCATGTCGGACCCGGACTTTCACGACGGCCGCTACTACGAACACGGCACCCTCCCCCGCCGCGGCCTGGCCCTGGCGCGCATGCTCGGCCACATCACCTACCTCTCCGACGAGGCCATGCGCGCCAAGTTCGGCCGCGAGCTGCGCGAAGGCAAGCTCAACTTCGGTTTCGACGTGGAGTTCCAGGTGGAGAGCTATCTGCGCTATCAGGGCCAGTCCTTCGTCGAGAAGTTCGACGCCAACACCTATCTGCTGATGACCAAGGCCCTGGACTACTTCGATCCGGCCGCCGACTACGACAACGACCTGGCCCGAGCCCTGGCCCGGGCCCAGGCCGAGTTCATGGTCATGTCCTTCACCTCCGACTGGCGCTTCGCCCCCGCCCGTTCGCGGGAGATCGTCAAGGCCCTGGTGGACAGCCGCAAGCCGGTTTCCTATGCCGAGATCGAGGCCCATCACGGCCACGACGCCTTCCTGATGCCGATCCCCGACTACCTGGCCACCTTCACGGCCTACATGACCCGGGTACGGGAGGGCCGGCCATGACCGCACTGCGCCCCGAGCTGCGCACCATCGCCGACTGGATCGCCCCCGGCAGCCGGGTGCTGGATCTGGGCTGCGGCGAGGGCACCCTGCTGGCCCACCTGCGCCGCGAACGCCAGGTGGACGGCTACGGCCTGGAAATCGACCCGGCCAAGATCGTGCGTGCCATTGACAACGGCATCAACGTGATCCAGAGCGATCTCGACGTGGGCCTGTCGGAATTCGAGGACGCCAGCTTCGACTACGTGGTCATGACCCAGACCCTGCAGGCGGTCCACTACCCCGACCGCCTGCTGGAAGACATGCTGCGGGTCGGCCGCGAAGGCGTCATCACCTTCCCCAATTTCGGCCACTGGCGCTGCCGGCTGCAACTGCTCGGCGGCCACATGCCGGTGACCGCCTCCCTGCCCCACACCTGGTACAACACCCCCAACATCCACCTCTGCACCCTGCGCGATTTCGAGGAACTGTGCGCCGAAAAGGGCTTCGCCGTCCTCGAGCGCACGGTGGTCGACCAGGCCCACCGCAGCACCCTGGCCATGCGCCTGCTGCCGAACCTGATGGGCGAAGTGGCCCTCTACCGCTTGCGCAACGGCTGAGGCGCCACCATATCCTCCTTGTCAAGGGGATTTTCCCGGGCTTCTTGACTATGCTTTGAGTAACAGCACCAAATATCAGCCCACGGCCCAGTTCAGGCACTGAGCCCGCCCCTGGCGGGCGGAACCCGATGAGGGTAATCAACTGGTGTCGTGGTGTGGTGCGTTTGGTCAAGCCAACAACCACAACAACAATCGCGGAGGTGCATCATGATTCGATTCCTGCAAACCGGAATACTGACCCTGTTCCTCGCCCTGGCCGGCCCGGCCCTGGCCGACGACGAGTATTCCCGCACCGTCGGCGACTACGTGGTCTATTACAATGCCTTCACCACCGACACCCTGGCCCCCCAGGTCGCCAAGCAATACGGCATCAAGCGCTCCCGCCACCGGGCCATGTTCAGCATCGCCGTGCAGAAGAAGGTGATGGGCATGCCGGGCAAGCCGGTTCACGCCAAGGTCACGGGCCGGGCCATCAATCTCAACAACCAGGTCAAGCAACTCGAACCGCGGGAAATCGTCGACGGCACGGCCATCTACTACATCGGCGAATTCGGCGTCGCCCACCGGGAGACCCTCACCTTCGAATTCCGCATTCAGCCCGAAGGGGCCGCCGAGCCGTTCACCATCAAGTTCCGCAAGACCTTCTACACCAACTGAACGCGGCCTCGCGGCAGGGCCGGACGAGCCGCCCGCACGCCCGGCCCCTGCCGTTCATGGGGTTTCGCCTTCATGGCCAACAGGCTGTTGAAAAAGCCCACGGAGGGGCTCTTTCAACAGCCTGCTAAAGCCCGGCACCGTTCTGCCGACAAATCGGCTATCATCCTCCCGGCCATGAACATGTTGCGTCGTCTCCCATCGTCAACGGCGGCCCCCGCCACCGCTTCCCCCAGCAACCCGGCCATGCCCGGCCAAACCTGCGAGTGAGACCCAGGTTCATGCGCCTGCGCTTCTCCACCCGGCTGATCCTCGGCGTCATCCTCATCGAGGCCGTGATGCTCAGCGCCCTGGTCTGGAACTCGGTGCGCCTGATCAGCTCCAGCCACGAGGCCCAGCTGCTCAAGAACATCGAGGCCCAGACCCGGCTGCTGGCCGCCTCCCTGCAACCGGGCCTGGCCAGCAACGACCGGGCCCTGCTGTCCGATGCCCTGACCCTCCTGGAAGGTAATCCCGGCATCCGCTACGTGACGGTCACCGATCGCGAAGGCCGGCCCATGGCCCGGCTCGGCAACCCGCCGGAGAAGCTGCCCGAACCCGACACCCGCTTCGCCTCCGCCCAGCGCGACGGCGTGTACAACGTGCGCCAGCCCGTGGTGCTCTACGGCCAGACCCTCGGCACCCTGCACATCGGCTACGACATCGCCTTCGTGCAGGATCTCATCGACACCACCCGCCAGCAGAACAGCCTGATCGCCGCCGCCGAGCTGGGGCTGTCGATCCTGCTCACCATCCTGCTCGGCCTGTATCTCACCCGCAATCTGCGCAAGCTGGAGCTGGGTGCCGAAGCCCTGGGACGGGAAGAACTGGACCATCGCATCGACCTCCCCGCCGACGACGAGATCGGCGCCGTGGCCAGCGCCTTCAACCGCCTGGCCGATCACCTGAAACAAACCCGGCAGACCCTGCGCGAGGAACACGCGGCCCTGGCCCGGGAAAAGCAGCGCATGGAAACCCTGCTCAACAACATCAAGGCCGTGATCATGGAAGCCGATCCGGCCACCATGCAGTTCCACTTCGTCAGCCGGGAAGCCGAAACCCTGCTCGGCTATCCGGTCGAAGACTGGTACCGGCCCGGCTTCTGGCGCCAGCGCCTGCATCCCGACGATTTCGACTGGGTGTTCAACACCCTGCAGGAACAGACCCGGCTGCCCGGCGAATACAGCCTGGACTACCGGCTCCAGCACCACAGCGGCGAATACGTCTGGGTGCGCTGCCTGTACAGCATCGAGCACCAGGACGAGCGGCAGATCATCCGCGGCCTGCTCATCGACATCAGCGAACAGAAGCAGACCGAAGAGCGCATCGTGTTCCTGGCCAACCACGACCCGCTCACCAACCTCTACAACCGCCGCCGCTTCCAGGAACACCTGGAACGGCAGATCGCCTATGCCCGGCGCTTCAAGATCCACTCGGCCCTGCTGTTCGTGGATCTGGATCAGTTCAAGTACATCAACGACACCCTGGGCCATCAGGCCGGCGATCAATGCCTGATTTCCGTGGCCCACGTGTTTCGCGCCAGCCTGCGGGAGATCGACATCCTCGGCCGCATGGGCGGCGACGAATTCGGCATCATCCTGCCCAACGTGGACGAGCAGGGCGCCCTCACCGTGGCCCGCAATCTCATCGATCGCCTGGAAGCGGAAGTGCGCGTCCCCGCCGATCCCAACATCCGCCTCAGCGCCAGCATCGGCATCGCCCTGTTCCCCGAGCAGGGCACCACCCCCGCGGAACTGCTGGCCAAGGCCGATGCCGCCATGTACACCACCAAGCGCCAGGGCCGCAGCCGGGTGCACGTCTACCAGCCGGACGACCGGGAACTGCTCAACATGAAGGCCAAGGTGCACTGGGAGAACCGCATCAACCATGCCCTGCGCCATGACCGCTTCCTCCTCCACTACCAGCCCATCGTCTCCCTGCCCGATCACCGCATCAGCCATTACGAGGTCCTGCTGCGTCTGCGGGAGGAAAACGGCGAACTGATCTATCCCGGCGCCTTCCTCGAGATCGCCGAGCGCTTCGGCCTGATCCGCGACGTGGACGAATGGGTGATCCGCAACGCGATTGCCGAGCAGGCGCGCAGCATCCGCGACGGCCTGCCCGTCACCCTGGCCATCAACCTCTCGGGCCGCCACTTCGGCGATCCCGACTTCGTGACCCTGGTGCGCGAATGCCTGGCGGAGAGCCAGGCCGATCCCGCCCGGCTGATCTTCGAAGTCACCGAAACCGCCGCGGTGGAGAACCTCACCGCCGCCGAACGCTTCATCGAACCGCTGCGCGAACTGGGCTGCCGCCTCGCCCTCGACGACTTCGGCGTGGGCTATTCCTCTTTCCATTACCTGAAGAACCTGCCGGTGGACATGATCAAGATCGACGGCAGCTTCATCCGGCACCTGCACCAGAACCGCGCCGATCAGGCCATCGTGCGGGCCATCACCGATCTCTCCCGCGGCATGGACATCCAGACCGTGGCCGAATTCGTCGAAAACCGCGCCATCCTCGACAAGCTCGAGGAACTGGGCGTGGACTACGCCCAGGGCTACCACATCGCCATGCCCGGCCCCGACTTCCTCCACGAACCGGACGACGAAGCCTCCCTGCAGCTGCGGATCCGCTGAACGCGGCAGCGGACGGCGGGAGATTGAACGTCTTGAAATTGTGCTGACACAAACGACACCGATGTGGGGCGGGTGTAGGCCGGCTCAAGCGCAGCGGAGCCGGCAAAAATCGTGTCATCCCGACATGGCAGGCTCCGCTGCGCTTGAGCCGCCCTACGGACTGAATGCGGTAGCGGGGAGCGGGTAGCCTGGAAAAGCGTCGGGGGTGGCAGGTAACGGGCCGGTTTCCAACATTCAACCCGCGCTTCGCGACTCGCGTCGCTCCCACGGATTTCCGTTCTTGCAGGATACAAGCCCCCTGTAGGAGTGGCGCAAGCCGCGACAACCGATACCAGGAAAAAACACTGTTTTCCTCGGCCCTCGCACCTCGTCACTCGTCCCTGTTCTTTCGCGGCGCAAGCCGCGACAACCTGTACCGGCCGGTTTTCCCAGCCACCCGCTACCCGCCACCCAGCACTCCCACGGCCCGCCACACCTCCAGCCCCCCGAAGGCCATCACCAGCAGGCCCGCCGCCCGGCGCACGCCCGGCCTTGCGACAAACCGCCTCAGGTGCTGCGCAAACAGCCCCATGGCCAGCAGATTGGGCAGGGTGCCGAGGCCGAAGGCCAGCATCAGGAGGGCGCCCTGCCCGGCGCTGCCGGCGGCCATCGCCCAGATCAGCACGCTGTAGACCAGGCCGCAGGGCAGCCAGCCCCACAGCGCCCCGAGCAGCAGCGCCTGCCAGACATGGCGCACCGGCAAGAGGCGGCGGCCGGCCGGCTCGATGCGCCGCCAGAGTCGCCCGCCAACGGCCTCCACCCGGCGCAACACGCCCCACCACCCGGCCAGATAGAGCCCCAGCAGGATCAGAAAGCCCCCGGCCAGCCCCAGCAGGACCTGCTGCCAGACCCGAATGTCCAGCAGATGCCCGGCCACCGCCGTCACGCCCCCCACCAGCGCCCCGGCGACCGCATAGCTCGCCAACCGCCCCAGGTTGTAGGCCAGCTGCAGGGGCAGACTCCCCCGCCAGCCCTGCCGCTGTGCCGGCAAGCCCAGGCTCAGCGCCCCCACGATTCCCCCGCACATCCCCACGCAGTGCACCCCACCCAACAGGCCCACCACCAACGCCGCCAGCAGCGAATATTCGATCATCCGGCGGCCTCCTTCGGGTTCGCTGCAAATAACGCAGAGGGCGCAGAGACGCAGAGTGCGCAGAGGGCGATCCGATTTTTTCGTTCGTCTTGTCGGACGGGCATCATCAGAATCCCTCGTGTCGAAAATTCCTGACGCCACCCATCATCCATTGCTCTGCGCCCTCTGCGTCTCTGCGCCCTCTGCGTTCCTTCCACTACTGTTCGCAAGCGGCGACGACTGCCGGAGCAGGTACCAGGCCAGGCCGATGGCGGGCAGGCCGAGGGCCGAGGCGTAGAGGAAGAAGACGACATAGTCGCTGGCGTCGACGACGATGCCGGAGAAGCCGGCGACGATCTTCGGCACCAGGGTCATGAGGGAGCTGAACAGCGCATACTGGGTGGCAGTGTAGGCGCGGTTGGTGAGGCTCGACAGGTAGGCGATGAAGGCCGAGGTGGCGAAGCCGCCGCTGAAGCTGTCGGCGCTGATCACCACCGACAGCATCACGAGGTCGTGCCCGAGGAAGGCCATGAGGGCGAACAGGAGGTTGGTCAGCACCACTGCCACCGCCCCGGCCAAAAGCGGCCGTCCGATGCCATAGCGCACCACCAGCACGCCGCCGAGGCCGGCGCCGAGCAGGGTCATGAAGAAGCCCAGCAGCTTGGTGACGTTGGCCACTTCGATCTTGCTGAAGCCCAGATCGTAATAGAAGGGATTGGCCATGGCGGCCATGGTGATGTCGGTGATCCGGAACAGGCCGATGAACAGCAGGATGATGATGGCCAGCCGGCCGTTGCGGCTGAAGAAGTCGGTGAAGGGGCAGATCACCGCGCCGATGAACCAGGCCACTGCCGCCCGCAGGCGTGGCGGCAGGCGCGAATCGCCGGCCAGGTAGCGGATCACCCGCGCCTCGTTCTCCCAGGTGGTGCGGCCAATGGCGTGATCCGGCTCGCGGACCTTCAGCACCGTGAGCATGCCCACGCCCATCAGGGCCGCCATGATCACGTAGGCCTGGGTCCAGCCGAGGAACTCGGCCAGGTAGAGGGCGCCGGCGCCGGCCACCAGGGTGCCGAGGCGATAGCCGCCGATGTACATGGCGGCCATGGCGCCCTGGTATTCGGCGTCGAGGATCTCGATGCGGTAGGCGTCCAGGGCCACGTCCTGGGTGGCCGAGGCGAAGGCCACGCCGAGCGCGGCCAGGGCGAACAGCCCGGTGTGCAGGCGCGGATCGATGTGCGCCATGGCCAGCAGGCCGGCGGCGATCCCGATCTGGCCGAACAGCATCCAGCTGCGGCGCTTGCCGAGCCAGCGGGTCAGTCCCGGCAGGGGCAGGCGATCGACCACCGGCGCCCACAGCACCTTGATGGAATAGGTGACCCCCACCCAGCTGAAGAAGCCGATCACCGTGCGGCTGATCCCCGCTTCCGCCAGCCAGCGCGACAGGGTACTGAACACCAGCAGAAAGGGCAGGCCGGCGGCAAAACCCAGCAACAGCATGGCCAGCAGCTGCGGCCGGCGATAGACGATCCAGGCCTCGCGCCAGCTGTGCAGAGTGGGAAGCGGCATGTCGGGAAAGAGGATGCAATCGGAATGGAGTGCTGGTACTTTACCATGAACCCCGCTTTCACCGCGTCCAGGGAGGCCGCATGTCACCGAAATCGCTTCGCGTGCTGGTCATCGTGCTGCTCTCGATCGCGCTCGTGGCGGCTGCCATCGGGTGGCTGACCCGTCCCAAACCGGTGGCCGTGGTGGTGCAGACGGTGACCACCGGCCTGGTACAGGACACGGTGGCCAACACCCGGGCCGGCACCGTCAAGGCCTGCCGCCGGGCCGGGCTGTCGCCCACCATCGGCGGCCAGATCGTCCGCCTGCCGGTGCGCGAAGGCGACGCGGTCAAGGCCGGCCAGATCCTGATGGAGTTCTGGAACACCGATCGCCGCGCCCGCCTCGCCCTGGCCCGCAACGAATTTGCCGCGGCCCAGGCCCGCGCCAACCAGGCCTGCGTGCTGGCCGACGTGGCCCGGCGCAACGCCGAACGCCTGCGCACGATGAAGAAGCAGGGCCTGGCCTCCGACGAGGCCATCGATCAGGCCGACGGCGAAGCCAAGGCCAGGGCCGCCGCCTGCCGCGCCGCCCAGGCCCAGGCCGAGGTCGCCCGCAGCCGCATTCACGTGGCCGAGGCGGCCCTGGATCAGACCCGCCTCAAGGCCCCCTTCGACGGCATCGTGGCCGAGATCAACGGCGAAATCGGCGAGTTCGTCACACCCTCGCCGGTAGGCGTGGCCACCCCGCCGGCCGTCGATCTCATCGACCGCCAGTGCCTCTACATTTCGGCGCCCATCGACGAAGTGGACGCGCCGAAGATCCGTGCCGGCATGACCGCCCGCCTCTCCCTCGACGCCTATCCCGGCCGGATCTTCCCCGGCCACGTGCGCCGGGTCGCCCCCTATGTGCTGGAAGTGGCCCGCCAGGCCCGCACCGTGGACGTGGAAGCCGAATTCGACCGCCCCGAAGACAGCCGCGGCATGCTGCCCGGCTACAGCGCCGACATCGAAGTGATCGTGGCCGAGAAAGACAACGTCCTGCGCGTGCCCACCGAAGCGATCCTCGAAGGCGACAAGGTGCTGGTGTTCCATGAAGGCGAGCCCCTCGAACAGCGCACCATCGAAACCGGCCTGAGCAACTGGGAATGGACCGAAGTGACCCGGGGCCTGCGCGAAGGCGAAACCGTGGTGGTCTCCGTCGACCGCAAGGGCGTCGAACCCGGCGTCCCGGCGGTGCGGGAATCCGTGGAACCCTGAACCGGCACGGGTGGAAGAAACGCAGAGGGCGCAGAGACGCAGAGGACGCAGAGAATGTGTTTGCTTGAAAAACCTTGTTCGATCCCTCGCACCACAGTGCAAATGGTGCCCGGCCAGAGACGTTACCCGTCTCTGTGCCCTCTGCGTTCTTTCCAGTGCCTTCCGATGAGATGATCGATCTCGAACACATCCACCGCGATTTCCGGGTCGGCGATCAGATCGTCCACGCCCTGGACGACGTGAGCCTGCGCATCGAGGCCGGCGACTACGTTTCGATCATGGGCCCGTCGGGGTCGGGCAAATCCACGCTGCTGAACATCATCGGTCTGCTCGACCGGCCCACGGCCGGCACCTACCGGCTCAACGGGCGCGACGTGACCGACCTCTCCGACACGGAGCAGGCCGAGGTGCGCAACCGCGAGATCGGCTTCGTGTTCCAGGCCTTTCACCTGGTGCCGCGGCTGACCGCCTTCGAGAACGTGGAGCTGCCACTGGTGCTGGCCGGGGTGGAACCGGCCGAGCGCCAGCGGCGGGTGCGCGAGGCCCTCGCCGCCATGGGGCTGACGACGCGGGCCCACCACAAGCCCGATCAGCTCTCGGGCGGACAGCGCCAGCGGGTGGCCATCGCTCGCGCCACCATCATGCGGCCCAACGTGATCCTGGCCGACGAGCCCACCGGCAACCTGGATCACCGCGCCGGCGGCGAGGTGATCCGCACCCTCGAGGATCTCAACGCCGCGGGGATCGCGCTCATCGTGGTGACCCACGATCCCCTGGTGGGTGAGCGGGCGCGGCGCCGCCTGCACATGCTCGACGGCCGTCTGGAGCGGGATCTGCAGTCCTCCCATGCGCCTGCATAGCCGCGACATCGGCCACTTCGCCTGGGGCGCGCTGCGCGGCTATCCGGGCCGCACTTTCCTGATGCTGCTGGCCATGGCCATCGGCGTGGCCGCCGTGATCGTGCTCACCGCCCTCGGCGAGGGGGCGCGCCGCTACGTGGTGGGCGAGTTCTCCGCCCTGGGCACCAATCTCGTGATCGTGATCCCCGGCCGTTCCGAAACCGGCGGCCTCAATCCCAGCACCCTGATGGGCGAGACACCGCGGGATCTGACCATTGGCGACGCCCGGGCCCTGACCCGCAGCGCCAACGTGCGCCGGGTGGCGCCCCTGAACGTGGGGCAGGCGGAAGTGAGCTGGGGCGGCCGCGCACGCGAGGTGGTGATCGTCGGTGCCACGCACGAATACCTGGCCATCCGCCACTGGAAGCTGGGCCAGGGTCGCTTCCTGCCCGCCGCCAAGTGGGAGCAGGCCCTGCCGGTGGCCGTGATCGGCGGCAAGATCCGCCGCGAACTGTTCGGCCCCCGGCGCGCCCTGGGGCAGTGGCTGCGGATCGGCGACCGCCGCTACCGGGTGATCGGCATCCTCGCCTCGAAGGGACGCTCCATCGGCGTGGACGTGGAAGACCTGGTGATCATTCCCGTGGCCTCGGCCCAGCAGCTGTTCAACACCCCGTCGCTGTTCCGGATCCTCGTGGAGGCGCGTTCGCGGGAGGCCATCGCGCCGGTGAAGCGCTTCATCGTCGAGACCCTGCAGCGCCGCCACCAGGGGGTGAAGGACGTGACGGTGATCACCCAGGATGCGGTGCTGGCCACTTTCGACCGGATCCTCGGCGCTCTCACCTACGCCGTCGGCGGCATCGCCGCCATCTCCCTGGCGGTGGCCGGGATCCTGATCATGAACGTGATGCTGGTGGCCGTCTCCCAGCGCACCGCCGAGATCGGCCTGCTCAAGGCGCTGGGGGCCTCGCGGCGCACCATCAGCGTGCTGATCCTGGCCGAGGCGATCCTGCTCTCGGGCCTCGGCGCCCTCGGCGGCCTGCTGCTGGGCCTGCTCGGCAACGTGGCGATCCGCAAGCTGCTGCCGGTGCTGCCGGCGCAGACGCCCCTGTGGGCCCTGCTCGCGGCCCTGGCGGTGGCGGTCGTCACCGGCCTGCTGTTCAGCCTGTTGCCGGCCCGGCGGGCCGCGGCGCTGGATCCGGTCCTGGCCCTGTCCCGGAGGTGAGCCCATGCGCGCCCGCGATTTCCTCCACCTGACCGGCGCCTCCCTCGTCGCCCACCGCCTGCGCAGCGGGCTCACCGCGCTCGGCATCGCCGTGGGCATCGCCGCGGTGATCGTGCTCACCGCCATCGGCGAGGGCCTGCACAAGTTCGTGCTCGCCGAGTTCACCCAGTTCGGCACCACCCTGATCGCCATCAATCCGGGCAAGGCCACCACCGCCGGCTCCAGCATGGGCGTGTTCGGCACCAACCGGCCCCTGACCCTCGACGACGCCGCGGCCCTGCGCCGCCTGCCCTACGTGGAGGCGGTGGTGCCCTTCGTGATGGGCAACGCCGAAGTGGACGCCGGCGAGCGCCGCCGGCGCACCAACGTCTACGGCGCCGGCCCGCAGATGCCCGAGGCCTTCCGCATGCACGTGCGCTCGGGGCGCTTCCTGCCGCCCGACGATCCGACCGCCCCGCGGGCCTTCGCGGTGCTCGGCAGCAAGCTGCGCCAGGAGCTGTTCGGCAACCGGAATCCCCTCGGCCAGCGGATCGCCATCGCCGGCAGTCGCTACCGCGTGATCGGGGTGATGGAACCCAAGGGCACGGTGCTGGGCTTCGATCTGGACGACACGGTGTATATCCCCGCGGCCCGCGCCCTGGGCCTGTTCAACCGCGACTCGCTGTTCGAGATCGACGTGCTGTACCGGGAACAGACCCCGGTGGAGAAGGTGGTGGAAGGGATCCGCAAGACCCTGATCGCCCGCCACGGCAAGGAAGACTTCACCATCACCACCCAGCAGCAGATGCTGGACGTGCTCGGCTCGGTGCTCGACGTGCTGACCTTCGCCGTGGGCGCCATCGGCGGCATCTCCCTGCTGGTGGGCAGCATCGGCATCGTCACCATCATGACCATCGCCGTCAACGAACGCACCGCCGAGATCGGCCTGCTGCGCGCCCTCGGCGCCCGCCGCCGTCAGGTGCTGGCCCTGTTCCTCGGCGAGGCCATGGTGCTCGCCGCCCTCGGCGGCCTGGCCGGCCTGCTGCTGGGCATCGGCACTGCCTGGCTGCTGCACGCCCTGATCCCCGCCCTGCCGGTGCACACCCCCCTGACCTTCGTGATCCTCGCCGAAACCCTCTCCCTCCTCATCGGCCTCGCCGCCGGCGTCCTCCCCGCCCGCCGCGCCGCCCGCCTCGACCCGGTGGTGGCGCTGCGGGCGGAATAGCACTTTTTGATACTCGGTGGAAGGAACGCAGAGGACGCGGAGACGCAGAGAGCGCAGAGCAGGAAAATCATTTCGTAGGGTGCGCTCGCGCAGCCGCGGACCACCATTATCACGTTTGGATTAGTGAAACCTCGAAGAACAAAACAGGCCTCACGGAGAAGATAACGACCAGCCTTCCACGGTGCGCAGCTGCGCGAGCGCACCCTACCACCGTAGATCACAATAAATTCTCGGCGTCCTCTGCGTCTCCGCGTCCTCTGCGTTCCTTCCACCGAGCCCATCGAAACCTACAATTCGATGTCGTAATCCATGATCAACGGCGCGTGATCCGAGAACCACTTGTCCTTGTAGATCCGCGCCTTGCGGATCCGGTCTTTCAGGCCGGGGGTGACGATCTGGTAGTCGATGCGCCAGCCCACGTTCTTTTCGCGGGCGCGGCCGCGATTGGACCACCAGGTGTACTGGCCGGGACGGGGATCGACCACGCGGAAGGCGTCCACGTAGCCCAGTTCGTCGAACAGGCGATCCAGCCAGGCCCGTTCCTCGGGGGTGCAGCCCGAGTTCTTCTGGTTGCTCTTCCAGTTGGTGATGTCGATCTCCCGGTGCACGATGTTGAAGTCGCCACAGATGATGAACTCCCGCCGCTGGCGGCGCAGGCGGCGAAACTCCTCGAACAGGCGCTCCATGAACTGCAGCTTGCGCTGGTGCCGCTCGGGGCTGGCCGAGCCCGAGGGCAGGTAGAAGGAGACGATGCTCAGATCCGCGTAGTCGGCCTGCAGCCAGCGGCCCTCGCTGTCCACCGGATCCCAGCCCAGCCCGCGCACGATGCGCCGGGGTTCCTTGCGCGCGAACAGCGCCGTGCCGCTGTAACCCTTCTTTTCGGCATCGAAATAATAGGTATGAAAGGCCTTCGGATAGTAGCCGCCGTCGAGCTGGTGCTCCTGGGCCTTGGTCTCCTGCAGGCAGACCACGTCGGCCCGCTGATGGCGCAGCCAGTCGAAGAAACCCTTGCGCGCGGCGGCGCGGATGCCGTTGACGTTGAAGGTGATGACCCGCAGCATGGCTGACTCCCGTCGTGAACGCGAAAGCGTGTATCATACACGCCCCGCGAAACCACCCGAAACGATCCCATGCTCCCCTACCAGAAGGCTTTCATCGATTTCGCCCTCGAGCGCCAGGTTCTGCGCTTCGGCGAGTTCACCCTCAAGTCGGGCCGCATCAGCCCCTACTTCTTCAACGCCGGCCTGTTCAACACCGGCGAGGCGCTGGCCCGCCTCGGCCGCTTCTACGCCGAAACCATCGTGCGTGGCGCACCGGAATTCGACGTGCTGTTCGGCCCCGCCTACAAGGGCATCCCCCTGGCCAGCGCCGCCACCATCGCCCTGGCCGAGCATCACGGCCACGACATCCCCTGGTGCTTCAATCGCAAGGAAGCCAAGGACCACGGCGAGGGCGGCAACCTGGTCGGCGCGCCCCTCGACGGGCGGGTACTGATCATCGACGACGTGATCACCGCCGGCACCGCCATCCGCGAATCCATGGCCATCATCGAGGCCCACGGCGCCACCCCCGCCGGCGTGGTGATCGCCCTGGACCGCCAGGAACGGGGCACCGGCGAGAAATCGGCGATCCAGGAAGTGGAGGAGACCTACGGGATTCCCGTGATCAGCATCGTGAAGCTCGCGGATCTGATCCGGTATCTCGGCGAACGGCCGGAGATGCAGGCACACCTGGAACGGGTGCAGGCCTACCGCGACGAATACGGCATCGAAGCCCGGTAACCCTCCGCAGATCGGGCTTCAGCCCGACAAACCTCCTGTCGGCCCGACGTGTGTCGGCCTGAAGCCGACCTGCATCTGCCACGCCTACCCCCAGATCAGCTTGATCCCCACCAGCACCGTCACAATCTCGTAGGCCAGCTTGATCCAGCGGCTGCCGCGGGCGATGGCGAAGTGGGCGCCAACATAGCCGCCCAGGGCCGAGGCCACCAGCAGCACCGGCACCCAGTCCCACTGCACCTGGCCGAGCAGACCGAGCGTGAGGGCCCCGCTGCCGTTCCAGAACAGCCCCACCAGCACCAGGGTGTAGGCCACCGCCCGCTTGTAGTCGAGACCGAACCAGCGCACCAGCCAGAGGGTGACGAACAGCCCGGTCCCGGAGGTGAGGGAGCCGTTGAGGATGCCGATGGCGAACAGCACGCCGCCACCGATGAGGTAGCCGCGCCGGTTGCGGTGGGCGGCCTCGGCCACGAGGCCGAGACCCGGCTTCGAGCGGGAATAGAGCCCGAGGCCGAGGGTGAGGATGCCGAGGGCGATTTCCGCCGGGCGGTCCGGCACCCGCAGCACCAGGCTGGCGCCCAGCACCACGCCGGGCACGCCGGTGGCGAGGATCAGCAGGGCGAAACGCCAGTCCAGCGCCTTCTCCTGGAGCTGGCGGGCGGTGGCGCCCACGCCGAGGGCCACGCTTGCCAGCTTGTGGGTGGCCAGTGCTACACTGAACGGGAGTCCGAGAAAAATCAGTGCCGGTAGCTGCAGCAGCCCCGCGCCTCCCCCGGCGAAGGCGGAAAAGGCATTGGCCACCAGCGAGACGAAGAACAAGAGGACATAGTCGAGCATGCGCCGGGGAAGACCATGAAGAGGAAAGGATGAGCCGCTATATACCCCGAATCCTGCAGCGGTGCAAAACGGGCCTGTGGCCGGTGCTGGGGCTGGCCCTGCTGCTGGCCGCGGGCCCGGCCGGCGCCGGCAGCCGCATCAAGTGCTGGGTGAACAAGGACGGCATTCGCGAGTGCGGCCAGTTCGTGCCCCCCGAGTACGCCCAGCAGCGCATCGAGATCATCAACGAGCGCGGCATCGTGGTGGACGTGATCGAGGCGGCCAAGAGCCGCGAACAACTGGCCCGGGAAGCGGCGGAACGCCGGCGGCGGGCCGAGCAGAAGCGCCGCGACGAGATCCTGCTCAACACCTTCACCACCGAACGCGACATCGAACTGGCCCGCAAGAGCCGCATCCAGGCCATCGAGAGCATCATCGCCATCACCAACAGCAACACCCGCTCCCTGAAGGCCAACCTGAACCGGGTGCAAAAACGCGCCGCCGATTTCGAACGCGCCGGCGAGGAGCCGCCGAAGGAGCTGTTCGAGGAGATGGAAAGCCTCAAACGCCAGATCAGGGACAACGAGGAATTCGTGGCCAAGAAACAGCGCGACATCATCGCCCTGGAAAAACGCTTCGACGCGGATCTGAAACGCTTCCGCGAACTGAAGGGGATTGCGCCTTCAGCGGAGAAGGCGCCGGATTCCCAGGCGCACGGCGAAAGTCACACCCACTGAAACGCCCCCCCGTGTAGGAGCGGCGCAAGCCGCGACCCATGCAGGGCCGAGTGGCGAGGGCCGAGGAAAAACGCGGCTGGTTGGCTTCGGTGGCCTCGGCCCTCGCCACTCGTTCCTCGGCACTGTCCGTTCGCGGCTTGCGCCGCGCCTACGGCGACGGGTGTGACAACCGGCCAACCCTTCTGGCAAATCAGGGCTTGCGGCGCCCGTGTTGCAACATCCGGGTTGGTGGTTTCATGGTCAAGACACTCGCCACTCCTCCGTGATCTCCGTGTCTCCGTGTCTCCGTGCCCTCCGTGTTCCTTCCACCGCCCTTCCCGAAAGCCCCCTCAGCCGAGCAATTCCGCCAGCATCGCCCACTGGTCCTCCCACAGCTCCAGGGGGCGGCGGCGGAAGCCGCTGCGCACGAACTGGTTGATGCGGCCTTCGACCACGGCCAGCAGGAGGTTGGCCAGGGGGGCGACGGGGCGGTCCGGGGGGAGCTGGCCGGCCAGTTCGCCTTCGCGCAGGATCTGCTTGAACTGGGTTTCCAGCCGTTCGTAGAACTGGTTGATGCGCTGGCGCAGGCGTTCGGTCTCGCCCACCAGCACGTCGCCGGCCAGCAGGCGGCACAGGCCGGGGTTGCGCTCGGCGAAGCCCAGCAGCAGGGCCATGAGCCGTTCGCAGCGGCCGAGGACGGTCTTGTCCCGTTCCAGGATCTGGTTGGTGAGGCCGAACACCGAATCCTCGATGAACTCGATGAGCCCCTCGAACATGCGGGCCTTGCTGGGGAAGTGGCGGTACAGGGCGGCTTCGGAGACGCCCACGGCCCGGGCCAGGCCGGCGGTGGTGATGCGCTCGCCGGGCGAGCGTTCCAGTTCCTGGGCCAGGGTCTCGAGGATCTGCTGGCGGCGGGAAGATTTGCGGCCCGTCTCGCTCATGGGTTCACCGCTTGATCAGGGTGCCCACGCCGGCGTCGGTGAGCACTTCGAGCAGCACGGCATGGGCCACCCGGCCGTCGATGATCTGGGCGGTGTTGACCCCGGACTGCACCGCATCGAGGGCGCAGCGGATCTTGGGCAGCATGCCACCGTGAATGGTGCCGTCGGCGATCAGCTCCGCCACCCGTTCCGCCCTGAGGCCGGTGAGCAGCTCGCCGTCCCTGTCCAGCACGCCGGGGGTGTTGGTGAGCAGGATCAGTTTCTCCGCCTGCAGGGTGCTGGCCAGCTTGCTGGCCACCAGATCGGCGTTGATGTTGTAGGACTGGCCGTCCTCGCCCACGCCGATGGGGGCGATGACCGGAATGAAGTCACTGTTCTCGAGCATGCGCAGCACGGCCGGATCGATGCTCGCCACTTCGCCCACGTGGCCGATGTCGATGATCTCGGGGGCGTTCATCTCCGGGTCCTGGCGCGCGAAGGTGAGCTTGCGGGCGCGGATCAACCTGCCGTCCTTGCCGGTGAGGCCCACGGCCTTGCCGCCGTGCTGGTTGATGAGGTTGACGATCTCCTTGTTCACCAGCCCGCCGAGGACCATTTCCACCACGTCCATGGTCTCGCTGTCGGTGACCCGCATGCCCTCGACGAAGGTGGACTCCTTGCCGATCTGCTCGAGCATGTTGCCGATCTGCGGGCCGCCGCCGTGCACCACCACCGGGTTCATGCCCACGGTCTTCATCAGCACGATGTCGCGGGCGAAGCCGCTCTTGAGCCGATCGTCCACCATGGCGTTGCCGCCATACTTGATGACCAGGGTCTTGCCGTGGAAGCGCTGGATGTAGGGCAGCGCCTCGGAGAGAACCTTGGCGATCTGGTGGGCGTCGGCGGGCGGGATGGGCATGCTCGGTTTCCGGTGAGTCAATCAGCGCGGCAGGATACCCAAATCAGAAGGGCAGGCGCAAATCGGGCCGGATGGCGAGCAGCAGCGCGCGGAACTGTTCCTGCACCTTCGCCAGGCTCTCGGCATCGCGCCCCTCGAAGCGCAGGATCAGGCTCGGCGTGGTGTTGGAGGCGCGCACCAGCCCCCAGCCGTACTCGAAGTCGGCGCGGATGCCGTCGATCATGGTGATGTTGGCCTCGGGGAAGTCGGCCCGGGAGAGCAGTTCGTCCATGAAGGGCTCCAGCTCCGCCTGGGGCAGCTCCACCCGCAGCTCGGGGGTGTTGACCGCATCGGGCAGGCTGGCGAACACCTCCTGCACGGACCGTTCGTCTGCGGCCAGGATCTCCAGCAGGCGGGCGCCGGCATAGAGGGCGTCGTCGAAGCCGTACCAGCGCTCCTTGAAGAAGATGTGGCCGCTCATCTCGCCGGCCAGCAGGGCGCCCGACTGCTTCATCTTGGTCTTGATCAGCGAATGGCCGGTCTTCCACATCACCGGCTCGCCGCCGCGCTCCCAGATGGCGGCGGTGAGGTTGTTGCTGCACTTGATGTCGTAGATGATCTGCGCGCCGGGGTTGCGCGAGAGCACGTCGGCGGCGAACAGCATCATCAGCCGATCGGGCCAGATGATGCTGCCGTCCGGGCCCACCACGCCCAGCCGATCGCCGTCGCCGTCGAAGGCGAAGCCCAGATCGGCGCCGGAAGCGCGCACCATCTCGATCAGATCCTTGAGGTTCTCGGGCTGGCTGGGATCGGGATGGTGGTTGGGGAAACGGCCGTCCACCTCGCTGTACAGCTCCACCACCTCGCAGCCCAGGGCCCGGTAGAGCTTGGGGGCGATGCCGCCGGCCACGCCGTTGCCGCAGTCCACCACGATCTTGAGCGGCCGCTGGAGACGGATCTCCGAGGTCACCCGCTCCACGTACTTGCTGCTCACCGGATGGGTCTCGTACTGGCCCTGGCCGGTCACGAAGTCCTCGGTGTAGACCCGCTCCTTGAGGATCTGGATGGCATCGCCGGCCAGCGATTCGCCGTCGAGCGCGATCTTGAGACCGTTGTAGTCGGGCGGGTTGTGGCTGCCGGTGAGCATCACGCCGCTGCCGTCGGTGAGTTCGGCGGCGGCGTAGTAGAGCAGCGGGGTGGGCACCATGCCCACGTCCACCACGTCCACCCCGGTGGAGAGGATGCCCTTGACCAGGGCCTGACCCAGTTCCGGCCCGGAGAGGCGGCCGTCGCGGGCGAAAGCGATGCGGTGCACGCCACGGCTGATGGCCTCACTGCCCAGCGCCTTGCCGATCAGCTCCATGTGTGCGGCGGTCAGGGTGTGGCCGACGATGCCGCGGATGTCGTAGGCCTTGAAGATCTCCTCCGGCGGCAGGGCCGGCGGGGTGGCGGGGGCGGCCGGCGCCGGTTTCGCTTCCGCCTGGGGGGCGGCCGGGGCCGTCTGGGCGGCGCGCGCCGCCTCGAAGGCAGACAGATCGTCCAGCTCCTCCACCGCCACCGAGGAGACGTCCATGATCTGCGAATCGTCCATGTCCTCGATGCGCAGCTCCTTGAGGCTGAGGCTGGTGGCGTCGTCGTCCCGCTCCCGCTCCATGGTGTTGCTCTCTTCCACCAGGTTGGCGATGCGCCGGCTGGCCTCGCGGAACTCGGGCAGCAGGAGCTGATACTCATGGGCCTTCCGGCCGTAGAGCTCGGCGGCCATCATGGGCATGAAGTTCTCGAGATCGTGGCTGATGGCCCGGCTCAGCGACCGCCACAGCAACAGGATCAGCAGGAAGCTCATCAGCGCGCCGACCACGAACACCAGCAGGATGTGGGTGTCCAGCAGCCCCGGCTCGCCATGGCGGCTCAGCCAGAGATTGACCTTCCAGCGGGTGCCGGGCACCGGGACTTCCGCCGAGCGGCCCTCGGAGCGCAGGTTCGGATCCCCGAGCTGGGCGAGCTGCACGCCGGCCCGGTCGGAGATGGTCTGCACCAGACTCACGTACCCTTCCTTGCCCGCCAGCGCCCGAAGCCACTGGTTGAGCGCCTCCACCTTGAGCGCCACCTGCAGATGGGCCAGCACCCGCCGGCCAGCGGCATCGAGCACCGGCTGGATGATGTCCACGTGCTGCTGGGGTGTGCCGGGCACATGCACCTCCACCGGCGGCGCGGCGCGGCGCTTTTCCGCCTCGCGCATCATGTCGAGGCAGGCGAAGCCGATGGGCGGACGCACCTGCGGGTCCGGCGCGGCCAGCCCCACGGGCACGAAGCGCACGCTCAGCGCCCAGGGGAACAGGGCCTGCAGTTCCCGGGCGCGCCGGGCCAGTGCCGCCCGGTCGCCGGCCTTCGCCAGGGCCACGATGGCCGGGTCCCGGGCGATGGTCCGCGCACCCTGCGTGTATTCGGCCAGTTTCAGCGCCAGCCCGTCGGCCAGTTGCCGGCCCTGGGCCTCGACGGCCACGGTGCGCAGGGCCTGCAGCCGTTGCAGGGGAAACAGCTCGGCCAGAAAGATGCCGGTGGTGAAAATGAGAATGAAGGTGCCGATGGCGATGAGGCTGGCCGCCCTGAGACTGAGGCCGGTGCCCTTCCTGCTCTTCCCGCCCCGCCGCTTGCGGGCACGTAGTTTCCCTGCTCTTGCCACGCCGGATGTCTCCCGTCGGTGTGTGCCTGTTTCGATTCGCCGTGCGATTGCCGGAATGGTTCGGTGTTGTCCGGCCATCGGGCCGGGGCAATCGTCATTGCTTGAGCGGCTGGGGGGCGCCGGTCTTTAGCGATTCGTTGCGTATTGCCTTCCTTAATATAACGGAAAGCCTGCCGTGACAAGCCTTGCCGGTGCCGGCAGGCGCGCCGTGTCAGCCCCGGCCGGTGTGCCCGAACCCGCCCTCGGCCCGCTGGCTGGCCTCGAAGGACTCGACCACCTCGAAGCGGGCCTGCACCACCGGCACGAAGACCAGCTGGGCGATGCGGTCGCCCGGTTCGATGGTGAAACTGTCCCGGCCGCGATTCCAGCAGGAGACGAAGAGCTGCCCCTGGTAGTCCGAATCGATCAGGCCCACCAGATTGCCGAGCACGATGCCGTGCTTGTGGCCCAGCCCCGAGCGGGGCAGGATCACCGCCGCCAGGCCCGGATCGCCGATGTGGATGGCCATGCCGGTGGGAATCAGCTCGGTGGCGCCCGGCGGCAGGATCAGCGGGCCGTCGACACAGGCGCGCAGATCCAGGCCGGCGGAGCCGTCGGTGGCATAGTCGGGCAGGGGAATGGAATCCCCCAGGCGGGGATCGAGGATCTTCAACTGGATGGATTGCATGGCGCTCGCGGGTCTGTTCAGGAAGCCAGGCGCGAGTATAACCGACCCCTCCGGCGCACCCTACCTCGTCCCTCGTCCCTCGTCTCCCGGCTTCGGCTTCCTGCGTCGCTCTACCTCCTGCATCCCTGCAGTCGTCGTCCCTCCCAATGGGACCACCTTGGCCGGTTCCGGCCGCGCGGCGTGGAAGGCCTCGAGACGGGTGGCAATGTGTTCGATGAGCTGGCGCGCCAGGCGGGCCTTGCTGGCCAGCGGCAGGCTGGCCTCGCCACCCGGCCAGAACAGGTGCAGGGCGTTGTCGTCGCTGCCGAACACGCCACCGGCCTCGGGGGCCGCCGGGCCCACCCGGTTGGCCGCCACCATGTCGATGCCCTTGCGGACGAGCTTGTCCCGAGCGTGGCGTTCCAGATCGTCGGTCTCGGCGGCGAAGCCCACGCAGAAGAGATCGGGGCGCCGGGCCTTCACTTCGGCGAGGATGTCGGGCGTGCGCTCGAGTTCCAGGGTCAGCGTTTCGGCCGTCTTCTTGATCTTGGCGGCGGCCGGCCGGGCCGGGCGGTAGTCGGCCACTGCGGCGGCGCCGATGAAAATCGCCGTGCCCGGCAGCGCCGCGAGCACCGCTTCGTACATCTCCTGGGCGCTCTCCACGTCCACCCGCTCGACGCCGGGCGGGGTCTCCAGGGATACGGGGCCGCTGATCAGCACCACCTGGCCGCCCGCCTCGGCCGCGGCCCGGGCCAGCTGGAAACCCATCTTGCCGGAACTGCGGTTGCTCAGGTAGCGCACGGGGTCGATGGCCTCGCGGGTGGGCCCGGCGGTGATCACCAGGCGGCGGCCGGCCAGAAGGCCGCTGGCAAACAGCTCCCCGACGCGGGCCACCAGCGTTTCAGGGGCCAGCAGGCGGCCGGCGCCGGTGTCGCCGCAGGCCTGCGGGCCCTCGTCGGGCCCGAGCAGCACCACCCCGCGGGCCCCCAGCGTGCGCACGTTGTCGGCCGTGGCCGGGCTGGCCCACATCTTCGCGTTCATGGCCGGCGCCACCGCCAGCGGCACCTCGGAGGCCAGGCACACGGCGGCGAGCAGATCGTCGGCCCGCCCCTGGGCCAGCCGGGCCAGGAAGTCGGCGCTGGCCGGCGCCACCAGGATGGCGTCGGCCCAGCGGGCCAGCTCGATGTGGCCCATGCCCGCCTCGGCCGCCTCGTCGAGCAGATCCCGGTGCACCGGATGGCCGGAGAGGGCCTGGAAGGTCAGCGGCCGGACGAACTCGCCAGCCCCGGCGGTCATGATCACCCGCACCTCGGCCCCCGCCTCGCGCAGCCGCCGCACCACCTCGCCAGCCTTGTAGGCCGCGATGCTGCCGGTCACGCCCAGAAGGATGCGCCTGCCGGCCAGAAATCGGGAAGGATCGGTCATGGGGCGATTGTAGCAAGACAGGGACGAGGAACGAGGAACGAGGGACGAGGAAATCGTGAGCACCGGAATATGGCCATCAAGGCAACACGTCGCACCTTCGCCGTACCATTGAGTTCCTCGCCACTCGGCCCTTGGCCCTCGTCCCTGCCGCGCCCCGCGCGGCTAAATCCAGCCCCGCTCCGCGAAGGCCACGCATTCGCCGTCGCCGACCACCACGTGGTCGAGCACCCGCACGTCCACCAGGGCCAGCGCGTCCTGCAGGCGGCGGGTGATCCGCCGGTCGGCCTCGCTGGGTTCGGCCACGCCCGAGGGATGGTTGTGGGCCAGGATCAGGGCGGCCGCATTGTGATGCAGGGCGCGGCGCACCACCTCGCGGGGATGGACCGAGGCGCCGTCGATGGTACCGCGGAACAGTTCCTCGAAGGCGATCACCCGGTGGCGGTTGTCGAGAAACAGGCAGGCGAACACCTCGTGGGGATGATCCCGCAGGCGGCTGGCCAGGTAGCGGCGGGTGGCGGCCGGATCCGTGAGGGCGTCGCCCCGGCTGAGGGTGGCATCCAGATGGCGGCGGGCCAGTTCCAGCACGGCCTGAAGCTGGGCATACTTGGCCTCGCCGAGGCCGGGGCGGGAACAGAATTCGCGGCGCCCGGCCCCGAGCAGGCCCCGCAGGCCGCCGAAGTGGCCCAGGATCTCGCGGGCCAGATCCACCGCGGTGCGCCCGGGAAGGCCGGTGCGCAGGAAGATGGCCAGCAGTTCGGCATCGGACAGGGCGCCCGGGCCCCGCTGCAGGAGCTTCTCGCGCGGCCGCTCGGCCGCCGGCCAGTCGGGGATGGCCATGATTCACCTCCATGTGAACGAGAGCAGGGGAAAGGGGAAAGATACAAGAGGAAAGGGGGCACAGGAAAGTACACACAATTTTAGGGTTGCTTTTAGCGGCAGGCGCTTTTCTCTTGTCTCTTGTATCTTTCCTCTGCTTTCAGTACCATTCGCCCTCTTTTTTCGCCCGCCAGGGCCATTTTCTGTTTCTGGAGAAGGAACCATGTCGAGAGTCTGTCAAGTGACCGGCAAGCGGCCGATGACCGGCAACAACGTGTCTCATGCGCACAACAAGACGCGCCGCCGTTTCCTGCCGAATCTGCACAGCCACCGCTTCTGGGTCGAGTCGGAACAGCGCTGGGTCAAGCTGCGCGTGAGCAGCAAGGGCATGCGCATCATCGACAAGAAGGGCATCGACGCCGTCCTGGCCGAGCTGCGCGCCCGCGGCGAAAAGGTCTGAGGGAGAATTCGTCATGCGTGAAAAGATCAAGCTCGTATCCAGCGCCGGCACCGGCCACTACTACACCACCACCAAGAACAAGCGCACCATGCCGGAGAAGATGGAGATCAGGAAGTACGATCCGGTGGTGCGCAAGCACGTGATCTACAAGGAAGCGAAAATCAAATAGGTTTTCGTCACCGGCCTGCGACAAAACCCGCCGCGTGCGGGTTTTTTCTTGCCCGGCCTCCGGTCAAGTCGCCGCCGGGCCCGCCGATAGATCGGGGGAAGCCCTTCCCCCGGAATCCGCCCATGGCCCAGGTATACATCGGACGTCAGCCCATCTTCGATCGAAACAACCGGGTCTTTGCCTACGAACTGCTGTGGCGCGGCGGCGACGACAACCGGGCCGGGTTCGCCGACGGCGATCTGGCCACCACCCAGGTGATGCTCAACGCCCTGACCGAGATCGGCCTCGACCGGCTGGTGGGGGAACACCGGGCCTTCATCAATCTCACCCGGCGCTTCCTGCTCGGCGAACAGCCCCTGCCGGAGATGACCGATCAGGTGGTGCTGGAGATCCTCGAGGACATCTCGCCCGATGCGGAAGTGATTGCCGCCGTGCGGCGCCTGGCCGCTCTGGGCTACTGCATCGCCCTGGACGACTTCCTCTACCGGCCGGAACTGGAACCGCTGGTCGAACTGGCGGACATCGTGAAGATCGATCTGCTCGCCCTCGATACGGCGGCGCTGCGCGAGCACGTGACGCGGCTGCGCCGCTACCCGCTGAAGCTGCTGGCGGAGAAGGTGGAGAACGCCGAGCAGCACGCCCTGTGCCTGGATCTGGGTTTCGATTACTTCCAGGGCTACTACTATGCCCGCCCCAACGTGGTGGCCGGCCGGCGCATGCCCGCCAACCAGATGGCCCTGCTGCAACTGCTGGCGGCCCTGCGGGATCCGGATCTCGGCGATGCCGAGCTGGAGGAACTGATCGGCCAGGACGTGGGGCTGGCCTGGCGCCTGCTGCGTTACATCAACTCGCCGCGCTTCGGCCTGTCCCGCGAGATCGACTCCATCCGCCAGGCCATCGCCCTGCTCGGCCGGCGGATCCTCTGCCAGATCGCCTCCCTGCTGGCCATGGCCCAACTCGGCGACAAGCCGCCGGAGCTGATGATGACCGCCCTGATCCGCGCCCACATGGCCCGCCGCCTGAGTGGCGAACTGGACCCGGATACCTGCTACACGGCCGGCCTGTTCTCGGTGCTCGACGCCCTGCTGGATCGGCCCATGGCCGAACTGCTCGCCGATCTGCCCCTCTCCGAGGAACTGACGCGCGCCCTGCGCGACCGCAGCGGCCCGGTGGGCGAGGTGCTGGCGACCGTGATCGCCTACGACGAGGCCGACTGGGACCGGGTCTGCGCCAGCGGCATCGATCCGCAAACCCTCAGCACGGCCTACCTGGAGGCCATCGACGAAGCCGGCGAGACGGCCGGTTTGCTGACCTGATCGCCCCTCCTCTGCCAGTGTGACCGGATTCACACTTTTGCCGGTCAAGCCCCGACATGCCGCTGCCGATACGTTGCATGACAACCGGCACATTTCCGAGGGAGCGCAACATGGCCTATTTCGTGTGGAACGAGGATCTCGACGTCGGCGTCGAGTCGATGAACGATCAGCACAGGCACCTGATCGAGCTGATGGAAACGGTCTACCAGAAGAACCGCAGTGGCGCCTCGCGTGACGAGATCCTCGCCGCCGTGGACGAACTGGGCGCCTTCGTCATCGAGCACTTTCGCGACGAGGAGGCCATGATGGCCGAACAGGGCTTTCCCGGCCTCGACGCCCACCGGCAGCTCCACGCCAACCTGCTCACGGACTTCACCCGGCACACGGAAGCCTTCCGCAACGGCAGCGACGCCACCCTGCCCGAGGATTTCATGGCCTTCCTGAGCCTGTGGATCAACACCCACATCATGGCCATCGACACGAAGTACAGTCCCGAGTGACGAGGGGCGTGGTCCCGCGGGAGGCTGTGGCCTACGCGCTTCGTTCCAGCAGCAAATTGCCGTAGGCCTCCATCTCGCACGACCAGCCCGGCGCCAGCCAGGTGGTGGAGACGGTTTCGGTAATGAGAGCCGGGCCGGTGATCACCTGGCCGGGCGCCAGCGTGTCGCGTGGCCAGACGGGCACGGGGCCGTCGTGCCCGGCCAGGCTGACGTGCTCGGCCGGCGTGCCCGGGGCGCAGGCCGCCCGTTCGGGCAGGACCGGCGGGGCCTGGCGGCTGCGCAGAGAGACGCGCAGGTTGACCAGCTCCACCGGCCGCGCCAGGCGGTGGCCGTAACGGGCCGCGTGCAGGGCGTGGAAGGCCGCTTCGCTGCCGGCGGGATTCGTCCAGGGCACGTTGAGGGTCCAGGACTGGCCCTGGTAGCGCAGATCCAGGCTGCGCGAGACGCCGATCTCGTCTTCCGCCACGCCCTCGGCCCGCAGCTCGGCGCGGCCGGCCGCTTCCAGTTCGGCGAACAGCGCGGCCAGTTCCGTGGCGTCGAGGCTCGCCAGGGGGGCGATGCGGCTGCGGGAGCGTTCCCGGGCCCGCGGCGCCACCAGCATGCCCAGGGCCGAGAGCACCCCGGCATGGATGGGCACCATGGCGTGGCGCATGCCCAGCGCCTCGGCCAAGGCGCAGACGTGCAGGCCGCCCGCCCCGCCGAAGGAGACCAGGGTGTGATCCCGCGGATCGATGCCCCGCTGCACCGAGATCACCCGCAGGGCATGGGCCATGTGTTCGTTGGCGATGCGCACGATGCCCTCCGCCACGGCCAGCGGCGGCATGTCCAGCTCTGCCGCCAGCGCCCCCATGGCCTCGCGGGCCGCCGCCGCGTCCAGCCGCATGCCGCCGCCGAGGAAGGCCTCGGGGCGCAGGCGGCCCAGCAGCAGGTTGGCGTCGGTGACCGTGGGGCGGCGGCCGCCGCGGCCGTAGCAGGCCGGGCCCGGATCGGCGCCGGCCGACTCGGGACCCACCTGCAGCAGGCCGCCGGCGTCCACCCAGGCCAGGGAACCGCCGCCGGCGCCGATGGTGTGCATGTCGACCATCGGCACCGCCACCGGCCAGCCGGCGATGCGCCCCTCGATGGTCAGGCGGATTTCGCCCTCGATGAGGGCCACGTCGGTGGAGGTGCCGCCCATGTCGAAGGTGAGCAGCCGCTCGCGGCCGGTGAGTTCGCCCAGGAAGCGGGCCGCGGCCAGGCCTCCGGCCGGCCCCGAGAGCAGCATGCGCACCGCCTGGCGGCCGGCCTGGGCGGCGTCGATGGTGCCGCCCGAGCTTTGCATCACGGAAAGCCCGGCTTCCGGGGGCAGGCCCGCCTTCAGGCGCCGCAGATAGCCGTCCACCAGCGGTCCCACGTAGGCGTTGAGCCAGGTGGCCATGCCCCGTTCGTATTCCCGAAACTCGGGGAGCACTTCCGAGGAACGGCAGACGAACAGCGCGTCGCCCAGGGCGGACGCAAGGGCCTGCGCGATGCGCCGTTCGAAGCGCTCGTCCCGCCAGGCATAGAGCAGGTTGATGGCCACCGCCTCGGGCCGGCGCTGGCGCACGGCCGCAACCAGCGCCTCGAGATCCGCCTCGCTCAGGTCTTCCAGGGTCTCGCCGGCCGGGCCAAGGCGGCCGCCGGTCTCGAGGCAGTCGTCACGGGGCACCGGCGGTGCGAGCGGCGGCGGCTGCAGATCATAGAGTTCGCGGCGGGTCTGGCGGCCGATGGTGAGCATGTCCCGCAGGCCGCGATTGGTCACGAACACGCATCTGACGCCCTTGCCCTCGAGCACCGCGTTGGTGGCCACGGTGGAGCCGTGCACGATGCGCGGAGCCTCGCGGGCCAGGCCCAGCTCGGCCAGCCCCTGCAGGATGGCCTGCTCCGGCGCGGCGGGGGTGGAGAGCACCTTGTGGGTGACGAGCGCACCGTCCCGCCACAGGACGAAGTCGGTGAACGTGCCACCGGTGTCGATGCCAAGCAGCACCGTCATGCGGCAACGACCCGATCGCGTCCGGCCTGCTTGGCCGCGTAGAGGGCTTCATCGGCCCGCGCCAGCAGGGCCTGGGGCGTTTCGTCGTCTGCCAGGGCCGCCACGCCGAGGCTCACGGTCAGCGGAATGCGGTGTTCGCCCACCTGCACCGGCGCCGAGCGGATCCGCTCGCGCACCCGTTCGGCCACCTGGCGTCCGGTCTCGAGGGAACTGGCTGGCAGCACCAGCAGAAACTCCTCGCCGCCGTAGCGGCCGACGATGTCGCGCCCCCGCACCGCCGCCTCCAGGCGCCGGCCCACTTCCTTGAGCACCTCGTCGCCCACCAGGTGCCCCAGTTCGTCGTTGACGCGCTTGAAGTGATCGAGATCGGCCATGGCCACGGCCAGCGGCTGGCCGCCGCGGCGCGCCACCGACACTTCGTTGGCGAGCACCGCGTCCAGATGCCGCCGGCTGGCCAGCGCGGTGAGCGAATCGACCCGCACCTGCCGGGACAGTCGTTCCTTCTCGTCGGCCAGGGTGTGCACCGAGCGGATCAGATCCTGGATCTGGAACTGGTGATAGATCTCGATGGCCAGGCTCATGTCCAGCTTGATGATGCGACCGAGAAACCGGCTCACCGTCAGACCTGTCGCCGACTCGCGGAACCATTCGTCCGGAAAGTGGTCGAGGATCAGGTCTTCCAGGAGGCGATAGGCGGCCAGGTAAAGACTCAGCGGCATGCCGATGTGGGCATGGGCCATGCCCGCCCGCAAGCGGTTCTCGAAGTAGTCGGCGCTGTCGAAAGCGATGCCCAGCGTGTCGAGATAACCGGCATGGGTGACCTTGAGCTGCGGCACCTTGCGTCCGCCATCGAGAAACAGCGCGGTTTCGGGGCGGGTGAGCAGATAGTCGTAGAAGGCATCGATGATGCGGGCACCATGGGGTGTGATAACCTGCGCATGCAACTGACCGGCCAGTTCGTGATCGCCCGCCTGGAAGCCGAACAGTTCGATCCGCCGGCGACGTCCGATTTCATCGAACCCGTACTTGTCACACAATGAATAATTCATATAATTCCCGGCGACGACCCGGAGCCGGTCGTCACCTTCCCGCAACTTTCCGGAGCACAGGACGCCCATGACGGATACGCCTCTGGTAAGTGTACTACATGTCTCCCGCCACTACGGCCAGCTCCAGGCCGTGCAGGACGTGAGCTTCAGCCTGCAAAAGGGCGAAGTGCTCGGTTTTCTCGGCCCCAACGGCGCCGGCAAGTCCACCACCATGCAGATCATCACCGGCAACCTGGCCCCCAGTGCGGGGCGGGTGCACATCGCCGGGCATGATCTGCTCGAGCAGCCGAAGGCCGCCAAGGCCGAAATCGGCTACCTGCCGGAGCAGCCGCCCCTCTACCGGGAGCTGACGGTGGACGAGTACCTGCGCTTCTGCGCCCGCCTCAACCGCATCCACCGCGACAAGGTGGCCGAAGCCGTGAAACGGGCCAAGTCCCGCTGCGGCCTGGAAGCGGTGGGACGGCGCCTGATCGGCAACCTCTCCAAGGGCTATCAGCAGCGGGTGGGCATCGCCCAGGCCATCATCCACAGCCCGGCGGTGGTGGTGCTCGACGAACCCACCGTGGGGCTCGACCCCATCCAGATCCGCGAGATCCGGGATCTGATCCGGGATCTGGGCGCGGAACACGGCGTCATCCTCTCCACCCACATCCTTCCCGAAGTGCAGATGACCTGCAATCGCGTGCAGATCATCAACCAGGGCCGGCTGGTGTTCAGCGACAGCATCGAGAACCTCAACCGGCGCATGGACACCACCACCCTGCTGGTCGCCTTCGATGCCCCGCCCCCGGTCGCCGCCCTCGAAGCCATCGACGGCGTCGAACGGGCCGAGGATCTCGGCGACGGCCGCTTCCGCCTGCATCACGCGGCCGGCGCCGCGCCGGCGCCGCGCCTCGCCGAGGCCGCCGTCAGCGGCGGCTGGGGCCTGCGTGAGCTGACCCCGGAACACAAGACCCTCGAACAGATCTTCATCGACATCACCAGTTCGGAACACGCCGTGGAGGACGCCGCATGATCGGAACCCTGGCCCTGCGGGAACTGCGCAGCCTGTTCCTCTCGCCGCTGGCCTGGTCGGTCCTGGCGGTGGTGCAGTTCATCCTCGCCTACCTGTTCCTGGCCCACGTGCAGGACTTCATCCAGTTCCAGCCGCAACTGGCGCTCATCGACAACGCCCCCGGCGCCACCCAGCTCATCGTCGCCCCCCTGTACGGCAGCGCCGGCTTCATCTTCATGATGGTGGTGCCGCTGATGACCATGCGCCTGATCAGCGAAGAGCGACGCAACCGCAGCATCGCCCTGCTGTTCAGCGCCCCGGTCTCCATGACCGAGATCATCCTGGGCAAGTATCTGGGCGTGGCCGCCTTCTTCCTCATCCTCACCGGTCTCATCACCCTCATGCCCCTGTCGCTGCTGAGCGCCGGTACGCTGGACATGGGTCACTTCGCCGCCATCGTGCTCGGCACGCTGCTGCTGGTGGCCAGCTTCGCCGCCCTGGGGCTGTACCTCTCCAGCCTCACCGTGCAGCCCACGGTGGCCGCGGTGAGCAGCTTCGGCGCCCTGCTGCTTTTGTGGATCATCGACTGGGCCGGCGACAAGGTCAGCAATCCCGAAGCCTCCGGCCTGCTCACCTACCTGTCCCTGCTGCGCCATTTCGAGGCCCTGGCCCGGGGCGTGTTCTCTACCGCCGACGTGGCCTACTACCTGCTGTTCATCACCGTCTTCCTGGTTCTGGGCATCCGCCGCCTGGATGCCGACCGACTGCAACACTGAGACCGCCATGGAAATCACCCCCAAGACCCGCTGGCAATACCGCCTGCAAAGCGGCCTGTTCCTGGTGCTGTTCCTGGCCGTGATCGGCCTGCTGGCCTGGATCTCCCACCGCTACAGCTTCGAGGCCGACTGGACGGCCAACGGCCGCAACACCCTGGCCGAACCCAGCGTCGAACTGCTCAAGCGGATCCCCGAACCGGTCACCATCGTGGCCGTGGCGCGCAACACCGATCTGGCCCCCACCCGGCGCAAGATCGAGGAACTGATCGCCCGCTACCAGGCCGTCAAACCCGACATCAGGCTCGAGTTCATCGATCCCGACACCGAGCCGGACAAGGTGCGCCAGCTCCAGGTCACGGTGGACGGCGAACTGATCGTCAGCTACGGCAACCGCAGCGAGCACGTCACCCGGCCCACCGAGGAGAGTCTCACCAACACCCTGCAACGGCTGCTGCGCAGCGGCGAGCGCCGGATCGTCTTCCTGCGCGGCCACGGCGAGCGCGACCCCGGCGGCCGCGCCAATCACGACTACGGCAGCTTCATGCGTTTTCTCGAGAGCAAGGGCCTCAAGGGCGAGACGCTGGATCTGAACCAGTCGCCGACGATCCCCGAAGACACCGCGGTGCTGGTGATCGCCGGCCCGCAGACCGACTACCTGCCGGGCGAAGTGAAGCTCATCCGCGAATACGTGGAAAAGGGCGGCAACCTGCTGTGGCTGCACGATCCCGGCCCCCTGCACGGGCTGGCCGATCTCGCCAAGGCCCTGCACGTGGATTTCGTGAAGGGGCTGATCGTCGATCCCAGCACCCAGATGCTGGGCATCCCCGATCCCTCCTTCGTGGTGATCACCCGCTACGGCGATCACGCCATCACCCGCGACTTCCGCTACATGACCATCTACCCCCGCGCGGCCGGGATCCGTTTCCTGGCCAAGGCCAACCAGGACGACGAGCGCCCCTGGCAGTACACCCAGTTCCTGCTCACCGTGGAACGCAGCTGGTCGGAAACCGGCCCGCTCAAGGGCGCCATCGCCTATGACGGCGGCGACGAAACGCCGGGGCCGCTGACCGTGGGCCTGGCCATGTCGCGCAAGCTGCCCGAAACCGGTGACACGCAGGCGAAGGACGGCAAGGGCAAGACGGTCACCCCGCAAGACAAGCCGGAACCGCAACCCGAACAGCGGGTGGTGATCGTCGGCGACGGCGACTTCCTGTCCAATGCCTTCCTCGGCAACCAGGGCAACCAGGACATGGGCTTCAACATCGTCAACTGGCTGAGCCATGACGACGCCTTCATCGCCATCCCCTCGCGCTCGGCCCCCGACACCCGCCTGACCCTGAGCGAGTCCACCTGGTCGGTGCTCGGCCTGTTCTTCCTCTTCGGCCTGCCCGGCCTGCTGCTCGGCACGGGGCTGACCATCTGGATCCGGAGGCGCCGCCAATGATGCGCTCGCGGCTGTGGCTCAACCTGGGACTGCTGGCGCTGGTGGCGGTGCTGGTCGCCATCGTGATCTTCGAACCGGGCAAGACGCCGGAACCGAAACCGCAGCCGCTCACCACCCTCGACCCCGAGGCCGTCACCCACCTGAAACTGGTGCGTGGCGAGAAGGACGTGATCGAACTGGAAAAACGCCAGGGGCGCTGGTGGCTGACCCGCCCCTGGAACCTGCCGGCGAAGGACTTCCGCGTGCAGGGCGTGCTGCGCCTGCTGGATACCGACAGCCGCAGCCGGCACGATCTCGCCGGCCTGGATCTGGCCAAGTTCGGCCTCGACAAGCCGCGCGCCTCGGTCACCTTCGACGGCGAACTGACCATCGACTTCGGCGGCACCGAGCCGCTCTCCCAGCAGCGCTACGTCCGGATCGGCGAGGATCTGCACACCATCGTCGACACCTACTACTACCAGATCGCCGCCACCCCCGAATCCTTCGTCGACACGGCCCTGCTGCCGCCGGGGGCCAATCCCGTCAGGCTGGTGCTGCCCGGCCTCACCCTGACCCTGCAGGACGGCAAGTGGCAACGGGAGCCCGCGCGGCCCGATCTGTCGGCCGACGCCAGCCTCGACCTCGTCAACGCCTGGCGTACCACCGAAGCCTTCGACGTCAGGCCGAAGGACAAGCTGCCGGAAGGCCAACCCGCCGGCACGGTGGAAGTGTGGCTCGAAGGCCAGGACAGCCCCCTGCGCTTCACCCTCATCGAGAAAGACGACGACGTCTACTTCCTGCGCGACGACGTAAAACTCGCCTGGCAGGTGACCAGGGAAAACGCGGAAAAACTGCGCAAACTGCCCGAACCGGAAAAAGCCGAGAAACCCGAAACCGAGACGAAAGACACCCCGTAGGAGCGGCGCCATCGCCGCTCCTACGGAAGATCACTTCCTTCCTCTTTCCCCTTTCCTCTTTCCACTGATTTCAATGCCCGAACTCCCCGAAGTCGAAACCGCCCGCCGGGGCATCGCACCCCATCTCGAGGGCCGCCAGGTCACCGGCGTGGTGGTCCGCCAGCGGCAGTTGCGCTGGCCGATACCCAAAGGACTGGGCCAGACGCTCGCCGGGCAGATTCTGCAGGCGGTGCGCCGGCGCGGCAAATACCTGCTGCTGGACTTCGAGGAAGGCAGCCTGATCCTGCACCTGGGCATGTCCGGGAGCCTGCGCATCGTGCCCTGCGGCACGCCGCCGGGGAAACACGATCACGTGGACATCGCCTTCAGCGGCGACCGCTGCCTGCGCCTGACCGATCCCCGCCGCTTCGGCGCCGTGCTCTACACCCGCGACGATCCGGCCCGCCATCCGCTGCTGGCCGAACTCGGCCCGGAGCCCCTGGAAGTGGATTTTGACGGGACCCATCTGCACGAACGCAGCCGCGGCCGCCGGCTGGCCGTGAAGGCCTTCATCATGGACAGCAAGGTGGTGGTGGGCGTGGGCAACATCTACGCCAGCGAAGCCCTGTTCCTGGCCGGCATCCATCCGCGCCGGCCGGCCGGGCGCATCTCGGCCGCCCGTTACGACACCCTGGCCCGGACCATACGCGAGGTGCTCACCGCCGCCATCAACGCCGGCGGCACCACGTTGCGCGACTTCACCGACAGCGAAGGCCGCCCCGGCTACTTCGCCCGCCAGCTGCACGTCTATGGCCGTGAAGGCGAACCCTGCCCCCGCTGCGGCACCACCATTCGTCAGGAAACCATCGGCCAGCGTTCGAGCTACTACTGCCCGGCCTGCCAGCGGTAAGAGACCAACCTGCAAGCCGAACCGGACACGACCCTCTCTTTCCCTCGCATGCGGGGAGAGGGCCCAAATGGCCATTGCGAATACCCGACACGGCTCGATACGCACGCGACCCATTTCGTGACCGTCAGCGGAGGAACGCGCCTTGATCCGGCGCGCCAGGTTCGCTCCGAATGGGGCTTTTGATACGGTGCGGCCTGGCAACAACCCGCCCGCTATGGCCCGATGCCCTGCCGGTCCCGATCCCGGAAGGAGCAAGTGCCCTCGTCGATGTGGCCCGGATAGTGCTCACTGAAGGTCCGGCAGATTTCCGGACGATGCCGCCAGGCCGCCTTGTCGACGCAGTAGAGATCCGGTGGGATCACGTCTTCCTCGCCCTGGTAGATCTCCAGAATTTCCACCTGCTCTGGCGAGATGCCCTCGGCCTCCAGATAGTCGACCAGGCCGCAGATGGTGTCGGCAAAGTAGGAATTGACCAGATCCTCCCCTTCGATCACCGTCACCCGTGCCTCGTAGGTATAAGGCAGGCTCGGATCGTATTTGGATTCCGGCCCGCGGATCGTGTCGATCAGGTTCATGCTTGACCTCCCCGAAGCGCCCGCTTCGGAATCGAAACTGAATACATCTAATCCGAAACTAGCAGCTCCGGAACGGGAAGCCCCTTGCATTCATTGATCTGGATCAAACAATCCAAGGAGCCGACGGGATCGACGATTCCGGAAACCCTCAACGCACCTCGGCCCAACCTTCGCCGCGGGGATCGCTGGCGGCGCGCATCTCCCCGCTGCGCCGGCTCTGTACCACCAGCTGCATGTTGCCCCAGGGGTCGAATGCCCGCAGCCGGTGGCCGATGGCCTCCAGCTTCCTGCGCACGGCCGGCGCCAGCGCGCCGCGTTCGATCTGGATCACGTCGGGCAAATACTGGTGATGGAAGCGGGGCCGGGCCACCACGGCGCGGGGATCGGCGCCCTCCTCCAGGGCCAGGATCCCGAGCAGCACCATGGTGATGATCCGGCTGCCGCCCGGCGTACCGAGCAGGGCCAGGGTGTGGGACGACTCGGCGAAGGTGGGCGTCATGCTCGAGAGCATGCGCTTGCCCGGGGCGATGGCGTTGGCCTCGGCCCCCACCAGCCCGTAGACGTTGGGCACGCCGGGCTTAGCGGAGAAGTCGTCCATCTCGTCGTTGAGCAGCACGCCGGTGCCGGGCGCGACAAAACCGGAGCCAAAGGGATAGTTGATGCTGAGCGTGGCAGCCACCCGGTTGCCCTCGCGATCGAGGATGGAGAAATGGGTGGTGTGCCGACCCGCCCCGCCGGGAGATGCCAGGGCATCGCTGGGCGTGGGCCGCACGGGATCGATACCGGCCCGCAGGGACTTCGCATAGGCCTTGGAAACCAATCGTGCGACGGGTATCTCGACGAAATCGGGATCCCCCAAAAACTCGGCCCGATCCCGATAGGCCCGGCGCATGGCCTCCACGATCAGGTGCACTCGCTGCCACGCGGGCATCGCGCCCAGATCGTCGTGCTCGAGCATGTTGAGCATGGTTGCCAGCGCCACCCCACCCGATGAAGGCGGCGAGGCCGCGGTGATCCGCCAGCCCCGCCAGGTGAAGACCACCGGCTCGCGCAGGCGGATTTCATAGCCGGCGAGATCGGCCGCCGTCCAGATACCGCCGCCGGCGCGCACCGCCTCGACCATCTGCCGCGCCACCGGCCCCCGGTAGAACCCCTTGCGCCCCCGGGCCGCCAGACTGCGCAGGGTGGCCGCCAGATCGGGCTGGCGAATTCGGTAGCCCAGGGGCGGCACCCGGCCTTCCTTCAGGAAGATCCGCGACGCCTCGGGCGAGGCGCGCAGCGCTTCCAGGCGAAAGGCCGCCATGCGCCGGTAGTGCCCGGTAACCGTGAAGCCCCGCTCGGCCAGCCGGATGGCCGGCGCCAGGGTCTTCACCAGGGGCAGGCGCCCGTAGTGCCGGGCCAGGTAGTCCAGCGCCGCCGGCACGCCCGGGATCCCGGCCGCCAGCGGCCCGTTCACCGAGGCGCCGGGAATCACCTCGCCCTGCGCGTCCAGATACATGTCCCGGTGGGCGGCCCCCGGCGCCGTCTCGCGCCCGTCGAGCATCATCGCCCGGGCCTCGCCGGCCCGTTGCAGCAGCCAGAAGCCGCCGCCACCCAATCCCGAGGAGTAGGGTTCCACCACGGCCAGCGCCGCGCTTACCGCCACCGCCGCATCGAAGGCATTGCCGCCGGCTTCGAGGATCTCGAAGCCGGCCCGCGTGGCCAGGGGATGGGCAGACGCGATGGCCCCGAGGCGCGGCCCTTCCCCCGCCTGCGCAGGCAGAACGACGACGATCCAGAGCAGACAGAAAATCCGGCGCAATCGGCACATGGCGCTTCCCCGTGGCAAGCCGAGAGATTACCCCAGCCCGGATCAGGTGTCAGCCAGCGGGATCAATGCCCGAGCGAAAGCGCGATCGCCAGCCCCGCCCCCAGCACCAGGAAGGAGAGCACGACCTGGAAGGCCACCTCGCCCGATGTGACGGCCGGGCCGGCATGCCCGCCATGACCACCGCCATGTTCCCCGTGCCCCCCGGCCGGCGCCTCGTGACTGCCCGGCGGGCGCACGGTCATCATGCCGTGCTTCAGACCCCGGCGAACCAGCCAGGCATTCACCGGCCAGGCGGTGACGAAACCGCTGAGAAGCGCCATGGCGATGACGAACCAGAACACGGGGCCGGTGGGATCGCGGCTCTCCGGCAGCCACTTGGCGCCGAAGGTCATCACCACCATCATCGCGCCCATCAGGTAGTTCATGGAGACGAGTTCCGGGATGAAGGTGTTGCGCAGGGCGCGAGTGAAACTGCCTCCGGCCGAGGCCTGCATGAACAGGGCCTGGAAGATGACCCAGCCAAAGCCGAAACCGAGCCCGTATTCGAGGGCGATCTCGGCCGGCATGGGCAAGGCCACGAGCCCCCCGATCACGGCCCCCACCAGGATCCCGAGCCCGTCGCCGGCCACGCAGTGCATGGTCGAGCCCAGGGTCTGGCGCCAGAGCGTGGCGGTGTACTGGGCATGCAGTCCCGGCAAGGGTTCGCGGCAGCCCAGCACGTAGAGAAAGGCGCCAACGGGACCGGTATAGGCCGTGAACAGAATGAAGGCCCATTTCAGCACCGGCGATTCGGGAGTGCGCAGGCTGTCCACGGCCACGAACAGCACCGACAGGCCAGTGAGCAGGAACCACAGCAGCATCACCCCATTCAGCATCTTCTTCTCCTCGTCATTCGTCGCAAAATCGTTGCGACACGCGATTGCAGGGCGGCGCAAGCCCAACAGAGCCGACCTGCATCACTGCCGCACAACGGGGTGTTTCAACAGCCTGTCAGCTTGCCGATTCGGGCGCCGGGCGCAGCGAACGGAAGAAATCGGCCAGCGCCACCAGCAGGGTGCCCAGCCAGCGGCGTCCTGCCGTGTCCAGCAGGCGATGATATTCGTATTTCATGGTCAGGCCGGAACCGAACACGAAACCGGCAAAGGCCAGCGCCGATCCCAGCGCCAGGGTGGAAAGACCGGTCACGCCCTGGCCGATGGTGCAACCCATGGCCAGGACGCCACCGGTGCCAAGGAGGATCCCGCCCGCCACGTGCCGCCAGAAATCGCCCCAGGAGACGAAACCCACGATCCGGAAGCGTCCCGCCAGCAACGAGTCGATCAGCGCCCCGACGATAACCCCGGTGAGAATGGCCACCCCGAAGGTGAGCAGGGTGAGATCGGCAGGATGCAGCAGCAGGTTGAGTGTCTGCCCCATGGGATTGACGAAGGTCAGCGACATCACGCCGACCCCGCGTGGCGGCACGTCCATGAATCCCACTTCCTCGATCACCGTCTGACCGAAGGGGCCGCCCGTCAGATACCAGGCCGCCACCACCAGCAGGCCGACGGTGCCGCCGCCGACGAGGTTTGCCGGGCGGCGGCGGAAATCCCGTGAGCGGAACACCCAGACCAGCAACAGCAGAATCAGGAGACCGCTGGTCAGGGCATGAAACAGGCCGGCATCGCGTGTGCCGAACAGGGCGGCCAGGAGGCGGGGGATCGCCTGGCTGTCGATGCCGTAACGGGTCAGTTCGACGCTGGTGGGATTGATCCAGACATGGAAGGCGTAATGATAGAAATCGGTCATGGTCATGAGATAGGCCATGATGCCGCCGAACAGCAGCACCACCAGCGACTTGAGATTGCCGCCACCGATCCGCACCAGGGTCTTGTTCACACAGCCCCCGGAGAGCGTCATGCCGATGCCGAACAGGGTGCCGCCCAGCAGGTAACGGAGCCAGTCGAAGTTGGCGGTCCGATAGGGCGGCATGGTCCGGTTCAGATCCACGATGCCATTGGCTTCCAGGATCCACGCGCCCAGCATGGCCACGGCGATGGCGAACACCCAGGCCCGAATCCGGCCCGTATCCCCCATGTTCACCAGATCCGAGACGGCACCCATGGTGCAGAAGTTGGTCCGGTTCACCACGGCCCCCAGGAGGACGGCGATCCCGAATCCCCAGGCCAGCCACTGCAGATAGATTTCCGGCAACATGTTCACCTCCCCTTCCCGGCCGATGAGACGGCGGGATTCACCAGCGGCAGGTTCCGCAGGTTCCAGCGCCGCAAACCGGCATCGTGCACCCGCAGGTTGTGGTAACCGGCGGCATAGAACACGGCATAATTGAAGGCCGCCCCCGTCCCCCCGAGGCAGGTCAGCAGGATTGGCTGGCCCGGCGAGATGCCCAGGCGCCGGAGCAACGGCGGCACGTCCGGCGGCACCACGTACCAGCGCCCCTCCCGGCTGCGGCGCACGTAATCCCGCCAGGGCTGATTGACACTGCCGGGGATCCGGCCCTTCTTCGGGTTGGCGGCGAATTTGCTGCGCCCGGCGAAATGCGCGGCGGGCCGCCCGTCCACCAGCAGATACGCTTCGCGGATCCGGGCCAGTTCATCCGTCCCCACCTCCAGGGCCAGCAGAGGCCGGGCCACGAAATCGCCCTTGCGCCGCGGCGTTTCCTCCTCGGCCACCGGCCCGCCGGCATCCCGCCAGGCCTGCCAGCCGCCGTCGAGCATGCCCACGTTGGGATGCCCCAGCAGGTGCAGAAGCCAAAAGAGATAATAGGCGCCAAGGATCTCGTCGGTGTCGTTGCCCTTGTAATAGATCACCACGCCATCGTCGTCGTTCACGCCCAGGGCGCGCAGGCGCGCCTGCAGCCGGGACACCGGCAGGTGGACCAGGGCGCCATCCGCCGCCTGTTCCCGCCAGGCACTCTTGTTGCTGACCACGCTGCCTGGAATGTGACCCTCGAAGACGTAGCTGCTCTCGCTGGAGATCTCGACGATGGCCAGCTTCCCGGCCTGCAAATGGGCCTGCAGCCAGGCGGCATCGACCCGCGGCGGCACGTTCACGGCCAGCACGCTGGCCGGCAGCAGGAGCCACGCGGCCAGGAAGACGCGGCCACGCATCGCGCGCATCGATTCAGAAATAGAGATAGGCATGGCCTCTGAGCTGCAGATCGATGATTCGGGTATAACCGTCGTGCACCCGCAACACACCCGGCAGCAGATCCTCCGCCGTCCAGCCCCGGGCCTTGAGACTGGCGTTGCAGACTTCCACGTGCACGCCGTCGGCGATCAGTTTCTCGATGATCTTCTCGTTGGGATTGAAGGCGAAGGGATCGCCGCGTTCACGCTGGAAGGCATCCTCGTTCAGCGCCCAGTAGGCCGCGGCGCCGTGCAAGACCAGATGAATGTCCAGCGCCTTGCGCGGCACGCCCAGGCTCACGTAGGCGGCAATCAGGCCCCGGGCATAGAACAGCGCCTTGCCGATGCCGGCTTCCCGATCGTCGTGGCTCACGTCGTAGACCACACGCACGTCCTGGCGCACCATCGGTGCCGGCATGCCGGTGCCTTCGACGCCTTGCCGCGCGAACGCCATGCCCGGCAGCAGACTCAGCACCAGCCACCAGGCCTTGTGGCAACGCTTCAATCGATCCGCTTCTGCATGCATCGCTTTGCCTCCACGTTCCGCAGGCATCTGCAATCATCATAGTCCATTCACGCTCGAAACAGGCAAGCTGCGCCTTGCACTGACGTTCATACCCGTTTCTTGACATGTGTCGGGCGCAAGGGCGCATACTCACGACATCGGGAAACATCCCTGCGCGGAGGAGAACCATGCAAACGGAAAACATCGACATGCGCCGCCGCCGTTTTCTCACGGCCGCCACGGCGGTCATCGGCGCCGGCGGCCTGGCTGCGGCGAGCATTCCGTTCATCGGCAGCATGAATCCCAGCGCGAAGGTGGCCGCCGCCAGCGCGCCGATCGAAGTGGACGTGGATCGGATCGAACCTGGCGCACTCATCACCGTACTGTGGCGGGGCCGGCCCGTCTGGGTGCTGCACCGCACACCGGAACAGGTTGCCCGCCTGCACGACGAAAAACTTCAAGCCCGATTGCGCGACCCCGACTCTCGCGAGCCACAGCAGTTCAGTGACCAGGTCGCCAACTGGCACCGTTCCCTGCGGCCGGAAGTGCTGATCGTGGTCGCCATCTGCACCCACCTGGGCTGCGTGCCGACCTACCGCCCCGATCTCCAGCCCGCGGATCTCGGCCCCGAGTGGTTCGGCGGTTTCTACTGTCCCTGCCACGGCTCCCGCTACGATCTGGCCGGGCGGGTCTACAGGTTCATGCCGGCACCACTGAACCTGCCCGTACCGCCCTATTTCTTCGTCAGCAAAACCACGGTGCGCATCGGCGAGACCACCGATGGCGGCGAACGGAACTGGTCACCGAAGGTCTGGTGAATCTCCCCGCGGCAACGCCGTGAAGCGGCGAACGGAAAATCCGCGACCGGCGGCCAAAGACCGGCATGGAGGAGAAAACGGAAGGGGTCCGGCGTGTCCGCCGGACCGGATGCAAGACGGAACGCCCGATCAGGCGCTTTGCAGGATCTTGTACTTGGCGAGGAGCTGGTCTTCGGTTTCCTCGTTGTCCGGATCCTTGATGATGCAGTCCACGGGGCAGACTTCGATGCACTGGGGTTCGTCGTAGTGACCGACGCATTCGGTGCAGAGGTTGGGATCGATCTCGTAGATTTCGTCGCCCTGCGAGATGGCCTCGTTGGGGCATTCGGGCTCGCAGACGTCGCAGTTGATGCACTCGTCGGTAATCAGCAGGGACATGATGAAAGACCTCGGTTCAGCGATGCCCTCGGGGGCGGGAAGGAGCCCCATATATTAGCGCAATCTTCTATTCAGCGCAGCCGCCACCGCCGGATGGACGAAGGCAGAAATGTCACCGCCCAGGCTGGCGATTTCCCGCACCAGTGAGGAGGAAATGAAGGAATACTGCTCGGCGGGGGTCAGGAACACGGTCTCCACTTCCGGGGCGAGATGGCGGTTCATGCTGGCGAGCTGGAACTCGTATTCGAAATCGGACACTGCGCGCAGGCCACGCAGGATCACCTGGGCGCCGCGCTCGCGCATGAACTCCACCAGCAGGGTATCGAAGCCGCAGACCTCCACGTTGGGGATCCCGGCCAGGGCCGCTCGGGCCAGTTCCACCCGCTCGTCAAGACTGAATACCGGCTGCTTGCCGGAGACGGCCGCCACCGCCACCACCACCCGATCGAACAGCCGCGAGGCCCGCTGCACGAGATCCGTGTGCCCGTTGGTGAGGGGATCGAAGGTGCCGGGATAGAGGGCGGTGATGGACATGGCAGGCTCGCAGATGGACTCGGGCAGATTCTAACCCGGCCCCTGCCGGCGCAACAGATGATAGCCCACCTGGCCCGCGCGTTTTTCACGGTGCATTTCCCAGTTGGCGGGCAGTTCGGGCAAGGCGGCCGTGCCGCGAGTCACCGGTGCTTCCAGGTAGATCCAGGCCGGATCGGCCAGCCAGTGCCCGTCTTCCAGCGCCGCGATGCATGCCGGCCACAGCTTGGCGGCGTAGGGCGGATCGAGGAACACGATGTCGAAGGGTTTGTCCGCCGATCCTGCCAGGTAGCGCAGGGCGTCGTGCCGCACCACCCGCGCCCGCGCCGTCTCGCCCAGCAATCGCAGGTTCTCGTCCAGCCGACGGGCCGCGGCCGCATCGGCTTCCACCAGCACCACCTCCGCGGCGCCACGCGAGAGCGCCTCGAAACCCAGTGCGCCGCTGCCGGCGAACAGATCCAGCACCCGGGCGCCGGGCAGATGCGGCATCAGCCAGTTGAACAGGGTTTCGCGCACCCGATCGGGGGTGGGACGCAGACCGGGCACCTCGGGAAAGGCGAGCTTCCGGCCCCGGTGGCGTCCGCCGATGATCCGGATCCGGTTACGCTGCGCGGCCATGGGCGTTGTGGATCAGTGCGTGAGAAAGAACTTGATGATGAACTTGATGGAAAACCCGAGCACCCCCACCATCAGCCCGAGAAAGAGCACGAACATGCCGAAACGGCCGGCATTGGAGTCCTTCCCCAGCCGCCAGACGATGAAGGCCATGTAGCTCATCAGCACGATCAGCCCGATGGGCAGGCCGTATTCGGTGAGCATCTCGTCGGTGATTTGCATGTGCGCGGGTCCGGCAGGAAAAACCCGGACATTTTAGCATGGAAAGCCGCCGCCACCGGCGGCATGCCCGCCGCTTGACCGGCTGTTGAAAACCCCCCTTTTTCAACAGCCGGTCAGAGCCCCTTGCCCACCTGTACGGTCACCATGTGATCGGGAGCGATGCGCCGGCGCCAGGCCGCCACGATCTGCTCGGCGGTCACGGCCGTGATGCGGGCATTGAAAGTTTGCAGGTAGTCGAGGGGCAGATCGTAGAAACCGATCATGGCCACGTAACCGGCGATGTCGCTGTTGCTGTCGATGCGCAGGGGGAAGCCGCCGGTGATGTTCTTCTTGGCGTGGGTCAGTTCCTTCGCCGTGGGTCCCTCGGCCAGGAAGTCGCGCAGGGTCTTCTCCAGCAGGGCCAGCGCCTGCTCGCGGCTGGCGTTCTTCGTCTGCAGCCCCATGATGAACGGTCCCTCGACCCGCATGGGCGCGAAATAGCTGTAGGCGCTGTAGGCCAGCCCGTGTTCGTCACGGATGACCTTCAGGATCCGCGAGCTGAAGCCGCTGCCGCCGAGGATGTGGTTGCCCACATAGAGGGGGAAATAGTCGGGATCGCCCCGGCGCAGGCCCGGCTGGCCCACCAGGATCGTGGTCTGGGTGGAAGGGTAGTCCTTGCGCACCTCCTGCGCCTTCGCCAGCCTGGCCACGGGCGGCAGGGGTGGGGCCTTCCGGCCCTGCGGCAGGCGGCCGACCAGACGTTCGGCGAGCCGCTCGGCGGCGGGGCGATCCAGATCGCCCACGATCACCACCAGGGCATTCTTCGCCACGTAGAAACGCCGGTAGAAGCGCTGCACGTCCTGCCGGCGGATGGCCTTGACGCTCGCGGGCGTGCCGGCGACCGGATGGGCGTAGGGATGGTTGCCGTACACGGCGCGATAGAAGGCCTTGCTGGCGAGGGTGGCGGGCGACTGTTCATCCGCCTTGAGGCCGATCAGGATCTGTCGGCGCAGCCGCTCCAGTTGCCTGGGCGGGAAGCGGGGCGAGACGAGGATGGCCTGCAGGGTGGCGACGGCCTTTTCCATCAGGGCGGGCTCGGTGAGGCTGCGCAGGCTGAGGCTCGCCATGTCGCGTCCGGCGCTGCTGCCGAAGCGGGCGCCCACGCTGTCGAAACGCTCGGCCAGGGTATCGGTGTCCCAGTCGCCCGCGCCCTGATCGAGCATGGCGTTGACCAGGCTGGCCAGGCCCGGCTGGTCGCCGTCCCGGGCGCTGCCGGCGTCGAACACCACCTGCACGTCGAACATGGGCAGTTGCGGCGCGCGCACGTAGAGCACGCGGGCGCCGTTGGCGGTGTGCCACGCCTGGATCCGGGGGCCTTCGCTCTTCGCCCGGGGCGGGGCGGCAGACGGCGTGACCGCGCAGGCGGAGATCAGGAGCAGGCTGGCGAGAACGAGGGGCAGTCGGAAGAGGCGCATGGTCGGAGTTCCCGGTTATTCGTGGCTGGGGAGGGGCAGCGGCTCGAGCTCCGCCTCGGTCAGGTGATCCGCGATCAGGTATTTCTTCGCCACGGCCTGGATCTGGGCGGGCGTGACGGCGCGGATCCTTTGCGGATATTCGTCCAGCTTGCGCCAGCCGAGGCCCACGGTCTCGAGCATCCCGAGCTGCATGGCCTGGTAGAAGACCGAGTCCTGCTCGTAGACCTTGCCGGCCACCACCTGAGCCTTGATGCGGGCCAGCTCCGCCTCGCTCACCGGCTCGCGCTTGAGGCGTTCGACCTGTTCCAGCAGGGCCTGGCGCAGCTCGGCCACGCTGTGGCCCTCGGCGGGGGTGCCGTCGAGCAGAAACAGGCTCTGCTGGCGGGCATAGAGATCGTAACCGGCATCGGCGTCGGCGGCGATCTGGGAGCCGCGGACCAGCTCGCGCGGCAGGCGGGCGCTGTCGCCCCCCGCCAGCACCCCGGCCAGCACCTCCAGCGCGTAGGCCTCGTTATCGTCCGCGGCGGTGTTGAGCACCGGCACCTGCCAGCCCATGAGCAGATACGGCAGTTTGGCCGGCGCCCGCACCACGATCTTGCGCGGCCCCTTCTGTTCCATCTCGGTGCGTGGCTTGGGCGGCGCCAGTTGCGAAGGTTCGAGCGGCCCGTAGTATTTGCGCGCAAGGGCCAGCACCGCCGCCGGTTCCACGTCGCCCACCACCACCAGGGTGGCGTTGTTGGGCGCGTACCAGCGCCGGTACCAGGCGCGCAGATCGTCCACCGTGAGGCTCTTCAGATCCGCCATCCAGCCGATGATGGGATTGTGATAGGGGCTGGAGACGAAGGCGGCGGCATTGAACTGTTCGTAGGTCAGGGCGGTGGGCTTGTCCTCGGTACGCATGCGCCGCTCCTCCATCACCACCTTCACCTCCTTGGCGAATTCCGCCGGCGGCAGGGTGAGGTTGCGCATGCGGTCGGCTTCCAGCTCGAAACTCACCGCCAGGCGGCTCTTCTCGAGCTGCTGGAAGTAGGCGGTATAGTCCCGGCCGGTGAAGGCGTTCTCGCGCCCGCCGTTCTCGGCGATGAGGCGCGAGAACTCGCCGGCCGGATGCCGCTTCGTGCCCTTGAACATCATGTGCTCGAGGACGTGGGAGATGCCGGTGATCCCCAGGTGCTCGTAACTGGCGCCCACCTTGTACCAGATCTGGGCCACCACCACCGGGGCGCGATGATCCTCCTTGACCAGGATCTTCAGACCGTTGTCGAGACGGTATTCGTGTACCTGGGCGACGGCGAAGCCCGGCAGGAGCAGGCAGAGAAGCAGCAGTTTCTTGAGCATGGACGGTTCCGGAGGCTGTGGTCTTGTTGTTCTGCGCAGGATCGCGGCGAAATGGTAGGATACCCCATCTGCCGAACCCGTCGCGTGCCCGTGCATCGGGCACGCTCCGCAATAGACACAGCGATTCATGTTTAGTTTCCGCCGCAAGAAAACCGCCGACGAACAGCCCGCCGCGGAGCGAAAGGGCCTGCTGGCGCGCCTGCGCGCCGGCCTCGCGCGCACCCGCTCCGGCCTCACGGGCGGCCTGGCCGGCCTGTTCCGGGGCCGCAAGGTACTCGACGACGCGCTGATGGAGGAACTGGAGACCCGCCTCCTGACCGCCGACGTGGGGGTGGAGACCACCCGCCGGATCATCGACGATCTCACCACGCGCATCTCGCGCAAGGAGCTGGCCGATCCCGAAGCCCTCTACCAGGCCCTGAAGCAGGAGATGCTGGCGATCCTCGAACCGGTCTCCCGGCCGCTGGAGATCGGCGAGCAGCGCCCCTTCGTGATCCTGATGGTGGGCGTCAACGGCGCCGGCAAGACCACCACCATCGGCAAGCTGGCCAAGAAGCTGCAAAACGGCGGCCTGTCGGTGATGCTGGCCGCCGGCGACACCTTTCGCGCCGCCGCCGTGGAGCAGCTCCAGACCTGGGGCGAGCGCAACGGCGTGCCGGTGATCGCCCAGCATGCCGGTGCCGACAGCGCCTCGGTGATCTACGACGCCCTGCAGGCGGCCCGGGCCCGCGGGATCGACGTGCTGATCGCCGACACCGCCGGGCGCCTGCACACCCAGTCCAACCTCATGGAAGAGCTGAAGAAGGTCAAGCGGGTGATGGGCAAGCTGGACCCGGACGCGCCCCACGAGGTGATGCTGGTGCTGGACGCCGGCACCGGCCAGAACGCCCTGCGCCAGGCCCGCGAGTTCCACGAAGCGGTGGGCGTGACCGGCATCACCCTCACCAAGCTCGACGGCACCGCCAAGGGCGGCGTGATCTTCGCCATCGCGGGCGAGCTGGGGATCCCCATCCGCTTCATCGGGATCGGCGAGGGCATCGACGATCTGCGCCCCTTCGATGCCGCCGAATTCGTCGAAGCCCTGTTCGACGCCGACGACAAATGAGCCGCGCACCTGCCGCCGCATGATCCGCTTCGCCAACACCTTCAAGCGCTATCCCGGCGGCCACGAGGCCCTCAGCGACGTCAGCTTCCACCAGCCCCGCGGCCAGATGGCCTTTCTCACCGGCCACTCGGGGGCCGGCAAGAGCACCCTGCTGCGGCTCATCGCCCTGCTCGAGCGGCCCACCCGCGGGCAGGTGCTGATCAACGGCCAGAACACCGCCCGCGTGGCACGCCGGCGGATCCCGGCATTTCGCCGCCAGCTCGGCATCGTCTTCCAGGATCACCAGCTCCTGTTCGACCGCAGCGTGTTCGACAACGTGGCCCTGCCGCTGGTCATCGCCGGCCTGCCCCACCGGGAGATCGGCAAGCGGGTGCGCGCCGCGCTCGACAAGGTGGGCCTGCTGGGCAAGGAAAAAGCCATGCCGGTGACCCTCTCCGGCGGCGAACAGCAGCGGGTGGGCATCGCCCGCGCGGTGGTCCACAAGCCGCCCCTGCTTCTGGCCGACGAGCCCACCGGCAACCTGGACCCGGAACTGTCACGCGAGATCATGGGCATCTTCGAGGACTTCGCCCGGGTGGGCGTGACCGTGCTAGTGGCCACCCACGACATCGCCCTGATCGAAACCCTGCCCTACCGCCGTCTGACCCTGCGCGAAGGCCGCCTGGTGGGCGACACGGCGCCCGGAGCCGCCGCCTGATGGCCGCCCCCCTGACCGCCGCCCGCGTGCACCTGCTGCGCCACCTGCAGGTGTTCTTCTACAGCCTCGGCCAGCTCGCCCGCGCGCCCCTGGCCAGCCTGATGACCGCGGCGGTGATCGGCATCGCCCTGGCCCTGCCCGCCGGCCTGCACGTGCTGCTGGACAACGTGCAGCAGCTCACCGGCGGCTGGGACAGCGCCTCGCGGATCTCCCTGTTCCTCAAGCGCAACGTGGGCGACGAGCGGGCCCGCCGCCTGGCCGCCACCCTGCGCCGCCTGCCCCAGGTGGCGGCGGTGGACTACCTCCCCCGCGAGAAGGCCCTGGCCGAATTCGAACGCCTGTCGGGCTTCGGCGACGCCCTCAAGGCCCTGGACGAGAACCCCCTGCCGCCGGTGCTGATCGTCACCCCTGCCCCGGCGGCCGCCACCCCGGAGGCGGCCGAACGGCTCCTGACCCACCTGAAGCAGTACGGGCCGGTGGAGCTGGCCCAGCTCGACATGCAGTGGGTCAAGCGCCTGTACGTGATCATGGCGCTGGTGCGCCGCGGCGTGCTGGTGCTGGGCCTGCTGCTGGGCCTCGCCGTGCTGCTGGTGGTGGGCAACACCATTCGTCTGGCCATCCAGAACCGCCGCCAGGAGATCGTGGTGATGAAGCTGGTGGGCGGCTCCGACGCCTTCATCCGCCGCCCCTTCCTCTACACCGGCTTCTGGTACGGCCTGTTCGGCGGCCTGATCGCCGCCCTGCTCGTGAGCCTGGCCCTGTGGACCCTGGCCGGCCCGGTGGAACGCCTGGCCGGGCTCTACCAGAGCCCCTTCCGCCTCGCCGGCCTGGGCGGCGGGGAACTCCTCACCCTGCTCGCCACCGGCATCGGCCTGGGCCTGGCCGGCTCCTGGCTGGCCGTGGGCCGGCATCTGCGGGAAATCGAGCCGGCCTGATTCGGAACGCGCAAACAAAGCGGCCGGGAAACCGTTTCCGCACAACGTTGTCGAACTTGCCAACGGAAACGCCATCGACTAGCTTTTTGTAATACCCACCAGCCTGCGGAGGCCGGAAACATGGAAGCCGTGAAAATTTCTCCAAAATTCCAGGTCGTGATTCCGAAGCGGATCCGCGAATCCATGAACCTGCATCCCGGCCAGAAGCTGCGGATCATCGACTTCGGCGATCGCATCGAACTCGTCCCCGAGCGCCCCATCACGGCACTGCGCGGCTTTCTCAGGGGTATCGATACGGCGGTGCCGCGCGAGGACGACCGACTGTGAAACACGTGGTGGACTCCTCCGCCTGGCTGGAGTTCTTCGCCGACGGTCCCAATGCCGAAGCCTTTCTGGAACCCCTCTCGTCCCCCGAGCAACTGATCGTTCCGACCATCACGCTCTACGAGGTCAGCAAGGTGGTCCAGCGCCAGCGTGGCCGGGACGCCGCCATTCAGGTGCTGGCGGTCATGCAACAGGGCCGGGAGGTGTCGCTGGATGCGCCCCTGGCCATCCAGGCCGCCGCACTCGGCCTCGAACTCGGGCTGCCCATGGCAGACAGCATCATCCTGGCCACGGCCCGCGCCCATGGCGCCACGCTCTGGACCCAGGACGAGGATTTCCGCGATCTGGACGGCGTTCAATACTTTCCCAAACCCGCCGGAAAGCCCTGAATTTCCGATAAACTGTGCGAACGTTCTGCCGATACTGACATAAGATTGCAGATTGATTTCATTGGGGGCAGGTCCCGGAGCGCGATGAACGACGCCATCACCCGCATTCTCGTGGTCGACACCTCGGCGCTGACCCGCGAGATCCTCTCCCGGATCCTGCGCGAGGAGCTGGATCACACCGAGGTGGTCACTGCCGCCTCGGGGGCGGCAGCCCTGGAGGCGCTGGAGGGCGGCCGTTTCGATCTCATCACCACCGCCCTCCTGCTCTCTGACATGGACGGCCTGGCCCTCAGCCGCCAGGTACGCGAGTCGGATCACCATCATTACACGCCGGTGATCGTGGTCTCGGGCGATGCCGACAACCGCCTGCTGCGGGAAGGCTTCGAAGCCGGGGTTACCGACTACTTCGACAAGTCCAACGGCTACAAGGCCTTCGGCGCCTTCATCAAGAGCTTCCTGCAGCGCAACTCCGGGCTCGCGGGGCACATCCTGTTCGTGGAGGACAGCCGCACCTCCGCCGCCGTCACCTGCAAGATGCTCGACAAGCACGGCCTCACCTATCACCACACCAACTCGGCCGAAGAAGCCTACCGGCTGCTGGCCAGGATGCGCAGCGAACCGGAAGACGCCGAGCACTTCGACATGGTGATCACCGATTTCTACACGGTGGGCGAGATGACCGGCGGCGATCTGCTCCACGCCATCCGTGCCAAGTTCCACTTCTCCCAGCAGGAGCTGCCGGTGCTGCTGCTGACCTCGGCCGACGATCAGCAGACCCAGGTGGAGATCTTCCACGCCGGGGGCAACGACTTCGTGGCCAAGCCCATCGTGGAGGAGATCCTGCTGGCCCGGGTGCGCGCCCTGCTGCTGATCAAGCACCAGTACGACGCCCTCAAGGCCCAGACCGAGAAGATCCGCTGGGTGGCGGTCACCGACAGCCTCACCGGCGTGCACAGCCGCCGCTACCTGGTGGACCACGGCGAGGAATTCCTGCGCGAGCCGGCCAACCAGCCCGCCTGGGCGGTGATCATCGATCTCGACCACTTCAAGCGGATCAACGACACCCAGGGCCACATCACCGGGGATCACGTGCTGGCCGAGATGGGCAACCTGCTCAATCGCGCGTTTCCCGACGACATGGTGGTACGCTTCGGTGGCGAGGAATTCTGTATGCTGGTGCGCCGCAATACGCAGGAGCAAGTACTCACTCGCCTTGAGGCCCTGCGGCGAGACGTCCAGGCCCGCCGGCCCGCCGACGTGGACGTGACCATCAGCGTGGGCGTGGCCGGCACCGCCGACTTCCCGGATCTGCACATCTCCGACTTCCTGGCCCGGGCCGACCAGGCCCTGTATGCGGCCAAGGAAGGGGGACGCAACCGGGTCTGCCTGTGCACGCCCGAGGGGCTTCGCCTCTCGCCCTGGCACGAGGCCGAACTGCCCGCCTCCCCCGCCGCAATTGATCCAAATCAGTGAATCTCCCTTTGCGTGGCGTGAACTTTCCCCTGCCTTGGCACTCTAAGAGCCCGAGTGCTAATATGAAGACGAATCTTTCCACGGGGGATAGAACCATGAACAAGGACCTTGCAATGCAGTTGGCTGTACCGGCCGGGAACCTGGACGCCTACATCCAGGCCACCCGTTCGATTCCGATGCTCAGCGCGGAGGAAGAAAAGGCGCTGGCCACCCGTCTGCAGGAAAAGGGCGATCTGGGTGCCGCGCAGAAGCTGATTCTGTCGCACCTGCGGTTCGTGGTGCACATCGCCCGGGGCTACAGCGGCTATGGCCTGCCCCTGGCGGATCTCATCCAGGAAGGCAACATCGGCCTGATGAAGGCGGTCAAGCGCTTCGACCCGAAGGTGGGCGTGCGCCTGGTCTCCTTCGCCGTGTACTGGATCCGCGCCGAGATCCACGAGTTCATCCTGCGCAACTGGCGGATCGTCAAGGTGGCCACCACCAAGGCCCAGCGCAAGCTGTTCTTCAACCTGCGCAGCGCCAAGCAGCGCCTGGGCTGGCTGAACCACGAGGAAGTGGAAACGGTGGCGAAGGATCTGGGGGTGACCCCGGCCGACGTGCTGGAGATGGAATCCCGCATGAGCGGTCAGGACATCGCCTTCGACGAGCCCGATTCGGACGACGACCGGCCCACCTTCTCCCCGGTCTCGTACCTGCAGGACGTGCAGCACGAACCGTCCCGCATCATCGAGGCCGAGGACTGGGAGGCCCATCATCACGAGCAGCTGCAGGAAGCCATGAACACCCTCGACGCGCGCAGCCGGGACATCATCGAATCCCGCTGGCTGACCGAGGACAAGGCCACCCTGCACCAGCTCGCCGACAAGTACCACGTCTCGGCCGAACGGATCCGCCAGATCGAGAACAACGCCATCAGGAAGCTGCAAAAGGCGATGGCCGCCTGAAGCCCTCTTCCTTCACCCACGAAAAAAGCCCCGTCACCGGGGCTTTTTTCGTGTTGCGTGCTTGTATTTTCACGGCTGTAGGCGCGGCGCAAGCCGCGATGCCCCACCCCCGTCCCCGGCCGACCTGCAACAACACGAGCGCGGCGAGGACGCCGCGCCCACGGCTCCTGCCCTCACGCCACCTCGGCGCGGGCGCGGCGCTGGCGCACGGCCTCGGCCAGTTCGTGCAGGAGGGGTTCCGAGTCGTCCCAGCCCAGGCAGGGATCGGTGATGGAGACGCCGTATTCCAGCGGCTTGTCCGGCTCGGCGTCCTGGCGGCCGGGCTTGAGGTGGCTCTCGATCATCACCCCCATGATGTGCCCGTTGCCGGCGGCAATCTGGCCGGCCACGTCATGGCCCACCTCCACCTGGCGCGCATACTGCTTGCGGGAGTTGGCGTGGCTGAAGTCGATCATCAGCCGGTCCTGCACGCCGGCCTCCTGGAGCTGGCGCACTGCCTCGGCCACGTGGGCGGCGTCGTAGTTGGGCTCGCGCCCGCCGCGCAGGATGATGTGGCAGTCCTCGTTGCCGGTGGTGGCGAAGATGGCCGAGTGGCCGGCCTTGGTCAGGGAGAGGAAGTTGTGGGGCTGGCTGGCGGCGCGGATCGCATCCACCGCCACCCGCAGGGTACCGTCGGTGCCGTTCTTGAAGCCCACGGGGCAGGAGAGGCCCGAGGCCAGCTCCCGGTGCACCTGGGATTCGGTGGTGCGCGCACCGATGGCGCCCCAGCTGATCAGATCGGCGATGTACTGGGGCGTGATCAGATCCAGGAATTCGGTGGCTGCCGGCACGCCGAGGCCGTTGATGTCCAGCAGCAGCTTGCGGGCGATGTGCAGGCCCTTGTTGATCTGGAAGCTGCCGTCCAGATCCGGATCGTTGATCAGCCCCTTCCAGCCGACGGTGGTGCGGGGCTTCTCGAAATAGACCCGCATCACCACCAGCAGATCCTCCGCCAGCGCCTCGCGCAGGGCCGCCAGGCGGCCCGCATACTCGATGGCGGATTCGGGATCGTGCACCGAACAGGGGCCGATGATCACCAGCAGGCGGTCGTCGCGCCCGAAGAGGATGTTGTGGATGGCCGTGCGGGTATCGAAGATCAGCCGGCTCACCGGATCGGTGATGGGCAGATCCTGGTGGAGCTGGACCGGCGGCACCACCTCGCTCATGGCGGTGATGCGCAGGTCGTCGGTCTTGTATTTCATGGTCATGACGGTCGATTCATCCACGGGCCGCGGCGGCGAAACGGAAGCTGTCAATCATAATCCCTGCCGCAAGGCGGGTAAACCGCGCCGATCAGGGCCGGCGGCGCCGGCCGGGGTATAATTTCGGGCAAACCACACCCACAAGGCTTCCGCGCATGTACACCCTCGAAGAACTGCAGGCCCAGAACCGGGAAATCGCCCATCTGTGCGACGTGCTCGCCGTGCTGGTGGAACACCCCCACCTGCACAACAACCCCGTGGTCTGCGAACTGATGAAGCGCTTCAAGGAGAAGGTCTGGCTGCATCTGGTGTTCGAGGACAACGCCCTCTACCAGGAGCTGGCCCGGCACGACGACGCAGCCACCCGCCAGGCCGTGCAGGAGTTCCACGACAGCGCCCGGGCGCTAAAGAAGCGCTTCTCCGCCTACCTGCGCCGCTGGTGCCAGCCGGAGGTCTCGGACAGCGAACACCAGCAGTTGCTGGAGGAGAGCCGGGAAATCTTCAACCTGATCCGCCAGCGCCTGACCTACGAGGACGAGCGGCTCTTCCCGCTGCTCGAACACAGCGGGGGGGCGGACTGAGCCGCGACGAAAACGCCCCCGGGCGGGGGCGCATCATGCCGGCAGGAAACGGAATCAGGCCGTTTTCGGCAGGCTGATCTGCTGGCCGCTGCGGGCCCAGCCGAACATGCCGCCGCGCAGATTGTAGACCTTGTCGAATCCCTGCTGCTGCAGGAACATGCAGACCTGCGCCGAGCGGGCGCCGCTGCGGCAGATGAACACGGTGTCCTTGTCCCTGTCCAGTTCGTTCAGGCGCAGGGGAATGGAGGCCATGGGCATGGGCTCGGCGCCGGGAATGGTGCCGGCGGCGATCTCGCCCATCTCGCGCACGTCGATCACGCGCAGATCCTCACCCTTCTCTTCCATCCAGCGGGCCAGCTCCGGGGCCTCGATTTCCTTGATGTTCCAGTGCATGGTATTCGTTCTCCAATGTCTGACCGGAATGCTAGTATATTAGCGATTTCTTATATTTCAACCTGCGGATCGTAGGGGAATTTCGCCGTTCCCTTCCCGCAGGCTATCATGGCCGCCCTTTCAACGCCCGGATATCCCCATGGTCAGCCGTCAGGAACGCAAGGCCCGCCAGAGCTACCGCCGCAACGCCCTCAAGCGCTACGAGAAGGATCGCCTGCGCAACCGCCTGGCCGAGCCCGGCTGCCACGACTTCGTGCTGGTGCTCGACCACCTCAAGGCCGGCTTCAACATTCCCAAGATCTTCCGCAGCGCCGAGGCCTTCGGCGCCCACGCCATCCACCTGATTGGCGCCGAACCCTTCGACCCGGCCCCGGCCAAGGGCACCTTCCGCAAGGTGCCGGCCCGCTTCCACGCGCGCTTTGCCGACAGCCACGCCGAACTGCGCGAGGCCGGCTACACCCTGTTCCGCCTCGAGGCCGGCGGCGCCGAGCGCCTCGATGCCGTCGAACTGCCGCGGCGCTCCGCCTTCATCCTCGGCAACGAGGGTCTCGGCATCACCTTCGAGCCCCAACGCTACCCGGACGTGCGCGGCCTGGCCATCCCCCTGTTCGGCCAGACCGAAAGCCTCAACGTGAGCATCGCCGCCTCCATCGTCATGTACGAATACGTTCGCCAGTGGGGCAAAAAGGGTGACGCGGACGGCTAGCCCGACTATTGCACCATGTCGAGGCGCATCATGTAGGTCGGGCTTCAGCCCGACATGCGTCGGTGCAAAACCCTTGTCGGCCTAAAGGCCGACCTACGATATGCGATCTTCCGGCGTCCATGGCACCATGTCCTGGCTAGCTTGCCACCAGCGTCGGCAGAAACACCTCGTTGACCAAAAGCGGCTTGCCGCCGGTGAAGAAGACGGAGCGGCGCCCCCAGATCCGCGCCGGCGGCTCGGGCAGGCCCTGCACGGCGGTATGGAAGAGCCGGTGGCGGGCGGTCATGCAGGCCACCTCCACGTCCTCGCGGCGCAGGCCGGGATCGGCGAACAGCACGGCGCCGAGGGGCCGGGTGCCCAGATGGGCCAGGTGGCGCTGGGCGCCGCGCAGGGTGCTGTGGGGGATCACGGTACGGGCATAGACCCAGGGCGTTTCCTCGCACAGGAGCTGCACCTCCCGGATCAGGGCCACCTGCCACGGCGGCAGGCCGAGGCGGGTGGCCTCGTTGAGCAGGGGACGCGCCCAGCCCTGGCCCAGCACCCGCACCCGGAAGCCCCCGCCACAGCGCGCCACCAGCCGGCGGGTGAGCGAGCCCGGATCGAACAGCCAGGACGCCACCGTCGCCGGCACCGGATGGGCGAACAGCGCCCGACGCCCGCGCCACACCGGCTCGGCGGCATGCTGACCAAAACGGTTCATGAAAACGCGGCCGGACACTCGCAACCGGCGCCGCCCCGCTCAGGCATAGCGCAAGCGACCCTTCGGCTCGGGAATGGGCCGCCCCTCTTCACGCGCGGTTTCAATCCATTCTTCGATCACCCGTTCGGCATTGCGTACGGCTTCCTCGTAACTCTGACCGTCGGCCATGCAACCCGGCAATTCGGGCACCTCCACGATGAAGGCCTGATCTTCATCGCTCCAATAAATGATCATTTCATAGCGAATCATGGCCGGATACTCCGAAACGGTATTTGACGAGGATGCCCCGAATCTGCTTGACCTGATAGGGCTTGGCCTTGGCCCCCTTGGGCTGAAGGTTGATGATTTCCTCCACCTGAGGGTGCGTGAAGATATGATGGTCTCCTTTGATCCGTTCTGCAAACCCGAGCGACTTCAGATACAGACGAAGCGCCTGAAAGGCGATGTTGGCATCCGACTGCCCCGACAGAATCTGCTGTCGCAGACGTTCCCTTTTCCCCATGTTCGCCTCCCTTCGCTCTCTCTCCCTGACAGGCTGTTGATTCAAACCTCGCCGTAGCGGGTGGCCTCGCCGATCCAGCGATCGATGAGCGGCTGGACGTGGTCGGGGTAGTCGGCCAGCAGGCGATCGGCGAGGCGGGCCACCCGGGGCAGGAGATGGCCGTCGCGCTGGAGATCGGCCACGCGCAACTGCAGCAGGCCGGTCTGGCGGGTGCCCAGCACCTCGCCGGGGCCGCGCAGTTCCAGATCCTTGCGGGCGATGGCGAAACCGTCGGCGGTGGCGCGCAGGGTGCCGAGGCGTTCGCGGGCCGTGTCGCTCAGCTCGCCATGATACATCAGCACGCAGACCGAGGCGGCGCGGCCGCGCCCCACCCGGCCGCGCAGCTGATGGAGCTGGGCCAGGCCCAGGCGCTCGGCGTTCTCGATGATCATGAGGCTGGCGTTGGGCACGTCCACCCCCACCTCGATGACCGTGGTGGCCACCAGCAGATCGATCTCGCCGGCCTTGAAGGCCTGCATCACCGCCTCCTTCTCGCCGGTCTTCATGCGCCCGTGCACCAGGCCCACCCGCACGTCGGGCAGCGCCTCGGCCAGTTGCGCGGCGGTATCCTCGGCGGCCTGGGCCTGCAGGGCCTCCGATTCCTCGATCAGGGTGCATACCCAGTAGGCCTGGCGGCCCTCGCCACGGCAGGCCGCATGGACCCGGGCCACCACCTCGTCGCGCCGGGTATCGCGGATCACCACCGTCTCCACCGGCTTGCGGCCGGGCGGGAGTTCGTCGATCACCGAGCAGTCCAGATCCGCGTAGGCCACCATGCTCAGGGTACGGGGAATGGGGGTGGCGGTCATGATGAGCTGGTGGGGCACCCGCTCGTCGCGGCGGCCCTTCTCGCGCAGGGCCATGCGCTGGTGTACGCCGAAGCGGTGCTGCTCGTCCACCACCACCAGGGCCAGGCGGGCGAAGGCCACCTCCTCCTGGAACAGGGCGTGGGTGCCCACGGCCACCGCGCTCTCGCCGGCCGCCAGCGCCGCCAGGGCCTCGCGCCGCGCCGAGGCGCGCAGCTTGCCCGACAGCCAGGCGACGTCGATGCCCAGCGGCGCCAGCCAGTCGCGGAAGTTGCGGTAGTGCTGCTCGGCCAGGATTTCGGTGGGCGCCATCAGCGCCGCCTGGTGGCCGGAGCCCACGGCGCGCAGCACCGCCAGCAGGGCCACCAGGGTCTTGCCGGCGCCCACGTCGCCCTGCACCAGGCGCTGCATGGGCACGCCACGGGCCAGATCCGCGTCGATCTCGGCCGCCACCCGGCGCTGGGCGCCGGTCAGTTCGAAGGGCAGGGTGGCGAGAAAGCGTTCGATCAGCGCCTCCCCCCCGCGCAGCGGAAAGCCGGGATGCTTTTGCACCCGGCTGCGCAGCCGGCGCAGGCTGAGGGTGTGGGCCAGCAGTTCCTCCAGCACCAGGCGCTGGCGCATGGGGTGGTCGGGCTCGGCCAGCGAGTCGAGCGAGACGTCGGGCGGCGGGCGGTGCAGAAAGCGCAGGGACTCGGCCAGCGAGGGCAGATCGGCGTCGTCCCGCAGGGCCTCGGGGATCAGTTCGGGCAGGTGCAGCTCGCCGCGCGCCAGGCACTGGAGCGCCTGGTCGGTGAGATTGCGCAGGGTGAGCTGGTGCACGCCTTCGGTGGCCGGATAGATGGGGGTCAGGCTCTCTTCCATCGCCACCGGCTCGTCGCTGTCCACGGCGCGGTATTCGGGATGCACCATCTCCAGCCCGCCGGGGCCCTTGCGCACCTCGCCGAAGCAGCGCAGCACCACGCCCCGCGCCAGGGCCTGCTGCTGGCGGGCATTGAAATGGAAGAAGCGCAGGGTGAGAAAACCGGTGCCGTCGGACAGGCGCGAGAGCAGCATCCGCCGCCGGCCGAACTTCACCTCGGTCAGCTCCACGGTGCCCACGATCACCGCCTCGCGGCCGGGCCGCAGGGCGCCGATGGGCGTGACCCGGGTGCGATCCTCGTAGCGCAGGGGTAGGTGGAAGAGCAGATCCGCCACCTGGCGGATGCCGAGCTTCGCCAGCTTTTCGGCCATGCGCGGCCCCACGCCCTTGAGGGCGGTCACGGGCAGGGCGGCAGCGGTGCGCGTCACGTCCCTGTGTTCACGCGGCATGGGCGAGGAAACGGGCCGGCGTCAATCCCCGGGCACCATCACGGCGTCCATCTCCACGCCGGCCCCCTTGGGCAGGGCGGCCACGCCGATGGCGGCGCGCGCCGGGTAGGGCTCGCGGAAGTATTCGGCCATGATCTCGTTGACCAGCGGGAAATGGCCCAGATCGGTGAGAAACACGTTGAGCTTGACGATGTCGGCGAGCGTGCCGCCGGCGGCCTCGCACACGGCGGCGAGATTGTCGAACACCCGCCGGATCTGGGCGGCCATGTCGCCCTCGACCATCGCCATGGTCTCGGGCACCAGCGGGATCTGGCCGGAGAGATAGACGGTGCCGTTGACCTTCACTGCCTGGGAATAGGTGCCAATGGCCTGCGGGGCCCGATCGGTGCGGATGATTTCCTTTGCCATGAATCCTGACCTCGTGAAAAAACCGGCGGAATTGTCGCACGGGGCCGCGGGCGAAGGAAACGCCCGGCGCGAAAACGCCGTTCCGGAGGCCTGGACAGGCGTTTGTCATGCACACAGGGCCCTTGAGGCCTACTTCTTCAGGCGGTAGATCCGCTGCACCATCTCCAGGCTGCGCAGGCTGCGCATGATCCGCGCCAGGTGGCGGCGGTTGCGGACCATCACCGTGAAGCTCAGGGTGGAGTGCATGCCATCGCGCTCCTCGATGCTCACGTTCTCGATGTTGGCTTCCATGTCGGAGAGGGTGGCCGCCACCTTGGCCAGCACGCCGCGCTGGTTGAGCACCAGCAGCTTGATGTCGATGGGGAACTCGCCTTCCAGATCGGCCTCCCAGGCCACGTCGATCCACTTCTCGGGCCGGTTGCGGTATTCGGCCACGTTCTTGCAGTCTTCGGTGTGGATCACGATGCCCCGGCCGGAGGTGACGAAGCCGAGAATGGGATCGCCGGGGATCGGTCGGCAGCACTTGGCGAAGGTGACCACCGCGCCTTCCGTGCCCTTGATGGCCAGCGGCTTCGGCCGCGCCGCCTGGTCGCCGGGATGCTCTTCGCCCTGGAGCAGGGCGCGGGCGATGACCATGGGCATCTGGTTGCCCAGGCCGATGTCGCTGTAGAGGTCGTCGAGATCGGCGTAATTGAATTCGGCCAGCACCCGGCGGGTCTGCTCGTCCGACAGGCTTTCGAGGCTGGCGCCGTGGGCGGCCAGGCTCTTGTTGAGCAGGCGGGCGCCGAGCATCACCGCCTCCTCGCGCTCGAGGTTCTTGAGCACGTTGCGGATGTGGGTGCGGGCCTTGGCGGTGTGCACGAAATCGAGCCAGGCGGGATTGGGCTGGGCGCCCTTGGAGGTGATGATCTCCACCGTGGCGCCGTTGTAGAGTTCGGTGCGCAGCGGCACCAGGCGCCGGTCGATCTTGGCCGCCACGCACTGGTTGCCCACATCGGTGTGCACCGCGTAGGCGAAGTCCACCGCCGTGGAGCCGCGCGGCAGCACCATGATGTCGCCTTGGGGCGTGAACACGTAGACCTCGTCGGGGAAGAGATCGATCTTGACGCTTTCGAGAAACTCGATGGAATTGCCGGCCTTCTGCTGGATCTCCAGCAGATCGTGCAGCCACTGGCGGGCCCGGATCTGGGCGCTGTTGCCGGCCGCCTCGTCGGAACTCTTGTACAGCCAGTGGGCGGCGATCCCCGACTCGGCCACCTTGTGCATCTCCGCGGTGCGGATCTGCACTTCCAGCGCCACCCCGTAGGGGCTGAACAGCACCGTGTGCAGGGACTGGTAGCCGTTGGCCTTGGGAATGGCGATGTAGTCCTTGAACTTGCCCGGCATGGGCGTGTAGAGATTGTGCACCGCGCCCAGCACCCGGTAGCAGGTGTCCACCGAATCGACGATGATGCGGAAGGCGTAGACGTCCATCACCTCGCTGAAGGCCAGGTGCTTGTCCTTCATCTTCTTGTAGATGGAATACAGGTGCTTCTCGCGGCCGAGCACCTCGCCGTCCAGCCCCTCCTGTTCGAGGCGCGCCTGAATGGCCTCCTGCAGCTTGCCGACGATTTCCTTGCGGTTGCCCCGGGCCCGTTTCAGGCTCTCGCGCAGCACCCGGTAGCGCATGGGATAGAGGGCGGCAAAGCCCAGATCCTCCAGCTCCAGGCGCATGCGGTTCATGCCCAGGCGGTTGGCGATGGGGGCGTAGATCTCGAGCGTCTCGCGGGCGATGCGCCGGCGCTTGTCGGGGCGCATCACGCCCAGGGTGCGCATGTTGTGCAGACGGTCGGCCAGCTTGATGAGGATGACGCGGATGTCCCGCACCATCGCCAGCATCATCTTGCGGAAATTCTCGGCCTGGGCCTCGGCCTTCGATTCGAACTGGATGTGGGTGAGCTTGCTGACGCCGTCGACCAGCTCGGCGATCTCGTCGCCGAAGCGCTCGGCCACCTGTTCCTTGGCGATGCCGGTATCCTCGATCACGTCATGCAGGATGGCCGCGGCGATGCTCTTGTGGTCCATGTGCATCTCGGCAAGGATGCGGGCCACGGCGATGGGATGGGTGATGTAGGGTTCGCCGGAGAGGCGCTGCTGGCCCTCGTGGGCCTCGGCGCCGAACAGGTAGGCCGCATAGACCTCGCTGACCTGCTCCGGCTCGAGATAGGTTTCCAGAATCTCGCACAGATCGCTGATGCGAAATTCGGCGCCGGTCTCCTGAAGCTGTGTGCCGGGGGTGGCGATTACTCGCCTCCTGTCTCGCCTTCCTCGCCGGATTCGACCGTCTTCTCGCCCGCGTCCGCCTCCGCGGCCCCGCCGGCCAGGTCGCTCTCCAGGGCCGCCTTGATGGCCGCCGCCACGTCCATCTCGGACAGGGGCTGGTTGCCGGTCTCCTCGGCGATGGCCTGATCCTCGGCGGTGGGCTCCTCCAGCAGCTCTTCCTGGATCACCGGCTCCTGCTCTTCCAGGATGTCGGCATTGACCAGGTTCTCGGCGATCTCGCGCAGGGCGATGACGGTCGGCTTGTCGTTCTCCTCGGGCACCAGGGGCTCGGCCCCCTTGGAAAGCTGGCGGGCGCGCTTGGCGGCCACCAGCACCAGTTCAAAGCGGTTCTTGACGTTTTCGAGGCAGTCTTCGACGGTAACGCGAGCCATGGGTTCTCTCCGGATGGTGCCCGCCGGCATGGCGAGCGGGGGTCAATTCGCAAGGTGACCGGAAATTATAACGATCCTGACCCGCTCAGGCCAGTAGCCGGGCCAGCAAATCGGCATGCCGGGCCTGCTGGCGGGGGGTGGCCAGGCGGTGACAGGTGACGATGGCCCGCAATTCGTCCAGCGCGGTGGCGAAATCGTCGTTGATCACCAGGTAGTCGAATTCGGCATAGTGGGACATTTCGCGCACCGCATCCCGCATGCGCCGGGCGATCACCTCCTCGCTGTCCTGGCCCCGCCCCCGCAGACGCGTCTCCAGCGCCGCCCGCGACGGCGGCAGGATGAACACCCCCACCGCGTCGGGAAACTGTTCCCGCACCAGGCGCGCTCCCTGCCAGTCGATCTCCAGGATCACGTCCACACCGGCCTGCAGACGGCGCTCCACGGAACTTCGCGCCGTGCCGTAGTGGTTGTCGAACACCCGGGCATGTTCGAGGAAGGCGCCCTCGGCCACCATCTTCTCGAACGTGGGCACATCCACGAAATGGTAATCCACCCCGTCCACCTCGCCGGGCCGCGGCGGCCGGGTGGTGTGGGAGACGGACACCTCGATGCCGTCCATGGCCTCCAGCAAGGCCTTGACCAGACTGGTCTTGCCGGCCCCGGAGGGGGCGGAAAAGATGTACAGGGTACCGGTGGGGGTGGCATTCATCGGGACGCTCCAGCGGATCGCAAATCCGCGATTTTACCGGGGACGGGCCAGCCGGTCACGGACGGACTCAAGTTCCCGCCCGGACGGCCGCTGGATCTTCCACGAACCGCCACCGGTTATTGCACACCATTTTTATATGGACATTGCGCTCGACACCGAAGTCGCCTGGCTGCTGATCATCGAAACGTTCATCCTGATGAGCGCGGCGCTTGCGTTCCTGGGCTGGCGCAACCGGCGGCTTCGGCGCCAGCTCGCCGGGAGCGGCACGACGCCTTCCGCCGACGCCCGGCAAATGCTGCTTCAGGGGCTGGAACAGGAACTGGAGCGAACCCGCAGCAAGGCCGAACAGGTCGGCACCAACTCGCCGGAGGCCGAACGCCTGCACCAGGCCTGCGAGTTCCGGATCCGCGTGCTCGAAGGCGAGTTGGCCGTGTGCGCCGCCGGTGAGGACGAGCACCTCTACTGGCAACAGATCGCCGACTACTTCGACGGCATCAACCAGGCCTTCAACGCCCGCCTGGCCGAACTGCAATTCCGCCTGCGCACCTATCTGGAACGGCTCGACAATCTCGAAGCCTTCAAGACCCAGGTCTTCGCCCTGGCCGAAAAACTGCGCCGGTCGAGGGAAACCATTCAGTCACTGGAAACGGAACTGGAAAAACACCTCCCCGCCGAATCCCGTTCCGCCGAGCTCGAAACGGCCCTGCAGAACATCCGCGAGGAAAAACAGCAACTGGAAGATCAGCTCTCCCTCGTCGAACAGGAATACGAAACGCTGATGAAGAACGTCGAGTTTCTGCAACAGCAGAACGAGGCCGACGCTGCCGCCATCGACTCGCCCCGGGATCTTCTCGACGAACTGCAAGGCTACAAGGAGGAAAACGAATTCCTCTGCAACCAAATCGCCACCCTGCTCAAGGAAGAACTCAAGTACGAAAACGCGCTTGCCGAACAACGGGAAAGACTGGAAAACCAGATTGCCACCCGGGACAAGACCATCACCGAACTGGAAGCCCGACTGGCCGAACTGGAAAAGAACTACCTGGCACTGCAGGAACAATCGCTCGGCGAACAGCGCGGCTGAAGCGGCAGCCCAAGCCGCCGGCAAGAAATGCCATGCCCTGTCCTTGCCGCAGCACCGAAACCGACCGCCGTCTCATGCCACCCCGGCGCGGGTTTCGGCCGCCCTGCCCTTCTCTTCCTGGGATTTTCCCCTGCCCCAGATGGCCTCGCCCTCGCCGTATCCCGAGGGCCTCCAGCCCACCGCCAGCGCTTCCTCACGGGTCAGGCCCCAGGGATATTTGCTCAGCGCTTCGCGGGAGGCGGACGACCAGGACCGCACCTCTTCCGGGTCCTGATGCTTCCAGAACCGCGCCGGCCGGCCCATGCGCCGGTCGTATTCCACGGTGGTCGGATCGAGATCCCTCGCCAGCTCCCAGATGGGAATGTCCGGCAAGGGCTTCGAGACATCCATGGACTGCTGCAACTCTTCCCAGTCCCGCTCGATTTCCCACGGCTCATCCCGGGCATACGGATTGGTCACCTGCACCGGCGAATAGCGGTGCACCAGGCGCAGGTAATAGTGGCCATAGCCGCTGCGGCTCACCCCTTCCGAGATGTACGGGTCGAACTCGTCGAAAGGCAGGCGCTGCCGCCGGCCCTTGACGGTGAACTCCACCATGCCCGTGATGCGCTCGAACACCGTGTCATGTTTGTCTTTCACCCAGCCGCGGGCGACCGCGGTTTTGCACAGATAATAGACCCCAAGCGGCGGGGGTACTGTCATAAGGAACGTCTCCAATACAAAGAGATCAAACCCAAAAGTAAACAGTGAAACCACCGTTGTCACCCCCCCCCCAGCAAAAGTGAAGAAAATCGCCACCTTTCCTATCGCATTGAGAATGAGGACGGGGTTGCGCAGGGAGCCCCACTTGATATTGAGCACTTTGTTTTTCTCAAGCCCCTCTTGCTGAATCCGTTCAATTTCCGCCTCATCCATCTCGCGCAGTTGATCGACGCCGTCATGGGCGAAGGTGCCGGGCAGGAACTCCCGGCACTGCACGCCCTTGCCCTGCAGGGGCCAGCGGCGGATGGCCCGCTCGGTGGCGCTCAGGCGCGCCTCGTCCAGCGGCGGCAGGTCCCGGGGACGGGTGCTGTCGTAGGCCGTGGGGGCATAGGTGACGGTCTTCATGCGGGCTTCACCTGCTGTTCGGCGTAGACCCAGCCGGGGACGGCCGGGTCGACCCTGTCGGGCTCGGCCGGCCGGGCCGCTTCCTCGCCCGGCAGGGTGGGGATGATGAGCTGATCGGCGGTGACGTGCCGGCCCCGGGCGCGAACGGTGATGCGGTACTCGCCCTGACCGCCCAGCGGCGGCAGGGCGTAACGGTAGCGGATCCCGATCTGGCTGACGCCGTCCTCCCCCGGCAGGGGCTGCCATTCCCGCAGTTGCAGCGGCTGTTGCACGCCGCTGGAGGTGAACCGCTCCATGGCGGCGATGTTGGCATGGCCATTGCGAAGGGCCATGGCCCGCTCCTGCGGGCTCATCCGGTAGGCCGTCTCACCCGTGGCCAGCACGTTGAGGCTGCTGCGCCCCGGCTCGAAGCCGGGGGCGATCACGTCCACCAGGATCGTCGCCAGCACGGTAGAGCGGTCGAGCCGAATCGTGATCCCCGGGCGCATGAGGAGGCTCATCAGGGCCTCGTACATCTTTTCCGGCGGCAGGGGCTCGCGCACGAGGCGGCGGTTGCGACCCGTGCCTTCGTGCACGTGGTCACCGTTTTCGTCCCGCACGGGGCGGCTGTATTCATAGGTGCCACGCGCGGCCGGATCCCTGGCGAAAGGCCCATGCTTGCCCCATTTTTCCACCGGCGTGTCCTTCAGCAGGTTGGCCACGAGGCCGGCGGCGAGGAACACTGCCAGCGCCGCCCAGCCCCAGGGGCCGAAGCCGGCGAGCAATCCACTCGTGGCCGTGGAGGCCGCGCCCAGATCGCACAGCGCCAGGGCCAGCCCTGCCAGGGTCTGAACGCCGTAGGCGGCCGCAGCATCCCCATCGCCCGCGGCCAGACTGTCGAAGGCATCCCAGCCGGCCATCACCGCGCCGGCGAGGCTCACGCCAGCGCCGATGGTGCCGACCGTGCGGAATTCCAACCGTCCTCTTTCCGTTTCTATTGCAATTTTTGAGGTGAGGAATTTTTCCGTTGGCTTGCGCCACCGTTCCCGCGGCATGATTTCCGCCCAGAATTTCGCGCCTTGCTCAAGACCGGCGACTTTCAGTGGTGTATCCACGACAACGTACAGCAGTGCAATACTAGCGAGCGCAAGTGACAGAGTACTTTTTGCATCCTTTTTTCTTCTATACCAATCATGCATCTCATGCACATTGAACATCTCCACCACCGCCACCAGGGGCGGCAATACCTTTCCTGCGGCCTTCATCCCTTCCACCACCGTGCCCACTTCCTTCGCCGTCGCGGCAGAGGGGCGATGGTACTTGAGCGCATAGGGCGAGATGTCGTCCACCACCACGAAGCGGCCGCGGGCACGGGCCACGCCGTCGGCGTCCACTTCCCGAAACAGGCCGGACCAGGTTTCCCCGTCCACCGGCAACGGCATGCCCCTGAGGTCGACGACGTCGGTGATGGCCTGGCTGAACACGGCCTTGCCGGTGCGGGGGTCGACGACGTTGACGCGATCCTTGCCCGGTTCCCTGACCGCCGCCCTGAAGTGCTCGCGGATCTGTGACTGTTCGAGCCTGGCCCGGATCCGCAGCTCGCCGTCGATGATCACCTTGCCCTTCAGATCCGCGCCCGGCGTGATCAGGTGCATCCCCCGCAGTTCGGGATGATTGGTGGCTTTCGCCAGGCGCACGAACCCTTCCTGCATGACGGTTTTCGCCTGGCCCCTGGCCGCCTGCCACTGCCGCTGAAACTGCAGGAGGAAGCTGGCCACGATCTTGTCGGCTTCCTTCGCCAGCGCCATGGCCAGGTCGGTCTTGCGCAGGGCATCGGCAGCCAGGGCGCCGGCGAAGGCGGCGGGGCGGAAGCGGCCATCGGACGACGGCGGCTCGTCCGCCATGTGCGCGTTGAAAGCCGGCGGTTCGGGGCTCGTCTCGTCCACCTGGTCGCGGTCGGGGAAGAGCATGGCATGCAATGGGTGGCCGGGCTGGCAGAGGCGTTCCAGATATCGCCGGCCCGGATCGCTGTCCGCTGCCGTTTTTTCGCGGTCGCGATCCAGATCGAGGCCCGCATCCAGGGCCGCCGGGTCGTGGTTGGCGTACAGGAGGGCGAGGTTCATGGTGGCCCAGAGCTGGATGTAGCCGTCCCGGGGCAGGCTGGCGTAGTCCAGCAGCGCAGCTTCGAAGGTGACGTGATCGGGCGCGAGGTCGGCTACCGATCGTTCCTGCGTGTCCCCGGCATTTTGCCCTTCCTGCGTGACACGGCCTTCCAGCCAGTCGAAATGCCGTTGCTTCAGCTTCCGCAGGGCGCGGCGCAATTGCCGGCGCGGTTCGACGCGCAGGATGTCCTTCAGGAGTTCCCTGTCCATCTCGCGGGCGGCCTTGCGCAGGGCCTCGGCCTCGTCGCTGTTGTCCACATAATGCGTCGGCCCTCGCTGGCGCTTGCGGCGTTTGGCCTTTTCCCACAGCTCTTCGTTGAAGAAGGTCTGCCAGGTGAGCACCGCACTGCGGTAGTGCTCGTGGGCCCTGGCCTTTTCGACTTCCGCGAGCAGCTCGGCTTCCTTGCGGCGGTAGGCTTCGAGATTGTGCAACATGATCCCGAGCGGGTCGTGCAGATAGACCACGGGGATGTTGGCCTTGCGGTGCAGGCGGATGTGGATCAGTTCGTCGTTGGCGTGTTCGACGTTCTCGATACGGGCCTTGCGACCTTCCGGGGGCTGGACGGGAAAGCCGGCGTCGAAGCCGGAGAGGTCGATCTGCTGGAGGCGGGCTTCCCGCTGTTCGGCGATCTGCTCCTGCGTGTAGCCCTGATCTTCCGGCATGGGCGGCAGGTGGTCGGGATGGAGGCGGAAGTCGTCCGGGTCCATGCCGCCGAGCATGTTGATCCGGGCCCAGGACCATTGCACGTCGGCATAGGCCATGCGGATGTCCTGCTCTTCGTCGTCGAGGCGGTACGGCAGGAGCAGGCGGCGATCCTTTTCGACGGTGGCGGGGCGCACGTCCTTGCCGGCGTATTCGTGCAGGTTGACGTCACGGAACCAGCCTTGGGGCAGCACTTCGAGTTCGCGCCAGAGGTAGCCGCCCTTGAAGATGTAGAGCCAGCCGGGGGCGCGGGGCACGGCGCAGCAGGCCGGGTCGAGATCGGGGGTGGTATAGACCCGCGGCAGGACGGGCACGATGACGTTCTTCTCGGGCGTGGGGGCTTCGTCCCGGCCTCGCGTGGCGGCCTTGCCCAGGGGGAGGCTGTACCAGGTGAAACGGGTGTCCTTGTACTTGAGGAAGACCTTGCCGGTGCCGCTGGAGGGTATGACCAGCTCCCGGTTGCGGCCTGTCTGCGTGCCGGCGCCGAGGGGGACTTCCCGGCACTGTCCCCGGTGGATGCGTTCGTAGGCCGGATTGACGGCGGTTTCAGTCATCGTGGTCTTCCCCGCCGATACCCTTTTCCAGACCGGCGTGTTCGCCGGCCTGGGTGAAGTCGATCCGCTCGGGCTGGTCGCCTTCGTCCAGCGCCGCGCCACCTTCAAGCGCCAGGGCCGGCGGCTTGCCCGCGCCCGGCTGCATGAGGGGCATGGGCGGGGTGTTGCGGTTGTTGGAGACCATCAGATCGCCCTGGCGCACGGCGGGGATGCCTTCGATCATGACGTTGGGCGAGGCGGTGATGAACTCGGCCTTGCCCTTGATAGTGCCCGAGCGGATGCCGCCGCAGGATCCGCCCTCGTCGCCGGAACTGGTGGCGAAGATGCTGTCCTTGTGGCAGGCGGGCTGGCCGTTGATGAAGACGGTGCCGGCGGTCTGGGCGGCATCGGCCGATTTGGCCACGTTGCGGTAGGCCCGGGGGCGGCATTTGCCCGGGGTCTTGCACACGTCCGGGCTGCTGACGGTGCCACCGGAGTCGGCGTGGACGGCGGTGCGGCCGTTGATGACGACGTTGCCCATGTTCCCTGTTCTCCTGATTTCGATTCCTGTGTCGTTGACGTTCAATCCTGCGCACTTTCCCGGGCCACCGGCTCCAGCCAGAATGCGCTGCGCCAGGGGGCATCCGGCATTTCCACCACCAGCGCGTTTCGCACGGCAGGCCAGGCAAACTCGAAGCGGGCACAGGCGCACAGCAGCGACAGCGGCAACGCCGCCATTCCCGTCTCGCCGAGCGCGAGCGCCGGATCCAGCCGTTCGGGTTCCTCTGGCGGGGCGGGCTGCGGGGCGTCGGCTTCGCCGTTCTGCATGGCCAGCCGTTCGGCTTCGTCGAGCCTCACCGGCCAGAGGGTGGCGCCTGCCTGAAACCATTCCACGTTTTTCTGCCGCTCGCCGCCCAGCGTTGCGCACAGGCAATCGATGCCGGTGACCGCCGCACCCGCTTCCGTGGCGGCGAGTTCGATGGCCTGAGCCAGGCCGGTGAGGCGGGTTTCACCAACCCGGCCGTGCCCGGGTTCCGGCAGGCAGGCGATGGCGCGCAGGCGGGCCCGGGCACGTTCACCGGCGGTGGCGGCCGGTTCGATGACGAGAAAGACGGCCGCCTCGCCGGGGGCGAAACCGTCCGAACCTTTCTCGAGCAAAAGGCGGTTGTCCGCCGCGAATTCCTCGAGGCTGAGGGGATCGAGCAGCGAGTCCACCGCGCCAAGCACGAGGGCCTCGCCTTCCCCGGCTTCGAGCAGGGCGAGTGCTGCGAGCACAGCTTCGGTGACGCCCTCTCGCACCGGCCACACCTCGATCCCCGCCACTGGCGTCTCGCCCACATGCGCGGCCAGGCTGGACGACCAGTCGGTCGTATCGATCCACCGACCCCGTTCGGTGCTCTCGTCCGGCACCAGCAGAATCAGGCGCGCCTTCGCCGGGTTGCCACCGGCTTGCTTCCAGGCGGCAAGCGCGTCGTCCAGGGCGCCTTGCCACAGCGCTTGCATCCGTGCCGCCGGATCGATGTCCGGCTCAAGAACCGGGCTGGTCAACACGGCGGCCGTGCCGTCGCCACCGGGCAAGGGGGCCTCGAATACGGGATCGGGCCGGGCCAGGTTCAGCCCGCTGCCGACCGTGCCGAGCAGGGCAAACGGCTGGTTGCCGGCGGCACAGGCCAGCCCCCAGCCGCTGATGACCAGATCCGTTTTCCTGATGATCGGCTGACCTTCCATCTTCACGCCTGCTTGCGCCGTTGCGCTGGCTGTTCTTCACCCGCCAGGTCCGCTTCCTGCAGGATCACCCAGCCGCTTCGGGGATCGAAACGTTTCCAGGCCACCGCTGCCCGGCCAATGAGCTGGAGAAGGCGTTCGTCGGTGTCGATCACGAGGGTATCGAACACGGGGGTCAAGGTCCGGGTGGCGCCATCGATGAAGGCAAGCAGGCGCGGGGCGGGAAGCGGCAACACCAGTTCCACGGGCCTTGCGGGATCGCGCTCGGGAAAGAAACCGGCGAGGCGGATTCGCTCGCCGCCGGCGAAGGGGTGGGGGAAGCGCTGGTCCGGCGGCGCGGCGTTGTGCAGGGTGGGTTCGGCGCTCTCGGGCCAGGGGCAGCCGGCGTGGGCGTCGGGGTCGTCCACCGCTTCGCCGATCTCGTCGGCGCGGGGTTGCCAGAACACCGGCAGGGGGGCGAAGCCGGCGGGCAGGGGTTTGTGGGTGGGTTTGGCCACCAGGTGTTGCGGATCCTCGATGCGGGGCGGTTCGGGGTTGACCAGTTTCCAGGCGGAGGGGTTGTAACCGAGGCCGACGGGGTTCGGCGGGTATTCGACGTCGGGCTTGCCGGGGACGCGGCCGCCGAAGGCGTATTCGTAGCGCAGCGGGGTGGGTTCGAGCGGCTCGGGGTCGGTGAGGGCGTGGCCGAGCAGGCGCTTGCGCCAGCGGCGGCGGCCGAAGACGTGGAGCGTCTTGTCGAAGCGCCGGCCGTCGGGGAAATCGATGCCCAGGCGGACGGCGGTGAACGGGGCGCCGGCGCGAGGGGGGTGGGCCGTGCCGTACAGATAGACTTCGCCGCCCTGCTTGAAGGGGACGGTTTCATCGGCGGCCCGCAGGGAGGTTTCGTGGGGCTTGCCGTGATGCGCGTCGGTCTCGACGATGGGCACGCTCAGCGGCGCGAGCGTGCCGTCGGGTTCGAAGCGCCAGGCGGCCTTGAGGACCACGGTGAACTGGTAGCGGCGTTGCCGATCCCAGCCCGGATAGATCCCGGCGGCCAGGGCCGTTTCGTTGTGCAGCTCAAGCATGGGCCACCCGCTTCGGTGGGACCGCCGGGGCCTCTTCGATGCCGGCAAGAACGGCGTCGCGCCGCAGCAGCCAGTCTTCTTCCGCCACGCCCGCGGGCCGGCCGGTGAGCAGGGCGAGCAGATCGAGCGCATCGGCCGCGCCCGCGCCGGCGTGTTCCTCGAGCGCGTCGCGCACCACCGCCGGGGAAAGGGGCCGGCCGAGCAGGCGGCGCTCGCCTTCGGGCCAGGCTGCCTTGTGCGCTTCCCACCATGCCCGGGCGGCCTGCGCGTCGGCGATGGTCTCGGCGCTGGCCGGCGCGGCCTCCTCGCCCACCACCTGCATGCGCGGGCGCCGGGGCAGGCGCTGCCCGGTGAGCCATTGCCAGGCATCGGCGGCCGCGGCATTGGCCTGGGGCGTTTCGAGAGCCTCGAGCAACTCGGGCACCGCCTCGCGTTGGCCCCACAGGGCCAGCAGCCGGCAGCCGCTTGCGGGCTCGGCGAGGCGGTGCTGGGCGAGCACGGGCTGGAAATCCGGCTCGCCGCTCAGCGCGGCCAGGCGCAGCAGGGGGGCGACCTCGTCACTGCCAGCCTGGCGTTCGATGGCCCGGCGCAGGGCCAGGGCAGCCGCGCCATCGCCCCGCACCAGTCCCCCGCGCAGGGCTTCGGCCAGCACCGGCAGCTCGGCCACGCTGGCGAAGGGATCCTCGCCGAGCACGCGATAATAGGGCTGGAACACGCTCAGGCCGGCTGCCGGCCAGTCGGCGCAAAAGCGCAGGGCGGCGGCCTGCAGGCGCAGGTCGTGGGCGTGCAGTTCGCCCTGGTTGAGCAGGCCGCGCGGCACCTCCGCCTGCTGGATGCGCCACACGTTCAGCAGCTCGGGCCGCCGTTCCCGGGCTTCCTCGTAAAGGCGGCGGGTTTCGGCCAGCGTCTCCGCGCCGGGGTGAAGCGCCAGGGCCTGGCGCGCAGCCAGCTGGTGGTTGGCAGCGTCTCCGGCCAGCCAGTCCGCGGCAAGCCTGGCGGTTTCGCGACGCCGGCCGGCATCGGGGCTGCGCAGGCCGGCGGCCAGAAAGACGAAGGCGATTTCGGCCTGGGCCGGTTCTTCCTCTGCCGGCGGCAGGCGAGAGAGCACGTGCAGGTGGAAGTGCAGGCGCCGCTCGAGCTGGCGCAGGGCGCGGGCGCCGATGCCGGGCCGAACACACCATTGCTGGCGCTGGCGCCAGAGGGCCGAGGCGGCATCCCGGTGGGTCTGCTGAAGCGGCACGTCCATGTGGGCGATCGTCCGGGGAGGTCAGTTCAGCTCGATGGTGGCGCCCTGCAGGCGGTGCAGGCCCTCGGCCGTGGCGAGGATCGTCTTGCCGTCGAGCACGATGGCGCCGTCAGGGCGCAATTCCAGGGTGCTGCCGCCGGCGCGGATCGCCACGCCTTCGGCCCGGGCCAGCAGCAGCCGGCCTGCGTCGTCGATCCGCACGGGGGCGGCGGGGGGCTCACCGGGATGGCGCAAGCGGCCCACGACCACGACGCCGTCGGGCGTGGCGTCCACCAGTACGGCATCGCCGTTTTCCAGCGCGGTGACGGTATCGAGATGGGCCCGGACAGGGCGGGTGTGGCCGTCGAGACGGATCTCGATCGCCTCACCGGCGCGGGTACGCGTCACCTCGGCGATGCGGCGGGATTCGGGTTGCAGGGAAACGACCCTGCGGGTGTCGTCGATGGCGCTCATGATTCCTCCTTGAAACGGCAGGCGGGGCAAGGCGGAACGGGCGCCGGCTTCCTGCTCCGGCAGCGCGACCGCCGGCGGTTCGTCCTTGCTCGGCCACAATCGTTGGCAGGACAAATCCTATCAATCCCGCCGGGCCTGACATGTGAACTGGATCACATTTTACCGGTGGACGGGTTCATTCGATGTTCTGCACCTGCTCGCGCATCTGCTCGATGAGCACCTTCAGATCCACCGAGGCCCGGGTCATCCCGGCATGGATGGACTTGGCCCCCAGGGTGTTGGCCTCGCGGTTGAGTTCCTGCATGAGGAAGTCGAGCCGCCGGCCCACCGGCTTGTCCTGCTGCAGCACCCGTTCCACTTCGTCGATGTGCAGGGCCAGCCGATCCAGCTCTTCGGCCACGTCGGTCTTCTGGGCGAAGTAGACCATTTCCTGTTCGAGGCGGTTCTCGTCCAGCTCGCCCTTGACCTCTTCCAGTTTGGCCAGCAACCGCTCGCGCCACTGGTGCTGGTAGTCGGGCAGTTGTGCCTGGACGTTGGCGACGATCTCGCGCATGGCCGCGAGCCGTTCCCGCAGCATGGCGGCCAGACGCTCGCCCTCGCGTTCGCGGGTGGCGAGGAGGTCGTCGAGGGCGGCCTCCAGCAGCTCGCCGACCACCTTCCCGAGCTGCTCCAGATCCAGTGGCTGGCTCCGGATCACGCCGGGCATGCGCAGCACCTCCAGCGAGCTGACCGGCGCGGGATTGTAGAGAATGGAGTCGATGTGGCGGGTGGCATGCGCGATCTTGCGGATCCGCGCGTCGTCCAGGGGCAGATCCTCGCCTTCGCCCTCGCCCGGCGTGAAGCGCAGGCTGACTTCCACCTTGCCCCGGCCAAGGCGTGCGGCGATCCGTTCGCGCAGCGCCGGCTCAAGGCTGCGCAGCTCCTCGGGCAGGCGCAGGGCGATGTCCAGATAGCGGTGATTGACGCTGCGGATCTCGAGGGTGAAGTCGCCTGCCGCATCACTGTGCTCGCGGCGGCTGAAGGCGGTCATGCTGCGGATCATGCGGGGGTCCTGCGGTGACGGCGATGGCGCCAAGCCTAGCATGAACGGGCGGCGTGTTCATGGCGTACAATCGAACGGAACGGAGCCGCGGCGGGAGCACGAGATGACCGAACTCGATCTGGCAGCCCAGACGCGACTGGTGCGGGCGTTGCAGGATCCGGGCGTGTGGGATCCTCCCGCCGAGACGGTCGAGGTGCGCGAGACCCACATCTCCTGGGTGCTGCTGGCCGGAGCGTATGCATACAAGCTGAAAAAGGCCGTGGACTTCGGCTTTCTGGACTATTCCTGCCTGGACAAGCGCCACCGGCAGTGTCTGCGGGAAGTGGAACTCAACCGGCGCACGGCGCCGATGATCTATCTGGAGGTGCTGCCCGTCAGCGGCACGCCGGAACAGCCCCGCCCGGGCGACCCCGCCGATCCCATCGAATACCTGGTGAAGATGCGCCGTTTCGACGAGAACCGGCTGCTGGCCCGGCTCGTCGAACGGGGCGAACTGGACGCGCGGCTCATGCCGCGGCTGGCCCGGGCGATTGCCGACTTCCAGGCCCGCGCCGAACGCGTGCCCGACGACGCGCCCTGGGGCACGCCGAAGACGGTCTGGCACTTCGTGGCGGAGAACTTCGAACAGATCCGCGCGGCCCTGGGGCAAAACGCAGGCGAACTCGCCACCGTGGCGCAGTGGAGCCAGGCGCGTTTCGCCGAACTGGCGCCGTCCATTCGTGACCGGCGCGAGGCGGGCTGTGTGCGCGACGGCCACGGCGATCTGCACCTGAACAACATCGTACTGATCGACGACCAACCGGTGCCGTTCGACTGCATCGAGTTCAACGACGCCCTGCGCTTCATCGACGTGATCAACGAACTGGCCTTTCTGATCATGGATCTGATGGCCCGCCATCGACAGGATCTGGCCATCTGGCTGCTCAACGAATGGCTGTTCATCACCGGCGATTATGCGGGTGTGCCGCTGCTGCGTTTCTTCGTGGTCTACCGCGCCATGGTGCGGGCCAAGGTGGCGGCCCTGCGCCTGGCGCAGCCGGATCTGTCGGCACGGAAACGCCGCGCCGGGCAGGCCGAATACCGCGCCTACCTGCAACTGGCCGAGGCCGGCACCCACCCGCCACCGGTGCGGCTGGTCATCACCCACGGCCTGTCGGGCAGCGGCAAGAGCACCCTGGTTCACCGGCTGCTCGGCCACTGGCCGGCCATCCACCTGCGTTCCGACGTGGAGCGCAAGCGCCTGTTCGGCCTGCCCATGGACGCGCGCAGCGCGTCGGCCGTGGCCGGGGGCATCTACACCCCCGAGGCCACCGAGCGCACCTACGCCCGGCTGGCCGAGCTGGCCCGGATGCTGCTCGTGGCAGGCTGGCCGGTGGTGGTGGACGCCACCTTCCTCGACCCGGCCCGCCGCACCGCCTTCCGCCGCCTGGCCGCCAGCCTGGACGTTCCCTTCACGGTGCTGGATTTGCAGGCCCCGCCGGCGGTCCTGCGGGCGCGGATCCGCCAGCGGCTGGCCGCCCAACGGGATGCCTCGGAGGCGGATCTGCAGGTACTCGAACACCAGCTCGAGCACTACCGGCCCATCCCCGCCGACGAGCCGGATGTGCTGCGGGTGGACACCACCGGCGCGGTCGATCCGGCCGCGCTGGCCCGCCGCCTTGGCGCTGAGGATGGCTGACCCGCGCGGCCATTGCCGTCCCGGTTCCGGGCTGTGCTAATGTTAGGCGCTCGAACAACCGATAATCCGGACTGAACCCCAGCCGCTCCTCGCTCATGCCGAAGAACGCCCACGAACTGCCCCGCGGCACCCGCGTCGATGGCTATACCATCGAGCGGACCATCGGCGGGGGCGGATTCAGCGTGGTCTACCTGGCCCGCGACGATGCCGGCAAGCGGGTGGTCATCAAGGAATACATGCCCAGCAAGCTGGCCCGGCGCACGGAAAACCACGAAGTGGTGGCCTGCCACGACTACCACGAAGAGCGCTTCGCCCAGGGCCGGCGGCTGTTCTTCCAGGAAGCCCGCTCCCTGGCCACCCTCAAGCATCCCAACATCGTCAACGTGATCAACTTCTTCCGCGCCAACGGCACGGTGTACATGGTCATGGACTACGAGGACGGGCACAACCTGCAGGCCTACATCCAGCGCCACCGGGGCAAGCTGAGCGAGGCCTTCATCATGACCGTGTTCCCGGCCCTGCTCGACGGCCTGCGGGTGATTCACAGCCAGGGCCTGCTGCACCTGGACGTCAAGCCCGGCAACATCCATCTGCGCGCCGGCGCCAATCCGCTGCTGCTGGACTTCGGCGCCGTGCACGAAATGATGCACACCCGCCAGTTCCAGCCCAGCCAGGTGGTCACGCCCGGCTTCTCGCCCATCGAACAGCTCGACCCGGGCGGTTACGTGGGCCCCTGGACCGACATCTATGCCATCGGCGCCACCATGCGCACCTGCATGGCGGGCACGCCGCCGCCGCCCTCCACCAAGCGCCGGGAGAAGGACACCATGCGCCCGGCCACCTCGGCCTTCCGCAAGCGTTACACCCCCGAACTGCTCGAGGCGGTGGACTGGGCCATGGAGGTCGATCCCCTGTTGCGGCCCCAGAACGTGGACGAATTGCTGGCGGCCCTGCGCAAGGTTCCCGAGGCGAAAGGCAAGAAGGCAGGCTGACATGCAGTTCGAATTCGGCATCACCAGCCGCCTGGGCAACCGACAGGTCAACCAGGATCGTCTCACCGTCATCGAACAGGCGGCCGGCGCCCTGCTGGTGCTCGGCGACGGCCTGGGCGGCAAGCCCGGCGGTGACCTGGCCGCCCAGACCCTGGTGGACACCATCACCGAGGAGCTGAACCTCAACCCCCTGCCGGCCGAACAGCCGGAGAAGTTCCTGCACGAACTGCTGCGCCGCGCCCACCACGCCATCCTCATGGCCGGCCAGGAACAGCAGCCGGCCATCGCCCCCGGCACCACCGCCGTGCTGTGCCTGGTGCAGGATCGCAAGGCCTGGTGGGCCCACGTGGGCGACAGCCGCTTCTACCTGTTCCGCAACGGCCTGCCCCTGTACCGCACCCAGGATCACTCCTACGTGGAACAGCTCTACCAGGCCGGCCGCATCTCCCTGCGGCACACCCACGATCATCCGATGCGCAACTACGTCACCCGCTGCATCGGTCTGCAGACCCGGGATCCGGACGTCAGCGTCAGCCAGGCGGTGGAACTGCGCGAGGGCGACATCCTGCTGCTGTGCTCCGACGGCTTCTGGGAACCCCTGGACGACGCGCGCATCGGCGCGGTGATCGGCCAGGGCCGTCTCAGCGACACCCTCGCCGAACTGGCCGAGGAAGCCGAGGCGGATCGCTATCCCAACGCCGACAACACCTCGGCAGTGGCCCTCAAGGTGGTCTCCCTGCAGCAGCCGGGCCGCCGTGCCAACCGGCCGGAGTCGCCGCACCGACAGAACGCCGATCCCCTGGCCTCGGCCATCGCCGAGATCGAGCAGGCGATCAAGAAGTATGAAAAGGAAATGAAGTAGGAGCGGCGCGAGCCGCGATAATACGGTAGTGGGTGGCCGGGAACAGCGCGAATGTTTTCCCAGCCACCCGCCACTGCAATATCGCGGCGAGGGCGCCGCTCCTACATTCAAGCCCCATGAAGCGGGTATACTGTCAGCTTTTGACGACAACCCCCGAGGATTCCCCATGCGACCCAGCGGACGCGCCCCTGACGAACTGCGCCCCATCACCATCACCCGCCATTACACCAAGCATGCCGAAGGCTCGGTGCTCATCGAGTTCGGCGACACCAAGGTGCTGTGCACCGCCAGCGTGGAGCAGAAGGTGCCGGGCTTTCTCAAGGGCCAGGGCCGCGGCTGGGTGACGGCCGAATACGGCATGCTGCCCCGCTCCACCGGCTCGCGCATGGGCCGCGAAGCCGCGCGCGGCAAGCAGGGCGGGCGCACCATGGAGATCCAGCGCCTGATCGGCCGCTCGCTGCGCGCGGCGGTGGACATGGACGCCCTCGGCGAGCACACCATCACCATCGACTGCGACGTGATCCAGGCCGACGGCGGCACCCGCACCGCCTCCATCACCGGCGGCTTCGTGGCCCTGGCCGACGCCATCGCCTGGATGCAGAACGAAAAGTGGATCACCACCGATCCCCTCATCGATCACGTCGCCTCGGTCTCGGTGGGGATCTACAAGGGCGTGCCGGTCATGGATCTGGACTACCTCGAAGACTCGGACTGCGACACCGACATGAACATCGTCATGAACAGCGCCGGCGGCTACATCGAAATCCAGGGCACCGCCGAGGGCGCGGCCTTCAACCGGGACGAACTGGAAGCCATGCTCGAACTGGGCAACAAGGCCATCGCCGAACTGATCGAACGCCAGCGCGCGGCCCTGGCAGAATAGTGACGAGGAACGAACGACCAAACGCCGGTTCCGCTGCGCTTGAACCGGCCTACGGCTTGCCTGCTACCGAGAAAACACAATGAAAATCGTCCTGGCCAGCAACAACCCGGGCAAGGTGCGCGAGATCGGCGCCATGCTCGAAGACAGCGGCATCCGGATCCTGCCCCAGTCGGATTTCGCCGTGGCATCGGTGGAGGAAACCGGCCTGACCTTCGTCGAGAACGCCCTGCTCAAGGCCCGCCATGCCGCCGAGCAGTCGGGCCTGCCGGCCATCGCCGACGACTCGGGGCTGGTGGTGGACGCCCTCAACGGCGCCCCCGGCATCCACTCGGCGCGCTACGCCGGCGAGCACACCTCCGACGAGGCCAACCTGCACAAGCTGCTCGAAGCCATGGCCGACATACCGGAAGAACAACGCAGCGCCCGATTCGTCTGCCTGATGGTCTACCTGCGCCACGCCGCCGATCCGCTGCCGCTCATCTGCCAGGGCATCTGGGAAGGGCGGATCACCACGGCCCCCGCCGGCGAAGGCGGCTTCGGTTACGATCCGGTCTTTTTCGTGCCCGAACGCGGCTGCACCTCGGCCGAACTGCCTGCAGACGAAAAGAACCGCCTCAGCCACCGTGGCCAGGCGCTGCGCTGCCTGGTGGAAACCTTGCGAAAGGCCGGGCTCGACTAACAGGCTGTTGAAAAAGCCCATCCATGGGCTTTTTCAACTCGGGAACGGAAAACGCAGTTTCCCGTTCCCTCACATTTTCAATGACCTGGCGTCATTGAAAATGGCGATGCATCCATGCATCGCACACAGGCTGTTGGCAGTGCGCACATTCGATCCGCAGGCGCGACATGCCAACCGAAAAGGGCGTCGTTAACAATAACAATCAAACCGGGCTTGCCCGGTGGAGGCCTTGCCATGGAGGAGCTGCTGTTCAGTCAGGCCAGTCTGGCCCTGCTGGTGCGCATCCGGCGCAAGCTGGAACGGGAATTCGGTTTCGATTTTCGCCTCAGCGACCGGCGCCAGATCCTCGAACTGCTGACCGCGGCAGCCGCGTCGCCGGATCGCGGCATCCGTCATGACTACCATGCGTTTCTTGCCGCCCTCGACCGGCGGCAGCGGGATCATCTGCAACGGCTCGGCATCCGGATCCCCGACATCCTCGAAGCCGAAACCGCCGGCTGACGCACATGACAGGGTAACCTGATCCAGATCAATTACCGCGATTGTCTGGCGGCAATCCGCCCTCTATAGTTTTCACACCGCTGAGATGGAATCCGCCGCTCTTCATGGCCGACGGTTTTCGTCTTGACGGGCCGGTTATGCCAACCGGCGGATCGTTTCCGTTCTCTGCAATGGGAATCGATTTTTCAAGCTGGCATTATCTCCATGACCGCTTCGGGGGCCCTCCAGGCCCCCATTTTTTTGCTCCCTTGCGGGTACAATGTAGCCGGTCAACCTGTTCCCGGCCCTCGCATGTTCCATTTCGCCGCTCCGCCACCGCTGTCGCTGTATGTGCACTTTCCCTGGTGCGTACGCAAGTGCCCCTACTGCGACTTCAATTCCCATACCCTCAAGGAGGACATGGACGAAACCGCCTACGTGCAGGCCCTGCTGGCCGATCTGGATCGGGAACGGCCGGCCGTGGGCGACCGAACACTCGTTTCCATCTTCCTCGGTGGCGGCACACCGAGCCTGTTCTCGCCCGCCGCCCTGGATCGACTGCTTGAGGGCCTGCGCGCGCGCCTGCCGCTGGCGCCGGATGTGGAAATCACCCTGGAAGCCAACCCCGGCACCACCGAGCGGGGGCGTTTCGGGGAATACCGCGCCATCGGCATCAACCGCCTGTCGCTCGGCATCCAGAGTTTCGACGACGCCAGGCTCCGGGCCCTGGGGCGGATCCATGACGGCCGTGAGGCACGGCAGGCCGTCGAGGCGGCGCATGCCGCCGGCTTCGACGCCCTGAATCTCGACCTCATGTTCGCCCTGCCCGGCCAACATCTGGCGGGAATGCTGGCCGATCTGGAACAGGCCATCGCCTGCGCGCCCTCGCACCTCTCCTTGTACCAGCTCACCATCGAGCCGAACACCGCTTTCGCACACGCCCCGCCGGCCCTGCCCGACGACGACACGGCCTGGGCCATGCAGGAGGCCGCCAGCGAGAAACTGACCGGCGCCGGCTTCGAACAATATGAAATCTCGGCCTGGGCGCGGCCCGGCCATCGCTGCCGACACAATCGCCAGTACTGGACGTTCGGCGACTATCTCGGCATCGGGGCCGGCGCACACGGCAAGATCACCGACGCCGCGGCAGGCCGGATCGAACGGCACCGCAAGCCGCGCCATCCCCGCGACTACCTGCGCGCGGCCCACGGCCCCGAGGCCGCCCCCCTCGGCGTCCGCCACCGGCTGTCTGCCGACGACGTGCGCTTCGAGTTCTTTCTCAATGCCCTGCGTCTGACCGAAGGGTTCGACACCGCGCTCTATCCGGCCCATGCGGGCCTGCCCTGGCCGGAGGCCGATCCCGCGCTGCGCCGCGCGCGGCAGGAAGGCTGGCTGGAACAAACCGGCGCTCACCTGCGTCCCACCGAACGGGGGCGGCGCTTTCTCAACGATGTGCAGGCCCTGTTTCTGCCCGCGGAGGAAGAAAAACGGGAACCGCATCATGGGCAATGAGGTCTACCGACCGGTATCCTGTGCCCTGCACAGCGAACTGGAGCTGGCCATCATGCACGGCCGCTGGCTGGAACTGCGCTGGAAGGAAAACGGCCGACGCCGTACCGCACGGCTCCGGCCCCGGGATCTGCAAACCCGTGACGGAAGCGAGTTCCTGATCGTCGAGGACGGACGCGGAAACCGTCTGCGCATCCGGCTCGATCACATCGAATCCTTTGGCTGAGAGACAGAACCGATGAAGAGGCTGCTGTTGTTCGTTCTCGTCGTGCTCACCGCTTGCGCCCTGCCGCCGCCGCGGGAAGTCCCTCTGCCCTTCACCACCCTCGCCATGGGGGAACACAGCCGGATCCGGCAGGCCACGGCCGTGGTGGTGCGAAATGCCGAAGCCTGGCAGCGACTGTGGCGACGCCACGGCGGCGCGCCCGACGAACGCCCGGCCATCGATTTTTCCCGGGAGATGGTGGTGGCGGTGTTCATGGGCGAGCGCCCCACCGCCGGGCACGGCTTGCGGGTGCTGGACGTGCATGAGGCGAACGATGGCCTGCACGTGCTGATCCGCCGCCGACAACCGGCAGCCGACGGCCTGGTGGCCCAGGTCATCACCACCCCCTTCGTCATGATCCGGCTGCCGGCCAGCGAGGGACCGGTGCATTTCGATTACGTGGATGCGGCACAGTAGTCGCGGCGAGGGGGCCACACCCCTTGGCGTTCAACCTATCGCGGCTTGCGCCGCTCCCGCAGGGGAAGCCCTGTTAGGAACGGCGCAAGCCGCGATTCTACAATGGCATCAAAATTCGCCGCTGGCCCCGCGTTTCATGATGTCGAGGATGATGGTCTTCACCTGCATGGCTTCCTGCTTCAGATCCGGCGGCAGGGGCTTGCCGCCGTAGATCATCATGTCCATGTTCAGCGAGTAGATCCACAACTGGCCGGTCTTGTCCTCGATCAGCGACACGCGGCAGGGCAGGTAGGCGGAGAAGGCGTCGCTGTAATCCATCATGCGCGCCGCAGTGAGGGCGTTGCAGAACATGAAGATCTTGGCGAAACGGTAGGGCTTGCCGCTCATGGCCTCCACCTGCTTGTAGAGGGGCAGCTCGCCGACGTTCTTGATGTTGTGCTCGTTGGCCACGAAGCGCATGGTCTCCTCCACGTCCTTGGCGGTGAGGCCTTCCTCGACCTTCACCTTCCACACCGTGGCCTCGGCGGCGTTGCCGGTCTCGAGGAGGTTTTCGGCCAGTTCACGATAGACCCGGCCGGCTTCCGGGTCGAACTGTTGCCAGGTCTGCCAGGCCGGATACATGGCAACGGCACAGTAGATCACCAGCGCCGCGGCGGCGATGCCGAGCAGGGCAAAGAGATTCCAGAGAATTTTCATGGTGCGCCTCGTCCGTCGTGTTGTTGAAATAGGAACCCGAACGGGAGCGGAAAAAACCGCAACGCACTCCCTGTGTTGGAAAAACTATAGCACGGGAGGCCTGGTCATTCCGTGCGCCGGAAGCGCAGATCCCAGGTGCCGTGACCAAGCCGCTCGCCGCGGGCCTCGAAACGGGTGCGCGGACGGGAAGGCGGCCGCGGCACGAAACCGGCTTCTCCCGCCAGGTTGGCAAAGCCTTCGGCCGCCTCCAGCACCTCGCGCATGTGCCGGGCGTAATCCTCCCAGTCGGTGGCCAGGTGGAACTCGCCGCCTTCCTTCAGCTTGCGCCGCACGAGCTGCACGAAATCCGGCTGCACGATGCGCCGCTTGTGATGGCGTTTCTTGGGCCAGGGATCGGGAAAGAACAGGCACACCCGATCCAGGCTGGCATCGGGGATCTGCCGCTCCAGCACCTCTACCGCATCATCCCGGCTGACGCGGATATTCTCCAGGGATCGCCGCGCCATCTCCTGCAGCAGATGTCCCACTCCCGGGCGGTGGACCTCGATGCCGAGAAAATTGCCCTCCGGCGCGGCCTCGGCCATGGCCAGCAGCGCATCACCGTTGCCAAAGCCGATCTCCAGCGTCACCGGCGCCTCGCGCCCGAACAGATCCGCCAGATCCAGCGCCCCCTCATCCAGGGTGAAACCGTATCGCGGAAAATACGCCTCCAGCGCCCGCTGCTGCGCCTTCGTCAATCGGCCCTCACGGCGGACGAAGCTGCGGATACGGCGGTGCTTTTCCTGATGTAACATGGTCGCGCTCGGTGGAAAGAACACGGAGGACACGGAGACACGGAGGACACAGAGCCGAATGGTTTTCATTACGGCATGGCATGATGAATTGAATCAATGCCAATGCCTCGCAAAAACAGAATATTCTCCGTGTCCCCCGTGTCTCCGTGTCCTCCGTGTTATTCGCAGTACCCCGTCGTCAGAAGAAAGTCCCGTCCAGCGGCGAGGAGGCGCTGGCGTAGCGTTTGCGGGGCATGCGGCCGGCCAGGTAGGCTTCGCGGCCGGCCTCGATGGCCTTCTTCATGGCCGAGGCCATGAGCACCGGATTCTGCGCCGCGGCGATGGCGGTGTTCATGAGCACGCCGTCGCAGCCCAGTTCCATGGCGATGGCGGCGTCGGAGGCGGTGCCGACGCCGGCGTCCACCAGGATCGGCACGTCGGCGTTCTCGACGATGGTGCGGATGTTGTAGGGATTGCGGATCCCCAGGCCAGAACCGATGGGCGCGGCCAGGGGCATCACGGCCACGCAGCCCATCTCTTCCAGGCGCTTGGCGATGATGGGATCGTCGTTGGTATAGACCATGACCTGGAAACCGTCCCGGATCAGGATTTCGGCGGCTTCGAGGGTAGCGGTGATGTCAGGAAACAGGGTCTTCTCGTCGCCCAGCACTTCCAGCTTCACCAGGTCATGGCCATCGAGCAGTTCGCGGGCCAGGCGGCAGGTGCGCACGGCGTCTTCCACCGTGTAACAGCCGGCGGTGTTGGGCAGCAGGGTGTAGCGATCCGGCGGCAGCACGTCGAGCAGGTTGGGCTCGCCGGGATTCTGACCGATGTTGGTGCGGCGCACGGCCACGGTGATGATCTCGGCGCCGCTGGCCTCGATGGCCGCGCGGGTCTCGTCCAGATCCTTGTACTTGCCGGTGCCCACCAGCAGGCGGGAACGGTATTCCCGGCCGGCGACGACCAGAGGGGTGTCTTGTTCGGTGCTCATGACGGTTCCTGAAATCGGGATGACGGGCGCGGGGCCCGGTGAGACGGCGTGGAAAGGGAAAATTATAACCCGGAATCAGCCACCGCCGACGGCGCGCACGATTTCCACCGTGTCGCCGGCCTGCAGGACGTGATCGGCATGCTGGGAACGGGGCAGGATTTCCCGGTTCACTTCCATGGCGATGCGTTGGCCGATAAGGCCGAGATTCTGGACCAGATCGGCGGCCGTGATGCCATCCGGGACTTCCTGGACCTCGCCATTGACGGTGATCTTCATGCCCATAGCCTAGCGAGAAGGGCCTTCCGGCGTCAATCCCGCGCCGCCGCCCGGTGGCACGCCGGGGCGGTTTCTGGGTAACATCGGCAGTCCGTCATCCGGAAGACGAATCCCATGCCGAAGGACAATCCCCACTTCATCCCGGCCAATGTGGCCGGCACCCTCGACGGCCTGTTCCGCGAACGGGTTCGCCAGAGCCCGGAGCGCACCGCCTACCGCCATTACCGCCGTGATCGCAAGGAATGGGAAACCCTTTCCTGGGGCGACATGGGCGTGCGCGTCAGCCGCTGGCAGCAGGCCATGACCGCCGAGGGTCTGGAGCCTGGCGACCGGGTCGCCATCCTCCACGCCAACGGCCCGGAATGGGTGGCCTTCGAACAGGCCGCCCTGGGGCTGGTGGTGGTGCCCCTGTACACCGACGACCGGCCCGACAACGTGGCCTACATCCTCGACGATTCCGGCTGCCGGCTGCTGTTCGTGCAGACCGATCGGCAGCTCGCGGCGCTGGGGCCCCACCGTGACGAGTTGACCAGCGTACAACGCTATGTGGTGGCGGAGGCAAAGCACCCGGAACGGCTGGCCGAAGACGAAGCGGTATCGAAGGTCGAGGCGTGGCTGCCGGAAAAACCGGCGCTGCTGCACGAACGGGGCGGCGATCCCAATGCCCTGGCCACCATCGTCTACACCTCGGGCACCACCGGCCGGCCCAAGGGGGTGATGCTCAGTCACCGCAACATCCTGTCCAATGCCGAGGCCGCGATCCGCGCGCTGGGTGTCGACGAAAACGACGAACTGCTCTCCTTCCTGCCCATCTCCCACACTTTCGAGCGTACCTGCGGCCACTACGTGCCCATGATGTGCGGCGCCAGCGTGAGTTACGCCCGCTCCATCCAGCAACTGGCCGACGATCTCCAGCAACTGCGGCCCACCACCCTCATCTCGGTGCCACGGATCTTCGAGCGGATCTACGACAAGCTGCAGAGCCAGATGCGCAAGGAATCGGCCCTGCGCCGGGGCCTGTTCAACCTGGCGGTGAACGTGGGCTGGCGGCGCTTCGAGGTGCGGCAGGGCCGGGCCCGCCCCGATCCCTCACTGCTGCTGTGGCCCCTGCTGGAAAAACTGGTGGCCGGCCGGGTCCAGGCGAGACTCGGCGGGCGCCTGCGCTTCGCCGTGAGCGGCGGCGCCGCCCTGCCACCGGCCGTGGCGAAAATCTTCATCGGCCTGGGGATCCCGGTGATCCAGGGCTACGGCATGACCGAGACCAGCCCGGTACTCACCGCCAACCGCCTGGAGCGCAACCTGCCGAAGTCCGTGGGCCTGCCCCTGCCGGGCATCGAGCTGCGCGTGGACGAACGCGGGGAGCTGCTGGCACGAGGCCCCAGCGTGATGCTCGGCTACTGGAACAACCACCGTGCCACCGCCGAGATGATCGATCACGACGGCTGGCTGCACACCGGCGACAAGGCCGACATCGACGCCCAGGGCTTCGTGCACATCACCGGCCGGATCAAGGACATCGTGGTCCTTTCCAACGGCGAGAAGGTGCCGCCCGGCGACATGGAGATGGCCATCACGCTCGATCCCCTGTTCGAGCAGGCCCTGATCATCGGCGAGGGCCGGCCCTATCTCAGCGCCCTGGTGGTCCTCAACGGCGAGGAATGGTTTCCGCTGGCCACCGAACACGGTCTGGATCCCTTCGCCGAGGAAAGCCTGCAGGACCGCCACCTCCACACCACCCTGCTCAAACGGCTGGGCGAAGCCCTGCACGACTTCCCCGGCTACGCCCGCGTGCGCCGCGTCACCCCCCTGCTCCAGCCCTGGAGCATCGAGAACGGCCTGCTGACCCCCACGCTCAAGGTCAAGCGCGCCCGGGTGATCGCGGCCCATGAGGCGGACATCGAGAACATGTATAATGGATAGGGACGAGTGGCAAGGATCGAGGGACGAGGAAAAGAGGGTTTAAACGCGTATCGCAGGTTCGCTGTTCGTCGAAATGGCATGGTTTCGAGGTCGAAGGGCCTGCGCTTGATCTATCGCGTGCCGGAACCCCGCAACCAACGCTTTTCCTCGTCCCTCACCACTCGTCCCTCGGCCCTGATTTCCGCGGGTGTAGTTCAATGGTAGAACCTCAGCTTCCCAAGCTGATGACGTGGGTTCGATTCCCATCACCCGCTCCAGACAGGGTGCGAATGGCCGGGAGCAGGTAGCGGGGCAACTGCCCCGTCAACCGCGTCCGGCCATCCGCATCACCTTTTCTCTCCGCCACCCCTCTCCGAGACAAAAACGCTTGAACTGGGCCGGCATTTCCGGTTCCATGCAAGTCTCGGCATGATTTCGGATCTCCGTTCCGCAGGAAGGTGACCGTGGCGCATTCGGCTCGCAAGGCAATGCTCTGGCTGAGCGGCGGCATTTTGCTGCTGCTGGTGCTGGCGACAACGGCGCTGTGGCTGGCGGTGGACACGACGGCCCTCAAACATCAACTGGAAACCCGGGTGCAGGAGCGCACCGGCCGGGACTTCGTCATCGCCGGCCCGATGGAACTGACGCTGTTTCCCGCCCTGGGGGTGGAAACCGGTCAGGTCACGCTGGGCAACGCGCCGGGGTTCGGCCCCCGTCCCATGCTGGAAATCCGGCGGCTGGCCGTGCATGTGAAGCTGCTCCCCCTGTTACGCGGCGAGATCGCGGCCGATACCCTCGTCCTCGACGGCCTGCGCCTGCGTCTGGCCCGCAACCGGCAGGGCCGGGGCAACTGGGAAGATCTGCTGGCCTCCCGGCCGGCCCCGACGGGACCCGCCCAACCCGCGCCCCCGGCCGCCGGCGCCCCTCCCCCCGCCGCCGGCCCCCTGCCCCTGCTGGCCATCGCCGGCGTGGAGATCCGGGATGCGCGGATCGACTGGCGGGATGCCCGCAGCGGCGAGACGCTGCACCTCGGCCCCGTCGATCTCCGGGTAGGGCGGATCGCCCCGGGCCAACCCTTTCCCCTCCGTGCCCGCATCGGTATCGCCAGCCACGATCCCGAGCTGCGCGGCAGGCTCGACGTGAACACGACCCTGACCTTCCAGCCGGACGCTTCCCGTCTGGACCTGGCCGATCTGCGCATCCAGCCCGACCTTGCGGGCAAGGCGCTGCCTGGCGGGACTCTGCGCGGCCGGCTCTCGTCACCCGCACTCCGGCTGGAACTCGCCAGCGGCCGTCTGGACAGCCCCCGCCTCGAGTGGCAGGGGCTGGGCTTCGCCCTGCTCCTCGAACAGCTCCGGGTCACGGATCTGCACAGCCGCCCGGCCTACCAGGCACATCTGCGCGTGCCCGCCTTCGCACCACGTCAGACCCTGTCCGCCCTCGGCATCGCCCTGCCTCCGATGGCCGGGGACGATGCCCTGCAAAAGGCCGCCCTCGAAGCCCGGCTTGCCGGCGATCCGAAATCGCTCTCCCTCACCCGCCTGAAACTGGTGCTGGACGCCAGCACCCTCGAGGGTGAGATCAGGCTGCCCCGCCTCGCTCCGCCCGCCATCCGCTACCGCCTGCGCCTCGACCGGATCGACGCCGATCGCTATCTGCCACCGCCGCCGGCAAAAGGCCAGGCCACGCCCGTCACGCCCGCCGCCGTGGCCTCCGGCGCCGCGACCGGCGGCGGCCTGCCCCTGAAACCCCTGCGCGCCCTGGACGTGGCCGGCGAACTGGAGATCGGCGAGCTGAAGCTCATGAACCTGCGCTCGCAATCCATCCGCGTGCCTTTCCGGGCCCGCCAGGGCCGCCTGCGCCTGGCGCCGCTTTCGGCCCGGCTCTACGCAGGCACCTACGCCGGGGACATCCGTCTGGACGTCACCGGCCCCGATCCCCACCTGCAACTGAACGAGCGGCTCGAAAAGGTGCGGATCGGCCCCCTGCTCAAGGACTACCTTGGCGACGACAAGCTGCGCGGCACGGCCGATCTCGCCGCCCGGCTCTCCGCCGACGGCCTGGATCCCCTGGCCTTCCGGCGCACCCTCAACGGCATGGTGCGTTTCGATTTCCGCGACGGCGCCGTGAAGGGTATCGACATCCCGCGCATGGAGCGCGAGCTGCGCGCCCGTCTCAAGGGACGGTCACCACCACCGGCGGACAGCGGAAACGAAACCGCCTTCTCGCGCATCACCGGCAGCGCGAAGATCGTCAACGGCCTGGCGCGCAACGACGATCTGCGCGCGGCGCTGCCCCACGCCCGGGCCATTGGCAAGGGGGTGGCGGACCTGGTCAGCGAGAAAATCGACTATACCCTGTACGTGAAATTCACCTCCGAAGTGCAGGGCCAGTCCGGCCAGGCTTACGAAAAGATCGACAAGCCGCCCCTGCCCATCCGTATCCGCGGCCCGTTCGACCGAATCGCCATCCAGCCCGATTTCGAAGCGCTGCTCAAAGCCCTGGCGAAACGGGAAGTGGACAAGAAGAAGCGTGAACTGGAGAACCGGGCCCGCGAAGAACTGGAAAAGAAGGCCCGCGAACTGATCAAGGGGCTCCGGCTGCCGTGACGGGACCGCCCGCCATGGCCGGCGGCCTGCTGCTGGCACTGCTCGCCACCCCCGCCGCGGCCGGAGAAATCCTGGAGCAGCGGGTGTGGCACGAAGCCGGGTACTACCGCATCCATCTGGAAGCACGCCTGGCCGCGCCGGCAGAGCGCATCCGCGCCCTGCTCACCGACTACAACCATCTCCCGCGGCTGAGCGACAGCATCACCGCCAGCACCCTGCTCGCCGCCGATCCGCCCCGTTTCACCGTGGAAGTGCTCAGTCAGGGCTGCCTGGGGATCTTCTGCCGGAATCTGCGCCAGGTGCAGGTGGTGACCGAACGCCCGGATGGCTATCTGTTCGTCGAAGACCGCGCGGGCGACTTCCGTTCGGCCCGCACCGTCTGGCGGATCCGTGACGACGGCGCCGGCCACAGCCACGTTCTCTACAGCGCCGAATTCGAGCCGGATTTCTGGATTCCGCCCCTGTTCGGTCCCCTGCTGCTGCGCCAACGGCTCGCACGGGAGGCACGGCAACTCTTCGACAACCTGGAGCGCCTGGCCGGTGCCCACGCTCGACCCTGAAGTCCTGCTCGCCTGGTTCGATCGCCACGGGCGCCACGATCTGCCCTGGCAACGGCCACGCACGCCCTATCGGGTCTGGATCTCGGAAATCATGCTGCAACAGACCCAGGTGCAGACCGTCATCCCCTACTTCGAACGCTTCATGGAACGGCTCCCCGACGTTGCCTCCCTGGCCCGCGCGCCCCTCGACGAGGTGCTGGCCCTGTGGAGCGGCCTCGGCTACTACGCCCGCGCCCGTCACCTGCACCGCGCCGCCGCGGTCATCGTCCACGAGCACGGCGGCCGCTTCCCCGACACGCTCGAGGGCTGGCTGGCCCTGCCCGGCGTCGGCCGCTCCACCGCCGGCGCCATCCTCGCCCAGGCCTTCGATCAGCGCCAGCCGATCCTCGACGGCAACGTGCGCCGGGTGCTGGCCCGCTACCACGCCGTGCCCGGCTGGCCGGGAGAAAAGGCCGTGGAGGAACGGCTCTGGCAACTGGCCGAGGCCGCCACCCCCGCCAGCCGGGTAGCCGACTACACCCAGGCCATCATGGACCTGGGCGCCACCGTCTGCACCCGCACACCCCGCTGCGAACACTGCCCCCTGGCCGATGGCTGCCGCGCCCGCGCCCAGGATCGGGTGGCCGACTACCCCGGCCGCCGTCCCCGCAAGACCCTGCCGATCAGGCGCACCGCCATGCTGATCCTGCGCGATCCACAGGGCCGCATCCTCCTCGAACGCCGCCCCCCGACCGGAATCTGGGGCGGCCTCTGGTCCCTGCCCGAATGCAGCCTCCACACCCCCGTGGCCCGCCACTGCCGTGACCGCCTGGGCCTCGAAGTCACCGGCCTGCGCGCCGGCGCCACCTTCCGCCACACCTTCAGCCACTATCACCTGGACATCGTGCCGGTACGAGGCACCATCCCGGATCACATCGCCCTGCGCGACAGTCCCGATCGGCGGCTTGCCTCTCAGGCCGCTCTCCCCGGCGGCATCCCCGCGCCGGTGCGGCGGCTGCTCGAAACGGCGGCACGCCCATGAATGACATCGACTGAAACGCTGGGCATTCAGTAAGGCTGCCAATACGGCAAATCCGTCCAGAGCAGGGTCTCCAGCCCCTCAGCCACCCCTTCGATGGGCGGCGTCAGCTCCCAGCTCACGGTCACATGCCGGGCATCGCTTTCGGCAACCAGTTGCAGCCAGGCGCCACCGGCACTGGTGACTTCGAGTGCGCCGCGCCAGGGCCGGCCGGCATCCAGGGGATCGAAAAGGAAGGGATCGAGGGTGGTCACGCGGATCCGGCCGCCCAGTTCGGTGGCATCGAGGACGAAATCCGCTGCGCGGGTCCAGCCGAGGGGATCTTCGGCGGCCAGGAATACGAAATTGCTGAAACGGTATTGCTCGGCGCCGATCCGCAACAGCAGACGCTCGCCGGACAGTCGGCTCCGCCAGTCCCCGCCGACGGCCTGTTCCGAGAAGGTCAGCACCCCGTCCATGAGGGACGAGGTGCCACTCGTGCCGTCGATGAAACGCAGGGCGACGAAATCCGCGCGCCCCTGCAGGCGGTAGTCCCCGCCCCCAAGGAGGCCGTCGGCGAAGTTGATGTCGAGGATCGCCATGCCGTCGAGACGCCCACCATCCTGCCGGCAGCCCTCGAACTCCAGCACGTAGCGATCGCCGGCATTCACTTCCCCCGGCACGGCCCTGTCGGCTTCCCAGTAGTACCCCCCGCCGTCGGGGCAGGCCAGCCAGCCACGGCGGACGGCAGCCGCAACCTGGGCGCCCTCCACCGGCAGCCCCGGCAACCGTGCCAGCACCTGCCGCAACCGGGCCGCGGGACCGGCCAAGGTCGAAGCAGCAGGGGCGCTGCCACTGGCCGCCGCCACCGGCACGTCTGCCAGGAGGGCGGGCGCCTCCAGGCTCACCCCATCCAGCAACGCCCAGGCCCGGGCCAGCACCGGGCCTGCGTTACCGGCATCGAGCACCACCGGGCGGGTGGGACCGGTGTAGCCGACGTGCTCCCCGGGCGCCTCGGTCACCTCCACACAACCACCCAACAGCAGTGCGCCAAGCAACACCAAGGGACGCCAAGCCATTGTGAAATCTAGTTTTTTCATCGTTTCTGCTCCTTCTCGAGTGCTCTGGAAAGGAACACGGAGGGCACGGAGCATGCTCTGCAGGATGGGCCGGCTCATCCAAAACGCCGTATCGCACGAATGGTGCTTTTCCGAAAATCCTCCGGGTCTCCGTGCCCTCCGTGTCCCTTTCCACCACCGACCGGCACCTATCCCCGATGGGGCACTTTGGCGTGCGCGGCTTATGGCGTATCCTGTCGGCCCGCGCGTGAACCGGCGCTGAACGAGAGCAATCCCGAGGAGATCCCATGACCCGAATGGTGCAGTGCGTGAAACTGGGCAAGGAGGCCGAGGGCCTGGACAGGCCGCCCTACCCCGGCGAGCTGGGGCAGAAGATTTTCGAGAACGTATCGAAGGAAGCCTGGCAGATGTGGCTGCGCCAGCAGACCATGCTGATCAACGAATACCGGCTGAGCCCCATCAACCCCGAGCACCGCAAGATGCTGGAAGAGGCCATGGAGAAGTTCTTCTTCGGCGAAGGCGGCGACACCCCGCCCGAGGGCTACCGGCCCGAATAGGCCCGAAACTTGACGAGAAGCCGCCTCTTCGGTCTAATACGCCGCTCCAATTCAGGGACGAGGGACGAGGGACGAGTGGCGAGGAAAACCGGTTCCCGAAACGTATTATCTGGAAGGTGAACGAACAGCCCCAGATATAAGGGATCAGGAACGCTTTTTCCTCGCCACTCGGCCCTCGTCCCTCGCCACTTCTTATCTGGCCAGGTAGCTCAGTTGGTAGAGCAGGGGATTGAAAATCCCCGTGTCGGCAGTTCGATTCTGTCCCTGGCCACCAAATTTTCCTCCCCGGACGCCCCCGCTGCTGCCGGGGGATCATTCAAGCCAGTTTTCCACCCTCAAACGCGGTACGCGCCCCGGCCGTTGGCCGTCACCAGCACCAGGTCCATGGCCAGCGCGGGGACACGCTCACAGATCCGGTTCACCAATCAGCTTCGCGCGGCCAGGCCGACCATCAGCAGGGAAATCCCGTCGAAGATCAGGTTGATGCCCACGAACAGGCCGACCAGCCAGCGGGCCTCGAAGGGCCAGCCGGCGATGAAGATCAGGGCCAGGACGGCCGAGACCAGCCCGCTGAACAGCAGCCAGCCCCAGCCCGGCAGGGGCTTGAGGGCCAGGGCGAGGCTGATCCCGGCGAAGGCCGAGAGCAGGAAATAGAGAATCAGCACCAGCCCGATGGCCGCCGGCCCGGCCACCGGATGGAAGGCGATCAGCAGGCCGACCCCGAGCAGGATCACCGGCTTGACCCAGGCCAGCAGGCTGCGCTGGTAGCCATACCAGGTGAGATACAGGCTCACCAGCCCGGCAGCGATGAGCAGCGCCCCCACCAGCAACGACAGGGTGAAGGACAGCACCTGCGGCACCACCACGCCAAGCGCGCCGATGATCAGCATCAGCACGCCCGCGATCAGCATGCGCCGGCGGGTGCGCTCGTCCATGACGACCTGGAAAATCACGTGTGACATTCGACGATTCCTTGTGTTGAGGACAAACACAGCATGGGCACGCCGTTCGCCGGTTGCAAGCGCGCAGCCGAAACTTCCCCAAAAAATGCGCCATACAGGCTAGAATACCCCGATCCACTCACTTCCCGCTGCCGTAATGCCTTCCCTGCCCTTCACCCACCACGACATCGACGACAATCTCGAAGGCCGCTTCATCGACCGGGGTGAGGCCTATTTCCGCCAGGGCAAGGTGCAGCAACTGCACGTGGATCGCGGAGGCAAGCACATCGAGGCGCTGGTGCGCGGCACCCGCTCACGGCCCTACGCGGTGGAAATCCGGATCAGCGGGAGCAAGCGCTACCGCAACATCGAGGGGATCTGCACCTGCCCCGTGGGCTACAACTGCAAGCACGTGGCCGCCGTGCTGTTCGCGGCGCTGGCCGACGCGCAAGACCCGCCGGCCTCCACCCCGCCCGCGCCCCCCGCCACCTCGCCGGAACCGGTGGCGGTGAACGGCTGGCTGGAGCGCATCCAGAGCGTCACTACGCCCCTGCCCCAGCCGGCCGGGAAGGAAAGCTATCCGCCCACGGTGCGGCGGCGCCTGCTTTACGTGCTCTCGCCGCAGGGCCACCAGCGCCTGGACGTGGAGCTGCTGAGCGCCTACCTGCTGAAAAACGGCAGCTTCGGCAACGCCAGCCGCTACAACCCCACCGCCATCGCCCAGGGGCGTCCCGCCGCCCACATCCTGCCCTCGGATCAGGCCATCCTGCGCCGGCTGCTGGATCGCGCCCGCGCCAGCGGCGAGCCGCCGACCCGTCTCGGCGGGCCGGAGGCCCCGGAACTGCTGCGGGCCATGCTGGCCACCGGGCGCTGCCGCTGGCAGGACAAGAACGGCCCGGTGCTGCGCGAGGGCGAGCCGCGCCATGCGGTGCCGGCCTGGAGCGAACCGGACGCCCACGGCCGGCAGACGCCGATCCTCGAACTCGGCACCCCCGGCACCGTGGTGCTGCCCCTGCAACCCCCCTGGTACGTGGATCCCGCCACCGGCGCATGCGGCCCGCTGGAGACCGATCTCACCCCCACCCTGCTGGAGGCCTGGACCCAGGCCCCGCCCGTGGCGCCCGGCGAAGTGGCCGCGGTAAGCGAACGCCTCTCCGGCCTGCCGGTGAAGCTGCCCCTGCCGCGCCCCATTCCCGTGGAGGAGCAGGACGCCGGCCCGCCGGTGCCCGAGCTGCTGCTCGATGCCGTGCTGCCCCCGCTCGACCACCTGCCGCCCTGGATGCGCGAGGAAGCCCTCGACTGGATGCCTCCCGAACCGATCCTGCTGCTGGCCTTCGATTACGCCGGCCAGCGTCTGCCGCCGGACGAGCAGGCCCCGGCCAGCCTGGAGGTGTACGAGAACGGCCGCCTGCGGCGCCTGCGCCGGGATCGCGCCGCCGAACGGGCGGCGCTCGCGCGGCTGCTGGCGGCAGGACTGGTGGAGGCCCGGGAATACGATGCCGCACTCCCGCACCTGTCGGAAATGCCCCCGGGCGTGCTGGTGGCCGACGATCGCGGCGACGAACTCATGCAGGACATCTGGCTCGACTTCATGCTCGACACCCTGCCGGCACTGGAAGCCGAAGGCTGGCGGGTAACGGTCACCGAAAACTTCCCCTTCCGCATCGCCCGGGTGGACGACTGGGATCTGGCCATCGAGGAGCAGCCCGACAACCGCTGGTTCGATCTCGACCTGGGCATCGAAGTGGACGGGGAGCGGGTGCCCCTGCTGCCCATCCTGCTCGAAGCCTTCTCCCGCATCCCGGACGAGGAGCGCCGCCGGATGCGCGAGGCGCCAGCGGAGCACCAGACCGTCTTCACCCTCGACGACGGCCGCCTGCTGCCCCTGCCCACGCGACGCATCGCGCAGATCCTCGACGTGCTGGTGGAGCTGTTCGACCACGACAGCCTGCAGCAGGACGGCCGCCTGCGCCTGTCGGAATGGCGCGCGGCCGAACTGGCCGAGCTGAGCCGGCGCGAACCCGAGCTGCAATGGCGCGGCGGCGAACGCCTGCGCTCCCTGGCCGAGAAACTGCAGGGATTCGAGGACATCGAACCGACCGATCCGCCACCGGCCTTCCACGCCGAGCTGCGGCCCTACCAGCGGGAGGGCCTCGGCTGGCTGCAGTTCCTGCGCGAGAACGAGCTGCACGGCATCCTCGCCGACGACATGGGCCTGGGCAAGACCGTCCAGACCCTGGCCCACATCCTCAAGGAGAAGACCGAAGGCCGCCTGGACCGGCCGGCCCTGGTGGTGGCCCCCACCAGCCTGATGCACAACTGGCGGCAGGAGGCGGCCCACTTCGCGCCGGATCTGTCGGTGCTCACCCTGCACGGCACCCAGCGCAAGCAGCACTTCGACCGCATCGCCGAGCACGACGTGGTGCTCACCACCTATCCCCTGCTGCCGCGCGACGAGGAAGTGCTGCTGGCCCAGTCCTTCCACCTCCTGATCCTCGACGAAGCCCAGCAGATCAAGAATCCCAAGGCCAAGGCCGCCCAGGTGGCACGGCGCATCGAGGCCCGCCAGCGCCTGTGCCTGACCGGCACCCCCCTGGAGAACCACCTGGGCGAGCTGTGGTCGCTGTTCCACTTCCTGATGCCGGGCCTTTTGGGCGACGAGCGCCAGTTCCGCCGCCTGTTCCGCACCCCCATCGAGAAGCACGGCGACGCGGAGCGCTCAAACCGCCTGGCCCGCCGGGTGGCGCCCTTCATGCTGCGCCGCACCAAGGAGGAAGTGGCCGGCGAGCTGCCCCCCAAGACCGAAATCGTGCGCAGCGTGCCGCTGACCGGTACCCAGCGGGATCTCTACGAATCCATCCGCCTGACCCTGCACGGCAAGGTGCGCGAGGCCATCGCCCGCCAGGGCCTCAAGCGCAGCCACATCGTGGTGCTCGACGCCCTGCTCAAGCTGCGCCAGATCTGCTGCGATCCGCGCCTGCTGAAGCTCGACGCCGCCCGCAAGGTGAAGCGCTCGGCCAAGCTGGAACTGCTCATGGAACTGCTGCCGGAACTGCTCGACGAAGGCCGGCGCATCCTGCTGTTCTCCCAGTTCACCACCATGCTCGGCCTCATCGAAGAAGAACTCGAGGCGCGGCGCATCGACTACGTCAAGCTCACCGGCCGCACCCGCGACCGGGCCACCCCCATCGAACGCTTCCAGAACGGCGAGGTGCCGCTGTTCCTGATCAGCCTCAAGGCCGGCGGCACCGGCCTCAACCTCACCGCCGCCGACACCGTGATCCACTACGATCCCTGGTGGAACCCCGCCGTCGAGAACCAGGCCACCGACCGCGCCCACCGCATTGGCCAGGACAAGCCGGTCTTCGTCTACAAGCTGCTCACCGAAGGCACGGTGGAAGAGCGCATCCAGGAAATGCAGGCCCGCAAGCGCCAGCTCGCCGACAACCTCTTCGCCGGCGCCGACCACGGCAAGCTCCCCGGCGCGGAGGAGATCGCCGAACTGTTCGGGCCGCTGGAGTGAACCCCATGACGCCTTGCGTCATATAACGCGTGACGCTATACTTTGCCCATGATGACCGGTTTCAGGGATCGGGAAACCGAACGGATCTGGCAGGGCACGCCATCGCGACGCCTGCCGGCGTCCATCCAGCGCATCGCCCGCCGCAAACTGCGGATGCTCAACAACGCCCGGCACCTCGATGATCTGCGGATCCCCCCGGGCAACCGACTGGAAGCCCTGAAAGGCCGGCGCAAGGGCCAGTACAGCCTCCACATCAACGACCAGTGGCGCCTCTGCTTCCGCTGGGCCGCCGGCCACGCCCATGACGTGGAAATCGTCGACTACCACCGGTGAGACCATGAAACGACTGCCCAACATCCATCCCGGCGAAGTTTTGCGGGAAGAGTTTCTCGAGCCACTCGGGATCAGCCAGAACCGCCTGGCCCGGGCCATGGGGGTACCGCCCCGGCGGATCAACGAAATCGTCCATGGCAAACGCGCCATCACCGCCGACACCGCCCTGCGCCTGGCACGGGCACTCGGCACTTCCGAACAGTTCTGGATGGGGCTGCAGGCCGACTACGATCTCGAAGCTGCCCGCCTGGCCGCGGACAAGGAGCTGAAGAAAATCGAGCCCCTGGCCGCCTGAGCGAGGAACACGAACGCCCCCTGGCTCGCCCCCCACTTTCTCTTGTATCTTCCCCCTTTTCCCCGAGGTCCCGACATGGACGCCGCCCGCGATCTCCTCCGCCGCCGCTTCGGCTACGACGACTTCCGCCTCAACCAGGCGGCCATCATCGAGGCGCTGCTCGCCGGCCGCGACGTGCTGGCGCTGATGCCCACCGGCGGCGGCAAGTCGCTGTGCTACCAGATCCCCGCCCTGCTGCGCGAAGGCACCGGCATCGTGGTCTCGCCGCTCATCGCCCTGATGCAGGATCAGGTGGACGCCCTGCGCCAGCTCGGGATCCGCGCCGCCTTCCTCAATTCCACCCAGGACGCCGACACCCGGCGGGCGGTGGAAACCGCCCTGCGCCGGGGCGAGCTGGATCTGCTCTACCTCGCGCCGGAACGGCTGCTGGCGGAGAGCACCCTGCGCCTGCTCGATGACGTGCCCCTGGCCCTGTTCGCCATCGACGAGGCCCACTGCGTCTCGCAGTGGGGCCACGACTTCCGCCCCGAATACCGCCAGCTCTCGCTCCTGCACGAACGCTATCCGCAGGTGCCACGCATCGCCCTGACCGCCACCGCCGACGCCCGCACCCGCGCCGAGATCGTCGAGCAGCTCGCCCTCGAGGCGGCAGCGGTGTTCGTCAACAGCTTCGACCGCCCCAACATCCGCTACCTGCTGAGCGAGGGCGGCAATGCCCGCGAGCGCCTGTGGCGCTTCCTCGAGCGCGAGCATCCCGAAGACGCCGGGATCGTCTACTGCCTGTCGCGCAAGAAGGTCGAAGACGTGGCCCGGTGGCTGCAGACGAAGGGCCGCACCGCCCTGCCCTATCACGCCGGCCTGCCCGAGGCGGTGCGCGCCGAACACCAGGCCCGCTTCCTGCGCGAGGAGGGCGTCATCATCGTCGCCACCATCGCCTTCGGCATGGGCATCGACAAGCCGGACGTGCGCTTCGTGGCCCACCTGAACCTGCCCAAAAGCATCGAGGCCTACTACCAGGAGACCGGCCGCGCCGGGCGCGACGGCCTGCCCGCCGACGCCTGGTTGGCCTACGGCCTGCAGGACGTGATCACCCTGCGCCAGATGACCCAGGACTCGGACGCCGACGAACGCTACAAGAAGATCATCCACCACAAGCTCGAGGCTATGCTCGGCCTGTGCGAGCTGACCACCTGCCGCCGCCAGGCCCTGCTGGCCTACTTCGGCGAAGTGCGTGACGCCCCCTGCGGCAACTGCGACAACTGCCTGGAGCCGCCCGAGACCTGGGAGGCCACCGAGGCGGCGCGCAAGGCCCTCTCCTGCGTGTACCGCACCGGGCAGCGGTTCGGCGTGAACTATCTCATCGACGTGCTCACCGGCAAGGACGACGAACGGATCCGCCGCTTCGGCCACGATCGCCTGCAGGTCCATGGCCTGGGCCGGGAACTCAACGGCAGCGAATGGCGCAGCGTGTTCCGCCAGCTCATCGCCCGCGGTTACCTGCGGGTGGACGTGGACGGCCACGGCGCCCTGCAACTCACGGAAGCCTGCCGCCCCCTGCTGCGCGGCGAACAGACCCTGCAACTGCGCAGGCTGAAGAAGGCCAGCCGCAAGCCGAAATCGGTGCGCGAAAAGATCGCCGCAGGCAATCTGCGCCCCGAGGACGAACCCCTGTTCGATCGGCTCCGCGCACTGCGCGCCCGCCTGGCCCGCGAACAGAACGTGCCGCCCTACATCATCTTTCACGACAACACGCTGATGGCCATGGCCCGTCACCGCCCCACCGGCGAAGACGAACTGTTGACCCTGCCGGGCGTGGGCGAAGCCAAGCTGGCCCGCTATGGCCACGCGTTTCTCGACACGATCGCCGCGGCCATCGCACCCTCGCAGGACGAACGTCCGGCCGACGACGCCTCTTAACAGGCTGTGATTAACCCGGCAGCTCGACGACGAAGCGGGTTCCCGCCTCGTTCGAGACGACCGAGACCTGCCCGCCGTGGGCCTCGACGATGGACTTGACGATGGCCAGGCCCAGGCCGCTGCCGGTGCCCTGGCGGGCGGCATCCACCCGGTAGAAGCGCTCGAACAGGTGTGGCAGGTGCGCCGCCGGAATGGGCGGGCCGGGATTGTGCACGCTGACGCGGGCCCGGCCGCGCGCCTGCGCCAGCGTCACCCGCACCGTCCCGCCCGGCGGAGTGTGGCGAATGGCGTTGGAGAGCAGGTTGCCGAAGGCCCGGCGCAGCATGGCCCGGTCGCCCGTGGTGCGGGCCGCGCCTTCCCGGGCCAGATGCACGTCGCGCTCGCCGGCCAGCAGCTCGTAGTATTCGAACAGGCTGTCGATCTCGGCGGCCAGATCCAGCGCCTCGCCGGCGGGACGGCCGTTCTCGGCGCGGGCCAGGAACAGCATGTCGTTGATCATCTGCGCCATGTTCTCGAACTCTTCGATGTTCGAGTACAGCACTTCCCGGTAGGCCTCCACCGAACGCTGCTGGGCCAGGGCCACCTGGGTCTGGGTCATCATGTTGGTGATGGGCGTGCGCAGCTCGTGCGCGATGTCGGCGGAGACATGGGACAGGCGCCGGAAGGCGGCCTCCACCCGATCCAGCATCTCGTTGAAGGCCACGGCCAGATCCCGCAGCTCGCGCGGCAGCGTTTCCGGTGCGAGGCGCACGTCCAGCTCGTCGGCGCTGATCCGCCGGATCCGGCGCACGATGGCCCGCAGGGGCGCATGGCCCATGCGCACCGCCAGCCAGCCCATGAGGCTCACGATGCCGATGCCGCTGGCGATCATCGACCAGAGCGTGATCCGGAAGCGCTTGAAGAAACGCTGGTGATAGTCGATGGGCACGGCCGCGACGATGCGGTGACCATCGGCCAGGCGCTGCATCAGCACCCGGTAGCGATGGCCCTGGTCCAGCCAGATCCGCGCCACCGGTGCCGCCCCGCCCGGCGTCGCCGCCAGCAGGGGCGCGAGATCCGGCCCGCGGCTGCGATAGCGCACACGGCCATCGGGCGTGGCGATCACCAGGGAGGCGGCATGGTGCCCCACCAGGATGTCGTCGAACCGCCGGCCGGCGGGCGCCCCGCTGGCGAGCACCCGATCCACGGCCCGCACGATGCTGCGCAGCTCGCTGAGATCCTCGCTGGCGAAGTGCCGCTGGATGGCATCCTCGATCAGCCAGCCGAAGCCGGCGAAAACCACCGCCGCCACGCTCCCGAACAGCAGGGTCAGGCGCAGCCCGAGGGAGACCGGCCGCGCCTCACGCCCCATCGGGCACGTCCAGCATGTAACCCATGCCGCGCACGGTCTGAATCAGCTTCGGCTCGAAGTCATCGTCGATCTTCGCGCGCAGGCGCCGGATGGCCACATCGATCACGTTGGTATCGGAATCGAAGTTCATGTCCCAGACCTGGGAGGCAATCAGCGAGCGCGGCAAGACCTCGCCACGCCGGCGCAGCAACAGTTCGAGCAGGGCATATTCCCGCGCCGTGAGCCGGATGGGTCGGCCGGCGCGGCTCACCCGGCGCTTGAGCGGGTCCAGCTCCAGATCCGCCACGCGCAACACGCTCTCCACCGGCTCGCGCTCGCGGCGGCGCAGCAGCGTGCGCACCCGCGCCAGCAATTCGGCGAAGGCAAAGGGCTTGACCAGGTAATCGTCGGCGCCCAGCTCCAGCCCCCGCACCCGATCCTCCACCGCATCGCGCGCGGTGAGAAACAGTACCGGCGTGCGGTTGCCCGCCGCGCGCAGCCCCTCGAGGATCTTCCAGCCGTCCACGTCGGGCAGCATCACGTCGAGGATGATCAGATCGTATTCGCCGGTCATGGCCAGATGGTGGCCATCCAGCCCGTTGCGGGCCAGATCCACCACGAAGCCGGCCTCGCCGAGCCCCTGGCGCAGATAGTCGCCGATCTTCTGTTCGTCCTCGACGATCAGGATCTTCATGCCGGGATCGGGCCGGCGGACGGGACACATGACTGACAGGCTCCGGAAAACGCGAATTTCCGGAACAGCCTGACACACGGCCGCTGGCAATCTCCTGACGGGAACATGACGGGATTGTAATGGACCGGTCATGCCCCCGAAAGCCGGCATCGGGCAGGATGGGCGCGAATCCGTCCCTGCTTCGAGGTCTGCCGCGATGAACAACCTGCCCGACGCGTTGCTGCGCCCCCGCGATCCGGCCCGCCGGCGCTTCGTGCAGGGGCTCGCCGCCGGCGGCGCCCTGCTGAGCCTGGCCCCGCTGCTGCCCCCGGCGCGGGCGGACGAAGCCGGGCACACCGGCACCGGCACGCCGCCGGTGCTCTCCGGCACCGAGTTCCACCTGGTCGTCGCCGAAACGCCGGTGAACTTCACCGGCACGCCGCGCCTGGCCACCACCATCAACGGCCACATCCCCGGCCCCGTGCTGCGCTGGCGCGAGGGCGACACGGTCACCATCCGGGTCACCAACCGCCTGCCCGTCTCCACCTCCATCCACTGGCACGGCATCATCCTGCCCTACCGAATGGACGGCGTGCCCGGCGTGAGCTTTCCCGGCATCGCGCCCGGCGAAACCTTCGTCTACCGCTTCAAGGTGCAGCAGGCCGGCACCTACTGGTACCACTCCCACACCGCCTTCCAGGAACAGACCGGCATGTACGGCACCATCGTCGTCGAGCCCCGGGAAGGCGAGCGGATCCGCGCCGATCGCGATTACGTGGTCCAGCTCTCCGACTGGACCGACGAGGATCCGTTGACCGTGCTGGCCAAGCTCAAGAAACAGAGCGACTACTACAACTTCAACCAGCTCACGGTGGGCGACTTCCTGCGCGACGTGAACACCCTGGGCCTCAAGGGCGCGTGGGAAAAACGCCGCATGTGGAACCGCATGCGCATGAGCCCCACCGATCTGGCCGACATCTCCGCCTACACCTACACCTTCCTGATGAACGGCACCCCACCGGCAGGCAACTGGACAGCCGCGTTCCGCAAGGGGGAACGGGTGCGCCTGCGTTTCATCAGCAGCGGCACCCAGAGCTTCTTCGACGTGCGCATCCCCGGCCTGAAGATGACCGTGGTGCAGGTGGACGGCCAGGACGTCGAACCGGTGACCGTGGACGAATTCCGCTTCGGCCCCGGCGAAACCTGTGACGTGATCGTGGCGCCGAAGGCCGATCGCGCCTACACGATCTTCGCCCAGTCCATGGATCGCAGCGGTTACGCCCGCGGCACGCTCACGCCCGATCCGGGCCTGACCGCCGAGGTGCCGCCCCTCGACCCGCCCCGCTGGCTGTCGATGGTGGACATGATGGGCGCCATGGCCCAGGGCGGCGGAAAAGCGCAGGCCGGCATGCCCATGAAGATGGGCGGCATGAACCCCGTCCATGCGCGCCATGCCCGCACCGAATACGGCCCCAGCGTCGACATGCGGGTGGACATGCCGCGCACCAATCTCGACGATCCCGGCGTGGGCCTGCGCGACAACGGCCGCCGGGTGCTCACCTACGCCGACATCCATACCCTGGGCGGCCCGCTCGACGCGCGCGACGCCGAACGGGAAATCGAACTGCACCTGACCGGCAACATGGCGCGCTACACCTGGTCACTGGACGGCCTGGAGTTCGGCAAGTCCACCCCCGTGCATTTCCGCCACAACGAACGGCTGCGGGTGATCCTGCACAACGACACCATGATGACCCACCCCATGCACCTGCACGGCATGTGGAGCGAACTGGAAAGCCCCGACGGCCGCTTCCTCGCCCGCCGCCACACCATCAGCGTGCAGCCGGCCCAGCGGGTGAGCTTCCTCGTCACCGCCGACGCCCTCGGCCGCTGGGCCTGGCACTGCCACCTGCTCTACCACATGGATGCCGGCATGTTCCGCGAAGTGGTGGTGTCCTGAGATGAGGAACCGCGCCATGCACCGACTCCGGATCGGCCTGCTGCTCCTGCTCCCGGCCCTGGGCGCCCAGGCCGAAACCCCTGCCATGCCCGCAGGCAACGCCATGCACATGGGCGCCATGCAGGGCGGCTCGCCGCCGCCCGACGCCCGCGATCCCCATGCCTATGCAGACGGGCTCGACTTCGGCGCCATGCGCCCCCACTTCGCCGACGAGCAGAACTTCTTCTCCCTGTGGATGCAGCGGCTGGAAGCGGTTCGAGTGGACGATCGCACCTCCGGCACCTGGGATCTGCAAGCCTGGTTCGGCCGCGACTACGATCGCCTCACCCTGAAATCGGAAGGCGACTGGCAAGCGGGCGCGCTGGAGGAGACCACCACCGATCTGGTCTGGACCCACGCCGTCGCGCCCTTCTGGGACGCCCAGCTCGGCCTGCGCTACGACACCCTCGAGGCGACGGACGACCGCGCCTGGCTGGCCGCCGGCTTCCAGGGACTGGCCCCCTACTGGTTCGAGGTGGACGCCACCGCCTACCTCGGTGAAGGCAACGCCGCCGCCTTCAATCTCGAAGTGGAATACGAACTGCTGTTCACCCAGCGGCTGATCCTCACGCCACGCTTCGAGGCCGACTGGTACAGCCAGCGCGATCCCGCCCGGGGCCAGGGCGCCGGCCTGTCGGTCGCCAGCTTCGGCCTGCGCCTGCGTTACGAAATCCGGCGGGAACTTGCCCCCTATCTCGGCCTCGAATGGGCCAAGGAATACGGCGAGACCCGGCGCTTCACCGAAGCGGCCGGCGCCGATCCGCGCCAGACCCGCCTGATTGCCGGGCTGCGCTTCTGGTTCTGATCCCCCATCCCACCCAACCCACGAGGAGTTTCCATGAAAAAGGCACTTTCCATCCTGCTGCTGGCCACCGCCCCCGCCCTGGCCTTTGCCAGCGGCGATCACGAACGGGACCACGGCGCCCATCATGACCAGGACGAACACCACCACGCCGGCGGCCACGAACACGGCCAGCACGCCCACGAATCGGCCATCGGCCGGCCCGGCAAGGCGGCCGACGCCAGGCGCGTCGTACGCGTGGTGATGCAGGACAGCATGCGCTTCGAGCCGGCCGATCTGACCTTCAAGGCCGGCGAGACGGTTCGCTTCAAGGTCGAAAATCACGGCAAGATCCGCCACGAAATGGTCCTGGGCGACATGGCCGAACTGAAAAAGCACATGCAGATGATGCAGAAGAACCCCAACATGCAGCACGCCGATCCCAACATGATCAGCCTGGCCGCGGGCGAATCGGGCGAACTCGTCTGGCAGTTCACCAACCCCGGCAGCTACGACTTTGCCTGCCTGGTCCCCGGCCACATGGAGGCCGGCATGGTCGGCAAGATCACCGTCAAGTGAGACAAGCGGTTCGCCGGCTCCCCGCAGGGGAGTCGGCAAACCAAAAATAATTCGCCTTTTCCCCCCTTTCCCGGAAAAAGCTGCTACACTGCTGTGCAGTTACATTCTCTACCGGTTTTCCTCAGAAGTTTTCAGTTCCTGCTTTCTCCTGTTGAATGCCTCGCAAGATTCGTAACATTCCAACCTTTATCAACACCATTACTGAGGTAATCAACATGGCTACAGGCACTGTAAAGTGGTTCAACGAATCCAAGGGTTTCGGCTTCATCGCCCCGAGTGACGGCGGCGCCGACGTCTTCGTCCATTTCTCCGCAATCGCCTCCGAAGGCTTCCGCACCCTGGCGGAAGGCCAGCAGGTCTCCTACGAAGTGGAAAACGGTCCCAAGGGTCCGCAGGCGAAGAACGTTCAGGCCTGAGCCCGAACCCGCTTGCCCGCAAAACCCCGCGCTTCGTCGCGGGGTTTTTGTTTTCCGCCTCCGCCACGGGACCCCCGCCATGAAAAAACTCTTCGTCGGCAGCCTGCCGCCCACCGCCACCGAGGAATCCCTGACCGAACTGTTCGCCCCCTACGGCACCGTACGCTCCCTGCGGCTGGTCAAGGATCTCTTCTCCGGCCAGTGCAAGGGCTTCGGCTTCCTGGAAATGGAAGGCCATGAAGCCCGCGCCGCCATCGCCGGACTCGACGGCAAGTCCTTCGAGGGCCGGATGCTCAAGGTCCGCTTCGAAGCCCCGCGCAAGGGCGGCCGCGGCCGCCGGCGCTATTAACCCCGCCCGCGACTCCGGCACATCCTTCCCTTTCCCCTTGTATTAAACGTCTCGAAATTGTGCTGACACAAACGGCGCCGGTGTGGGGCTGGTGTAGGCCGGCTCAAGCGCAGCGGAGCCGGCAACAACCGCGTCATCCCGAGATGGCGGCTCCGCTACGCTTGAGCCGCCCTACCGACTTCCCTTTCCTCTTGTCCCTTTCCCCTTGTATCTGCCGTCAGCAAACCTTTGCCCGCCGATGCTGTCATAATGAACACATGGTCAGCACCGCCAGCAAACAGTCCCAGCTCGCCGCGGAGGCCCCGTCCGAGGCGACCGAATGGCTCGCCAGCCTGCGCGCGCGTCTCGCGCCGGCCGAACTCGCACGCCTGAACGACGCCTGCGCCCTGGCCGAAGCGGCCCATGCCGGCCAGACCCGGGCCTCGGGCGAGCCCTACGTGCGTCACGTGCTGGCCGTGGCCAGCATCCTTGCCGAACTGCACCTCGACACCGATACCCTGATTGCCGCCGTGCTGCACGACACGGTGGAAGACACCCACGTCACCCTCGACGACCTCCGGGCACGCTTCGGTGAGGACGTGGCCCGCCTGGTGGACGGCGTGACCAAGATGGCCCTGATCTCCAGCCTGCGCGAGGACGGCCGCGACAGCCGCGAGCATCTGCAGGCCGAGAACCTGCGCAAGATGCTGCTGGCCATGGCCGAAGACGTGCGGGTGGTCCTCATCAAGCTGGCCGATCGCCTGCACAACATGCGCACCCTGCAGGCCCTGCCGCCGGACAAGCAGCAGCGCATCGCCCGCGAAACCATGGACATCTTCGCCCCGCTGGCCAACCGGCTCGGGATCTGGCAAATCAAGTGGGAGCTGGAGGATCTGGCCTTCCGTTACCTGAACCCGGACGCCTACAGGGCCATCGCCCGCCAGCTCGCCGAACGCCGGGTGGAGCGGGACGCCTACATCGCCCGCTTCGTCGAACACCTGCAACAGGAGCTGGACACGGTCGGCATCCATGCCGAGGTCCGCGGTCGGGCCAAGCACATCTACGGCATCTGGAAGAAGATGCAGCGCAAGCGCCAGGCCTTCCACCAGATCTACGACGTGCGCGCGGTGCGGATCTACGTGGACACCATTCCCGAATGCTATGCGGCGCTGGGCGTGGTGCACACCCAGTGGCAGTACCTGCCGGGCGAGTTCGACGACTACATCGCCACCCCGAAGGAAAACCACTACCGCTCCATTCACACCGCCGTGGTGGGCCCCGAAGGCAAGGTGGTGGAAGTGCAGATCCGCACCTGGGAGATGCACCGGGAATCGGAATACGGCGTGGCCGCCCACTGGCGCTACAAGGAAGGCGCGCAGTCCGACAGCGACTTCGACGAGAAGATCGCCTGGCTGCGGCAACTGCTGGAATGGAAGGACGAAGTCAGCGGCGCCGGCGAATTCGTCGACCAGTTCAAGTCGGCAGTGTTCGCCGACAGGGTCTATGTGTTCACGCCCCAGGGCCGGATCATCGATCTGCCCGCCGGGGCCACGCCCATCGACTTCGCCTACCGGATCCACACCGAGGTGGGCCACCGCTGCCGGGGAGCCAAGGTCAACGGCCGCATGGTGCCCCTCACCCACAAGCTCGCCACCGGCGACCGGGTGGAAATCCTCACCGTGAAGAAAGGCGGCCCGAGCCGCGACTGGCTCAACCCGGCCCTGGGCTACCTGGCCACCAGCCGCGCCCGCCACCAGGTGCAGCACTGGTTCCGCCGCCAGAACCAGGAACAGAACGTGGCCGCCGGCCGCGCCATCGTGGAGCGGGAGCTGCGCCGCGTGGGCCTGGGCGACGTGGCCTACGAAAAACTGGCCCGCGAACTGGGGCGCAACAGCGTGGACGATCTGCTCGCCCAGGTGGGCATCGGCGAGATCCGGCCCGCACGGATCGTCAACGCGGCCCAGCGTCTGCTCGCCCCCCCGCCCCCGGCCACGGACGAACCCACCGCCCCCGTGCTGCGCGAACCGCGCGAGCCGCGGCACGGCGGCGAGATCCAGGTGCACGGCGTGGGCGATCTGCTCACCAAGTTCGCCCGCTGCTGCAAACCGGTCCCGGGCGATCCCATCGTCGGCTACCTGACCCGAACCCAAGGGATCTCCATCCACCGCCGCGACTGCCACAACGTCCTGCATACGGTGGCGGAACACCCGGAACGGCTGGTGGAAGTGGACTGGGGCCCGGAACAGGCCGCCGGCCACTACAGCGTGGACATCGAACTGGTGGCCTTCGACCGCCAGGGCCTGCTGCGCGACGTGAGCACCGTGCTGGCCAACGAAAAGCTCAACATCACCGCCGTCAACACCACCACCCGGCGCCGCACCCACACCACCCACATGGTGATCACCGTGGAGGTGCCCGATCTCGGCGTGCTCAGCCGCGTCCTGGCCCGCCTCGGCCAGCTCCCGAACGTCACCGAGGTCCGCCGCCGCACCTGAATCTCACCGGCGACTTTGAATGTGCTCCCCCCGGAGGAGCGGCGCAAGTCGCGACCCACCATGCCGAAACGCGTGACGAGGGCCAAGGGACGAGAACACCCGCGTTCATGGCTCCCCATTCATCGCGGCTTGCGCCGCGCCTCCACCCATCATCCGCGGCGTGTACAGGTCTGCCCCCAGCCCTCCCATTCCCGATACACCATCTCCATCGCCAACCCGGTTTCGTCCCGTGGCGGTTGCGCAGGCAGGGTGGCCAGCCGCCCCTCTCCTTCCCGGGCCAGCACCGCCAGCACCAGCGCATCGAGCACGTCGTCGGCCGCCACCTCCCGACGCCGGGTGCTTGCCAGAACGTCTTCGAGAAAGCGCCGCGCTGCCGGCAAACGGGCTTCCAGTAGCTGCAGGCGTTCTTCGCGGCCCGACGCCGTGCGTTTGTTGTGCGCCATCGGCTCGCCTGCATTGAGCGAAGCGAACGCCAGTTCCGGATGACTCTCGCGCAAGCAACCGCGCAACGCCGGCTGTGCCTGCAGCAGCGCATCCACTTCGCGAATCTTCGGCACGATGTTCCAGGCCTGCTTCGACAGGCCGGTGCCAGCGTGCTGACGGTTGAGACGCAGGGCTTCGGCGTAATCGCGGGCGGCCAGAGTGGCGCGTGCCGGTGGCGAAAACACACTGCTGCGCCGGGTACCCAGGCGCGCACGGGCCAGACGGTCACACTCCCGCGCTCCTCGCGCCAGCCCCACGGGCATGTCGATAAGGGCCAGCCAGGGCCTCCTCTCCCCCTCTAACACCTCGACCAGCATACGTTCACAACGCCAGCGGATCTCGCCATCCTCCCCCAGCGCCACGACAAACCAGCCGGCAGCGCAACCGTCGATGCCCAGTCGATTCCCCATGGCTAGTCTCCTCCCCCCTACGAACGGCTACGCAAAGCGCGCCCGCAGGGGGCAGACCAGGGAAGATCTGCCACCAAAGCCGCAAGGGCCGGCGCAGAGGACGGGCGGAACAAAGCGCCTCTGGAAAAATCGTCTACCAATCTCAACAAAGCTTTATTACGCAACGGTTTTTCGTCCGTCCTCGACTTGGTGCCATATCCAGGCTAGAGCCGCCCGGAACGACGAATGGCCAGGGCCAGCCTGAGGGTGAACCCCAGCGCCAGCCCCAGGCCAAGCATGGCCGTGAGGGGCATGCCCCAGAGGCGCGGTCCGGCCTCCATCTGCATCAGCAGGGCGCTGGCGATGTAGAGGCCCAGGGTGACCAGGGCCAGTGCCAGGCGGTTGCTGGCCCGATCCAGGTGCCGCTCCAGCTCCGTGAGACCCTGGTGATTGAGGCGGATCTCGACCCCGTCCCGGCGCAGCTTGTGCAGCCCCTTGCCCAGCAGGTTGGGCAGATCCTGCAGGGTCACGCCCGCCTCGAAACCAAGCCGTTCGCGGCCCCGCCCCATCTGTTCCCGGGTCGCCTGCTTCGCCACCTTTTCCACCTGCTCGCTCAGGCCGTCCACCAGGTTGAAGCCGGGATCCAGGCTGCGCACCGTGGTTTCCATGAGAAACAGGGTGCGCATGAAGATCAGCAGATTGCGCGGCAGGCGCACGTCCCGCCCCTGGCCCAGTCTGACCAGGCGCATGAAGGCCTCGGCGAAGGACCAGTCCTTCAGCGGCAGGCGGGCGTAATCGGCCAGGAGTTTCTCGAGCCCGGCCCGGTAGCGCCGCTCGTCCAGCGCCGGCGTCAGGATACCCAGATCGCGATAGGCATCGAGCAGCCAGTCGGCGTCCTGCTGGACGAAGGCGCTCATGAAGGCCGCCAGGCTGCGCCGGGTATCCCGATCGAGGAAGCCCACCAGGCCGAAGTCGTGAAAACAGATCCGGCCATCGTCCATGATGAACAGGTTGCCCGGATGCGGATCGCCATGGAACAGGCCAAGCACGAAGAACTGGTGCATGTAGGCCTCGAGAAAGTGGCGGGCCAGGCGTGGCCCCGCCTCGCGCAGGGACGGATCGTCCACCCGTCGGCCGCCGCTGTGTTCCTGCACCAGAACCGATTCGGTGGACAGTTCCTCGAACACCGCCGGCACGTTGATCGTCTCCCAGTCGGCAAAGGCTTCGCGAAACCGCTGGATGGAGCGAGCCTCCTGGCGGAAGTCCATCTCCTGGCGCAGACTCTGGGCCGCCTCGTCCAGCAGCTCGAGCAGGCGATAACGGCGCAGGAAGGGCAACAACGCCTGAAAGGTGCGCACGGCAAGCCGCAGCAGACGCAGGTCCTGCGCCACCTGCTGACGGATCCCGGGGCGTCGCACCTTGACGATCACCTCGGTGCCGTCATGCAGGCGTGCACAATGCACCTGGGCGATGGACGCCGAGGCCAGCGGCTCGGGATCGAAGGCAGCGAACAGCCTATCGGGCGGCGCCCCCAGGGCCTGCGTGATCTCGCGCACGGCCAGCTCGCCGGGGAAGGGCGCCACCTGATCCTGCAGGCTTTCCAGGGCCTGCACATATGCCTCGGGCAACAGATCCCGCCGCAGGCCCACGGCCTGACCGAGCTTGACGAAGGTGGTGCCAAGACGCTCCAGCAGGCGGCTCAGCCGCCGCGCCGGCGTCTCCTTCGGCCGCCACAGATGCAGACGCACCAGCAGCAGCCAGAACAGATACCCCCAGAAGGCCATACCAATCCGAAACAGTCGAACCAGCGCCATGCCGTTTCTCCTCCGCGTTCCTGCGGGAGTATGGCACAGCCCCGGCACAACCGGCCCGGGCTGTCAGCCGGTGTCAGGTTGCCTGCGTCTCGAGCCAGGCGCGGATCGCGGCCGCCTCGCCCCGGAAGATCACCGGCCGGGGATTGCGCTCGAGCTGGTAGCGATACATCGGATCGTAGTATTCGTGCAGCAGGAAGGCGATCCAGTCGCGGTGGGCATCGACGTCGTCCTGCCGCAACTGGGCCTCGCAGGCCGCATCGAACAGGCTGATCAGCCGCGCATGGCGCTCGCCGCCCAGGCGTTTGCGGATCCGCCGCATGCTCTCCTGCATGGCCGCACGCCAGGTCTCGAAGCCGGCATCGGGGTGGCGGCGGCGATATTCGGCCTGGGCCTCGCGCACGTATTCGTCGAAGGTAATGTCCACCCGGGATTCGAAGGGTGCTTCCAGCACGATCCGCGACGCCCCTTCGTACAGGGCCGCATGCAGGGGCGGCGGCAGATAGCGGGCACCGATGTTGCGGCCTTCGTCCTCGAACAGCAGCCAGGGATGGGCCTCGTGGCGATAGCGGATCAGGGCGTAGGCCAGGGCGTTCTCGAAGGCGATCTGGGTCGGTTGCGGATCGGGATGCCGGCCGAAGGCCGAGCCGCGATGGTGGGCGATGGCCTCGAGATCGATGCTGTGGGGAATATGCCGCAAGAGCCGGGTCTTGCCGGATCCGGTCATGCCAGCGAGCACGAAACGGGGCCGCTCCCGCAGCCAGGCAGGCAACTCGCCTTCGAGCTGGTTGAGGAGGTAGCGGCGAAAGGCCTTGTAACCGCCGGCCAGGCGGGGAATCACCTGCCCCTCGTGCTCGGCCAGCCAGCGCTGAGCGATGGCCGAACGCTGGCCGCCGCGGAAGCAGTACAGCAGGGCGTTGGGGTGTTCCCGGTAGAACGTGGCCCAGGCCGCGATGCGCGGGCGGCGCACCGTCTCGTTCACCAGTTCGTGGCCGAGACGCACCGCCGCCGCGTTGCCCTGCCGCTTGTAGCAGGTGCCCACCTGCGCGCGTTCCTCGTCGGTCATCAGCGGCAGATTCACCGCGCCGGGAAAGGCCCCTTCGGCGAACTCCACCGGCGCCCGGGTATCGATGAGCGGACGGGCCTCCAGCACGATGCGCTCGAAGTCGTCGAACAGGGGCAGTTCGCTCATGTGACGCGAATGAGGGGATCACCCGCCTCGGTGAGACGGCCGATCGATTCAAGTTCCAGTCCGTGTTCCCGCGCCAGCGCCAGGAAGGCCTCGACACCCCCCTCGCGCACCGCCACCAGCAGCCCGCCCGAAGTCTGTGGATCGCACAGCAGCGCCTTCTGCGCGTCACTCATGGGTCCGATATGCTGCCCGTAACTGTCGAAGTTGCGCTGCGTCCCTCCGGGAACACAGCCTTCGGCCAGATACCGCCGCGCCGCCGGCATCACCGGCACCCGCTCGCATTCGATTTGCGCCCCCACGCCACTGCCCTGGCAGATCTCCGCCAGATGACCGAGCAGGCCGAATCCGGTCACGTCGGTCATGGCGGTGACAGCCTCCAGCGTCGCGAAGGCACTGCCGGCCTGGTTGAGCGTGCACATCTGCTCCACGGCAAGCTGCAGATCCGCGGCGGCGATCTTTCCCTGCTTCTGGGCAGTGGAGAGGATGCCGATGCCAAGCGGCTTGGTGAGAAACAGGTGGTCGCCCGGACCAGCGGTATCGTTGCGTCGCAGATGCTCGCGCCGCACCAGGCCGGTCACGGCCAGACCGAAGATGGGTTCCGGGGCATCGATGGAATGGCCCCCGGCCAGCGGAATGCCCGCCTCGGCGCAGGCGGCACGGCCGCCGGCGATGACCTCGCGGCCCACCTCCGGCGGCAGCTTGTCGAGCGGCCAGGCAAAGATGGCGATCGCCATCAGCGGCCGCCCCCCCATCGCATAGATGTCGCTCATGGCATTGGTGGCGGCGATCTGACCGAAACGGAAAGGATCGTCCACGATGGGCATGAAGAAATCGGTGGTGGAGAGGATCACCTGCCCGTCGCCCAGGTCCCAGGCCGCGGCATCGTCCCGGGTGTGGTTCCCCACCAGCAGGGCCTCGGGCACCGACTGCGCCGCCTCCGTCCGCAACAGGGTCTCCAGCGTGGCCGGCGCGATCTTGCAGCCGCAGCCGGAACCGTGGGAATAGGCCGTGAGACGAATTTCAGCCGCTTTACTGTCCATCGCTTTTCTCTCCGTTCGAGATTTTCATCTTGCCACGAACTGCCGGACGACCCAAGACACGCTGCCCACACGAAAAAAGGCCGGGCCGCTTGCGCGACCCGGCCCGTGTCCGCGGCGCAGGCCGCAGGCTTCAGCTTGCCTTGGCCTGGCGCTCCAGGGTTTCCTTGATCACTTCGTCGGCCACGTTCTTGGGGCACGGCATGTAGTGGAGGAACTCCATGGAGAACTGGCCGCGACCGGAGGTCATGGTGCGCAGATCGCCGATGTAACCGAACATCTCGGACAGCGGCACTTCGGCCTTGATGCGCACGCCGGTGGCCCCCGGCTCCTGGGACTTGATCATGCCGCGGCGGCGGTTGAGGTCGCCGATCACGTCACCCACGTGGTCTTCGGGGGTGAACACGTCAACCTTCATGATCGGTTCCATGAGCTGCGGGCCGGCCTTGGGCATGGTTTGCCGGTAGGCGGCCTTGGCGGCGATTTCATAGGCCACCGCGGAGGAGTCCACCGGGTGGTAGCCGCCGTCCACCAGGGTGACCTTGAAGTCCAGGGTCGGGTAGCCGGCGAGTACGCCCTTTTCCATGCTGGTCTGGAAGCCCTTCTCGACCGCAGGCCAGAACTCCCGCGGCACGTTGCCGCCGGTGACCTGCGATTCGAACTGGAAGCCGCTGCCCGGCTCGCCCGGTTCGATGATGTAGTCGATCTTGGCGAACTGGCCGGAGCCGCCGGTCTGCTTCTTGTGGGTGTAGCTGTCCTCGACCCGCTGGGTGATGGTTTCACGGTAGGCCACCTGCGGGGCGCCCACTTCCACCTCCACGCCATGGGTGCGCTTGAGGATGTCGATCTTGATGTCCAGGTGCAGCTCGCCCATGCCCTTGAGGATGGTCTCGCCCGAGTCCTCGTCGGTCTCGACGCGGAAGGAAGGGTCCTCGGCCACCATCTTGCCGAGGGCCACGCCCAGCTTCTCGGAGGCCGCCTTGTCCTTGGGGGCGATGGCGATGGAGATCACCGGATCCGGGAAGACCATGGGCTCAAGGGTGGCGGGGTTCTTGGGATCGCAGAGGGTGTGGCCGGTCTGCACGTTCTTCATGCCGATCAGGGCCACGATGTCGCCGGCCTGGGCGGAATCCAGCTCCTCGCGGGAGTCGGCGTGCATCTCCACGATGCGGCCGATGCGCTCGGTCTTGCCGGTGGCGGTGTTGAGCACGGTGTCGCCCTTCTTGATGCGCCCGGAGTAGATCCGGGTGAAGGTCAGGGCGCCGAAACGGTCGTCCATGATCTTGAAGGCCAGGGCGCGGAACGGGCGCTCCGGATCGACGATGGCGTATTCGCCGGTCTCGTTGCCTTCCAGATCGATTTCGGGCTGGGGCTTGACCTCGGTGGGATTGGGCAGATAGTCCACCACCGCGTTGAGCACCGGCTGCACACCCTTGTTCTTGAAGGCCGAGCCGCAATAGGTGGGGAAGAAGTCCAGGGCGATGGTGCCCTTGCGGATGCACTTCTGGATTTCCTCGAGGCTCGGCTCCTCGCCCTCGAGGTACTTCTCCATGATCTCGTCGTCCTGCTCCACGGCGGTCTCGATGAGCTTCTCGCGCCACTCTTCGACCAGGTCGGCCATCTCGGCCGGCGGCTCGGTAATCTCGTACTTGGTGGGATCGCCGGAATCGTCCCAGATCCAGGCCTTGCGGGTGAGCAGATCCACCACGCCCTTGAACTCGTCCTCGATGCCGATGGGCAGCACCATGACCAGCGGGTTGGCGCCCAGCACGTCCTCGATCTGCTTGACCACGCGGTAGAAGTCGGCCCCCATGCGATCCAGCTTGTTGACGAAGATGATCCGCGCCACTTCCGATTCGTTGGCATAGCGCCAGTTGGTCTCGGACTGGGGCTCCACGCCGCCGCTGCCGCAGAACACGCCCACGCCGCCGTCGAGCACCTTGAGCGAGCGGTAGACCTCGATGGTGAAGTCCACGTGTCCGGGGGTGTCGATGATGTTCAGACGGTGGCCGTTCCACTCACAGGAGGTGGCGGCGGACTGGATGGTGATACCGCGTTCGCGCTCCTGCTCCATGAAATCGGTGGTGGCCTCGCCCTCGTGCACCTCGCCGGTCTTGTGGATCTTGCCGGTGAGCTTGAGGATGCGCTCGGTGGTGGTGGTCTTGCCGGCATCCACGTGGGCGAAGATGCCGATGTTGCGGTATTTGCTGAGATCAGTCATGTCGGTACTCTGGAAGGGTTGGATCGCATGCGGCCTGCGGCCGCGAACAAGGGTCGTTTTCCCGGATAATCAAGGTGTTGGCGCAGACGGCGCGCCAAAATAGCCGCGCATTATACTCGACTTTGGTACAAATGAACACGAATCGGACGGTTTTTTTGCCCGCCGCGCGCCATGGGGTATTCTGCCGGGCCCGTCCTGCCGGAGTGTGACATGCCCGATACCCGACCCCGCCCGGTGCTGTGTGGCGAGGTACTGTTCGACCGGTTTCCCGACGGCCGCGCCGTACTCGGCGGCGCGCCCTTCAACGTGGCCTGGCACCTGGCCGCCTTCGGCCTCGATCCCCTGCTGATCAGCCGGGTGGGCGCCGACCGTGCCGGCGCGCGCATCCGCGCGGCCATGCACGAACGGGGCATGGACACCCGCGGCCTGCAAACGGATCCCGACTGGCCCACCGGCGAAGTCCGGGTTCGGCTGGAAGAGGGCGAACCGCAGTTCGACATCCTCGCCGAACGGGCCTGGGACCGGCTGGATCCCAACGCCCTGCCGCCATTGCCGGAGGCCGGCCTGGTCTATACCGGCACCCTGATCCGCCGCTCGCCGGCCTCCGCGGCCACCGTGGATCGTCTGCTCCAGGGGCCCCTGCCCCTGTTCCTGGACGTGAACCTGCGCACCCCCTGGTGGTCCACCGCAGCGACCACGGCCCTCATGGCCCGCGCCCGTTGGCTCAAACTCAACGAAGACGAACTGCGGCGCCTGCACCCGGACGAGTGCCCACTGGCCGAACGGGCCGAGGCCCTGCACCAGTCAACGGGTGCCGAGCAGGTGATCATCACCCGCGGCGAGCGCGGCGCCGTGCTCCACGCCCCGGGCCAGCGGCCCCTGCGTACCGTCCCCGAGCCCGCCACGCCGGTGATCGACACGGTGGGCGCGGGCGACGCCTTCGCCAGCGTGCTCATCGCCGGCCTGCTGCTGGACTGGCCCACCGGGACCACCCTGCACCGGGCCGGCCGCTTCGCCACCGCCGTGGTCGGCCTGCGCGGAGCCGTGAGCGAGGATCCGGCCTTCTACCGGCCGTTTCGCAAGAACTGGTTCCCGAATTCCTGAATCGCCACGCTTTGCGTCACCTGCCTCCTTGACAACCCGAGATTTAGAACTAGTCTTAGATTAAATCCAAACAAGGAGGAGGCTGTCATGATGCGTTCGTTGTCACTCCTGTTGGGCCTGTTCCTGCTTTCCCCTGGCCTTTCCGCCACGCCCCTCGGCCTGCCGCCGGTTCCCATCCCCGCCGACAATCTCCAGACACCGGCCAAGATCGCCCTCGGCAAACGCCTGTTCGAGGACAAGCGCTTCAGCGCCGACGGCCGGGTGAGCTGTGCCACCTGCCACGACGAGAAGAAGGCCTTCGCCGACAACCTGCCGGTGTCAAAGGGTTTTCGCAATCTCACCGGCACGCGCAATGCGCCCACCGTACTCAACAGTGCCTACATGACCAGCCTGTTCTGGGATGGCCGCGAACCGGATCTGGAAGGCCAGGCCCGGCAGCCGTTCATCAATCCGGTGGAAGGTGGCCTGCCCGATCACCAGCCCCTTCTGCGGATCATCCGCAGCGACGAAGGCTACCGCAAGGCCTTCCGGGAAGTCTTCGCAGTGGCACCGGAGGCCATCACCATGGATCACGTGGCAAAGGCCATTGCCAGTTTCGAAAGAACGCTGATCAGTGGCGACAGTCCTTTCGATCGCTGGCGCTACGGCGGCGACGAAAAAGCGCTCACTGCCGCCCAGAAACGGGGCTTCGCCCTCTTTGTCGGCAAGGGCCGCTGCGTCTCCTGCCATCGCGTGGAACAAACCACAGCCCTGTTCATCGACAACCGCTTCCACAACATCGGTGTCGGCTTCAAGACCATTCGTGGCCGTGAAGCGGAGATCGCCGAACGCTTCGTGCGCGCCAAGCGGGCGGGCGCGGACGTGGACAAGACCGTACTGGCCGAGAAGGCGGCCTCGGAACTTGGTCGCTTTGCCGTTACCGAAGATCTTACCGAGGTCGGCGCCTTCAAGACGCCCACGCTGCGCAACATCGCCCTCACCGCGCCCTACATGCACGACGGCAGTCTCGCCACCCTCGAGGAGGTCGTGGAGTTCTACAACAATGGCGGGCGGTTGCGACCCGAAGATCCCCTCTCGCCGTTCCTCAGCGGCGGCATCCGCCCGCTGAATCTCAACGCACGGGAAAAGGCCGATCTGGTGGCCTTCCTCAACGCCCTGACCAGCCCCGACGTGGCCCGCCTGGCCGGCCGCTGACCCCGGAGGAGGAAAACATCATGTCCAACAAACGGCTTTCACGACGCGAATTCCTCAAACGCGCCGGCGCACTCGGCGCGATGGGCACCCTGCCCCTCAGCCTCGTCGAAGTGGCCTTCGGCCGCAACGACCCGCAGAACTTCACCTTCGCCTTTCTCTCGGACTCACACATCACGCACATCGACGGCAACCGCTTCGTGCGCAACTGGGATCAAGGCCTGCGCCGTGCAGTGGCCGAAGCCAATCTGCTCGATCCCCGCCCCGACTTCATCGTCTACGGCGGCGACATCGCCCAGCTCGGCAAGCGGGAGGAAATCGATCATGGCCTGGAACTGCTGGCGGGGCTGCGCGGCAAAGTGCACTACGTGATGGGCGAACATGACTACTATCTGGATCTGGGCGACTACTGGCGCCGCCAGCTCGGCCCCGATCACTACAGTTTCGACCACAAGGGCGTGCACTTCGTGGTACTCAACTCCATTCTCACCTGGTCCGACTGGATGCACCGCAAATGGGACAGCGGCATGTCGCGCATGCTGGAAATGGCCCGCCTGGACAATCCCCGCGGCTCACCTTTCATGGTCGGCGAAGCCCAGCGCCGCTGGCTCAGGGCCGACCTCGAGAAAGTGAGCAGCCGCACGCCCGTGGTGGTGTTTTCCCATTCCCCTCTGCAGAAGATCTACAAGGGCTGGAACTTCTGGACCGAAGACGCCGAACAGATCCAGGCCCTCCTCAAGCGCTTCGACAAGGCCACGGTGATTTACGGCCACGTACACCAGATCCAGTACAACCAGATCGGCAACATCAGCTTTCACGCCGTCATGGCCACCGCCTGGCCCTGGCCCTACCCGGCCACCTACAACCAGGCCCAGAGTCACCTGGCCAAGCTCACCGTCCCCATGAACCGTGCCGATCCCTTCTTCGAGCGGGATGCCACCGGCTGGCAATTCATCAACCTGCATAGCGGACGGGTGGACATGCATTACCAGCTGCCCAACAACACCAACCGTTCGGTGGTATTCGACCCGGAAGCCGGCAGACCGGTAGACACCCGCTACCAGGATCCGGCCAAGCGCATCCCACCCCAGAACCACTACTGAGCCGCGGAGGAACCAACATGAAAATCTCCACGATCTGCTCCATCCTGCTGGCAGGCCTGTTCCCCGCCCTGCCTGCCCTGGCCGACGAATTCACTGCCGCCGATCTGCAACGCTGGGAGAAGGAATTCCAGCACGTGGTACAACGCGGCGAACGGCTTTTCCATGGCGGGCTGCGCAGTACCAACACCGTCTCCTGCGACCAGTGCCACCCCAACGCCACCAACACCCATCCCGAGACCTATCCCAAGTTTCAGCAACAACTGGGCAAGGTCGCCACGCTGGGCGAAATGATCAACTGGTGCATCCGCAATCCCCTGGAGTCGGCGCCGCTGCCACTCGACTCGGACGAGATGGTGGCCCTGCAGGCCTACATCCATTGGGAACGCCGCGGCAAGGCCCTGGCGCCGGGCAAGCACTGAGCAGGCGACGGCCTGCCGGGGTTTGCCTGACTTTCTGTGGCGACCCCTGGGCAAGGGCCTCGGCTACCCTTGCGAGAGCCGCTCGTACTCGGCGATGGCTTGCGCCCCCAGCAGCAGGATCATGGCTGCCGCCTCCAGGCTCAGCAGGATCACGATCACCGTGGTGAAGGCCCCGTAGATCACGTTCACGAAGGAGAGGGTGGTGAAATACCACACCATCACCTGGCGCGTGATCTCCCACAGCAGAGTCGCGGTCACGCCGCCGATCAATGCCTGATGCAGGGCCAGCCGGCCCACCGGCATCACCATGTATAGGGAGGTCAACAGCAGGATCTCGCCCAGGATCCCGAGCAGGTAGATGAGCCCGGTCTCCACCCCGCCCAGCGACCAGCGGTGGCCGAACAGCTCGACGCTCTGCCCTGCCAGCGCATGCAGACTGCCGCTGACCGCGCTGACCACCAGCAACCCCAGGGCCAGCAGCAGGATGTAGGCATAGGGGATGATCGCCGAGACCAGGAAATGCCGTTGCCGCAGGGCCCGGCGGTGGTGGAAAATCACCGCCATGGCATTCTCCAGGGTGGTGAAGGCGAAGGAGCTGAAGAACAGCAGCACCGCCAGGCCGGCCAGCCCCACCAGTTTCCAGTTCTGCAGGAACACGGTGATCTGTTCCAGCAGCGCATCGGCCTGAGCCGGCGCCACCAGCAGCAGGTACTCGCGCAGGGTGTCGATGAGCCCCTGCGGATCGACCAGTTGCGACAGCCCCACCAGAATCAGGGCGAACATGGGCACGATGGACAGCAGCGTGTAGTAGGCCACCGCGCCGGCCAGCAGGAAGCCCTGATTGGCGCGAAAACCGCGCAGCACCTGCCAGAAGAAACGCAGGGGATGCTTGAGCAGATAACGCAGGCGTTCGCTGCGGTGCATGGTGCCATTCCGGGTCGCCGGGGCAAGTGCCCCGCCGCCGATTTTCACACACAATCGGGACGCCGGCATGACGCATGCCGCCGGCATCCCCACACTGACGGCCATGCAAGCAATCGAACCCGCCCGCCTGATCTTCCGCGACGGCGTCCCCTGCGCCGAAGACTTCGGCGACGTGTACTTCTCCCGCGAGGACGGCCTGGCGGAAGCCCGTCACGTGTTCCTGTCCGGCAACGATCTGCCCGCCCGCTGGGCGGGTCGCACGGGCTTCGTCATCGGCGAGACCGGTTTCGGCACGGGCCTGAACTTCCTGCTCACCGCCGCCGAGTGGCAACGGCAGGCACCGGCCGGGGCCCGTCTGCACTACCTCTCGGTGGAGAAGCATCCCTTGCGCCGCGACGATCTGGCCCGGGCCCTCGCGCCCTGGCCGCAACTGGCGCCCCATCGCGAGACGCTGCTGAGTGCCTGGCCGCCCCCGGTGGAAGGCCTGCACCGGCTCGAACTGGCCGGCGGCCGGGTGGTCCTGAGCCTGCTGTTCGGGGAGGCCGAAGCCCTGCTCGCGCAGCTCGACGCCCGGGTGGACGCCTGGTACCTGGACGGCTTCGCCCCCGCCCGCAACCCCGCCATGTGGCAGCCGTCACTGCTGGCGCAGCTTGCCCGGCTGTCCCGCCCCGGCGCCACCTTCGCCACCTTCACCGCCGCCGGCCAGGTGCGCCGCAACCTGCTCGAGGCCGGCTTCGACGTCCACAAGCGTCAGGGCTTCGGCCGCAAGCGGGAAATGCTCGCCGGCCGGATCGACGCCCCGCCCCCGAGGCCGGCCCCTTCTCCCTGGTTCGCCCTGCCCCGCGCCGCCGCCTCCGAGCGCCGGGCCCTCGTGGTCGGCGCCGGCCTGGCCGGCGCCACCTGCGCCCGCGCCCTGGCCGAACGGGGCTGGGAGATCACGGTGCTGGAGCGGCAGGCCATCGCCAGCGCAGCCTCCGGCAACCCGGCCGGCGTGCTCATGCCCCGGCTCAACGCAGTGATGGATGCCTCCGCCCGCTTTCATCTGGGCGCCTTCCTCAACACCCTCGCCTGGCTGGGGTCGCTTGCGCGTCACGGCCTCGACACCGGCTTCCGGCAGACCGGCGTGCTGCAGCTCGATCGCCGCCGCCGGCATGTCACCCGAATCCATCCCGCCCTGCCGGCGGACGTGGTCATCGCGCTCGACCGGAGCGCAGCCGAAGCTCGCGCCGGCCAGACCCTCGCCGGCGACGCCCTGTACTATCCGCTGGGCGGCTGGCTGACGCCCGCGCGGCTCTGCCGACACCTGCTCGATCATCCGCGCATCGAGGTGCGCACCGGCACGCCCCTGCAGGCCCTCGACTTCGCCGACGGTCGCTGGCGAGTCGCCCTCCCCGACGGCCCTCTGCTCGCCCCCAACGTGGTGCTCGCCAACGGCGCCGAGGCCATGCGCCTGGTGCCGGACGGCCACTGGAACCTGCAGGCCGTGCGCGGCCAGGTGAGCTGGCTGCAAGCACCCCGCAATGCCTGGCCGGCCCTGCCCGTGAGCGGTGATGGCTACGTCACGCCCACCGAGGAGGACTTTCTCCTCATCGGCGCCACCTTCGACGCCGGCTGCCACGCTCCGGCCCTGCGCGAACAGGATCATCAGGCCAATCTCGCCCGCCTGCGCGAAAGCCTGCCGGACCTGGCCCGGTTTCCCGTGGACGGCGGCCGCGTGGGCTTTCGCACCAGCAGCCCCGATCGCCTGCCGCTGATCGGCCCCGTGCCGGACATGGCCTGGACCCGTCAGGCCTACGCCGCTCTGCGCCACGGCCCCCTGCGCCGTGCGCTCCCGCCGGCCCGCTACCTCCCCGGCCTATACGTCACCACCGCCCACGGCGCCCGCGGCCTCGCCACCTGCCCAATCGCCGCCCTGCACATCGCCGCCCTGCTGGAAAACGAACCCCTGCCGCTGCTGCGCGACACCCTCGACCGGATCCATCCTGGCCGCTTCCTCGTCCGCCACCTGCAACGCCGACGGGACTGACAGGCCATTGCCCCGTGACGCCCCATGAAAATCCCTGATAATGACGCCATGCTCGTCATCGACGGCGCCATGGGCGAAGGCGGAGGGCAGATCCTGCGCACGGCCCTCACACTGTCCCTGTGCCTTGGGCGCCCCTTTCGCATCGAACGGATCCGCGCCCGCCGCCGGCGGCCGGGACTGCAACGCCAGCATCTGGCGGCGGTGCGCGCGGCGGCGGCAGTGAGCGATGCCGAGGTCAGCGGGGCCGAGCCAGACTCGCAGACGCTCCTCTTTCGCCCCGGCCCCGTTCGCGCCGGGGAATACCGTTTCGACATCGGCACCGCCGGCAGTACCACCCTGGTGCTGCAGACCATCCTCCTGCCCCTGCTGCAGGCCGGCGAACCTTCGCAGGTGATCATCACCGGCGGCACCCACAATCCGCTGGCACCCCCCTTCGAGTTTCTCGCCACCGCCTGGCTGCCTCTGCTGCGGCGCATGGGGGCCGACATCACCCTCGAGCTGGAGCGGCCCGGCTTCCATCCTGCCGGTGGGGGGCGAATCCGGGCCACCATCCATCCCCTCGCCCGCCTCTCGCCCCTGCACCTGTATGACCGCGGTCCCGTCCGTGCCCTGCGGGCCGAGGCCCTGCTCTGCCACCTCCCCCGCCACATCGGCGAACGGGAGCTGCGGACAATCGCCGCGGCATTCGAACTGCCCGCAAGCCAGCAGCGCATTCGCGAGGATCCCCGGGCCCCTTCCCCCGGCAACGCCGTCAGCCTGTGCGTGGAGAGCCGGGAACTCACCGAAGTGTTCACCGCGCTCGGCCGACGCGGCCTGCCGGCAGAAAAAGTGGCCCTGCAGGTGGTGGAAGACGCCCGGGAATACCTGCGGGCCAAGGTCGCCGCGGGTCGCCACCTCGCCGATCAACTGCTGCTGCCGCTGGCCCTGGCCGGCAGCGGCGGTTTCACCACCCTCCCGCCCAGCCGCCACACCACCACCAACCGCGCCGTCATCCAGCGTTTTCTCGACCTCCCCATCACCATCGACGAACTGGCAACGAATCAGTGGCGAATCGATATCGGCCCAACAGGCGCTTGAATGACCGACGTTGAGAAATCCCCCAATGGCGCCAATCCAGCGGTAGCGGCTGCTATCATCCACCCATGGACATGATCCTGCTGCTGTTCCTGGTCATCGATCCCTTCGGCAACCTGCCCTTCGTGCTGGCGATCCTGCGCAGGCTGCCGGCACGGGCCTACCGGCTGGCAGTGCTGCGGGAGCTGGCCTTCGCCTTCGCCCTCCTGCTGCTGTTCGCCGCGGCGGGCGAGCGGATCTTCGCCTGGCTGCAGATCGAACAGTCGTCGCTGCGGATCTCCGGCGGGATCATCCTGTTCCTGATTTCGCTGAAGATGATCTTCCAGTCGGCCGAGGCCATCTTCACCGATCGCTATGCGGAGAATCCCCTGCTGGTGCCCATTGCCGTGCCCTCCATCGCCGGACCGGCGGCGGTGACCACCGTGATGCTGCTGCGCAGCCAGGATCAGCCGCTGTCCCACATCGCCTTCGCCCTGGCCGCGGTGCTGGGCGCCACGGCCCTGATCCTGCTGGCAGGACGCGGCCTCAAGCGCGCGCTCGGCGAGCGCGGCCTGCTGGCGATGGAGAAGTTCATGGGCCTGCTGCTGAACCTGGTGGCGGTAAACATGATCATGCAGGGGCTATCCGACTGGCTGAAATGAACGCGCTGCCCATCGATGCCGTGCTGCCCGAGTTGCGGGCAGCCTTCGAGCGCACCGACACGGTGATCCTCGAAGCCCCGCCGGGCGCCGGCAAGACCACCCGCGTCCCGCCCGCCCTGCTCGACGCCGCCTGGCTGGGCGGGCGGAAAATCCGCATGCTCGAGCCCCGGCGCCTGGCGGCGCGCGCCGCCGCCACCTTCATGGCCGCGCAACGGGGCGAGAAGCCGGGAGAGACCGTGGGCTGGCGCATGCGCCTCGACAGCCGGGTGAGCGACGCCACCCGCATCGAGGTACTCACCGAAGGGATCCTCATCCGTCTGCTGCAGGCCGATCCCGCCCTGGCCGACACGGGCCTTCTGATCTTCGACGAGTTCCATGAACGCAGCCTCGACGCCGACCTGGGCCTGGCCCTGGCCCTGCAGGCCCGCGAGCTGTTTGGCGAAGAGGCGCCGCTGAAGATCCTGATCATGTCCGCCACCCTCGACGGCCTGCCCCTCGCCGACCTCCTGCCCGACGCCGCGCTGCTCCGCAGCGCGGGCCGCAGCCACCCGGTAGACATCCGCTACGACGCCCCCTGGCGCCCCGGCGAGGACATCGCGCCGCGCATGGCCGCCGCCCTGCGCCGGGCGCTCGACGAGAACGGCGGCAGCCTGCTCGCCTTCCTGCCGGGGCAGGCCGAGATCCGGCGCGTGGCCGAGGCCGTGACGCCCCTGCTCGAAGCCCATCCCGCGACCGATCTCGTGCCGCTGTACGGCGATCTGGCGCCCGAGGCCCAGCGCCGGGCCATCGCCCCGCCACCGCCAGGACGGCGCAAGCTGGTGCTCGCCACCGACATCGCCGAGACCAGTCTGACCATCGAAGGCGTGACCGTGGTGGTGGACGGCGGGCTGGCCCGCCGGCCGCGCTTCGATCCGGCCACCGGCATGACCCGTCTCGACACCCGCCGCGTCTCCCGTGCCGCGGCCACCCAGCGCGCCGGTCGCGCCGGACGCCTCGCCCCCGGCGTATGCTACCGGCTCTGGTCGGAAGATCAGCAGGCGCAACTGCTGGCCCACGACGAACCCGAGATCCGCCAGGCCGATCTGGCGCCGCTGGCGCTGCAGCTCCTGCACTGGGGCGTGGCCGATCCGGCCGAGCTCGCCTGGCTGGACCCGCCGCCGCAGGCCGCCTGGCAGCAGGCCCTGGATCTGCTCGAGCGCCTCGGTGCCCTGCAGGCCGGGAATCCCGCCCCCCGCCTCACCGCCCACGGCGAGGCCATGGCCGGACTGCCCGTGCACCCTCGCCTCGCCCACCTGCTGCTCACCGGCCGCCGTCTCGGCCTCGTCACGCCCGCCGCGGCGCTGGCCGCCCTGCTCGGCGAGCGGGATCCCTTCCACCTCGAGAGCGCGGATCTGGAATCCCGCCTGGCGCGGCTGCGCGCCGCCGACACGGCAGCGGCAAGGCGCCTGCGCGAACAGGCCCGGCGGCTGGCGCGCCTGGCCGCGGGCAAGGCCACCGAGCCCGTGGCCGAACCCGAGGATCCCCGCTGGCTCGGCCTGCTGGTGGCCACCGCCTGGCCCGAACGCATCGCCCGCCGCGGCGGCTCCGGAGGCGGCACCTACCAACTCACCGGCGGCCGCGCCGCCACCCTGCGCGAGGACGATCCCCTGCGCGGCCACGAATGGCTGGCCGTGGCCCACGCCGGCCGCCAGCAGGGCCGCGGCACGGATCGGATCTTCCTCGCCGCCCCGCTCGATCCGGCCCTCTTCGACGGCCCGCTGGCCGCACGGGTAACCGTCCGCGAAGTGGCCGAATGGGACGAGGCCGCAGGCCGCTTCCGGGCCGAGCGGCAATGGCGGGTGGGCCGCCTCGTGCTGCGCCGCGCCCCTCTCGACGAAGTGCCGCCCGCGGCCCGCCGCGAAGCCCTCGCCGCTTGGCTGCGCCGCGCCGGCCTCGCGCGCCTGCCCTGGACGGACGAACTGCGCCAGTGGCAGGCCCGGGTGCAACACCTGCGCAGGCTGGAACCGGACGCCGGCTGGCCCGACCTCTCCGACGCCCGCCTGCTGGCCACCCTGGAAGCGTGGCTGGGCCCGCAGCTCGAAAACGTGCGCAATCTGAAGGAACTGGAACGGCTCGATCTGCGCGGCGCCCTCGCCGCCCTGCTCCCCTGGCCCCTGCCCCGGGAACTGGAGGAAAAGGCCCCGGCGCGGATTGCCGTCCCCTCCGGCGCCCGCCTGCGGATCGACTACACCCGCGAACCGCCGGTGCTGGAAGTCAAGCTCCAGGAAATGTTCGGCTGCACCGACACCCCCGCCGTCGCCGGCGGCCGCCTGCCCCTGCAGCTCCACCTGCTCTCCCCCGCCCGCCGCCCCCTGGCCGTCACCCAGGATCTGGCCGGCTTCTGGCAAAACACCTATCCCCAGGTCAAAAAGGAAATGAAGGGCCGCTACCCCAAACACCCCTGGCCCGACGATCCCCTCACCGCCCCCGCCACCGCCCGCACCAAAAGGCGCATCTCACCCGAATGAAGGCGCAGGACCGCGTTCCGGGGAAAGCGTCACGACAAAAAGGCCATATCCGAACCGTCTCAACGGGCTTGGCGCATCTTCTCCAGCCGTTCACGGATGGCGCGGGTGATCCGGCACAGGTGTTCGCGGTTTTCCTCGGGGACGCTGGTCAGGGCCATGACGCGGTCGGGCCAGTGGGCAGTGGCATTGAGGGTGTCGGTGATCATCTCGACCAGTTGCGGGCGGCGGAAGCCGAGGTGGCGGGCGAGGTTGACGAGGGCGGTTTCGAAGCCGATGGGCCGGCCTTTTTCATCGAAATCGCCGTAGCCGTCGAAGGGCATGGCGGCGAGGAGGTCGTGACGGCGGAAGGCGCGCATGGGGGTGGGATCGTAGACGGGAGAGAAGCCGCGCCAGCCGTCGCGCTGGACGACGGCGAGGTTCTCGAGGTGCAGATCGCCGTTGCCGGTGGCGAAGGCCAGCAGCAGACGTTTGAGCAGGTGCGCCTTGGCTTCACGAGGCTCGCTGACCAGGGGCACGGGAGAGACGTCGATGGCATGGCCGATGGCGTCATAGCTGCTGCTGTAATGGTGGGTGATGCGCCGGTCGCCGGAGGCCATGATGGCGTACCAGCTCTCGGTGAACACGGGCTGGCCGGCGGCGTCGCGGTCGTAGCGCTCGATGGCGATGGCCGGCAGGCCGCCGATCTCGCAGATCCAGTGCCGGGGCACCACGAAGCCGGCTTCGGCATGCACGTCGAGCGCCAGGGCCTCCAGGGCCACGATGCCGGGGTAGGCCCCCTTTTCCAGCTTCAGGACCACGTCGAGACGATCCGGGGCCGGGCCGCGGGTGGGCAGGCCCACGCGACCGTCCCAGCCGGCTTTCGGGATCGACAGCAGCAGCTTGGGAATGGCCCCGCCGACGCTGGGGGTGGGGCCGAGGGCTTCGATCAGCGCCTCGGCGTCCTCGTCCAGCCAGGTGAGAAAGCGCTTCAGGGAAAAACCGATGCGTTCGCCCACGGCAAACAGTTCTGAATCGGGCCGGGCCGCGTACCACTGCCGGGCGCTGTCGTCGTCGGCGAACACGTCCAGGTGGCCGATGCCGCCGTGGCCGGCGACCATGAGGATGGCCCAGTCGGTGTCGAAGCCCGGTGCGGGGCGGATCCCCTGGCGTTCGAGGTAGCGCAGGATCAGGCGGCGCTGGAAGCCGCCCTCGGCCTCCGGCGGGATGTGGGCCTGGAGCTGGGGAAACAGATCGAACCAGGCCGAGCGCCGCCAGACCAGGGTGTTGCCGGCCACCCGTTCCGGGGGATAGAGCACCCCGAGGCCAGGCAGGCCGCTGGCGGGATAGTCGGCGTCGTAGGTGAAGCGGCATTCCCGATCGGTGACCACGATGCGGCCCATGCGCCGGGCTTCGCCGCCGAGGCGGGTCCAGATCACCGCCTGCCGATCAGTCGCCATCGCCGCTGACGAAGAGATCGCGGGCCTGCAGATGCTCGAGCAGGGGCTCGCGCGGGCCCAGGCTGAGGGTGAGATCCACGGCATTGGCCAGCCGCTCCAGGGTGGAGAGGCGGGCATCCCTGGCCCGCTTGAGCTTCGACAGGGTGGTGGGGCCGAGGCCGGCGCGGCGCAGGAGGGTTTTCTGATCCCAGCCCCGCTCGCGGGCGGCGGCGAGGATTTGGGAAAGGAGCTGGTCGAGTTTTTCCTGCATTTTGATTACCTTACAGGGATAATATAGCAGGAAATACGAATAAAATTACCTGTTAAGGTAAACAAAGTATTCGCGATTATCGCGGCTTGCGCCGCTCCAACGGGGCTGGAGACAATCTCGATTATCCTGTTGGGTAAATCACGGACAAATTACCAAATATTTTACCCAACATGGTAATCATGGCTTGAGAAGAAACCGCATTTTCCGCCCATCGTCCAGGATGAGAACCAGGATCGTCCCCTGGCGGTGAAAGGCCGCGGTGCGTTCCAGATCGGCGAGGTAGCGCCAGTCCCGTGACCGCTCGCCGCAAAAGGCGCGGGTGGTGGCCAGGGCGAAGAACCGCAGGTGGCTGTCTTTCCGTTGGTAGCGGCCGTTGAGACGGTTGCAGTCCACCCGTCCCTCCAGCCCGCCTTCGGCACGGAAGATCAGGTAATAGGCATGGCCGGCGCGTGGCGCGAGAACGACCGCCTCACCGTCACGGGTCTCCTGCCATTGCCAGGTGGTGCCGGCCAGGGTGGGCGGGGATGGCGTGGCGCAAGCGCCGGGCAGAAGCAGGAGCAACCCGGCCGCGATCCCCCTGCCCAAGGCGCGGAAATGGTGGTAAGGTTCGCGGCCCGCTGCACGAATCGCTGTCCCGCCGTCCATGAATCCATTGCCTCCAGGCTTGCAGTCCTGCGTCGAGACCATCTGCGCCCGCGGCTGCACCCACGTGCGCGAGGTCATCCGCCACCTCGAAGCGCGCCAGACACCGCCCGAACTCCGCTCTCTCAACCCCGACGAACGCGAAACCGTCCTGCGGGAACTGAAGGCCATCATGGCCGTGTATGACGCGCGCTAGGCGTCCTTTAAACCACCGATATCGGCAACCTTTCCGGTCTTTGTCCCACACCCACCAGAATCGTGGGCCAGCCCAAGCGCAGCGGAGCTGCGCTCGTCTGCTGATGAATTTTTCGTGGTCAGGGCAAGCACTGAGCCCTTGGGAGCGGGAGAACCTTTCGTGACCGTCGGCCGCAGGGATGCGGCCGTCGAGCCTACAGGGATGTATCCACGGCGTGTCACGAAAGGTTCTCCCGGTCCCAAGGGCGGATCTGATACGGGCTCGAATATTCTGCCGGCTCCGCTACGCTTGAGCCAGCCTGCATTCTCAGGGACATCCCAGCCGTGCACGACACGCACTAGCCAGCCGTTCTTTCCGTCTCCGGCAGGTAGCGGGACCAGTCGATCGAGGTGTCGCCGAACACCAGGAAGTGGGGATTGAGCAGGCTGTCCTTGGTGTTGTAGCGCAACGGACGCATGGCGGTGTCGGTGACCCGACCCCCCGCCTCTTCCACCACGCACTGGGCGGCCGCCGTGTCCCATTCGGAGGTGGGGCCCAGGCGCGCGTAGATATCGGCCTTGCCCTCGGCCACCAGGCAGGACTTGAGCGAGCTGCCCATGCTGATCACCTCGTAGTCCGGCAGGTTGTCGAGAAAGGCCTGAAAGGCCGTGCTGCGATGGGATCGGCTGCCGGCCACCACCACCTTCCGTGGACAGTGCTCGCGCACGTGGATCCGCACCGGCGCCTCCAGCTCCGATTTCTTCCAGGCCCCGAAGCCGCGCGAGGCATAGTAGAGACTGCCCACCACCGGCGCATAGACCACGCCGATCACCGGCGCGTGTTCCTCGATGAGAGCGATGTTGACCGTGAACTCGCCGTTGCGCTTGATGAACTCGCGGGTGCCGTCAAGCGGATCCACCAGCCAGTAGCGCCGCCAGGTCTGGCGCTCGGCGAACGGGGTTGGCGCCGATTCCTCGGAAAGGATGGGAATGTCGGGCGTGAGAGCGGTCAGGCCGTCGACGATGGTGCGGTGCGCGGCCATGTCGGCCTCGGTGAGCGGGGTCTGATCGGCCTTTTCGGAAACCTCGAAGCCCTGTTCGTAGATCTCCATGATGCGCCGGCCGGCGGTGTAGGCGATCTGCTTCACCGGCTCGTGGAGGGCCTGCAGATCCTCCGAAGTGGCTGTCTGGGTCATGCTGCCATATCCGTGTGTGCGGGAGTGGCCCATTGTGCCAGCCCCCGCCCGCCCCTGCCATCTGCCATCAGGGGGAGACGGGGCGCAGCTCGATCTCCAGGACCAGGCGACCCTCGAACCAGGCCTCCATCTGCAGGCGTCCCGCCTCGCGCCGGACCCGCAAGCCCGGCTGGGGCGGCGGCGCGACCGACGCCACCACCAGCCCCGGATGATCGAGGGTGAAACTCACCCGCATGGGATAGTAGCCGTCGAGAAAGCGGCGCATGTACGGGCCGCTGGACAGGCGGTAGCGGCCATCGGCCAGGGCCGTGAGCGCCCGGGTCCAGCCTTCCAGACACAGCCTGGCCCCGGCGCCCACGTCTTCCAGTTGTACCGACTCGCCCTCCACCCGGGCGCGCCCGATGTGCTCGGTGCGGGTGATGCGCAGCGCCCGAACCCGCCCCGGCCGGAACACGATCTGGGTGGCCGGCACCCGATCCAGGTTTTCGTGGCACTGGGCCATGCGCACCCAGCCGTCCGCCAGGCTGGAAGGGACGATGGTCAGATGCTGGCGGTGATGGTGCACCGGCCGCCCCGGCGGCTCGGCCAGAAAGTGCAGCCGGCCCTCGTTGACGTGCGCCGTACTGACCGAGGGCGGCAGGGGCGCATCGCTCTCCAGCCAGCGCTCCAGCTCGGCCTCGCCGGGCGCAGCCAGCGCCGTCACGGGCAGGAGCAACAGCACGACGAGCACGCGGTGAATGGACATGCGGCCTCCTGTCGAGGCAGGTTACACGGATCAGTCTAGCAGGCCCGGCCGTCTGGATCAGAGACGGCGATTCCGGTAACGTGACGGGCCATTCCCCACCGCCCGCGACACCCCGCATGCTCGACTGGAACCAAATCGACACCGTCCTTCTCGACATGGACGGTACCCTGCTGGATCTGCACTTCGACAACCACTTCTGGCGCGAGCACGTGCCGCGCCGCTATGCCGAGCGGCACGGCCTGAGCCTGGAGGCGGCCCGCGCCGAACTGTTTCCGCGCTTCGCCGACGCCGAGGGCACCATCGACTGGTACTGCGTGGATTACTGGACCGAGCAGCTCGGGCTGGACATCGCCCTGCTCAAGCAGGAGGTGGATCACCTGATCGCCGTCCACCCCCACGTGCTGACCTTCCTCGAGCGCCTGCGCCAGCGCGGCATTCCCCGCGTGCTGGTGACCAACGCCCATCACAAGGCCCTGATGCTCAAGCTGGATCGCACCGCCCTGCACGACCACCTGGACGCCATCGTCTGCGCCCACGACTTCCGCATCCCCAAGGAAGATCCGCGCTTCTGGGACCACCTGCAGGCCCGCCACCCCTTCTCACCCGAACGCACCCTGCTGGTCGACGACAGCCTGCCGGTGCTGCGCTCGGCCCGCGACCATGGCATCGCCCACCTGCGGGCGGTGAAGACCCCCGACAGCCGCCATCCGCCGAAGGACACAGCGGAATTCGTGGCCATCGGGGACTTTCGGGAAATCATGCCGGAGTGAGTCAGAGGAAAGAGAAAAGAGGCAGGAGAAATTGGAGTAGCGCCTGACAACTTGCCACTTCAATCTTTTCTCTTTCCTCTGCCCTTCTCGAACCGCTTGTCCCAATTCCGGAAACGGGATCTGCAGTAGGCATCGAGTTCCTCGTAGGTACGGAAGTAATGCTTGAAGTCGTCGGCGGGGTCGGCGTCGAATTCGCACCAGTCGTTGCTGTGGTCGCGGCAGATTTGCGGGCGGGTGGGGTAGATGCCGCAGCGGCCATCGGCCTCGAGGAAGCGGCAGGGAGTGAGGAAGGTCAGGTACCAGCCGTCCTCGTCCTGATAGACCTCCACGTTCCGGTGGGCGAGCTGCCAGAGCAGGATGTCGAAGTCGGCCATGGCGCGCGGGGTGTCGATGGCCTGGGTGACGTAGGTGCAGCAGCGGCTGCCGGGGCAACGGGAACACTTGACCTCCGGCGCCAGGGCCGCCGGATCGGGGAAACTTCGCTTGGCAGACATGCTGGGCGCCCGGTAAGATGGAACGGTTTCCATTATACCCGTTCCCGCGCATTCCCATGGCCCCGATCCGCAAGCTCCTGGCCCGCCTCGGCCCCTCCCCCCTGAAGAACAACATGGAGTTCAACCAGGCGGTCTCGCGGCTCCTGATCTGGGTGTTCGCCACCTGGCTCATCGGCGCCGGGATGAAGGCCAACTATTACCCCACCGACTTCAAGCACTATCTGATCTTCGCCACCTTCTTCCTCGTCTACACCCTGACGGTGATGATCAGCATCTTCATCGTGCCCCGCTCGAAGATCCGGCCCTACATCACCATTCCCTTCGACATCGGGGCCATCGCCATCGCCATGATGCTCACCGATGCGGGACCGTTCTCGGCCTTCTTCCTGTTCTTTCCCTGGATCTACTTCGGCTACGGGGTGCGCTACGGACGCCGGGAGCTGTTCGCTGCCACCGCCGCGGCCATCCTGGCCTTCAGCCTCGTGCTCTCGATTACCGACACCTGGTGGTCCCACATCTACGATGTGATCGCCTACATGGTGTTCCTGATCGCCCTGCCCTTCTTCCTCGACGTGATGATCTCGCGCATCAAGCGCGCCCGCGAGGAGGCCGACCGGGCCAACCGGGCCAAGAGCGAGTTCCTGGCCACCATGAGCCACGAGATCCGCACGCCCATGACCGGCATCATGGGCATGACCGAACTGCTGGAGAAGACCCCGCTCGATGCCCTGCAGAAGGAATACGTCGAGGGTCTCAAGGAATCCTCGGTCACCCTCCACTCCCTGATCAACGACGTGCTCGATCTGTCCAAGATCGAGGCCGGCAAGTACCAGCTCGATCATTCGGCCTTCAATCTGCAACGGGTGATCAAGGGAGTCATCAACATCTTCGAGCCCCAGGCGAAGAAAAAGGGCATCAAGCTCACCTGGCAGATCGACGACGACGTGCCCGAGATGGTCATGGGCGATCACAACCGTCTGCGCCAGGTGCTGCTCAACCTGATCAGCAACGCGGTCAAGTACACCGACCAGGGCGAGGTCAGCGTGCGGGTCCGCCGCGCCCGCAGCCAGGACGGCCTCAACCGCCTGCGTTTCGAAGTGCGGGACACCGGCATCGGCATCGAGCCGGAACAGCTCGAACACATCTTCGAACCCTTCTACCAGTGCCGCACCGATCCGGCCGAGCAACGCCACGGCACCGGCCTTGGCACCACCATCTCCCACAAGCTGGTGCATGCCATGTACGGCGAAATCGGCGCCGAGAGCACGCCCGGCGAAGGCAGCCTGTTCTGGTTCGAGCTGCCGCTGCCGGTGGCCGAGGACGCCATGCGCAAGGCCGAAACCCGCCAGGAGGCCGACACCGCCGGCAAGGGCCACCGCCTGCATGTGCTGCTCGCCGAGGACACGGCCATCATCGCCAAGGTCATCACCACCTTCCTGCAGCAGGAAGGCCACGAGGTCACTCACGTGGACAACGGCCGCGCCGCCCTGGAGGCGCTGGAAGCCGGTCACGACTTCGACGTGGTGCTGATGGACATGCGCATGCCGGAGATGACCGGCCTCGAAGTGACCCGCGCCTGGCGTGCCCGGGAACCCGACGGCCGGCGCGTGCCCATCATCGCCCTGACCGCCAACTCCACCACCATCGAACGGGACCAGTGTTTCGCCGCCGGCATGGATCACTTCATCACCAAGCCGGTCAGCCAGGCCCGTCTCATGGAAGTGATCCACGAAGTGGTGTGAGATGCCTGCGGACCCCGCGCAGGAAGTCCGACGACTCCGCCGTCAGCTCAGGGCCTTCGTCAGTCAGGCCCAGGAAAACGAGCACAAGTTGCAGCGCTTCCTGCAGCAGGAAGTGGACTTCATGGCCGCGGCCGGCCTCGGCAAACTGCTCGAGGTGCTCTTCTCCGACTATCCCCGCCGCTTCGAGCTGGACGCCATCTCCCTGCGCCTGGCCGATCCCGATCACGAGATCCGGCGCATCCTTGCCGATCGGGATCGCCCCGCCGATCCGCGCCTGCTGCTCGTCGACCACCCCCTTCCTGCGGACGCGCCGCTGCGGCTCGGCCCCCTCGACACGGCGCAGGCGGCCGAGCTTTTTCCCGGTGTCAGCGGCATCGCCTCCGCCGCCCTGCTCCCGCTCATCCGCCGCCGGAGCGGACTCGGCCAGCTGGCCATCGGCAGCCGCCGGCCCGAGCGGTTCATCGCCGGCACCGCCAGCGACTTCCTGGCCCGGCTGGCGAGCGTGCTCGCCGTGTGCATCGAGAACGCCCTGAACCACGAGCGGGTCCGCCGGCTGGGCCTGCTCGATCCGCTGACCGGCCTGCACAACCGGCGCTATTTCGATGCCCGCCTGCGCGAGGCGATCGCCCAGGCCCGGCGCGACGCCACGCCCCTGAGCTGCCTCATTCTCGACATCGATCACTTCAAGCAGGTCAACGACCGCCACGGCCACGCGGCCGGCGATGCCGTCCTGCAGCACCTGGCCGGCATCCTCAAGAGCCAGATGCGCCTCAACGACGTGCTGGCGCGTCTGGGCGGCGAGGAATTCGCCGTGCTGCTTGCCGCCACCGACGTCGCCGCGGCCATGGACATCGCCGAACGCATCCGCCTCGCCGTGGCCCACGGCGCCGGTTTCGCCGTTGGCGAGGCGCCACTTTCGATCACCGTCTCCATCGGCTGCAGCTCGCTGGACGACAACGACCAGCCGCCGCCGGAGGACACTGGCGCGCAACTGCTCGATGCCGCCGATCGGGGGCTCTATGAGGCCAAGCGGGCGGGACGCAACCAGGTCGTATTCCAACCCATGTAGGTCGGCTCAAGCGACGCGGAGCCGACACATCACGCCGCACGAAAATGCCGGTTCCGCTGCGCTTGAACCGGCCTACCATACTCCATGAAGCCAAGCGGGCAGGGCGCATCCCGGTCGTGTTCCAACCCATGTAGGTCGGCTCAAGCGAAGCGGAGCCGACACATCACGCCGCACGAAAATGCCGGTTCCGTTGCGCTTGAACCGGCCTACCAGGCTCCATGAAGCCAAGCGAGCGGGGCGCAACCAGGTCGTGAACCCATGTAGGTCGGCTCAAGCGCAGCGGAGCCGGCAAAGAGGAACCTTGCCATGGCGGATTGCGCCGCGCCTGCAGGCAGTGGCACCGTCATGGCTGGTCGGCAAAATCGTGGGTGAGCGGCTGGAACGCACGGAAAGACGGACAGGCGCAGCCTGATCCCCGCCCGGGGCCAGGGCCGACCTTCACAGAGGAAAAGCGAGGGTGAAGCGGGCGCGATCCGGGCGGATCGCGCCGGGGAGGCTTCAGGGCTTCTTCGGCGTGGTGTAGGGCACTTCCTTCTGGAAGGACTCCCAGATGGTTTCGTAGCCGACGTAACCGGTTTCGGTCGGCTCTTTCTGGCGGGTCCGCACGAAGCGGGCGTGGCCTTCGGGTACCTTGGGACGGGTCTTCGGTGCTTCGCTCATGATCATGCTCCTCAATGGCTGTTCGGGAGGTCAGACAAATGTTGGCCAGCCCCTCCCTTCAGGCTGACGTTGTTGTTCAGCGGCGCGAATAGTGCGCCTTGCGGGGGATCACGTGCCGCACGCCCCCCTGCGGATTCTCCACGTCGCCCGCGTAACGCGGGATGAGGTGGATGTGGACATGAAAGATGCTCTGTCCGGCCGCCTTGCCGACATTGACGCCGACATTATAGCCGTCCGGCCCATGCTCCGCATCGATCCGCGCCTTTTCCCGGCGCAGCAGATCCATGCAGGCCTCGACCTCCTCGGCCGTCAGGTCGAAGAAGCTGGCCACGTGCCGCCGCGGAATGATCACCGTATGCCCGGGGCTCACGGGATTCGTGTCGCGGGCGCTGTAGGCCAGATCGTTCTCCAGCGACACGCCCTGCGGGTCGGTGCAGAACAGGCAGGGATCGTTGGGATCCCGCTTGCCGGCCGGTTTTTCCTTCGCTGCCTCTGCCATGCCGCCTTGTTGCTTCAGGCCAGCGGCACCTTGATGGTGCCTTCCACGTTGGGCACCTCCTCGACCTTGCCGCCGTGCTCGATCTCTTCCTCGGTGGCATCACGCACGGTCTTGATCTCCAGGCGGAAGATCACTTCCCGTCCACACAGGGGGTTGTTGCCGTCGATGGTGATCGACTTCTTGTCTACCCGGGTAACGTAGAAGGTGCGGGTCTCGCCGCGGTCGTTCTCCATCAGGATCGACAGCCCCACTTCGCGGTACTCCTCGGGCACGTTTTCGATGGGCTCGATGATCACCAGCGACTCGTCGCGCGGGCCGTAGAGCTGGTTGCAGTCGATGGGCACCTCGATCACGTCGCCGGGCAGACGGCCCTCGAGTTCGGCCATCACCGCCGGCGCCAGGATCTCGTTCACGCCGTGCACGTAGCCGATCGGATACTGCACCTCGGTCAGTACCGAGCCGGTCTTCTTGTCGATGACCTTGTACATCAGCTCGACGTATTTGTTCTTGCCGATGGCGTCTTCGATCGGGGGGATCTCTTCTTTGGCCATGATGGAATCGGAATGCCTCTTGTGACGCGGCGGGCTGACGCGCTCAGAAAATGGACGCGCCGAAGATGCGCACTTCGCCGTTTTCGAAGCCGAGCACCAGGCGGCCCAGCCATTCGCCTTCGCGCTTGGTGCTGCGAACGCGGTACAGCACGGTCACGTGCTCACCCCGGCGGATGATGCCGAGGTAATCGAAATTCGGGTCGAGATTGCGGGCCAGTTCACTCTTGGCGAACTGCTTGCCCATTTCGACTTCATTCAGGCCGAACAGCAGGTTGTAGGAAAACTTGCGTGCAAACTTGCCGTACTGGCCCTTGTTGGAATACTTGATCAGGTCCGCCCACATGGGATGGGCGACTTCCTGGATCTCTTCATCACTCAGATGAATGATGTTCTGCCTGTTCGCTGTGGTCGCTTCGCTGGTCATGTTCATCTATCGGTTGGACACTCTGTTGAAATGGCGGAATGGTCGCTCGACAAGCCAGGACTGCATGCAGCCACAATGGAAAGGCACCCGCAATGCCTTTGGCAAGGCCTTGCGGGTGCCCCAGGCTAGACGGACATGCCGTTACTCTTCGTCTTCACCCACGATGTGGTAGCAGGGTGCCTTCTCCATCGTGTATTCCCCGGTCTTGGGATCGCGATGGGAGACGGTCAGCACATGCCAGTTCTCATCGTCGAGCTTCATGGCGTCACCACGGTAGTAGTAACCGGGCCAACGGGTCTCCTTGCGGAACAGGGTGTGATGCATGACCGCTTCCGAAGTGCGGAGACGGTGCTTCAGTTCCCAGGCCCGCAGCAGCTCGTGGTAGTCCTTGGCGGCCAGCTTCTCCAGATCCTCTTCCATGATCTTGAGCTTCTTCAGGCCGATGTGCAGGAGCTTGTCGTTGGTCACGTAGTTGACGCTGGCGCCGGCGCAGTACTCGTCCATCAGCTTCTGCAGACGGTCGAGACCCTGACGCGGGTTGATGTAGTTGGGATTCACGTCGCCCGCGGTGATCTCGTTGCGATAGACGCGGTAGTGCTCCATCGGCTTGTAGATCTCGGCCTTGCGGTCGGCGATCTGCTTCTCGGAGACCACGATGCCTTCGGCCTTGCCGTCGTCGATGTACTTGCAGGCCGCCTTGGCCGCCAGCCGGCCTTCGGTGAAGGAGCCGGAGGAGAAGGCGTGCGGGGTACCGCCCACGGCGTCACCGGCGCCAAACAGGCCTTCGACGGTGGTCATGCGGTTGTAACCCCAGAAGTACTCGGGCGGGGAGACGTCTTCGGGGCCGGAGCACCAGGCACCGCAACCGGTGGCGTGGGAACCCATGACATAGGGCTCGGAGGTGGTGAGCTCCGGGTTCTCGTTCTTGGGATCCACGTCGGTGGCGGCCCAGAGTACGGCCTGGCCGACGGTCATGCCCAGGAAGTTGTGCCAGCCGATCTCTTCCAGGTGCGGATCCTGGAAGGCTTCCATGGTGACCATGTGGATCGGACCGCGACCGGCGTTCACCTCGGAGATGAGGGCGTGGTTACGCAGACAGGTCGGGATCGGACGATGGGTGCGGTGCGAAGCCTCGGGGTCGAGGTATTCCTTGCCCACCATCTTCTGCAGTTCCGGCCACCACTTGGACTCGTACTCTTCGCCGTAGGCGTTCTGGGTGTAGGTCTTGAGGTGCAGGAAGTAGGCACCCACCGGACCGTAACCGTCCTTGAAGCGGGCCAGCACGATGCGGTTTTCCATCTGGGTCATCTTGGCGCCGGCCTCGATCAGCAGGCCGTAGGCCGAACCGGAGGACCAGGGCGCGTACCAGACGCGGCCCGCGCCTTCACCGACGGAACGCGGCTTGAAGATGTTGGAGGCGCCACCGGCGGCGACGATCACGGTCTTGGACTTGAAGACGTGGAAGTCACCGGTACGGACGTTGAAGCCCACGGCACCGGCCACGCGGTTTTCCTTGGCTTCGTCCATCAGCAGGTGGGTGACGCAGATCCGGTTGTAGACCTTGTCGGCCGACTTCTTGGCGGCCTCGGCCACGATGGGCTTGTAGGACTCGCCGTGGATCATGATCTGCCAGCGGCCTTCACGCTGGTAGGCGCCGGTCTTGGGATCGCGCATCAGCGGCAGGCCCCATTCCTCGAACTGGTGCACGGCCGAGTCCACGTGACGGGCCATGTCGAACAGCAGGTCTTCACGGACCATGCCCATCAGGTCGATGCGGGCGTAGCGCACGTGATCTTCCGGGTTGTTCTCGCCGAAGCGGGTGCCCATGTAGCAGTTGATGGCGTACAGGCCCTGGGCCACGGCGCCGGAACGATCGATGTTCGCCTTCTCGGCAATCACGATCTTCTTGTTCTTGCCCCAGTAGCGGGCTTCGAAGGCGGCACCGGTGCCACCCAGACCCGCACCGCACACCAGGATGTCGATGTTGTCTTCTACGATAGTCTTGTGATCCATTAGTAGTACACCCCTGCTTTCATTTTCAGGCCATTCGACTCCAGCGTGTGCAGACCGCCGTCATCCATGCGGATGTACTTCGGCTCGTTGTACAGCAGCTGGCTGTCGCGCTGTTCCTGGGTCGGTTCGGGCACTTCCCGCAGATTGGGGATGGCCGAGCCCCACGGCTTGGTGGTGATGGGGGCGACCAGCTCGAAGTCTTTCTGGCCGTTGCGGAACTTGATGCGCCAGGCAATGATGCCCTTCTCTTCGTCGCGCTTGACGCGCACCGAGTGGCCCAGCGGCGCGAAGTCGGCATAGCCGCGAACGTCGATGGCGTTCATCGGGCAGGCCTTCACGCAGGAGAAGCACTCCCAGCACATGTTCGGCTCGATGTTGTAGGCCCGACGGGTGACGGTATCGATGTGCATGATGTCCGAAGGACAGATATCGACGCAGTGGCCACAGCCATCGCAACGCGTCATGTATACAAAAGTTGGCATTTTTCTGACTCCTTGCTTTATCGATCAGTAATGGCGCGGCGTTTCACGTTTGATACCCAGCCCCATGTTGGGCGGATTCTTGCCCAGGTACTTCGGCAGATCCGGGAACTTGGCCTGGACGGCCGGATCACGCGGATCGTAGTCGTCGGGCAGGTTGTCGCGGGTGCCGTCCGCCTTGCGGATGCGCTTCTCGAAGGCCGCCGCCGGCTTGAAGAACATGTGGGCGAACTTGGACCACAGGACGGTGCCGAACAGGGTGGTGGCGGAGATGATGAACAGGGCGAAGAACAGCAGCGCCCAGCCCTCCGAGCCGCCATTCTGGAAGAAGGACCAGAGCAGGGCGAAGGTGGCGGTGGTGATCAGGGAGACGATGAACAGGTCGTCACGATGCACCTGGTACCACTTGTGGCCTTCGGCCGAGACGTCGACCCGGATGAAGAACCAGAACCAGTAACCGCCGATGGCGAGCATCAGCGCGCCCAGGTGCCAGAAGAACGGCAGGGTGCCGGAGCTGGTGTCGGCGCCGAAGATGATCATGGCGGTGGTGACCACGAAGATGACGAAGCCGTACATGGTCAGGAGGTGGGAGATCCGCCGAGGCGTGTAGCAGAACTCGGAGGAGGTCAGCACTTCGCTGAGGATGGTCTTGATCAGCAGGCCGAACTTTTCACCGCCGCTGACGGGGCGCTTGGCCTGTTGTTCCCACTTCTTCGACTTCTCGAAGAAGAACTTGGCACTTTTCTTGTGCATCATGTCGAGCACGGTGCCCAGCACGACCAGGACGACCATCAGGATGATGTAGCCCTGCATGACGGCGGGCGTGATCGACCCTGTCAGTTCCATTCCTGCCAATCCGGCGAAAGGGTTGTTGGTAAACATGACGTTTGCTGACCTCCTGTTTTAAGTCAAAATTTTTCGGCGATTATCAATCATTCCGTTTATCGCAGCCAATCAATGATTTTTGCGACAAACAAGCATGACTAATGGCACCAGGCACCTAGAACGGTTCAAGAATGGCGTTGTGTTCCCCGACGAAGCTGTGCTGCTAAGAACGTTGTTATTCGAGTGCCGACCGCGGTCTTGCAGTGCCCCGCGGGCCGCCCTGACCCGACCTGCGAAGGCGAGCGCGCCTGCCGGCGGGGGCGGTCATCGGCAGACGCACAATTTAGCGACTTTTCCTGCCCGAATAAAGCGCTATTTGCCAAATTGTTGCATTAGTATTTTTGGCCGCTCACATAAGGCGTTTTTATGCGGGAGACCGTGCCGGTCTGCCCATACCTATTTATTGTCCGTGGCGGTTGCCTGGGCCTCGCGCAGCGGTTGCACGAGTCTGGCGAAGTCGGCCGGCGGCACGTACTGGAGCAGCTCCCGGCCTTCCGGATCGAGCAGGATGTCGAGGCCCCGGTCGGGATACAGCCAGTGCTCGCGGCCGGCCTCGAGGCGGATCCGCTCGGCGGGCGTGCCGAAACGGGCGGTGATCACTTCCGGGTCAAGGTTCACGTAGGGGATGTAGTCGAGGCCGGTGATGCGGCGGGAGGGGACGGCGAGCTGATCGGCATCGCTCAGGGTGTAGCGGATGTTGCCCGAGCCGAGCACCTGGCGGCTGGTGGCGCGGCGGCGCAGTTCGGCCAGATCGGCCTGTTCGCCTTCCAGCACCAGGATCAGCTTGCCGCTGAGGCCGCCGCGGGTGAGTTCGTTGTAATACACCTCGAGGGAATAGCGGCCGGCCTTGTCCTCGAACAGGGCCAGCTTGTAGCCGCGCCCGAGCCGCTCCGCCGCCTCGCCCAGGGTGCTGCGGCCGAGGGTGATGCCGAACACCCGGCTGTGCCCCGAGTCGAGCACGCGGATCTGCCAGGGCCAGGTGTCTTCGGGCGGGGCCGCCGGCCGTTCCCCGCAGGCCAGCAGCCACGGAATCAGCATCAGGGGAAGCAGGTGTTTCATGACGTCTCTCCGCTGGGCCCGGCCTGCAGCCAGAAGGTCACCGGGCCGTCGTTGATCAGATGCACCTGCATGTCGGCGCCGAAGCGGCCGGTGGCCACGCGGGGCCAGGCGGCGCGGGCGGACTGCAGGAGGTGTTCGAACAGCGCCTGCCCCCTCGCCGGCGGCGCGGCGCTGGAGAAGCTGGGGCGCAAGCCCTTGCGGGTGTCGGCGGCGAGGGTGAACTGGGGCACCAGCAGCAGGCCGCCGTCGATGTCGCGCAGGGCGAGGTTCATGCGCCCGGTGGCGTCGGGAAAGATCCGGTAGCCGAGCAGCCGGGCGAGCAGGCGCTGTCCGTCGGCCTCCGTGTCGCCCTTCTGCACGCCGACGAGGGCCAGGATGCCACGGTCGATGGCGCCCACGGTCTCGCCATCCACCACCACCCTGGCCTCCGTGACGCGCTGGATCAGGGCGATCATGCCGACAGTTCCCGCGCCATGCGCCGGGTGGCGCGGATCAGGGCATCGACGGTGCCGGGCTCGCTGGCGGCGTGGCCGGCGTCGGGCACGATCTGCAGCTCGGCCCGTGGCCAGGCGCGGTGCAGATCCCAGGCGCTCTGCATGGGGCAGATGAGATCGTAGCGGCCCTGGACGAGAATGCCCGGGATGTCGGCCAGGCGCGGGGCGTCGCGCAGGATCTGATCCGGCTCGAGGAACGCGCCGTGGACGAAGTAGTGGGCCTCGATGCGCGCCAGGGCCAGGGCGGTGTGGGGATCGGCAAAATGCGCGATCACCGAGCGGCGCGGCCGCAGGGTGGCGGTGCGCCCCTCCCACAGGGACCAGGCCTTGGCCGCGGCCATGCGCGCCACCTCGTCGTCGCCGGTGAGGCGGCGGTGGTAGGCGTGCAGCAGATCGCCGTGCTCCCTTTCGGGGATGGGGCGCAGGAAGTCCTGCCAGTGATCGGGAAAGATGCGACTGGCGCCTTCCTGGTAGAACCAGCGGATCTCCTCGGCCCGGCAGAGGAAGATCCCGCGCAGGATCAGGCCCAGGACCCGCTCGGGATGGGTCTGGGCATAGACCAGCGAGAGGGTCGAGCCCCAGGAGCCACCGAACAGCAGCCAGCGATCCACGCCCAGGTGTTCGCGGATGGCCTCCATGTCGGCCACCAGATCGGCCGTGGTGTTGCCGGCCAGTTCGGCATGGGGCGTGGAGCGCCCGGCGCCGCGCTGATCGAAGAGAATGATCCGGTACGTCTCCGGATCGAAGAACTGCCGGTGCCAGGGCTCGCACCCCGCCCCCGGCCCGCCATGGACGAACAGCACCGGCAGGCCGTCGGGGTTGCCGCATTCCTCGAGATGCAGCACGTGGGGCGGCGCCACGGCCAGCCGGTGTTCGGCGTAGGGCTGGATGGGCGGGTACAGCGTCTCCATCAGTCGCGGACGATCTCTCCCCGCCAGCCGATCAGGGCGGCGATGCCGATGGTCAGCAGGGCCAGCAGTACCAGCGGCGGGCCGGCCACGAGCAGGCTTTCGGCCCAGGCCTGATCCAGCGCCCGGGAAAGATACAGCATGCCCGAATGGAACACCGCGCCGAGGATGAACAGCCAGGAGATGAGCTGCTTGAACCAGCGGGCCACGGCAATGAACATCAGGGCGATGCCGGCGGCGATGTTGAGCAGGGATTCGAGGTTGCCGTGGGCATGGGGGCCGCCCTTGAGCGTATCGATGCCCATCTCTTCGTTGCGCAGCTTGTTCAGGGCCAGGATGCCGTCGGTGTTGGCCCTGGCGATCTGCTCGGCCGACAGGGGTTCCAGCTCTTCCTCGAAACCGTTTTCCTTGAGCTGCTGCAAGCGGCCGACCGCCGTCTGCTTCTCGAGCATGGCCGCGCCGAAGTCCTCGTACTTGTCCACCATCACGATGCCCAGGGATGCGGTCAGAACCAGATACAGAAACCCGAAGACGATGTTCTTCTTTCCAATCATGGCGATCTCCTCCACGTTCTCGTTATGGGATTTGTCAGGCTGGCAGCGACCTGAATATAAACACAGACACGCGGGACAGGAAACCGTTCTGAGGGAAAGGGCCGAGGGACGAGTGACGAGGGCCGAGGTTTTGTTTCCTCGCCACTCGTCCCTGTCGGGCCCTGGCGGGCTTTCAGCCCGCCAGGGCCCGACCCGCCCGCTTGCGCTCGTGTTCCTTGAGCAGTTTCTTGCGGATGCGGATGTTTTCGGGGGTGACTTCCACCAGTTCGTCGTCGTCGATGAACTCCAGGGCCTGTTCCAGGCTCATGCGGATGGGTGGGGTGAGCAGCAGGTTTTCGTCGGAGCCGGCGGCGCGCACGTTGGTGAGCTGCTTGGCCTTGAGGGGGTTGACCACCAGATCGTTGGCCCGCGAGTGGATGCCGATGATCATGCCTTCGTAGACCTCCTCGCCGTGGCCGATGAACAGGCGGCCGCGCTCCTGGAGGTTGAACAGGGCATAGGCCAGGGCCTTGCCGTTGCCGTTGGCGATCAGCACGCCGTTGTTGCGCTGGCCGTAGTGGCCGGGCTTCACGGGGCCGTAGTGATCGAAGACGTTGTAGAGCAGGCCCGAACCCTGGGTGGCGGTGAGGAACTCGGTGCGAAAGCCGATCAGGCCGCGGGCGGGAATGAGGAAGTCCATGCGCACCCGGCCCTTGCCGTCGGGCACCATGTCCTTGAGCTCGGCGCCGCGCTCGCCGAGCTTTTCCATCACCGCGCCCTGGTGCGCCTCCTCCACGTCCACGGTGAGCTGCTCGTAGGGCTCCTGCAGCTCGCCGTCGATTTCGCGCACGATCACCTCGGGGCGCGAGACGCCGAGTTCGTAACCTTCGCGGCGCATGGTCTCGATCAGCACCGAGAGGTGCAGCTCGCCGCGGCCGGAGACGCGGAACTTGTCCGGATCGTCGAGCTGCTCCACGCGCAGGGCCACGTTGTGGATCAGCTCCTGCTCCAGGCGCTCCTTGATCTGGCGGGAGGTGACGAACTTGCCCTCGCGGCCGGCGAAGGGCGAGTTGTTGACCTGGAAGGTCATGCTCACGGTGGGCTCGTCCACCGAGAGGGGCGGCAGGGCCTCCACGTGGGCCGGGTCGCAGAGGGTATCGGAGATGTTCAGGCCGTCGATGCCGGTGAAGGCGATGATGTCGCCGGCCACCGCCTCGTCCACCTCCACGCGCTCGAGGCCGAGGAAGCCGTGGATCTGCAGGATGCGGCCGTTGCGGGTGTTGCCCTCGCGATCGATCAGGGTCACGGCCGTGTTGGGGGCGATGCGCCCGCGGGTGATGCGGCCGATGCCGATCACGCCCACGTAGCTGTTGTAGTCCAGCGAGCTGACCTGGAGCTGGAAGGGGCCGTCCACGTCCACGGCGGGCGCCGGCACGTGCTCGACGATGGCCTCGAACAGCGGCGTCATGTCGCCTTCGCGAACCTCGGCCTCGAGGCCGGCATAGCCGGCCAGGCCCGAGGCGTAGATCACCGGGAAGTCGAGCTGCTCGTCGGTGGCGCCCAGGCGGTCGAACAGATCGAAGGTCTGATCCAGCACCCAGTCGGGGCGCGCGCCGGGGCGGTCGATCTTGTTGATCACCACGATGGGCCGCAGGCCCCGGGCCAGCGCCTTCTGGGTGACGAAACGGGTCTGGGGCATGGGGCCTTCCACCGCATCCACCAGCAGCAGCACCGAATCGACCATGGACAGCACCCGCTCCACCTCGCCGCCGAAGTCGGCGTGGCCAGGGGTGTCGACGATGTTGATGCGGTAGTCGCCCCAGCGGATGGCGGTGTTCTTGGAGAGGATGGTGATGCCCCGCTCGCGCTCCAGATCGTTGGAGTCCATGACCCGCTCGCCAAGATCGGTGCGGCTTTCGAGGGTGCCGGACTGGGTCAGGAGCTTGTCGACGAGGGTGGTCTTGCCATGATCCACGTGGGCGATGATGGCGATGTTGCGCAGGTTCTCAATCACGAAGGGATGCCTTGAATTACGATTCGGTGGGGAAAAGGGCGGGAATTATACACGCCCGGCGGGGATTTCGGTGAAAAATCGCCAGCCCACCCCCTGGCCGCCATATGGTTATTCCGAATACCTGGGCATCTGTTTGCTACTCGCACAGAGCCCTTGAGGCGTACCGGAAGCTGGATCAAGCGTCCAAAATGATCGGGAGTTCGGAACGGCTATCTGGCCACGACCTGTTCCAGGCGATAGCCCTGGTGATAGACGGAAGCCAGGCGCCAGCCCTGTTCCGGCACCAGTTGCAGTTTCTTGCGGATGCGGCTGATGTGGGTGTCGATGGTCCGGGTGTTGACGTCGGCCTCGTAGCCCCAGACCGAGGCCAGGATCTGCTCGCGGGTGAGCAGGCGGCCGAGATTGCGAAACAGGAAATGGGCCAGCTCGAACTCCTTGTCGGTGAGCCGGATCGGTTCGTCGCCGCGGCGGATGCGGCGCGCCGCCACGTCGATATCGTAGGGACCGATGCGCAGCCGCCCGCCGTTCTGGCGGCCAGGCAACCGCCGCGCCACTGCCCCGACCCGCGCCAGCAGGGCCCGCTGGCTGACCGGCTTGACCAGGTAGTCGTCGGCGCCCTGGTTGAGGATCCGCACCATGTCGTCCTCGGTATCCCGGGCGGTGACGAAGATCACGGCGAGGTTGCCCACCGGCTGGCGGCGCAGCCAGTGCAGAAGCTGTTCCCCGTCGAGCCCCGGCATCACCCAGTCGAGCAGCACGATGTCGAAGTTTTGGTTGTCGAGGATGGCGCGCCGGAAGTCCTCCGCCTCGTGAAAGGCCTGGCAGACGTGCCCGGCCTGCTCCAGCCACAGGCAGATCAGGGCCGCCAGTTCCTGGTCATCGTCAACGACTGCGATATTCACGCCTCATCCCGACCCCCGGCAGGGGAAATCCTTCTTCTTGCTTGTTGTTGTGGAGACAGAAAAACATATACCAGAAAGTCCCACCGCCCCCCATAGGTAAATCGTCTGAGGGCCCTGCCGCAGGATGTCCGCTGTCGGGTTTTGGTGCAGAATACGGCCATGGACGCCGCCCGCTCATCAGGATCCCCCCTGCTGTCCCGCCTGCGCTGGCTGTTCGTCCTGCCATTTCTGATCGGCCTGCCCGGCTGCGGTTCGCTGATCGCCCAGGCCACCGGCGACATGGCCGACCAGCTCGGCCAGGCGCTGCTCGATCACGACGATCCGGCCACCGTGGCCAGCGCCCTGCCGGCCTACCTGGTGTTGCTCGACAGCCGCGTGCGCCAGAACCCGGACGATCCGCGCCTGCTGCAGTCGGCCTCGGCCCTCTATGGGGCCTATGCCGGCGTGTTCGTCCATGATCCCGACCGGCGCCGTCGCCTGGCGGCCCGCGCCCTCGACTATGCCCGGCGCGGTGCCTGCCTCTGGCAGGAACGCCTCTGTGATCTGCAGACCCTGCCCTTTGCCGAACTGGCGCCGCGCCTGGCCGCGCTGGTACGGGCCGATTTGCCCGCCCTCTACACCCTGGGCAGCGCCTGGGCCGGCTGGATCGAGGCCAATACCGGCGACTGGACGGTGATCGCCGAGTTGCCGCGGGTCAAGGCCCTGATGCAGCGGGTGATCGAACTGGACGAGGGCTGGCAACACGGCAACGCCCACCTGTATCTGGGCGTGATGGCCTCTCTGGTGCCGCCGGCCATGGGTGGCAAGCCGGAGGAAGCCCGGGCCCACTTCGAGAAGGCCATCGCGCTGTCGGGCGGGCGCAACCTGACGGCCCGGGTGCTCTATGCCCGCTACTATGCGCGGCTGGTCTTCGACCGGAAGCTGTATGAACGGCAACTGCACAGGGTGCTCGAAGCCGATCCGTACGCCCCCGGCCTGACCCTGCTCAACATGCTGGCCCGCCAGCAGGCCCGGCGCCTGCTGGCCGAGGCCGAGGACTATTTCTGAGGAAACGCCATGCGCCCGATCCGGATCCTGCTCGTCCTGGCCCTGCTCCTGCCCCTGGGCCTGACCCACGCGGCCACCTTCAAGATCGCCACCCTCTCGCCCGACGGCTCTTCCTGGATGCAGCAGTTCCGCGCCGCGGCCAAAACCATCCGCGAGCGCACCGGCGGGCGGGTGAAGTTCAAGTTCTACCCGGGCGGGGTGATGGGTGACGACAAGGCGGTGCTGCGCAAGATCCGCGTGCGGCAACTGCAGGGCGGCGCGGTGGCCTCGGGCGCCATCAGCGCCCTGTATCCCGACAGCCAGCTCTACAACCTGCCCATGCTGTTCCGCAACCTTGAGGAAGTGGATGCGGTGCGCGCGAAACTCGACGGGCCCATCCTCGCCGGCCTGGAGAAGCGGGGCTTCGTCAGCTTCGGCATCGCCGAAGGCGGCTTCGCCTACCTGCTCTCGCAGGCGCCCGTCACCACGGTGGCCGAGCTGCGCCGGCACAAGGCCTGGGTGCCGGACATCGATCGCATGTCCCGGGAGGCCATCGAGGCCTTCGACATCCAGCCCATTCCCCTGCCCATGGGCGACGTGCTCACCGCCCTGCAGACCGGCCTGGTGGACACGGTGGCCGCGCCGCCCATCGCCGCGCTGGCCCTGCAATGGCACACCCAGGTGAAATACCTGCTGGATCTGCCGCTGCTCTACAGCTATGCCCTGATGATCATCGACCAGCGCGCCTTCGCTCGCCTCAGCCCCGGTGACCAGGCCATCGTGCGCGAGGTGATGGGCCAGACCTTCCGCGAAATCGATCGCCGCAACCGCCAGGACAACCATCAGGCGCTGACCGCCCTGCGCCAGCAGGGCATCACCTTCCTCACCCCCTCCCCCGAGGCCCGGCGGGAGTGGGAAACCCTGGCCGCCCGGGCCCGCGACCACCTGCGCCGCGCCGAGCACTTCGATCCTGCCCTGATGCGCCTCCTCGAGGACACCCTGGCCGCAGTGCGCCGCGGCGCCGCGCCCTGAACCGGTCATCCCCGTGGCACCCTCCCTGCAACGGCTGCACCGCCTGCTCTGGCGCCTGGAAGGGGCGGTGCTGGTGTCGATTCTCACCGCCACCATCGGCTTCGCCGTCACCCAGGTGCTGCTGCGCAACTTCCTCCACTCGGGGCTGGCCTGGGGCGATCCCCTGGTGCGAATCCTGGTGCTGTGGCTGGGCATGGTGGGCGCCATGATCGCCAGCCGCCGCCATGAACACATCCACATCGACGTGTTCGCCCGCCGCCTGCCCCCGCGCGGGCGGGAAATCGTGCACCGCCTCACCGATCTGTTCACCGCCGCCGTCTGCCTGATCGTGGCCTGGCACGCCGGGGAGCTGGTGCGCATGGAGTTCGCCGACGGCTATCCGGCCTTCGCCGCCGTGCCCGTGTGGCTGACCGAGGCCATCATCCCCTTCGGCTTCACCGTGATGGGCCTGCGCTACGGCCTTTCGGCCCTGCGCGGGCGGCCACCCGCGGAGCCCGTGGCATGATCGGCCTGGCGGTGCTGCTGCTGGTGCTGCTGGCCCTCTCGGGCGCGCCCCTGTTCGCGGTGATCGCCGCCGCCGCCCTGCTCGGCTTCTGGAGCAGCGAGGTGGATCTGTCGGTGATCGCCATCGAGATCTACCGCCTCACCGACACCCCGCTGCTGGTGGCCCTGCCGCTTTTCACCTTCGCCGGCTATCTGCTGGCCGAGAGCCGCACCTCCCATCGCCTGGTGCGCCTGTCGCGCAGCCTGCTGGGCTGGATGCCCGCGGAGCTGGTCACCGTGACCCTGTTCGCCTGCGCCCTGTTCACCGCCTTCACCGGCGCCACCGGCGTGACCATCGTGGCCCTCGGCGCCCTGCTCTACCCGGCCCTGCGCGAGGTGGGCTACGGCGACCGCTTCAGTCTGGGCCTGGTGACCTCCGCCGGCAGCCTGGGCCTGCTGCTGCCGCCCTCCCTGCCGCTGATCCTGTATGCGGTGGTGGTGCAGCAGCTCGACATCGGCGCGCCCTTCTCCCTGGGCCAGCTGTTCGTGGCCGGCATCCTGCCCACCCTGCTGATGCTGTTCCTGCTCGGGATCTGGAGCCTGTGGAGCACCCGCCACGACGTGATTCCCCTGCAGCCCTTCGACCGCCGCGCCGCCTGGGCGGCGCTCAGGGACGCCCGCTGGGAACTGCCCCTGCCGCTGGTGGTGCTGGGCGGGATCTACGGCGGCTGGTTCGCCGTCTCGGAAGCGGCGGCCATGACCGCCCTCTACGTGCTGCTGGTGGAGGTGTTCGTCTACCGCGAGATTCCGCTGCGCGCCCTGCCGCGGATCATGCGCGAGTCGATGATCGTGGTGGGCGGCATCCTGCTGATCCTCGGCGTGTCGCTGGCCTTCACCAACTTCCTGGTGGACGCCGAGGTGCCGGTGAAACTGTTCGAATGGACCCGCGCCCACATCGACGACCGCCTCACCTTCCTGCTCCTGCTCAACCTCGTGCTGCTGATCCTCGGCGCCTTCCTCGACATCTTCTCGGCGCTGGTGATCATGGTGCCCCTGCTGCTGCCAGTGGCCCTCGGCTACGGCATCAGCCCCGTGCACCTGGGGATCATCTTCCTGGCCAACATGCAGCTCGGCTACCTCACCCCGCCGGTGGGCCTGAACCTGTTCATCGCCAGCTACCGCTTCGGCCGCCCGGTGGAAGACATCTACCGCGCCACCTTCCCCTTCCTGCTGGTGCTGCTGGTGGCGGTGCTGCTGATCACCTACCTGCCCCTGCTGTGGTACGGTTGAAGGAGGCTTGCAAAGCCCCTGCGGCAGCCCCATTCCTTGCCGTGCAGGTTGTGGAAAAACAGCAAAGGAGAACCCGCATGCTGCAACGACTGCTCCCGCTCCTGAGCACGCTCCTGTTCCTGCCCCTGACCGCGGCGGCTACCGGCATCGAGGGCGCCGCCGAACGCTATGCCTATCAGCCCGGCGACAAGGTGTTGTTGCAGACCGATCTGCGCCGCTGCCCGGTCGGTGAGCTGCTACCGGAGATGGGGGTGGTGAAAGGGGCCTACGAATGCGCCCGCTTCCAGAACCGGATCTGGATCCGACCCCTGGACATGGGCACGATTCTCTCGCTGGCTTTCCCGAAGACACTGCCGAAAGACTTCAGCCTCGAATTTCCCGTGTGGGTGGCGGCGCAGGGTTGCCCCTACGTGGAATTGCGCCTGCACTCGGCGGATCAGATGCTGCGCATGAACGAGGCCATGGCCTATGCCTATGGCAGCCTGGCCGGCGCCCATCTGGCCTGCGACAAGGCCCGCTTCGGCCTGCGTGACGATCCCGGCCAGCTGCGCTTCGATCTGTCGGCCCCGCTGGCCCGGGAAACCGTCCACCGCATCGCCATCCAGGTGCGTCGCGGCCTGCTGCGTTTTTACGTGGACGGCAAGCGGGTGGCCCAGCGGCCCTTTCATCCCCGCCGGCCCATCGGCGGCCTGAGCCTCTATTTCTATCGCACCTACGGCACGCCAAAACCTTACGCCGAGGCCCCCGCCCTGGTGGGTGATCTGCGCCTCGCCACCTACAGCCAGGCGGAAGCCGTGCCGCAGGCGGAACGGGATCTGATCCGGGATCTCGGCGCGGTGAAGACGCCCGAAGGCCTCAAGATCACCCTCAGTGAAGCCATCCTGTTCGACTTCGGCAAGTGGCAGCTCAAGCCCGCCGCCCAGGCGACCCTAAAGAAACTCGCCCGGCTGGCGAACCTGCGCAAGGGCCGGATCCGCGTCGAGGGACACACGGACGACGTGGGTCCCCCCCGCTTCAACCTGGTGCTCTCGGAGCTGCGGGCCCACGTGGTGGCCCTGGCGCTGGCGCGGCTGGGCGTGGACGCCCGGCGACTGGCCCCCAAGGGCTTCGGTGAAAGCCGCCCGGTGATGCCGAACGACTCCGACGCCCACCGCGCCCGCAACCGGCGGGTGGAGGTAATCCTGGCCCGGCGCTGACTTTATCCCACATCCGGATACGCGAGGCACGCGACCATGAACATCCGCATCGTTCTGCTGCTGCTCGGCCTGCTGGCCGGCACGCCCGGCCTGGCCCTGGAACGCTTCAGTTATTGCGGTGAGCTGCAACTGGCAGAAACCCCGGCCATGCCGATGCCCATGGCCAGCGGTCCCCTGTACGTGGGGCCGCTGGGCGTCACGCCCTTCCCGCCCCGATCCTGCGCCTACGTGCGGCTCGGCAAGCCGGTCGATGGACACTACACTCCCGCCATCGTGGTCTGGTCCGACGTGCCACCGCCGATGCCCTATCACGCCGACATCTATTCCGACGCCCAGCGCATCTGGGGCCACCGGCAGGGACAACCCTCGGCCGGCGATCCGGCCCGCAACCGGGAGATGGAAGTCTATCTCGATGCCGCCGCCGGCACCCCGGTGCTCGAGGCCGTACTCGACGCCCTCGGCCAGGGCCGCGACACGGCGGAGCTGGAACGGGCGCTGCCGGTGGCCATGCCCTTCGCCGGCGGGGAGAGCCTGCGTCTGAAGGTGCACTACCGGCTGTTCGACATTCGCCGCGATGCCCCCTTCCCGGCCGAAGTGCAGCAGCTGATCCGCGAAGCCCGTCGCCAGCACAGCCCCCATACCCCGCAATGGCAGGCCATCCGCATTCCCGTCCGCCGGGTTCCCGGCAAATGATCCGGATCGCGATCCTCGCCATCCTGGTCTGGACGTGGCCGGTGGCGATCCGCGCCGAAGCCCTGCTGGTGCTGGAAAACGTCGCGCGCCTCGATGCCCTGGCCTGCGACGGCCAGACCCTGGCCTTTGCCGTGGCGCCTCCGCCACCCCGCCAGCCAGCCGGCGCGCCACCCCGCTTTGTGGCGGTGACCGCCGGCGCGGCCCGCCAGGCGGCGAGCCTGGTGCTCGGCCTCTGGCGAGGAGGAGACGAACCCGCCTGGCTCGGCGCCCTGCCCGACGATGCCACGCACGGCGGCCACAGCGTATACGCCGCCGCTGCGCTGGCCTTCCAGCACGACAGCCTGTGGGCCCTGGGCGGGCGCAACAGTGACAACGAACCGATCGGCCGCTTCTGGCTGGCACGGATCGATGCGGCCACCGGCAAGATTGTCGATCTGCGCCGGGATCGCGGCCCCGCCGGCGACAGCCTGGCCACCGGCGGGGCCACCCTGTACTTCACCCGCATGGCGCCCCGCGCCGGTGCCAGCGGCGCCGATGGGACCGCCCATCTCGAACGACTCGATGGCTGGCAACTGCCGATCCGCACCGGCCCCGGCAATGCTGCCCCCGCGGTCATCGCCCTGAGCCAATTCTTCTGGCAGAGGCACGGCCTTGCGGCCGCCGACGCAGGGGTATGGGCGGTCGGCACCTTCAGCGGCCGGGTCGGGATCGGTGATCGGACCTTGGACAGTCCCCGGCCCGGCGAGCTGCCCCTGACGGGCACGTTTCCGCCAGGCATGCGCGAGAGCGTGGAACGGATGTTCCGCAGCCAGCCCCTGCCGCCGCTGGCGGCCCTTGCGATCCTCCACGCGAGCAGTGAAGGCCGGTTGCGCTGGGTGGCCAGCGTGGCGCCCGCCGAGGCCCGCTTCGGCGGCGCCGGCGGCCTGGATCTGGCCCGTGTGGAAGGCGGGCCCCTGCTGATCGATGCCCGGGGCCACAGCTATCTGCTCGGCCGCTACCACCTGGCCATCCGCAGCGGTGACCTGCGCCTCGCCCGGGTGGGCGAAGAGCGGGACGGCTGCTTCCTGGCCACCTGGGACGCCGACGGCCGGCCCCGCTGGCTGCGGGATCTGCCCTGTGACGGCAGCGAACTGCTGACCCTCGCCCGCCATGGCGAAGAGCTGGTGGCAGTGAACGCTCATCAGATTCTGCGCCTCTCGGCCCGCACCGGGGAACTGCGCAGCCAGCAGGCCCTGCCTGCCGGCGAAGTGCGCCAGGGCCCCGGCCTCCGCTGGCAGCAGGCCTGCGTGGCGGGCGGACGGCTCTACCTGGGCGGTGTGGCGAGCGGCGAGGTGAGTCTTGCAGGGCGCCGCCTGGGCACGCCGGGATCGGATGCCGTTCTGCTCGCCCTGCCGCTGCAGGACTGACCGATGGCACCGGGCCGGATCCTGCTCCTGGTGCTGCTGCCGCTTTCCCTCTGGGCGGCGTGGCGCATGGCCCCGCTGTTCGGTCCCGGTGCGATCCTGCCCCTCACCGTTCCGCTCCTGGCCTGGGCCGCGCTACGGACCGCCGGCGCGGTGCGCCCGGCCCGCCTCCTCGCCGGGCACCTCGTTGGGCTGCTGGTGGTGACGCTAAGCCTGCAGGGAGCGGGTTACCTGCACCTGCCCCTGCGCCTGCAACTCGTGGCGCTGGTGCTGGCCCTTCCCCTCCTGTTGCTGGCCATGGCCGGCGGCCGGAAGCTGCGCCCGTCTGCCCTGCTGCTGCACTGGCTGACCTGGCAGGCCTTCTACTGGTCGGCGTGGGGGGCGTTGTTGTCACCGGAGGGCATGGCATGAACCACCGCCTCGCGACCGCGCTGGCGATTCTGCTCCTGCTCGCGGGCTGTTCCTGGCCGGTCCCGCCCGGCGCCCGCGTGGAACTGCTGCATCCTCCCGCCGGCAGCATCACGGGACCCGAGGTGATGCTGCTGATCCGGGCCGTGGCCTGGGGGCCGGGCATGGCCGGCGACTGGGGCGACCCGGTGGGCGGCAACCAGCCGGTCTCCAGCGTGGCGATCCATCCCCTGGCCGTGGCGCTCGAGGTCGACGGGAAGCCCTACCGTGACCTGCACGGGGCCAATCTCTACCGCGTGCGTCTCCGCCTGGCGCCCGGGCACCACCGGATCCGGGTTCACGGCGCGGGGCGTGCAGCCGAAACGACGGTGGAGGTGCGGGATCCGCCGCCCCTGGCCTTTGTTCCCGCGCCGCCGGAAGAACCCCTGCCGGCGGCTCTGGAAGACCGTCTGCACAAGGCCCTGGCCGGGCCCGGAGACATCCTGCGCCTGACGCGTGACGGCGATAGCCTGCTGGTGGCGGTGCTCCACGGGCGCTACTGGCGGCTGTGGCGCCTGCCGCTGGCCACCGAGGCACCGCCCGCGGCCCCGGCGCTGCTGGAAGTCGAACCCAACCCCACGATCCCTTTCCCCATTCCACAGGAGAGCCTGGCCATCGCCGCCTGCGGCAACGGTTTCGCCGTCGCTGCCTGGCCGGCGGGTGAAGACGTGCTGCAGATCTGGCGCATCCCCCGGCACGGCGACCTCCGCCAGCAGGCCCGGCTGCCCCTCGCCAGCCTGGCTGCGGCCTTCGTGCAGAAGCAGGGCGCCTTCGATGCGCCCTCGCTGCTGGCCAGCCTGCGCTGCGCCGGGGACTACACGCTGCTGGGGCTGGCGGATCGGGTCCACCTGCGCATCGGCGCCAACGGTCAGTGGCGAGTCACGGATGATGCCGGCCCCCTCCTGCCTCTGCCCGACGGGCGCTGGCTGCTGCTCGACCCGGCCCGGGGCATCCTGCGCGACACCGACAAGGGGCAGGCCGTCGCCCTTCCCCTGCCATCCCGCGAGAGGCAGTGGCGGCTGCAGGAGCCTTTCCTGCCAGGGCGGATCTTCAACCGCCGTCCGCAATGGTCACTGGCACCCGGACAGCCCCCGCGGCTGCAATTCACCAGCCTCTATCCGGAAGACGACGGGGTGTTCACCCTCATCGCCAACTGAACCCCTCACAACAGGTGACGCAGATCCCGCAGGGCGAAACCGGGCTGCGGCGCGTCGAGTGCCTTCGTCAGCAGCATGACCTTGACCGTCTCGCCCATCTCCTGGGGCAGGGTGAGGCGGCGGATCGCATTGGCCGTGGCCAGCTGCTCGCGGGGATCGTCGACGAAGCCGGCCAGTTCCGGCAGGCCGCTGCCGAGCAGGAAGTGGGCCTGGGTGGTGTAACCGGCCACCCTGAAACCGGCGGCCAGGGCGGCGTCGGCGATGGCGGTGAAGTCCACGTGGCAGGTGATGTCCTGCAGGCCGGGGAAGCGAAAGGGATCGGCATGGCGGCGGTGGCGGTAGTGACAGGCCAGGGTGCCTTCGCGCCGTTCGGGATGATAGTACTCGCGCCGGCCGTAGCCGTAGTCGAGCAGCAGCACGGCGCCCTGGCGCAGGCGCGCGCCGAGGGTGGCGATCCAGTCTTCCGCGGTCAGGTTGATCTCGCTCACGTAAGGCTCGGGCAGGCCGGCGGCCGCGATGGCCGCCATGCGCGGCGCGAGGCGCGGATCGCTCAGGGGGCCGCTGCGCCAGGCGAACGCCTCGCCTTCCCGGGCCACCCAGGCTTCGCGGTGCTCGCCGTCCTGCCAGATCACGCGGTGCGCCGGCAGGGCGTCGAGCAGTTCGTTGGCCAGCACCACGCCGGTGAAATCCGCCGGCAAATCCTCCAGCCAGCATACGCGATCGGCCTGTTCCGCCAGGGTCGCCTGCTGGCGGGCGCGCAGCTCGGCGCTGCGCTCGAGGATGGCGTAGCCGGGCGCCATGCCCTGGCGCGCCAGTTCGGCCAGCAGATCGGCGGCCATGCGGCCGCTGCCGGCGCCCACCTCCAGCAGGCCGGCGTCCTCCGGCAGGGCCGAGAGCCAGGGCGCGACGGCCCGCGCCAGGGTGCGCGAGAACAGCGGCGAGATCTCCGGCGCGGTGACGAAATCACCCTCGGCGCCCAGTTTGCGGCTGCCGGCGCTGTAATAGCCCAGCCCCGGCGCGTAGAGCGCCAGCTCCATGAACTGCCGGAAGGGAATGGCGCCGCCGGCCGCCTCGATGGCTTCGGCAAGATGCGCCGTGACGCGCTCGCCGTGCGCCCGGGCGTCCGGATCGGGCGCGGGCAGTTGGCAGTCGGGAAGGGCGGCGGGAGGCGGCATGCGCAGGGGAAGCGGGGTTTGGGGTAAAGTAGCGCCCTTGCGGACACGGCCCGAAGGATAGCACACCCATGCACGAACACCCGACCGTTCTCATCACCGGCGCGGCCCACCGGATCGGCGCCACCACCGCCCGCTTTCTGCATGCGGCGGGCATGAACATCGTCATCCACTACCGCGGCTCGCGCGCGGCGGCCGAAGCCCTGCAGGCCGAACTCGAGGCCCGCCGGCCCGCTTCGGTGGCCCTGGTGCAGGCCGATCTGCACGACACGGGGCTGCTGCCCGCCCTGGTGGAACAGGCCGCCGAAGCCTGGGGGCGGCTGGACGTGCTCATCAACAACGCCTCGAGCTTCTACGCCACCCCCATGGGCAAGGTCACCGAGGCCGAATGGGACGATCTGCTCGGCTCCAACCTCAAGGCGCCCTTCTTTCTCGCCCAGGCGGCGGCCCCCTTCCTGCGCGCGGCCGGCGGCTGCATCGTCAACATCGTGGACATCCATGCCGAGCGGCCGCTGCGCGAATTTCCCGTCTACAGCATCGCCAAGGCGGGCCTGGTGATGCTCACCAAGGCCCTGGCCGCCGAGCTGGGGCCCGAGGTGCGGGTCAACGGCGTGGCCCCCGGCGCCATCCTCTGGCCGGAGCACCTGGACGAGGCCAGGCGGGAGAAGATCGTCTCGCGCACCTTCCTCAAGCGTCAGGGCGCGCCCGAGGACATCGCCCGGGCCATCCGCTACTTCATCCAGGACGCCCCCTACGTGACCGGGCAGATCCTGGCGGTGGACGGGGGGCGGAGCCTCAACAGCTGACAGGGAGGGAGTTGCCGGCATCTCGGGCACAAGCCCGGCCGGCGGCCTCCCGGCCCGTGACGCGGCGAGACAGACACTGGCCGCTCAGATCCGGAACTGGCTGGTGCGCTCGCGCAGGCCGCCGGCAAGTTCCCGCAGGCTTTCGCTGCTGGCCGAGGCGGCGCGGGCTTCCTCGGCCGTGGCTTCGGCGATTTCCCGCACGTTGATCACGTTGCGGTTGATCTCTTCGGCCACGCAGCTCTGCTCTTCGGCGGCGCTGGCGATCTGCTGGGACATGAGGGCGATCTTCTCCACCGCGCCGGTGATGGCCAGCAAGGCCCGACCGGCTTCCTCGGCCTGGGCCACGGTGCGCCGGGAACGCTCGTCACCCTGTTCCATGGCCGCGACGGCGGCGCGGGCGTTCTCCTGCAGGCGCCCGATCATGGCCTGGATCTCCTCGGTGGAACTCTGGGTCCGGCTGGCCAGGGTACGTACTTCGTCAGCCACCACCGCGAATCCCCGGCCCTGCTCGCCGGCCCGCGCCGCCTCGATGGCCGCGTTGAGGGCCAGCAGGTTGGTCTGTTCGGCGATGTCGCGGATCACGTCCAGCACCTTGCCGATCTCGTTGACGTCACTGTCCAGCCGCCGGATCACGTCGCTGGCCGAGACCAGCACTTCCGACAGATCCGCAATCGCCGTCACCGTTTCCTGGACCACCTGCTGTCCCCGTGCGGCTTCGGCTTCCGCCTCGCGGGTGGCCTCGGCGGTGCTCCCGGCATTGCCGGCCACTTCCTGCACGGTGGCCGACATCTCGTTCATGGCCGTGGCCACCTGTTCGATTTCCTGGTTCTGGCGCTCGATGGCCTCGCGGGTGCGGGAGGCGATACCCGCCCCCTCGTCTGCGGCCTGATTCAGGGCATCGCTGGCCGCCACCACGTCGGCAATCATCGCCCGCTGACGTTCGATCATGGCGTTCATGTCCCGGGCAATGACCTGCATCTCGTCCCGCGAATCGATGTGCAGGCGCGACGTCAGATCATGTTCGGCCAGCGCGCCCACCGTCTCCTGCACTCGACCGATGGAGGTGGTCAGGCTGCGCTTGAAGCCCATGAAGAGATAGATGGCCAGCAACAGCAGCACGGCGACGATCACGATCTCGGTGATCATCGCCTGGCGGGCCGCATCGCCCCGCATGAACAGAATGGCAGCCAACTGCCCCGTGGCCGCGTCGACCAGCTCGAGGGAGCGCTGGATGGCCTGCGTGCCCGCCGCAAAGACCGCTTCCGCACTCACCCGGGGCGGCGAGGCCTGCAACAGGCCGCCATCGACCTGGTCGACGAAGCGGTCGATGGCCTCCAGGGCCGACTGGCGATACGCTGCCAGCACCGCGGCATCGCCCGGCGCGGCTTCGGTCAGCATGTCCAGGGCATGATCCACGGCCGCGCGCTCGTCGCGAATGGTCTGAAGATGCGCCCCCAGGCGCAGGGCCGCAGCCGGCGCAAGCGCACCCCGCGCAGCGCCACCGGAGCCCAGTCCGCGGGCCTGGCCAAGGGTCTCGGCAAGGCGGGGGATGTGCTGGCTGACCATTTCCATCAGAAAATGGCTGCCCAGTTGGGGATCGATGAGCAGGCCCGAGCGTTCCACCACGGCCCGCAGCAGCTCCAGAACCTGGCCGATGAGTGCCGTATGTTCAGCGAAAACCCGATCCGCCGGTCCCTGAAAGGCCCGCTTCTGGAGCGCCTGCCAGTCGCGCCGCAGCGACTCGGCCCGGTTCCGGGACAGGGCGCGGCCTTCCTGACGCGACGCCAGCGACACCAGCCGATCCAGATGGCCGGCCACCGATTCGCGCAGGGCCGCGATGCGAGGGGCGAATTCCGCCTTCCCGGAGAGATAGGCGTGGGTCATGCCCCGCACCCTGGCCATTTCCTCATACAGCGGCCGCAGGGCCTGCAGGCTGGTCAGGCCGTCGATTTCGGCCTGGGCGTGCTGGATGTTGCGGGCGTGATCCCGCACATCGTCGACCACCAGATACAGCAACGGGGCCATGAAAATCGCCAGAATCAGCAGAAACTTGTGCGCAAGGCGCAGACGGTCGAGCAGCTTCATGGCCGGGACGAACAGCAGGTTCATGAACAGGGTTCCTCGCAAAGTGGGTGGAGCGGATGAGGCTGGCGGCCACCGGCGAACCGGTTCGGCCTGGCTCTGTTCTCGTCCCGGAAGGGTCAGACTTTAGTAGTAGACGTCGAAAAAGCCGCTCATTCCCCCTCGGGCTGATCCAGATCAACGGGAAGATGTCACCAGGAGAAAGGTATCGGCCAGATCCGCTGGCGGCTCTTGTCGAAATCGGCCCACAGTTCAGCCATGCTGCGGGCCGCGGTGGGATGGCGCAGCGTGGGGGCGATTTCCGCCAGCGGCCAGAGCACGAAGGCGTTTCGGGTGATTTCCTCGCGCGGCAGTTCGGGGCCCGGTTCGGGGCCCTGGACCACGTCGTCGTAGAGGAGCAGATCGAGGTCGAGGGTGCGGGCCGAGAAGCGCGGGCCGCTGCGCACGCGGCCGTTGGCATCCTCGATGCGATGCAGGATGTCGGCCACCTCGGCAATCGGCAAGTCGGTGTCGAGGCCGGCCACCAGGTTCAGGAAGTTGTCGCCGGCGAAGCCCACAGCCTCGCTCTCGTACACGGAAGACAGGGCCAGTTCGCCGAAGTGTTCGCGCAGGGCGGCCACGCCGGCGCGCAGGTGGCGCGGGGCGTCGATGTTGCTGCCGAGACTGATGTACACCCGGGCCACGGTTCAGGCGCGCGTGCCGCGCTCGATGATCACCCCCACGTCCCGCGCACCGCGCACCGCGCCCTGCTTGTTCACCCGCACCCGCACCCAGGGTACACCGAACTCCTCGAGCAGAATCCCGGCCACCCGCTCGGCGAGGGTCTCCACGAGCTGGAACTCGCTCTCGCCGACGAACTGGATCAGCCGCTTGGCCACCGCCTTGTAATTCAGGGTGTCGTCGATGTGATCGGACGCCGCGGCCTTGCGGATGTCGGCGCCCATTTCCAGATCGAAGCTGACCGTCTGCTTGATGCGCCGTTCCCAGTCGAAGATGCCGATGACCGTGTCGATGCGCAGATCGTTGAGGTAGATGATGTCCATGTTTTTCAAGATACAAGAGAAAAGAGAAACGAGACAAGCACGTTTCCTGCCGGCCAGCCGGCTTTTGTCCCCGTTCCGTCTTGCCTCGTTTCTCTTTTCTCTTGTATCTTCCTGCCATGCCCACCCTCGACATCCTTTTGATTCTCGGCGCCTACCTGCTGGGTTCGGTGTCCTCCGCCATCGTGGTCTGCCGGATGATGGGATTGCCCGATCCGCGCCAGGAAGGCTCGGGCAATCCCGGCGCCACCAACGTGTTGCGGGTGGGGGGCAGGAAACCGGCCGCCATCACCCTGGCGGGGGACATGCTCAAGGGCCTTTTGCCGGTGCTGGCCGGCCAGGCGCTGGGCGTCTCGCCACTGGTGCTGGGCCTGACCGGCGCGGCGGCCTTCCTCGGCCACCTGTATCCGGTGTTCTTCGGCTTTCGCGGCGGCAAGGGCGTGGCGACCCTGCTCGGGGTGCTGTTCGGCTTCCACTGGGCGGCGGGCGCCGCCACCGCCGGCACCTGGCTGCTGGTGGCCAAGGGCTTTCGCATCTCCTCCCTCGCCGCCCTCATCGCCACCGCCGTCGCCCCTCTGTACCTCTGGCTCCTGCTCGGCCCCCAGTGGGATCTCATCGGCATCACTGCCGCCATGGTCGTGCTCCTGTTCTGGCGCCACCGCAGCAACATCCAGCGTCTGCTGAGCGGGGAGGAGAGCCTGATCGGGAAGCAGGGCTGAATCTTCTTTCGAGGGGTTCTGGAAAGGAACACGGAGGGCACGGAGAAACGGAGAACACGGAGTGGATGAAGCCGACATGTCGGGCTAAAGCCCGACCTACCGCACAGATTTATTGCAACGATCAGGCTAACTCAAAATCCTCTGTGTTCTCCGTTTCTCCGTGCCCTCCGTGTTCCCTTCCACCTCACCCAACAGGTGTCAGCGATTCCAGATCCCAGCGGGCGCGGGCGGTGAAGGCGGGGCCTTCGTGCTGGCCGGCGGTGAGGCGTTGGCAACCGGCGTAGGCGATCATGGCGCCGTTGTCGGTGCAGAAGTCGAGGCGGGGATAGCGGACGGTGAACCCCTGCTTTGCGGCCAGGGCGTCGAGGCGCTGGCGCAGGCGGCGGTTGGCGGCCACGCCGCCGGCCACCACCAGGGTGGAAAATCCGGTTTGCTCGATGGCGCGGCGGCACTTGATGGCCAGGGTGTCGGCCACCGCCTCCTCGAAGGCACGGGCGATGTCGGCCCTGGCCTGTTCCGAACCGTCGGATGCCTGCAGGGTGTTGAGGGTGAAGGTCTTCAGGCCCGAGAAGCTGAAGTCGAGACCGGGGCGATCGGTCATGGGGCGGGGGAAACGGTAACGCCCCGGATCACCCTGCTCGGCCAGCGCCGCCACCGCCGGGCCGCCGGGGTAACCGAGGCCGAGCATCTTGGCGGTCTTGTCGAAGGCCTCGCCCACGGCATCATCGAGGGTATCGCCGAGCACCCGGTAGCGGCCGATGCCGCCCACGTCCACCAGCATGGTGTGCCCCCCCGAGACCAGCAGGGCCACGAAGGGGAAGGCCGGCGGCGCGGGTTCGAGCAGCGGCGCCAGCAGATGGCCTTCCATGTGGTGCACCGCCACCGCCGGGATCCCCAGACCGAAGGCCAGGCTGCGGCCGATGGCCGCGCCCACCAGCAGGGCGCCGATCAGCCCCGGCCCGGCGGTGTAGGCCACGCCGTCGAGGTCCGCGAGCGTCAGACCGGCCCGGGACATCACTTCCCGCACCAGCGGCAGGGTCTTGCGCACGTGATCCCGCGAAGCCAGCTCGGGCACCACGCCGCCGAACTCGGCATGCAGGGCCACCTGGCTGTAGAGCGCGTCGGCCAGCAGGCCCTGCTCGCTGTCGTAGAGGGCGACGCCGGTCTCGTCGCAGGAGGTCTCGATACCCAGAACGCGCATGCCGGTTTCCTTGAAAATGGCTGAAAAAAACCCATTTGGCCCTTTGCATTTGGCCGGGCAGGGTATTAAACTTGCGCGCCTTGCCCAATTCAACCGTTATTTTTGAGGTGAAGCCTGCATGCCTGCAGTCCGTGTAAGAGAGAACGAACCCTTCGACGTGGCCCTGCGCCGCTTCAAGCGCGCCTGTGAAAAGGCCGGCATCCTCTCCGAAGTCCGCCGCCGCGAGTACTACGAGAAGCCGACCGCCGTGCGCAAGCGCAAGCTGGCTGCCGCCATCAAGCGCCACCAGAAGAAGCTGGCCCGGGAACGCGCCCGCACCCAGCGCCTGTACTGATCGCCCCTTCCGTTCCGCCTTGCTGCGGAACCGGCCAGCCGCCATGAGTCCGCTCCACCAGCGCATCCAGGACGACGTGAAGGCCGCCATGAAGGCCAAGGACAAGGCGCGCCTGGGCGTGCTGCGCCTCGTCACCGCGGCCATCAAGCAGAAGGAAGTGGACGACCGCACCGAGCTGAACGACGATCAGGTGATCGCCGTGCTCGAGAAGATGGTCAAGCAGCGCAAGGATTCCATCGCCCAGTACGAGAAGGCCGGCCGCACCGAACTGGCCGAGCAGGAAGCCTTCGAGATCGGCATCATCCAGGAATACCTCCCCGAACCGCTCACCGAGGCGGAAATTTCGGCTCTCATCGACCAGGCCATCCAGGAAACCGGCGCCGCCGGCATGCAGGACATGGGCAAGGTCATGGGCTGGCTCAAGCCCCGCCTGGCCGGCCGCGCCGACATGGGCCAGGTCAGCCAGACCCTCAAGCAGCGCCTGGGCTAACGCGCGACCCGCGCGCCCCTTTTCTCCTTTCGCCTTTCTCTTGTATCTTGGGCCATGGCCCGCATCCCCCAGTCCTTCATCGACGAACTGATGAACCGCGTCGACATCGTCGAGGTGATCGACGCGCGGGTGCCGCTGAAGAAGGCCGGCCGGGAATACGCCGCCTGCTGTCCCTTCCACAACGAAAAGACTCCCTCCTTCTACGTCAGTCCCGTCAAGCAGTTCTACCACTGCTTCGGCTGCGGCGCCCACGGCACGGCCATCGGCTTCCTGATGGAGTACGACCATCTCGCCTTCCCCGAGGCGGTGGAGGAACTGGCCCGGCAGGCCGGCCTGGAGGTGCCCCGGGAGGGGCGGGAATCCTCCCGCCCCCGGCGCAAGGACGAACCCGATCTCTACGCGCTGCTGGCCCGGGCCGATCGCCAGTACCAGGGCTGGCTGCGTCAGCATCCCGAGGCGAGGCGGGCGGTGGCCTACCTGAAGCAGCGCGGCCTCTCCGGGGAAATCGCCGCCGAATACGGCCTGGGCTTCGCCCCGCCGGGCTGGGACAACCTGCGCCGGGCCCTGGCCGATTCGCCCGACGCGGAAAAGGCGCTGGTCACCGCCGGCATGCTGATCCCGAAGGAGACCGGCGGCGCCTATGACCGCTTCCGGGACCGGATCATGTTTCCGATCCGCGACCGGCGCGGCCGCACGATCGCCTTCGGCGGGCGGATCCTGCCCGATACCAGCGAAAACGACGACAAAAAGCCGGCAAAATACCTGAACTCCCCGGAAACCCCGCTTTTCCACAAGGGCCGGGAACTCTACGGCCTGTACGAGGCCCGCCAGGCGCTGCGCGACATTCCCCGCCTGTTGGTGGTGGAAGGTTACATGGACGTGGTTTCGCTGGCCCAGTTCGGCATCCGCTACGCGGTGGCCACCCTCGGCACCGCCACCACCGCCGAGCATCTGCACCGGCTGTTCCGGGTGGCGCCGGAAGTGGTGTTCTGCTTCGACGGCGACCGGGCCGGCCGGGAAGCGGCGGTGCGGGCGATGGAGAACGCCCTGCCGGTGATGCGCGAGGGCCGCCAGATCCGCTTCATGTTCCTGCCCGAGGGCGAGGATCCGGACACCCGCATCCGGGCCGTGGGCCGCGAGGCCTTCGAGGCGGAAATGGCGAACAGCGCCCCCTTTTCCGAATTTTTCTTTCAACATCTGACCCAGGCGGCCGATACTGCCACCATCGATGGGCGTGCCAAGCTGGTGGATCTGGCCCGGCCCCTGCTGGACCGGATGCCCCCCGGAGTGTTCCGTCACCTGCTGCTGCAGCAGCTCGGGCGGCTGGCCCGGCTCGACCCCGAGGCACTGGAGAGGCTGCTCGCCAGCCCGGACAAGCCGGCCCGGGCCGCCCAGGCGAAGCGCCCCGCGTGGCACAAGGCCGCCCCGGCGCCGCTCAGCCCCGTGCGCGTGGCCCTGATGCGGCTGCTGCACCGGCCGGCGCTGGCCAGCGAGGCGGGCGATCCAGCGCGGTTTGCCGAGCTGGATCTGCCGGGCCTGGATTTGTTGCAGGAAGTCATTGAAATCCTGCAGAAAAACCCCCATCTGAATACCAGCGCCCTGATCGAGCGCTGGCGGGAGAGCCCGCACTTCCCGCACCTCGAGAAACTGGCCCTGTGGCAGCCCGAGGTGGACGATGCCGAAGGCCTGCGGGCCGAGTTCCTCGGTGCCCTGGCCCGGCTCGACCAGCAGCGCCTGGAACACCGCTATGACCGGCTCCTGGCCCGCTCCGAACAGGGGCGCCTGAACGACGAGGAAAAGCAGGAACTAAAGACCCTGTTTGCCACTCTAAACCGTGACAAACGTTTGAATCCCGGTGGTATTTCCGAATAAATCCCCGATTTTCAAGGCATTTTCCAAAAACCCGTCTACACTTGTCCGGTGAGACGGCGGATCGGAAAAAGGTCTTGCCTGTGGTATAATTTTTCGGTTTCACGCCCCACTTCGTGAACTAGAGCACACGACCCGACATGAACCCAGCCAGAAATCACGCAATGGATCAGAACCAGCAGCAATCCCAGCTCAAGCTCTTGATCGCCAAGGGCAAGGAACAGGGCTACCTGACCTACGCCGAAGTCAACGATCATCTGCCGAGCGACATCGTCGATCCGGAACAGATCGAAGACATCGTCTCGATGATCAACGACATGGGCATCCAGGTCTACGAGACCGCGCCCGACGCCGAAACCCTGCTCGAGGCCAATCCCAACGTGGACGAACTGGCGGCCGAGGAAGCCGCCGCCGCCCTGGCCTCGGTGGAGAACGAATTCGGTCGCACCACCGATCCGGTGCGCATGTACATGCGCGACATGGGCGCCGTGGATCTGCTCACCCGCGCCGACGAGATCGAGATCGCCAAGCGCATCGAGGACGGCCTGAACCAGATGCTCTCGTCGCTGGCCATGTTCCCCAACGCCGTGGCTGAACTGATCGGCCTGTACGACGAAGTGGCCGAGGGCAAGCGCAAGCTCACCGATCTGCTCACGGCCTTCATCGATCCCAACGCGCCCGACAACATCCCCACCCCGGCGGAAGTGGCGGCGGCCAATGCCGCCAAGGCCGAGAAGGCCGCCAAGGGCGAGACCGAGGAAGTGGTGGACACCGGCCCCGATCCGGAAGAGGCCGCCGCCCGTTTCGACAAGATCCGCAAGCTGCACAAGCGCCTGGTCAACGCCACCAAGAAGCACGGCCACCGTGACAAGAAGGTGGAGAAGATCCGCCAGGATCTGATCGCCCAGATCATGGAGCTGAAGCTCACCCCCAAGGTGGTGGATCAGCTGGTGGGCAGCATGCGCGATCTGGTGGCCCGCATCCGCCAGCACGAAAAGGTGATCATGGAGCTGTGCGTGGACACCGCCAAGATGCCGCGCAAGGAGTTCATCACCTCCTTCCCCGACAATGAAGCCAACCTGGACTGGCTCGATGAACAGATCGCCTCGGGCGCCAAGTATGCCAAGGTGCTGGCCAAACACCGCGAGGAGATCCTCAAGGCCCAGCAGAAGCTGGCCGAAATCGAGGAATGGTCGGGCATCACCATTGCCGACATCAAGGACATCAACCGCAAGATGTCCATCGGCGAGGCCAAGGCCCGCCGGGCCAAGAAGGAGATGGTGGAAGCCAACCTGCGCCTGGTGATCTCCATCGCCAAGAAATACACCAACCGCGGCCTGCAGTTCCTGGATCTGATCCAGGAGGGCAACATCGGCCTGATGAAGGCGGTGGACAAGTTCGAATACCGCCGCGGCTACAAGTTCTCGACCTATGCCACCTGGTGGATCCGGCAGGCCATCACCCGCTCCATCGCGGATCAGGCCCGCACCATCCGCATCCCGGTGCACATGATCGAGACCATCAACAAGCTCAACCGGATCAGCCGCCAGATGCTGCAGGAGATGGGCCGCGAGCCCACCCCCGAGGAGCTGGCCGAGCGCATGGACATGAGCGAGGAGAAGGTGCGCAAGGTGCTCAAGATCGCCAAGGAGCCCATCTCCATGGAGACCCCCATCGGCGACGACGAGGACTCCCATCTGGGCGACTTCATCGAGGACACCAACGCCGTCTCGCCCATCGACTCGGCCACCGCCGAGGGCCTGCGCGAGGCCACCCAGGAAGTGCTCGAGGGCCTCACCGCCCGCGAGGCCAAGGTGCTGCGCATGCGTTTCGGGATCGACATGAACACCGACCACACCCTCGAGGAAGTGGGCAAGCAGTTCGACGTGACCCGCGAGCGCATCCGCCAGATCGAGGCCAAGGCCCTGCGCAAGCTGCGCCACCCCAGCCGTTCGGATCAGCTGCGCAGCTTCCTGGATCTCGACTGATCCCATCCAGCCCGATCGAAAAAGCCGCTATCCCCCGATAGCGGCTTTTTTCTTGCCAAGCTATAATTTTCGCCGTTGCCGGGCCTATAGCTCAGTTGGTTAGAGCAGGGGACTCATAATCCCTTGGTCCCAGGTTCGAGTCCTGGTGGGCCCACCAGATTCAGGGACGAGTGGCGAGTGGCGAGTGGCGAGGAAAAACCACGATATTCGCCATCTCGAGACGCGCTGACCTATCCCCGCCAAACAGCAGGTATCGGCCGATGCGCCGGCCTCACCAACCAAAGATCACGCCTTCCAGCAAGCGGTTGTAGCCGCGGTATTCCTTGTCCTCGGTCACCACGAAACCCTTGGCCTTGGGGGCGAAGCGTTTGCGAATCGGCTCGACGGCCTGTTTGCCCTCGCTGCGCACGGTGAGCCACTCGCGCAGGGTTTCCCGTTCGGCATCGCTGATCCGGTGACCCGCGACGGTCAGGGCCTGGTTGGGCATGGCCGGCGACGTGTAGAGAATCCGCATCTGCGCCTGCAATGCCGGCTTGACCTTCTTTCGGTAAAAGGCCGAGCGCAACACGAAGGCATCACACTTCCCGTTGTGCAGGCCGGCCTCGAGCACCTTGCCCATGCCGCCCCGGATGCCCTTGATCCGCGGTTGTCGCACCGGATTGTGGTAATGGGCCAGGATGCTGAGGGTGGAAAGATGCGGTGGTGAAATGCCGCAGATGACCCGACCGACCAGATCGTCCGGTCCCTGGATGTTCTCGTTGTCGGCACGGGTCAGCAGCAGGAACCGCAGTTTGCCCGGCAACCTGACCAGCGGATGATGGTCGAGATGGGCGATGCGCCAGGAAACGAAATGGGGGCCATCGAAAACGATGTCCAGGCGGCCTTCGCGCATGTCCTGCTGGTACTTGAACCAGCTCCCCGGATATTCGTAACGCACCGGCCGCCCCAGTGTCCGTGTCAGGAGGGCAGCCAGCGGCGCATACAGTTTCCTGGCCGCTTCGGGCGACTCCCTCGGCGGAGCCGACAGGATCAGATCCGCCGCTCGGGCCACCCCGGCAAGGGTCATGGACATCACCACTACCACCAACATCACGCGCATCATCCATTTCCTCTTCGTTGTCCGAAACCGGCCGTTCCGGGTTTTTGCTCCCCTGACAATGGATAGACGTCCGTGCCGCTGGATTTATTCAAAAACAGGATTGGCCCGCCCCTGCCCTATGCGCTTGGACATACCCCTTGCGCAATGCAAGCCGTGACCCGGTAAATTGTATTCCGCCCGCAAGTCTGCTACTAATGACGCAGATCAGGAGGTATCACGAGCGTGCACAATTCCCCTCGCGCGGGCGACGCCGGACCGGTGTTGCCCAGTCTGCGCGTACCGCCTCACGAACAGGCCCCCCGGCCACGTCCCTATTGGCGGGTGCGGGATCTGCGCCAGTGGCTGCTGGGCCTGCCTCGCGGCGATCTGCCGCGCGCGGTGGAGGAATTCAACAACCGCCTCGAAGCCATCAACAATTCGCGCTATCCGCTTCACGAACGCATCCAGCTGATGGATGCGCTGCGCCCGCCGGCGCGGCAGTTCCTCCTTTCCCTGAAACAGCAGTTGAAGAAGGCGCCGATCCCCCTCGGTCACCGGGATCGCGATGCCTGGCATCTGACCCAGCGGCTGCTTTCGGAAATGGCGGTGGGCTACAAGATCATCACCCGTGAACTGATCCTGCGCGGCCGCCTCAAGGAACACGATGAACTGCAGCTGCGCGAGGCCATCTACGTCAGCATGCAGTACCTCTCGCGGCAACTGGTGGAGGCCTACCTGGTCTATGCGCCGGAACCGGCGGGCGTCTGGCACGAGCTGCATCAGCTCTACCAGTATGCCGAGGAACATGCCCTGCTGATCCTGCCGCTGGACGACCCCTGGCCCGACTTTTCCCTGCCCGGCCACTACACCATCGATCTGGCCTACAAGCGGATCCTGCTGCTGGCCCTGGCGGAGCCCTATCACATGATGCACGGCGAGGCCGACGACATCTACTACCTGCTCTCGGCCTGGACCGGCCTGTGCCACATCCTGCCCGGCCTCAACGCCCCGGCCGAAGGCGAATACGCCGTGGACATGGCCAGCGATCGCGGGCCGCGCTACGTGGCCGAAGCCCTGCCCTGGAAACCGCTGCAGGCCCGGATCATCGATCTGGACGAGGTCAGGAAGCGGCTCGACGTGCACCTGCAGCGGATCCTGCGTTCCAGTCTCGAAACCCTCGATCACGACGGCCAGCAGAGCCTGGTGGAACGCCGCCAGCGCGACATGCTGCTGCGCCTGGCCGAAGCCTGGCACGGGGATCTGCAACGCCGCTCCCCGCGGGAGCCGGTGGCCAAGCAGGTGCGCATGACCACCGGCCTCGGCGCCGCCCATTACCACCTCTCCGGCGGCGCCGACTTCACCCCGGCACTCGACGAACTGCGGCTGCGTTCCAGCACCATCGAACCCACGGTGTTCGCCACCGCCTACGAACAGGCCGTGGAAAAGGACGAATTCCACCTCAAACAGCACTACGACATCCGTCCCTGGTGGCAGCACAACGCCAGCGAACAGGGCGTGGCGCTGACCTGCAACGCCGACTGCGATCGCGGTCATGTCACGGTAGGCGAAGTGGTGGCCTTTCGCGACACGGATCGGCCCGATGCCCGCTGGGAGGTTGGCGTGATCCGCTGGCTGCGCACGGGCAACGACAACAGCCTGGAAATGGGCATCATGAAGCTGGCCAGTTCCGCCGTGCCGGTGGCCGTCAAGGGCGTGCGCGGCGCCGGCAAGGGCACCGATTATTTCCGCAGCCTGCTGATTCCCAAACAGGTCTCGCTCTTCCAGACCCGCTCGATCCTGGTGCCCAGCGCCCTGTACGACGTGCACTCGATCCTGGCCGTGAACATGAAGCAGCGGCTCTTCCACATCCGCCTCGAGCGCCTGCAGCGGGCCACCAACGCCTTCAGCCAGTTTACCTTCGAGGTGCTCGAGCAGGCGCCGGTCGATGCGGACGAGGGACTCGGGATCTGAACCCGGGGCGCCCTCCTGTCTGGCTGACGCCACACCCCCTACACCGTCTTGTTACCGAATACGCCGGCGCACCACGTCGATGTGGGTGGCGTACCAGAAGGGCGAGTCCAGCACCACTGCCTCGCCGGCGCCAAGCAAACGACGCGCCCGTTGTCGACGGGGGCCGGCTTTCCCCGCCAGCGTCGCATCGAGTATCAACGCCGAGGGTGACGGCATGACCCCGTCCGCCAGCACGGGCTCCCCCTGGCCGAACTTCAGCCAGCGCTGCCGGCTCAGGCGCCAGCCGTCGGGCCCAAAGAAGTCACTCCACGCCCGCTCGAGCAGTTTGCGCAGCGGGGCCGCATCCATGTCCGGTTCGACGTGACGCCGCCAGTCGTCCAGCCCCCGGATCACGTAGGCATAATCCTCGATGCCCGCTTCGCCGATCGCGCGGCCACCGGCCCAGGCCCGGATCAGCCGGCCCTCCCGCCACAGATGCGTGAGCAGGAAGTCCCGCAGTCGCCTGCCCGCCAGCCGATACTTTGCGCCCTCGGGCAGCCGGGCAGCCCGGGCCAGCGCCGACAACAACAGGCCGTTCCAGCCACTGATGATCTTGTCGTCCCGCGGCAGGCCGCGCCGGCTGCGGGCTGCAAGCAGCTTGCGGCGGGCCGAATCGCGCAACCGCCCGGCTTTCTGCAGCGACAGGTTCAGCTCCCTGGCAACCGATTCGAGTGGTTCGGCAATCCGCAAGTGGAATCCCGCGGCCAATTCCGATACGCCTTCCAGCCCCCAGTGGGGCCGCACCACGGCCAGCTCCGCCGGCGTGAGCATGCGTTGCAGCGTCTCCATCGACCACAGGTAATATCCCCCCTCGATCCCCTGATCGTCGATGGCGGAGAGACTCGCGGCATAGCCGCCGCCTGGCACCGCAAACGTCTGCAGGACGAAATCCAGCGTCTCGCGCGCCACCTGGCGGTAGCGCGGCACCTCGAACACCTCTGCCGCCTGCAGGTAGAGCCCGGCAAGCAAGGCGTTGTCGTAGAGCATCTTCTCGAAATGGGGGATCTGCCACTGGGGATCGACCGTGTAGCGGAAGAATCCGCCTGAAAGATGATCGCGCAGTCCCTGGCTGGCCAGGCGATCCAGCGTCAGGCGCAGAAAGTCGGCCAGGCGCCCATCCGCCTCGCGTTTCACTTCCGCCAGCAGAACCTGCAACTGGGGCACGGAGGGGAACTTGCTCTGCTCACCGAAGCCACCGGACAGCTCGTCGGCCAGGCTGAGGGCCTGCCCGCGCAGGGCTCGGGCATAACGCATCCCTAGATCCGGGGGCACCGATTCGGGCAGTTCCCTGGGAGGCGGTGCCATCGCCTCACTGGCGTCCCGGGCCAGCGCCGCCAGTTCCTCGCCCCGCGTCTGCCACTGTTTCGCCAGGTCACGCAGCAATCCGGCAAAGCGCTCAGGGGGCAGGTACACGGTGCCGACGAGCGGATGGCCATCCGGGGTGATGAACACGTTGAGCGGCCAGCCGGCCTGGCCCCGGGTCCGTTCGACGAAATCGATCAGGCGCGCGTCCAGCGCCGGTTGCAGCTCCCGGTCCACCTTCACCGGGATGAAATGGCGGTTCAGCAGCGCCGCGATTTGCGGGTCGCGATAACTTTCCCGCTGCATCACGTGACACCAGTGGCAGGAGAAATAGCCGCTGGAGACGAACAGCAGCTTGTTCTGCCGCCTCGCCGCCTGCCAGGCCTCCGGCCCCCAGACCTGCCAGTGCACCGGATCCTGGCCATGCATGGCCAGATAGGGGGAAGGATGGTCGGCCAGCCGGTTGCGCAGCGGAACCTCGGCCCAAAGCACTCCGGCCAGCGCCGTCAGCAGCCAGACGGCCCCCAGAAAGATCGGCAGATGGCGGATTCGGAAACGCCTTTTGACCATGATCGGGTTGTGTCCCTGGAAGGGGGATCGTGAATTGTCTCACGGTTTGGTCCATTTTCCCGCCAGCGGCGCATAATGGGGGAACCTTTTCCCACCGCGGAGCGTGTCAACGGATATGGCTGCCAATTCCCCCCTTCCCTTCCGCCGCCGCGATGCCGACGATTTCGAGCAGCGCGTGGGCCCCCACGTGGACGGTCTGTACCGTCTGGCCTACCGCCTCACCGGCAACCGCCACGATGCCGAGGATCTGGTGCAGGAACTGCTGCTGCGGCTGTTCGACCGCCGGCGCAAGCTGCGCGAGATCGCCGAACTGCGGCCCTGGCTGGCCCGCAGCCTCTACAACCTATATATCGATACCCTGCGTGCCCACCGCCGCACCCCTTTCGCCAGCCTGGATGGCGAAGGCGAAACCCGGCTGGAACACCTGCCGGACACCCACAGCCCCGAGCACGATGATCTCGACGTGTCCTTGCAGGCCGCGCTCGACCGGCTCAACGAGAACCAGCGCAGCCTCATCCTCTTTCACGACGTGGAAGGCTATACCCTTCCCGAGCTGAGCCAGATCCTTGCCCAGCCCATCGGCACCCTCAAGTCCCGCCTGCACCGGGCCCGGGCCCGCCTGCGCGAACTGCTGCGGGAAAAAGCGGTGGAACCTTTTGCGCCCGGACGACGTGTTAACGGGTAAGAGGAGACGACACCATGCACTGCACCGAAGCCCGCAACCTGCTCGACGATCACCTGGACGGCCTGCTGGATCAACCGCACGGCGAGGCCCTGGCGGCGCACCTGCAGAACTGCGCCGACTGCCGGCGCGAGCTGGCCGACCGCCAGGCGCTGCTGGCACGGCTGCGGGAACTGCCCCTGGAAGCGCCGGCCCCCGGCTTTGCCGCCCGCGCCCTGCACCGGACCCGCCAGAAGCATGCCCAGCGCGTCCGCGGCTTCGCCACCGGTTTCGGCAGCGCGGTGGCCGCGGGCCTGGCCCTGTGGGTCGCCGCCGGCTTCTGGCAGCCGGCCGAAGAAGCTTCGACCCCCCACGTCCAGGCCATCACCCTGAATGTCCAGCAACCCCGCACGGTGAATCTGGCCTTCAACGTGCCGGCGCAGGATCGCTACGAACAGGTCCGCTTCCGCCTCATCCTGCCCCCGGGCGTCTCGCTGGCCGGTCGGCCCGGCAAGCGCGAGATCGCCTGGGAGGATCGCCTGGAACCCGGTCGCAACCTGCTCAGCCTGCCGCTGGTGGCCGAGCCTGGCTCCACGGGCGAGCTGATCGCGCAAATCGAGATCCAGGGTGTGAAAAAAACATTCCGGATTCCCGTCCGCACCACCGCCCAGGGGGCCTGGCGCGGACCCGAAAACCCCGCCACGCCTGTCTGAGGCGCGGTGGATCGTCAACCCGTTTCAACCAGAAGGAGTACGACCATGAACAAGCCCCTCGCCCTCTTTTCCGCCATCGCTTTCAGCGCCATGCTCAGCAGCACCGCCTTCGCCTCACCCGACGACATCACCATGGACGTCATCGATCCCACCGCCGATTCGGTGGACGACGTGACCCGACACATCGAACTGCGTGACGAGGATCACCGCAGCGAAACCGCCAACGAACACGCTCAGGACGCCGATCATCGCCAGGACGACGATCACGAGGCAGACGACGACAAGGAAGAGCACAAGGACGACATGGATGACGACAAGAGCGACTCGCGCGACGACATGGACGAAAGCAAGGATGACATGGAGGACAGCAAGGACGACATGGAGGACAGCAAGGACGACATGGAGGACAGCAAGGACGACATGGAGGACAGCAAGGACGACATGGAAGACAGCCGCGACGACATGAACGATGGCAAGGAAGACATGGACGACAACAAGAGCGACGGTCACGACAACAGCTGAGTTCGCCACCAAAACGTGAATCCGGCAGGGCCCGACTTCGGGCACCTGCCGTATAATCGAGGCCCCCGCCCGTTGGCGGGGGCTTTTGTGCTTGCCGGCACGAAATTGCAAACTTCGTTAACAGGCTGTTAACCCGGATATTGCACCACGGCGCCGGATGATGGCGGTCTTTGCAACCGCGCTCGGTTGCGCCGGTTTCATCCTGCGTTCAGGATGACCTGACAGACTGATGCGACCGGCCATCCGGGCCGGAACGACGCCATGGCAACTTCAAGGGAGGAAATACCATGAAACTTCTGTATCGCGGCGGACTGTGGATCACGCTGCTGTTCACACTGGGCACCACGGCGCTGACCGCCGCGCCCGCGGACGACTTCCGCCAGGGCCAGCAGGCCTTTCGCCAGGGGCAGTACGAACAGGCGCTGCACTGGTTCGAGAAGGCCCGCAAGGCCGGCATGAACAATGCCGCCATCCATTACAACCTGGGCGTCACCCATTACCGGCTGGGGCGCTACAGCGAGGCGGAGAAAGCCTTCCTGCGCACGGCCCGCTTCCGCAAGATGGCACCACTGGCCTGGTACAACCTGGGGCTGGTGAAACTTCGGCAGGGGGATCGGAAGGCCGCGGCAGGCTGGTTCCGCAAGGCGAAGGACGCCACCCGCGATCCCAAGCTGCGCACCCTGGCCGAACAGCAATTCAAGGCGGCCAGCCGTTCCCGCTGGCGCGCCTATGCCTATGCCGGCATCGGTTACGACGACAACATCACGCTCACCTCGGACGTGCTGAACCTCCAGACCGGCAAGTCCGACAGCTTCATCGAACTGTTCGCCACCACGCGCGGCATCCTCTCCGGCTCCCTGCGCAATGGCGTCATCCTGCGCGCCAGCGCCTTCGGGGATCTCTATTTCAGCCAGAGCGACTACAACTATACCGAGTTCAATGCCGGTCTCTACAAGAGCCTGCCGCTGGGCCGCTGGAACACCGAGAGCGGTGTGCGCCTGTCCCGCTCGAATTACGGCGGCACGGGCTATCTGCAGATCGCTAGCCTCGACCTGCGCGGCATGCGGCGCCTGAACCGTACCACCCGGCTCGATCTGCGCCTGCGGTTTCGCAGCCTGGATGCCATCGATCCGCGCTTCGACTACTTCAGCGGCAGCAGTTACGATCTGCGCATCGGCGGCCGCTGGCGCACCGGTGCAGACAGCGCGCTCCGGGCCTATTACCAGTACCAGGACAACGACCGCAACGACATCCGCAACGGCGCCGACTTTCGCAGCGTCTCCCCCCAACGGCACCGCCTGCGCCTGACCTGGCGCGGCCGGCTGACCCGGAACTGGAAGATGCACCTGGCGGGGGAATACCGCCTCAGCGACTACAAAGACGAAAACGTTTACTCTGCTGTCCCACGCACCATCCGCCGCAAGGACACGCGCTGGCGCGCCCTGGTCGAGGTCTCGCGGCGGCTCTCGAGCAAAACGGATCTGGTCTTCAGTTACACCTACACCAACAACGACTCGAACCTCACCATCCCCAACGTGGCGGATTACGATTACACCCGCAACGTCCTCCTGGCTTCCGTCCAGGTGGCGTTCTGAGGACGAGGGAAGAGGAAAGAGGAAAGAGGGACCGTCCCGCCTCGACGAACGTTGGTCAAGGTCACTATGCGAGGTCGTTCGGGATGGTCACTCCGGCTTGCCGGGCTTGTCGGCCACGTCGAGGCGCTCTTCTTCGGCAATGGCCTTGTCCAGCTCGTCTTCCATCTCGGCCTCGCTCAGCTCCCGCTCGGCGGCATCCTGTTCGCGGCGGCGCAGCAGCACACGCGAGAAGAACACGCCGATCTCGAACAACAGCCACATGGGCACGGCCAGCAGGGTCTGGGAAATGACGTCGGGCGGCGTCAGTAGCATGCCCACCACGAAGGCGGCGACGATGATGTAGGGCCGCTTGGCGGTGAGGCTTTCGGGGGTGGTGACCCCCGCCAGCACCAGCAGGATGGTGGCGATGGGCACCTCGAAGGCCACGCCGAAGGCGAAGAACAGCTTGAGCACGAAATCCAGATACTGGCTGATGTCCGGCGCCTGCACCACCCCTTCGGGCGTGGTGGTGGCCATGAACCCGAAGACGAGGGGAAACACCACGTAATAGGCGAAGGCCATGCCCAGGTAGAAGAGGAACACGCTGGAGACCAGCAGCGGAAAGGCGATGCGCTTTTCGTGCCGGTACAGTCCCGGCGCGATGAAGGCCCATACCTGGTAGAGGATGAAGGGCATGGCCAGGAAGATGGAGGCCACCAGCGCCAGCTTGAACGGCGTGAGAAAGGGCGAGATTACCCCGGTGGCGATCATGGTCTGCCCTTCGGGCAGCTTGGCCAGCAGGGGCGCAGCCAATAGGTGGTAGAGATCGTTGGCGAAGGAAAACAGGCCGAGAAAGATCACCAGGACCACGATCACCGCGCGCAGCAACCGATCCCGCAGCTCCACCAGATGGGCGAGAAACGGCTGCTCCTGTTCGGGGGCGGGGCTGTCGGGATCAGGACGGCTTGCGTTCATCGTCCTTCGGACTCGTGCTGTCGTCGCTCTCGCCGGCCGCGAGCGGGGGAGCCGGCTCGAAGGGCTCCTCGGCCAGATCGGCGTGACCGGAATCGTTGTCGAAGCCTTCTTCCTCGTCGTCGGCCGCCCTCGGCGCTGTCGTCTCCGCTGCCTGCAGGCGCTCGGCCAGGGCCACCGGATCCTGCCCCGCTTCGGTCGCCGGCGCGGCGGCCGGCGTTGGTTTCGGGCGATCCTCTTCCTCGAGCACGAAGGCGTCAGTGTTCATGATCTGCTTGATCTCGTCGAGCCCGGCGTTGCGCTCCAGGGCCTTGCGCAGCTCTTCCTGGCGCAGCTCGCGGTCGATGTCGGCCTTCACGTTGGTCACGAAGCGGCGCATGCGACCGACCCACATGCCGGCCTTGCGCGCCACTTCCGGCAGGCGCTCGGGCCCGATCACCAGCAGGGCCACCACGGCAATCAGGGTCAGTTCCCAGAAACCGATGTCAAACACGGTCCGGCTCGCGGCTCAGGAAATCAGTGCCGGCTCAGGACTTGTCTTCCTGCTTGACCCGGGCCTCGCCCTCGATGACCTTGTCGGCCGTCTCCAGCTTCTCCGGCTCGGCTTCTTCCTCTTCCTTGACCGCCTTCTTGAAGCCCTTCACGGCGGCGCCCAGATCGGAACCCACGTTGCGCAGGCGCTTGGCGCCGAACAGCAGCAACACGATGACCAGAATGATCAACAACTGCCAGATGCTGATACCACCCATGTTTCTCTCCTCCAGCGGATGCTTCCGCTTGTCGTTCAACCAAAACCCGGCAGCCCTTCGCCGCCGAGCAGATGCATGTGCAGATGAAAGATCACCTGCCCCCCGCCGGGACCGGTATTGATGATGGTGCGATAGCCTTCTTCCAGCCCCTGATCCGCGGCCAGCTTTGCCGTCAGGCGCAGCATGTAGCCCAGCAGTTCATCGTGTTCCGGCGTCACCTCGTTCAGGCTGGCCACATGCGCCCGCGGAATCAGCAACAGGTGCACGGCGGCCTTGGGATTGATGTCCTTGAACACCACCACCCTGTCGTCCTGGTAGACGATATCCGCCGGCACCTCGCCGGCAGCAATCCGACAGAACAGGCAATCGCTCATGTCTTGCTCCGTTGCGCTTTCTCTTCCAGCCCCGAAAGCCCGAAGCGGCGCTGCAGCTCGGCCAGCACATCGTCCGGCCCCAGGCCTTCGCGGGCCAGCAGCACCAGGGTGTGAAACCACAGATCAGCCACCTCGTAGACGATCTGCCGCGGCTCCCCGTCCTTGGCCGCCATCACCGTCTCCGTGGCCTCTTCGCCGATCTTCTTCAGAATCGCATCCAGCCCCTTCGCATACAGCTTCGCCACGTAGGAACTGTCGGGATCGGCCCCCTTGCGCGCTTCGAGCACGGCGGCCAGCTCGGTCAGGACGTCATTCATGGGCCAACGATCCTCCTTGCCGGCGCCACTGCAAAGAACGCAGAGGGCGCAGAGACGCAGAGGGCACAGAGGTTTTTCATTTCGTCTGTGGCCACCCGTTTCATTTCACTGAATCCTCACTATCAACATTCTCTGCGTTCTCTGCGTCTCTGCGCCCTCTGCGTTCCTTCCACCAACCCACTTACTTGTAAATCTCGTTCGGGTCGCGCAGGACCGGCTCCACCTCGACCCACTGGCCGTCGCGCAGTTGGCGGTAGAAGCAGTGGTGGCGGCCGGTGTGGCAGGCGATGCCGCCCTGCTGCTCGACCTGCAACAATACCACATCGTTGTCGCAGTCGAGGCGGATGTCCTTCACCAGCTGCACGTGGCCCGATTCCTCGCCCTTGCGCCACAGCTTCTGCCGCGAGCGGGACCAGTAGATGGCCCGCCCCTCCTGCACCGTCAGCGCCAGCGCCTCGCGGTTCATCCAGGCCAGCATCAGCACCTGCCCGGTGGACGCCTCCTGGGCAATCACCGGCACCAGGCCGTCCTCGGTCCACTTTATTGCATCCAGCCAGTTTTCGCTCATGACGGGTTCCCCTGGAAAAAACACGGAGGGCACGGAGACACGGAGTGCACGGAGTTTTTGGGTGTCATGAGCGCAATGTGGCCATCACGGAAACAGCAGGGCCTCATCAAACCTGAAATACAAACACGCCGTGTCCTCCGTGTCTCCGTGCCCTCCGTGTTCCTTCCACGATAGCCAATCAAGGCCACCGTCACAGCCGCACCTCGATGCCCGCCTCGGCCAGGCGGCGTTTGGCCTGTTCGATGGTGTATTCGCCGAAGTGGAAGATGCTGGCGGCCAGCACGGCGTCGGCGTGGCCTTCGCGGATGCCCTCCACCAGGTGGTCCAGGTTGCCCACGCCGCCGGAGGCGATCACCGGCACGGTGACGGCGTCGGCCACGGCGCGGGTCAGGGCCAGGTCGAAGCCGGCCTTGGTGCCGTCGCGGTCCATGCTGGTGAGCAGGATTTCGCCGGCGCCGTAGTCCACCATGCGCCGCGCCCAGTCGATGGCATCGATGCCGGTGGGCTTGCGGCCGCCGTGGGTGAAGATCTCCCAGCGGGCGGGATCATCACCCACCTGCTTGGCGTCGATGGCCACCACGATGCACTGGGAGCCGAACTTCTGCGCCGCCTCCTGCACGAATTCGGGGCGGTGCACGGCGGCGGTGTTGATGGCCACCTTGTCGGCGCCGGCGTTGAGCATGCGCCGGATGTCCTCGACCTTGCGGATCCCCCCGCCCACGGTGAGGGGAATGAACACCTGTCCGGCCACCTCTTCCACCACGTGCACCATGGTCTCCCGATCCTCGTGGCTGGCGGTGATGTCGAGAAAGGTCAGCTCATCGGCCCCCTGCTCGTCGTAGCGCCGGGCGATCTCCACCGGGTCGCCGGCATCGCGGATGTCCACGAACTGCACGCCCTTGACCACGCGGCCGTTGTCCACGTCGAGACAGGGAATGATGCGTTTTGCCAGAGCCATGATCCGTTTACCCGGCCATCTGCAAATAACGCCAAGGGCGCAGAGGCGCAGAGGACGCCGAGTATTGTGAGGGGAACCCTCTGTTCCGATCATTCGGTGCCGCCATATCCACTTCAGAAAACCTCTGTGTTCTCTGCGTCTCTGCGCCCTCGGCGTTTTTTCCAGTGCGCTCAATCATTGCCCGTCAACTCGTCGGCCAGTTTCTGACCTTCGGCGAAGTCCAGGGTGCCTTCGTAGATGGCCCGCCCGGTAATGGCGCCCATGATGCCCTCGTCGGCCACTTCGCACAGGGCGCGGATGTCGTCGAGGTTGGTGATGCCGCCGGAGGCGATGACCGGGATGTGGATGGCCTGGGCGAGCTTGACGGTGGCCTCCACGTTGACGCCGCTCATCATGCCGTCACGGCCGATGTCGGTGTAGATGATGGCCTCCACGCCGTCGTCCTCGAAATGCTTCGCCATGTCGATGACATCGTGCCGGGAGAGCTTGGACCAGCCGTCGATGGCCACCTTGCCGTCCTTGGCGTCGAGGCCGACGATGATATGGCCCGGAAACTCCAGGCACAGATCGTTGACGAAATGGGGCGCGCTGACCGCCTTGGTGCCGATGATCACGTATTGCACGCCGGCATCCAGATAGGCCTGCACCGTGTCCTCGTCGCGGATCCCGCCGCCGAGCTGGATGGGCAGGTCCGGATAGGCCTCGGCGATGGCCCGCACCACCTCCGCGTTGACCGGCCGGCCCTCGAAGGCGCCGTTGAGATCGACGATGTGCAGGCGCCGGGCGCCGGCCTCCACCCACTGGCCGGCCATGGCCACCGGATCGTCGGAGAAGACCGTGGCCTCGTCCATGCGCCCCTGGCGCAGGCGCACGCACTTGCCGTCCTTGAGGTCGATGGCGGGGATCAGAAGCATGGCGTGTCTCTTCGGTTGTGCGGATTCAGATCGTGCCATTCCAGCGCAGGAAATTGGCATACAGTTGCAGGCCCGCCTGCTGGCTCTTCTCCGGGTGGAACTGCACGGCGAAGACGTTGTCGCGCGCCAGGGCCGAGGCGAAGGGCTGGCCGTACTCGGTGGTCGCGGCCACCAGGGCCGGATCGGCGGGTTCGGCGTAGTAGCTGTGCACGAAGTAGAAGCGGGCGTCCTGGGGGATGTCGGTCCACAGGGGATGAGACCGGGTCTGGTGGACCTGGTTCCAGCCCATGTGGGGGATCTTGAGGCGCTCCCCGCTGGCCGGGTCGCGCAGATCCGGGCCGAAGGGGAGCACCTTGCCCGGCAGCAGGCCCAGGCAGTCGGTGCCCTCGTTCTCGGCGCTCCATTCGAGCATCGCCTGCATGCCCACGCAGACCCCCAGCAGGGGGGTGCCGGCGGCCGCCACCTGGCGCACCGTCTCGTCGAGGCCCAGGCGGCGGATCTCGGCCATGCAGTCACGGATCGCGCCCACGCCCGGCAGCACCACGTGGCTGGCGGCGCGGATGGCGGCGTGCTCGGCGGTCACCTGCACCTGCGCCGCGACCCCGGTGTGCTCCAGGGCCTTGGCGACCGAGTGCAGGTTGCCCATGCCGTAATCGATGACTGCGACCGTGCTCATGCCAGGGCTCGGATCAGAGGCTGCCCTTGGTGGACGGGGTCATCTCGCCCATGCGCGGATCCGGCGCCAGGGCCATGCGCAGCGCCCGGCCGAAGGCCTTGAACACCGTTTCGGCCACGTGATGGGCATTGCGCCCGCGCAGGCTGTCCACGTGCAGGGTCACCCGGGCATGGTTGACGAAGCCCTGGAAGAACTCGGCGAACAGATCCACGTCGAATTCGCCGATCCGGGCCCGCGGAAAATCCACGTTGAACACCAGGCCGGGCCGGCCGGAGAAGTCGAGCACCACCCGGGAGAGGGCCTCGTCCAGGGGCACGTAGGCGTGGCCGTAGCGGGTGATGCCGCGCTTCTCGCCCACGGCCTCGGCGAAGGCCTGGCCCAGGGTGATGCCGATGTCCTCGACCGTGTGGTGGGCGTCGATGTGCAGGTCGCCGCTGGCCTGGATCCAGAGGTCGATCAGGCCATGCCGGGCCACCTGCTCGAGCATGTGCTCGAGAAAGGGCACGCCGGTGTTGAATTCGCACGTGCCCAGCCCGTCGAGGTTGAGGGTGACCTCGACCCGGGTTTCGAGGGTTTCGCGCTGGACCGTGGCCGTGCGCTCAGCCATGGGCGGTTCTCCGGTTGGCGGAAGTCGGAAAGGCCGGTACCCGGACGATGATCAGGGACATCGGCCCGATCCGGCAGACGGGGCATTATAGCCCAAAAGGCCGGCCGGACGCCGAATCGGGCAAATCCTTCCCATTCTCCCCGTCCCGGCCCCGGCCTGCCCTGATACCGATCAAGGGAACGGAAAATTCTGTTTTTACTGGGTCAAATCACGTATAGTTGACAGGGTATCGCCCGGCGTCCCCCCTCCCGCGGACGGAACGAATCGAGAAGGCCGTTGCATGTCCAAGTCCCGCGTCGTCAATCTGGATGAACTCCGCTCCCACTGCCAGAAATGCAGCCTCTACCGGCTGTGCATGCCCATGGGCCTGGAACAGGGGGATCTGGACCGGCTGGACCGCATCATCCACCGCCGCCGGCCGGTGGAAAAGGGCGAATACCTGTACCGGATCGGCGATCCCTTCCAGTCGGTGTTCGCCCTGCGCGCCGGCTCCCTGAAGACCTTCACCACCAATCACGAAGGCCATGAGCAGATCATCGGCTTCCATCTGCCGGGCGAGCTGCTCGGCCTCGACGCCATCGCCGGTCGGGTGCATGTCACTTCTGCCAGGGCCCTGGAGACGGTCAGCGTCTGCGAGCTGCCCTTCGAGCGCCTCGAGGAGCTGAGCCTGCAGATCCCCGGCCTGCAGCGCCACCTGCTGAGCCTGATGAGCGAGGAACTGCAGCACGAGCACTGCCACCTGGCCGTGCTGGCCCGGGCCCCCGTGGAATCCCGCCTGGCCAGCTTCCTCTGCCAGCTCTCGGATCGCTTCCGAGCCCGCGGCTACTCGGCCACCGATTTCAACCTGAGCATGTCCCGCAACGACATCGCCAACCTGCTGGGCATGGCCGTGGAGACCATCAGCCGCCTGTTCAGCCAGTTCCAGGAACAGGGCCTGCTCCAGGTGGAACGCAAGCACGTGCGGATCCTCGACCTGCCGGGCCTGCAGGCCCTGGCCAACCGCTGCAACCCCGACGCCCGCGGCGAATCGGCCCTCAACCGCCAGGAACAGTAGCCGGCCAAACGGCCCGCGCCCCCCGCCCGCCTCGCCCTCGCGCGCGGCAGTATCCGCCGTTTGGCCGGAAGTTCCGTCTGGCCAGAAAAAACTCCCTGATTCTTTGATCTGGATCAAACTGCCGACTAGAGTTAGTCCAGGTCGAGCCGGTAACGTATGGCCGTCAAGCTACCCTCACCCTCCCAATAACAAACCGGAAAGGATGGTCTATGGACACTGCAGACACCTACAACTACAAGGTCGTTCGCCAGTTTGCCGTCATGACGATCGTCTGGGGCATCGTCGGCATGACCGTCGGCGTCTACATCGCGGCGGAACTGGTCTGGCCTCAACTCAACTTCGACATTCCCTGGCTGACCTTCAGCCGCCTGCGGCCGTTGCACACCAACGCGGTGATCTTCGCCTTCGGCGGGTCGGCCCTGTTCGCCACCTCCTATTACGTGGTGCAGCGCACCTGCCAGACCCGGCTGTTCTCCGACGGGCTGGCCGCCTTCACCTTCTGGGGCTGGCAACTGGTGATCGTGCTGGCCGCCGTGACCCTGCCGCTGGGCATCACTTCCTCCAAGGAATATGCCGAGCTGGAATGGCCCATCGATCTGCTGATCACCGTGGTCTGGGTGGCCTACGCCATCGTCTTCTTCGGCACCATCGTCAAGCGCAAGGTCAGTCACATCTACGTGGCCAACTGGTTCTACGGGGCCTTCATCCTGACCATCGCCGTGCTGCACATCTTCAACAACCTGGAATACCCGGTCTCCCTGACCAAGTCCTATTCCATCTACCCCGGGGCCATCGACGCCATGGTCCAGTGGTGGTACGGCCACAACGCGGTGGGCTTCTTCCTGACCGCCGGCTTCCTGGGCATGATGTACTACTTCATTCCCAAGCAGGCCCAGCGGCCGGTCTACTCCTACCGCCTGTCGGTGGTGCACTTCTGGGCCCTGATCTCCACCTATATCTGGGCCGGCCCGCACCATCTGCACTACACCGCCCTGCCCGACTGGGCCCAGTCCCTGGGCATGATCTTCTCCCTGATCCTGCTGGCGCCTTCCTGGGGCGGCATGATCAACGGCATGATGACCCTCTCCGGGGCCTGGCACAAACTGCGTGACGATCCCATCCTCAAGTTCCTGATCGTCTCCCTGTCCTTCTACGGCATGTCCACCTTCGAGGGCCCGATGATGGCCATCAAGACGGTCAACTCCCTGTCCCACTACACCGACTGGACCATCGGTCACGTCCATTCGGGCGCCCTGGGCTGGGTGGGCCTGGTCTCCATCGGCTCCATCTACTTCCTGGTGCCGAAACTGTTCGGCAAGGAGCGGATGTATTCGGTGAAGGCCATGGAGGCCCACTTCTGGATCGCCACCGTGGGCATCGTGCTGTACATCGCCTCCATGTGGATCTCGGGCGTGATGCAGGGCCTGATGTGGCGCGCCGTGAACGACGACGGCACGCTCACCTACAGCTTCGTGGAAAGCCTCAAGGCCATGTATCCCTATTACTTCGTGCGCTTCCTGGGCGGCACCCTGTTCCTTTCGGGCATGTTCATCATGGCCTGGAACGCCTGGAAGACCATCAGTGGCGCCACCCCCGCCACCGCTACCGCCACCCAGAGCGCCTGAAGGAGGAATCACCATGAGTCATGAAGCTGTCGAAAAGAACACCGGCCTGCTGATCCTGTTCATCGTGCTGGTGATCAGCGTGGGCGGGCTGGTGGAAATCGTGCCCCTGTTCTTCATGAAGGACACCACCCAGCCGGTGGAGGGGCTCAAGCCCTATTCGGCCCTGCGCCTGGAGGGCCGGGACATCTACGTCCGCGAAGGCTGCTACGTCTGTCATTCGCAGATGATCCGGCCGTTCCGGGCCGAGACCGAGCGTTACGGCCACTATTCGGTGGCCGGCGAGTTCGTCTATGACCATCCCTTCCAGTGGGGCTCCAAGCGTACCGGCCCCGATCTGGCCCGGGTGGGCGGCCGCTATTCGGACGACTGGCATCGGGTGCACCTGATCAATCCGCGTGACGTGGTGCCCGAGTCCAACATGCCCGGCTTTCCCTGGCTGGCCGAGAACAAGCTGGACGGCAAGCTCACGGCCAGGAAGATGCGGGTGATGAACACCCTGATCAGCGCCACCTGCAACGGCTGCGAGCTGTACAGCGAGGAGGAAATCGCCAAGGCCGCCGACGAGGTCCGGGGCAAGACCGAACTGGACGCCCTGATCGCCTACCTGCAGGGCCTCGGCACCGCCCTGAAGGGGAAATGAGCATGGATCTGAACGACATTCGCGCCTGGTACACCGTGGTGCTGTTCGTGACCTTCATCGGCATCTGGGTCTGGGCCTGGAGCGGCAAGCGCAAGGCCCGCTTCGACGAAGCCGCCCGCCTGCCCCTCGAAGAGCCTGAAGCACCACGCACCGACAAGAACAAAGGAGACCATCATGAGTAGCTTCTGGAGCTGGTTTGTCGCCATTCTCTCGGTCGGCAACATCCTGGCCTGCTATTGGCTGATCAAGTGGGCCAGCAAGCCACGGCCGGGCGAGGCCGCCTCCGGCGAGGTGACCGGCCACAAGTGGGACGAGACCCTGGAGGAATACAACAACCCCCTGCCGCGCTGGTGGCTGTGGATGTTCTATGCCACCATCCTCTTCGGCCTGGTGTACCTGTTCCTCTATCCGGGCCTTGGCAACTACCAGGGATATCTGGGCTGGAGTTCGGCCGGGCAATACGAGAAGGAGGTGGAACAGGCCAAGGCCAAGTACGATCCCATCTTCGCCGCCTTCGCCAGCAAACCCGTCGAGGAACTGGCTAGGGATCCGGCCGCACTCAAGGTGGGCGAGCGGCTGTTCCTCAACTACTGCGCCTCTTGCCATGGCTCCACCGCCAGCGGCGCGCCGGGCTTCCCCAACCTGACCGACAACGACTGGCTGTGGGGCGGCGATCCCCAGACCATCAAGACCACCATCCTCGATGGCCGCACCGGTGCCATGCCGGCCTGGGGTGACGCCCTCGGCGCGGACGGGGTGGACAAGGTGGCCGAGTACGTGCTCAGCCTCAGCGGCCGCAGCCACGATGCCGACAAGGCCGCTGCCGGCAAGGAGATCTTCCAGAACATGTGCGCGGCCTGCCACGGCCCCGACGGCAAGGGCAACCCGGCCCTGGGCGCCCCCAACCTGACCGACAACGTCTGGCTCTATGGCGGCTCGCCCGGCACCATCCGGCAGACCATCACCAAGGGCCGCAACGGCCACATGCCCGCGCACCGCGACTTCCTCGGGGAGAACAAGGTGCACGTGCTGGCCGCCTACGTCTACAGTCTGTCACATCGATGAAACCGGCCGCGGCGGTCTCTCCGCGAGGCCGCCGCGCCCCTGTCGCAAGGAGAATCCTGCATGTTTTTCGACATGATCTTCAGCAGCTGGGCCGGCATACTCACCTTCGGGATCGGGCTTTTCATGCTGGGCATGCTGCTCGTCCTGTTTTATATTTTCTTCATTCGCCCCCCCAGGGACTGAATCCGGGACCGGTCCTGCGGCCGGTATCCCCTCTGCCAGGACGCCACCCCGCCGGGGTGGCGTTTTCGTAACGGCGCAACCGATCTGCGCCACTTCTGACAACCCGCTGTCCCGGACGAGACACCATGAATCGACCCGCCAAACCCGATGCCACCAACGGCGAAACCATCGAGTTCTACGCCAAGCACCAGAAGGTCTATCCCCGCAAGGTCACCGGCCTGTTCGCCACCCTGCGCGTTCTGGGCGTGCTGGTGCTGCTCGGCCTCTATTACCTGGTTCCCTGGTTCCAGTACGACGGCCACCAGGCGGTGCTGTTCGACCTGCCGGCCCGCAAGTTCTACATCTTCGGGCTGGTGTTCTGGCCCCAGGATTTCTTCTACCTGGCGCTGCTGCTGATCATCGCCGCCCTGGCGCTGTTCTTCTTCACCACCCTCGCCGGACGCCTGTGGTGCGGCTACGCCTGCCCCCAGACCGTCTGGACCGAGGTGTTCCTGTGGATCGAGCAATGGCTGGAAGGGGATCGCAACAAGCAGATCAAACTCGACAAGAGCCCCTGGACGGCCCGCAAGATCCGCATCAAGGCCACCAAGCACCTGCTCTGGTTCCTGTTCGCGGCCTGGACCGGCTTCACCTTCGTCGGCTACTTCACGCCCATCACCACCCTCTGGCAGGAGCTGACCACCTTCTCGCTCGGCCCCTGGGAAACCTTCTGGATCCTGTTCTACGGCTTCGCCACCTGGGGCAATGCCGGCTTCCTGCGCGAACAGGTGTGCATCTACATGTGCCCCTACGCCCGCTTCCAGAGCGCCATGTTCGACCGCGACACCCTGATCATCTCCTACGACGAGAAACGGGGCGAACCCCGCGGGCCCCGGCGCAAGGGCGTCGATCCGCGGGAACTCGGGCTCGGCGACTGTGTGGACTGTACCCTCTGCGTACAGGTCTGTCCCACCGGCATCGACATCCGCAATGGCCTGCAGTACCAGTGCATCGGCTGCGCCGCCTGCATCGACGTCTGCGATCAGGTGATGGAAAAGATGAACTACCCCAAGGGCCTCATCCGCTACACCACGGAAAACGCCCTGGAAGGCAAGCCGACCCATATCCTGCGTCCGCGGGTGATCATCTACGGCCTCCTGCTGGCCTTTCTCACCGGCCTGCTGTTCTACAGCATGGCCACCCGCACGCCGCTGCGCATGGACATCATCCGCGATCGCAACGTGCTGTATCAGGAAACCACGGAAGGGCTGGTGGAGAACACCTACATCCTCAAGATCATCAACATGGACGAGAAACCCCATGTCTACCGCCTGCGCGTGGACGGCATCGAGGGCCTGCAACTGGTCATGCGGGAGGCCGGGATCACGGCACCAAGCGGCAAGGTCATCACCATTCCCGTGCGGGTACGGGTGGATCCGGTGAACCTGCACCGCACCAGCTCCGAAATCCGTTTCCACCTGCAGGCGGAAGATGATCCGGAACTTTCCATCACCGAAACCGGTCGATTCCTTGGACCGATGAGCCACTGAGGCAGGAGACCTGCATGCAACCGACCCGCACGCCCTGGTATCGCCAGTTCTGGCCCTGGTTCATCATGGCCTTCCCGGCCAGCGCCGTCGTCGCCGGCATCGCCACCGTGATCATCGCCGTGAAGAACCCCGACGGGCTGGTCGACGACGACTACTACAAGGCCGGGCTGGCCATCAACAAGGTCCTGGCCCGTTCCGAGCAGGCCGCCCGCCTGGGACTGCGGGCGCAGGTGCAGTGGCAGCCGGACGACGCCTCGCTGACGGTGGCGCTGCACGGCCAGGGCACTTGGCCCGACCGCCTGCGCCTGCGCCTGGTCCATCCCACCCGGGCCGGCTTCGACGAGGAAGTGCCGCTGCTGCGCCAGGCCGACGGCCGTTACCGCGGCCTGCTCACCCGCCGCCCGCCCCCCGGCAACTGGCACCTGCGCCTGGAACCGCTCGACGCCGCCTGGCGGCTGAGCGGCCGCGCCCGGCTGCCCGAGACCACCGCCTGGCAGCTTGCACCCTGAGACGGGGCTGCTATAACTTGCAGGGAGTCCGGGCGCAAACGCGTCCGGGGTCGGCGACGGTCACCAAAGCACCGGCACAGGTTGCGGTGATCGTCCACACCACGCCGACAAATACAACGGCATGCCCTGCCCGATCAGGGCCATGCCCCAAGCGAGTCATGGAGATGCCCCAATGTCCCGTACCCCTGCGGCGGTCCCGCGCATCCAGATGGTGGTGGCCATCCTCTGGCCCTCGTTCCTGACCTCGGGCCTGGCCACCATCCTCTTCTTCACCCTGTTCGATCCGGTGCTGCTGGCCAACATGGCCGGCCTGCCCCCGGTGTCCCATCTCGGCGGCTATACCCTCGGCTTCTTCGCCTTCTGGCTGCTGACCGCCCTCACCAGCGCCCTGACCTGCTATTTCCAGCAGCCCTGCCACACCGCCGGCACGGCCGAACCCGGCTGATCCGCGCCTGCCGCCACCGCTCGAATCCGGCGGTCGCCTGCCGGTATAATCCGGGCTGAGCCGACCCTTTCAAGGGGAAAGGGCTGGCCGCTGACCATGGAGGCCGGCATGTGCCTGCGCGCCCTTTTCATCCTGTTTCTCGGTATCACGCTGTGCTGGCCGGCGCTGGGCGCCAGTGATACGGACACGGATCTGATCTTCGACGACACCCCGCTCAGTGAGCCCCTGACCCTCCCGGACTGGTTCAAGGTCAGCTTCCTGGACCTGCCCGAAGATCTCGACGAGGCGGTGGCCGCCGGCAAGCGCGGCCTCATTCTCTATTTCGGTCAGAAACGCTGCCCCTACTGCAAGGCCCATCTGCAGAACAACTGGGGCCAGAAGGACATCGTCGACTACACCCGCAAGCATTTCGACGTGATCGCCATCGACGTGCGCGGGCAGAAAACGGTGATCGGCCTGGACGGCAACGAATACACGGAAAAGGAATTCGCCATCAAGTACAACACCAACTTCACGCCCTCCCTCGTGTTCATCGACCGCCGCGGGCAGATGGTGCTGCGCCTGCGCGGCTACCGTCCCCCCTACCAGTTCCGCGCCGCGCTCGAATACGTGGCCGACGCCCACTACCGCGAGGAGTCCTTTGCCGACTATCTGGCCCGTGCCGAAGGCGCCTTCGGCTACGGCAAGGATGTGCTCAACCAGGAAGACTTCTTCCAGCCGCCGCCCTTCAACCTGGATCGCAGCCGCCTGGCCGGCCAGCGCCCGCTGGTGGTGTTCTTCGAACGGCGCCGCTGTCACGCCTGCGACGTGCTGCACGCCGGCCCCCTGGCCGATCCGCGGATCCGCAAGCAACTGGATCAGCTCGATGCCGTGCAACTGGACATGCGCAGCGACACCCCGGTCATCACCCCCGCCGGCAAACGCACCACCGCCCGGAAGTGGGCCGCAGCGCTGGAGCTGGACTACGCCCCCACGCTGATCTTCTTCGACGAACGGGGGAGGGAGATCATGCGCATCGATTCGGTGGTGTGGTTCTACCGCCTCAACAACGTGCTGACCTACGTCATCGAAAAGGGCTATACCCAGTTTCCCACCTTCCAGGCCTGGCGCCAGCATCACCGGCGGTGATGCTGGCGCCAGGCCTGGAGGGACGAGGGAATGCGGAAAAGCAGTCAACCCTTTCCGGCCTGCGTCCCCGCCTTGCGTCTTGAACGAGAACGGGAACGGCGGCGTTCCCTCGCCCCTCGTCCCTCGCCCCTCGTCCCTGCGCCGCGGCGGCCGCCGCGGCGCCTGCGGGGTTCGAACACCGGCGGCTTGGGCGCCACCAGCAGGTCGGCGTCGATGGCCTCCACCGGGATCTTGTGGCCGATGTAGTCCTCGATCTCCGGCAGGGAGAAGACGTATTCCTCGCAGGCGAAGCTGATGGCGGTGCCGGAGGCACCGGCGCGGGCGGTGCGGCCGATGCGGTGTACGTAGTCTTCCGCATCCTGGGGCAGGTCGAAGTTGATCACGTGGCTCACGGCCGGAATGTGCAGGCCGCGGGCCGCCACGTCGGTGGCCACCATGATGTTCAGCTCGCCGTCGGTGAAGGCCTGCAGCAGGCGCAGCCGCTTCTTCTGCGGCACGTCACCCGAAAGCAGGGCCACGCCGTAGCCGTTGCCCTTCAGATAAGCTTCCAGCCTTTCCGCCACCCGCTTGGTATTGACGAAGATCAGCGCCCGCTCCACCTTCTCCCGCTGCAGCAGGCCCAGCAGCAGGGGGATCTTCTCCTCCTTGGCCGGATAGTACATGCGCTCGACGATCTGCCCGGCAGTGACCTTCTCCGGTTCGATCTTCACCGCCTCGGGATTGTTCATGTGCTCGTAGGCCAGCTCCTGCACCCGCAGGGAGAGGGTGGCCGAAAACAGCAGGTTGAGCCGTTTCTCCGGCTTCGGCATGCGCCGCAGAAGGTAGCGGATGTCCTTGATGAAGCCCAGGTCGAACATCCGGTCGGCCTCGTCGAGCACCATGACCTGGATCCACCTGAGGTCGAAGATCCGCTGCTTGAAGTAGTCGATGAGCCGGCCGGGGGTGCCGATCAGGATGTCCACCCCGGCCTGAAGCTGCTCCCGCTGGGCCTCGTAACCGGTGCCGCCGTAGACCAGCCCGAGCTTCAGGCCGGTGAAACGCCCCAGGGTCTCGGCATCGCGGTGGATCTGCACCGCCAGCTCTCGGGTGGGGGCGAGGATGATGGCCCGCGGCGAGGTGGGCGGACGATTGGCCGGGGCCGGATGCCGCAGCAGGTGCGCGTAGGTGGCGATCAGGAAGGCCGCCGTCTTGCCGGTGCCGGTCTGCGCCTGACCACTCACGTCCTGCCCGGCCAGGGCCAGGGGCAGGGTTTCGGCCTGAATCGGGGTGCAGCGGGAAAAACCCGCGGACTCAATGCCTTGCAACAGTTCGGCGGGAAGATCGAAATCCTGGAAACGGGTATCCGTCAGATGGGCATCGCTCATGGCGGTCTAGAATAACAGATCGCCGCAGGCGATGGGCTTGCAATCCCTTCCCGGTTGGGCTCAAATGTGCGCAAGCGGCCCCGGTTGGCCGGCACAACGTGGGAGACACAACCTTGAGCGATAAAATTGTCCATGTCACTGACGACACCTTCGAAGAAGAAGTCCTCAAAGCCGACATGCCCGTCCTGGTGGACTACTGGGCCGACTGGTGCGGTCCCTGCAAGATGATCGCCCCGATCCTCGACGAAATCGCCGAGGAATACGCCGGCAAGCTGAAAGTCGCCAAGCTCAACATCGACGAGAACCCCAACACGCCGCCCAAGTTCGGCATCCGCGGCATTCCGACCCTGATGCTGTTCAAGAACGGCAACGTGGAGGCCACCAAGGTGGGTGCCGTGTCCAAGTCCCAGCTCGCCGCCTTCATCGACAGCAATCTCTGAACCCCCGCCGGGCGGGCTGGACACCCGCCCGGTCAACTGTTAATCTTCCCCTTACAACCACAAAGATCCCGGCAGGCCCGCCGACTTCCCGGCGCGCTTCCAGACAACCCCAGACCCGAACATTCCTTACCGTCGTCACCGTCCGCGCAGCGTCCGCTGTGCCGGCGTCGAATCCGGCATTACCCACTTTTCCGATCAAAGACCCACACCCATGAACCTGACAGAACTCAAGAAGACTCCGGTCCCGGAACTCATCGAGCTGGCCACCGCCAACGGCATCGAGGGCATGTCCCGCGCCCGCAAGCAGGACATCATCTTCGCCATCCTCAAGGCCCACGCCAAGAGCGGCGAGGACATCTACGGCGACGGGGTACTGGAGATCCTCCAGGACGGCTTCGGCTTCCTGCGCTCCCCCGACAGCTCCTACCTGGCCGGCCCCGACGACATCTACGTCTCGCCCAGCCAGATCCGCCGCTTCAACCTGCGCACCGGGGACACGGTCTCGGGCAAGATCCGGCCGCCCAAGGATTCGGAACGCTACTTCGCCCTGCTCAAGGTCTCGGAGATCAACTTCGAGCCGCCGGAGAACGCCAAGAACAAGGTCCTGTTCGAGAACCTCACGCCGCTGCACCCCACCGAGCGCCTCAAGCTGGAGATCGGCAACGGCTCCACCGAGGACATCACCACCCGGCTCATCGATCTGGTGGCGCCCATCGGCAAGGGCCAGCGCGGCCTCATCGTCTCGCCGCCCAAGGCCGGCAAGACCATGATGCTGCACGACATCGCCCATTCCATCACCCACAACTACCCGGAAGTGCACCTGATCGTGCTGCTCATCGACGAGCGGCCCGAGGAAGTGACCGAGATGGCCCGCTCGGTGCGCGGCGAGGTGGTGGCCTCCACCTTCGACGAACCCGCCTCCCGCCACGTGCAGGTGGCCGAGATGGTGATCGAGAAGGCCAAGCGCCTGGTGGAGCACAAGAAGGACGTGGTGATCCTGCTCGACTCCATCACCCGCCTGGCGCGCGCCTACAACACCGTGATCCCCTCCTCCGGCAAGGTGCTCACCGGCGGCGTGGACGCCAACGCCCTGCACCGGCCCAAGCGCTTCTTCGGCGCGGCGCGCAACATCGAGGAGGGGGGCTCCCTGACCATCCTCGCCACCGCCCTGGTGGAGACCGGCTCGCGCATGGACGACGTGATCTACGAGGAATTCAAGGGCACCGGCAACATGGAGATCCACCTCGACCGGCGCATCGCCGAGAAGCGGATCTACCCGGCCATCAACATCAACCGCTCCGGCACCCGCCGCGAGGAGCTGCTCACCAAGCCCGACGAGCTGCAGATGATGTGGATCCTGCGCAAGGTGGTCCACGACATGGACGAGGTCGCCGCCATGGAATTCATGCTCGACAAGCTCAAGGCCACCAAGACCAACGCCGACTTCTTCGACTCCATGAAGCGGTAACCCGCGCGCATTCAACGCAAAGGCGCGAAGACGCAAAGGGCGCCCCGACAAGAAACACAAATCGCCTTCGCGTTCTTTGCGCCTTCGCGCCTTTGCGTTAGATTTTCTTTTTTATCAAAATCTTACACAAATCTCCCGGACTTTGACTTTCCGGCCGGATCGGCGGATCATTGAAATGTGGCGTTTTGCACGCCATATCTCGTTGACGAGGTATCCGCCATGAGTCAGGCCAAGCCCGCCAGCCGCATCGACTTCGACCAGTGGTCGCAACTGGCGAAGCGCGATCCCGAATCCTTCGAGCGCCAGCGCAGCGCCCTGCTGGACGCCTGCATCGCCCGCGCCTCCCGCAGCCACCAGGATCGCCTGCGCCGCCTGCAGTGGCGCATCGACCGGGTACGGGACACCGCCAGCAACCCCATGGCCGCCTGCGTGGCCATCTCCGACATGATGTGGACCACCTTCCACCAGCTCGGCGAGGCCTATCAGCAACTGGCCGAGGAGCGCCCCGCCCCGCCCCGCCGCAGCGCGCGCATCCTGCCCTTCCGCCGGCCCTGACCGGCGCCGGAAAGCCCTTGCCGCCTGCGGCCGATTTCCGTATGATCGCCGGCCCTGTTGCAAGCGTGTGGTGCCCGGAGAGGCCGGGAGAGCGACACGCCCCCTTGGAGACCTGAGCCATCATGAAAGCCGACATCCATCCCGACTACTGCGAGATCACCGTCACCTGCAGTTGCGGTAACACCTTCCAGACCCGTTCCACCGCCTGCCGCGATCTGAGCATCGAAGTCTGCGCCCAGTGCCATCCGTTCTACACCGGCAAGCAGAAGCTGGTGGACACCGCCGGCCGCGTGGACAAGTTCCGCCAGAAGTACGGCATGAAGAAATAAGGCGATGCCCTGGCGCATCGGCGGAAAAGGGGCGCTGCGGGCGCCCCTTTTCGTTTGCCTGCTGCTGGCCGCCACGGCCTGCACGGGCCGCGGTCACTGCCCGGCGCCCGCCGACGCCCGGCCGGTCGAACTGGCCGAGGTCATCGACGGCGACACCATCCGCCTGGCCGACGGGCGGCACGTGCGTTTCATCGGCCTCAACACCCCCGAACGGGCCCGCGACGGCCGCCCCGCCCAGCCGCTCGCCGAGGCCGCCACCGCCCGCCTGCGCAGCCTGCTCGCGGACGGGCGGCTGCAACTGGAGATCGGCCGGGATCCGACCGATCACTACGGCCGTCTGCTGGCCCATCCCTTCCTGCCCGACGGCACCAACGTCACGGCCCGGTTGCTCGAGGCCGGCCTGGGCTTCCAGGTGGTGGTGCCACCCAATCTGCGCCATGCCGACTGCTATGCCGAGGCCGAGGCCCGGGCCCGGCAGGCCCGCCGCGGCGTCTGGCGCGAGGCCGCCTTCCGGCCCGTGCCGGCGGACCGCCTCGGCCCCGCCGACACCGGCTTCCGCCGCGTCACCGGCACCGTGTCCCGGGTGGGCGAGAGCCGCACCGCCTTCTGGCTGAACCTCGGACCGGGCTTCGCCCTGCGCCTGCCGAAGAAACACCGGCATCATTTTGCCCGCCATCCCCGCGACTTCGCCGGCCGCCGCCTCACCGTGCGCGGCTGGGTCTATTACGTGAAAAACCGCCGCGAACTGCGCATGAACCTCAACCATCCCGGCATGATCGAATCTTCCCAACCCTGAGGCGACTCGTCCCGCCGCCCAGCCACAAGCTACAATCGCCCCGATCACTCACACCCGGAACCATCATGAACGAGCAAACCGACGACACCCTCACCCGCGCCGCCCTGCGCTATCACGCCGAACCCGTCCCGGGCAAGATCGGCACCCTGCTGACCAAGCCCTGCCAGACCCAGGACGATCTCAGCCTGGCCTACACCCCCGGCGTGGCGGCGCCGGTGCGGGCCATCGCTGCGGATCCCGCCAGCGCGGCGCGCTATACCAACAAGTCCAATCTGGTGATGGTGGTCACCGACGGCACCGCCGTGCTCGGCCTCGGCAATACCGGCCCCCTGGCCGCCAAGCCGGTGATGGAAGGCAAGGCCGTGCTGTTCAAGCGCTTCGCCGACGTGGACGCGGTGGACATTGAGGTGGATGCCGAGGACAGCGAAGCCTTCGTCGATACGGTGCGACGCATCGCGCCCGGCTTCGGCGGCATCAACCTGGAAGACATCGCCGCCCCCGCCTGTTTCGAGATCGAGCAGGCCCTCAGCCGGCAGGTCGACATACCGGTATTTCACGACGATCAGCACGGTACGGCCATCATCATCGCCGCCGGCCTGCTCAACGCCCTGGAGATCGCCGGCAAGCCGCTGGCCGCGGCGCACATCGTCTGCGTGGGGGCCGGGGCTGCCGGCATCGCTGCCATGCGCATGCTCCGCCATCTGGGCGCCCGCCGGATCTACCTGGTGGATCGCCGGGGCGTGGTCCATCACGGACGGGATCACGTGAATCCCTGGAAACACGAATTCTCCCGCGAAACCACGCGCCGCACCCTGGCCGATGCGGTGCGCGGCGCCGACGTGTTCATCGGGGTCTCCGGCCCCGACCTGCTCACCCCCGCCATGCTCCAGACCATGGCCGAGCGGCCCATCGTCTTCGCCCTCTCCAATCCCGATCCGGAAATCGATCCGGCCCTGGCCAAAGCCACCCGCGACGACGTGATCCTGGCCACCGGGCGCTCGGACCACCCCAACCAGGTGAACAACGTGCTGGGCTTCCCCTACATCTTCCGCGGCGCGCTGGACGTGCAGGCCACCTGCATCAACATGGCCATGAAGGTGGCCGCGGTGCACGCCCTGGCCGAACTGGCCCACGAACCGGTCCCCTCCGAAGTGCTGGACGCCTACGGTCTCGACCATCTGGAATTCGGCCCCGACTACCTGATTCCCAAGCCCTTCGATCCGCGCCTGAGGGAGAAGGTGGCCGGCGCGGTGGCCGAGGCAGCCATTGACACGGGCGTCGCCCGTGTCAGGGACGGGGGACGAGGGACGAGGAACGAGGACGGGAACGACTAAATACACCTTCCAAATATCCGTCCATGATGCAATGGGTGCACTGAGCCCTGCGGGCCAGGGAGGCGTTTCGTGACCTTCGGCCGCAGGGATGCGGCCGTAGAGCCTACAGGGACGTATTCACGGCGTGTCACGAAATGCCTCCCTGGCCCGCAGGGCGGTGGCGGAGGCGAGATCCCCGTGTGTCTGGTCTGACATTTGGAACTTCCATCCAGACGCGTTCAGAAAGCGCCGTTACACGACTTCGATAGAATTCGGAATCATTGCGGGAAATATCGGAACAGCTCTTTCCTCGGCCCTCGTCCCTGGCTCTGGCATCCTGCTTCGCTCTACCTCCTACATCCCTGTAGTCGTCGGCCCTGTCCCGTGGTCACCTGATCACGCCCCGGCCAGAAGCGCCTCCACCTCTTTCCGATCAGCGCGCTTCATGGGCTTGCCGTCCACGGGACTCAGCGGCGCCTGACGGGAGCCGTCGAGGGGGAAGACCACCACCTCGAGTGGCGTGTCCTCGGCCAGGAAACGGTACAGGGGCAGGGTCTGGTAACGATCGGCGCCGAAGCGCAGGCGCTTCTCGCCGGTTTCGAACGGGATGCCCCGGTCGAGCAGGAACAGATCGATCTCCTCGGGCGTGCCCGCATACAGATGCAGGCTGATCACCGAATGCTCGTCGGCCGTGCCGCGCAACACGCTGCCCACCAGCCGCGGCCGGAAATCGGCGAAGAACCGCATGGCCTCCAGGGCCACCTCGCGCAGATGGCGCAGGGCCCGGGGCTGGCTGTCGGCACGGAAAATCCGCTGGTGGGTGACCAGGGCCAGCTCGATCTCCGCATTGCTGGGCATGTTGCGGGTGTCCATGGCCCCGAGCCGTTCGGCGGCCTTGCGCTTGGCGGCATAGAAATCGCGGGTGCCGGATTCGAGCAGGATGCGCGCGGCCTCCTGGGCGAGACGTTCGCGCATCTGGCGTTCGCGGCCGTGGCGGGCTCCGGTCATTTCTGGACTCCTCTATCGCCGGTAGCGGTTGACAGACCGCTCGATTTGTCCGGCAAGCATCTCGGCGTATTGACCCTGCTTGCCGGCTCCGCTGCGCTTGAGCCGGCCTACACATGCTGCACCGCACACAGGGTGTCGAAAAACGGTGTTTTTCATCACCCTGCTAGAACAGCTCTTCGGTGATGTCGCCCACCGGCGCGCCCGTACTTCCGTCGCTTGCCACCGGGGGTGAGGCCTCCGCCTCGGCCTCGCGGGTCGGCACGTGATCGGCGCGGAAAAATTCGAACAGGGTCTCCGGGCTGTCGGCCCCGGCCAGCTCGCCGGTGCGGGCGTCGATGCGCACCGAGACGATGCCCGGCGGCTGTTCCAGGGGAATTTCCGGCGTGTCGCGCAGCGCCGCCCCCATGTAGCTGATCCACATGGGCAGGGCGGCGCGTGCGCCGGTCTCGTGACTGCCCAGGGGCCGCGGCTCGTCGAAGCCGACCCAGGCGATGGTCACCAGGGCCGGGTTGAATCCGGCGAACCAGGCATCGCGCTGGTCGTTGGTGGTGCCGGTCTTGCCGGCCAGATCCGTACGGCGCAGCACCAGGGCGCGGCGACCGGTGCCGAAGCGGATCACGTCGCGCAGCATGGTGTTCATGATGAAGGCCACCTGGGGCGAGAGCACCCGCGGGGCATATTCGGGCTGGCGGGGCCCCTGCAGCACCTGCTCCCGTTCCTCGGGGGGCATGGCCGCAAGCTGCGCCTCGGCCGCCTCGCGCCGCGCCGCGTCGGCCTCGGCCCGGGCCTTTTGCGCGGCCAGTGCCTCGGGCGAGGGTTCGGGCTCGGACTCGCCCGCCTCGCGCCGGGCCTGCGCGGCTTCCTGCGCCTGGCGGGCCCGCTCCTCCTCGGCATCGGCGCAAGCCGCACAGACCGTGCGCGGACGGGTCAGCATCACCACCTTTCCCTGGCTGTCGAGCACGTGATCGATGAGCCAGGGCGTGATCCGGTAACCGCCGTTGGCGAACACCGCATAGCCGCGGGCCAGTTCCAGGGGCGTCAGCTCGCCACTGCCCAGGGCCAGGGAGAGATCCCGGCGCAGGCTCTCGTTGCGGAAACCGAAACGGCGCACGTAGCGCACCGCATAGCCGATCCCGATGTCGCGCAGCAGGCGGATGGAGACCAGGTTGCGCGACTTGATCAGGGCCTGGCGCAGACGCGTGGGGCCGTAGAAGTGGCCGCTGTAGTTTTCCGGCCGCCAGGTGTCCTCGAGGCCGGGCGCCTCGAACACCACCGGCGCATCGTTGATGATGCTGGCCGCCGTGTAGCCCTTGTCCAGGGCCGCCGTGTAGATGAAGGGCTTGAAGGCCGAGCCGGGCTGGCGCCGCGCCTGGGTGACCCGGTTGAACTTGCTGGCATAGTAGTCGAAACCGCCCACCAGGGCGTCGATGCGCCCGTCCTGCGGCTCCAGGGAGATCAGGGCGCCGGCCACGGTGGGTTTCTTGGCCAGCCAGCTGCAGCCGCGCCCGGCACGGGCCACGTAGACGATGTCGCCCTCGCGCAGGATCTCGTCGGCCCGCGCCGGTTCCGGGCCGAGATGGTTGTCGTCCACGTAGCGGCGGGCCCAGGAGAGCTTCGACCAGGGCAGCCAGGCCACCCGGCCGTCGGCGGTCCAGGCCCAGGCCGCCTGGTCCTCCAGGGCGAAGATCACCGCCGGTTCGAGATTGCCGCTGGGCCGGTAGTCGGCCAGCGCCGCCTCCCAGTGCGCCATGTCGTCGCTGTCGGCCTCGGCCAGCGGCGCCACGTGCCCTTCGACGCCGCGATAGCCGTGACGGCGGTCGTAGGCCAGCAGATCGTTGCGCAGGGCGGCATTGGCGGCCCGCTGGCGGGCCGCGTCGATGGTGGTGTAGACCTGATAGCCCTCGGTGTAGGCGGCGCTGCCGAAGCGGCGGACCATCTCGTTGCGCACCATCTCGGCCACATAGGGCGCTTCCAGGTCCACTTCCTGGCCGTGCACCTCGGCGTGCACCGGATCGGCCAGGGCCGCGCGGTACTCCTCCTCGCTGATGTATCCGAGACTGCGCATGCGGCCCAGCACGTAGTCACGGCGCAGGCGGGCCCGCTCGGGGTTGACCACCGGATTGTAACGGGACGGGGCCTTGGGCAGGCCGGCGATCATGGCCATCTCCGGCAGGCTCAGCTCGTCCGGGCGCTTGCCATAGTAGACCTGGGCGGCAGCGGCAAAGCCGTAGGCCCGCTTGCCCAGGTAGATCTTGTTCAGGTACAGCTCGAGGATCTGGGGCTTGGTGAGTTCGTCCTCGATCTTCAGCGCCAGCAGGATCTCGTTGAGCTTGCGCAGATAGGTCTTCTCGCGGCTGAGGAAGAAGTTGCGGGCCACCTGCATGGTGATGGTGCTGCCGCCCTGGCCCTTGCGTCCGGTGCGGATCAGGTTCAGGGCCGCCCGCAGCAGGCCCTGGTAGTCGACGCCCGGGTGCTCGAAGAAGCGATCGTCCTCGGCAGCCAGAATGGCCTGGATCAGCCGCGGCGGGAATTCCTCATATTTCATGGGGGTTCGCTTCATTTCGCCGAATTCGGCGATCAGCGCCCCTTCGCGGGAATAGACCCGCAGGGGCACCTGCAGTTTCACGTCCCGCAGCGAGTCGATGTCGGGCAGCCGGGGGGTGAGATAGAGCCAGGCCCCGAGCAGACCAAGGGCGCCCAGAAGGGCCAGGGTGAGGGTGACGGCCACCGAAAATGTGACCAGTTTCTTGAAAATGGGCTTCATTTACGTCTTTTGGATAAAGAACCGCGCGGAGGGCTCCGATACTGAAGGAATCGTGAGTATACTGCCTGGGGCGAGTCGACACTATACGAGATATTTGTATTTATTCATTACTTGACCTATAGTTGACTCTAAAACCTAAAGTAGTTATACACCTATTTCACCTAACCCCTAGTCACGCAAAGAGAAAATATGGGCCTGGCCGACCTCTTCAAGCCGAAAAAGCCACCCGTTCTCGGGCTCGACATCAGCTCCACCGCGGTCAAGCTGCTGGAGCTGGGCAAGAGCGGAGACCGCCTGCGGGTCGAGAGCTACGCGGTGGAACCCCTGCCCCCCAATTCGGTGATCGAGAAGAACATCTCGGACGTCGAGGCGGTCGGCGAAGCCATCAAGCGGGCGGTCAAGCGCTCCGGCAGCCGCACCAAATTCGCGGCGGCAGCGGTGGCCGGTTCCGCGGTCATCACCAAGACCGTGTCCATGCCCGCCAACCTCAGCGAGGATGAGCTGGAGCAGCAGATCCAGCTGGAAGCCGATCAATATATTCCCTACCCCCTCGAGGAAGTGAACCTGGACTTCGAGGTGCTCGGCCCCACCGAGAACGACCCGGAACGGGTGGACGTGCTGCTGGCCGCCTCCCGCTCGGAAAACGTGGACGTGCGGGTGGCGGCCATCGAGCTGGCCGGGCTGAAGGCCAAGATCATCGACGTGGAAGCCTACGCCATCGAGAACGCCTTCCAGCTGCTGGCCCCCCAGCTGCCCGAACAGGGCATCGACCAGACCATCGCCGTGGTGGACGTGGGCGCCACCATGACCACCCTCAACGTGATGCACGATCTGAAGAACATCTACACCCGGGAACAGGTGTTCGGCGGCAAGCAGCTCACCGAGGAGATCCAGCGCCGTTACGGCCTCTCCTACGAGGAGGCCGGCATGGCCAAGCGCCAGGGCGGCCTGCCCGACAACTACGTCCCGGAAGTGCTCGAGCCCTTCATGGAGGCCATGGCCCAGCAGGTCAGCCGTTCGTTGCAATTCTTCTTTTCGGCCAACCAGTACAGCAGCGTGGATCACATCGTGCTGGCCGGCGGCAGCGCCATGATTCCCGGCATCGACGAGCTGATCGCCGACAAGCTCGGCGTGCACACCTCCATCGCCAACCCCTTTGCCAACATGACCCTCGCCTCCCGGGTCAAGGCACAGAGCCTGAGTAACGACGCCCCGGCCCTGATGATCGCCTGCGGCCTGGCCCTGAGGAGTTTCGACTGATGGCCCGTATCAACCTGCTCCCCTGGCGCGAAGAACAACGCAAGGAACAGCTCCGGCAGTTTCTCACCATCCTGGGCCTCTCGGCCCTGCTGATGCTGGCGATCATCGCCCTGGTGCACATCCAGATCGCCAACCAGATCCAGAAACAGCAGTCCCGCAACGATTTCCTGAAGAAGGAGATCGTCAAGGTCGAGAAGCAGATCAAGGAAATCGACAACCTGGCCAAGGAACGCAAACGGCTGCTGGCGCGCATGGAGGTCATCGAGCAACTACAGCGCAACCGCCCGGAAATCGTCCATCTGTTCGACGAAATCGCCAAGATCATGCCCGAAGGCACCTATCTGGTCAGCCTCAAGCAGCAGGGCAAGAACCTGATCCTCGAAGGCCGCGCCCAGTCCAACGCCCGGGTCTCGGCGCTGATGCGCAACATCGAGGCCTCGCCCTGGCTGGCCAATCCGCAACTGCAGGTGATCAAGAAGGATCCCAAATCGGATAGCGATGAACGCAGCTTCGTCCTGCGTGCCGTCCAGCTTCGCCAGGCGGAAGAGAAGAAAGCCTCATGAAAGACATCGATCTGAACAACCTGGACTTCAGCAATCTGGGCGCCTGGCCGGTGCCGGTCAAGGCCGGTCTGATCGTGGTGGCCTGCATCCTGATCCTGGTGGCCGGCTACTTCCTCGACATCCAGGGCCAGCTCGACGACCTGGAACGCGCCCGGGCCCAGGAAACCCGCCTGAAAAAGGAATTCGAGCAGAAGCAGTCCAAGGCCGCCAACCTGGACAAGTACAAGGCCCAGCTCGAGGAAATGAAGAAGTCCTTCGGCGCCATGCTGCGCCAGCTGCCGAGCAAGACCGAGGTCGAGGATCTGCTGGTGGACATCTCCCAGACCGGCCTGGCCGCCGGCGTGGAGTTCCAGCTCTTCCAGCCCGGCCAGGAACGCCAGATCGAGTTCTACGCCGAGCTGCCCATCAAGATGAAGATGACCGGCACCTATCACCAGTTCGGGCGCTTCGTCAGCGGCATCGCCGCACTGCCGCGCATCGTCACCCTGCACGACATCAACATCAAGCGTGACAAGAACAACAAGCTGGTGATGGAGGTCACGGCCAAGACCTACCGTTACATGGACGAGGCGGAGATCGCCGCCGCCCGCAAGAAGAAGGCCAAGAAACGCAAAGGCCGCAGACGCAGATAAACCGGTAAAGTACTGATATGGCAGGCAATCGAACCCGCATCCCGCTCGCCCGGCTCCTGCTGCTGGCCGCCCCCCTCCTGGTGGCCGCCTGCAGCGGCACCGAGCATGACGATCTCCGGGCCTGGGTGGACAAGGTCAAGGCCCGGCCGGGCGGCAAGATCAAGCCCATCCCCGAGGTCAAGCCCTACGACACCTTCGTCTACGTGGAAGACGACCGGCGCGATCCCTTCTCGCCCTATTTCGAGGAAGTGCGCCAGCCGCAAGCGAATCCGGGCCTGCGGCCCGACATGAACCGCAAGCGCGAAGCGCTGGAGGAGTTCCCCCTGGACAGCCTCAAGTATGTCGGCACGCTGGAGAAGAAAGGCAAGCTGTGGGCGCTGATCGCTGCCCCGGACAACACGGTCTACCGGGTCCAGGTGGGCAACCACCTGGGCAAGAACTTCGGCGAAATCGTCGAAATCGGCGAGAACCAGATCAAGATCAAGGAAATCATCCCGAACGGTGCCACCGGAGGCTGGGTCGATCGCGAGGCGACCCTCACGCTGGCCGAGTAGGACCTGATGGAGAACACGACAATGAGAACAAACCCTGCTCCCTTCACTCTCTGGCTGCGCAGTCTGATCCACGGCCTGCTCCTGCTCACCCTGCCGGCCGTGGTCTGGGCCAACACCCTGGAGGACATCCAGTTCACCACCCTGCCCGGCGAGCGGGTCCAGATCCGCCTGAAACTGGCCGAAGCGGCGCCGGAACCCTCCACCTTCACCATCGACAACCCGGCCCGTATCGCCCTGGATCTGCCCAACACCCGGTTGGGCCTGAAACAACGCTACAAGGACATCGACGTGGGCGTGGCACGGCGGATCACCGCCGTCGAGGCCGGCGGCCGCACCCGGGTGGTGGTCAACCTGGCCCGGCTCATCGGCTATGAAACCCGGGTACAGGGCAACGAAATCGTCCTCACCCTGACGGACAAGTCGGCCCGCGGCGGCTTCACTGCCGTGGCCGCCAAGGGTACACAGGCGCCCACGCTCTCTGCAGCCGACGTCAACGTGGCCGACATCGACTTCCGGCGCGGCCTCAAGGGCGAGGGCCGGGTCGTGCTCACCCTGGTCGATCCCAACACCCCCATCGACATGAAGAAGCGGGGCAAGCAGCTCATCGTCACCCTCAAGAACAGCAAGCTGCCGGAAAAACTCGAACGCCGGCTCGACGTCACCGACTTCGCCACCCCGGTGCGCACCGTGGACGCCTTCAACCACGGCAACGACGTGCGGCTGGTCATCAGCGCGGCGAACGATTTCGACCACATCGCCTACCAGGCCAACGAGAAGCTGACCATCGACATCAAGCCCAAGCCCAAGAAGGAAGAACTGGTGGGCAAGGAGAAGCGCAAGTTCCCCTACACGGGTGAGCGCCTGTCGCTAAACTTCCAGAACATCGACGTGCGCGCGGTCCTGCAGCTGATCGCCGACTTCACCGGCCTGAACATGGTGGTCTCCGATTCGGTCAGCGGCAACCTGACCCTGCGCCTGAAGAACGTGCCCTGGGATCAGGCCCTGGACATCATCCTCAAGACCAAGGGCCTGGCCAAGCGGGTCTCCGGCAACGTGATGCTGATCGCGCCGGCCGAGGAGATCGCCGCCCAGGAAAAACTGGAACTGGAGGCCGCCAAGCAGGTGGTGGAACTGGCGCCGCTGGTCAACGAGACCATCCAGGTCAACTACGCCAAGGCCGAGGAACTGGCCAAGCTCATCAAATCCAAGGAGCAGGGCCTGCTTTCTGCGCGCGGCTCGGTGACCGTGGATCAGCGCACCAACAAGCTGCTGGTCACCGACACGGCCGATCACATCGACGAAGTGATTGCCCTGGTCAAGGAGCTGGACATTCCCATCCGCCAGGTCCTGATCGAATCGCGGGTGGTGCTGGCCGGCACCACCTTCAGCAAGGAGCTGGGCGTGAAGTTCGGCGTCTCCACCACCAAGGCCGCCAACGGCCAGATCACGACCTCCGGTTCGCTCAACTCGGCCGACAGCTTCAACCAATTCAGCACCACGCCCCAGCTCGACCAGCGCCTGAACGTCAACCTCCCGGCCACCTCCCCGACGGCCGGCCGCATCGGCCTGGCCATCGCCAGGCTGCCCTTCGGCACCCTGCTGGATCTGGAACTGTCCGCCGCCCAGGCCGAGGGCAAGTCGGAGACCATCTCCAGCCCGCGGGTGATCACCGCCAACCAGCAGGAGGCCACCATCGAGACGGGCACCGAGATCCCCTACCAGCAGGCCGCTTCCAGCGGCGCCACCTCCATCTCCTTCAAGAAGGCGGTGCTGAGCCTCAAAGTCACGCCGCAGATCACCCCGGACGAGCGGATCATCATGGATCTGGAGGTCACCAAGGACAAACCGGACTTCTCGCGTGAAGTCCTCGGCGTACCCCCCATCGATACCAACAAGGTCACCAGCCAGGTGCTGGTGGACAACGGCGAGACCATCGTCCTCGGCGGCGTCTACGAGCAATCCAAGACCCAGAACATCAACCGGATCCCCTTCTTCGGCGATCTGCCTCTGGTGGGCGGGCTGTTCCGCAACCGGGCCGAACAAGACAGCAAATCGGAACTGCTGATCTTCATCTCCCCCAAGCTGCTCAAGGAAGAAACTCGCCTCTGAGTTCCGTCAGGCCCATCCGGCGACAACGCCGGATGGGCCGCCTTTCCTGACATGGCCTCACGACCCAACATCTTCCTCGTCGGGCCCATGGGCGCCGGCAAAACCACCATCGGCCGCAAGCTGGCCGAGGCCCTGGGCATGGACTTCGCCGATTCGGATCAGGAAATCGAGACCCGCACCGGGGCTACGATTCCCTGGATCTTCGACGTGGAAGGGGAAGCCGGTTTCCGCAAGCGCGAGAAGGCCGTCATCGACGAGCTGACCCGCCGCCCCAATCTGGTGCTGGCCACCGGCGGCGGCGCCGTGCTGGACCCGGAGAACCGCCGCCATCTGCAGGCCCGCGGCACCGTGATCTACCTCCACGCCAGCCTCGACGAGCTGCTGGCGCGCACCGGCAAGGACCGCAACCGCCCCCTCCTGCAGACCGCCGATCCCCGGGCCCGGCTGGAGGCCCTCCTGCGCGAGCGCGAACCCCTCTACCGCGAAGTGGCCGACATCGTCTTCGAGACCGGTCAGCGGGGCATCCGCCAGGCGGTCCAGGCCCTGCTTCGCCAGTTGCAGGCGCAATGACGCCATTGCCGATATAATTAGGCAACCGCTCCCGCAACCCGGCAAGGCCATGAAGACCCTCACCGTCGACCTCGGCGATCGCAGCTATCCCATCCACATCGGCCAGAACCTGCTCGGCCGCGCCGAACTGATCCGCCCGCACGTGCGCGGCACCCAGGTCCTGATCGTCAGCAACGAGACGGTCGCCCCCCTGTACCTCGACAAGGCCCGCCAGGCCTTCGCCGATTTCGAGATCGAGACGGTGATCCTGCCCGACGGCGAGCAGTACAAGACGCTCGAGACCGTGGATCGGATCTACGATGCCCTGCTGCGCGCCCGCTTCGACCGCCACTGCACCCTGGTGGCCCTCGGGGGCGGGGTGGTGGGCGACATGACCGGCTTCGCCGCCGCCACCTACCAGCGTGGCGTCGACTTCCTCCAGCTTCCCACCACCCTGCTGGCCCAGGTGGACTCCTCGGTGGGCGGCAAGACCGGCGTCAACCATCCCCTGGGCAAGAACATGATCGGCGCCTTCCACCAGCCCCGCTGCGTGGTCATCGACACCGATACCCTCGACACCCTGGAAGATCGCCAGCTCTCGGCGGGCCTGGCGGAGGTAATCAAGTATGGCCTGATCCGCGACGAGGCCTTCGTCACCTGGCTGGAAGCCAACATGGCCCGGCTGCTCGCACGGGAGCCGCAGGCCACCGCCGAGGCCATCGAAACCTCCTGCCGGCACAAGGCCGAAGTGGTGGCCGCCGACGAACGGGAAAGCGGCCAGCGCGCCCTGCTCAACCTCGGCCACACCTTCGGCCATGCCATCGAAACCGGCGCCGGCTACGGCAACTGGCTGCACGGCGAGGCCGTGGGCACCGGCATGTTGATGGCCGCCGATCTCTCCGCCCGGGAAGGCTGGCTGAGCCCGGCCGACGTGGCGCGGGTGGAGCGCCTCATCGCCAGCGCCCGCCTGCCGACCCGGGCCCCGGCCTTCATGGACTACGACCGCTTCATGGAAATCATGGCCGTGGACAAGAAGGTCCGCGCCGGGCGCATCCACCTGGTGCTGCTGCGTGCCCTCGGCGAGGCCTTCGTCACCGACCGGTTCGATCCCGGGCACCTGCGCGAGACCATCGAGGCGCTGCGCGCCGCGGATGCTGCCGACAGCCGTCATGCCTGATCTGGCGCCCTGGGCCGCAAGACCGGAAAGCAGCCGCGGGCGGCACTATCCCGAACCGCCCCCCGAATACCGCAGCGAGTTCCAGCGCGACCGGGATCGCATCGTCCACTCCGCCGCCTTCCGCCGCCTGGAATACAAGACCCAGGTCTTCGTCAACCACGAAGGCGACATGTTCCGCACCCGCCTCACCCACTCCATCGAAGTCGCCCAGATCAGCCGCTCCATCGCCCGCATCCTGCACCTGAACGAGGATCTGGCGGAAACCATCGCCCTGGCCCACGATCTCGGCCACACCCCCTTCGGCCATGCCGGCCAGGACGCCCTCAACGCCTGCATGCGCGACTACGGCGGCTTCGAGCACAACCTGCAATCCCTGCGCGTGGTCGACACCCTCGAGGAACGCTACGCCGACTTTCCCGGCCTCAACCTCACCTTCGAGGCCCGTGAAGGCATCCTCAAGCATTGCTCGCCGCGCCACGCCGAAAGCCTCGGCGAGGTGGGCCGTCGCTTCCTCGACAAGACCCAGCCCTCCCTCGAGGCACAACTGGTCAACCTGGCCGATCAGATCGCCTACAACAACCACGACGTGGACGACGGCCTGCGCTCCGGCCTGATCCAGATGCCGCCGCTGCTGGAGATCACCCTGTTCCGGGAACAGTACGAGGAAGTCACCGCGCGCCATCCCGACCTGCCGCAACGCCGGCTGATCCACGAAATCATCCGCCGGCTCATCAACCTGCAAATCATCGATCTGGTGGAAACCAGCCAGCGCACCATCGAAGCCGCGGCGCCAGCCGATATCGACGCGGTCCGCGCCCATCCCGAACCCCTGATCCGTTTCAGCGAAGCGATGCGCGCCGCCAACCAGGAACTCAAACGGTTCCTGCGCCGGGAGCTCTACCAGCACTACCGGGTCCACCGCATGACCCGCAAGGCCAGCCGCATCCTGCAGGAACTGTTCGATGCCTTCTTCCAGGATCCGAAACTCCTCAAGCCGGAACACCAGGCGCGGATCCGCCAACTGGAAGAACGCGACGGCCAGGCCGGCCGCGCCCGCGCCGTGGCCGACTACATCGCCGGCATGACCGACCGCTACGCCATCGCCGAACACCGGCGGATCTTCGATGCCGGGGAGTTGACGTAAATACAGGGACGAGGGACGAGGAACGAGTGGCGAGGGGAAACAAACAAGAACCGAACCACGGTGACAACATCATGATTGAGTCATCTGTTTTCAAAGCCTTGTTTGCCGAATCCTCCACACATCGCCATTTGCACAGCAGTGTTCACAGCCCCTGCACCAACGCCGTCCCTCGTCACTCGCCACTCGTCCCTCGCCACTAATTCTCATGCGCATCTACCTGCAAATCCCCGCCCTCGACGGCAAGCCGCCGCGCTTCTATCACCTGGCGCTGCAACCGGATCTGCTGGGCGGCTGGAACCTGGTGCGGGAGTGGGGCATGCAGGGATCGCCAGGGCGGGTGAAGAAGGATCACTTCGCGGATCGCGACACGGCCCTGGAAGCGCTGTTGCGGGTGCGTGACACCCAGCTCAAACGCGGTTATAAAGTGGTCTTCATGCAGGGACAGGAAGCGCCGCCATGACCGAATACGATGTCGCGCAGCTCGCCCGGCTCGAACCCGCCTATCAGGAGCGGCTCGGTCTGAACACCGCCCCCTTCCCGCCCACCCACGAAGATCGCTTCCTCTTCCTCGACGCCGAACGCCGCCAGCGGCTGCAGATGCTGCAGCACCTGACCCAGTATTCCAACCTCCTCCTGCTGCTGATCGGCGAACGCGGGATCGGCAAGACCAGCCTGCTGGATCGCTTCGCCGCCGAGGCCCGCCCCGAGTGGGCCCTGTGCCGGATCCAGGCCCACCCGCTGATGGACGCCGACCGCCTGCTGCTGGCCATCGCCGAGGGCTTCGGCCTGCCGGCCCCGCCCCACGACCCGGCCGCCCTGCAGGAGGCCCTGTTCCAGCATCTGCTGAAACTGCGCGAGCAGGATCGCACGCCCATCCTGATCATCGACGATGCCCACGAACTGCCCCGCGACGCCCTGCTCGCCGTGTTCCACCTGGCCGATGCGGAAGCCGCCGAAGGCAACCTGTTGCGCTGCATCCTCGCCTGCGAACCCCAGATCGAAACCATGCTGGAGGATCCGGCCATCGCCGCCCTGCGCGAACGGATCACCCACAGCATCGACGTGCCGCCCCTCGACCGCGACACCCTCGGCGACTACCTGGCCCACCGCCTGGCCGTGGCCGGTCACCAGGGGCCCAGCCCGTTCACCGACAAGGCGCTCGATCAAATCTGGCGCACGGCCCAGGGCAATCCGGCCCGCATCAACGAAGCGGCCCACCTGTGGCTCAGCGACGGGGACACCGAACTCCCGCCGCCCCTGGACGAAGCCGAGGCGGAAGACGATACGCCCTCGGCCTGGCGTTACCGCAGCCGCGGACAGGTGGTGGCCGCCGCCGGCGTGGCGCTGGTTCTGATCACGATCCTGATCTTCCAGGATCGGATCAACGCCCTGTTCGAAGCCTCACCGCCGCCCCGCACGGAAACCCCCGGCACGCCCGAACCGGCCACGCCTGAAACGGCAGGGGCAACCCCGACCGCACCTTCCTCCACCCCCAAACCGGCACCGGCCCCGGCCACCGAAGCGCCGCCCCCGGCACCCGTCAACCCCCTGCCCGAAACCGCATCCACGCCAGCGGCCGAAAGCGCTTCCCCCACCGAACCGCCCGGCGACGTACCGCCACCACCGCCTGCCCCCCGTCTCCTGCGCATCAAGCCCGACACGCTCACCGGCAGCCGTGAACCGGTCACCCTCACCCTGCACGGCGAAGGCTTCACCGCCGACAGCCGGATCGAGCTGATCCGCACGCAAGCGCGCCGCTTCCTGCCACCCGAACGCATCACCTGGATCGACACGCGCACGGCCCGCATCACGTTCGTGCCCGGCATCGACGCCGAGACCGTGCAGGTGCGAGTCCACGGGCCGGGCGATCGGGTGTCCGACGCCGGCACCATTCGGATCAACGCCGCCCCCCGGCCACGCACCACGCCCGGCCCGTCAGCCACCACCGGGGCCCCTGCCAAATCCGCCAAACCCAGGCCACCGGCGCCCGCAAACCTCTGGGACACGGACTGGATCAACAGGCAACCCGCAACGCATTACACCCTGCAACTGCTCGCCACCCGCCAGCGTGACAGCGTGCAACGCTTCGTCCGGCAACATGGGCTCGAGGGCCTGGCCGTGGCCTTCGCCAACCCGCGCAACGGACAGACCTGGTACACGGTGATCGTCGGCAGCTTTCCCGATCGGCAAAGCGCGCAACGCGCCTTCCGCCAACTGCCCGCCAGCGCACAAGAGCGCAAGCCCTGGATTCGCCGCTTCGACGGCATTCAGGCCGCGCTCGCCCACACGCCGACGCGCCCCGTCGAGACACTGCCGCTGCATCGTCCGCCGCCGGCAAACCTCGATCGGCATGATCACCTGTCATGGCTGTGGAACCGTGATCCCAGTCACTATGCCCTGCAACTGCTCGCCGGTCGCGACGAAGCCGGCATCCGCCGTTTCCTGCGTCAGCATCAGCTTCTCGGCAAGGCTGTCTACTATCGCACCCGGCGTGGCGAACAAACCGTTTACGTGATCGTTCAGGGGGATTATCCGAGCCGGCAAGACGCACGCAAGGCGATCACCGAACTGCCTGCGGCCTTGCAGAAACTGCGTCCCTGGCCACGCCGTTTCGCCGACATCCATGCCGAACTCGAAGCGCACTGAAACCGCGTTTCCCACCCCATGGCAAAACCCGCTTGCCCTTGTTTCCATACCGTGAATTAGACGCTATACTCGAACACACCGAACACGCTCAGGGGGAATACCATGGCTGCAAAGAAGAAAACCGCACGTCGCAAGACCGCCACCGCCGCCAAGAAGAAAGCGGCCAAGAAAAAAGTGGCGCGCAAGAAGGTGGCGAAGAAAAAGACCGTCGCCCGCAAGACCGCAACGGCCAAGAAAGCTGCCAAGAAGAAAGCGGCTGCACGCAAGAAGGCTGCCGCGGCCAAGCGCAAGGAACTCGATGCCAAGCGCCGCGCCCTCATCGCCAAACTGCGCGAAGATCTGAAAGCCTCCAAGGAAGCGCTGCGCGAAGCCCGCGCCGCCGCCAAGGAAGAAATCCGCATGGCCCAGGACGCCGCCAAGGCGGAGATCGCCCAGCTCAAGGAACAGCTCAGCCTCCTCGCCAAGCGCGAACAGGCCCTGCTCAAGCTCGGCGAGAAGAAAGCCAAGGCCATCGCCGCCGCCGTCGAGCGCTGGGAGAAGAAACAGGTCGCGGCCATCATGAAGAAGGTCGGCAAGAAGAAGCGCCGGCGCAAGGCCACGGCCTGAGCAAGACGAAAGAACGGCCCTGCGGGGCCGTTCTTGCATTCCAGCCTCCGTCTCTCTCCTTTCCGCCATTCCCGCCTGCCGGGAAGGCAACCCCCCTGTGTGGCCGGCCTGCCTGCCCTGCGAATTGAAGACGCCCGCCGCGGGCTGTATACTGCCACACCATTTTGCCCGGGCTTTTTTTGCGCTCGGTCAGCAAAATCAATCATTTGCAGGCAAAAAAGACGGTTCGACTGACAGTGAGCACACCCAAGATCCCCCACCCCGGCCTGTACCGCCCCGAATTCGAACGGGACAACTGCGGGTTCGGCCTGATCGCCCAGATGGACGGCAAGCCCAGCCACTGGCTGCTGGAAACCGCCATCGGCGCCTTGGCACGCCTGACCCACCGCGGCGCCGTGGCCGCCGACGGCAAGACCGGCGACGGCTGCGGCCTGCTGCTGAAAAAGCCCGACAACTTCCTGCGCGGCGTGGCCGGCGAGCTGGGCATCACCCCTGCCGAACGCTACGCCGCCGGCATGGTGTTCCTGAGCCCCGATCCGCAGAAGGCCACCGCGGCGCGCCAGCGCCTCGAAAAGGAACTGAAGGCCGAAGGCCTGCATCCCGCCGGCTGGCGCAGCGTCCCCGTCGATCCCGAAGCCTGCGGCGAGGAAGCCCTGCGCACCCTGCCCACCATCGAACAGATCTTCGTCGACGCCCCCGCGGACATGGACGAGACGGCCTTCGAACGTCACCTCTACATCGCCCGCCGGCGCACCGAGAAGGCCATCGAGCCCCACGACGACTATTTCTATATCCCCAGCCTCTCCGCGCGGGTCATCTCCTACAAGGGGCTGGTGATGCCGGAGAACCTGCCGATCTTTTACCGGGATCTGGCCGATCCGGCCATGGCCTCGTCACTGGCGGTATTCCACCAGCGCTTCTCCACCAACACCTGGCCCCAGTGGCGCCTGGCCCAGCCCTTCCGCTACCTGGCCCACAACGGCGAGATCAACACCATCCAGGGCAACCGCAACTGGTCGGTGGCGCGCGGCCACAAGTTCGAGACGCCCGAACTGCCCATGGAAGACGTGCGCCCGCTGGTCTCCATGACCGGGTCCGACTCCAACAGCCTCGACAACATGCTCGAGGCCCTGCTGGCCGGCGGCATGGACATCTTCCGCGCCATGCGTCTGCTGATCCCGCCGGCCTGGCAGAACGTGGCCGAGATGGACGCGGATCTGCGCGCCTTCTATGAATACAACTCCATGCACATGGAGCCCTGGGACGGCCCGGCCGGCATCGTGCTCACCGATGGCCGCTATGCCGCCTGCTCCATGGATCGCAACGGCCTGCGCCCGGCCCGCTGGGTGATCACCCGGGATCGTCACATCACCCTGGCCTCGGAGATCGGGGTGTGGGACTACGCCCCCGAAGACGTGGTCATGAAGGGCCGCCTCAAGCCCGGCCAGATGATCGCCGCCGATACCGAGACCGGCGAACTGCTGCTGCCCGAAGACATCGACCAGCGGCTCAAGAACCGCCATCCCTACAAGCAGTGGCTGGCGGAACACGCCATGCGGCTGGAATCGAAGCTGGAGGAGGAATCCTGCGAATCGACCCTCTCGCCGGAGGCCATCGACACCTACCAGAAGCTGTTCCAGGTCACCTATGAGGAACGGGATCAGGTGATCCGCGTGCTGGCCGAGGCCGGCCAGGAGGCGGTCGGTTCCATGGGCGACGACACCCCCTTCCCGGTGCTCTCGCGCAAGATCCGCTCTCCCTACGACAACTTCCGCCAGCAGTTCGCCCAGGTCACCAACCCGCCCATCGATCCCATCCGCGAGCAGGTGGTGATGTCGCTGGAAACCTGCTTCGGCCGCGAGCGCAACATGTTCGAGGAGACTCCGGAACACGCCGCCCGCCTGCTGGTGGACTCGCCGGTGCTCTCCACCTCCAAGTTCAACCAGCTCAAGACGCTGGGCGCGAGCAACCCCGACTATGCCTGCGCCACCATCGCCCTCAACCGCGACGGCGGCACGGATCTGAAAGCGGCCATCGAGGCCATCTGCGACGAGGCGGAAGCCGCCGTGCGCGCCGGCAAGGTGATCCTGATCCTCTCGGATCGCGACATCGCCCCCGACCGCCTGCCGGTGCACGCCCTCTACGCCACCGGCGCCGTGCACCACCGCCTGATCCGCGCCGGGCTGCGCTGCGACGCCAACATCGTGGTGGAAACCGGCACCGCCCGCGATCCCCATCACTTCGCCGTGCTGCTGGGCTATGGCGCCACCGCCATTTACCCCTACCTGGCCTACGAGGTGATCCGCGATCTGATCCGCGACGGCGCCATCGACGACAAGGACGCCTGCACCCTCGACGCCCAGTACCGCAAGGGCATCAACAAGGGCCTGTACAAGATCACCTCCAAGATGGGGATCTCCACCATCTCCAGCTACCGGGGCGCCCAGCTCTTCGAATGCGTGGGGCTCGCCCAGGAAGTGGTGGATCTGTGCTTCGCCGGCACCACCAACCGCGTGGAAGGCAGCCGCTTCGCCGAGCTGGAAGCGGATCTGCGGGCACTCGCCCGCCTGGCCTTCAACCCACGCAAGCCGGTGGAACAGGGCGGTCTGCTCAAGTTCGTCCACGGCGGCGAGGAACACGCCTACAACCCCGACGTGGTGCGCACCCTGCAGGACGCGGTGCAAAGCGGCGACTACGCCAAGTACAAGGAATACGCCGCGCTGGTCAACCAGCGCCCGGTGCTGGCCCTGCGCGACCTGCTGGCCCTGCGTGACGACGTGGCCCCCATTCCCCTCGAGGAGGTCGAACCGGCCGAAGCCATCCTCAAGCGCTTCGACTCGGCGGCCATGAGCCTCGGCGCCCTCTCGCCCGAGGCCCACGAAACCCTCGCCGAAGCCATGAACACCCTCGGCGGGCGCTCCAACTCGGGCGAAGGCGGCGAGGATCCGAAGCGTTACGGCACCATCAAGCGTTCCAAGATCAAGCAGGTGGCCTCGGGCCGCTTCGGCGTCACCCCCGCCTACCTGCGCTCGGCCGAGGTGCTGCAGATCAAGATCGCCCAGGGCGCCAAGCCCGGCGAGGGCGGCCAGCTGCCCGGGCACAAGGTCAACAAACTCATCGCCGAGCTGCGCTACTGCAAACCCGGCGTGCCGCTGATCTCGCCGCCGCCCCACCACGACATCTACTCCATCGAGGATCTGGCCCAGCTCATCTACGATCTCAAGCAGGTCAACCCCGATGCCCTGGTGTCGGTGAAACTGGTGGCCGAGGCCGGCGTGGGCACCATCGCCGCCGGCGTGGCCAAGGCCTATGCCGATCTCATCACCATCTCCGGCTACGACGGCGGCACCGGCGCCAGCCCCCTGACCTCGGTGAAGTATGCCGGTGGCCCCTGGGAGCTGGGCCTGACCGAAACCCACCAACTGCTGCGCGCCAACGATCTGCGCGACAAGGTGCGCCTGCAGACCGACGGCGGCCTCAAGACCGGCCTCGACGTGGTCAAGGCCGCGATCCTCGGCGCCGAGAGCTTCGGCTTCGGCACCGGCCCCATGATCGCCATGGGCTGCAAGTACCTGCGGATCTGCCACCTCAACAACTGCGCCACCGGCGTGGCCACCCAGGACAAGGTCCTGCGCCTGGAACACTACCGCGGCGAAGTGCAGTGGGTGATGAACTACTTCCGCTTCATCGCCGAGGAAGTGCGCGAGCTGCTGGCCAGCCTCGGCTGCCGCAAGCTCACCGATCTGATCGGCCGCACCGATCTGCTGCGCATCCTCGAAGGCAGCACCGACAAGCAGCGCCACCTGAACCTGGAGCCGCTGCTCTCCGACGGCGGCGTGCCGGCCGACAAGCCGCGCCACTGCACGGTGCCGAAGAACGAACCCTTCGACAAGGGCGAGCTGGCCGAGCAGATGGTGCGCGACGCCCTGCCGGCCATCGAGAACAAGACCGGCGGCGAGTTCGCCTATGCGCTGAAGAACATCCACCGCTCCATCGGCGCGCGCCTGTCGGGCGAGATCGCCGCCCGCCACGGCAACACCGGCATGGAAGCGGCACCCATCGTGCTGCGCCTCACCGGCACCGCCGGGCAGAGCTTCGGCGTGTGGAACGCCGGCGGCCTGCACCTGTACCTGGAAGGCGACGCCAACGACTACGTGGGCAAGGGCATGGCCGGCGGCAAGCTGGTGCTGCGTCACCCCGCAGGCGCGGCCTACGATCCAACCACCACCCCGATCATGGGCAACACCTGCCTGTACGGCGCCACCGGCGGCAAGCTGTTCGCCGCCGGCACCGCCGGCGAGCGTTTCGCGGTGCGCAACTCGGGCTGCCACGCGGTGGTCGAGGGCGTGGGCGATCACGGCTGCGAATACATGACCGGCGGCCTGGTCACCGTACTCGGCGCCACCGGCAGCAACTTCGGCGCCGGCATGACCGGCGGTTTCGCCTACGTCTACGATCCCGAACACCGCTTCGCCGAGCGCATCAACGCCGACGTGGAGATCGCCCGCATCGGCACCGAGCAGATGGAAGCCTACCGCAACCACCTGCGCAGCGTGATCGAGGAGTTCGTGCAGGAGACCGGCAGCGCCCGCGGCCAGGCCATACTCGACGACTTCGCCGGCGCCATCGGCGACTTCTGGCTGGTCAAGCCCCGCGCCGCCAGCCTCGAAAGCCTGCTCGAAGACCTGCAGGAACGGGCCGCCTAGCCGCCTGCGAAAGGGCCGAAGGACGAGTGGCGAGGAACGAGGAAAACCCGCCCCCGCCTCGGCCCGGAACCGAATCGAAGCCGGTCTCCTTGTCGAAGCCGGCGAACGCCAACAACCGGAGAAACCGGACGACGCCAGGAACCCGCCGTTCCTCGCCACTCGTCCCTCGCAACTCGCCACTGACATCATGGGAAACAACTTTCAATTCATCCAGGTCCCCCGCGTCGATCCCGACAAGAAGCCGGCCGACGTGCGCAAGAAGGAATTCGCCGAGATCTACGGCCGTTTCGATCCCGAGCGCGCGGCCCAGCAGGCGGATCGCTGCCTGGCCTGCGGCAATCCCTATTGCGAGTGGAAGTGCCCGGTGCACAACTACATCCCCGACTGGCTGAAGCTGATCGCCGAGGGCAACCTGCTGCAGGCCGCCGAGATCTCCCACCGCACCAACTCCCTGCCGGAGATCTGCGGCCGGGTCTGCCCCCAGGACCGACTCTGCGAGGGCGCCTGCACTCTCAACGACGGGTTCGGCGCGGTGACCATCGGCGCCGTGGAAAAATACATCTCCGACAGCGCCTTCGATCAGGGCTGGCGGCCGGATCTCTCCCACGTGCAGGACACCGGCAAGAAGGTGGCCGTGATCGGCGCCGGCCCCGCCGGCCTCGGCTGTGCCGACGTGCTGGTGCGCAACGGCGTCAGGCCGGTGGTCTATGACCGCTACGAGGAGATCGGCGGCCTGCTGACCTTCGGCATCCCCGAGTTCAAGCTGGAGAAAGCGGTCGTGCGCCGCCGCCGCGAAATCCTCGAGGGCATGGGCGTGGAGTTCCGCCTCAACACCGAGGTGGGCAGGGACGTCAGCCTGGACGATCTGCTGGCCGAATACGACGCGGTGTTTCTCGGCACCGGCACCTACACCTTCATGAAGGGCGGCTTCCCCGGCGAGGACAAGCCGGGCGTGTACGAGGCCCTGCCCTACCTCATCTCCAACGTGCGCCGCTGCCTGGGCCTGGAGAAGGATCCGGCCGAGTTCATCGACATGGCCGGCAAGCACGTGGTGGTGCTCGGCGGCGGCGACACGGCCATGGACTGCAACCGCACCGCCATCCGCCAGGGCGCCGCCTCGGTGACCTGCGCCTACCGCCGCGACGAGGCCAACATGCCCGGCTCGCGCCGCGAAGTGGCCAACGCCAAGGAGGAGGGCGTGCAGTTCCTGTGGAACCGCCAGCCGGTGGAGATCGTCGGCGACGACCGGGTGGAAGGCGTGAAGGTGGTCACCACCCGCCTGGGCGAGCCCGACGAGCGCGGCCGCCGCCGCCCCGAACCGGTTCCCGGCTCCGAAGAGATCATCCTCGCCGATGCCGTGATCATCGCCTTCGGCTTCCGTCCCAGCCCCGGCGACTGGCTCGAAGCCGCCGGCATCGACACCGACGAGCGCGGCCGCGTGATCGCCCCGCCGGATCAGAAATTCGCCAAGCAGACCACCAACCCCAAGGTCTTCGCCGGCGGCGACATGGTCCGCGGCTCGGATCTGGTGGTCACCGCCGTCTACGAGGGCCGCGAAGCGGCACAGGGGATCCTCGACTTTCTCGAGGTCTGATTGCGACAGGGAAAATCCAACGCGAAGGCGCAAAGACCGCGAAGAGGAAATTCGATAACCGCCATATTAATCGTCTCAAAATGGTTTTACCGCCCGCCCGTAGGGCGGCTCAAGCGTAGCGGAGCCGCCATGTCGGGATGACAGGATTTTTGCCGGCTTGCAGGTCAGCCTCAGCGTGCCCCTTGGGTATCAGGCCGACATGTCGGGCTAAAGCCCGACCTACCGCGCGGATTTACTGCAACGATCAGGTTAATATGTCGGTGTAGGCGCGATTGAAACAGACCACTCACCAAAGATTGCGCCTTCGCGTTGAAACAACCAACATGACTGAACTGAAAAACGACCGCTTCCTCCGCGCCCTGCTCCGTGAACCGGTGGACGTGACGCCCGTCTGGATGATGCGCCAGGCGGGGCGTTACCTGCCCGAGTATCGCGCCACCCGCGAGAAGGCCGGGGACTTCCTCACCCTGTGCAAGACCCCTGAACTGGCCACCGAGGTCACCCTCCAGCCGCTGGAGCGCTTTCCCCTCGACGCCGCCATCCTGTTCTCGGACATCCTCACCATTCCCGACGCCATGGGCCTGGGCCTGTACTTCGCCGAGGGCGAGGGCCCGCGTTTCGAAAGCCCGGTGCGCAGCGCCGCCGACGTGGCCCGCCTGGGCGTGCCCGACATGCAGCAGGATCTGGGCTACGTGATGGACGCCGTACGCATGATCCGCCAGGCCCTGGACGGCCGGGTGCCGCTGATCGGCTTCTCCGGCAGCCCCTGGACCCTGGCCACCTACATGATCGAGGGCGGCAGCGCCAAGGACTTCGCCAGGGCCAAGGGCATGCTCTACGAGACGCCCGAGACCCTGCACCGGCTGCTCGACGTGCTCGCCCGGGCCGTCACCGACTACCTCAACGCCCAGATCGACGCCGGCGCCCAGGCGGTCATGATCTTCGACACCTGGGGCGGCGTGCTCACCACCCGCGACTACGAAGCCTTCTCGCTGGCCTACATGCGCCGCATCATCACCGGCCTGACCCGCGAACACGAAGGCCGCCGGGTGCCGGTGATCCTCTTCAGCAAGGGCGGCTGCCAGTGGCTCGAGGCCCAGGCCGACAGCGGCGCCGACGCCCTGGGCCTGGACTGGACCCTGGACATCGGCCGCGCCCGCGCCCGGGTCGGCGACCGGGTGGCCCTGCAGGGCAACATGGACCCCTGCGTGCTCTACGCCTCCCCCGAGCGGATCCGCGAGGAAGTGGCCTTCATCCTCGAAAGCTACGGCAAGGGCTCAGGCCACGTCTTCAACCTCGGCCACGGCATCCACCAGCACGTAAACCCCGACCACGCCGCCGCCTTCATCGACGCCGTGCACGAACTCTCCGCGCCCTGGCACCGGGAGGAGTGAACGGCAGCCTCCAGCCGCGCTGAAAAGAAACCCGGGTAACCCTGTAGGAGCGGCGCCTCGCCGCGACCAGCCTCGCCACCCACCACCCATCATCGCGGCTTGCGCCGCTCCTACAGCCAAACATCCGCTTTCGATTGGCCGTTCTGCTTCGGCTTCGCCACCCCACTCTCATCAGGGTCTTTTTTACAAAATTCATCCTTTGGCCTATGGCCATTCCCCCGCCGGTGGCGTAGCCTCGAAGGCAAACGCAGGACCGATTCTCGCCCCCGGATTCGGCCGTCGTACCTGGCACCCATATTGCATCTTTCCCGGCGCTACACGGAAAACCGGATGTAAACGTCACTATCGTGACGGGTAGGAACGACAAGGAGAATCCCATGCCCAGAATCACCGTCTTTCAGGAAACCGATCCCATCGAAACCATCCAGCTCGCCGCCGGCGCGGTGTCCATCGGCCGGGCGCCCGACAATGATCTGCGTCTGGACGACATCACCCTCAGCGCCCACCACGCCCGGATCTACACCTACTTCGACACCTCCTACATCGAAGACGTGGGCAGCACCAACGGCGTGTTCATCAACGGCAAGCGGGTGAAGAAACACCTGATCCACCCCGGCGACGTGGTCCAGCTCGGCAAGACCTGGCTGCGCATCGAGGACGATCCCCGCGCCGCCTGATCCCACCGCCGGACGGCTCCGCCCCCGGCCGTCCGCCCTTTGCCGCACCGCAAACATCCGGTATCCTCGCCGGATGACGCACACCGGCCACCTGCGCAAGCTGCGCACCGCACTCGACGACCCCGTCACCTATCACCTGCCCCTGGACGAGACGGACATCCCGCTCAATCCGCTCATCGGCAGCAAAATCGCCCTTGTCCACGAAGGCGAGATCCACTGCATCGCCTGCGGTCGCAAGACGAACAAGAGCTTCAACCAGGGCTACTGCTATCCCTGCTTCCGGGATCTGCCCGAATGCGACAGCTGCATCGTCAAGCCGGAAAAGTGCCACTACGCCGCGGGCACCTGCCGGGATCCGGCCTGGGGCGAACAACACTGCCTGCAGGATCATATTGTCTACCTGGCCAACTCCTCCGGCCTGAAGGTGGGCATCACCCGCGCCAGCCAGGTGCCCACCCGCTGGATCGATCAGGGCGCCACCCAGGCCCTGCCGGTGTTCCGGGTGGCCGACCGGCTGCTCTCGGGGAAGATCGAGGTGATCCTCAAGCAGCACGTGGCCGATCGCACCGACTGGCGCAAGATGCTCAAGGGCGTGGCCGAGCCCCTCGACCTGCCCGCCCGGCGTGACGCCCTGCTGGCCCGGTGCGCCGCCGAACTCGACGCCCTGGAGGCCGACGAGGGCGAAGGGCGCATCGCGCGGCTGCCCGACGCCGAACCGCTGACCCTCCACTATCCGGTCACGCAGTATCCCGCCAAGGTCGCTTCCCTGAACCTGGACAAGACGCCGGAGATCGCCGGCACCCTGCTCGGCATCAAGGGCCAGTACCTGATCCTCGACAGCGGCGTGCTCAACGTGCGCAAGTTCGCCGGCTACCGCGTCACGCTCAGCGCCTGACGCCATGACGAGTCAGGACTGGCACGACCTGTTCCCCTATTTCACCGCCTCCGGCACAGAACCGGACCGCGACATCGCCCGCGCCGTGCGGGAGATCACCCTCCCCCAGGGCGCCGCGGCCTTTCGCCAGGGCGATGCCTGCGGCCACTATCTGCTGGTGATCGAAGGCTGCATCCGGGTCATCGCCCGCAGCGAATCGGGCCGGGAGATCGTGCTCTACCGGGTGCGCCGCGGCGGCTCCTGCGTGCTCACCACCACCTGCCTGCTCTCCCAGGGCCGCTATCCGGCCGAAGGCATCGCCGAGACGGCGGTGCGGGCCCTGGCCCTGCCGGCGGCCGCCTTCGAGCGCGGCCTGGACAGCTCGCCCGCCTTCCGCCGTTTCGTCTTCGCCGCCTACGGCCAGCGGCTGGCCGAAGTTATCCGGCGCATCGAAGAGCTGCGTTTCGGCAACCTGCGCAGTCGCCTGGCCCGCCACCTGCTCGCTCGCGCCCGGGACGGCCATCTCCACGCCACCCACGCCGAACTGGCCGCCGAACTGGGCAGCGCCCGGGAAGTGATCAGCCGCCAGCTCAAGGAACTGGAACAGCAGGGCTTGATCCGCCTGGGCCGCGGCCACATCCTCCTGCACGACCCGGCCGGCCTGAAAACGCTCGCCGAGGAGGATGTGTGATATGGTCACCGACAAGCCGGAGCCAATACCGGCAGACTGGGATGCAGACAACATCCCGTAACGCCACTGCAAGACAAGGAGGAAGTGCCATGAAAATCAACGAAGGTGGTATCGACCGCACCCTGCGGATCATCGTGGGCATCGCGCTCATCGCCCTGGTCTTCGTCGGCCCCAAGACCCCCTGGGGATGGATCGGCCTGATTCCGCTCATCACCGGCCTGGTGGGGATCTGCCCGCTGTACGCCATTCTGGGCATCAACACCTGCAAGTCCTGCAAGGACGACCCCTCAACCACAAGCTGATCCCGAACGGCGGCCCCCTCAACGGGGGCCGTTGTCCCCCATCCCAATCCCGAGAAACCGGACCACTCCCCACCTTCCACAGCCCCGAATCCACGCAAACCCGCCGCCCCGCATCCGGCCAAATATCGCCACCCATTCCAGATAACCCGTCAACAGATCCTGTCTATGCCGGCTCTGCCAGACCGGCTCACTTCCGAGTCTACGTGTTCACACACCTGCGACAATACGCCCGAGCAACCGGGGAGATACGACAAGTGACTCATCGGAAAAGAATATTGCCCAGAGACAGCATTCCCCCAGGCCTCCACACAACAACACTTGTATGCGCGGTTCATCCTGACTATTCTTGAGGTTGACGGGAATACCCTGCTTCTACCCAAGATCTCCGGAATGGATCTGCCACCATTCCATCAGATCCGGATCTCGATTTTTCCAGCCAATCAACTGTTAGCTGAATATGAAATCGAGATCACGCAACTTAGCAGACAAATCAATTGATGCCATGCTGGCTGCAATTGAGATTTATAACAAACCAAGTTTTGCATATAGGGAGGAGTCATTCTCGATTCTTGCCATAAATTCCTGGGAATTATTGTTAAAAGCTAGAATCTTGCAGCTATCCAATAATAAAGTTAGTTCAATACTTAGGGTTTCCTGAAAAATCGTTATCCCGCTATCGACCCGCTCCCACAGGCGTAGCTCACTCGCGCCTGCGCACCGGAAAGACGATGGTGGTCAGCGTGCCAGGCACGCCACACCTGCCCCTCCTCGGCCCTGTGCGCCAATTCGATGGGCACAGAGCAACGAAATCCAGGCCAAAAAAATCTGCCGCAGGCGTTTCTCCAAGTTCATCACGATGAAGATGATGGCAATGCTCGCCTCGCTGGTGCGTGGCAGCTTGGCCATGATGCGGCCCAGTCCAAAGCGCCGCTTGGCCTGTCCAAATTTCCCCTCAATCGGGATGCGGGCCACTTCGTCCGCATGCCGTTGCCGGGCCTGTTCGCGCAATTCGGCTTCATTGGCCTCCGACGGTTTGGGTCGTCGACCCAGCGGTGGCCCGCTCAGACGGATACCCCGCTCCTTGCAATACGCCCGGTTGGCCCGGGTACGATACAGCTTGTCAACGTGCACCGATTCCGGGTAATGACCAAAGCGCCTGCTGTAGGCTTCCACCTGCGCAATCAGGTCGCCCGATTCATTGTAGGCGTTCCAGTCCAGGCGGTCGAGAAAGGCGAATCCGTCCACCTGACTCACCGACAGCTTGCTTCCGAATTCGGTCGGCGAGGCCGCCTTGCCGCGCACGATCGGCCGAATGTGCGGCTGGCTGATACTGACGATGCGGTCGGCAATCCGCCGGCTGCCATGGTCGTACATCCATTGCTGCTGACGATACAGCTCCCGTATCACCAGCAGGTTTCGATACTGATGGGGGCTCAGCAGCGTCAGCGATGCCTCTTCGCTCAGCGCGTCAATAATCGACAGATTCCGGTTCAGATAGCCCAGTTGACGCCGCAGCGCCTTGCGCCGTGCGCGTCCATTGCGGCGCCCCGATTTGATGAAGGCCACATACGCACGACGCGCTTGGCGACGGTAGGTCCGCGGCTTGCGACGGGTGCCCCTCAGGGGCTCGAACAGCGTATCAATGATTGCTTCGGTCTTCTTCCGCGCTTCGTTGAGCAGGTCAATGTCGGTCGGATAACGAATGTCCGCCGGGGCGCAGGTGGCATCCAGCAGCAGCTTGCCGCGGTTGCCCGGGTGGGATGACGAAGACCTGCCTTGCGAACCGTCTTCGCCTGACGAACCCCCTGTGTCGTCGTCTCCACCCTCATCATCCGCAGCGGTTTCCTCCAGGCTCAGGCCGCCGCTCGCGATGATTTCGTTGAGCCGGTTCAAGTCTTCCAGGGAAAAGCGTCTGCGAAAGTACACGAACATGGAGGGGTCGAACGGCGGCTCGTCGCGGAAACCGTGAAAACCCAGAAAGTATTGCAGGTACGGGTTCTCCCGGATCTGCTCCACCGTCTCTTCGTCGCCAAGTCCCAGTCGCTCCTTGATCAGCAAGGCCCCAAAGGCCATGCGGGCCGGCTTGGCCGGTGCGCCCGCCTTTTCCGAAAACTGTTTCGCGTAAACGGCCTCGACCTCTTCCCACGGCACCAGCTCCGCCAGGCGGACCCACCGGTTTTCTCCGTTCAGCTTGCCGCCAAACGGCAGGTCAAAGTTTTCTAACGTGAGCTGATTGGCAGGGGGCTTGCGGTACATGGCGCTTCTTCCAGGTGCAAGGGTTTTGGCAGGATTCGGTGGGTTTCCTTGCACATTTTAGCGGAAAATTCGTGGTTTCTCTATTCAGATCAATCGGTTAGGTTTTTTCAGGAAGCCCTACTTAAGTATGAAAAACGCAGGAAAGCAGACGGAAAACTTTCTGATAAAAAATACCGGGTGAAGAATAGGTCGGGAACCTATATGTCAATAGGTTTATTCCGCGCAATGGATCTTTTAGAGTCAGAATATGGAGATAAAATCGGGCCTCAAGTACGAAAGAATATAGAGCTCCTGTGTGAGGTGAGAGACAGTGCCGTTCACTTTGTAAATAAAGGTTTTGATTTAAAACTACTTGTACAGCAGTTAGGTACAGCATCTCTTCGTAACTATTTGATCGCTATTCGCCGATGGTTTGCTATTGATCTGTCCAAGTACAATTTTTTTCTAATGCCATTAGCATTTTTCGGTTTGGAGGCTAGTGCGCAAGGAGTTTCGCTAAATGCGGAGGAGAAACGGCTCTCCGAATATCTAAAGCAAGAGACGAACATAGGCGATGGGCAAGACCCTGACGAGTTCAATGTGGCATTAACTGTAAATGTACGTTTTACAAAGTCAAAGGCAGAGGATGCTGAATTGGTTCGGATTTCAAACGATCCGAATGCTACCCCAATAAAATTAACGGAAGAGGATATAAGGGAAAGATACCCATGGGATTACAAGATTCTTACAACAAGACTCCGTAAGCGTTATACAGATTTTAAGGAAAATAAAAAATATCATGACTTACGTGTATTAGTTCAGACCCGATCTGACACCTCACAGTTGAAAAAGTGAGGGTTACCGGTTTTGATGGGGGTGCGAACCCAACCCAATCAAAACACGACGGAGGTAACCCTCATGTTGCATAGTAGCGAACGAATCATCAAACACAAACTCGGCTTGCTGAATCTGGCCGAGGAATTGGGAAACGTCTCTCGAGCCTGCAAGATCATGGGGCTGTCCCGAGATACCTTCTACCGGTATCAGAAAGCGGTCGAGGAAGGCGGAATCGATGCCCTGCTGGAGCCGGACCGTCGGCGCCCGAACCCCAAGAACCGGGTGGCGCCGGAGGTCGAAGAGGCGGTGGTGGCGTATGCCATTGATTTTCCGGCCCATGGCCAGGTCCGAGTCAGCAACGAACTGCGCAAACGGGGGATCTTCGTCTCCCCCACCGGCGTGCGCAGCATCTGGCTGCGCCACGAGCTGGCCAACTTCCGGAGCCGCCTGAAGGCCCTGGAGGCGAAGATGGCCGCCGAAGAAGGGCTGATTCTGACGGAAGCCCAGGTCCAGGCGTTGGAGAAGAAGAAACTCGACGAGGAGAACCACGGCGAGATCGAAACTGCCCATCCCGGCTACCTGGGCTCACAGGATACCTTCTACGTGGGCACCCTCAAGGGGGTAGGCCGTATCTACCAGCAGACCTACGTGGACACCTACGCCAAGGTGGCCCACTGCAAGCTGTACACAACCAAGACGCCGATTACGGCCGCCGACCTGCTGAATGACCGGGTACTGCCCTTCTACGAAGCCCAGGGCCTGCCTGTCCTGCGGGTCCTCACTGACCGGGGTACCGAATACTGCGGCAGGCCCGACACCCATGACTATGAGCTGTTCCTGGCGGTCAATGATATCGACCACACGAAAACCCGGGCCAAATCTCCGCAGACCAACGGGATCTGCGAGCGGTTCCACAAGACCATTCTCCAGGAGTTCTATCAGGTGACCTTCCGGAAGAAACTCTATGAGAATCTGGCATCGCTCCAGGCCGACCTGGATGAATGGCTGGAGTACTACAATACGGAACGAACCCACCAGGGCAAGATGTGTTGTGGGCGTACCCCCATGGCAACGCTGGAGGACGGCAAGAAAATCTGGCAGGAGAAGTTCGTAGGCTGAGCTTGACCTGACAGTCGCCCCCGGAAAAACCGGTAACTGTCAGATCAAGTCTGAACTACTACAACTTACGTAAGTCGCTGGAGTCTAACTCGAAATACTGCAATAAGCGCTTCCTGGATCCAGTCCAAAAAACTGGTATTGGAAAGTGTTTTTATAATCCAAATATCGTAAAAGAATTCGATGCTCACTACACAAAAGCAGCTAACAATTAGCTCCAGTGGACAGCAAAAAGCGCCGCTCGTTCCTCGCTTTGCTTTTTGCTGCCACTGAGCATGGCGTTGCCATCCCAACAACCTTTCACCATTGGCCAGGCGACCGGCACTTGCGTTACGCCGGCTTCCCTCGCTTGCGGGCCCGGGGATGGGCCTGATCGTAGACCTGCGCCAGGTGCTGGAAGTCGAGGTGGGTGTAGATCTGGGTGGTGCCGATGTCGGCGTGGCCGAGCAGTTCCTGCACCGCCCGCAGGTCGCCACTGGACTCGAGCAGGTGGCTGGCGAAGGAGTGGCGCAGCATGTGGGGATGCACGCGGCCCTCGATGCCCTGCTGGCGGGCCCGCTGGCGCAGCCGCTGCTGGACCGCCCGGGGCGAGAGCCGCCGCCCGTCGCGTGACAGGAACAGCGCCGGCTCGCCGCGCCGATCCAGCGCCGGCCGTGCCTGCAGCCAGGCCTCCAGCGCGGCGATGGCCTTGCGGCCCACCGGCACCTCCCGGGTCTTGCGTCCCTTGCCGATGACCCGTACCCGTCCCTGGCGGATGTCGGCCACCGCCGCCTGGTCGAGCGACAGCAGTTCCGCAAGACGCAGCCCCGAGGAGTAGAACAGCTCGAGAATGGCGCGGTCGCGCACGTCCAGCGGCCCGTCGCCGGGGAAGCTCACCAGACGCGCCACCTGCTCCACGTCCAGGGTCCCGGGCAGGGGGCGGGCGGCCTTCGGCGCCTGCACGTCGGCGGCGGGATTGTGATCCACCACGCCCTGACGCAACAGGTGGCGGAACAGGCTGCGCAGGGCCGACAGTTCGCGCTGCAGGCTGCGGCTGCCGAGGCCCCGGCGATGGCGCCGGGCCACGTGGCGGCGCACGGTCTCGGCATCCACCGCCTGCCAGTCGCCGATCCCGTGCTCCTCGCAGAAGGCGGTAAAGCGGTCCAGATCCCGGCGGTAGGCGTCGAGGGTGCGGGGCGAGAGGTGGCGCTCGTCGCGCAGGGCGCGCAGGAAACCGTCGAGCTGGCGCCGGGCCTGCGGGGTCACGGGGCGGCCGGCTCCAGGTGTTTCTTCAGTACCCGGCTGAGGATCTTGCCGAGCTGGGAGAGGAACACGGTGCCCATGTCGGCGCGGAAGCGGTTGCGATCCTGGCTGCCGATGGCCAGCAGGCCGTAGCACTTGCGGCTGCTGGCGCTCTCCACCAGCGGGATCAGCGCGGCGGAGGCGATGTCGTCGGCCGTCTCGGAAAACAGGGCGTCGAGCTGACCCGGCTTGAGAGCGCCGCACACGGGCCGCCGGCCGGCGATCACCTTCTCGAAGGCGCCGAGCACCGGCTCGCTCCAGTCCACCAGCTCCGGCAGGCGGGCCATGGCCGGATGATCGGTGCGGAACAGACGCACCACCACCGCCTCGGCGTCGAAATCGGCCGCCAGGCGGCCCTGCACGATCTGCAGCACCTCTTCCAGCGACGCGGCATCCAGCAGGGCCAGCACCAGGGCGTTGACGTGATTGTTGAGCTCCTCGTTCTTCTGGGCGTTGCGGATCAGCTGCCGGAGCTGGGCGCGCACGTCGTCCCGCTGCGCGCGCAGCACCGCCACCTGGCGCTCCACCAGCGACACGGCCGGACCGGTCTCGTGGGGCAGGATCATGTCGGCCAGCAGATCACGATGGCGTTCGAAGAAGTCGGGATGATCGCGCAGATAGCGCACCACTTCCCGTTCGAAATCGGCCAGCGCCTCGCGACTGTCCTGCATGGTCATAGCTTCATCCTGCCTTCGAACACGCTCACCGCCGGGCCGGTCATCAGCACCGGCTCGCCCTCGCCCGCCCAGCGGATCACCAGTTCCCCGCCCGGCAGACGCACCGTCACCTTATCATCCAGCCACCCCCGCTGGCGACCCGCGACCACTGCGGCACAGGCACCGGTGCCGCAGGCCAGGGTCTCGCCGCTGCCCCGCTCCCAGACCCGCAGGCGAAGGCGACCGCGATCCACCACCTCCATGAAGCCCACGTTGACCCGCTCGGGAAAGCGCGGATGGTTTTCGATGGCCGGCCCCAGCTCGGTCACCGGCGCCGTGTCCACGTCCTCCACCCGCAGCACCGCGTGGGGATTGCCCATGGAGAGGACGCTCACTTCGACCCTACCGCCGTCCACTTCCAGCGAATAGGTTTCGCTGCGCGCCGGTGCGGCAAAGGGAATCTCCGCCGGTTCGAAGCGGGGCGTGCCCATGTCCACCGTCACCTGTCCGTCGGGCTCCACCCGCAGCTCGATGGGCCCGCCCGCCGTGGCCACCCGGATCACGTCCTTGTCGGTCAGCCCCTTCTCGCGCACGAACACCGCGAAACAGCGTGCCCCGTTGCCGCACTGCTCCACCTCGCCACCATCGGCGTTGAAGATCCGGTAGGTGAAATCGAATGCCGGCGAGGGCGGCGGTTCCACCACCAGCAACTGATCGCAGCCGACCCCGAAATGGCGATCGGCGATGAAACGGATCTGCGCCGGCGACAGCTCCACCGGCTCACGGGTGGCATCGATCACCACGAAATCGTTGCCGAGGCCGTGCATCTTGGTGAAGGTCAGCTCCATCGGGTCAGTCTAGCATCGTCCCGGGGGCTTCGACAGGCTGACTGGAAAGGAACACGGAGAACACGGAGACACGGAGGAGGATGGCTCCCTCACCCCATTTGGCTGCACAGTTTGCCCACACGTGTAGGAGCGGCGCAAGCCGCGACAATGCGGTAGCTGGTGACGGGTAGCTGGTAGCAGGGACAATCCTGTTACGTTTTCCCCAGCTAACGCCGCATCGCGGCTCGCGCCGCTCCTACAGGTGGGCCATCCCATCTCATTGCGCAGTGACGCAAAGACGGCTATTCACCGTGCCTTCCGTGTTTCCTTCCACCCCCCTTCAGTCGATCAACTGCTCGCCCGCGAACAGCGATTCGAGGCTTTCGCGCTGGCGCACCACGTGCATGCGGTCGCCGTCGACCATGATTTCGGCGGCGCGGGGGCGGGAGTTGTAGTTGGAACTCATGGTGAAGCCGTAGGCGCCGGCGGAGCGCACGGCGAGCAGGTCGGCCGGCTCGAGGTTCAGCAGGCGCTCCTTGCCCAGGAAGTCGCCGGTCTCGCACACGGGGCCCACCACGTCGTAGAGGCGGCCTTCGCCGCCGCGGGGGGTGACGGGGATGATCTCCTGCCAGGCGTCGTAGAGGGCCGGGCGCATGAGGTCGTTCATGCCGGCATCGACGATGGCGAAATCCTTGTGGGCGGTGTGCTTCAGGTACTCCACCCGGGTCACCAGGATCCCGGCGTTGCCGGCGATGGCCCGGCCGGGCTCGAGAATGACCTGCAGTTGCCGATCCCCCAGCCGTTCGCGCAGGGCGGCGGCATAGTCGGCCGGCGCCGGCGGCTCCTCGCCCTGGTACCGGATCCCCAGGCCGCCGCCCAGGTCCAGGTGGCGGATCTCGATGCCCTTCGCCGCCAGGCGATCGACCAATGCCAGCACCCGGTCGAGGGCGTCGAGGAACGGCGCCAGCTCGGTGAGCTGGGAACCGATGTGGCAGTCGATGCCCTGCACGTCGAGGTGATCCATTTCGGCCGCGCGGGCATAAACCGCCTCCGCCGTGTCCATGTCGATGCCGAACTTGTTCTCCTTGAGGCCGGTGGAGATGTAGGGATGGGTCTTGGCATCCACGTCCGGGTTGACGCGGATCGATACCGGCGCCGTCACGCCCTGCTCCGCCGCCACCCGTTCCAGCCGCTCCAGCTCCGGCTCCGACTCCACGTTGAAGCAGTGAATGCCCGCCGCCAGGGCCCGGCACATCTCGTCGGCCCGCTTGCCCACGCCCGAGAACACCACCTTCGCCGGATCGCCCCCCGCCGCCAGCACCCGCTCCAGCTCCCCCACCGAGACGATGTCGAAGCCGGCCCCGAGCCGCGCCATCACCTGCAGCACGGCCAGATTGGAATTGGCCTTCACCGCATAGCAGATCAGGTGATCGAGCCCCGCCAGGGCCTCGTCGAAGGCCCGGAAATGGCGTTCCAGGGTGGCGCGGGAATAGACGTACAGGGGCGTGCCGTGCAGGGTGGCGATGTCGGCCACCGGCACCTTCTCGGCATGCAGGGTGCCGTTGACGTAAGCGAAGTGATCCATGCCTCAGGAATCCGGTTGCGTGGTGACGACGGCCGCCCGGCCGTCGGGAAGATAGAGCGGCCCCTTCTTGCCACAGCCGGCCAGCAGGCTGGCCGTGCCGAGCACGACCACCACGAGAATCCACAGCAGGAACGACGGGCAGGGACGCATGGGAATTTCTCCGTTGAACAGGCGGCGATTATACCCCGGCACCGGCCAACACGCCTTTGCATGCGCTACACTGATTGCAACAGATGTTCCTGTTTGATCCCCGTAGCCGGTCCGCCCTCGGGGTCGGGGTGCCGTTGCGGGACACGCCGTGAATACATCCCTGTAGGCTCGACGGCCGCATCCCTGCGGCCGACGGTCCCGCAACGGCACCCCGACCCCGAGGGCTACGTGCAAAACTCCGCCGGGTACCGCCGTTCCAACACCATTGCCCCGAAACCAACCAAACAACGCGTATTTCCGTGTCTCTCGATCTCCTCGCCCTGCTCCTTGCCGCCATCGGCCTGTTCCTGTTCGGCTTCGGCATTCGCCGCATCTGGCGCTGGCGCATGGTTTCCGGTGCCGCGGCGGGCGGGGCGGGGATCGTCCTGATCACCCTGGCCATGCTGCTGGCCGCCGTGGCCGGCAACCTGCACACCTGGCAACGCCTCACCCACGAAGCCGCGGTGGCCACCCTGCGCTTCGAGCGCACCGGCGAGCAGACCTTTCGCGCCTATCTCACCACCCCCGACGGGCGCACCCGCCTTTTCGACCTGCGCGGCGACGAATGGCAGCTCGACGCCCGGGTGCTCAAGTGGCACGGCCTGGCCAACCTGTTCGGCCTGGATGCCGGTTTCCAGCTCGAACGGCTGCAGAGCCGCTGGCGGAACCCGGCACGGGCGGCCCGTGAGGCGCCCGACGTGCACGATCTGCGCCCCGCCGGCGGATTCGATCTGTGGGCCTTCGCCCGCCGTCATCCCGGCTGGATCCCGTGGGTGGACGCCGTGTACGGCAGCGCCGTCTATCTGCCCATGGCCCATGGCGCCATCTACACGGTGCACATGACCCAGAGCGGCCTGGTGGCGCGGCCCCAGAACCCGGCGGCAGAGGCGGCGCTGCGCGGCTGGTGAGGCGCCCGCAAGCATCGGGTATCCTGAGCCCATGCGCATCCGCAGCCACATCTTTCTCTGGGTCCTGCTCGCCGCCGTGCTGCCGCTGACGGCCCTGACCCTGGGGATGACCTACTACAGCCAGGCCAGCTACCAGCGGGACGTGGACCGGGAGATCCTCACCCAGCTCGAGCACCTCTCGGGCACCCTCAGCCGGCAACTGGCCGCCGGCCGCGAACTGGCCCTGGGCATCGCCCGCACCCCGGCGGTGCAGGAGGTCCTGCCGCTGCTCGGCGCGCTCGCCGACGGCCGCACGCCGGCGGATCTCGCGCCCCGGCGCGCGGCCCTGAACCGCGACTTCGAAGGCTTTCGCACCCTCGTTCCGGGCGTGTTCGTGCTGCGCCTGCTCGACGCCCAGGGCAACAGCCTGGTCAAGGTGACCCGCCAGCACACCGGCCGCCCGCTGTACGAAAGCCTGGGTGGCCTGCGCTACGTGGAGCAGGAGATCGTCGATCCCGACTTCCTGCGCAGCCTGCGCGAGGCCCCGCCCGACGAGGTCGCGGCCCTGTACCTGCCCCACAACCGCAACGAACTCAACCATTCCTTCCGCCTGCGCGACGCCGTGGTGCCGCTCCATCACCAGGGCCGCTTCGTCGGCGCCGTGGCCCTGACCCTGCTCGGCGATCAGCTCGACAAGATCCTCGATCACACGCCGCGGCTCTACGATGGTGAACTGCTACTGATCGAATCGGACCCGGATCGCCATCCCGACGGCCCCACGGTGCTCTACAGCGACGCCCGCGAGCGGCGCTTCGCCCAGTTGCGCGCCGGCGTCGACTACTTCCAGGCCCCCTGGAAGGACGCCTGGCTCGACCGCCTGGAAGCCCGGCCGGAAGGGGTCTGGCATGACGGCGCGGGACATCTGGTGCACTACACCACTTGGCTGCCCTGGCCCAACCAGCTCACCGAATGGCACCTGGCCCTGCGCAGCGACGCGGCGCTGATGGCCGCGCCCTTCGAGCGCATCCGCCTCGGCATCGCCGCCTTCGCCTCCACCGCCCTGCTCCTGACCCTGCTGCTGTCGGCCCTCGGCGCGCGGCGCATCGCCCGCCCCCTGCGCACCCTGGCCGGGCGCATCGAACGCTTCGCCGACGGCGAGCACCGCCAGCACGTGGCCACCGATCAGCCCATCGACGAAGTGCGCGAACTGGCCCGGGCCTTCAACTACCTGAGCGACACCCTCGACGCGGCCGAAGCCGAGCGCGACCGGGCAAGGCGCATGGCCCTGCAGAGCAACAAGCTGGCCAGCATCGGCCAGATGGCCGCCGGCATCGGCCACGAGCTGAACAACCCCCTCAACAACATCCTCAGCTATGCCCGACTCATCGAACGGGATCTGCAGAGCGCCGACGGCCGCCTCGACCCCGAGACCGTCCGCCAGTTGCAGGCCGACCTGGCCTCCCTGCGCGAGGAGACCCTGCGCGCCTCGCAGATCGTGCAGGGGATCCTCAACTTCGCCCGCCAGGTGCCGCCCACCTACGGCCCCATCGAGGTCTGCCCCTGGCTGGAGAAGACCCTGGCCCTGGTGCGCCAGGCGGCGCGGGCCCGCCACGTGGCGCTGCGCCTCGACTGCACCGCCGACGAACTCGAGGGCGACGCCCACCAGCTCCAGCAGGCCCTGGTGAACCTGCTGCTCAACGCCATCCAGGCCAGCGCCGACGGCGGGGCGGTGACGGTGACGGCCACCGAGCAGGGCGAGCGGCTTATAATCACCGTCCGGGACCGGGGCGAGGGCATCGCCGCCGCCGACCGCGACCGGATCTTCGATCCCTTCTTCACCACCAAGGCGGAGGGCGAAGGCAGCGGGCTCGGCCTGTCCATCAGCCTCGGCATCGTCGAGCGCCACGGCGGCACCCTGCACCTGGACAACCACCCCGAGGGCGGCGCCGAGGCCCGCCTGGAACTGCCCCGCAAGGCCCGCAGGCAAGCATGACCGAACGCCCCCGCATCTTCTTCGTCGACGACGACCCCAAGGCCGGCGAACTGCTGCTGCGCTTCACCCGCGGCGCCCCCTTCGCCGCCGAGGTGTTCCGCGATCCCCGGGAGGCGCTTGCGGCCTTCCGTGAACGGGGCGCCGATCTGGTGGTGAGCGATCTGCGCATGCCGGGCCTGACCGGCATCGAACTGCTGCAGGCAGTGCGCGAGATCGACGCCGATGTGCCCTTTCTGATCATCACCGGTTACGCCAACGTGGACGACGCCATCGAGGCCCTGCGCCTCGGCGCCAGCGACTTCATCAAGAAGCCCTTCGACATGGAGGAGCTGCAACGGCGCATCGAGCACACCCTGGAACACCGCGCCCTGCTGGCCGAGAACCGCCGCCTGCGCGCCGCCCTGGCCGAAACCCGCACCGAACTGCCCGAGGGCATGATCGGCCAGGCGCCCGCCATGGCCGCCATCGCCCGGCGCATCGACAAGATCGCCGACATCCGCTGCCACGTGATCATCGAGGGCGAGTCGGGCACCGGCAAGGAACTGGTGGCCCGCGCCATCCACCAGCGCAGCCACTTCGCCGACACCCCCTTCGTGGTCATCGACTGCGGCGCGCTGAGCGAAACCCTGCTCGAGTCGGAGCTGTTCGGCCACGAAAAGGGCGCCTTCACCGGCGCCACCGAGCGGCGCACCGGCCTGCTCGAGAGCGCCCGCGGCGGCACCGTGTTCCTCGACGAAATCGGCAACATCTCCGAGGCCATGCAGGTCAAGCTGCTGCGGGTGATCCAGGAACAGCAGATCACCCGGGTGGGCGGCAACACCCCCATCGACATCGACGCCCGCTTCATCGTCGCCACCAACCGCAGCCTGGAGACCATGGTGCGGGAGGGCCGCTTCCGCGCCGATCTCTACCACCGCCTCAACGTGGTGCGCTTCGCCCTGCCCCCGCTGCGCGAGCGGCGCGAGGACATCCCCGCCCTGGTGCGCCACTTCGTCGCCCGTTTCGCCCGCCAGTACGGGCGCGACGTGAGCGGCTTCGACGCCGCCTCCATGCGCCGCCTGCTGGCCCACGACTGGCCCGGCAACGTGCGCGAGCTGCAGAACCTGGTGGAGCGCCACGTGGCCCTGGCCGACGGCCCGCGCCTGCACCTGGAGGAACTGGACGATCTGCGCCAGAACGCCGACCCGACCGCCATCGACGCCGATCTACCCACCCTCGATGAACTCGAACGGCGTTACATCGAAAAGGTCCTCGCCCGCTTCTGCGACAACCGCGGCAAGACCGCCGAGACCCTCGGCATCAGCCCCTCCACCCTCTACCGCAAGCTGCAGGCCTGGCAGGCCCGGGACGCGGAAGAGGCCGAATGACGGCGTCATGAGCCGCCTGCAACGCGCCTTCGCCCGCCGCCTGCACCACTTCCGGGTGGCGCTGGCCCGGCCCGATGCCATCCTCGCCCTGTCGCTGCTCGGCATCGTGGCCGGGGTGCTGGCCGCGGCCACCATCATCGCCCTGCGCCTGCTGGTGGAGTGGGGCCAGCGCCGGCTGCTGCCCGGCGTGCCGCCCGAACACTACGAACAGCTCGACCCGCTGCTGCGCCTGCTGGTGCCCCTCGGCGGCGGCGTGCTGATCGCCCTGCTGTTCCGGCTCACCCCGACCGACAGCCACCGGGTCGGGGTCACCCACATCCTCGAACGGCTGGCCTACCACCAGGGCCGCCTGCCCTGGCGCAACGCCCTGGTGCAGTTCGTCGGCGGCGCCATCAGCATGATCAGCGGCCACTCGGTGGGCCGCGAAGGCCCCAGCGCCCACCTGGGCACCGCCTCCTCCAACCTGCCCGCCCAGGCCCTGGCGCTGCCCAGCAACAGCCTGCGGGTGCTGGCCGCCTGCGGGGCCGCCGCCGGCATCGCCGCCTCCTTCAACACGCCGCTGGCCGGCGCCGCCTTCGCCATGGAAGTGCTGTTGCTGGAATACACGGTGGCCGGCTTCGCGCCGGTGATCCTGGCCACGGTGAGCGCCACCACCCTGACCCGCGCCGTGTTCGGCAGCGATCTGGCCTTTGCCGTGCCGCCCCTGACCCTCGGCCATCTCACCGAGCTGCCCTGGATCTTCCTCGGCGGACTGCTCGCCGGGCTGGTGGGGGCAGGCTTCAATGCCCTGTTCCGCACCGTGGCCCGCGAGGGCGGCCGCCTGCCCGAATGGCTGCGCCCGCTGCTCGGCGCCCTGCTGGTGGGGCTGTGCGGCCTGGCCATGCCCGAGGTGCTCGGCATCGGCGACGACACGGTGGACCGGCTGCTGCACGGCGAAAACCTGCTGTGGACCTCGCTGCTGGCCCTGCTGGGGCTGAAGATCCTGGCCACCACCGGCGGCATCGGCCTCGGCCTGCCCGGCGGCGCCATCGGCCCCATCCTGTTCATCGGCGCCACCTTCGGCGCCCTGTTCGGCGTGATCGGCGCCGCCCTGGGCTTCAACGAGACCGCCTCCATCGGCCTGTACGCCATGATCGGCATGGGCGCCATGATGGCCTGCACCCTGCAGGCGCCCATGGCCGGCCTCATCGCCATCCTCGAGCTGACCGGCAATCCCAGCTTCATCCTGCCCGGCATGCTGGCGGTGGTCACCGCCACCATCACCGCCGGCCACGTGGGCCGCCGCGAATCCCTGTTCATGGGCCTGCTGCGCAGCTGGGGCATGGACTACCGCAACGATCCGATCAGCCAGTCCCTGCGGCGGGTGGGGGTGGCCAGCGTCATGGATCGCCGGATTGCGGTCCTGCCCCGCGAAGCGACGGCCGAAGCGGTGGACAAGGTCCTCGCCGAGGCGCCCCTGTGGGTTCTGGTCCGCGATGAAAAACAGCCCGACACCCTGCTGCCGGCGGTGGATCTGGCCCGGGCACGCAAGGAGGCCCCCGATACCGAAACCTACGATCTGCTGGCCATCCCTGCGGATCGCCGCCAGGGCGCGGCCATCGATCTGGGTGCCAGCCTGCTCGAAGCCCAGCAACGCCTGGCCGAGAGCGGTGCCGATTTGCTGTACGTGATCAGCCAGACCGTGCCGGGCGTACCCCGGGTGTACGGCACCCTCTCCCGCGACGACATCGAGCGCGCCTACCGCCTGTGAGCCGCCCACGGCTTGCAATCGGCCCCCGCCAACCCCACTACCGGAATACCCATCAGAGGAGGCTGATCCATGGAACCCGACGACAAGCTGGAATCCCTGCTCGGCGATCTGAAACAGTACCGGGACGAGCTGCGGGTGCAGATGCACCTGGCCAAGGCCGAACTGCGCGACGAGTTCGAGGCGCTGGAAACGCAGTGGGAAAAGCTCCAGCCGCGCTTCGAGGCCGCCGCAAGGGACGCCGCCGAGGCCGGCAGGGAGGCCCTGGATTCGCTGACCGAGGCCGGCGAAGCCCTCCTGAAGGGCTTCAAGCGGATCCGCGACGACCTCAAGTGACTCCCGTTTTGCACGATCCATCGTGCAAATTGCACGATGCAAGGGCCTTATTGCGTTTCCAGTTCTGCGTAAGCCATTGATTTATCAATTCCTCCAAACTGGCCCGTTCCTTGCCATGGAAGCGGGACAACCGTTAAGGAGGAACCCACATGCAACGCAGAACTTTCCTGAAAGGCTCGCTGGCCGGCACCGCCGTGGCCGTGGCCGTGGGCGCCGGCCTGCTGACTCCGCGCGCCGTACTCGCCGCCTGGCCCAAGAGCGCCTTCGAGGCCAAGAAGATCGATGACGCCCTGGCCAAGCTGTTCGGCGCCGCCGACAACACCCCCAGCGACAAGATCGCCATCAAGGCCCCCGACATCGCCGAGAACGGCGCCGTGGTCCCCGTCTCCGTCAAGGCCAGCCTCGACGGCGTCGAGTCCATCGCCATCCTCGCCGCCAAGAACGCCAACCCCCTGACCTCCAGCTTCACCCTCGGCAACGGCGCCCTGCCCCAGGTCTCCACCCGCATCAAGATGGGCAAGACCTCCGACGTCATCGCCGTGGTCAAGGCCGGCGGCAAGGTCTATTCCGCCCGCAAGAACGTCAAGGTCACCATCGGTGGTTGCGGTGGCTGAGGCCACGCTTTAACGAAGAGGATTCAACACAATGGCTAGCAAAACCATCAAGCTCCGCGCCCGCGCCAAGGGGGACACGGTCACCGTCAAGTGCCTCATCAAGCACCCCATGGAGACCGGCCTGCGCAAGGACAAGAAGACCGGCAAGGTCATCCCCGCCCACTTCATCCAGGAAGTCGTCGCCAAGCACAACGGCAGCACCGTGCTCACCGCCGACTGGGGCCCCGCCGTCTCCAAGAACCCCTACCTGTCCTTCGCCTTCACCGGCGGCAAGCCCGGCGACACCGTCTCCATCAGCTGGGTCGACAACACCGGCGACAAGGACAGCGCCGAAGCCAAGATCAAGTAAGTCTGACTCCCGCAATCCCTGCGGTCCCGGCGAAGGTGCTCCCCGGCACCTTCGCTTTTTTTTGCCTTGGCGTAGAATGGCGCTCGTCAATCAGGAGGGAAAAATGGACGAATCGGAATTCCACGACCGGGTCGATGATCTGCTGCTGGCCCTGGAGGACGCCGTCGAGGAGAGCGGCGCCGACATCGACTACGAAACCGCCGGCGGCATCCTCACCCTGCGCTTCGCCGACGGCAGCCAGATCATCGTCAACCGGCAGACCCCGGTGCGCCAAGTCTGGGTGGCCACCCGCAGCGGCGGCTTCCACTTCGACTACGACGAGTCCGGCGAGCGCTGGGTACGCGAAGGCGACGGCAAGGAGCTGTTCGCCGCCCTGAGCGAATGGTGCAGCGAACAGGCCGGCGAGACGGTGACCCTCGAGCCGTGAGCGAAGCGCTGCTGCCCGCCGTGGAGATCGGCCCGGCCGACGCCGAGGCCAGCGTCATCTGGCTGCACGGCCTCGGCGCCGACGGTCACGACTTCGAGCCGGTGGTGGCGGAACTGGGCCTTGCCGGCGTGCGCTTCGTCCTGCCCCACGCCCCGCCGCGCCCCGTCACCATCAACAACGGCTACGTGATGCCGGCCTGGTACGACATCCTGGGCATGGACTTCACCGCCGCGGAAGACGCGGCGGGCATCGAACAGTCACGGCAGCGCATCGAGGCCCTGATCGCCCGCGAACGGTCGCGGGGCGTGGCGGCCGGGCGCCTCGTCCTGGCCGGCTTCTCCCAGGGTGGCGCCATCGCCCTGCACACCGGCCTGCGCCATCCCGAACCCCTGGCCGGGATCCTGGCCCTCTCCACCTACCTGCCCCTGGCCGATCGCCTGGCCGACGAGCGCCATCCGGCCAACGCCGACACCCCCATCTTCATGGCCCACGGCCTGCACGACCCGGTGGTGCCCCTGCCCCTCGCCGCAGCCAGCCGCCAGCGCCTCGACGCCCTCGGCTATCGCATCGAATGGCACACCTACCCCATGGAACACAGCGTCTGCCCCGAAGAGATCGCCGACCTCCGCGCGTGGCTGATGCAGGTGCTGGGGTAGCTGTGGTCGTGCTCGGTGGAAGGAACACGGAGTTTGTTTGAGATGAGGCGCTGGTACGCTTTGGTTGCGATGTGCACTTGCCTGTAGGAGCGGCGCGAGCCGCGATTCTGCAATCGCAGGGAACAGGTTGCGGATAACGCCACTCGGACAAGGTTCAGGCGGCAACACGATCTGCGTATCGCGGCTTGCGCCGCTCCTACAGATGGATCACCTCGCCTCACTGGGCAATGACTCAAGCCCACACACTCTCGGTGTCTCCGTGCCCTCCGTGTTGTTTGCAGTCCACCCGAAAACATTCCTCACCGCTCGATGACGCGACACTTCTGCCAGACCACGAGCTTGTTGTCGGCCGGCATGTCGTGCAGGGCGATGCGCAGGAGGTCGTGTTCGCTGGCCAGGGTGTCCAGATCCTCGAGGTTGCGCACACCCATGCCGGGGTCGCGCGCCTTCAGCCAGGCGTCGAAGCGGCGGTTGCTCTCGGCGGTGTATTCGCCGCCGATGTTGAAGGGGCCGTAGAGCAGGAAGCGGCCTTGGGGCGGGAGCAGGCGGCCGATGCCGGCGAACATCCGTTCGACCACGGGCCAGTGCATGATGTGCACGGTGTTGGCGGAGAACACCGTGTCCACCTCGCGCACCGGCCAGGCCTCGCGCGTCACGTCCAGTTCCAGCGGGCCCTGGAGGTTGGGCAGATCGGCCTCGGCCAGCCAGGCGCGGATCCCGGGGTGGTTTTCGGCCACGTCGCTGGCCAGCCAGGTGAGATGGGGGAAGGCGGCGGCGAAGTACACGGCGTGCTGGCCGGTGCCGCTGCCGATCTCCAGCACCCGCCGCGATTCGGGCAGGTACTGTTCGAGCACGTCGCGGATGGGCCGCTTGTTCTGCTCGCAGGCTTCGGAACAGGGTTTCATGGCTTTTCCCGTCGGATCCACGCCGGAAGCGGCCTGGATCGGTCAAATATTAGCGTTGTTTGATATTCGTCAATGGCCCTCGGCCCGCAGGCAGTTTACAATCAATCCAACCCGAACCGAGGATCGAGATCGATGCGCGCCATTCGCCTGCTGTTGCTTCTCCTGCTGTTGCCACTGGCCGGCGTCGTGCTTGCGAAGGACGCCGAACTCGAACGGGGCGAGGCCCTGTTCCGCCAGCACTGCGCCGCCTGCCACGGCTACGACGGCAATGGCGGCGTGGGCGTGCCGCTGGCCCTGCCCGACTTCCAGTACTCGGTGACCAACCGGTTCCTCGAGACCACCATCCGCATGGGCCGGCCGGGCCGGATCATGCCGGCCTTCAAGAGCCTCAGCGATGCCGACGTCAAGGCCATCGTGAAATACGTGCGCCGCTGGGCGCCGGGCAAGCCCTACCGCTATCCGGTGGAGCCGGTGCGCGGCGATCGCGAGCACGGCAAACAGCTCTACGCCAAATACTGCGCCGCCTGCCACGGCCCCAACGGCGAGGGCGGCAAGGGCACCGGCGTGACCTTCTCCCGACCGCGGGATCTGCCCATCATCCCGCCGGCCCTGAACAATCCCGGCTTCCTGGCCGCCGCCTCGGATCAGTTCATCAAGGCCACCCTGATGAACGGCCGCGAGGGCACGCCCATGGTCTCCTTCCTCAAGCAGGGCCTCTCGGAGCAGGACATCAACGATCTGGTGGTCTTCGTGCGCTCCTTCGAGGACAACCCGCTGCCGGTGCACCAGCAGCCCATCGAGACCGATCAGGCCACCATCGTCTACGATTCGGAATACGATTTCCAGACCACCATCAACAATCTCAAGGACGCGGCGGTCGGCAACAACTTCATCATCATTCGCGAACAGAAACTGGAGACCGGCTTCGTGCCGCCCGGCCAGGAGAACCCGAAGCAGCACATCATCTATTTCTGCAACTTCGGCTTCCTGAACAAGGCGCTGGCCATCGATCCGCGGGTGGGCCTGTTCCTGCCCTGCCGGGTGACGGTGGTGGAGAAGGAGGGCAAGGTCAAGGTCTATGCCATCAATCCCACCCGTCTCTCGCGGCTGTTCAACAACGTGGAGCTGAACCGGCTGTGTCATGAGATGAACGACACCTACGTCTCCATCATCGAGGACGCCACCCTATGATCCGCAAGCCCCTGTTCCTGCTTCTGCTGTGGCTGCTGGCCGCGCCGGCCCTGGCCGAGGATCTGCTCATGGCCCGCATTCCCATGACCTTCCCCGAGGCCATGCTCAAGCTGCAGAACGTGCTCAAGGCCCACGGCCAGACCCTCTCCCGGGTGCAGCGGGTCGACATCGGCCTGACCTCCAAGGGCTACAAGACCGACAAGTACCGTGTGGTGTTCTTCGGCCGCCTGGACGAGATCCGCGAGGTGAGCGAGAAATACCCCATGCTCATCCCCTACGTGCCGCACAAGATCGCCATCTTCGCCGAAGAGGACGAAACCCTGATCGTGGCCGCCAACCCCGAGCGCCTGTTCCCGGAGAAGGATCCGGCCCTGCAGAAGTTCGTGCGCACCTGGAAGGCCGATCTCGAGGCCATCTTCCACGACATGCGGGAAGAGTAAGGCGCCTCAGACGAGTTCCGCCAGGGCCGCCTGCAGGCGGCTTTCGATGCGCTGCTTGCACTCGAGATAGCGCACGGTCTGCACGTGGCCGCCGTCCTCGGCGAGGAGGCGGGGGGCGAGATCCACGTCGGTGACGTGGATGGGATAGGCTTCGCCGTCGCGGCGCAGGGCGAGGATGTGGCGGGCCACGGCCCGGAACAGATCCGCGCCGTGCTCGAGGCTGGAGAACTCCTGCTCGCCGCACACCAGGGTGTAGCTCGGCTCCCCGTCGATGCGATCCACGATGGCCTGCAGGCGCAGGTAGGGGGCCGAGCGCAGAAAGGCATTGAGGCTGTGCTGGACCACGGTGCGCCGGCCCTCGCTGTCGCGCTCGATGCGGTAGAAGTGCACCGCCTCCACCCCGACCTCCGCCGCCGGGCCGTCCGCGCCGCGCAGCCGCGGCAGGGTGGCGTCGAAGAACTCCCGGTACTGGCGCACCAGGCTGACCACGTCGTAGAGGGGATGGGTCTGCTCGGCCAGGCTGCCCCGTTCGTCCACCACCCACACCTGCACGCTGTCGCCACGGCGCTCGTAGAAGCACTGCACCCAGCCGGGCCGGTCGTGGCGGTAGATCAGGGGCAGGATCTGATCGGCCGGGGTCTCCTCGTCGAACACGGTGGGGGCATGCCGGGCCCGGGGCCGGCCCAGCCAGGCCTTCAATTCATCCAGTTCGCCGGGGTTGGCGTAGCGCAGTTCGCCATCGGCCTGCCAGAGCACGAAGTAGTCCCATTCGATGCCGAGCACGAAGCGGGTGCCGGGCACGGCCCGCGTGCGGTCGAAGACCGCATACAGGGTGGCGAAGAGGGCTTCGATGCGCCGGGCGATGGCCGGGCCGCGGTAGGTGGAATGGCACACGGCGTTCAGCGGCGGCGGCCGCCGGCCATCGGGCGGCGCCCAGCGCATGAAATCCTGCAGGCACTGCATCAGCCCCTCCGCCCCGCTGTAGCGGAAGGTGAGCACCTGCTGCCAGCTTGTCACCAGCACCTGGTCGAGGCTCAGGGCCAGGTTCTCGAGCCGCCCGCCGTACTTGAGCGCGTCGGTGCGGCTGGAGGTGAGGTGCTCGCCGCGCCGGGTGTGCGTGGCGAAGGGATCCAGACCCAGATCGATCACCGTGAGCACGGCGCGGATCCGCTCCGCTCGGCGCAGATCCTCGGTGCGCGCCGGCTGGGGCTGGCCGTCGGGGAAGATCCGGCACAGGTGATCGACGATCTGCAGCAGCTCCCGCTCGCTCAGATCCGTGCCGGAGGAATACAGGGCGATGACGGTGCGCCGGTCGATGATCCGGTTGAAGTGGCACCAGGCCAGCAGGGCCATCAGGCTGTAGTCCCGCTTCAGGGGGGCGTGCAGGCCCACGTCGGCGGGCGGGACCACGCCGGAGAAGACCATCCAGTGCCGCCGGCCGTCCTCCCGGGTCAGCTCGTGAAAGCTCACGTGGCTCTCGTGCAGATCCGGCGTGATGCCCTGGTAGACGATGTCGATCTTGCCGGCCTTGCGTTCGAAGGCGGCGTACAGCTTGCGCCCCAGCACCGTGAGATCCCCGGCGCGGATGGCGTGGCCCTCGCTCTTGGTGCGGGCGAACAGGGAGAGATAGCGGTAGGTCTGGGTGAACTCGCGGATCAGCTCGCGGCGTTCGGCGAGCACCGCTTCCAGTTTCCACTGCGCACGGGTATCCAGCCGCACCAGTTGCGAGGGATGCCAGCCCCAGCCATCCACCCGCGCCTGCAGCAGGTCCCGCCGCCAGCCGCCACCGCGTGCCTCGCTCAGCTTCAGGCCCACCTTGAAGTAGAAGCTGCGCCGGGCCAGTGCCAGGCGCTCCGGCTGGCCGGCGCGGGTCAGGTAGTCCTCCACCTTGTCGAGCATCATCAGGTAGGGGTCGAGCTTGTCGATGTCCGCCTCGCCGGCATACACCGCCTGCTTGAAGCGCAGGCCGAGCAGATCGGCGCGGGGATACTCGGTGGCGTAGGCCTCCATGAGGAGGATCTTCAGCAGCGACTTGTAGGGCGCATGGATCGACTTGTACAGCAGCCACAGGGTGGCGCCGTAGAACTCGTCGGCGCGCACCCGGTTGAGTCCGCCCAGATCGATGTGCTCGCGGGCGTGGACCAGGCGCTTGCGCTTGATGTCGGCGGCCACCGTGTCGTAATCGGCCTCGTCCTCGGGCGGCACCAGCCACCACAGGGGCGTGCGTCCGGCCAGCAGCACCGAGGTGCGGTAGAACTCGTCCAGCAGCAGGTAGTGCAGGGCCGAGCCGGTGTTCTCGGGGCCGAGGGGGCCGTGGTCGCCGGCGCGGAAGGCGGCCGGGTCCACCAGGAACAGGTTGGCCTCCACGCCCTGGCCGCGGGCCCACTGCTCGATGGCGGCCGCCTTCACCTCCAGGCGCTTGACCTGCTCGGGGGCCAGATCCTCGGCGTGGCAGATCCAGATGTCGAAGTCCGAGCCTTCGGAGAAGGCGATGGTGCCGGTGCTGCCCATCATGAACAGCGACTGGATCTCGAAGCGCCGGTAGGCCCGCTTGCGCCAGGCGAAACTGCGGAACCGGCGGCGCGCGCTGCGCAGCACCCCGGCCGCGGGCGAGAAGTCCGGCAGCCCGGCGGGGGTGTCCCTGTCCACGTAGCCCGGCAGGGCCGGGTGGTTGACGTGGAACAGCAGCGGCAGCAGGTCGAGAAACTCCCGTTCCGGCGTGCGCAGATCGGCCCGTGCCCGGCGCAGGCGCTGGCGGTTCAGCTCGACGAAGCGGGCCTTGATGGCCCGGAAATCGTGCTCCCGGGCGTCCTCGAGGCGAGGGGTGTGGCGGACGAAACGGCTCATGGTCATGGAAATATCGGCCAGCGGGGCCAAAACTCCACCATGAAAAAGTGGCGAGGGACGAGGGACGAGGACCGAGGGGAGCGGGGAAGGCCTTGCGCTGGAGGGCGGGGGCGGGGTAGTTTTGGTGGCCCCCCGGACGAGAAGGCCGTCATGCTCGAAACCCTGGATACCGACACCTGCCGCGAGCTGCTCGCCGCCTGCCCCCTGGGCCTGCTGCTGATCGATCCCGAGGGGCGCGTGGAATGGATGAACGACCGCCTGCGGGAGTGGCTGGGCGATGCCGCCACCGTGATCCAGGGGCACGGCGCCGAGGCCGCCCCCGAGGGCCTTGCGGCCCTGTGGGACGACGAACCCTCGGTGGCGATTCCGCCCCACGGCGAACAGGCGGAGACCCGCTGGCTGCTCGGCCACACCCACCGCCTCGCCGACGGCCGCCGGCTGCAGTATTTCAGCGATGCCAGCCCCATGAAACAGCTGCTGGCCGAGCGTGACGACCTGCTCGCCGAGCTGGACGAGCTGACGGTGACCGACCCCGACACCGGCATGCCCAACCGCCGGGCCCTGTCGGCCCAGCTGGCCACCGAGGTGGCCCGCAGCCGGCGCTACGGCAACCCCCTGTCCGCCATCGTCATGCGCCTGGAAGGCCTGGAAGGCTCGGCCGAGGCCATCCGCCAGGTGCTCGTGGCCATCCGCAACCTGCTCAACGAACAGCGCCGCTGGGCCGACACCATCGGCCGCCTGGACGAGGACGAGTTCCTCTTCATCCTGCCCGAAACCGGCCTCGAGGCCGCCCGCCACGTGGCCACCATGACCCGCGAACGGCTGGACAGGCTGGCAACCGAGAACCCCGCGATGAAAGTAAGCGCCCGCTTCGGTGTGAGCGAATGGCGCAAGGGCGACGACGTGGGGCTGATGATGCAACGGGCGCGGGAGGAGCTGGACTGAGCAGGTCCTCTTGAAAAACCACCGAATTGCCACCAGAATGGTGGCATGGCTTCCATCACCATCAAGAACATTCCCGACGATCTCTATGCGCGGCTCAAGCAGGCCGCCAGGGCCCATCACCGTTCCGTGAACGGGGAGCTGATCCACTGTCTCGAATCGGTCCTCAAACCGGAAAATGTTCCACCGGCGGAACAGCTTTCCCGGCTGCGACGCCTGCGTGAAGGCATCCCGGAAGAGGGCATCACGCCCGAATCGATTCGCCAGGCCATCGATCAGGGTCGGGCGTGATCGTCGCCGATACCAATCTCATCGCCTGTCTGGCCCTGCCCACCGTCTGGACCGAATCCGCCGAACGGCTTTTCGCCCGCGATCCCGAATGGGTGGCGCCACTCCTGTGGCGCAGCGAGTTCCGCAACGTGCTGGCGCAGCACCTGCGCAAGGGCCTCCTGCGTTACGAACAGGCGCTGGCGCTTCAGGAAGAAATGGAATCCCTGTTCCGTGGCCGGGAGTACGAGGTGACTTCGCTCGACGTGCTGACCCTGGTCAACGAAAGCGACTGTTCCGCCTACGACTGCGAGTTCGTGGCCCTGGCCCGGCATCTGGGGGTGCCGCTGGTGACGGGGGATCGCAGGCTGGTACGCTGCTTCCCGGAAACGGTCCGGCATCTGGAATCCGCTGCTGGATAGCAAAACGGCAGCACCGCGGCGCTCGAGCCACCCTGCGCGCACCGCCGCAGGTCGGCCTGAAGGCCGACAAGGGTTTTGTGCCGATCCATGTCGGCCTGAAGGCCGACCTACCTGGCGCGCCTTGTCGTTGAAGCCCTTCAGCGGGCCAGGGGGAAGTCTTCGAGCCGCCGGCGGGCCCGTTCGATGGCGGCGCGGACCTGTTTGGGGGCGGTGCCGCCGAGGTGGTCGCGGGCGGATACGGAGCCTTCCAGGGTGAGCACGTCGTACACGTCCTCGTCGATGGCGTCCGAGAAGCGGCGCAGTTCCTCGAGGGGCATCTCCGAGAGATCCCGGCCCGTGTCGAGGCCGAGGCGCACGGCCTTGCCGACGATCTCGTGGGCGTCGCGGAAGGGCACGCCCTTGCGCACCAGGTAGTCGGCCAGGTCGGTGGCGGTGGAGAAGCCGCGGCGGGCGGCTTCGCGCATCTGCTCACGCCTGACCACGATCTGCGGCATCATGTCGGCGAACAGGCGCAGGCAGCCCTTGACGTTGTCGAGGGTGTCGAACAGGGGCTCCTTGTCTTCCTGGTTGTCCTTGTTGTAGGCCAGCGGCTGGCTCTTCATCAGGGTCAGCAGGCCCATCAGGTGGCCGTAGATCCGGCCGGTCTTGCCGCGCACCAGCTCGGGCACGTCGGGGTTCTTCTTCTGCGGCATGATGGAGGAGCCGGTGCAGAAACTGTCGCCCAGATCCACGAAGTCGAACTGCGCCGAACTCCACAGCACCAGCTCCTCGGAGAAGCGGGAGAGGTGCATCATCAGGGTGGCGCAGGCGGCCAGCAGGTCGATGGCGAAGTCGCGATCGGAGACGGCATCCAGCGAGTTTTCGCAGATGGCCTCGAAGCCCAGTTCGCGGGCGGTGAACTCGCGGTCGATGGGATAGGTGGTGCCGGCCAGGGCGGCGGCGCCCAGGGGCATGACGTTGACCCGCCGGTGGGCGTCGCGCAGGCGGTCCTGATCCCGCATCAGCATCTCGCACCAGGCCAGCATGTGATGGCCGAAGGTCACCGGCTGGGCGGTCTGCAGGTGGGTGAAGCCGGGCATGATGGTCTCGGCCTCGCGCTCGGCCAGCCCCAGCAGGCCTTCCTGCAGGCGGCGTAGCTCGCGGGCCAGCTCGCGGATCTCGTCGCGCAGATAGAGACGGATGTCGGTGGCCACCTGGTCGTTGCGCGAGCGGCCGGTGTGGAGCTTCTTGCCCACCTCGCCGATCCGCTCGGTCAGGCGCGCCTCGATGTTCATGTGCACGTCCTCGAGGGCCGTGGACCAGGTGAACTCGCCCCGCTCGATCTCGCCGCGGATGGCCTCCAGGCCCGCGACGATCTGCCGGCATTCCTCCTCGCTGAGCACCCCCACGTGGGCCAGCATCCGCGCATGGGCGATGGAGCCGGCGATGTCGTGCCGGTAGAGGCGGCGGTCGAAGCCCACCGAGGCGGTGAAGGCCTCGACGAAGGCATCGGTGGGGGCGGTGAAGCGGCCCGCCCAGGGCTTGTCGATGGAGTGCTCTTCGCTCATGCAAGGGATACCGGATGGGGAAAACCGGCGGCAAGTATACCGGTTTTGGGCAATAATGCCCTCATGGCCCTGCTGCCCAAGCCCCGCCAATGCCCGGATCTGTTCCTGCCGGACCTGTGCGCCATGCGCGCGGTGTTCAACGTGATCCTGATCGCCGAGCTGGCGGCCTTCGTGCTGGCCCTGGCGCCGCTGGAGATCGGCGCCGCCGAACGCTGGGAACGCCTGGGCATGATCTCCCTGTTCGTGCAGTGGTGCGCGCTGCTGAGCTGCCTGGCTCTGTGCCTGGCCCGCCCCTGGCTGTGCCGGCTGGACAACCGCCGCGCCGGCTTCATCGCCTACGGCCTGGTGCTGGTGGTCGTGGCGATCGTCACCGAACTGGCCTACTGGCTGGTCCACGCCCCGGCCTATGCCCTGGATCTCGACTGGCACTGGCGCTTTCTCGGCCGCAACCTGCTGATCGCCGCCCTGCTGACCGGGCCGGTGCTGCGCTATTTCTACGTCCAGCATCAGTGGCGGATGCGCCTCGAGGCCGAGAACGCGGCCCGCCTGCAGGCCCTGCAGTCGCGCATCCGGCCCCACTTCCTGTTCAACAGCATGAACACCATCGCCTCCCTGGTGCACGGCGATCCGGACCGGGCCGAGGCGGCGGTGGAGGATCTGGCGGATCTGTTCCGCGCCTCCCTGAGCGACAGCCGCCAGCGCATCCCCCTGCGCGACGAGCTGCAGCTGTGCCGCCGCTACCTGGCCATGGAGGCCCTGCGCCTGGGCGAGCGCCTGCAGGTGGAATGGCGGCTTGACGATCTGCCCGACGACGCCCTGCTACCGCCCCTGCTGCTGCAGCCGCTGCTGGAGAACGCCGTCTACCACGGCATCGAACCCCTGCCCGAGGGCGGGCGGATCACCATCGAGGGGCGCCTGGAAAACGGCCGGGTGCGGATCCGGGTGCACAACCCCTGTGCGCGCGGCGGCCACGCACGCCAGGGCAACCGCCTGGCCCTGGACAACATCCGCGAGCGGCTGCGCGCCCTGCACGGCGAGCGCGGCAGCCTGACCGTCGACGCCGGTGAAACCGGCTACACTGTGGAACTGGGCTTCCCCTACCAGAGCGAAGATGAAGATCCTGATCGTCGATGACGAAGCGCCCGCCCGCCTGCGGCTGCGCAGCATGCTCGAACGGCTTCCCGATACCGCGGTGATCGGCGAGGCCCACAACGGCCTGGCGGCGGTGGAGGCCTGCCGCCGCCGGCTGCCCGACGTGGTGCTGCTGGACATCCGCATGCCGGGCATGGACGGGCTGGAAGCGGCCGGCCACCTGGCCCGCCTCGATCCGCCGCCGGCCATCATCTTCACCACCGCCTACGACGACTACGCCCTGGCCGCCTTCCGCAGCCACGCCGTGGACTACCTGCTCAAGCCGGTGCGCCGGGAACAGCTCGAGACCGCCCTGCAGGCCGCGCGCCGCCCCAACCGGGCCCAGCTCGAGGCCCTGGCGGACGCGGCGCACGGCGACGGCGAGCCCGGCCACATCAGCGCCCGGGTGCACGGCAACATCGTGCTGGTGCCGGTGCCCGAGATCCGCTACTTCCAGGCCGAGCACAAGTACGTGACCGTGGGCCACGCCGACGGCGAAGTGCTGATCGAGGACTCGCTGGTGCAACTGGAGAAGCGCTTCGGCGAGCGCTTCCTGCGCATCCACCGCAACGCCCTGGTGGCCCGCCAGTATCTGCAGGCTCTGGAAAAGCAGGCCGACGGCCGCTGCCACGTGCGCCTGGCCGGCGTGGACAAGACCCTGGAGGTGAGCCGCCGCCACCTGCCCACGGTGCGCCGGATCATGAAGGAAGGATGAACGACGCGGCCGCCATCGACGCCATGCGCGCCTGGGTGGAGACCGTGGTGGTGGGCGAGAACTTCTGCCCCTTCGCCCGGGGCGTGCTCGCAGGCGAACGTCTGCGCTACGCGGTGGCCGACGGCAGCGATGCGGAAGCGGTGCTGCAGACCCTGGTGGCCGAATGCCGGCATCTCGATGCCCACCCCGGCACCGAGACCACCCTGCTGCTGGTCCCGCGGGGCTTCGACGACTTCGACGCCTTTCTCGATCTCACCGCCCTGGCCGACGATCTGCTCGAAACCCTGGGTCATGCCGGCACCTACCAGCTCGCCCACTTCCATCCCCGCTACCGCTTCGCCGACTCCCTGCCCGACGATCCGGCCGACTACACCAACCGCGCCCCCGTGCCCGCCCTGCACCTGCTGCGCGAAGCCAGCCTGGCCCGGGCCGTGGACGCCCACCCCGATCCGCAGGGGATCCCGCAACGCAACGTGGCGCATGCCCGCCGTCTCGGCCTCGAACACCTGCGCGGCCTGCTCGCACGCTGCCGTGGAGAGGAAAAGTAGGCCGGCTCCAGCGCAGCGGAGCCGGCGTGCTGGCCAAGCCTTCCGTGTCGCGTCGGCTCCGCTGCGCTTGAGCCGACCTACCCGACGGGGATCCTTGGTGAATTTGGCACATTCCCCTGTAGGAGGAGCGGCGCAAGCCGCGAATCATGCAGGGACGAGTGGCGAGGGACGAGGGCCGAGGAAAAACGTGGTTGGTTGGCTTCGACAACCTCGGCCCTCGCCACTCGTCCCTCGGCCCTGTTCTTCGCGGCTTGCGCCGCTCCTACAGGGACGTGCCAGCCGCCATCCCGTTCATTCCCCCTCGGCCGCTTCCACGCGCAGCACGGTGCCGTCCACGCCGGTGACCAACACCGTGCTGCCGGCGGGCAGGTCCGGGCCTTCGATGCGCCAGCGGGTGTCGTCCACCCGCAGGTGGCCGACGCCGTTGACGATGGGATCGTCGAGGGTGAAGCGCCGGCCCACGTACTGTTCGCCGCGGCGGTTGAGGGCGGGCTGATCGGTGCGCACCGGGCGGCGCTTCTCGTACAGCTTCCAGGCGACGATGTTCACCACCGAATCCACGGCGAAGACGATGATCTGGTATTCGATGGGCATGGCCGGCCACAGCCAGACCAGCAGGCCGACGAATCCCGCGGCCACGCCCATCCACAGGAAGAAGGTGCCGGGCACGAACATCTCGAGGATCAGCAGCACCAGGCCGCCGATCCACCAGTGCCAGAAATCCGCAACGAAACTCATGCGCCCTTGCCCGCCTGGGCCATGGCCTGCTTGGCCAGTTCGGCGATGCCGCCGATGGCGCCGACGATCCCGGAGGATTCGAGCGGCATGAACACCAGCTTCTCGTTGGGCGCCGAGGCGATCTGCTGCAGGGCATCCACATACTTCTGGGCCACGAAGTAGTTGATGGCGTTCACGTCACCCTCGGCGATGGCCCGGGAGACCATGGCGGTGGCCTTGGCTTCGGCCTCGGCCAGCCGTTCGCGGGCCTCGGCCTCGCGGAAGGCGGCCTCCTTTTCCCCTTCGGCGGTGAGGATGGCGGCCTGTTTCTCGCCCTCGGCCTTGAGGATCTCGGCCTGGCGTTCGCCCTCGGCCTCGAGGATGGCGGCGCGCTTGTCCCGCTCGGCCTTCATCTGCCGGGCCATGGCGTCCACCAGATCCCGCGGCGGGGTGATGTCCTTGATCTCGATGCGCGTGACCTTCACGCCCCAGGGCGTGGTGGCCTCGTCCACCACCGACAGCAGCCGGGCGTTGATGGCATCGCGCTGGGAGAGCAGCTCGTCCAGATCCATCGAGCCCATCACGGTGCGGATGTTGGTCATGGTCAGGTTCAGGATCGCCACCTCCAGCCGATTGACTTCGTAGGCGGCCTTGGCCGCGTCGAGCACCTGGTAGAAGACCACGCCGTCCACCTGGACCATGGCGTTGTCCTTGGTGATCACTTCCTGGGAGGGTACGTCGAGCACCTGCTCCATCATGTTCATCTTGGCGCCGACCCGATCGATCACCGGGATGATGAAGTTCAGACCGGGCCGCAGAGTGCGGATGTAGCGGCCGAACCGTTCCACCGTGTATTCCATGCCCTGGGGCACCGACTTGACCCCGAGGAACACGATGACCAGCAGCAGCGCCGCAAGGGCGATGGCGAATTGCAGAAACATGGCAGCTCCTTGTGCGTTGAGGGTTGTCCGTCAGTGATCTTCGTCGTCGCGCGCCAGCGCGGCCTCCACCCCTTCGGCGAGATCCCGGGTCACCGCGGCAAAAGCCCGATCGAAGGCCGCGGTGATGGCCTGCAGGCGCCGCTCGGCGGCCGCGGCCTCCGCGGTGGCGCGGATCACCGTCTCGCGCCGGGGCGCCACTTCGTCCAGGCGCTGAAGCACGGCGTGGAGGCGCACGCGGACCCGCGGAGCGGCGTCCTGGCGGGCCGTGGCAGCCTGGAAGTCGAGCAGTTCCAGGCGCAGCTGGTAGTTGATCCCGCCGGGGACCGGGGCATCGCTCACGTGGCGGAAGGCGCCGCTGCGGCTGAAAGCGCGGATGAGCTGCTGCTGCACGTAGGCCGGCAGGGGGGCGGGCCAGCGGGCGTTGGCGATGCGGTCGAGGCGGTGGCCTGGCAGTTCGAGGACGATGGCCTCGGAGGCGATTTCCGGGGCCACGTAGGCCATGTGCACCACCAGATGCACGGGCCGCCGGGCGGCCGCCGGCGGCAGGGCCGGCACCTGGAGGCGGCAGGTGGTGGTCGGCGGCAGTTCCGCGCTCGGCAGGGAGCAGCCCGCGAGGCCGGCGGCCAGCAGCAGGACGCCCAGGCGCATCACGGGGCGATCTCCACGCCGTGCGGCCGGGGCCGGGTGATGAGCAGCGCGGGATTCTCTTCCAGCTTGCGGGTCAGGCGCCGCAGGGCGCCCACCAGGGCGCGGCCTTCTTCCAGCAGACGCGCCATGTTCTGGGTGCTGTTGCCGAGCGTGGCGTTGAGCGCGGCGCTGTTGTGGGCGTACAGGGCCTCGGTGCGGCGGGTCATGGCTTCCAGTTCCGCGCTCACCTGGTTGAGGCGTTTCAGCACGGCCACCAGATCCGGGCGCACCTCGTGCGCGGCGCGGGCGTATTCGGCGAAGGTGGCATCGACCTGCCTGACCAGTCCCGGCAGTTCATGGCTGGTGACGGCCAGTTCGCGCATCAGGGTGGTAAAGTTGTTGAGGTTCTGATCGTTGAGCAGATCGGTGGCGCGATCCACCAGCTCTTCGGCGGCATCGAAGAGATCGGGCAGGGAGCGGGCCAGTTTTTCCAGATCCGAGTCGGCGGCCCGGATGCGCGGCAGTTCGCCCGGCGGCGGCGGGGGCAGCGGTTCGCGGCCCGGCCCTTCCTTGCGCAGTTCCACGAAGGAGATGCCGGTGATGCCCTGCAGTTGCAGCTTGGCGATGGTGTTGCCGTAGATGGGCACCTCCTTCTTCACTTCGATGATCACGCTCACTTCCCGGGGCTGGTCGGGCACCAGGTGGATGTTCACCACCTTGCCCACCTTGACCCCCAGATAGCGGACCTCGCCGCCCACGTCGAGGCCGGCCACCGAGCCGGTGAAGCGGACTTCGTAGCGCTGCGTCTCGGCGGTGGCCTGGCGGCCGCTGATGATGGCGACGAACAGCACCAGCAGGCCCACGGCCAGCACCACGAAGGCCCCCACGGCAATGTAGTAGCCTTCCTTCTCCATCGCTTCAGCCCGCCTCCCCGCGCGCGGCTCGCGCCCGCGCGCCATGAAAGTAACGGTGGATCCAGGGATGGGCACTGGCCAGCATCTCCTGCAGGTTGCCCACCTGAAGCCGCCTGTCCACCAGGACCGCGATACGATCACAGATATTGAACAGGGTGTCCAGATCGTGGGTGATCATCACCACGGTGAGGCCGAGGTTGTCGCGCAGATACGCCAGCAGCTGGTCGAATTCGCTGGCGGCGATGGGATCGAGGCCGGCGGTGGGTTCATCGAGAAACAGCAGCACCGGATCGAGCGCCAGGGCGCGGGCCAGGGCGGCGCGCTTGATCATGCCGCCGGACAGTTCGGCGGGATACTTGTTTGCCGCTTCCGGCCCCAGGCCCACCATGCGGATCTTCAGCCGCGCGAGGGCCTCGCGCCGGGCCGGGTCCAGGGCCAGGTATTCGTGCATGGGCAGCAGGATGTTGTCGAGCACGCTCAGGGAGGAGAACAGGGCGCCGCTCTGGAACAGCACGCCCCAGCGTTTCTGGATGGCGAGGAAACGGCGCCGGTCCATGCGCGTGATGTCCTCGCCCTCGATCTCGATGGTGCCGGCGGTGGGCTTGCGCAGGCCGATGATGCAGCGCAGCAGCACCGACTTGCCGCTGCCCGAGCCGCCCACCAGCCCCAGGATCTCGCCGCGACGCACGTCCAGATCCAGCCCGTCGTGCACCACCTGATCGCCGAAGCGGTTCACCAGCCCGCGCACCCGGATGAGGACGTCGGTCGTGACCATCAGAAGTCCAGCCAGGAGAAGACGATGGAGAACAGGGCGTCGGCCAGGATCACCATGAAGATGGACTGCACCACCGCATTGGTGGTCTGGCGGCCCACGCTCTCGGCCGAACCGGCGACCTGCAGGCCGCGCATGGTGCCGATGAAGCCGATCAGGAAGGCGAACACCGGGGCCTTGATCACGCCCACCAGGAAGGTGTTGAGCCCCACCGCCTCCACCGCGCGCAGATAGTACTGCTGCAGGGTCATGTCGAGGGTGAACACCGCCAGCAGCGCCCCGCCCAGCAGGCCCATCAGATCCGCCAGCACCGTGAGCAGGGGCAGCACGAGGATCAGGGCGATGACCCGCGGCACCACCAGGATCTCGTAGGGCTCGAAGCCCATGGTGCGCAGGGCGTCCACCTCCTCGTTGATCTTCATGAACCCGATCTGCGCGGCAAACGCGCTGCCGGAACGGCCGGCAACCATGATCGCGGTCAGCAACACGCCCATCTCGCGCAACTGGGAGATGGCCACCAGATCCACCGTGTACACGGTGGCGCCGAAGCGGGCGAGCTGCGACGCCCCCTGGTAGGCCAGAACGATGCTGATCAGAAAGGCGATGAGGGCCACGATGGGGATGGCATGGATCCCCGTCTCGTACATGTGGTGGGAGATGTCCCGCAGGCGCAGGCGCCGGGGGCGCGCCAGCACCCGCAACAGGTGCACCACCAGACGGCCGAGATAGGCCAGGGTGGCCTGGATCTGGCGGCGCTCGCCCACCACCGTGCGCCCCAGCAGCAGCAGAAAGCGCCGCAGCAGGGATTCGGCCGGCGGCGCCGGGGACGGGGTCTCGGGCGGCAGCGCCGCGAGGAAACGGAAGTGGCGGGTCCGGAAGCCGGTCAGCTGCACCGGGTGGCCGGCGGCCTCCAGGCGGGCCTGCAGATCCCGCAGCAGCCAGGCGCCGGTGAGATCGAGCCGCCCCAGCCGCCCGGGCCGGATCACCACCGGCCGCCCCGGCGGCAGGGACAGCCCGGCCAGGGCCGCCTCCATCTGCGCGGCCCGCTCCACGCTCCAGTCGCCGTCGAGCTGCAGCTCGACGGCCTCCCCGGCGCTCTCTACGCGTACTGCGGTCAAGCGGTATCCCCGTCCGGCGGCCGGCAGGCCGCAACGGGATCGACTATAGCAGAGTCGGGGTAGCGGGTGGCTGGGGGTGGGTGGCTAGGAAAAGCCGGGGTCTTTTCGACCAGCCCTGTGCTGCCGCCATCGATGGGCGCCGTGAATTCCGGGTTACACGCCTGGCGCAGGTACAGAGCCCTTGGGGTCGGGGAGACGTTTCGTGACCGTCGGCCGCAGGGACGATGTCCAGGACGGACAAGTGTCGCGAGAGGGCAGGATGCCCGAAGCGACTGCGGCCGTCGAGCCTACAGGGACGTATTCACGGCGTGTCACGAAATGTCTCTCCGACCCCAAGGGCGTATCGGTTGCTGAACCAATAGCCAAACGTGTCACGGATGTCGGAGCGGCTGTTTGTCGCGGCTTGCGCCGCGCCTACCGGGCCGTGCCCCGGAAGGCGAGCTTGCGCAGGCGGGTGCGGGCCTGGTCGATGGCCTCGTCGAGGTAACCGCCGTAGAAGTCCACGGTGGTGATGCCCACCAGGCGGGGCGCCAGTTCGTGGCCGTCGGGGTCGAGGAACACCACGGTGGGCGAGAGGGTGGCGTCGTAGCGCTGGGCCACGTCCAGGGCGCTGCGGGTGTGGCCGTCGAAGTCGGTGATGGGGGTCTCGTCGGCTTCCACCTCGGCCATGATCACCTTGTCGGCATAGTCGCCCGAACGCAGCATGGGCTTGAGGAACTCCTCGCGCACGATCATGCAGTAGGGGCAGTGGGCCGAGGAGAACATCACCAGCAGCGGCAGACCGCGCGCCCGGGCCTGATCGCCCAGGGCCTGCAGATCCGTGGCCTGGGGCAGGCGCACGGCGGGCAGCTCGGCCGCCTGCAGGGGCAGGCTCAGCAACAGCAGCAGGGCGAAGAGGTGACGGATCATGGCGACGGGGGTGGCTCCGAATTGGTGTATTATAGCCTTCGATACGGGGGACGCCCGGCGGTTCCCCTTTATTCCCCACCATCCCCGGCGGCCCGAACACCATGACCGACACCCTGCGCATCGCCACCCGCAAGAGCCAGCTCGCCCTGTGGCAGGCCGAATACGTCCGGGCCCGGCTCATCGAACTGCATCCCGATCTCGAGGTGGAGCTGGTCACCTTCACCACCCAGGGCGACAAGATCCTCGACACCCCCCTGGCCAAGGTGGGCGGCAAGGGCCTGTTCGTCAAGGAGCTGGAGAACGCCATGCTGCGCGGTGAGGCCGACATCGCCGTGCATTCCATGAAGGACGTGCCGGTGGAGCTGCCCGAGGGCCTACACCTGGCCGTGATCTGCCCGCGCGAGGATCCCCGCGACGCCTTCGTCTCCAATCATTACGAGACGCTCGAGGATCTGCCCGAGGGGGCGCGCCTGGGCACCTCCAGCCTGCGCCGCCAGTGCCAGCTCGCCGCCCTGCGCCCGGATCTGGACATCATCAGCCTGCGCGGGAACGTCAACACCCGCCTGCAGAAGCTCGACGACAACGACTACGACGCCATCATCCTTGCCGCCGCGGGCCTCCTCCGCCTGGAGTTCGCCGATCGCATCCGCGAATACCTCTCCCCCGAGGTCTGCCTGCCGGCCATCGGCCAGGGCGCGGTGGGCATCGAATGCCGCGAGGACGACGACTGGGTACACGAAATCATCGCGCCCCTGGCCGATCCCGACACGACCCTGTGCGTGCGCGCCGAGCGGGCCTTCAACCAGCGCCTGCAGGGCGGCTGCCAGGTGCCCATCGGCGGCTACGCCATCCTCGATCACGGCGTGATCCTGCTGCGGGGCATGGTGGGCGCGGTGGACGGCTCGGAACTGGTGCACGGCGAGATTGCCGGCCCGCCCGAGGACGCCGAATACCTGGGCCGGGTACTGGCCGAGGATCTGCTCTCCCGCGGCGCCGACCGCCTGCTGGAGGCGCTGCATGCCGAATGAGCCGGCAGGCTGCCGCCTGCTGGTGACCCGGCCCGCCGCACAGGCCGCGCCCCTCGCCCGACGCCTGCGCGAGGCGGGGCACCGGCCCGTGCTCCTGCCCCTGCTCGAGATCCGCCCCCTGGACACGCCGCCCCCCGTCCTGGCCCCCGGCAGCCTGCTGATCTTCGTCAGCCCCAGCGCCGTGCGCCACGGCCTGCCCCGCCTCCTGCCCATACCGGAAGGCGTGCAACTGGCCGCGATTGGCCGGGGCACCGCGCGGGCCATCGAGACGGCCCTCGGCCGCCCGCCCGACATCCTCCCGGCCAGCCGCTTCGACTCGGCCGGCCTGCTGGCCGAGCCGGCCCTGCAGGCGGTGGCCGGGCAGCCGGTGCTCATCGTGCGCGGTCGGGGCGGCCGGGAGGAGCTGGCCACGGGCCTGCGCGAACGGGGCGCCAGGGTGGACTATCTGGAAGTCTACGAACGGCGGCGCAACGCGGCGGCCGCCGCGCTGGCGCGCCTGCTCGACGAGAAGGCCCTCGACGCGGTGCTCGCCACCTCCGGGGAGATCCTCGAGGCCCTGCTGGACCAGGTCAGGGGCGAGCGGCGCGACCGCCTGCTGGCCCTACCCCTGGTGGTGATCCATCCCCGCCAGGCGGCCCTGGCGCAAAATCTGGGCTTCGCGCGCATCATTTCCGCCACCTCGGGCAGCGATGAGGCTATCATTGAGGCCCTGCAACGCCTGGAATCCGCCCCATGAGCGAAACGCCCGCCGAAATCCCGGCCCCGGAGAACGCCGGCGACACCGAAACCGCCGCGCAGACGCCCGAATCCGCCGCCCGCAAGCCGGCCGGCCAGGCCGGCAGCGCCCGCGCGGCCCTGCTGATCGGCGGCCTGGCCCTGCTGCTGGCCCTGGGCGGGATCGGCGGCGCCTGGCAACTGTACCGCCAGCAGCAGGCCGTGGAGGCACGCCTGGCCGGGCTCGAGCGCCGCACCACGGGCGATCTGACGGCGCTGAAAGCGACCCTCGACGGCCTGCGCGAACAGAACGGCCGCCTCGAGGAACGGCTGGCCAGCCTGGGCCGGGAACAGCAGGATCTGGCCGGGGCCCTGCAAGAGCTGCTGCGCCGCAACACCCACCTGCAGCAGACCTGGCTGGTGGCCGAAGCCCGTTACCTCATCCGCCTGGCCGGCCAGCGACTGGCGCTGGCCCGCGATCCCGCCACCGCCATCGCCGCCCTCGAGGCCGCCGACGCGCGGCTGAAGGACGTGGCCGATCCGGCCATCCTGCCGGTACGCAAGGCCCTGGCCGAGGACATCGACGCCCTGCAGAAGGTGTCCATGCCCGACGTCACCGGCCTGGCCCTGCGCCTCGGCGCGCTGATCCGCGACGTGGATCACCTCCGGCTGCTGCGCGTGCGCGAGGAAACGAAGACCCGATCCGACGCGGCCGGCACGGACGCCAGCGAAACCCCGGCCCCGGTGAAGGACTGGCGCGAGCTGCCCGCCGCCCTGTGGCGCGACATGCAGAAGCTGATCGTGATCCGGCGCCACGACGGCCCGGTCAAACCGCTGCTGACGCCGGAGCAGCACTTCTTCCTGGTGCAGAACCTCAAGCTGCAGCTCGAACAGGCCCGCCTGGCCCTGCTGCAGGGCAACGCCGATCTGTGGCGCGACAGCCTCGACACCGCCCGGCAGTGGCTCGAGGCCTGGTTCGACCCGGCCGATCCGGCCACCGCCCACCTGGCGAACCGCCTGGGCGAACTGGCCGGCATCGACATCGCTCCCGCCCTGCCCGCCCCCACCCGCAGCCACGAGGCGATCAGCCGCTACGTGGCCGAACACGGCATGGCAACGGCCGCGCCGGACGCAGGAGCCGGCGCGTGAGACTGCTGTTCGGCTTCCTGGCGATCCTTCTGGTGGGCGTGGTGGCCGGCCTGCTGGCCTACGAGGATCCGGGCTACGTGCTGATCGGCCGCGGCAACCTGACCATCGAGACCACCCTGTCGCTGTTCCTCGTGCTGCTGCTGGCGGCCTTCGCCGCCGGCTACGCCCTGGTGCGGCTGATCGTGCGCACCTGGACGCTGCCCGAGCGCCTGCGCCACTGGCGCGCCGAGCGCCGCCGCCGGCGGGCCCGGCGCAGCCTGCGCCAGGGCCTCATCGAGCTGGCCGAGGGCCACTGGCGCAAGGCCGAGCGGATCCTGGTGCGCCACGCCCGCGACAGCAGCACCCCGCTGCTCAACTATCTTTCCGCCGCGCGCGCCGCCCAGAAACAGGACGCCCCGGAACGCCGCGATCACTACCTGGCCGAAGCCCTCAAGTCCATGCCCGACGCCGACGTGGCGGTGGAACTGACCCAGGCCGAGCTGCAACTGGCCCACGGCCAGCTCGAACAGGCCCTGGCCACCCTCGAGCACCTGCGCGCCATGGTGCCCAATCACGCCCACGTCCTGCTGCTGCTCGCCCAGGTCCACGAGCGCCTGCAGAGCTGGGAGGATCTGCGCAAGCTGCTGCCCCTGCTGCGCAAGCACAAGGTACTCGAAGAGAAGGACTGGCAGGCGCTGGCGGTACGCACCTGGCGCGCCCTGCTGGCCCGGCAGGCCGAAACCGGCGACGCGGCCGCCCTGCAGGCCTTCTGGAAGACCGTGCCGAAGGAGCTGCGCGGCGACCGGCAACTGCTGACCGACTACATCCGTGCCCTGATGCAGCTGGGCGAGGACGACAGCGCCGAGCCCCTGCTGCGCGAGGGCCTGCGCCAGCACTGGGATCCCGAGTGGGTGCGGCTCTACGGCGAGCTGCACACCCGCCACCCCGAGCGGCAACTGGCGGTGGCCGAGGAATGGCTCAAGGGCCACGAGAACAATGCCATGCTGCTCCTCACCCTGGGCCGGATCTGCCTGCGCAACCAGCTCTGGGGCAAGGCCCGCAGCTACCTGGAGGCCAGCCTCGGCAGCCAGCCCCTGCCCGAGACCTGGCGCGAACTGGGCCTGCTGCTGGAGCGCCTGGACGAACCCGAAGCCGCGGCCGAGGCCTTCAAGCAGGGCCTGCTGCTGGCCACCGGCGGCGAATCCGGCGAGGCGCCCACCGCGCCCGCGCAGCCGGCCCGCCTGGCTTCGTGATCCGCGCCCGCCGCGCCTTTGCAGGGCACCGCCGCCCGGCCCCGAAAGCCCATGCAACGCCTTGATTTTTCTGGCACGATCCCCAGATCCCATTCGATTCCGGAAACGCTCCCGCCATGTCCCGTCTCGCCGCCGTCAAGGCGCTCGCCCTGCTGATTCGCGAACGGCGCAGTCTCACCGACGCGCTGGCCGTCTCGCTCGCCACCGAGACCGAGCCCCGCGAGCGGGCCCTGGCCCGGGCGCTGGCCTATGGGGTGGTGCGCGACTGGTACCGGCTGGAGGCCCTGGCCGGGGCGCTGCTGGACAGGCCGCTGCGGGCGAAGGATGCCGACGTGCGGGCCGCGCTGCTCACCGGACTGCACCAGATCCTGGCCATGCGGGTGCCCGATCACGCCGCGGTGGACGAGACCGTGCGCCTGGCCGGCCGCCTCGGCAAGCCCTGGGCGCGGGGCCTGCTCAACGCCCTGCTGCGGCGCTTCCTGCGCGAACGGGCGGCGCTGCTGGCCCGGGTGGAGCAGGATCGGAACGTCGCCACCGGCCATCCGGCCTGGCTGCGCGAGCGCCTGTGCTCGGCCTGGCCGGAACAATGCACCGGGGTGATGGCGGCCAATCTGCGCCAGGCCCCCATGACCCTGCGGGTGGACGGCAGCCGCCTGACCCGCGAGGAATACCGCGAACAGCTCGCCGCCGCGCACCTTGCGGCCCGTCCGGCCACGCACACCGACGGCGGCCTGATCCTCGCCGCGCCGGTCGACGTGGGGGCGCTGCCCGGCTTCGAGCGCGGCCTGGTCTCGGTGCAGGACGCCGCCGCCCAGCTGGCCGCGCCGCTGCTCGATCCCCGGCCGGGCGAGCGGCTACTGGACGCCTGCGCCGCGCCCGGCGGCAAGACCCTGCACCTGCTGGAACGCCAACCGAAACTCGGCGAACTGGTGGCGCTGGACGCCGATCCCGAACGCCTGGACAAGGTGCGGGAAAACCTGGCGCGGGCCGGCCGCGAGGCCACCTGCCTCGCTGGTGACGCCGCCGAACCGGACAGCTGGTGGGACGGCCGGCCCTTCGACCGCATCCTGCTCGACGCCCCCTGCTCGGCCAGCGGGGTGATCCGCCGCCATCCCGACATCCGCCTGCTGCGGCGCGACGCCGACATTCCGGCCCTGGCCGCCACCCAGGCCCGCCTGCTCGACGCCCTCTGGCCCCTGCTGCGGCCAGGCGGTATGCTGCTGTATGCGACCTGTTCGGTCCTGCCCGAAGAGAACGACCGGCAGATCGCCGGCTTCCTCGAACGCACGCCCGGCGCGCGGGAAGCGCCCATCCACGCGGACTGGGGCCGGCCCCGCCCGGTCGGCCGCCAGATCCTGCCGGGAGACGACGATATGGACGGTTTCTACTATGCCTGTCTGCGCAAGCCGGCCAACTGATCGCCGCCGCTTCTGGGCGGCGCTGCTGCTGCTCGGCTGCCTGGCCCTGCCGGCCCAGGCCGCGGAACACGACTTCGTGGTCAAGTCCATCGAGACCGCCCTCGAGGACGGCGTCTACCGCCTCGATGCCCGCATCGACTACCGCTTCTCCGAGGCCGCCCTGAACGCCCTCAAGAACGGCGTGCCGCTGCTGATCCAGCTCGACATCCAGGTGCGCGAGCAGCGCTGGTACTGGGACCGGACCCTGGCCGAGCTGCAGCAGGGCTACCTGCTGCTGTATCACGCCCTTTCGGGCACCTTCATCATCCACAACCTCAACAGCGGCACCCAGGAGCACTATCGCAACCTCGCCACGGCCCTCGACGCCCTGGGCCACGTGCGCAACCTGCCGCTGATCGACGCCAAGCTGCTGGAAGCGGGCAAGGACTACGCGGTGCGCCTGCGCGCCCACCTGGACATCGAGTCCCTGCCGGCGCCCATGCGGCCCATGGCCTACATCTCCGCCGACTGGGATCTCGACTCGGGCTGGTACACATGGCCGCTCACCCGCTGATCCGCCGCCTGTTCACCGGCAGCGCGCCCATCGTCGCGCTGTTCGTGCTGCTGCTCGTCTCCCTGTGGCTGATGAGCGACGCCACCCACAACTCGACCCTGTTCGGCCAGCTCTACACCCTGCTGCTGGGCGTCAACCTGCTGGCCATCGCCCTGTTCATCGTCCTCATCGGCCGCAGCGTCTGGCACCTGCTGCTGCAATACCGCCGCCAGGTGGCCGGCTCCCGCCTCACCGCGCGGCTGGTGGTGATGTTCGTGATTCTGTCGGTCACGCCGGTCTCGGCGGTGTACCTGTTCTCGCTGGACTTCATCAAGCGCGGCATCGACTCCTGGTTCGACGTGCGGGTGGAGAACGCCCTGAACGACGCCCTGGAACTGAGCCAGGCCGCCCTCGGCGTGCGCATGAACGAGCTGCTGCGCGACACCCGGGCCATGGCCCCGGCCCTGCGCGAGGTGGAGGGCGAGATGGCCGCCCTCACCCTCAACGATCTGCGCACCCGCAGCGAGGCCTACGAGCTGACCCTGTTCAGCCTCAAGGGCGACATCGTCGCCGCCAGCTACGGCGAGGCCGAACGCCTGCTGCCCATGCGCCTGGACACCGTCAGCCAGATGCTGGTGCGCCAGGGCAAGACCGACGTGGAGCTGGTGCCGGTGCAGGGCACCGGGCTGTTCATCCGCGTGGCGGTGCCGGTCCCGCCCGGCGGGCCCGGCGGCCAGCCGCGCATCCTCCAGGCGCTGTATCCGGTGCCGGCGCGCCTCAACGAACTGGCCGCCTCGGTGCAGTCGGCCTTCGGCCGCTACCGGGAGGTGGCCTATCTGCGCGTGCCGCTCAAGTACAGCTTCATTCTCACCCTGTCGCTGGTGCTGCTGCTGTCGATCCTGATGGCCATCTGGGCCGCCTTCTTCGCCGCCCGCCGGCTGGTGGCGCCCATCTCGGATCTGGTGGAAGGCACCCGCGCGGTGGCCGCCGGCGACTACGAGAAGCGCCTGCCCCTGCCGGGGCGCGACGAGCTGGGCTTCCTGGTGCGCTCCTTCAACGAAATGACCCACCGCATCGCCCAGGCCCGCAACCAGGCCCGCGCCAGCCAGCAGCGCGCCGAGGCCCAGCACGCCTATCTGGAAACCGTGCTGGCCAACCTCTCCTCGGGGGTGATCACCCTCGACGCCGGTCATCGGCTGCGCACCTGCAACCGCGCCGCCAGCCAGATCCTCGACCTCGATCTGGACCGCCAGCAGGGCCAGGCCCTCGCCGCCCTGGGCGAGGCGCAGCCGCGCCTGCAACCGTTGCTCGAGAGCCTCGAGGAAGCCCTGCAGGAACCCTTCGCCGACTGGCAGGAGGAGATCACCCTGTTCGGTCCCGGCGGGCGGCAGGTGCTCATGTGCCGGATCACCGCCCTGCCCGACCAGGCCGGCCACGTGGTGGTGTTCGACGACATCACCGCCCTGATCCAGGCCCAGCGCAATGCCGCCTGGGGCGAAGTGGCCCGGCGCCTGGCCCACGAGATCAAGAATCCGCTCACCCCCATCCAGCTCTCCGCCGAGCGCCTGCGCCACAAGTACCTGCACAAGATGGCACCGGAGGACGCCGGGGTGCTGGATCGGGCCACCCACACCATCGTGCAGCAGGTGGAAACCCTCAAGGGCATGGTCAAGGCCTTCTCCGACTATGCGCGCATGCCGGCCCTGGAACTCGAGGAGGTGGATCTCAACGCCCTGATCCGCGAAGTGCGCGAGCTGTACCGGGGCGGCGACATGCGCACCCGCATCCGCCTGGAACTGGACGCGGCCGCGCCCCACCTCGAGGCCGACGTGGGCCGCCTGCGCCAGCTGCTGACCAACCTGCTGAAGAACGCCCTGGAGGCCGTGGACTACGGCGAAGGCGAGATCACCATCAGCACCCGCTGCGCCGAGGAACACGCCTGCCGCTACGTGGAGCTGAAGGTGGAGGACAACGGCCCCGGCATCCCCGAGGAAATGCTGACCCAGCTCTTCGAGCCCTACGTCACCAGCAAGCCCCGCGGCTCCGGCCTGGGGCTCGCCATCGTGAAGAAGATCGTCGAGGAACACGGCGGCATGCTGCTGGCCCGCAACCGGCCCGAAGGCGGCGCCTGCATCCTGATCCGCCTGCCCGTGATCGGCGCCGCCGCGCTCGCCGAAACCGACGCCCCACCATCCCGAGAGACCCGTGATGATGACGACGACCATGCCGCAGCCTGAATCACCCGACAAACCGCTCCTGGCCAGCGCCCCCTACCTGCTGGTGGTGGACGACGAGCCGGACATCCGCAGCCTGCTCAAGGAGATCCTCGAAGACGAGGGCTACGAAGTGGCCGTGGCCGAGAACGGCGAGGCCGCCCGCCAGGCACACCGGGCCAGGCGGCCCGATCTGGTGCTGCTCGACATCTGGATGCCCGACGTGGACGGCATCACCCTGCTCAAGGAGTGGGCCGAGGACAGCGGCCTGCCGATGCCGGTGATCATGATGTCCGGCCACGGCACGGTGGAGACCGCCGTGGAGGCCACGCGCCTGGGCGCCTACGACTACATCGAAAAGCCCCTGTCGCTGGCCAAGCTGCTTTTGACCATCGAGCACGCCCTGGAGGCCGACCGCCTGCAGCGCGAGAACCAGGGCCTGCGCCGCCATCACATCGTGCCCGGCGAGCCGCCCGGCAGGAGCGCCACCATGCAGCGCCTGCGCGAGCAGCTCAAGCGCATCGCCGAACACGACAGCTGGGTGCTGCTGACCTCCGAGCCGGGCTGCGCCATCGACGTGGCGGCCCGCTACCTGCACGCCCACAGCGCCCAGAAGGACCGCCCCTTCATCGAGGTCAACGTGGCCGCCCTCAGCCCCGAGACCTCGGCCCGGGAGCTGTTCGGTTACGAGGACGGCGAACAGGTGCACTACGGCCTGCTGGAACAGGCCAACGGCGGCACCCTGCTGCTGCACGACGTGGCCGACATGGATCTGGCCACCCAGGGCAAGCTGTTCTCGGCGCTCAACTCGGGCAGCTTCCAGCGCACCGGCTCCGACACCACGGTCAACCTGCGCATGCGGATCATCGCCGGCTCCCACCATGATCTGGCCGCCTGCGTGGACGAGGGGCGGTTCCGCAAGGATCTCTACTTCCTGCTCAACGTGGTGCCGGTGCACCTGCCGCCGCTGCGCGAACACCGCGAGGACGTGCCGGAACTGCTCTCCTGGTTCACCAACCAGTACGTGGAGCACGAAAACCTGCCCTACCGCCGCTTCAGCACCGCGGCCCAGAACCGCCTGCGCAACCACCACTGGCCCGGCAACCTGCGCGAGCTGATGAACCTGGTCCAGCGCCTGCTGATCGTGGGCAGCGGCGACGAGATCAGCCTCGAGGAAGTGGAAGCGGCCCTCGGCAGCAGCCGGCCGGCGCGCCCGGTGCCGGCCGGCGAGGGCCGCATCCACTACGAACTGCCCCTGCGCGAGGCCCGCGAACAGTTCGAACGCGACTACCTCATCCACCAGCTGCGCGAAAACGGCGGCTCGGTGGGCAAGGTGGCCAAGATCATCGGCCTGGAACGCACCCACCTCTACCGCAAGCTGCGCAACCTCGGGATCGATCCCAAGAACCTTGGGTAGCGGGTGACGGGCAGCTACCCGCCACCCGCGACCTGTCATATACTCCGCGCCATGACCCGCGGCGGACAGCAGCCATGAAAATCCTGATCCTCGGTGCCGGCCAGGTGGGCAGTTCCCTGGCCGAGAACCTGGCCTCCGAGGCCAACGACATCACCATCGTCGATCGCAACGAGCAGGTGCTGGATCAGCTCCGCGAACGCCTCGATCTGCGCACCATCACCGGGCGCGGCTCCCATCCCGACGTGCTGCGCGCCGCCGGCGCCGAGGACGCCGACATGCTGGTGGCGGTCACCGACTCGGACGAGACCAACATGATCGCCTGCCAGGTGGCCTACACCATCTTCCACACCCCCACCAAGATCGCCCGGGTGCGGGCCGTCGAATACCTCAGCTACGACAAGCTGTTCGCCCCCGAGGCCCTGCCCATCGATTTCCTGATCAGCCCCGAGCAGATCATCACCGAATACATCCAGCGCCTGATCGAGCACCCGGGCGCCCTGCAGGTGCTCGACTTTGCCGACGGCAAGGTGCAACTGGTGGGGGTCAAGGCCTACTATGGCGGGCCGCTGGTGGGCCACGAGCTGCGCACCCTGCGCGAGCACATCCCCGGCGTGGACATGCGGGTGGCCGCCATCTACCGCCGCGACCGGGCGATCCTGCCCGAGGGCCACACGGTCATCGAACCGGGCGACGAGGTCTTCTTCATCGCCGCCAGCCGCGACATCATGAAGGTGATGGCCGAGCTGCGCCGCCTCGACAAGCCCTACCGGCGGATCCTGATCGTCGGGGGCGGCAACATCGGCAAGCGCGTGGCGCGGGCGCTGGAGCGGCGTTACCAGGTCAAGCTCATCGATCACAACTTCGAACGCACCCGGGCCCTGTCCAACGAACTGGATCGCACCATCGTCCTGCACGGCGATGCCGCCGACGAGGAACTGCTGCTCGAGGAGAACATCGACAAGACCGACGTGTTCTGCGCCCTGACCAACGACGACGAGGCCAACATCCTCTCGGCCATGCTCGCCAAGCGGCTCGGCGCGCGCAAGGTCATGAGCCTGATCAACCGCGCCGCCTACGTGGATCTGATCGAAAGCGGCGACATCGACATCGCCATCTCGCCCCAGCAGGCCACCATCGGCAGCCTGCTCACCCACATCCGCCGCGGCGACGTGGTCAAGGTCTACTCCCTGCGGCGCGGCGCTGCCGAAGCCATCGAGGCCATCGCCCACGGCGACCGCAACACCTCCAAGGTGGTCGGCCGCCGCATCGAGGAACTCAAACTCCCCCAAGGCACCACCATCGGCGCCATCGTCCGCGGCCAGGACGTGATCATCGCCCACCACGACACCGTCATCGAGTCCGAAGACCACGTCATCCTGTTTCTGGTGGACAAGTCGAAGATCCGCGAGGTGGAAAAGCTGTTTCAGGTGGGAATCACGTTTATCTAGTGACGAGGGACGAGGGACGAGTGGCGAGGTGAAATGCAATATGCTCTTTTCAGACGAACAAATACTAACGCAAACGGATCCGGTTTCCGACAATCCTGTTTTCCTCGTCCCTCGGCCCTCGGCCCTCGGCACTGCCTGAATGCAGCTCCTCGTCATCCAGCGCATTCTCGGCATTCTGCTGATGATCTTCAGCAGCACGCTGGTGCCGCCGATGGTCGTGTCGGTGATTTATGCCGACGGGGCGTTGGAGCCGTTCTTCTGGGCCTTTGCCGTGACCCTGATCACCGGCATCGTGCTGTGGCTGCCGGTCAAGTCCCAGCGCCGGGAGCTGCGTCTGCGTGACGGCTTTCTGGTGGTGGTGCTGTTCTGGACGGTGCTCGGCAGTTTCGGCGCGCTGCCGCTGCTGCTTTCCGAACAGCTCGACATCCGGCCCATCGACGCCTTCTTCGAATCCATCTCCGGGCTGACCACCACCGGCGCGACGGTGCTCACCGGCCTCGATCACCTGCCCAAAGCCATCCTCTACTATCGCCAGCAGTTGCAGTGGCTGGGCGGCATGGGGATCATCGTGCTGGCGGTGGCCATCATGCCCATGCTCGGCATCGGCGGCATGCAGCTCTACAAGGCCGAGACCCCCGGTCCGGTGAAGGACACCAAGCTCACCCCCCGGATCACCGAATCGGCCAAGGCCCTGTGGTACATCTATCTCACCCTGACCGTGGCCTGCATGCTGGCCTACCGGGTCGCCGGCATGGACTGGTTCGACGCCCTGGCGCACAGCTTCTCCACCGTGGCCATCGGCGGCTATTCCACCCACGACGCCAGCATGGGCTACTTCATTGCCACGCCGGCGGTGGAAGTGGTGGCCATCGTCTTCATGTTTCTCTCGGCCATCAATTTCTCGCTGCACTTCGTGGCCTGGCGCCACCGCAGCCTGCGCGGCTATCTCCAGGATTCCGAGTTCCGGGCCTATGTCTCCATCCTGCTCGTGGTGGGCGTCATCACCTCGGTCTATCTCTATCACCAGGGCGTGTTCGACACGCCGGGACAGACCCTGATCAACAGCATCTTCCAGACCGTTTCCATCGGCACCACGACCGGCTTCACCACCCACCAGTACCATCTGTGGCCCGGCTTTCTGCCCGCCCTGCTGCTGTTCACCAGCTTCATCGGCGGCTGCGCCGGCTCCACCGCCGGGGGCCTGAAGGTGATCCGCTTCGTGATGCTGCTCAAGCAGGGACGGCGCGAGGTGATGCGGGTCATCCATCCCCATGCCGTGGTGCCCATCAAGCTCGGCGGCCACCCGGTCTCCAACCGCATCCTCGACGCGGTGTGGGGCTTCTTCGCCGCCTACGTGGGCCTGTTCTCCATCATGCTGCTGCTGTTGATGTTCGACGGCATGGATCAGATCACCGCCTTCTCGGCGGTGGCCGCGTGCATGAACAACCTCGGGCCGGGGCTCGGCGAGGTGGGCAACAACTACGCCGGGATCAGCGACTTCGCCAAGGGCCTGCTGAGCTTCGCCATGCTCCTGGGCCGCCTGGAAATCTTCACCCTTCTGGTGTTGCTGACGCCGGCCTTCTGGCGCACCTGAGCCGATGCGCCGCCTGCGCCTCATCCAGCGACTGATCGGGCTGTTCACCCTGCTCTACAGCCTCACCCTGCTGCCGCCGCTGCTGCTTTCGCTGCTGTACCGCGACCAGGCGCATCTCACCTTCCTGCTGTGCCTGGCCCTCACGGCCGTGATCGGCTTCGTGCTGTGGTGGCCGGTGCGCCGTTTCCGGCGCGAACCGAAAACCCGCGACGGCTTCATCATCGTGGCCCTGTTCTGGGTCGTGCTCGCCCTGCTCAGTTCCCTGCCCTTCCAGCTCGGCACCCATCTGAGCCTGACCAACGCCTTCTTCGAATCGGTTTCGGCCTTCACCACCACCGGCGCCACGGTGATCACCGGGCTCGACCGCCTGCCGCCGTCGATCCTCTTCTACCGCCAGCAACTCCAGTGGTTCGGCGGCATGGGCGTGATCGTGCTGGCCGTGGCCATCCTGCCCATGCTCGGCATCGGCGGCCTGCAGCTCTACAAGGCGGAAACGCCGGGCCCCTTCAAGGAAGAGAAGATCCTGCCCCGCCTGGCCCAGACCGCCCGTTCCTTCTGGCTCATCTACCTGGGCCTGACCATCGCCTGCGCGCTGGCCTACTGGCTGGCCGGCATGAGCCTGTTCGACGCCGTCGCCCACAGCCTCAGCACCATCTCCACCGGCGGCTTCTCCACCCACGATGCCAGCCTGGCCTGGTTCGACTCGCCACTCATCGAGGCCATCGCCATCCTCTTCATGGCCCTGGGGGGCATCAACTTCAGCATCCACTTCATCGCCCTGCTGCGCCGGCGGCCGCTTGTCTACCTGACGGACATCGAAGTGCGGACCTACCTGATCTACATGAGTGTGGCCGCCCTGCTGATCGCCGGCGAACTCTATCGCACCCACTACCACGACGACTTCGCCTCGGCCCTGCGCTACAGCCTGTTCCAGACCGTCTCGGTCATCACCAGTACCGGTTTCGTCACCGAAGACTTCTCCCGCTGGCCCGACTTCGTTCCGGTGCTGCTGTTCTTCCTCAGTTTCGTCGGCGGCTGTGCCGGCTCCACGGCCGGCGGCATGAAGGTGATCCGCTTCCTGCTCATGGTCAAGCAAAGCCCGCGCCTCGTCATGCAACTCGTCCATCCCCGCCTGGTCCGCCCCATCAAGCTCGGCAGGCGGGTGGTGCCGCAACGGGTCGTCGAAGCGGTGTGGGGCTTCTTCTCCCTGTACATCGCCACCTTCGCCGTGATCATGCTGCTGCTGATGGCCACCGGCCTCGATCAGATCACCGCCTTCTCCGCCGTGGCCACCAGCATGAACAACATGGGCCCCGGCCTCGGCGCCGTGGCCAGCAATTTCCAGGGCATCTCCGACACCGCCAAGTGGCTGCTGGCCCTGGCCATGCTCATGGGCCGGCTGGAGATCTTCACCGTGCTGGTGCTGCTGACGCCGGAATTCTGGCGAACCTGAGACGAGAACGCGATTTCAACACAAAGGCGCAGTCCGTAGGGCGACTCAAGCGTAGCGGAGCCGCCATCTCGGGATGACACGATTTTTGCCGGCGCCGCTGCGCTTGAGCCGGCCTACAGCCACTGGCGACAAGAGCAGGTGTGGCAACCGGGCGCCGCTATTCGACGGTCACGGACTTGGCCAGGTTGCGGGGCTGATCCACGTCGGTGCCCTTGATCAGGGCCACGTGGTAGGCCAGCAGTTGCAGGGGAATGGTGTAGATGATGGGGGAGACGGCCTTGTCCACCGGGGCCACGGTGAGCACGGTCATGCCCTCGGCCGGTTCGATGCCCGATTCGCTGTCGGCGAACACGAACAGTTCGCCGCCCCGGGCGCGCACTTCCTGCAGATTGCCCTTGAGCTTGTCCAGCAGTTCGTCGTTGGGGGCCACGGCCACGATGGGGGTCTTCTCGTCCACCAGGGCCAGGGGGCCGTGCTTGAGTTCGCCCGCCGGGTAGCCCTCGGCGTGAATGTAGGAGATCTCCTTGAGCTTGAGCGCGCCTTCCAGGGCCACGGGGAAGTGGGGGCCGCGGCCGAGGAACAGGGCGTTGTGGCGATCCCCGAAGCGCGCGGCCAGGGCGGCGATCTCGCCGTCCAGCTCCAGCACCCGCTCGATGGCGCCGGGCAGTTCGCGCAACTGGCGCACGATGTTGGCCTCGGTCTCGGGCGCCATGCCCCGGCGCCGGCCCATGGCGGTGATCAGCAACAGCAGGGCCACCAGCTGGGTGGTGAAGGCCTTGGTGGAAGCCACACCAATCTCGGGGCCGGCGCGGGTCATCAGCACCAGATCCGACTCCCGCACCAGCGAACTCTCGGGCACGTTGCAGATGGCCAGGGTGTGGGCGTAGCCCATGCCCTTCGCCGCCCGCAGGGCGGCCAGGGTGTCGGCCGTCTCACCCGACTGGGAAATGGTGAGGAACAGGGTATCGGGCAGGGCCACCGGCTGGCGGTAGCGAAACTCGGAGGCCACTTCCACCTGGCAGGGGATCCCGGCCAGGGCTTCGAATCCGTAGCGGGCCACCAGCCCCGCATGATAGCTGGTGCCGCAGGCAACGATCTGGATGGCCTTCACCTTGTCGAGAATCGCGCTCGCGCCCGGGCCGAAGGCCGCCTCCAGCACCGTGCTCTCGCCCAGGCGGCCTTCCAAGGTCTCGGCAATGGCCGTCGGCTGCTCGTGGATCTCCTTGAGCATGTAGTGGCGGTATTCGCCCAGCTCCACCGCGTCGGCGGAGAGCTGGCTCTCCTTCACCGGGCGCGTCACTTCCTTGCCCTCGGCGTCGTGGATCCGCAGCCCGTCCACCGTCAGCTCGGCGATGTCACCCTCTTCCAGGAAGATGAACTGCGACGTCTCGCTGAGCAGGGCGGCCACGTCGGAGGCAATGTAGTGGCCGTCCGCGCCGATGCCGATCACCAGCGGACTGCCGCGCCGGGCGGCGATCAGCCGCTGCGGCTCGTCCGGGCAGATCACGCCGAGGGCGTAGGCCCCTTCCAGCTCGGCCACGGTGCGGCGCACCGCTTCCAGCAGATCGTTCCCCGCTTCCAGGTGATGACAGATCTGGTGCACCACCACTTCCGTGTCGGTCTCGGAGGTGAAGCGGAAACGCGCCTCCTGCCCGGCCTTCAGGGCCTCGAAGTTCTCGATGATTCCGTTGTGCACCACCGCCACGCGGTTGTTGCACACGTGGGGATGGGCATTGGCCTCGCTGGGCACGCCGTGGGTGGCCCAGCGGGTATGGGCGATGCCGATGTTTCCGGCGGCCGGCTGCCGTTGCAGCGCCGCTTCCAGCGCGGCGATCTTGCCCGGCGTGCGCACCCGCCGGATCGTGCCGTCGTCCGCCAGCACGGCCACCCCCGCCGAGTCATAGCCCCGGTATTCCAGCCGCCGCAACCCCTCCACCAGGGTGGCGGTGACGTCTTTTCTGGCAATGGCGCCGACGATGCCGCACATGATCAGGGACGAGGGACGAGGGACGAGGGACGAGGGGAAGGGTTCATGGGATTACAGGAATTCGTTGTGTTTCGTTTCATGTGTATAGCTTACCGAGCTTGCCGACGGGTGTAACTATGCAAAAAATTCTGGATGGATCAATACATCACTGTCGGGCTGAAGCCCGACCTACGGTGCACACAACTATCCCTCGCCACTCGTCCCTCGTCCCTCGTCCCTCTTCCTGGATCTTTTCCAGCCCGGGATGGACTTCTGTTTCGTCCGGCTCAGGGTGAGCTGGCCGGGCGGGGCGTCGTTCGTCAGGGTGGTGCCGGCGCCGAGGGTGGCGTGCGCGCCGACGGTGACGGGGGCGACGAGCTGGGTGTCGGAGCCGATGAAGGCGCCGTCGCCGATCACGGTGCGGTGCTTGTTGGCGCCGTCGTAGTTGCAGGTGATGGTGCCGGCGCCGATGTTGACGCCGGCGCCCATGTCGGTGTCGCCGATGTAGCTCAGGTGGTTGACCTTGCTGCCCTCGCCGATCCGGCTGTTCTTCACTTCCACGAAGTTGCCGATCCGCGCATCGCGCGCCAGATCGGTGCCGGGACGCAGGCGGGCGAAGGGACCGATCTGGGCCTGCGGGCCGATGGTCGCATCCTCGATGACGCTATAGGGGCGGATCTGCGTGCCGGGGCCGATCTCGGCATCGCGGATCACGCAGCCGGCGCCGATGGTCACGTCGTCGCCGATCTCCACCCGGCCTTCGAGGATCACGTTGACGTCGATGAACACGTCCTGCCCCGTGCTCACCTCTCCGCGCACGTCGAGGCGGGCGGGATCGGCCAGGGTCACGCCGGCGTCCATCAGCCGAACGGCCTGGGCCTGCTGGTAGTGGCGCTCCAGTTCCGCGAGCTGCCGGCGGCTGTTGACCCCCAGCACCTCGAACAGGTCGTCGGGCGTGACGGTGGCCACCTCGAGGTCCTCGGCCACGGCCATGGCGATGGTGTCGGTCAGGTAGAACTCGCCCTGGGCGTTGGCGTTCTCGAGGCGGCCCAGCCAGCGGCGCAGATCCGCGGCGCGGGCGCAGAGGATCCCGGTATTCACCTCGCGGATGGCCTGCTCCTCCACGGTGGCGTCCTTCTGCTCGACGATCCGCGCCACCCGGCCCGACTCGTCACGCACGATGCGCCCGTAACCGGTGGGGTCGTCGAGGCGCACGGTGAGCAGGGCGAAGCCGGTGCGCGCTGCCTGGGCGACCAGGTCGGCGAGGGTCTCGGCCCGCACCAGCGGCACGTCGCCGTAGAGCACCAGCACGAGGTCCTCGTCGGGCAGGGCCGGCATGGCCTGCTCGACGGCATGGCCGGTGCCGAGCCGTTCGGCCTGCTCCACCCACTGCACGTCGGCGGCGGCCAGGGCCTTCGGCACCTGCTCGCCACCGTGGCCGTAGACCACGAGAATGCGCGACGGCGCCAGGGCCCGCGCGGTGTCGAGTACGTGGGCCAGCAGGGGCCGGCCGGCCAGGGGATGCAGCACCTTGGGCCGCTTCGATTTCATGCGCGTGCCCTGGCCGGCGGCCAGGATCACGACGGAGAGGGCGCTGGCCGTGCTCACGGGATCAGTTGAGGGTCGTGCTGCCGGCCTCGGCGAGGCCGAGCCGTTCCATGGGCGTGGCATCGCGGATGTCGAGGATCCGCACCTTGTAGGTGAGGGTCTTGCCGGCGAAGGGATGGTTGCCGTCCAGGTGCACCTGGCCGTTTTCGACCCGCACCACGGTCATGGTGAGGGATTCGCCGCGATCGTTGTGGAACACGGCCTGGGCGCCGATCTGGCGGTACTGCGGGGGGACGTTCTCGATCCTGTCGCTGAAGGTCTTGGCCGGATCGCGCTCGCCGAAGCCCTCCTCGGGCGGCAGGGTGACTTCCACCTCGTCGCCGATCCCCTTGCCTTCGAGGGCCTTCTCGATGAGGGGAAACATGGGGCTGTCGGCGGCGCCGTGCACGTAGCTGACCGGCACGTCGGACTGCTCGCACAGGCCCGATTCGTCCCGGATCACGTAGGTCAGGGTCACGACCTTGTCCTTCTCGACCCGCTTTTCGCTCATGAGCGCTTCATATCCTGCAAAGAAGAAAGGGCAGTATATCAACTGCCCTTGCTGCAATCACTATGACCAAAGAACGGTCCGAGGTGCCGGCTCCGCTGCGCTTGAGCCGGTCTGCGCAGGCCACGCCGTGCGTGAGATGTGACGAACGCAGATCCTCGGCCCTTCTGTCAGCGGGCGATCTTCTTCTTGCGCAGGTTCTGGATGGCCCGGAGCTGGGCGAGGGCCTGGGCCAGCTTGGCCTGGGCGGCAGCGACTTCTTCCTCGCTGAGCTGTTCCTGCAGGGCTTCCTCGGCGGCCTTCTTGGCCTCCAGGGCGGCGGCTTCGTCCAGATCCCGGGCGCGCACGGCGGTGTCGGAGAGCACGGTCACCACGTGGGGCTGGACCTCGAGGATGCCGCCGGAGACGTAGATGGACTCTTCTTCCTGACTGCCCTCGCGCACGAAGCGCACCTCGCCGGGCTTGAGGGGCGTGAGGAGCTGGGTGTGGCGGGGATGGATCCCCACCTCTCCCATCTGCGCCGGGGCGATCACGACCTCGACGGTGCCGGAGAAGATCTCCTGCTCGGCACTCACGATGTCCAGATGCATGGTCATGGCCATGATAGGGTCTCCTTCGCCCGCTTAGAGCGACTTTGCCTTTTCCACGGCCTCGTCGATGGTGCCGACCATGTAGAAGGCCTGCTCGGGCAGGTCGTCGTACTCGCCCTCGACGATGCCCTTGAAGCCGGCAATGGTGTCCTTGAGGGGCACGTACTTGCCGGGCGCACCGGTGAAGACCTCGGCCACGAAGAAGGGCTGGGAGAGGAAGCGCTGGATCTTGCGCGCCCGGGCCACGATGAGCTTGTCCTCTTCCGAGAGCTCGTCCATGCCGAGAATGGCGATGATGTCCTTGAGCTCCTTGTAGCGCTGCAGGGTGCCCTGCACGGCGCGGGCCACGTTGTAGTGTTCCTCGCCGATCACCAGCGGGTCGAGCTGGCGGGAGCTGGAGTCCAGCGGATCCACGGCGGGGTAGATGCCCAGCTCGGCGATCTGGCGCGAGAGCACCACGGTGGCATCCAGGTGGGCGAAGGTGGTCGCCGGCGACGGGTCGGTGAGGTCGTCGGCGGGCACGTACACCGCCTGGATGGAGGTGATGGAGCCGGTCTTGGTGGAGGTGATCCGCTCCTGCAGGGCGCCCATTTCCTCGGCCAGGGTCGGCTGGTAACCCACGGCGGAGGGCATGCGGCCGAGCAGAGCCGAGACCTCGGTGCCGGCCAGGGTGTAACGGTAGATGTTGTCGATGAACAGCAGCACGTCGCGGCCTTCGTCACGGAAGGCTTCGGCCATGGTCAGGCCGGTGAGGGCCACGCGCAGGCGGTTGCCGGGCGGCTCGTTCATCTGGCCGTAGACCAGCGAAACCTTGTCGAGAACGTTGGACTCCTGCATCTCGTGGTAGAAGTCGTTGCCCTCACGGGTCCGCTCGCCCACCCCGGCGAATACCGAGTAGCCGCTGTGCTCGATGGCGATGTTGCGGATGAGCTCCATCATGTTCACGGTCTTGCCCACGCCGGCGCCGCCGAACAGGCCCACCTTGCCGCCCTTGGCGAAGGGGCAGACCAGGTCGATCACCTTGATGCCGGTCTCCAGCAGTTCGGTGGCCGGAGAGAGTTCCTCGTAGGCCGGGGCCTTGCGGTGGATGGGCATGCGCTTGTCTTCGCCGATGGGCCCCTTCTCGTCGATGGGCCGGCCCAGCACGTCCATGATCCGGCCGAGGGTCTTGGTGCCCACCGGCACCGAGATGGGCGCGCCGGTGTTGGAGACACGCATCTCGCGCTTCAGACCGTCGGAGCTGCCCATGGCAATTGTGCGCACCACGCCGTCGCCGAGCTGCTGCTGCACCTCCAGGGTCAGGCCGGCGTCGTCGACCACCAGGGCGTCGTAGATTTTCGGCATCTGCTCGCGCGGGAACTCCACGTCGATCACCGCGCCGATGATTTGAACGATTTTTCCGGAACTCATTGGCTCTTCCTCAAATTTTCAGTCGATTCTGTACGGGGCGGTGCTCAGACCGCGGCGGCGCCGGCGACGATTTCCGACAGCTCTTGGGTGATGGCCGCCTGGCGGGCCTTGTTGTAGGCCAGCTGCAGTTCGTCGATCAGGCTGCCCGCGTTGTCGGAGGCGCTCTTCATGGCCACCATGCGCGCGGCCATTTCACAGGCGATGTTCTCGACCACCCCCTGATAGACCAGGGACTCGATGAAGCGCATCATCAGGCCATCGACCACGGCCTTGGCATCGGGCTCGTAGATGTAGTCCCAGTGATGCTTCAGCTCGGCGTCGTAGTCCTCGTGGGGAATGGGCAGAAGCTGTTCGATGACCGGCTTCTGGGTCATGGTGTTGACGAATTCGTTGTACACCAGGTACAGGCGATCCAGCTCGCCGGCATCGTAGGCGTCGAGCATCACCTTGATGGTGCCGATCAGATCGGTCAGCGCCGGGGCATCGCCGAGATGGGTGGCCTGGGCCTTCACCGAACCGAGATTGCGGAAGAACACCGTGGCCTTCTGACCAATGGTGCACAGGGCGATGCTGGCGCCCTGGCTCTGCCATTGACCGATGTCCTTGAGCAGGTCCCGGAACAGGTTGTTGTTCAGGCCGCCACACAGGCCGCGATCCGAGGAGATCACGATGTAACCGATGTTCTTCGGCTCGCGATCCAGCAGGTACGGATGCTTGTACTCGGGATGGGCCTGGGCCAGATGGTGGATCACGTTGCGCATCTTCTGCGCGTAGGGCCGCGAGGCCGCCATGCGATCCTGGGCCTTGCGCATCTTGGAGGCGGCCACCATCTCCATGGCACGCGTGATCTTCTGGGTATTCTTGATACTCTTGATCTGCGTGCGAATCTCTTTACCGCTTGCCATGTCTGTTCACCTTCGATTGCGTCCCCGCCGGGGGCGGGGACGGTCAGCCCTTACCAGGTGCTGGTGGCCTTGAACTTCTCGATCGCGGCGATCATCTTCGCCTCGATCTCGTCGTTGAAGTCGCCGGTGCGGTTGATTTCCTCGAGCAGCTCGGCTTCGTTGGACTTCAGATAGGCCTGCAGGGCCTCTTCGAAGTCCACCACCTTGCTCACTTCCACGTCGTCCAGGTAGCCCTTGTTGGCGGCCAGCAGCGAGAAGGCCTGCTGGGCCACGCTCATGGGGCTGTACTGCTTCTGCTTCATCAGCTCGGTGACGCGCTGGCCGCGCTCGATCTGCTTGCGGGTGGACTCGTCCAGATCCGAGGCGAACTGGGCGAAAGCCGCCAGCTCCCGATACTGGGCCAGGTCCAGGCGCACGCCGCCGCCGAGCTTCTTGATGATCTTGGTCTGGGCGGCGCCGCCCACACGGGAGACCGAGAGGCCGGCGTTGATGGCCGGGCGGATGCCGGCGTTGAACAAATCGGTCTCGAGGAAGATCTGGCCGTCGGTGATGGAGATCACGTTGGTCGGCACGAAGGCGGACACGTCGCCGGCCTGGGTCTCGATGATCGGCAGGGCGGTCAGCGAACCGGTCTTGCCCTTCACCTCGCCGTTGGTCATCTTCTCCACGTATTCGGCATTGACCCGCGCGGCGCGCTCCAGCAGGCGCGAATGCAGGTAGAACACGTCACCGGGATAGGCTTCACGGCCCGGCGGGCGACGCAGCAGCAGGGATACCTGGCGGTAGGCCCAGGCCTGCTTGGTGAGATCGTCGTAGATGATCAGGGCATCCTGGCCGCGGTCGCGGTAGTACTCGCCCATGGCGCAACCGGCGTAGGGGGCGATGAACTGCATGGCCGCGGCGTCGGAGGCGGTGGCGGCGACGATGATGGTGTGCTCCAGGGCCCCGTGCTCTTCCAGCTTGCGCACCACGTTGGCGATGCTCGAGGCCTTCTGGCCGATGGCCACGTAGATACAGGTGATCCCCGTTCCCTTCTGGTTGATGATGGCGTCCACGGCCACCGCGGTCTTGCCGGTCTGGCGGTCGCCGATGATCAGCTCGCGCTGGCCGCGGCCGATGGGCACCATGGCGTCCACCGCCTTGAGGCCAGTCTGCACCGGCTGATCCACCGACTGGCGGGCAATCACGCCGGGTGCGATCTTCTCGATGGGCGAGGTTTCGCTGTATTCGATGGGGCCCTTGCCGTCGATGGGGTTGCCGAGGGCATCCACCACCCGGCCCTTGAGGCCGTCACCCACCGGCACTTCGAGGATGCGGCCGGTGCACTTGACCGTGTCCCCTTCGGTGATGTGCTCGTAGGCGCCCAGCACCACCGCGCCCACGGAGCCGGTTTCGAGGTTGAGGGCCATGCCGTAGGTGTTGCCGGGGAACTCGATCATCTCCCCCTGCATCACGTCGGCCATGCCATGGATGCGGACGATACCGTCGGTGATGCTCACCACGGTGCCCTCGTTGCGGGCCTCGGTCACGGCTTCGAAATTCTCGACCCGCTTCTTGATCAGTTCACTGATTTCGGAAGGATTCAGTTGCATTGTCTTCGATTCCTGTAATTGGATCGCTTGCGCTCAGTGCATCAGCGTATTCGCCAGCTGCTCGAGCCGACCGGTTATGGAGGCGTCGATCACCAGATCCCCGGCGCGCACCAGCACACCGCCGATCAGCGACTCGTCGATCTTCACGCGCAGGTTCACTTCCCGCCCCAGGCGCCGCTTGAGGGCCGCGGCCAGCTGTTCCTGCAGCCCGGCATCCAGCGGGAACGCGGAGATCACCTCCACGTCCACCGTGCCTTCGGCCTCGGCGCGGCGCGCTTCGTACAAATCGGCAATCTGCGGTGCCACCTCCAGGCGCTTGTTCTCGATCAGCAGGCGCACGAGGTTGCGCCCCTGTTCATCGAGACCGTCACCGCAGATCTCGAGAAACAGCGCCTCGAGCCTGCTGCGCTCGAACTCGGGGTTGCCGATGAGCTGCCGCATGGTGGGATCTGCCGCCACCACGGCGATGAGCTGCAGCATGCCGGACCACTTCGCCAGCTCGCCCTGTTCGCGGGCGAGCTGGAAGATGGCGTTGGCATAGGGACGGGCAAGGGTGCTTTTTTCTGCCATGCTTGCCGCCCCTTACAGTTGCGCAACCAGATCTTTGAGCAGTGCCTCGTTGGCCTTTTCGTCGATCTCTTTCCGGATGAGCTTGCTGGCGCCGGCCACGGCCAGGGTGGCCACTTCCTTGCGCAGCTGCTCCCGCGCACGGTTGGCTTCCTGTTCGATTTCGGCATTGGCCGCCGCCAGGATGCGTTCACTCTCGGCCCGCGCCTGTTCCTTGGCCTCGTCGACGATCTCGCCGGCCCGCTTGTGGGCCAGGTTGATGATCTCCTGGGCCTGCTGCTTGGCTTCGTGCAGCTCCTCGGTGGCGCGCTTGCGGGCGAGCTCCATCTCGTGCTCGCCACGCTCGGCGGCGGCGAGACCGTCGGCGATCTTCTTCTTGCGCTCTTCGAGCGCGTTCATGATCGGCGGCCACACGAACTTCATGCAGAACCACACGAACACGATGAAGGTGATCGTCTGCCCAATCAGGGTAAGGTTGATATTCATGCTCGAACCTGTCTACGTTGTTCGGGTGAAACGTTTCTCCGGGTTACGCCACCGCGAAGAGCACGTACAGGGCGATACCGACAGCGATCATCGGCACCGCGTCCACCAGACCCATGACGATGAAGAACTGGGTGCGCAGCATGGGGATCAGTTCCGGCTGGCGGGCAGCGCCTTCCAGGAAACGGCCGCCGAGGATGCCGATGCCCACGGCCGCGCCGAGCGCGCCCAGGCCCATCATCAGGGCGCCGGCGATGTAGAGCAGAGCTTGTGCAAGTTCCATGGTCTTCTCCTGTATTTCTGTATTAAAAGTGGAAAGATTGAAGAATCAGTGTTCGTGATGCGCCATGTCCAGATACACGATGGTCAGGGTCATGAAGATGAACGCCTGCAGCGTGATGATCAGGATGTGGAAGATGGCCCAGCCCAGTTGCAGCAGGCCGCCGAAGATCCCCATGCCGATCCCGGCGCTGAACATCAGCGCGATCAGGATGAAGATCATCTCCCCGGCGTACATGTTGCCGAACAGTCGCAGGGAGAGAGAGATGGGCTTGGAGATCAGGGACACGAACTCCAGCACGAAATTGATCGGAATGAACAGGGCCTGGATCAGCGGGTTCTTCGCCTGGAAGGGCTGCAGGGTCAGCTCACCGGTGAAGCCGCCGATGCCCTTGATCCTGATGCTGTAGTAGAGCACCAGGAAGAACACCGCGAAGGCCATGCCGAAGGTGGCGTTGGGATCGGTGGAGGGCACCACCTTGAAATAGACATGGTGGGGATCCATGCCGAACAGGTTCGAGCCGATGAGGGCCGCCAGTTGGGGCAGCCAGTCCACCGGCACCAGATCCATCAGGTTCATCAGGAAGATCCAGACGAAGATGGTCAGCGACAGGGGGGCCACCAGGCTGTTCTTCGCCGTGAAGGAGCCGCGCACCGAACTGTCGATGAACTCGACGATCCATTCGGCGAAGTTGACCACGCCGCTGGGCACGCCGGCATCGGCCTTCTTCGCCGCACGCCGGAACAGCCACAGGAACAGCAGGCCCAGCGTGATGGACCAGAACATGGTGTCCACGTGGATGGCCATGAAACCCATTTCCTTCGCCTCGGCGGCGCTATGGGCGAATCCCCAGGTTCCGTCGGGATGCTTGCCGAACGTCCAGTTCTGCAGATGGTGCTTGATGTAATCCGTCGATGACAGCGCTTCACTAGACATGATGACTCAATCCAAATTTTCAGAAATTCGGGTCGTGCCGTTCAGCGGGCCCGTTGCGGGCGACCGAAGACGAAGCCGGCCGTGGCCACCACGAAACCGATGAGCAGGGCCGGGCCGTGCAGCCGCAGCATCCCCAGCCCCAGCACCAGCAGGGCCAGGACGACGACGAAACGCAGGGCAGCGCTCTGGTAGAAACCGGCGGCACCGGCCATCTCGCCACGGGCCAGGGCGGCATCGTCTGACCGGCCGGTGACCCTCTGCAGCCGCCACGCGGCGGCCAGGGTTCCGGCCAGGCTGGCCGCGCCGCCATACAGCAGCGCCAGCACGAAATCGTTCCCTTGCAGCGGGAAGGCGACCCCGGCCGCGAGGGCCACCAGGATCGCTTGAATCAGGAGCAACCGGTTGCGGGTGCGGCGGAAGGCGAGGTCTTGCAGACTCCGGCTGGCGGACATGGACGCAGCCCTCCCACAGGCCCATCGATTGCAGGGGCGCGAAGTATAGCGGCCCCACCCTACAGGGTCAATGATGAGGGCATAAAGGAATTTTTAACCGATTTTAGATGGCAGATGCCGGCAGAATCAATGGAATATCAATATATTAGAATCTACTTGATATGGTGCAGGATGCCATCCAGCTCATCCACGCTGTTGTACTGGATGATCAGTTTTCCCTTGCCCTTTGGCGAATGCTGGATCTGCACCTTCGCGCCGAGCTTCTCCGACAGATCCTCGGCGAAGCGCTGGATGTCCGGATCGACTTTCGGCGCCGGCTTTTTTTCCGCCGGCTTGAGCAGGCGCCGCACCAGCTGTTCGGTTTCGCGCACCGACAGGCCGCGCTTCGCCACCTCCTCGGCGGCGCGGATCTGGGCCGGCCCCTCGAGGGACAGCAGGGCCCGGGCGTGGCCCATTTCCAGCCGGCCTTCCTCGAGCATCTGCTTGACCTTCGGCTCCAGGCTGAGCAGGCGCAGCAGGTTGGAGACAGCGGCACGGGAGCGGCCCACGGCCTCGGCGGTCTCCTGGTGGGTGAGGCCGAACTCCTCGATCAGGCGATGCAGGGCCGCGGCTTCCTCGATGGGGTTGAGTTCCTCGCGCTGGATGTTCTCGATCAGGCCCATGGCCATGGCGGCCTGATCCGGCACATCGCGCACCACCGCGGGGATCTCGTGCAGGCCGGCGAGCTGGGCCGCGCGCCAGCGCCGCTCGCCGGCGATCAGCTCGTACTCGCCTCCGCCCTCGGGCAGGGGCCGAACCACCACCGGCTGGACCACGCCCTGGGCGCGGATGGAGTCGGCCAGCTCCTGCAACGCCTCCTCGGCGATCTCGTGGCGGGGCTGGAAGCGGCCCTTGCGGATCCGATCCACCGGCAGGTTGCGCAGATCGCCCTCGGCGGCCGACTCCGACGCCGTTTCCCCGGCCTTTTCCGCCGGAATACCGAGCAACTGGTCCAGGCCGCGGCCCAGACCCCGTTTCTTGCTTGCCATGGCTAATGTTTTCCCCAAGATGTCGAAATGAAACCTGAACCCGGGAACCAGACCATCGAGTGCGCACGGCGCCCTCGAGGCCGGGCGCTGAATCATCAAGCGTCTCTTGACCTAAATTTGCCGATCCCGCCCTGTAGGAGCGGCGCACGCCGCGAAAGGAAGTGCGTTTTCGCGGCGTGCGCCGCTCCTACCATAACCCCTTCGAGTCGAAACAATTCCGAGGCATTCATCAACCCGTCAGACGGCGGAACCTGCCAGATTGATGAATTCCTCGTCCTTGCGCAGGATCTCGCCGGCCAGGGCCAGGTAGGCGAGCGCCCCGCGGGACTTGCGATCGTAGCGGATCACCGGCATGCCGTGGCTGGGTGCCTCGGCCAGGCGCACGTTGCGCGGGATCACGGTGCGATAGACCTTGTCGGGGAAGTGCACGATGAGCTGGCCCGAGACGTCGTTGGCCAGGTTGTTGCGCGGGTCGAACATGGTGCGCAGCACCCCCTCCACCCGCAGTTCGGGATTCACGGTGCTGCGGATCCGCTCCACCGTATTGAGCAGCGCCGAAAGGCCCTCGAGGGCGTAGTATTCGCACTGCATGGGAATCATCACCGACTGGGCCGCCACCAGGGCGTTGACGGTGAGCATGTTGAGCGAGGGCGGGCAGTCGACCAGGATGTAGTCGTAGTCCTCGCGCACCGGGGCCAGCGCCTGACGCAGGCGATCCTGGCGATCCGGCAGTTCCATCAGGGCCACTTCGGCGGCGGTCAGCTCGCCGTTGGCCGGCAGCACGTCGTAGCCGGCCTCTTCCGGGCTCTGGCGCACGGCGGCGAAGTCGGCCTCGCCCAGCAGCAGCTCGCAGGTGGTCAGCTCCAGGGCATTCTTGTCCAGCCCGCTGCCCATGGTGGCGTTGCCCTGCGGATCCATGTCCACCAGCAGCACGCGGCGTTTCGTGGCCGCGAAGGAGGCCGCCAGGTTGATGCAGGTGGTGGTCTTGCCCACCCCGCCCTTCTGGTTGGCGATGGCGATGATGCGACCCATGTTCGTGTCCTCGTGCGTGTCAGCTTGCGGCCCGCACCACCAGCAGGTGGCGCTCGGCGTCCAGGCCCGGGATTTCGAGCCGGTGCACGGCCTCGATGGCCCAGTCCGCCGGCAGGGCCGTCGCTTCCGCTTCCGGATAGACGCCCTTCATGAACAGGAAGCGCCCGTCCGGGGCCAGCAGGTGCGCGGCCTGGCCGATCAGCTCGGCCATGCCGGAAAAGGCGCGGCTGACGATGCTCTCGAAAGGCTGTGCCGGCCGGAAATCCGCCACCCTGCACTGTACCACATCCACGTTGCCCAGCCGAAGTTCCGCCACCGCCTGGATCAGGAAGCGCACCTTCTTGCCGTTGCTGTCGAGCAGGGTGAAATGCCGCGCCGGCGCCGCCAGGGCCAGCGGAATCCCCGGCAGGCCGGCCCCGCTGCCCACGTCCAGCACCCGCTCGCCCACCAGATACGGCCGCACCGCCAGCGAATCGAGCAGATGCCGCACCACCATCTGCGCCGGCTGGCGCACCGCGGTCAGGTTGTAGGCCCGGTTCCACTTCGCCAGCAGGGCCACGTAATCCAACAGTGCCGCCTGGACGTCCAGCGGGATGTCCAGGTGCAGGGCAGCGAGGCCGTCGGCGAGTTTCTGTGCAAGATTTTCGGGCATGGGTTCAGACGCCACTGCAAATGACGCAGAGGGTGCAGAGACGCAGAGGACGCCGAGTTTTTCTGTTGATTACGGCCATCTTTCTCCTTATCAGAGCGCTTCATCGCCACAAAAAATGCTGGCCACTATCCAGCTTCTCCATGCTCTCTGCGTCTCTGCGCCCTCTGCGTTCCTTCCACCGGCCCGGCTATTTGCCAACGGCAATGTCGGTCAGCCTGTCGAGGGCGCCGCGCATCTTCGCCACGACGGCGGCGCGATCTTCGATGTCGTGGCGTTCGGCGAGGTAGCCGGGATCATTGTAGCCAAGCCAGACCCGGCCCTTTTCGTCCTGCCAGGCCAGGGCCTTCATGGGCAGGTCGATGCCGGCGGTCTGTTTGGAGGTGAAGAAGTGGCTGCCGAGCTTCGGGTTGCCGAACACCAGCAGTTCGGTGGGCCGCAGTTCGATGCCGGCGGCCCGGGCCCTGGCGGCGTGATCCCAGCGCAGGGCGATGGTGATGCCCTTCTTCTTCAGGGCCGATTCCAGGCGATCCAGGGTCTGTTTCACGCTGTAGGGGCTGCGCTTTACGATCAGGCCCTCCACGTCTTCGTCTGCCTGGACGGGCGGCAGGGCAAACAGCAGGGCGGCGGCGAGGATCAGCAGTAGTTTCATGGCAAACCTTCCTTGTGTCGTGTCTGACGTTGGGGCGGGTCCCGCAAGGGGAAGACGTCAGCCGGTGCGTTTCTGTTCCATCCGGCCCCGGTGCTTCTTCAGGTGCACCAGCAGCAGCGAAATGGCCGCCGGGGTCACGCCGGGAATGCGCGCGGCCTCGCCGAGGGTGGCGGGGCGGCGGCGCTGCAGCTTCTCCAGCACTTCGGCGGAGAGGCCGCGCACGCCGCTGAAATCGAAATCCTCGGGTACCGGGGTGCCGGCATGGCGCCGGGTGCGCTCGATCTCTTCCCGCTGGCGGTCAATGTACCCTGCGTAGCGGGCCTGGATCTCGACCTGTTCGGCCACTTTCGCATCCGCCACCGCCGCGCCGGCGCCGGGCAGGCCCATCAGGGCGGCGTAGTCCACGCCGGGGCGGCGCAGCAGCTCCAGCAGGCTCGCCTCGCGGGACAGGGGCTGGCCGAGCACGGCCGTGGCCGCCTCCGGCGGTACGTCCTCCGGACGCAGGCGGGTGGCGGCGAGGCGCGCGGTTTCCCGCTCGATGGCCTCGCGCTTTTCACAGAAGGCCGCCCAGCGGGCGTCGTCCACCAGCCCCAGTTCGCGGCCCTTTTCGGTCAGGCGCAGATCGGCGTTGTCCTCGCGCAGCAGCAGACGGTATTCGGCACGGCTGGTGAACATGCGGTAGGGCTCGCTGGTGCCGAGGGTGATGAGATCGTCGATCAGCACGCCGATGTAGGCCTCGTCGCGCCCCGGCGTCCAGGGGGCCTCGCCGCGGGCGGCGCGGGCCGCGTTGAGGCCGGCGATGAGCCCCTGGGCGGCCGCCTCCTCGTAGCCGGTGGTGCCGTTGATCTGGCCGGCGAAGAACAGGCTCGCCAGGTGGCGCGTCTCCAGCGAGGGTTTCAGATCCCGCGGGTCGAAGAAGTCGTATTCGATGGCGTAGCCGGGGCGGGTGATGTGGGCGTTCTCGAAGCCGCGGATACTGCGCACGAACTCGAGCTGCACGTCGAAGGGCAGGCTGGTGGAGATGCCGTTGGGATAGACCTCGCGGGTGTTCAGCCCTTCGGGCTCGACGAAGATCTGGTGCGACTCGCGTTCGGCGAAGCGCACCACCTTGTCCTCGATGGAGGGACAGTAGCGCGGCCCCACGCCCTCGATGACACCGCTATACATGGGCGAACGGTCCAGGCCGCCACGGATGATCTCGTGGGTGCGCGCCGTGGTGTGGGTGATGTGACAGGGAACCTGTTCCGGGTGCTCGTCGGGCGAGCCGAGGAAGGAGAACACCGGCACCGGCGTGTCGCCCGGCTGGGGCTCGAGCCTGCGCCAGTCGATGCTGGCCCCATCGATGCGCGGAGGGGTGCCGGTCTTGAGCCGTTCGACCCGGAAGGGCAGCTCGCGCAGGCGCGCGGCCAGGGCGTTGGCCGGCGGATCGCCGGCCCGCCCGCCCTCGTGGGAGGCCAGCCCCACGTGGATCCGCCCGCCGAGGAAGGTGCCCACGGTGAGCACCACCGCCCGGGCCCGGAAGGTGATTCCGAGCTGGGTAATCACGCCGGTGACCCGGTCGCCTTCCACCACCAGATCCTCCACCGCCTGCTGGAAGAGGGTGAGATTCGGCTCACGCTCCAGCGCCTCGCGCACCGCCTGGCGGTAGAGCTGGCGGTCGGCCTGGGCGCGGGTGGCGCGCACCGCCGGCCCCTTGGAGGCATTGAGGATCCGGAACTGGATCCCGGCCCGGTCGGTGGCCCGCGCCATCAGCCCGCCGAGGGCGTCGATCTCCCTGACCAGGTGCCCCTTGCCAATCCCGCCGATGGCCGGGTTGCAGCTCATCTGGCCGAGGGTGTCGAGGTTATGCGTCAAAAGCAGTGTGCGCGCGCCGCTCCGGGCTGCGGCCAGGGCCGCCTCGGTGCCGGCATGGCCGCCGCCGACCACGATGACGTCGAAGGTATCCGCGTAGATCATGCGCCAGGGGAATCCTTGGGGGAGAGGGCGGGTATTGTACGGGGATGGTTACATTTTCGCCAACCCGGAAGCCCCTGCGCCCGGGCCCCTGGGGCAGCGGGAAGAAATACAAGCGCTGCTGCCTGCATTGACCGGACAGGAAAGGATCGCCCGGACAGCAGGGGTGTTGACAGGCAGTTGAAAAACACCGTTTTTCGACAGCCTGTCAGGGACAAACCTGTCACATCAATTGGGCCGCTCAATCACCGGCAAGCGCCTTGACCCACGCTGCCACCTGACGAGCGACACGCAAGGTGGCAGCGACCAGTTGTTCGTCCACATCCATATACCCTTCGTATTCGGCCAGGTTGCGCTTGCGGTGAGCCTGATCGAGCACGCGCCACTGCTCAACAGGCAGATCCACCGTATGCCGGAGACACTGGAACACCAGGTAACGGGACTCCGAACGAAAGCCCCGAAGTCGCAACGCTGCAAGCGCCAGGGCATGGGCCGCGTTGTAGGCCAGATCGAAACGGCTTTCGAGACTGAGTTCCGGACGTTCCGCGTCGTCCAGCCGACGCAGGCCTGAATGTACCAGGCCCTGAATTTCAGCTTCTGCCGGCGGCTCGGTCTTGAGCTGACCGATACGGACCAGGTTTTCGAGCTGCTGGTCACCCATTTTCGGCTCCTGTCAGCACGATATGGTCACCCGACAGCACACGGCAAAGAAACGGGTTGCCGCGCTCTTTCCGGTCTTCGAATTCGTTCAATGTATACAGAGTGGGGTTGATCTTGCGGCCCAGGGCTTCCTCCACGGGCGCAAGCACATGGTACACCTCCTCCAATGTGACACCATCGGCAACGATCAGCAGATCGATGTCACTGGCGGCCGTATCCACTCCCCTGGCGACAGAGCCATAGATCGTGGCAAACCGGATGCGGTCTGCCAACGGCTCCAGGGATTCGCGGATCGGTTCGGCCAGGCCCACGGTCTTTCTCACCAGGCCGCACAGCTCCCTGAACACCGGTGATTCAGGGTTTGCCTGGTAGTGCTTCTGATTGCCGATGCGCTTGACGGTCACCAGGCCGCTCTCGGCAAGGCGCCTGAGTTCGCGCTGGACGGCGCCGGAACCGGCGCCGATGCGGTCGATCAGCTCGGAGGTGTAGAAACTGCGCCCGGGCTCGCCGAACAACAGTGCCAGGACCCGTTGCTGGGTCTTGGTAAACAGGGCATCAGCCAGACTCATGGGCGCAGGGTTGTCTGCGGCCCCCTTGCGGCGTGTTGACCGTGAGTGCCTGGCTGTTGACAAATTACCCATAACGAGCAGTATAGTACCCACAGTGGGTAATCCACAAGCCGTCACCACCATCATACGGAGGGGATCGCCATGATTCGCCGCTTGCCGCTGCTGTTCGCCTTGCTGCTCGCTCTGCCGTCACAGGCGCGGGAGGTGGCCGGGGTTGCGTTGCCCGAAACAGTCACGCTGCGCGGCGACGCCACGCCGCTGGTGCTCAACGGGGCCGGGGTGCGGCGCAAGTTCTTCTTCAAGATCTACGTGGGCGCGCTGTATCTGCCCGGGCCGGTGTCCACGCCCGAAGGCGTGTTCGCCGCGGCGGGGCCGAAGCGGGTGAGGATGGTCTTTCTCTACGACGAGGTGGCGCGGGAGAAGCTGATCAGGGGCTGGAACGAGGGTTTCGAGGCCAATCAGCCGGAAGCGGCCCTGGCCGGGCTGCGCGCCCGGCTGGATCGCTTCAATGGGCTGTTTCCGGACGTGAAACGGGGCGACGTGATCGATCTCGACTACCTGCCGGACCACGGAACGCAGGTCTGGATCAACGGCAGGCTGGCCGGCACCATCGAGGGGGCCGACTTCAACCGGGCACTGCTGGCGGTGTGGCTGGGCGAGGCACCGGCCGATGCGGATCTGCGCGAGGCGCTGCTCGGGGGGAAATGATCGCCGCCCCGGCTCACCAGCGCGTGGCCAGGGCGGGGTGACGGCCGAAGCGGCGCTCACGGCGTTGCCGCTGGACCTCGAGCTGCTCGGTCAGAAACCGCTCCAGCGCGGCTTCCGCCTCCGCCCGGCTGGCGAAGGGGCCCTGATCGGGGCCGCGCCGCACGGCGAAGTACCACTGCCCGTTCTCGCAATGAAACCGATCCGACCGAAACGGCGGATAGGGGGGATTGCGTTCCGGCTGGCTGTCTTTGCCTGTCATGCCTGTTCCTCCTCTTTCCCTGTCTTTTCCGTCATTCCTTCGATTCCAGCATAGATCACGGCACGCCCGCTGCCTGTCGGCGCGTGCGGAAAGCGGTGTAGGACAAGGATTACGGTAACGAACAGGCGGTTCGCTTCTGCCAGTTCCCGAACGCCCTTGGCCATTGATCCAACATCAGGCACGCCCTGGAGGTTGGGGGACGCGTTTCGTGACACGCCGTGAATACGTCCCTGTAGGCGCGACGGCCGCATCCCTGCGGCCGACGGTCACGAAACGCGTCCCCCAACCTCCAGGGCTCCATGCTCACATAAAACCATGACAAACATCCCGGGCTGCCATGCCGGCTCCGCTGCGCTTGAGCCGGCCTGCATGGACGGGACGGCTACCCGCCACTCACAACACGGGCGCAAACAGCCTTGCCACCCGGGCGCCGAGGCGGAAGAGCCAGGGGCGATGTTCGAATTCGCGCATGTCGAGTTCGCGGCACTGGCGGAAATCCGCCTCCAGCATGGCCTGCGTGTCGCGCACGAAGGCGGCGTCGGCGAACAGCAGGAAGATCTCGAAGTTGAGGCGGATCGAGCGGTTGTCGAGATTCGCCGTGCCCACGCCGGCCAGGGTGTCGTCCATCAGGAACACCTTCTGGTGCAGGAAGCCCCGGCGATAGCGGAAGATCCGGATCCCCACCGGCAGGGTTTCCTCCAGGTAGGCGAAGCTCGCCATGTACACCAGGCGGTGATCGGCCTTCTCGGGAATCATCAGGCGCACGTCCACCCCGCGCAGGGCGGCGAGTTGCAGGGCGCTGACGATGGTGTCGTCGGGCACGAAGTAGGGGCTGACGATCCACAGGCGCTTGCGGGCCATGTGGATGATCTCGGTGAACATCAGGCCGCAGGTCTCCAGATCGTCGGCCGGACCGCTGGGCAGCACCAACACCCGCTGGTTCTCCGGCCGGGGCGCCACGTCCCAGGCCAGCGCCGGGATCTCTCCGGTCATGGCATGCCAGTCCTCCAGGAAGGCGAGCTGGATCCCCAGCACGGCAGGGCCGTGGATTTCCACGTGGGTGTCGCGCCAGGGGCTGAGGTCGGGATCCCGGCCCAGGTATTCGTCGCCCACGTTGTGGCCGCCCACCCAGGCGGACAGGCCGTCGGCCACCACGATCTTGCGGTGATTGCGGAAGTTGAGCTGATAGCGGTGGGGATGACGCCGGGTGCGGCCGTGAAAGGCCTGCACTGCGATGCCCGCCTGGCGCAGACGGGCCAGGTAGGCCTCGGGCAGATCGAAACTGCCGATGGCATCGTACATGAAGTGGATCCGCACCCCGGCCTGCGCCCGGGTGATCAGCCGCGCCTGCAGTTCACGGCCGATTTCGTCGTCGTGAACGATATAGAACTGCACCAGCAGGTAGTCCTGCGCCGCTGCGATGCCGGCGAAGATGGCTTCGAAGGTCGCCTCGCCGTCGATCAGCAGCCGGCCCCGGTTGCCCACGGTGAAGGGCATGGCCGCCAGTTCCTCGAATACCGACAGATCCCGCGCCCGGCCGCGGAACTCCGCCTTCAGCGCCGGCAGGTGCCGCGCCGCCACCGACCGGGCCAGCGCCTGCAGGGGCTGGCGCCCGGCCCGGCGGGCGCGCACGTAGCCGACGAACTTGCGCTCGCCGAAGACGAAATACACCGGCAGCCCCAGCACCGGAAACATCACCAGGAACAGCGACCAGGCGATGGCCCCCTGGGGGGTGCGCGCATTGAGCAGGGCCACCACCGCCATCACCAGCCCGGTGAGGTGCAGCACGGTCACCAGCACCGCGAGCACCGGCGAAAGCTGGGCGAGATAGAAGTCCAGTTCCGTCATTGACGGCCATCATCGCGCCAAAACCGGCGAGCCACAAGCGGCTTGATCGTTCTCTCAAGGTTCTCTATTATGGAGAACGTAAGGAGAACGACAGTTCGGCCTCCTTTCTTCGATGCGAGTACTCACCAACCATACATTCCCCTGAACCCATGAGTCCGTCCCGTTTCTGGAAACGTGCCATCGTGCTCCTGGACATGAACGCCTTCTTCGCCGGCATCGAGCAGCGCGACGATCCGAACCTGCGCGGCCGGCCCGTGGCCATCACCAACGGCACCACCGGCACCTGCATCATCACCTGCTCCTACGAGGCACGGGCGCACGGGGTGCATACCGGCATGCGCCTGCGCGAGGCCCTGGAACGCTGCCCGGATCTGATCCAGCGCCCGGCCCGGCCCGAGCGCTATGCCGAGGTGTCCCGCGCCATCATGCAGGCCCTGCACGACGTGTGTCCCGACGTGGAGATCTTCTCGGTGGACGAGGCCTTCGTGGACGTGACCCGCTGCCAGAAACTGCACGGCCCGCCGGAGCGCATCGCCCGGCTGCTCAAGGCGGCGGCCATGGCCGCCTCCGGCGTGCCCTGCTCGGTGGGGCTCTCCGGCGACAAGACCACCGCCAAGTACGCCGCCAAGCTGCGCAAGCCCGACGGCTTCACGGTGATTCCGCCCTGGGAGGCCCGGGCCGCGCTGCGCGAGGTGCCAGTGACCGAATTGTGCGGCATCAACAGGGGAATCGGCGACTTCCTCGCCGCCCGTGGCGTGATCACCTGTGGCGACATGGCCCGCCTGCCCATCGGCGAACTGGCGCGGCGCTTCGGCAATCCGGGGCGGCGGGTCTGGCTGATGTGCCAGGGGCTCGACAGCGAGCCGGTGCGCACCGACGTGCCGCCGCCGAAGAGCATCGGTCACGGCAAGGTGATGCCGCCGGACACCCGCGATCCGCGGGTGCTGCGGGTGTTTCTGCTGCACATGAGCGAGAAGGTGGGCGCGCGCCTGCGCCGCCACGCCATGCTGGCACAGACCTTCTTCATCGGCCTGGCCACCCGCGACAGCTGGCTGGCCGATCACTACCGCAGCGAAGCGCCCACCGACGACGGCCGGCGGATCTACCGCCTCGCCCGCCGCCTGCTGCACGACCAGTGGCGCGGCCAGGGCATCTTCCAGGTGCAGATCCGCGCCCTCGATCCCCGCCCCGCCGACGGCCAGCTCGGCCTCTTCGACACCCCTGCCCATGGCCCCGGCAACGCCGTGATGGACGCCATCAACGCCCGCTACGGCGAATTCACCCTCGCCCCCGCCACCCTGCTCCGGCGCTCCGACATGCCCAATGTAATCGCCCCCTCATGGAAACCGTTCGGGCACCGGGAGACGATTCTGCATGGTTTCGTTCAGGGTCGGAGTAGGGAACACGAGGGTAAACACATGACTTAAACTTTCGCGAGACTTACACTGCGCAGGAACCAATTTTGAGTGAATTGCATGTTCGTCAAAGAATAGCTTTCGCAGGGCATGACTCCTTGGCCTTGTGTGGAGTAACTTTTAGCACATATATCTGTAACATGAAACTCTGCGTGGCCCATGCCACGCAGAGTTATCATCAAGGTCAGAGCGCATCACGCTTTGGCATTTTTCAATAAAGTTTTCCTCGCGATTCCATCAATTTACAAGCCCACCAGCTGGAACAACCCATTTCATAGGCAATGGGTTAGCGTCATCTCCAGGCTGCGGCGTCTCTTCATTGTTGCGACTTGAAACATCCCCAAATACAGCAATCCCCACACTTGCTTGAGTAACAGACCATGTTGTCGACAAATCCATTTCGACTCTATCCGGGTATTGACCAAAAACGGTAACGTGTAGCGAATCGCTGACTCCTGTTGTAGAAACACTGCACGAGGCAGAACCTACAACACAATCAAGTTCCCATCCACTTGTTGATTCAAAAAAACCAGGATACCCACTAATACCAATCACCCTAGCATTTGAGATATTTCCATTATCCCCACCAACATACATAGAGACAGCAATTGACGATGCATTTAGATAATCCACATCGAATGCCCTTGACAATGTTGCATTCTGATCTGGTGTTTTAGCGATGGGTGACCAGAGCCTGTTGGCCAACTCATGAATCGGCCTTAGATATTCATTATACCATGCATAGTCCATCTGATGATGCCATAGATAGGAATTCATGACCGTCAATTGCTCATTGAAACCATTATAAAATTGCCAGTCAACCTTCCACAGATCCGCAGTATTTACAGGACCAGACAAAATCGCACCTGAAGCATACAGACCAGAATATAATTGAACAGCAAACCATGCGAGCAAACCTCTCCGTGCAAAGCTTTTTGTAACAAGCCAATGCTCAGGCGAGAAATCATATTCACCAGGCGGCAATAATGTCCCGATAGGCAGAGCATGATAATTCCATGCCCCAGAACCCGCTGTCAATATAGCAAGATGGTGTTCAGGGTGCGGATCTTTCGTGACGAACCTCATCACACCATCAGCACTAATACTTGCTTCTATGGATAGATCCAGGGCCTCACCGAAACGCACATCAAAAAAACCGGGCCTTGAAAACAATGATTCAGCATTCCACGACCAAGAAGCAATACCGTTAGCAACCGTTACTGTCGAGCCAAGTGGATAAACTGCTTGCTGAAGGCCTTGCTCTACCAACCCAAGATCCACTGTAGCGCCAGTATATACCTCTAACACAAAAGCGTCAGATATCGAAGCTGATGCTGGAGGAACAGCAGAAGCTGGCACAGTTACATTCACAACCTTTGTAATGCCAGACAAATCCTGACCTTGCGGACCAATTGCCTTGATTTTGTAAAAATATTTTTTGCCAGGATCAAGACTGACATGCAGATAACCTGCACCATATATATTATCGGCCAGCAGCGTTGAGGCTGTCTCATCAGGATAAACTGAATAATATATCCGATAACGTTCCACCGATCCTTCCCAATTCAACATTACCACACCTGAAGAAGTTGCTACTGCGCTCACATTTATTATATCTCCAGCAGAAAGATAAACTTGATCTGAAAGACTCGCCAGACATGACGCTCCGGTTTTATCAAAAGCACATCCTGCGGAATTCATAATATTTGAAACAAGCTCAAGTTTTTCTGATCCAGTGCTCAATGCTGCTGCCGTCGTCATGAATGAGGTGCATGAATAAGCTGCACCCATAACCCCAAGAGGAGAAAGCACTCCAGTTGAGACAGCAGCGACGGAGGCAACACAGCCTACGCCATTCAATACAAGGCCGGCCATTTGCATGGCCCACAAATCCCATGTTGTATAAACAGCATTATTATTCGTAGCGGCAACCAATAGTCCATTTCCTTGACCACTAACAGTAGGTGACGAATTTTGATTCAATTGTTTAAATAAGCCTTGAATTTCAATCAGGACTTTTGGGTCTAGCTGGGACGTTGCGGAAACAAGAACGTTGTTTCTTGAATCCACAATCTCGATTTGAACATCACTGTCTGATTGGTAAGTTAGGTTGATTCTGGATCCATCATGGCCTTTTATCGTTACAACCCTTCCACTTGAGTCAAACAGATATTCAACGTAATCACCTCCTTCAGTCATATGACCAATTCCATTGATCTTAAATTCACCAGTATTCGGTTCTTTTTTTTCGAGTATCCCAACAAGTTCTTTTTTTCCATCTACCCAATAAATATTTGACAGCCGCGAGTCCGATACCCCTATTTGTTCATTGACCGCTGCATATTTAATCGCCTGTTTAGAATCTGTATTCACAGATTGCGAGCCACCACCGCACGCTGCGAGAACAAAAACCGCAGTGATGCCAAAGACTGCAAACAGCCCCTTGCCAATTTCGTTCATCTTATCTTTGAGCATTTTATAGCCCTCATACATAACGTTGAAAATCTCACGTGGCCTTTGTAGTACGAACAGTCAGAGCCACAGGCTGTCGAAATACGATGTTTCGCAACATCTCGGCAAAGACTGCTGGTTTTACTTCAGGCTGGCAAATTACTTTCATACAAAATTCTTACACCGCCGGTCTGCAATGCCTCCTATAACAAAAGAAATATCGTTGTCATCGCAAAACGCCGTCCGGTCCAAGGGTCGAAAACCGGTCGGGAACGATGGCGTCAGCGGGGTGATCCGGCGGTTCGGTTGCGTGTCATTCGGAATGGAGATCTACGCCCAACACGTTGCTGGCGTGGCGCAGGAGGGATTCGGCGCGGGCCGTGAGGCCGCGGTCGCAGCAGCGGCGGTAGAGGGCGCGGAGGATTGCCGGGGAGCGGGGCTGGAGGCGGAGGGCGGTGTCGAGGTGGTGCATGGCTTCGTCGGGCCTGCCGGCGGCCTCGAGGAGATCGGCGAGGGTGCAGGCGCCCCCGGCGTGAAGCTCGGCCAGGCCGGCGCGGTGGGCGTCGATGTCGGACAGGGCCTGTTCGTCTGCCGCGAAGGGGCCGTGGTAGCGGGCAAGACCTGCCTCGAGGGATTCGGTGGCGCGCCAGGCATGGCCGTTGCGCGCCGCTTCGAGGCCGGTGCGGATCCTTTCGGCAAACTCATCCGCATCCAGGATGACCGCCTGCAGGGAGAGGATGCCGTTGCGCAGCGGCACATGCCCGGCGGCGTCGGCGCCGAGCGACTTGCGCAGTTTCGTTCGCAGCCGTGCCAGGGTCGTGTCGAGGGCGCGCCGGGCCTTGTCCTCCGGGGAATCCGGCCACAGACTGGCCAGGATTTCGTTCACCGGCAGGACGTGTCTGGGCGTCATTGCCAGCAGGATCAGGATCTGCCGTTCGCGGGCGGTGAAGGCGTCACCCGACAGGCTTGCCGTCTCTCCAAAACCCAGGCGCACGCCGCCGAGCAGATCGAGATGCAGGCGACGGCGGATCTGCCCCTCCTCGACGGCCATGTCCCAGTGGCTGGCCAGCAGGCGGCGCGTCACGGACGGCGCCCATCCCTCCGTGACCGCCCGTTCGAACAGGGGCAGGAGCAGGTCGTTTTGCCAGTCGGCGCAGGCACGCATGCCGTGGCGCTCGATCAGCTCGGCAAAGGCCTCGAAGCACCGTTGCGCGGCCGCGCGATCTCCCCGGTCCAGGGCCAGCAGGGCCTGATACAGGCGCCCCGCTGCCAGGACCTGGGGTTTGGCAATCCGCTCGGCAAGGGTCACGGCCTCTTCGAGCAGCGCCGATGCGGTCTCCCCGTCTCCGGTCAGCAGGCAGGCCACCGCGTGACTGATGTGGTTGTAGCCGGCCTGGTGCGGATCGCCCACCCGCAGGTGAAGGCGGCAGGCCTTGCGGGCGGTTTCCATGCCCTGTTCGCGGTTTCCGTTGTGCAGCCGGGCGATGGCCAGCCTGTCCAGCAGCAAACCGCGCAGGAGTTCCGATTTTGCGACGAGCGGGTGGTTCAGGGCTTCCTGCAACAGGGCACAGGCATCGGAAGATCGGCCGAGGGCGTCCAGGGCTTCGGCGCGCCACTTGACGATGAAGGCCATCACCGCCTCGCCCTCCCGGGGCGCCTGGGCGGCCGCCCTGTCGAGCCAGGCGAGGAGCGTGCGGTATTCCCCCTGCAGCTGGTACCAGTTCAGGAAGGCCGCCAGCGCCATCTGGCGCGTGGACGCGGTGACGAAGGGGCTGGCCAGATCCCGCCAGAGCCGTTCCAGGTCGTCCTGCACCACGGCGTACTGGCCGAGCATCATCTTCTGCAGCGCCAGGAAGTAGCGCAGTCGCACGGCGACATTGACCATGCCCGCCTGCTCGGCCACGCCCAGGGCGCGCAGGAGGTGCCGACGCGCGACATCGTGTTCGGCCCGTATCATCAGGTTGGCGATACCGAGATAGGCGTCGATCTTGGCCAGGGCATAGGGCTCCATCGCGGACCCCTGCCGTGCGTAAAGCGCCTCTGCCCGCTCGAGCAGGCGCAGGCTCGCCAGCGGCTGGCCCAGCAACAGGCCGTGGTAATGGACGCGCTGGACCAGGGCCAGCAACTCGCCATGGGGATTCTCTTCGCGCCGGAACTGCGCCTCGGCGGCCTGAAGCCACCTGTCGCTCTCGGCCCGCGACATTTCCAGCTGTGCCGATCCGTGCAGCAGCAACAGCCAGGCACTGGAACGCAGCAGCGGTTCGGGAAGCCGGGAAGTGACCTCGAGGATGGCCTGATAACGGCCACGCCGCAGCTCGCGCATGCCCGCTTCGAGCAGCGTGCGCGCAGCCAGCTCGGCCTGCTCCGCCTCCAGGAAACGCTGCGCGGCCATGAGACCGTCGCCCTGCGCGGCCAGGCAGTGACCCGCCAGCACGCAGGCCGCCCTTCTGGCCTCCCGGTCCCCGGCGTCCAGCCGGCTGGCGAGCCAGGTTGCAAACAGGGGATGCAGACTCCAGGGCGTGTTCCGATCGTTGCCTTCCGCGCAACGCCGGGCCACGCCGGCCTGCGCCAGCGTTTCCAGTTCCGCCTGCCAGTGTGGCCAGGCGATCTGCCGGCCGGCCTCCGCCGGCGTGAATTCGTCCACCAGCGCCAGACCCGGCAGCCTGCCCTGCAGCCCTGGCGGAAGACTCTCGAAGAGCTTGCCGAAGATCTCCGTGGCGAGCTGTTCGATGGAATCGGCGCGATCGAGTCGTGCCAGCGGATCCCGACCTGCGTGGGAGAGCATCGCCAGGGCCAGCGGCCAGCCGTGAAGTTTCTCCTGCAGGGCCGCAAGGCGTTCGGCTGACAGGTGCTGGCCACGGGCCAGGCGAAACCAGGCGTGCACTTCCGCGTCTGAGAAGCGCAGGGCGGCTTCATCGAATTCCTGCGCCTTCGTGCGCCAGGGCACGTTCAGCGCCGCCAGGTCGATACGGCTGGTGACGATCAGCATGGCCCGCGGGGGCAGTGCCTCCACCATGACGGCGACGAAGCGCAGGGCGGCCCGGCGGCCACGCGCGTGGTGCAGATCGTCCAGCACCAGCAGCCAGCCTTCGGGGAACAGCTCGCCGAGGCGCGCCACGATGTCCCGCAGGCGGCGCAACAGGGCTTCGGTGTCGCCCTGGGCATCGGCCAGCTCGGCCTCGCAGCGGCGGATGACGGCATCCGGCACCATGGCGTGAAGCGATCGCAACCAGGCCCAGGCCAGCCGGGCGGGATCGTCGGGGGATTGCGGCATGCGCCACCAGGCAACCGGCCGTTCCTCCGAATCCGCATACTGCCGGGCGAGGATCGACTTGCCCATGCCGGCCGGCGCGCACAGGGCAACCACCGGAAACTGCCGGAACGCGCCGCGGATGGCGCCGGTGAGACGGGGACGCTCGAGAACGGAACCACGGGGCCTGCCCGTGCGCGCAATATCAGCCAAGACAACCAGACTCCTTTTCTCTGCTCGGCAGCACGGCTGTTTCCACACTCACTTTGCCTGCATTATGCCGCCAAGGCAAGTGGGGGAAAGCCGCCACACCTCGATTCGCGATTGAACCTCAGACGTCGTCCAGGCCCAGTTCCCTGATCTTGCGGGTGAGGGTGTTGCGGCCCCAGCCGAGGAGGCGGGCGGCGTCCTGGCGGCGGCCGCCGGCCTGTTGCAGGGCGGTGCGGATCAGGGTCTTCTCGAAGGCGGGGAGGGCCTTGTCGAGGAGTTCGGTTTCGCCGCCGGCGAGCTGGCGGGCGGCCCACTGCTGGAGGGCTTCGACCCAGTCGCCGGCCGGGCGCTGGCGGCTGCCGTCCTGCGCCAGCTCGGGGGGGAGGTCGTCGAGGTGGATGGTCTGGCCCGGCGCCATGACCGTGAGCCAGCGGCAGGTGTTCTCGAGCTGGCGGACGTTGCCGGGCCAGTCGAGGCGGGAGAGGTATTCGGCGGTCTCGGCATCGAGGGTCTTGGGATCGGTGTCCAGTTCCTCGGCGGCGCGGCGCAGGAAGTGGCGGGCCAGCAGGGGGATGTCCTCGCGCCGCTCGCGCAGGGCGGGGAGGTGGATCCGGATCACGTTGAGGCGGTGGAACAGATCCTCGCGAAACTCGCCGGCGGCGACCCGTTCTTCCAGGTTCTGGTGGGTGGCGGCGATGATCCGCACGTCCACCTTGATGGGCTGGTGGCCGCCCACCCGGTAGAACTCGCCGGAGGCCAGCACCCGCAGCAGGCGGGTCTGCAGCTCGGCGGGCATGTCGCCGATTTCGTCGAGGAACAGGGTGCCGCCGTCGGCCTGCTCGAAGCGGCCCTGGCGGGTGCTGTTGGCGCCGGTGAAGGCGCCCTTCTCGTGGCCGAAGAGTTCCGATTCCAGCAGATCCCGGGGAATCGCGGCCATGTTGAGGGCGATGAAGGGCTTGCCGGCCCGCGGACTGTGGCGGTGCAGGGCGTGGGCCACCAGCTCCTTGCCGGTGCCCGATTCGCCGTTGATGAGCACGGTGATGTTGGAGCGCGAGAGGCGGCCGATGGCGCGAAACACCTCCTGCATGGAGGGCGCCTCGCCGATGATCTCCATCGACACCTGCTCGGCGCTCTCCGGTGCGCGGTGCAGCTCGCGGTGGTGCTTGATGGCGCGCCGCGCCAGTTCCACCGCCTCGTCCACGTCGAAGGGCTTGGGCAGGTATTCGAAGGCGCCGCCCTGGTAGGCGGAGACGGCAGCGTCGAGATCCGAGTGGGCGGTGATGATGATCACGGGCAGATCCGCATGGGCGGCATGGATCCGTTCCAGCAGTTCCAGCCCGTCGATGCCGGGCATGCGAATGTCGCTGATGATGGTGTCCGGCTGTTCGCGGTGCAGGGCGTCGAGCACCGACTCGGCATCTTCGAAGCTGCGCACGGCCATGTCGGCCTGGCGGAAGGCCTTCTCCAGCACCCAGCGGATCGAGCGGTCGTCGTCCACGACCCAGACCTGTTCCTTGCTCATGACTTGCGTTCCTGGTTCATTGAATTGGTAGCAACAGGGTGAACACGGTGCGCCCCGGCACCGAGTGCAGGGTGATCGCCCCTTCGTGCTGCTGCACGATGTTCTGGGCGATGGACAGGCCGAGGCCGGTCCCGTCGGCTCGCCCGGTCACCATGGGAAAGAAGATCCGCTCCTGCATCTCTTCGGGGATCCCGGGACCGTTGTCGATCACCTCGATGCGCGCCGCCAGGGCATGGCGCTGCCGGCCGATGGTGCACATGCGCTCGATCCGGGTGCGCAGGGTGATGCGGCCGGTTTCGTCGTCCACCGCCTGGCGGGCGTTGCGCACGATGTTGAGCAGCGCCTGCACCAGTTGATCGGCATCGCCCAGCACCTCGGGGATGCTGGGATCGTAGTCGCGCTCGAGGCGCACGCCGCCACGCTCCTCGGCCTGCATGAGGCGCAGCACCCGTTCCAGCACGGCATGGATGTTCAGGGACGCCATGCGCGGCAGGCGCACGGGGCCGAGCATGCGATCCATGAGGGTCTGCAGGCGGTCGGCCTCGTCGATGATGACCTGCGTGTATTCCTTCAGTTCCTCGCTGTCGAGCTGGCGTTCCAGCAGCTGCGCCGCGCCGCGCAGGCCGCCGAGGGGGTTCTTCACCTCGTGGGCCAGGCCGCGCAGGATCTCGCGGGTGGTGCGTTCCTGGGCCAGCTTGCCCTCTTCGCGGGCGATCTGCAGCAGGCGGTTGACCGGATGCAGTTCCAGCAGCAGCTCCTGCGGCTGGCCCGGATCCAGCAGCGGCAGGGCCGTGAGGTCGAACATGGCCCGCGGCTGGTTGCCCAGGCCCAGCGCCACTTCGTGGCGGGTCAGGGGGTGCTGCTCCTCGAGCACGCCCCGTATCTGCCGGGCCAGGCCTTCCTCTTCGTCGATCAGGGCGTGGAACGGCTGCCCGAGCAGATGCCGGGCGCTGACGGAAAACAGGTTCTCGCCGGCCGGGTTGATGTATTCCAGCCGCAGCCGCCCGTCGAACAGCAGCAGGGCGGTGGCCATGCCGTCGAGCACCCGCCCCTGCACCGATTTGTCATCGCTCATGACAGCCACCATGGCCTGGGTTGTGCAAAAACCAAACCAAACCCGCAAGGACGTTCGAAGACGCATGGGGTTTCCGGGTTATCAAAAAATATTGTCAATATAAACAACAGGTTGGGAATGGGCGGCGGTCGGCCAAAAGCTGGCGACGGGTGGAAAAGGGCGATATGTGGGCAAACAGGATAACCGATGGGCGGATTATTTGCACCAAATTGGTGCAAACTGGGTGGCGTGTCGGGCTGAAGCCCGCTCGGCATGATCTCGGGTTAAATGAAAGTTCCAAATACCGGATCAGTCAGACGGGGGTATCTGATACCAACATCGCCCTGCGGGACAGGGAGCCGTTTCGTGACGCGCCGTGAATACATCCCTGTAGGCTCTACGGCCGCATCCCTGCGGCCGAAGGTCACGAAACGGCTCCCTGTCCCGCAGGGCTCAGTGCACACGACGCACCATGGTCTGATATTTGGAACTTCTTATTGGGGCAGGCCGGTCGGGGTGGAGGGGGTCTGGCCGAGGGGGACCGGGCCGCCGGCGTAGCGCAGGAGATGGAAGGTGATGACGGGGGTGCGCTTGACCACCTTGCCGTCGGCGTCGAGAATTTCCGCCTGCAGGGTGTGGGTGCCGCGATCCACGTTGCGCAGGATCAGGGTGAGGCCGCCGGCGCCTTCGATGGGATTGCCGTCGAGCTTCCAGCGCAGCCGGTCGCCTTCGACGATGCCGGGCTCGAGGGCGAGCTGGGCGGTCAGGTTGCCGGCGTTGCTGCGGATGGCTTCGTCGTCCTTCGGCCGCAGGATCTCGAAACGGGTATAGGCCGCAGCGTGTTCCTCGGCCTGCTTGCGGGCGGCGGCCTTGCGATCGGCGGTGGTTTCCGCCGCCTTGAAGCCGGAGGGCTTGGGCATGGTGATGATCGTGCCCCTGGGGACGTTCATCAGTTCGCCGCCTTCGATGGGCTTGTCGCTGTATTCGACGGTGCCGTCGGGATGGACCTTCTTGTAAACCTTTTCCTGTGCCGCGAGGGACAGGGAAAGGCTCAGGGACAGCAGCAGGATCAGGATGCGCATGCCCCGAGAATAGACGAATCGCTGTGGCAGGACAACCGAAAGGAGAATCGCCGGTTCCGGAACACCGACATGCGGGCGTTGCCGGCTCCGCTGCGCTTGCGCCAGCCTGCATCATGGCTTTTTCAGAACGCGGAAAGGGGGTCGCACAGACGAAAACGCCCCCGCAAATGCGGGGGCGTTTTCTCTTGCGCTGACGGACCGTCGATCAGAGCGAGTAGTACATGTCGAACTCGACGGGATGGGTGGTCATGCGCAGGCGCGTGACTTCTTCCATCTTGAGTTCGATGTAGGCGTCGATCATGTCGTCGGTGAACACGCCGCCGGCGGTGAGGAAGGCGCGATCCTTGTCCAGGTTCTCCAGGGCCTCTTCCAGCGAGGAGCAGACGGTGGGGATGTCCTTGAGCTCTTCCGGCGGCAGCTCGTAGAGATCCTTGTCGGCGGCATCGCCCGGGTGGATCTTGTTCTGGATGCCGTCGAGGCCGGCCATGAGCATGGCCGAGAAGGACAGGTACGGGTTGCCGGTGGGATCCGGGAAGCGCACCTCGATGCGTCGGGCCTTCGGGTTGGAGACGTAGGGGATGCGGATGGAGGCGGAGCGGTTGCGGGCCGAGTAGGCCAGCAGCACGGGGGCCTCGAAGCCGGGCACCAGACGCTTGTAGGAGTTGGTGGAGGCGTTGGTCAGGGCGTTGAGGGCCTTGGCGTGCTTGATGATGCCGCCGATGTAGTACAGGGCCAGCTCGGAGAGGCCGCCGTACTGATCGCCCGAGAACAGGTTCTGCCCGTCCTTGGCCAGCGACTGGTGCACGTGCATGCCGTTGCCGTTGTCACCCACCAGCGGCTTGGGCATGAAGGTGGCGGTCTTGCCGTAGATGTGCGCGACGTTGTGCACGCAGTACTTGAGGATCTGGTTCCAGTCGGCGCGGCGCACCAGGGTGTTGAACTGGGTGCCGATCTCGCACTGGCCGGCGGTGGCCACTTCGTGGTGATGCACCTCGCAGACCACGCCCATCTCTTCCATGGCCAGGACCATGGCGGCGCGCATGTCGTTCAGGGAGTCGACCGGGGGCACCGGGAAGTAGCCGCCCTTGGGACCGGGACGGTGGCCGATGTTGCCGTCTTCGTAGACCTTTTCCGAGTTCCAGTCGGCCTCTTCCGAGTCCACCTTGTAGAAGGCGCCGCTCATGTCGGCCCCCCAGCGCACGTCGTCGAGGACGAAGAACTCGGGCTCGGGACCGAAGTAGGCGGTATCGGCGATGCCGGTGGACTTCAGGTAGGCCTCGGCGCGCTTGGCCAGGGAGCGGGGATCGCGCTCGTAGCCCTGGCCGGTGGCCGGCTCGATCACGTCACAGGTGAGGATCAGGGTCGGCTCGTCGGTGAAGGGATCCATCACGGCGGTTTCGGCATCGGGCATCAGGATCATGTCCGACTCGTTGATGCCCTTCCAGCCGGCGATGGAGGAACCGTCGAACATCTTGCCGTCGGTGAACAGATCGGCGTCCACGGTGTGCGCCGGCACCGAGACGTGTTGCTCCTTGCCCTTGGTGTCGGTGAAACGGAAGTCGACGAACTTGACTCCGTTGTCCTTGATCATCTTCAGAACGTTGTCAGACATGTGAGCCTCTCCAGAGATTGAAAAGTGTGGCTAGCGTGAAAAAACCGATGCCCACCTGGTGCATGAAACATGCCACAAGGCAAGCGATTGTTTTCAAAAGGAAAGCGTGACATTCCCCCGAAACTGACGGTCTTGGTGCACCAGAATGGAACACCTCTGTTATTGTTTGCACCAAAACAGTGCTTCATTGAAAGCACAGATCCACCCGCGAAACACAGCGTTCCGGGACCGCGGCCTCGCGGAACCGCCGTGCCAGTGCCTCGGCCGAAGTCTCGGCCAGCGTTTCCACGGGCAGGTGCAGAATCACCTGGATGTGCCCTTCCAGATAGTGCAGGGTCACGTCCAGGATCTGCCGGGCCGCCTCGATCTCCTGCCAGTGGCGCAGCAGACGCTCCAGCAGTTCGCTGCGCAGCGGCAGATCCGGAGGCGAGGGTACCGCTTCGTCGTCCTCCGGGTCAATGTGCACCATGACATCGGTCACCTCGTCGATCTCGGCGATCACCCGCCGGCGCACCGTCTCGCTGACGTAATGGCCCTCCGACACCGAGATGGTGGGCGAGACCTGGATGTGCACGTCCACCAGGGCCTCGCCGCCCATGCGCCGGCTGCGCAGGATGTGCAGGGAGATGACCCCGTCCACGTCGAGGATCGCCTTGCGGATGGCCTCCACCCGCTCCGGCTCCAGGGCCGTGTCCACCAGTTCGCGCACCGCGTTCCAGGCCAGATCCCAGCCGATCTTCGCGATCATCAGGCCCACGCCGATGGCCGCGAGGCCATCCAGGTACCAGTAGCCGGCCATGGCCCCGCCGACGCCGAACAGCACCACCACGGAGGACAGGGCGTCGGAACGGTGGTGCCAGGCATTGGCCTTGAGCATGGGCGAGTTGTGACGCTCGGCCACGAACACGGTATATCGGTAGAGGATCTCCTTCGACAGCACCGACAGCCCGGCCACCACCAGCGCCGCGGCCCCCGGCAGGGCATGGGGCTCGCCCTCCACCAGCCGGTAAACCGCGTCCAGGGCGATGCCCACCGCCAGGCCCATCAGGGCGATGCCCAGCGCCACGGTGGCGATGGTCTCGAATCGGCCGTGGCCGTAGGGGTGATCCTCGTCGGCGTCCTGATGGGCATGCCGGGCGGCATACAGCACCACCGCGTCGGTGACCAGATCCGAGAGGGAGTGGATGCCGTCGGCGATCAGCGACTGGGAGTGGGCCAGGAAGCCCACCACGATCTTCACCACGGCCAGCAGGAAGTCCACCACCGCGCCGATGACGGTGATCCGCACCGTCTCGTCGTGGCGGTGCTGGCGGGCGGTTTTTTCGGGGGAATCGGTCATGTGATCATTGATTTTCGCGGCTCGCGCTGCTCCTGCAGGCGTTTTCTTCTTTCCTTCCGGGGCCGGTCATCCCTCGCCGACGGTGATGGTGATGAGGATCTCGTCGCCCTGCTCCTCGATCGACTCGACACTGTGGCCGTTGATCCGGCACCAGGCGGGGATGTCGTTCTTCACGCCGGGATCGGTGGCGATGATGCGTAGGCGCTGGCCGGGCTGCATATGCTCGACGGCGTCCTGGGTGCGGATCACCGGCAGGGGGCAGAGCAGGCGGCGGGCGTCGAGTTCGCGGGTTTCGCTCATACGTGCCAGGCCGGATCGATGTCGTTGGGATGCAGGGGTTCCACCTCGAGGCGGCGGGGCTCGCCGCCGGGGGGCGTCACTTCCAGCGCCACTTGGGGGGCGCTGCGGCCCTGGCCGTAGCGGGCCGCGATGCGGGCGGCCAGTTCGATGTCGTCGTCATTCACCTCGCCGTCGATCAGCACCAGCGGACCGCCGTGGCTGACGGTCTTCAGGCTGGTGAACTGCTTGCGGTAGCCCTCCAGGAACTTTCCCTCACCCTCGTCGCGGGCGATGATCAGCTTGAAGTGAGGCCGCGGGCGCAGGTGGCGGCCCACCTTGAGCAGCATGATGTCGTCCAGATCGTAGTCGCGGCTGGAGCGGTGCTGCCACATGTCCACCAGCTTGTCGGCGTAGGCCTTGTCGGTGAGGAAGCAGCAGCCGCCGGCAGGCGTGGCCCAGTCGCGAAAGCCGAACTGCTCGGCCAGGGCCATCTGCGGCTTGCGGGTGCGGCCGGAAAAGTCGTAGAGCTTGTCCCGATCCACCCAGCCCTCGCGCTCAGGCAGGGTGGGCGGCAGATGCTTGGCGCACAGCGGACGCAGCAGCAGATCGCCCGCGCCCGATTCGCGGGCCACCACCGGCATGGTGTCCTTGCGCTGCGACATGGGCCGCTGGCCGACCACCTCGCCGGTGATGATGAAGTCGAAGCCGTGTTCCCGGATCCATTCGTGGGCCTTGCGCACCATGAAGCCCTTGCAGTCGAGGCAGGGGTTCATGTTCTGGCCGTAGCCGTGTTTGGGGTTGAGCAGCACGTCCTTGTACTCCTCGATCACGTCGACGATGTGCAGCTTGATACCGAGCTGCTCGGCCACCCACAGGGCGTTGTTGCGCTTCGGCCGCTGCCGGTCCTTGCTGCGAATGGCGTGGGTGTGGCCCTCCACGCAGAAGCCGGTGAAGAAGTTGATCCCCTCCACATGGATGCCCTGCTCCATGATCACCTTCGCGGCGAGCATGGAGTCGAGCCCCCCGGAGATGAGGGCGATGGCCTTGCGCGGTTCGGACATGGAAAAAACCGGTGGAATTCAGGGGATTGGGGACCGGTCAGGATACCATAATCGGGGGGCTTCCACCCCACCCAATCAGTGCCTCAGGCGGGGATTGCCGGAGAGGGGTTCGGCGCCGGTGTGGCGGGCGAGTTCGGTGCGGGCGCTGCGGCTTCCGGTGTCGGTCCAGAGGTCGTGGGCCTGGAGGGGGGAGAGGCCGACGGGTTGGCCGCCGACGCTGCGGATGGCCTGGAGGATGTCCATGGCGGAGACGAATTCCTCGGCCAGGCGTTCGAACAGGCGGGCCAGTTCGTTCAGGCCGTCGGCCAGGCTGTGATAGGCGCTGCGGCCCAGATCCACGTAGTAGCTGACCCGCACCCGGCGCCGTTCGGCCCGTTCCGGGAACAGGCCCGAGTAGAGCAGGCACTGATCGCCCACGTCACGCAGGGATTCGCTGCGCTGGCGGGCCTGCTGGTGGAAGGATTCGAGGAAGTCGAGGGCGAGGATGCGGCTGGCCATGTCGGGCCGGCGCAGCCAGCGCATGAGGGTGAAGACCAGATAGCTCTCCAGCTCTTCGTCGAGCCGCACGCCGGCATGTTTCTCGGCCTCGGCCACCAGCGACTGCCACTGGGCCACGTCGCCGGTCGGTTCCAGGATTTCGCTCATGATGCACCTTCCCGGGATGACTGCCTTCTCCGATCCTGATCATCGTCTCCGCGCAGCGGAAACTTGAATCGGCCGCTTCGATCAAACACCAATCGGGCCTGGCAGGCAAGCCCCGGGAGTGCCAGAACCCGCTTTCAAATCAGTACTTTGGCGATTCTCCCCCGGCCGGGAGCAGGGTCAGGGCCAGCTCGCCTTCCGGCTCGCCCGGCAGCGGCGCGTCGATGGAGCGGCAGTTCACCGACAGCTGTTCGCCGAGGCGGGACTGCAGATAGCGGCGGCGGAAGGCCTTCCAGTCGGGATGTTCGGGGAAGGATTCGGCCGCCGCCTCGCTGGTGAAGCGCACCCGCAGCAGATGGCGATAGCGCCCCGCCGCCTCCACGATGTCGCCGGCGAAGGTCTCGCGCACCCCCGGCAGGCCATCGAGCACCTGGCGGGCGCGCAGCAGCAGGGCCCGGCGCTCGGCAGCCTCGAGACCGGGGGTCTCGAACAGCAGCAGGTATTCGACGGGGCTCTGGGGGCGGCAGCGGGAGAGCACTTCGGCGGCCCGCCCGGCGGTGCCCCACAGGCGCAGGCAGCGGATCACTTCCTCGCGGATGGCTTCCTTCACGCCGCGCTTGAGATCGGTGAAGCTGCCGTCCCTGGCCTGCTTCATGCGCGCGCGCATGGTCTGGGCGGCCACGTCGGAGAGGGCGGTGAAGTAGTTGATCTTGGCCACGCCCGCGGCGGTGAGGCGGCGGAACTGATCTTCGTTCAGGCCGCTGCCGCCGTGGATCACGAGGGGCACGTCCACCAGCTTGCGGATCTGCTTGAGGCGGGGGAAGTCGAGCCGCGCGCGCTGTTTCGCCCGGCCCTGCACGGTGCCGATGGACACGGCCAGGAAGTCCACCCCGGTACGCTCCACGAACACCCTGGCCTCGGAAGGCACGGTGAGGGCGGTTTCGCCCGGGTGCTGTTCGGCGCCTTCGCCTTCCTCGCCGCCCACGTAGCCCACTTCGCCCACCACCGGCAGGCCGCAGGCATGGGCGATGGCCACCGCCTCGCGGGTGGCCTTGATGTTGTCGGGCAGGCTGAGATCGCTGGCGTCGATCATCACGCCGTTGACCCCGAGGCGGATGGCGCGGATCACCGAGTCGAGGCTGCGCCCGTGATCGAGCTGCACGGCCACCGGCACGCTGGCGCGGCGGGCGGCGGCTTCCACCGCCGGCAGCATGAGCTCGAAGTCGTAATGGGCGAAATGGGGTTCGGCGATGGAGAGGATCACCGGCGCCCGGCACTGCTCCGCCGCCTCGATCACCGCCTCGAGAAAATCGAGGCTCACCAGATCGAAGGCGCCGACCGCGTAGCTGTTTTCATAGGCGTGGTACAGCATGTCCCGCATGTCGACCAGAGCCATCGTTTCTTCCTCATGTAGTGGTCCGTGCGCCGGGCGCGGATCGTTTTATCAGGTTATTAATCGTCTCAAAATTGTTTTTACGACCCTCCCCGTAGGGCGGCTCAAGCGCAGCGGAGCCGCCATGGCAGGATGACACGCTTTTTGCCGGTTCCGCTGCGCTTGAGCCGGCCTACGCCCGCTCCAGACCGGTGCCGTTTGCGTCAGCACAATTTTGAGACGTTTACGTTTAATAGTTCGGTGCGCTGCTGCGCGAGCGCACCCTACGCAACGGGGGCAACGACGATTTTTCCATCCAACAACCTCTCTGCCCTCTGCGTCTCTGCGATCTCTGCCTTGTTTGCAGGGATCCAGCGTGAAACGTCACCGTGCCCGCAGCCGCCGCGCCAGCTCTTCCGCCATCGCCGTCAGGGCCCGGGCGCGATAGCGGCTGGCGGCGAAATGATAGTAGTTGAGCTTGCAGGGCACCGGCGTGTGCAGGGCCGTGCGATGCCGATCCTCGAACTCCACCCAGGCGAGGATCGGCAGATCGTTCTGCCGCGCATTGGCGCAGATCAGCGCCTGCGCCTCCACGATCATCACCACGCCGGCCTGTTCCGGCAGGGGGATGCGGATCGGCAGGCGCAGGTGCAGGCGCGCCCGGCGCCACAGGTTGTACAGGGGCGCATCGAGGCGATCGGCCCGCTGGGCATAGTACGGGACTTCATCCAGCCGGCTCATCTGCCCTCCTCCCCTTGCCTTGTGCGCCCTTGCGGTGCCCGCGGCGGGCTCAGTCGTCCTCGGCGAACACGCTGGCCGGATCCCAGCCCTGTTCGCGGGCCCGGGCCCAGGCCTCGGCCTGGATCCGTTCATGCCGTTCGCGCAGATCCGGCGGCAGGTTGGCCACCCGGAAGCCGTAATTCGCCCACTGGTCCTGCACCTGCTCCCAGAGCCTTTCGATGCGCTCCGGCGTCCAGCCCTTGCAGGTCTCGCTTTCCGGAATGAGACCGAACACCCAGGCGTCTCGGATGATCTTGCCCGTGTCGGTCATGCCGCCATAGTGATCGGCGTCGATGCCGGGATAGGGTTTTCTGCTCATCCTTCCTCCCTCCGCTGCAGTTGGGCGCGCAACTGGCCGATTTCGGCCCGCAGCGCCTGAATGTCGGCGTGCAGGTGCCTTTCCACTTCGACCCCCACCGTGGCCACCCGTTCCTCGATCTGTTCGTGCTCGGCATGGGCGTAGCGCTGGGTGGCGTCGACGATGATGGCGATGAACAGGTTGAGCATGGTGAAGGTGGCCACCAGGATGAAGGGAATGAAGAAGGCCCAGGCCCAGGGATGGCTCTCCATCACCGGCCGCACGATGCCCATGGACCAGCTTTCCAGGGTCATGATCTGGAACAGGGTGTACAGCGACTTGCCGATGCTGCCGAACCATTCGGGATAGCCCTCCGCGAACAGGTTGGTGGCGATCACCGCGAACACATAGAAGAAGATCAGCAGCACCAGGACGATGGAACCCAGCCCCGGCACGGCGGCCAGCAGGGCGCCCACCACCCGCCGCATGCTGGGCACGGTGGACAGCAGGCGCAGCACCCGCAGGACGCGTAGGGCCCGCAGCACGGCCAGGGGCCCGGTGGCGGGCACCAGGGCGATGCCGACCACCAGGAAGTCGAATACGCTCCACGGGTCGCGCCAGAAGGCCAGCCGGTGCACCATGAGCCGCGCGGCGATCTCGAACACGAACACGGCCAGGATCGCCCGATCCAGCCCGCGGATCCAGCCTCCGGCGGCCTCCATGGCCGCCGGCCAGGTCTCCAGCCCCAGCAACACCGCATTGATCAGGATCAGCGCGATGATGCCGCGCTGGAATGCCGGCTGCTCAATCAGGCGCGCCAGGCCGCCGGTGACGCTGCCCGGGGATGGCTGCCGGTGTCCTTCGTCCCTCTCCGACATGCGCGGGACGGCTCAGCGGGTGAGGCTGGCGAACAGGGTCGGCAGCTTCTCCGGCAGCCGGTTCACGTTGTCGATGATGGTGTAGTTGTTGGCCCCGAAGATCCGCGACACGTAGCGATCGGCTTCCGGATCCAGGGTCAGGCAATAGCTGAGGATGCCGTTGCGCTGCAGTTCCTCGGTGGCCTTCTTGGCGTCCCAGCGCAGATACTGGGGGTCGCGCTCGTCGATGTCGGCCGGCTCGCCGTCGGTGACGATGAGCAGCAGCTTGTGCTTTTCGGGGCGCTGCATCAGGTGATGACCGGCGTGGCGCATGGCCGCGCCCATGCGGGTGGACAGGCCGCCCTTCATGCCGGCCAGGCGGCTCTTGACGTCTTCGTCCAGCGGCTGGTCGAAATCCTTGAAGCGGTAGTACTGCACGTCGTGGCGGCCGTCGGAGGCGAAGCCGTGCACGGCGAAGGGATCGCCGATCCCCTGGATGGCGGTGGAGACCAGGGCGCAGGCCTCGCGGGTCAGTTCCAGCACGGTCTTGTCGGAGCCGCGCACGGTCTCGTTGGTGGACTCGGACAGATCGAGCAGGATCAGCACCGCCAGGTCCCGGCGGTTGATCACCGAGCGCATGGTGATCCGCATGTCGGGCTGCAGGCCGATGCGCAGGTTGACCATGGCGTCCACCGCGGCGTTGATGTCCAGTTCGTCGCCGTCCTCCAGCTTGCGCTGGCGGGAGACGCCCTGGGGCCGCAGGCGGTCGATGATCTGCTTGATGCGGTGGGTGATGCCCTTGTTCTCGGTGAGCACCTTGTCGATGATCTCGGGATCGCCGCGGCCCTGGCGGCGTTCGAACACGGTCACCCAGGAGGGGCGGTGGAGCTGCACCTGGTAGTCCCACTCCGGGTAGTGGAAGGGATCGGAGATGGGCTCCTTGCCTTCCATCTCGTTGTAGGAGACGCCTTCGTCCTCGTAGGGAAACAGCTCGGAGGAGAGGACCCAGATTTCCTGGGCGTCGTCGCCGGCGGTTTCCACGTCCACCTCGTTGACGAACTCCATGAGCGAGACGTGCTTGCGCACCTGGCGCTGGCTGGCCGGCAGGTAGGCCGTGCCCTGATCCCAGGAGAACTCCTCGGCCGACCAGATGAAACGGTTGTCGTCGCGGTAGGGGATGGCCAGCGATTCGAGGATCCGCAGGCTGGGCATCTCGCGCCGGGCGGTGAGCACGTTGAACAGATCCAGCCCCAGGTTGACGCTGAACATCGTGTCGTCGCGGTTGGCGGCGATGTTGGCGTGGAAGTTTTCCACGATGGCGTCGAGGGCCTCGTCGCCGATCCGGGTTTGCGGATCCAGCAGGGCCAGGGCCACCTTCTCCAGCAGCTGCATGCTGGGGTGTTCGTACTGGCGTTCCTCGCCCACGGTCATCAGGCGCCGCCAGAGGGTGCGCATGCCGGGGAAGTCGCTCACCGCGCAGTATTCCACGCGGGCGTCCTCAAAGAAGCCGATCATGTACTGCTGGGCCGGGGAGAGGGCCTCGGCGTTGACCGGCTCGGCGGTGTAGACCATGTGTGCGGCCATGTGCGCGGCCATGGCGCGGTACAGATCGAGGCCGGAGATGTCTTCCAGATCGTCCACCGCGTCGGGCAGGTGCATGGCATGGCCCTCGATGAAGGGCTTGAAGCCGGCGAAGTCGGCGGCGGTGGGGCGCAGGAAGAAGTCGCGGCCCCAGAAGGCGCGCAGGTAGAAGTTGAGCTTGCGCTGGTTGTCGATGAACAGGGTGCCGCGCCGCTCCTGCTGCAGGACCGCCTTGGAGTCCTCGCTTTCGAGGCCGAAATAGGCGGCCTGCTTGGGCAGATCGCGGCGGTAGGCGTCGGCGCCGAAGTCCACCCAGCGGCGCAGGCCGGAGAGGGTGAGCTTGGAGAGCAGTTCGTCGATCACGCCCAGCATGGGCCGCAGGCCGCGCGGGGCCCGCGCCGACAGGCGGTGCAGCAGTTGCAGGTAGGCGCGCAGCAGATCCGGGTCGCCCAGGCGGCGGGCCACGGTGGGCAGGGTCTGCAGGGTGAGCACCAGCACTTCGCCGGAGACCATCGAGGCCAGCTTGAGGATGGCCGAGGCGGTGTCGCGCAGGATGTCCTCGCCGCACTCCTTGACCACCACCGGCATTTCGTCGAGCCAGGTGACCACCAGCGCCGGGCCCTTGCCCAGGCTGACCATGCCCTTGGCCCCGTTGAGCCAGTCCTGCAGGCCCTGGGGCGACATGACCCGCGCCGCCTCGTGGAAGGTGGCGTCGAGGGTGTCGGCCAGCTCGGGGGCGGCGGCGATCAGCTCGTCGCGGTACTCGTCGAGGGAAACGCTCATGCTGCAGACCTCACATCGATGGCCCGTGGCCGGGCGGGGAAACGTCCGTCTCAGCCGAAGAAGGTGTTGACGGCCGCTTCCAGGGTGTCGCGCATGTCGGGATCGTCGGTGATCGGCTCCACCAGCGCCATCTGGCAGGCGGCGTTGGCCGGAATGCCCTTGGCGATGAGCTGGCCGGCGTAGATCAGCAGGCGGGTGGACATGCCCTCGTCGAGGCCGTGCCCCTTGAGGTTGCGCGAACGCTGGGCGATCTGCACCAGCTTGCCGGCCACGTCCTTTTCCACCCCGGCTTCGTGGGCGATGATTTCCGCTTCCACTTCGGTGTCGGGATACTCGAAGCTCATGGCGCCGAAGCGCTGCTTGGTGGACTGCTTCAGATCCTTCATCATCGACTGGTAGCCGGGGTTGTAGGAGATGACGATCTGGAAGTCGGGGTGGGCCTTGACCAGCTCGCCCTTCTTCTCCAGCGGCAGTTCACGCCGGTGGTCGGTGAGCGGGTGGATGACCACGGTGGTGTCCTGGCGGGCTTCCACCACCTCGTCGAGATAGCAGATGGCGCCCATGCGCGCGGCGATGGTCAGCGGACCGTCCTGCCAGCGGGTGCCATTGATGTCGAGCAGGAAACGCCCGACCAGATCGGAGGCGGTCATGTCCTCGTTGCAGGCCACGGTGATGAGCGGCTTGCCCAGCTTCCAGGCCATGTACTCCACGAACCGCGACTTGCCGCAGCCGGTGGGGCCCTTGAGCATCACCGGCATGCGCACGGCGTAGGCCGCTTCGTAGCGCTCCACCTCGTCGGCCACGGGCCGGTAGTACGGCTCCTCGGTGATCAGGAAGTCTTCACGCTTGACATCGCTCATGACGAAAATCCTCGTGCCGGTTGATTCGGATGGGTCCGGCAAACTTGCCGGATCAGCGCCGCCCGCTGGCGGCGCTCATCGAGCAAGTCTGCGCTTCGGGCGGGCTGCCGGAGCAGCCCGCCCTCCGCACTGGCAGACGTGCCTCAGTGGCCGAAGCCCTTGACGACGGCGGCCAGCTCGATCATCTCGAGCTTCTTGTCGTCGATGGGGGCCACGTAGACCACCATGTTGGCGCCCTGGGTCTGCTTGTAGTTGTCATAGCCGATCAGGCGCACGTGATGGCCGGGGTTGGCCTTCTTGCACAGCTCGATCTCTTCCAGGATGCGATCCACGTCGGTCTCGCCGAACATGGGCAGCTTCCACATGTACCAGTAGTGGCTGGAAGCGAACTCGGGCTCGGTGTGCTCGATGGCCGGGTTCCAGCCCTGGTCCACGATGTACTGCACCTGCTTGCGGATCTGCTCCTCGGTCATGGCGGGCAGATAGGAGAAGGTGCCGTACTTGCGGCTCTTCGGGTCGGAGACCCGGGACGAATAGTCCTGAACTTCACTCATTGTCGGTTTCCTCTTCGATGATTCAGTGGGCGTGGCACCGTGGCCTGCATTCGCATCGCAGGCCACGGGCACCCGTTCGCGCAAGGCTTACTTGTGCGAGACGTCCAGCTTGTCGACGGTGTCGAACTCGAACTTGATTTCCTTCCAGGTTTCCATCGCCATCTTCAGCTCGGGGCTGTGCTTGGCGGCGTTGGTGAGAATGTCCTTGCTCTCCTTCTCGAGTTCGCGGCCTTCGTTGCGGGCCTGCACGCAGGCTTCCAGGGCGACGCGGTTGGCCGCCGCACCCGCGGCGTTGCCCCACGGGTGGCCGAGGGTACCGCCACCGAACTGCAGCACGGAGTCGTCACCGAAGATGGAGACCAGTGCCGGCATGTGCCAGACGTGGATGCCGCCGGAGGCGACGGGCATGACGCCGGGCATGCGGCCCCAGTCCTGATCGAAGAAGATGCCGCGGCTGCGGTCTTCCTTGATGTAACCGTCCCGCATCAGGTCGATCCAGCCCAGGGTGGCTTCACGGTCGCCTTCCAGCTTGCCGACGACGGTGCCGGAGTGCAGGTGGTCACCGCCCATGGCGCGCAGCATCTTGGCCAGAACGCGGAAGTTGATGCCGTGGCGCGGGTTGCGGTCGATCACGCCGTGCATGGCGCGGTGGACGTGCAGCAGCAGGCCGTTGTCGCGGCACCACTGGGAGAGGCTCTGGTGGGCGGCCCAGCCCAGGGTCAGGTAGTCGGACATGATGATCGGCGTGCCGATTTCCTTGGCGAATTCGGCGCGCTTGAACATCTCCTCGACGGTGGGCGCGGTCACGTTCAGGTAATGACCCTTGCGCTCGCCGGTCTCGGCCTCGGCCTTTTCGATGGCTTCCTGACAGAACAGGAAGCGATCCCGCCAGCGCATGAACGGCTGGGAGTTGACGTTCTCGTCGTCCTTGGTGAAGTCCAGACCGCCACGCAGGCACTCGTACACGGCGCGGCCGTAGTTCTTGGCCGACAGGCCCAGCTTGGGCTTGATGGTGCAGCCCAGCAGCGGGCGGCCGTACTTGTCCATCTTGTCCCGCTCGACCTGGATGCCGTGAGGCGGCCCCGGGCAGGTGGTGACGAACCACAGCGGGAAGCGCACGTCTTCCAGCCGCAGGGCACGCACGGCCTTGAAGCCGAACACGTTGCCGACGATGGAGGTGAACATGTTGACGATGGAACCTTCCTCGAACAGGCCCATCGGATAGGCGATGAAGGCGTAGAAGGCTTCGTCGTCGCCGGGCACGTCCTCGATGGCGTAGGCGCGGCCCTTGTAGTAGTCCAGATCGGTCAGCAGGTCGGTCCACACGGTGGTCCAGGTACCGGTCGAAGACTCGGCGGCCACGGCGGCAGCGGCCTCTTCGCGGGGTACGCCCGGCTGCGGGGTGATCTTGAAGCAGGCAAGAACATCGCTGTCTACCGGGGTGTATTCCGGCATCCAGTACGTTTCGCGGTACTCCTTCACGCCCGCCTGGTAAGTTTTTTCTGCCATGGATAGCATCCTCACATTGGTTGAGATTGCGGCAAGCCGGCGCGGGGCCGGCCTCCCTCTTGCTCGCACCCGCCAGGGTGGCCCGGCGGATAGTGACAGGAACTATAGTCGGGAAAGATGACAAACAAAAATTAATCCTTGTTATAATTTGCATATACAAACGTAAATACCCGGATTTCATGCACCTGACCCTGCAACAGCTCCGCCTCTTCGCCTCCGTGGTCCGCCACGGCAGCTACACCCGTGCCGCCGAGGAGATGCACCTGACCCAACCGGCCGTCTCCATCCAGATCAGGCGCCTCGAGGACCAGGCCGGCACCCCCCTGCTCGAACAGGTGGGCAAGAAGGTCTTTCCCACCGCCGCCGGCAGGGTGGTGTTCGAGGCGGCCAACGACGTCCTCGGCCGTCTTGCGGCGCTGGACGACGACATGGAGCAGCTCAAGGGCGAGGTGCGCGGCCCGCTGCAACTGGCGGTGGTGACCACCGGCAAGTACTTCATGCCCCATCTGCTCGGCCACTTCCTGCAGCAGTATCCGGGGGTGGAGCCGCACCTGAAGTTCACCAACCGGGCCCGGGTGGTGGAGCGTCTGATGAACAACGAGGACGATTTCGTGGTGATGGGCCAGATCCCCGACGACAGGCACCTGGTCAGCTACCCCTTCCTGGAGAATATCCTCGGCTTCGTGGCGCCGCCGGATCATCCGCTGGTCGGCCGCCAGGGCCTGAGCCTGGCCGAGGTGATGCAGGAACGCTTCATCGGCCGCGAACCCGGTTCCGGCACCCGCCTGGCGGTGGAGCGGGTGCTGCAGGAGCAGGGCATCGACGCCGAACCCTACATGGAGCTGGGCAGTTCCGAGGCCATCAAGCAGGCGGTGCTGGCGGGCATCGGCATCGCCGTGATCTCCCTGCACAGCGTGCGCCTGGAGCAGGCCGCCGGGAAGCTGGCGGTGCTGGACGTGGAAGGCTTTCCGGTCAAGCGCCGCTGGTACGCGGTGCACCAGAAGGGCAAGCGCCTGTCGCTCACCGCCCGCACCTTCCTCGACTTCATCCTCGCCGAGAGCCACCGGGTGCTGGCCGACGAAGCCTGAGACGGCGCCCGCCACGCCCGGTATAATGCCGCCCTTTCCAGTCAACCGACGGGCACGGCCTTGAGCGAAACCCCAGCAAAACCCGACGTCGCCACCTTCCAGGGGCTGATCCTGGCCCTGCAGCAGTACTGGGCCGAAAAGGGCTGCGTGATCCTGCAGCCCTACGACATGGAGATGGGCGCCGGCACCTTCCACACCGCCACCTACATCCGCGCCATCGGCCCCGAGCCCTGGGCCGCGGCCTACGTGCAGCCCTCGCGGCGGCCCACCGACGGGCGCTACGGCGAAAACCCCAACCGCCTGCAGCACTACTACCAGTTCCAGGTGGTCATCAAGCCCTCGCCGCTGGACATTCAGGAACTCTACCTCGACTCCCTCAGGCGGCTGGGCATCGATCCCCTGGTGCACGACATCCGCTTCGTCGAGGACAACTGGGAGTCGCCCACCCTCGGCGCCTGGGGCCTGGGCTGGGAGGTCTGGCTCAACGGCATGGAGGTGACCCAGTTCACCTACTTCCAGCAGGTGGGCGGGCTGGACTGCCGCCCGGTCACCGGCGAGATCACCTATGGCCTGGAGCGGATCGCCATGTACCTGCAGGGGGTGGACAGCGTCTTCGATCTGGTCTGGTCCGACGGGCCGCTGGGCCGGGTCACCTACGGCGACGTCTATCACCAGAACGAGGTGGAACAGTCGGCCTACAACTTCGAACACGCCGACGTGGACTTCCTGTTCACGCTGTTCGATCACTGCGAGGCCGAGAGCCGCAAGCTGATCGCCGCCGAACTGCCGCTGCCGGCCTACGAGCAGGTGCTGCGGGCCTCCCACACCTTCAACCTGCTCGACGCCCGCCACGCCATCTCGGTCACCGAGCGCCAGCGCTACATCCTGCGGGTGCGCGACCTGGCCCGGGCGGTGGCCGAAAGCTATTACGCGGCCCGCGAGGCCCTGGGCTTCCCCATGCTGAAGACGAATGCCAAGGAGGCCTGACGTGAGCGCGAACAAGCACGATCTGCTGATCGAGATCGGCACCGAGGAGCTGCCGCCGAAGGCCCTGGGCCGCCTTTGTGCCGCCTTCACCGATCATTTCACCCGCGCCCTGCGCGAAGCCGATCTCGACTTCGCCGGGGCCCGCGCTTTCGCTGCGCCACGCCGCCTGGCCATCCTGGTGCGCGATCTCGACGCCGCCACCCCCGACAAGGTGGTGGAGAAGCGCGGCCCGGCCCTCAAGGCCGCCTTTGACGACGAGGGCTGCCCCACCAGGGCCGCCGAAGGCTTCGCCCGCTCCTGCGGGGTGGCCGTGGAGGATCTGGAAAAGCTCGAGACCGACAAGGGCAGCTGGCTGGTCTGGCGCAGCGAACAGAAGGGCCAGCCCGTCACCGCCCTGGTGCCGGCCATGGTCCAGGCCGCCCTCGACGCCCTGCCCATCCCCAAGCGCATGCGCTGGGGCAGCCTCGAGACCCAGTTCGTGCGGCCGGTGCACTGGGTGGTGATGCTCTACGGCGAACAGGTGATCGACGGCGAGATCCTCGGCATTCGCGCCGGTCGCGCCACCCGCGGCCACCGCTTCCACGCCCCGCAGGCCATCGACATCCCGGTTCCGGCCGACTACGAGCCACTGCTGGAGAGCGAGGGCAAGGTGATTGCCGACTTCGAACGCCGCCGCGAGATGATCCGCGCCCAGGTGGAGGCCGAGGCCCTGAAGCTCGGCGGGCGCGCCGTGATCGATGCCGATCTGCTCGACGAGGTGACCGCCATGGTCGAATGGCCCGTGGCGGTGGCCGGCGCCTTCGAGGAACGGTTCCTGGCCGTGCCCCAGGAGGCCCTCGTCTCCACCATGAGCGCCAACCAGAAATACTTCCATCTGGTGGACGAAGCCGGCACCCTGCTGCCGCACTTCGTCACCATCGCCAACATCGAGAGCCGTGATCCTGCGGTGATCCGCGACGGCAACGAGCGCGTCATCCGGCCCCGTTTCGCCGACGCCGAGTTCTTCTGGAACCAGGATCGCAAGACCCCGCTCATCGACCGCCTGCCCCGGCTCAAGCAGGTGGTGTTCCAGCGCAGGCTCGGCACCCTCTACGACAAGGCCATGCGCCTGACCCGCCTCGCGGCTCACATCGCCGCCGAGATCGGCGGCGACCGCGACAGGGCCATCCGCGCCGCCGAGCTGTGCAAGTGCGATCTCATGACCGAGATGGTGGGCGAGTTTCCGGATCTGCAGGGGATCATCGGCCGCTACTACGCCCTGCACGACGGCGAGGACATTGATGTGGCCGCCGCCATCGATCAGCACTACCGGCCCCGCTTCGCCGGCGACGATCTGCCGGAGAACCCCACCGCCCGCGCTCTGGCCCTGGCCGACCGGATCGACACCCTGCTCGGGATCTTCGCCATCGGCCAGACACCGACCGGCGACAAGGATCCCTACGCCCTGCGCCGCGCCGCCCTCGGCGTGCTGCGCATTCTCATCGAGACGAATCTGGATCTCGATCTGGCCGAACTGCTCACCGCTGCCGCCTCCGGCTTTCCCGCCGTCGTCGAAGCCGAAGCGGCCCGCGACCAGGTGCTCGATTTCATACTCGACCGCCTGCGCGCCTACTACGCCGATCGCGGCATCCGCCCCGACGTCCTCGATGCGGTGATGGCCTTGAAAATCACCCGCCCGCGGGACATCGACCGCCGGGTCCACGCCGTCACCGGCTTCCGCCAGCTCCCCGAGGCGGAAAGCCTGGCCGCCGCCAACAAGCGGATCGGCAACATCCTCAGGAAGGTGGAAGGCAAACGGCCCGAAAAGGTGGATCCGGAACGCTTCACGGACGACGCAGAAAAGGCCCTGTTCGAGGCTTTCACCGCCCTCGAAGCCGACGTGAAGGCCGCCATTGACGCCGGCGACTATACCGACGCCCTGGAAAAACTCGCCACCCTGCGCAAACCGGTGGACCGCTTCTTCGACGAGGTAATGGTGATGGCCGACGACCCGGCCCTGCGCGAAAACCGCATCGCCCTGCTGAACCACCTGCACAGGCTGTTCCTGCAGGTGGCCGACATCGCGAAACTGCAATGAAAACAGGGCCGAGTGGCGAGGGCCGAGGGCCGAGGAACAACGCGGTTGGTTGGCTTCGATAACCTCGGCCCTCGCCACTCGTCCCTCGGCCCTGTTCATCGCAGGGCATCCCCTTCACAATGACAAATACACCCCTGAATGATACAACCCAAAACCCCGGCAAATTGAAACAAACCGCGATGAACAAGGATTCCTACCAGGCCATGCTCGACGCCGTGCAGGCCTTTCACGACAAGCACGACTTCAGGAACACCGGCGGCGAGGAGCTGGTCTATCGCATCGCCCTGATGAGCGAGGAGCTGGGCGAGATCGCCGCCTGCGTGACCAAGGGCAAGAGCAGGGAAAAACTGGCCGAGGAAGTGGCCGATCTCTTCATCCTGCTCATCGGCACCGCCATCTCCGCCGACTTCGACCTCAAGGAAGCCTTCTGGGCCAAGATGGACAAGATCATGCAACGTGAAGCGAAAATGGTGAACGGGCGGATCCGGGTGTCGGAGTTCCGGGAGTGATTCATTCCTTGCAGAAGCGAAAACCCCGAGCGCTGTTCAACCCCGTAGGAGCGGCGCTCTCGCCGCGATCATGCAGTTGCTGGCGGCAGTTAGCGGGTGGCTGGGAACAGCGGGGTTTTCCCAACCACCCGTCCCCAGCTACCCGCTACCGACCAATCGCGGCGAGGGCGCCGCGCCTACATGATCGATCCACCTTTGCGTTCTTCGCGCCTTTGCGTTTGATTTTTCAAACCCCATGAAACTGATCATTCTCGACCGCGACGGCGTCATCAACCAGGATTCGGACGACTACATCAAGTCACCGGAGGAGTTCGTGCCCCTGCCCGGCTCGCTTGAGGCCATCGCCCGGCTGAAGCAGGCAGGCTGGACGGTGGCGGTGGCCACCAACCAGTCGGGTATAGGGCGCGGGTATTACGACGAGGCCACGCTGGCGGCCATGCACGCGAAACTGGAGAAGCTGCTCGCCGAGCACGGCGGGGCAGTGGACTACATCGCCTGGTGCCCGCACACGCCCGACGACGGCTGCGACTGTCGCAAGCCGCGCACCGGGCTCTACGAGCGGATCGCTGCCCGTTTCGGCGTCAGCCTGGAAGGTGTCCCGGTGATCGGCGACTCCTTCCGGGATCTGCAGGCGGCCCTGGCGGTGGGCGCCCGGCCGATCCTGGTGCGCACCGGCAAGGGCGAACGCACCCTGGCCGCGCATGCCGCCGACCTCGAGGGGATCCCCGTGCATGCGGATCTGGCCGCCGCCGTCACCGCCCTGCTGAACGAGGCATGAGCATGCAGGCCCTGCGTTGCACCCTCTTCCACCTGTTCATGGCCACCCTCACGGTGATCGTGGCCCTCTTCTCGGTGCTGCTGATCGTGTTTCCGCTGCGCACGCGGATCCGGATCATCCGGATCTACGGCGTGATCAACGTCTACATGCTGCGCTGGCTGTGCGGGGTGCGCTGGACCATCGAGGGCCGCGAGAACATCCCCGAGGGGCCGGCCATCATCTTCTCCAAGCATCAGTCCACCTGGGAGACCATGGCCCTGCAACTGGTGTTCCCGCCCCAGACCTTCGTGGTCAAGCGCGAGCTGATGTGGATTCCCTTCTTCGGCTGGGGGCTGGCGGTGATGCGGCCCATCGCCATCGATCGCAAGGCCGGCCGGCGGGCCGTGGAGCAGGTGGTGGAACAGGGGCTCGACCGCCTGCGGCGCGGGATCTGGGTGGTGATCTTTCCCGAGGGCACTCGCGTGCCGCCGGGCAAGCGGATCCGTTACCGGATCGGCGGTGCCATCCTCGCCGCCGAGAGCGGCCGGCCCGTGGTGCCGGTGGCCCACAACGCCGGCGAGTTCTGGCGCAAGGGCCAGTTCGTGCTGCGCCCCGGCACCATCCGCATGGTCATCGGCCCGCCCATTCCCACCGCGGGCCGCAAGCCGGAGGACATCCTCGCCGATGCCGAGAACTGGATCGAATCGACCATGGAAAAAATCGCTCACGCCTGAGTTTTCCCACCTGTTCCCGGCCGTTCGCCGCAAATCCTCGAAAAAACCCGGAAAATCACCGATTTTTTGACCGTTTCCAGTTTCAGTGTTTGCTGATATACTGCGCGGCCCTTTTCCCCTGCCAGCCAAGAAAAACCGAGGATTTCCCATGCACGACGGCCGCATCACCATCACCCAGTTCATCATCGAGGAACAGCGCCACATCGAGAACGCCACCGGCGACTTCACCTCGCTGCTCAACGACATCGTCACCGCCTGCAAGGTGATCTCCAACCTGGTCAACCACGGCGCGCTGGTCGGGGTGCTGGGCGCCGCCGGCACCGAGAACGTGCAGGGCGAGGATCAGAAGAAGCTGGACGTGATCTCCAACGACGTGTTCCTGCGCTCCAACGAATGGGCCGGCCACCTGGCGGCCATGGCCTCCGAGGAAATGGAGGAGGTCTATCCCATCCCTGCCAAGTATCCGCGCGGCAAGTACCTGCTGACCTTCGATCCGCTGGACGGCTCCTCCAACATCGACGTGAATGTGTCAGTGGGCACCATCTTCTCCATCCTGCGCTGCCCCGGCGAGTGCAAGACCCATCCCTCCGCCGAGGCCTTCCTGCAGCCGGGCACCGAACAGGTCTGCGCCGGCTATGCGCTCTACGGGCCCTCCACCATGCTGGTGCTGACCACCGGCAACGGCGTCAACGGCTTCACCCTGGATCAGAACATTGGCGAGTTCGTCCTCACGCACCCCGACATGACCATCCCGGAAGACACCAGTGAATTCGCCATCAACGCCTCCAACATGCGTTTCTGGGAGCCGCCGGTGAAGCGCTACGTGGACGAGTGCCTGGCCGGCAGCGAAGGCCCGCGCGGCCGCGACTTCAACATGCGCTGGATCGCCTCCATGGTGGCCGAAGTGCACCGCATTCTCACCCGCGGCGGGATCTTCATGTATCCGCTGGACGAAAAGATGAAGGGCAAGGGCCTCGAAGGCAAGCTGCGCCTGATGTACGAAGCCAACCCCATGTCCTTCATCATCGAACAGGCCGGCGGCGCCAGCTCCACCGGCCGCCAGCGGATCATGGAAATCCAGCCCAGTGACCTCCACCAGCGCGTGCCGGTGATCCTCGGCTCGAAGAACGAGGTTGACCGGGTCGTCCGCTACCACACCGAAATGGACACCGACGCGGCGGCCTGATCCCGACACACTGTCGCAAAAACCGGCTTGCCGGTCTTTTTGCACGGGTTGGTGGAAGGAACGCAGAGGGCGCAGAGACGCAGAGGGCACGGAGGCTTGTGAGTATGCCTGTAACAGCCAGCAGAATCTTGCTGGGCGTTTTCAGCCGGTCGCGCAATAATTAAATTTTGCTCTGCGAACTCTGCGTCTCTGCGCCCTCTGCGTTATTTCCACCCAACTACACTACTTCCCCACTCGCAGGAAGAGGTTGATCCCCTCCGGCTCCCGTTCCACGCGTACCTGCGCCGGTTCCGCGCCGGCCTTGAGGGCAAGATCGGTCAGGTGTTCGGCGCTGCGGTGGTTGAGGAACCAGTGGCCTAATTCCATGTAGGGCCGGGAGGGGTTGTGATCGCCGAAATTGCCGACGATCACTTCACCGCCCCGGCGGATGAGGCGCAGCAGGCGGGTGAGCAGGCGCACGAACAGGCGGTCGCTGAGGTAGTCGAAGAGGCCGGCCGACCAGACCACGTCATAGGTTTCGCTGGCGGCGAAGCGCAGGGCGTTGGCGTGGATGAAGCGCACCCGGCCAGGGGCGAGGTCGGCGATGACCCGCTTCGCATGCGCGAGGGCGCGGGCGTCCTGATCCAGACAGTCCACTTCGATGCCTTCCGGCCTGCGCGCGAGGAGTTCCCGCACGTCCCGTCCGGGGCCGCTGCCCACGTCCAGGATCCGCAGTGAACCGTTCGCCCTGTGCAGGGCCAGCATGGTGTCGATGAAGTAGCGCTTGCGGTTGCGCACCGACTGGCAAGCGGGTCGGGCGTGGGCATAGGCGTCCCAGCGCGCCAGGGCCGGGTCCGGCGAGGTCCATCCCGTGTACATGCGGTCGATCAGCTCGAAGTCGCCGGCATAACCGTGGGGACGGGAGATCACGAATCCCTGCAGGGTATCGGTGGTGAGAAACAGCTCCGGCCATGCCCTCCATACTGAGGGTAAGTCCTCACTCTTATAGAATCCCCTGGCTATCCATTCATCCAGCGCCGAGAACCAGCCATCCAGCCGGGGATAGTCCGGCTCTTCCGGGCCGCCCTTGGCCAGCATCTCCTGCATGAACTCCGCCACCACCTCGGGCAGGGGCGGAAAGTCGGATCTTCTCTCGACGGCCTTCCCGTTTCCGGCCGGGACGGGTATCGCAAGCGGTGGCATGCGCATGGCGTTTCCTCCTCGTTTTCGCCGCAGGTGTCCACGAACCCGGCGGAGAGCGTCCCCGTCGGGCCGACACCTGTATTCATAGGCGAAAACTCAGAGAAAAAACCGGAACAGGGTGGAAAAATCAGCCTTCCGCGGCCAGTGTGACCGATCCCGGATCCTCTACACGCTTGGAGGCATCCATCACTTCGATGGAGAGCAGATTTCCGAGATCGTCGTAATCAAGAATGATGCCCGGTTTGTTTTCATCGCTTTCGGCAACCGGTCCTTCCCTGAAGATCACGGTGAGAATGTCGTTTTTGCTGTCGTAGTTGATCTTCACGGCAACCTCCAGTATTTGCCGATTTTACTGCTGCGATAGGCCGTCACGACGATATTCCCTTCATCGGCCGTATCCACGAAAACGCGAATCACGTACGTCCTCCCTTCTGGAGGCAATGTTAGCAATGACTGCCGGATTTCTCTCCCGGGACGGACGGAAATGATCTGATCGGGGGAACTGGCGACTTGCCGCACCAGCCTTTCGTCGAGTCCTCGGCGAACCATCTGCTTCCGGGCATGGTCACTGAGCGTAACGCGAACATTTTTCATGACGCCTTCCCTGGCTGGTCACGAGTTGTCAGATGTAAACAAGTTATTGAAAATAATGTATTTTTGGTTTTTTCAATTCAGACGTCCAGATTCGAGGCGTTGAGGGCGTTGGCCTCGATGAACTCCCGGCGGGGTTCGACGTGATCGCCCATCAGGGTGGTGAAGATCTCGTCGGCGGCCACGGCGTCCTCGATCTGCACCTGCAGCAGGCGGCGGGTTTCGGGGTTGAGGGTGGTCTCCCAGAGCTGTTCCGGGTTCATCTCGCCGAGACCCTTGTAGCGCTGGATGTGCTGGCCGCGCTTGGCCTCTTCCATGATCCAGTCCATGAGCTGGCCGAAGGAGGCAATCTCCAGGCGGCGCTCGCCACGCCGGACCCAGGCGCCCTCCCCAAGCAGGCCGTCGAGCTGTTCGCCCAGGGTACGGATGGCCGCGTATTCGCCCGATTCGAAGAAGTCCCGATCCATATCGCGGGTGGAGGTGATGCCGTGACGGGTCAGACTGATGGTGGCGATCCAGTTGTCGGTCTCGCCGCTGCGCTCACGCACCGCCACGTGGATTTTCTCGCGAAGTTCGTCGCTCTCCAGACGCCGGACCAGCTCGTCGAACCAGGCCTGCACCTGCTGCCAGTCGTCCAGGGCGCCGTCGTCCAGGGGCGGCATGGCGATCATCTTCTCCAGCAGGCGGGCCGGGAATCGCCGGGACAGGCGCTCGATGGATTCGCCCACCAGCACGTACTGCCGGGCCAGGGTCTCGAGCGCCTGGCCGCTCATGGCGGGGGCGTCGGCGGTCACGTGCAGCTCGGTGCCGTCCAGGGCCATCTGCAGCAGGTACTGGTTGAGTTCGGCGTCGTCCTTCACGTAACGCTCCTGCTTGCCCTTCTTCACCTTGTACAGCGGCGGCTGGGCGATGTAGACATAGCCGTTTTCGATCAGCTCGGGCATCTGCCGGTAGAAGAAGGTCAGCAGCAGGGTGCGGATGTGGGAGCCGTCCACGTCCGCATCGGTCATGATGATGATGCGGTGGTAGCGCAGCTTGTCGAGATTGAACTCTTCCCGGCCGATGCCGCAGCCCAGGGCGGTGATCAGAGTGCCCACCTCGGCGGACGAGAGCATCTTGTCGAAGCGGGCCTTTTCCACGTTGAGGATCTTGCCCTTCAGCGGCAGGATGGCCTGGGTGCGCCGATCCCGGCCCTGCTTGGCCGAACCGCCGGCCGAGTCGCCCTCCACCAGAAACAGCTCGGACCGGGCCGGGTCCTTTTCCTGGCAATCGGCCAGCTTGCCGGGCAGGCCGGCCACGTCCAGCGCGCCCTTGCGGCGGGTCATCTCGCGGGCCTTGCGGGCCGCCTCGCGGGCGCGGGCCGCTTCGATGATCTTGGCGGTGATGGCCTTGGCGTCGTTGGGCTGCTCGAGCAGGAAATCCCCGAACTTCTCGGCCACCACCGACTCCACGATGCCCTTGACCTCCGAGGAGACCAGCTTGTCCTTGGTCTGGGAAGAGAACTTGGGATCCGGCACCTTGACCGAGAGCACGGCCACCAGCCCTTCCCGGGCGTCGTCGCCGGTGGGGTTGATCTTGTGCTTCTTCGTCAGGCCCTGCTTCTCGATGTAGCTGTTCAGGGTGCGGGTCAGGGCGGCGCGGAAACCGGCCAGATGAGTGCCCCCGTCCTTCTGGGGAATGTTGTTGGTGAAGCAGAAGATGTTCTCCTGGTAGGAGTCGTTCCACTGCATGGCCACCTCAACGCCCACGCCGTCCTTCTCGGTATTCACGTAGAAGACGTGCTCGTGCAGAGGCGTCTTGTTGCGGTTCAGGTGCTCGACGAAGGCGCGGATGCCGCCCTCGTACATGAAGCGATCCTGCTTGTCGTCCCGTTCGTCGGTGAGGGTGATACACACGCCCGAGTTGAGGAACGACAGCTCGCGCAGGCGCCGGGCCAGGATGTCGTAGTGGAATTCGGTGTCGCCGAAGATCTCCGGGCTGGGCTTGAAGCGGATCTCGGTGCCGGTGCCCTCGGTCTCCCCCACCACGGCCAGCTCGCCCTGGGGTTCCCCGAGCCGGTATTCCTGCTGGTATTTCCTGCCGCCACGGCGAATGGTGAGACGAAGATACTCGGACAGGGCATTGACCACCGACACGCCCACGCCATGCAGGCCGCCCGAGACCTTGTAGGAGTTGTCGTCGAACTTCCCGCCGGCATGGAGGACGGTCATGATCACTTCGGCAGCGGAACGGCCCTCCTCCTCGTGGTAGTCCACGGGAATCCCGCGGCCGTCGTCGCGCACGGTGACGGAGCCGTCGGAATGGATGCTCACCTCGATGTTGCGACAATGACCGGCCAGGGCCTCGTCGATGGAGTTGTCCACCACCTCGAAGACCATGTGGTGCAGGCCGGTGCCGTCGTCGGTGTCGCCGATGTACATGCCGGGACGCTTGCGGACCGCGTCCAGCCCCTTGAGGACCTTGATGCTGGAAGAATCGTAACTGCCTGAATCGCTCATGAATTCGCTCCGTGAAGTGGTGAAAAATTATACCACTTCCGCGATTTTCCCGTGTTCCACGTGGAACACCCGACGCTCCTGCCAGGGCGAGACGTCGATCAGTTCCGGGTCCGTGGCCGTGACGAATGTCTGGGCACCCGTCTCGGCAAGCAGTTCGAGCAGAACCCGGCGGTGTTCCCGATCCAGCTCCGCGGCCAGGTCGTCGACCAGGAAGATCGGCTGCTTGTGCTGGAATCTGGCGAGATGGCCTGCCTGGGCGATGCGCATGGCGGCCACCAGCATCTTGAGCTGTCCGCGCGAGAAGACCTCCTGAACCGGTTTTCCCTCGACCAGACAGACCAGATCGGCGCGCTGCGGGCCGACGGTGGTGGTGCCACGTTGTCGATCCCTCTCCTGGGCAGCGTCCAGCGCTTCCTCTAGCGTCGTCTCCTGCCGCCAGCCCTGGCGATAGTGCAGTTGTGGAGAGAAACCGAGAAGACGCCGACAGACCTGGGAGACCGAGTCTCGCAACGATTCCACATATTCCTGGCGAAGACGGGTGATCCGCTCACCGTTTTCGATCAGGGCCTGGTCCCAGATCCGGATTCGTTCGGGCTGCTCACCACAACGAAGAGCGGCATTGCGCTGTTTCAGGGCCCGGGAGAAGGCCTGCCATGAACCGTGGAAGGCCTGTTCCACGTGAAACAGCCCCCAGTCGATAAATTTTCGCCGCTGCGACGGGCCTTGTTCCAGGAGGGCCCCACTCTCAGGGGTCAGAAGCTGGAGAGGCAAAAGATTGGCAATGCGGGATATCTGGTGAACGTCCTGCTGATCGAGACGGATGCGGGTGTGTTGCGCACAGCGTCGGATGCCGATTCGATGCAGGATCGAGCCGCCAACTTCCCCCACTTCACCCGTGACCTGCAGACATTCGCTGGCATGGTTGATGACACTGCCGATGCGCTGGGTGCGAAAGGATCGGGCCTGGCCGAACAGATGGATGGCTTCGAGAAGGCTGGTCTTGCCGCTGGCGTTGGCACCGCTGATCAGGTTGACGCCACTGACCGGCTGGATTTGGACGTCCCGGAGGTTGCGCACCCCCTGCACGTCCATCCGGTTGATGATCATGCGTTCGGATCAGAGGCGCATGGGCATGATGACGTACTGGCAGGCATTCTGATCCGCGCCTTCGACCAGGCAGCTGTGGTTGGGATCGGTGAACTTGACGCGCACCTGATCCGAATCGATGGCGGCCAGGGCGTCGATGAAATAGGAGACGTTGAAGCCGATTTCGAAGGGTTCGCCCTGGTAGTCCACCTGCATCTCTTCGACCGCTTCTTCCTGCTCCGGATTGTGCACGGTGGCCCGCAGTTGATCCCCTTCGAGTTGCAGACGCATGCCGCGGTACTTTTCGTTGGAGAGCACCGAGGCGCGGGAGAAGGATTCGTGCAACGCCTGGCGTGAACAGGTGAGGATCTTGTCCGGGTTCTGGGGGATGACCTGCTGATAGTCGGGGAACTTGCCGTCGATCAGCTTGGAGGTGAAGGTCACGTCGGGCAGATCAATGGCGATGTGATTGTCGCCGAGGCTGATCCGGATCGACGTGTCGGTGTCGTCGAGCAGCCGGGAGAGCTCCGCCACCCCCTTACGGGGAACGATGATCTGCCGGGTTTCGCCCACCGGCAGGCTGATCCCGGCATCGCACTTGGCCAGGCGATGGCCATCTGTGGCCACCGCCCGCAGGTGATCCGGTGCGAACTCGAGCATCAGGCCGTTGAGGTAGTAGCGCACGTCCTGCTGGGCCATGGAGAACTGGGTGCGATCGATGAGGTTGCGCAGATCCTTCTGGCTGAGGGTGATCTCCAGCGGCGAAGTGATCGGCTCGATGTTGGGAAACTCGTTGGCCGGCAGGGTGCTGAGGGAGAAGCGGCTGCGGCCGGAACGGATCAGGGCCTTGCCGTCTTCCACTTTCAGCTCGAGGCTGGCGCCTTCCGGGAGCGCCTTGCAGATGTCGAGAAACTTGCGGGCCGGCAGGGTGATCTCGCCTTCCTCGGCATTTTCGATGGGAATGCGGGCATTGATCTCCACTTCGAGATCCGTGCCGGTGAGCTGCAGATGGTTGTTGCGCAGGCTAAGCAGCACATTGGACAGCACCGGCAGGGTGTGGCGGCGTTCGACGACGCTGCTGGTGATCTGCAGGGGCCGGAGGAGATCTTCGCGCTGAATGGTGAGCTTCATGGATGTCCTGTCCGCTGATAATAGAAAATGTTTATATTTCAAAACCTGCTGTTGTTACAAGCCCGGTCCTGTCCGGTGGAAAAGTCATTTTCCAACATGTTTTTCAATGTCTTACACGTCTTCTCAGGCTGTTGGCAAGTACCGGTTCGAAGGTCGAGCAAGCTGTGGACAACCTGGGGAGTTTCCGCAGGCGTAATTCACGCACAGTTTATCCACAGATCTGTACCGTTCTTGTCCACAGGATGTCTGGCAGTCTGTCAGGTGCTGAGGATCCTCACCAGGTTCGCATAGTCCTCGTTGGTACGCGGATCGCTCTCGCGCAGTTCCTCCACCTTGCGGCAGGCATGGATCACCGTGGTGTGATCCCGGCCGCCGAAGGCGTCGCCGATCTCGGGCAGGCTGTGGCTGGTCAGTTCCTTGCACAGGGCCATGGCTAGTTGCCGGGGCCGGGTGATGGAACGCGTGCGCCGCTTGGAATGCAGATCGGCGACCCGGATCTTGTAATACTCGGCCACGGTCTTCTGGATGTTCTCGATGGTAACCAGTTTGTCGGATATGGCCAACAGATCCCGCAGGGCCTCGCGGGCGAAGTCGAGGGTGATGGGTTTGCCGGTGAACTGGGCGTTGGCGATCACCCGGCGCAGCGCCCCTTCCAGTTCGCGTATGTTGGAGCGGATGCGCTTGGCGATGAAGAAGGCCACCTCGTCGGGCAGATCGATGCCGGAGAGCTGGGCCTTCTTCTTCATGATCGCCACCCGGGTCTCCAGCTCCGGCGGTTCGATGGCCACCGGCAGGCCCCAGCCGAAACGGGACTTGAGCCGCTCCTCCAGGCCGTCCACCTCCTTGGGATAGCGATCGCAGGTCATGATCACCTGCTGCTGGCCTTCCATGAGGGCATTGAAGGTGTGGAAGAACTCTTCCTGGGAGCGTTCCTTGCCGGCGAAGAACTGGATGTCGTCGATCAGCAGGGCATCGACCGAGCGGTAGAAGCGCTTGAACTCGTTGATGGTGTTGTGCTGCAGGGCCTTGACCATCTCGGCCACGAAACGCTCCGAATGCAGATAGACCACGTTGGCGTCGGGCTGGTGTTCGAGGATCAGGTTGCCCACGGCATGCATGAGGTGGGTCTTGCCCAGCCCCACGCCGCCGTAAATCAGCAAGGGGTTGTAGCCCTTGCCCGGATTCTCCGCCACCTGCATGGCGGCGGCCCGGCCGAGCTGGTTGGACTTGCCTTCGACGAAGGTCTCGAAGGTGAAGTTGGGATTGAGCGTGCCGTTGTGGCGCGGCCCGCGCGAGGTCGACTTTCCAGAAGCCTGGGCCGGGTTTTCCGTGGCAATCGTCTGACTGCCAACTTCGAGACGGATCGGCACCTTTTCGCCGACGATGTCGGCAAGAATCTCCCTGATCCGCTCAAGAAAATTGTCGGTGATCCAGTCTCTGACGAACTGGTTGGGCGCCAGCAGGCGCAGCCCTTCCGAGGTTTTCTGGGCCTGCAGGGGCCGGATCCAGGTGTTGTACTGCTGTGCGTTGAGTTCGCCTTCCAGGCGATCGAGGCACTGATCCCATAGTGACACGGTCACGAAACGGCTACCCCCGGAAAAAGAAGTGACGACTGGCGGACTGCGCAGGCGGTACCCCGGCCGCACGGCCAGCCGGGCCGTTCAGTGTATACCGGCAGGAAAAAGTTATCCACATCCACTGGTTCCCTTTCTTGGGATGCAGTGACGCCGGTGTTTTTGGTGGCTTGTAATGCCTGACTCGTGCGGTCTGGCAGGAAGCCGCGGAAGCGGTACCAGACGGGGCCTTGCGGGGTGCGGCGGCTTGACAGCCGGGCCTGCTGGCAGTATCGTTGCCGCCCTTTTTCCAGCCGGTCGTCTCGCGCGTCCGGGCACCTCAGTCTCGCAACGGATCCCGATCATGAAAAGAACGTTCCAGCCCAGCAATCTGAAGCGCAAGCGCAACCACGGTTTCCGCGCCCGCATGCGCACCCGCGCCGGTCGCGCCATCATCAGCGCCCGCCGCGCCCGGGGCCGCAAGCGCCTCAGCGCCTGAGCTTGTCTCCGGCGGAGCGCGACCGGCGCCTGACCCGTCAGCGGCGACTGCGGCAGGCGGGTGAGTTCCGGCGGGTATTCGAGGAGCCGATCAGGGTGCACTCCGCCAGTTTCACGGTTCTGGCTCGCCACAGTGGCAGATCGGAACCCCGCCTCGGCCTGGCCATCGCCAAGCGCCAGATCCGCAAGGCCAGCGCCCGCAACCGCATCAAGCGCCTGATCCGCGAGAGCTTCCGTCACCACCTGCCCGGGCTGGCAGGCCTGGATCTCGTGGTCATGGCCAGAACCGGCGCACAAACGAAGGAAAATGCCGCGATTTTCCGTGAACTGGAAGAATTGTGGCGGAAACTGAGCAAGCGATGCGAACCATCCTGATCACCGTCATCAAGGCCTATCGCTATCTCCTGAGCCCCTTCCTGGGCAACAACTGCCGCTTTCATCCCTCCTGTTCCGAATATGCCGAGACGGCCATCCGCCGGTTCGGCCCCCTGCGCGGGAGCTGGCTTGGACTGCGACGCATCGCCCGCTGCCACCCCTGGCACGAGGGCGGAATCGACCCCGTTCCCGAAAAAACCGAAAAACCTCAAGGTTGCTGATGGACACCCAAAGACTCCTGCTCGTCGTCGCCCTCGGCCTGATTCTGTTCATGATCTGGGATGCCTGGGAAAAGTACCAGAATCCCCCGCCGCCGCAGACCGAGATCGTGGCCGGCAATCCCGCGCACGAAACCGGCGTGCCCGCCGCCGGCGAGGCCGAAGTGCCGCAGGCGCCCGCGGCCGGCGCGACGGCCAGGGCAGCGGCCGCTCCGCGCATCGGGGTGCTGCAATACGGCGATCGCATCGAGGTCAGGACCGACGTCTATCATGCGGTGATCGATTCCTTCGGCGGTGATCTGCGGATCGTGGACCTGCTCCGGTATCCGGTTTCGGTGGACGAGCCGGACAAGCCCTTCCGGCTCATGAACGACACCCTCCCCCACCTGTTCGTCGCCCAGTCCGGCTTCGCCCGCCGCGCCGGGGCGGCGGACGGTGCGCTGGTGGCCGCCCCCACCCATGCCACCCGCTTCGAGGTGAAAAAGACCCGCTACGAACTGCCCGAGGGCCAGGAAGCCCTGGACGTGGAGCTGTTCTGGGTGAGCCCCGACGGCGTGCGCTTCAGCAAGCGCTATACCTTCCGCCGCGGCCAGTACGCCATCGACGTCCGTTACCGGGTGGAGAATCCGGTCGACCGCCCCTGGCGGGGTTTCTACTACCAGCAGTTGCAGCGCAGCGGTGAAACCGTCAAGGCCGGCATCGGGCATACCTATACCTATACGGGCGGGGTGATCTACGACGCCGAGGACAAGTACCAGAAGATCTCCTTCGACAAGATGGCCGAAACGCCGGTCAACAAGACCGTCACCGGCGGCTGGATCGCCATGATCCAGCACTACTTCCTGGGCGCGTGGGTGCCGCCCCAGGATGCCCGGCTGAACATCTACAGCCTGTCCCTGCCCGAAAACCGCTTCGTGCTCGGTACCAAGATGCTGGAAGAGACGGTGGTCGCACCCGGCGAGACCCGTGAGCTGGTCAATCGCCTGTACGTGGGGCCGAAGCTGCAGCACGTGCTGGAGAAGATCGCCCCCGGCCTCGAGTTGACCGTGGACTACGGCATCCTCACCATCATCGCCAAGCCCATCTTCTGGCTGCTGGAGAAGATCCACGCCGTGATCGGCAACTGGGGCTGGGCCATCGTGATCCTCACCCTGCTGCTGAAACTGGCCTTCTACAAGCTCTCCGAGACCAGCTACAAGTCCATGGCCCACATGCGCAAGGTGCAGCCGCGCTTGGTGGCCATCAAGGAACGCTACGGCGACGACCGGCAGAAGCTCAACCAGGCCATGATGGAGCTGTACAAGAAGGAGAAGATCAATCCGCTCGGCGGCTGCCTGCCGATCCTGGTACAGATCCCGGTGTTCATCGCCCTCTACTGGGTGCTGCTCGAATCGGTGGAGCTGCGCCAGGCGCCGTGGATCCTCTGGATCAAGGATCTCTCCACCCGGGATCCCTATTTCGTGCTGCCGCTGCTGATGGGCGCCACCATGTTCATCCAGCAGAAGCTCAATCCGGCGCCGGTGGATCCCATCCAGGCCAAGGTGATGACCTTCCTGCCCATCGTCTTCACCTTCTTCTTCCTGTTCTTCCCCTCGGGGCTGGTGCTCTACTGGGTGGTCAACAACACCCTGTCCATCGTCCAGCAGTGGTACATCACCAACAAGGTGATCAAGGACTGATCCCGGCGGCGGGCATCCCTGCCGCAAGCTCGTGAGCGCACGCACCGACACCATCGCCGCCATCGCCACCCCCCCCGGCCGGGGCGGGGTCGGCATCGTGCGCGTCTCCGGCCCGGGCAGCCGGGCGATCGCCGCGGCCATGCTGGGGCGCGTGCCCGCGCCCCGGCACGCCGAGTTCCTGCCCTTTCGAAACCCCGCGGGCGAAATCCTCGACGAGGGGATCGCCCTGTTCTTCGCCGCCCCCCGTTCCTTCACCGGCGAAGACGTGCTGGAGCTGCAGGGCCACGGCGGCCCGGTGGTGCTGGATCGGATCCTGCAGGCCACCCTGGAGCTGGGCGCCCGCCCGGCGCGCCCCGGCGAGTTCACGGAGCGGGCCTTTCTCAACGACAGGATCGATCTCGCCCAGGCCGAGGCCATCGCCGATCTCATCGAGGCCGGTTCCGAGCAGGCTGCGCGCAGCGCCATGAGATCCCTTCAGGGCGTGTTCTCCGAGTGGGTGCACGGCACCGTGGAAGCCCTCACCGAGTTGCGCATGTACGTGGAGGCGGCCATCGATTTCCCGGAGGAAGAGATCGACTTCCTGGCCGACGAGCGGATCGACGAGCAGATCCGCCACCTGCTCGGCGAGTTCGACCGGGTGCAGGCCAGCGCCCGTCAGGGTCGCCTGCTGCGCGAGGGCATGCGCATCGTTCTCGCCGGCCAGCCCAACACCGGCAAGTCCAGCCTGCTCAACGCCCTGGCCGGGCGCGAGTCGGCCATCGTCACCGACATTCCCGGCACCACCCGCGACGTCCTGCGCGAGGAGATCCACATCGACGGCCTGCCCCTGCACGTGCTCGACACCGCCGGGCTGCGCGAGAGCCGCGATCCGGTGGAGCGCGAAGGGATCCGCCGCACCCGCGAGGCCCTGGCCGAGGCCGACTGCATCCTGCTGCTGCTCGACGACCGCACCGGCCTGACCGAGGCCGACCGCGAAATCCTCGCCAGCCTGCCCGAGGGTCCGGCCCGCCTGCAGGTGCGCAACAAGATCGACCTCACCGGCGCGGAGCCCGGCTGGATCGAGACGCAGGACGGCCCGGTGCTGCGCCTCTCGGCCAGAACCGGCGCCGGCCTGTCACTGCTGCGCGACGCGCTCAAGGTCCAGGTGGGCTACCAGGGCCAGAGCGAGGGCGTGTTCATGGCCCGCCGCCGTCACCTCGACGCCCTGGCCCGGGCCCGCGGCCATATCGAGACAGGCTGGCAGCGCCTGCGGGAGGAGCGTGCCGGCGAACTGCTGGCCGAGGAACTGCGCCTGGCCCAGCAGGCCCTCGGCGAGATCACGGGCGAAGTGACGGCCGACGACCTGCTCGGCAGGATCTTCTCGAGCTTCTGCATCGGCAAGTGAACGCAAGGGGAATCCGGCATGATTCAGACCAGGCGCTACGACAATGTCATCGGTCATGAACAGATCCGGATCCTGTTCGAACAGTCCCGTTTCGTGTTCATGGGGATCGTGTTCGTCATGCTCGTGGTGCTGTTGTTCATGTGGGAGCGGGCAGACAGGGATCTGCTGCTCGGCTGGGCGACCGCGAACCTGGGACTGACCATTGCCCGGGTGGTGATGGTCAGAAGGTTCCACCGTCTGAAACCGCAGGGCCGGCGCATCGTGGCCTGGGGCCTGTTGTTTGCCCTGACGTCGACACTCTCCGGTCTGCTCTGGGGTTCCATTGCGGTGTTTCTCATGCAGCCGGATCAGTACGATTCCGTGTTGCTGATCACCCTCGTTCTGGCCGGGATGTCGGCCGGTGCGCTGGTCCCGCTGTCGTCTTTCCTGCCGGCCTACGTGGGCTTCTCCAGCATGGCCATGTTGCCACTGGCGCTGGTCATGTTCCTGAGCGACACCAACGTGCTGTTGTACGCGGGTTATCTGGTGCTGGCCTTTCTTGGCGTCAATCTCGGCTATGCGGTCAACGTGAATCGCAATCTGGCCGCCTCGATTCGCCTGCGGTTCGAAAACCTCCACCTGCTGGAAGATCTGCGCGCCGAGAAGGAACGGGCGGAGAAGGCTAACACCGACAAGTCGCGATTTCTGGCCGCAACCAGTCATGATCTCCGGCAGCCCCTGCACGCCATGGATCTGTATCTGGGGGCGCTGGAGAATCTGCTGTCGGACGAAGACCAGCTTGCCCTGCTTGGAAAGTCCCGCACCGCGAGTTCGGCATTGAACGGCCTGCTGACCGCCCTGATGGACATTTCCAGACTGGATGCCGGGGAGGTCAGCATCAACCGGGAAGTGGTCAACATCCGTTCGCTGCTCGAGAACATCGCGGAGGAATTCGCGGAACTGGCCGGAAAGGCAAGGATCGTCATCTCGGTCGAGGCCCCGGCGCTGCTTGCGGACAGCGATCCCGTCATGCTGAACCGCCTGTTGCGCAACCTGATCAGCAATGCCTGCAAGCACAGCGAGGCGAGCCGGATCACCCTGCGTGCCGAGGAACGGGGGGAAGCGGTCGAGCTCACCATTCGGGACGATGGCAAGGGGATCCCCTTCGCCGAGCAGGAAAAGGTGTTCTCCGAGTTCTACCAGCTGAACAATCCGGAACGGGACCGGAACAAGGGCCTGGGCCTTGGCCTGGCCATCGTCAGACGGCTGGCGGATCTGCTGCAACACGATCTGACGCTGCTCAGCAAACCGGGGGAGGGATGCTGTTTCAGAGTGTGTCTGCCGGGGATTCTCGACCGCCATGGCAACATGGAAACTGCCGAGCAGAAGACCGTGGTGGCGGACATCAGCGGCCTGTTCGTGATCCTGATCGAGGACGAAGCCGGGGTCCGGGATGCCATGCGGGTGTTGTTGAGACAGTGGGGTTGCGAATTGCTGGTGGTGGACGGGGTGGAGTCCCTGCAGGAAGCGTTGCAGGCCGCCGCTTACCCGCAACCGGACCTGGTGATCAGCGATTACCGTCTGCGGCGCAATACCACCGGCCTGCAGGCGGTAGAAGCCGTGCACGGCCACTTCTCGGCCGCGGTGCCGGCCATCATCATCAGCGGAGATACGGGCGAGAAGGTGGAAAGCCGGGTGCAGGCTGCCGGTCATGCCCTGTTGCACAAACCGGTGCCGGCCGCGCTCCTGCGGCAGGCCATCGCCAGCTCAGCCGTTGTCGAGGCCTAGCAGCTTGCGCGCCCGGATGCCGGCCTGCATCCGGTTGTCCACGTCGAGGATGCGCAGGATTTTCGACACGTACTGTTTTACCGTCCCTTCCGAGAGGTGCATCTGCCGGGCGATGTCCCGGTTGCTCAGCCCCCTGGCCAGCAGGCTCAGCAGGTGCAACTGCCGCTCGGTGAATTCGGGCTGCTGCGTGAATTGCCGCGCCGCGGCGGGGGGGACGTGGCGTCCCCCGGCGAGCACCTTGCGCGCGGCGTCGAGTATGGTGTCTCCCTCCGAGGACTTCGTCACGTAGCCCCGGGCGCCTGCCTCCAGGCAGCAGCGGATGGTCAGCGGTGATTCGTCGGCGGAAACCACGATGAAGGGCGTGGCCGGGTGGCGGGCGCAGAGCTGCCTGATGCTGCTGGCCCCGCGCATCCCCGGCATGCCGAGATCGAGCATCACCAGATCGAATTCTCCCTCCCGCTCCAGCAGTTCCTTCACCCTGTCGAGTCCGTCGGCGAGGGAAATCCGGATGTCGTCGCCGATCTGCTGCAGCCACACCGCCATGCTGTCGCGAAAGAGTCCGTGATCGTCTGCGATGAGAAATTTCATGAGCCGGGCATCGTGCCTGTTCCTGAACGGGAAGCGGACGGCCTGCGTGCCCGTCCTGGCCCGACATGGAGACCGAGGGTGGCACCTCTGACCAATGGCAGAGGCGATTGTTGACTTTGGTGAATTCTTCTGCCGTTTCCTGACAAATAGACTATCGGGCAGAAGATGGCCCCTTGTCAATCCGGATGCCGCGAGAGGCCGCGAAGAACAAGCAATAAAAACCAGGAGAGATGCCATGAACGTGTTTTCCATGCGGTTTTCCCGCGCGCTGATCGCCGGGTTCCTGTCCACCTCGCTGATGGCGGGCTGTGGCGGCGGAACGCCGACGGCCACCGTGACCGCCTCGGCGGCAACGTCTTCGGCCAGCGCCAATTCCAAGACGGTGACCACCACCCTCGATACGGCGATCGACATCACCATCAGGGCGCGATCCGATGCCGGTCCCGGCCAGCGTTTTCAGATTCTCGGCCAGCCGGCCAACGGGGTGCTGACGGGGCCGATGAGCGGCGAGACGATCACCGTGCGCTATGCCCCGAACCCCGGCTTCTCCGGCCAGGACGGCTTCGATTTCCAGGTCACCGATGGCGATGGCAATGCGGCCAACGGCACGGTGACCATTGTGGTGCTGGCCCAGTCCGATCCGCAGACGGATTCGGACGGTGACGGCCTGACCGATCTCGAGGAGATGAATGTCTACGGCACCAACCCGCGGATCGCGGATACGGACGGTGACACGCTGAGCGATTTCCAGGAAGTGGTGGATCTGGCCTTCGACGCCCAGAGCAACAACTATCGCTTCAACCCGCTGATTGCCGACTTGCCGAAACTGCGGGTGGAGATCGTCGATCTGCCCGACGTGAACATCAACTACACCACGACCGCCGGCACGGTGCGCAGTTTCAGCTCCAGCCAGACGGCGACGGACACCACCGTGACCACCACGACGCGCGGCGGGCAGCAATCCTATACCCTGGAGGTGCGTGAAAAGGAAAAGATTGACGCCGGTGGGGCGGCGGGCGGGGCCTATGCCGGCGCACAGGCCGGCATCGCTACCGGTATGCCCTTCAGCGTGGTCGGCCCCAAGGCAAGTGCCGCGGCGGGTGCGGGTGCCGGTTATGTCAACTATTCCGCCACCAAGGACACCAAGCAGACCCAGTCCTCATCCTATTACTGGAGCGAATCGCAGCAGCGGACCAACACTCTGACGCGCACCGAATCGGAGCAGTTCGCCACGAGCAGCAGCGTGACCCAGACCGGCGCGCGGCTGAGCACGGCGATCCGCGTCTTCAACGACGGCAACGTGCCCTACCGGCTCACCGGGCTGTCGCTGGTGGGGAGCTACCTGCAGGCCGGTGACCTGTGGCGCCACGTGGGCACGCTGAATTTCGATGGCGGCGGGGGCAGCTTTCCGGGAATCACCCTCGAGGCAGGAACGGGCAGCGGGGTGATGGTGTTCAGCAACGACGGGCTGGATGTGGGCACGGGCAACAGCATTCTGGCGTCCACGGGGCTGGACGTGGACGTGAGCACGGCCGAATTGGTGCGCGCGGACGGCACGCCTTTCGCCTTCAACCAGATCAACCTGGACGGGCGCACGGCGAAGATCATTGTCGACTATGCCGGAGTTCGGCCCACGGAAACCTACCAGGTGGCCGTGGTGACCGATGACAGCCGCTCGTACAAGACGCTCGCGGAAATCCTGGAGATGCTGAAGATCACCTACATGGCCGACGCCGGCAAGGTGATTCAGGTGCGCGACGTGAGCGCCTCCTCGGCACAGGAGTCCTTCTGGATGGCCCTGCACGTGACCAGCGACGGCCTCACCACCCGCGAGGCGATCTACGACACGCAGGGCCCGACCGCCGCTTATCCCGAGGCGGCGAAGTTCAACCAGGCCGTCATCGGAACGCTGCGAATCCGGCCCGGGGACGTGCTGATCCTGGGTTACATCGACGATGGGGACGGCGACGGCGTGTTGCGCAATACGGAGATCGCCCTGGGCACCGATCCCGCCAACCCCGACTCGGACGGTGACGGCATCCTGGACGGCGACGAGCTGGCCGGCTGGGACGTGGCGATCACCGATGGGGATCAGCCGATCAGGAACAGCATCGGCAACGGCAAGGCCACAGACTGGCCCGGGGCGAACACCGGCAGCCTGTTTCCCTTCGCCGGCGATCTGGACGAGGTGCGCTTCTGGGCCGTGGCGCGCTCCGCCGCGGACATCCAGGGCGCCATGAGCCAGCCGCTGGCTTCTCCCTACCCCGCCAGCCTGAAGGCCTACTGGCCGATGGACAGCGTTAGTGACGGTGCCGGCAACATGCCGTTCTCCGGCACCGACGGGGTGGGGCCGGACGTGACTTCCAACGGCAACGATCTTGCGGTGCGCTACATCACAGGAACGGGCATCGCGAGCAGCATCGTGATTGCCCATCCTTCCAACACTACCGAGAGTGTCTTTGGTTCCTATTATCAACTCGATGGCGTCGACGACATGCTGAGCGTGCCGGACGCCACCTTCATGCTCCCCGACAGCATCACGCTGGAGGCCCGGTTCCGCACGACCGGTTCCGGCGTGATCTTCGCGTACGGCAAGGAATATGAATGGTGGTACACGCCGGCCGTCTATGTGGGCACCGACGGGTATCTCTACGGGCTGATCTGGGGGGACAACACCCGGCCGATGCAATCATCGGTGATGGTCAACGACGGAAACTGGCACCATGTGGCGCTGGTCTATGACGACAGCGCCCGGACACAGACGCTGTATCTCGACGGCAACGTGGTTGGCTCGCTGGATGGGGATCGCGTCAAGATCGTCGCCAGCACGTACCGCGCCACGAGCAACCCGCTGCTTGCCGACAGCGACGGAGACGGCATCGACGATGCCGCCGAACGGATCAATCGCTCCGATGCCCGGCGTGCGGACACCGACAAGGACTGGGTGACCGACGACGTGGATGCCCGGCCCTTCCAGCCGATGAACCTGGATGTCAGCAACATGACCTCGACGGCGCCGGTACCGACAACCAACGAGAACACGCAGATCAGCTTCGATGTGCCCAATCCCGGCGCGGCGGACGGGGTGAGCGACTACGCCGTGGTGCTGCTGGAGCAGATCGCATCGCCGGGCCAGGCCCTGCCCCTGCGCGCCCTGCCGGCGGACGGCGCCTCGCCGGCGCTCAATTCCAGCCTGGCCTGTGATGGCGTAACGAACTGCTGGCAGGTGGTCAGCAACAGCTATGATTCGCAGCTCTCGCCCATCGTGCCGGGCCGGCGCTTCACCTCGCAAGACCGTCCGGTGCCGGCCGACGGGGATGAGCGCAGCTATCGCGTGCTGGTGCGCGTGAACGGCAAGTGGCACATGTCCGCCGAGTCGGCGAGCCAGTATCTCGGCAGTTCCGTCAAGGTCACGGTCAAGGCCATCAGCCTGATCACGGACGTGTGCTACGAAGGCAATTACACTTGCGAGTATGCCTGGGACATGATCCTGAACAGGGGAACGAACGGCAGCTGGCAGAACCTGCTGTACAAGCGGTATGACAACAATCCCTGGGCGGAGACGGGGGGCGGCAAGGTGCTGGCCGCCGATCCCGGATCCGAGCGTTCCATCGTCATTCCGGCTACCGCCGGGTCCTGCTTCAACATCCAGTCCATCCTGACCGAGATGGATGGCAGCACGGTCTACAAGCGCAGGCCATACGTCGCCACCTTCTGTTACGACGACGGCTGGGGATCCCAGGACAGGGACGATACCTCGAAGATCGTGGGCATCTATGAAACCTGGGCCAATGATCGTCCGCCGTCCGTGGAAAAAAGTTCCTATGTGGCATACAAGGGTGCCCGCTATCGCGGCCACATCCAGGGTCTTGCGCCTTCGAACGGCAGTTCCACGGGAGTCGGCTTCACCGGCAGTTTCGACTATTTCAGTCCCATGCTCTGGAGCAAGGGTGGATACGGGCAATATCGCAAGTCTGGCTGGCACGAGATCAGCGCCCGCTTCCGCTACAAGGTGACCATCGAACCGGCGCCGTGACGGGGGATGGCGAAAAAGCCGGGGATCCCTGTGATGGCTGTCACAGTTTTAGGGTGACAGAATTGGCACAAGCCCCATCGTGAGTTAGGCTTTTGAACACAGGGAGGGATTCGGTTCAGGGATGAACCCGCGAAGTTTCGGGCCATCCCCCGGCCTGGCAGACGGCGCCGCGATGCGTGAGCATCCCGGCGCCGTTGTCGTTTCAGGCACGGAAGAACGGCAAGACGCGGCAGTCGGCGGTGTCGGGCCGAAGCCCGACCCACATGATGTCGGACAGGAACAATCCGTGTGCCCGGGGAATCCGGAGCGGTGATCAGAAACGGCGGATGCGGTGGCGCAGTTCCCGCCGCAATGCAGGGGCGTCGCTCCTGGCATAGCGCAAAATCAGGTAGCGGTCGGTGATCCGGTGGATGGCCTCGGCCCGGGCGGGAAGATGGCGGGCGGCGCGCGCGGCGAAGGCCCGTGGCGTCTCGCCGGGGCGGGGGTGGAGGCCGTGGCGGGCCAGGCGGCGGCAGAAGCGTTGCCACAGGCGCCGGTCCGGATCTTCCCGGCGCCGCGCCTGCCACCACAGGCCGGCCAGCAGGAGGGCGATGCCCGCCGCGGCGAGGCCGCCGAGCAGCGCGGCCAGCTCTCGCCAGTCGGTGGGGTCGAGGCCGAACCGCCGGAACAGGGCCGTCTGGCGGCTGCGATCGTAGCCCAGCACCCACTGGTTCCAGCGGTTGTTGAGCATGTCCCAGGCGAAGCCCGCCTGCTTCAGGGTGCGCCACAGCCAGCCGCGGGCCTGGCGGGCCGGATCCGCCGCGCCGCGCTGGTCGCGCAGGCGCGCCGGGGTTTCCAGGATCCGCTCGGGTGGAATGACCGCGGTGGGATCGAAGCGGGTCCAACCCTGGCCGGGCAGCCAGGCCTCCACCCAGGCGTGGGCGTCGGACTGGCGCACGATCAGGTAGTCGTCGAGGGGATTGGGCTCGCCGCCCTGGTAGCCGGTGACCAACCGAGCGGGGATCCCGGCCAGGCGCAGCAGCACGGCGAAGGCGGAGGCGTAGTGCTCGCAGTAGCCGGTGCGGGTGTCGAACAGGAAGCCGTCCACCGGATCGCCGTCGATGGTCGGCGGCTGACGGGAATAGTAGAAGGGCTGGCGGCGGAAGTGGGTCAGCAGGGCGTCGATCAGCGCCCCGTCGCCGGGATGGCGGGCGCGCAGCTCGCGAACCCAGGCCCGGGCGCGGGGCGCGGCGGCTTCGGGCACGTCGAGCCAGGCCGGGCCGGGAGGCGTGTCCGCATCCAGCCGGTAGCGCAGGGCCGAGATCCCCTGGTAGCGGATCCGTTCGCGCACCGGCCGGGGCGCGGCGATTTGGCGATCGGCGGTGATGACGGCATCCACCGGCACGGAGAGGGGCGCCTCGAGGAAGAACAGCCAGCGGCGCTGGTGGGGCTCGAGGGTCACCGTGTAGACGATGGGCCGGCTCAGGGTGCGCAGTTCCAGGGCGACGGCCTCGATGGCCGGCGCCGGATGGCGGGGCGCGTACCAGGTACGGCCGTCGTAGCGGGCGTGCACCGGGCCGCGCCAGTAGAGCCGGGCCGGGGGCGGGATGCCGCGTTCGAAGCGCACCCGGAAGGCCACCGAGTCGTCGTCGGCAAGCTGGCTGATCCGGCCGGGCGAGAGGGTGTCGGAGAGCCCGGTGCGGGCCGCGGCGCCCTCGTCGGGCATGCCCCACAGGGGCGAATCGGGCCGCGGGAAGACCAGGAACAGGAGGATCGCCAGCGGCGCCGACTGCAGCAGCAGGCGCGCGGCGTGCCGCAGATCGGGGCGGACGGGGGCGCTTCCCTCCCCTTCCGCGTGGCGGGCGTAGTGCACCTGGGTGGCGAGCAGGACGCCCAGGGTGGCCAGCATCCACAGGCTGTAGATCAGCGACTGGTGGAACAGGAAGCCGACCACCAGCAGGAAGTTGGCCAGGAACAGGACCACGAACACGTCGCGCCGGCGGTGCATCTCCAGCAGCTTGGCCACCACCAGGAACAGCAGCAGGGCGCTGCCGGCCTCGCGGCCCACCAGGGTGTGATGGGTGAGGAACAGCCCGCCGATCACGGCGATCACCAGCAGGCTCAGGCGCAGGCGTCCGGGCAGGCGCAGCAGGCCGGCATCGTGGGCCAGGCGCCACAGCAGCAGCGCCACGATCACCAGCCCCAGCCAGCCGGGCAGTTCGGGCAGCAGCGGGCCGACGAGCATGGCCAGCCCCAGCAGCAGGAGCCGGGCGTGGCGGGGAACCCGGCCGAGCAGGCGCTGAAGCGGCAGGGTGTTCATGGGCGGTGCAGGGCCAGGCGTTCCAGGCAGCGGTGGCGGTGGGCCTCTCCCCGCCCCGCCGGGATCTCCACCCCGGGCAGGCGCAGGGCGTAGCGCAGCCCCCGGGCTTCGGCATCGAGGAGCTGGCGGGTCAGAAGGCGCAGGCGGGCCTCCCCGTCGGCCGGGGCCAGGGCCGCCCAGTCGAGGCGGATCTCGTCGCTGCGCTGGGCGTGGAAGGTCTTGACCACCAGGCCGCTCTGGCGGGCCGAAACCTTCCAGTGCACGTGATGCAGGGAATCGCCCCGCCGGTAGTCGCGCAGGCCGGCGAAGTCGTCGCGGCCGCTGACGGCGGCGCTGCCCGCGCCGGGCCCGGCATGGCCCTCGGGCGGGGCCGGCGCCCGCTCCGCCGGCGCGGGCCAGATCAGATAGTGGGCCCGGGGATGGACGATTGTCCAGGCGCGAAAGAGGCTCAAGGGATAGCGAGTGCTTACCTCGAAGGCCGGCACGGGGTGCCTGCCGCGGCCGGTGGGGGGCAGTTCGAGCCGGGCCACGGTCTGTCCCCCGCCGGCGGTCAGGCGCACGGGGTGCCTGCGGCCGCGCAGATCCAGCTCTAGGGCCGGGCGCGGGGGGCCGGGGTTGTCGATGATCACGGCCAGCTGCGGCGTCTGCCCGGCGAACACCGGCGCGGCGGGCTGGACGCGGATGGTCAGGCCGTGCAGGTTGCGCCAGGTGTGGACGATGCCGGTGACGGCGACGCTGGCCAGCAGGAAGGTGAAGGCGAAGGCCAGGCCGTTGCCGTAGTTGATGGCCCCGGTGAGCATCAGGGCCAGCACCCCCAGGAAGCCGAACCCGCTGCGGGTGGGCAGGATGTAGACGTTGCCGGCGCGGGTCCGGTGCGGGCCGGCGGCCGGCCCCAGGCCGCGGAAGAAGCGGCGCGGGGAGAAGCGCTGGCGCAGGGTCAGGGCGGCCATGATCTCAGGGCACGGGGATCTCGAGCAGTTCCCGGGCCAGGTGTTCGGCGCCTTCCCGGCTGTCGTCGGCGGGCCGCAGGCGGTGGGTGACCACGGCCGGCAGCACCGCCTGGATGTCGTCCGGCAGCAGGTGATCCCGCCCCTCCAGCAGGGTCCAGGCCTTGCCGGCCTGCAGCAGCGCCAGTCCGGCCCGGGGCGAGAGCCCCACCGCGATCCCCGGCAGTTCGCGGCTGGCGGCGATCAGCGCCTGCAGGTAGTCGAGCAGGGCGCCGGAGACGTGGATGCCGTCCACCCGTTCCTGCAGGGCCAGCAGCGTGGGGGCGTCCAGCACCGGTTCGATGCCCTCGAGGAGCCGCCGGCGATCCCGCCCGGCCAGCAGCTCCCGTTCTGCCGCGGCGTCGGGGTAGCCGAGGCGCAGGCGCATCAGGAAGCGGTCGAGCTGGGATTCGGGCAGCGGGAAGGTGCCCACCTGCTGTAGCGGATTCTGGGTGGCGATGACGAAGAAGGGCTCGGGCAGCGGGCGGGTCTCCCCCTCCAGGCTCACCTGGCGCTCCGCCATGGCCTCCAGCAGGGCGCTCTGGGTGCGGGGCGTGGCGCGGTTGACCTCGTCGGCCAGCAGGACCTGGCTGAAGACGGGCCCCGGATGGAAGACGAAGCGCTGCGCCTCCTGTTCGTAGACCGACACGCCGAGGATGTCGGCCGGCAGCAGATCCGAGGTGAACTGCACGCGGGTGAAGCCCAGGCCCAGCACCCGCGCCAGGGTATGGGCCAGAGTGGTCTTGCCCACGCCGGGCAGATCCTCGATCAGCAGATGCCCCCGGGCCAGCAGGGTGGCCAGCGAAAGGCGCAGTACCCGGGGCTTGCCGAGGATGATCTCCCCGGCCCGGGAGAGGACCGTGTCGAGAAGCGGCCTGGGATGCTGGCGGTGTGGCTTGTCCATGCGCGGGTTCGGTTGCGGGCTTCGGGGATGGTACTGTATCGGCAGCCATCGGGGGAGGATGAATGACCGCTTTTGCGTTCCGGGCGAAAGGCCTCTGGCTGCTGCTTGCGGCGGTGCTGCTGGGCGGCTGTTCGACCCTGGGCTATTACGCGCAGCTCGTTGCGGGCCAGGCGGAGCTGCTCAACCGCGCCCGCCCGCTTTCCGAGGCGCTGGCCGATCCTGCCCTGAAACCGGCGACCCGCGAGGCCCTGCTGGACCTGGCCGGAGCCCGGCGCTTCGCCAGCCGCCACCTGGGCCTGCCCGATGACGGCAGTTACCGCGATTACGCCGATCTGGGCCGGCCCTACGCGGTGTGGAACGTGATCGCCACCGGGCCCTTCTCGCTCACGCCGCGCCGCTGGTGCTTTCCCGTGACCGGCTGCGTCCCCTACCGCGGGTATTTCCGCGAAGCGCAGGCACGGGAACTAGCCGGGAAGCTGGCCGCCGAGGGCCAGGACGTCTACGTGGCCGGCGCGCGTGCCTATTCCACCCTGGGCTGGTTCGACGATCCCCTGCTGAACACCATGCTCTACCGGGATCGCGCCCTGCGGGCGGAAATCCTGTTTCACGAACTGGCCCACCGCCGCCTCTACGTGGTGGACGACGGCGCCTTCAACGAAGCGTTCGCCAGTTTCGTGGCCCAGGAAGGCACGCGCCGATGGTTGCGGCACAGCGGCGCCGCCCCGGCCTTGCAGGCGGCCTACCGCAAGCGCGTGAAATGGCGGCGCGAGTTCACCGCCCTGCTCCGCCGGGCCCGGGCGCGCCTTGCGGCCGTGTATGCGCGGGAACTGCCCGAGGCGGCCATGCGCGAGGCCAAGCGCGCCGAATTCCGGCGCCTGCGCGAGGAATACGCCGCCTGGCGAAAACGCGCGGGCACCGCTGCCTGGGATGCGTGGATGGCCCAGGACCTGAACAACGCCCACCTGGCGCTGGTGGGCACCTACCGGGATCTGGTGCCCGGCTTCGCCCGCCTGCTGGCGCGGTGCGGCAACGATCTGGCTCGCTTCCATCGCGCGGTGGAACGCCTGGCCGGAATGGACGCCGAAAAGCGACGCGATTGCCTGGAAAATGGCAGATGTTCCATGTAGGAGCGGCGCAAGCCGCGAACCATGCAGGCACAAGTGGCGAGGGCCGAGGAAAAACGTGGTTGATTGGCTTCGATAGCCTCGTCCCTCGCCACTCGTCCCTCGGCCCTGTTCATCGCGGCTTGCGCCGCTCCTACCCCGGGTGGTGCATTACCCGGCCGGCAGGGCCAGCGGCGTGCGCAGGCGCACGATGTGCTGGTGGCCGTCGCCGTCCTTTATGTCGATCCAGTGCAGGCCGTCCACATTGTCCTCGACCACGATCTCCGCGGGCTTCTGCACCAGGTGTTCGGCGCCCTCCACGGCCACGGAGACCACGTCGTCCTTGGGATCGTAGCTGATCCCGATCAGCGGCACCCATTCGGTTTCGATCTGATCGCCCAGGTCGAGCCCGGCCACCTCGATTTCCACCAGTTCGGCGCCGAGGTGTTTCGCCACGTTGTCGAGATAGGTCTCCCACTGATTCCTGTCCAGCGTGCGTGCCATGGTCTTCTCCTTGGGTTGGGAAGCGAAAGATTGGGGATGCAGGAGATGTGGGGGTGGCAGCGGGTGTTTCAAGAGTGTTTGTTCGCGGCTTGCGCCGCTCCTACAGGATTAATCCGACATATCAGGATCAACTCCTGCTCCTGTAGGAGCGGCGCAAGCCGCGACAGATCCTCAGTCGAACCGCTCCCGCCAGTAGATGATCCGATCGTCCCCCCGGTAGATCCCGAAGGTGGCGCGGGCAGTCGGGTCGTCGGGGGCGCCGTCGCCGTTCCAGTCGAAGCGCAGCCAGTTGTCGACGGTGGCGTTCACGTCCACGCTGCCGGTGAAGTTCTGGCCGGGCGCCTTGAGCCAGAGATTGAAGGAGGCGTTCACCGGTGGTTCCGTGAACTGCTCGGTGACGGGCCCCGGGAGTTGCGAGGGATCGGAGCAGTTGGCGCTTCCGCTTTCGCCGTCGTCGTCGCGGATGCAGGTCTCGCCGGCGTTGGCGCCGGTGCCGACGCTGAGGGTGCCATCCACCTTGCTCAGGGTCAGGGTGGCCAGGCTGCAGGTGTCGCTGGGGAAGTCGACGAAGGCGCTGCCGTCATAGTGCTCGACGCGCATGGGCACGGCCAGATCCAGCAGCTCGGAGCCGAAGGCGTTGGCCATGCGCACCCGCCCGCTGTGGATGTCGGTGGCCGGTTCCTGGTGGCCGAGGGAGCTGATCCCGTCGCTGTCGGTGGCGCGCAGGGTCAGGGTGGCCGGGGCGGTGAGGGGCGACGGGAAGGTGTAGGTCACGTCGCTGCGGGTGCCGATCCCGGCGCCGAAGCTGGCGGCGGGGATCAGGTTGTTGGTGAAGTTGGTGGTGTCGCCCGCATCGGAGATGGTGGTGTCGAAGGCGAAGCCCAGGGCCGCGGCATAGTTGCCGGTGATGTTGCCGGCGCTGTTGTAGGCCGTGGCGGTGACCACAAAGGGTTGGCCGGAGTAGGTGAAGTTCCCGGCGTCACAGCCGTTGACCCGTGAGACGTCGAACCAGGCCGGGGTGAAGCGTCCGATGTTGGGGCTGGTGTTGCTGGCGGCATCGCCGATCGTCGTCTCCCCCAGCCAGGGCGTGCCGAGCTGGGCGGTGAAGGAGAAGACCCCCACTTCGCTGACCGACTGGTTGGTGATGGTGGTCTGGCCGTTGTCGGCAGCGGTGATGGCGGTGTTGGTGACGGCGATGCTGCCCGGGCTGCCCGCGGCGGGGGCCACCAGGTTGTGCTGGATGCCGATGTTGTCGTGGGCGAAGTTGGGCGTCACCGTGCCATCGGCGCAGGCGGCGCGCACCGTCAGGTTGAAGGCGTCACCGGCGGCGCGGAACACCGAGCAGGTGGCATCGCCGCTGGGGCAGTCGGCATTGAGATCCGGGCTCTGGACCACGAAGCGGGCGGGTTTGGTCACGAAGTCGGCGCTGCCGGTCATCACCAGCCCGCTCTCGGCGCCGCTGCCGGTGAACTGGCTGTTGAGGGACAGGCGACCGGCATCCGGGTATTGCACGGTGACGGTGGCCTCGCCATTGGCGTCGAAGGCCAGTGGCACGGCCGTGCCGGGGGAGGCGGTGGGCAGCAGCGTGTCGGCGCTGCCGTTGTTGAGGGTGAGCTGCCGCGTGCCGGTGGCCGGATCCACGTAGGTGGTCCAGAAGTTCACGTCGGCGGTGCGGTTGGCGAAGGCCGGCACGCAGCGCTGGCTGGTCAGATCCTTGCGCACCGCGGCGATGGTGACGGGGGCCGACACGGCGCAGGACGTCTGGGTCGGAATGCTGTAGACGAAGCCGCTGTCGTAAAAGGTCAGATCGCAGCTCGCGCCGCTGGTGGCGGTGTTCAGGCATTCGGTGGCGGCGGCGGGCAGCGGGGTGGAACTGCTGATCCCCAGCGTCACCGTGCCCGGCGTGGTGTGGCGCAATTCGAAGGTGCCAACGCCGCCGCTGAAAGACTGGGTGTCGCCGCCCACCCAGCCGGTGGGGCTGAGCGTGACCGACACCGGATCGGTGTAGAGGGTGTTGCAGCCCGGATCGGCGCAGGCGCGAATGGTCACCGCCTCGGGCTGGCAGGTCAGCGCGGTGCCGTCGTGCTCGATGCGGAAGTGATTCAGTGTGCCGCAGGGGTGGGTGGCGTTCATGTCGGCCTGGATCTGGGCCTGGCTGAGAACGAAATCGTAGATCCGGACTTCGTCGATGGATCCGTCGGCGGAGTTGCGCGTGGCGCCGGAGACCAGATAGCTGCTCCGGTTGTCGCCCAGGTAGAGGGTGGTCACGTCGCCGAGTTGGCCGTTGCTGTTGATGCCTTCGTCTTCATCGAGAGAACCGTTTACATAGATGGCCATGCGATCGGCTGGCAGATCCCAGGTGACGGTGATATAGACCCATTCATCCGCGGCACGGTTGAGCGTGCCGGTCTCCACCTGGAAATCGTTGTCGGCAGTATCTTCCAACGCGAAGCGCAGGCGGCCGTTGTTGCGCAACACGAGAAAGAAATACTTGTTATTGGATAAAGGGCCGAAAATGGGGTTGTTGAGGCGGTCGTCGGAAGCGTCGAAGAGTTGGCGGTCTCCCCCGCCGATCCACGCCTGGTTACTCTTGTACCAGAAACTGATGGTGCCCCGGTTGCCGACGTCGTTGACGTCGATGCCCGTATCCACCGCGTCCTGCGGGGTTACGGTATCGTTGAAGGGAAATTCCCCATAGCCGCAGGTGCCGGGATTGCCGGGAATGGCCGGGCTGACGTTGTTGGTGGTCGCGCTTCCCGCGGCGGTGCCGTTGTGGTTGTTGCCGCTGCTGTCGCGAACCTCGCCGGGTGTGCCGTTCCAGGCGGATTCGTCCATCATGTAGTAGGCAAAGGCACCGGGCGGGGTGTAGGGCGCGATGCACACGTCGTCTACGTGCCAGTAGTCTAAATCGGGGCCAGAGCCAGTGGTTTGACGAATTCGCAGGCGGAAACCAGGGTGATAGGCATTTGTGGCCAACAAATAGCTTCGGTCAAATATTTGGCCCTGATTGCCTCTGCCAGTGAAGGTTTCGAGTTCCACCCAGGTATTGTTGTTGGTAAGATATTCAAGGACAAGATTCTCGTTTCCATCCGGGTCTTCGCTAAAACTGTCACTTCCGCGCCTTATCCAGATATTCAAGGAGAGATTGGTTTGTCCAGTGAGATCCACAGGGCGACTTGTGACATCGACGGTATCCCAACGAGTATAGAGAGCTCGTGATCCGGAATTGGCGGTATAGGTTCCTGTGCCGGCATCACCCCCATTGGCAGTTATAACCCAGTTGTATCCAAGACCGGAGCGTTCAAAATCGTCACCGAACAATCCATTGGCGCAATTGGCTGGGAGAGTGGCCGACGGAGCCGTTTCTGTGAGGGTAATGTCGTCAATATGCCAGTAGTCCCAATTGTCGCCATCGCCATCGGTTTGTACGATCCGAATTTGAAAAGCCGCATGAAAGGCATTGAAGGGTAGCCCGAAAACGGGCTGAAAAATTTCGCCGGGTGTGCCGTTGCCGGCATAGCGGCCCAGTTGATACCAGATACCGTCATCGCCCAGATATTGCACCAGCAAATCCTCACCACGGTCTGGATCATCACTGAAGTCGTCATCACCACGGCGGATCCAAAGCGTCAAATCAGCTGCAGGAACCGCAGAGAGATCAATGACACGACTGGTGACCTGGACCTGGCCCCAGCGGGTATAGAGTGACCGGGAGGGACTGTTGGCCGTGTCACTGCCAATGCCGGCATCCCCGCCGTTGGCCGACACGCTCCAGTCGGGACCGAGACTGTTGCGTTCGAAATCGTCACTGAAGAGGATGTCGCCGGGGGCGGCCCGGGTCAGGGGGGAGGCAAGCAGGGCGATCAGCAGCAGGCCAGCCTGCCACAGGAGCCGATATGGGACGGGGTGTGCCGATTGTCGGGCGGGGCGGCTCATGCTTTTTTATTACGTCATTTCCGGGCCGGAGGTTGCGGTTTTCCGATGAACGGTAGCCATTCACGGACCTTTCACCATCACCTCGATACGCCGCCGTGCGGTGCTGCTGCTGTTGCCGAAGCGGCATTCGCCTTCGCTGGTGAGGGTGTAGTAGTCGTGACCGTCCACAGTGCGGCCGCTGCAGGTGACGCTGGCGGTGCAGCCTTCGAGGCCCGGTGCCGTGAAGGCGGGGTTCACGTTCAGGGCGTTGCAGCCGGCCACGCCGATGCTGCCGCCGGAAAGGGGCAGCACGGCGGTCAGGGCGATCTGGGCGCCGCTCTCGGCGGCGTAGAAGGCGCGAATCGACTGGATTTCCGAGGCCACCGATTCCTGGCCCGTGCGGGTGAGCGCCACCATGGCCGCGCCGATCAGGGCCAGCACGGTAATGATGAAGATGGCCAGAGGCAGGCCGAAACCGGATTGGCGCTTATTAAGCGTCTCATAATTGTTCTGACCAGAATTTACAGGTCCTATCCTGTAGGAGCGGCGCAAGCCGCGAAGGGATCCGTTTTCGCGGCTTGCGCCGCTCCTACATTGAACCATTTGTGTCAAAACCATTTTGAGACGATTAATATTTGGTGCGCTGCTGCGCGAGCGCACCCTGCGGGTGGGCGCGTTCCCTCCGAAACCGATGCGGGAGGTTTGGGGTGATTCACGGCGCATTGCGGATCTGCACCTCCTGTCTGAGCCGCACCCACTCCCCCTCCTCTATGAAACGGAAATCGAGGGTGACGACACCGGCACGGGTCAGGCTGCCCGGATCCCAGGCAAAAGGCACGACGGCGGCGCCGCCGTCCACCAGTTGCAGGTGCTCGGCGAGCAGCGACGGGGTGGCCGCGGGTGGGGCGGCGGGGAGGGCGGTGAAGCCGTAGCCCGTGTAGCGCTCCAGCCGGCCGCTGGCGCCGTCGATGCAGAAGCTGACCGGCGCGCCGGTGAGGAAGAAGCGGCGGCGCGACGAGTCGTGGGCGAAGGTGTGGGCGCCGGCCAGGCGCACTTCGCCGGCAGCGGCATTGGAGGCCGGATCGTAGGCGGCCACCGGCCCCGGATTGGCCGCGGCGTAGAGCGGTGCGGTGGCGTAGGGATAGACCACCACGTAACGGTTGCCGGCCGGCGGCGGCGCGTAGGGAACGGCGTTGAAGGCGCTAAGGCTACCCTGGGGCGCTAGGTCTTCCAGATAGGCGCTGGCGCTGTCCACAGGGATGAACTCGATGCAGGCCACGCCGGCATCGGTCGCCAGGCGGATGCTGTTGGGCAGGGCGTTGCGCAGCTCGCGCACCACCCGCTCGGTGGCGGCGCGGGCGGTGGCGGTGAGGCGGTCGCGGCGCACCGTGTCGGTGTAGGCCTGCATGCCGTGCACGATGTAGATGGCCGTGCCGGCGCTGACGATGCCCAGGATCAGGATCACCACGATCAGCTCGACGAGACTGAAACCTCTGGCCCGGCGCATCAGAAGTTCCCCCGGTAGAAGCTCACGGGAATGGCATTGCCGAGCGGCGTGGTGACGGTCAGGGTCACCCGCTTGGCGAGGCGATCGGAGGCCAGGCCCAGCTCGCTGCCGGCATAGACCACGCTCACCTGCACCCGGTAACCGTCGTAACCGGGGAAGGGATTGCCCGCCACGTCCACCGGCGGGCTGTCGTCCAGGCCGTGATAGTCGTCCACGTCGTCGAAGGTGGCGCGGGTCTCGCCTTCGGGGCCGAGCACGTTCGAACAGGGTTGCGCGCCGGGATCGCTGCTGTCGCAGCGCGGCACCCCGCCCTGCCCCGTGTTCTCGTCGTAGCGGCGGGTGGCGATCTCGTCCAGATAGGCCTGGGCAATCTCCAGGGCCCGGGTCTGGATCAGGGCCTGTGGCGCCTGGGTCACGGTGCGGTTGATCACCAGCACCACCCCGGTCACGGCCAGCCCCACCACCACGATGAAGACGATCAGCTCCACCAGGGTGAATCCGCGCTGTCGGTCCGGCCTCAGCATCGGCGGGCATACCCCGTGGTCTCGATGCACACGCTGCCGGCGCCGGCAACGGCGATGGTGGTGGCCGGGGCGTTGCCCAGCCCGTCGTAACCGACCGTGACCGAGGCAACGGTGACGCCGGCGGGCAGGGCAAAACGCAACACCTGCAGCGTGCCGTCGGTGTATTCGATGCGCACTTCATGGGTCGTATTATTGGTCACCAGCTGCACCCCGGCGCCGGTGCCCTGGTTCATGGCCAGCTGCTGCGCCCGCCGCGCCGCCATCAGGATCGTATCCCGCGCCGTGATCGCCTCGCTGGCGCCGGGGCCGATGAAGCGCGGCAGGGCATAGGCGGCCAGGATGCCGACGATGAGCAGCACAACGATCAGCTCCACCAGGGTGAAGCCGCCGATGGCGTGACTCGATTCCGGAAATGTACGGTCACCCATCATGAGAAAGGGCGGCCGCAGCCGCCCTTAGCATAGAAATGATTTCTTCATTACAGCTGCATTTAGCAATCGGTTGTTACAACCGAGACGGGTTCTAAATTATTGGGAGTATAAGAGACATAACAGTTGGAACCGGTTGTAATACCCTTCGGGTAATATCGCAAAGCATCAGTGGTGCCTGGGCTATTCGCGTAATCCACGGTATATTCAGCAGGATCGGGCATCATCCTGCCGATTCCAGTGTTCGTGGATTCAGGACGTCCTCCAAAACCGCGATTATTGACTTCATCGAGCACGTCCACAGTTGTGGATCCATCCGGAAGCGTGATAATGGTTGCGCTGGTATTGCCGTTGACGAGATATTGTGAACGCGCGAGCGCGGCGGCGCCACGCAGCCCGCCGGCGACGCCCTGCATGCTGGCGATGCGCGCGTCTTTGGTCACGTCGATGAACTTGGGCAGGGCGGTGGCGGCCAGCAGGCCGAGGATGACGATGACCACCACCAGTTCGATGAGGGTGAAGCCTTGTTGCCGGTTTTGCATGTCGTTTGCCTCTTTCAATGTTGTTGTCGGAATTCCGTCGCCCGGGAAATCTGCCCCGGAAACGTGTTGAATCCTCAGGGTTTTGTCGTCCATGCCGGTATATCGACCGGTTTCGCCCGCCACTTGAATTTTTCTTGTGCGGCCAGGCGCAGGCCCACCAGCGCGTCGCGGCCCGGGTCGAAGCGCTGGTTGCCGTTGCGATCCTCGTACACCGGTTTGAGGCGCCAGCGGATCCGTTTCGGGCCCGGCAGGGGGGTGTCGAATTCCCGTTCGTTGAACACCCGGTACACCAGGAGCCCCTGCCGGCGATCGAAGTACCAGTGGCCGCCCTCGATGCCGGCCGGATCCGGCCTCTCCAGCGCGCCGAGGTAGCTCTTCGGCGGGTCGGCCAGCAGATCCATGGGGTTGGCGCCGATCCATTTCACCAGTTCCGGAATCGTGTCGCGGGCCACGTGGGCGGCGATCTCCATGGCCAGGGCGCTCTTGAGCGTGCCGATGGTCTGCTGCACCTGGGCCCGCTCCGCCTGCACCGCCAGCTTCATCAGCCGATCGGCGGCGAAGACGAACAGCACGCTGATGATGCCGATCACCACGATCAGCTCGAACAGCGTGAAGCCTCCGTGCCGGCGGGATTGGCGATTTCCAGAACGCACAATGATTTATAGCCGTTTGTTGAGGTGATGTCTATATCTGGATATACGAAATTGGTATTAGATCGGTGCCGTCCGTGCGAAAACCCGCCCCGCTCGTCGGCGGGAGGGCCTACTGCGGCCCCTTGACCACCTGGGCCAGGTCCCACATGGGCAGGAACACGCCCAGGGCCAGGATCAGCACCATCACACCGATGACGATGATCAGGATGGGCTCGATGGCCGCGGAGAGGTTCTTGAGCTGGTAGTCCACCTCGCGGTCGTAGAACTCGGCCACGTTCTCGAGCATCTCGTCCACCGCGCCGGTCTCCTCGCCCACCGCGATCATCTGCAGCACCAGCGGGGTGAACATGCCGGTGCCGGCGGCGGTGCGGGTGAGGGATTCGCCCAGTTCGATGCCGCCGCGCATGCGCAGGATGTGCTGCTCCACCCAGGTGTTGTCCACCGCCCGGCTGACCACGGTGATGCCCTGCAGCAGGGGCACGCCCGAGCGCAGGGTCATGGCGAAGGCGCTGGCGAAGCGGGCCATCAGGCTCTCGTGCAGGATCCGCCCGATGATGGGCAGGCGCAGCTTGAAGCGGTCCCAGATGCGGCGGCCGGCCGGGGTCTTCACGTACTGGCGCAGGGCCAGGAGCGCGGCGGCGCCGCCGCCCAGGAGCCACCACTTCCAGGCGATCATGAAGTTGGAGACGGTGAGCAGAAGCTGGGTCTGCCAGGGCAGTTCGGCTTGGAACTTCTCGAAGATCCGGGCGAAGGTGGGGATCACGAAGAGGTTGATGATGATCATCGCCACCACGATGGCGGTGATCACGAACAGGGGATAGCGCAGGGCCGACTTGATGCGGTCGCGGGTGTCCTTCTCCCGTTCCAGGTAGAAGGCGAGGCGCAGCAGGGCGTCGTCGAGGCGGCCGGTCTGCTCGCCCACGCGCACCAGGCTGACGAACAGATCGTTGAACACGTCGGGGTGACGGGACAGGGCGGTGGCCAGATCGTGGCCGCTTTCCAGATCCACCACCACCTCGCGCAGCAGGCGGGCGAAGGCCGGGTTGTCGATGTTGTCGGCCAGGCCCTGCAGGGCGCGGATGATGGGCACCCCGGCCCGCAGCAGGGTGTGGAGCTGGCGGGCGAACTGGATGAGGTCGGTCAGCCCCGGCCTGCGTTCGCGCAGGCGGCGCAGGAAGGCGCCGGCCTCGGCGGGCGGCGGGGCTTCGCGGATGTCCACGGGGATGATGCCGGCGTTCTGCAGCTCGGCGGCCAGGGCCTCGGCGCTGGCCGCTTCCACCTGGCCGCTGACGGCCTCGCCGCGGCGGTCGCGCCCTCGGTAGGCGTACCAGGCCACGGGCTCAGTCTCCGGCCCCGGCCAGCAGATCGGCCACGTCTTCCTCCACCGTGCCGGTGATCCGCATCACTTCGTCGATGGTGGTGACGCCGGATTCGGCCAGCTCCAGGGCCTGGTGCCAGAAGGGCCGGAAGCCGGGGCTCTCCTTTGCCAGCACGGCGAAGCGGGCGGTGTCCTCGCGGCGCAGGGCGTCGGCCATGGCCTCGTCCAGCTCGAGGAACTCGAACACCCCCACCCGGCCGCTGTAGCCGGTGTTGTTGCAGTGGGAGCAGCCGATGCCTTTGTGGAAGGTGCCGAATTCGCGCTCGCCGGCCAGGGCGTGCAGCCAGGCCCGTTCCTGGGCGTCGGGGGTGTGGAGCATCTTGCAGCTTTCGCAGATCCGGCGCACCAGGCGCTGGGCCAGCACGGCGCGCAGGGCGGTGGCCACCAGGTAGCCCTCGGCGCCCATGTCCAGCAGGCGGTTGACGGTGGCGATGGCGTCGTTGGTGTGCAGGGTGGAGAGCACCAGGTGGCCGGTGATGGAGGCGCGCAGGCCGATGGTGGTGGTTTCCTGGTCGCGCATCTCGCCCACCATCACGATGTCCGGGTCCTGGCGCAGGGCGGTGCGCAGCACGCGGGCGAAGGTCAGCTCGATCTGCGGATTGACCTGCACCTGGTTGATGCGCGGCAGACGGTATTCCACCGGGTCCTCGACGGTGATGATCTTCTTCTCCGGCTGGTTGAGCTCGGAGAGGGCGGCGTAGAGGGTGGTGGTCTTGCCCGAGCCGGTGGGGCCGGTGACCAGCACCATGCCGTGCGGTCGGTGGATGTTGCGCCGGAAGTGGTGCAGCAGGCCGGCGTCCATGCCCAGGTGCTCCAGGGCCAGCAGGCCCGAGGACTGATCCAGCAGGCGCATGACCACCGATTCGCCGTACTGGATGGGCATGGTGGACAGGCGCACGTCGATGGAGTGGTTGCGCACGCGGATGTTGAAGCGCCCGTCCTGGGGCACGCGGCGCTCGGAGATGTTGAGGCCGGCCATCAGCTTGAGGCGCGAGACCAGGGCGGTGGCGATGCGCTTCTCCTTCATCACCTGTTCCTGCAACACCCCGTCCACCCGCTGGCGGATGCGCAGCACGCTCTCGTCCGGCTCGATGTGGATGTCGGAGGCGCCGATCTGCACCGCGTCCTCGAACAGGCTCTGCAGCAGCTTGACGATGGGCGCGTTGGCCACGTCCTCGGTCTGCACCAGGCGTTCCAGATCGATGTCCGATTCGCCCAGTTCCTCGCCCAGTTCCTCGGCCAGGGAGGTGATCTCCTCGGTGCGCCGGTAGACCTTGTCGATGGCCGAGAGCAGATCCGCCTCGCGCACCACGGCGGGCTGGATGTGGCGCCTGAGCTGGCGGGAGAGTTCGTCGTAGGCGAAGATGTCGGTGGGATCGGCCATGCCCACCAGCAGGCTGCCGTCGGGGTTCTGCTTGAGGGCGATGACCCGGTAGCGGCGGGCCATGGTCTCGGGGATCAGGCGCACCGTGTCCGGGTCGTAATGATAGTGGCGCAGATCCACGAGGGGCACGCGCAACTGCTCGGAGAGCACTTCCAGCAGGCGGTCCTCGGTGACGTAGCCCAGATCCACCAGGGTGCGGCCCAGCTTCTGGCCGCTCTGCTTCTGGGTGGCGAGGGCCTGCATGAGCTGCTCGTTGGTGATCACGCCGCTTTCCACCAGCAGATCACCGAGGCGGACTTTCCTGCGCGGTGCTGTCGCCATGTCTATGTCAGCCAATCAGTCATTGCGGTGGTTGTTCTGACCGAAATTTGCAGATCCTCTCCCGCAGGAGCGGCGCAAGCCGCGATGAAAGGCGTTTTCGCGGCTTGCGCCGCTCCTGCGAAAAACCGTGTCAAAACCATTTTAAGACATAAATATCGGCGCAACGGGGCGTGCCTTTACTTTTTTCAGCAGCCACAGGCCCGGCGCTCGTTGAGCACCAGCGAGCCGGTGAGCTGGGCCACGTTGCTCATTTCGTGGCGGCGCAGGTAGTCGGCGATGCCGGCGTTGATCTTCGGGCAGATCAGCGGATCGTAGAACAGCGCGGTGCCCACCCCCACCGCCGAGGCGCCGGCGATCAGGAACTCGATGGCGTCCTCGGCCGAGCTGATGCCGCCCTGGCCGATGATGGGCACGGCGTGGGGGTGCGCCACCTGCCAGACCTGGTGGGTCTTGAGCAGGGCCACCGGCTTGATGGCCGGGCCCGAGAGGCCACCCTGGTTGTTGCCGATCACGGGGCTGCGCGATTCGATGTCGATGGCCATGCCCATCAGGGTGTTGATCACCGCGAAGGCGTCGGTGCCGGCCTCGATGCAGCGGCGGGCGTTCTCGGCGATGTCGGTCTGGTTGGGCGAGAGCTTGGTGATGAGCGGCTTTTCGGTCACCTCGCGGCAGGCCTCCACCACCCGCGCCGACATGTCGGGATCGTTGCCGAAGGCCACCCCGCCCTCCTTCACGTTGGGGCAGGAGATGTTGATCTCCATGGCGTCGATGGGCGAGTCGTCGAAGCGCCGGGCCACTTCGCGGTATTCCTCCACGGTGGAGCCGGAGATGTTGGCGATGAAGCGGGTCTCGGCGAAGTCGAGCTGCGGCAGGATCTCGTTCACCACCACGTCCACCCCGGGATTCTGCAGGCCGATGGCGTTGAGCATGCCCATGGGGGTTTCGAATACCCGGTGGGGGGGATTGCCCGGACGTGGCTCGAGAGTGGTGCCCTTGAGGCAGATCGCGCCCACGTCGGTGTTGGAGAAGCCGGCCACCCGGGTGTATTCCTCGCCGAAGCCCACGCAGCCGGAGAGCAGCACGATGGGCGAGGCGAAATCCAGGCCGCAAAACTCGGTGCGCAGGAGGGATTCGTCTTCGGGGGTGATCATGGGGTGTGAAGATACAAGAGACAGGATGCAAGAGCAAAGGGAAGCGGAATACCCCATTTAGGGGTTTGCAAAAAATGTGGTCCGCCCTCAAGGCCGGAGGGGTGTTTCGTGACCTTCGGCCGCAGGGATGCGGCCGTAGAGCCTACAGGGATGTATTCACGGCGGGTCACGAAACACCCCTCCGGCCTTGAGGGCTCAGTGCATGGCTCGTGCGTGGGTCGATAATTTCGGAGGTTGGTCATCCGGCCAGGCTTTCGTTGCGCCGCGTTTACCTTTAGGCTGGCGCCATGTTTCATCTGGTGCTTTTCCAGCCCGAAATCCCGGCCAATACCGGCAACATCATCCGGCTGTGCGCCAATACGGGCGCGCGCCTGCACCTGATCCGTCCGCTGGGGTTCGAGATGGACGACCGGCGACTGCGCCGGGCAGGGCTCGACTATCACGAATACGCCGAGGTGGCCGTGCACGATACCCTCGAGGCCTTCATGGCCGGGGTGAAGCCGCGGCGGCTGTTCGGGCTCTCCACCCGCGGCCGGCGCAGCCTGTTCGAGGCGGCCTTCGAGCCCGGCGACGCTTTCCTGCTCGGCCCCGAGACCCGTGGTCTGCCGGCATCGATCCGCGATGCGTTGGGCGACGACCTGCTGCGCCTGCCCATGAAACCCGAAAGCCGCAGCCTCAACCTCGCCAACACCGCGGCGGTGGTGATCTACGAGGCCTGGCGGCAGAACGGTTTTGGCACCCGCCCGTAGGGCGATGAGATGGTCTCCTCCCCCCCTTAAAAACGGCGTCACGATGCGCCAAGATGGAAGCACTTCACCATCCATCGAAGAAGGAGGAGGAGACCATGAGCAAGATTACGACGGTTGGACTGGATTTGGCAAAGCACGTGTTTCACGTGGTGTGCTGCGACGAGCGGGGCAAGGTGGTGCGCAAGCGGATGCTGAGGCGAGGGCAGGTGCTGGCGTATTTTGCGAACCTGGAGCCGGTCCTGGTGGGGATGGAAGCCTGCGCGAGCGCCCACTACTGGGCGCGGGAGCTGCAGGCACTGGGCCACGAGGTGAAGCTGATTCCGCCGCAGTACGTGAAGCCGTTTGTGCGGGGGAACAAGCACGATTACAACGACGCGCTGGCGATAGCCGAAGCGGTGGTGCGGCCGGAAATGCGGTTTGTGTCGGTGAAGACACCGGAGCAGCAGGACATCCAGGCGCTGCACCGTCTGCGCGAGCGCTGTCTTGCGGACCGCACGGCGCTGGTCAACCAGATACGGGGTCTGCTGGGGGAATACGGGATTGTTCTGCCCAAGGGGGTGAATACGCTGCGGCGTCGCCTGCCGGAGGTGCTGTCGGAGGCGGAGAATGGCCTGAGCGAGTGGTTTCGGCAGCTGTTGTGGGAGAGTTACCGGCGGTTTCAGGAGCTGGACGCGCACATTGCGTTTTACACCCGGGAACTGGAAGGCTACAGCCGCCGGAACGAGGCGGTGAAGCGGCTGCGGGCGATCCCGGGTTACGGGCCGGTGGTGGCGCCGGTTTTCTACAGCCAGATCGGCGACGGCCGGGCCTGGCGGCGGGGACGGGATGTGTCCGCATCCCTGGGTCTGGTGCCCCGCCAACACAGTAGCGGAGGGAAGGAACGGCTGCAGGGGATCAGCAAGCGGGGAGACGGCTATCTGCGCAGTCTGCTGGTGCATGGAGCGCGGTCGGTGGTGAAGGCGGCGGCGGGGAAGGATGACCGGCTCAGCCGCTGGATCAACCGGATCCGGGCGGAGCGCGGCTACAACAAGGCGGTGGTGGCGCTGGCCAACAAGATGGCCCGGATGGGGTGGGCGGTATTGAGGAACAAGACGGAATACCGGGCGGATTACCGCCCGGTCTGAAGGCGGGCAGGGCCCGCGAGGAACGATTTGGAGAGTTAGCCTGCCGACGATTGCGAAGACGCTGTGGCGAGCGATGACAAACAGGTCAGACCGGCGTATCGAAAACCTGCTTGAGCCGTAGGCTGGGACAAGCCGCTAGGGCGATTAGGACGATACGCGCAGATCTCATCGAGGCCAGAGGCGCAAAAAGCCTCACAAACAGGCCGGATATACGAGCGCAATCCTGTCCCTGTCGAAGTTTGGTACAACGTCTTGCAAAACGGGAGGAGACCATATACGGCTCAAGCGCAGGGGACCTGCCGCTTGCCGCGGATTGTCGGCTCCGCTGCGCTTGAGCCGACCTACGTTTGTTGGGGTTGCGCTTCCGGCCTGTAGGGCGGGTCAAGCGTAGCGGACCCGCCGCTTGCCGGTGGATTGTCGGCTCCGCTGCGCTTGAGCCGACCTACGCTTGTTGGGGTTGCGCTTCCGGCCTGTAGGGCGGGTCAAGCGTAGCGGACCCGCCGCTTGCCGGTGGATTGTCGGCTCCGCTGCGCTTGAGCCGACCTACGCTTGTTGGGGTTGCGCTTCCGGTCTGTAGGGCGGGTCAAGCATAGCGGACCCGCCGTTTGCTGGCGGATTGTCGACTCCGCTGCGCTTGAGCCGACCTACACCCGAGTTTTCAGTCGAACTCCGGCCGCACCGCCCGTTCCATCAGGTCATGCAGGGCCTGCTGGGGGGTGTGGCCCTGATGGACGATGAGCCAGACCTGTTCGGTGATGGGCATTTCCACGCCCAGTTCCTTCGCCAGTTCGTGGACTTCGCGGCAGGTGCCGATGCCCTCCACCACCTGGCCGATTTCCCGCACCGTCGCGTCGATGTCCTTGCCCTGGCCGAGGGCCAGACCGAGGCGGCGGTTGCGGGACTGATCGTCGGTGCAGGTGAGGACCAGATCGCCCAGGCCGGTGAGGCCGGTGAAGGTGGCGTCGCGGGCGCCGAGGGCGCGACCGAGGCGCTGCATCTCGGCCAGGCCGCGGGCGATGAGGGCGGCGCGGGCGTTGGCGCCGAAGCCCATGCCGTCGGCGGTGCCGGCGGCGATGGCCATGACGTTCTTTACCGCGCCGCCGATCTCCACGCCGACGATGTCGTCGCCGGTGTAGGCGCGGAAGTGATCGTTGTGCAGGGCGCGGGCCAGTTCCAGGGCGAAGTCGGGGTCGCTGGCCGCCACGGTGACGGCGCCGGGCAGCTTGCGGGCCACTTCCCGGGCGAAGGTGGGGCCGGAGACGACCGCCATGGGGATGGCCTCGCCCAGCTCTTCGCGCACCACCTGGTGCAGCAGCTTGCGGGTTTCGGGCTCCAGGCCCTTGGTGCCCCAGGCGATCCGGTGGCCGGGATGGACGGCGCCGCGCAGCCGGTGCAGGGTTTCGCGGAAGGCGTGGCTGGGCACCACCACCAGAATCACGTCGGCGGCGGCCACCGCGCCTTCCAGATCCGCGGTGACGTGCAGCTTGTCGGGAAAGCGGATGCCGGGCAGGTAGCGTTCGTTGCGCCGTTCGCGCTCGAGGGTTTCGGCGGCGTCCGGGCGGTGGGCCCAGAGCAGCGTCGCGTGGCCGTTGCCGGCCAGGAGCATGGCCAGGGCGGTGCCCCAGGAGCCGGCGCCGAGGACCGCGAAGCGCATGGTCAGTGGGCGGGCGCGGGCTGCTCGCCTTCCGGCTGTTGCTGCTGGGCGAGGTGCTGGGCGTAGAGGGCGTCGAAGTTGACCGGCGCCAGCAGCAGCGGCGGGAAGCCGCCCTTGGTCACCAGGTCGGAGATGGCCTCGCGGGCGTAGGGAAACAGGATGTTGGGGCAGTAGCTGCCGAGCATGTGGCCCATCTGCTGATCGTCGAAACCGCTGAGGTTGAAGATCCCGCACTGGTGCACTTCCACGAGGAAGGCGGTCTTGTCCTGGTTTTTTACCGTCACGGTGAGGGCCAGATCCACGTGGAAGACCCCTTCCTCGAGCGGATTGGCCTGGGTGTTGAGATCCAGGTTCACCTCCGGCTGCCATTCGCCGGTGAAGATACCGGGCGCGTTGGGGGATTCGAAGGAGAGATCGCGGATGTAGATCTTCTGGATGGCGAATTGCTGTTCGGTTTGTTGTTCAGTCATTTTGGTTCTGGGAGAAGTGAAAGAAGAAAGATACAAGGGGAATGGTACCCCTTTTCTCTTTCCTCTTTCATCCTTTCTCTGCCGTCAGTTGAATTGACGGGCCCAGCGCAGGAGATTCTGCAGATCCATGGCGCCGGCCATGCGGCCCAGCTCCTGGCCCTTTTTGAACACCGCCAGGGTGGGGATGGAGCGGATGCCGAAGCGGGCGGCAAGCTGCTGTTCCTGTTCGGTGTTGACCTTGGCCAGGCGCATGTGCGGTTCGAGCTGGGCGGCGGCCTGCTGGAACACCGGCGCCATCATGCGGCAGGGGCCGCACCAGGGCGCCCAGAAGTCCACCAGCACGGGGAGGTCGCTCTTGTTCACGTGGGCGTCGAAATTGCCGGCGTGCAGCTCCAGGGGCTTGCCGGTGAACAGGGGTCGGCCGCACTTGCCGCACTTGCCGCCGGCGCCCAGCTTCTCCTGCGGCACGCGGTTGACGCTGTCGCAATGAGGGCAGACCACGTGCAGGGCTTGGCTCATGTCGGTTTCACTCCAGTCCGAGTTTGCGATCCAGTTCGCCGCGGGCCTCCAGGGCGAAGAGATCGTCGCAGCCGCCCACGTGCTCGTCGCCGATGAAGATCTGCGGCACCGAGGTGCGCTGCGCGCGCTGTTCCATTTCGGCCCGGCGGTCGGGTTGTTCGTCGATGCGGATGTCGGTGTAGGGCACGTTCTTGCTCTCCAGCAGCATGCGGGCGCGCACGCAGTAGGGGCAGAACTTGGTGCTGTACATGACCACGTCGGGCATGGCGGACTCCTTGCAACGTCGGGGTTCGGAAATCGGCTACTTGCGGGTCAGGGGCAGACTGGCGTTCTGCCAGGCCATGATCCCGCCGCTGAGGTTGTAGACCTTCTCGAAGCCGTGCTTCTTCAGCACCCCGGCCGCATGCGCCGAGCGGCTGCCCGATCGACATACCAGGATGATGGGGCGCTGTTTGTCCTTTTCAAGCTCGCCGAGGCGCTTGGCCAGGGCCGACTGGGGGATGTGCCGGGCGTCGAGGATGTGGCCCGACTGGTATTCGTTGGCCTCGCGCACGTCGAGCACCAGGGCGTTCTCGTGGTTGATGAGGTTGACCGCCTCGGCCGGATCCACGGGCGTGTAGCCCTTGAGGCGGGCGCCGAACAGGTTGAAAAACAGCATCACCAGGGTGACGGCCAGGGCCGCGAACAGCAGCAGGTTCTGGCTGACGAAGGTCAGGAAGTCTTGCACGGGAACTCCTTGGGGAAAGCGGGGAATGTTCGGGGCGCCTGGGCGCGGCGGCATTGTAGCAGGCTGGCGGCGGGGCGCCAGCCTGCGGATGGGATGGTTCAGTCCTGCTCGGGCGGGTTGCAGAACACTTCGCGCATCATGCTGATCAGGCGCAGGGTGCGGGCGTCGCCAACCCGGTAGTAGACCCGGTTGGCGTCCTTGCGCGAATCGAGGATGCCCTTGTCGCGCAGGATGGCCAGATGCTGGGAGATGTTGCTCTGGGAGGTGCCCACGTGCTCGACGATGTCCTGCACGCTGATCTCCCGATCCCCGAGGGTGCAGAGGATCTTCAGCCGCAGCGGGTGGGACATGGCCTTGAGGGAGCGGGAGGCGCGGTCGATGTCCTCGTCGCGGGTCAGCAGGGTGGTCGGTTCGGAGAGATTCATCATGTTCCTGCCCTGTGCGTGCTCGTTCCGGTTGAGCGGGGGTGGTCACCGGGGACGGGGGTGACCCGTGGAGTGCCTTTTATCATTAAAACATTATACAATTATCTGCCATTTGAGAAGGGCCAGGGCGCTTTTCCCCACGAATATTGCAAGTTTGGCTTCGAATCCCTGCCGGCAGCGGGGATTCGGGGTATAATTTGGAACGAGTCCAAATATTGATACCGCGCCGCACGGACACCATTCAATAGACATGTCAGACACAGCCCGCATCAAGCCCATGGTCCTGGTGATCCTCGATGGCTGGGGATATTCGGAGGCCACGGACTACAACGCCATCGCCGCCGCCCGCAAGCCGGTCTGGGATCGGCTGTGGGCCGATTATCCCCACACGCTCATTCAGGGTTCCGGCGCCTCCGTGGGCCTGCCCTCCGAGCAGATGGGCAACTCGGAAGTGGGCCATCTGAACCTGGGCGCCGGCCGCGTGGTTTACCAGGAATACACCCGGGTCACCCGCTCCATCAAGACCGGCTCCTTCTTCACCAACCAGACCCTGGTGGACGCGGTGGATCTGGCGAAGGAGTCGGGCAAGGCGGTGCACATCCTCGGCCTGCTCTCCCCCGGCGGGGTGCACAGCCACGAGAACCACATCCACGCCATGGTGGAGCTGGCCGTGCGCCGGGGCGCCGAGCGGGTCTATCTGCACGCCTTCCTCGACGGGCGCGACACGCCCCCGCAAAGCGCCGAGGCCTCCCTGCGCAAGATGCAGGCGAAGTTCGACGACCTGGGCGGCGGCCGCTTCGCCTCCATGATCGGCCGCTACTACGCCATGGATCGGGATCACCGCTGGCCGCGGATCGAAAGGGCCTACGATCTCATCACCCTCGGCGAGGGCGAGTTCACCGCGCCCGATCCCCTCACCGGCCTGCAGGCGGCCTATGAACGGGGCGAGACCGACGAGTTCGTGAAGGCCACCGCCATCGTGCCCGAAGGCAGCCAGCCGGTGCGGGTGGAGGACGGCGACGTGATCGTGTTCATGAACTTCCGCTCCGACCGGGCGCGGCAGATCACCCGGCCCTTCATCGAGCCCGACTTCGACTGTTTCGCGCGCAAGGCCTGGCCGCGGCTCGGCCAGTTCGTGAGCCTGACCGAGTACAACAGCCAGTACGACATTCCCGTGGCCTATCCGCCGGAACGGCTGAAGAACGTCTTCGGCGAGTACATCTCGGGACTGGGCATGCACCAGCTGCGCATCGCCGAAACCGAGAAGTACGCCCACGTGACCTTCTTCTTCAACGGCGGCCGCGAGGAACCCTTCGAGTTCGAGGATCGCATCCTCATCGACTCGCCCGACGTGGCCACCTACGACCAGCAGCCGGAGATGTCCGCCGGCGAGGTGACCGACAAGCTGGTGGCCGCCATCGAGGCCGATCGCTACGAAGTGATCATCGTCAACTACGCCAACCCCGACATGGTCGGCCACACCGGCAACTACGAGGCGACCGTGCAGGCCATCGAATACCTGGACGGCTGTCTCGGCCGCCTGGTGGACACGGTGCGCGCGCACGGCGGCGAGCTGCTGATCACTGCCGATCACGGCAACGCCGAGCAGATGCGCGACCCGGACACCGGCCAGCCCCACACCGCCCATACCAGCAACCCCGTGCCCCTCATCTACGTGGGCCGGGATCTGGCCCTCAAGCAGAACGGCGGCGCCCTGTCCGACATCGCCCCCACCATGCTGGAGCTGATGGGCCTGCCCCAGCCGGTGGAGATGAACGGCCACAGCCTGATCGATCACGGCGAGGAAGAAGGCGCCGAGCCGGCCCCCGCGGTCACCCGCCAGGCGAGCTGATCCCCCGCTTGGGACGTGGGGATGCAGGAGCGGCGCAAGCCGCGATGAACAGGGCCGAGGTACGAGTGGCGAGGGTTTTCGCGATCGGGAAACCATGCCGTTACTCGGCCCTTTTCCCTCGCCACTCGTCCCTGCCAGGTCGCGGCTTGCGCCGCTCCTACACAGCGTTGCCCCGGCGTACCGCAACAATGCGGTGGTGTGTCGCGGAGGACGGGTAGCTGGGTAAGGCATTGGGGTATCTTCGCTACCCGCCACCGTTTTGTACCCTGTCCGCTCTGACGTATCATGGCCGCCATCGTGCTGCCCCGTTTCCTGATCCTGTTGCTGTTCACCGCGCTGGCCCTGCCGGCGACGGCCGCGCCTGCCCTGAGCGAGAGCGAACGGCAGGCCAAGGCCCGCGAACTGGAACGGTTGCAGCAGCGGCTCGAGGCCCTGCGGGCCGAGCGGGATGCGGTGCGCAGCCGCTTCGATCGGGATCAGAAGGCCCTGCGCGAGGTGGAGCGGCGGATCGGCCGCACCGTGCGCGAACTCAAGGCGCTGGAGCGGAAGCTGCGGACCCGGCGCAGGAAGTTGCGGGAACTGCGCCGCGAGGAAGGCGCGCTGCAGGGCAAGCTGGCCACCCAGCGCGAACTGCTGGCCCGCCAGGTCCGCGCCGCCTGGATGATCGGCCGTCAGGAATACCTCAAGCTGCTGCTCAATCAGGAAGACCCGGCCCGCCTCGGCCGGGTGGTGGTCTATTACCGCTATTTCAACGCCGCCCGCCAGAAGCGCATCGACGCGGTGCGCGACACCCTGGACGCGCTGGCGCGGATCGCCGGGCAGGTGCGCGAGGAAACGGCCCGCCTCGAGACCCTGCGCCAGCGCACCCTGGAACGCCAGCAGGCCCTGCGCGCGGATCGGCGCCAGCGCCGCAAGGTGGTGGCCCGCCTGCAGGCCGAGCTGCGCAACCGCGAGCAGGCCATCGCCCACCTGCAGGAAAACGAGCGGCAGCTGCGCGCGGTGCTCGAGGCCATCGAGTCCAGCCTCACCGATCTGCTGGCCGACACGGGCATGGAACGGCCCTTCGCCAGCCGCCGCGGCAAGCTCCCCTGGCCGGTCAAGGGCAAGGTGCAGAAGCTCTACGGCAAGGCCCGCCAGCGCAGCGATCTGAAATGGAACGGGGTGCGGATCCTGGCCCGCGAGGGGCGCACCGTGCGGGCCATCGCCCGCGGGCGGGTGGCCTACGCCGACTGGCTGCGCGGTTACGGCCTGCTGCTGATCCTCGATCACGGCGACGGTTACATGAGCCTGTACGGCCAGAACCAGAGTCTGTTCAAGGAAGTGGGCGACTGGGTCGAAGCGGGCGAGCCCATCGCCACGGTCGGACGCAGCGGCGGCCAGGCGCAAAGCGCCCTGTATTTCGAAATCCGTCACAACGGCAAGCCCACCAATCCGCTGCGCTGGTGCAGCGGCGCGGCGCTGGCCCGCCGCTGAGGTCGGCGTCCCTCGCCACCCGTTGCCGTCTGCTGTAATATCACGCGATTGGCGACCGCATGGTGTGGTCGAACCCAAGGAAACGGTCCCGCCGGGGCCACAGGAGAGACCCGGACATGAATCTGCTGACCCGCAACCTTCTCATTCTGCTCGTCGGCCTGCTGCTGGGCGTGTCCCTGGCGCTGACCCATGGCGTGCTGGCCGAGCGGCCCGCGCGCAGCCATGCCGCCGCCGGCCTGCCCCTGGACATGGTGCGCACCCTGAGCGAGGTGTTCGGCAAGATCAAGGCCAACTACGTGGACGAGGTGGACGACAAGACCCTCCTCGAAAACGCCATCCGCGGCATGGTCACCGGGCTCGATCCCCACTCCTCCTATCTCGATCGCAAGGACTTCGAAGAGCTGCGGGTGGGCACCACCGGCGAGTTCGGCGGCCTGGGGATCGTGGTTGGCATGGAGGACGGCTTCGTCAAGGTCATCTCGCCCATCGACGACACCCCCGCGCAGCGGGCCGGCGTGCAGGCCGGGGATCTGATCATCCGTCTGGATGACACGCCGGTGAAGGGCCTGACCCTGGATCAGGCCGTGAACATCATGCGCGGCAAGCCCGGCACGAAGATCACCCTGACCATCGTTCGCGAGGGCGAGGAGAAGCCGCTCAAGATCACCCTCACCCGGGCCAAGATCCGGGTCAAGAGCGTCAAGTCGAAGGTGCTCGAAGACGGTTACGACTACGTGCGCATCTCCCAGTTCCAGGAACGCACCGCGGCCGATCTGCGCAAGGCCATCCGCAAGCTGCGCAAGGAGAACGGCGGCAAGCTCAAGGGCCTGGTGCTGGATCTGCGCAACAATCCCGGCGGCCTGCTCGACGCGGCGGTGGCCGTCTCCGACGTGTTCCTCGAGGAAGGCGTGATCGTCTCGGTGAAGGGCCGCACCGACGACAACAAGCTGGTCCGCTCCGCCCGCGCGGGCGATCTGATCGACGGGGCGCCGATCGTGGTGCTGGTCAACGAAGGCTCCGCCTCGGCCTCGGAGATCGTCGCCGGCGCCCTGCAGGATCACCGGCGCGCCATCATCATGGGCCAGCGCACCTTCGGCAAGGGCTCGGTGCAGACCGTGATCCCGCTGGGCAACGACACCGCCCTGAAGCTGACCACGGCGCGCTACTACACCCCCTCGGGCCGCTCCATCCAGGCCGAGGGCATCGAGCCGGACATCGTGCTCGACAACCTGCAGATCAAGGAGCGGGAAGAGCGCTTCAAGCCGCTCACCGAGGCCGATCTGTCCGGCCACCTGGCCAATCCCAACGGCAAGGGCAAGAAGGAAAAGGGCAAGCCGAAGTCAAAGGTCAAGGGCAACGGCAAGAAGCTGGTGACCGAGGATTATCCGGTCTACGAGGCGCTCATCGTCCTCAAGGGGCTTAACCTGCTGAAGGCGGGCAAGTAGGGCGGATTGCCGGGCGATGCGCAAGGCGCTGGCCCTGCTGCTCGGCTTGCTGGCCGCCTTCACCGCCGGCAGCGCCCAGGCCCGGCCGCTCGTGGCCCTGATCATCGACGATCTGGGCTGGCGGGCCGCCGACGGCGAACGGGCCGTGCGCCTGCCCGGCGCGGTGACCATGGCCATCCTTCCCCATGCGCCCCATTCCCGCAGCCTGGCCGAGACGGCCCATCGCCTGGGCAAGGAGATCATGCTCCATCTGCCCATGGAGGCAGCCGGCGGGAACCGGCTCGGGCCCGGGGCGCTCACCGAGGCCCAGGCGGAGAAGGACTTCAAGCGCACCGTTCTCGCCGGCCTTGCGTCGGTGCCCCACGTGCGCGGCCTCAACAACCACATGGGCAGCCGGCTTACCGCCGATCCCCTGCGCATGCGCTGGCTGATGCAGACCCTGATGTTTCGCAGCGATCTCTATTTCGTCGACAGCCGCACCACCGCCGCCACCGTGGCCGAACGGGAAGCGCGGCGCCGCGCCCTTCCCGCCACCCATCGCGACGTGTTCATCGACTACCAGGACGACACGGCGATCATCGATACCCAGCTTGAAAAACTGATCGACCGGGCCCAGAGCAAGGGCAGCGCCCTCGGCATCGGCCATCCCCTGCCGAAGACCCTGGCCGCCCTGGAGCGCTGGCTGCCTTCCCTGCAGGGACGGGGGGTGGAACTGGTGCCCGTTTCGCGCCTCGTTGCCTGGCGACAGAACCAAAGGAGGAATCCCACATGGCAAGCGTCCTCGTCCCCCTCGCTGAAGGTTGCGAAGAACTCGAAGCGGTCACCATCGTCGATCTCCTGCGCCGGGCCGGCATCGAGGTCGTCACCGCCGGCCTTGCCGACGGCCCCGTGCGCTGCAGCCGTGGCACGGTGATCGTGCCCGACACCACGCTCGATGCGGTGATCGATCGCGACTTCGACATGCTGGTGCTGCCCGGCGGCCTGCCCGGCGCCGACCACCTGGAGGCCGATCCGCGGATCCGCGCGCTGTTGCAGAAGATGGCCGACGGCGGCCGCTGGACCGGCGCCATCTGCGCCGCGCCCAAGGTGCTCGCCAGCGCCGGCCTGCTCGACGGCCGTCACGCCACCTCCTACCCCGGCAGCCTCGAAGGCAAGCCGGTGAAGGATCTGATCTACGAGGAAAAACCGGTGGTGGTGGACGGCAAGGTGGTCACCTCCCGCGGCCCCGGCACGGCCATGGACTTCGCCCTCACCCTCATCGAACTGCTCGCCGGCAAGGCCAGGCGCGACGAGGTGGAAGGGGCGCTGATGCGGCCCTGAAGGTTGGCGCGTGAAATGCCGGTCGCGGCTTGCGCCGCTCCTACATGGCGCGTCTTCACATTGAACCCCCCTACCCCGACGCCACCGGAATGATCTGCTCGGGATCGGCCGGTTCCGTAGGGCGGCTCAAGCACAGCGGAGCCGCCATGGCAGGATGGCACGATTATCGCCGGCTCCGCTGCGCTTGAGCCGGCCTGCGCACGCTCCTACGCGTACGCGACAAAGGCCCACCCTAAAATCCTTTGCACCCTCTGCGTCTTTGCGCCTTTGCGTTGAAATTTCCTTGCGCCTTCACGTTGAATCCCCCTACCCCGACGCCACCGGAATGATCTGCTCGGGATCGATCAGCAGGCAGTCCTGGCCCTTGTCGTTGCTGAGATAGCCGCTGAACAGACGTTGGGCATGCGGGTTGACGGGCAGGCCGACCTCGGCCAGTTCGAGCAGGTTGGCGCGGGGGTAGCTGATCACGTCGTTGATCTCGTCGATCTTGAGGCCCACCAGCGGCGTTTCGCCATCGACCGTGAGGTTGAGCACCACGTCGCGGATCGATTCCTTGAGCTGGACGCGGGCATGGTGGAAGGTCTTGCGCAGGCGGCGCAGGACGGTGTTGCGGGCGATGTCGAGGCGGTAGAGGGCCTCTTCCACCTCGCCGCGGGCCTTGTATTCCAGCAGTTCGTCGGCCAGGGCGTGGATCTGGCGGTGGGGTTCGTCGAAGCGGTCGAGGATTTCCCGGAAGGCTTCGTCCCGGGTGTTGAAGGCGTCATACCATTTGCCGAAGGCGCACTGGTGGGGGTCGCGGGCCTTGGTGAAGGGGACATCGGTGCGGATCGATTCCTCCAGGGCGTCGAGCCAGTCGAGGTGATCCTGTTCGCGGGCCTGTAGCAGATCCAGCAGTTCGGTCTTGTATTGCTGGCCGGAGACGATGTCCAGCATCGCGGCCAGATCGTAGATGGCCACCGGCTTGCCGCGGTACTGGGTGGCGCCGAGCAGGCCACGGCCCTTGAGGGGGGTGGGTTTCAGCTCGGCCAGGTTCTGGGTCACCGACAGCACGCTGTGCACGGGCACGGCCAGCATCTGCTCGCCCACCCAGAAGGTGAAGGTGTCGAGGTTCGGGTTGTCCGCCTCGGCCGGCTGTCCGCCGGTTGCGAGGGAGGGGGTCGCCATCTGCATGTCCGTGCTCCTGTGGGCGGTTCGGGCCGGGGCCGGCCCCTGGTTATGGCCATATCGGCGCCGGAGGGGGGAACTTGAGGGGGTTGGCTTCGTAGGCTGGCTCAAGCGCAGTGGAGCTGGCAAAAAACATGATGTCTCGAATTCGCCGGCTCCGCCGCGCTTGAGCCGGCCTACGGCTATGGCTACGGTATCAGGCGCCCGCGCGAGTCAGGGATAGCGGCGCAGCTGGCCGACCAGGCGGCCCTGGATGCGGATGCGTTGAGGGGCGTATTGCATGGGCGCCATTTCGCTGTTTTCGGGGATCAGCAGGATGTCGCCGTCGGGCAGGCGCTTGAAGCGCTTGAGAGTGGCTTCGCTGTCGTCGATCAGGGCCACGACCACGTCACCGTCCTCGGCGGTGTCGGTGCGCTGGATGATGACCCAGTCGCCGTCGAGGATGCCCATGTCGATCATGGAATCGCCCTTCACCTGCAGGGCGTAGCGGTCCTCGGCCACGAACAGGGCGGCCAGATCGAGCTGGTCCTGATCGGGGATGGCCTCGATGGGATGGCCGGCGGCGATCCGGCCCGCCAGCGGGAGGGTCGTGGAGTGGAGTGAGGATTCACTGGCGAGCCGGATACCGCGCCAACCGCGTTCGACATGCTCCAGGACGCCCTTGTTCTTGAGCGACTGCACGTACCTGTGCACCGTGCCCTTCGACTTCACCCCCACGGCGGCGCCGATTTCCGTCAGCGTCGGCCCGCAGCCATGGCGGGCGATGTGGCCACGAATGAAGCGAAGGATGCGTTCTTCCAGTTGGGTGAGCATGCTTGTTCTCCGAACGTTCTCAATAGTAGAGAACATTTCGAGAACTGTCAAGGTGGTGTGGAAGGAACACGGAGGGCACGGAGGCACGGAGATCACGGAGAAAGGTTAGCAGTTTTCCGGTCCCTCCTATTTTCAATGCCTCGTGGTCATCGAAAACGGAGATGTATCCATGCATCGCACACTGGCTGCTGAAACAATTTCTGGATTCTGTTTTGGCTTGATTCGGACTCTCTGTGATCTCCGTGCCTCCGTGACCTCCGTGTTCTTAGCAGACAGGTGAGTTTATGCCTACCGCCGCGTCCAGCCCCAGAGCAGGGTGGCGAGGCCGGTGGCGGCGGTGGCGGCGGGGTAGAGGATGGGCAGTTGGCCGAGCAGGAGGGCGGCGGTGATCAGCAGGCCGCTGCCGGTGACGGCGGCGAGGGTGCGACGGTTGGCGGTGCGGATCTCCCGTTGCAGGCGGGTGAACTGGGCGTCGGGCAGGCGGGTTTCGAGACGGCCTTCGGCGGCCTTCTCGATCACGTCGTAGAGCTTGTTGGGCAGGGCGGGCAGGCGCTCGGACCACAACGGGGCGTTCTCGCGGATGTGGCGCCAGAAGGCGCCCGGGCCGAGTTGCTGGCGCATCCAGCGCTCGAGGAAGGGCTTGGCGGTGGTCCACAGGTCGAGCTGGGGATAGAGCTGGCGGCCGAGGCCCTCGATGTTGAGCAGGGTCTTCTGCAGCAGCACCAGCTGGGGCTGGACTTCCATGTTGAAGCGCCGCGCGGTCTGGAACAGGCGCAGGAGTACCTGGCCGAAGGAGATCTCGGCCAGCGGCCGGTCGAAGATGGGTTCGCAGACGGTGCGGATGGCGGCCTCGAATTCGTCCACCCGGGTGTCCCTGGCCACCCAGCCCGAGTCGATGTGGAGCTGGGCCACCCGGCGGTAGTCGCGGTTGAAGAAGGCCAGGAAGTTCTCGGCCAGATAGCGCTGATCGGTGGCCGAGAGCACGCCCATGATGCCGAAGTCCACGGCGATGTACTGGCCTTCGGGCGAGACGAAGATGTTGCCCGGGTGCATGTCGGCGTGGAAGAAGCTGTCGCGGAATACCTGGGTGAAGAAGATCTCCACGCCCTGCTCGGCCAGGGTTCTGAGATCGATGCCGGCGGCGCGCAGGGCGTCGATCTGGCTGATCGGGATGCCGTGGATGCGCTCCATCACCAGCACGTCGCGCCGGCACCAGTCCCAGTACACCTCGGGCACGTACAGCAGGGGGGAGTCGAGGAAGTTGCGCCGCAGTTGCGAGGCGTTGGCGGCCTCGCGCATCAGATCCAGCTCGTCGAGAATGGTCTTCTCGAACTCCCGCACCACCTCCACCGGACGCAGTTGCCTGCCGGCGGACCAGTAACGCTCCACGCGGCGGGCCACGGTGTACATGAGGCCGATGTCGCGGCGGATCACCGGCAGGATGCCGGGCCGCAGCACCTTGACCACCACTTCCCGGCCGTCCTTGAGTCGTGCGCCGTGCACCTGGGCGATGGAGGCCGAGGCGAAGGGCGTGGACTCGAAGGCGTCGAAGACCGCCTCGATGGGCTGGCCGAGGCTCCTTTCGATGAGGCGGCGCGCCACCTCGTCCGGGAAGGGCGGCACCCGGTCCTGCAGCCTGGCCAGCTCGTCGGCGATGTCGTCGGGCAGCAGATCCCGGCGGGTGGAGAGGATCTGACCGAACTTGATGAAGATGGGCCCCAGATCCTCCAGCGCCATGCGGATCCGCGCGCCGCGGGGCAGGCTGCGCGGCACCCAGGTCCAGGGCATGAGGTATTTGAGAAAGCGCACCGGGCGGAACAGGTGGCTGGCGAGCAGGAGTTCGTCGAGCCCGTGACGCACCAGGATCCAGCTGATGTAGGCGAGGCGGAAGAACTGGTGGATGCGCGGCATGATCCCGGTGTTGCTTGTTGCGGAACCGGGATTGTACGGGGAAACGGCGGGGATTTCCCCTCTCCCGGCGGTTACACCCGATGCCGGGAGAGCGGATCGCGGGGCGTGGGCCCACCCCTGCCATCGGCATAGCCGAGGCGCAGGAACAGGTGCGGGCGCATTCGGGAGTCGGGCAGCATGCTGGCCAGTTCGTGGCGGTGGCTGCGTACCTGCAGGAGGCGGTTCATGGGCTGGATGGCCAGGCCGAGCTTGGTGGCGGTCAGGGCCAGGCGTTCGAAGAGCTGGCCGGTGCGGATCCAGTCCACGGGCGTGTCGTTGCGACTGGCGAGCACGGCCAGCACCGGAGCGCTCGTGAGCAGTTGCCGTTCCTGGCGGGCGAGGCGCGGGCCCGGGTCGAGGTGACGGAGGGCGAAGGCGGCAAGCGGCGCCAGCGGGGCGGGCAGCGGCCACATGCCGCGGCGGATGCCGCCGGCCAGCTCGCGGCGGTAGTCGGGATTGGCGAGCAGGCGCCGGTCGGCGGCGGCCACCAGTTCGGCGAGGCGGCGTTTCTGCTCCAGGTTGGCGAGAAAGCGCAGGACCAGATCCGACTCCAGGCGGGCGTTGCGCAGTTGCAGGAGTTCCTCGTGAGGCACGAGCCGGGGCAGGAAGGGGCGCCGGCAGGTGCGGCGGCGCACGATGGCGTGGAACAGGGCCGGATCCCGCACCTGGTTGATGCTGGCCCCTTCCACGAACTGCACCCGGGCGAAGGTTTCGTCGCCGCCTTCGCTGTCACCGAAGGCCACGTGGAAGCCGAGGCGGAAGTATTCGGCGGCGGTGAGCAGGTTTTCCAGGGCGCAGCCGAGGCTCAGGTAGAGTTCGCGGCGCTCGGGATCGGTGACCGGCTGCCAGCGCTCGAGATCCGGCAGGATGCCGATGGTGTGTTCCCGCAGCGAGAACTGCCACGGCTGGCTGTTGAGCAGCGAGGGGGCGAGCCGGGCGTATTCCAGCAGGAAGGCCAGCTTGTCCGCATAGGCGCCGGTTTCCGGAAAGGCCTCCGGATCGGGAATGTTGGCGGCAGGCATGCGGGGTGGGGGCGGACGGCGTTCAGAGGCAGGCGGAGGAGTCGGTGCTGCTCAGCAGATCCAGCTCCATGGAGGAGAGATCCATGTCCAGGGTGAGATCGAGAAACTCCTCCCCCAGGGCCTGGCGCAACCGTTCGACGGTCTTGCGCAGGGTGCGCAATTCGCGGGTCAGCGCGTAGGCGGTGGGAAACTCCTCGGCGGGAATGTCGCGCTTGAGGCGCAGGGCCGCATGATACGACTGGCGCAGCAGGTCGCGCAGGTCGTTGATGGCGTCGAGGTGGCTGTCGATGGCGGGGGTGGGGCGATCGGCGTCGGATTTCATGCGCTGGCCTTGGGTTTTCCGTTGGGGGCGTCGGTCCCTGTCGTCAACCAAGTGTAGGCCAAAGCGGGGAAAATCGGAAATATTTATTAGGGCGTAAAATGGCGCCGGACCGGCGAGCGCCGGTCCGGCCGTAGCGGGGTCAGTTCTGGTTGGCGGTGGCCAGTTCGGCCGAGGTCTTCATGCCCAGTTTCTTCATCAGGATGGAGGGCGGGCAGAAGCCGGTGAAGCTGCTCTGGATCATGTTGGCGCCGATGAACAGCGAGAACCAGTGCCAGTTGGGGCTGTGGAACATGGCCAGCAGGGTCGAGATGATGATCATGCTGCCGGCGAAGATGAACATGGCTTTGTCGATGGTCATTTCAGGGTTTCCTCCCGTGTTTGATGGATTTCCCGGCTTCTCCCGCCGGTGAGCAGAGTGTCGCTCCGGCGCCGGGGGAAGTCGGTAACCTCGGTCACACAAATATTAGATTTCTCTAATATACGCGCTTGCGGGAGAATTTCAATACCCCAGCGAAATGCTGGGGCTTGTGGGGTGGCTCAGCCCTCGATCATCCGGTAGTCGATGCTGATCCGTCCGCCGGCGTGGGGGCGGAAGCGCTCGTCGGCGAAGCGCCGGTGTTCCGGGTGGTCGCGGTAACTGTCGATGACCGCCGGGTGGCAGAAGGTCACCAGCCAGGAGAAGCGGTAGGCGGCGTCGTACTTCACGGCGCGGCCGGTGCCGACCCGCAGCACGCCGGGAATGGCGGAGAGCACGCGCCGGCCTTCGGCCATCATGTCCCTGACCTCGCGCTCGTTCAGCCCTTCGACGTTGTAGAGGATCACGTGTTCCACCGGCGTCCAGGGCTCGGCCTCGGCCAGCACGGCGTCGGCCTGGCCGGCGCCGCCCCACAGCTCGATGCGGGCCACCACTTCGTCGCGAATGGCCTCGCGTACGCCGCGGGTATGGTCGGTATAGCTGCGGGCGCCGTTTGCGGCGTTCTCGGCCATGCGCCGGCCGGCGGCGTCGGCCAGCGCGGTGTAGTAGTTGATCTTGGTGACCCCGCGCTCGATGAGGCCCCGGAACTGGTCGTCGGAGAGGCCGGTGCCGCCATGGATCACCAGGGGGATCCCCAGCGCGGCGTTGATTTGCGCCAGGCGGTCCAGGTCCAGCCGCGGTTCGCCCTGCATCCGCCCGTGCACGGTGCCGATGGAGACGGCCAGGAAGTCCACCCCTGTCTCCGCCACGTAGCGGCGGGCGTCGTCCACCGTGGTGTAGATCACCTCGCCCGGATGGCGCTCGGCATCCTCGCCCTCCACCCCCGGCACATAGCCCAGCTCGCCTTCCACCGGCACGCCGCAGGCGTGGGCCGTCTCGGCCACCTGGCGGGTGCGGGCGATGTTCTCCTCGAGCGGATGGTGGGAGGCGTCGATCATCACCCCGTTGCAGCCGAGGTTGATGCCGCGCACCGCCGAGGCATGGTCCTCGCCGTGATCCAGGTGGATGGCCACGGGCACGCTGGCGCGTTGTGCGGCGCGGACGGTGGCGGCCATGGCCAGTTCGAAGTCGAAATAGTCGAAGTGGGATTCGGCCAGGGAGAGGATCACCGGCGCGCGGGTCCATTCGGCGCCGGTGAGGATGGCTTCGAGAAAGTCGAGGCTGACCAGATCGAAGGCACCCACGGCATAGCGGTGGCGGTAGGCGTGCTCGAGCATGTCGCGCATGTGGACCAGGGGCATGGCGTTCTCCTCGGGACGGGTGGCGCAAGGCGCGTTATACGAAAACGGGGTTCAGGGCACAAGCGGCGGCCGCTGGAACAAAGACCAGTGGGCAAGGGGGAAGTTCCGGCCTCAAGGGTTCGGAATGTGGCCGGTACGGCCGACTAAAGTTCTGTACCGGGATGACGCTATAACTCGAGGAAAGGCAGAGGAACCCCGCCCGTGAAGCGCAAACCCAGAGCCGAGGAAGTGATCCTCGTGTCGGCCGCCACCATCACCTCGGAGTTGTCCGAGGTCAACCGCATTGCCCGCGAGATGTCGCTGGGGGTGATGAATGCCAAGGCCATTTCCCACCGGGCCGGCGACGCGGCGCGCGGGTTTCAGCCGATCACCGATTTCATCGACGAGATGGCCCGCGAGGTGACCCAGCTGGTGAAACGGATCGGCGCCGAGGCCCTGACCCTGTCGCGGCTGGCGGTGGCCCGCAGCCACGTGGAGGACACCCGCAATCGCTACCGGCAGGTGCGCGAGGCCACGGCGCATCTGGCCAACGCCGCGTCGCTGGGGCCGGTGGCCGAGCGCCTGCAGTCGGAGAGCGAGGCCTACCGCAAGCGGTTCCAGCAGAGCCTGCGCACCCTGGGCAGCCTGCTCGACGACATCCGCCGCAGCACCCGGGGCGCGCAGGTGATCTCCTCGACATCGCGGGTCGAGGCCTCCCGCGCCACCGGGTTCACCGACACCCTGGAGGTGGTGGCCGACAACCTGGAGAAGGCCACCGACAAGATCCGCTCCCGGGTCAACGACTGCCAGAACCGGCTCAACGACATCCGCTATGTGCTGGCCAGCGAGGAAGGCGCATGAAGACCGAAATCCTGCACGACGAAGGCTACCGCTGGGTGATGTTCGGGCGCGATCCCGACAAGCCCGACTCCATCATCGACACCAACCAGTACATGGTCAGCGGCAGCAGCCGCACCGTGCTGCTGGATCCGGGCGGCATCGAGGTCTTCGCCGCCATGCTCACCTCGGTGCTGCAGTTCGTGCGGGTGGATCAGATCACCGATCTGTTCGCCTCCCACCAGGATCCCGACATCATCTCCTCGCTGGGCCTGTGGGAGCAGGCCCTGCCCCACGCCCGCCTGCACACGCCCTGGCTGTGGGAAGGCTTCCTGCGCCACTTCGGTTCGCGCAACATCGAGTTCTGCGCCATTGCGGACGAGGGCGGCGAGCTGGATCTGGGCGAGGTGACCCTGCAGTTCATTCCCGCCCACTACCTGCACGCCTCGGGCAATTTCCACGTCTACGATCCGCAGGCGAAGATCCTCATGAGCGGCGACGTGGGCGCGGCCCTGGAGGCGCCGGGCGCGCCGCTGTTCGTGGACGACTTCGATGCCCACACCGAGAAGATGAAACTCTTCCACCAGCGCTGGATGCCCTCCAATGCCGCCAAGCAGAGCTGGATCGACCGCGTGCGCAAGCTGGACATCGAGATCATGGCCCCCCAGCACGGCCGCCTTTTCAGGGGTAACGACGTGCAGCGCTTCCTCGACTGGTTCGAGAAACTGCCGGTGGGTATCGCCGCCTGATGCTGAGGATCGATGTAAGACTGTGATTGCTTTGTCGGATTTGAATAATGGAGAAATATTGATTATTTTGTGTGTGGTTTCTTCGGGATCACAATTGTCACGCAGACACCCCCACTGCGTTTCTTTTGTTCTCGGTTAAACCGGCTGTTAGCTGGTTACGGCTGGTTTGCCAGAGGTTCCCGAGGCAGCCGATTTGTTTGTTGAACATGTCTGCAAATGCAAGGAGTATGATGATGGATTGGAAGCAGTTGTTTTCGCTTTGTTCGGTTGGCGTTTTGGCGGGTACGCTCGGTGCGTGCGGTGGGGGTTCGGGTTCGGATCCGGCACCGGATTCAACGATATTGAGGGGGGTTGCCGCTGCCGGGGCACCCATTTACGGAAAGGTTTACGCATATAAACCTTCTACCGGGGAAAGCAAAGGGCCGGTAAATATCGATGGTTCTGGAAACTATTCCCTGAATGTGAGTGGTCTTGATGCGCCGTTCGTGGTTATCGCAGAGGGGAATGTGGGAGATCGGGCCTATCGTCTTGCCAGTGTTGTCATGCCGGGTGAGGAAGATGGTCGAATCAATATCACGCCGTTTAGCGACATGGTCACAGGGATGGCGACAGGCACATATGGTGAGTACGCCGAGAATGCCGATCTGCAGGTACTCACGCAGGCGGACATCGATACGATTGAAAGCGATATCAAGACGAATTTTTCTGGTGTGCTGACAGATCTGGGTGTTGATCCGGCCACGGTGAATTCGCCGCGCAAGGATGCCTTTACGGCGAATGGGACGGGCATGGACAAGGTGCTTGATGCGCTGGATTACGTTGCCACCGCAAACGATGCCAGCGTGGATGTGGACCGCGACGGAGCGGCGGATTTCACGGCATCCTCTCCAGCAGCCGTAACGGTTTCCACTACGACCCTGACCGAGACCATGGCCTTGTTCGAAGCCTGCAAAAGCAGCCTTGATGGGATGTTGTCGGACTTGCAGAGCGGTGTTGCGGCGAGCACGATTATCAGTAATCGGTTTGATGTCAATTTCCTGGATGATGGTGAGAACGCGTCAGGATTTCTTAACGGTCTTGGGGACGGTCAAGGAGTATCCATCAGCCAGGCCGCCATCATAAGCGTCGATCTTGGCGCCGTGCCCAAGAGCATAACGATTCGCGTTACTTTCAATTACAATGGAAAGCCCTTTAGTCGGGGCGTCATGATCTGTAACGACGATGGCGCGGGTGGTGCCTTGCTGGCCGGAAACCAGCGCTGGGGGTCGCTTGACATCAGTTCGTATGTTGCTGAAATCGAAACTTTCGACCGCACGGCTCAGGCCGCCATCACAACGTTCGAAGGTGGCATCAATGTCATTCTGGATTTCGGGAATGTTCCATATGTATCAGATCCGAGCAGAGACATTGCGTATGCAACCGTCGAAGGTCCTGGGCTGCCTGCAACAGGCGTGGTGTTGAAGCCGTACATCACGGCTTCCGCCGCGACAGATGTCTGGCCATTTACCGTGATGAATGGAACGACCAATACCCTTTCCAGCCGAATTCCGTTACAGGCGAGCGATCTTGTTGGTGCAAGTTATCCCTTCGTCTATACGGTCAAGTTGTATGATAGTACTGATACGGTGAAGCAGACATATCAGGAAACATTGTATGATTTCGTAGAGCTCGATACGCAAGTCATCGCCACGGACTACAAAATGCCGGAGATCACGAATCCCCGTACGGCGGGCTTGCTGAATGGTCAAACCTACACTTCATCGAATCCGTTGAATCTGGCCTATTCAATGCCGGATCGCCAAATGTTGCCGCACTATGCCATCTCCATGTTCGATTGTGGGTCAAGCGGCGGGATCAAGTCACAGGTGAAGAATTTGATCGGGGATTCAACATATAAAAAACAACTGACCAATCTCGATGCGAGCAGCGGATGTACCGGTTATGTCGCTGTTCAGGCGAAGGATCATCTGGGCCATGATCGGTTCATGATATACCGTATCAAGTAACGGGGTTGCAAGTGCAACAAAAAAAGGCCGGCATATTGCCGGCCTTTTTTCAGGAGCATGTGAACAGGTGATGCTTGTGCACCCCCCATTCGGCTCAGTTTATGGTGGTGTACCAGTCTGCCATTTCCAGTTTTATCCCTGGAATCGAATCGATTTCCTGATTGTTACTGCCCTGCTGGAATGCCATGTTTGACATAATGGCGGTTATATATCCATACGTTGTGTTATTTTGCACCAAAGCATGAGTTGAAGGAAGGCCTGCTGCGATCAAGTCAGGGATATTGTACGACGTGTCTGTATTGAGCCATCCTTTGCTCATGGTAATGTCCCATAATATCCGGTCGCCATTTGCAAGGGTTTGATCCAACATGATGTCATACACCACCAAATTCGGGCTGGTGTTGGAAGGAGAATAATTCAGGTTGCTGGCCTGCGAAAGGGTCAAGGCTGGGGCAAAGTTTGTGTTCTTGTCTGACAAGGCCACGGAAACATTATTGTTTGCAGGGTTGAAGTTTGTGGCATCGAAGGTCTGAATCCAGGTATAGCCCTGGCTGGTTTGGCTATCAAAATAATTGGCATAAAAGGTCATAGTGTCGCCTTGGCGGTACAGATTGTTCTGATCAATCCAGTACCAATTCGTTTGGCCAGTGGTTGTCGCCGGCGTATAGTAGGCAAGATCCACGCGTGTTTTGTTGCTTGTCATGAGCTGGACAAAGCCACTATCAAATCCGGTATGGCTGAATGTTTGCGCCGTGATACTGGCGGCCGGGATGTTTGCTGTTGAGAAGTCAACATCAATGGATGTATTACTGGTTATGGTGATATCACGAGTGAATAAGCTGTCGTAAAAAGTCAGCGACCCATTTTGTGTATCTTCATAGACGTCAAAAGCGACGAGATCGTGTGTGCCATTTTGGATGCCGAGCGAACAGGTTGTCGGAAAACTCGATAAGTTATAGCACGAGTCATTACCCATAAACAGAATCTGGGAATTGCTCTGTGAGTTCGTATTAATGAAATTGAAGTTTACGGTGCTGTATGCTGATGCGCTGCTGGACTCGTCAAGATAAAGCTTGTTGGTTTCGTTCAGGGTGAAATGAGTAATTTCTACGCGGTATTCCTGGAAGTTAGTATAGGTTCTGGCAATGGCAACACCATACAATCCGTTCGCGTCGGTAACGGAACAGTCAACTCCTCGGTTGCCTTGGCCATCAATATCGTTTTTGATATTTGCTGTCACGTCACTCCAGGCGCCGGTCTTGCCATCCTGGCAGGCAACCCAGGCTGCATCAGTAATGATGCGTACAGTGTTGGCTGTCGGATTGGTCGGATTGGTCGGATTGGTCGGATTGGTCGGATCGGTGGTGCCTCCACCACCACACGCGACAAGGGATGCAATGCCTACGGCGAAGGAGGCGATCTTCCAGACAGAGTTTTGCATTTTGAATCCTCTAAATCTTTTATCAGGATTGAATGTATCGACTTCAGAAAAGTCGTTGGGGTTTCAATGGGGGGCTGAAGATTTATAGCAATGTGTTTGTGGGATTTCAATACACATACGGAGAGTCGTTGCTTGCCTGTAAATGAATGCCAGGATTTGAGCCGACCCAAGCGAAATCCCCTTTTCCGGGAATCGTCTTTTGGAAGGGCAATCCCCAAAAGTATCCTTTGAAGATCGCTGGACAGATGAATTCCAGAAAATCCATTGTTGATTCGGTGTTGAGCCCGCCTGCCGATGGGGATGTGACGTAACAATTGGGCAAACGTAACAAGTGAGTACTTGCTATCGGATTTGGTGGTGGCAATCAAGCCTCTTGATTATATGGTTTTTCTGTGTGCCGCATGAATGGTGAACGAGCGGCTGCCCTTGGTTCCCGGGCGGTTTTCTGCTTCGCCCGGGAACCGACCTCTCAGCGCGCAGTTCAGGCCAGCTCGAACTTGGGCAGTTTCTTCGGCACCGGGAGGTTCTTCAGGCGCACGTATTTGGGCAGGCCGTTCTTGTAGGGCGGGTAGTCTTCGCCCTTGATCAGGGGTTCGAGGTATTCGCGGCACTTGTTGGTGATGCCGTAGCCGTCGCGGGTGATGAAGCTCTTGGGCATCATCTTCTCCACGTTGGCCACCTTCGACAGGGGTGCCATGCCCACCTTCCACTTGAAGGGCTTGCTGGAGAGGCGCTCCACGGTGGGCATGACGGCGTTGTGGCCCTTGAGGGCGAACTGCACGGCCGCCTTGCCCATGGCGTAGGCCATGTCCACGTCGGTCTTGGAGGCGATGTGGCGGGCGGCGCGCTGCAGGTAGTCGGCCACGGCCCAGTGGTTCTTCAGGCCCAGTTCCCGCTGCACCATGCCGGCGATCACGGTGGCGGCGCCGCCGAGCTGGGCATGGCCGAAGGCGTCCTTGAGGCCGGTATCGGCCAGGAAGCGGCCGTCGGGCCAGCGCACGCCCTCGGAGACTACCACGGTGCAGTAGCCGTGCTTGTTGACCATGTCCTCGACCCGCGCCAGGAACTTCTTCTCGTCGAACTCCACTTCCGGGAACAGGATCACGATGGGGATGGGGGTGTCCTCGGTGGAGGCCAGGCCGCCGGCGGCGGCGATCCAGCCGGCATGCCGGCCCATGACCTCGACGATGAAGACCTTGGTGGAGGTCTTGGCCATGGAGGCGACGTCGAAGCTGGCCTCGCGGGTGGAGACGGCGATGTACTTGGCCACCGAGCCGAAGCCGGGGCAGTTGTCGGTGATGGGCAGGTCGTTGTCCACGGTCTTGGGCACGTGGATGGCCTGGATGGGATAGCCCATCTTCTTGGACAGTTGCGAGACCTTGTAACAGGTGTCGGCGGAGTCGCCGCCGCCGTTGTAGAAGAAGTAGCCGATGTTGTGGGCCTCGAAGACCTCGATCAGGCGCTCGTACTCGCGCAGGTTCTCCTCCAGGCTCTTGAGCTTGTAGCGGCAGGAGCCGAAGGCGCCGGCCGGGGTGTGGCGCAGGGCCTTGATGGCGGCGGCCGATTCCTTGCTGGTGTCGATCAGATCCTCGGTCAGGGCGCCGATGATGCCGTTGCGGCCGGCGTAGACCTTGCCGATCTTGTCCTTGTGCTGGCGGGCGGTCTCGATCACGCCGCAGGCGCTGGCGTTGATCACGGCGGTCACGCCGCCGGACTGGGCGTAGAACGCGTTCTTGGGTTTGGCTTTTCTGGCGGTTTTTTTCTTCGCGGCCATGGGTGGGTTCCCCTTCTTTGTCTTCAATGGTTGGTCAAAACGAACGTGCCTGCACGAGGCAGGCACGGTGGAAAGTCATGTTCGGGCGTTCTCCGGCAGGCGGCACACGCACGCGGGAAGGCGAGTGAAGCGACGCCCGGCAGGGGCCGGGGGTGCGGCATGCGGCGACGGGGCGTGCAGACGGACAACGGACATGGGGCTTCCTGTCGGAGACTTGCAAGGGTGCAAGGATACACCAGGAACAGGTCAGGGACGAGGGGGCGGGAATATGGGGTCGGTCGGTTTGCCGGCTTCGCTGCGCTTGAGCCGGCCTGCGGGAGGGGGCTAGACGGATTCCCCGGCTTGGCTCTCGATCCTTTTCTCCAGGCGCGCCATCCGGGCCTCGAGGCGGGCCAGGTCGTCGCGCAGGGTGTCCACGGCGGTGACGAATTCGGCCACGTCGTCGCGGGTGGCCAGCACGCGGGCTTCCTGCTGGAGGTATTCGGCGCCGTTGCGGGCCAGGGTGTCGAGGGCCTGGCGGGCCCAGTCGCCGGCTGCGTGCAGCAGGCGATTGAGCCGGTGGGCGGGGATGTCGCCGATCAGGCGGGCCAGGGGTTCGAGCCAGTCGGGATCCAGATCGTCGAGGATGGCCTTGAAGCGCTGGCCGGCCTCCACGTCGCCGCGGAGGGTCACCTGGCCGGCGAACAGGGTGCCGGTCGCATCGCCCAGCCCCATGCGGGTCAGGGCCAGCGGGGTGCCGGAGAGCACGGTGTCGGGCTCGCCGGCGTAGGCGCCCAGCATGCTCACGCCGTCGGGGCCGGGGATGATGTACAGCGTCAGGCCGGTGCCGCGCAGCTCGATGGCGATCACCTTGCCGTGCAGCGCCGCGAGGCGGCGCCGGGATTCGGGATCCAGGCGCAGGGCCTGGTTGAAGGCGGTCTCCGCCGCGGCCAGGGCGGCCACGGTCAGCTCGCCGGCGAGACTCATCGCCAGCCCTCCATCAGCCGGGCCAGCGGTTCGTCGGCCAGATCGGGGCGGCGCCGCATCACCACGGTGCCGGCCAGCTTGTCGTGCAGGCCCTGCTTGCGCCGGTCGAAGGCGATCCAGAGAAAGCCCAGGTAGAACAGGGCGGCGGAGACCAGGTAGCCGAGCAGGCGCAGGGCGCCCTGGCGCCAAGTCGGCGGCTGCAGGGTGCGGGCGTCGAGCACCTGGATCTCCATCAGCCACTTGCCCGGCGTGGCACCCCAGCGCTGCCAGCACCAGAGGATGGCCAGCAGGGGCAGGAGCCAGCCGAGGAGCAGATCCATGGCGAGGAAGCCGGGCGTGGCCTCGGCCGGGCCGGTGAAGGCCTCGCGGCCGAACAGGGCCACCCGCAGCGGCGCGGTGAGGGCCAGGTACAGCAGGGCGTCGAGCCCGAAGGCGCCCAGGCGGCGCCAGAATCCGGCGTAGTGCTGGGCGGGGGTGGTCACAGCTTGTAGCCGCGGTGCAGGGCGGTGATGCCGCCGGTGAGGTTGAAGTATTCCACCCGGTCGAAGCCGGCTTCGATCATCATGTGCTTGAGGGTTTCCTGATCCGGGTGCTTGCGGATCGACTCGGCCAGGTACTGGTAGCTTTCGGCATCGTTGGCGATGAGCTTGCCGAGCAGGGGCAGCACCTTGAAGGAGTAGAGGTCGTAGAGCGGATTCAGGGGTTTGACGACCGGCCTGCTGAATTCCAGCACCAGCAGCGGGGCGCCGGGCTTGAGCACGCGGTACATGGAGCGCAGGGCCGCGCCCTTGTCGGTGACGTTGCGCAGGCCGAAGGCGATGGTCACCGCATCGAAGTGGTTGTCGGGGAAGGGCAGGCATTCGGCGTTGGCCTGCACGTAGCGGATGTTGCCCACCAGCCCCTCGTCGGTCAGCCGTTCGCGTCCCACCCGCAGCATGGAGGCGTTGATGTCGGCCAGGGTTACCGCGCCCTCGGGCCCGACGATGCGCGCGAAGCGGGCCGCCAGATCGCCGGTGCCGCCGGCCAGATCCAGCACGTGGTCGCCCGCCTTCACCCCGCTCATCTCCACCGTGTAGCGCTTCCACAGGCGGTGGATGCCCATCGACATGAGATCGTTCATCACGTCGTACTTGTCGGCCACCGAGTGGAACACGCCCGCCACCTTGCGGACCTTCTCCTCGTAGGGCACTTCCTGGAAACCGAAATGGGTGGTCTTGCGGGTCATGGGCGGATCCTGCGAGAAAGGGTGAGTTCCCTATTGTAGGCCCGCCCGGGTCGGGCGGGAAGGGGCGGATTGTGCGTGCGGGAGAGGCGGTCTATCATCCGGGTATCGCCATGTCTGGCAGGAGGCGACCGTGCGGCTCGACAGCGTGAGAGAAGTCCTGCGCGCCCTGCGCGATGCCGAGGTACGCTACCTGGTTGCCGGTGATCTCGCCGTGAATGCCCACGGTTATCTGCGTTTCACCAAGGACGTGGATTTCGTGCTCCATCCGGATCCGGACAATATCAAGAGGACGTTTTCGGCGCTGGCAGAACTGGGCTACCGCCCTGGCGTGCCCGTTACGGCCGAGCAGTTTGCCGATCCGCGGCAGCGACAACGGTGGATCCGGGAGAAGGGCATGGAGGTGTTGCAGCTCTGGTCGGACGCTCACCCGGAGACGCCTGTGGATCTGTTCGTAACCGAACCCTTCGATTTCGAGGCGGAATATCGTCGCAGCTTGTTGAAGCCGCTGGATCCGGATCTGCCCGTACGGTTCGTTTCCCTCGAAACCCTGATTCACATGAAAGAGGCGGCCGGCCGGGAACAGGATCGCACCGATATCCAGCAACTTCGCCGTCTGCTCGGAGAGAACGATGCCTGAACGCGATACGCCGGAAATTGACTGGAGCCTGACCACCTGGGAGGGTGCCAGCCGCGAGAAGCGGCGCCGCTGGCGCGAGCTGACGCTGGAGCAGATCCTGCGGGCGCAGGAGGAGATGTGGGATCTGGCAGTGGCGCTGGGGCACGCGCCGCAGGTCAGGATCAGGCAGCGGTGACCTTTCTTCGGCGTTTTCCGTTCCCGGACATGATCGGGCTTGTCGGGCGCTCTGGCGGCCGTGTTCAGGTCATCGCGGCTTGCGCCGCTCCTGCCCTGCTGACGGGGTTCCCGGCGACCCGCCACCTGCTGCCTGCTATTGCTCCTGCTGGAGGTGTTTCGGTTCGGGGCGTTCGTGGCCGGCGGCCTTGAGGCGGTCGAGGTAGTCCTGCCAGTATTGTTCCTGGTGCTTGCCCAGGTCGTAGAGCGTCTGCCAGGAATAGATCCCGGTGTCGTGGTTGTCGTCGAAGAAGAGCTGGATGGCGTAGTTGCCGACCTGTTCGATTCTGTCGATGTTCACGTCCTGCTTGCCGATCTGCAGCACTTCCTGGCCGGGGCCGTGACCCTGGACCTCGGCGGAAGGCGAGTAGACGCGCAGGTATTCGGTGGGCAGCATGAAGGTCTCGCCGGTGTCGAAGGAAATCTCGAGCACGTGGGAGGCCTTGTGGAGCTTGATTTCGGTGGGCTTGGGGTTGTTGGTCATGTTGGTGTCTCCGTTGTTCCGGGCTGGCTGTAGGAGCGGCGCGAGCCGCGACACTCGGCTCAACCATCGCGGCTTGCGCCGCTCCTACGCGGGGGGTTCTACAGGATATAACGACTGAGGTCCTCGTCCTGGGCTAGGCCGGCGAGGTGTTCGTCGACGTAGTCGCGGTCGATGGTGAGGGTCTGGCCGGCCTGGTCGGCGGCGCTGAAGGAGATCTCTTCCAGCAGCCGTTCCAGGATGGTGTGCAGGCGGCGGGCGCCGATGTTCTCGGTGCGTTCGTTCACCTGCCAGGCGATTTCGGCGAGGCGGCGGATGCCGTCGTCGGTGAATTCGAGCGTGACGTCCTCGGTTTCGAGCAGGGCGGTGTACTGCTTGATCAGCGAGGCGTCGGGTTCGGTGAGGATGCGCACGAAGTCCTCGGTGCCGAGGGCGTCGAGTTCCACGCGGATCGGGAAGCGGCCCTGCAGCTCGGGAATGAGATCCGAGGGCTTGGCCAGGTGGAAGGCGCCGGAGGCGATGAACAGGATGTGATCGGTCTTGATCATGCCGTACTTGGTGGTGACGGTGGAGCCTTCCACCAGGGGCAGCAGATCCCGCTGCACGCCCTCGCGGGAGACGTCGGCGCCGGCGGTTTCGCCGCGCTTGACGATCTTGTCCATCTCGTCGAGGAACACGATGCCGTTCTGCTCCACGGCCTTGCGGGCCTGTTCCTTGATGTCTTCGTCGTTGATCAGGCGCGCGGCCTCCTCGTCCACCAGCAGCTTGCGGGCCTGGTGGATGGGCAGCCTGCGGCTGCGGGTGCGCCCGCCGCCGAGGTTCTGGAACAGGCTCTGGAGCTGGGAGGTCATGTCTTCCATGCCGGGCGGGGCCATGATCTCCACGCCCATGGCCGGGGTGCTGACCTCGATTTCGATTTCCCTGTCGTCCAGCTTGCCCTCGCGCAGCATCTTGCGAAACTTCTGTCGGGTGGCCGATTCCTTTTCCTCGTCGCGGGGTTCGTCCTCGGCGCCGAAGCCGAAGCCGCTGCGCGGTGGCGGCAGCAGGGCGTCGAGGATCCTCTCCTCGGCGGCGTCCTCGGCGCGGTGGCGGACCTTGGCCATGGCCTGCTCGCGGGTCTGCTTGATGGCGATCTCCATGAGATCGCGGATGATGGATTCCACGTCGCGCCCCACGTAACCCACTTCGGTGAACTTGGTGGCCTCCACCTTGATGAAGGGGGCGTTGGCCAGGCGCGCCAGGCGCCGGGCGATCTCGGTCTTGCCGACCCCGGTGGGGCCGATCATGAGGATGTTCTTGGGCGTGATCTCGGTGCGCAGGGGTTCGGCCACGCAACTGCGGCGCCAGCGGTTGCGCAGGGCGATGGCCACGGCTCGCTTGGCGGCGCTCTGGCCGACGATGTGCTTGTCCAGTTCCTGGACGATTTCGCGCGGGGTCATCTGGGACATGGGGTTTCCTGTCAGGCTTGCAGTGTTTCGATCACGAGCTGGTGATTGGTGTAGATGCAGACGTCGGCGGCGATGTTCAGGGCCTTTTCGACAATCGCCCGGGCGTCGAGTTCGGTGTTGTCGAGCAGGGCGCGGGCGGCGGCGCCGGCATAGGGGCCGCCCGAGCCGATGGCGATGAAGCCGTGTTCCGGTTCGATCACGTCGCCGTTGCCGGAGATGATCAGCGAGGCCTCGTGGTCGGCCACCGCGAGCAGGGCCTCGAGGCGGCGCAGGGTGCGATCGGTGCGCCAGTCCTTGGCCAGCTCCACGGCGGCGCGCACCAGGTGGCCGGAGTGCTTCTCCAGCTTGCCCTCGAAGTATTCGAACAGGGTGAAGGCATCGGCGGTGCCGCCGGCGAAGCCGGCCAGCACCTTGCCGTGGTGCAGGCGGCGGACCTTGCGCGCGTTGCCCTTCATGATGGTGTCGCCGAGGGTGACCTGGCCGTCGGCGCCGATGACCACCTGGTCGCCGCGGCGCACGCACAGGACGGTGGTGCCGTCGAATTGCTTCACGAGGATTCTCCTGTTGCCGGGAGCGCGATTGTAGCAGACGGGGGCCGGGGGACGCTGGTGGATGACCTTGGGGATCGTGCTGGTTTTGGGAATCGCGGCGCCTTCGCCGCGATGGGTTCAATGGGGCAAGGGCGTCTCGGGTGAGACCGGGGGCCGGACGCGCGGCGGGGAGAGGAAGAAGCCCTGGGCGTAGTCCACGCCGCAGGCCTGGAGCAGGCGGAGCACGGCGCGGGATTCGACGAACTCGGCCACGGTGCGCTTGCCCGAGGCGTGGGCGATCTGCACGATGGAGCGGACGATGGCGATGTCGGTGGGATCGGTTTCGATGTCGCGCACGAACTGGCCGTCGATCTTGATCACGTCCACCGGCAGGTGCTTGAGCTGGGAGAGGGTGGAGTAGCCGGTGCCGAAGTCGTCGATGGCGAAGTTCACGCCCAGCTCGTCGCGCAGGTTGGCCACACAGGCGCGGGCGGCGTCGAGGTGGCGGATCACGCAACTTTCGGTGATCTCCAGCCACAGGTTGTCGGCCGGGGCCTGTAGCCGGCGCAGGCGCTGTTCGAGGTATTCGAGGCTCTGCGGCCGGCTCATCCACTGGCCGGAGAGGTTGACCGAAAGCTGCAGGGGATGGCCGTTGGCCCAGGCCTCGTCGAGGCGGTCGATGGCGGTGTCGAGCACCCAGCGGTCGATCTCGGGCAGCATGTTGAAGCGTTCGGCGCTGGGCATGAAGGAGCCCGGCGAGATCACCCGGCCGCCGCGGTCGCGCAGGCGCAGCAGGCATTCGTAGAGATGGCCCCGTTCGGCGCCCTGGCGGCTCAGCCAGGCCTGGAACTCGGCGGTGTCTTCGGGCGCCTCGTCCAGGGCCAGGGTCTGCAGGGCGATCATGGGCTGGTAGACCAGTTCGAAGGCGTCGTGGCGCAGGGCCTGGTGCAGGCGCCGCGACCAGCCCAGATCCCGGTTCATGCTGTGCTTGCTGTCTTCGTTGTCGAAGACGTGGGTCATGTTGCGGCCGCGGCTCTTGGCGATGTGACAGGCCAGATCGGCGGCCGAGAGCACGTCGCCGGCGGCGCGGCTGCGGCGGTCGATGAGGGCCACGCCGATGCTGGCCTGGATGGGGTAGCGGCGCTCGCCGTGCTCGAAGGTGAAGGCCTCGAGCACCTTGCGGTAGGCGTCGGCGGCGGCGAAGGCCCGCTCCGGGTCGATGTCGTTCAGCAGCAGGGCGAACTCGTCGCCGCCGATCCGGGCCAGCACGTCGCTCTGGCGCGCCTGCTGGCGCAGGTGATCGGCCAGTTGCACCAGCAGGGCGTCGCCGGCGCCGTGGCCGATGGTGTCGTTGATGTACTTGAAGCGATCCAGGTCCAGGTAGAGCAGGGCCGAGGCGCCGCCGTGCCGGCGGTGGTGGGCGATGCGCGCGTCCAGGGCCGTTTCCAGGTGGTGGCGGTTGAACAGCTTGGTGAGGCTGTCGTGGGTGGCCTGCCACTTGAGTTCGTTCTCCAGCAGCTTGCGCTCGGAGATGTCGCGGAAGGCGATCACCGCGCCTTCGTGGCGGCCGTCGATCTGCAGGGGCTGGACGGTCAGCTCCACCTCGATGGTGTTGCCGTCGGCGCGCAGGAAGGTGGTCTCGAAGGTGTCGCCCCAGGCCGGCACCGGCTCGCCGAGGCTGTGGGGATCGGTGACATGGAACAGATCGGCGGGGGTGATGCCGCCGAGCAACTGGGCCTCGGTGTAGCCGAGGATGCGGCTGACCGCCGGGTTGACGTAGGTGATGATGCCGTGCCGGTCGATGCCGTAGACCCCGTCGCCCACCGAGGAGAGGATGCCGTGGAGTTGCTGCTGCTTGCGCTGCATGTCGCGGTGCATGTGGATGTCGCGGGCCATGGAGGCGACCCGCGCCAGGAACAGCTGGTCGGCTTCGTTCTTGAACAGGCAGTCGACGGCGCCGGCGTCGAGGCTTTCCTGGATGATCCGGTCCTGGTAGGCGGCGGTGAGGATGGCGCACAGGGGTCGGTGATCGGCCGGCAGCTTGAGCAGGGCGGCGGTGAGGCCGGCGCCGGTCATCTGCGGCATGTCGTAGTCGAGGATGGCCATGTCGAAGGGCTCGCGGCGGGCCAGGTGCAGGGCCGCTTCGGGGCTGGCGGCCACCTGCACCCGGTAGCCGGCCTGCTCCAGCAGGCGCTGGAAGCGCACCCGCGCCGAGGCCGAGTCATCCACCAGGAGGATGGTGGGGCGGTAGGGGGGCATGGGGGTGCGGGCGGGGCGCGGCGGCGGGCTGAGCAGGCGGGTCAGGGCCTGGGGCAACTGGTGGCGATCGTCCCAGTTGATGCACAGGGTGTGCAGCCGGTGACGGGGCCAGGCGGCCGCGGTGAAGGGGGCGTCGTCGACCAGGATCACCACCGGCAGATCGCGCCACTCGGGCTGGTCCAGGCGCATCAGCAGCCGGCGGGCGCCGGCATCGGCCTGCCAGGTGATGACGGCCGCGGCGCAGCGGGCGCGGTTCGCCGGCCGCAGCCATTTCTCGGCGGCGTCGTGATTGTCCACGGCGAGGGGTTCCTGCTCGCCGTCGCGCAGCAGGTGAAGCAGCTCACGCCGCCGATCGTTGTCGGGATCGATGATCAGTAGCTGTTGCATGCAATGGGGGCGCTTCCATGCAACGCACCTCGATATAAAGACGGATTTGCAGTCCGGGCAAGTGTAGCCTCATCGCCGGGCAAAGTCATGCGCTCGGGCTTGTTTTTGAAACGCTCCAAAATGAATTTCAGTCATGCCATTGTAGGTCGGCCTTCAGGCCGACATGTCGGGCTGAAGCCCGACCTACCACGCGGATCTATTGAAACGGTCGGGTTTATACAGGCCTGCGGATTCAGGCCTTCAGGCGCGGATCGGTTTTCGGCAGGGCGATCTCCACCACCTGCTGGTGATCGGGTTCCGGGATTTCCGGCAGGTGGATGCGGGGGGGCGAGAGGAAGAAGCCCTGGGCGTAGTCCACGCCGCATTCCTGCAGCCGCTTGAGCACGTCCAGCGATTCGACGAACTCGGCCACGGTGCGCTTGCCGGTGGTATGGGCGATCTGCACGATGGAGTGGACGATGGCCAGATCGGTGGGATCGGTTTCGATGTCGCGGATGAACTGGCCGTCGATCTTGATGAAGTCCACCGGCAGGTGCTTGAGCTGGGAGAGGGTGCTGTAGCCGGTGCCGAAGTCGTCGATGGCGAAGCGCACGCCGAGGTGCTCGCGCAGGGACTCGATGCAGTCGTGGGCGGCCTGCAGGTGGCGGATGGCGCAGCTTTCGGTGATCTCCAGCAGCAGGTTGGCGGGCGGGGCCTGCAGGGCTTCGAGGCGGCCGCGAATGTGCGCGATCATGTCGGGACGGCTCATGCACTGGCCCGAGAGATTGACCGACAGTTGCAGGTCCTGCCCGGCCCGATGTGCTTCCTCGAGTCGCGCCAGGGCCGCCTCGATCACCCAGCGATCGATGTCGGCCATCATGTTGAAGCGCTCGGCGGTGGGCAGGAAGGCGTTGGGCGAGATCAGCCGCCCCTGGGTGTCGCGCAGGCGCAGCAGGCATTCGTGGAGCACGTCGTGTTCGCCGAGCTGTTCCAGCAGCCAGATCTGGAAGGCGGCAGCGTCGTTCGGCGCTTCGTCCAGGCGCAGCGACTGGAGGCTGACGATGGGCTGGTAGACCAGCTCGAAGGCGTTGCGGTCGAGGGCCCGGCGCAGGCGGCGGGTCCAGCCCAGGTCCAGATCCATGGTCTGCTTGCGGTCGGCGTTGTCGTACACGTGGGTCATGTTGCGGCCCTTGCCCTTGGCGATGTGGCAGGCCAGATCGGCGGCCGAGAGCAGGGCGTCGGGCGATTCGGCCTGGCGATCGATCAGGGCCACGCCGATGCTGCCGTGGATGTTGTAGTGCCGGCCTTCGTACTGGAAGGTGAAGGATTCGAGCAGCTTGCGGTATTCGTCGGCCGCCGCGTAGATCTGCTCGGCATCGATGTTGTGCAGCAGCAGGGCGAATTCGTCGCCGCCGATGCGGGCCAGCAGATCCGCCTTGCGCACCCGCTGATGCAGGGCGTCGGCCAGTTCCACCAGGAGCTGATCGCCGGCGGTGTGGCCGATGGTGTCGTTGATGTACTTGAAGCGATCCAGATCCAGGTACAGCAGGGCGCTGGTCTCGTCGCTGCGCTGCAGGCGCTGGATCTCCCGTTCCAGGGCGTCGTGCAGGTACTTGCGGTTGAACAGGCGGGTGAGGGGATCGTGATTGGCCTGCCACTTCAGCTCGTTCTCCAGCAGCTTTCGCTCGGAGATGTCGCGGAAGGCCACCACCGCCCCTTCGCGGCGCCCGCCGATCGTCAGGGGCCGGACGGTCAGCTCCACCTCGATGGTGTGGCCATCGGCGTGCAGGAAGCGGGTTTCGAAGGTGGTGGCGCCGCTGCTCGTCTCGACCGCCCGGCGCAGGCGGCAGGTATCGGGGCCACCGCAGTCGGGGCCGCCGCATTCGGCGTGGAACAGCCGCTGGGGGGTGACGCCGGCCAGCAGTTCGGCCTCGCTGTAGCCGAGCAGGGCGCTGACCGCGGGATTGACGTAGGTGATGACCCCCTCGCGGTTGACGCCATACACGCCGTCGCCCACCGAGGCGAGGATCCCCTGGAGCTGTTCCTGCTTTGCCTGCATCTCGCGGTGCAGGGCCACGTCGCGCACCAGGGCGGCGATGCGGGTGAGGAACAGCTCCTCGGCCTCGTTCTTGAACAGGCAGTCCATGGCGCCGGCGCGCAGGCTGGCACGGATCACCTTGTCGGTGTAGCCGGAGGTGAGGATCGCGCACAGGGGACGCTGCCCGGCGGGCAGGCGCGACAGGCGGCTGCACAGGGCGTCGCCGTTCATCTCGGGCATGAAGTAGTCGAGGATGGCCACGTCGTAGCGCTGATCCGTGGCCCGTTGCAGGGCCTCGTCGGGGGTGCCCACCGCCTCCACCGTGTAGCCGGCCTCCTGCAGCAGCCGGCGGTAACGTACCCGGGCGGTGGGCGAGTCGTCCACCAGCAGGATGTGGGCCGAAGGCGTTTCGGTTTCCGTGACGCTGTCGGCCTCGGGGGCCGGGGTTTCGAGCAGGGTCAGGGTGTCGAGTAGCCGTTCCCGTTCACCCCAGAGCAGGAAGGCGCCGTTGGGGCGGCTGCTGGCCCAGTCGAGGGCGGCCGGCGAGCGGGACTGGCCGAGCAGCAGCACGGGCAGTTCCCGCAGGGCGGGGCGCGCCAGGTGGCTGAGCAGCTCGTCGGCGTGGGGATCGGTGTGTTCGGGCCAGCCGAGTACCACGGCGGCGAAGCGGGATTCGTGGCTGCGCAGCCACTTGGCGGCGCTGTGGTAGTCGTCGACGGCCAGCAGTTCGTCGCGGGGTAGCGCGAGCCGTTCGAGGAGTTCCCGGCGGCGTCGGTTGTCGGGTTCGATGATCAGATAGCGCATAGGATGGGGGGCGGCATCCTTGCAGACAACGTTTTCTGGGTCGTTTGTGAAAAATGTTGAGCCAGAGTCTAGTCGGCGATGGCGGATATGTCACCCATTTTTTCATACTTTGGAATGAATTTGTTTAGTGTGGTTATTACCTTGGTTATAAGGTTGTAGGGCAGCGCGAGCGGAGCCGGCCTGCCGCCCTCAGCCCACCAGGGAGGAGTTGCAGATGTCCAGCGAGGGCAGGCGGTCGAGGGCGGGGGTGAGGTAGTAGCCCTGCACGTAGTCCACGCCGCAGGCGGCCAGGTGGCGCAGGCTCTCGGCGTCTTCCACGAATTCGGCGACGATCTTCTTGCCCAGGGAGTGGGCGATGTTGACCATCGATTCGACGATGGCCCGGTCCATGGGATCGTGGCCGATGTGGCGGATGAACTGGCCGTCGATCTTGATGATGTCCACCGGCAGGTGCTTGAGCTGGCCGAAGGAGCTGTAGCCGGAGCCGAAGTCGTCGAGGGCGAAGAAGCAGCCCAGCTCCTTCATGGCGCGGATGAACTGCTGGGCTGCCTCCACCTTGTGGATGGCGCAGCTCTCGGTGATCTCGAGCAGGATGTCCGCGGGGGTGAGGCCGTGGAGATCGATGCCGGCCTTGAGGGTGTGCAGCACCTCGTCGTTGTCGATGCTCTGTCCCGAGAGGTTGAGGGACAGCTTGACCATGTTGCCCGAGCGGTGGTTGCTGGCCAGGGTCTCCAGCGCCGCGTTGATCACCCAGGCGTCGATCCGCTGCATGAGGTTGAAGCGCTCGGCGGTGGGCATGAAGGCCCCGGGCGGAATCAGCTTGCCGTCCTGGCCGCGCAGGCGCACCAGCGCTTCGTAGAACACGTCCTGCACGCCGGTGGTGAGCAGATCGTTCCACAGCTCGCCGGCTTGGTCCGGCAGGTGATCCAGATCGATTTCGTGCATGGCCACGATGGGCTGGTAGGCGAGCACGAATTCGTTCTTCTCCAGGGCGGTGTTGAGGCGGATGGACCAGCCCAGGTCCAGATCCATGGCCAGCTTGTCCTCGGTGTGCTGGTCGTAGAGGTGGGTCTGGTTGCGGCCCTTGCCCTTGGCCATGTGGCAGGCCAGATCGGCGTTGGCCAGCACGTGGCCGGCGGAGCGGGTGTGGCGATCGAGCAGGGCCACGCCGATGCTGCCGTTGACGGCGTACTGGCGGCCTTCGTGGATGAAGGTGTAGTTCTCCAGCACGTGGCGGAAGGCCTCGGCCAGCGCGACGGCCTTGCCGGGATCGATGTCGTGCAACAGCACCGCGAATTCGTCGCCGCCGATCCGCGCCAGCAGGTCCGAGCGGCGCAGGCGCTGCTTGAGCTGTTCGCTGATTTCGATCAGCAGGCGGTCGCCGGCGGTGTGGCCGATGGTGTCGTTGATGTACTTGAAGCGGTCGAGATCGATGTACAGCAGGGCGCTGGTCTCGTCGCTGCGGCGCAGGCGGCGCACTTCCCTGTCCAGGGCGTCCTCGAAGAACTTGCGGTTGAGCAGCCGGGTGAGCTGATCGTGGCTGGCCTGCCACTTGAGCTCCTCTTCCAGCAGCTTGCGGTCGGAGATGTCGCGGAAGGCCACCACCGCGCCTTCGCGCAGGCCGTCGATCTCCAGCGGCAGGATGGTCAGCTCCACCGCCAGGCGGGTGTCGTCGCTTCGCACGTAGCGGGCCTCCACGTGCTCGGCCGCCTCGCCCGCCTCCACCGCCCGCCGCAGAAGCTGCATGACCTTGCCGGTGTCGGCATCGAAGGCCAGGCCGCGGTGAAAGACCTCCACGGGGCAGCGGCCCGTGAGATCCTCGAGCCGTTCGTGGCCGAGGATCCGCAGGGTGGCGGGGTTGGCGAAGGTGATGTGCAGATCCCGGTCCACGCCGTACACGCCGTCGCCCACCGAGGCGAGGATGCCGGCCAGGCGCTGGCGTTCCTGGCGCTGCCGGCGGTCGCTGCGCACCAGGCGGCTGATCACGCCCAGGCGGGCCAGGATCAGGGCATCCGATTCGTTCTTGAGCAGGCATTCCACGGCGCCGGCTTCCAGGGCGCCGGTGATCACCGTATCCAGGTAGGCGGCCGTGAGGATCACGCAGTGCAGGTGGGCCGTCTCCGGTCGGCTGCGGGTCTGCTGCAGCAGCTCGTCGCCGTTCATGTCCGGCATGAAATAGTCGATGAGCACGATGTCGAAGTCGCCGTCTTCGAGGGCGGCCAGGGCTGCCGGTCCGTCAGCCGCGGTCTCCACCGCGAAACCGGCGCCAGTGAGCAGCTTGCGGAACTTGGCCCGGGAGGTGGGCGAGTCGTCCACCAGCAGCACCCGCACCGGATCGTCGGCGAGCTGTTCGGCCAGGACCGGCGGCGGCGCCGGCGTGGCCAGCAGGCGGCGCAGGGTCTCGCCCGTCTCGCGCCAGTCCTTCCACAGCAGGAAGGCGGTGCGGCTGCGGCCGGTGACCCAGGCCAGCTTGTCGGCATCGGCCTCGCGGGCCATGACCAGCACCGGCAGGCCGGCCAGATCCGGCGACTTGAGCAGATCCAGCAGTCCCCGCGGCGCCGAGCCCAGATCCGCCGGCCAGCTCAGGATCACGGCGTCGTACTGCAGATCGTCGGCCACCGACTGCAGCAGCCGCCGGCCGTCCTCCAGCTTCTCGATGGCCAGGACCACGAAATCGTCGTTGGAGAGCATCCGGGTGAGGGCGTTGCGGTGCCGGGGGGAGCTTTCGATGTAGAGGATCTTGTGCATGAAGGCGGATCGCGCGAACCGGCGGGGCGCAATGGCCGCCCCGCCGGTGCGGGCCTGTGTGTTTGTCGGGGACGTTCCCGAAATATCGGCAGGCCGGCCGGGGACTTTAGCCAGGGTTGCTTGTATTCGCTTCAGGGGTTGCTAGGCTTGAATGGTCATGACCTTTGCGCCAGCCTGATGCCGCGTTCCCGCCGAGACCCCGCCGGGCGTCTTTCCCCGCGCCGCCTGTGGCGCATCTACCGCTATACGGTGCTGGCCTCCCTGCTGCTGGGCGCGGCCGTGCTGTATCTGCAGTGGCGGCTGGTCAGCGAGGCGGCGCGTACCGAACTGGGCTATGCCAACGATCTGGTGGCCAGTTCCCAGCAGGGCGTGATGCGCAAGTACGAGGCCCTGCTGGCCCTGCTCGGCGAGCGCCTGCTGGAGCTGGGCGGCCTCGAGGGTGCGCCGCAGGCCCGGGCGCGGGTGGATCGGCTGCTGCGTCACAATCCCGAGCTGGCGGGGTTCGGCCTGGCCGATCCGGCCGGCAACCTGGTGCTGACTTCCTTCAACATCGACCGCCACAGCCTGCCCAATCTGCTCCGGGATCCCCACACGGCCGACTCCTTCCGCCGCACGCTCGGGGCGCAGCGCATGGTCATCGGCCGCACCTATTACATGCCGGGCCTGCGCCAGTGGGTGATTCCCCTGCGCTATCCGCTGCGCGACGCCGCTGGGCGCCTGCAGGCCGTGATGACCACGGGCATCAAGCTGGATTCGTCCTACAGCATCTGGTCCCAGACCCTGCTGCCGCCGCACGTGCGTTTCGTGGTGGTGCGCGAGGATCTCTATCGGCAGTACGGGTCGTACATTGCCCCGGAGGATCGGGCGCGTTACTACGGCCGGCCGGTGGCCGAGAAACTGGTGCGCCATTACCGGGAGGCGGCGCGCCGGCAGGGCGTTTCCGGGGATCCGCTCCGGCCGGTGCGGCATGTTGCCCTCTATGCGCCGGATTTCCATGGCCAGTGGACCCTGGCCATGCTGAGCTACGAGCCGACCTACCGCAACTACATCGTCACCGGGCTGCCCCTGGCCGTGCTCGTCGGGCGCTATGCCCGCTCGGCCGCCTGGACCGGGTTCCTGATCCTGCTGCTTGACGGGATCCTGTTCCTGATGGTGCGCTACCAGGCCCGCCAGGAGGCGCGCGCCGAGCAGCAACTGGCGCACCTGGCCTGTCACGATCAGCTCACCGGCCTGCCCAACCGGCGCTATCTCACGGAAGGTTTCCATGCCTGGCGGCGGGACGGCCGGGAACGGTTCTGCCTGCTCTATGTGGATCTCGACAACTTCAAGGCCATCAACGACCTGCACGGCCACTCGGTGGGCGATGCCATCCTGCGGGTGGTGGCGCGGCGGCTGCGCGCGGTGTTCGCCGCGGAGCGGCTGATCCGCCATGGCGGCGACGAATTCATCGTGCTGTGCCGGGGGCGTTTCGACGAGGAGATGCGCCACCACTGCCAGCGCTTTCTGGCCGAGCTGAAGCAGCCCATCCACGAGGCCGGGCTGCAGTTCAGCATCCGCGCCAGCATCGGCGTGGCCCAGTCGCCGAAGGATGGCCGCGACTTCGAGGAGCTGCTGCGCAAGGCCGACATGGCCATGTACGAGGCCAAGCGGCTGCGCGACGGCATCCATGTCTACACCGAGCAGCTCGAGCAGCGGCGGAAACGGGCGGGACGCATCGAGCGGGCCCTGGCCCATGCCCTGGAAAACGGCGAATTCCGGCTGGTCTACCAGCCGCAGATCGACAGCGTCTCGGGCCAGGTGATCGGTGCCGAGGCCCTGCTGCGCTGGCACAGCGCCGCGCTGGGCGCGATTGCGCCCGACGAATTCCTGCCGGTGGCCGAGAGCATGGGCATGATGCCCGATCTGGGGAGGCATGTGCTGGATCGGGCGCTGGCCGAAAGCGAAGCCTTCCTGGCGGAGCGCCCGCCCGCGCCGGTCTTCCGCCTGGCCATCAATGCCTCGGTGAGCCAGCTCTTCGATCCGGGTTTCGTGATGCACCTGATGGCCCGGCATGCCGATTGCCGACTGGCGGGGCGGGAGCTGGTGCTGGAGATCACCGAGAGCCTGTTCATCGAGGACGTGGAACATGCCCGCATCCTGCTGGAGGGCCTGCGCCACGAGGGGCTGGGCATCTCCCTGGACGATTTCGGCACCGGCTATTCCTCCCTGAGCCTGTTGAGCAAGCTGCCCATCAGCGAGCTGAAGATCGACAAGGGTTTCGTCAAGGACATTCTCTCCGACGCGCGGGACCGGCAGCTGATCCGCAGCATCATCAGCCTGGGGGTCAGTCTCGGCATCCCGGTGCTGGCCGAGGGCGTGGAGAGCGCCGAGCAGGCGCGGCTGCTGGCCGCGGACGGTTGTGCCCGCTTCCAGGGCTATCACTTCGCCCGGCCCATGCCGGCGCAGGAGATGCCGGCGTTCATGCGCCGCTGGCAGGCGCGCCGGCCGACGGTGCTGCCGGGCGGGCTGGGCTGAACAGGGACGCCGCTCAGGCCAACAGCGGCAGGGTGACGGCCAGCAGGATCACGGCCAGAACCACGTGCCAGAGCGACAGACGGGCGTGATAACTGTGCTTCAGCATCGGGAAAAACCTCGTAATCCGTGGGGGAAGTCGAATATAGCCGATTTATGCCGAAAGGTTTAGTCCCCCCGGCCGCCTTTTTGCCGGATCTGGAACGGGTGTCCCGTTTTTTGCCACTCTCAGATGGCCGCGACCCGTTCCCGCCGGCGCAGCACCGCGCTGGCGCCGGCGGCGGTGACGATGCACCAGACGGCGAACAGGGCGCCGGGCAGGGCGGTCTCGGGGGTGTCGCGGAAGTGTTCCAGGGCCAGCACCACGCCGAGGCCGGCGTTCTGCATGCCGATCTCGATGGCCAGTGCCAGGCGGTGGCGGAAGTCGAAGCGGTAGAGCCGGGCCAGGAACCAGCCGGCGGCGTAGCCCAGGGCATTGAGCAGCACCACCAGGGCGAAGACGTCGAGGCCCACGGTACGGATGCGGGCGTGGTTGGCGGCCACCGCGTAGCTGCAGATGATGATGATGGCCAGGGCCGCCAGGGCCGGGGCGATCTCGCCGGCCAGCGCCCGCAGCCGGCCGAGACGGCGATGCAGGAGCATGCCGGCGCCCAGCGGCAGGACCACGATGAACAGGATGGTCTTGAGCATGCCCCAGAAGGGGATGGGCAACAGCCGTCCGCCCAGCCATTCCACCAGGGCCGGGGTCAGCAGGGGCGAGAGGAAGGTGGCCACGGTGGTCATGGCGATGGAGAAGGCCACCGCGCCGCCGGCCAGGTAGACGATCACGTTGCTGGCCATGGCGCCCGGGGCGGCGCCGACGATGATGAAGCCCAGGGCCACGGCGGGCGGCAGGCCGGCAGCCGTGGCCACCGCGAAGGCCAGCGCCGGCATCACCGTGTACTGGGTGAGCACGCCCAGGCCGATGCGCCCGGGATGGCGCAGGGTCTCGCCCAGCTCGGCCGGCTCGAGCACCACCCCCAGGGCGAACATGGTGATGGCGAACAGCCCCTTGAACACCTGGCCGAAGGGCAGGAACAGCTCCGGCAGCCAGAAGGCCGCCACCGCGCCGGCCAGGGTCAGCGGGGCCAGGCCGGCGGCCAGGAAACGCAGGCCGCGGATCAGGAGCTTCATTCGGCGCGTCCCGCAGGCGGGGCGGCTGCCGGTTCGCCCGCCGGCAGGCGGAAGAAGAAGGCGGCGCCTTCGTCTTCCCGGGCCTCGGCCCACACCTCGCCGCCGTGGCGGGCGACGATCCGTTGCACCGTGGCCAGCCCCACGCCGGTGCCCTCGAACTCGGGACCGTGCAGGCGCTGGAAGGGCTTGAACAGCTTGTCGGCATAGGCCATGTCGAAGCCCACGCCGTTGTCGCGCACCACGAAGGTCGGATCCGGGGCGGGAACGGCGGCCAGCTCGATGCGCGCCCGCTGCCGGGGCGCGGTGTACTTCCAGGCGTTGCGCAGGAGGTTGTCGAGCAGCTGTTCGAGCAGGCGCGGATCGCCCCGGGCGCGCAGCCCGTCGGCCACCCGCGCGTCCACCGTCCTGTCCGGTTCGGCTTCGGCCAGGCGCGCGAGGATGCGCCGGGCCAGGGCGCTCAGATCGCAGTCGGCGGGTTCCAGATCCAGGCGGCTGATGCGCGACAGCTCGAGGATGTCGTTGATGAGGTCGGTCATGTGCATGCCGGCGCGGATCACCCGCTCCAGATGGCCCCGGTGTTCCGCCTCGAGCTGTCCGGCCTCGGCCTGCACGATCTGGCTGAAACTGATGATCGCGCGCAGGGGGGTGCGCAGATCGTGGGCGATGGAATAGCTGTAGCTTTCCAGTTCCTCGTAGGCGCGGGTCAGTTCCGCGGTGCGTTCGGCGATGCGCGCCTCGAGCTGGGCGTTGACCTCGCGGATCCGCTGCTCGGCCCGGCGGTGTTCGCGGATCTCGCGGTTGAGGGCGGCCAGTTGCTGGTTGAGCAGCACGAACTGGTTGGAGCGCAGTTGCTGGGGCTGGCAGAGCAGCAGCAGGCGGGCGGGGCGGTCGGGGCGATCCGCCAGGCGGGCGCCGTTGCAGCGCACTTCCGGCGCCGAGGCGTGCGGGCCGCGCAGGCGCAGGCGGCCCGGCACCGGCTGGCCGTTGCTGGCCCAGCTGCGCAGCAGGTCGCGGAACCGTTCCCGGGGCATGTCGAGAAAGGCGTGCAGGGGCTGGCCGGTCAGCGCCGGCTGGCCGAGCAGCCGGGCGGCCCGGCCGTTGGCGGCCAGGATCCGGCCGTCGAGCGCCAGCAGGAAGGCCGGATCGGGCAGGCGCTCGAGCAGGTCGCGGGTTTCGGCCTCGATCATGGGTTGCCGGGCGCCTGGTAGTATTCGCGGCCCTCCGGCGTCTCCTCCGCGTCCGGCTGCAGATGCACGATCACCCGGCAGCCGGGGTCGCCGCGGGCGATGGTCTCTTCCAGCACCACGCGGGCATAGCCCAGGTTGCTGGCGGCGATGCTGCCGAAGACGTTGGAGGTCATCATGCACATGGAGGGGCGGCCCCTGACCTTCTCGGCAAAGGGGCAGGCGGTGTTGGCGAAGACGATCTTCGTCTCGTCGGCCTCGACCACCCGGAACGCGCCCTGGATGCGCGCTTTCAGATCCACCAGGACCTGCGCCACCTGGTCGCGATCCAGCTGCCTGCAGCCGAGCGCCGCCTTGTAGTCGGCCTCGATTTCCCGGGCCAGGTGCTGGGCCACCAGGCTGATGAAGCCCGAGGCTTCCTCCAGGCCCACCACGTCTTCCAGGGTGCCGGCCAGTTCGCGGATCACCCCGCGCATGAAGCGATCCCGATCCAGGGGGATGTCCAGCCTGGCGAGGGTTTTTTCGTCGTCGTTCATCGCGCTCTCCCGGTTTTGCATGACGGTGCCGGCGGGGCCGGGACCGGGTGTGGCAGCCGGGCCGTTGCCGGGTTTCTCGTAGAGTCTAGCAGGCTGTTGGAAAAGCCCATGTCGGGTGGCTGTTTCGAATGCCCGAACAACAGCTCGTTACAAGTACAGAGCCCTTGAGGCCGGGCCCGATGCAGGCGCAATCGTCGAAAATGGTTGGGCATTCGGAACAGCCATATCTCGTCTCCTGTCCTTGCCTCATTCCAGATGCAGGGTGAACCAGAGGGTGGTGCCGCCTTCGGGCTCGGCGTCGGCGCGGATCCGGCCCTTGTGCAGTTCCACGATGCGCTGGGCCCGGGCCAGGCCCATGCCGGTGCCCGCGAATTCGTGGCCGTGCAGGCGTTCGAAGGTGCGGAACAGCTTGTCGGCGTAGCGGCGCTCGAAGCCGATGCCGTTGTCGCGCACGAAGTAGGCGATTCCGTCGGCCTCCTGGCGGGCGCCGAATTCGATCACGCCCTCGTCCCGGGGTTTGGTGAACTTGAAGGCGTTGTCGAGCAGTTCGTAGAGCAGCTCGTGCAGCATGCGGCGGTCGCCGAACACGAACAGGGCCGGCTGCACGTGGCAGGTGATCCGCCGTTCCGGAAACTGATCGCGCAGGGACTGGAGGATGTGCGTGGCGATTTCGCTCAGGTTGACCTGGGTGGGATCCATGTCGTGCTGGCGGTAGTAATAGAGGCGCCGGGCGTCGTCGAGCATCTCGCCCATGCGCTGGGAGGCGGCGCGGATCCGGCGCAGGTAGTCGTGGCCGGTGGCGTCGAGCCGTTCGCCGTAGTCTTCGGCGAGCAGGGCGCTGAAGCCGTCGATGGCGCGCAGGGGGGTGCGGATGTCGTGGGAGAGAGAATAGGTCAGTTCCTGGAAGTCGCGGGTGGTGAATTCGAGCTGGCTGGCGGTGGCGTCCCGCTCCTCCCGGGCCTGGTGCCACTCGCGCAGATCCTGCAGGAAGCCGATGAACTTGCGCCGGCCCTCGATGCGGGTCTCGCTCAGGTGCAGGCGCACCGGCACCAGCCCGCCGTCCTTGCGCACGCCCCACAGATCCCGCGGCTGGCCCATCATCCCGGCGCCGCGTCCGGCCCGGTAGTTGCGCAGGTAGTCGTCGTGCCGGCTGTGGTGGGGTTCGGGCATCAGGATCCGCACGTTGCGGCCGATGGCCTCGTCGGCCGACCAGCCGAACAGGCTTTCGGCGGCGGGATTGAAGCGCTCGATGCGGCCGTACTCGTCGATCACGATGATCGCTTCCTGGGCCGATTCCACCACGGCCCGGTAGGCCCGTTCCACGGCCTGGCGCGCGAGGAACAGATCGCGCAGATGGCTGGCCAGCAGGAACAGGGCCGCGCCGTAGGCCACCAGGCGCAGCAGGTGCCACCACCACCAGGGGGCGTCCCACAGGCGGGACAGGTCGAAGGCCAGGCCGGCCACGCCGAACAGGATGCCGATGATGGCGAACACCAGGTTGTGGCGCTGGCCGCCGCGCAGGTAGGCGAGCAGGAACCAGGCCGCGCCGATCAGGAAGCCGCTGCCGCCGACGATGTTGATCAGGCGCGCGGCCGGGGTGAAGCGGCCATCGGCGAGCATCGGCAAGGGCCAGTGGGGCAGGAACAGGCTCGGCAGGCCCAGCCCCAGGGCCACGAGGAGCGTTGCCGGCAGGAAGCGCCGCAGGCGGGCGGCGGTCCAGTGGAGGTCGAACCACTGGCCGGCGAAGAGCAGGCCGCCGAGACCGGTGGCCGCCGAATGCAGCCAGACGAAGCCGTTGCCCGGTGGCAGAAGGGCGTGCAGGCCGTCGAGGATGCCCATGCCCAGAAAGGCGCCCGCCACCCAGGCGTGGTGGAAGCGGCGCTCGAGATGCCGCCAGGAGAGCAGCAGCAGGGTGGTCAGGCCGAGGGCGGTCATGGCGCCGACCACTTCGATGACGGCATGCAGCGGCAGATGCACCCACTGCCGGTCGTTGGGCATCAGCAGGGGCAGGCCCAGCCCCAGGATCGGCAGCAGCACGGCCAGCATCACCACCACGCCACGCTGCCGGGCGGGTTGCCGGTCAGGCGGGGTGGCGGGGGGGATGAGCGGTGCGGCGCGGGACATCGGGGATGCGGCTGGCGGGCAATGGCCTTGGGTTCAATCGCCGGAGGCCGGCGGCAGGGTGAAACGGAAGCAGGCGCCCTCGCCCGGCCGGCCTTCGCCCCGGATCCGCCCGCGGTGGCGGTGGACGATGCGCTGGACCGTGGCCAGGCCGATGCCGGTGCCCGGGAATTCGCTGCCGTGCAGGCGCTGGAAGGCCCCGAACAGCTTGTCGGCGTAGGCCATGTCGAAGCCGACGCCGTTGTCGCAGAGGCTGAACCGCAACAGGCCTTCCTCTGCTTCCTCGGTGGCGAAGATCACCCGCGCCTCGGCCCGGGTCGCGGTGTATTTCCAGGCGTTGTCGAGCAGGTTCTCCAGGAGGATGCGCAACAGTTTCGGATCGCCGAGAACCGTGCCGGTCACCTGGTTGACGAAGTCGACCGGGTGGTCGGGATAGCGCTGGCGAAGCTGTTCTGCCACCTCATCGGCGAGCCGCCCGAGGGCGACCGCCTCCCGCGCCAGGGGTGCCTGGCTGGTGCGGGAGAGGGTCAGCAGATCGTCGATGAGCTGGGTCATGCGCCGCACGTTGGCCTCGATGCGTTCCAGGTACTGGCGGCCGGTGTCGTCGAGTTGCTCGGCGCAGTCTTCCACCAGCGCCTGGCTGAAGCCGGTGATGGCCCGCAGCGGGGCGCGCAGATCGTGGGAGACCGAATAGCTGAACGATTCCAGTTCGGCGTTGATGATCTCCAGTTCACTGGTGCGCTGCGCCACCAGTTCCTCCAGATGATCCCGGTGGCGGACCAGTTCGGCCTCCAGTTCCTTGTAGTCGGTGATGTCGAGCACCGTGCCGAGCGAGCGGATGGGGGTGCCGTCGGCGGCGTATTCGGTATGGCCCCGTTCGCGCACCCACTTGATGCGGCCGTCCGGCATCCGCAGGCGGTGCTGGATGTCGTATTCGGTGCGCGCGTCCACCGAGCGCACGTAGGCGTCGTTCACGGCCTCCCGGTCGTCGGGATGGACGGTTTCCAGAAAGGCTTCGTAGGAGGCGCCGAAGCGGGCCGGATCGATTTCGAAGATGCGGAAGATCTCGTCGGACCAGTAAAGGTGATCGTTGCGCAGATCCAGCTCCCAGCAGCCGAGCCGGGCCACCCGCTGGGCCTCGGTGAGGCGGCGGGAGATTTCCTGCAGCTCGCTGACGTCTTCGTGCATGACGATGATCTCGGCCACCTCGCCTTGCGTATCGCGCACCGGATAGATGTGCGAGCGCAGTTCCACCACCTTGCGGGGCGTCTCGGCGGCCAGGGGCGTCTGGTTGGTGTCATAGCGGATCACCGGGGTGGTGACTGCCTCGCCGGCGAAGGCGCGGCGCAGGTAGGGCGTGATGCCCAGGGCCTCGAGCTGGGGATCGCGCAGGGGGTTGTAGCCCCGCATGTCCTCGAGGCGGATCCGCCAGAGGCGCTCGGCCGTGCGGTTCATGTGCAGGGGGGTGCCGTCGGGGGCGAAGATCTGGATGGCGAAGGGCGACTGGTCGATCACCGCCCGGCTGCGGTGCTCGGCCCGTTCGGCGCGCTGGCGCTGACGCCGCTGGTGGACCAGGAACAGGCCCAGCAGGAGGGCGACCAGCAGCCCGCTGGCCAGCCACAGCCGGCTCTCGGCCTGCTGGCCGGCGGCGATGTCGGCGTGGATGGGCGGTTCGGCGCGGGCCAGGGCGTCGAGCAGATCGAGAAAGGCCTGCATCTGCACCGCCGGATCGCCGCCGGCGGCCATGGCGAGCCATTGCCGGGTCTGCAGGGCGAATTCGCCGGTGATGGCGGCCAGATCCGGATCGTAGGCGGTGCTGTCGAGAAAGGCGCGGGTGGCGGCGTCGATGGTGGCGTGCGACGGGGTCGCCGCCGGGGACTGCAGGCGGCGCCGCTGCAGCTCCACCAGGGGGGCGCGCATGGCATCGAGCTGACGGATCGCTTCCTGGGCCTTCAGCCCCCGCCCGATGCGCTGGGGAATGGCCTGGAGGGTCAGGAACAGGCCGAACAGCAGGATGCCGGCCAGCCCCAGGGCGAGGAAACGGCGGGTGTCGCGGTTCATGAACCGTCCGTGGCCGTGGCGTGTTCCTCCATGCGCGGCGAGGGTCAGCCGGTCTGGGCCGGGGCCGCATCCCGGCCGGCGCCGGCTTCGGCCGCGCCGAGGCGGGCGTTCTTCTCGGCCAGGCGGGCGATCAGGGCATCCAGTCCTTCCTGGCGGATCTGGCCGGCGAAGCTGCTGCGGTAGGTGGAGATGAGGCTCACGCCGTCGATGGCCAGATCGTAGACCCGCCAGCCCTTGCGGGAGTGGTGCATGAGGAAGTTCACGTTCACCGGCTTGCCGTTGCCCGGCGGATGCAGATCCATGTGCACCGTCACCTGGCGGGCGTCGGGCGCGGCGCGCAGCGGGGCGAAGCGGAACATGGCCGGGTCCAGATCGTGCTCCCGCAAGTAGTCGGCCAGGGCCGAGGAATAGAAGCGCAGCAGCAGGGTGCGGAACTCGCGCACGAAGGCCAGCTTCTGTTCCCGGCTGGCCCGCCGCCAGTGCTTGCCGAGCACCTGCCGCGAGGCGGTGATGAAGTCCACGTGCGGCAGCAGGATCCGCTCGGCCAGTTGCTGCACGATGGCCGGATCGCGGGCGATGGCCTCGCGCCTGGCGCGCAGTTCCGTGACCATGGTCTGCATGGCCTCGCGCAGCAGCACGTCGGGGGCCGGGGCCTCGGCGCGGGCCGCCGGCAGCCCGGCGATCAGCAGCGCCGGAATCAGCAGCAGGAAACGGCAGGCGCGCAGGAACGTCATGGCGGCAAACTCCTTTTAGGGTCTTTGGCGGCGGGTGGTGACGCTGCACCGGTTGACCAATTAAAGACCCATCCCCGGCCAAAGGCAAGCGTTTGCCGGCGATCCGGCGGCAGTGATTGCCAAGCACGGGCGGGAGCGGGTATTTTGGGTCGTCCGATCCGCTCTGCACAGGAGTTTCGCGTGTCCAGCATCGATACCGGGCGGGGCCGCTTCCCCGCCATCCGCAAGCGGCGCATGCGCCGCGACGACTTCTCCCGCCGCCTGATGCGCGAGTCGCGCCTGTCGGTGGACGACCTCATCCAGCCGGTGTTCGTCCTCGAGGGCGAGGGCCAGCGCGAGGCGGTGGCCTCCATGCCCGGGGTGGAACGCCTGAGCATCGATCTGCTGCTGGAGCTGGCCGGCGATCTGGTGATGCTGGGTGTGCCGGCCATCGCCCTGTTCCCGGTCACGCCGGCCGGGAAGAAGACCGAGGACGCCCGCGAGGCCTGGAACCCGGAAGGCCTGGCCCAGCGGGCGGTGCGCGCCCTCAAGGCCGAGTACCCGCAACTGGGCGTGATCACCGACGTGGCCCTGGATCCCTTCACCACCCACGGCCAGGACGGCCTGATCGACGACAGCGGTTACGTGCTCAACGACGAGACCGTGGAGGTGCTGGTGCGCCAGGCGCTGTCCCATGCCGATGCCGGCGCCGACGTGGTGGCGCCCTCCGACATGATGGACGGGCGGATCGGCGCGATCCGCGCCGCGCTGGAGGAGGCCGGCCACATCCATACGCGGATCCTCGCCTATTCGGCCAAGTATGCCTCCAGCTTCTACGGGCCCTTCCGCGATGCCGTGGGCTCGGCCGCCAACCTCGGCGGCGGCAACAAATACACCTACCAGATGGATCCGGCCAACTCCGACGAGGCCCTGTGGGAAGTGGCCCTGGATCTGGAGGAAGGGGCCGACATGGTGATGGTCAAGCCCGGCCTGCCCTATCTCGACATCGTGCGCCGGGTGAAGGACGAGTTCGGCGTGCCCACCTACGCCTACCAGGTGAGTGGCGAATACGCCATGCTCATGGCCGCCGCCCAAAACGGCTGGCTCGACGAGAAGGCGGTGATCCTGGAATCCCTGCTGGCCTTCAAGCGCGCGGGTGCCGACGGCATTCTCACCTATTTCGCCGCGCGGGTGGCGCGGTGGCTTACGGCGGAGTGAGGGTCGCGGCGCCCCCGCCGCGACGCTCATCGCCTTCGCCAATCCCCTTTTGGCTATAATCTCCCCTCCTCCCCGATCCCTGATCCATCCATGACTGACCACCCTCACGATCCCGACGCGTGTGACCATTACGCCGTGATGGGCAATCCCATCGCCCACAGCAAGTCGCCGCGCATCCATCGCCTGTTTGCCGAGCAGACCGGCGAGCCGATCTGCTACCGGGCGATCCTCGTCGAGCCGGGGAAGCTGCCGGCGGCGGTGGCGGCATTCGTGGCGGAAGGCGGCAGGGGGCTGAACATCACCGTGCCCTTCAAGCAGGATGCCTGGCAGCTGGTGGATCGGCGCAGCCCCCGGGCCGAGCGGGCCGGGGCGGTGAATACCATCCGCGTCGATCCGGGCGCGCTGTTCGGCGACAACACCGACGGCGTGGGGCTGGTGACGGATCTTGTGGACAATCTGGGCCTGACCCTGCGCGACCGGCGCATCCTGCTGATGGGCGCGGGCGGCGCGGCCCGGGGCGTGCTCGCGCCCCTGCTCGAGCAGCAGCCGGCGCTCGTGGTGATCGCCAACCGCACCGCGCCGCGGGCGGTGGATCTGGCCGAGGCCTTCGCCGATCTCGGCACCGTGCAGGGTTGCGGTTACGCGGCCCTGGGCGACCTGCAGTTCGATCTGCTGATCAACGCCACCGCCGCCAGCCTGCAGGGGGATCTGCCGCCCCTGCCCGACGGCATCCTCGCCGCAGGCGGCGCCGCCTACGACATGATGTACGGCGCCAAACCCACAGCCTTCATGCAGTGGGCGAAATGGCAGGGCGCCGCCACCGTGGCCGACGGCCTCGGCATGCTGGTGGAACAGGCTGCCGAGTCCTTTCTCGTCTGGCGCGGCGTGCGCCCGCAAACCCGCCCCGTGATCGAAAGGCTGCGCGAAGAACTCCGCGCTTCCGCGTAGGGCGCGCCTGCAAGGCAGCGCACCGCCCCGGCGCACCCTTTCAACGCCGGGCCTTTCTTCTGTGCCGGCACCGCTGCGCGAGCAGCAGCGCGTACACGCCCCCGTTCAGCGCCAGCAGGCCGAGGCCGAGCCACCATTGCATCTCCGGCGTGAGTCCCGGCGGGTAGATCAGCGGCACGAGATAATGGGCGATGAAGCCGCCCTCCCAGGCTTCCGCACCGGCCAGCCTGCGCAAGCGGATTTCCAGCGGCGTGAGCGGACAGATGGCGCCGCTGAACTGGATGTAGAGCCCCCAGGCCAGCGCCGGCAGATGCAGGCCGGCCAGGCGCCGCCAGCGCCACACCAGCAGGCCACCGAGCACCACGAACAGCACGAACAGGAAGTGCACCACCAGGACCAGATCGGCCAGCAGCAGATAGCGGGTTTGCGGATCCACGTCAGCCCTGCCGGGAACCGATCCGGAGGATGCGGTAGTCGCGACCTTCGACGGCACCGCGCCGGGTGAGGGGATTCCGGGTGGCGTGGCGGGCCTCGGCCGCGTCCACGAAGCGGTAGGGCAAGTGGGCGTCGCGCTCGGGGGGGATGCCGAGGCGCGGGGTCTGGATGATCTCGTGCACCCGGTGGCCCACGTCCTCGATGAAGAAGCGTTCGGGATCGAAGGGCCGCTGATCCCAGTCGCGCACCTTCAGGGCCAGGCTGCGGCACAGCAGGGTCTGGCCGCTGCACAGCCGTTCCACCGGCCGCTTGCGGCCGCTGCCGCGCACCGGGTTGAGGCGCTGCATGAGGCGCGCCGTCTCCCGCGGGGAACGCGCGTCGAACCAGGGCACGCCGGCCTTGATCAGCACCGCGTTGCCCGCGCCGCGCACGCTCACGTTGAGCGAGTCGCCGCCGCGGGCGTAGTACATGTAGATGGTGCCCGGCGGCATGAACATGGCCTTGCGCTTCTCCGTATAACCCAGCGAGGAATGGCTGCCCTTCTCGCGGCGGTAATAGGCCTCGGTCTCGATGATCCGGCAGGCCAGCCACACGCCCTGCCAGCGCCGCCGCAGCACCTTGCCCAGCAGATCCTTTGCCACGGTGCAGGCATCGCGGTCGAAGAAAGTCTGATCGAGCATTTTTATGGCAGGGAAAAGATTCAAGCGACAAGGAAAATCAATTATCGGTACCGTCCTTCCCTTTTATCTTTCCTCTTTCCGCTGGTATCTGCTTTTGAGTTTCACGTAGTGCTGCGCCGCGTATTCGATGTTGTCGATCTCGTCCTGGCGGAGGGCGCGGGCGCGGCGCACCGGGCTGCCCAGCCACAGGTAGCCGCTTTCCAGCACCTTGCCGGGCGGCACCAGGGCGCCGGCACCGATGAGGGTGAGCGGTTCGATCACCGCGCCGTCGAGGATCGTGGCGCGCATGCCGATGAGACAGTGATTGCCGATCCGGCAGCCGTGCAGCACGGCGCCGTGGCCGACGGTGACGCGGTTGCCGATCTGCAGATCGGCGCCGCCGGGATGGAGCGGTCCGTCGTGGCTCACGTGCAGCACGCAATGATCCTGAAGGTTGGTCTGCTCGCCGATCCGGATTCGGTTCACGTCGCCGCGGGCCACCACGTAGGGCCAGAGGGAACTCTCGGCCCCGATGTGCACGTCGCCGATGACCAGCGCGGTGGCGTCCAGCCAGGCGCCGGGATGGATCACGGGCTGCTTGTCTTCGAAGGGACGGATGGGCATGGGTCCGTGGCTGCCTGGGGACGGGAGTGGAAAGTATAGCCCGTGGCCGGCTTACGAAAATAGTCTTACCAAAATACTCTGGTATTTTCGCCGATCTGGACTATAGTCAGTACAGAGCCCGGCAAAAGGGCCACGACGAAACGGCGGCGGTTGCCGCCGGTGTCGAAGACAAACAGGAGGACTCCGGAGATGACAGCCAGTACCACATCACCCGTTCAGACGGAAACCACCACGGTCGTCCCGCCGAGCTTCGAGGGCTGGTCGGAAACCCGGGCCATCGAGCTGGCGCGGGAGGAAGGCATCGAGCTGACCCCGGCCCACTGGGAGGTGATCTACTTCCTGCGCGACAGCTGCCGCCGGGAAGGCGGTTCGTGCAGCGCGCGCAAGGTGCTGAAGATCCTCACCAGCCACTACAAGCACCAGGGAGGCAAGCGCTATCTGTATTCCCTGTTTCCCAAGGGGCCGGTGTACCAGGGCTGCAAGATCGCGGGCATTCCGCTGCCGCCCTACACCCTCGACCTCTCCTTCGGCAGCGCCTACTGACAGGCTGTTGAAAAAGCCCAGGGAGGGGCTTCTGCGACAGCCTGCCAGGGGGCCCCGCGGGCGCCTCAGCGCATGGTGACCAGTTCCTCGGCGCTGGTGGGATGGATGGCCACCGTGTCGTCGAACTGTTGCTTGGTGGCGCCCATCTTCACCGCCACGGCGAAGCCCTGGAGCATTTCGTCGGCGCCCATGCCGATGATGTGCACGCCCACCACCTTCTCCTCGGGCCCCACGCAGACCAGTTTCATGGCCGTGGCCTGCTTGTGGGGCGAGAGGGCGTGGTACATGGCGGTGAAGCGGGTCTGGTAGATCTTGACCGTGTCGCCGAACTGTTCCCGGGCCTCGTCTTCGGTCAGCCCCACGGTGCCGATGGGCGGATGGCTGAAGACCACGGTGGGGATGTTGTAATAGTCCAGGCGCCGGTCGGGCTGGTTGTTGAACAGGCGGTCGGCCAGGCGCCGGGCGGCGGCGATGGCCACCGGCGTGAGCTGGGCGCGGCCGGTCACGTCGCCCACGGCGTAGATGCCGGCGACCCTGGTGTTCTGGAAGAAGTCGGTGGGAATGTAGCCCTGCGCGTCCACCTCGATGCCGGCGGCTTCCAGGTTGAGGGCGTCGATGTTGGGCCGGCGGCCGATGGCGTAGATCACGGCATCGTAGTCGGCCAGGGTGACGCCGGCGGCGCAGTGCAGGGTGAGCTTGCCGTCGCCCTGCCGGTCGATCCGCTCGACGCTGATCCGCGGCATGATGTTGACCCCGGCCTCGACCATCTCTTCCATCAGCGTGTCGCGCAGCATGGGGTCGAAGCTGGCCAGGAAGTGATCCTTGCGCAGCAGCAGGGAGACTTCCGAGCCCAGGCCGTTGAGCAGCCCGGCCAGCTCCACGGCGATGTAGCCGGCGCCCACCACCGCCACCCGCTGTGGCTGTTCCTTGAGTGCGAAGAAGCCGTCGGAGGTGAGGATGTGTTCCTTGCCGGGCAGATCCGGCACGATGGGCACCCCGCCGGGGGCGATGACGATGTGATCGGCGGTGTAGGTCTCGCCGTCCACTTCCACGGTGCGGTTGTCCACGAAGCGGGCGGTGCCGTGGATTACGTCGATGTTGGACTCGCTCAGGTAGTCCACGTACCAGGTGTTGATGTTGCGGATGTATTCGTCCCGCGCGCGGACCAGTGCCTTCCAGTCGAAGTTTTTCAGTTCAAGGTCGAAACCATAGCCCGGTGCGTCTTTCAGGGTCTCGGCGATGCCCGAGGCGAACCACATCACCTTCTTGGGCACGCAGCCGACGTTGACGCAGGTGCCGCCCAGTTTCGCCTGTTCGATGACTGCGGCCTTTTTGCCGTACAGCGCGGCCCGCTCCGCCGCCGACAGTCCGCCGCTGCCGCCGCCGATGGCGAGAAGATCGTAATGCTTGCTCATGTTCGTGGATTCCCGTGGCTGAGGCGCCCTGATAGGCTGTTGAAAAACATCATTTTCAACAGCCTGCTAAGGCGCGGTGACAGATTGCCCGCGATTATACGGCAAGCCCACCCCCTCGTCCCTCGCAACCCGCCACCCGGGCCTTTTTTCGGGAAGCGCGAAAAAAAAAGGGGATGCCGAAGCATCCCCCAGTTCCCTCAGCTTCTCCCTTGTGGTCAGGTGACGGTGATCCGGGTGCGGGCCGTGCCGATGACCTGGTTGCTGATCTGATCGAAGAACTCGATCACCACGTCATGCACGCCCGCCTCGGTGGGCGTGATGATGCAGTCGTAGCGCTCGGCGGAAACCGCGTCGATGGCGGTGACTTCGACGGGGTTCGGCAGGGGCCGGCCATCGGACATGTGCACGGTGGCGGTGAGCCCGCCGAAGGTGATCCGCTGGGCCAGATAGCCGGCGCAGATGTAGCGCACCAGCAGGCGCTGGCCTACCTGCATGTTCACCGCCACGCCGGGTGCGGTCAGGGCGGACCGGGCGCCATCCACGCCGGTGATGATGAAGTAGTCGGGGTTCAGCCGGTTGAAGCCCACGTCCTGGCCGCAGGTGCCGGCGTCCCAGTTGAGGTTGTGCCAGGAGGAGTCGATCTCGTCGGCCGCCCACACGACTTCCAGATCATAGGCGGGACCGCCCGAATACAGGGTGCCTGGGCCCTCCGGCGGATCGATGATCAGCGCTCCGTACATGCCCATCTCGGCATGCAGCACCGTGTTGGTGTGGCAGTGATAGAAGTAGGTGCCGGCATGGGCGGCCTTCCACTGGTAGGTGTAGGTGCCGTTCACGTCGAAGGAGTAATGGCCCACGCCGTCGTTCTCGGTGCTCGGCTCGATGCCATGGTGATGGATGGTGTGCAGCCACATGTTGCCCTGCACGGTGAGATTGGTGTGCACGATCTGGCCTTCGCGTACGCGAATCGCCGGTGAAGGGAAGGAACCACCCATGCCCATGCCGCCGCCATCGGTGAAGCCCCAGATCCGGATCTGAGCGCCATCGTCCATGGTGATGGAACCGTTCATGTAGATGCCGCGGTTGAAGGTGACGTCGGGGGTGACCAGGCCGGGCGTGGCGGGCGCGTCAGGGTAGACGTAGCAGGCGCCGCCGCCCATGCCGCCGCCACCCATGCCGCCGCCCATGCCCATCATGGGGATTGCCTTTTCGATCTTGAACATGTCTTGCCTCCGGAATTCGGGTTATTCGAACGAGATGGTGGTGGCGATGCCGAACTGATAGAGGCCGCCGCCCGCCGTCTGGGTCATTTCGTCGTGGAAATGCATGGGGTAGTGGCCGGTGCTGACCGGGGGCCAGGCATCGGGCGGCGCCTCGAAGGGATAGATGACGTCGATCCCGCCCTTGTCCGCCGGCAGGCGCAGGCTGTCCTTGAGCCACACGTCGGGGCGCGGCTGGCCGTTGGTGGCCAGCCATTCCACGTGATTGGCGTGGAAGTGCACCGAGTGGATGCACAGGCCGGCATTGAGGATGCGCACCAGGGTCCGGTCGCCCAGCGAGCCCACCAGCCGGGTGTCGGTGGCGTAACCCGAATCCACGTCCGGATTGCCGTAGTCGGGATGGCCGGGCACCCGCATGCTGCGGCCGTTGATGGTGAAGTAGCGGGGCTCGAAGGCGGTCGTGGGGTTGCGGCGCCGGGCCAGATCGGCGTGCCAGACGGGATCGACTTCGTTGATCAGCCACAGGTATTGCTGGACGAAGGTGGGGCTGCCCGGATACAGCTCGTTGCTGCTGCCGGCGGGCATCACGGCCAGGCCGCCGTGCAGCCCGAGCAGGCGGTTGTAGGGGGCATTGAGGCCGTCGTGATAGAGATAGGAGCCGGCCTGGTCGACGCTGAATTCGACGGTTTGCGTCTGTCCCGGCCCGATGGGGCCGCTGTCCACCAGGCCGTCGATGACGAAGCTGGTGTCCACGTCCAGGGTGTTGACGACGGTGATGCGCAGGGTGTCCCCTTCCTGCACCACGAGCGATGACCCCGGCACGTTCAGGCTGGTGTCCGAGGCGCTGAAACCCCGGAAATAGACATCGCTGCCGTCAGGCTGGGTGATGGTGCCTTCCGTGACGTAGAAGGTGCGGTCGATGGTGGCGGCGTTGGCGCGGGGCGTCCAGGACAGCAGTCCGGCGCCCCCGAGCAGCGAACCGGCCAGACCGGCGGATCCGATCTTCAGAAAGTCTCTGCGTTTCATGCTGGGTTCTCCCTCATGGTCGGTATGGTTGGAACAGCGGCGGCGTAGTTCTTGTCATTGGCGCCGATGAAAATCCCTGTTGTTGTTGGCAGGCGAAGGAGGCCGGGCGATCCCTGCGGACGGTGGTGCAACCCTCCCGAAACCGGGAACGACCGTCAGTGATGGCAGTAAATCGAAAGGGGGCAACCTTCGTCTGTGACGAAGGTTACAAATTTGTAATGGTTATAAAATTAGCGTATTCGGAATTGCTGATGCAGAGGTGCGTGGGGTTCAGCCTTCGCTGCCGGGCAGGCCGCGGTTCTCGCCCACTTCGATGCGCCCGCGGGCCAGGCGCACGAATTTCTGTTGTTCGAGTTTCTTCAGCAGGCGGCTGACCACTTCGCGCGAGGTGCCCAGCTCGCGGGCCAGTTCCTGGTGGGTGATGTGGATCACGTCGCTGCCGGCGCGCTCGAACAGGCGGCCGAGCAGGCAGGCCAGGCGCATGTCGAGGGTCTGGAAGGCGGTGTCGTAGAAGGTGTGCATCATGGTGCAGACGGTGTTCACCAGGGAGGTGAGCACGCGGGTGCGGAAGGCCTCGGAGACGGCCATGGCGCGGTGGAAGTCGGCGGCGCTGAAGGTCAGGGCGCGGCTGGGGGTTTCCGATTCGGCGTTGGCCTTGAAGGGCTGGCCGTGCAGCAGGCTGGAGAGGCTCATCAGGCAGGTGTCGCCGGGGTGGATGCGGTAGAGGGTGACCTCGCGGCCGTCCTCGGCGAGCTGGTAGATGCGCAGGGTGCCCTCGAGCAGCAGCAGGAAGCGGGTGCAGTGATCCCCGGCCCGGACCAGGCTGGCGCCGGCCGGATTTTCCATGACGCGTGCCTGGCGCAGCAGGGCCAGCCATTCGGGGCTGCTGTCCGCGGCCAGATCGGGGTAGGTGCGGCTCAGGAGATCGGGGATGGCGAGACTCTCGGGGGTGGCGGACATGGCGTGACCTGCAATAAAACGCATGGGGGTATCAATGGATTCTAGCAGGATGTCGCCAAAGGCCAAGCCGGGTTCATTCGCCCTCCGGCGCCGTGACCCCCTGCATGGTCAGAAAGCGGGCGGTGATCATGTCCATGGTGGCCACGTGCTGATCGAGCCAGGCGGGAACCGCCTCGAGCAGAAAGCGTTCCATCTCGCGGGTATCGGGCTGCTCGGCGAGGCGGGCCAGTTCGTCGAGGACGCGATCGTGTTCCTGCTTGTGGACCGGATAGGGCGGGAAGGCGATGCGGCGCATCATGGCCTCTTCGTCGGCGAAGTGCTGGCGCATGTGGGCGAGGAAGTCTTGCAGCAGGGTGTCGATTTCGGTTTGCGCGGCCGGGTTCGTCTCGCGTTGCGCGACCAGTTCGGCCAGGCGGTTGAGCATGGCCACTTCCTCGTCGTGCACGCGGTTCATGAAGTCCGATTCCACGCGGGGAAAGTCGTCGGGGTTGATGAGCATGGGTCGGTCCTACCAGTGGTACTGCAGATAGATTGTCTTGTAGTTGCTGCCGCCCTTGATGCGGCCGAAGGCGGAGCTGGTTTCATAGATGCCGGAGCGGTGGTGGATGCCGAGGCCGGCCCACCAGTGTTTCCAGGCCGGCTGGCGGAACAGATCGCCCAGGTTCAAATCGGCGCTGAAGTCCAGGTAGGCCAGCAGGCGGCTGGCGCGATAGTTGTTCTTGTCCATTTCCTGTTGTTCGATGTAGGTGATGTTGGGCGTGTAGGAGAGGCCGTGGCCCGCGCCAAGGCGCCAGCGGATGCGGTGGGCGAAGGTGTAGTAGCCCTTGATGGCCATCACGTATTCCCCGATGTTGGCCTGGACCGCCGAGGCATGATGCCACACGGCGCCGGCGGTGAGGTACACGCTGATGGGGGCGCCGAACAGCCGGTCGGTGAGCGGATGGCCGTAGAACAGTGAGGTCATCCGGTTGTCGTAGGGGTCCGCTTCGTCCTGGAAGGTGAGGATCTCGCCCAGGCTCGAGGGCGTGGCCCAGCCGTGCGCCAGGCGCAGGTAGGGGGTGGCCGACAGGGGCCGGCCGCTGCCCGTGCGGTGGGACTTGAAGAAGGCGATGCCCAGATAGTAGTTGCGCTGCAGCGGCGCTTCGATGGTGGACAGCCCGGCCGTGGCGCCGTCCAGCCAGGTGAAGTCGATCTGGCCGAGCAGGTAGAAGTCGCCGAACAGCAGGAATCGCGCCTCGGCGCCGGCCTGCAGATCCACCGCCGCGCCGGCGCTTTCCCGATCCAGGCCGTAATAGTGATCGTTGAAGGCGGCGTCCTTGAAGCGCAGGCGCATCCAGGGCCGCAGCACCAGCCGTCGGTTCTGCCAGCGGAATCCGCCGCCGAGATTGGCATGGTAGCGGCCTTGCTGATCGTTGAGCAGTTCCGCGTCCAGATGCCACCAGGGATTGAGGCGGTAACGCAGGCGTGCCCCCACGTCCAGGGCGTTGCCGCGCACGCGGTTCTGGTATTCGGCCGGGATGTCGAAGAAGCGGTAGCGGCCGAGGGCGGCCAGTTCCCAGGCGTCGTGGCGCAGCAGGCGCAGCCCGGCTTCCAGGCCGTCGAGAAACAGCCAGGCGTCCCGGTCGTAGTAGAACATCGGGATGGCGTCGTACACCCGGGTGCCGGTGGGCTCGTAGGGGATCTGTGCCGAGCGCAGGCCGAAGGCGATGCCCCAGTCGCGGGGCTCGCGGGCATGGCCGCGGTGGTCGGCCAGGGCCGTGGCGGACAGGGCGAGGCACAGAATGACGAGCGTGATACGAAACATGCGGGAGCGGGTTTGCGCCGGGAAACGGGGGCATTAGACCGCAAACGGCGCGCCGCCGCCAGCGGCGGACAGTGACAGGGGCGGTTCGGCAAGCCGTTCGGCCTGTTCGCGCAGGGTGTTGAGCTGATCTTCCCAGTAACGGGGCGTGTTGAACCAGGGAAAGGCCCGGGGGAAGGCCGGATCGTGCCAGCGGCGGGCCAGCCAGCCGGCGTAGTGCAGCAGGCGCAGGGCCCGCAACGGTTCGATCAGGGCCAGTTCCGCGGGATCGAAATCCATGAACTGCCGGTAGCCTTCCAGCAGCACGGCGAGCTGGCGCTGCATGTCGGCCCGCTCGCCCGACAGCAGCATCCACAGATCCTGGATGGCGGGGCCCTGCAGGCAGTCGTCCAGATCCACGAAGTGGGGACCGGCCTCGGTCCACAGGATGTTGCCCGGGTGGCAGTCGCCGTGCAGACGCAGGTGGCGCAGGGGGCCGACGGCGGCGAAGGCCGTCTCGATCTGTTCGAGCAGGGTTTCGGCCGCAAGGCGGAAGTTGTGGGCGAGTTCGTCGGGCACGAATCCGTGCGCGAAGAGGAAGTCCACCGGTTCGCCGCCGAAACGCGCCAGGCTGAGCGTCGGTCGGTGCGCGAAGCGGTGCGTGGCGCCCACCGCATGCAGCCGCCCGAGCATCCGCCCCAGCCAGCGCAGGTGGTCCGGATCGCCCAGCTCCGGCGGCCGCCCGCCCTGGCGGGGAAACAGGGCGAAGCGGTGACCGGCGAAATGGTGCAGGGTCTTGCCGCGCGCATCGGCCAGGGGCGGCACCACCGGGATCTCCGCCGCGGCCAGCTCGGCGGCGAAGGCGTGCTCCTCGAGGATGGCCGCATCCGGCCAGCGGCCAGGGCGGTAGAACTTGGCCACCACGAAGCCGCCCGCTTCCAGCCCCACCTGGTAGACGCGGTTCTCGTAACTGTTGAGCGCCAGCACCGAGCCGCTGCAGCGCCAGCCGGCCGACTCGATGGCGTCGAGCAGGCGATCGGGGGTCAGATCCGCATAGGGCGGGGCGTGATCCGGTTCTGTCGGGGGCCGGGCAGTCATGATAGATTAGCGTCATCCGCATTCAGGCAAACGTCTACCTTAACACCGAATCATGTCCAATCCCCTGCTGGAAATGACGGGGCTGCCGCCCTTTGCCCACATCCGTCCGGAACACGTGGAGCCGGCCATCGATGCCCTGCTGGCCGAGAACCGCGCCACCGTGCAGCGCCTGCTGGCGGAGAACGCCACCTACACCTGGGACAACCTGGTCTGGCCGCTGGAAGCGATGGAGGATCGCCTGTCGCGGGTCTGGGCGCCGGTCAGCCACATGAACTCGGTGGTCAACTCGGCGCCCCTGCGCAAGGCCTACAACGCCTGCCTGCCCAGGCTCTCCGAATACAGTACCGAACTCGGCCAGAACGCCGAGCTGTATGCAGCCTACAAGTCCCTGCACGATACCGGGGAATACGCCCGCCTCGATGCGGCCCGGCGCAAGGTGATCGACGACGCCCTGCGCGACTTCCACCTCTCCGGCGTGGATCTGCCGGCAGAGAAGAAGGACCGCTTCCGCGAGATCCGCCAGCGCCTGTCGCAGCTCACCACCCGCTTCGAGGAGAACGTGCTCGACGCCACCCAGGCCTTCTCCCGCCACGTCACCGACGAGGCCCGGCTGTCCGGGCTGCCCGAATCGGCCCGCGCCATGGCCCGCCAGGCCGCCGAGCAGAAGGGGCTGGAAGGCTGGCTGTTCACGCTCGACTTTCCTTCCTACTATGCGGTGGTCAGCTATGCCGACGACCGCGAGCTGCGCCGGGAGATGCACGAGGCCTACGTGACCCGGGCCTCTGATCAGGGCCCCCATGCCGGCAAGTGGGACAACTCGGCGGTGATGGAGGAAATCCTGGCCCTGCGCCACGAGCTGGCCAACCTGCTCGGTTACCGCAGCTATGCCGAGCGCTCCCTGGCCACCAAGATGGCCGACAGCCCGGAGCGGGTGCTCGGCTTCCTGCACGATCTGGCCGCCCGTTCCCGCCCCCAGGCGCAGAAGGAACTCGCCGAGCTGACCGCCTTCGCCCGCGAGCGCTTCGGCATCGAGCACCTCGAGCCCTGGGACATCGCCTACTACTCGGAAAAGCTGCGCGAGCACACCTACGCCATCAGCCAGGAAGAACTCAAGCCCTACTTCCCGGAAACGAAGGTGATCCCCGGCATGTTCCGGGTGGTGGAACGGCTCTATGGCGTGCGCATCGAGGAAGTGGAAGGCGTGGAGGTCTGGCATCCCGACGTGCGCTTCTATGCCATCCACGACGAGCGCGGCGAACTGCGCGGCCACTTCTATCTGGATCTCTACACCCGCGAGAACAAGCGCGGCGGCGCCTGGATGGACGACTGCCGCGGCCGCTTCCGTCACCCCGACGGCACGCTGCAGACCCCGGTGGCCTTCCTCACCTGCAATCTCACGCCGCCGGTGGGGGATCAGCCGGCCCTGTTCACCCACGACGAGGTGATCACGCTGTTCCACGAGTTCGGCCACGGCCTGCACCACATGCTCACCCGGGTGGACTGGATCGACGTCTCCGGGATCAACGGCGTGCCCTGGGATGCGGTGGAGCTGCCCAGCCAGTTCATGGAGAACTGGTGCTGGGAGCGGGAGGCGCTGGATCTCATCGCCGGCCATTACCAGACCGGCGAGCCCCTGCCCGAGGATCTGTTCCGGCGCATGCGGGCGGCACGCAACTTCCAGGCGGGCATGATGATGGTGCGCCAGCTCGAATTCTCCCTGTTCGACTTCCGCCTCCATCACGAATACGATCCCGCCCGCGGCGCCCGCATCCAGGAAATCCTCGACGAGGTGCGCGCCGAGGTGGCGGTGGTGAAGCCGGCCCCCTTCAACCGTTTCCAGCACAGCTTCAGCCACATCTTCGCCGGGGGCTATGCGGCCGGCTATTACAGCTACAAGTGGGCCGAAGTGCTCTCCGCCGATGCCTTCTCCCTGTTCGAGGAAAAGGGCATCTTCGATCCCGAAACGGGCCGCCGCTTCCTGCACCACATCCTCGAGCAGGGCGGCAGCCGGGATCCCATGGAACTGTTCGTCGCCTTCCGCGGCCGTGAGCCGCGCATCGACGCCCTGCTGCGGCACAGCGGCATCGCCGCCTGAAGGGCGGTCAAACACACAAGGGAAAAGGGACATGACACGCAAGAACGGATGGTTGTGGTTGGTGCTTCTGCTCGCGGGCATCGCCCCCGCCCGGGCGGAAACCCTCTACGTCACCGACCGGGTGCTGGTGGGGCTGCACCAGACGGCCGACGAGACCAGCGCCCTGCTCGCCTCGCTCCCCAGCGGCACCGCCGTGGAGGCGCTCGAGAGCCGCGAGGGGTTCACCCGGATCCGCACTCCTGACGGCAAGACCGGCTGGATCAGCAGCGGCTACCTGGTGGCGCAGAAACCGGCCACCGCCGTGGTCGATGCCCTCCAGGCCCGGCAGCAGAAGCTGACCGCCGAGATCAAGGCCCTGCGCGAGAAACTGCAGAAGACCGAGCGGGAGCTGCAGGTGCGGCGCGACGAGCTGTCCAACGCCCGCACCACCATCCGCGATCTGAAGAAGAAGGCCGGCAAGGCCGCCGCCCCGGCCGTGGACACGAAGATGGCCGAGGAACTGGCCGCCGCCAACCAGGAGATCGAGAACCTGAAACAGCAACTGGCCAAGGCCACGGCCGCCGCCGAGGCCGCCGATCCGGCGGCGCCGACGGGCGGCGAGCCGGCCGGACTGGCCGCGCGGCTGGAGAAACTGGAAGCGGAGAACGCCGCCCTGCGCAGCCGCATCGAGATCGCCGTGGCCAACCTCGAAGGCCGGCACGTGCCCACGGCCGAAGAGATGGCCATGGTGCGCCCCGGCGTCCCCGGCTGGTACTGGGGCCTGGCCTTCCTGCTGCTGCTGGTCGGCGTGGTGGCCGGCATCAGCTGGATGGACTACCGGCACCGCCAGCGCCACGGCGGATTCAGAATCTGACGAAAGCGAAAGCAAGAAAGGGGATGCTGTTCCCTTGTCTCTTTCCCCTTGTATCTTGTATCTGAATCTTGAGAGGTCTCAACGATGCGCGCGATGATCATCGAGGCATTCGGCGACCCCGACGTGTTCCGCCCGGTCGATGTGCCCGAGCCCGAGGCGGGGCCGGGGCAGGTGCTGATTCGGGTCGCCGCCAGTTCCGTCAACCCGGTCGACACCAAGATCCGCAACGGCCGGCTGCAGGCCATCGCCCCGCCCCGGCCGGCCATCCTGCACGGCGACGTGGCCGGCACCATCGCCGCGGTGGGCGAGGGCGTGACCGACCTGCGCGAAGGCGATGCGGTGTACGCCTGCGCCGGCGGCGTGGGCTGCTGGCAGGGGGCCCTGGCCGAATACATGCTGGCCGATGCGGCGCTGGTGGCCCGCCAGCCGGTCTCCCTGAGCCCGGAGGAGGCCGCCTCCCTGCCGCTGGTGGCCATCACCGCCTGGGAGGCGCTCATCGACAAGGCCGGCGTGCAGGCCGGCGAGACGGTGCTGGTGGTGGGGGGCACCGGCGGGGTCGGGCACGTGGGCCTGCAACTGGCCAAGTGGCGGGGCGCGACGGTCATCGCCAGCGCCTCTTCGCCGGTGAAGGCCGAACGTGCCCTGCAACTGGGCGCCGACGCCGTGGTGGACCTGCGCGGGGAATCCATCGAGGCCGTGGTGGAACGGCACACCGGCGGCAGCGGCTTCGACCTGGTCTTCGACACGGTCGGCGGCGCCCATCTGCACGATAGCTTCCGCGCCACCCGCCTCAATGGCCGCATCGCCACCACCGCGATCCGCACCACCCTCGATCTGGCCGAGGTCCATGCCCGCGCCCTGTCCCTGCATGCCGTGTTCATGCTCATCCCCCTGCTGCACGGCATCGGCATGGCGCGCCACGGCGCCATCCTGCGCGAACTGGCGACGCTGGTGGACGCTGGCCGGGTCCGCCCCCTGATCGACGAACACCGCTTCGGTTTCACCGAAGTGGCCGCAGCCCACCGCTTTCTCGAAAGCGGCCAGGCGGTGGGCAAGGTGGTGCTGGTCAACGACCTGGCCTGATGGCCGGGGGGGAAGGAACACGCAGGGCACGGCGTCAGGCGGCATTTGCGCCGGCTGTCGCAGACCGGTGTTGATCGTTCTGGAAAAACCTTGGCCTGCCATACTGGAAACATGCTCGCGCAGATCGACATGCAACGCCTGCAGGCGGCGATCGCGGCCTTCGCGCCGCGTTCGGTGCTGTGCATCGGCCGGCGCGCGGCGCAGTGGGTGGCCGGCTGGGCGGCCGCCCATCCCGAATGCCGGATCACCCGGCGCGCGTCGGTGCCGGGCCTGGCCGAGCTGGAGGCGGGCGAACGGGCCGATCTGGTGCTGGTGTCGGAACTTCCGGCCACGGCGGGCCGGCGCGAAGCGGAGCAGGCCATCGCCCGCCTGCGGGATCTGGGCGGGACGCGGGTGATCCTGGGGCTTTCGCCCTCGGCGGGCTGGCAGGCGGCGGATCTGTTCGCCCTCGGTTTCACCCGTCTCGGCGAACTCGAGACGGACGGCGAACCCCTGCGGCTCTATGCCTTCGATCTCAACGCCTACAAGACCACCCCCGACTGGCTCAACAGCCGCTACTGGGCCCATCCCGAGTTGTGGGGGAAGCACTGGTGGTAGGCCGTGGCGCGAAGCGCAGCAGCAGATAGCCCGCCAGCGCCGAGAGGAACGAGGCGATCAGGATCCCCAGCCGCACTTCCTTGATGTATTCCTGCCCCGCGTGTTCGAAGGCCAGCGAGGCGATGAACAGGCTCATGGTGAAGCCGATGCCGGTGAGCAGGGCCACCCCATACAGCTGCAGCCAGCCGGCGCCGCTGGGCATCTTCGCCCAGCCGGCCTTGATGAACAGCCAGCAGGCGGCGAACACCCCGAGCTGCTTGCCCAGGAACAGGCCCAGGATCACGCCCAGGGGCACCGGCGAGAGGATCCGCTCCAGGGTGAAGCCGGCCAGCGGCACGCCGGCGTTGGCGAAGGCGAACACCGGCACGATGAAGAAGGCCACGGTGCTTTGCAGGCTGTGTTCCAGTTCCAGGAGCGGGGAGTGTTGCGGGTTTTTCGGGTCGCGCATCGGAATCATCATGGCCAGCAGCACCCCGGCCAGGGTGGCATGCACGCCCGACTTGAGCACCGAGGCCCACATGATCACGCCGAAGAACAGGTAGACGGGAATGTCCATCACCTTCAGGCGGTTGAGCACGAACAGCACCAGCAGCATCGAACCGGCCACGCTCAGGGACAGGAGCGAAAGATCGGCGGTGTAGAACAGGGCGATGATGACGATGGCGCCCACGTCGTCGAGGATCGCCAGGGTCATCAGGAACAGCTTCAGCGACAGGGGCACCCGCTTGCCCAGCAGGGCCACGATGCCCAGGGCGAAGGCGATGTCGGTGGCGGTGGGAATGGCCCAGCCGCGCAGGCGCACCGGATCGTCGTGGTTGAGCCAGTAGTAGAACAGGGCCGGCACCAGAATTCCGGCCAGGGCGGCGATGCCGGGCAGCACCACCTGGGAAGGCCGGGAGAGCTGGCCCTCGAGGAACTCGCGCTTGAGTTCCAGGCCCACCGAGAAGAAGAACACCGCCATCAGGCCGTCGTTGATCCACAGCAGCAGCGGCTTGGCGATCTCGAACTCGCCGATCCGGATCGCCACCGGCGTGTCCAGCAGGGCGCGGTAGAGATCGGTCAGCGGCGAGTTGATCATGATCATCGCCAGCAGGGCAGAGGCGATCAGCAGGATGCCGCCGGCGCTTTCCATGGCGAAGAACTGTCTCCACAGGCGGGTCAGCATGGTCTCTCCCGGTGGTGGTGGTGAATTTCTGGTAAGGTTACACCAGCCTCTGACGTCATCACTACGGAATCGTTCGTGAAGTACCGGGATCTGCGCGATTTTCTGCAACTGCTCGAACAGCGGGGCGACCTGGCGCGGGTGCGCCAGGCGGTCGATCCCCACCTGGAGATGACCGAGATCTGCGATCGCACCCTGCGCGCCGGCGGCCCGGCGATCCTGTTCGAGAACCCGAAGGGCCACGACATTCCGGTGCTCGGCAACCTGTTCGGCACGCCGGAGCGGGTGGCCCTGGGCATGGGCGGCGAGACGCTGGCCGACCTGCGCGAGGTGGGCCGCCTGCTGGCCTTTCTCAAGGAACCCGAGCCGCCCAGCGGCGTGCGCGACGCCTGGCGCAAGCTGCCGGTGTTCAGGCAGGTGCTCAACATGGCGCCGAAGGTGGTGAAGAACGCCCCCTGCCAGACCCACGTCCTGGAAGGCAGCGAGGTGGACCTGGGCCGCCTGCCGATCCAGACCTGCTGGCCGGGCGATGCCGGCCCCCTCATCACCTGGGCGCTGGTGGTGACCAGAGGCCCCCACAAGCCGCGCCAGAACCTCGGCATCTATCGCCAGCAGGTGATCGGCCGCAACAAGGTGATCATGCGCTGGCTGGCCCACCGCGGCGGCGCCCTCGATTTCCGCGAATGGCAGCAGGCGCACCCCGGCGAGCCCTTCCCGGTGGCCGTGGCCCTGGGCGCCGATCCGGCCACCATCCTCGGCGCCGTGACGCCGGTGCCCGACACCCTCTCCGAATACGCCTTCGCCGGGCTGCTGCGCGGCGGCAAGACCGAGGTGGTCCAGTGCCTGGGTTCCGATTTGCAGGTGCCGGCCTCGGCCGAGATCGTCCTCGAGGGCGTCATCCATCCCGGCGAGGAGGCCGACGAAGGGCCCTTCGGCGATCACACCGGCTACTACAACGAGGTGGAACGCTTCCCCGTGTTCACCATCGAGCGCATCACCATGCGCGACAACCCCATCTATCACAGCACCTATACCGGCCGTCCGCCCGACGAGCCGGCGATCCTCGGCGTGGCCCTCAACGAGGTGTTCGTGCCCCTGCTGCAGAAGCAGTTTCCCGAGATCACCGACTTCTACCTGCCGCCCGAGGGCTGTTCCTACCGCATGGCGGTGGTGAGCATGAAGAAACAATACCCCGGCCACGCCAAGCGGGTGATGATGGGCGTGTGGTCCTTCCTGCGCCAGTTCATGTACACCAAGTTCGTGATCGTCACCGACGACGACATCGACATCCGCAACTGGGAAGACGTGATCTGGGCCATGACCACGCGCATGGACCCGGTACGCGACACCACCCTGGTCGAACACACCCCCATCGACTACCTCGACTTCGCCTCCCCCGTCTCCGGCCTGGGCGGCAAGATCGGCTTCGACGCCACCCACAAGCTGCCCGGCGAAACCACCCGCGAATGGGGCCGCCCCATCGTCATGGACCCGGCGGTCAAGGAACGGGTGGATGCCATCTGGAACGAACTCGGGATTCTTGCAGGCGACACTGGAAAGTAACGCAGAGGCCGCAGAGACGCAGAGAGCGCAGAGTTTATTGAGACTTGTTTTGTGCTGCTGTACAGCGAAAGCGGTTATCCCTCATAATTTCTTCTCCGCGACCTCGGCGCCTCTGCGGCCTCTGCGTTCTTTCCACCGAGTCACGACAAGGGAACATCGATGCGCACGATCATGGTCCTGAACGCCAAGGGCGGTTGCGGCAAGACCACCATTGCCACCAATCTGGCCAGTTATTACGCCTGGGAGCGGGGGCAGCGCGTGGCGCTGGTGGATTTCGATCCGCAGGCCTCTGCGCTGGCCTGGCTGGAGGCGCGCAGTGCCGAGTGGCCGCCGATCCACGGGATCGCGGCCTTTCGCAGCCTGGTCCGGCCGCCGAAGGAGACCGAGGTGATGATCATGGACGCGCCGGCGCGGGTGCAGGGGGCGGAGCTGGCGGGGCTGGTGCGCCGGGTGCAGACCCTCGTCGTGCCGGTGCTGCCCTCGCCGGTGGACATCCGCGCCGCGGCCGATTTCATGAAGGTGTTGCTGACCTCGGGCCGGGTCTCGCGCCAGCAGACCCGGGTGGCGGTGGTGGCCAACCGGGTGCGCGAGCACACCCTGGTCTATCACAGCCTGCACGCCTTCCTCAAAAGCCTGAAGATCCCCTTCGTCACCTCCCTGCGCGACACCCAGAACTACATCCGCGCCCAGGAGAAGGGCATCGGCATCTTCGAGATGGCCCCTTCCCAGACCTGGCAGGATCGGGAACAATGGGAGCCGCTGGTGCGCTGGCTGCGCAGCAAGCGCAGCCAGCCCGCCGCCTGAACCGGAGAAGACCGATGCGCCTCCTGTGGCCCCTGTTCTGGGCATTCCTGCTGGCCGCCTGCACCACGCCGGTGGCGGTGGACTATGACGAGCGGGTGGATTTCAGCCGCCTGCGCACCTTCGCCCTGCTGCCGCCCCCGCCGCCGCGCACGGACGATCCGCGCCTCGACAATCCCCTGCTGATCGACCGCATCCGGACCGTCCTGCGCCAGGCGCTGCGGGCCCGGGGCTATCGCGAAGTGAAGAAGGATCCCGATTTCCTCGCCAGCTTCCAGCTCGGACTCAGACAGGGCGTGGAGAGCAGCGGCGGCCTGACCATCGGCCTCGGCATCGGCACCTACGGGAGCCATGGCGGCATCGGCATGGCCTACGGCTATCCCGTTTACGACGTGGCCAGCTACGAGGAAGGCGTGCTCACCATCGACATTCTCGCCCCCGACAAGACCCTGATCTGGCGCGGCACCGCCAGCCAGCGGCTCTCCGAGAGCGGCAGCCGCACGCCGGAGGAATCGAAGCGGGAAATCCGCCGTATCGTGGATACCATTCTGGCGCGGTTCCCGCCCGGGCGCTGAGCCCGGGGATTTGCCAACTGTCACAAACGCAAAATCTTCCGCCTGTCCGTCCCGGGACGCCGGGATTCGGGTATAAGGTAATCCCCTCCCTCCGCTGTTCAAGGAACTGTCAGAACTGCCGATAAGGCCAGCGACCGGCATCGGCATCAGGAAGTCAAAGAAGGAAGCATGCATGGATACCCGCGAGATTCTCGATCGTCTGCGCACCGCCAAGAGCGCCCACCTTGGCTGGGTCAACCGCGCCCGGGCTCTCATCGACGGCAAGCCCGTGGACAAGGACAAGGTGCCGGTGAAACACACCGATTGCATCTTCGGCAAGTGGTACTACGGCGACGGCCGCAAGCTCGCCAGCCTGCCCAGCTACCAGGCCATCGAGGCGCCCCACGACAGGCTGCACGCCATCTACCAGGAGATCTTCGAGCTGCTGTTCAGCCGCGAAAGGGAAGGCTTCATCGCCCGGATTTTCGACAGCCGGAAGAAACAGGAACAGCGGCGCGAACAGGCCCGGGCCAAGTTCCGGGAACTGCAGCAGATGTCGGACGTGATCGTCGCCCGGCTCGATGCCCTGGAGCGTGACGTGCGGGCCATGGCCCAGCGGCTCGAGCCGAAGCCGGAGGCCGCGCCGCCACCGGCCGGCTCGCCGGAGGCCGAGGCCGAGTTCATCGACCTTGGCAAGCTGTCCGACTGAGTCAGGCCTCCCGGCAGGCGGCCAGGCCGCTGGCCAGATCGGGATAGCGCAGCCGCACGCCCAGTTCCTCGCGCATCCTGCGGCAGTCCAGCCGCCGGGATTCCCGCAGATAGGAGACCATGCCCGGACTCAGGGTGCGCAGGGCCTCGTCGCGGTCGATGCGCGGCGGACGGGGCAGGCCGAGGAAGTCGGCCACCGCGTCGAAGTAGTCGGTCATGCTGCTGTCGCTGCCGTCGCTCACGTTGTAGATCGCGCCCGCGCGGCCGCGCCGCGCGGCGGCCACGCACACCGCGGCCAGATCGTCCACGTGGATGCGGTTGGTGCGCGGCGCCTGCCCGGGCGGGACGATGGGCGTGCCGGCCCGCAGGCGCCGCTCGGGCAGGCGGCCCGGACCGTAGATCCCGCCGACCCGGAGGATCACGGTCTCGACCCCGGTGGCCTCGGCGAAGGCCTGCAGGCGCCGTTCGGCATCCAGCCGCCGATGGCCCCGATCGGTGCCGGGGGCGGGCGGGTCCGACTCGCTCACCAGGGCCCCGCCCCGGTCGCCGTACACGCCGGAGGTGCTCAGGAGCACGAAGCGCCGCGGCAGGGGCCTGGCAGCGAGGTGCTCGAGCAGCTTGCCCAGGCGCGGATCGGTCCGCCCCTGCCCCGGCGGGGGCGCGAAGTGATAGACGAAGCCGTCGGCGATGTTCAGTGGCGGCAGATCGGACGGGTCGTCCAGATCGCCCCGCAACGGCGTGAGGCCCGCGGCCTGCATGGCGCCGAGCGTCTCCTCCCGGCGCGCCAGGCCGGTGACGGAGACACCCCGTTCCCGCCACAGGCGGCCCACCCGCCGGCCCAGATCGCCACAGCCGACGATGAGTACCCGTTGGGGATCTTTTACTGCGGGATTCATTTGGGGGATAATGCCGCGCCTGTCATCGATATCCGAGTATTTTCATGAGTTTCTCCGTCAAAGTCGAGCCCAGCGGTCACACCTTCACCGTCGAGGCCAACGAATCGATCCTCGATGCCGCCCTGCGCCAGGGCGTGGTGCTGCCCTACGGCTGCCGCAGCGGCGCCTGCGGCGCCTGTCTGGCCAAGATCGTCGAGGGCCGGATCCACTATCCCGACGGCGAACTGCCGCCCAGCCTCAGCGAGGAAGAGGCCGCGGTGGGCATGGCCGCCCTGTGCCTGGCGCAGGCCGACTCGGATCTGGTGATCGAATCGAAGGAGGTGGAATCGCCGGCGGAGATCACCGTCAAGACCTTCCCCTGCCGCATCGAGGTCATGCAGCGGCTCAACGAAGACGTGATGCTGCTCAAGCTCAAGCTGCCGGAGGCCGAACGCATGCAGTTCCTGGCCGGGCAGTACATCCACATCCTGCTCAAGGACGGCCGCAAGCGCAGCTTCTCCCTGGCCAACGCGCCGGAGAAGGATGATCTGCTCGAGCTGCACATCCGCCACATCGAAGGCGGCGAGTTCACCACCGAGGTCTTCGACAAGATGAAGGTGGGCGACATTCTGCGCATCGAGGGTCCCCATGGCCAGTTCTACCTGCGCGAGGATTCACCCCGCGACATCCTGTTCATGGCCGGCGGCACCGGCTTCGCGCCCATCAAGGGGATGATCGAACACGCCATCGACATCGGCCTGGACCGCCCCATGACCCTCTACTGGGGCGCCCGCACCCGCGAGAACCTCTACATGCACGACTGGTGCGAGCACATGGCCGCCGAGCACGCCAACTTCACCTATGTGCCGGTGCTCTCCGCCCCCACCGCCGAGGATCGCTGGACCGGCCGCACGGTCCTGGTGCACGAAGCCATCATCGCCGATCATCCCGATCTCTCCGGCTTCGACATCTACGCTGCCGGCCCGCCGGCCATGGTCGAGGCCGGCAAGCAGGCCTTCCCACAGCACGGCCTCGATCTCGCGCACTACTACTCGGACGCCTTCGAGTTCCAGAGCAAATAGACAAATAGCGGCCTTCCTTGCCTGTTCAACTCCCGGCAGCCGACGCTTGATTCCCGTCCCCGCCTCCCCCATACACAGCGTTAGCCCACCATCACAGCACGCGAGGACGATCACCGATGAGCGAGAACCGGGAACTGGAAAAGCGGGTGCAGGCCGCCCTGGAAGTGGACAAGCGGGTCAATCTGCACCGTTACCCCCTCGGGATCCACGCCGAGGGCGACGTGGTGACCCTGAGCGGCACGGTGGAGAACATCGCCGCCAAGCGGCGGGCCGTGCTGGACGCCCGGGCGGTGCCCGGCGTGCGGGAGGTGATCGACGACCTGCTCGTCGAGCCGGCCGGCGCCATGGGGATCGACGAGATCCTGCAGCACGTGCGCGACGCCCTGATCGCGGAACCGGCCCTGTGCAACTACCGGATCGTCACCATCAACAAGAAGGACGAGCAGGAAGTGGATCGTGACCCGGCCGAGGCGGCCGGCGAGATCCTCGTCTCGGTGGAAGCCCCGGGCCGGGTGATCCTCGGCGGGCGGGTGAACAGTCTCAGCCACCGGCGCCTGGCCGGCCTGCTGGCCTGGTGGGTGGCCGGCAGCCAGGACGTGGCCAACCATCTCGAAGTGGTGCCCCCGGAAGAGGACAACGACGGCGAGATCCTCGATGCCGTGGAGCTGGCCCTGGAGAAGGATCATGCCGTGGACACGGCGGACGTGACCCTCACCTGCAAGGAGGCGGTGATCACCCTCAGCGGCGGCATCCCCACCGGCCGGCAGAAATTCCTCGCCGAATGCGATGCCTGGTACATCGACGGCGTGCGCGACGTGATCAACGATCTGGTGCCGGTGGATCCGGCCTAAAGGCAGGGAAAGGAGCCGGCTTACGGGATGTCTATTTCCCCAGCTTCGTCCCTTCCCGAATCAGATCCGGCCGGCCGTTGAGCAAATCCTGCACGCTCATCGCCCTGGCATTGGCCGGTTGCAGGCGCAACAGGCGCAGGGTGCCTTCGCCGGTGGCCACGTCGATGCCGTCGCGGGAGACGGCGGTAACGGTGCCGGGCGCTTCGGCGGCGGGTTCGTCCAGCGGCAGGGCGGCGTGGATGCGCAGGGGCTGGCCGTCGATGCTGGTGTGGGCCACCGGCCAGGGGTCGAAGGCGCGGATCTGCCGGTCAAGGACCGCGGCCGGTTTCGACCAGTCGATTCGGGCCTCTTCCTTGCGCAGTTTTGCCGCGTAGGTCGCCAGCGCCGCGTCCTGGGGCTCGGCAACCAGCCCGTCCGGATCGGCCAGGGCCTCCACGATGGCCTCGGCGCCGAGGGTCGCCAGCCTGTCGTGCAGGCTGCCGCCGGTCTCGCGCGGGCCGATGGGCACGGCCTTCTGCAGCAGCATGTCGCCCGTGTCCAGCCCCGCGTCCATCTGCATGATGGTGATCCCCGTCTCCCGATCGCCGGCCAGGATCGCCCGCTGGATGGGCGCGGCGCCGCGCCAGCGGGGCAGCAGCGAGGCATGGATGTTGAGGCAGCCCAGGCGCGGGATCTCGAGCACGTCCGGCGGCAGCAGCAGCCCGTAGGCGGCCACCACCAGCACGTCCGGCTCCAGCCGGGCCAGTTCGGCCACGGCCTCGGGATCGCGCAGGCTCTCGGGCTGGTGGACGGGAATGTCGTGCGCGAGGGCGAGCTGCTTGACCGGGCTCGGACGCCGCTTGCGGCCACGGCCGGCGGGGCGGTCGGGCTGGGTCCACACGCCCGCGAGTTCGTGGGGGCTGGCCAGCAGGGCGGCCAGGGCGGTGGCAGCGAAGTCGGGCGTGCCGGCGAAGGCCACCCGCAGGGCGGAGGGGCGTTTCGGATCGCTCACAGCGGGATCAGCCGGCGGCCAGCTTCTGCTGTTTCTGCAGCTTCTTGCGGATCCGCTGGCGCTTGAGCTGGGAGAGGTAGTCGACGAACAACTTGCCCTCGAGGTGATCCATCTCGTGCTGGATGCACACGGCCAGCAGATCCTCGGCCTCGATCTCGAAGGGGTTGCCTTCCCGGTCGACGGCCCGCACGAGGACGTGCTGCGCCCGCTTTACCGGTTCATAGATGCCGGGCACCGACAGGCAGCCCTCGTCGATGGCCTGCTCGCCTTCCGATTCGACGATTTCCGGATTGATCAGCACCAGGGGCCGGTTCTTCTCCTCCGAGGTGTCGATCACGATCAGCCGCTGGTGGAAGTCCACCTGGGTGGCCGCCAGGCCGATGCCGGGCGCGGCGTACATGGTCTCGAGCATGTCGTCCACCATGGTGGCGATGCGCCCGTCCACGTTCTCGATCGGCGCGGCCTTGATCCGCAGCCGGTCGTCCGGCCAGTGCAAAATATTCAGTTTCGCCATACGATTTCGCGCTATACTTCCAGTACAAGAGTAAAAAAAGCTGCTAACATCATGATAAATCTACAGGATGATCGCGCTGCCCGGATTTGAGGTCTGCGGACTCAGCGTCTACACTCGACAAACCGGCCCTGTAACAGGATGACCCATGCCAAATAATAAACCTTCCGGTCCTGCTTTGACACGCCTCCTGCCGATTCTATCCCTGACCGCCCTCCTGGCCGCCTGCGCCAGCGCCCCCAAGGCGCCGCCGCCCGCGCCCGAGCCGATCCCCGCACAGCAGGCCGAACCGGAGCCGGAACCCGCGCCCCCGCCGCCGCCCGCCCCCGCGCCGGCGGTGAAGGTCAACGACACGGTGCCCGACCGTTACGTGGTCAAGAAGGGCGACACCCTGTGGGACATCGCCGCCCGCTTCCTCAAGAATCCCTGGCAGTGGCCCGAGATCTGGCACGTCAACCCGGAGATCCGCAACCCCCATCTCATCTACCCCGGCGACGTGATCCGTCTGCACTGGGTGGAGGGCAAGCCCTACCTGACCCTCGAGGGCGTCGGCGGCATCGCTCCCCCCAAGGGGATCAAGACCGTCAAGCTCAAGCCGCAGGTGCGGGTGGAGCCGCTGGACAAGGCCATCGAGGTGATTCCGCGCAGCCTGCTCGAGCCGTTCCTCTACTCGCCGCGGGTGGTGAGCAAGGACGAGCTGGATCGGGCCCCCTACATCGTCTCCAGCCGGGACGGGCATCTGATCTTCGCCACCGGCCACACGGTGTATGCCAAGAACCTCACCAGCCGGACCATCCCCGTGTATGACGTGGTCAAGCCCGGCGCCACCTACACCGATCCCGACAGCGGCGAGATCCTCGGCTACGAGGTGGTGACCGTGGCCCAGGGGCGGGTGACCCGGCTCGGCGATCCGGCCACCCTGGTGCTGAGCAACGCCCGGGGCGAGGTGCTCGATGGCTACTACCTGCTGCCGAGCGAGCAGGAATCGCTGCAGTTCAACTTCTTCCCCTATCCGCCCGAGCGCACGGTCCAGGGCCGGATCATCGCCGTGTTCAACGGTGTCTCCCAGATCGGCCAGTACAACGTGGTGGTGCTCAACGTCGGCGAACGCGACGGCATCAAGCCCGGTCACGTGCTGGCCGTGAACCAGAAGGGCGCGACGGTGCGCGATCCCTACTCGCCACGTCACGAGAAGATCCAGCTCCCCTCGGAACGGGCCGGCGTGCTGATGGTGTTCCGCGTCTACGACAAAGTCAGCTACGGCCTCGTCATGAAGGCTGAACGGGCCATGCACGTGGGTGATTACGTGGCCAATCCCTGATGGAGGGTCGCGGGGAGCCGGGGACAGGACCCGCCAGCCTCCTGTAGGAGCGGCGCAAGCCGCGACCAGGCAGGCACGAGTGACGAGGCCCGAGGGCCGAGGAAAAACCTGATCGTTGCAAAAAATCGGCGCGGTGGGTCGGGCGCGGCGTGCCCCTTGGGTATTAGCCCGACATGTCGGCCTGAAGGCCGACCTACAAGGGCTCGGCCCTTGGTCCTCGTCCCTGCATGGTCGCGGCTTGCGCCGCTCCTGCATGGCGTGTTCCGCCGCAGCCGTTCCCCCATCGGTGCTAGAATCCCCGCCAACCCCTCGAAAGAAGCCCACGGAAGCGGCACTTGGAATCCGTTGATCGACTGCAACCCTGGCTGATCCTGAGCCTGGCTCCCGGCGTGGGGCCGGTGGCCGTGCGCCGTCTGCGGGAGCGCTTCGGCGGGCCACGGGCGGTGCTCGAGGCCGATCGGCAGGCCCTGCGCGAGGCGGGGCTGGATGACGCGGCGGTGGATTTCCTGCGCCGGCCGGATCCCGAAGCCGTCGAGGCGGCCCTGGAATGGCAGGCCCGGCCCGGCAACCACCTGCTGAGTCTCGACGATCCGGCCTATCCGGCCCTGCTGCGGGACATTCCCGATCCGCCGCCCCTGCTGTACGTGATCGGCGAGCCGGAGGTGCTGGGACGCAAGCAGCTTGCCCTGGTGGGCAGCCGCAATCCCACCCCCGCCGGGCGGGAGACCGCCCGCGAGTTCGCCCGCCACCTGGCCGGCAACGGGCTGGTGGTCACCTCCGGCCTGGCGCTGGGGGTGGACGGCGCGGCCCACGCGGGGGCGCTGGCCGCCGGCGGGCTCACGGTGGCCGTCTCGGGCACCGGCGCAGACCGGGTCTATCCGGCAAGACACCGGAAACTTGCGCACAAGATCGCCGAAAATGGGGCGATCGTCAGCGAATTCCCCCTTGGAACCTCGCCCCGCCCGGGCAATTTCCCGCGCCGCAACCGGATCATCGCCGGGCTCTCGCTGGGGGTGCTGGTGATCGAGGCGGCGCTGCGTTCCGGCTCCCTGATCACCGCCCGCTGCGCGGCGGAGCAGGGCCGGGAGGTGTTCGCAGTGCCCGGCTCCATCCACAATCCCCAGGCGCGGGGCTGCAACGCGCTGATCCGCCAGGGGGCCAAGCTGGTGGAGACCGCCGCCGACATCTTCGAGGAACTGGGCGGTTTCGCCGGCCCCCTGCCGGCCCCGGAACCATCGGCCCCGGAGGCGGTCTCATCTTGGAAGCCGGACCCGGAGTACGCCCGCGTTCTGGCCAGTATCGGCGACGAGCCGACCGCCGTCGACACGGTGGTCGAGCGCAGCGGATTGACGACGGATGCCGTTTGCTCCATGCTCTTGGTACTGGAATTGCAGGGCTTGATTGCCTCCACGTCCAGTGGGCATTATTGCCGCACACGCCACAGGCCAGGAACCGATTGATGAAAGAAAACGTGCTCGACGTACTGATGTACCTGTTCGAAAACTACATGAACGACGAGATCGAAATCGATACCGACGAGGAATCCCTGCGCGTCGAGCTGCAGGAAGCCGGGTTCCAGGCGGTGGAGATTAGCAAGGCCTTCGACTGGCTCGAGGGCCTGGCCCACCTGCAGGAGCGCCAGGCCGGGCTGGCCCCGGTCAATGCCGCCTCCCTGCGGCTGTACACGGCCGCCGAGCAGGAGAAGCTGGATCGGCAATGCCGCGGCTTCATCCTGTTCCTGGAGCAGGCCGGGGTGCTGGATCACCTGACCCGCGAGATGGTGATCGATCGCATCATGGCCCTGGATGCCGAGGAGATCGATCTGGAACAGCTCAAGTGGGTGATCCTCATGGTGCTGTTCAACCAGCCGGGGCGCGAGGGCGCCTACGCCTGGATGGAGGATCTGGTGTATGACGAGACCCCCGTCATCGTGCACTGACGGGCTGCCATCCCGTCCGGCCGATCCCCGTGCCCGCAGCCTTGCGGGCACACGCATTTCTGGCACATTGAATTTGCAGACAGGATAAATGGCAAAGAATCTGGTCATCGTTGAGTCGCCGGCGAAAGCCAAGACCATCAAGAAATACCTGGGCAAGGACTTCAACGTCCTTGCCTCGTATGGTCACGTGCGCGATCTGCTCCCCAAGGAGGGCGCGGTGGATCCCGAGCACGACTTCGCCATGAAGTACCGGCTCATCGACAAGAACGAAAAACACGTGGACGCCATCGCCAAGGCGCTGAAGAAGGCCGATGCCCTGTATCTGGCCACCGACCCGGATCGCGAGGGCGAGGCCATCTCCTGGCACCTGTACGAAATCCTCAAGGATCGCGGCCTGCTCGACGGCAAGCAGGTGGGCCGGGTGGCCTTCAACGAGATCACCAAGCGGGCGGTCAACGAGGCCGTGGCCCATCCGCGTGAACTGTCCGAGGATCTGATCCACGCCCAGCTCGCCCGCCGCGCGCTCGACTACCTGGTGGGCTTCAACCTCTCGCCCCTGCTGTGGAAGAAGATCCGCCGCGGCCTGTCGGCCGGCCGCGTGCAGAGCCCGGCCCTGCGCCTGATCGTCGAGCGCGAGGAGGAGATCGAGAAGTTCAAGCCGCGCGAATACTGGACCATCGAGGCCGAGGCCGAAGCCCACAAGCAGACCTTCACTGCCAAGCTCACCCAGCTCAAGGGCAAGAAGGTCAGCCAGTTCACCCTCGACAACGAACGCAAGGCGAAGGATGCCGAAACGGCCCTGCGGGACGCCGCCGCCGGCAAGCTGGTGGTGGCCAGGGTGGAGAAGAAGAAGCGCAAGCGCAATCCGGCCGCGCCCTTCACCACCTCCACGCTGCAGCAGGAGGCCTCGCGCAAGCTCGGCTTCACCGCCAAGAAGACCATGAGCATCGCCCAGCAGCTCTACGAGGGCATCGACATCGGCGGCGAGACCGTGGGCCTCATCACCTACATGCGGACCGACTCGGTGAACCTGGCCAACGAGGCGCTCGACGAGCTGCGTGCCTACATCCAGGAAAAATACGGGCCCGACAACCTGCCGCCCAAGCCGCGGGTCTACAAGACCAAGTCGAAGAATGCCCAGGAGGCCCACGAGGCCATCCGCCCCACCTCGGTCCGGCATGAGCCCGAGGCCATCAAGTCGCACCTGACCCGGGATCAGTTCCGCCTCTATGAGCTGATCTGGAAGCGCACCGTGGCCTGCCAGATGATCCATGCCACCATGGACACGGTGGCGGTGGATCTGGCCGCCGGCGAGGGCAACCTGTTCCGCGCCACCGGCTCCACCCTCGTCTCGCCCGGCTTCATGGCCGTCTATCAGGAGGGCGCCGACGACAGCAAGCCGAAGGACGACAAGGATCGCCTGCTGCCGCCCATGACCGAGGGCGACACCCTGGCGCTGCGGCGCCTGATCACCGAGCAGCACTTCACCGAGCCGCCCCCGCGCTACACCGAGGCCAGCCTGGTCAAGGCGCTGGAGGAATACGGCATCGGCCGGCCATCCACCTATGCCTCGATCATCTCCACCCTGCAGTCACGGGAATACGTGACCATGGACAAGAAGCGCTTCGTGCCCACCGACGTGGGCCGGGTGGTCAACAAGTTCCTCACCGAGCACTTTCCGAAGTACGTGGACTACGACTTCACCGCCCACCTGGAGGACGACCTGGACGCCATCGCCCGCGGCGAGAAGGAATGGGTGCCCACCCTGCGCGAATTCTGGCAGCCGTTCAAGGATCTGGTGGAAGACAAGGACAAGAACGTCGACCGCAAGGACGTCACCCGCGAGCAGCTCGACGAAAAATGTCCCAAGTGCGGCGGTCCGCTCTCCATCCGCCTCGGCCGGCGTGGCCGCTTCATCGGCTGTGACAACTATCCCGAGTGCGACTACACCCGCAACCTGGGCGAGGACGCCAGTACCGAGCCGGAGGTGGTCGCGGATCGAAAGTGTCCCGAATGCGGCAAGGATCTGATCATCCGCCACGGCCGTTACGGCAAGTTCATCGGCTGTTCCGGCTATCCCGAGTGCAAGCACATCGAACCGCTGGAGAAGCCCGAAGACACGGGCGTGGCCTGCCCCGAATGTCACGAAGGGCAGATGCTCAAGCGCAAGTCGCGGCGCGGCAAGATCTTCTATTCCTGCTCGCGCTATCCCGACTGCCGCTATGCGGTCTGGAACCCGCCGTTGGACGAACCCTGCCCCGACTGCGGCTGGCCCATGCTGACCCTCAAGACCACCAAGCGCAACGGCACCGAGAAGGTCTGCCCGCGCAAGGAATGCGGTTACAGCGAACAGGTCGAAGCGCCTTCGGAGGCCGTCAACGAATAAGCGCGGGCCTGGCCCCGCATCCATCCCCTCCCCGACAACCACTGCCGGAGAACATCGCATGTCCAACACTACTTTCGTCGCCGTGCTCATGGGTTCCGATTCGGATCTGCCCGTGATGCAGGCCACCCTGGATACCCTCAAGTCGCTGGGCGTGGCCTGCGAGGTGAAGATCACCTCCGCCCACCGCACCCCCGAGGACACCCGAAACTACATCGCCGACGCCGAGTCGCGCGGCTGTGCCGTGTTCATCGCCGCCGCCGGCCTGGCCGCCCACCTGGCCGGCACCGTGGCCGCCCACACCCTCAAGCCGGTGATCGGCGTGCCCATGGACGGCGGTCCCCTCAAGGGCATGGACGCGCTGCTGTCCACGGTGCAGATGCCGGGCGGGATTCCCGTGGCCACCGTGGCCATCGGCAAGGCCGGGGCCAAGAATGCCGCCTACCTCGCCGCCCAGATCATCGGCGTGGCCGATGCGAACGTGGCCGCGCGCCTGAAGGAAGAACGCGAAGCCAATGCCGAGGCGGTGCGGAAGAAAGACGCCGAGCTGCAGAAGCAGCTGGCGTAGAAAAAGCAGGTATGTAGGAGCGGCGCGAGCCGCGAACAATGCAGGGACGAGTGGCGAGGGCCGAGGGCCGAGTAACGGCTTTCGTTTCATGACTTCGATTATCCTCGCCACTTGGCCCTCGTCCCTCGGCCCTGTTCATCGCGGCTTGCGCCGCGCCTACGTGAAACGTGCCATGACGGACACATCCATTACCCGGGCCGTTGCCGCCCTGCGCGCCGGCGGCGTGATCGCCTACCCCACCGAAGCGGTCTGGGGCCTCGGTTGCGATCCGCGCAACGCGGCGGCCCTGCAGCGCCTGCTGGAACTGAAGGGCCGGCCGGCGCGCAAGGGCCTGATCCTCGTCGCGGCCACCTTTGAACAGTTGCGCCCGTATCTGCAACCGCTGCCGCCGGAACGGGAGGCGGCCGTGCTCGCCACCTGGCCGGGACCGGTGACCTGGGTCTGGCCGGCGGCAGGGGATGTGTCTCCCCTGTTGCGCGGCGGGCACGACACCCTCGCGGTGCGCGTCAGCGATCATCCCCTGGTGGTGGCGCTGTGCGAGGCATTCGGTGGGCCCGTCGTCTCCACCTCCGCCAACCGCAGCGGCGCGGCACCGGCGCGCACCGAGGCCGAGGTGCGCGAACGCTTTGGCGAGGGCGTGGATTTCATCCTGCCGGGCGAGACCGGCGGCCGCGAACGGCCATCCGAAATCCGCGACGCGCTTAGCGGCCGGGTTTTGCGCCAGGGCTGAAACAGCCCGGAGAAAAAATACAGGCGTAAAGAGACAAGACGAGGGCTGCAGCACTTGGCCCTTTTCTCTTGTATCTTGTCAACTTTACTCTGCCCTCAAAGGCTTATCGATGAACGAAACCGACATTCAGGCCGTCCGCGACTACCTCATCGAACTGCAGGACCGGATCGTTTCGGAACTGGCCTCCGTGGACGGCGAAGGCCGTTTTCTCGAGGACGACTGGCAGCGCGACGGTTCGCAGGGGATCGGCGGCGGGGGCCGCACCCGCGTGATGAGCGAAGGCGCGGTGTTCGAGAGCGCCGGGATCAATTTCTCCCACGTCACCGGCGCGCAGCTGCCGCCCTCAGCCACCGCCCACCGGCCGGAGCTGGCCGGGCGCCGCTTCCAGGCCATGGGCGTGTCGCTGGTGATCCACCCGCGCAATCCCCACGTGCCCACCTCCCATGCCAACGTGCGCTTCTTCGTGGCCGAGAAGGAGGACGCCGAGCCGGTCTGGTGGTTCGGCGGCGGCTTCGATCTCACCCCCTACTACCCGGTGTACGAGGACGTGCTGCACTGGCATCGCACGGCGAAGGCCGCCTGCGATCCCTTCGGCGAGAAGGTCTATCCGCGCTTCAAGAAGTGGTGCGACGAATATTTCTTCCTGAAACACCGCGGCGAGACCCGCGGCGTGGGCGGTCTGTTCTTCGATGATCTGAATGAATGGGGTTTCGAGAAGAGCTTCGCCTTTTTGAGAAGCGTGGGCGATCACTATCTGCCGGCCTACGTGCCGATCGTGGAACGGCGCAAGGCCGCCCCCTACACCGACGCCCAGCGCGACTTCCAGCTCTACCGCCGCGGCCGCTACGTGGAGTTCAACCTGGTCTACGACCGGGGCACCCTGTTCGGCCTGCAGAGCGGCGGGCGCACCGAATCCATCCTCATGTCCCTGCCGCCGCTGGTGCGCTGGCGCTATGGCTGGCAACCCGAACCCGGCACGCCGGAAGCGGATCTGTATGAGAACTACCTGCGGCCGCGGGACTGGCTGGGTGAATGATGTTCCAACGCACAGGGCGCCGCGCCGGCCGCCACACGCGGGGCAGGCCGGCTCAAGCGTAGCGGAGCCGGCAAAAAGGCCTATTCCACCAGCAAGGTTTCCACGAGGCGCCTGACTTCGGGCGTGTCCCAGTCGATGGCCCCGAACAGGGCATAGCGGATGCGGCCCTGACGGTCGAGGAGGTAGCTGGTGGGAAAGGCGAAGACCTGCCAGCGCCGGAGGGCGGCGCCGTCGCGATCCAGGAGGATGGGGAAGCGCACCTTCACCTTCTCGCGCAGGAAACGGCGGATGGTGGCTTCGTCCTCGGCCATGTTCACCGCCAGGATGGTGAAGGGGCGGCCGGCGAAGGCGTCGGCCAGGCGTTGCATGGAGGGCATCTCGTGCACGCAGGGCGGGCACCAGCTGGCCCAGAAGTTCACCAGCACCACCCGGCCGCGGTAGTCGGCGAGGCGGTGGAGGCGCCCGTCGAGATCCGGCAGCGCGAGCGCGGGGGGCGTGGGATCGCCCTGCCAGGGGCGCAGGTGGCGTGCCTTCTTGCCTTCGGGCGGGACGGGCGGCGCGGCGTCCAGCGCCCGCACGGGCCGCACGCGGGCGGGCAGGCGCCCGAGCAGGCGCATGGCGCGGGCGATCCAGCCGGGCAGCCGTTGCGCCGCGGCCTGCTCGGCTTGCGTGGCGTCGGGCCGGAAGTGGAAGCGGTCCCGCAGGCCCGGCAGGATCTGCACGAACACCTCGCTGCCGGCCGCTTCCAGCACCGGCAGGATCTGCGGCAGCTTCCAGTACCAGGGCGACTTCTTCGGCTGCAGGATGAACAGGGGCAGGTTGGTGCGCCGCACCACCGGCAGGATCGCGGCGGGCTGGCCCGGGTCCGGCGTTTCCACGTAGAACTGGGGGCTGAGCAGCAGCACGGGCGGCGGCGGCCGATCCGGGTGCGCCTGCTGCCAGGCATGGACCCCGCGCAGCAGCGGCAGGCTGCCCCGGCCGCTGCCGAACAGGAACAGGCGCCGGCCGTTGCCGCCGGCGGCATCGATCAGCGCGGCGACGTCGGCGGCCGGGATCTTCGCCAGGCTGCTGGCCACCGTGGGCAGGAAGTAGCTGGCGAACAGGTCCACCAGCCAGACCTCGATGCCCCGTTGCGCCAGGCTCGCGGCGATGCGCCGCTGGGCCTCGCCGAAGCCGGTGGCCGGCGGGAACCACAACAGCCGCGGGCCGGCCTTGGCCGGGAAGACTTCCACCTCGAAGTCGGTTTCGCCGGCCGGGATGCTGCGCGCCTCGCCCCCGGCGAGGCCGGGCAGCGGGGGCAGCAGGAGGCACACGAGCAGCAGGAGGCGTTTCATTGATCCGGATCGGCGGCGGGCCATGGTGCCGGTCATTATAGGCTTGTTAGGATGCCGGCATGACCCTCACCGAATTGCGTTACATCGTCGCGGTGGCCCGCGAACATCATTTCGGCAAGGCGGCTGCGGCCTGCCACGTGAGCCAGCCGACCCTCTCCATCGCCATCAAGAAACTCGAGGCCGAGCTGGGCGTGACCCTGTTCGAGCGGCGCAAGAGCGAGGTGACCGTGACCCCGGTGGGCGAGCGCATCGTCGCACAGGCCCAGCGGGTGCTGGAGGAGGTGGAGCAGATCCGCCAGCTCGCCTCGGCCGGCAAGCACCAGCTCGACGCGCCCCTGCGCCTGGGCGCCATCTACACCATCGGGCCCTATCTGCTGCCCGGCCTGATTCCGGTGCTCCACGAACGGGCGCCGCAGATGCCGCTGCTCATCGAGGAGAACTACACCGCCCGGCTGGCCGAGAAGCTGCGCCACGGCGAGCTGGACGCCATCCTCATCGCCCTGCCCTTCGACGAGCCGGGCATTCTCACCCTGCCCCTGTACCGGGAGCCCTTCGTGATCCTGATCCCGGATGCCCATCCCTGGCGCGAGCGGGAGGCGATCCCGGCCGAGGATCTGGGCCGGGAGACGGTACTGATGCTCGGCGCCGGACACTGTTTCCGCGACCAGGTGCTGGAAGCCTGCCCGGCCTGCGGCCAGGCGGGCGACGGCGGCCTCGGCCGGATGCTGGAAGGCAGTTCCCTCGAGACCATCCGCTACATGGTGGCCTCGGGCATGGGGGTCACGGTGCTGCCCTGCACCGCCGCGGGCGCCGCGCAGTATGCCCAGCGGCTGGTGCGCATCAAGCGCTTCGCCGGCACGCCGCCCTCGCGCACCGTGGCCCTGGCCTGGCGGGCCACCTTTCCGCGGCCGAAGGCCATCGAGGCCCTGCGCCAGGCCATCGGCCAGATGCGCATGAGTTGCGTGGCGCGGCTCAGCGACTGATCTCGACCCGGTTGCGCCCGGCCGCCTTGGCCGCGTACAGGGCGCGATCGGCCTGTTCGCTCAATTCGTAGTCGGTCTCCCATTCGGGGTAGGCGGCGATGCCGGCGCTGAAATGCACCTGGAGGGTGGCGTCGCCGGCCGGAATGGCCAGGCGGGCGAAGTGTTCGCGGATGCCGTCGATCACCTTGCGCGCGTTCTCGGCAGTGCACTCGGGCAGGATCACCGCGAACTCCTCGCCGCCGTGGCGGCCGACGATGTCGGTGGCCCGCAGGCGCTGGCGCAGGGTCCGGGCCAGCAGCCGCAGGACCGCGTCGCCCACCGCATGGCCGTGGCGGTCGTTGACCTGCTTGAAGTGGTCGAGGTCGAGCATCACGAAGCTCAGCAGCGAGCCGCTGCGCCGCGCCCGGGCCAGTTCCCGCTGCAGCATCTCCTTGGTGCTGGCATGGTTGTACAGGCCGGTCAGGCTGTCGCGGACCATGAAGGAGCGCAGCAGGCGGTAGCGGGCGGCGCGGCCCTGCACGGCCGAGACCAGGTGCGCGGCGGCGATGGGCTTGATCAGCAGATCGTCGCCGCCCTGGCGGATGGTTTCGAGCTGGTAGGCGATGTCCCGCTCCGCCGAGAGGAAGACGATGGGCGTGCTCACGTGGGCCTCGCACTGGCGGATCACCGCCGCCAGCTCGGTGCCGTGGCAGCCCGGCAGGTTCAGATCCACCAGCACCAGCTCCGGGTTGAATTCGCGCATCTGTTCCAGCACCGCTTCGGGCCGGGTCACCACCCGGGTGAGCAGGCCTGCCTGCTGGAGCGTGCCGGCGTAGAGTTCCGCGGCCGGGTGGTCGTCGTCCACGATCAGGACGCGGTAGGGATCCTGGGCCTGGAGATGCAGCAGCTTGTCCACCGTGTCGATGAAGCGGTCCGGATCCACGGGGCGGGGGAAGAAGGCGGCGGCGCCGAGGCGCACGGCCTGCAGCCGGGGTGCCAGATCGGCTTCGCCGGCCAGGACGACCAGCGGACGGTCCGGGCCGTGGTGGCGAATGGCCTGGAGCAGCCGGGCCTGCGCCTGCTCCGAGGCGCCGTCCAGTTCGACCACGTGCAGCGCCGGGGGCGTTTCCCGGGCGGCTTCGGTGAGGGCCGCGAGGCTGTCGAACTGGCCGACCTCGTGGCCGTAGAGTTCGAGCTGGCGAGTCAGCCGCGCCCGTTCACCGGCGTCGGTCACGTGCAGATGGATGCGGCGCGAGGCGGGGCCCTCGGGCGCGGCCGGCGGGGCGCGGCCGGCTTCCCCGGCGGCGTTGGCCAGCCGCGCCAGCAGCTCGCCGATCTCCGCCTGCGCGGCCGGCCGGGCCAGGGCGCCGGGTGCCTCGAGATGGCGCTGCAGGCACTGTTCGGCGAGCCGCGCCAGGCGGCTCACCCGGGGAAAGCCGAAGCTGGCGCCGGCGCCGGCCAGGGTGTGCAGCTCCCGCAGCAGATGGCGGAAGGGGCCGGGATCGTCGGGCCGTTCGCAGGCCGCCTGCCACTTGGCGCGAAAGGTGGCGACCTTGTCCGGCAGGTGACGGGCGTACTGGTCGCGCAGCGCGCGCAGCTTGTCTTCGACGTCGGTGCTCATGATTCAGTCGCATCATGCCATGCGCCCGACCCCTTGCCTACCGAGTGGTAGAATGCCGGGATGGACGTCTCTCCCATCCTCGATCCCCTCAACGATGCCCAGCGCGAGGCGGTGTGCGCGCCGCCCGGCAACGTGCTGGTGCTGGCCGGCGCCGGCTCGGGCAAGACCCGGGTGCTGGTGCACCGCATCGCCTGGCTGCAGGTGGCCGAAGGGGTCTCGCCCCACGGCATCCTGGCGGTGACCTTCACCAACAAGGCCGCCGGCGAGATGCGCGGGCGCATCGAGGAACTGCTGCAGATCCCCGCCGCCGGCCTGTGGGTGGGCACCTTCCACGGCATCGCCCATCGCCTGCTGCGGGCCCACTGGCAGGCCGCGGATCTGCCCCAGGGCTTCCAGATCATGGACAGCGACGATCAGCAGCGCGCCGTGCGCCGGGTGATCCGCGAGCTGGGCCTGGACGAGAACCAGTGGGCGCCCCGCGAGGCCCAGTGGTACATCAACGCCCGCAAGGACGAGGGCAAGCGGCCCCGGCATCTGGACGCCCAGGGCAGCCGCTACGACGAGCACATGATCGCCATCTACCGCGCCTACGAGGCGCACTGCCGGCGCAACGGGGTGGTGGATTTCGCCGAGCTGCTGCTGCGCGCCCACGAGCTGTGGCTGAACCATCCGGACATCCTCAAACACTATCAGCAGCGCTTCCGCCACATCCTGGTGGACGAGTTCCAGGACACCAACACCATCCAGTACGCCTGGCTGCGCCTGCTCGCCGGGCTCGGCGGCCACGTGTTCGCGGTGGGCGACGACGACCAGTCCATCTACGGCTGGCGCGGCGCGCGGGTGGAAAACATCCACCAGTTCGCCCGCGACTTCGCGCCGGTGTCCACCTTCCGCCTGGAGCAGAACTACCGTTCCACCGGCACCATCCTGGAGGCGGCCAACGCCCTCATCGCCCACAACAGCGAACGCCTGGGCAAGACCCTGTGGACCGCCGACAGCGAGGGCGAGCCGATCCGCCTCTACGGCGCCTTCAACGAGCTGGACGAGGCCAACTTCGTGGTCGAGCAGATCCAGGCCTGGATCGAGGGCGGCGGCGCGCGCCGCGACTGCGCCGTACTCTACCGCTCCAACGCCCAGTCGCGGGTGCTGGAGGAGGCGCTGCTGCGCCAGGGGATCCCCTACCGGGTCTACGGCGGGCTGCGCTTCTTCGAGCGCCAGGAGATCAAGGACGCCCTGGCCTGGCTGCGCCTGCTCGCCAACCGCCACGACGACGCCTCCCTGGAGCGCATCCACAACGTGCCCACCCGCGGCATCGGCAGCCGTACCATGGAGGCGGTACGCGAGCAGGCGCGGATCGACAACAGTTCCCTGTGGAGCGCGATGCGCAAGGTGGTGGACGAGAAGGGCCTGCCCTCGCGGGCGGTCTCGGCGCTGGCCGCCTTCCTCGATCTGCTGGAGACGCTGGCCGCCGAGACCCGTGGCCTGTCCCTGGCCGAGACCATCGAGCAGGTGATCCACGCCAGCGGCCTCATCGCCCACTACGAGAAGGAGAAGGGCGAGAAGGGCCGGGCGCGGATCGAGAACCTGGAGGAGCTGGTGGGCGCCGGGCGCAGCTTCGCGGTGGACGAGGAGGACAGCGCGGGGATGGACGAGCTTTCGGCCTTCCTGGCCCACGCGGCGCTGGAGGCCGGCGAGCAGCAGGCCGCCGAGTGGGACGACTGCGTGCAGCTCATGACCCTGCACTCGGCCAAGGGCCTGGAGTTCCGCCAGGTGTTCCTGGTGGGCATGGAGGAAGACCTGTTTCCCCACCGCCTCTCGGCCGAGGACGGCGCCCGCCTCGAGGAGGAGCGCCGCCTGTGCTACGTGGGCATGACCCGCGCCCGCGAACGGCTCACCCTCTGTTATGCCGAGAAGCGCCGCCTCTACGGCGAGGAGCGGTACAACCGCCCCTCCCGCTTTCTGCGCGAGATCCCCGAGCACCTGGTGGAGGAAGTGCGCCTGCACGGCATTGTCTCCCGTCCCGCCACGGCCGGCGGATCGGCCGGCCGCCTCGACGAAACCCCGCCGGAACTGGCCCCCGGCACCCTGGTCATCCACCCCACCTTCGGCGAGGGCGTGATCCTCAATTACGAGGGCGAAGGCCGCCACGCCCGCGTGCAGGTCAACTTCGCCCGCGAAGGCAGCAAGTGGCTGATGCTCGAATACGCCAATCTCGCCGTGTGTTGAGCGGGGTTTTTCAACGCAACGACGCCGTTGGTGTAGGCCGGCTCAAGCGCAGCGGAGCCGGCAAAAATCGTGTCATCCCGAGATGCCGGCTCCGCTGCGCTTGAGCCGGCCTACGGCGATTTTTCCTCGTTCCTTGCCAACTCACCGATGCAGATTCCGCAGATACGGGTTGTAGCTCTGCCGCTCGTCCAGCGGCCACAGGCGCACCAGTTTCACGCCGCCGATCTGCAGGCGGCCGATCTTCGGTTCGCGCACGTACTGCACCACCACCCGGGCCATGTCCGAGTCGATCTGGCTGTCGGCGCACAGCCACAGGCGCATGTGGCGGGGCCAGGGGGTGTTGGTGTGGGAGAACATGCGCGCATCCTGGGCGTCGCAGGGGCCGAGAGTGGAGAGGGTCAGGCCGCCGAGCCATTCCAGGGGCAGGGGATGGCGGCCGGCGCCGCGCAGCAGGCTGGCGCTCAGATGGCGCTGCTGGCACTGCTGGTGTTGCCGTTGCTGGCGGGGGCTGGTGGCCGGTTGCAGGCAGGGGATCAGGCGGGCGGCCACCTCGCGGGCCGCGTTGACCTCGCTGGCGACGAAGGGCGTGGCCAGCCAGGGATGGCGGGGCGGCTGCCGCTGAAGGGTGCAGCCGCTTGCCGTCAGCACCAGCAGGACGGCGAGCAGGGGGCGAAGCATGGGGTTCTCCGATTGGGGATTCTGCCCGAAAACATGCAAGGCTCACGCCAGTTTTGATGGATCTCCCCGGCAGGAGCGGCGCGATCCGCGAACATGCAGGGACGAGTGACGAGGGCCGAGGGCCGAGGAAAACCACCCGGCTCCGGTTTCGATTCACCTCGTCATTTGGCTTTCTGCATCCAGGCTGTCGTCGTCCCTCGTCCCTGTCATCAGTGGGCGCGCAGTCCCCGGGCGGGCACATCGGGGAAGCGGGCGACCCGGCTCAGGGGGCGGCTGAGGAAGTGGCCCTGGGCGAAGTCCACGCCGTAGCGGCGCAGGAGCTTGAGGGTGGCGGCGTTTTCCACGAACTCGGCGATGGTCTGCTTGCCCAGGGCGTGGGCGATCTCGTTCATGGACTGGACCATGGCCTGATCCACCCGCGCCTCGGCCATGCCGCGCACGAAGGAGCCGTCGATCTTGAGCTTGTCCACCGGCAGGTGCTTGAGGTAGGCGAAGGAGGAGAAGCCGGTGCCGAAGTCGTCGAGGGCGAACTGGCAGCCCATGTCCTTGAGCTGGTGGATGAAGGCGGTGGCGGCGGAGAGATTGGAGATGGCCGCCGATTCGGTGATCTCGAAGGTGAGCGCCTCCGGGTCGAGGCCGGTTTCCACCAGGATGCCGTGGATCAGCGGCAGCAGGGCCTCGTCCTCGAAGGCCCGGCCCGAGAGGTTGATGGCGAAGCGCACGCTGCTGTCGCGGGCGCGCAGATCGGCCAGGGTCTCCATGGCCCGGCGCACGGTCCAGCGATCCACCTGGTGGATCAGGCCGAAGCGTTCCGCGGCCGGCATGAAGCCGCCGGGCAGGATCACGTCGCCGTCGTCGAGGGTCATGCGCAGCAGCACTTCGTAGTCGTGGATCTCGCCGCTGTCGATGGCGATGATGGGCTGGAAGGCCAGCTTGAAGCGATCCTGCTCGAAGGCCTCCCGTACCCGGGCCGCCCAGCCCATGTCCTCGGCCATGCCGTCCTTGCGCCGATCCGCCGGATCGAACAGGTGCAGGCGGTTGCGGCCCTGGCTCTTGGCGATGTTGCAGGCCAGATCCGCCCGCGCCAGGGCCTCGTCGGCGTCCACGGCCTCGTCGTGCACCAGCGAGATGCCGATGCTGACGGTGACGTTGAAGGTCTTGCCGGCGTCCACGAAGCGGTAGTTCTCGAACAGCTGGCGGATGTATTCGGCCACCCGGGTGGTGCCATGTTCGTCCACGTCGAACAGCAGCAGGGTGAACTCGTCGCCGCCGAAGCGGGCCAGCAGATCCCCTTCCCGCAGGTGCTGGCGCAGGAGATCGGCGCATTCCACCAGCAGCCGGTCGCCGGCGGCGTGGCCCTGGGTGTCGTTGACGTACTTGAACTGATCGAGATCCAGGTAGAGGAGGGCGAAGCGGGTCTGGCCGCGCTGGGCGCGGGCCGCCTCGCGCACCAGTTCGCGCTGGAAGTAGTTGCGGTTGTAGAGGCGGGTGAGGCTGTCGTGCTGGGCCTGGTAGGCCAGCTCCTGTTCGTAGGCCTTCTGTTCGGTGATGTCGTGGGCGGTGCCGGTGATCTGCACCAGCCGGCCCTCGGCGTCGAACTGGGGCCGGGCGTTGAAGCTGATGTAGCGCCGGTTGCCGTGGTTGTCGAGATGCACGGTCTCGTAGTTGACCAGCTCCTCGCCCCGCTGCAGGGCGGCATGGGCCTCGGCGTCGCGGGTGGTCGATTCGGGGGCCTGGAAGTCGCTGAAATGGCGGTGCAGCATCTGCGAGGGGGGGTAGCCGTAGATCCGGATTACGGCGTCGTTCAGGTAGGTCCAGCGGCCCTCGGCGTCCATGGACCAGACCAGGTCGTGGGCGGTCTCCACCAGATCCCGGTAGCGGGCCTCGGCTTCCAGCAGCATCTGTTCCGTGGCCTTGCGCTCGGAGATGTCGGCCACCAGCAGGGTGTAGTAGATCCGGTCGTCCATCTGCATGGCGCTGGCCCGCAGCGAGACCGGCAGCTCGGCGCCCGAGGCGTGGCGGGCCGTGTGTTCGCGCTCGGCTAGGTGGCCCGCCTCGCGCAGGGCCGGCAGGGCAAGATCGGGCAGCAGATCGCCGATGGGCCGGCCGTGGATGGCCTCGGCCGGGCGGCCGAACAGCCGCTCGGCGGCGGGGTTGAGGGTCTCCACCCGGCCCTCGGCATCGATCACGATGATGCCCTCGGCGGCATGGTCGAAGATGGCGCGCATGTGCGATTCCTGCTCGCCGAGCCGCTGGAAGAGGCGCCCCAGGGTCTGGATCAGGTAGCCGATCTCGTCGAGGGAGCGGGGCCGCAGGCGGCGGGCCAGCCCCGCATGGTCGCGGGCGTCGCTGCTGCTGATCACTTCCTGCACGGGCGCTAGGGACTGGCGCAGGCTGCGGATGGCGATCAGGGTGATCACGAAGGCGACCATCCCCAGCGCCAGCCAGGCCAGCCACAGCTCGGAGCTGAGGCGGCCGGTGCGGGACCAGTCGTAGCGCAGCAGCGCGGTGGTCATCAGCAGCGGCATGTAGGCGCCGATCAGCAGGATCTTGCTGCGCATGGAGACGTGGATGCGATCCAGCCCGGTGTGGTGGGCCGCCCGCCCGAGCAGGGCCAGGGCTTCGAGATAGCCCGGCATGCCCACCAGGATGGCCACCACCAGTTGCAGCAAGATGGCGTGCAGCAGGCCGCTGGGCCGGGGGGTGTCGCCGGCGCCGAGCCAGTATTGCACGGTGGGCAGGATCAGCACGTAGAGCAGGTAGAAGATCCAGTAGCTGTTGCCGAAGCCCTGCAGCGAGAGGCGCGGGTCGGCCGCCTGCGGCTGACGCAGGGGAGCGAAGAGATCGCGGAAGTGGTGCCACATCCAGCCGAGCAGGCCCAGGTGGATGGCCAGCAGGGCCGGCCACACCGGCCAGGCCAGCAGGCGCAGGGGATCCACCGCGCCGAAGATCAGGCTCACGGCGTAGCCGATCAGCGGGGCGATGGCGTAGCTGCCGAGAATGATCCCGAGCAGGAGACGGTGAACCCGTCGCAGTTCCTGAACCGTTGCGGACATGGTGGATTCCGATAGCCGTCAGCCGGGCGCGGCTGGTCCGTCCCTTGCCAGGCCGTTGAAAGCGCCGATCCAGAGGCCTTTTCGACGGCCCGTTCCGGCATCATGACAAAATCCGCCGGTCGATGCCATCGCCGGGCTTGCACCTTGCGACGCGGCTGGCAAAATGGGGCGGCCAATATACCGGGAGAGCGCCATGAAACGACGTGATTTCCTCAAGACCGCCGGCACCGGCGGCCTGCTCGCCGGCGGCCTGTCCGCCCCCTTCATCGCCCGCGCTGGCGGGCGCATTCGCTGGAAAATGGTCACCACCTGGCCCAAGAACTTCCCGGGCCTGGGCACCGGGGCCAACCATCTGGCGAAGCTGATCACCGAGATGAGCGGCGGGCGCCTGCAGGTGAAGGTGTACGGGGCCAAGGAGCTGGTGCCGGCTTTCGAGGTCTTCGACGCCGTCTCCCGCGGCACCGCGCAGATGGGCCATGGCGCCGCCTATTACTGGAAGGGCAAGGTGGAGGCGGCCCAGTTCTTCGCCGCGGTGCCCTTCGGCCTGACCGCCGACGAGATGAACGGCTGGCTGTACCACGGCGGCGGCATGGCGCTGTGGCGCAGGCTGTACGCACCCTTCGGCCTGATCCCGGCGGCGGCCGGCAACACCGGGGTGCAGATGGGCGGCTGGTTCAACCGCGAGATCCGCGCCCTGGCCGACATGAAGGGCCTGAAGATGCGCATTCCCGGCCTCGGCGGCGAAGTGCTGCGGCGCCTTGGCGGCACGCCAGTCAACCTGCCCGGCGGCGAGATCTACACCTCCCTGCAGTCGGGTGCCATCGACGCCACCGAATGGGTCGGCCCCTACAACGATCTGGCCTTCGGCCTCTACAAGGCGGCGAAATACTATTACTACCCCGGCTGGCACGAGCCCGGCACCACCCTCGAGGCCCTGATCAACCGCAAGGCCTTCGAGGCGCTGCCGAAGGATCTCCAGGCCATCGTGCTGAACGCCTGCCGGGTGGTCAACCAGGACATGCTGGCCGAATACATGGCCCGCAACAACGCCGCCCTGCACACGCTGGTCACGAAACACAAGGTGCAACTGCGCGCCTTCCCCGACGACGTTCTGGCGAAGCTGCGCGAAGTCTCGGAACAGGTGGTGCAGGAAGTGGCCGCGAAGGACAAGACCACCCGCGCCATCTACGACTCCTTCCGCAACTTCCGCAACCAGGTCGGGGAATGGCAGCGGATCTCCGAACTGGCCTATCTCAAGGCGAGAAGGTAATTGCCCGTTTGCCGGCTCCGCTGCGCTTGAGCCGGCCTACGCAATGGCGTGCAACGGGTTCCTGTCTCTTTTCTGCCCGTTAACGCTGCCGCAAGCGGTTTCCCGTCTGCACCCTGCGCAGGGCGGCTCAAGCGCAGCGGAGCCGCCGTTGTCGGTAACGCCGATTGCCGCCGCCGCTGCGCTCCTGCCTCTTTTCACTTGTCTCTTTCCTCTGCCTTTAACACCAATGCCAGCGAATTGATGCAGTAGCGCAACCCCGTCGGCGGCGGTCCGTCGGGGAAGACGTGGCCAAGGTGCGAGTCGCAGTTTGCGCAGCGCACCTCGGTGCGGGTCATGCCGTGGCGGGTGTCCGTCACTTCCTTCAGCGCCGCGTCGTGCAGCGGTTGCCAGTAGCTGGGCCAGCCGCTGCCCGAGTCGAACTTGGCGTGTGAGGCGAACAGCGGCGCGCCGCAGGCGGCGCAGTGGTAGGTGCCGGGCGTCTTGCAGTGGGTGTATTCGCCGGAAAAGGGCGGTTCGGTGCCGGCTTCGCGCAGGATGCGGTAGCGCGCCGGATCGAGTTTGTCTTTCCAGGGATCGTCGGTGTTCATATCCGTTTGGGGGGTTGGAAACGAATGATGATTGAACCACAGGCGTCCTGGCGAATCACCGGGGCAAGCATGGGGTCATGTCATCAGTTGCCGTAGATCCGATCCGGCAACCAGGTGGCCAGTTCCGGCCACAGGGCCAGCAGGGCCAGGGCCAGGAGCTGGATGGCGATGAAGGGCATCACGCCGCGGTAGATGTCGGCGGTGGCGACTTCCTTTGGCGCCACGCCGCGCAGGTAGAACAGGGCGAAGCCGAAGGGCGGGGTGAGGAAGGAGGTCTGCAGGTTGATGGCGATCATCACGCCCAGCCACACGGGGCTGATGTCCATCATCAGCAGCACGGGGGCGACGATGGGCACCACCACGAAGGTGATCTCGATGAAATCGAGGATGAAGCCGAGCAGGAACATCACCCCCATCACGGCGAGCAGGGCGCCCACCTTGCCGCCGGGCAGATCGGTGAGCAGGTCGCGCACCAGGTCGTCGCCGCCGAAGCCGCGGAACACCAGCGAGAACAGGGAGGCGCCGATCAGAATCAGGAACACCATGCTGGAGACTTCGGTGGTGGTGCGCATCACCTCGCGCAGGGTGGTCCAGGTGAGGCGGCGCTGGAAGGCGGCCAGGACCATGGCGCCCACCGCGCCCACCGAGGCGGCCTCGGTGGGGGTGGCGGCGCCGGCGATGATGGAGCCGAGCACCAGCACGATGAGGATCAGCGGCGGCACCAGCACCTTGAGGACCCGCAGGCCCAGTTCCCGGCCGTGCAGATCCCGCTCCGCTGCCGGCAGGGCCGGGGCGCGCTGCGGCTGCCGCCAGGCGATCAGGATCACGTAGGCGATGTACAGGGCCACCAGCAGCAGGCCGGGGATCAGGGCGCCGGTGAACAGATCGCCCACCGAGACGGTCTCGGGGGCGAAGATCCCCATGTTGAGCTGGGCCTGCTGGTAGGCCGAGGCCAGCACGTCGCCCAGCAGCACCAGGATGATGGAGGGCGGGATGATCTGGCCGAGGGTGCCGGAGGCGCAGATGGTGCCGGTGGCCAGGCGCGGGTCGTAGCCGCGCCGCAGCATGGTGGGCAGTGACAGCAGGCCCATGGTGACGACGGTGGCGCCGACGATGCCGGTGGAGGCGGCCAGCAGCATGCCCACCACGGTCACCGAGATGCCGAGCCCGCCGCGCAGGGGGCCGAACAGGGCGCTCATGGTGTCGAGGAGCTGATCGGCCACCTTCGAGCGCTCCAGCATCACGCCCATGAACACGAACAGGGGCACGGCGAGCAGGGTGACGTTGGTCATCACCCCGTACAGGCGGTTGGGCAGGGCCTGCAGGAAGGCGTCGTCGAAGGTGCCGGTGAAGTGGCCGAGCAGGGCGAAGGCCAGCGCGGTGCCGCCCAGGGCGAAGGCCACCGGGTAGCCCGAGAGCAGCACCAGGCCCACGGCGAGGAACATCAGCAGGGGCATGAACTCGGCCATCACAGGTCGTGCACCTCGTCCTTCTCCGGGGCGGGCGGGGTCTGGCCCGCCAGCACCCGCAGGCAGCGGACGGCGATGGCCAGCCCCTGGAGGATCAGCAGCAGCGGCATGGCCAGCAGCAGCGACTTGAGCAGCCACACCGCCGGGATGCCGCCGGCTTCCTGGGAGCCTTCCATCAGGTGCCAGGATTCGCGCACGTAGTCCCAGGAGGCGTAGAGAATGAAGCCGCACACCGGCAGCAGCAGCAACAGGGTGCCCAGCAGATCCACCCAGGCGCGGCCGCGGGGGCCGAACTTCTGGTAGAAGATGTCCACCCGCACGTGGGCGTCGTGGCGCAGGGCGAAGGCGGCGCCGAGCATGAAGTTGGCCGCGTGCAGGTAGGTGACCGACTCCTGCATGGCGATCCAGCCCAGGTCGAAACCGTAGCGCAGCACCACCACGGCGAAGGTGACGAGCACCATCAGCAGGGTGAGGAAGTGCACACTTCGCTCGGTGGCGGCCACGAGGCGTTTCACGGTTTCTCGTCCTCCCTCAGGGTAAGCACCCACTCTCCATGACGGAAGCATGACAGGGCCCTGGTACTCGAGTTATACACATCGACGGCAAATCAATGATTTGTTTCAGGGTCATTGGCCAGCAGGGGAAAATGGCCCTGCGGGAATAGTGTATGTTATTGATATAAAAAGATATAATTTTCAGGCGTTTGTGCAGACGGTTTGCATGTATCAGCAAATTCTGAAATTCGTCTGACAGATCCGGCATTCATCCACAAAGTTATCCACAGGTTTTTCCCCTTGACGAAGGGAGTTTCAGCCGTTCTCCGGCGGCGATTCGGCACTCGAGGATGCGCCGGAACACGTCCGGATCCTTGATGTGGGTCAGCTCGCCTTCGCGGGGAAAGAGCTTGTCCTGCAGGCGCGAGAGCCAGAAGCGCAGGGCGGCGGCCCGCAGCATGACCGGCCAGGCGTCACGCTCGGCGGTGGTGAAGTCCCGTTCCCGGCGGTAGGCGTCGAGGAAGGCCTCGAGCCGCGGGCGGTCCAGTTCGCCCGTGGCGGTGGTGCACCAGTCGTTGACGGTCACCGCCACGTCGTACAGCAGCACGTCGTTGCAGGCGTAGTAGAAGTCGATGATCCCGGTCAGGCGGTCGCCGGTGAACAGGGCGTTGTCACGGAACAGATCGGCATGGATGACCCCCCGGGGCAGGGCGTCGTGGGCGTGCTGGCGCTGGAAGGCCAGTTCGGCTTCCAGCAGGCGCGCCTCGTCCGGGGCCAGGCGGGGCAGCACCTTCGCTGCCGTCTCGGCCCACCAGTGGGGGCCGCGGGGGTTCTCGCGCCGCCCGGGGAAGTCCTGCCCCACCACGTGCATGTGGCCGAGCGCCCGGCCCAGTTCGGCGCATTGCACGGGATTGGGATCTTCCACGTTGTGGCCGGGCAGGCGCCGCACCAGGGCCGCCGGCTTGCCCTCCAGGGCGCGCAGATAGCGGCCCCGCTCGTCGGGCATGGGATGGGCGCTGGGCACGCCGTGCTCGGCCAGGTAGGCCATCAGGTCGAGGAACCAGGGCAGTTCCTCGGCCGAGAGGGCCTCGAACAGGGTCAGGACGAATTCACCGCCGGTGGTGGTGACGAAATAGTTGGTGTTCTCGATCCCGGCGCTGATGCCTTCGAAGTCCACCAGTTCGCCCACCTGGTAGTGGCGCAGGAAGGCCTCGAGCTGTTCGCGCCCGACGGGGGTATACACGGACATCTCAGCGCGGGCTCCGTGAGCAGGGAGGACGTACGGCACACATGGGGATTACCAGCGCAACAGAATCCATTGGTTGATGGGCGGATTGTCGAGGTCGTCGAAACGCTTGTCCAGGGTGCCGTCGCCGTCGGTGTCGACGAAGTAGTAGGGTTTGCCCACCTTGGGGATGACCTTGACGTAACGCACCCGGCCGTTGACCCGGTATTCCTCGATGGTGCGATCCTCGCGCTGGATGATGGTCACCTCCGGCTCCGGCACCTCGGCGGGCTCGACCGGATCCACCGGCAGGGGCGGGGGCGGTTCGGCCGAAAACAGCAGGGGGCTGGCGAGCAACAGGCCGGTGAGCAGCAGGGGACGGATCATGACGGGCTCCAGGGTTACAGATCCAGCAGGATCTCGGCTTCCTCGGCGGAGGGTTCGAAGCCGCGGTGTTCGTAGTGGCGGAAGATGGCGTCCAGCACGGCCTCGGGGGTGTCGATCACGCACATCAGATCCAGATCGTCGAGATCGATCATCTTCTCCTCGGCCAGGGTGTGGCGGAACCAGTCCAGCAGGCCGGCCCAGAAGGGCTCGTGGACCAGGATCACCGGAATGCGCCGGGTCTTGCCGGTCTGGATCAGGGTCAGGATCTCGGCCAGCTCATCCAGGGTACCGAAACCGCCGGGCAGCACCACGTAGGCGGCGGCGTATTTCACGAACATGACCTTGCGCGAGAAGAAGTGGCGAAAGCGCAGGGAAATGTCCTGGTAGGGATTCCCGGCCTGTTCGTGGGGCAACTGGATGTTGAGGCCGATGCTGGGCGACTTGCCCTCGTAGGCGCCCTTGTTGGCGGCCTCCATGATCCCCGGCCCGCCGCCGCTGACCACCGAGAAGCCGGCGTCGGACAGGGCCCGGGCGATGTCCACGGTGAGCTGATAGTAGGGATGATCGGTGGGGGTGCGCGCCGAACCGAAGATGCTCACCGAGGGCCGGATCCGCGCCAGCCGCTCGAAGCCCTCCACGAACTCGGCCATGATCTGGAAGATCTTCCACGACTCCCGGGTGAGCATGGTGTCGTCGATGGGGCTCAGGCCGGGGTGTTCGGTCTTTTTCATGGTTCGGTCGGCGGTGGCTGGAAGCCGGGAGTTTACCCCATTCGCCGGGGCGGGAACCAGAAACGGTTTCCGGCTGCTACAATGCCCGGCTCCCGGACTGCCCGCGAAACCCCCATGGCCGAACCCGCCTCCAACGCAAACCCGAAGCCCCTGGTGCTGGTGGACGGATCCTCCTACCTGTTCCGCGCCTATCACGCCATGCCCAACCTGAGCAATTCGGCCGGCGAGCCGACCGGCGCGGTGTATGGCGTGATCAACATGATCCGCAAGCTGCTCAAGGACTACGATCCGCAGCGCATCGCCGTGGTCTTCGATGCCAAGGGCCCGACCTTCCGCAACGAGCTATACGCCGAATACAAGGCCAACCGGCCGCCCATGCCCGAGGATCTGGCGGCGCAGATCCCCGCGGTGCACGCCATCGTCGAGGCCATGGGCCTGCCGCTGCTGGTGATCGACGGCGTGGAGGCCGACGACGTGATCGGCACCCTGGCCCGCCAGGCCACCGAGCGGGGCATGGACGTGGTGATCTCCACCGGCGACAAGGACATGGCGCAACTGGTCGACGATCACGTGACGCTGGTCAATACCATGACCGACACGGTCAGCGATCGGCAGGCGGTGATCGACAAGTTCGGCGTGCCGCCGGAGCGCATCACCGACTATCTGGCGTTGATCGGGGATACGGTGGACAACGTGCCGGGCGTGCCCAAGGTGGGCCCCAAGACCGCCGCCAAGTGGTTGCAGCAGTACGGCTCGCTGGAGAACCTGATCGCCCATGCCGACGAGATCAGGGGCAAGGTGGGCGAGAACCTGCGCGCCAGTCTCGAGCAGCTGCCCCTGTCGAAGGAACTGGTGACCATCCGCACCGATGTGGCACTGCCGCTGACCCTCGACGATCTGCAACGCCGCGAGCCGGATCGGGAGAAGCTGATCGAATTGTTCCGCCGTTACGAGTTCAAGCGCTGGCTGGCCGACCTGCTGGACAGCCGGGACGGCGACGGCGAGGCGGCCGAGGCGATGACCGAGGCCCGCTACAGCGCCATCCACGACATGGCCGAACTGGAGAGGTGGCTCGCGCGGCTGCGCGAGGCCGAGCTGTTCGCCTTCGACCTGGAAACCACCAGTCTCGACTACATGGCGGCGGAGATCGTCGGCTGCAGCTTCGCCGTGCAGCCGGGCGAGGCGGCCTACGTGCCCCTGGCCCACGCGGATGCCGATGCCCCGGCGCAACTGGCGCGGGAAGCGGTGCTGGAAAAACTGCGCCCGCTGCTGAGCGATCCGCAACAGGCCAAGGTGGGCCAGCACAGCAAGTACGACATGAACGTGCTGGCCAGCTACGGCATCGCCCTGCGCGGTGTCGAATACGACACCATGCTCGAATCCTATGTGCTGGACCCCTCCGGCTCGCGCCACGACATGGACACCCTGGCCCTCAAGTACCTGGGCTACAAGACGGTGCATTACGAGGAGATCGCCGGCAAGGGCGCGAAGCAGAAATCCTTCGATCAGATCCCGGTGGCCGAGGCGGCCCCCTATGCCGCCGAGGACGCCGACATCACCCTGCGCCTGCATCAGGCCCTGTGGCCGCGCCTGGCCGAGATCCCGGCCCTGACGAAGGTGTTCCGGGAAATCGAGATGCCGCTGGTGCCGGTGCTCTCGCGCATGGAGCGCCGCGGCGTGCTGCTGGACGTGGCCAGGCTCGAGGAACAGAGCCGCGCCTTCGCCGCGCGCCTGAAGGAACTGGAAGCGCAGGCCTGGCTACTGGCCGGCGAGGAATTCAACCTCGGCTCGCCCAAGCAGCTCCAGGCCATCCTGTTCGGCAAGCTGGGCCTGCCGGTGCTGGCCAAGACCCCCAAGGGCCAGCCCTCCACCGCCGAGTCGGTGTTGCAGGAGCTGGCGGCCGACTACGAACTGCCGCGGATCATTCTCGAGCACCGCTCGCTGGCCAAGCTCAAGTCCACCTACACCGACAAGCTGCCACGGCAGGTCAATCCGCGCACCGGCCGGGTGCACACCTCCTATCATCAGGCGGTCACCGCCACCGGCCGCCTGTCGTCTTCCGATCCCAACCTGCAGAACATTCCGGTGCGCAGCGAGGAGGGGCGGCGCATTCGCCAGGCCTTCATCGCCCCCGAAGGTTATCGCCTGCTGGCGGCCGACTATTCCCAGATCGAGCTGCGGATCATGGCCCACCTGTCGGGCGACGAGGGCCTGCTGGCCGCCTTCGCCGCGGGAGAAGACATCCACCGCGCCACCGCCGCCGAGGTCTTCGGCGTGCCGCCCGAGCAGGTCACGGCCGACATGCGCCGCTCGGCCAAGGCCATCAACTTCGGCCTGATCTACGGCATGTCGGCCTTCGGCCTGGCCCGCCAGCTCGACGTGGACCGCCCCACCGCCCAGCAGTACATCGACCGCTACTTCGCCCGTTACCCCGGCGTGAAAGCCTTCATGGAACGCACCCGCGAACAGGCCCGCGAACAGGGTTACGTGGAGACCGTGTTCGGCCGCCGGCTCTACATCCAGGACATCAAGTCGGCCAACGCCGCCCGCCGCCAGTACGCCGAGCGCACCGCCATCAACGCCCCCATGCAGGGCACCGCCGCCGACATCATCAAGCGCGCCATGATCGGCGTGGATGCCTGGATCGAGCGCGAGAGGCAGCCGGTGAACATGATCATGCAGGTGCACGACGAACTGGTGTTCGAAGTGGCCGCCGAGGCCGTGGACAGCGCGCGTGACCGGATCCGTGACATCATGATCGCCGCCGCCGACCTGCGCGTGCCGCTGGAAGTGGACATCGGCGTGGGCGACAACTGGGACGAGGCCCATTGATACCGCAGCCCCCCCGGCCGGTTGAATCGCGGCTTGCGCCGCTCCTACAGGACGTGCCCATGCAGGAGCGGCGCCCCCGCCGCGAGGTCAATCTGAAAAAACCCAACGCAAGGACGCAGAGCCGCGAAGATCGCAAAGCACGATCGTTGATTGACACCGCTGACGGCAACACCTTGTAGGAGCGGCGCAAGCCGCGACCACATGCGGTTGCGGGTGGCTGGGGACGGGAAGCTGGGAAAAGCTTTACGGTGTTACTCGCAACCAGCTCCCCGACACCCGCTACCGCCATATCGCGGCTTGCGCCGCTCCTACGGTTCTGCATACGGTTCCCGTTCTGATCCAGGACTCGGGAGAACCTCCCTGCCTCTGTGCGCTCCGTGTTCCATTCCAGATCGCCAGGAACGCAGGAGAGCGTCTCAGAACGCCGCGTCGAAACCCACCAGGGCGTAGTTTTCCTTGGTCAGGTGGCCGGTATACAGGTTGCCGGTCTGGCTTTCGGTCGCCTGGAAGTCGCCGTTGACCTCGAGGATGCCCTTGACGTTGCGCATGAAGTAGTAGCTGGCCGTCAGGGTCAGGGTGTTGATGTCGATGCCTTCGAACACGGTGTCGGTGTTGTTCAGGTCCTGGGCGTCGGCGAAGTTGTAGAGGGCCGAGAAGGTCCAGCGGGGGCTGTGCACGTAGTCCACGCCGACGAAGGCGCCGAACCATTCATAGGTCGTGCCCACGTTGATGAAATCCTCCCAGCGGTTCCAGAGCCCCTGGGCGAACCACCAGGTCCTGGCGCCGATCTTGCCCGAGGCATCCACGCCGTAGACGATCTTGGCCGTGTCGCGGGGGCCGCGGCTGGTCGAACCGCTGATGGCGTTCTTCTGGCTGCCGCTGTAGCCGAACAGGCCCACGTTCATCACCGCCAGATCGAAACCCACGCGGCCGTAGAAGGCCTTGCCGCTGTTGTCGTCGAACAGGTGGTCGGGACGCTTGTAGCCGGGGCTGTTGATGCCGAGATTGTCCTCGATGCCGTTGCCGTTCGCCCAGCCCAGCTCCACCGACACGGGGCCGAAGTCCCGTCCGAACTGCAATCCGCGGTCGTAGGTGATCCCCGCCATGCGGTAGACCATGAAGTCCTGGAAGGTGAGGCGAGTCTCGCGCGGGAACATCAGATCGGAGATCTGGTACTGGCCCAGCATCAGGCCGACGCCGGTGTCGAAGAGATCGTCGTGGGAGAACCAGGCATCCTCGACGATCACCGAACCGTTGCCGCCCTTTTCGGCCAGGATGCCGTAGAAGTAGTAACTCACGTGATCCGAGAGCGGCGCGCTGGAGAGCAGCTTGATGAGATAGGGGGCCTGGATGTCCGGGTTGGCGGTGGTCTCTTCGCCGCTATTCACGTCGATGGTCTTGGCATCGCGGCTCTGCACGAAGGCCTGGGCCCGCAGGGCCAGCGGTACCGTTTTGGGCAGGGCCAGCAGGTCGTCGCCGCCGGAGACGGTGCCGTCCTTCCAGTTAGGCAGGCGGTAGTTGCTGTCCATGAACTGCTGGCCGAATTCGTTGAGCCGCGGATAGGCCGAGTGACAGGCCGCGCAGCTCAGATCGTATTTGCGCGCGAAGGCGGGAATGGCCTGGCCGTCGGCGGGCCACAGGCTCATGAACAGCATCAGGCACAGGCTGCCGAGCAGACCGTGGCGCAGAAAGTTCGACCGGATGATGGACATGGCGGATGTTCTCCCTCGGTTGTGATGCGGATCGTCCGAATTCCCGGTTATCAGGCTGTTGCCGGTACGGAGCTCTCAAGAGCATGCGAGATACCGGCCCACAAGCCGAAGGTGTTCGGGCATTCGGAACGGCCATTTGTCAAAGGACTATGGTCCGCGCCGGGACTGAATTCAAGCTGAAAGCACGGTCCCGATTTGCCCGCACGCAAGGCGGGGACAAAAAATTTTCGCCGCGGCGTGAACTTTTCCGGGGCACCCCGGTCTTATCTCACGTGCAGCCAAGCACTATTCCCGCAACCCTCCCTAGTGGGAATAAGGCCCGGACCCCCCAAGCCGGGCTGTGACTGGCCCCGGAACACCCTGTCTATCCCCACATGGTTCCGGGGCTTTTTTTTGCCTGCAGCTCGGGCCGGATTGGCCATGATGCGCCTTTGCCGGCGGGCGGCGTTCCCCGTCAGCGTCTCCACAGCCCAACCCCGTCTCCGGGGTTTTTCGGCATGGGCGGCATCAGGCGCACGGGGATGACCCGGCAGCCGCCGGCGGCGCCAGTTCCAGCCAGCGGGCGATCCGTGCGCGGGCCTCGTCCACCCCGGTGCCCTTGAGCGCGGAAAAGAGCTGCACGCTGACGTCGGGATACTCGGCCAGCCGCTTTTGCACCTGCAGCAGGGTGTTGGCCGCCGGGCCGCGCTTGAGCTTGTCGGCCTTGGTCAGCAGCACGTGCACCGGCATCCGGGCGTGCCGGCACCAGGCCAGCATCTGCTGGTCGAAATCGGTCAGCGGATGGCGCACGTCCATCAGCAGGATCAGGCCCTGCAGCGAGCGGCGCGCGGTCAGATAGCGCTCCATGGCCTCCCCCCAGTGGCGGCGGACCTTCTCGGGAACGCGGGCATAGCCGTAGCCGGGCAGATCCACCAGCCGCCGGGTGCCGTCGATTTCGAAGAACACCAGGTGCTGGGTGCGCCCCGGCGTCTTGGAGGTGCGGGCCAGGGACTTGTGGCCGGTGATCCGGTTCAGGGCGCTGGACTTGCCGGCATTGGAACGCCCGGCGAAGGCCACTTCCCGGCCGGTGTCCGGCGGCGCCTGCCGCGGGTCGGGCACGCTCACCAGGAAGCGGACACGGTTCAGGGGATTGGAAGGCATTCCGGCTCCGCTGGGGTGAAGGGGTTGCAGGTCGGATCTGGCATTTTCCTGATCTGGATCAGTCCGGGCCGGACAGGCGGTGGGGCACGCGGCCAGCCGCGGCCGGCGCGGCCCGCCCCGCCGGCCGTTGCGCCTGTGGCCGCAAAGCCTTTCTGAACGGGCGCTGAACAGTGTACCGGGTTTTGCCCGGCTTCCGCAGCCCGGGCGCGTGTTCCCCGACGAAGGGTGGGGTATAATCACATTCGGCTTGACCCTGCTCGGGAGCCTGGTTTATAAGGTGCGCCCCCGAAGAGCGGTCGCAGGGGAGGCCAGCGTCCGACACCTCCGGCAGGAGGCGTCGGGCAGGACCACGACACAATTGCCGCGCAAGCGGTACATTTCAACTTTCGCGAGGAGAGACGAAGATGAAAAAGATCCTGACTGTGGCCGCCGCTGGCCTGATGCTGATGGGTGCCGCCGGGACGGCCATGGCCGACGCCGGCGAGAAGACCTACAAGATGGCCTGCTTTGCCTGCCACGGCACCGGTGCCGCCGGCGCGCCCAAGTTCGGCGACAAGGCGGCCTGGGCCCCGCGCATCAAGCAGGGCAAGGAAACCCTCTACAAGCACGCCCTGCACGGCTTCAAGGGCAGCAAGGGCGTCATGCCCGCCAAGGGTGGCCGCACCGACCTCAGCGACGCCGACGTGAAGGCCGCTGTCGATTACATGGTTGCCCACAGCCAGTAAGCTGGTCGGCCTTCATTCACCCGAACGTCCAAGGTTGGTTTTCTCCATGAAGTACACAGCGCTGATATCCCTCATCTCCCTGCTGGCCGTCTCCGTGTCCGTTCAGGCCGCCGGCGATCCCGAAGCGGGCAAGGCCAAGGCCCAGGCCTGCTTCGCCTGTCATGGCGTCAATGGCGTCAGCACCAATCCGGCCTGGCCCAAGCTGGCCGGCCAGGGTGCCGACTACATCGCCAAGCAGCTCGCCGACTTCAAGGCCGGCAAGCGGAACGAGCCGCTGATGGTGGCCCAGGTGGCCAGCCTCTCGCCGCAGGACATGGCGGATCTCGGCGCTTTCTTCGCGGCCCAGAAGCCGAACATCGGCGCCGCCGACGAGAAGCTGGTGGAGCTGGGGCAGAAAATCTACCGTGGCGGCAACAAGGAGACCGGCGTGTCGGCCTGCATGGCCTGCCACAGCCCGACCGGGGCCGGCAATCCGCCGGCGAAGTTCCCGCGCCTGGGCGGTCAGCACGCGCCGTACGTGATCAAGGCCCTCAAGGACTTCCGCTCCGGCAAGCGCACCAACGATCCTGCCAAGATGATGCAGAACATCGCCGCGCACATGTCCGATGCGGAAATCGAGGCCGTGGCCTCCTACGTTCAGGGGCTGCACTGAGGCCGCCGGACGTTCGACAGCGGTACCGGAGAAGGGGCGGTTCGACCGCCCCTTTTCCTTATCCGGTCATTGAAAATACCATTCCCCGGCTTCTTGAACCGGGGAACCTTGTCGCCCCGCTGCCGCCCAATACAAAGGCAGCGAAACCGCGTTTCATCCTGCAGGTATCGAATCCCTGCCATCCGGGCTAGAATCCACTCATCACCGGGAGGAGACCGCATGAAATCCATTCGCGTCCTGTTTCTGGCGCTGGGCCTGCTGCTGAGCCTGTCCGCGGCGGCCGAATATGACGAAGGCATCGAGTACAAGCGCATTTCGCCCCCCGTGCCGGTAGAGGTGCCGGCCGGCAAGATCGAGGTGGTGGAGCTGTTCTGGTATGGCTGCCCCCACTGTTTCCGTTTCGAGCCGCTGCTCGACGCCTGGGTGAAGAAACTGCCCGGGGACGTGGTCTTTCGCCGCATCCCGGCCGTGTTCAATGCCCGCTGGGCCCTGCACGCCAAGGCCTTCTACACGGCCGAACTGCTCAAGGTGCTGGACCGGATGCATCCGGTGCTGTTCGACGCCATCCACGTCCAGCATCGCAAGCTCAACACCCCGCAGGCGCTGCGCGAGCTGTTCGCCGAGCATGGTGTCAAGCCGGCTGACTTCGATCGGGTGTTCAATTCCTTCGCCGTGGACGTGAAACTGCGCCGCGCCACCGAACTGACCCGGCGCTACGGCATCGAGGGCGTGCCCAGCCTCGTCGTCCAGGGCACCTTCCGTACCGATGGCCCCCTGGCCAACGGCCATCAGGGCATGCTGCGGATCGCCGATTACCTGATCGCGCAGGAACGCAAGCGGCGGCAAAAGCCCTGACAGGCTGTTGAAAAGCGCCGGTTGCGGCTGCGCGTAGCACGCAGGCCGGTTCAAGCGAAACGGAACCGGCAAACCGGCCTCAGGCCACGGCGGCGCCGCTGTGATGGATCGCGCAGCAACCGAGGCGGCCGGCCAGGCCGTCCCCGGCCGCCGTTCAAGAATGCCCACCGCCCGCCGATAGGATCCGGCAGGCCAGACGACAAAGGAGTGGAGAATGAAAGCCGCGGAACTGTTCGTCCGCTGTCTGGAGAACGAGGGCGTCGAGTACATCTTCGGCATTCCGGGTGAGGAAAACCTGGACGTGATGGATGCCCTGCTCGACTCGTCCATCGACTTCGTCACCGTGCGCCATGAACAGGGCGCGGCCTTCATGGCCGACATCTACGGCCGCCTGACAGGCAAGGCCGGCGTCTGCCTGGCCACCCTGGGCCCCGGCGCCACCAACCTCATCACCGGCGTGGCCGACGCCAACCTGGACCACGCGCCGGTGGTGGCCATCGCCGGCCAGGCCAGCACCCAGCGCCTGCACAAGGAATCCCACCAGGTGCTGGATCTGGAACTGATCTTCCAGCCCATCACCAAGTATTCCTCGCGCATCCTCACCCCCGACGTGATCAACGAGGTGGTGCGCAAGGCCTTCAAGCTGGCCCAGGCGGAGAAGACCGGCGCCTGTTTCATCGAGTTTCCCGAGAACATCGCCGAGATGGAGGTGGACGCCGATCCCCTGCGGGTCAAGCACGCCACCTCGCCCGAGCCGCCGCGGGAGAAGGTGGAACGCGCCGCCGAGATCATCTCCAACGCCAAGAACCCCATGATCCTGGCCGGCAACGGGGTGATCCGCGGCAAGGCCTGGCAGCAACTGGCCGACTTCGCCGAGCGCCTGCGCATCCCCGTGGCCAACACCTTCATGGCCAAGGGCGTGATCCCCTTCAAGCATCCCATGGCCCTGGGCTCGGCCGGCCTGCAGGCCAACGACTACATCAGCTGCGGCTTCTCCAAGGCCGACGTGATCATCTGCATCGGCTACGATCTGGTGGAATACCATCCCTACCTGTGGCATCCCACCCGCGACCGGACCATCGTGCACATCGATCAGTCGCCCGCGGAGGTGGACGCCTACTACCCGGTGGAAGTGGGCGTGATCGGCGACATCAAGCACTCCCTGCTGCGGATCATGGAAGTGGCCTCGCCTTCCACCGGCAGCGCCATGCGCGCCCTGCGCGAGGCCCTGATCGAGGAGATGAACCAGCACAAGGACGACACCAGCGTGCCCATGAAGCCCCAGAAGATCATCTGGGATCTGCGCACCGCCATGGATCTGGAAGACATCGCCATCTCCGACGTGGGCGCCCACAAGATGTGGATGTCGCGCATGTTCCGCTGCGAGTTTCCCAACACCTGCCTGATCTCCAACGGCTTCGCCAGCATGGGCATCGCGGTGCCCGGCGCCATCGGCGCCAAGCTGGCCCTGCCGGATCGCAAGGTGGTGGCGGTGACCGGCGATGCCGGGTTCATGATGAACTCCCAGGAGATCGAGACCGCCCTGCGCCGGAACACCCCCTTCGTGATCCTGATCTGGAACGACAGCGGCTACGGCCTCATCGAATGGAAGCAGATGAACCAGTTCGGCCGGCCTTCGAACGTGCGCTTCACCAACCCCGATTTCGTCAAGTACGCCGAGGCCTTCGGCGCCAAGGGCTACCGCATCACCGAGGGCGAGCAACTGCTGCCCACGTTGAAAAAGGCGCTGGCCGACAATACCGTTAGTATCATCGACTGCCCGGTGGACTACAGCGAAAACCTCAAACTCACCAGCAAGCTGGGCGAGATGATCTGTCCCATCTGATCCCGGTTGCCGACAATGTCATGACCCTGCAAAGCCATTCGGATCGCCTGCTGCGCCTGCTCAGTTACAACGTGCAGGTGGGCATCCGCACCTCCCGGCCGCGCCACTACGTGACCGGGAGCTGGAAGCACCTGCTGCCCTGCGCCCGCCGCCTGGAGAACCTCGACGCCATCGCCCGGCGCCTGATGCATTTCGACATCGTCGGCCTGCAGGAAGTGGATGCCGGCAGCCTGCGCAGCAACTTCATCAACATGGCCGAATACCTGGCCGAGCGGGCCGGCTTTCCATTCTGGTATCACCAGGTCAACCGCAACCTGGGGCGGCTGGCCCAGCACAGCAACGCCCTGCTCAGCCATTACCGGCCGGACGTGGTGGAGAACCTGCGCCTGCCCGGCCTGATCCCCGGCCGGCAGGCCCTGCTGGCGGTGTTCCAGGGCGGGCGCGAGGCCCTGGCGGTGATCGTGGTCCACCTGGCCCTGTCCCGGCGCGCGCGGCTGCAGCAGTTCGACTATCTCGCCGGGGTGATCAACCAGTATCCCCACGCCATCGTCATGGGCGACATGAACACCGTCTGCGGCAGCCCGGAGATGCGCCGCCTGTTCCGGCGCACCGCGCTCACCGAGCCGCTGGGCCACCTGTGCACCTTCCCGAGCTGGCGGCCCATGCACAGCATCGATCACATCCTGGTCACGGAGGGGCTGAAGGTGCGGCGGGCGGAGACCCTCGATCAGCCCATCTCGGATCACCTGCCGATCATGACCGAGGTCGAACTGCCGCCGGCCGTGAGCCTCACCCGCCTGCCGCCGCCGGCCACGCCCGGCTTCGACCGTTACATGCAACGGGTGAAAGCCTGATCCATGGCCCGGGACGGCAGCCGACAGGCGGATCACTGGCAGCGCAAGTACTACGCCGCGCTGGAGGAGCTGGAGGAGAAGGAAAAGGCCTGGAGCGAGACCGAGGCCCTGCTGCGGCGCCTGGCCACCCGCCTGACCCTGGCCGCCGATCACCGCGATCCGGAACTGGACCGGCTGCTGGACACCCTGCGCCAGGCCCTGCGCAACGAGCGCAACCCCCTGCGCCTGCAGAAGCTGGTGGAAGAGGTCTCGCGCCTGATCGCCCGGCTCGACGAGCGCGCGCCCGCCGCGCAAGCCGACCCGGCCGCGCCGCTCAGGACCCTCTTCGAACGCCTGCCCATCCCCGACGCCTATGCCCGGCAGCAGCGTTTCGTGCAACGGCAACTGGCCAGGGCGCAAACCCCGGCCGAGGCCGCGGCGGTGGCCGTCGATCTGGCCGAGCTGGTGGAACTGCTGCTGTCGCGCAAGGCGCCGCCAGGGGACGCCGGCGAATCGCCGCCCGCCGCCAGCGAAGAGGCGGAACCGAAGGGCCTGCTCGGCGGCCTGTTCCGGCGCCGCCGCCCGCTGCCCGAGCCGCTCGCCGAATCCGCTCCCGAACCTGCGGAAGCGCAACCGCCCGCGGCGCCTGACGCCGGCCCGGAGGCGGCCACCTGCCGTCTGGCGGCCGACACCCTGATCCGCCTGCTGGAGCAGATGCAGTGGCCCGATGCCCTGCACGCCGAGGCGGAACTCATCAAGCGCCGCCTCGAACCCTGCCACGACACGCAGGGTCTGCAGGAAGGTCTGCTGGCCACCGCCGAGCTGTTCAACGGCCTGCAGACCCAGGTGCAGGCGGAAAAGCGCGAACTGGAAGCCTTCCTGCGCCAGCTCACCGAGCGCCTCGCCGAGCTGGATCGCGACATCCGCGAGACGGCCCGGCTGCAGGCGCTGTCGGATCAGGCCGGGCGCGACGTGGACAGCCGGGTGCGCGACGAAGTCAGCGACATCGAGCGCAGCGTGGCCGACGCCGAGGATCTGGACGCCCTCAAGACCGCCGTGCAGTCCCGGGTGATCCTGATCCGCAATCACATGGATCGCTTCCTCGAACAGCACGGCAGCGTGCACGAGGATGCGGGCAAGGTCATCGCCCGCCTGGAGCGGCAACTGGAACAGACCCAGGCGGAACTGGAGCGCCTGCAGGCCGAGGCCGAGTCGGCCCGCGCCAGCGCCATGACCGATCCCCTCACCGGCATTCCCAACCGCCTGGCCTACGACCGCCGGCTGGAGGAGGAACTGGCCCGCTTCAAGCGCTACGGCGCGCCCTTCGCCCTGCTGGTGTGGGACGTGGACCGCTTCAAGTCCATCAACGACACCTATGGCCACGCCGCCGGCGACAAGGTGCTCACCATCATTGCCCGCCTGCTGCGCGACCGGGTGCGCGAAACCGATCTCACCGCCCGCTATGGCGGCGAGGAGTTCGTGATCCTGATGCCGGAGACCGACGCCGCCCATGCCGAGCCGGTGGCCGACAAGCTGCGCCAGGCCATCGCCGCCACCGAGTTCCACTTCCGCGGCAAGCGCGTGCCCATCACCGCCTCCTGCGGCCTCACCGAGTCCCGCCCCGGCGACGATGCCCAAAGCCTCTTCCAGCGCGCCGACGCGGCCCTCTACCGCGCCAAGGAAAACGGCCGCAACCGCGTCGAGTCGAACTGAACGGCTCGCTCGCCCGTAGGAGCGGCGCCCCCGCCGCGACCGCCACATCGCCCGTCACCAAACCATCATCCCCCTGTCCTCGAACGGTCACGATCGGGCCGGATACTGCCTGCGTCGTCCCTGGAGTATCCCGATGTCACCGACCCGTGCCGTCCGTTCCGACCAGCCCCTGCGGCTCGACGATCTGATCCCGGCCGCCCGCCACCATCCGCCCCTGCGCTGGCTGCAGCGCGGCATCGAGAAACTGCTCGGCATCGATGCCCTGGCCCGGCGCTATGCGCGACTGCCGCCCTGCGATGCCCCGGCGCCGTTCCTGCGCCTGGCGCTCGAGGCGCTGGACGTGCGATATGTAGTCGATCACGGCAGCCTTGAGCGCTTGCCGGCCCGCGGGCCGCTGCTGGTGGTGGCCAACCATCCCTGCGGGGCGGTGGAAGGCATGCTGCTGGCCGAAATGCTGCTGCGTCGGCGGCCGGACGTGCGGGTGATGGCCAACAGCCTGCTCAAGCGGATCCCGGAACTGGCCGGGCTGTTCCTTGGCGTCAACCCCTATGGCGGCGAGGCGGCGGTGCGGCAGAACCTCGGCCCCCTGCGCGAAGGCCTGCGCTGGCTGCGGCAGGGCGGGGCGCTGATCGTCTTTCCCGCCGGCGACGTCGCCGGCATCCACCTGCGCAACCGGCGCATCGAGGACGGCGACTGGGATCGCTCGGTGGCCCGGCTGGCCGGGCGCACCAGAGCCACGGTGGTGCCCATCCATGTCGAAGGCCGCAACAGCACGGCCTTCTATCTGGCGGCCCTGGCCCATCCCCTGATCAAGACCCTGCTGCTGCCTCGGCAGTTGCTGAACAAGCGGGGGCGCCTGCTGCGCCTGCGGATCGGCACGGGGATTTCCCCGAAACGCCTGGAAAGCGTGGGCGACGAGGCTCGGCAGATCGCCTTTCTGCGCCTGCGTACCCATCTGCTGCAGGGGCAGGATGCAGCGCAGGCCCGCGTGGCGCCCGCCGCGCCCGAGCCGCTGGTCGAACCGCGCGAGCCGGCCCGCCTGGCCGCGGAGCTGGCTGCCCTGCCGGCGGCGCAGCGGCTGGTGGAAAACGGGCAGTTCGAGGTCTGGCAGGCCACGGCCGGCCAGATCCCGGAACTGCTGCAGGAGATCGGCCGCCTGCGCGAGATCAGTTTCCGCGCCGCCGGCGAAGGCACCGGCCGGGAAATCGATCTGGATCTCTACGACCAGCACTACCGCCACCTGTTCGTGTGGAATCGCGTCACGCGGGAGTTGGTGGGCGGTTACCGCCTCGGCCTGGTGGACGAGATCCTGCCGGTGTACGGGCGCAGCGGTCTGTACACCTATTCGCTGTTCCGTTACAGCCGCGCCTTCATCCACGGCCTGCCGCCGGCCATCGAGCTGGGCCGCTCCTTCGTGCGGCCCGAATACCAGCGCAGCTTCGCGCCCCTGCAACTGCTGTGGAAGGGCATCGGCCGCTTCGTGGTGCGCCATCCCCGCCATGCGGTGCTGTTCGGCCCGGTGAGCATCAGCGCCGATTACAGTCCCGTGTCGCAGCAACTGCTGATCGAGTTCCTGCGCCGCAACCGCTTCGATGCCCGTCTTGGCCGGCAGATCCGTCCGCGTCAGCCCTATGTGCGGCCCCGCGGCATCGGCGGCGAGCTGCTGCGGGAGATCGCCTCGATCGATGAGCTGTCGGCCCTGCTTTCGGCCATCGAAAGCGATGCCAAGGGCGTGCCGGTGCTGATCCGGCAATACCTCAAGCTCGGTGGACAGATGCTCGGCTTCAACGTGGATCGGCAGTTCAGCAACGTGGTCGACGGCCTGGTGCGGGTGGACCTGCGCCACACCGATCCGCGCCTGTTGCGCAAGTACATGGGCGAAGACGGCGCACAAGCCTTCCTGGCCGCCCATGCCGGGGCGGTGGCCCGCTCCGCCTGAGCACGGCCAGAGCCGCTGCCGTATAATCGGGTGATGCATTCCGACCCGGTGGCGCCCATGGATCTTCCCGACCTCGATCATCCCGATCTTTACATCGGCCGCGAACTCTCCCTGGTGGAGTTCAACCGCCGGGTGCTGGCCCAGACGGTGGACCGCGATGTGCCGCTGCTGGAGCGCCTGCGCTACATGTGCATCACCTCCACCAACATGGATGAACTGTTCGAGGTGCGCATCGCCGGGCTCAAGCAGAAGGCGCGCCTTGGCGTGGCGGTGGCCGACATCGACCGCCGCTCGCCCCAGGAGACCCTGGCGCTGTTGTCCGAACGCTGCCATGCCCTGGTGGACGAACAGTACCGGATCCTCAACGAGGAACTGCTGCCGGCGCTGGAAGCGGAACAGATCCGCTTCATCCGCCGCACCGAGTGGACCGCGGAACAGGACGCCTGGCTGCGCCACTATTTCGAGCACGATCTGCTGCCGGTGCTCAGCCCCATCGGCCTGGACCCGGCCCACCCCTTCCCGCGCATCCTCAACAAGAGCCTCAACTTCATCGTCGCCCTGCGCGGCAAGGACGCCTTCGGCCGCTCCAGCGGCATGGCCGTGGTGCAGGCGCCGCGGGCCCTGCCGCGGCTCATCCGCCTGCCGCCGGAGACCGGCAGCGGGCCCTACGACTTCGTGTTCCTCTCCTCGGTGATCCACGCCTATGCCAGCGAGCTGTTTCCGGGCATGAAGGTGCTCTCCATCCACCAGTTCCGGGTCACCCGCAACTCGGAGCTGTTCGTGGACGAGGAGGAAGTGGACGATCTGATGCGCGCCCTCGAGGGCGAGCTGCCCTCGCGCCGCTATGGCGACGCGGTGCGCCTGGAGGTGGCCGACAACTGCCCGCCGGATCTCACCGAGTTCCTGATGAAGACCTTCGAGCTGACGCCCGACGACGTCTACCAGGTGAACGGCCCGGTGAACCTCAACCGCCTGCAGGCCATCATCGATCTGGTGGACCGGCCCGATCTCAAGTTCCCGCCCTTCACCCCGCGCCTGCCGGTCGAACTCTCCCAGGGCGCCAGCCTGTTCGAGGTGCTGCGCAAGAAGGACGTGCTGCTGCACCACCCCTTCGATTCCTTCGTGCCGGTGATCGACTTCCTGCGCCAGGCGGCCAGGGACCCGGACGTGCTGGCCATCAAGATGACCCTCTACCGTACCGGCGCCGACTCGGCGCTGGTCGATGCGCTGGTGCGCGCCGCCCGTGGCGGCAAGGAGGTGACGGTGGTCATCGAGCTGCGCGCCCGCTTCGACGAGGAGGCCAACATCGCCGTGGCCAACCGCCTGCAGGAAGTGGGCGCCCACGTGGTGTACGGCATCGTCGGTTACAAGACCCACGCCAAGATGGCGCTGGTGGTGCGGCGCGAGCAGGGCGAGCTGCGCGACTACGTGCACCTGGGCACCGGCAACTACCACGCCCGCACCGCCCGCCTCTACACCGACTATGGTCTGCTGACGGCGGACCAGGCTATTGGCGACGACGTGCACAAGATCTTCCTGCAGCTCACCAGCCTCGGCAAGGTGAGCAAGCTCCACCGCCTGCTGCAGTCGCCCTTCACCCTGTTCGACGGCCTGGTGGAACGGATCCGCCGCGAGGCGAAAAATGCCGAGGCGGGCAGGCCGGCGCGCATCGTGGTCAAGATCAACTCGCTGGTGGAGAAGCGCATCATCCAGGAACTGTACCGGGCCAGCCAGGCCGGAGTGGAAATCCGCCTGGTGGTGCGCGGCATGTGCAGCCTGCGCCCCGGCGTGCCCGGCGTCTCCGAGAACATCGAGGTGCGCTCCATCGTCGGCCGCTTCCTCGAACACACCCGGGTCTATTATTTCGAGAATGCCGGCAAGCCCGAAGTGTTCTGCGCCTCCGCCGACTGGATGGAACGCAACCTGTTCCGCCGTGTGGAAACCTGCTTCCCCATCGAGAACAGCCGCCTGCGCAAGCGCGTGATCCACGAACTGGACTACTACCTGCGCGACAACACCCAGGCCTGGATCCTCCAGCCCGACGGCCGCTACGCACGCGCCACCCCTGCCGAAGGCGAAGCACCCCTCTCCGCCCAGCAGGCCCTGCTCGCGGAAATCTGCGGGGAGTAGGGTGATTGATTCAACGCAAAGGCGCGAAGACGCAAAGGTTGTTTGTTTTGTTCAGAAGCGGATGGTGCGTTAGCGCAGCTTAACGCACCATCCGAAGCGCTGTGGCGGTGCGATACGCTTCGCTATCGCACCCCACGGTTTTGTGTAGGCGCGGCGCAAGCCGCGACCCACTACAACGGCCGGCGCCACCGCCAACCCGAAATGGCGGCTCCGCTGCGCTTGAGCCGTATATGGTCTCCTCCCGTTTTGCAAGACGTTGTACCAAACTTCGACAGGGACAGGATTGCGCTCGTATATCCGGCCTGTTTGTGAGGCTTTTTGCGCCTCTGGCCTCGATGAGATCTGCGCGTATCGTCCTAATCGCCCTAGCGGCTTGTCCCAGCCTACGGCTCAAGCAGGTTTTCGATACGCCGGTCTGACCTGTTTGTCATCGCTCGCCACAGCGTCTTCGCAATCGTCGGCAGGCTAACTCTCCAAATCGTTCCTCGCGGGCCCTGCCCGCCTTCAGACCGGGCGGTAATCCGCCCGGTATTCCGTCTTGTTCCTCAATACCGCCCACCCCATCCGGGCCATCTTGTTGGCCAGCGCCACCACCGCCTTGTTGTAGCCGCGCTCCGCCCGGATCCGGTTGATCCAGCGGCTGAGCCGGTCATCCTTCCCCGCCGCCGCCTTCACCACCGACCGCGCTCCATGCACCAGCAGACTGCGCAGATAGCCGTCTCCCCGCTTGCTGATCCCCTGCAGCCGTTCCTTCCCTCCGCTACTGTGTTGGCGGGGCACCAGACCCAGGGATGCGGACACATCCCGTCCCCGCCGCCAGGCCCGGCCGTCGCCGATCTGGCTGTAGAAAACCGGCGCCACCACCGGCCCGTAACCCGGGATCGCCCGCAGCCGCTTCACCGCCTCGTTCCGGCGGCTGTAGCCTTCCAGTTCCCGGGTGTAAAACGCAATGTGCGCGTCCAGCTCCTGAAACCGCCGGTAACTCTCCCACAACAGCTGCCGAAACCACTCGCTCAGGCCATTCTCCGCCTCCGACAGCACCTCCGGCAGGCGACGCCGCAGCGTATTCACCCCCTTGGGCAGAACAATCCCGTATTCCCCCAGCAGACCCCGTATCTGGTTGACCAGCGCCGTGCGGTCCGCAAGACAGCGCTCGCGCAGACGGTGCAGCGCCTGGATGTCCTGCTGCTCCGGTGTCTTCACCGACACAAACCGCATTTCCGGCCGCACCACCGCTTCGGCTATCGCCAGCGCGTCGTTGTAATCGTGCTTGTTCCCCCGCACAAACGGCTTCACGTACTGCGGCGGAATCAGCTTCACCTCGTGGCCCAGTGCCTGCAGCTCCCGCGCCCAGTAGTGGGCGCTCGCGCAGGCTTCCATCCCCACCAGGACCGGCTCCAGGTTCGCAAAATACGCCAGCACCTGCCCTCGCCTCAGCATCCGCTTGCGCACCACCTTGCCCCGCTCGTCGCAGCACACCACGTGAAACACGTGCTTTGCCAAATCCAGTCCAACCGTCGTAATCTTGCTCATGGTCTCCTCCTCCTTCTTCGATGGATGGTGAAGTGCTTCCATCTTGGCGCATCGTGACGCCGTTTTTAAGGGGGGGAGGAGACCATCTCATCGCCCTACACACTCATCGCTACCCCGATATCCCCCGTAGGCGCGGCGCAAGCCGCGACATTGCAGTGGCGGGCAGCCGGGGACGGGCAGCTGGGAAAACATTTGCGCTGTTCTCAGCCACTCGCTGCCCGCCACCAGCTGCCGCATTATCGCGGCTTGCACCGCTCCTACGGGCAGGTATTTTCAGCCGGTCATCGCTGTAGGCGCGGCGCAAGCCGCGACAAGCTACTCGAATCCCAGCTCGTATCCGATCTTCTCGAGATAACCCGCCTCCTGCTCCAGATCCGCCGCGGTCAGCGGATGTTCCGCCAGCCAGCCGTGGGGGAAGCGCAGGTGCAGGGTCTTCTTCTTCACCGTCAGTTGCAGTTCGGGCAGGGGGGTGTGGCTGCGGGCGCGGTGCAGCACCACGGAAAGGCGCAGGAGGATGGCCAGGCGGGTGAGGGGCTTGCGCCAGCTTTCGGGCAGGCTGGCGAATTCGCTGCCGGGAAACTTGCGGCGGTGGGCGCGCACCAGGGCAGCCATCACTTCCTGTTCGGAGCGGGAGAAGCCGGGCATGTCGGCATGGCGCAGGATGTAGGCGCCGTGCTTGTGATAGCCGTTGTGGGCGATGTCCATGCCGATTTCGTGCAGGCGCGCCGCCCACGCTAGCAGCAGGGCCAGATTGTCGTCGTCCAGGCGCCAGGCGTCGCGGGCCTGATCGAGCAGCCGCGCCACCGTATCGGTGACCCGCCGGGCCTGGTGCGGGCTCACCTGGTAACGCCGGGCCAGGGAGTCGACGGTGCGCTCGCGCACGTCCTCGTGGCGGATGCGACCGAGCAGATCGTACAGCAGGCCCTCGCGCAGGGCGCCGTCGGAGACGGTCATGTGGCGGATCCGCAGGCCCTCGAACACGCCCAGCAGCACCATCACGCCGCCCACGAATACCGGCGCCCGCTCGGCGCTCAGGCCCGGCAGATCCAGTGCATCGTGGTGAGGGTAGCCGGCCAGTTTCTCCACCAGTTGCGAGAGCGCGGCGGCGCTGATCCCGTCGTCGCACAGCCCCAGCGCGTTCACCACCCGGCGCACGGCGCGGATGGTGCCCGAGGCGCCGACCGCCTGTTCCCAGCCCTGTTGCCGGTAGGCGGCGATGATGGGCTCCATCTCCAGCAGGGCGGCGGTGCGCGCCTTCTGCAGGCGCTTGCGGCTGATGGCGCCGTCGGCGAAGAAGCGGCGCGAGAAGGCCACGCAACCCATGTGCAGGCTCTCCATGTGCACCGGCTCGAAGCCTTCGCCCAGAATCACCTCGGTGGAACCGCCGCCGATGTCCACCACCAGGCGGCGGCCTCCGGGATCGGGCAGGCTGTGGGCCACGCCCAGATAGATGAGCCGCGCCTCTTCCACACCGGCGATGATTTCCACCGGATGGCCGAGCACCCGCTCGGCATGTTCGATCAGTTCGGCGCTGTTGCGCGCGCTGCGCAGGGTGTTGGTGCCCACCACCCGCACGCTGCCCGGCGGCAGATCGCGCAGCAGTTCGCCGAAACGGGTCAGGCAGGCCATGGCCCGCGCCATGGCCTCCGGGGTCAGCCGCTTGTCGGCGCCGAGGCCCGCGGCCAGGCGCACCATCTCCCGGGCCCGATCGATGATCTGCAGATCGCCGTCGCGCACTCGGGCGATGACGAGATGGAAACTGTTGGAACCGAGATCCACCGCCGCCACCTTGTCGAGGCGTTGCGGATCGGTGCCGGCACGGTGGAAGAGGCGGGAAAAGATGGGCGGAACTCCGTCTGGCGTGCTGCCGGTGCATTATCGCCCGGCCCTTCACGGCCTGACAATGGCAATGCAACGGTTGGCGCAAGCCGGCTCTGCTGCGCTCGAGCCGGCCTGTGGTACTGACCGATCGGTATTCGCTACAGGCACGAAGCCCTCCAGCCATGAGGGCGGTCCCGGGTTATGCATTCAGCAAAATGATGCCTGTTTCGGCGCAGTTATCCAGGCAAGAAACATCTGGCCTTTTTGTGACGAACGGACTATGATGGTCGTTCCTCCCGTATCGGGAGCGCGACGTTTCTGACCTTCCCCCGCGAATCATTCTCCGGTCTGCTGGTTGGCACCGTCCACACGGTCAACGAACCGTTCCGGGTGACCCGGCAGCCGTCGTGCAATACCGCCTTCTGCCGTTCCCTGCCTTTTGAACTTTTGCATCCGCCCCGAGGCGGAGAAGGTGTTATTGCATGACATTCCAAGAACTGAATCTGAATCCCTCCCTGTTGCGCGCCATCGAGGCCTGCGGCTTTTCCGCGCCCACCGACATCCAGCGCGAGGCGATCCCCGTGGTGCTGGCCGGCCGGGACCTGATGGCCTCGGCCCAGACCGGCACCGGCAAGACGGCCGCCTTCGTGCTGCCCGCCCTGCAGCGCCTGGAAGCGGCCGCGCCGCGCCCCGGCAACGGCCCGCGGGTGCTGGTGCTCACGCCCACCCGCGAACTGGCCATGCAGGTGGCCGACAACATCCGCCAGCTCGGCCGTTTCGTGTCCCTGCGCAGCGGCAACGTGGTGGGCGGCATGGCCTACCCGCCGCAGATCCGCCTGCTGCGCGAGCCGCTGGATCTGCTGGTGGCCACCCCGGGCCGGCTGATGGACCACATGGAAGCCGGACGGGTGGATTTCTCGCGCCTGGAGATGCTGGTGCTGGACGAAGCCGATCGCATGCTCGACATGGGCTTCGTGCAGGCCGTCAAACGGATCGCCGCCGCCATGCCCGCCGCGCGGCAGACCCTGCTGTTCTCGGCCACCCTGGAAGGGCGGATCCTCGACATCGCCCGGCAACTGCTGCGCGATCCCGCCACCGTGAAGCTGGCCGCCAATCACGAGCAGCATGCCGCCATCGAACAGCGCATCCACCAGGCCGACGATGCCGCCCACAAGCACAGCCTGCTGGAACACTATCTGGGTGACGACGCCCTGGAACAGGCGGTGATCTTCACCGCCACCAAGCGCGGCGCCGATCGTCTGGCCAAGAAGCTGCGCAACCTCGGCCACGCCAGCGCCGCCCTGCATGGCGACATGAGCCAGAATGCCCGCAAGCGCACCGTGGAGCAGATGCGCCGCGGCAAGTTCCGCCTGCTGGTGGCCACCGACGTGGCCGCCCGCGGCCTCGACATCAAGGGGATCAGCCACGTGATCAACTTCGATCTGCCGATGGTTGCCGAGGACTACATCCACCGCATCGGCCGCACCGGGCGTGGTGGCGCCAGCGGCACCGCCGTCTCCCTGGTCGGCCCCGACGACTGGGGCAAGCTCGGCGGCATCGAACGCCTCACCGGCCGCAAGCTCGAACGCCGCACCATCGACGGCCTGGAACCCACCCGCCCCGAACCCCGTGGCCAGCGGCCTGCCGGGCCGAAGCGCCGCAGTGGCGGACGCCCTGGCAACCGCGCCCGCCGCGGTGCGCCGCGCAAGTCGGCCAATGTTGCCCGGCGACGCAGCGCGGCGTGACGCCAGGGGCAAGCGACAAGAGGCAAGAGGCAAGGGAAGGGGCGCTGCGCGCGCCTCAATCCTCCACCGGCTCCACGGCTACCCGCACCGTCACATACCGTCCGGGCCGTTCATCCATCTCGCGGGTGAACTCCCGGCCCCGGTAGCGGTAGGTGACCAGGTAGCCGCTGATCCGCTCTTCCTCGTAATACTTCTCCGATACGCGGCAGCGCCGCTCGTGCTCGATCCGGGCCGGGCGGTGGCTGCCGGCCATGGCGTTGCCGATCACCCCGCCGAGCACGGTGCCGGCCACGGTGGCGATGCCCTGGTCGCGATGACCGCGGCCCATGGCATTGCCCACCGCGCCCCCGATGATGCCGCCGGCGATGATCCCGGAAGGATCGCGCCGCGCCGGGCGCACCACTTCCTCGGTCCAGCATTCGCGGTCGGTCACCGGCACCCGCACGATCTCCTTGAGCGGTTTCACGTCCACCACCCGGGCGCGATCCCGGAACACGCTGCCCATGGCCTCGCCCTCATAACGATCCGCCCAGGCCGGCAGAGCCAGCAGCGTGGAAAGGATGAGGGCAGTGGTTGCGATACGCTTGTGCATGTTGGCGTCCTCCTCGTGTTCGTCTGGCGTCCAGTGTGAAGCAGCGGGCCTGAACGGCGCCTGAACGAAAAATCCCTTCCCGATGGCTAAAGATTTCCGGCCACCTTCCGATAGTGAGGATGTAGTCCCCGCGGCGGCCCCCGTTCCTGTCCGCCCCGCCGGCACCCGCGCCGGCCATGTCGTCACACCCAGGCCCGACCCCTGCCTTTTCGTTCCCGAAGGATTTCGTGGATTGCGAAGGAGGTTGTGTCATGTCATCGATCGTCACCAGCCTGTCCGAGGACGGGCATCACCTGGTGCTGGCCCCCGGCGAAAGCCTGGCCTTCCGGCACTACCGACAGTTTCGCCAGGCCTACGAGTCGGCGCCTGACACGGTCCGGCGCCTGACCCTGGATTTCACCCGAACCCGCCAACTGGATGGCGCCGTCATCGGCATGCTCGGCCTCCTGCGCCGACATGCCGAGGCGCGCCAGTGGGCGCTCGAGATGTGCGGCTGCGAGGGCTGTGTGGCCCTGCTGTTCGAGATTTTCGGGATCGAATTCGACCCGGCGCCGCCCGCCTCGGGCGCGAACGGCCCGCATTGAACCTTGAAAGGAGGGAAACGCAATGGAGATGGACTTGAAAGCCTGGGCCCGGCTCTACGAGGAAGATCCGGCCCTGTTCGAACGGCGCAAGCAGCAGGCCCTGGAGGCCGTGATCGCCGAATCCCGCTCGCCGCAGACCCTGCGCAGGCTGCTTGAGCGCATCCAGACCATCGATTCGGGGCCGACCGCGCCCGAGGTGGCCTATGGCGAACTGTTGCGCATCCTCCGCACCCGGCTGGGGGACGGGATTCTGCCGGCGCTCGCCCGCCTGGGGGAAAAGATTGATCGTGAGGATGGATTGCCAGACCGGTAGTCCGGGGCTGACATGAAAAAGGCGCCCGCAGGCGCCTTTTTCACAGATTAAACGTCTCAAAATTGTGCTGACACAAACGGCGCCGGTACAAAGCGTGTCATCCCGAGATGGCAGCTCCGCTACGCTTGAGCCGTATATGGTCTCCTCCCGTTTTGCAAGACGTTGTACCAAACTTCGACAGGGACAGGATTGCGCTCGTATATCCGGCCTGTTTGTGAGGCTTTTTGCGCCTCTGGCCTCGATGAGATCTGCGCGTATCGTCCTAATCGCCCTAGCGGCTTGTCCCAGCCTACGGCTCAAGCAGGTTTTCGATACGCCGGTCTGACCTGTTTGTCATCGCTCGCCACAGCGTCTTCGCAATCGTCGGCAGGCTAACTCTCCAAATCGTTCCTCGCGGGCCCTGCCCGCCTTCAGACCGGGCGGTAATCCGCCCGGTATTCCGTCTTGTTCCTCAATACCGCCCACCCCATCCGGGCCATCTTGTTGGCCAGCGCCACCACCGCCTTGTTGTAGCCGCGCTCCGCCCGGATCCGGTTGATCCAGCGGCTGAGCCGGTCATCCTTCCCCGCCGCCGCCTTCACCACCGACCGCGCTCCATGCACCAGCAGACTGCGCAGATAGCCGTCTCCCCGCTTGCTGATCCCCTGCAGCCGTTCCTTCCCTCCGCTACTGTGTTGGCGGGGCACCAGACCCAGGGATGCGGACACATCCCGTCCCCGCCGCCAGGCCCGGCCGTCGCCGATCTGGCTGTAGAAAACCGGCGCCACCACCGGCCCGTAACCCGGGATCGCCCGCAGCCGCTTCACCGCCTCGTTCCGGCGGCTGTAGCCTTCCAGTTCCCGGGTGTAAAACGCAATGTGCGCGTCCAGCTCCTGAAACCGCCGGTAACTCTCCCACAACAGCTGCCGAAACCACTCGCTCAGGCCATTCTCCGCCTCCGACAGCACCTCCGGCAGGCGACGCCGCAGCGTATTCACCCCCTTGGGCAGAACAATCCCGTATTCCCCCAGCAGACCCCGTATCTGGTTGACCAGCGCCGTGCGGTCCGCAAGACAGCGCTCGCGCAGACGGTGCAGCGCCTGGATGTCCTGCTGCTCCGGTGTCTTCACCGACACAAACCGCATTTCCGGCCGCACCACCGCTTCGGCTATCGCCAGCGCGTCGTTGTAATCGTGCTTGTTCCCCCGCACAAACGGCTTCACGTACTGCGGCGGAATCAGCTTCACCTCGTGGCCCAGTGCCTGCAGCTCCCGCGCCCAGTAGTGGGCGCTCGCGCAGGCTTCCATCCCCACCAGGACCGGCTCCAGGTTCGCAAAATACGCCAGCACCTGCCCTCGCCTCAGCATCCGCTTGCGCACCACCTTGCCCCGCTCGTCGCAGCACACCACGTGAAACACGTGCTTTGCCAAATCCAGTCCAACCGTCGTAATCTTGCTCATGGTCTCCTCCTCCTTCTTCGATGGATGGTGAAGTGCTTCCATCTTGGCGCATCGTGACGCCGTTTTTAAGGGGGGGAGGAGACCATCTCATCGCCCTACGGACGGCAGGTAAAACCATTTTGAGACGATTAATTTTGCAGACTGTTGAAACAGTCTGTTAGCTGCAGCCCTTGGGCCGGGGCAGGCCGGCGATCTTGTTGGCGCACTTGATGAGGCCGGTGGGGAACAGCGAGTAGATGTATTTCTGGCTGCTGCGGTCCTTGCCGAATTTCTCCTTCATGATCTTGGAGAACTGGCGGGGCTCGCAGACCACGCCGTTGTCCTGGAAATATTCGCGGGCGGTGCGGATGATGTCCCAGTGCTCATCGGTCAGTTCGGCGATGTTTTCGTTTTTGGCGATCTCCACGGCGAGATCCTCGCTCCATTCGTCCAGATTCTCGAGCCAGCCGGCTTCCGAGAGCTTGATGGTCTGGCCGTTGACGATTGCTTCCATTGTATTGCACCTCAATAGGGTAGTTCGGGTAAAAAGTTGAGTAATCTTATCAGGAATTACCCGGCAATGTCAATGGGAATGAGAATCGGACGCAGGCGGCGGGGTATGGCGTTCGATGTAGTCCATTCGGGCGAGATTTCATCGTTCTGTCATGAATGGCGGGTAAAACGTCGTTTTCGTGACAATTGCGCAACAAAAGGCCCTTTCCTTCGATGTTTTCCCGTCTCCGTTTTGCCCCTTTGCGCCCGATTCTGCTGCTTTTCCTGCTGCCCCTCGTTGCCGGGGCGGACGAGACGCTGTTCCGCCTGCAGGGGTCGAATACCATCGGTGCGAGCCTGGCGCCGGCGCTGGTGGAACGCTGGTTGCGGGACGAGCTGAAGGCCACGGCGCTGCGCGTGGAGGTGACCGGGCGCAACGAGAAGCGGGTGAGCGGCCGGCTGCCCGACGGCCGGCGGGTGAGCGTGCCGATTGCGGCGCACGGCTCGTCCACTGCCTTTCAAGGCCTGCTGGCCGGCGAGGCGGACATCGGCATGGCCTCGCGGCCGATCAAGGACCGGGAGATCGTGCGGCTGGCGGCGCTGGGCGACTTCGGCCGGCCGGCGGCCGAATGGGTGATTGCTCTCGACGGCATTGCGGTGATCGTGCACCCCGACAACCCCCTGGCGAGCCTGGATCTGGACACCCTGGCGCAGGTGTTCTCGGGCCGGATCCGCAACTGGCGCGAGCTGGGCGGGCGGCCGGGGCCGATCCGGGTGCTGGCGCGTGACGACAAGTCGGGCACTTGGGACACCTTCCGGCACCTGGTGCTGGGCAAGCAGCACAGGCTGGTGGCCTCGGCGCGGCGTTTCGAGTCCAACGCGCGGCTCTCCGACGCGGTGGCCGCCGATCCGCGGGCCATCGGTTTCGTGGGCCTGCCCTACGTGCGCCGGAGCCGGGCCCTGCCGGTGGCGGCCGGGCGGGCCAGCGCCCGCCTGCCCTCGCGCTTCAACGTGGAGACCGAGAGCTATGCCCTGACCCGCCGCCTGTATCTGTACGCCAGCCCGCGGCTGGACAACGCCGAGGCGCGGGATTTTCTGGAATACGCGATCGGCCCCGCCGGTCAGGCGGTGGTGGCGGCCAGCGGCTTCGTGGCCCAGGTGGTGCGGCCGCTGACCGTGGTGGTGCCGGCGAGCTGTCCGCCCGAGTTTCGCCGCCTGGTCACCGGCGCCCGCCGCCTGTCGGTGGACTTCCGCTTCCGCCGGGAGGGCCTGGGGCTGGACAGCCGCGCCCTGCGGGATCTGGACCGGGTGGCCCGCTATCTGCAGCGCAACCACCATGTACGCAAGGTGATGCTGTTCGGCTTCTCCGAGGATTCCCGCCTGCCCATGCACAACCTCGCCCTGTCGGAGGATCGGGCCGACGCCGTGGAGCGGGCGCTGCGGGAGCGGGGCGTGACGGTGCACCACGTGCGCGGCTTCGGTGCCTGCAACCTGGTGGCCGACACCCGTGACCTGGGCCGCAACCGCCGGGTGGAGGTGTGGATCCAGCCTTAGCAGGCTGTTGAAAAACAGCGTTTTTCAACAGCCTGCTAGATGCGGTGGGAAGAGCGCCACAAAAATCCTGCCCGCACATAGGCAAAGCCGGCAAAGGCTGCTAGGATGAATCCTGTTGCAAATGAATTTTTCCGGCCTGCTTCAGAAGTTTCCCGCCACGGTTTTCCTCTCGAGTCGTCCCGAAAGACCCATCTGCAACACGCAATCTCCGTTTTATTCAAGAAAGGTATTTTTCATGGCAACTGGCAAAGTCAAGTGGTTCAACGAATCCAAGGGTTTCGGCTTCATCGCCCCGGATGATGGTGGCGCGGACGTGTTCGTGCATTTCTCGGCCATCCAGAGCGAGGGTTTCCGCACCCTGGCCGAGGGGCAGGCCGTCTCCTATGACGTGGAGAACGGCCCCAAGGGGCCGCAGGCGAGCAACGTGGTCGCCCAGTAAGGCCGTCCCGGCTTTTGTGCTGGAAACGAACCCCGCTCAGGCGGGGTTCGTCGTTTTTGGGCCGCCAGCACGCAGGTATGCCGCCAGATCGGCGGCGGGCAGGGGGCGGCTGAAGAGATACCCCTGCAGGCTGTCGCAGCCGATGTTGCGCAGGAAACGGGCCTGGGTCTCGGTCTCCACGCCTTCGGCCACCACCTGCATGTGCAAGCCCTGGGCCATGCGCACCACGGCCGAGACGATGGTGGCGCTGTCGCGCTGTTCGCAGACGTTGGCGGTGAACAGCCGATCCAGCTTGAGGGTGTGGAAGGGAAAGCGCCGCAGGTAGGTCAGCGAGGCGTAGCCGGTGCCGAAGTCGTCGATGTCCAGGGCCACGCCCGATTCGTGCAGGGCGTGGAGGATGGCGTCGAGGCGGGGATCGTCGTCGATGAGCAGGCTCTCGGTCACTTCCAGGTGCAGATCGGCGGCCGCCAGACCGTGCCGTTGCAGTTGCTCCTGTACGGTCTCCAGCAGTTTGCCGCGGCCGATCTGGCGGGCCGAGACGTTCACCGCCATGGTGAAGGGCCCGAGATCCGCGTCGCGCCAGCGCCGGAGCTGGGCGCAGGCTTCGGCCACCACCCATTCGCCCACCGGCACGATCAGGCCGGTTTCCTCCAGTTCCGGGATGAAGGCGTCCGGATAGACCGGCTCCGCGTCCGGCGGCTGCCAGCGCAGCAGGGCCTCCACCCCCAGCACCCCCCGGCCTGCCGCGTCCACCTTGGGCTGGTAGTGGAGGACGAACTCCTCCCGTTCCAGGGCCCGGTGCAGGCGGCTGCGCAGCGACAGGCGTTCGCGGGCCGCGGTGTCCCGCCCGCTGGCGAACCAGCCGATGCCGTTGCCGCCCTGGCGCTTGATCTCCCGCAGGGCCTCCTCGGCCTGGTGGAGGGGATCGCCGTCCGCTGCGCCGGAGTACAGGGCGATGCCGAAGCTGGCGGTGAGGATGATGTCTTCTTCCTCTCCATCGAAGGGCCGTTGCAGCACGGCGCGCAGCTTTTCGGCCACGATGCGGGCCTCGGCTTCGGCATCGGGGCCTTCAAGGAGGACGGCGAAGCGATCCCCGTCCAGCCGGGCCAGCAGATCGTCGCTGCGTAGGTGTTCCCTGAGCCGCTGGGCCAGGCGCTTGAGGATGTCGTCGGCGCGGGGGGTGTCCAGGGCCTTGTTCACGAGCTGGAAGCGGTCGAGATCGAAGCAGATCACCGCCAGGGCATGGCCGAGGGATTCGGCCCGCCGGCACGCCTGTTCGAGCATGGCGGTGAAATGGCGGCGGTTGGGCAGGCGGGTGAGGGGATCGTTGTTGGCCAGGAAGCTCAGGCGCTTCTGCGAGCGCAGGCGTTCGGTGATGTCCCGCCCGGTGGACACGAAACCGATGAGGCGCCTTTCGGCGTCGAACAGGGGAGTGATGGTCTTGTCCTCGTAGTAGAGGCTGCCGTCCTTGCGCCGGTTGACCACCGTGTCGTGAAAGACGTCGCCGCGGCTGATGGTGCGCCAGAGGTTGGCATAGAAGTCCCTGCCCTGGATCCCCGAGCGCAGGATACTGGGTTTTTGGCCGATGGCTTCCTGCCGGGAATAGCCGGTGATGCGCTCGAAGGCGGGGTTGACGTATTCGATGACGCCGCGCACGTCGGTGATGAGCACGATGTCGGCGGTCTGCTCCACCACGCAGCGCAGTTTCTGCGCCAGGGCATCGTTTTCGGCTGCCGGCGCCGGGCAGCCGGGGTTTTCACGGTGCGAATCGGTAGCGGTCATGCAGGTTCCGGTATTTCTGACGACGAGGGTTTTCCGGCAGGTGGGGCCGGGTTCCAAGGCGCTTCTGGCGGGGAATGGCCAGATCCTGAGGGGGACGGGGTTTTCGGTCGCCCGGTCAGATTGGGTTTATCGGCCAGGTGTCATGACAGTTTAGAAAGAGACTAACACCATATTCATAGTAAGTCATTCAGGTCTTGCTGCGTGCCACTTCGTAGAGCCGTTCGGCGCAGCGCACCACCTCCTCGGCCACCTCGGCCAGCTTGCGCCGCTCGGAGCGGGCGTGGCGGCGCAGTTTCTCGAAGGCGGCCATGCGATCCAGGTGGCAGCGCTCCATCAGCAGGCCCACGGCGATGCTGGTGGTGCGGTTGCCCTCCAGGGCGGTCTGGAGCTGCTCCGTGGTCTGCTGCAGTTGCCGCAGTTCCACGGCCTTGTTCAGGGCCGCTTCCACCGCCGGCAGGATCTGGGTGGGATCCAGCGGCTTGATGAGGTAGCCCATGGCGCCCAGTTCGATGCTGCGCTCCACATATTCGGGGTTGCCGTAGGCCGAGATCACCATGAAGGGGGTGCCGGTGGTCTTCTGCAGCTCGGCGGCGGTTTCCAGGCCGTCGAGGCCCGGCATGCGGATGTCGAGCAGGGCCAGGTCTGGCCGGTGTTCGTCGCACAGGGCCAGGGCCTCTTCGCCGTGGCCGGCTTCGAGCACCTGGTAGCCGGCCTGGCGCAGGTGCTTGGCCAGGGTGGCGAGCACCAGCCGGTCGTCGTCGGCGATGAGGAGGGTGGGTTGCTGGGTCATTGCGCATCTCCCGTCAGGGTGTCGGTCGGGTTGTCGTTGTCGTGGGGTGGGGGGTGGACGGCATCCAGGGGCGCCGCCTGCACGAGGGGGGCGCGCAGGCCAATCAGGGTGAGCACGCCCGTTTCCGTCTGTCGGTATGCCAGTTCGAGCCCCTCGCGGGGCATGAGGGCCTTCACCAGTTCCAGGCCGGTGTGGCATTGCCGTCCGCTGGCGAAGTCGAAGCCGTCGGGCAGGCGGGCGCCGGGCGAGGTGATCCGGATCTCGCCCTGGCCGTGGGCCGCGCGCAGATGCACGGCCACGGGGCGCGAGAAATCCCGGGCGTGCTTGGCGGCATTGGCCAGCAGCTCGCCCAGGATCAGGGCCACGGCCACGCCCTCTTCCTCGCGGATGGCCAGGGCGTGGTCCTGCTCGCGCGCCAGTTCGTGTCCGCGGTGGCCCTGGGGATAGCCGGGCATGCTGCGCAGCAGCGCCGGCAGCAGTTCGCACAGCAGCAGGGCGCCGTCGGGGCGTTGGCCGTGGATGCCGTGGATGAGGGCGATGGACTGCACCTGCTGGATGATCTTCTCGAGGCCGGCGGTGAGGGCCGGATTGCCGAAGGCCTGGTTGCGCAGCAGCCCCAGGATCCCCTGCAGGTTGTTCTTGATGCGGTGATGCACCTCGCGCACCAGGGCGTCGCGCTGGCGGCGTTCGCGGGCCAGGCGGGCGGCTTCCCGTTCCCGGCGCTCGGTGACGTCGCGAATGATGACCTGGACCAGGCTTCCTTCCTCCAGGTGCAGGCGGGTGGCGCGCATTTCCACCGGCACGTCCAGGCCGTTGCGGTTGCGGACCCAGGTTTCCTCGGTGACGGGGCCGCCGCTTTGCAATACCTGATGGAAGAGTTCGAGCTGCCGTTCGCGGCGCGCGGGGGGAGAGAAGTTGAAGGCGAGCTGGCCGATCATCTCCTCGCGGGAATGGCCGAACAGCAGGCAGGCCTGGCGGTTCACTTCCACCACCGTGGCGGTTTCGTCGATGAGGGCGATGGCGTCGGCGGCGTTGTCGACCAGGAAACGGTACTTGCGCTCCGAGGCCTGGAGCTGCCGTTCGGCCCGTTTGCGGGCGTCGACGGACATGAACACCCCCAGCATCCGCTCCGGCTCGCCGTCCCGCCGCTGCAGGTTGCCCACGCCGCGCACCCAGTGCACCGTGCCGTCGGGCCGCACTACCCGGTGTTCCACGTCGTAAGGCTCGCCGGTTTCGAGGCAGCGCGCCACGGCGGCTTCCACCCCGGCGCGATCCTCGGGGTGGACGCAGGCAAGGAAGGTGGCATAGTCGGGCACCAGATCGCCGGGCTCATGGCCCAGCAGGCGCCAGACGTTGTCGGACCAGTAGAGCCGCCCGGAGGGAAGGTGCCAGTCCCAGGCGCCGATGCCGGCCAGTTCCAGGCTCAGGCGCAGGCGCTCCTCGCTCTCGCGCAGGCGCGCCTCGGCCCGTTGCAGTTCGGTCACGTCGCGGGACATGCCGCGATAGCCCAGCAGTTCGCCGCGGTTGTCGAAGAAGGGCACGCCGGAGCAGGAGAGGATCACCTCGCGCCCGTCCTTGTGGCGGCGATGGTTGATGAAGTGCTGGAAGGGCTCGCGGCGGCGGAACAGCTCCGCCATCAGCGGCCGCAGGCGCTCGGCCTCTGCGGGGCTGACGAAGGCGTAGAGGCTGCGGCCGATCACTTCATGAGGCGCATAGCCGAGGACGTCGGTGACCCGCGGGCTGACGTAACGGTAGACGGCGTCGGTGTCGAATTCCCAGATCACCTCGGCGCTGGTTTCCACCAGGGCCCGGTAGCGGCTGTCGGCGTCCAGGCGGCTGCGCAGGGTCTCCCGATAGCCGGTGATGTCGATGCCGGTGATGATGATCCGCCGGGCCTCGCCCGCGGCCGCCTCCAGCAGGCAGGCCGACCACTGGATGTAGCGCTCATGGCCGTCCTTGCCGATCCAGGGCGTGGCGAGATGGGTGCCGGGGGCGTCGTCGGGCAGGCCGGCGAGGGCGCGGCGCACGTTCTCCCACTGGTTGCGGGCGATCAGGGTGCGAAAGGGCTGGCCGAGGAGATCGGCCTGGCGATAGCCGGTGGAGAGTTCGCAGGCGCGGTTGAACAGCACGATCCGCCCCTCCCCATCCAGCACCAGCAGCAGGGTGTCGGTGGCGTCCCGCAGCGCCGGGTGCTGCAGCGAGGCCAGCAGGGATTGTGCAATCGATTCGTTCATCCCTTGGCGTCCCGCGGATTCCGGTCAGACGTGCCGTGAAGCCGCCGTGTGGACGGTTTCCATGATGGCAAATGGTCAAAGATTAAGCAATCGGCGCGGATCGGGGCGCACGTTGGGAACAGCTTTGACGCCCGGCGGGATTCTTGGCGGGGTGCTGGAATACTTCCAGACTAATCAATGCCTGCGGGCTTGGCAACCGGGGCAAGCCGGGCTCAGTGGGCCTCGAGCCGGGCCAGTTCCTCCAGCAGGTTGTGCACGAGTTGCCGGCCGCTCTGGCTCATGCCGGCGCAGAGGACTTCCGGCGCCCGTTCGCCGTCCACCAGGCGCTTGAGCTGGCCGCCGAGGCGGCGCAGGTCGCCGTGGGTGGCGGTCATCTGCTCGGCCATGAAGGCCACCGCCTGCAGGGCTTCGGCGTCGCCGGTGGCGGCGGCGTGGATCATCCGGGCCAGGCCGGGGGCGGCCATCTCGGGCTGGGCGGTCTCGGCCGGCTCCGGCAGGCTGGCGGGGTTCTGCAGGCCTTCGAGGATGCTGCGCACGATCACCATGTCCTCGGCGTCGAGGCCGGCCAGCACGCGCTCGTCGCGCTGGCCGGCCAGGATGGCGCGGATGGCCGTGACCAGGTTGGTCCAGCCCTGCTGCCCGGCGATCTCCAGCATCCCTTCCAGGGTGGGCAGCGCGTCGCGGTTGGCGCAGGCCTTCACCACCTGGCGGATGAGCAGGGCATGCGATTGGCGGATCTGTTGTTCCCGATCGGGCAGCGACATGCTGTGCAATATAGCACAGGCCAAAAGCCAAGCCGGTCATGACCCGGACAGGCCATCGGGGGTAAACTTGCCTGCATTGTCGATGACGGAACCAGACGATGGATCAACCCCGGGACACCCTGCAGGAAAGCATCGCCCGCCAGCGGGCCATGCTCACCGAACTGCTCAGGAAACCGCTCCAGGACGTGGCCGCCGAGGCGGCGAAGGTCTGGCCCGACCGCGTGCGCCTCGACGAAGTGCTGCAGGGCGCGCTGCCGAAGGTGCCCTACTGCAAGTATCTGTATGCGCTCAACACCGAGGGCATCCAGCTCAGCGACAACATCAGCAAGGAAGGGATCCTCACCGGGGACTACCGGCGGGATCGTTCGCAGCGGCCCTACATGAAGGAGGCGGTGCCGGCCGACGGCTTCCTGCTCTCGGGCACCTATATCAGCATGCGCATGAAGCGCCCCTCGCTCACCGCCATTCAGGTGGTGCGCAACGACACGGGCCGGGTGCTCGGCTTCATCGGCGCCGATTTCGATCTGCGCGAACTGCCCCTGACCAAGGAACTCTACGAGGAACCGCGCTACTGGCGGCAGATCAAGGGCGACCCGTCCATCCGCGGCACGGTGTTCCATCAGACCCGGGTCGAGAGCCTCATGGACCGGAACATGGACACGGTGCTCAGCGTGGTGGAGGAGCTGATGACCGACCGGGGCGTTTTCCACATCATCCTGCACTTCTCCTCCAGCCGGGCCATCATCTGGCTGTACGACGACCCGTACCGCTACCGCCTGCTGGACATGGATCAGCTCGTGGACCCGGACATCTGCCTGGCCTACCCGCGCACCCCCTACCCGAAGGACGCCATCGTGCCCGCCGGGCTCGTCCGCCCGATCCTCGACGGCTTCCGCACCCTGCGCTTCATGGACGAAATGTTCTACCTGCGCTCGGGCACCCTCAACATCTTCAACGGGATCGTCGGCCTCACCTTCTCCTGCGACGGTTCCCACTACATTCCCTACGACGAGTTCCTGAACAAGGATCATGCCTTCTGGCAGATGGCGCTGCCCGATTCGGCGTGATGCGAAACCGATGTTCTTCGATTATCGCGGCTTGCGCCGCGCCTACAAAGGGGGTTCGTCATTTCTGCCGGGATGAAGGTGCGCCAACGAAGGGCGCCCTCTCCCTCAGGGAGAGGGTCGGGGTGAGGGTGCAGACAGGACAACGCCTTCGAACTGCGCTGCCACGGCAGTCGCCGGGCATGACGACGGGCTGAGGAACCGGCGTGGCCATACTCTGGGAAAAGCGGCAGGGGGGCGTGTGCTATCAGGTGCGCAGCGCCGGGCGCACCCGGCGGCTGTACACCGACGGCGTGTTCCACAGCCAGTACCGGCCCCAGGCCGCGCAGGCCGGGGGGATCTGGGACCTGTTGTGGCTGCCGGCGCTGCTGGCGCCGCCGGGGGCGGTGCGCCGGGTGCTGGTGCTAGGCGTGGGCGGCGGCACGGTGATCCGCCAGATCCGCCGCCACCTGGCGGTGGAGACCATCACGGGCGTGGAGCTCAATCCGGTGCACCTGCAGGTGGCGCGGCGCTTCTTCGGCGTCACCCCGGTGATGGCCGAGCTGATCGAGGCCGATGCGGTGGCCTGGCTGGAAGCCTATTCCGGCCCGCCCTTCGATCTCGTGATCGACGATCTGTTCGGCGAACGGGACGGCGAACCGGTGCGCGCGGTGCCGGCCAACCCCCGCTGGTGCCGCCTGCTGTGCCGGCATCTTGGCGAGGACGGGCTCTTGGTGATGAACTTCGTCGCCCCCGCCGATCTGCGCAACAGCGCCTGCCTGGCCTACCGCAGGCTGCGCGGCGAGTTCGCCAGCCGCCTGCGCCTCACCCTGCCCGCCTACGACAACGCCATCGGCGCCTTCACCCGCTTTCCCGCCCGCGCCCGGGATCTGCGCCGGCGGATCGCCGCCCTGCCGGGGTTTGGGGATCTGCCGGTGGCGGTACAACAGATGGGTTGATGGTTGAATCGTTCATCGCGGCGGGGGCGCCGCGCCTACAGGGCGAGCGAGCTATTCAGGATTGCGTAGGGCGATGAGATGGTCTCCTCCCCCCCTTAAAAACGGCGTCACGATGCGCCAAGATGGAAGCACTTCACCATCCATCGAAGAAGGAGGAGGAGACCATGAGCAAGATTACGACGGTTGGACTGGATTTGGCAAAGCACGTGTTTCACGTGGTGTGCTGCGACGAGCGGGGCAAGGTGGTGCGCAAGCGGATGCTGAGGCGAGGGCAGGTGCTGGCGTATTTTGCGAACCTGGAGCCGGTCCTGGTGGGGATGGAAGCCTGCGCGAGCGCCCACTACTGGGCGCGGGAGCTGCAGGCACTGGGCCACGAGGTGAAGCTGATTCCGCCGCAGTACGTGAAGCCGTTTGTGCGGGGGAACAAGCACGATTACAACGACGCGCTGGCGATAGCCGAAGCGGTGGTGCGGCCGGAAATGCGGTTTGTGTCGGTGAAGACACCGGAGCAGCAGGACATCCAGGCGCTGCACCGTCTGCGCGAGCGCTGTCTTGCGGACCGCACGGCGCTGGTCAACCAGATACGGGGTCTGCTGGGGGAATACGGGATTGTTCTGCCCAAGGGGGTGAATACGCTGCGGCGTCGCCTGCCGGAGGTGCTGTCGGAGGCGGAGAATGGCCTGAGCGAGTGGTTTCGGCAGCTGTTGTGGGAGAGTTACCGGCGGTTTCAGGAGCTGGACGCGCACATTGCGTTTTACACCCGGGAACTGGAAGGCTACAGCCGCCGGAACGAGGCGGTGAAGCGGCTGCGGGCGATCCCGGGTTACGGGCCGGTGGTGGCGCCGGTTTTCTACAGCCAGATCGGCGACGGCCGGGCCTGGCGGCGGGGACGGGATGTGTCCGCATCCCTGGGTCTGGTGCCCCGCCAACACAGTAGCGGAGGGAAGGAACGGCTGCAGGGGATCAGCAAGCGGGGAGACGGCTATCTGCGCAGTCTGCTGGTGCATGGAGCGCGGTCGGTGGTGAAGGCGGCGGCGGGGAAGGATGACCGGCTCAGCCGCTGGATCAACCGGATCCGGGCGGAGCGCGGCTACAACAAGGCGGTGGTGGCGCTGGCCAACAAGATGGCCCGGATGGGGTGGGCGGTATTGAGGAACAAGACGGAATACCGGGCGGATTACCGCCCGGTCTGAAGGCGGGCAGGGCCCGCGAGGAACGATTTGGAGAGTTAGCCTGCCGACGATTGCGAAGACGCTGTGGCGAGCGATGACAAACAGGTCAGACCGGCGTATCGAAAACCTGCTTGAGCCGTAGGCTGGGACAAGCCGCTAGGGCGATTAGGACGATACGCGCAGATCTCATCGAGGCCAGAGGCGCAAAAAGCCTCACAAACAGGCCGGATATACGAGCGCAATCCTGTCCCTGTCGAAGTTTGGTACAACGTCTTGCAAAACGGGAGGAGACCATATACGGCTCAAGCGCAGCGGAGCCGCCATGTCGGGTAGGTGATGCCGGTCGTTGTGCAGGTCGCGGCTTGCGCCGCGCCTACACTGACCTGCCTCGCCGCGACCGTTGAGGCTCAGGCTTCCTCCATTCCTTCCAGCGCCTCGTTCTTTTCCAGCCATGCCGCCTCCACGGCCTCGATTTCCCGGCGCAGATCGGCCTGGCGGGCCAGCAGGTCGAGCAAACGGGGTTTGTTGGTGTCTTCATAGAGGGCGGGATCGGCGAGGGTGACTTCCAGTTCCGCGCGTTCGGCTTCCAGGCGTTCAAGCCGTTGCTCGAGGTCGTTTATGGCCTTGCGCAGCGGTGCGCTGCGCTGGCGGCGTTCGGCGTCGCGGCGGCGCTGTTCGCGGCGGTTGGCGGACGGGGCCGGGGCCGGGGGCGTGGCGGAGGGCGTGTCCCGTTCCCGTTCGAGGAGGTATTGGCGGTAGTCGTCGAGATCGCCGTCGAAGGGGCTGACGCGGCCCGCATGCACCAGCAGGAAGCGATCGGTGACGCTGCGCAGCAGGTGGCGGTCGTGGGAGACCACCACCAGGGCGCCGTCGAAATCCTGCAGGGCGGTGGTCAGGGCCAGGCGCATTTCCAGATCCAGGTGGTTGGTGGGCTCGTCGAGCAGCAGCAGGTTGGGCCGTTGCCAGACCAGCAGGGCCAGCACCAGGCGGGCCTTCTCGCCGCCGGAGAAGGGGGCCATCGGCTCCAGAACCCGATCACCGCCGAAGCCGAAGCCCCCGAGGAAGTCGCGCAGGCGCTGTTCGGGGGCGTCGGGCGCCAGGCGTTGCAGGTGCATGAGGGGCGAGTCGGCGGCCCGCAACTGTTCGAGCTGGTGCTGGGCGAAGTAGCCGAGCGCCAGATGGCGGGCGGCCTGGCGGCTTCCGCGGCGGGGCGTCAGTTCGCCGGCCAGCAGGCGGATCAGGGTGGACTTGCCGGCGCCGTTGGGGCCGAGCAGGCCGAGGCGGTCGCCGGGGTTGAGGGTCAGGTTCACGTCGCACAGCAGATCCGTTTCCCCGTAGCCGAAGGCGACGTGGTCGAGGGCCAGCAGGGGCCGGGGCAGTTGCGCCGGTGGGGGGAAGGCGAAGCGGAAGGGCGAGTCCACGTGGGCGGCGGCGATCTTCTGCATGCGCTCCAGGGCCTTGAGCCGGCTCTGGGCCTGTTTCGCCTTGGTGGCCTTGGCCCGGAAGCGGGCCACGAAGGCCTGCATGTGGGCGATTTCCCGCCGCTGTTTCTCGAAGGCCGCCTGCTGGCTGGCCAGCCGTTCGGCGCGCTGGCGTTCGAAGTCGGAATAGTTGCCGGTGTAGAGACGCACGCGCCCCTGCGCCATGTGCAGGATATGGTCCGTCACCCGGTCGAGGAAGTCGCGGTCGTGGGAGATGAGCAGCAGCAGGCCCCGGTAGCGTTGCAGCCAGCCTTCCAGCCAGATCACCGTTTCCAGATCCAGGTGGTTGGTGGGTTCGTCGAGCAGCAGCAGATCGGAGCGGCACATGAGCGCCCGGGCCAGATTCAGGCGCATGCGCCAGCCGCCGGAGAAGGCCTTCACCGGACGCCCGTGATCCGCTTCGGCGAAGCCCAGGCCGCTGAGCAGGCGGGCGGCACGGGCCGGGGCCGACCAGGCGTCGATGGCGTCGAGCCGTTCGTGCAGGCGGGCCTGGGCGTCGCCGTCGCTGCGGGCTTCGGCCTCGACCAGCGCGGCCTGGAGGCGGCGCAGTTCGGCATCGCCGTCGAGCACGTAGTCGCGGGCCGGGGTGTCGAGCGCCGGGGTTTCCTGGGCCACGTGGGCCAGGGTCCAGTCGGCCGGCAGGCGCACGCGGCCAGCGTCGGCGGCCAGTTCGCCGCGCACCAGGGCGAACAGGCTCGACTTGCCGCAGCCGTTGGCCCCGGTGACGCCCACCTTCTGGCCGGGATGCAGGCGGAAGCCGGCGCCCTCGAACAGCAGGCGGGGGCCGCGGCGCAGGGCAACGTCGTCGAACTGCAGCATGGCGTCAGGCGTCTCCGCCCTGGCAGGTGGGGCACCAGTAGGTGGTCTTGCCCACGAGGCGGGCCTTTTCGATGGGCCGTCCGCAGCGGTAGCAGGGCAGCCCGGCGCGCCGGTAGACCAGGAAACGGGCCGCCTCGAAGGGGGCGCCCCGCTGCTGCAGGGCGGCGGCCCGCGACAGGGTGTTGGTGATGCCGCCGGTGGCCAGCGACTGGCGGGGCAGGGCCAGGCAGGCGTCGGCCAGGGCCTGGCGGTGATCGCTGTCGAGATCCCGCAGCCGGGCGGCCGGATGGAGGCGGCAGTGGTGCAGGATCTCGGCGGCGAGGTAGTTGCCGATCCCGGCCAGAAAGCGCTGATCCTGCAGCAGCGCCACCAGGCCGCGGCGGGCGAAGCGGGGTTCCTCCAGCCGGGCGAGCACCGTGGCCTCGTCCACCCGCGGATCGAGCAGGTCCGGGCCGAGCCGGGCGAGATAGGGATGGGCGGCCAGCTCGGCGGGCGTCAGGATCGCGATGTCGGAGGCGCTGTAGAGAAAGGCGGCGGGCCCGCCGGTGTGGATGGCCAGCCGCAGGCTGCGGCGGCTGTCGGGCTGGCGGCCGTCCTCGCTCACCTGCCAGCGTCCGTAGAGCTGGTTGTGGCTGTAGATGTAGCGCTCGTTCTCGAAGCGGGTCAGGATGGCCTTGCCCCGGGCCCGCACCGAGACGATGCGGCGGCCTTCCAGCGCTCGGGCGCGGGACTGGAGATCGGCGCGGGCGAAGGTGAGGCGTCTGGCGACGCGGCCGGCCAGGGCCGCGTCCAGCAGGGCGGCGGCGCGGCGGATTTCGGGACCTTCGGGCATGGGACAGCGAACGGCGAACGGAAGGGGCGCAGGATAGCAGATCCGCCGGGCGAATGGCCTTTTGCGGACTTTGTGGCTAGACTCGGTTCGACGACGCCGGCGCAGTCAGGACGGACAACAACGACAACAATGATGGAGATCGCACATGCACGACAGTGATTCGCCCCTTGCCCCCCAGCGCACGGAACCCAATCCGGGCGCGGAACTGCTGCCATCCCCGCGCGCCTGTCCGGCGGGACATGGCTCCCGCTGGCTGGGGGAGGGGTTCCGCCTGTTCAGGCAGGATCCGTGGGTATGGATTCTCAACATCATCATCTTCCTGGTGATCATGATCATTCTCGGCACGGTGCCGATCCTGTCGCTGGCGTCCTATCTGGTGGGGCCGGTGTTCATGGGCGGCCTGATCCTGGGTTGCCGGGATCAGGATCGGGGCCGGCCGCTGGAGGTGGCCCACGTGTTCGCCGGTTTCCGGGAGCAGACCGGGCGGCTGGTGGCAGTGGGGGCGCTCAACCTTCTGGCCACCATCCTGATCTTCGTGGTGGCCATGGCGCTGATGATGACCTTCGGCATGGGTCGGGACATGCTCAATGCCATGCAGGGACTCGAAAGCGGCGCGATGAGCCCGGGCGCCGTGCCGCCCGATGCGGTGGGGATGCTGCTGATGCTGCTGGTGGTGGCCCTGGTGGCCATCCCGGTGGCCATGCTGTTCTGGTTCGCGCCGGCGCTGGTCGTGCTGCATCCGACGCTGGGCGTGACCGAGGCGCTGGGCCTGAGCTTCCGCGGCTGTCTGCGCAATGTTCTGCCCTTCCTGATCTATGGTCTGGTGCTGTTAGTGCTGGCGATCCTGGCCTCCATCCCCTTCATGCTCGGCTGGCTGGTGTTGTGGCCGGTGCTGATCGGCTCGATCTACGCCGGTTACAAGGACATCTTCCTGGGCGGGGAGGGGTGAGCGCGTGTCCTGGCTGCAAAGAGTCCGCGCCCTGCCGCAGGGGCTGCGCATCGTGCTCGCCTGTGCCTTCTGTCTGACCGTGGCCGGGGCCCTGATCGGCCTCTACCAGCTGTTGACCACCTGAGGAGCCCGTCGATGCCGCCCGCCATTCGCCATCCATGGGGTTACGTTCTGAGCGCAGTGCTGGGGGCCGTGTTCGGTGCCCTGGTGACCTTCTTCGCCAGCCTCACCCTGCTCAGCGACAGCTACGTGGACGCGGCCGCCTTCACCGCGGCCAACCGCCTGCAGACGGAGATGGCGCTGCTGGCCGATCTGCGGCGCAACGACGTGGCCAGCGCCCGCGCCCGGCTCGAAACCCGGATCCGCGAAGGCGCCATGCACCTCGAAGCAATCCGCCCCGGCCTCTCCGGCGAAACCCGCAAGCTGGTGGATCGCACCCTGCAACAGGCCGCCCGGCTGCTCGGCCCCGTTCCGGAACCGCCCTCGGTTGAATAGGCGCGGCTTGCGCCTGCATGGGGTGCCATCACGGAATCGCGGCGAGGGCGCCGCGCCTACGGATCACGCCCCGAACGGAGGGCTCCCTCTCCCGCCGGGAGAGGGTCGGGGTGAGGGGGGGGCCGGTCAAATTGGCGGGATTCATCGCGGCTTGCGCCGCTCCTACGGATCACGGCCTGAACGGAGGGCTCCCTCTCCCGGAGGGAGAGGGTCGGGGTGAGGGGCGGGCCGGGCCAAATGCTCCCCGCGCAGCCGGTGCCAGGCTTCCGACCAGCGCTGGCGAATGTGCAGCCGCAGCCACAGGGTGAGGGCGAAGGTGCCGGCCAGGGCGGCATACAGCCAGGCGAAGCGGCGCTGGAACAGGTTGGCCACGAACTCGCTGCCGACGAAGTAGCCGGCGATCGAAAGGGGCCCGCGTTGCCACAGATCCGCCGGCAGGGAGCGCGCGATGAGCAGCAGGCTGAGGATCATGAATGCCCAGCCGGCCGCCTGGCGCAGCCGAACGAGGCCGCGGGCGCGGTCGAGCAGGCTGTTCTCGCCGGGGCCCAGGGAGGCCCGGTAGTCCTCGACGAAGTTCGTCCAGCGGCAGGCTTCGTGTTCGGTGTCCACCAGGATCATGTCCGCCGGCAGGTTGCCGGGGGCGTAGCCGTCGGTGGCCAGCAGGATGCGCCGCACCACGCTGGCGTGGATCTTCGGTGTGGTGGTCGCGTTGGGCCAGTGCTTCCAGGGCGGCAAGGCGCAGGGGCGGCGGATGTGACGGCACAGGAAGTGCACGTCACGCGGCGCGTAGCGGTAATAGACGGCAAGGCCCGCCCGGGAATCGTACAGCTTGTCGTGCACGTTGCGGTGCTCCCGCAGCCACGCCCTGTCCGCGGCCACCAGGCGCAGGCGCTCGGCCGGATCGGGGGCCGCCGCCTCCGCCTGGCGGATCATCCATTCCAGGGCCACCAGCGACATGCCCTGCTTGGGATAACCGCCGCCCACGTTGGAATGCACGCCGGCGAACCACACCTGCTGGATGCGTCCGGCCAGCTCGCCTTCCCGTGACTCGTCCCACAGGCGCGGGTGGAAGGTCTTGCGCTCGTCGTCCAGCGACAGGGCCTGGGCGGCCCGCTCCACGCAGGGACTGAGCCGATAGTTGGGGAACTTGTAACGGTAGATCAGGCAATTGATCGCATCGGCCACCCAGAGGACGGGAAAGCCCACCGCGCTCACCGTGTCCCACACGCCGATGAAACGGATCCGCGCCTTGCCGTGACCGCGGCCGGCGGCGGGCAGATCGTGCGTGAGGTCATGGCAGTGTTCGCGGGCGAAGGCATCGATGTCCGGCCGGCGATGCCAGAAGCCCAGCAGCCGTTCCAGCCAGGCGTGATTGTCGTGCCGGTAGGCGCGCCAGGCTTCGCGCACCCGTTTGCGCAGTTCCGCCTCGTTCTGCGCGCGCGCCGCGTCGATGATGCCGATGCGCGTGATGAGGCCGGCCAGGGTGCGCACCGTGAAGGCGCCGCGGCTGAAGCCAAACAGATAGATATGATCGCCGGGCCGGTAGACCCGGGCCAGCGAGGCGTAGAGATGCCGCACGTTGCGGCTCAGCCCCCAGCCGAAGGCGCCGCCCAGGAGGGCCAGGGGCTTGAAGGCGGCCGTGCCCACGCCGTCGTCGTAGAAGGTGATCTGCTCCCGCTCGGGATCGTGCAGATCCACCATCTCGAACAGCTTGAAGACGTTGGTGCCGCGGTTCTTGTTGGCCGTGTTGCCCGTGCCGTCCGAACAGATCACGATGTTGCGGGCCATGTGTCCTTCCTCCCTGTCCCGGTTCTTGTGGCTCGAGCGTAGCAGAAAGCCGCTGGCGCGGCGTCAGGCATTCTTCTGCCACCAGGTCGGCAGCGCGGCGATGGAATCGAGCACCGCATCGGGCCGGATGTCGCCTTCGAGATCGGCGGGGCGGAACTTGCCGGTGCGCACCAGGAGGCCCCGGATCCCCACGGCCTGGGCCGCCGCCACGTCGCCGCGAATGTCGTCGCCGATCATGATCACCGATGCGGCGGGCAGGCCGAGGGCATCCAGCGCCGCGCGGAAGAACGGCGCCGCCGGCTTGCCCAGCACCACGGCCTCGCAGCTGGCGGCATACTCGAGCGCTTTCACGTACGGCCCCACGTCGAGGCGCAGGCCGTCGGGCGCCTGCCAGTAACGGGTGAGCCCCAGGGCCACCAGCGTGGCCGGGGGTTCGGTCATCAGCAGGCGGAAGGCGGCATTGAGGGTGGCATGGTCCCAGCCCTCGCCCAGATCGCCCACTACCACGGCGGCGGCCGTGGCCGCGTCGCGCCCCGCCACGGGCAGATCCCGGAATTCGCGGGTCGTCGCTTCCGGCACGAACAGGGCAGCCGGGCCGTCCACGTGCTCGGCCAGCCAGGCCCGGGCGGCCACCGGCGGGGTGAGGAGCTCGTCCTCCTGCGCCGGGATGCCCAGTCGCGCCAGCTTTGCCACCAGCGCCGTGCGCGGCCGTGAGGAGGTGTTGGTCAGGAACAGGAACGGGATCCCCTGCGCCCGGCACCAGGCCAGGGTTGCCGCGGCGCCGGGCACGGCCTGTTCGCCCACGTAGAGCACGCCGTCCATGTCGAAGAGGATTCCACGCGGTTGCGGCATCGCTTGCTCCTTGCCGAAGCGGTGTATGATCCCAATATAGCCCAACCTGTCTGGAGACCACCATGAGCGACACGGAACAACCCGAAACGCTGTTCGACGAGGTGGCCGATGCCGCCGTGGATCTGGGCAATCGCCTGATGGCCGAACACCCGGAAGCCGATCCCTGGGAGATCGGCTCGGCCCTTCTGGCCGGCGCCGTCCACTTCTGGCTCTACACCCGCCAGCCCTGCGGCGATCCCGCCTGCGAGGACTGCGCCGACATCGCCACCGCCGAACAGCGCTACAAGCTGTTGCTGGAAGAACTGCGCTACTCCGCCGAGGAGAGCACCTACTATCACACGCCTTTCGACACCAACGTGGGCAGGGCCTGACGCAACGGGCCGGGTTCCTTGCGCAGGAGCGGCGCCCTCGCCGCGATGAACAGGCCGAGGGACAAGTGAGAAGGAAATCGAAGTCAGGAATCCCTACTCTTGTAGCTCGTCCCTGTCATGATCGCGGCTCGCGCCGCGCCCTTACGTTGTCTCCCCAAGCGATAACGTTCGTGTATCGGCCACCGGGGTTCGCGGGGGCAGCCAGGGGCGGATCCGTTCCAGCACGTCTTCGGCGGTGGCCCGGTAGCCGGTGAGCTTGCCGCCGTAGAGGCTGAGCACCCGTTCCGGTCCGGGGTGCAGGAGGGTGTCGCGGGGGCGGGCGAAGAAGCTGCCTTCCTGCCGAGGCAGCACCCGCAGGCCGGCGAAGGCGTCATGGATCGCCGGCGTCGGGCCCGGCACGTAGTGGCGGTACACGGCCAGCAGGTAGTCGATCTCTTCCGGCAGGGGAGCCACTTCGTCCGGGTTGCCGTGGAAGGCGGTTTCGGTGGTGCCGACCAGCGTATGTTCATGCCAGGGCAGCAGGAACACGGCGCGCCGATCCTCGGGCGCTTCCACGTAGATGGCGCCGGGCGGCGCCGGCGCGTCGAGCAGGATGTGCGCGCCCTGGACCAGATCGATTTCCAGGGCCCCGGCGCGCGGGGCAATCGTCTCCAGCACCCGGTTCACCCACGGCCCGGCGGCATTGACCAGCACCCGGGCATGCAGGGTCGTCTCGCCCCCGTCTTCGCCGAGGCGTGCCCGGATCCCTGCCGCGGTGCGTTCGGCGTGCAGCAGCCGGGCCGGGCAGCGCAGGGTGGCGCCGAGGCGGCAGGCGTTGGCCATCACCGCGCGGGTCAGGGCCCGGTCGTCGGTCTGGGCGTCGCGATAGACGAAGACCGTCTGCAGGTCGTCGCGGCGGATGGGCAGTTGGGGCCAGGCGTCGCGGGGCAGGGTGCGGAAACGGTTGCCGGGGCGCAGTCCGCCGAGCAGGGCATAGAGGCTCAGGCCCAGGCGGATCTGCCACGGCCGGCGTGAGGTGTCGCGATACACCGGAATGTGGAAGTCGAGCCAGTGCACCAGCCCCGGGGCGTTGGCCACCAGCCGGTCCCGTTCGGCCAGGGCCTTGCGCACCAGGCCGAACTGGCCGGTTTCCAGGTAGCGCAGGCCGCCGTGGATCAGCTTGCTGGAGCGGCTGGAGGTGCCGGCGGCCACGGCGGTGCGTTCCAGCACGGTGACCCGATAGCCGGCTGCGGCGGCCGCCTGGGCCACGCCCGCGCCCTGGATGCCCGCGCCCACCACCAGAATGTCCGTGTCGAAGTCCATGCCGTGCCGGCTTCCCCAATCCGTCGCAAAAGACAAGTCTCCCCGCCAGGCGGGCGGGTTGCTACACTCCCCGCTCCCATCTTCCCACGAAAGCATCCCATGGACATCATCGAAACCCTGGCCGGCGAGCTGAACGCCGGGCCCGCCCAGATCACGGCCGCCGTGGAACTGCTCGACGGTGGCGCCACCGTGCCCTTCATCGCCCGTTACCGCAAGGAGGCCACCGGCGGCCTCGACGACACCCAGTTGCGCCACCTCGAGGAGCGCCTGGCCTACCTGCGCGAGCTGGAAGAGCGCCGCGAGGTGGTCCTGCGCAGCATCGAGGAGCAGGGCAGGCTGGATGACGCCCTGCGCGAGGCCATCGCGGCCGCCGAAACCAAGACCCGGCTGGAGGATCTCTACGCGCCCTTCAAGCCGAAGCGCAGAACCCGGGCGCAGATCGCCCGCGAAGCCGGCATCGAGCCGCTGCTCGATGCCCTGCTGGACGAACCGGCGCAGGAACCGGAGGCGGCCGCCGCCGCTTTCATCGACGCCGAGGCCGGCTTCGCCGACGCGGGCGCGGTGCTCGAAGGCGCGCGCCAGATCTTCATGGAGCGGGTGGCCGAGGCCGCCGATCTGGTGGGCGCGCTGCGCGAGCGCCTGTGGGAGGAAGCCGAGCTGACCGCGAAGGTGATCGAGGGGCAGGCGGGCGAAGGGGCCAAGTTCGCCGACTACTTCGACTATCGCGAGCCCATCAGGAACATTCCCTCCCACCGCGCCCTGGCGCTGTTCCGCGGCCGCGCCGAGGGCGTGCTGCGCCTGGGCCTGCATCTGCCGGGGCAGGACGATCTCGAAGACGCCAATGCCATGGGCGTCTGTGACCGGGCCATCGCCGCCCATTTCGGGATCCGCAACGAAGGCCGCGCCGCCGACGCCTGGCTGGCCGCCGCCGTGCGCTGGGCCTGGCGGGTGAAGGTGGCCATGCAGCTCGAGACCGATCTCAACCTGCGCCTGCGCGAGCGCGCCGAGGAAGAGGCCATCCGCGTCTTCGGCGAGAACCTGCGCGATCTGCTGCTGGCCGCGCCGGCCGGGCCGCGGCCGGTCATGGGGCTCGACCCCGGCCTGCGCACCGGCGTCAAGGTGGTGGTGATCGACGCCACCGGCAAGCTGCTGGACACCGCCGTCATCTACCCCCATGCGCCGAAGAAGCGCTGGGACGAGAGCATCGAAACCCTGGCGCAACTGGCACGCCGGCATCGGGTGGAACTGGTCAGCATCGGCAACGGCACCGCCTCCCGCGAAACCGATCGGCTGGTGCAGGATCTGATCCGCCGCCATCCGGAGCTGCGTCTCACCTCGCTGGTGGTGAGCGAGGCCGGCGCCTCGGTCTATTCGGCCTCGGCACTGGCGGCGAAGGAGTTTCCGGATCTCGACGTGTCCTTCCGCGGCGCCGTGTCCATCGCCCGGCGTCTGCAGGATCCGCTGGCCGAGCTGGTGAAGATCGAGCCGAAAGCCATCGGCGTCGGCCAGTATCAGCACGACGTGAATGCCCACAAGCTCGCGCGCAAGCTCGATGCGGTGGTGGAAGACTGCGTGAACGCCGTGGGCGTGGAGGTCAACACCGCTTCGGCGCCGCTGCTGTCACGGGTGGCTGGCCTCTCGCCCACGCTGGCGGAGAACATCGTGCGCTTTCGCGAGGCGCACGGCGCCTTCGCCGAACGCCGCGATCTGCTCAAGGTGCCGCGCCTCGGTCCCCGGGCCTTCGAACAGGCCGCGGGCTTCCTGCGGATCATGCAGGGCGCCAACCCGCTCGACGCTTCGGCGGTGCACCCGGAAGCCTATCCGGTGGTGGAGCGCATCCTCGAACACACCGGCCGCGACATTCGCGAGCTGATCGGCGACAGCCGGCTGCTGCGCAGCCTCGCCGCCAACGACTTCACCGACGCGACCTTCGGTGAGCCCACCGTGCGCGACATCCTGCGTGAACTGGAAAAGCCGGGCCGCGATCCCCGCCCCGAGTTCCGCACCGCCCGCTTCCGCGAGGGCGTCGAGACCCTCGCCGATCTCGAACCGGGCATGCAGCTCGAAGGGGTGATCACCAACGTCACCAACTTCGGCGCCTTCGTCGACATCGGCGTGCACCAGGACGGTCTGGTGCACATCTCCAAACTCTCGGATCGTTTCGTCAAGGATCCCCGCGAAGTGGTCAAGGCCGGCGACGTGGTGCAGGTGAAGGTGCTGGAGGTGGACGCCGAGCGCAAGCGCATCGCCCTGAGCATGCGCCTGGACGAAAAAGCCGAACGTCCGCAGGGCAAGGCGAAGAAACCGGCCGGCAAGCCGCGAGCGCAGAAACGCCGCCAGTCCGGACGGCCTGCCGGAACCGCCATGGCGGCGGCGTTCGCCAAGCTCAAATAGGCGTTGGCAGGTTGTTGAAAAAGCCCGTGGATGGGCTTTTTCAACAGCCAGTTAGGCGAAACAGGGTGGGGTGTCCCTTTCTGCGTTTGCCTACAGCTCCCACTCCAGCAGGCTCTTGATCACCACGTCGTCGCTGGCGTCGGTGAGGCCGGCGGCGATGCCGACATTCCACTTGAGGTGGTCGGTGAACTTCCAGGTGAGGGCGGGCACCAGGTAGTGCTTCTGGGCGCCGGGCGTGACGGCGGCCAGCTCGCCCAGGCCGCCGTAGTATTCCAGGCCCAGGCTCAGGCGCCCGTTCCAGGGGGCGTAGTAGCTGATCCCGTATTCGACCTCCACGCCTTCATCGATCTTCGGTCCACTGGTGACCTTCTCGAAGATGGTGTTGATGCGCAGCGCACCCTTGCCAATCGGCCGTTCGAGGATGAGCCGGGCTTCCAGCTTTTCCTTGGGATCGTTCTGATAGTCGGGCCGGGGCAGGTAGTATTCCATGTAGATGGCCGTGTCGAAGAAGTGTTCGCCGGGTTCGCCGAAACGGTAACGGGCAGCGACGATCCGGCTCTGGACGTACTTGAAGGCTTCGCCTGAGGGCTGTTCGAAATCCACGTAGGCGGCCACCATGAACCGCTCGGTGATCCCTACTTCCATCTCCAGGGTGTGCGCCCACAGGCCTTCGCGATCCACGCCCGTCTTGCCGAAATAGTTCATGGTGGTATCGGCACGGGCGACGTAATCGGTCCAGTAGACCATTTCCCACTCGCCGGGATCGAGGGTGCCATAGCCATAGACCTTGAAGTGTCGGGCCTCGACCGGCGCCGCGGCCAGCAGGAGGGCCAGGGCGAGGAGGGCGGGGATGCGGTGCAGGAAAAGCTTGCAGTGGGTCATGGGTTCGGCTCCGGCGGTTGTGCGAATGGGTGGGGAATATCCGTGGATCCGCAGGCCTTGTCAATCACGCTGCGCCGCGCCCGGGACGGCCACCCGACCGGCTGCGAAGCGGGACAGGATCCGGCGCACCGGATCGGCAAAGGTGAAGATCCAGGCGGGGCTGGGCGTGTCGCTGCGGGCACGCTCGGCCGTACGGATGCGCCACGCCACCGGTTTCCGGCGTCCTGGGTTGAGCTGCAAGCGCAGATCCAGATCAAGGAAGAAATCGAAGCTGTCACCCCATTGATCCACGTCGAGGGCACAACGTTCGATGCGCACGGTCAGCGTGGCCGGCTTGCCGGCCGGCGTTGGTGCAGCCGCTAGCCGCACGGGATGAATGCGTGCCGGCAGGCGCCTGCGCAGTTGCGCGGTGATCTCCTTCGCCGCTTCCCGGCAGACCTCCGGCCAGCCCGGATCGAGCGCGGAATCGGGCAGCGCCACGCCGGTGAAAACCAGTGCCGGCGCATCGATCCGCTGCCAGCGGTCCACGTGGGCGGGTGTCTGGCAGGCCGCCAGCACGGCAATCGGAAACAGGCAGAAGAGGACATGGCGCACGGTCGGCTCCGGCGGCGGTTCCTTGTGACCATAGCATTCGCTATCGCTGACAGCCAGGCGGCTTGAAAAACGGCGTGTGGCGCTTTATATAAGCCGCCGCGTATGCCGCCTTGCGGAAAAATCTCACGATTCTTGCGACAAAGGAGGATACCGACATGACCGTTTCGTTCAAGCCCAAGGCCGACCCCCTGCTGCGCCGGGCTGCCGACAAGGGTTATCGCGTGGCCTGGAAGCGGAAGTATGGCTTCGAGAAGGGGCACTTCGACGAGGAGCTGACCTACGGCGAGGCGAAGAAGAAGGCCGAGGAACTTGAAGCGAAGGAGCCGGAGAAGACCTTCTGGCCCGAACTCATTCACGTACCGGCATAACCAGAGGAGACACGACGATGGGAAAAGGCGATCGCCGCTCGTTCCGGGGCAAGCTCTTCCGGGGCAGCTACGGCAAGACCCGGCCGCACAAGCCGAAGAAGAAGCCCGCCGGTGAGTGATCGGCGCCGGGGCCGGGATTGATATACTCGGCCCATGGCCCTCGCCGACGCCCACTGCCACATCGACTTTCCCGAGTTCGACGCCGATCGCGCGGCGGTGCTCGCACGCTGCCGCGCGCTCGGCATCGGACGGATCCTCGTGCCCGGCGTCAGCCGCGCCACCTGGCCACGGCTGCTGGCCATCTGTGCCGGGGACGCCATGCTGCGGCCGGCCCTGGGCCTGCACCCGGTGTTTCTCGAGGAGCACGAAGAGACCGACACCGGTGCCCTGGAGCGGGAACTGGCTGCCCACCCGGAGGTGGTGGCGGTGGGCGAGATCGGGCTGGACTTCCAGGTGCGCGGCGCGGATCGCGTGGCCCAGCTGGGCCTGTGCGAGGCGCAACTGGCCATCGCCCGGGATGCGGATCTGCCGGTGATCCTGCACGTGCGCAAGGCCCACGAGGAGATGCTGGGCCTGCTGCGGCGGATCCGTCCGCCCGGCGGCATCGCGCACGCCTTCAACGGCTCCCTGCAACAGGCCGCCCGTTACCGCGAACTGGGCTTCCGGCTCGGCTTCGGTGGCACCCTGACCTTCGACAACGCCCGCCACATCCACGACCTGGCCCGCCGCCTGCCCCTCGAGGACATCGTGCTCGAGACCGACGCCCCCGACATGAGCCCCGCCGCCCACCGCGGCGAGCGCAACAGCCCCGAATACCTGCCGGAAATCCTCGCCGCCCTGGCCGCGGTACGCGAGGAAGACGCCGAGACCCTGGCCGCGGCCACCACGGCCAATCTGGACGCGGTGATGGGATGGTCGTGATGGCTCGGGTTTCCCCCTCACCCTGTCCCTCTCCCCGGGGGGGGTGGGGACCCACGGTTTGGGTTTTCCGGGCGGCCCGGGCGCAGGGCTCCCTCTCCCCCGCTTGCGGGGGAGAGGGTCGGGGTGAGGGGGAAACGGAATGAACGAACCCGCCCGGACAGATCGCTTCGCCGGCCTGCGCCGCCTCTACGGCGAGCGGGCCTTCGCCCTGCTGCCACAGCTGCACTTCGCGGTGATCGGAATCGGCGGCGTGGGTTCCTGGGCGGTGGAGGCGCTGGCCCGTTCGTCCGTCGGGCGCCTGACCCTGGTGGACTACGACACCATCGAGGCCGGCAACGTCAACCGTCAGATCCACGCCCTCACCGAGACCCTGGGTCGCAAGAAGACGTCGGTGATGGCCGAGCGCGTTGCGCAAATCAACCCCGCGGCCGAGGTGAGCGTGATCGACGACTACCTCAACATGGACAACCTCGAGGCCATCCTCGGCCGCGGCTACGACTACGTCATCGACGCCATCGACAGCATCAAGTTCAAGGCCGCGCTGATCCACCATTGCAGGCGCAACCGCATTCCCGTGATCACCACCGGCGGCGCCGGTGGCCTGACCGATCCGGCGCGCGTCCAGGTGGCCGATCTGAGCCGCACCCATCACGATCCCCTGGCCTCGAAGGTGCGCGCGCGGCTGCGCGACCGTTACGGCTTCACGCGCAACCCCCGGCGCAGCTTCGGCGTGGAATGCGTGTTCTCCAGCCAGCAGCCCCTGTATCCCACGCCCGACGGCGGGGTGAGCCATCACAAGCCGGGCATCCACGGCGTCTCGCTGGACTGCCGCTTCGGTTACGGCACTTCCGTGGCCGTGACCGCCACCTTCGGCTTCACCGCCGCCGGTCGCGCACTCGAGAAATGCCTGAAGAAACGCCTGCGCGGGACATAGTTGCGCTTGCGCCGCAGCGCGCCGCCCACGTCGCCAGCGGAGAATGCGATGCCATTAGCGATGGAAACGGAATCCGGGCGCAGGTCTTCCCCGCCCGCCGAGACCGTGGTCTTCGTCCACGGCGTGTGGATGACCGGCGCCGAGATGAGCGTGCTGCGTCACCGGGTGCGCGACTGCGGCTACCGGGTGGTGCAGTTCCGCTATCCCTCCGTGCGTCGCACGCCGCGCGAGAACGCCCGGGCGCTCAATGCCTTCCTGCGGCGCATCGACGCGCCGGTGATCCACCTCGTCGCCCACAGCCTCGGCGGCATCGTGGTGCTGCACCTGTTCGACGCCTTTCCCGAGCAGAAGCCGGGCCGGGTGGTGCTGATCGGCACCCCGGTGCGCGGCAGCGCGGCGGCCCGCGAACTGGCCCGCCATCCCTGGCTGCGGCCCTTGCTGGGCGCCTCCCTGCAGCAGGGGCTGCTGGGGGACGCGCCCCGCTGGCGGGGGGATCGGGATCTCGGGATCATCGCCGGCACCCGCGGCCTCGGCGTCGGCGTGGTGCTCACCGCCGGCCGCCTCCCCGAGCCCAACGACGGCACCGTGGAGCTGGACGCCACCCGCACCGCCGGGGTGACCGATCGCCTGGAGCTGCCCCACGGGCACAATGCCCTGCTGTTCGTGAAGGAGACCGCCGAGGCGGTGTGCCGGTTTCTGGCCACGGGGCGGTTTCGATAGGGGGCCAGGCGTCAAGTCGGTTGAAGGTATCGCCCGGAAAAGGTGTAGTAGGATGGCGGGCATTCAACTTCCGGTCGGCCCGGTCGCTATGTCGATGGAGTCGCCCTGCTGCAGGTACCTTCAAGCGGATACTGAATATGCCCGATTCCCTGGTTTCCTTCCTCAGTCGATGGCACCGGCCCGGCTTGCGCCGCCTGATTGCGCTGTTGTTTCTCCTGGCCGCAGGCGAGCCTGCGGCCGCCGAGCCGGCCCTGATCTTCGGGCTGCTGCCCTCGGAGAGCGTGACCACCAAGTTCCGTCGCTACGCGCCCCTGCGCGAATACCTGCGCCAGCGCCTGGGCCGCGACGTGGTGCTGGAGACGGCCCGCGATTTCCGCGCCTTCCGGCGCCGCACCCTGGCGGGCCAGTACGATCTGCTCGAGACCGCGCCCCACTTCGTGCCCGAGGCCATCGACAGCGGCCGCTACGAGGTGCTCACCACCATCGTCGAGCCGCTGACCGCGCAAATCGTGGTGCGGGCAGACAGCGCCTACCGTCAACCGGCGGATCTGGCCGGGGCGCTGGTGGCCACGCCCAGCCCCGCGGCGGTGATCACCCGGATCGGCAAGGAAGCCCTGGAGGCGGCGGGACTGATCGGCCCCGCCGCGCCGCGCTACGTGAGTTTCCCCACCCACAACGCGGCCTATGCCGCCGTGCTGGGTCATGCCGCCGAGGCGGCGCTGATCTCCGTCAACGTGTACGGCAGGGCCCGGCGCCAGCACCAGCCGCTGCGCAGCATCGGCAGCAGCCGGCCCATTCCGAACATGTCGATGCTGGTTGCCCGGCGCCTGCCGCTGGCGCTGCGCGAACGCCTGCAGCGCGTCCTCGTCGGCATGGGTGACGAGACCGAGGGACGGCGGGTCTTGCGGGAGATGGCCTATCCGGGCTACCGCGCGGCGACGGCGGAGGAATTCGAGAGCCTGCGCGGCTATCTGGCGCCATTGCCGCCGGAGTAGCGCGGAACGAAAAAACCGGCCGCAAGGGCCGGTTTTTTCGTGCAGGGCAGCGCGGCTTACTGGCTCTTGCTCACCATGTATTCGATGGCGGCCTTGACGGCCTCGTCGCTCAGGCTGGCGTTGCCGCCGCGCGGGGGCATGGCCTTGAAGCCGCCGGTGGCATGCTTGAGCAGGGTGTCGATGCCCTGCTTGATGCGCGGCGCCCAGGCCGCCTTGTCGCCCACCTTGGGGGCCCCGGCCGCGCCGGTGGCGTGGCAGGCCATGCAGGTGCCCCTGTAGACCGATTCGCCATCCACCGCGGCGGTTTCGGCCGCCGGGGCCGGTGCCGGGACGCTGCCCACGTTGACCTGGCCCACCGGCTTGATGCTCTCCTCGATGGCCGCCTGGACCATGGGATCGGACACCGGCTTGTCGCTGCCGGCTGCCGCCAGGGGGGCGATGGCCAGCAGGGGAAGGATGAGGGAAAGGCTGCGCACAGCCCGATGACCAGCAGTGATTACGCTCACGTTCCGTACCTCGGGATGGGGTTGATGTTCGATGGGTTCGCCCGCCGGGCCGTGCCGGGGCGGCGCAAGTATAGCGGGAATGGCGCCCCGCGGCCACCGGACTATGGACGCGGACGCCCGCGACAGGTAAGCTACACGCCGTTTTCTCCCACCGGAAACCCTCCCCGCGCCCGTAGCTCAGCTGGATAGAGCGTTGGCCTCCGGAGCCAAAGGTCAGAGGTTCGAATCCTCTCGGGCGCGCCATCTTTCCGCACAGAAACAACGGAACGGCCTCCCGCGGCGTTCACGCGAGCAGGCGGCCTTCTCGGTCGGGGCCCGGACGAGCCTGTTCCCGTTTGGCTCTCCGCCAATTTTCTTTTCGCCAGTGAGTCAGCCTGATATCTGTTCTTGATGCTTGGACCCGACGGGCAGAAGCAGACGGGGAAAGCACGCCTGAATCTCGGCAATCACGCTATCCGGATCGTGCTGATAGCGGCGTGAGAAATGGAAGGGCGCCAGCAGCCCGACTTCGGCCGCGGCCGCGATTTCACCGCAGGCCCGCGTGGTCAGGTGGCCGTTGCGATGGGCGTTTTCGGCGTCCCGTAGCCGAAAGGGCGCCTCGCAGAAGAGGGTGTGGGCGTGGCGGGCGAAGTCGACGAGCCGTGCCCGGTTGGCCGGGGTGTCGGCCAGGTCGGTGGCATAGACCAGCCGCTTGCCGGGCTGGATGAGCAGCAGATCCGCCGCCAGCTCGGCAGCGCGGGCTTCGCCGCCGTCGGGCAGGCGGACAAGGGTTTCCGTTTGCCCTGCCTGGATGGCCGTTTTCAGCTCGCCCAGCCATGGGCCGGGTGACAAACGCCGCGCAGCGAGACGATCCTTGCGCACATGGATCTCCTTGCCGGGCTCGAAGGCGAAGGCCAGCACCGGGGTGTGGTGATCCAGTTGCCGGGCGCGGATCCGGAAGCCGGGTTCGTTCCGCAGCAGGCCATCGGGGGCGGCACGATCCTCGAGCCGGCGTGGTACCCCCAACCCGGCCTGCAGGCGATAGCGGTGCAGTGTCTCGCCATGCAGTTCGGCCACCTCGAACACCGGGCCCCGATCGGCGATGCGGTCCCACAGGAAGCTGGCAAGAAAACCGGCGATGTGATCGGCCAGCCCGGGTGGACCGTACAGACGGCAGGGCGGAAAGTCGCCGAGACGCGAGCGCAACAGCCACTGGAAGCCTGCCAGGTGATCCATATGGGCGTGACTGATGAACACGTCCGTCACCTGGTGCGCCAGGCGCGCGGAAAGGCGCCCGGTCTCGCCCAGATCGAACAGCAGGCTGCGGCCGGCATGCCGCAGCCGCAGATGCAGCAAGGGATCGCCGAAGACGCCATTGACCAGGGCGTAGTCGAGTGGGCCGCAGCGGCCGAAGAGCGGCAGCGGTTCAGGGGGAGCCGTGGGTGGGACAAGGGGCGTCATCACCACCCTCTGCTGGCTGACGAAGGGCTCGGCGGAGCCGAGGAGGCCATCGGGTCGGCGTTGGGCATCGCGAACCAGCAGGGCCCGTACCGGTGCGGTCACGGCCGGCACCCGGAGTGTCAGTCGGCTGTCGTCGAGATGCCGCACTTCGCCCAGAGTCAGTGTCCCCTCGTCGCCCATCAGCGCGACCTGCCGGCCTGACCAGGCCGAAGCCTCGCCGCGGGGCGGAGGAGTGCCGAGCACCGGCAGCGCATCGAGGCTGAACACCCGATCTTCGGCCTGGGCAAGCCAGGCATCCCAGATCGCGGTACGTGATCGAGCCCGCGCACGTGCGCCGGGTCTTCGGGCAGCCGCTGCAGGGGCCACGTGCCAGATCGCCCCGGCATGTACCTGCAGATCGGCAAGCAGTGGAATGGCCGCAGGATCGCGAGCCAGGGCCAGTATCTGGGGTTTATCGAGAACCTGGCACAGCGCCTCGACCATTTCCCGGCCAGCCACACCGCGAACCACTCCCGGTCCGTCCACAAGCAGCAGATTTGCCTCATTGCGGCGGGAAAGCAGTTTTTGCAGCGCAAGAATCAGCGGCAAACGAAACCGGCCCGCATCGAGGGTGCACAAGGCCTCGTTATCCAGCAGGCGCCATTTACCGTCTTGCCATGCTCCAAGAGAAACCGTCCCCGGCAGGCCAAACAATGGCGTGCCCGGATCGGCACTGAGGCAACAGCATGATCGTCCCCGATCGACAGCGGAAGCAACCAGTTGTTGCATCAATGTCGATTTGCCGCTGCCGGGTTCTCCATACAGGAGTATCGGGATGGAGCGATTTTCCAGTGTCTCGAAAATCGCATGGGGATCGGTGGGCAGGGTTTGCGTCATGTGCACAGGATGCCGCGCGTTCGTCACGTCGGCAAGTCATTGCCTGGCCGGTCTGGCAAGCAGAGTGCGTGGGAGCGGTTTGCGGGATGTGATGAGGCCTTTTGGGGGTAGGTGGGATTGCGAGGAAATGGAGAGGGCAAGAAAAGGGATGTGAGTAAGTCAGAGGATATTTTGGCGTGTGATTTTCGTCATTGCAGGTTGGCGAGGAATTCGATGAATTTCGTGGCGATGATGCGCCGGCCTGTCTCGTTGAGATGGCCTCCGTCTTCCGTGTAAGTGGGAACCAAAGCATGGTATTCGGCATCGCCTGAAGCGTAGGTGATGCGCGTGCCGTCAGGCCGTGTGGACTCATAACGGGCAAGATCAAAGATTCGATCTGCGGGGTAGCGTGTACGGATCAGCTGGTTGAAGCGATGCCGCTGCAAGTTGTGACCATCCGCGACCGGGTTCTTGCCCAAGAGCGTTTTTGTGAGTGTTTTCCATCTGGGTGGACGAGTGGTCAGTGGCGCTGTCAGGTGAACGAAGCGGATGTCAGGGAACCGGTTTTGCAGCTGTTCCACGGTTTGGGCATATTTCTGGAACAGTGCGTCGACGTCGGTATTTGAATCGAAATCGATGTAGCAGAATTTCATGAAGGCGACATCAGGTTTGCCGCTTTCCACGAATCGGGACATGTGTGTCACGAAGCTGTCGATCTTGGTGAACGGGAAACGGTTCTTCCCGCCGCGGGAATGCGCAAGCCCGTTTTGGGGAATGTCCAGTGTCTTGGCATCTGTGTCGAGCGCCACGATGTTGACGGGGGTGTGGGTATCTTCGGCGAGCAATCGAATGCCGCTGATGATGTTGTTGCCGACCGACTGGTGTTGGAAATAGAACTTTTTCTGGTTGAGTTTCTGCAGCAGTGGTTTGATGTTCATGCTCTCGGTGTGATTCGAAGGCAGGGCGTTTCCATCATTGCAGGCGGTGAGGAATGGCAGGAAAAAGGTGAGAAGAAGCGTGTAATGAATTCGTGTGCGCACCTGTGCCGTAAATGATATGTGGTGCATTGAGACTTCCATGCTTGTCTCCGGGACGATGGATTCCAAAGAAGCCGAGTGGCAGCAGGAAGGTTAACGCGAAAGAGCCTGTCGGGCAATCCGACGTTGGATATACAACAGACGACCGATGTCGGATTCAAGATATGGTTCAGTGGCGTTGGTAGGTTCCCATCAACACGGCTTCGCCGAGGATGTGTCCTTGCATGGCCTGGCGCAGTTCGGCCTTGGTGGGGGTGCCGAGATCGGGCAGGAGGGTGTCGAGGGCGTAGAGCTTGAAGAAGTAGCGGTGGCGGCCGATGGGGGGGCAGGGGCCGCCGTAGCCGGTGCGTTGCCAGTCGTTCAGGCCCTGGCCGGTGCCGGGCGGAAGATCGGCGGGATCAATGGCTTCGGGCAGGCCGGGCGTGTCGGCGGGGAGGTTGTAGAGCACCCAGTGGACCCAGACCATCTTCGGGGCGGCCGGGTCGGGGGCGTCCGGGTCGTCGACGATGAGGGCCAGGCTGCGGGTGCCGGCGGGCAGGCCGGACCAGTGCAGGGGCGGGGAGACATCGGCATCGTCGCAGGTGTAGCGCGCGGGGATGGGGCCGCCGTCTTCGAAGGCCGGGGAGGTGAGGGTCATGCTCATGGCGTTCACCTGAAAGGTCAGCAGAATGAGGGTGAGGATGGTTCTCATGTGGTGGGTCTGGTCGCCGGTTTCAAGTCCCTCAGCGCCAGACGCCCGGTGGCGAGCTGTAGCTGTCGAGCACTTCCACGTAGTTGGCCCGTTCGTAGGCGGCCGGATCCATGGCGTGCTGCTGGCTGAGGCTGCCGCGGAGCTGCGCCACGGAGGCGTATTCCCGCGCTGTCATCCAGGTTTGCAGAAAATCGAGGATCCGGGCGAGGGCCGCCGGGCCTTCCTGCAGCAGCACGCTGCACAGGTGCACCACGTCGGCCCCGGCGAGCAGGGCCTTGAGGGCGTCGGCACCGGTATGGAAGCCGCCGGTGACGCCGAGGGAGAGGTTCACCTTGCCGTGCAGCAGGGCGGCCCAGCGGATCCGCAGCAGGGATTCGTGCGGCCGGGAGAGTTCCAGGCGGTGGGCCACGTCGAGGGTGTCGAGATCGATGTCGGGCTGGTAGAAGCGGTTGAACAGGCTCAGGCCGTTGGCCCCGGCAGTCTCCAGCCGCTTGGCGAAGTGGGCCAGGGCGCTGAAGTAGGGCGAGATCTTCATGTTGATGGGCAGCCGCACGTGACGACGCAGTTCGCGCAGCAGATCCAGGTAGCGCTGTTCGGTGGTGGCGCAGTCCTCGTCGGGATTGGCGGCCAGGTGGTAGGTGTTGAGTTCCAGGGCGTCGGCCCCGGCTTCTTCGAGCATGCGCCCGTATTCGATCCAGCCGCCGAGGGAGGTGCCGTTGAGGCTGGCGATGACGGGGATGGCCAGCCGCGCCTTGAGGGCGGCGAGCTGTTCCAGGTATTCCTCCTGGCAGGTCTTGTAGTGATCGGGCACGGGATGGAAGCCGGTGGCCTCGGCGAAACCGGTCTCCTGTTCGTGCAGGAAGCGTTGCAGGTGGGCCGCCTCGCGATCGATCTTCTCTTCGAACAGGGAATACATCACCAGGGCGGCGGCGCCGGCGTCTTCCAGGCGCAGGGCGTGATCCGTGTCGCGGCTCAGGGGCGAGGCCGAGGGGACCAGCGGATTAGCCAGCCTGAGTCCCAGCCAGGTGGTGGACAGATCGGCCATGTCAGTGCTTCTCCGGTTTCAGGCGGGCCTTTTCGGCCGCGGCCGAGGTGTGTTCGTCCCAGTCCAGCTCGGCGAGCTGCCGGTAGTAGTGCCAGCGGTGGCGCACTTCCTGCTGGGCCTGTTCGGCAAAGCGTTCGGCGGCTTCGGGATGGGTGTGCCAGAGCATGCTGAAGCGGGTCTCGGTCTGCATGAATTCCTTGTAGGGAATGGCGGGCTCGCCCGAGTCCAGGTGCAGGGGAGGGCTGCCCTGGGCGATCCGTTTGGGATCGAAGCGGAACAGCGGCCAGTGCCCGCTCTTGACCGCGATCTGTTGCTGGCGGTGGTTGTGGGAGAGATCCACGCCGTGGGCGATGCAGGGCGAGTAGGCGATGATCAGCGAAGGGCCCGGATGGGCCTCGGCCTCGAGGAAGGCGCGCAGGGTCTGCACGTCCCTGGCGCCGTAGGCCACGTGGGCCACGTAGACGTTTTCGTAGTCCATGGCCAGCAGGGCCAGATCCTTCTTCTGGGTGGGCTTGCCGCCGGCGGAGAACTTGGCCACCGCCCCCAGCGGGGTGGCCTTGGAGGTCTGGCCGCCAGTGTTGGAGTAGACCTCGGTGTCGAGCACCAGGATGTTGACGTCGCGGCCGGCGGCGAGCACGTGGTCCAGACCGCCGTAGCCGATGTCGTAGGCCCAGCCGTCGCCGCCGATGATCCAGACCGAGCGCCGGGCGAACACGTCGGCCAGTTCCAGCAGGTGCCGGGCATCGCTGTGGTCGAGGCGGCCGAGGGCCGTCTTGAGGGCGGCGATACGTTCGCGCTGTGCGTACAGTCCCGCCTCGGTGGACTGATCGGCGTGCAGCAAACCGTCCACCAGATCGGCGTCGAGCCGCTGACGCAGGCGCAGCAGCAGCTCGCGGGCCTGTGCGATCTGCTGATCCAGGGCCACGCGCATGCCGAAGCCGAACTCGGCATTGTCCTCGAACAGGGAGTTGTTCCAGGCCGGCCCACAGCCATCGGGGTTGATGGTCCAGGGCGTGGTGGGCAGGTTGCCGCCGTAGATGGACGAGCAGCCGGTGGCATTGGCTACCAGCATGCGATCGCCGAACAGCTGGCTGGCCAGGCGGATGTAGGACGTCTCGCCGCAGCCCACGCAGGCGCCGGAGAACTCGAACAGGGGCTGCATGAGCATGGCGCCCTTGAGGGTGGTCACCTTGATTTGCCGCCGGTCGTATTCGGGCAGGCCGAGGAAGAAGCGCCAGTTGTCGCGCTCCTGCTCGCGCAGCGGCGCCTGCGGGGCCATGTTGAGCGCCTTGCGGCTGGCGTTGGACTTGTCGCGGATGGGACAGATGTCCACGCACAGGGTGCAGCCGGTGCAGTCCTCGGGGGCCACCTGGTAGGCGATACGCAGGCCGGCGGGGAAATCCTTGCCCCGCACCGGGGCGGACTTGAAGGTGGGCGGGGCGTTTTCCAGCAGCGCCGCGGGGAAGATCTTGCTGCGGATGGCGCTGTGCGGGCAGACCAGGGGGCACTTGCCGCACTGGGTGCACAGCTCGGCGTCCCAGACCGGGATCTCCAGGGCCAGGTTGCGTTTCTCCCAGGCCGCGGTACCCAGGGGAAAGGTGCCGTCGGCGGGGAGTTTGCTCACGGGAATGGCGTCGCCGCGGCCGGCGATGATCTCGCCGGTCACCTCCACCACGAAGCGCGGCGCCTCGGGCGGCACCGGCGGGCAAAGATCGTGCTCGGCGGTCACCGTTGTCGGCACCGCTATCTCGTGCAGGTCGGCCAGGGCCGCGTCGATGGCCCGGAAGTTCGTCTCCACGATGCGCCGGCCTTTTCTGCCGTAGGTCTGCTCCACGGCACGCTTGATGGCGGCGATGGCCTCTTCCCTGGGCAGGATCCCGGCCAGGGCGAAGAAACAGGTCTGCATGACGGTGTTGATCCGCCGGCCCAGGCCGGCTTCGCGGGCCACCGCATAGGCATCGATGGCGTGGATCCGGATGCGTTTTTCGATGGCCGCTTCCTGCAGGGTGCGGGGCAGGCTGTCCCACAGCTTCGTCGGCGGGACGGGTGAGTTGAGCAGGAACACGGCCCCGTCTTTCGCCTTGTCGAGCAGCGGGAAGCGTTCGAGGAAGACCGGCTGGTGGCAGGCCACGAAGTCGGCCTCGCCGTCGCCGATCAGGTACGTGGAATGGATGGGCCGGGGGCCGAAGCGCAGATGCGAGACGGTCATGGCGCCGGCCTTCTTGGAATCGTAGACGAAGTAGCCCTGGGCGTGCAGATCGGTACATTCGCCGATGATCCGGATGCTGTTCTTGTTGGCGCTCACCGTGCCGTCGGAACCCAGGCCGTAGAACACGCCCTGGAAGCTGTCGGCGTGGGCGTCGGTGCGCCAGGCCGGATCCCAGGCAAGGCTCAGGTGGGTCACGTCGTCGTGGATGCCGATGGTGAAGGGGTGTTTCGGCTGACGCTTGTCCAGTTCGTCGAACACGGCCCTGACCATGGCCGGGGTGAACTCCTTGGAGGAGAGGCCGTAGCGGCCGCCGATGACCAGCGGCAGATCGGCGAAGCGGCGGCCGCCGCGGACATGATGGCCGGCGATGGCCGTGAGCACGTCCTTGTAGAGCGGCTCGCCATCGGCGCCCGGCTCCTTGGTGCGATCCAGCACCGCGATCCGCGCGGCGGTGGCCGGCAGCGCCTCGAGCAGCGCCTCGGCATCGAAGGGGCGGTACAGGCGCACCTTCATCACGCCCACTTTCTCGCCCTGGCGAACCAGGTAGTCCACGGTTTCCGCCGCCGTTTCGGCACCGGAGCCCATCAGGATCAGTACGCGCTCGGCCTCGGGATGGCCGAGATAGTCGAACAGCCGGTACTGGCGCCCGGTTTGCGCGGCGAAGCGATCCATGGCGCCCTGGACGATGGTCGGCAGACGGTCGTAATAGGGGTTGACCGTCTCCCGCGCCTGGAAGTACACGTCGGGATTCTGCGAGGAGCCGCGCAGCACGGGATGATCCGGTGACAGGGCCCGGGCGCGATGGGCATGGATCCAGTCATCCTCGATCAGGGCCTTCATCACCGCATCGTCGAAGACCGTGATCTTGGCCACCTCGTGGGAGGTGCGGAAGCCGTCGAAGACATGCAGCAGAGGCACCCGGCCCTCGAGACTGGCGGCGGTGGCGATGAGGGCGAAGTCCAGCACTTCCTGGGGGCTGTTGGAAAACAGCATGCCGAAGCCGGTGCTGCGCGCGGCCATCACGTCGGAATGATCGCCGAAGATGGACAGGGCCTGGCAGGCCAGCGAGCGGGCGGCGATGTGAAACACCGTGGGCGTCAGCTCACCGGCGATCTTGAACATGTTGGGCAGCATCAGCAGCAGCCCTTGGGAGGCGGTGAAGGTGGTCACCAGGCTGCCGGCCTGCAGGGCGCCGTGCACCGCCCCGGCGGCGCCGCCTTCGCTCTGCATCTCGATGACCTGGGGGACTGTGCCCCAGAGGTTGGTCTGGCCGCGGGCCGACCATTCGTCGGCCCATTCGCCCATGGGCGAGGCGGGCGTGATGGGATAGATGGCGATCACCTCGTTGAGGCGATGGGCCACCATGGCAGCGGCCTGGTTGCCGTCAATGGTGAGGGTACGGGCTGCGGTCATGATCTGCCCTTTCTGCCGGCCAGCGGGGCACTGGCGGTTCCGATGTTCAGATTAGGCAAATCCCGGCAAGACGTCCAGCCGATGACGTGATCGGGAGCAGACAAGTGCAATGAACAGGGGAAAGGGAAAGACGACCAGCAGAAGATCCCCTTTTCTCTTTTCCCTTGTATCTTTCCTCCGAATCAATACCAAATCGAAAGAAACGCGCGGATCACCCCGGCATCGAAGGAATACAGCGGTTCCTGACCGGCCGGCCCGCCGGCGGGGATGTTGCGGAAATCCTCGTATTCGAAATTGATCATGTCGTAGAAGAAATTGGCCGAGCCGTCCTCGATGAAGCCCCAGCCGCCCTTGAGGAAGTGATAGGTGATGCCGAAGCCGAGGTTGCGGCTGGTGTAGGTGGAGAGTTCCTTGTCCCGGGCCAGGAAGTTCTGGGCGTCCTGATAGGGAAAGAGATCGCTGTAGAAGTCGGCCTTGGTCTGAGCGTAGAGGCGGTAGCTGAGCTCGAAGGTCCAGCGCTCGCGCCAGGTCTGCACGTAGCCCAGTTCCCAGGTTCTGGCGCGGATCCCCCAGGTGTCGGAGAACAGTCGGTAGCCGCCGTGTACGGCGCCCCGCCAGGGGAGGTAGTAGCGCAGGCGCAGGGCGCCGGCGTTGGAGGTGCGGGTGTTGGGATAGACCTCGGGCTGGTAGCTGAAGCCGATGGGGCTCGTGGCATCGACGTAGCGCACCGAGCGGTAGGGATTGTTGAGATAGCCCTCGTCGCTGATGGTGTCGAAGCTGAAACCCAGGAGGCTGTTCTTGGTGAGGATCTGCGAGACATTGAGCCGCCAGGCCTGCACCTGGGCAGTGCCGACGATCTGGGTGGTGCCGGTGTTCTTGTTGTTGCGTCCCACGGTGTTGTCGCTGAAGCTGTAGCCCAGGGCGACGGTGGTCAGATCACCGAACAGATCCTGGCTGATGGTGAAGCTGTAGGTGTCGGAGACATAGTCGCTCTCGTCGCTGTTGGTGTACGAGAGGCTCAGGGTGCTCTTGCCGCGCAGGTAGTCGATGCTGACCGACTGCTCTGTGCGCTGCTCGGTGTAGGGGCTGGCGTAGGAGAGCACGTCCACCGAGGCGCTGGTGACGTTGTCCACGTAATAGTTGTAGGAGGCCGAAACGCTGGTGCCGATGGATTTGCGCACCAGGATCGAGGGGCCGTTGACCTGCACGCCGCCGCCGTCATAGGCATGGTACAGGGCATCGGCCCGATCCGCGGGCAGGATGGCGCTGCGCAGGCCGAGGCTCCAGCCCAGCAGCAGCGCCAGCAGCAGAAGGCGGCCAGCCCGTGCGAAAAGCCGCCAGGGCCAGTGCTTTGGGGCAATATCCGGGCTAGTTGCAGCCACAGCCACCCCCGGAGGCCACGCCGGCGCCACGGGCGCCTTCCCGCGCTTCATGTACGTGATTGATGTAGCTGGCGGCCACCGGATCCCGCGTGAAGCTCATGATGGGATCGGCCAGGTGAGCCCGTTCGTAGGGTTTGACCCACGGTTCGATGTTGCTGCAGCCGGCAAGGAGCAGCAAGGCAAGGGGCAGAAGCACGCTGCGCATGGGCCTTACTCCCGGATCAGTTTCTTGATCCATTTCTTGTAGATGCGCTCTTCGCCCGGCTTGTAGCCCTTGTGCAGGTAGCGCATGTTGCCGTCACGATCGATGATCACCGTGGTGGGCATGGCGGACACCTGATACAGCTGGCTGGCCTGGTTCTGCGTATCGAAGAGGATGGGGAAGCTGACCTTCACGTCCCTGAGCAGGCTTTTGGCCTGGTTGGAATCTTCCTCCACGTTCACGCCCAGCACGGTGAACCCCAGTTTGCCATAGCGCTTGTGCAGCTTGTCGAGGGCCGGCATCTCCTGGCGGCAGGGGCCGCACCAGGAGGCCCAGAAGTTGAGCAGCACCACCTGGCCGCGGAACTCGCTGAGCTTGAGGTTCTTGCCGGTGTTGGCGGGCAGGGTGAAGTCGGGCGCGGGGCCGCTGATGGCGTCGGCACGAACGCCCGCCGCCGTGGCGAGCAGCAGCATGGTCAGCAGGAGGCGAAACGGGAAGCGGGTAAGCGGAAGGGGCATGATGTCACTCCTGTGGTTCAGAAGAAAAAGGAAAGGCCGGCGGTCAGTTCCAGGTTCTGGCTGGTCTTGTCCTGGCCCAGCACGGCCGCGTCCATGTTGAACACGTGATCCCGGAAATCGATGCGCAGGGCGAAGCTGTCGGTGAACAGCAGGCGGTAGCCTACGCCGAAATTGAAGGTGAAACGGTCGGCACCGGCGAAGCGGGTGCTGCCCACGCCGCCGATGAAATAAAAATCGGAATTGAAGGTGGTATGGCGGGTGGGATAGACCTCCCCGGGGAGCAGATTGAAGCCGACGGCGAGGTTGTAGTACGTCAGGCTGCGTTCCTCGTCGCTGAGGGTGTTGATGCCGGTGATGGCCTCGTAACTGGTCTTGCCGGCAGTGGCCATGCCCAGACTGCCCTCAACGAACAGCCATTCGGCGATGTGATAGGCCAGGCGGGCGCCATAGACGGGACTGCTGCCGAAATCCTCGATGCCCAGGATGCCGGCAAAGGCGGTGACCTCGAAGTCCTCGGTGTCGATGCGTGCCTCCTGGAACTCGCGGCGCTTCACCTCAGGCTGGATCACCGGCGAGAGGGCCTTGTCCTCCGTCGGCTCGGCGGCTGGAAGGGGAAGGGCGGCGCCCAGCAGGAGCGTGCTCAGAAGAAAACGGCGAAACCGGCTTGCCATCCGTTGAGTTCCTCGTTGTTGTCCCGGTCGTTGGTGGCCGAGAAGATGGTGTAATAGTCGTATTCGATGCGAAAGATGAAGCGCCGGGTGAGCCAGGTGCGCAGGCCGATGGCAATATAGCTCATCTGGTTGGTGGTTCGCTCCGGATAGATGATGGTGGCTTTGGGGTTGATCTGGATATACCCGGTACCGAGGCTGAAGAAGGGCGAGTAGCGCCATTCGGGGAAGGGCTGGGCCACCAGCCGCCCGGTGAACGAATACGTGCTGGAGATGTTGCCGAAGGACTGGGCCAGCCCCAGTTCCGCGGAAAGGTTCTTGCTGAAGGCATAGCCACCATAGAGGCCGAGCATGGCGGCGCCGCCGAAATCCCCGCCCGTGGCGCCGATTTCCCAGCGCCGTTCGCTGAAGGCTTCCAGGGTGGTGGTGGCCAGTTGCACCTTCTCGCCGCCGGGGCTCAGGGTGCGTTCGAGCTGATCGCGATGCACCCAGCCTTCCTTGCCCCGCCGGGTGCGAACCCGGAACCAGTCGGTGTGCCGCCGCAGGATGGCGATTTCCTCGCCCCGCTCGGCCACGTGGAACACGGGATAGCCGGCGCCGGGGCCGGTGTGCAGTTCGATGTAGGGGTCGGCGATGCGCACGTATTCGGGCACCGTCTCCTCGGCCCGGGATATCGTCGTGACCCACAGGGCCAGGATCACCAACCAGAGAATTTGGATTCGCATGATGTATTTGCCGCGGTTCGTCCGGTGCCCCGGCAAAACGACCTTTCATCGCAGTGTTGTCTGTTTTCGTCCGGCGCGCCAGCTTCCCGGACCTCCGATTCCCGGTGATTATACCGGGAATGCAGGGCCGGAGCGTGCACCAGTCCGTATCTCGGCTACCTGGCCGTTCAATTGGTGGTGGTGGGCACGCCGGGGTCGAAGGGGTTGTTGTAATACTGGGCACCCAGATCCAGCCATTCGGCAATGAGCCTCAGCTCTGCCTCGGTGAGCCAGCCCGAATGATCCGTGGTCCCGGTGAGAGGGCGGCCGGCATTCAGTTCCGTATTGGTCATTTTCTCCATGAAGTAACTGGCGCGGGCGCCATTGACGGACATGACCGGGGCTACAGTGTCCGGAACCAGGACGGGGGTGCCATCTGGGTTGAGGGCGCCATCGGGACTGGGAACCATGACAACCTGAAGCTGGTTGCCGTTGAGTTCCAGTCGTTCGTGTGGGAAAAGCAGGTTGAAATAGGAGAACACGCGTCCGTTACTTGTGGTGGCGTTTGCAGGATAAAAGGCAGGAAGTGTCATGGCTGGAGTGACATCCAGATTTAGTTGCCCAGCAGGTACCTGAGCTAACGACGGATCATTGGGGTTGACGCTGCTATGGCAGGTTGTACAAGTGCGATTGACGCCGCCGGCGTCCGTGCGCGGTGCTGACCAAATGGGTTCGATGTGCTGCTCGTAGTTGATGATGATCCGGCACAGATGGCGCCGATCGGGTGCCACGCTGCCATCGAGACAGTCGCTGACCAGCGGTGGCGGGGTAGTCAGGTCCGCATAGGCGAGCTGGATTCCGGGGTTGGGCGTGTTGCCGCCGATGTAATTGTTCCAGTAATCCTCGTAGAAGAGATCGAAGCCGGGCTCGGCGCGATAGACGCTGGGCGTGGCGTTGGCGGCGGAGTCGCAAGTGCCGACTTCGACGATGCAGCGGTTGTAACGCGCCTGGGCCATGGTTTCGCCCGGCAGGAAGAAGATGCTGGGGTTGGTGTTCAGGGCGGTGGCGTTCCAGTTGCCGGGATTGATGCTGGCCGGGCCGGCGCCCTTGCGCCCGTGGGGCAGGGGGGTGCTGCCATCGTTGGGATGCTGGTGGCAGCCATTGCATTCGAGGGTTTCGCCGGGCGGAACCTGAATCCAGTGGCGGTGCCGGGCGCCGATGCGCCGGCCGGCGGCGTCGAGCACTTCGAGGGTGAAGGGAACGTTGGCCGGCACCTTTACCAGTACCGAACCGTCCGGCTCGATGGGTGCGTAGCCGAGGATTTCACGCATGCCCAGGTTGCGGCGAGGGCCGAAGGCATCATTGGTCAGGTTGGGAAAGCCGGCATCGGGATCCCCCAGCGCCACGGGTTTGACGAGGCGCAGGAAACGGGCTGGCCGGCTGGCGGCGGGCGTGCTGCTGGCGGCCAGGTCGGCCAGACTGGCCATGCCGCTGCCGTAGTCGAAGAATGTTCCGTCCATGTCGTAGATGCTGCGGATGTGCAGCAGTCCCCAGTTGTCGGCGGCAAGAATGGTATCCGCTGTCTGCCCGGCCGCGACGCTGGGTCGGCGGCGGGGCTGAACCGCCACCACGTCGGTGTACATCATCCCGGCTTCCGGGGGAATGACAAACTTTTCGGTGCGTTGGCCCGGATCGTACATCCAGATGGCATAGGCGGGCGGGGCTTCCACGGCGGCGGGATCGGCGAGATTGGCCGGGGTGCAGGGCACCACCTGGTTGCCAATGGTGACCTGGCAGAAACCCTTGCTGACCAGAAAGCGGCCGCTGCCGTCCCACAGGGGAAAGGCGTCGTGATAGCGGCCGCCGGGCGAGGGGCTGCCGTCGGTGGTGATGAGGCCGCTGCCCAGGGATTGCTGGCCACCGCCCTGCGTGTTGCCGGTGAGCGTGCGGTCGAAGTCCACGTGCCCGCCAATGTTGATGCGCCACAGGTCGCCGCCGCCGAAGGTGCCGGTGAGCGGCCGGGCAATGACGGCGATGCTGCCATCCGGCAGTTCGCGGGGCCGGGTGAACTGGATGGTGGCCCCGCCGGTGCCCGTGGCGTGACTGTGGGCGCCATACACGATTTCCTCGTCGCCGCCACTGGGGCTGACCCGGTAGAGGCTGAAACCGGTGTCGTTGCCGCTGGCGTTGTCCCAGCGGGTGTAGAGGATGTCGCCGCTGGAGAGAACCAGCGGATCCAGATCGTGGCTGGGGTTGAAAGTGATCTGTCGGAGATTGGCGCCGTCGCTGTCGACCACGTGCAGGGTGAAGGCCAGGGTGTTGCGGTCTTCGTCGAGGGCGAGGAAGCCGGGTTTGCCGGAGTTGTTGCGAGTGCCTTCATTGGCGCGCAGGTTGAAGGCGGTCGCCTGGCGGTTGGAGGCGAAGACGATCCGCCCATCCGGCAGATAGCGGGGGGCGATGTCGTCACCGCCATCGGGATTGGTGGTGATGATCTGGCGCAGGATGCCGTTGGCGATGTCGTATTCGTACAGGTTCCAGGTGGGATCGGGGTTGGCGTTGGTGGGGGCCAGGCGCAGGCTGAACACCAGCTTTGTGCCATCGAAGGAAACGTCCACGTCACGCACGTCGCCGGCGCCGCCGGTGATGGCGGCGGTGATGTTGGTCTCCGTGGCGGTGCTGGTGGCCCGATTACGGAGGTAGAGATCGCCACCCGTTCCGGCATCGGCAGCCGGGTCCTGCAGATCCGCTTGCAGGGGATTGCCGTTGTTGTCGACGGGCACCGGCCGCTTCACGTAAGCGATGGGGTAGTCGATGATGCCTGGATCGGGGCCTTCCGTGCCGGTACCGCCGCCGCAGCCGGTCAGTCCGAGTGAGACGAACAGTGCGGCAAGGACTGTCAGGGAGCGAGTGAGTCGGGTCTGGGGAAGGATCATGGTGCTGGCGACTTCGTATCGGTTTGGACCGCAGGAGGAATCCGCAACGCCGGGCCGGGACTGGCGTCTGCCTTCCTCGGCGAGGGAAGGCAGGGATTCCGGAAAAATCAATATCGAAATTGTGTTTATGCTTATTACCTAGGAAATAGCCTCATCCAGGCTTGTCGTCCTGTACGGGGGAAGTCTAAACGATCCTTTTGCGGCCGGTGGTGACGAATTGTCCAAAGTGTGAAGGCCGTCATGTCTGCGAGGTGGCGATACGGGCAACATGGCCGCTACAATCAATACAAAAACGGGCAATGCTTTCTGTATGGCAGGTCCAGCAAGGCTTGTCGAAGGGCAGAACCCGGCAAATCCAGGTCGATTGAGCGGTCAATATCTCACATCGCACAACCATGCAGCCTTGCCGGTTGACGAGGTCAGGATAACGCCTCCTTCCGCGGTGGCGCCAATCCGAAAGCAACTGCAAGGACATCGTTACCCCATCTCATGAGCCAAGCCATGCACATCGCCAAGCACCCGAACGCCCGTCAGCGTGTTCGCCGTCTCCTCTGCCTGCTGAGCGCGGCCAGCCTGGCCTTCGCCAGTCTCGCCGCCAGCGCCGGTGAACTCGAGCGGCGCCAGGCCAAGCGGATTTACGATCGACTCGCCGGCGTGCCGCCGACCAATGCCGAGCTTCAGGCGATGGAAGACGCCATCGTGAACGGCAATCCGGAAACGGCCGCCGATCTCGCCATGCAGAATCCGGCGTTCTACAACGTCACCCTCAAGAACTTCATCACCCCCTGGACCAACGAGGAGCAAACCGTCTTTGCGCCATTGAACGACTATACCGCCACGGTCATCGGCATCATTCGTGATGACATCGACTTCCGGCAGATACTGAGCGGTGACGTCCTCTATGTGGGAGCCAATGTCAGTCCGGCCTACAGCACCGCCAGCAATGCCCATTACGAGGCCATCGAGAATGCCCACCTGAATCTCGGCGATCCGAATGTGCTGGTGCCGGTCTCTCAGAGCAGCGTTACCGGCTTGCCGGCGGGCGCAACCGCCGGCGTGCTCACCACGCGCGCGGCGGCCCGCGCCTTCTTCGTCGATGGCACCAACCGGGCCATGTTCAATTTCACGCTGCTCAACCATCTGTGCATCGACATGAATGCCATCAAGGACAGCAGCCGGCCTTCCGATCGCATCCGCCGTGACGTAACCCGCAGTCCGGGCGGCGACAGCCGGATCTTCATGAACGCCTGCCTGGGCTGTCATGCAGGCATGGATCCGATGGTTCAGGCTTTCGCCTATTACGACTGGAATTACACAACGGATCCGGATGCCGGGATGCTTGATTTCAATGTCAATCCGGAAATCAATGGCGCCTCGGGGGAAAACACCCGGGTCCAGACCAAGTATCACATCAACGAGAACAACTTCAAATGGGGTTACCACACGCCGGACGACAGCTGGTCGAACTACTGGCGGCGGGGGCCGAATGCGGCCCGCTTCGGCTGGGGAACCTGTCAGGGCACTCTTGACCAGAACGGGGTCTGTCACGGCCAGGGCGCCAAGAGCCTGGGCGAGGAGCTGGCCAACACCGAGGCCTTTGCCTCCTGCCAGGTCGAGAAGGTGTACAAGGCGGTCTGCTTCCGTCCCCCCAGTAATGCCGAACTGGCCGGCACGGTGGCGGAGTTCAGGAACAGCGGATATCGGCTGAAGCGGGTCTTTGCCCGAGCGGCCGTGGACTGCATGGGCAATTGAGCAAACACGGTCAACCACCGCGGCTAGGCACGCAGGACTTCGGGAAACAGAGACGATGAACAAGACACAGAGCAATCCGTTCGTGACCGCCATTGCCGGCATGCGCCGCAAGACGGGTAGCGTCATCGGCATCGGGCTGATCGCCCTGTCCGGCCTGCTGGCCGGGTGTGGCGGTGGCGCGACCACCGAGGTCAACCCCGATTTGGGCAGTGGTGCGACCGGCTATTCCGGGCCAGCCGCCCAGAACCAGAGTGTGCTCAACTTCCAGACCGAGCTGTGGCCGCACCTGAAGGACAACTGCGGCAACTGCCATGCCCCCGACACGCCAGCAAACCAGGAGCCCTACTTCGCCCGCAACGACGACGTGAACCAGGCCTACAATGCCGCCATCACCGTGGCCAACCTCAATACGCCGGCCTCGTCCAGGCTGGTCATCCGGGTCGGCAATGGACACAACTGCTGGCTGGCGACCGACAGCCAGTGTGCCACCATGATGACCGACTGGATCACCAACTGGGCCAATGGCGGTGCCGGCGGCACCGGCAGCAGTGGGGGGGGCGGACTGGTGCTGAGTGCGCCCACCTACCGTGAACCCGGCGGTTCCCGCGCCTTCCCTGCCGATTCGTCCGCCTTCGCCAATACGGTCTATCCGCTGCTTGCGCAAAACTGTTCCGGTTGCCATTCGGAAAGCGCACCGGCGGCGACCCGGAATTCACCTTTCTTCGCCTCGCCAAACGTGGATACGGCCTATGCCGAAGTCAAGCCCAAGATCGATCTTGGCGACGGCGACATCGATCCGAATACGCCGATCAGCGCCAAGGTTGCCACCTCCCGGCTGGTGGTGCGCCTGCGTGACGAATTCCACAACTGCTGGTCCACCTGCGACGCCGATGCCCTCGCCATGCGCAATGCCATCATCGCCTTCGCCGGTGGCATCCAGGCCACCGGGCTGGATCCGGCCAATCTCACCGTCAGCGGCGCCCTGCGTCTGGGCGAGGGCCTGCTCGATTCGGGCAGCGGCCGGGACGAGAGCAACGTCATCGCCCGCTGGGAATTCAAGGAAGGCAGCGGACGGGATGTCATGGACCTGAGTGGCGTCGGCACGCCGGTCAATCTTACCCTCAGCGGCCGTTACGAATGGGTGGGCGGCAACGGCGTCCGCTTCCTCGGCGGTCACGCTCAGAGCCTCGGCAATGCCGGCAAGCTGTACGACATGATCGCCGCTACGGCGGGAGGAACCGGCATCGATCAGTATTCCATCGAGGCCTGGGTTATTCCGGATAATGTGAGTCAGGAACAGGCCTACATTCTCAGCTATTCCTCGGGGGATGTGGCCCGCAACATGGGGCTGGGCCAGCACACGACCTATTACGAGGTGCTCAACAATTCCAATACCACGGACGGGACGCGGGGCACGGCCCTGTCGACCATGGATGCGGCAGATGCGAATCTGCGGGATGCCGTCAAACCCAATCTTCAGCATGTGGTCGTGAACTTCTCTTCGTCGGGCCGGGAGATCTATGTGGATGGCCAGTTGATCCATGCCGACAACACCACAGGTGAGACACTGAGCGGATGGTCTCGTGATTATCTGTTGACATTGGCAGACGAGGCGGCGGGCATGCACACCTGGCAGGGCGTGATGCGTTTTCTTGCCATCCGCAACCGGGTGATGACGCCTGCGCAGATCACCCAGAACTTCGATGCCGGCATTGCCGAGAAACGCTACCTGCTGTTCTCCGTGGGCAATCTGGACGGGGTGCCCGACAACAGCTTCATCCTGATGGAGGTCAGTCAGCTCGACGACTACGCCTACCGTTTCTACCGTCCGGTGTTCATCAACCTGGATGGCAACTGGACGCCTGCCACGGGGATTCCGATCAAGGGATTGCGTATCGGCATCAACGGCCATCTGGCGCCGCTGGGGCAGGCCTATGCCTATCTCGATACCACGGTGGATAGCGCGAACTACACGGCCGGGGCTGGACAGGTGCTGAGCGACATCGGCACCATCATCCCGGTGGAGAACGGCCCCGACAGGGACGAGTTCTTCCTCGCTTTCGAGACCATTGGCAATGTCGGTACCGCCTTCGTTGAGAACGAACCGCCGGCGCCGGCGCGGCCGGAACCGGCCCCGGCCAGTGCCATCGGCCTGCGCACCTTCGAGGAAATCGACGAGAGCATGTCGCAACTCACGGGGGTCCCCAGGGCGACGGTCGCTGGCGTATACGATACCTACCGTCAGCAGTTGCCGTCGGTGGAGAACATCGAGGCCTTCGTCACCTCTCACCAGATGGCCGTGACCCAGCTGGCCCTGGCCTACTGTGACGCCCTGGTGAACGATGCCTCCCTGCGCAGCGCTTTCTTCGGCGGGTTCGATTTCAATGCGGCTCTGCCTGTGGAAGGCAGCCGCCAGGGGCTCATCGATCCCCTGCTCACGAAGATGCTCAACGTCGCCGGTGCCGTGGAAGTGACCAGCCAGCCGCCGGCGACAAACGTGGGCAGCGAGCTGGACAGCCTGATGACGAAGATGTGCGGTGCCGACAGCAGTACGTGCACCACGGGGGCACGTACCCGGGAAGCCGCCACGGCCGCCTGCGCCACCATGCTCGGCAGCGCCACCCTGCTGGTTCAGTGAACCGGCGAACGACCAGACAAGCCTGAGGTAAACGCAATCATGGCCAGGAAAACCAAAGCACTGCCCGTCGATGCGCCGCTGCTGCATCCGGATCATGCCCGACCGATCACCCGGCGCGACTTCCTGCGTCAGGGACTCATCAGCGGTTCGGGGGTGGTGATGACCGGCAGCCTGCTGGGCGGGTTGCTGCATTCGCCCCGGGCGCGGGCCCTCAGTCAGGACATCATCGACATGGCCAATACGGCGGGTTGTGATCTCGGCAGCACGGGAGGCACCATCCCCTTTATTTGCTTCGATCTGGCCGGTGGGGCCAACATTGCCGGGTCAAACGTGCTGGTGGGGGGGATGGGCGGTCAGGCCGATTTTCTCAATGCCGCAGGATACCGCAAGCTGGGGTTGCCGGACGACATGCTGCCCTCGAGCGATCCCGCCTTCATCGATGCCACGCTCGGCCTGCTGTTCCACTCGGACAGCGCCTTCCTGCGGGGCATCAAGACCGCGTCGACGGGAACGGACACCGGCACGCCGGCGTTTTCCGGCAACGTGGACGGGATTGTGATCCCGGCCCGCTCCGGCAATGATACCAACACCAATCCCCACAATCCCATGTATGGCATCGCCAAGGCCGGGGCCGTGGGCAAGGTGGTGACCCTGATCGGTTCGCGCAACACCGATTCGGGTGGCAATTCCATTGCGCCGGCCATGCTCATGGATCCGGAATTGCGCCCCACCAAGGTGGATCGGCCCTCGGACGTGACCGGCATGGTGGATACCGGCAGCCAGAACCCGGTGCTGGCCAATGATGACGTGGTTCGGGTAATGGAATCCATGGCCCGAATTTCCGATCAGAAACTGGCCAACCCGTACGTCGACACCGGCCTGTCCCGCGATCAGGACATCAAGAACCTAGTGCGTTGTGGCTACGTGGGCGCGGCCAACATCGCCGAGCAGTTCGGTGGTGCCGGCAGCATCGATCCGCTCGATGATCCGGACATTCAGGCGATCTTTGCCAATGCAGGCGTTGGCCTGAATGACAATTCCCGCACGGCCCGCGAACTGCGCAAGACCGCCTCGGTCATGAAGATGGTGATCGATGGCGGTGCCGATGGCGTCAGCTATGCGGGCGCCGGCACGGTGGCCATGGGCGGTTACGATTATCATACCGGCGATCGGAGTACCGGCGAGCAGCGCGATTTCCTCGCCGGCCTGTGCATGGGGGCCTGCCTCGAGTATGCCCGGCGCAAGGGCAAGCCGCTGATGCTCTACGTCTTCTCCGATGGTTCCCTGTCCAGCAATGGCACCGTGGACAATTCGACGGAAGGCCGTGGCAAGGGCGTCTGGACGGGAGACAATTCATCCACTGCCGCTTCGTTCTTCCTGGCCTACCATCCCAGTGGCAAGCCGCAACCCACCATCCAGGGACGGCAACTTGGCTATTTTACGGCCGATGCCTCGGTGGTCACCTCTTCAAGCCCCGCGGCCAACAATGTCAACCTGCTGGTGAACACGGTGATCCTGAACTACATGGCCCTCAACGGCATGGCCGGCCAGTTCGAGATCCTCTTTCCCAATCACGGGCTCGGCGATATCAACAACCTGGTTGCCATTGCGCCGCCGGCCTGAGACGATTGGCGCAGGCAGACCGGGGGCCGGCCACCGCCCCGGGTTTTCGCCTGTCGTGCGACCGGACAGGCCTTTCCCTCTATTCGACTGAAGCCGTTTCATGCCCTTGCGATTGTTGCTGGTGATGTTCTGCGCGGCGTTGGCCTCTCTGGCCCGGGCCGGCTGGCTGCACGACGAACGGGCGATCATGGGCACCCGGATCGCGGTGTCGCTGTGGGCGGAGGGCGAGACCGAAGCCCGGTCCTGCATCGGCCGGGTGATGGACGAAATGCGTCGGGTCGATGCCCTGATGAGCCCCTTCCGCGACGACAGCGAGCTGGCCCGGATCAACGGGGCGGCCGGGCGCGCGCCGGTGGCGGTGAACGCGGAACTCTTCGGGCTGATCCGCCGGGCCCTGCGCATTTCCGCCCTGACCGGCGGCGCCTTCGACATCACCTTCGCCAGCATCGGCTATCTGTACGATTTCCGCGCCGGGCGCCATCCCGATGCTCGCAGCCTGGCCACGCACCTGCCGGCGGTGGATTGGCACAAGGTGCGCCTGGATGCCCGGGCCCGCTCGGTGTTCCTGCCGCAGCCGGGCATGCGGATCGATCTGGGCGGCATCGCCAAGGGCCATGCGGTGGATCGGGGCATCGCCATCCTGCGGGAGTGCGGCATCCGCTCGGCGCTGGTCAGCGCCGGGGGCGACAGCCGGATCCTCGGTGATCACCACGGCCGGCCCTGGATGATGGGCGTGAAAAACCCCCGCCAGCGGGACGGCATCGCCGTGGTCCTGCCCCTCAGCGACACGGCCATCTCCACTTCCGGCGACTATGAACGGTATTTCATCGAGGACGGAAAGCGCTACCATCACATTCTCAGTCCGCGCACCGGCCAGCCGGTTCGGCACACCATGAGCGTGACCGTGCTCGGTCCCGATGCCACCACCACGGACGGGCTGTCCACCGCATTCTTCGTGCTCGGCCCGGAGAGGGCGCTGGCCCTGTGCGAATCGTTGCCAGGCGTCGAGGCGGTGATCATCGATGCGCGGGGCCGGATGCACTATTCTTCCGGCCTGATGCCCCCCCAGCGGCCGGAAACGCCTCCAGCGGCGCCCTGAGGCAGGGTGTTTTGTGACAGGGATAACATGACGTCGAGGAGATTTGCTGGTATCGTCCTTCGTTGCCCCCTCGCCGTGAATTTTTCCAGCGAAAACATCAAGATATTGCTCGCATTCCGAACCTGCAGGTTATCCGTGTGAAGAAAATCGCTCTTGTCTGGCTGAGTGCCCTGCTGAGCCTTGCTGCCGGCAGTCTCCCGCTGCATGCGGCCGAGGAGGGTGAACAGGCCGCCCTCAACGAACGCATCCAGGATCTGAAAAAGGAAGTCCTCGATCTCAACCGGGATCTCTTCCTGCTCGAGGAGGATCTGCTGTTTCCGGCCAATACCCAGTTCAGCGTGTTCCTCTCGATGGATGCCGGCAAGCTGTTCCAGCTCGATTCGGTGAAGCTGAAGATCGACGACAAGCTGGTGGCCGCCCACCTCTACACCGAGCGGGAAGTGGCCGCGCTGCGCCGGGGGGGGGTGCAACGGCTCTACGTGGGCAATCTCGCTTCGGGCAAGCACGAGATCGTGGCCTTCTTCACCGGCAAGGGCCCCCAGGGCCGAGCCTACAAGCGGGCCACCACGGTGGTCATCGACAAGAGCGAGGATCCCCAGTTCATCGAGCTGAAGATCCTCGACGACGCCACCAAGGAACAACCCCAATTCGTCGCCAAGGTGTGGGAATAGACAAGGATTTGCGGGACAGGCCAGGTATTCCATGTCTCTGAAACCCCTACGCGGGTGGCTGCCGGCCCTGCTGGCAGGCCTCCTTCTCGTGCCGGCCCCCGGTCGCGCCGGCGAGCCGGGCGAAGTGCGGGATCTCGCCTATGGCCTGTCTCTCTATCATTTCTTCCAGGATCGCTACTTCTCCGCCATCACCGATCTGATGGCCGCCCGTCAGCGCCAGCGGCTCGCGCAACAGCAGGACGAGGCGGATCTGTTGTTGGGCAGCCTCTACCTGGCCTACGGCCTGGAAAAGCCCTCGGGCGCGCTGTTCGAGCGGATCCTGGAACGGCAGGTGGCGCCGGCGGTGGCCGACCGGGTCTGGTTCAATCTGGCCCGCCTGCGCTATGAACAGGGGCAGTACGCTCAGGCAGTGAAAGCCCTCGAACGGATTGGCGATGGGCTGCCGGCCGAGCGGGAAGCGGAGCGGCAGAACCTGCTGGCCAACATCCACCTGCGGCGGGGCGAATACGACCAGGCCATCGCCGTGCTCGCCGACTTCGCCGGCGAAGGGGCCTGGAAGGCCTATGCTCGATTCAACCTCGGCGTGGCTCTGGTGAAGGCCGGTCGCGAGGAAGAAGGCGCCCGGCAACTGGAGGCAATGGGCCGGATGGAGGCCGCCACCCCGGAACTCAAGGCCCTGCGCGATCAGGCCAATACGGCCCTGGGGTTTGCCTGGCTGCGGGCCGAACGGCCCGGCCAGGCCGCCGATGCCTTCGCCCGGGTGCGCCTGCGAGGGCCCCTGTCCAACAAGGCCCTGCTGGGCATGGGCTGGGCCCGGGCGCGGCAGAACCGGTTGCCGGCGTCGCTGGTGCCGTGGCTGGAGCTGAAGGCGCGCAGCCCCCTGGATCCGGCGGTGCAGGAATCCCTGCTGGCGATCCCCTACACCATCGAGCGGTTGGAAAAGCCCAAGCTCGCCCTGGTCCACTACACCGAGGCCAGCGTGCGTTACGAACAGCAGCTCGCCGAGCTGAAACGGCTGCGCGAGGCGGTGGCCCGGGGCGAGCTGCTGCAGGCCTTGCGCCCCGGCAACCTCGACGACGAAAGTGGCGATTCCCTCTACCGCGGCAGTCTGCCACCGGCCCTGTCGGTGCCCTACCTCTATCGGCTGCTGGCTTCCAACGCCTTCCGCAGCGCCCTGCGCAACCATCAGGATCTGCAGTATCTGCGCTACGTGCTCGGCCGCTGGGAACGCTACCTGCCCGTATTCACCCTGATGCTCAGGGAGCGGCGCACCGCCTACGAGAAGAAACTGCCGGCCGTGAGCAGCGATCTGCTGCTGGAGCGGCTCGAGGACTTCCGCCGCCGCCGGGCGGAGCTGGCCGCCGAGGTGGCGCGGGTGGAGCGCGAAATCGATCTGCGCGCCCTGGCCGACGAGGACGAGGCCGAATGGCTCGACGTGCTGGCCGACGTGCGCCGCCGTCTCGAGCGCCTGGGCAGCGGCGCGGATCTGGAAGAGGAACTGGCGAAGTACCGCCTTTTCAAGGGCATCCTGATCTGGCGCATCGAGTCGGACTTCGTGCCGCGCCTGTGGCGCCTCAAGCGCGGCCTGCAGCGGCTCGACGAGGCTCTGGCGGAAACCGAGAAGCAGTATGCCTCCCTGCAGCGGGCCTGGAAGATCGCGCCGCGCACCTTCGAGGGCTTCGACGAGCGGATCCGCGGCCAGTACCGGCGCATCAAGACCCTGCAAGGGCAGGTGGAGGCTGCGCTCAAGGCCCAGCAACGGGCCGTGCAGACCCTGGCCCTGGCGGAAATCGATCGCCAGCAGGACCGTCTCAAGAGCTACCTGGTACGGGCCCGTTTCGCCCAGGCCCGGCTCTACGACAAGCTCATGAAGATGCAGCCGCCGCCGGCGGATCTGATCGCCCCGCCGGATGAGCGGCCGGGTGCGCCCCGGCCGGCCGACAAGGCGCCGGCCGCAGACGCGGCCCCGGCGGCCGGGGAGGCCCGGCCGTGAACCGTTGTCTGGCCCTGCTGCTGTGCCTTGGCCTGGCCGGTTGCGCCGGGCCCGACACCGGCCCCACCATCGGCGAGCTGAAGGCCGACAAGCCGCTGGTGCTCGAAGAGCCGACCCTCTCGCGCATCCAGCGCGACGAGGTGATCCGCAGCTACGAGCTGTTTCTCGAATCGGCCGAGGGCGGGCCCCTGTATCCCGAAGCCATGCGCCGGGTGGCCGATCTGGAACTGGAACAGGGCGAACAGGCCAGCGGCGGGGCCCAGGAGACCATCGAGGCCGCTGCGGCGCAGTCCCTGGCCACCGCCATCGAGATCTACACCACCTACCTCCAGTCCTACCCGCAGCGCAAGGACAACGATCTGATCCTCTACCAGCTGGCCAAGGCCTACAGCCTGCGCGGTGATCTGGACAAGGCCCTCGAGACCATGAACCGGCTGGTCACGGAATTTCCCGACACCGCCTACCTCGAGGAAATCCAGTTCCGCCGTGGCGAACTGCTGTTCACGCTGCGCGACTACGCCGGCGCGGCTGCCGCCTACCGGGTGGTGGTGGATCGTTTCCCCGATTCGCTGTTCTACGAGAAGGCCCTCTACAAGCTCGGCTGGTCCGAGTTCAAGCTGGAGCGTTACGCGCAGGCGGTGGACACCTTCATCGTGCTGCTGGATCGCAAGTACCGGCAGGGCGCGCTCAGGGCACGCAGTCTCTCGCCGGACATCAAGCGCGGCGAACGGGAGCTGATCGAAGACACCCTGCGGGCCGTGAGCCTGGCCTTCGCCAACCAGGCCGGGGCAAAGAGCATCGCCCGATATTTCGCCCAGGCCGGCAACCGGGACTACGGGCCGCTGCTGTATCGCAAGCTGGGCGAGCTGTTCCTGCGCCAGGAGCGGATCCTGGATGCGGCCAATGTGTTCATGGCCTTCGTCGAGGGCAATCCCCACAGCCCTCTCGCGCCGGCCTTCCACACCGATGCCATCGACGCCTACACCCAGGGCCGCTTCCCCGAACTGGTGCTCAGGGCCAAGGAAGACTTCGTGCGGCGCTACGGTGTGGCTACCCGCTTCTGGCAGCAGCTCGACGAGGCCAGCCGCGAGAAGATCCGGCCCCTGCTCGCACGCCACATCCGCGAGCTGGCCACCCATTATCACGCCCAGGCGAAGAAAACCGGCAAGCCGGACGACTACCTGCGCGCGGCCGGCTGGTATCAGCGCTATCTGCACGCCTTCCCCGGTGACAGCCAGGCGGCGCAGATGCACTTCCTGATGGCCGAGGCCTACTACGATGCGAAGCAGTACGCCACCGCCATCGACGCCTACGAGGCCACCGCCTACGACTATCCGCAGCACGCCAAGAGCGCCGAAGCCGGCTACGCGGCGCTGGTGGCCTACGAGGACATCAAGAAGATCCTGCGCCAACGGGCGAAACAGAAGCAGGGCGCCGAAGACGCGACCCTCTATGACCCGCGGATCTGGCAGGAGCGGGCCACCGTGAGCGCCCTGCGCTTCGCCGACACCTTCCCCGAGGATGCCCGCGTCACCCCGGTGCTGGCCCGCACCGCCGAGGAACTGTTCGCCGCCAGGGACCATGCCCGGGCCGTGAGCACGGCGAAACTGCTGCTGGCCAGGCCGGACATCGCCCGGATGCCGAAACAGCGGCGGGTGGGCCTGGTGGTGCTGGGCCACGCCCTGTTCGAGCTGGGCCGTTACGCGGAGGCCGAGCAGGCCTACCGCACGGTGCTCAAGGGCATGTCGCCCAGGGACAAGCCGTATGCCGGGCTCTACGATCGCCTGGCGGCGAGCATCTACAAGCAGGGCGAGGCCGAGCGGGACAAGGGCGCCTGGCAACTGGCCGCCGCGCACTTCCTGCGGGTGGGCGAAGTGGTGCCGGCCTCGTCGCTGCGTGCCGTGGCCCAGTACGATGCGGCCACCATGTTCATCAAGCTGGGTGACTGGCCACGGGCCACCAGTTTGCTGGAAGACTTCCGCAAGCGCTTCCCCGGTCACAAGCTGCAGCGGGGCGTGACCGAGAAACTGGCCGTGGCCTATACGGAGACCGGCCAGGGCGCCAAGGCCGCCGGCGAGATGCTGGCCCTGGCCGCCAGCTCGCCTGATCCCGCCTACCGCCGCGAGGTGATGCTGCAGGCCGCGCAGCTGTACGACAAGGCCGGCCAGCCCGACAAGGCCGCCCAAGTGTACCGGGACTACGTGAAGAAGTATCCCTCGCCGCTGGGGCCGGCCATCGAGGCCCGTCACTATCTGGCCGAGTACCATCGCAAGCGCAACGAGGCGAAACAGTGGGGTCACTGGCTCAATGAAATCATCCGCGCCGATGCCCGCGGCGGCCGGGAACGCAATGCCCGTACCGCGTTTCTCGCGGCACAGGCCACCCTGCTGCTGGCCCGGCCCCACCAGCAGGCCTATGCCCGGGTGAAGCTCACCATCCCGCTGAAGCAGAGCCTGAAGAAGAAGAAACGGCTCATGCAGAAAGTGCTCAAGGCCTACCAGCGGGCCATGCAGTACAAGGTGGCGGCGGTGACCACCGAGGCCACCTACCGGATCGCCACCATCTACAGCGATTTCGCCCGGGCCCTGATGGATTCCCAGCGGCCGAAGGGACTGTCGGCGGACGAACTCGAGGAATACAACTATCTGCTCGAAGATCAGGCCTTCCCGTTCGAGGAGAAGGCCATCGAGATCCATCTGGCCAACGCCCGGCGCACCCGCGACGAAATCTGGGACGAATGGGTGCAGAAATCGCTCGCCGCGCTGGCGAAGTTCCAGCCCGTCCGCTACGGCAAACAGGAGGTCATCGAAGCCTATGTTTCGCCCTGATTCCGGAAGTCTGCTGTCCGGCTTGTTGCTCGGCGTGGTGGTGCTGTGGCTTGCCGGCTGCGCCACCGCTCCGCAGGAACCGGCGGGCACCGCGGCGAAGCAAGGCGCCTTGCCGCCCGCGGCGCAGGCCGCCTTCGAGCGGGCCCGCTGGTCGGTGGAGGCGGGCCGCGACCAGGAAGCCATCGATCTGTTCCGGCAGATGACGGTGAAATGGCCGGATCTGGCGCTCGGCCACGTCAACCTGGGCCTGCAGGAACTCAAGGCCGGCAACACCGATGCGGCCCTGGCCGCGCTGGAACGGGCGGTGCAGCTTGCGCCGGACGATGCGGTGGCCTGGAACCACCTGGGCGTGGCCCTGCGCCGCAAGGGCCGGTTCCACAAGGCCCTGGATGCCTACCGGCAGGCACTCAAGCAGCGCCCCGACTACGCCAACGCCTGGCTGAATCTGGGTATTCTCCAGGATATTTATCTGCAGGATCTGCCCCAGGCGCTCGAGGCCTACCAGCGTTACCAGAAGCTCACCGGGGAAGAGAATGGCGAGGTGAAGAAATGGATCGTGGATCTGCAACGGCGGATCGCGGCCGAGCAGAAAGGGAAAGCGGGATGAAACGGATCCTGATCGCCCTGCTGCTCCTGGCCGCCATTCCGGGTCACGCCGAAGACGTGATCGAGCTGGAAGGCACCGAAGTGCGCGGCAACCAGGAGCTGCCGCACATGCTCTACATCGTGCCCTGGAAGCCCTCGAAGCTGCCGGCGCTGTCGGAGCCGCCGCTCAAGAGCCTGATCGACGAGGCGCTGGAGCCGCTCGACCGCCGCGAGTTTCGCCGCCGCGTTCGCTATTACGAAAACCTGCAGGCCCCGGCGCGCGCGGCAAAATGAGAACGGGTTGGCACTTTTGCGGGCCGGACCCGCTGCGGCAGGGAAAATGTGTTAATTATTCCCCGCAACGACCGTTATCCGAAGATACCGGGCCGGGCGGGTCACCCGCGGGTGAGCGCGCCGTCGTCGGCAGGTTCACCTCGAGCTGTGATCCCCCTGCAGCGGCCACCACGGCCAACGTGACCGCCTTGCCATGAATTCGTCGCATCCCAGGAGAAATGCACCATGTTCACAACCGTCATCGACTTCTTCCAGAAGGGTGGGCCGTTCATGTATCCCATCCTGCTGGTGCTGGCCATCGGCGTGGCCATCGCCATCGAGCGCTGGCTGTATCTGTCGGTCGCCCGCCGCAACAACCGCCGGATGCTGGCCAAACTGATGCCGATCCTGCAAAAGGGCGACTTCCAGCGCGCCTATACGGAAGCCTCCAAGTCGAAGACCGCCGTCAGCCACATGCTGAATCAGGGGCTGGCACGCATGAAGAGCGCCACCTCCCGCGACGAGGTGGAGATGGCCATGGAGGAATCCATGATGGAGACCATCCCGCGGCTGGAGAAGCGCACCCACTACCTGGCCATGTTCGCCAACATCGCCACCCTGCTGGGTCTGCTCGGAACCATCATCGGCCTGATCAAGGCCTTCACCGCCGTCTCGCAGGTGGATCCGTCCATGAAGGCGGAGATCCTCTCCACCTCCATCTCGGTGGCCATGAACACCACCGCCTTCGGCCTGATCGTGGCGATTCCGCTGATCTTCATCTACACCGTGCTGCAGACCAAGACCACCGAAATCGTCGACAGCCTGGAGATGGCCACGGTGAAGTTCGCCAACCTGATCATGCAGCGCAAGAACATCAGCGGTCAGTGACATGGCAGGCAAGCGGCGTCTGCGCATACGCAAGCGGCACCCGGCCGTCGAGCTGAACATCACCGCCTTCATGAACCTGATGGTGGTGCTGGTGCCGTTTTTGCTGATGACGGCGGTGTTCACCCACATGTCCATCCTGGAGTTGAACCTGCCGGGGCGGGACGAGGCGAAGAACACGCCGAACAAGCCGGGCTTCGAGCTGCGGGTGACCATCCGCAAGGATGCCCTGATCCTTTCCGACAACAAGGGCGGCCTGATCAAGCGCATCCCCAACACCCCGGAGGGGCCGGATTACGCCCGGCTGACCGAGACCCTGAAACTGGTCAAGTCCCGCTTTCCCGACAAGACCAATGCCACCATCCTCGCCGAGAAGAATACCGCCTACGACACCCTCGTGCAGGTGATGGATGCGGTACGCATGTATCCGGTGATGATGGACGGCGAACTGGTCCCGGCCGAACTGTTCCCGAACATCGCCATCGGCGACGCCCCACGGCGACGCTAGATACCTGATCCGGAATATGTGTCATTTTGTTGCTGGATACTTAACCCGAGGCCGCCCTCATGGCTGGAGGGGTGTTGCGTGACACGCCATAAATACATCCCTGTAGGCTCTACGGCCGCATCCCGGCGGCCGAAGGTCACGCAACACCCCTCCAGCCATGAGGGCTTCGTGCCTGTAGCCACGTTTGATCCATGTTTCAGAACAGTTGCATAGACGGACTCACAAACGACGATGAAAGAATCACGACGCATTCGCCGGATGGAACGGCACCACAAGCGCCGCGAGGACCGCAACGCCTCGTTGAACATGGTGTCGTTGATGGACATCTTCACCATCCTTGTGTTCTTCCTGCTGGTCAGCGCGGCGAACACCGAAGTGCTGCCCACCCCCAAGCGCCTGGTGCTGCCCGAATCCACGGCCCAGAAGGCGCCCAAGGAAAACCTGGTGATCATGGTCAACCAGGAGTCGATACTGCTGCAGGGGCGGCCGGTGGCCCGGGTGGCCGATGTGCAGCGGGATCGCAATCAGGTGATCCGTGGCCTGCTGGTGGAACTCAGGCGTGAAGTGGCGCAGAAGAAACGCCAGAGCCGTGGCCGCTTCGATCCGAAGAAGCAGGGCGTGACCATCATGGGCGACAAGCAGATCGCCTATGCCCTGCTGAAGAAGGTGATGGTCACCTGTGCCTCGGCGGATCTCACCAACATCTCGCTGGCGGTCACCCGCAAGTCGCCGGAGGACGTGGCGGGATGAGCGAAATCTATTACAACGAACCGTTCCTGCCCTGGGTCGAGAGCGAAAACGATCGGCGCTTCAAGCGCATCGTCACCATCTCGATCATCGTGTTCGGTCTGCTCGGGATCGTCATCGGTCTGCTGCCGGTTCCCGAGCCCGAGCAGAAGTCCCTGCAGGAAGTGGCCCCGCGCCTGGCCAAGCTGATCCTGGAGAAGAAGGCGCCGCCGCCTCCGCCGCCGAAGCCGAAGGTCAAGAAGAAAAAGGCCGCCGAGAAGCCCAAGCCGAAGAAGAAGGTGGCGAAGAAGCCCAAACCCAAGGCCAAACCGAAGGCCGAGGCGGCGCGCAAGAAAGCCGAGCGCACCGGCCTGGTGGCCCTGAGCGACGAGCTGGCCGATCTGCGCGAGAGTTTCGACATGAGCGCCCTGGCCGACAACAACCTGCAGAAGCACACCGGCAAGACGCCCATCGTCAGCCAGAGCCAGGTCATCTCGGCCAGGACGGCTGCCCGCGGCAGCGGCGGCATCAACACCCGCGCCCTGTCCCGCGCCACCGGCGGCTCGGAGCTGGCCAGCCGCAAGACCACCGCGGTCAAGAGCAACCTCCCTCAGGGACGCGGCGGGGGCAAGGTGACCCGCGGCAAGGGCAGCCGTGGCCCCGTGCGCAACCAGAACGAGATCGAGCTGGTATTCCAGAAGCACAAGGGCGCCATCAACCGCATCTACCAGCGGGCCCTGCGCAAGGATCCCACCCTGCAGGGCAAGCTGGTCCTGGAGCTGACCATCGCCCCCAACGGCACCGTGACCCGGGTCCGCATCCTCTCCAGCGAACTGAACGATCCGGAGCTGGAAAAACGTATCCTGGCCAAGGTAAAGCGTTTCCGCTTCAAGGCCCGCAAGGTCGAAACGGTGACGGTGCGCTACCCCATCGACTTCCTGCCCAGTTAGTGGCGAGGGACGAGGGACGAGGGACGAGGCCGTGGCTCTCGTACAATCGCGGCTTGCGCCGCTCCTACGGTGGTGACGTCAGGTGGCGGCGCGGCCCTCAATCTCCCGCCGCTTCGCTGCCCAGCGCTTGCAGGATCGCTTCCACCTCTTCCTCGCTCACGTCATGCCAGTGCCGGTAGGCGTCGGCCACGGCGTAGCTGAAGCCGCCGCGGATGTTGGGGCAGACGAGCGTGTCCACCTCACGGGCGAGTTGGCGGACCGATTCGAGGTGGCCGGTGGGCACGGCGATGACGATGGCCGCGGGCTGGCGTTTCTTCAGGGCCGCCAGGGCGGCGCGCAGGGTGGAGCCGGCGGCCAGCCCGTCGTCCACCAGGATCACGGTGCGGCCTGCCAGATCGGGAAAGGGCCGACCGGCACGAAAGCGCCGCTCGCGGCGTGCCACCTTTTGTTGGGCCGCGCTCACCCCGGCCTTCACGGTGGCTTCGTCCAGGCCGTAGTGGGCCACGTAGTCGGGGTTGATCCACACGCTGCCGTCGAAGGCCACGGCGCCGTAGCCGGCTTCGGTGGTCCAGGGCAGCAGGACCTTGCTGGCCACCAGCACGTCCAGCGGCAGGTTGAGGGCGCGGGCGATGGGCGCCGCCACCGGCACGCCGCCGGCGGGGATGGCCAGGATCAGCGCATCCGTCTCCCGGTAGGGCGAGAGCATCGTCGCCAGCCGTTCGCCGGCGTCGGTGCGATCGCGGAAGACATGGATGCGATCGCGCAGCGTCGGGGCCTCGATCACGTTGTCGGGCAGGGTGTTCATGGCGTCGATGTGGAGGCCGGAGTGGGCCTGATCAACCGCGGAAGGCAATCCGACGCATTTTATCGCGGCTTGCGCCGCGCCTGCCCGCAGCGGGAATCCCTGCGGCACAAAAATCCTCTTTGCGTTCTTCGCGCCTTTGCGTTGGTTCAGGACTCGGCCAGCATGGCGCGCAGGTTGGCCAGGTGGGCGAGGCCGCGTTGCTGTTTTTCGGCGGGGTCGGTTTCCACGCCTTCGCCGGCCCATTGCAGATCCTCGGCGGGCAGTTCCTCGATGAAGCGGCTGGGCTGGCAGTCCACCTTTTCGCCGTAGCGCTTGCGCTGGGTGGCGAAGCTCAGGGTGAGGGACTTGCGGGCGCGGGTGATGCCCACGTAGGCCAGGCGGCGTTCCTCTTCGATGTTGTCTTCTTCGATGCTGGAGCGGTGGGGCAGCAGTTCCTCTTCCATGCCCACCAGGAACACGTGGGGGAATTCCAGGCCCTTGGCCGCGTGCAGGGTCATCAGGTGTACCCGGTCGCCGCGTTCGTCCTCGTTCTCGCGCTCCAGGGTGTCGATGAGGGTGAGCTTGGCCACCAGGGTGGGCAGGTCCGCTTCCGGATCGTTTTCGGCCATGCGTTCCAGCCAGGCGAGCAGTTCGTTGACGTTGTCCATGCGCCGGCTGGCCTGGGCTTCGTCGCGGCTGTTGTCGAGCAGCCAGGTCTCGTAGCCGGTGTCGTTCACTACCCGCCTGGCCACGCTCACCGTCTCGCCGTTGTCCATGGCATGGCGCAGGTCGAGGATCCAGTCGCAGAAGCGTTGCAGGGCTTCGCGGGGCCGCGGGCCGAGCCGTTCGGCCAGGCCCAGTTCCAGGCTGGCGGTGAACAGGCTGTGGCCCCGCTCGGCGGCGTAGGCGGCCAGTTTTTCCATGGTGGCAGGCCCCAGCTCACGGCGCGGGGTGTTGACGATGCGCAGAAAGGCGTTGTCGTCGTCGGGATTGGCCAGCAGGCGCAGGTAGGCCATGATGTCTTTGACTTCGGTGTAGGCGAAGAAGGAGGTGCCGCCGCTGAGGTAGTAGGGGATGTCGTGTTCCCGCAGCAGCCGCTCGAACAGCCGCGACTGGTGGTTGCCCCGGTAGAGGATGGCGTAGTCGCTGTAGCGGCTGCGGTGGGTGAAGCGGTGATGAATGATCTCGGAGACGATTTGCTCGGCTTCGTGTTCGTCGTTGCGGCAGCGCAGCACGCGGATGGGATCGCCGTAGCCCAGTTCGCTCCACAGTTTCTTCTCGAAGGTGTGGGGGTTGTTGGCGATCAGGGTGTTGGCGGCGCGCAGGATGCGCCCGGTGGAGCGGTAGTTCTGCTCGAGCTTGATCACGGTGAGATCGGGAAAGTCTTCCTGCAGCAGGGCCAGGTTCTCGGGCCGGGCGCCGCGCCAGGCATAGATGGACTGATCGTCGTCGCCCACCACCGTGAGGTTGCCGCGCACGCCCACCAGCTGGCGGACCAGTTCGTACTGGGTGGCGTTGGTGTCCTGGTATTCGTCCACCAGCAGGTAGCGGATGCGGTTCTGCCATTTCTCGAGGAGGGCGGGGTGCTCGCGGAACAGCAGCACCGGGAGCATGATCAGATCGTCGAAGTCCACCGCGTTGTAGGTTTTCAGGTGGTGATTGTAGGCGTCGTAGAGGCGCGCGGCGGCCACCAGGGTGGCATCGCCCTCGGCCTCGGCCAGGGCCTGCTCCGGCAGCACGAAGGCGTTCTTCCAGCCGGAGATCCGCCAGAGCATGGATTCGGCCTGGTTGCCGTGATCGCCGAAGGCCTTGACCATCAGTTCGCGCAGCAGGGCGGTGCTGTCGCTGTTGTCGTAGATGGAGAAGCCCGGCTTGTAGCCCAGGGTCTTGAGTTCCTGGCGGATGATGTCGAGGCCCAGGGTGTGGAAGGTGGACACCCGCAGGCCGCGGGCCTTGGCCTTCGGCACCAGCTCCGCCACCCGGCTCTTCATCTCCCGCGCGGCCTTGTTGGTGAAGGTGACGGCGGCGATGTGCCGGGCCTCGATGCCGCATTCGTCGATCAGCCAGGCGATCTTGTGGGTGATCACCCGGGTCTTGCCCGAACCGGCGCCGGCCAGCACCAGGCAGGGGCCGTCGAGATGGCGCACCGCGGCGCGCTGGCGGGGATTGAGGGACGAGGACATGAAATTGCCGGACATCGAAGTGAACGGCCATTGTAGGGGGCGGGCCGGCGGGCGTCGAGATTGACATTCGGCACGCGGTGCTTCTTTTCCCTGTCCTTTGCAAGTGATTGTTTTGCAAGGAATGCGCCGTTCCGCTGCGGGCGCCGGCATTGAAACCCCCGAGGCAAAATGTTAACTTGTGCACATTATTTCACCAGCAATGCCGCGCCAAACGCTGCCGGCCGACGCATCGCGAGTCGATGTCCGTAACAACCCCGTTGGCCCGGTTCAGCTTCTTCCCGGAACGTGCCTGAGCGCACTGCCGTAGATTTGGCGGCCGGGGCCTCGTGCAACCCGGTTCAGGCATGACCGAGAGGAGCAGCCCGTGACACCCGTGCAATCCCTGCAGCGCAAGGCCGTGGCCGAAATCACCGCCGAGCCGCCCCGTTTCCAGGTCTTCACCGAGCGCCATCTCGATCGGATCCCCCAGATTGCCCGCCTGCCCGAGGAGGCGCGGTTCGCCATGCGGGTGGTGGCCAAGGTGCTGCCGTTCCGCGTCAACCGCTACGTGCTCGACGAGCTGATCGACTGGTCGGCGGTGCCCGACGATCCCCTGTTCCGGCTGGTCTTCCCGCAGGCCGGCATGCTGGCGGAGGCCGATTTCGCCGCCGTGGCCGACGCCCTGCGCAAGGACGATGCCGCGGGGCTGGCCGCCACCGTGGCCGAGGTGCGCCGGCGCCTCAATCCCCATCCGGCCGGCCAGCAGGAACTCAACGTGCCCCGGCTCGACGGCGAGGCGCTGCCCGGTGTACAGCACAAGTATCGCGAGACGGTGCTGTTCTTCCCCAGCCAGGGCCAGGTGTGTCACAGCTACTGCACCTTCTGCTTCCGCTGGGCCCAGTTCATCGGCGACAAGGAACTGCGCTTCTCGGCAAAGGAGGCCGAGCACCTGCACCGTTACCTGCAGGCCCATCCGGCCATCAGCGATCTGCTGGTGACCGGCGGGGATCCCATGGTCATGAAGACCAGCCATCTGGCGGCCTATCTCGAACCGCTGCTTGCGCCGGAATTCGCCCATGTGCAGACCGTGCGCATCGGCACCAAGTCGCTGAGCTTCTGGCCCCAGCGTTACGTGAGCGATGCCGATGCCGACGATCTGCTGCGCCTGCTCGAGAAGCTGGTGCGCGGCGGCAAGCACGTGGCGCTGATGGCGCACGTCAATCACTGGCGGGAGCTGGAGACGCCGGTGGTGCGCGAGGCCATTCGCCGTCTGCGCGATGCCGGCGTGGTGATCCGCACCCAGGCGCCGCTGCTCAATCACATCAACAACGATCCGGCCGTGTGGGCGCGCATGTGGCGCGAACAGGTGGCCCTGGGGCTCGTGCCCTATTACCTCTTCGTGGAGCGCGATACGGGCGCCCGCCATTACTTCGAGGTGCCGCTGGCCCGCGCCTGGCAGGTGTATCGCGAGGCCATGCAGCAGGTCTCGGGCCTGGCCCGCACCGCCCGCGGGCCGTCGATGAGCGCCGGGCCCGGCAAGGTGGAAGTGCAGGGCGTGACCGAAATCGGCGGCGAAAGGGTCTTCGTGCTGCGCTTCATCCAGGCCCGCAATCCCGACTGGGTGCAGCGGCCCTTCTTCGCCCGTTACGACGAGCAGGCCACCTGGCTGGATCAGCTGCAGCCGGCCTTCGGCGAGAAGACGTTCTTCTTCCAGGAGGAATACGAGGCCATGTGCCGCGGCGAGATCCCGCCGCGGGTGACGGGCTGAGGGCGCGGATTCCTCGTTTTCTCCATAGGCGCGGCGCCCCGCCGCGTTGATTCGGTAGCAAGTGGCGAGTAGCGGGTTGCTGGGGAAGCAAGGATTTCCCGGCTACCCGCTACCGTCGTCCGGTCGCGGCGAGGGCGCCGCTCCTGCGGTTCAACCGCGTCCCGCCTCACAGATGATGGCTGAAATAGCCGTGGGGGGCGTCGCTGGTCAGTTGCTGGAAGTCCCGGCCGGAGATGTGCACCAGTTCGGTGTGATCGCCGGCTTCGAGATAGATGTCTTCGTAGTCGGTGAGGGCGTCGTCCACCACCGTTTCATAGCCGTAGGCCTCCGGTAGCGGGGGGATGGCGCCGAGATCGCAGTCCTCGAACAGATCGGCGATTTCCTCCTCGTTGGCGAACTGCAGGTTGCGGCCGAGCTGGCGGTTGAGGGCTTCCAGTTCCAGTTCATGGGTGGCGGGGATCACCGCCATCAGGTAACCCTTCTCGTCTTCCAGCACCACGCACTTGGCCAGCTGATCGCCGGGCACGTGGGCGGCTTCGGCGGTGTGCAGGCTGTCGAAGGCCGGCTCGTGGTGCAGCAGCTCATAGTCCACGCCTTCCCATTCCAGGTATTCCAGCAGGGTCAGTGAGATGGTCATGACGCGCTCCCTCCCTTCGGTTGGTTAGGCGTCGTGCGGGTATTGCCACGCAGCGGTTCGTGGCCTTGGCGCCGGGGGACAATCCCCGTATTCTCAATATAGACCAGTCCGCCAGAGAGTGAAGCCGCGTGGAGACGAAAAAGACCCTGCCCCTGGACGGCTTCACCCTGACCTACTGGCTGGACCGGCCAGCGCAAGCCCGGCACACCCTGGTGATGCTGCACGGCCTGGCCTCCAACCACACCCGCTGGTCGGAGTTCGCGGCCCATACCCGGCTGCGCGGGCGCTGGACCCTGCTGCGCCCGGATCTGCGCGGCCACGGCGAGTCGATGTATCGGGGCCGGATCAGCCGGCCCCGCTGGGTGGCCGATCTGCATCGCCTGCTGGCGGCGGAGGGGTTGGCCCCGGCGGTGGTGGCGGGTCACAGTCTGGGGGCGGAAATCGCCCTGGACTGGGCCGCGCGCCAGCCGGCGGACTGCGCGGGGCTGATCCTGGTCGATCCGGTGGTGCCGCAGAGCCTGCGCGGTGTGCTGGGCGTGCTGCGGCGCCTGCGCTGGCTGCTGTGGCTGCCGATTCTGCTGCTGTGGCTGGGCAACGCCCTGGGCTTGCGCAAGCGGCACTTCCCGCAGCGGGATCTGTGGGCACTGGACCGGCGCACCCGGGCCACCCTCGCCGCCCACCCCGAGCTGTCCATCGCCGATCTCTACACCAAACCCCGGGCCGACTTCCCCTACATTCCGCTGGCCAATTATCTGCAGGATCACTTCGAGGTCAGCCGGCCCCTGCCGCCGCTTGCGACCATCCGCCAGCCGGTGCTGGTGATCCGCTCCCGGGGTTCCGCCCTCGAAACGGGCAACGGCAGCCGCCGGGCCCTGGCCCGCCTGCCCGATGTGACCTTCGCCGAGGTGGATTGCGATCACTGGCCGCTGACCGAGAAACCGGACGAGGTTCGTGCCATCATTGATTCCTGGTGTCTGACACGCTTTCCCGACGAGGCCGAGACATGAACAGGTTCCGGGCGTTCTTCTGGTCCTTGCTGCTGCTCATGGCGCAGCCCCTCTATGCCGATCCGCCGGCTGGCTATCCTTTCGTGCACTACGACGAGGGGCTGAAGCGGGCGGCGGCGAGCGGGCGACCCATCTTTCTCTATTTTGGTCGTTACGGTTGCGGGTATTGCGGCAAGGTGAATGCCGAGACCTTCAGTTCGCCGAAGGTACGCGAGGTCTATACCCGCCACTACGAGCTGGTCTATCTGGATGCGGAGAGTGGTCGTCGGATCCGCCTGCCTTCCGGCGAGTGGATCACCGAGAGCGAGCTGGGGGCGCGGCTGAACGTGTTCTCCACGCCTGTCTTCCTCTACCTGCAGCCCGATGGGACGCCGATTTTCCGTGCGCCCGGCTACAAGACCGTGGCCGATCTGCTGGCCTTCGACCGTTTCATCCAGAGCGGGGCCTGGCGCCGGCAGACCATCAACGAATTCCTGGAGCAACAGCGATGAGATGGCTGGCCGTGGCGGGCGGTCTGTTGTTTGCCTTGCCGGTCATGGCGCTGGAATTCCTGCCGCCGCGGCTGGTGACGGAAGTCTCCGCTTCGGCCTTCCTGCATCTGGACGGCAGTGGCCGCCGGCTGCTGGCGGTGCGGGACGGGATCATCGCCGTGGTCTGGGAGGACAGCCGTGATGGCCGCCCGGCCGTCCGCGCCGCCTTCGCCACCGGGGATGGCGAATTCGGTGTCCCGCAGCGGCTGTCGGGGACCGTGCCGGCCTTCGAGCCTGCCGTGGCCCCGCTGGGGAAGGGCTTCGTTGCCTGCTGGGAGGAGGCGGCGCGGATCCACTGCCGGCGGATCAGGCGCGAAGGACGGGGCCCAGTGCGGATTCTGGGTGCGGCCGAGGCTCGCCAGATCAGTCTCGCTGCCGCGCCGGACGGGACGGTGGCGGCGGTCTGGGCCGAACGGGCCGGGCGTCACTATCGGATCGTCAGTGCCCGGCTCGTCGTCGATGGCGATGGCTTGCGCCAGCGCGGACGACAGATTGTGGACGCCACCGCCGGGGGGGCGGATCAGCTCTATCCGGCCGTGACCGTGACCCGGCATGGCACCGTGGTGGCCTGGGAGGATCGCCGCCAGGGCGCCACCCGGATCTTCACCGCCTTCGCCCCGCCCGGCGCGGCCTTCGGTCGCTGGTCGCTGCTCAACGACTTCCGGCCCTCGCGGATCCGCCGTTTCGGCAACGGCACCGGGGCCATGCGTCCGGCCCTGGCCGGCGACGACGCCGGACGGGTGAGCGTGGTGTGGCTGGACAAGCGGGACTTCGAAGGCGGATACGACGTGTATGCCGCACTCAGTCCGGATGGCGGCCGGCACTTCGGCCATGATGAGCTGGTTCAGGATCCGCTCGGCGAGAACACGCCCCAGTGGCATCCCGCCGTAGCCATGACGCCCGCCGGCCACATCGTCGCCGCCTGGGACGACAGCCGCGAAGGCACGTCCGACGTGTGGTACAGCGAACGCGGGACCGATGGCTGGTCTGACGACGAGACCCCACCCGGCGGCGAGGGGGCGGCCCGCCAGACCCATCCCGCCCTGGCCTGCGATGGGGACGGCTCCCTGTTCCTGCTTTGGCGCGAGGAAGCGGGCGACCGGATCCGCCTGTGGCTCAGTCGGGGGCGTGTTCGGGACGGTCCCTGACAATCATCTGTTCAAGGCACCAGACCTGCCGGGCCGCGGGAGCGGGTGCAGGGTGCCATTTCCGGGCCTGGTCTGGTGGCGCTACGCAGGTTCATCGACGCGTGATGCCTGCTGCGAAGATCCGGTTGAGGAAAAGGGCACGGTCAGATGCTGCGGGCATAGAAGTGGGTCTGCATCCCCGGGCGTACCCGGTACAGACGGGCCGGTCGGGTTTTCTCCCGGCGCATTTCTCCGGTTTCTTCCAGCAGGCCGGATGCCTCGATGCGGCGGCGGAAAGCCTTGCGATCCACCTTCCGCCCCATGAGGATTTCATAGGCCCGTTGCAGCTCGCCGAGAGTAAAAACCGGTGGCATGACATGCACGGGAAGGGTGCTGTAACCGGCCTTGTTGCGCAGGCGAGTCAGGGCATGGGTCAGCAACAACGTGTGGTCGAAAGCGAGGGAGAGTTGCTGTGCCTCGTCTACCGCAAACCAGCGGGCTTCGCTGACGTGCCGGGCCCGGGCGTGGGTGATCTCCGGAGACACGAGAGCGAAATAGACCACGGTCACCGACCAGCCACGGGGATCGCGACGGGCGTTGCCTACGGTTTCCAGTTGTTCCAGGTAGGGTGAGTCCAGGCCTGTCTCGGCGTCCAGCACCCGGCGGGCAGTGGCTTCCAGATCGGAATCACGCCGCACGTCGATGAATCCTCCCGGCAGGGCCCAGCGTCCCTGGAAGGGATGTTCGGCGCGTTTTACCAGCAGGATCTGCAGGGCGTTCTCGCCAAGGCTGAAGATGCACAGATCCACTGTGGTCAGGGGCACGTCGTAGTGGTGGATGTCGTAGCGTGCCAGGTATTCCCGTTCGGTTTCGTTCATTACACCTTCTCCGCTTGACATTGTGGCCCTGAGCCACTATCTTTTCTGCAACGTGCGACGGGGCTCGTCGCGCCTCTTCCCATTACCGTCGCCGGAGAGACCGGCCACGGCCTGACAGCAAGGGGCTTGCTGACATGAATTCGACACCGGATTTCGATTTTCTGGTCTTCATTGGCCGTTTCCAACCCGTTCACCTCGGTCACTTGCAGGTGCTGCGCGAAGGGCTGCGCCGCGCTCGCCATGTGGTGGTGCTGATTGGGTCGGCCCACATGGCGCCGACCCTGCGCAACCCCTGGGCGCATGCCGAGCGCGAAGCCATGATACGCGGGGCGTTCGACGAGGCCGATGGCCGTCGCCTGCTGATCGCCCCGTTGATGGACGTGCCCTACAACGACGAGGCCTGGGTACGCAACGTCCAGGCTACCGTGGAAGGTCTGGTCACCGCCCATCACGACCAGCCCCACCGTGAACCGCGGATCGGACTCATCGGCCATCGCAAGGATCACACGGCCTATTACCTCAAACTGTTTCCCCAGTGGGAATCGGTTGCCGTGGACAACTATCGCGGTATCGACGCCACGGCGGTCCGAACGGTCTATTTCCGGGGCGAGGACGGTTGGAAGCGCATGGTACCGGAGAACGTGGTCCGCTGGCTGGAGCGGTATCGGGACGGGGAGGGTTTCCGCTATATCCGCGAGGAGCAGGCCTTCATCGAACGTTACCGCGCCGGCTGGGCAAAAGCGCCGTATCCCCCGGTATTCGTGACGGTGGATGCCGTGGTGGTGCAGTCGGGGCATGTCCTGCTGGTGGAAAGACGCGCCCGTCCCGGCAAGGGCCTGCTGGCCTTGCCCGGCGGGTTCGTGCAGCCGGACGAGCGCCTGGAAGCGGCCTGCCTGCGTGAATTGCGCGAGGAGACTCGGCTCAGGGTGCCCGCACCGGTGTTGCAGGGGCATGTTCGTGCACGCCGGGTGTTTGACGAGCCCAACCGATCCAGCCGCGGGCGCACCATCACCCATGCCTTCTACATCGAGCTGCCACCAGCGGAAACCCTGCCAAAGGTCAGGGGAGGTGACGATGCCCGTCATGCCCGCTGGCTTCCGCTGGCGGCGCTCGAACCGGCCCGGCTGTTCGAGGACCACTATTTCATCATCCGCGAGATGACCGGCACCTGACCGGTCGCTCGTGCCACAGCGGCCCGGGACAGACCCGGGCCGTGCAACCGACAGGAGGGACTCCGTCATGCAAAACCCCATACTCAACGTCGATTCCTACAAGGCATCACACTATCTGCAGTATCCACCGGCAACCCGCTATGTCTCCAGCTACATCGAGTCACGCGGCGGCCGGTTCGAGGAAACGGTGTTTTTCGGTCTGCAGATGTTTCTCAAGGAAACCCTGGCACGGCCGGTGACGAGGGAGGATATCGAAGAAGCGGCCGAGGTGCTCGAGGCACATGGCGTGCCTTTCAACCGGACCGGTTGGGAACACATCCTCGAGGTTCACGAGGGACGCTTGCCCATCGTCGTGCAAGCCGTTCCGGAGGGGAGCGTGGTGCCGGTGCGCAATGTCCTGGTCCAGGTGATGAATACAGATCCGGAAGTGCCCTGGCTGACCAGTTACGTGGAAACCGCCATCCTGCGCGCCGTCTGGTACCCCACCACGGTAGCGACACTGTCCCGCGCAGCCAAGCAGATCATCCGGCGCTACCTGGAAGCGACGGCAGAGACCCTCGAGGGGTTGCCGTTCAAGCTGCATGATTTCGGTGCACGCGGGGTCAGTTCACAGGAGACGGCCGCCATCGGTGGTGCTGCACACCTGGTCAATTTTCTGGGTTCGGATACCCTTTCGGGTGTGCTGGCCGCGCGGCGTTACTATGGTGAGCCGATGGCCGCCTTTTCGATTCCCGCCGCAGAGCACAGCACCATTACCACCTGGGGGCGGGATGGCGAGAAGGCGGCCTACGCCAACATGCTTGCCCGGTTCGCGGGACCGGGGCGCCTGGTGGCCGTGGTGAGCGATTCCTGGGATCTGTGGCACGCCATCGACAACTTCTGGGGCCGTGAGTTGCGAGATGCCGTGCGCAACAGTGGCGGCACATTGGTGGTTCGCCCGGACAGCGGGGAACCCGTGACCGTGGTCACCGAAACCATCGAGCGACTCATGAAGTGGTACGGCTTTGAAACGAACAGCAAGGGGTACCGTGTATTGCCACCGGAAGTGCGGGTCATCCAGGGCGATGGCATCTCGCTCGAAACCATCGAGTCCATTCTGGCGGCGATGAAGGCGCGCGGCCTGAGCGCCGACAACGTGGCATTCGGCATGGGGGCGGAATTGCTGCAGAAGGTCAATCGGGACACGCTCCGTTTCGCCATGAAGGCGTCGGCCGCCGAAGTCGCGGGACAGTGGCGGGACGTGTTCAAGGATCCGGTGACCGACAAGGGCAAGCGATCCAAGGCCGGGCGCCTGGCTCTGATTGCTGATCCGCAGGCCGGTTACCGCACCATTCGGGAAGACGAACTGGGTGGTCGCGAAAACGCACTGGTCACGGTGTTCCGCGATGGCCGTCTTCTGACCGACTGGCGGTTTGCGGAGATCCGCGAGCGCGCCGCGTGAGTGAGAGCCCGGGGTCGATCGGTGGCCCCGGGCGAGAACCGGCCTACCCCGTGCCGAATTGGCGAGAAAAACCCGAATCATGGGGCAGGGAAGGAGGATGGAACATGGATTTTCTGACGGGAATCGGTTGGTCGATCGGGGCAGTCGTATTCAGTGCCGGACTGGGCTGGCTATGGCTGGGGCCGTGGGAGCGCTGGCGGGAAAAGCGCGCTGAACGGTATGTGGAACGGCGACTGGCGCACTTCGCCCTGATGTTGGGTCCCCACCGCTTGCCGAGTCGTTATACCCCAGAGGAGCCGCAACTGCTCACGGACGGGTTGTTCTGGGAAAGAGACAGGGAAGGATACTGGCTGCTCGAGCGGGAGCGAGGTCAGCCCTTTTATACGTTTCGTGGCGACGAACCGGATGATCTGCTGGTAGAGTCGGTATTTCAGGCACTTGGGTCTTGCGTGGGACGGAAGCTGCAAGCTGCGGGTTGCCAACTTCCAGAAGATCGGGAAACGCTGATCCTGCCCATGGAGCGCGCCATTGTTCGCCAGCTGGCACCGGAATGGCTGGAGCGCATCCGGTTTCGGCAATCGTTGATGATGTGGTACAGGGCTGCGCCCTTGTCCGTCACGGCACGGGTTCTGTCCGGGCGGACAGCCGGAGGGTGGTATCAGGTTCGCAGAACCGCGGAAGGAGACTTCTATCTTTGTTCGCCAGAAAAGCACCATTATCCGCTGGTAGCGGGGGATACCATCGTCGCGGATTTTCCGGCTCTGTTCGCTGTCCAGGCAGAGAACCGGTTTGCCGAGTATCTGCAGTGCTTCAATGACGATTTGCATCAGGGAGTAGCGTGGCTCATTCCCTCGCCAGCGGCGGAAGAAACTGGGACATGACCTAACGAGGGAGGCGCAGATCGCCGGGCGGGTTGGCGGCTATTGAGCAACGGGCGGGACCGGGGCCCGGGCCAGGCCCAGTTCGTAGTAGGACAGGGCGATCTTGCCGATGGCGATGGCGTAGGCGGCGGTGCGGTAGTCGCCCAGATCCGGCTGGCTGCGCAGGGCGGTGCGGATGTCCTGGAAGGCGGTGCGCATGGTGTCGTCGAGGCCCGAGCGCAGCAGATCCCGTTCGCTGGCGCCGCGCACCAGGCGCTTGCGCATCGCCGGCGCCACCTTGCGGCCGGTGAGTGCTTCCAGGGCTTCGATGAGGGCCTGGCCGCGCAGTTCGTCGTAACGGCGCTGCAGGCGGCCGAAGCGCATGTGGGAGAGGTTGCGGGTCCATTCGAAATAGGAGACGGTCACGCCGCCGGCGTTGACATAGATGTCGGGCAGGATGCGGATCCCCCGTTCGCGCAGGATGTCGTCGGCGCTGTAGGTCACCGGCCCATTGGCGGCCTCCACGATGAGCCGGGCCTGGATGCGCATGGCGTTGCCGGCATGGATCACCGACTGCACGGCGGCGGGGATCAGGATGTCGCATTCCTGCTCCAGCCCTGCATCGCGGTGCTCGCTGTATTCACCCCCGGCAAAGCCCTTCACGCCGCCGGTCTCGGCCAGGTGGCGGCGCACCGCCGGCACGTCCAGGCCGTCGGGGTTGGCGATCACGCCATCGCGTTCGATGATGGCGATGATCTTCGCGCCGTCTTCCTCGCTGAGGAACTTGGCGGTGTGATAGCCCACCTTGCCCAGCCCCTGGACAATGATCCGCTGGCCCTTCAGGCCGTCCTTCAGACCGGCGGCCTCCACCTCGTCGTGATGCCGGAAGAATTCCTGCAGGGCGTATTGCACGCCCTTGCCGGTGGCCTCGGTGCGCCCCGGCACGCCGCCGCGGGCCAGGGGCTTCCCGGTCACGCAGGCGTCCTGGTTGATGTCTTCGGGATAGAGGGTCTTGTAGGTGTCGGCGATCCAGGCCATCTCCCGCGACGAGGTGCCGAGGTCGGGGGCGGGGACGCCGGTGGCCGGGCCGATTACGTCGTGGCGCGCCAGTTCCATGGTGAACTGGCGGGTGATGGCGTGCAGGGCGTCTTCGTCGTAGTCGGCGGGATCGAGGCACAGCCCGCCCTTGGCGCCGCCGAAGGGCACGTCGGCCAAGGCGCACTTGTAGCTCATCAGCGCCGCCAGGCCTTCGATTTCGTTGGCGTCGATGGCCGGGGCGAAACGCAGTCCGCCCTTGGCCGGCATGCGGTGGGTGCTGTGCACCGCCCACCAGCCGGTGAAGATCTCGGGCTTGCCGTCGAGGCGCACGGGAAACTTCAGTTGCAGGAGGGAGTCGCAGGCCTGGACGATCTTGGCGGTGTCCGGATCCAGGCCGATGGCCAGGGTGGCCCGATCCACCATGCGGTCGATCCCCTCGAGGAAGGACATGCTTTCCTGATGTGGCCGCTTGGGGGACATGACAGGCTTCTCCGCGTGGCCTTCGACTATACCGCGAAGCTGTCCAGCAGGGTATCGATCCGCGCCAGGGGATGGCCTTCGGCATCGGCGACGGGGGTGGTGGCCGGCGCCGATGCCGGCCAGGCCGGTTGCCGGCGGTGCAGGGCCGCGGCGAAGGGCGCGGTGGCCGTGTCCTCCAGGAACACGCCGGTGGCGATCCGCTCGCCGCGCTCTGCGGCCAGGCGGCGCACGGCGGCGAAGAGGGCCTCGCGGCGGGCGGGATCGTCCGTGGCCAGGCGTGGATCGTGATCGGTGAGGGGTTGCACGCGCGGCGCGAACCACGCCTTGTCGTGATCGGGATGGTAGTGGGGGCAGGGCTGCAGGATCTCGAGGAAGGCCAGTCCGGGGTGACGGATGGCCCGGCTGATGAGTTCGCTCAGCTCGCTCACGGCGTAGGCGTAACCCCGCCCGATCCAGGTATAGCCGGCATCCAGCGCCAGGGCGATGGGATCGAGGGCCCGCTGGGGGTTGGGGGCGGCCATGCCGCGGGTCTGCGCCCCTTCCGGCAGGGTGGGCGCGGCCTGGCCCTTGGTCAGGCCGTAGACCTCGTTGTTGTAGAACAGGTAGGTGAGATCCAGGTTGCGCCGGCCGGCGTTGACGAAGTGCCCCGCGCCGATGGAGAGCCCGTCGCCGTCGCCGCCGGCGGCGATCACGGTCAGCGCCGGGTTGGCCAGCTTGGCCCCGGTGGCGAAGGGCAGCACCCGGCCGTGCAGGGTGTGGATGCCGTTGGCGGCGAGATAGTAGGGCGTCTTGCCCGAGCAGCCGATGCCACCGAAGACCATCACCTCCTGCGGACGCAGGCCGAGGCCGCTCAGGGCCTTCTCCAGGGCCCGCAGGATGCCGAAGTCGCCGCAACCCCGGCACCAGTCGGGGGTCTCGGGGGCGGCGAAGTTCGCGTGGGGGTCGGTTTGCGTCATGTCTCACTCCAGCGGGTTGCGCAACACCATGCGCGGCTCGCCCCGGCCGTCGCGGATGGCTTCGAGCACCGGCAGCAGCGCCTCGGCGGAGATGGGCCGGCCGCTGTACTTTAGCACCCGGTGAGCCGCGCGCCGGCCGGTGCGGGCCGCGAGCAGTTCGGCGAGCTGGCCGCTGTAGTTGTTTTCCACCACCACCAGCACGGCATCATCGGGCAGGCGCGCTTCCAGCTCCGCGGCCGGGAAGGGCCACAGCAGGCGGATCTGAATCACCCGCAGATCGGGCAGGAAGTGCAGCGCCTCGCGCAGCGCGCCGGTGGTCGAGCCCCAGGTGAGCGCCACCAGCCGGGCCTGGGGATCGCCGAATTCGGCCAGCTTGTCCGCGACGGGGATCGCCCGCGCGGCGGTCTCGAGCTTGCGGGCGCGCTTTTCCATCATCCGTTCGCGGATCACCGGGTCCTCGCTCACCCGGCCGTCCTCGCCGTGCTCCACGCCGGTGCTCCAGAAGGGCGCACCGGGCCCGTCCGGCAGGGGGCGGGGCGAGATGCCGTCGGCGGTGAAGGCGAAACGGGGCCGGGGATGGGCTTCCGGCCCGGGCCGCAGACCGCGGTCGATGACGTGCCGGCCGGGATCGAAACGGGGCACGGTCTGCAGGCAGCCGGTCAGCGCCCGATCCAGCAGGTGCAGCACGGGGAGCTGGAAGCGCTCGGCATAGTCGAAGGCGCGCAGGGCGTCGTGGAAGGCGTCGTTCACGTCGCCCGAGGCGAGCACCAGGCGCGGGAACTCGCCGTGCCCGGCGTGGATGGCGAACAGCAGATCCCCCTGATCGGTGCGGGTGGGCAGGCCGGTGGAAGGGCCGCCGCGCTGGTAGTGGGTGATCACCAGCGGCACCTCGTTCATCCCCGCCCAGCCGAGGCCTTCGGTCATCAGCGACAGCCCGGGGCCCGAGGTGGCGGTGGCGCAGCGGGCGCCGGTGAGCGCTGCGCCGGCGGCCATGCCCACTGCCGCCAGCTCGTCTTCCACCTGCAGCACGAGCGGCCCGCCGCGGCCGCCCCCGCGTTGCGGCACCTGCCCATGGGCCTCGAGAAACGCGCTCTCGTCGGAAGCCGGGCTGATGGGGTAGTAGGTCTGAAAGCCCAGCCCGCCGGCCAGCTTGCCCAGGGCCACCGCCTCATGGCCGCCGAGCAGCAGCCGTGGTCGGGGCGTTTCCGCCGCCGGCAGCGGCCCGGCCGCAGCGGGACGGGCGGCCTGGCCGGCCTCCCAGCCCAGCCGGGCGGCGTCCTGGTTGAGCGCGATCGCCGCCGGCTTGCCGGCGAAGGTCCGCGCCACCGCCCACAGCAGATCCGCCAGCGGCAGATCCAGCCAGCCGGCCGAGACGGCCACCCCCAGGGTATTGACGGCCCGGGCCACCGCCTTGCGGCCGCCATGCTCGGTGGCCAGTTGCGCCAGCCACTCGGCGTAGGGCAGTGCCAGGCAATGCACGTCCCGGCGGCAGGCCAGTTCCAGCAGGCCGTCGGTGGTCGGCGGCAGGCCAGCGGCGTCCAGCCGGGTCGTCAGGTCGTCCCGCAGGCGCGGGTCGAGAAAGCGCAGGGCAGAGAGTGCCACGCCGGGTTCGTCCGCATGCAGCAGGAGCCCCCCGGGAGCCACTGCGAGGGCATGGCGGGCCACGGTCTCGGCCTCGAAGCTCACCAGCAGATCGGGGGTTTCCCGGTGCGAGAACACCGGCCGCGCGGCCACGCTCACGTCGAAATAGCTGTGCCGGCCGACGATGTTGGAATGGTATTCCCGGCGGCTGTAAATCTCCTGGCCGCCCCGGGCGCAGGCTCGCGCGAAGAGCAAGGCCATGCGCAGCACCCCGCTGCCCTGCGGGCCGCCGATGCGCCAGGCGAAAGGGACTTGTGCCGGCGCGTTCATCTCCGGAAGGAAGGCGGGATGACCATGGCGCCGAGCATATCATGGCTTTCGATATGTCTCGCCGGGGTGTTCAGCAGGCGATCCGGGCCGTGGGCCGCCGATCCAGCCGCCGGTAGCCGATGGCCTCGCCCACATGGGCCGGCCGGATCGTGTCGTCCCCGGCCAGATCGGCGATGGTGCGGGCCAGGCGCAGCACCCGGTGGCCGGCGCGGGCCGACAGGCCCAGCCGTTCGACGGCCTGCGCAAGCAGGGCTGCGCCGGCGGCATCCAGCCGGCAGACGGCGTCGAGTTCCGCGCCATGCAGGCGGGCGTTGGGCCGGCCCTGGCGGGCCTGCTGGCGTTCGCGGGCGCGGCAGACCCGCGCGCGCACGCTGGCGCTGGTTTCGCCGGTGGGGGCGGATTCGCTGCGCAGTTCGGTGAAGGGCAGGCTGGGCACTTCCACGTGCATGTCGATCCGATCCAGCAGCGGTCCCGAGATCCGCTGCCGGTAGCGTTGCACCTGATCGGGGGTGCAGTGGCAGCGGCCGCCCGGATCGCCGTGGTAGCCGCAGGGGCAGGGATTCATGGCCGCCACGAGCTGGAAGCGGGCGGGAAACTCGGCCTGGCGCGCCGCGCGGGTGATGTGGATCCGTCCCGATTCCAGCGGCTCGCGCAGCACTTCCAGCACGTGGCGGCTGAATTCGGGAAGTTCGTCGAGGAACAGGATGCCGTTGTGGGCCAGCGAGATCTCGCCGGGCCGCGGATCCCCGCCGCCGCCGACCAGCGCCACGCCGGAGGCCGTGTGATGGGGCTGGCGCAGGGGGCGCTGGCGCCACTGGCGCGGATCGAATCCGCCACTGGCAATCGAGTGGATGGCGGCGGTCTCCAGCGCCTCGGCCTCGCTCATGGGGGGCAGGATCCCCGGCAGGCGGGAGGCCAGCATGGTCTTGCCGGTGCCGGGCGGGCCGATCAGCAGCAGGCTGTGGCCGCCGGCGGCAGCGATCTCCAGGGCCCGGCGGGCCAGGGGCTGGCCGCGCACGTCGGCCAGATCCGGCACCGCTTCCGCTTCGGGAAGGGAAGGCGCGGCATGTCTCGGCAGTTCGCGCTCGCCATTGATGTGAGCGCACACTTCAAGAAGATGGCCTGCCGGCCGGATGTCTGCCTCGCCCACCAGCGCGGCCTCGTCGGCGTTCTGACGGGGCACGATCAGGGTTCGGCCCTCGCGCGCCGCCGCCAGCGCCGCGGGCAACACGCCGCTGACGGGACGCAGCTCGCCCGAGAGGGCCAGCTCGCCGAGGAACTCGCAGCCGCCGAGCGCCTCGCGGCGCAACTGATCCGAGGCCGCCAGCAACCCCATGGCCACCGGCAGATCGAAACGCCCGCCTTCCTTGGGCAGGTCGGCCGGCGCCAGGTTGATGGTGATGCGCCGGGCGGGAAATTCGAAGTTGGCATTCTGCAGGGCGGCCCGGACCCGATCCTTGCTCTCCTTCACCGCCGTCTCCGGCAGCCCGACGATGGACAGGGCCGGCAGGCCGTTGGCCAGATGGGTCTCCACCGAGACCAGGGGGGCGTCGATCCCGGTGCGGGCGCGGCTGTAGACGAGGGCGAGGGTCATGGGCGGAATCCTTTCCAGCAAGAAGGTAGCCGAGGGACGAGGGCCGCGTGGCGGGGCGGATCGGTCCTTCGTTCCGGTGGGGATTATTTTGCGCTGCCCGGGGCGCGGCTGCAACCGGCAGGCCGCACGGGGTTACACCGAGGGCCGCGCCTTGCCCAGGATTTCGTTTTCGAGTTTCAGCACCTGCTCTTCCAGCGCCTCCAGGCGGGCGCGGGTGCGGGCCAGGACTTCGCGCTGAATGTCGAATTCCTCACGGGTGACCAGATCCAGGCGGCTGAAAGCGTTGTGCAGAGCGGCGCGCAGGTGGCGATCGGCCTCGCCGCGCAGCTCGCGCAGGCCCTCGGGCAGGGCCGAGATGACCCGCGAGACCAGCTCGTCGATGTCGGGGATGCGCTTGTCGTTCATGGGGAGGATGATACGCCCTGGGGGCGGGGTCTGGCCAGATGCAGTTGTCCGGCGCGCGAATTCGAGGATTTGTGATGCCGGTGCAGCCTGTCCTTTAATATGGAATGCTATGTTTTCCGGGTCTTCAACAGCCTGTTAACGGCGCCCGTCTTCCGGTGGCGCCATCCAACCAGAAAAGGGGAGAAAAATGCAGAAAAAATCATGGCTGGCCACGAGCTTCCTGGTCGGGGGGCTGCTTCTGGGGCTGCCGGCAACGGCGGCTGAACAAACCGGCGAGCTGACGGCCAATCTCGGCGTCACCTCCAACTATGTCTGGCGGGGCATTACCCTCTCGGCGGATCAGGCCGCCGTGCAGGGGGGGCTGGACTATCAGCTGAACAATGGGTTCTACCTCGGCACCTGGCTGTCCAATGCCGCCGGTGACGGCTACGAGCAGGACTGGTATGGGGGCTTCGGTTTTCGCACCGACGAGGTGATCTGGGACGTGGGCTACATCCTCTACACCTATCCGGTGGTCAGCGGCCGGACGTTCGGCGAAGCCTACGCCAATCTCACCTGGCGGATGCTCAACGGCGGCATCGCCCTGACCCTCAACGCCGACAACGATCGCAACAACCGGGCCGACAGTGGAGACGTGTTCCTGTATCTCGGTGCCACCTGGAACGTCAGCGGCCTGGAACTGGGCGGCACCATCGGCAATCACAGCCGGGGCCGCAGCGGTTTCGACAGTTACAGCTACCTGGAGCTGTTCCTGCGCAAGGAGAAATTCGGTTTCCGGTTCGCCAAGAACTCGCTCAGCGGAGACCAGGGGGATTACCGCTTCTGGCTCGACTACCGGCTGGACTTCAATCTTCTCTGACACGCCGCAACCCGCAGCGAAAAAACCCGCCGCACGGCGGGTTTTTTTGTGAGCGGCTGCACCGTTTTGGTGCTGCCCGTTCCATTTTTGTGCGTTATTTCGGTGCATGTGGCAGAGGGGGGGTTGCAAGTTGATGTTTTTTAACGAGATCCCGTCTTGGCACGGCCCATGCAATACCTGAAACGTCTCAAGACCTGACACAACATTCAACCTGCAACACAACGGGGAACATCATGAAAGCAAAAACGATCATCGGGGGGGCCGTCCTGGCTGCATCCGTTCTGACCGGCCCGGCCGTGGCCGGTTCCTTCTCCGCCAACATCGGCGTGAGCAGCAACTACATCTTCCGCGGCGTGACCCAGACCGCCGATCAAGCGGCCGTTTCGGGTGGAGTGGACTACGAGCACGATTCCGGCTTCTATGCCGGTACCTGGATTTCGAATGTAACCGGTTATGGAGGTAGAACGACATCCAACACGACGAACTACGAGCAGGACTGGTATGCCGGTTACGGTTTCGAGGCCGGTCCCGTGGGGCTGGATGTGGGTTACATCCTCTTCACCTATCCGGTCGGTGATGGTGAGCATGACTATGGCGAGATCTACGTGAATGCCAGCTGGGAATGGCTGAGTGGCGGTATCAACTACACCGTGAACAAGGAAGGTAATCCCGACAAGAAGAACGACATTTACCTTTTTGTTTCGGGTGAAACGGAAATCGGTAACGGCTTGGCTCTAAGTGGTACGGTTGGGCGTTACGACTATGATGACGACACGAACAACGAAGACTATACCCATTTCCAATTGGCAGTGAGCAAGGACGATTTCACCTTTGCCATCGACAAGAATGATCTCGATGGTGCCAGCGGCAGCACTCGCTTCAGCGTGTCCTGGTCCAAGTCGTTCGATCTGTAAGCCCCTGCGGGCTGAACCGGCCCGCCGCCGGCGAGCGGCGGGCTTCTTCCAAACCATTCAGGAGGACTGGCCATGAAAATGGTTATGGCAATCATCAAGCCCTTCAAGCTCGATGACGTGCGCGAGGCCCTGTCGGAGATCGGCGTGCAGGGCATCACCGTCACCGAGGTCAAGGGTTTCGGCCGGCAGAAGGGCCACACCGAGCTGTATCGCGGCGCCGAGTACGTCGTGGACTTCCTGCCCAAGGTGAAAATCGAGGCCGTGGTCAGCGACGATCTGGCCGAGCAGGTCATCGAGGCGGTGAGCAAGGCCGCCAACACCGGCAAGATCGGCGACGGCAAGATTTTCGTGTTCAACGTCGAGCAGGCCGTGCGGATTCGTACCGGCGAGACCGGCGAAGAAGCCCTGTAACGACGGGCCCAACTGCGGAGGAAAACAACGTGGAAGCGATAGAAGGCGTCAAGAACCTCAGTTACGCACTCGATACATTCTATTTTCTCATCACCGGCGCGCTGGTCATGTGGATGGCGGCCGGCTTCGCCATGCTCGAGGCCGGGCTGGTGCGGGCCAAGAACACGGCGGAGATCCTGACCAAGAACATCGTGCTGTTCGCCATCGCCTGCATCATGTACATGGTGGTGGGTTACAACATCATGTACGGCGACGGCGCAAGCCCCTACATTCCCGGCCTGAGCTTCTTCCTGGGCGGGGATCATGATCCGGCGGCCGTGCTCCAGCAAAGCGCCGATCCTGAAGCTTGGTATGACGGCAACTACTACTCGGTCATGGCCGACTTCTTCTTCCAGATGGTGTTCGTGGCCACCGCCATGTCCATCGTCTCGGGCGCCGTGGCCGAGCGCATGAAGCTGTGGGCCTTCCTGCTGTTCGCCATCGTCATGACCGGCTTCATCTATCCGGTACAGGGCTACTGGAAGTGGGGCGGCGGTTTCCTCGATGCGGCCGGCTTCAACGACTTCGCCGGTTCCGGCGTGGTGCACCTGTGCGGCGCCGCCGCGGCCCTGGCCGGGGTGCTGCTGCTGGGCCCGCGCAAGGGCAAGTACGGTCCGAACGGCGAGGTCAAGCCGATCCCCGGCGCCAACCTGCCCCTGGCCACCATCGGCACCTTCATCCTCTGGCTGGGCTGGTTCGGCTTCAACGGCGGTTCCGAGCTGATCCTCTCCAACGTGGGTGAGGCCAATGCCGTGGCCAAGGTGTTCGTCAACACCAACATGGCCGCTGCCGGCGGCGTGGTGGCCGCGCTCATCACCGCCCGCATGCTGTTCGGCAAGGCCGATCTGACCATGGCCCTCAACGGCGCCCTGGCGGGCCTGGTGGCCATCACCGCCGAGCCGCTGGCGCCCTCGCCCGAGGCGTCCACCCTGGTCGGCGTGGTGGGCGGCATCCTGGTGGTGTTCTCCATCATCACCCTGGACAAGCTGAAGATCGACGATCCGGTCGGCGCCATCTCCGTCCACGGCGTGGTTGGCATGTGGGGGCTCCTGGCCGTGGCCATCACCAATGCCGAGGCCAGCTTCGGCGCCCAGTTGCTGGGGCTGGTGGTGATCTTCGTCTGGACCTTCGTCACCAGCATCATCGTCTGGGGCATCATCAAGGCCGTGATGGGGATCCGCGTCTCGGAAGAGGAAGAGTTCGAGGGCGTGGACATCGGCGAGTGTGGCCTGGAAGCCTATCCCGAGTTCACCGGACCCAAGGGTTCCGGCCTCTGAGTCGCACCCCTTCAGGGAGGAACGAAAACGGGCGCCTTCGGGCGCCCGTTTTCGTTCGGCTCGGTATAATGCCCCATCGCCACCGGAATCCGCGCCTTGCCCGTTCTCGCCACCGATGCCATTCGTGCCCTGCACCTGCAGCCGATGACCTTCACGGTCGGCCCGGCCGAGTGCGTGTGCCTGAGCGGCCCTTCCGGGGCGGGCAAGACCATCCTCCTGCGGGCCATCGCCGATCTCATTCCCCACGCGGGCGATGCGCGGCTGGACGATCGCTGGTGCAGCCGCATGAAGCCGACCGAATGGCGCCGCCAGGTGGGCTTTCTGCCGGCCGAGAGTTTCTGGTGGTCGGACCGGGTGGGCGATCACTTCGCCGATCCGGCCGCGGTCGATTTTGCGGCGCTCGGCTTCGGGGCCGACGTGCTCGATTGGGAGATCGGCCGCCTCTCCACCGGCGAGCGCCAGCGCCTGGCCCTGTTGCGCCTGCTGGCCAACCGTCCCCGCGCCCTGCTGCTGGACGAGCCCACCGCCAGCCTGGACCCGGACAACGTGGCGCGGGTCGAGACCCTGCTCGCCGCGTATCGCGAGGCCCACCACGCGCCGCTGCTGTGGGTCAGCCACGATGCCGCCCAGCGCGCCCGCCTCGCCCACCGGGTGCTGCACCTCGATGGCGGCCGGCTGGTGGAGGCGGCGGCATGAGTGTCGGGACCGGTGGAAGGGATACGGCGGTCTCCATGATCATCCATCTGAGCGCGCTGGACCTGGTGCTGGCCGCGGCGCTGGTGCTGGCGCTGGCCGGGCTGTCGGTGTGGGCGCGGCTGGACGTGGCCCCACGGTTGCTGATTGCGGCGTTGCGCACCACCGTGCAACTGCTGCTGGTGGGGCTGGTGCTGGAAGCCCTGTTCGCCAACGCCCGCCTGCCCTGGATCGCGCTGATGGCCTTCGTCATGCTGGCGGTGGCGGGGCGCGAGGTGATGGCCAGGCAGAAACGGCGTTTCGGGGGCGGGTGGGGCTATGCGCTGGGCACCCTCTCCATGTTCGTCTCCGCCTTCACCACCACCCTGTTCGCGCTGTTGGTGATCATCGGCAACCAGCCCTGGTACGAGCCCCAGTACGCCATTCCGCTTTTGGGCATGCTGCTCGGCAACACCATGAACGGCGTGGCCCTGGCGCTGGATCGGCTCACCACCGGCGCCTGGCAGCAGCGTGGCGTGATCGAGGCCCACCTGACCCTCGGCCATGACTGGCGCACCGCCATCGGCGAACTCACCCGCGAGAGCGCCCGGGTGGGCATGATCCCCATCATCAACGCCATGGCCGCCGCCGGCATCGTCTCCCTGCCGGGGATGATGACCGGCCAGATCCTCTCGGGCACCTCGCCCATCGAGGCGGTGAAGTATCAGATCCTGATCATGTTCCTGATCAGCGCCGGCACCGGTTTCGCCACCCTCCTGGCCAGCTGGATCGGCGCCCGCCGCCTGTTCGACGAACGCTGGCGGCTGCGGCTGGATCGGCTTCGATCGGGGTGAAACATCCAACGCAAAGGCGCGAAGGCGCAAAGGGCGCAAAGAGATGTTTGCAAGGTTCGCCGCAGGTATTCACAGGCAGTCCGTAGGGCGATGAGATGGTCTCCTCCCCCCCTTAAAAACGGCGTCACGATGCGCCAAGATGGAAGCACTTCACCATCCATCGAAGAAGGAGGAGGAGACCATGAGCAAGATTACGACGGTTGGACTGGATTTGGCAAAGCACGTGTTTCACGTGGTGTGCTGCGACGAGCGGGGCAAGGTGGTGCGCAAGCGGATGCTGAGGCGAGGGCAGGTGCTGGCGTATTTTGCGAACCTGGAGCCGGTCCTGGTGGGGATGGAAGCCTGCGCGAGCGCCCACTACTGGGCGCGGGAGCTGCAGGCACTGGGCCACGAGGTGAAGCTGATTCCGCCGCAGTACGTGAAGCCGTTTGTGCGGGGGAACAAGCACGATTACAACGACGCGCTGGCGATAGCCGAAGCGGTGGTGCGGCCGGAAATGCGGTTTGTGTCGGTGAAGACACCGGAGCAGCAGGACATCCAGGCGCTGCACCGTCTGCGCGAGCGCTGTCTTGCGGACCGCACGGCGCTGGTCAACCAGATACGGGGTCTGCTGGGGGAATACGGGATTGTTCTGCCCAAGGGGGTGAATACGCTGCGGCGTCGCCTGCCGGAGGTGCTGTCGGAGGCGGAGAATGGCCTGAGCGAGTGGTTTCGGCAGCTGTTGTGGGAGAGTTACCGGCGGTTTCAGGAGCTGGACGCGCACATTGCGTTTTACACCCGGGAACTGGAAGGCTACAGCCGCCGGAACGAGGCGGTGAAGCGGCTGCGGGCGATCCCGGGTTACGGGCCGGTGGTGGCGCCGGTTTTCTACAGCCAGATCGGCGACGGCCGGGCCTGGCGGCGGGGACGGGATGTGTCCGCATCCCTGGGTCTGGTGCCCCGCCAACACAGTAGCGGAGGGAAGGAACGGCTGCAGGGGATCAGCAAGCGGGGAGACGGCTATCTGCGCAGTCTGCTGGTGCATGGAGCGCGGTCGGTGGTGAAGGCGGCGGCGGGGAAGGATGACCGGCTCAGCCGCTGGATCAACCGGATCCGGGCGGAGCGCGGCTACAACAAGGCGGTGGTGGCGCTGGCCAACAAGATGGCCCGGATGGGGTGGGCGGTATTGAGGAACAAGACGGAATACCGGGCGGATTACCGCCCGGTCTGAAGGCGGGCAGGGCCCGCGAGGAACGATTTGGAGAGTTAGCCTGCCGACGATTGCGAAGACGCTGTGGCGAGCGATGACAAACAGGTCAGACCGGCGTATCGAAAACCTGCTTGAGCCGTAGGCTGGGACAAGCCGCTAGGGCGATTAGGACGATACGCGCAGATCTCATCGAGGCCAGAGGCGCAAAAAGCCTCACAAACAGGCCGGATATACGAGCGCAATCCTGTCCCTGTCGAAGTTTGGTACAACGTCTTGCAAAACGGGAGGAGACCATATACGGCTCAAGCGTAGCGGAGCCGCCATCTCGGGATGACACGATTCTTGCCTGTTCCGCTGCGCTTGAGCCGGCCTGTCCTCTGCATTGTTCGCGGCTTGCGCCGCTCCTACAGGTTGTTCGTCTCGGCAGTCCTTTCCTACCTTTCCGCTAGCGACTCCCGCAGGTGCCGTTCCACGAACTCCGGCACGGCCAGGGCGGCTTCGTGGATGCGGTGGTTGTAGTAGCGGGTGGGGAAGGGCCGCGCTTCCACGTCGCGCACGCGAAAGGCAGTGAGATCGCCGTTGCCGGCGAGGGTGGCGCTCCACCAGCCGGAAGGGTAGACGGGCTGGGGGAAGTTGAGGATCTGGGTGCGGGCGAAGCCGGCGCGGCGCATCTTGCGGTGCATGTCGGTGAGCAGGTCGAGATGGTAGATGGGCGACTCGCTCTGCTGCACCAGCAGGCCGTTCTCGCCCAGGGCGCGGCGGCAGTGGCGGTAGAAGTCTTCGGTGAACAGCACTTCGCCGGGGCCGATGGGATCGGTGCTGTCGACGATGATCACGTCGAGGGAGTCTTCCGGGGCGTCGGCTACCCACTTGATGCCATCGGCGAAGTGCAGGCGGGCGCGGGGATCGTCGTTGGCCTCGCACAGTTCGGGAAAGTGGATCTCGGACAGGCGCGTCACGCGTTCGTCGATGTCCACCTGTTCCACGAGCGCCACGTCGGGATGGCGCAGCACCTCGCGCAGGGTGCCGCAGTCGCCGCCGCCGACGATCAGCACCCGCTTCGGCGCCGGGTGCGTGAACAGCACCGGATGGCTCATCATCTCGTGGTAGAGAAAGTTGTCGCGGCTCGAGAGCATGATGAAGCCGTCGATCACCATCAGGTTGCCGAAATCGGTGGTCTCGTAGATTTCGATCTTCTGGAACGGCGTCTGCTCCTCGTGCAGCTTGCCGCGGATCTTCAGCGAGAAGGCCGAGCCGGCCTCCTCGCACAGTTCGGTAAACCAGTTCTTGTCGAGCATGTTCCGCTGTCCTGTGGGGAAATCGGTTCGCTGGTGCGCCAAAGATACAGGATAGCGGGGGCGCAGGGAAAGGCGGCCGTTTTCTTGTATCTTTTGACGCGTATCCTGTATCTTGCCCGGCATGAACGAGGAGTGGAACATCGCGCAGGCCCGCCGGCTGTACAACATCGCCGGCTGGGGCGAGGGCTATTTCGACATCAACGCGGCCGGCCACGTGATCGTCCGTCCGCGCCGCGAGCAGGGCCCCGCCATCGATCTGCACGAGGTGGCCGGGCGACTTTCGGCCATGCACCTGAGCCTCCCGGTGCTGCTGCGTTTCACCGACATCCTGCACGACCGCATCGACACCCTCTGCGGCGCCTTCGACCGGGCCATGGCCGAGCAGGGATACGCCGGCGGTTACACGGCCGTCTATCCCGTCAAGGTCAACCAGCAGCACAGCGTGGTGCAGGAGATCGTGCGCCACGGCGGCGCGCGGCTCGGCCTCGAGGCCGGCAGCAAGCCGGAGCTGATGGCGGTGCTGGGCATCGCCCCGCCCGGCAGCCTGGTGGTCTGCAACGGCTACAAGGATCGCGAATATCTGCGCCTGGCGCTGATCGGCCAGACGCTCGGCCTGCGGGTGTTCATCGTCATCGAGAAGCGCTCCGAGGTCGAGCTGCTGCTGGAGGAGGCCGAGGCGCTGGGGATCCCGCCGCGCCTCGGTCTGCGGGTGCGTCTGGCGGCGGCCGGTTCGGGCAAGTGGCAGAACACGGGGGGCGAGAAGTCCAAGTTCGGCCTCAGCGCCGAGCAGGTGCTGGCGGTGGTGGCGCGCTTGCGCGAGGCCGGGCGGCTCGAGGCCCTGCAGATGCTGCACTTCCACCTGGGTTCGCAGCTCGTGAACATCCGTGACATCCAGCGCGGCATGCGCGAATGCGCGCGGGTCTATGCCGAGCTGCGGGCGCTGGGCGCGCCGGTCGAGGTGGTGGACGTGGGCGGCGGGCTCGGGGTCGACTACGAGGGCACCCGCTCGCGGCATCCCTGTTCCATGAACTACTCGGTGAACGGCTATGCCGAGAACATCGTGCGGGCCCTGAAGGAGGTCTGCGCCGATCGGGACCTGCCCCATCCCCACGTGGTCAGCGAGTCGGGGCGGGCGCTCACCGCCCATCATGCCGTGCTGGTGACCGACGTGATCGACGCCGAGCCGGTGGCCAGTGCGCCGGCGGTGTCGCCGCCGCCGGACGATGCCCCGCGGGTGCTGGCGGATCTGTGGGCCGAGTACCGGCGCCTGGAGCAGGTGGCCGGGCCGGCGCAGGCGGTGGAGATCTGGCACGACAGCCGCCACTGGATGCAGGAAGTGCAGGAACAGTTCCGCCACGGCCTGCTGTCGCTGGCCGAGCGGGCCAGCGCCGAGGCCCTGCACGTGGCCATCAGCCGGCGGGTACAGGCCCGTCTGCGGGACGCCCACCGGCGGGATGGCGACGTGCTCGCGGCCATAGACGAGAAGCTGGCCGACAAGTATTTCGTCAACTTTTCCCTGTTCCAGTCCATGCCCGACGTGTGGGCCATCGAGCAGATCTTTCCGGTGTTGCCCCTGCACCGCCTCGACGAGCCGCCGCGGCGCCGTGCGGTGCTCGAGGACATCACCTGCGATTCCGACGGGCGGATCGATGCCTACGTGGAAGGCGAGGGCCTGGAGGCCAGCCTGGCCGTACATCCCCTGCGCCCCGGCGAGCCCTATCTGCTGGGCTTCTTCCTGATCGGCGCCTATCAGGAGATCCTCGGCGACATCCACAACCTGTTCGGTGACACCGATTCGGTGCACGTGGTCCTGGACGGCGCAGGCGGCTGGCGCCTCGAGCAACCCCTGCAGGGCGACACCGTGGACGCGGTGCTGCGCTACGTGCACTTTCATCCCGAGACCCTGCGGGAGGCCTACCGCAGCCGCCTGGCGGACGCCGATTTGCCCGCCGACCGGCGCGAGGCCCTCCTGGCCGTGCTCGAGCAGGGACTGTATGGCTATACCTATCTTGAGAAACGCGATACGAGGTAACGCAATGGATCAGATCCTGGTGGAACACAACCCTTCCAGCGCCAAGCTGGAGGTGATGGGCGTCTACGACTGGCCCGTCTGGACCAAGGAGGTTTCGACCTTTCCCTGGACCTACGATCAGCAGGAGACCTGCTATCTGCTGGAGGGCGACGTCACGGTCACGCCCGAGGGCGGGGAGCCGGTGCGCTTCGGCGCGGGAGATCTGGTGATTTTTCCCAAGGGCATGCGCTGCACCTGGGAGATCCACGAAGCGGTGCGCAAGCATTACCAGTTCGGCTGAATCGCGCTTCACGTTCAATACGAAGGGGCATCATGCAGATCGGGCTTCAGCCCGAGATGCGATGGGGGAAAAGGCCTTGTCGGCCTGAAGGCCGACCAACTGGGGTCGCGGCTTGCGCCGCTCCTACAGGGGATGTTGCAGGGGCGCCGGCCCGGCGAAGTACACGGCCGCTAACAGCCTGCTAAAGAAAAACCCCGCCGGAGCGGGGTCAGGAAGTCGTGCGGCGTCCGTGCCGGCGGTTTTTCTTCGTGTCCGGTTTTGCCGTTCAGTCGTCGTCCCGCGCGTGGCGATGGCGTCGCTCATGCAGACGGCTGGCCCGGGCCATGACGTGATAGATGACGTTCTGCTCCAGCACGCCGCGCACCAGATGCGCGCCGGGGCCAGCGGCGTAGATGGCCACGTCTTCGGCGGCATGGGTTTCGGAACCGCGCGGCACCAGGGCTTCCTGGTGGAAGCCTTCGTCATGCGTGTCGATGGCGGAGAGATCCGCCACCCGGCCGGCGGCGATGGGCTGGCCATAGCGGGTGTCGCCGCCGCGCTCGAGCATGGCGTAGCCGCGGCCGTTGGCATAGCTCAGGGTGGTGTAGGGCATTCCGTCGGCGGCGCGCGCGTACTCGCCCCTGGGCTCGCCGCGGCTGTCGTTGCCCACCACCTTGCCGAGGATGGGATTGCCGCGGGTCGGATAGCCGGCGATGGTGAACACGTGGCTGTGATCGGCGGTGACGATGATCAGCGTCTCTTCCCGGTCCACCTTCGCCAGCGCGGTCTTCACCGCCTCGGCCAGCTCGATGGTATCGGTCAGGGCCCGGTAGGCGTTGCCGGCGTGGTGGCCGTGATCGATGCGGCCGGCCTCCACCATCAGGAAATAGCCCTTGCGGTTGCGCTGCAGGAGATCGATGGCCTTGCCGGTCATCTCGGCCAGGGAGGGCTCCCCGCCGCTGTCCTGTTCCCGATCGGCTTCATATTTCATGTGCGAGCGATCGAACAGGCCGAGCAGGTGGCGCACCTTGCGCGGATCGATGGCATCGAACTGCGCCTTGTTCCAGACGAAGGCGGCCTGATCAAAACGCTGTACCCATTCCACGGTCAGATTGCGGCCGTCGTCCCGCTCGCCGGTCTTGTCGGCCTCTTCCGGATCGGCCAGATCGCGCGGCCAGAAGCTGCGCCGGCCGCCACCCAGGGCCACTTCGATGCCGTCGCCGTAGGGAAACTCGATGAGCTGGCGGGCGATGTCCTTGCAGCCGTTGGCCCTGGCTTCCTCGGTCAGATCGTGGTCGTCTTCCCAGTTGCGCTCGGGCGTGTGGGCGTAGGTGGCCGCGGGCGTGGCATGGGTGAGCCGGGCGGTGGTGACCACCCCGGTGGCCTTGCCGGCCAGCTCGGCCTGCTCGAGAAAGGTGACCAGTTCCTTGCCGCGGCTGGAGGCGCAGTCACCGCGATACACGGTCTGATCCACGCTGATGACGCCGGCCTTGGTCTTCACGCCGGTCATCATGGCGGTCATGGTCCCGGCCGAATCGGGCGTCTGCTGGTTGGTGTTGTAGGTCTTGGCCAGGGCCGTGTAGGGCAGGGTCTCGAAGCTCAGCACGTTCTCCTCGCCGGTCTCGCCGCGCAACTGGCCTTCGAGGATGCGCGCCGCGGTCACGGTGCTGATTCCCATGCCGTCGCCGACGAACAGGATCACGTTCTTCGCCCGGCGATGCGCGGGCCGCAGGGCGGCGGCACGGGCCACGGTGGCCTGGCCGGACTGGTACCAGTAGGCGGGCGTTTCGGCTTCCCGTGCCTGGCCAACACCGCCCAGGCTCATGCCGCCGACGGCGGCAAGGGTGAGAATGGCGATTCTGGACTGTTTCATGAATTCCCCCTGAATGATCATGGTTTGTGGTTGAGGCAGGGCGAATGATGCCGGCCGGCGATGACGTGCCGGTGAACGCGGTGTGACAACGCCGTGATGAAAAAGTGAGTAAGCATAAACAAACGGCTGCAGAATGAAATCCGGCTTCGGCGGCGGCGTTTTTTCGTTGCAATCCCGGTGCCGGGCGCTATACTCGGGGTACCCCCTCCCCAGGAACCCGGTCTCACCCTTTTTATCCTCCTGTCCGCATGAAGGAAGCCGTCCTGCATCTTACGCCCGCGCAAATCGAACACCTCCTCGAAGGACTGCACGCTTTCCACGAAGGCTATGGCGCGCTGGACACCCTGCTGGACAGCGAACGCGAAGGCCTGTTGCTCGAGGGGTTCCGTCAGTTGCTTGGCCAGTTCTTCGCCGAACCGGAAGCCTCGGCACCCCAGGTGCGTTCCCTGGCCGAAACCTATTACGCCCAGCACATCCCCTTCGCCCTGCTGATGGGCAGCTTCAATCACATGAAGGCCGAGCTGGTGCAGGAGGTGGCAGGCAATACACCGGATCCTTTCCGCCACTACCGGGAGATCGACGAGACCTTCGAGCGCATCAAGCGGGAGACGGCCCGGGCCTACCTGCTGTGCGAAGTGCGCTCGCCGGACCACCTGCCGGCGAAAATCCTGCGCGAGAAGGTGTTGATCCGGATCTACCTCGACTGGCTGGAGGCGATCAATGCCGCGATCCGCGACGACGATTTGCGCGGATTTCCGCTGGAGCCGGCGGATCAGAGCCCCTTCACCCGCGCCCTGCGCTATCCCGAGAGCATGCTGATCTGTCTGGATCTGAAGCTCTGTGATCAGATCCTCGATCAGCATCGTCTGATCTGCCAGCAGTCGAGCATCCTCTACGCCATGCTGCATGCGCAGCGCTTCGAACAGGCCTACATCGCCTATCAGGACATGGTCAAGAAAGTGGCCGAGCTGCTCAATCTGCTGAGCGTGCTGTACTTCGAGAGCCAGACCAACCGCATCGGCCGCTTCTTCAGCTTTTTGCAGGCGGCGCTCTATCTGCCCGGCCGCAAGTTCCTCAGCGTGATCAACCTGCGGGATCTCGGGCGGCTCAACAAGCTCTACGGCACCGACGTGGGCGATCGGGCGCTGGACTGCGTGGAGCGCATCCTGCGGGACGCCGCCGAAGCCCACCGCGAGTGGCTGGTCTTCACCCGGGGCATCGCCGGAGATTTCTACCTCATCGGCTTCGATACCGAGCCCGCCACGTTGCGCACCCTTCTGGCAGACGTGCATCGGCAGGTGGTGGCGGAATGCGGCAAGATGCTCCCGGTCGAGATCGATTTGCTCTACCGTGGCATCGAGCTGACCGATCTCAACGATCTGACCACCGAGAACATGCATCTGCTGGTGCAATACCTGACCCAGCAGGCCCGCGAGGCGGAAGAGCACCTGCTCACCGGCGAGGAACGGACCCGGGAGATGATCGACTGGATCAAGCGCCAGTATCGCAAGTCGCTGGATCTGCAGGCCAAGCTCAGCGAAGCGCAGACCGACGTCTTCATCCAGCCGCTGGTGACGCTGGACAGCAAGCGGGAGATCCATGCCTTCGAGGTACTGGGCCGGTTCCGCGACGGCGACGGTTACATCAGCGCCGGGCTGTTCATCGACGACATCATCGCCATGGGCCTGGCCACCGATTTCGATCGCCTGGTGCTTCAGGCCGTGATACGGCAGGCCGACGCGCTCGGGCGGATCACCTCCCGGCTGTTCATCAACGTCTCTGCCGGTTCGCTGGAAGACGATGCCTACCTGGAACTGCTCACCGACGCCCTGGACGGGCCTCTGCGGGAGTTCGAGGTGGTACTGGAGCTGACCGAGCAGGTACTGCTGGCGCGCCGCGCGCGGGTCGCCGAGCTGCACCGCGCCCACGGACTGGTGTTTGCCATCGATGATTTCGGCACCGGTTATTCCACCCTGCAGACCGTCATCGAACTGGCCCTGGAAGGATCGGTGCGCTATCTCAAGCTCGACGGTTCCCTGACCCACGACATCACCACCAGCCTGGCCAGCCAGCGGATCATGCAGATCACCCGGCAGATGGCCCGCGCCCTGGATCTGGAAACCGTGGTCGAATACGTGGAAACCTTCGAACAGGCAGACCGCCTCGAAGGCATGCGCATGGACTTCGGCCAGGGTTACCTGCTGGGTGTGCCCGACCCGGTGCCGATCTGGCTCGGCAAGCTCAACTACCTGGAATCCAAGCACTCCACCCGCCCCGTCGGTCACTTCACGCTCTGAGGCGGTATTGCCTGCCGGCGGTTTTCACCGCTGTCATCTGTCTGTCATTTTCCCGTCACGTGCCGGTCATGCACGCGGGGCATGATCCCGCTCGCCATTTTGCCGTCACGGCATGGCCACGACAAACGCAAATCATTTTTGGGGAAACAAGACATGCAGAAAAAACTGATTGCCATTTCCGTCATGCTGGCGGTATCCGGTTCCGCGCTGGCTGCGGAGGGCGCCGTGGTCAAGCACGGCACGCTCAAGGCCAGGACCGGCGAGAGCGCCTTCAAGATCAACGGCCGCCTGATGTATGACTGGGACAGCTTCGACGGCGCCCACAACGATGCCAACAACGGCGAAAGCGGCAGCCAGACCGAGATCCGCCGCGCCCGCATCGCCGTCACCAGCCAGCTCAACAAGCGGTGGAAGGGCAAGCTGCAGATCAATTTCGACAGCAGCGCCAACGCCAAGATCAAGGACGCCTACATCCAGCGCAAGGGCGAGGCCGTGACCCTGATCATCGGCCAGCACAAGGAACCCATGGGGCTGGAGGAGCTGACCAGCTCCAAGTACATCTCCACCATCGAGCGGGCCATGGTCACCGATGCCTTCGCGCCCAGCCGCAATATTGGCGTCAGCGTCAAGGGCGGCAGCAAGACCTTCAACTGGCAGGCCGGCCTGTTCAGCGATGGAGACGATGCCAACAACAGCAACAAGCAGCTCTATGCCGTGACCGGGCGTGTCGTCTTCGCCCCCATGCACGGCAAGGGGCGGGTCATGCACCTGGGATTGGGTTACAGTAGCCGAGCCATGGGCAACAATTCCTATCAGTTCAAGGAACGGGCCGAGGTGCACACGGCCGAGAAGATCGTGACCAGCTATGCATTGACGGATGCCGACAGCATGAGCATCGCCAACCTGGAGGCGGCCATGGTCATGGGCCCGTTTTCGCTGCAGGGCGAGTACTACAAGGCCAGCGTCAAGTCTGGTGATGCCAATCCCGATGCCGATTTCAGCGGCTACTACGTGCTGGGCAGCTACTTCTTCACCGGCGAGTCTCGTCCCTACAAGGGTGGCAAGTTCGGCAAGGTGAAGCCCCGTTCCGAGTCGGGTGCGTGGGAGCTGGTCGGCCGGTACAGCGTGCTCGACGGTATCGACAACAATGGCGGGCGCAAGGGCACGAACGTGACCGTTGGCGTGAACTACTATCTCGATCAGAGCATGCGCTTCATGCTCAACTACATCGACACCAGCCTCGATGCGCCGACGACCCTGACCTACGATTCGGGCAAGGCCGTCTCTGCCCGCTTCCAGTACATCTGGTAAGCCGTCAGACGGATCGAACCGTCACCTCCCCGTGTCGGGTCAGACTGGCCCTGCGTCGCAAGGCGCAGGGCTTTTTTTCGTCGGTCACACGGGTTGCCGCCAGGGAACGTGGTCTGGCAAATGTCGGCCGGCTCAAGCGCAGCGGTGCCGGCAATTTGAGCCTGCATCGGATCCGCCCTTGAGGCCGGGTGCGCCTTTCGTGACATGCCGTGGATACATCCCTGTAGGCTCGACGGCCGCGGTCGCTTCGGGCATCCTGCCCTCTCGCGACACTTGTCCGTCCTGGACATCGTCCCTGCGGCCGACGGTCACGAAAGGCGCACCCGGCCTCAAGGGCTCAGTGCCTGCGCTGAACAAATACATCCGTCGTCCATCCGGCACCGCTGCGCTTGAGCCGGCCTGCGATGGGGAGGACACCGATCCCCTGGTCAGGCGCGGCGCAGCAGGACGAGCCAGCGGCCGAGGTTGAGCAGACTGGCGAGGGAGGCGGCCAGGTAGGTGAGGGCGGCGGCGCGCAGGACGCGCCGGGCCGCCGGGAGTTCGTCGGGTTGCAGGTAGCCTTCGGCCAGGATCGGCAGGGCCTTGTTGAAGCTGGCGTCCAGCTCCACCGGCAGGGTCACCAGGTGCACGAGGGTGGCCAGCAGCAGGGAACCGATCCCCACGGCGAACATGAGCAGGCCCACGGCCGGCGAGCGGGTGGCCACCGCCAGCACCGGGATCAGCAGCATGGCGCCGGCGCCGAGCCGCTGCGCGCCGTTGGCCCAGCGCACCAGGCGCCCGCGCCACAGCAACAGCGGTTCCCCCCGCTGGTGCTGGATGGCGTGCCCCACCTCGTGGGCGGCCACGGCCACCGCGGTCAGCGAGCGCCCGTCGTGATTCTCCGGCGACAGGCGCACCGTGCGACTCTCGGGATCGTAGTGATCCTGTCCCGGTTGCGTCACTTCCACGGCCACCTCGGCCATGTCGAACCGATCCAGCAGATGCCGCGCCAGCTCCCCGCCCGTGCCCGGCAGACGGGGATGCGGACGCGCATGGCGGCGGAAGGTGTACCGCGCCCACCACTGCGGGCCGAACACCAGCGCGAGGATCAGAATGGCAAGCAGGATGTAGGGCATGGTCTGGACGGCGGTGGAAGCAACGCAGAGGGCGCAGAGGCGCGGAGGACGCAGAGGGGTGAATGCCCGGTATGTGTGAATTCCTGTACGACTGGGGGCGTCATGAAAGCAGCATTATTGTGCGAAATGCCTTGAGGTTTGGGTATTGGAAGGCTTGGATTTCCAATCAGTTTTCTCTGCGGCCTCCGTGTCTCTGCGGTCTCTGCGTTTTTTGCAGTGCATCTTGCGAGGGTCCGAAAATCAGGACTTGTCGCGGACCACGATGGAGGGCACGCCGATGGCGCGCAGGCGTTTGCGCACGCGGTTGACGGTGGCGATGTCGGGCAGGGGGCCGACGCGGACGCGGTGCCAGGTTTCGCCGCCCTTGATCTTCACCGTCTGGATGCTGGCTTCGATGCCCTGCAGGGCCAGGCGGGCGCGGAGCTGGTCGGCCTGGTCGGCGCTGCGGAAGGAGCCGGCCTGGAGCATGTAGTTGCCCGGCGTCGTGGCGCTGGCGGGCTGTTTCGATTTTTCGACCAGCTCCTCCTCGGGGATGGCCACCTCCAGTTCGGGGAGAATGGTGTAGAAATCGAAGCGCGGGCGCGCGGGCGCCTGCCTGTCGGTCGGGGGCGCGTCGGCGGAGGCGGCCGGTTTAGCCTTTTCGACCTGTTTCTGGAAGAACCCGCTCACCGCGCCGGCGATGTCGGCCGGGTTGCGATCCGGGTGGGTCTTGTCCAGATAGACCAGCAGGGCCACGAACAGGCCGATGACCAGCCCGCCCAGCATCCACACCCAGCCCGGCAGGCCACGGCGTTCACGGGGACGGGGGCTCTTGGCGTAGTCGCGGGGCATGAGATCAGGGACGAGGGACGAGGGACGAGGGACGAGAAGCGGTGTTCATGGGCTTCGAAACAGTGGGTGCCGACCGTTGAGAGTATATCAGGTGGTTGGCGGTCTGGTGCCGGTGTTCCTCGCCACTCGTCCCTCGTCCCTTGGTCCTACATTGTTTCGGGTGCCGACACCCCCAGCAGCCCCAGGCCGTTGGCGATGACCTGGCGGGTGGCGGCAATCAGGGCCAGGCGGGCGTTGCGCAGGTCGGGGTCGTCCACCAGGAACTGGTGGGCGTTGTAGTAGGTGTGGAAGTCGTTGGCCAGTTCGCGCAGGTAGTGGGCGAGCTGGTGGGGTTCGTGCTGGGTGGCGGCGGCTTCGATCAGTTCCGGGTAGCGGCCGAGGCGGGTGATCAGGGCCTGTTCGTGGGGTTCGGTGAGGCGGTTCAGATGGGCGAGGCCGGCGTCCCGGTCCCAGGCGAGGCCCTTTTCCGTGAGCTGCCGGAACACGCTGCAGACCCGGGCGTGGGCGTACTGGATGTAGTACACGGGGTTGTCGGCCGACTGGCTCTTGGCCAGGTCCAGGTCGAAGTCCAGGTGCTGTTCGCACTTGCGCATCACGTAGAAGAAGCGCGCGGCGTCGGTGCCCACCTCCTTGCGCAACTGGCGCAGGGTGACGAACTCGCCGGAGCGGGTGGACATCTGCACCTTCTGGCCGCCCCGGTAGAGGATGGCGAACTGCACCAGCAGCACGTGCAGCCTGTTCACGTCTTCGCCCAGGGCCTGGAGGGCGGCCTTCACCCGGGGCACGTAGCCGTGGTGATCGGCGCCCCAGATGTCGATCACCCATTCGAAGCCCCGCTCCAGCTTGTCCATGTGGTAGGCGATGTCGGAGGCGAAGTAGGTGGTCTGGCCGTTCTCGCGCACCAGCACCCGGTCCTTCTCGTCGCCGAAGTCGGTGGAGCGGAACCACAGGGCGCCGTCCTTCTCGTAGGTGTGGCCGGCGGCCCTGAGGCGGTCGATGGCCTGCTCCACCAGGCCGTTCTCGGTCAGGCGGCGTTCCGAGTACCACTCGTCGTAGACCACGCCGAACTGTTCGAGATCGTCGCGGATGTCGGCGAGAATGTAGTTGAGGGCCGTGTCGGAGACGATCCGGTAGTCGTCGGCGCCAAGCAGGGTCCTGGCCTTGTCGATCACGGCGTCGATGTACTGCTCCTTGTCGCCTTCCGGGGCGTCGGCGGGCAGGCCGTCGGCCACCTCAGCCCAGGCCTTGCGGAAGCGTTCGCCGTGTTCGCGGTGCAGGGCGGCGGCGATGTCCCAGACGTAGTCGCCCTGGTAGGCATTGGCGGGAAAGGGCAGTTCCTCGCCGCACAGCTCCAGGTAGCGCAGCCACACGCTGGCGGCGAGGATGTCCATCTGCCGGCCGGCGTCGTTGACGTAGTACTCGCGGTGCACGGCGTAGCCGACGGCGTCCAGCAGATCGGCCACCGCCGCCCCGTAGGCCGCGCCGCGGCCGTGGCCCACGTGCAGGGGGCCGGTGGGGTTGGCCGAGACGAACTCCACCTGCACCCGCTTGCCGCCGCCGAGCTGCGAGCGGCCAAAGGCCTCGCCCTGCTCGAGCGCGTGGCGCACCACGTCGGCCAGGGCGGCGTTGCGGATGAAGAAATTGATGAAGCCCGGGCCGGCGATTTCCACCTTCTCCACCTCGGGGGCGTCGGGCAGGGCGCCGACGAGGCGTTCGGCCAGGGCCCGGGGGTTCATGCCGGCCGGCTTGGCCAGCATCAGGGCCACGTTGCTGGCGAAGTCGCCATGGCTGGCATCGCGGGTGCGCTCGATCTGGATGCGCGGTTCGAGTTCGGCAGGCAGCACGCCGTCGGCCTGCAGTTTCGCCAGGGCGTCGGCGACCAGGGACTGGAGTCGGGATTTCATGAAGGCGTTTTCCGGCGTCGTCGGCAACGAAACGGCGAATTATACAGGATGTGGGCGGCCGGGAGGGCGGGACGTCAGGGCGCCCGGCGGGCGCTGGCGTCGACCGGGGTGCGCAGCAGCACTTCGGCCCGCTGGACGGAACTGAGCGGCACCTGCATGACGAATTCGCCGTGGTGGATGGTCTGCTGCACGTAGGCGATGTTGCCGCTGAGGCGGATCAGGGTGCCTTCGCGGCGCTGGCCCTTGTCGGTGTGCAGACGCACCTGGTGGTCGAGATAGTCACCCAGGCGGGTGGGCTCGACCGCGTGGTAGCGTTCCTCGTAGCGGGGCTTGCGCGGCCGTGGCGCAGGGGCGGGCGGGGGTTCGTCGGCGAACAGGCGGCGGAAGCGGCTGGCCAGGCGGGTCTGCTTGCCCGGCTGGAAGCGGAAGGCCAGATCGGTCACCGGTTGATCGTTGATGCGCAGCTGCAGGGCCAGGAGGGCGGGGATCTCCTCCGGCTTGAACAGGGCCAGGCTGTCCGGGCTGATGTCCTCGGGCCATGCCAGGCTGACTTCGATGGTGCGGGGCTCGGCGAGGTAGCGTCGATAGGCCTCGCGCAGGCCAGGGCCGGGAACGATGCCCCACAGGTTGGCGAAGTAGGCATCGGGCTGGGCGGCCTCTTCCTGGATGTATTCGCTGATCCCCATGTCGCTGAGGCGGGCGCAGTAGGTGACCATGCGCCTGACGTAGTCGCGGTCGGCAACGCGGATCCGCAGGGGACCGGCGCGCAGCGGGTGGGGCGTGGGCACCAGTGCCTGGAGGGGCGTGCCGAGGAAGCCGTCGAAGGTGTTCTTCACCTGCAGGGCGAACATGTCGCGCGCGGCCAGTTGCAGGCTCCAGGTCAGTTCTTCGGTGATGGTGTCGATGTCGAAACCGAGATCCGCGTCGATCACGATGGCCTCGTAACCCATGTCCCGCAGCTCCCGCGGCCCCATGAACAGGCGGCCGCCGCAGAGGCGGTTGACGCCGGCAAGATCCAGATTCACGCCGTTGACAAGCTGTTCGAACTGATCGGTGAGATCGCCATACAGATCGAGGCGCAACCCCTGCATGCGCAGATGCAGGCTTTCGGGGATCCGGTCATTGTTGATTTCACCGAGGTCCCGCATCAGGAACCACATGTTGGGCGTGTCGTAGGTGATCCGTTCGATGGTGATGGTGTCCGGGGGATGGCGCAGATCGATGCGGATGTCATGCACGCTCGCCTCGCCGGTCAGGGAGGTCTCGATGGCGCCCCAGCGCAGGGTGGCAAGCGGCGCGAGATGATGTTGTGCCAGGTGGGTCATGAAGTCGTCCACCTTGGCATGGAGATAGAGTTTCACGCTGCCGTATGCCAGCAGCGGCACCGCGATGAGAATGATGAGCAGGGTGCGGATTTTCATCGGCGCGTTCCGGTTGCCACGCAGGTTCCCTGTCGTGAGTGGACCGTGGCGGCCGCGGGGGGAGACGGTCGCGTTTTCAAGAGGTTAGCAGAAAGGCGGTGAAGACGACAGGCCGGACCCGGAATTCCAGCTGTTGGATGGCTTTGTGATGATGGTAGCGGTGAACACCCGGATTGCGGCCCGGCGGGCCTGCATCCGGGCTACGCAGTGGTCAACGGTAGCCCGGATGAAGCGCGAGCGGAATCCGGGGAGGGGATGGGTTGCGGCATGGGGCGTTTCCATCCGGGTTGCGGGTTTACCGCGCCGGTTTCGCGGGCGGTTTCTCCTGCAGTTTTTCCAGGGCCTTCGGATCGGGAATGCGGGCCTGGGGGAGGGGCGAGGCGCGGTTGATGACGCAGCGGAAGCCGCGATTGTAGACACCCACATCGGGAAAGGAGGCCTTGCGGCTGTAGACGGTGGAGCCGCCGGGTGACTCCAGGTAACTGCCGCTTCGCACCACCTTCTTCGTGCCGGTGTCGGGACCCCTGGGGTTGTGTCTGGGGGATTTTTTGTAATAGTCCGGGTCGTACCAGTCCAGCACCCATTCGTCGGCGTTGGCGCTCATGTCGTAGAGGCCGAGGGGGTTGGGGGGGTAGGTGCCCACGGGATGGCCGTAGCGCTCGAAGGGGGGGAAGTTGCGGCCCTTCTCGTACAGGCCGTTGTCGGTGGCGAAGCCCACGTAGCGCCCGCGGCTGCGGGCGGCGTATTCCCACTGGGCCTCGGTGGGCAGGTCGAAGGGCAGGCCGGTCAGAGAACCGAGCCACTGGCAGTAGGCGCGGGCCTGGTGCCAGTCTACCCCGGTCGCAGGTTTGTCATCTTTGCGATAGGGCATATCAAGGCGTAAAGCTCTTGCCTCTAATAGCGGTTGACCGGTGGCCCGGGTATAGATGTCGTATTCCCGGAAGGTGACCTCGTACTGCCCGATGTGGAAGCCGTCGAGGGTGACTTCGTGGGCGGGTTTGCTGTCCCAGAAGCGGCTCCAGTAGGCTGGGCCGCTGTCGCCGGGAAAGGGCTCGTGGACGTAATCGCCCATCATGAAGGTGCCGCCCTCGACGAAGACCATCTGTTTCAGGGTCCGGTCCACGAGTGCCCGGACGTCCGGGGAGGTTTCCGGATTGCCGGAAGGCGGTTGCGCTTCGCCGCCGGCCTGGCAGGCGGTCAGGAGCAGGGCAGTCAGAAAGCAGATCAGGCGTTTCATCAGGCGAAGTCCGTGTCGGTGGGGGCGAAGCGCACGGCCACATCATACCGGGCGCGGGCCGGGAGTTCTTCCTCGAGCCGGCGCAGGCGGTTCTCGAGGCGGTGCCAGGCACGGTGCTCCCGGCCGTCCAGGATGCCGTGCAGGATGCGCCGGCCTTCCTCCACGGTGATTTTCTCCGCGCCGAAGGTCAGGTGCTCCAGGGTTTCGTGATAGTCCCGCAGGCTTTGCAGGGTGCCGAGCACGGCGAGGATGGCCTCTTCCTGCTCTTCCTCGAAGGAGAAGAGGCTGGTGTGGCAGAGCACCGCCAGCATGTGGCCCTTGGCCTCCGGGGTGGCGTAGAGCAGCAGTTCAGGTCTGGCGTTGATGTTTGAGGCAAGCGTCTGGCCGGCTTGCCGGCGGAGTTCGTCATCCTTGATTTCCATCACAAGGTTGTTCCACCACGCGTTCAAGGCATCCACGCCGCTTTCATACATCTCTGCCAGCTTCTCTCCCTTCCACAACTCAAACAGAAAGAGCCGATAGAGGACTTCAAAGGCGAATTCCTCCATGAACTGCAGCCGGTCGAAATCCTCGTTCTTGAGCTTGTGATAGACGAACATCACCAGCTCGTAGATGTGGTCGGCGTGGACGGTGAAGGCCAGATCGCCGCCGCAGCCGACGCCGAACACGGCCCCGGCCTTGGCGCGGATGTAGAACTTGCCGCGCTCATAGCTGATGGTGAATTCGGCTTCCGCGCCGGCGCCGAAAGAAAGGTTGGCATCCGCCCCCACCGCCGCCAGCGCGCGCCAGCCGCGCCCGCGCTGGCGGTACTGGGGGTTGTCCCATTCCAGCGCACCCCCGGCCTCGCAGCCGGCGCGCACGCCGATGAAGGCCGAGGCGCCGGTGGCGACGGGTTCGAACTTCGGGTCCTGCTTCTGCAGCGCCTGGGGCTCCTCGACGCCGCGCAGCAGCACCCTGCCCTGCTCCACGCTGAATTCGATGTCGGCCGAGAGGGAAGCGGAGGCGCCGGCGTAACCGTGGAGGGCCAGTTTCAGCCTGGCGCGGATGGCGCCGAGATCGGCTTCCTTGCGGCCGCCGTCGGGCAGGGGCAGGCTCACCTGCAGGGGCCAGCCGGCATCGTCGGGGAAGTAGCCTTCGACGTCGATGCGGCCTTCGGCCGCCACCAGTTCGGCGCGGGCCTTCGCATGGATGCCGAAACGGCCAGAGGCGGGTTTGAAGTCAGCGGCCAGGGTGTAGCCGGCGCTGTAGCGCTGGAGCTGGGCGTCGAGGGTGGTTTTGACGAGGGCGTTGCCCTCGGCGTCGCGGCCCTCGAACAGCAGCGTCTCGGGGCGGTTGTTGAAGGCCTCGGCCCAGGCGGTGAGGCCGCCGCTGACGGAATCGGCCACCGGCATCTCGAACTGCAAACCGCTTTTCTTCTCGAACTGCTTCTTCATGCGGTTGAGCAGTTTGGTGGTGGAGAGGCGGCCGTCGGCGCCGATGAGGTCGTGTTTGCGGCTGCGTTTTTCGATGTCGGCGTCGAGCGTGTAGGTGCGCCAGTGGCGGCGCACCTTGCCCTTTGGCACGAGGGTGGCCTTGCGCCCGGCGAAGCGGGTGATTTCGGTAAGATGGCTGGTGTCGGCGCCTTCGGTCAGCGGGGCGTTGCCGGCGTTGCGCAGCTCGCGGTGGATGAGGTCGGTGGCCCGGGCGATGGCCTCGCGGTCGCCGCGGGCGCGGGCGTCGAGCAGTTCGTCCACGGCTTCGTCCAGTTTCCTGCCGGCGGCCTGCAGTTCCTGCAGGTCGTTCTCGGTCAGGGCGTAGAAGGTGCCGGTGGCCGGCTCGTAGGCGATGTCGGCGATTTTCACCAGGCCAATCACCTCCACCTCAATGCGGTGGGGCACTTCGCCGCCGGTGACGGTGAGGGTGTAGGCGCCGGGATGGGCGGGAAGGGTGGTCTCCCAGGTTTCCCGGGTGGTGTCCACCGGCACGTCCTTGCGGCCCGAGACCGGCCCCTGCCAGGCGAGGGTGACATGCTCGAGATGGCGGGCGCTGCCGCTGACCGCCAGTTCCTTGCCGGTGCGCACGCGCACGAGCGTGCCGGGCCGGATGGGGCCGGTCTGGGGGACGAAGCCGCCGTCCGCGGTGCCGGTGACGCGGTTCGGATCGGCCTCGCCGGTGAGCCGGGCGGCGATTTGCGTCGCCGTCTCGCCTTCGCGCACCCGGTGTTCGACGAGCCGGCTGTGGAAATGGGGCGCCTTGCCGAACTCGAGCCGGGCGCCGGCCGGCGGCGAGGTGATGGTGGCCACGGGGGTCTGAACGACCCGGGCGCCCGACTGGACCGGCAACGGTTCGGGGTTTTCCGTCCGGCGCCCCTTCGCGCCGCCGCCGGGGCGCCAGGATTCCGGGAGATGGCGGAAGGCCAGGATGGCCTGGCCGATTTCGCGCCGGCGGAAATTGGGCACCGCTTCCCAGCCGTCCCTGCCGCGCAGGAACAGCTTGATGGTGTCGGTGGCTTGCAGATCCCGGGCTTGCGGTTCGGGGATGGCTTCCCAGTGCTTCCAGGTGGGCTTGAGCTGATCGAGGATTTCCCGGGGGACCTTGTCGTGGTCGATGCGCCGGGCGCGGCGGCGTTTCCAGAAGGCGTCCTGCTCGGCCTGGAATTGCTTGTAGTAGATGGATTGTTCCTGGATCGCCATGTGCTGCTCCCTGGCGGGGTGGTTCTTCCCTGTGGCGGATATCGTAATCCTCTGCCGGGCCGTGTGAAAGCCACCGTGGGCGGGAATGTGATGCCGGTCACGGTTTGGGCGGGGTGCCCGGTACGGTGCCGCGCAGTCCGGTTGGCCGACTCAGAACATCTCCAGGGGATCCACGTCGATGGACCAGCGCACCCGGCGGCCGGCGGGCAGGCTTTCGAGGGCCTGCAGCCAGGGCGTGAGCAGGGTCTGCAGCGGTGCCCGGGTGCTGGCCTGGAGCAGGAGCTGGGCGCGCACCCGGCCGGCGCGGCGTTCCATGGGCGAGGGCATGGGACCGAAGATCTGCACCCCTTCGCTGCCGAGGGCTTCGGCCCGCTGCCGGGCCTCGCGCAGGAAGGCGACGGGGGCCTCGGCGTCCACGGCTTCGGCCCGCAGCAGGGCCAGGTGGGTGCAGGGCGGCAGCTCGGCCAGGCGCCGTTCGGCCAGCAGTTCGCTGGCGTAGCGGGCGTAGTCCTGGCGCAGCAGGGAGCGCAGCAGGGGGGAGTCGGGGTGGTGGGTCTGGATCAGCACTTCGCCGGGGGCTTCGGCCCGTCCGGCTCGCCCCGCCACTTGCAGCACCAGTTGGCCGAGGCGCTCGGCGGCGCGGAAGTCGGCGGAGAACAGGCCGTAGTCGGCATCCAGCAGGGCCACCAGGGTCAGGTTGGGGAAGTGATGGCCCTTGGCCAGCATCTGGGTGCCCACCAGGATTTGCGCGCCGCCGGCGTGGATCCGTTCGAGCATGGCCTGCAGGGCGCCCCGGCGGCGGGTGGTGTCGCGGTCGATGCGCAGCACCGGCACCTCGGGAAAGCGCGCGGCCAGGAAGTCGGCGACCCGCTCGGTGCCGAAGCCCATGTGCAGGAGTTCGGTGCCGCCGCAGTCGGGGCAGGCCGGCGGCAGGGGCCGTTCGCTGCCGCAGTGGTGGCAGCGCAGACGGGCCGACTGGCGATGCACGGTCAGGTGCGCGTCGCAGCGGTGGCAGCGGGCATGCCAGCCGCAGGCGTGACACATGAGCACCGGGGCGAAACCGCGGCGGTTGATGAACACGAGCGCCTGATTGCCCGCCGCCAGGTGTTCCGCCAGACTGGCCAGCAGCCGGGCCGACATGCCTTCCTGGAGTTTCTGGCCGCGCACGTCGAGCAGCCGGAAGGCGGGCGGGGTGGCGGCGCCGGCCCGCGCTGGCAGGTGCAGGCGGGTCAGCCGGCCGCGCCGGCAGTTCTCCAGGCTCTCGAGGGAAGGGGTGGCCGAGCCGAGCACGATGGGAATGTCGAGATTGCGGGCCCGCACCAGGGCCAGATCCCGCGCCGAATAGCGAAAGCCGTCCTGCTGCTTGAAGGACAGATCGTGCTCCTCGTCCACCACGATGAGCCCGGGGCGGGCCAGGGGCGTGAACAGGGCCGAGCGGGTGCCGATGATCACCCCGGCCTCGCCGCGAGCGGCCGCCTGCCAGGCGCACAGGCGCTCCGAGGCATTGAGGCCCGAGTGGAGCACGGCGACGGGCGTTGCCAGCCGCGCCCGGAAGCGCTGCAGCAGTTGCGGGGTGAGGCCGATCTCGGGCACCAGAACAAGGGTCTGGCGGCCCGCGGCCAGGGTTCGCTCGATGAGGCGCAGATAGACCTCGGTCTTGCCGCTGCCGGTCACCCCGTCGAGCAGAAAGGCGTGGTAGCCCTCGCTCTGCACGGCCTCGATGGCGGCCTGCTGATCGGCGTTCGGCGTCGGGCCGGGCAGGGGATCCGGGCTCGGCGGGGGCAGGCAGGTGCCTTCCTCGCGGCAGACCAGCCCCCGGGCCTCCAGGCGCTTCATGGGCTCGCGCCAGGCGAAGCCCAGTTCGTCGAGCTGGCCCGGCGTGAGCCCTTCCGGGTGGGCGCGCAGATGGGCGAGCAGGCTTTGCTGGCGCGGTGCCCGTTTCAGGCTGTCGGGCTCGCCCGCCAGGCCCGCGGCGGTGGGCCGGAAGCGGGGAATGCCCTGCTGGCGAACCGCGGCCCCCTGGCGCAGGGCCACCGGCAGGGCCTGCTGGATCGCCTCGCCGATGGGGTGCTGGTAATAGCGGCTGGCCCAGCGCAGCAGATCGAGCAGTTCGGCGTCGAGCAGCGGCCGGGCGTCGAGGATCTCCGTCACCGGCTTCAGGCGGCTGGCGGGCACGTCGCTCTTCCTCACCACCTCCAGCAGCACGCCGATGACGTGGCCCCGCCCGAAGGGCACCCGCAGGCGGATCCCCGGGATCAGGCTTGCCGGGTCCCGGCCCGGCGGCGGCAGGTAATCGAAGGGCCGCCGCAGGGGAGCGGGGATCGCCACGCGCAGGATGAGGGCGGGGGCGGAATCCATCTTCAGGCGGGGGCCGGCAGGGGGCACTTGGCCGCGATAGTTGAGATCATTTCGAGAAGGATACGCTTAAGTGGCTGACACATCAGGGGTTGGCCGGTTATCCACAAAAGCTGTGGATAAGTCTGTGGATGGTTTGGGGTAATTGCCATCGAAGCCGCATGATTCTTACTGTTTCGTTAAATTGGCGATATTTTGTACTACATTTAATTTCTTTTAATTTCAATGGTTTGCATTGTTTTTGCAGTATCTTGTCGTTGTGTGTGGCAGTTTTTTGACGTAAATGCCTGTATTTTCGGGGCCTGTGCATAAATCCGTTTTCGCGGTTCGCAAAAGAGCACTGATTCGGGGCGTGAACCCCCCTTGCGGATCATTCCGGTGCGCGGAGATCGCGCCGGTTTCGAGACGCTCTCGATGGGTCGGCAGTGTACCATCGCCGAATCGGCTGCCTCTCGCCCGGGCGCGGCGAGTCGGGTATCTTTGGGGAACCATGATCGCCGACGCCATTCTCGATGCCCTGGCCGATGTGCTCGGCCGCCGCCCGGTTCTGCAGGGTCAGCAGGCCGTGGGCGGGGGGTGCATCAACGAGGCCCAGCGCCTCGATACCGATGCCGGTGCCTTCTTCGTCAAGACCAACGAGGCGGCGCTGCTGCCCATGTTCGAGGCCGAGGCCGAGGGCCTGCGGGAGCTGGCCGCCGCCGAGGCCATTCGCGTGCCCGAGCCCTTCGTCACCGGCACCGCTGCCGGCTGGGCCTTTCTGGTCATGGAATACCTGCCCACCGGCGCGGGAGGAGGCGAGGCCGCGGCGCGCATGGGCCGGGCGCTGGCGGCGATGCATCGCCACACCGCCGCGCGCTTCGGCTGGCACCGCGACAACACCATCGGTTCCACGCCCCAGCCCAATGCCTGGCACCACGACTGGGTCGCCTTCTGGCGCGAGCGCCGCCTTGGCCACCAGCTCGATCTGGCCGCCCGGCATGGCGCGCCGCGCGGCCTCATCGACAAGGGCCGGCGCCTGCAGGAGAGGCTCGATGCCTTCTTCGGTGATTACACCCCGGTGCCTTCGGTGCTGCACGGGGATCTCTGGTCCGGCAATGCCGCCTTCACCGCCGAGGGCGAGCCGGTGATCTTCGACCCGGCCGTCTATTACGGCGATCGGGAAGCCGATCTGGCCATGACCGAACTGTTCGGCGGTTTTCCCGACCGTTTCTACGCTGCCTACCGGGAAGCCTGGCCCCTGGATCCCGGCTACGGCGTACGCCGCACCCTCTACAACCTCTATCACATTCTCAACCACTTCAACCTGTTCGGCGGCGGCTATGCCAGCCAGGCCCAGCGGATGACGGAGCAGTTGCTGGCGGAACTCTGATCACCGGTCCAGGAACACGACCCTCTTGCAATGCCATCCATCGCGATGTGGCGGAATGGGTGAGTGGCGTTTGTCTTTGTTATTCTGTATCGGCTCGTGAGGCGTCAGGGAGGAAGATTTCATGATGTGGGTTCTGGCCACGATTGGCGCCGTGGTCGGCGGCTTGTTCGCTGCCGCCATCTTTTCGGAGCTGTTTCCCCTCGGGGCCGGGGCCGGTTTTCTGCTGGGTTTGCTGATCGGTCTGCCATTCGAGTTGCGCAAGTTGGAAAAGCGCGTGGCCCGGCTGGAGGCGGCGCTAGCCGCCCGACAGGAAGCGGAACCGAGTGCCGTAACCGAAGCCTCGCCCCGGCGTGAAATCGCGGAGGCCCGCCCTGCGCAGAGAGGGATACGCGAGCCACTCTCCCCGCCGGCGACCGTGGAGGAGACCGCAAGCCGGTCTCCCGCCGCGGAATCCCCGCCGGTGTCGCCACCCCATCCGATTGAAGCATCGACGGCCGACACCCGTGCCCAGGGGCAGCGGCTGCTGGGGTGGTTGCGGGCCTTTTTCACCGGCGAGAATGCCGTGGTCAGGGTGGGCTTGCTGGTGCTCTTCGTTGGGGTAGCGATGCTCTATCGCTACGGGGTGGAGCAGGGCTGGTTTCATCTGCCCGTGGCCTGGCGCTTCGTGCTCGTGGCGCTGGCGGCACTGGCGGCGCTGCTTTGGGGCTGGCGCTTGCGCCACCGGCGGCGCAGTTATGCCTTGCTGATCCAGGGAGGTGCAGTGGGGCTGCTGTATCTCACCGTCTATGCGGCGACCCGGTTGTTCGCGTTGCTGCCTGCCGGTTTCGCCTTTGCCCTGATGCTGTCCCTGGTACTGCTGGCGGCAGCCCTGGCGTTGCTGCAGAATGCCCGGGCCCTGGCGGCCGCCGGGGCCGTGGGCGGTTTTCTCGCCCCCTTGCTGACGGTCAGCGAACCCGGCAATCCGGTACTGTTTTTCGGCTACTATGCCGTGCTGAATGTGGGCATTCTGACCATCGCCTGGTACCGTCCGTGGCGCGAACTGAACCTGATTGGTTTCTATTTCACCCTCGTGGTCAGTGGCCTGTGGGCCAGAGAGGCCTGGCAGCCTGCCTATCTGGCGACCACCGAGCCGTTTCTGATTTTCTTCTTCCTGCTGTTCAGCGTCATCGGCGTGCTGCATGCCCTGCGCAGCCCAGGGGCGTTGCGTGGGTTCGTCGACGGTACCCTGGTGTTCGGTACGCCGCTGGTCTGCTTCGGCTTGCAGTGGCTGCTGCTGCGCGAGCGTGACGAACTGGTCGCCTGGAGCGCTTTGGTCATGGCGGCCTATTACGTGTTTCTGGCGCGCGCGGTGTGGCGTCGCCATGCCAAGACCGATGCTGCCTTCCGACCGTTGGCCGAAGCCTTGCTGGCAATCGCCATCGCCTTCCTGATTCTCGTGGTGCCTTTGGCGCTGCACGGCAACTGGGTATCGGTGACCTGGGCGTTGCAGGGCGCTGCCCTGGTCTGGCTGGGCGGGCGGCAGGCACGGCCCTTGCCGATTCTGGTCGGCGTCGGCCTGCAGCTCGTGGCGGGTTTGCTGTATCTGATCGATACGCCGCTGTTTACCGACATGCCTTTCGGCCTCTTCACGATGCTCAGAGACGCCCTGAGCACATCGGTGGGCGTCGAAAGCGGAATTGGTCTGCGTGGTGGGCTGATTGCCCTGGCCGGTCTGTTCTCGGCCTGGCGGCTGGCTGGCCTGCACGCCGAGTGGTCATGGACGAGAGGACTCCACTGGCTGCTGGTGATTTGGGGACTGGGGTGGTGGCTGGCGGCCGAGGGCGCAGAGCTGGCGCTTTGGCTGACGCCAGCCCAGCGGCCAGCGGCCTGGGTGGCCATGGTGGCGATCAGTTTCGCCGTGTTGCGCTGGCTCGGCGGGCGCCTGGCCTGGCCAGCCCTGCGTGAGGTCCACCTTGCCTTGTTGCCGCTGCTGGGGCTGTTGTATCTGTTGCAGGAAACCGCGCGGATCACGGCCCATCCCCTGGCCAACGGGGGCTGGATGGCCTGGCCTCTGGCCTGGGGAGTCTGGTATCACGGGCTGGCAAGGGGGGCGGGCAGCCTGAACGCGCGTTCCCTGCGAGTGCTGCAATCGCTGTCGTTGTGGCTGTTGCTGATTCTCCTGGCGCGGGAACTGGCCTGGCAGGTCGATACGGCGCTCCGGGCTCCGACCCTCTGGGGACGGTTGCCGTGGATTCTGGTGCCGGCGCTGGCCCTGTGGTGGCTGGGGCCGGCTGGGCGTCCGGGCGGGCCGGTTCTCGCCGCGCCACCGGGGCCGCAACGCGATCTGGCGCTTGTCCCGCTGGCGGTGCTTCTGGGGCTGTGGGTTCCCGTTTCCGCGCTCGGTTGGGAAGGGCGGGCCGAGCCCTTGCCCTACCTGCCCCTGCTCAACCCCCTGGAGCTGAGCGAGCTGGCGGTGATGCTGATCCTGTTTACCTGGCTGTGGCCTCGGCGGGCCCGCCTCGGGCGCTGGCTGTGGGTGGGCAGCGGGGCCATGGTCTTCCTCTGGCTGGACGGTCTGCTGGCCCGTACCACCCACTTCCTGTTCCATGTGCCGTTTCGCTTCGACGCCCTGTTTGCGTCCTTCGTCTATCAGGCCCTGTTGTCGGTAGTCTGGGGGTTGGTGGCTCTGGGGTTGATGGTCGTCGCTTCCCGGCGACACTTGCCCGTTCTCTGGCGAACGGGGCTTGGGCTTTATGGTCTGACGGTCGCCAAGCTGTTTCTGGTGGATCTGGCCGGACGTGGCACGCTGGAGCGGATCATTTCCTTCCTGGTGGTGGGCGCGCTGCTGGTGGCGACCGGGTACTTTGCGCGCATGCCCTCATCGAAATCCGAAGACGAGGAGGCCTCAGCATGAATCGATGGATTTTGCCGGCGCTGTGGCTGGCGATCAATCCGGCACTGGCGGTCAGCATCGCACCGCATCCGACCGATTTTGCCTGGGGGATCCCTCTGCGGATCGATGGACGAGGCTCCCTCTACGAGCTGGAACTGCCCGAGAGTGTGTATCGCGGGGTGGTGCAGGGGGTCGATGTGGATCTGCGGGTTTTCAATGGTCGCGGGGAAGTCGTGCCCCATGCCCTGCTGCTGCCCCGCACGGTGGTGCGCGAGAAGCGCAAGCCGGTGCCGCTCTACCCTTTGCGTTTGCCGCGCGACGCAATGGAGCGGAGTCGGGTGCGGCTGCACAGCGATGCCTCAGGGCGGGGGACGGTCGTGGCGGAGCCAGGGGCACAGAAGGCGCCGACCGAGCCGGCCTGGATCGTCGATCTCGAAGGTGTCGATCAGCCGGTCGTCGAGCTGTGTCTGGAATGGGAAAAGTCCAGCTCCGGTCTGGAGAGGGTTCAGGTGGAGGGAAGCCGGGATCTGGAGCACTGGGTGTCTGTGAGTCAGGGTGTGCTCGGCGCGCTGCAACAGGGACCCCGCCGTCTGGAGCACCATTGCCTGGAACTGGAATGGAACGTTTCCGCGTCGCGCTATCTGCGCCTCCGGGGTGTGCGGCAGCCGCTTTCCCTCCAGCTGACGGCAGCGCAGGCCGTCTGGCGCGGCAAGGAACCGGCGACGGTGATGCTTTTCGTGGTGCCGCAATTTCTGAAGGCGGACGAGGAGGATGGCTCCGGTTGGCAGTATCGATCTCCCGGCCGTTTTCCGGTGGTGCTGGCCCGGATCGGACTGCCTGATGACAGCCTGGCCGAAATGCGGGTAGCAAGCCGATCCGACGAGGCCGCGCCGTGGCGCGAGCGGGGACACGGCCTGGTCTACAACCTGCGCAGCAACGGCCTCCGGATCAGCCAGACCGACATCGACCTGCAACGCAGTGACGATCGCCTCTGGCGCCTTCAGGCCGAAAACGCGAGCCTTGGTCAGGCGTGGCCACAGCTGATGCTGGGGTATCGGCCACATCGCCTGCGCTTTCTGGCCCGGGGGCCGGGGCCTTTCATCCTGGCCTACGGCAGCGCCCGGGTCCAGCACGGCGACGCCGGGGAGGGAAACCTGTTGGGCAAACTGGCCAACGGCGAACGGCGCATGATGCCCCTGCCGGCGTTGGCGGGCGCCGTGAAGAAACTGGGTGGCGAAGCCGTTCTGCGGCCGCCGTTGCACTTGGCCTGGGGGCGTTGGGTGCTGTGGGCCGTTCTGTTGCTTGGGGTATTCGTTGTGGCGCTGCTGGTGCGCAGCCTCTATCGGGATCTGACGCGGTCGCAGGACTAATAGGCGCCTGAAGAACGTCGTTTTTCAGCTACCTGCTCACTCAGTCTGCTCGAGGACCGGCGCGATCAGCTGGCGTACCACGTCGTATTCCTCGTCTGTCGCCGCCACGAAACCGTCGTAGCGGGGGTCCAGGGCCTTGATCACGTCGCGGTCCACGGGCCGGGCCGGATCCAGCGCGAGAAAAGCCTGGCGCAGCCTGGCCACCAGGGCCGGTTCGAGGCCGGCACGCACGCTGATGTTGTAGGGCGGCAGTTCCGGCGAGGTGTAGAGGATCCGCAGGCCCCGTCCCTGCCACTGGAGGGCGAGGGTGTCCTTGAGGATGCCGGCGTCGAAGTCGCCGTTGAGCACGGCGCGGGCGATGTTGTCGTTGTGCCCCAGAAAACGGTAGTCGGCCAGGTGTTCGAGTTTCAGGCCCGCGCCTTCCAGCATGATCCGTTGCAGCAGGGCGGCCCGATCGCCGAAGGCGAAACGCTGCCCCGCCAGCTCGCCAACCCGTTGCCAGGGGCTGTCCTGCCGCACCACGATCATCAGCCGGAGATGATCCCGCCCCTCGGTGCGGGTCTTCACCAGGAGTTGCGCGCCTCCCTGTTCGTGGGCGCGCACATAGGCCACGGGGGTCAGGTAGGCAAGGTCCACCTGGCCGCTGGCCAGGGCCTGGATGGCGGCGTCCATGTCTGGCGACAGGCGCAGCGTCACCGGCATGCCCAGGCGTGCGCCGAGATGGCGGGTCAGGGGCGAGAGGCGCCGGTGCATGATGGCGGGAATGTCCATCGCCACGGAGCCGAACAGCAGGCGTGTCGGACGGGGGCCGGATTCGGCGGCGCTGGCGATGCCGGCGGCGAACAGGGCGAGGCAGACAAAGAGCCAGGCGTGCAGCCGGGTCGTCACGATTCGCGATCCGTCAGTTGGGTGATGGGTTCGAGGCTCAGCGTGTGGCAGTGCACCACCTTGTTGCGGCCATGCTGCTTGGCGTGGTACAGCGCCCGGTCGGCGCACAGGTAGAAATAGTCGCGGCTGGTTTCCCGATCCCTGTCGGGGATGGTGGCCACCCCGATGCTGGCGGTGGGCTGCACGGTCTTGTCGCCGAGTGTCAGGGTGATCCGCTCCACGGCCGCGCGCAGTTGTTCGGCCTGCCAGGTGGCAGTCTCTGCCCCCGTGTGCCAGGCCAGCACCGCGAATTCCCCGCCGCAGATCCGGAACAGTTGATCCGATTCGCGCAAGGTCGCCTGCAGTGTGCGGGCCACGGTCTGCAGCAGCCGGTCGCCCACGTGATGGCCATGCACGTCGTTGACGATCTTCAGGTGATCGATGTCCACCAGGAGCAGGCTCACCGGTTCGCCTTCCTCATTGGCGGCTTCGACCGCGTCGTTCATGCGTTCGTTGAAGAAGCGGCGGGTGTAGGCGCTGGTGAGATCGTCGAGGCGGGAGAGGCGGTGAAGTTCCCCCTGGATGCGCCGCAACTCGGCCGCCTGTTCCCGGATCTGTTCCCGGCTCACGTCCAGCTCGGCGCCGCTGCGGTGGACGTCGTGACGGAGTTGCCGGTTGGCCTGTTTGAGCCGATCGAGAAGGTGATTGAAATGGCGGGCGAGCTGTCCGAACTCGTCGTGGCTGGTGACCGGCAGGCGCGGGGGATCGTCCTCGTCACTTTGGGCCAGGAGGGTGATCATGCGCCGCACCGGCCGCACGATGAACCACGACAGGGCCAGCAGCTCGCCAGCGATGATCAGCAGGATGATCAGCATCTGGCGGGAGAACAGGCTCACGTGGTGTTCGGCCATGCGCCGGTTGAGCGGACGGGTGCTCATGCCCAGCACGAGATGGCCGATCAGCTCGCCATCGAGTTGCACCGGCTGTTCGAAGGTCAGGGTATCCGGATCATGGGGATTGCCGGCTTCCGCCATGATCTTGCCAGTCAGGTTGATGACTTGCGCATGGTTGACCGCATCGGTGGCAACGACCTCGTTCATCAGCAGTTGCAGGGTGTGATAGTCGTAGCCGATCACGCTGTAGGCCACGGCCTTGGCAAGAAAATGGGAGATGTCGGCCCCGCGGTGCTGGAGATCCGCCACGGCTTCCTCGCGCTGTTCGTCCAGGATCAGCCAGCCGTGGATGGTCAGGCTCACGACGAGCACACTGGCGAGGATGAGGAGGATTTTCTGGCGAATGCCCATGCGATGTCCGGCGTCTTTGCTACAGGAGTACATCGGCGCCTGGGCGGGAGACTTTACGCCACCGGCCCGTGACCGTCAGGAACCCGCTCCACGGGTCATCCAGGGAAATATTGCTCCATCACCCACTTTCGTTCAAAAAAACGTGAAAGTGGGAATCATGTTTCTCAATCCGGGGTGTTTTTTGAGTAAAGTGGTTCCATGGCCCGTAAAAGGCTCTTGAAAAGTGTGCGATTGTGGGATTCTTCCTTCGCCAGCAGGGATTTCATCCGCGCCCGCTCGGTGGGGTGGGCGAAACAGGCCGGGCAGGAATCGGGCACCACGGGGAGTTCGGCCGCGGCGGCGAAGTCGGCGGTCTGGCGCTCGCGCACGTAGATCATCGGGCGGATGATCCGCACGTCGCCGGCCCGGTTGGTGTAGTGGGCCTTCATGGTACGCAACTGGCCGCCGTGGAAGGCCGACATGAGAAAGCTCTCGGCCAGATCGTCCAGATGCTGCCCCAGCACCAGCACGTTGTAGCCCTCGCGGCGGCAGGTGTTGTAGAGGATTCCCCGCTTCATGCGCGAGCAGTAGCTGCAGAAGGAATCCTTCTCCATGTGTTCCTTCGCCTGTTCGGCGATGGGCTGGCTTTCGTAATAATAAGGTATGCCCAGGGCGGCCAGATAGGGTTTGAGGCCGGACGGGTCGTAGTCTTCCACCTGCGGATCCACGGTCACCGCCCCCAGATCGAAACGCACCGGCGCATGGCGCTGGAAATGGATCAGACAGTGCAGCAGGCTGAGCGAATCCTTGCCGCCGGACAGGCCCAGCAGGAGGCGGTCGCCCTCGCGGATCATGCCGTGCTCCACCAGCGCCTTGCCGATGGGGCGCAAAAGGGCCTTGGGCGGTTTGGGCAGGTCTGCGGTCGTCATGGTCTTTCGGTAGTGTCTGGTCGCCGTTGTCCCCTCACCCCTCTCCCCGGAGGAGAGAGTGGCGGCTTCCCGCCTTTCACCCCCCTCTCCCCTCCGGGGAGAGGGGCTGGGGGTGAGGGGGCAAGGTGTAATGGCTGGCCGCAGTTTACCACTGTCCACCCGTGATAAACTGTACCGTTCGCAGATCCTGCCGCCATTTCCGGACAGTCCATGAAGACGCTCGAACAGGCCCTGGCCGAACGCATCCTGATCCTCGACGGTGCCATGGGCACCATGATTCAGACCTACAAGCTTGACGAGGCCGAATACCGCGGCGAACGCTTCGCCGACTGGCCCTCGGATCTCAAGGGCAACAACGACCTGCTCTCCCTCACCCAGCCGCAGATCATCCGCGACATCCACGAGGCCTATCTCGAGGCCGGGGCCGACATCATCGAGACCAACACCTTCAACGCCAACTCGGTCTCCATGGCCGATTACGGCATGGAGGCGCTCGCCTACGAACTGAACCTGGAATCGGCCAGGCTCGCCCGCGCCGCCGCCGACAAGTACGCCACGGCCGACAAGCCCCGCTTCGTCGCCGGCGTGATCGGCCCCACCAACCGCACCGCCTCCATCTCGCCCGACGTCAACAACCCCGGCTATCGCAACATCCACTTCGACGATCTGCGCGCGAGCTACACCGAGGCACTCCGGGGCCTGGTGGACGGCGGCGCGGACATCATCCTGGTCGAGACCATCTTCGACACCCTCAACGCCAAGGCGGCGCTGTTTGCCATCGACGAGTATTTCGAGGCCACCGGCAAGTGCCTGCCGGTGATGATCTCCGGCACCATCACCGACGCCTCCGGCCGCACCCTGTCGGGCCAGACCGCCGAGGCCTTCTGGAACTCGTTGCGCCACATTCGCCCCATCAGCTTCGGCTTCAACTGCGCCCTGGGGGCCAAGGAGCTGCGTCAGTACGTGGAGGAGATCGCCGGCCTGGCCAATTGCCACGTCAACACTCATCCCAACGCCGGCCTGCCCAACGAGTTCGGCGAATACGACGAATCGCCCGAGGAGATGGCTCGCGAGATCGGCGAATGGGCGAAGCAGGGCTTTCTCAACATCATCGGCGGCTGCTGCGGTACCACCCCCGCGCACATCAGGGCCATCGCCGAGGCGGTGGCGCCCCATCCGCCGCGCCGGATCCCCGAGCGGCCGGTGGAGACGCGCCTCTCCGGCCTCGAGCCGCTCAACATCGGCGAGGACTCCCTGTTCGTCAACGTCGGCGAGCGCACCAACGTCACCGGCAGCGCCCGTTTCAAGCGCTTGATCCTCAATGAGGAGTACGACACCGCGCTCGAGGTGGCCCGCGAGCAGGTGGAGGGCGGCGCCCAGATCATCGACGTGAACATGGACGAGGGCATGCTCGACGGCGAGAAGGCCATGGTGACCTTCCTCAACCTCATCGCCTCCGAGCCCGATATCGCCCGCGTGCCGGTGATGATCGACTCTTCCAAGTGGCCGATCCTCGAGGCCGGCCTCAAGTGCATCCAGGGCAAGGGCGTGGTCAACTCCATCTCCCTCAAGGAAGGCGAAGAGAAGTTCCTGGAACAGGCGAAGCTCTGCCGGCGCTACGGCGCGGCCGTGATCGTCATGGCCTTCGACGAGGAAGGCCAGGCCGACACCCGCGAGCGCAAGGTGGAAATCTGCACCCGCGCCTATCGCCTGCTGCGCGAGAAGCTCGACTTCCCGCCGGAGGACATCATCTTCGATCCCAACATCTTCGCCGTGGCCACCGGCATTGAGGAGCACAACAATTACGGCGTCGACTTCATCGAGGCCACCCGCGAGATCAAGCAGAGCCTCCCCCACGCCCTGGTCTCCGGCGGCGTATCCAACGTCTCTTTCTCCTTCCGCGGCAACAACCCCGTGCGCGAGGCCATCCACGCCGTGTTCCTCTACCACGCCATTCGTGCCGGCATGGACATGGGCATCGTCAACGCCGGCCAGCTCGCCGTGTACGAAGACATCCCCGCCGACTTGCGCGAGCGGGTCGAGGACGTGATCCTCAATCGCCGCCCCGATGCCACCGAACGCCTGCTGGAGATTGCCGACAAGTACCGCGGCGACGGCAGCGAGACGAAGAAGGAAGAAGATCTCGAATGGCGCAGCTGGCCGGTGGAAAAGCGCCTGGAACACGCCCTGGTCAAGGGCATCGACGCCTTCGTGGTGGAAGATACCGAGGAAGCCCGGCAGAAGTTCGACCGCCCCATCCAGGTCATCGAAGGCCCGCTGATGGATGGCATGAACGTGGTCGGCGATCTGTTCGGCGCCGGCAAGATGTTCCTGCCCCAGGTGGTCAAGAGCGCCCGGGTGATGAAGAAGGCCGTGGCCCACCTCATCCCCTACATCGAAGCCGAGAAGGCCGATGGCGCCGAGACCGCCGGCCGCATCCTCATGGCCACGGTGAAGGGCGACGTGCATGACATCGGCAAGAACATCGTCGGCGTGGTGCTGCAGTGCAACAACTTCGAGGTGATCGATCTGGGCGTGATGGTCCCCGCCAACACCATCCTGGAGACGGCGAAGAAAGAGAAGGTGGACATTATCGGCCTCTCCGGCCTCATCACCCCCTCCCTCGACGAGATGGTGCACGTGGCCAAGGAGATGCAGCGCCTGGGCTTCGACATTCCGCTGATGATCGGCGGCGCCACCACCTCCCGCGCCCACACCGCGGTCAAGATCGAGCAGCACTACGACGGCCCCGTGGTCTGGGTGAAGGACGCCTCGCGGGCGGTGGGCGTGGCCCAGAACCTGATCAGCGAAGAGTTCAAGGACAGCTTCGTCGAGGAGCTGCGCCGCGAGCACGAGCGGGTGCGCAAGACCCACGCCGGCCGCCGTGCCGCCACCAAGTGGCTCACGCTGGAGCAGGCCCGGGCCAACCGCTCGCCCCTCGACTGGGAAGGCTACACCCCCCCGGTGCCCAACGATCTGGGCCTGCAGATCTTCGACGACATGCCGCTGGAATTCCTGGTCCCCTACATCGACTGGACCCCCTTCTTCCACACCTGGGAGATGCGCGGCAGCTATCCGAAGATCCTCAACGATCCCCACAAGGGCAAGGAAGCGCGCAAGCTCTACGACGATGCCCGCGAGATGCTCGATCGCATCGTGCGCGAGAAATGGCTGCGCGCCCGCGCCGTCATCGGCCTGTTCCCCGCCAACCGCGAAGGTGACGATGACATCGCCGTCTACACCGACGAGCGCCGCAGCGAAGTGCGCATGGTTCTGCACCATCTGCGTCAGCAGGTGGAAAAACCCCCGGGCAAGCCCAACCGCTGCCTGGCCGACTTCATCGCCCCGAAGGAAAGCGGCAAGGCCGACTACCTGGGCGCCTTCGTGGTCACCGCCGGCCTTGGTATCGACGAACACGTGCAACGCTTCGAGGAAGCGGGCGACGACTACAACGCCATCATGCTCAAGGCCCTGGCCGACCGACTGGCCGAAGCCTTCGCCGAGCACATGCACCACCGGGTGCGCAACGTCAACTGGGGTTACGCCGACGAAACACGCAAGTGGACGCCGGACTACGGCCTCAAGTCGGAAAACTTCGACAACGAAAAACTGATCAAGGAAGACTACGTGGGCATCCGCCCCGCCCCCGGCTATCCCGCCTGCCCGGATCACACCGAGAAGGCCCTGCTCTGGAAACTGCTCGACGCCGAAGCCCACGCCGGCGTGCAGCTCACCGACAGCTTCGCCATGTGGCCTGCCGCCTCCGTCAGCGGCTGGTACTTCAGCCACCCCGAATCCTGCTATTTCGCCGTCGGCAAGATCAACCGCGACCAGGTCGAAGACTACGCCCGCCGCAAGCAGATGCCCCTCGAAGTCGTCGAACGCTGGCTCGCCCCCAACCTCGGCTACGAACCGGACGACTGAGCAACCCGAATCCGCAAAACCAAGCCCCAACTGTAGGAGCGGCGCAAGCCGCGACAACACCTCCCAACGTTCACCCTGCAGGCGCGGCGCCCCCGCCGCGACAACCATCCCACAATATGCACAACGACCATCCCCACAAAGCCCATGCCCCCAACCCCCACATCTGGATCGACGCCGACGCCTGTCCGATAGCGGTACGCGAGATCGTCATCCGCGCCATCCGGCGGACGGGCCTGCCCGCCACCTTCGTGGCCAATCATGTGCTGCCCCTGCCGAAACTGCCCAACCTCCGTTTCCAGCGGGTGGCCGCCGGCTTCGACGTGGCCGACAATCTGATCGCCCGTGAAGTCCGGCCCGGCGATCTGGTGATTACGCAGGACATCCCGCTCGCGGCCGAGGTGATCGAAAAGGGCGCCGCCGCCCTCGGCCCCCGGGGTGAATGGCACACCGCCGAGACCATTCGCCAGCGACTCAATATGCGTGATTTCATGGAGACCCTGCGCGCATCCGGTATCCACACGGGCGGCTCCGCTGCTTTCGGTGTAAGGGAAAAACAGGCCTTCGCCAATCATCTCGATCGCTGGCTGGCAAGGCATGCCCGCGGTGATTGACGGTCTCGAAATCGTGCTCCCTGCTGTGGGTCGGGGTTCAGCCCGACATCGTCGCCGGTCGTGTGCGCAAACCCGTACAAAAGCATGGGTAAAACAAGGCGTGACTCGGCCGCTAAGCAGATGACATCACGGCAATTCGCAACGGAGCATAGCCATGACCCTGCTATCCCGCCTGACCATCCGCGCCCGATTGAGCCTGGCCTTCGTCCTGATCTTCATCGGTTTCGGACTGACCGTTTTCGTTTCACTGTATGGCCTGGCCAGCAGTGGTGCAACGATCGCGAGTTACTTCAATCACAACCAGTTGCGCCTCACGGCTTACCAGAACATGTATGGCGATGGCCTGCTCTCCGGTGTGGCCCTGCGCAATCTGGTGCTCAAGCCGAAACTGAAGAAACCCTACAAGGTCGTGCCGGCGGCCATCGAACGCTTCGAGAAAAACTACGCCACGGCGCTCGCGGTTTCGGCAGAGCGAGAGGAACTGGCCAAGGCGCTCCAGGTGATCAAGGGTTATTGGGACAAGACCCGCGATGCCAAGCTGCAGGTGCTGGAGCGAATGAAGGTGGGTGATGTGGAGGGCGCCACTGAATTGTTGCGCACGGTGGAGCACCCCAATTGGCAGAAGGTGCGGATCCACCTGCAAGAACTCATCAATCGCGAGATGGCGGACACGTCTGCCGTGCAGGCTTCCATTCTGGAACGGGAACGAGCCACCTTGCGCACAACCCTCATCCTTACCGCCATTGGTGTTTTGCTGGCGGCCGGCGTGGCGGTCTTTGCCATCCGTGGCATCCGCCAGGCCTTCGGACACATGACCTCGGCGCTTGAGGAGATCGCCAGTGGCGACGGGGATCTGACCCGGCGCATGCCCGAAGACGGTCGTGACGAGCTGGCCGGCCTGGGGCGGGTGTTCAATCGCTTCCAGGAAAAGCTCCAGCACATGCTGGGTGACGTGGCCCGCAGCGGTCAGCGCCTGAACGAGGCGACCGCCCGGCTCACCGAGCTGAGCGTGAACACCAAGTACAGCATGAACCAGCAGGAGACCAAGCTCGAACAGGTGGCCACGGCCATGAACGAGATGACCGCCACGGTGCAGGAGGTGGCGCGTCATGCCGGCGAGGCCTCCGGCTCGGCTCAGGCGGCCGACGAGGAAGCCAACCGGGGCCGGGTCATCGTCAGTGAGGTGGTGCAGGTGATCAACGATCTTGCCACCGAGGTGGAAGCCACTGCCGGCACGCTGCAGCGGCTGGAAGAGGATACGGTGCAGATCGGCGGGGTGCTCGACGTGATCCGCGGCATTGCCGAGCAGACCAACCTGCTGGCGCTCAATGCCGCCATTGAGGCAGCCCGTGCCGGCGAGCAGGGCCGGGGTTTCGCCGTGGTGGCCGACGAAGTGCGGACCCTGGCTTCCCGCACCCAGGACTCCACCCAGGAGATCCAGAGCATGATCGAACGGCTGCAATCCGGCGCCCGGCAGGCGGTAGCCGCCATGGAGCAGGGGCAGCAGCGTACCGGTCAGGCCGTGGACACGGCGCGGTCCGCTGACGAGGCGCTGCAGGCCATCACCACGGCGGTGGCCACCATCGCCCAGATGAATACCCAGATCGCCACCGCGGCCGACGAACAGTCGGCGGTGGCCGAGGAAATCAACCAGAACGTCACCGTGATCAGCAGCCTGGCCGGCGAGGCGGCCCAGAGCGCCGAGCACACGGCGGCTTCCAGCCAGGAACTTGAAGCGGTGGCCGGGGAGTTGAACCAGGCCATTTCCGTTTTCCGGATCCAGTGAGGTTCGGTTCCGCGCAACGTGAGGGTCACTGGGGTTTGCTGCGTCCCACGTACACTTCCTCGCCGGTGAGCGTGTTGAGATACACGTCCAGCCCGTTTTCGTGACGCAGGAAGATCAGGGAACGGTCGGCGGCCTCGTTGGGCACGAAGCCGAAGGAGCGGCTCAGGGAACGTTCGTATTCCCAGCCTGGCGGCGAGACCAGGCTGGTCTCCGCGCCGCCGGCCAGGCGCGCGGCGGCGACCGAAACCCCGGCCGCGTCGTCGTGCATGTGGCCGAACTCGAGCCAGTCGCAGGGTGCCACCGGTCCGCGCAGCTGATCCACCACCACCAGATCCACGGCCCGCCCCTCGCGCAGATAGACCAGCCCCCGCCGTTCCAGGCCGGCAATCCATGCCTCCGTGTCATCGGGCGTCATGAAGCCCACGCGCACCAGTTCACCGTCGGCGCACAGGGTATCGTTGGGCACGAGGGCCATGAAGGCTTCCCAGTCGTCATTGAAGACGCGCAACACGGCATCGGCGCGCAGGATGACGGAAATGGCTTCCACGAGCACGGCCATGGCAGGCCTCCCGAGACGGTTTGCCGGCCATGATGGAGCGGCGGGCGCGCCCATGCAAGCCGTTGCCCCGGCGTGCCGATGGGGCGAGAATGCCCTTTTCCGCATTTTCCCTGGAGCCCTGCATGAAAACCGCCTTGCCGCGCCTGCTGCTGTCCCTGTCCGTGGTGTTGCTCGCCGCCTGCACCCTCAAACCCTCGGCTGACGAAATCCGCCAGCTCGTCGAGCAGCGCTTCCAGAAGGCGGGTTTTGGCGAGCTGTTCGCCATCGAGAACTTCGAGAAGGTGAACGGCTACGAACCCCGTGACAACGTCTACGTGGCCGAGGTGGAATACGATCTGGTGTTCCGCAGGGGCCTGCGCGAGCTGGAGGCGGAACTGAAGCAGGATGCCGGTGATGCGCCGATGGCCGCGTTCATGAATGCCATGGGCCTGCTGGCCCTGAAGATGCAGTATGGCAACTTCAAGGCCGGCGATCGGGTGCACAGGAAGGAAGCCATCCGTCTGATCCGCACCGAGAAGGGCTGGCGGATCCTCGAAGAGGACGCTTGAAAAGCGCCAGCCGGGCATCAATGTCATCCGGCATGGATGACCGGATCCCCCTCGTTTCCGAAACCGAGCGCGCGGCGGTGGTGGCGGCCCTGCGCCGCGGCGAGGGCGTGCGCCGGGATCTGCCGGGCGGCGGGCGGCTGGTGTTCGACCGGCCCGTGCCCTTCCTGTGCCTCTACCGGCGCCCCGGGCCCGAAGCGGATCCGGCCACCGAGGGCCTGATCGCCAGCCAGTCGGCCTGGCTGTTGCTGCCGCCGCAGACGGATCCCGCCGGGGTGGCATCCCTGCTGGACGACATCTCGGCGGTGCTGACGGCGCGTTTCGGCGCCTTCCTGCTGCTGGAGATGTGGCTGCGTCCCCCCCGCGGCGAGGAGGAGAGACCGCCCCACGTGTTCCGCATCGTGGCCCCTTCCCACGCGCCGCCCGTGGCCGTGCTGGAGGAGATGGAGGAAGCCCTGCTGGCCTGTACCATCCATCGGCGCACGCCCACCATCTGCGTGGACTACGTGGAGACGGTGCATGCGCCGGCCGCCTCGCCCTGGCCGTGTTGCCGGCGGGAAGGCGTGACCTGCCTGGGTCTCGAGGTCAGCCCGGTGTACCGGGACCCCCGCAGTGGCGAGGTGTACGTGTTCGCCTGGGAGGCCTTCCGCCGGCGCCTCAACACCGCGCTCAAGCGCAGCTTCCACGCCTTTGCCCAGCACTGCACCCGCTGGCGCCCGGCGCACTTTCACGAACTCGGCCCGCAGACGCCCGACACCGAGGCCCTGAAGGTGGATCGGGGGCTGGCCCGGATCAGCGCCGCGTTCGACCTGCTGCTGCATGTCACCCCCGTGAACACCGAAGCCGCTTGGGAGGCCTTTCGCCGCAGCGGCTTCGAACGCCCTCCCGAATTTCTCTACCGGCCCCGCACGGTGGCACCGGGCCAGATCAAGCGGCGCCTGTTCCGCCTGCCCCTGGAACGCATCGAGGATCCCACCCTGGCGCGCATCCTGCACGCCAAGCGCGATGAGCTGGATCGCCAGATCACCCTGCTGGCCGACCGCAACACGCCACGTTTCCTGCCGGGGAGCCGTGCCCTGTTCGGTGACGTGGAGCCGGAACTGGCGGCCCTGGCCGACGAACTGCTCGCGGGCATCGACCACGATGGCCGCGAGTCCGCCGGGCCGTGGCTCGATGCCGAGGCCTTCGCCGCCCGCGCCCGTGAGGAACTGGCCTTCTACCGCCGGCAGGACCGGCGCCTGCGCTCGGGGGTGGAGGTGCGCGACGACATTGCCGGCATCCTGGTCTCCCACGGCCGTTTCCTGATCGGCCGGGGCGCGAAGGTGGCCGCATCGCGGGTGGAGGTGGCGCTCGCCCACGAGATCGGCACCCACGTGCTCACCTGGCACAATGGCCGTCATCAGCCCTTCCGCGAGCTGCAGGAGGGCATGGCCGGTTACGAGCCCATGCAGGAAGGGCTGGCGGTGCTGGCCGAATACCTGGTGGGCGGGCTGGAAGCCGCGCGCCTGCGCCAGCTCGCCGGGCGGGTCAAGGCGGTGCAGCTCATCACCGCGGGCGCCGATTTCGTCACCACCTTCCGCACCCTGCACAAGGAATATGGCTTCGGCGCACGATCCGCCTGGATGATGACCATGCGCACCTTCCGGGGCGGCGGTTACACCAAGGATGCCGTCTATCTGCGCGGCCTGCAGCGTCTCCTGCAACGCCTGGCCGAAGGCGTGGATCTGGCCGGCCTCTACGTGGGCAAGCTGGCCGACGCCTGGCTGCCCTATGTGGAGGAGCTGCGCTGGCGCACCATCGTGCAGCCGCCGGCCCTGTTGCCGCGGTTTCTCGAGACGCCCGGCGCCAGGGCGCGCCTGCGCCGCCTGGCCGCGGGAATCGGCGTGCCCCAACTGCTGGAGGCGGCCTGATGCGCATCGGCATCATCGTCAACGATCTGTTCGAGGAACGCTTCGGCTATACCACCACCCAGCTGGCGATGGTGGCGGTGCGGCATGGCCACGAGGTCTGGTACATCGACGTGGGCGATCTGGTGCTGCGCCCCGACGATCACGTCTATGCCCATGCGGTGAAGGTGCCGCCCCGCGCCCACCGCAAGCGGCGCGCCTTTCTCGAAGGGGTCTGGGACACCGCCCGCCAGGGCCGCGAGGAGATCGCCGTGGCCGAGCTGGACGTGCTGCTGCCGCGCAACGATCCCAGCCTCGACGTGTTCAGCCGCCCCTGGGCGCGCGCGGCGGCCATCGACTTCGGGCGGCTGGCGGTACGCGATGGCGTGCTGGTGCTCAACGATCCGGACGGCCTCGCGCTCGGCCTCAACAAGCTGTATCTGGAATACTTCCCCGAGTCGGTGCGCCCGCGCACCCTCGTCACCCGCGACAAGAGCGAGATCAAGGATTTCATCGCCGCCCAGGGCGGCCATGCGGTGCTCAAGCCGCTGGCCGGCTCGGGCGGGCGCAACGTGTTCCTGGTGCGCCCCCACGATACGCCCAACGTCAACCAGATGATCGAGGCGGTGGCCCGCGACGGCTTCTGCATCGCCCAGCAGTATCTGCCCGACGCCATCCACGGCGACACCCGCCTGTTCCTGCTCAACGGCCGGCCCTTCGAATACCGGGGCCGCATCGCGGCCATCCACCGCCAGCGGCGCACCGGCGACGCCGACATCCGCTCCAACCTTACCGCCGGCGGCATCGCCCGGCCGGCCGAGGTCACGCCGGCGATGCTCGAGCTGGCCGAGGCCATGCGCCCGCGTCTGCAGGCCGACGGCATCTTCTTCGCCGGCCTCGACATCGTGGGCGACAAGGTGATGGAAGTGAACGTGCAGTCCCCCGGTGGCCTGATCGGCGCCGAGGACTTCGAGGGCGTGAACTTCTCCGCGGCGCTGCTCGAGGCCATCGAGCGCAAGCTGGCCTGGCGACAGAAGCATCCGGACGTGCCGAACCGGGCGCTGGCCGCCCTGGAAGGCTGAAGCCGCCGGACGAAAGGGGGTAGGAGCGGCGCCCTCGCCGCGATAGGATTGCAATACGATTCGGCCAAGGAAAGAACCACGCATGTTCCCCCTCCAGGATTCCATCCCCGCCCGCTATCCGCCCGTGATGATGTGGGCCCTCGTGGTGCTCAACAGCCTCGTGTTCCTGTTCGAGCTGAGCCTGCCGCCGCAGACGCTGCAGGCCTTCGTGCACCTGTTCGGCGTGGTGCCCGCGCGCTATACCCATCCCGACTGGGCCGCCACGGTGGGGTTCCCGGTGGGCGATTACTGGCCCTTCGTCACCAGCATGTTCCTGCACGGGGGCTGGATGCACATCATCGGCAACATGTGGTTCCTGTGGCTGTTCGGTGACAACGTGGAAGACCGCATGGGGCCGCTGCGCTTTCTGCTGTTCTATCTGGCCTGTGGCGTGATCGCCGCCATCATTCACGTGCTGGTCAATCCCGATTCCACCGTGCCCACCATCGGCGCCTCGGGGGCCATCGCCGGCGTGCTGGGGGCCTACTTCCTGATGTTTCCCCATTCGCGGGTGATCGCCGTGGTGCCGATCCTGTTCTACCCGCTGTTCTTCACCGTGCCGGCGGCCCTGTTCCTGTTCTTCTGGTTCCTGATGCAGTTCTTCTCGGGCGCCACGTCCGTGTTCCAGGGGCAACAGGTGGGCGGCGTGGCCTGGTGGGCCCACATTGGCGGATTTCTGGCCGGCATGCTGCTGTACCGCTTCTTTCTTTCCGCGGAACGCAACCGCCCCTGGCATCCCGACGAACTGGGGCCGGCCGAAGTCTGGGGGCGCAGGATACTCGACGATCTCAACCGCCGCACGCGGCGCTGAAACCCGACAGGAGACATCACCATGGATCCCTTTTCCGTTCTGTTCTGGCTGTTCTTCATGCTGGTGGCGCTGCAGCCGGTGCTGCGCCAGCGGATGCTCGAGGCCAGCCGCACCCGGCTCATCGCCCGTCTGGAGCAGGAGCGGGGCTCGCGGGTGATCCTGCTGGTGCACCGGCAGGAGACCATGAGCCTGCTCGGCTTTCCGCTGATGCGCTTCATCGACATCCACGATTCGGAGGAAGTGATCCGCGCCATCCACCTCACGGATCCGCAGACGCCCATCGATCTGGTGGTGCACACTCCCGGCGGCCTGGTGCTGGCGGCCCTGCAGATCGCCCGGGCCATCGACCGTCACCAGGGCCGGGTGCGGGTCATCGTGCCCCATTACGCCATGTCCGGCGGCACGCTGATCGCCCTGGCCGCCGACGAGATCGTCATGAGCCCCCATGCCGTGCTCGGCCCGGTGGATCCCCAGCTCGGCCAGCAGGCGGCGGCGTCCATCCTCAAGGTGGTGGAGCAGAAGCCGGTGGAGAAGATCGACGACCAGACCCTGATTCTGGCCGACCAGGCCCGCAAGGCCCGGCAGCAGGTCTGCGAGGCGGTCACCGAGCTGCTCTCCGGCAAGCTGCCCGAGGGGGAGGCCCGGGAACTGGCCGAGAAGCTCAGTACCGGCACCTGGACCCACGACTACCCCATCACCCCGGAGCAGGCCCGCGAATTCGGCCTCAACGTGAGCACCGAGATGCCCGAGGAATTCCTGCAACTGATGGCCCTCTATCCCCAGCCGGTGCAGCGCATCCCCTCGGTGGAATACCTGCCCGGCCGGCGCGAACCGGCGGGAACACGGGAGAAGCATTGACCGGGCTGCGCTAGCGGCTGGCGGATAACATCAAGTAGGCGCGGCGCCCTCGCCGTTTATTGAACGTCTCAAAATTGTGTTGACACAAACGGCACCGGTCTGGGCAGGTGTAGGCCGGCTCAAGCGCAGCGGAGCCGGCAAAGAATGGTGTCATCCCGTCATGGCGGCTCCGCTGCGCTAGAGCCGCCCTGCGGATGGGAGGTAAAACCATTTTGAGACGATTCACATTTCCCTCGCACCTCGGCCCTGCTATCATGCGCGGCCTTTTTGTCCCGCCGTTTTGCCGAGGTCGTGCATGTTCCAGTTGGGTTGCGCCAGCCGCGCCTGTTTCAAGAATGAAATCCTCTCCGGGCTCACCGTGGCCCTGGCCCTGGTGCCGGAGGCGGTGGCCTTCGCCTTCGTGGCGGGGGTGGAACCGCTGGTGGGATTGTATGCCGCCTTCATGGTGGGCCTGCTGGCGGCCATCTTCGGCGGCCGGCCGGGGATGATCTCGGGCGCCACCGGAGCCATGGCGGTGGTGATGGTCTCGCTGGTGGCCCAGCATGGGGTGGAATACCTGTTCGCCACGGTGGTGCTCACCGGCCTGTTGCAGATCGGCGCAGGCGTGCTGCGCCTCGGCAAGTACATCCGCATGGTGCCCTACCCGGTGATGCTGGGCTTCGTCAACGGCCTGGCCATCGTCATCTTCCTGGCCCAGCTCCAGCACTTCCAGGTGGCAGACGCCGAGGGCGTGCGGGCCTGGATGCAGGGCCGGGAGCTGGCCGTGATGCTGGGCCTGGTGACCCTGACCATGCTGATCATGCACTTCCTGCCGAAGCTCACCGGCGCCTTTCCCGCGGCGCTGGCGGCCATCATCGCCGTATCGCTGCTGGTGCTGGGGCTCGACATCGACACCCGCACCGTCGGCGATCTGGCCTCCATCGAGGGTGGCCTGCCGACCTTTCACCTGCCGTCGGTGCCGCTGAACCTCGAGACCCTGAAGATCATTTTCCCCTATGCGGCGATCCTGGCCGCGGTGGGCCTCATCGAATCGCTGCTGACCCTGAGCCTCATCGACGACGTGACCGGTACCCGCGGCCGCGGCAACCGCGAATGCGTGGGGCAGGGCATCGCCAACACCGTCACCGGCTTCTTCGGCGGCATGGGCGGCTGCGCCATGATCGGCCAGAGCATGATCAACGTGAACTCGGGCGGCCGCCAGCGCCTGTCGGGCATCGCCGCCGCCCTGTTCCTGCTCGGCTTCATCCTCTTTGCCTCGGATCTGATCGAGCGCATTCCCATCGCCGCCCTCGTGGGCGTGATGTTCATGGTGGTGCTGGCCACCTTCGAATGGTCCAGCTTCCGGATCATGGGCAAGATCCCGCGCACCGACGCCTTCGTGCTGGTGCTGGTCTCGGCGGTGACCGTGTTCACCGATCTGGCCATGGCGGTGGTGGTGGGGGTGATCGTCTCGGCCCTGGCCTTCGCCTGGGAGCACGCGCGGCACATCCACGTCAATCGCCGCGACGAACCCGACGGCACCCGCGTCTATGAACTGAACGGCCCGCTGTTCTTCGGCTCGGTGAAGAACTTTCTCGATCTGTTCCATCCCGAGGACGATCCGGACGAGGTGATCATCGAGTTCCAGCACTCCCGCGTGGTGGATCACTCGGCCATCGAGGCCATCGACACCCTCGCCGAACGCTACATCCGCGCCGGCAAGCGCCTGCACCTGCGCCACCTGTCGCCCGAATGCCGCGAACTGCTCAAGAAGGCCGGCGATCTGGTGGAAGTGAACGTGCTCGAGGATCCCAGATACCACGTGGCCGACGACGCGCTGGCCTGAAGACAGGGACGAGTGGCGACGACTACAGGGATGTAGGAGGTAGAGCGAAACAGGATGCCAGAGCCGAGGGAGGAGGTTATCGAAGCCAACCCACCGCTTGTTCCTCGTTCCTTTTTATGCCTGCTCGTCTTCCCCTTCGATGTGGTACATGAACTGCCGGCGCAGGCCGTCGAGTTCGGCCTGCAGGCGCTGGTGCAGTTCCGTTTCCAGCTCGGCTTCGAGCAGCGCCAGGGCGCGCCCGTAGAAGCGGTCGAAGGCGTCACGGACCTGATCGGGCGTGAGGGGGCGGGCGGGCCTTGTGCCCGCGGGCGGGCTGTCCGGCAGCAGGGTGACCTCCACGTAGCGGGGCACCAGTTTCTGCACGTCGCTCTCGTAACGGGTGGCCACCAGGGGGGAGGTCTTGACCCAGGTATCTCCGTTCCAGGTGAACTTCTGGCCGATGGCGAGGGACTGGAACTTCATGCCGCCATTATAGCCGATGGCCGTTGCCGTCCCATGGCGCCGGGGGTTCGACCGGGCAAAAAAAACCGGAGGCGAAGCCTCCGGTTCTTGCCGCAAGGGAGGTCGGTTCGGCTCAGGATCCGGCGTGCTCGGCCTTGAAGCGGGCGATCAGGGCATCGGGGCGCTGCTTCTTGTTGGCCTTGGTGAGCACGAACACCACGGTCTCGCCCCGGGGGCCCGCGCCGATCCGGGTGAAGCGGTACGTCGGCTCGCCCAGCTCGCGCACGGCCTTCATCTGGGCATAGTTGTCGAACACGTAGATCCGGCCTTCGCGCACCATTTCGCCGTAGAAGCGGGCAGGGGCGTCGCGTTTGCCGTCGAAGATCGCGATGGCCGGCACCGGCTTTTTCATCTTCTTGTCGTGTTTGGTCAGGCCGAAGACCACGGTCTCCCCGTGGGGGCCGGCACCGATCCGGGTCAGGCGGAAGGGGGTTTCGCCCAGTTTCAGAAAGTCTTCGTAGAGGCCCTTGTCGTAGAAGACGTGGATGCGGCCGTCGTGATGGACTTCGTACAGGCTCAGGGCCTCGTCACTGCCACGGTCCTGATCCGCGGTGGCGCAACCGCCGGCCACAAGGCCAAGGCCCAGGAACAGCAGCAGGGACTGAAAGAAGGGGTGAACGCGCATGGATGCCTCCGGTTCGTGTTGTAGGGAATGTCAGCCGGAGCGGATTGTGCCGCATGAACATGAAGGTTTTGTTACCAGGCTGTTGGAAAAGCCGGTCGTCGCGCCACAGGCCGTCAGGACACGGGCCGGATCAGCTCCGGGCCGTCGTGGCGCGGGTTGTTCACCCGGCGGCTCACCGGATACATCTCGAGTGCCTCGGCGGGCAGGGGGCGGAGCAGATCCTCGACTGCGGCCGGTTCGGTGATGGCCGGGTCGAGCCAGCGGTCGTAGTCGGCCGGCGTGAGGATGGCAGGCATGCGAGCGTGGATGCGGGCGACCACCCGGTTGGCCGCGACGGTGATGATGGCGAAGGTGTCGCGTGGATGTTCGCCTTCACGGTACTCCCACAGCCCGGCGAAGGCGAAGAGGGGATCTTTCGCCGGGCGGATGTACCAGGGTTGTTTGCCGGTGGGCGTGGCCTGCCATTCATAGAAACCGCTGGCCGGCACCAGGCAGCGGCGATGGCGCAGGGGGCCGCGCCAGAGCGGCTTGTGGGCCAGGGTTTCGGCCCTGGCGTTGATCAGCCGGTAGCGGGGGCGGGGCGAATCGGCCCAGTGGGGCACCAGTCCCCAGCGCATCAGGGCGCAGGTGCGGCCATTGGCCGGCGCGCGGGTCACCACCGGCACCTGCGAGTCGGGGGTGACGTTGAAACTGGGCGTGTAGTCGGGCACCGGGCCGTCGATGGCAAACCATTCGGCGATGAATTCCGGGCCCGCGGCGATGGTGTAGCGTCCGCACATGACCGGCATTGGAACCCATCGGCGCGAACAAGGCAAAACGGTTACAATTCGCCCAGTTTCGCCACCCCGATCGGAGCCCATGGCCGCCTTTTCCCTGGATCGCGATTTCCTTCTCGACCGTGCCCGCCAGTATGCCCTCCTGATGCGCCTGAACCGGCCCATCGGCATCCTGTTGCTGTTGTGGCCCACCCTCTGGGCCCTGTGGATCGCCGCCGAAGGCGTGCCGCCGCTGAAGATCCTGGTGGTGTTCGTGCTCGGGGTGGTGCTGATGCGCTCGGCCGGCTGCGTGATCAACGACTACGCCGATCGGGAATTCGATCCCAAGGTGCGTCGCACCCGGGATCGGCCCATCGCCGCCGGCCGCGTCTCGCCCCGGGAGGCGCTGGGGCTGTTTGCGGTGCTGTGCCTGCTGGCCTTCGCCCTGGTGCTGACCCTCGATCCCCTGACCATCCGTCTGGCCCTGGTGGCGGTGGTGCTGGCCGCGGTGTATCCCTTCATGAAGCGTTACACCTATCTGCCCCAGGTGGTGCTGGGCATGGCCTTCGGCTGGGCCATTCCCATGGCCTTCGCCGCGGTGAGCGGGGCGCTGCCGAAGGCGGCCTGGCTGCTGTACGTGATCAACGTGATCTGGTCGGTGATCTACGACACCTTCTATGCCATGGCGGATCGGGAAGACGATCTGCAGGCGGGCGTGAAGTCCACCGCCATCCTCTTCGGCGAGGCGGATCGGCTGATCATCGGCCTCCTGCAGGGAATGATGGTGGCGGGGCTGATCCTGCTGGGGCGGGATCTGGGCTTCGGGCCGGTGTGGTGGCTGGCGGTGCTGATCGTGATCGCCCTGTTCGCCTGGGAGCAGTACCGGGTACGGGACCGGCGGCCAGAAGACTGTTTCTATGCCTTTTTGCATAACAATTGGGTGGGGATGGCGATTTTTGCCGGCATTTTTCTCAATTATTGGTAAAAAAATGTGATGGATTGCCGATAAACGGGCGAACTGCTTTATAATCCCTGCAACAACATGCATTTATGCCGATCTGTTGCAGTAGTTCATGAGCGATCGGCGATAACCCGATATCCGGAAAGGGAGGCGGATATCCCAGCCTGACTCCGTGGGGACAGATGCTGCTGAATCTCTTTCAACGCAAGCCTCGCAATCCGGGTATTCTGGGTGTCAGTGTGACCGACGAAGGCATTGCGCTGGCGCACGTGCGCCGCGAAGCCGGCGGACCGCCGCGGCTGCTGCATGCCGAGTTCCAGCCTCTGGGTCCGGATGAACAGGCGGCCGAAGTGTTGCGTACCCGTCTGCGCCAGCTCGATCTGGAAGACGTGCCGGCGGCCACCGCCCTCTCGCCCGGCGAGTTTACCCTGCAGATGGTGCCGGCGCCGGAAGTGCCGCCCGAGGAGCGGCGTCAGGCCGTGCGTTGGCGCCTCCGCGATACGCTGCCCTACGACGTGGAAGAAGCGGTGGTGGACGTGTTCGAGATCCCCCGCGAGGCCCTGCGCAGCGCCACGCCGATGCTCTATGCGGTGATCGCCCCCCGCTGGGCCGTGCAGGCGCGCATCGACCTGCTCGAAGACGCCGGCGCCAACCTGCAGTACATCGACATTCCCGAAATGGCCCAGCGCAACATCACCGCCCTGCTGCCCGAGGATGCGAAGGGCCTGGCCGGCCTCTCCTTCAGCCGCGAGACCGGCTTGCTGACCCTGACCCGCCAGGCCGCACTCTATCTGGCCCGGGAGCTGGAACAGGGCGAACAGATCCTGATTCCGCTGCCCGAACGGCTCGAAGGGACCAGCGGGCTGACGCTGGAAGGGCCGGATCCCGAATTGCAGCGGGCCTACGACAGCATCGTCCTCGAAGTGCAGCGGTCGCTCGACTACTACGAGAGTCATTTCACCCTGCCGCCCATTCAGCGGCTGGCCGCCGGCGGCCGTTTCCGCGAGATGCCGGGGCTGGCCGAGGCGCTGGAGAACCAGCTCGGCCTCGGCATCGTCGAAATCGATTTCAATGCGCTGCTGGCGAGCGAATCGCCCCTGGATGCGTCGCTGCAGGCGCGTTGTCATCTGGCCATTGGCCTGGCATTGCGGGACGAGGCCGCCTGATGCAGCAGATCAATCTCTACCAGGACGAATTCCGGCCCCGCCGCGAGGTGCTCTCGCTGCGCCAGGCCGTGGCCGGGCTGGCGGGCCTGCTGCTCGTGCTGCTGGCCGTCAGCGCCTGGCAGGGCTGGCGGAGCGGCCAGCTCGCCGAACGGGTCGAGGCCACGCGCCAGACCCTGAGCCGGAACGAGACCCGCCTGGTGAGCCTGCGTGAGGCCCAGGCCGCGCGCAAGCCCGATCCGGCCCTGGCCGAGACGGTGCAGCGGTTGGCCCGGCGGGTGGAGACCAAGCGCCGGGTGCTGGAGGTGCTCGCCGGCAAGCGCTTCGGCAACACCGAGGGCTTCGTGCCGCAGCTCACCGGCCTGGCCCGCCAGCGCATCGAGGGCCTGTGGCTCACCGAACTGCGCCTGCATGGCGGCGGCACCCGCCTGGACCTGGCCGGCAATGCCCTGAAACCCGAACTGGTGCCGCGCTATCTGCAGCGGCTGGGCAACGAGCAGATCTTCAGCGGCACGGCCTTCGAGACCTTGCGCCTGACGCGGCCGGACAAGGGCCCCAGGTGGGTCAGCTTCGTGCTGCACAGCCAGGCGGACAAGGAGGACGGATCGTGACGGCCTGGCAGAAGCTGAACGAAGCCTGGGCGGCCCGCAGCCTGCGGGAACGGGCCGTGCTGTTGCTGCTGGCCGCAGTGCTGGTGGGGCTGCTGTGGGACGGGATGCTGTGGAGCGCCCAGCGGGCCCGTGCCGCCCGCCTGGCCGCCGAGCTGGAATCCGGCCAGACCCGGATCGCGGCGCTCGAGACCCAGATCCGCACCCTCGAAAGCCAGGCGCGGACCGATCCCGATGCGGCTCTCAAGCGCCAGCGGCAACAGCTCGAGGCGCAGATGGCCGAACTGGATCGGCGGCTGAAGGAACAAATGGGGGATCTCATCGATCCGGCAAGCATGGCCCGGGTGCTGGAGGCCATCCTCACCCGCCACACCGACCTGCGCCTGCGCCGGCTGGAGAACCTGCCCACCCGGCCGTTGCTGGCCGACGCGGAACCGGACCGGCAGGCAGGGAACGAGGCGCCCCGCGCCGGGGTCTACCGCCATGGCCTGGAGATGGAGTTCTCTGGCAGCTATCTCTCGCTGCTGGCCTACCTCCGGGAACTGGACGCGCTGCCCTGGAACTTCTACTGGGATGCCCTGGAACTGAAGGTGGAGCGCTACCCCCGCGCGATCATCGTCATCCGGGTGCACACGCTGAGCCTCGACGAGGGGTGGATCGGTGTCTGAGGGCAGGGCGGCATTGCGGCTCGCGTGGCTGGCGCTGCTGCTGGCAATGGCCCCGGCGGCCTTGGCCGAGGTGCTCGACGATCCGACCCGCCCGCCCGGTTACCGCCTGCCCGGCAGCGGCAAGGCCACGGTGCGCGGCTGGCACCTGAGCGGGATCTGGATCCGTGACGGCCAGCGCCTGGCCCTGATCAACGGCCGCATGGTGCGCCCCGGCCAGCGCATCGACGGCGCCCAACTGGTGTCGGTCGGCCCCACCGGGGTGCGTCTGCGCAAGGGGGAACGAATCATCACGGTGCGGCTGTTGCCGCGCCGGGTCAAACAGGCCACTCCGGTGGCACGAAACTGAGTCGCCAATGAACAAGAATCATCCGTCTCGTCTGTCTGCCGCCGCCATCGCCCTGCTGTTCGGGCTGGGGCTCGGCGGTTGCGCCACCCAACCGGAACCGGGCACGGCCCCCGATGCCAGGGCCCTGCCCGAGAGCCTGCTGCCGGAAATCGATGCCACCCTGGCCGACGCCGAGGCCAGCCGGCCGACCGGGCCGGCGACCGCCAGCGACGTGGAACGGGCCCTGATTCCGGCCCTGCCACTGAATCTGCCCGAGCGGACCGGCATCGACACCGAGCCCCGTTTCGACATCAAGGTCAACCGCGCCCGTGCCCGCGACTTTTTCATGGGCCTGGTGGAAGGCACGCCCTACAACATGGTGGTCGATCCCAAGGTGCGCGGCCGCATCACGCTGGATCTGAAGAACGTCACCGTGCGCCAGGTGCTGGAGACCGTGCGCCGCGTGTTCGGCTACGACTACGAGGAGCACGACGGCAACTTCATGATCTATCCCAACACCATGACCACCCGGATCTTCAAGGTGGACTACCTGGACATCAAGCGCCGGGGGATCTCCCAGGTGCGGGTCAACTCGGGGCAGCTGACGGACAGTTTCCAGGGCGGAGCCGGCGGCAGGGGAGGTTATGGCAGCCGGGGCGGAACCTATGGCGGCGGCAGCGCCGGCGGCTATTCGCCCTATGGTCAGCAGAATCTGCGCAGCGTTCAGCCCAGCAGCCAGATCGATACCGTCACCGAGAAGGAGTTCTGGAAATCCTTCGCCAAGTCGGTCCAGGCCCTGATCGGCAACGAGAAGGGGCGTTCGGTGGTCGTCTCGCCCGAGTCGGGGCTGGTGGTGGTGCGGGCCATGCCCGCCGAGCTGCGCATGGTGGAGAAGTTCATCAACCAGACCCAGCGCAACGTGCAGCGCCAGGTGATCCTCGAAGCCAAGATCATCGAGGTGGAGCTGTCCGAACGCTTCCAGGCCGGCATCAACTGGTCGGCGCTGGCCCAGAGCGGCAGCAACCAGGGCCTGATCAGCCACGTGGGCGGCGGCTCCGTGTTCGACGTGAACCAGAGCGGCCTGGGCTACACCAGTCTGCAGGGCAACAGCGGCGATCTCAACCCGGCCAGTCCCTCGCCGGTGAACGGCTCGAGCACCTCGGCCTTCGGCGGCGTGTTCACCTTCGCCCTGTCGCTGGGCACCAGTTTCAGCGCCTTTCTCGAGTTGCTCAAGGGCCAGGGCAACGTGCAGGTGCTCTCCAGTCCCAAGATCTCCACCCTCAACAACACCAAGGCGGTGATCAAGGTGGGGCAGGAGGAGTTCTTCGTCACCAACGTCTACAGCAATACCGCGCTCACCTCCGGTGCCACCACCACCGGCAGCAACGTGGAGCTGACGCCCTTCTTCTCCGGCGTGGCGCTCGACGTGGTGCCGCAGATCAGCGACGACGGCAGGGTGACCCTGTTCATCCACCCCACCATCAGCCGGGTGGACGAACAGGAGAAGAACGTCGCCGTCAGCGCCACCGATCAGCTTTCCCTGCCGCTGGCCTTCAGCACGGTGCGCGAGTCGGATACCATCATCAACGCGCGCAGCGGCCAGGTGGTGGTGATCGGCGGCCTGATGCAGGACAAGATCCTCGACTTCGAGACTTCCGTGCCCTTCTTCGGCGACCTGCCCCTGGTGGGCGGCCTGTTCCGGCACAAGGCCCAGCGCAAGGTCAAGAGCGAACTGGTGATCCTGCTCAAGCCCACCGTGGTGGAGGGCGACGGCACCGTGTGGCGGGAACAGATCCGCGCCCACCGGGCGCGTTTCGACAGCCTGCGTGATGCCGGGGCCGTGCCGCCGGCCCCGCAACCCTGATCGGATGGGGCGGCGCTCATGTATCAGGAACATTTCGGACTGCGTGAACTGCCGTTCTCCATCACCCCGGACACCGGCTTCTTCTTCTCCTACGGCCACTACGCCGATGCCCTCAACACCCTGCTGGTGGCCCTGCGCGCCGGCGAGGGCTTCATCAAGGTCACCGGCGAAGTGGGCACCGGCAAGACCCTGCTCTGCCGCAAGCTGCTGGCCACCCTGGACCGGCAGTTCGTGGCGGCCTACCTGCCCAACCCCATGCTCACCCCCTACGGCCTGCAGAGCGCGGTGGCCGAGGAACTGGGCGTGCCGGCGCAGGGCCAGCCCAACGCCCACCAGTTGCAGAAGCGCATCACCGAGCGGATCCTGAAACTGAACGCCGAAGGCAAGCGGGTGGTGCTGTGCCTCGACGAGGCCCAGGCGATGCCCATCGAAACCCTCGAGACCCTGCGCCTGCTCACCAACCTGGAAACCGAGAAGCGCAAGCTGCTGCAGGTGGTGCTGTTCGGCCAGCCGGAGCTGGAAGAGAAGCTCAACCGGCCCGAGATCCGCCAGCTGCGTCAGCGCATCACCTTCGCCTACCGCCTGGAGCCCATCGATCGGGAGGGCATGAACGCCTACGTGCAGCACCGGCTGATGGTGGCCGGGCACCAGGGCGGCGGCAGCCTGTTCCGGCCGCCGGCCCTGCAACAGCTCTACCGGGGCAGCGGCGGCATCCCCCGGCTGGTCAACATCCTGGCCCACAAGTCGCTGATGGCGGCCTACGGGCGGGGCGACCCGGTGGTGGATCGCGAACACGTGCGCATGGCCATCGCCGACACCGAAGACGTCTCGAACCGCGATGGCGGGCGGGGCCTGTGGTGGCTGGCCGGGGGGCTGCTGACGACGCTGCTGGCCGCGGCGGGCTGGCTGCTCTGGCAACGCCTGCAGCAGGGAGGCAGCCCATGAGCCTGATCAACCAGATGCTGCGGGATCTCGACCGCCGCCAGGATCGCGCGGATGGTCCGGGCGCGGTGCCCCCCGCCTACCGCCAGGGCCGGCCGCCGCGCCGTTCGCCCTGGCTGATTCTGGCCTTCGCCGCCAGCGTGCCGCTGGCCGCCCTGGTCGGCTGGCTGGCCTGGGAGCGGTTTGCGGCCGCCCCCGTGGCCGAACCGGCGCCCGCCGCCGCCGTCGAGGCCCCCCGGCCGGCCGGGCCCGCGCGGGCGGCGCTTGCCGCCACGCCCGCCGGACCCCGGCCCGAGGCGGCGTCCCGCCCTGCGCCACCGCCGCCTGCCCCTGCGGCCGAGCCCCGCGCCCGGGAAACGGCCCGGGCGCCGGAACCGGCGCCGCGGCGACCGGCGGCCACGCAGCAGGCGCCGCCCCCGCCGGCGCCGGCGATGGCCGGCGCCGAAGCCCCCTCGCCAGCCGATGACGCTTCCCCGGGCACGGTGCGCAAATCGCCGCGCCCCGTCACACCGCTGCAGCGGGCCGAGGAACACTATCGCCGCGCCTACACCCTCCTGAGCCAGGGCCGCCAGGAAGCGGGCGAGGCGGCCCTGCGCAAGGCGCTGGCGGCCGCGCCCGATCACGACAAGGCCCGCGAACTGCTGGCTTTGGTGCTGATCCGCGGCGGCCGCCTGGTGGAGGCCGGCGAGGTGCTGCGCGAAGGCCTGCGGCGCAATCCGGGCCACCGCCAGCTGGTGCGGATCTATGCCGAAGTGCTCGACCGCCAGCAGCGCACCGCCGTGGCCGTGCGCCTGCTGGAGCAGTACCGGCCGGCGCGAATCGAGCGCGATCCGGCCTATTTCGCCCTCCTGGCCGCCTACTACCGCAAGCAGGGCCGTCAGCAGGACGCGGCCAGCCTGTATCGCCAGCTCACCCGCTTGCGGCCCGACAACGGCGTGTGGTGGATCGGGCTCGGCCTCTCGCTCGAGGCGCTTGCCCAGCCGGCGGCGGCTGCCGAGGCCTACCGCAAGGCCCGCGACACCGGCGCCCTGAACGCGGCCCTGCGCCGCTTCGTGGCCGGCAAGCTGAAAACATCCCCCGAAGCACCGTAACCGGCCGCAATCCGGCCTGCGCTGAGCCAACACGCCGGAACGAAGGGCACCCTCTCCCCCGCGATGCGGGGGAGAGGGGTGGGGTGATGGGGAACCGGATCCCCAAACTGTGAACCCGCTCCATGGCGGCCGGTCCAATCCGATCCTATACTGCAATCAGGACCGGCATTCCGCCGGCATGGACCTGTCATGCGCCCTTCTTCCGTTTTTCCTTTTCTGCTCGGCCTTATTCTTCCTGCCGGCGCGGCACACGCCGGCGAGGTCGGACTGCGCTGGCAGGTGGACTACAAGCAGGTGCGCCTGGACGAACTCGGCCGCCGCCTCATCACGCCCGATTTCATGAGCCTCAGCGCCGAGGTGGGCACCCAGTTCGACCAATACGATGCCCGCATCCTCTATCCGGTGCGCCAGGCGGGGTTGCGCCTGGATTTCGGCCTGCACCTGCGGCACATCGAAGGCTATGCCAGTCTTCCCGCCGGCGGCACCGCGGCGGGGGCGGATCGCGCCACGCTCAACACCACCATCCCCTCGTTCTATGCCTCGGCCCTGTTCGACCTGCCCTTCCAGGGCCTCTCGGCCGGTTTCGAAGGCAGCCGTTCCGGCCTCTCCGATCGCCTGTTCGACTACCGGGCCAAGCTCCAGTACCAGTGGCGCAACGGCTTCGGCCTGCAGGGCGGCTGGCAGCACCAGCAGATGACCCTCGACCCGGCACTCGACACCGGCCCCGTCCTCACCAATTTCGGCCCCTATCTGGATTTGCGCTGGCAATTCTAGATCCGAGGGACGAAGGACGAGTGGCGAGGAAGAACTTGTAGGAGCGGCGCGAGCCGCGAAAACCTCCGCCGGCGCCTGGGCATTTGCCAAAAATGTTGCGTTGCTGCGCGAACATCCCCTACCCGCCCCCAAAATGCCCCCAGTGCGCATCCGGCAGGAGCCGGGGGAAGTCTTCGCCGTCCACCCGCACCAGTTCCAGGTGATCGCCGGCCTCGAAGAACACGCTGGCCAGGGCGCGCAGGCGCTCGTCGGCGTAGGTCTCGAGGCCCCAGGCCGGGCCCACCGGCGGGATCGCGCCCGGCTCGCAGTCGGGAAACAGCCGATCCACGTCGTCCTCGGCGGCCAGCACCATCTTTCTGCCCGCCGCCTCGGCGAGGGCATGCAGGTGCAGCCAGCCGTCGGCGGGGATCACCGCCATGGCGAAGCGGCCTGCCTCGTCCCGCACCAGGACGGCCTTGGCGATGTGATCCGGCGGCACGTGCGCCGCTTCGGCGGTCTGCCGGCTCGACAGCGTGCGCGGGTGGGGCAGGAGATCGTAGTCCACGCCACGTTGCCGCAGCCAGGTTTCGAGGGTTGGGGCCATGGTCATGGCAGTATCCTCGCTCGGGAGGGAGGGGAATCAAGATACCGCGAAGCCCGGGCCGAGGCCACCCCGTGGTAAGCTGGCACCATGACCGACACCCCGCTCGAACTGCAGGTCGAAACCCGGCAGGACGAACGCGGCGAGCCCCTGCCCTGGCGCTTCCACTTCGGCCGCCGGCCGGTGGAAGTGGTGGAGGTGCAGGATCGCTGGATCGGGCCCGACTACCGCTACTTCAAGCTGCTGGGCGACGACGGGGGCACCTACATCCTGCGCCAGGACCTCGAGCACCCCCGCTGGGAACTGATCCTGTTCGATGCCCGCGGCCTGCGCGAATGACCACACCGGGAGACACCCATGCAAGACCACGTCTACAAGCTGATCGAAATCGTCGGCTCCTCCACCGAAAGTTCGGACAAGGCCATCGAGAACGCCATCGCCAGGGCCGGCGAAAGTCTCCATCACCTCGACTGGTTCGAGGTGGTGGAAACCCGCGGCCATCTCAGGGAAGGGCGCATCGCCCACTGGCAGGTGAAAGTGAAGATCGGTTTCCGCCTCGACTGAATCCGCATGAAATGGGTTCTGCTCATCCTGGGCCTGATCCTGAGCGTGCTGATCGGCAATCTGCTGATGCTCGGCCGCGGCCCGGGGGCGCGGCGCAGGCCGCCGGAAAAGCGTGACGAGTGACGAGGGACGGTGAGAAACAGTGCGCGGATGTTTGCATCGCACCATGTCCTTGGCTCATCCCAGCCGTTTCGTGGCCCTGGCCGCGGCCCACACCACTACCCGCCGGGCGCCGGCGCGCCGCAGCAGGCGGGCGATTTCGCCCACCGTGCTTCCGGTGGTGACCACGTCGTCCACGATGGCCACGTGGGAGCCGGGGAGGGGGGCGGTCAGTGCGAAGGCGCCGCGCAGGTTGCGGCGGCGCGCTTTGGCGTCCAGTCCCTGCTGGGGCGGGGTGGGCCGGGTGCGGCGCAGGGCGGCGGGCAGCAGGGGCAGGTCGAGGCGGCGGGCCGCGAAGCGGGCGATCTCCACGGCCTGGTTGAAGCCCCGCTGGCGCAGGCGGGCCGCGTGCAGGGGCACGGGCAGCAGGCAATCGGGGCGGGGCCGGTCGCTGACCGCCTCGGCCAGCAGGTGTCCCAGCAGGCGCGCGGCCGGCAACCGTTCGCGGAACTTCAGGGCGCCGACGAAGCCGGGCACCGGCGTCTCCCAGGCCAGGGCCGCCACCAGCGCGTCGAAGGGCGGGGGGCGCCTCAGGCAGCGGCCGCAGGGCAGGTCGGTGGGGGCGGCCAGGGCTTCGCCACAGCGCGGGCAGGGATGGGCGGTGCGCGGCAGATCGGCCTGGCAGGGTGGGCAGAGGCCGGATGGTGACCGGGTGTCCGCACCGCACAGCAGGCAGGGGAAGCTTGGGTGGAAAATCTGGTCGATCCGTAACCAGTTGTAAACCATGTGCATCCCTGCGAGTTGACAGGTGGCGTCCTGCCCCTAGAATGGCGGTCCCGTTTCCGCCAAGTCTAGACTCAGGTTCTCATGGAATCCAATCCCCCCGGTGTCTCCGGCGGCACCCGCGAGATCTCCGCCGCCAATGCGCGCCTGATGGCCCGCCTCTTCTACCTGGGCAATCTGCTGGCCTTCCTGCCCGGCCTGGTGGTGGCGCCCTTCCTGTTCATCACCGAGCCGGCGAAGACCATGATGATCTTCATGTTCCTGTTGATGGTGGTGCCGCCGATCCTGTGGTTCGGGATCTCCATCATGGTCTACATCGTCGCCCGCCACCATCCCAATCCCCGCGTCGGCCATCACACCCAGCAGGCGGCCTACCTGTTCTACGGCGCCCTGGGGGTCATCATCCCGGTGGGCACCTTCTTCGGCACCGACTGGAAGCTGTGGATTGTCACCGGCGGCCTGGTGGCGCTGGTGGTGGTGCCCTGGTCGGCCCTGGCCCTGTGGCGCATCCGCCGGGAAGACTGGCAGGACACCACCTACGAGGCCGAACACCCATGAGCGAGATCCGTCATGACTGGCGCGACGCCGAAATCGCCGCGCTCTACGAACTGCCTTTCAACGATCTGCTGTTTCGCGCCCAGCAGGTGCACCGCGCCCACTTCGATCCCAACCAGGTGCAGGTGAGCACCCTGCTGTCGATCAAGACCGGGCGCTGTCCCGAGGACTGCGGCTACTGCCCGCAGTCGGTGCGCTACGACACGGGCCTGGAGGACGCGCCCCTGCTGCCGGTGGACGAGGTGCTGGAACAGGCCCGCGCCGCCCGCGAGCGGGGCGCCAGCCGCTTCTGCATGGGCGCCGCCTGGCGCGCGCCCAAGGATCGCGATCTCGATCAAGTGGTGGAGATGGTGCGCGAGGTCAAGGCCATGGGCCTGGAGACCTGTCTGACCCTGGGCATGCTCACCGAGGCCCAGACCGCGCGCCTGCGCGAGGCCGGCCTCGACTACTACAACCACAACCTCGACACCTCGCCCGACTTCTACGGCGAGATCATCACCACCCGCACCTACCAGGACCGGCTCGACACCCTGGCCCGGGTGCGCGAGGCGGGGATCAAGGTCTGCTGCGGCGGGATCGTCGGCATGGGCGAGGATCGGGCCGATCGCATCGGCCTGCTGCGCGAGCTGGCCAACCAGCCGCAGCATCCCGAGAGCGTGCCCATCAACCTGCTGGTGAAGGTGGAGGGCACGCCGCTGGCCGAGGCCGAGGATCTGGATCCCATCGAGTTCGTGCGCACCATCGCCGTGGCCCGGATCCTCATGCCCAGGTCCTGGGTGCGCCTGTCCGCCGGGCGCGAGGCCATGGACGACGCCCAGCAGGCCCTGTGCTTCCTGGCCGGCGCCAATTCCATCTTCTACGGCGAGAAGCTCCTCACCACCCCCAACCCGGCGGCGGATCGGGACCGGGCCCTGTTCGACCGGCTCGGCCTGCAGGCCGTGTGAGGGCTCCGCGCGGCGGCGCCATGCGCCTGGACGACTTCCTGGCCCGGGAACTGGCGGCCCGCCGCGAGGCCGGGCTGTACCGCCGGCGGCAGGTGCTCGAGTCGCCCGCCGGGGCCACGGTCACGGTGGCCGGACGGCGCCTGCGCAACTTCTCCGGCAACGACTATCTCGGGCTGGCCGGCCATCCCGAGGTGCGCGCCGCCTTCGCCCGCGCCGCCGAACGCTGGGGCGCGGGCAGCGGCGCCGCCCACCTGGTGACCGGCCACCAGCGTCCCCATCACGCTCTCGAGGAAGCGCTGGCCGACTTCACCGGCCGCCCGCGGGCCTTGCTGTTCTCCACCGGTTACATGGCCAACCTCGGCGTGGTGAGCGCCCTGCTGGGGCGGGGCGACACGGTGTTCGAGGACCGGCTCAACCATGCCTCGCTGATCGACGCCGGGATCCTCAGCCGGGCCCGCCTGCGCCGCTACGCCCACGCCGAACCGACGGATCTGGACTCGCGCCTGGCGGGCGAGGCCCATGGCGCGAAGCTGGTGGTCACCGACGGCGTGTTCAGCATGGACGGCGACGTGGCGCCGCTGGGCGAACTGGCCAGCGCCTGCGCGCGGCACGCTGCCTGGCTGATGGTGGACGACGCCCACGGCTTCGGCGTGCTGGGCCCGGGAGGCGGCGGCAGCCTGGCCGCCGCCGGCCTGGGGATGGACGAGGTGCCGATCCTCGTCGGCACCCTGGGCAAGGCCTTCGGCACCTTCGGCGCCTTCGTCGCCGGCAGCGAGGATCTGATCGAGATGCTGATCCAGGCTGCCCGCAGTTACGTCTACACCACGGCCCTGCCGGCGGCGGTGGCCGAGGCCACCCGCGCCAGCCTGGCCCTGGCCCGGCGCGAGGAGTGGCGGCGGGAGAAACTGGCCACCCTGGTGGCCCGCTTCCGTGCCGGGGCCGCCGAGCTGGATCTGCCGCTGATGGCCTCGCAAACCCCCATCCAGCCCCTCGTGCTCGGTGAAGCAGGGCGCGCCATGGAAGTGAGCGCCCACCTACGGAATGCCGGTTTCCTGGTGAGCGCCATCCGCCCGCCTACCGTGCCCCGGGGCACGGCGCGCCTGCGGATCACCTTCAGTGCCGCCCACGAAGAGGCCGACGTGGACGCCCTGCTGACGGCCCTGGAAGAAGCGGGAGCGGCGGCGTGAGCGGCGCGCTTCACGTGACGGTGCGCGGGCAGGGGCCGGACCTGGTCCTGCTGCACGGCTGGGCCATGCATGGCGGCGTGTTCGCGCCCCTGCTGACGCACCTGGAGGCGGACTTCCGCCTGCACTGCGTGGATCTGCCGGGCCACGGCCACAGTGCGGAAATCGCCGGCGGTTCGCCCGCCGCCCAGGCCGAGGCCATCCTGGCGGCCGTCACGCCCGGTCTTGCGGGGCCGGCCCTGTGGCTCGGCTGGTCGCTCGGTGGCCTGCTGGCCCTGGCCGTGGCCGGGCAGCGGCCCGAGGCGATGGCCGGGCTGCTGCTGCTGGCTAGCGCGCCGCGCTTCGCCCGCGCTCCCGACTGGCCGGCAGGCATGGACACCACGGTGCTGGCCGGCTTCGCCAGGAACCTGGCCACGGACCACGCCGCCACCCTGCAGCGTTTCCTGGGTCTGCAGGTGATGGGCGAGCCGGCGGCGCGGGCCAGCCTGCGGCAGCTGCGCGAGGTGCTGGAAACGGCGCCGGCGCCACGGCCCGGCGCCCTGGCCGCCGGCCTCGCCATCCTGCGCGAGGCCGATCTGCGCGCCACCTGGCAGGCCCTGCCTGCGCCCGTGGCCCTGCTCGGCGGGGCGCGGGATCGCCTGGTGTGCCCCGCGGCCCTCGAGGCGGCTCATGCCCTGCGCCCCGCTGCCGCCCGGCGCCTGCTGGAGGGCGCCGGTCACGCGCCCTTTCTCACTGCCCCCGAGGCGGTGGCCGGTTTCGTGCGGGAGTTCGCCCGTGGAGCCTGAGCTGCGCCCCGACAAGGCGCAGATGCGCCGCGCCTTCGCCCGTGCCGCCGCCGGTTACGATGCAGCGGCGGTGCTGCAGCAGGAGGTGGGCCGGCGCCTGCTGGCGCGGCTGGATCTGATCCGCTTCACGCCCGGCCGGGTGCTCGACGCCGGCTGCGGCACCGGCGCCTGCCTGCCCGGCCTGCGCGAACGCTATCCCCGCGCCGAGCTGCTGGCCCTGGACATCGCCGAGCCCATGCTCGCCCTGGCCCGCCGCCGCGGTGGCTGGTGGCAGCGCCGGCGTCGCCCCGTGCGCTGCCTGTGCGGCGACGTGGAACGCCTGCCGCTGCGGGACGAAAGTGTCGATCTGGTGTTCTCCAACCTCACCCTGCAATGGTGCGCCGATCTGCCGGCGGTGTTCGCCGAACTGCAGCGGGTGCTGCGCCCCGGCGGCCTGCTGCTGTTCACCAGCTTCGGCCCCGATACCCTGCACGAGCTGCGCGCGAGCTGGGCGCAGGTGGACGCCGCGCCGCATGTCAACGTCTTTCCCGACATGCATCACGTGGGCGACTGGCTGCTTCAGACCCCCTTCGCCGATCCGGTCACCGACGTGGAGCGGATCACCCTCACCTACGAGGACCTGTTGGGGATCATGCGCGATCTGAAGGCCATCGGTGCCCACAACGTGCTCGGCGGCCGGCCCCGCGGCCTCACCGGCAAGGCCCGCCTGGCCGCGCTGCGCGAGGCCTACGAAGCCCATCGCCGCGACGGCCGCCTGCCGGTGACCTACGAAGTGGTCTATGGTCATGCCTGGAAACCGCAGGCGGGCGGCCAGCGGCAAACGGTCTGCTTCACCCCCACTCCGCCGCAGGAGGCCAGATGAACGACGGCGTCTTCGTCACCGGCACCGATACCGAAATCGGCAAGACCTTCTTCAGCGTGCAACTGGTCAAGGCCCTGCGCGCCCGGGGCCGGCGCGTGGCGGTGATGAAACCGGTGGCCAGCGGCGCGCAGCGGGTCGCCGGTCGGCTGCGCAACGAAGACGCCCTGGCCCTGCTGGCCGCCGCCGGCACCGATCAGCCCTACGAGACCTGCAATCCCTTCTGTTACGCCCCGCCCATCGCGCCCCACGTGGCCGCGGCGCAGGCCGGGGAGCGGATCGACACGCAGCGGATCGTGAACCAGGCCCGTGCGCTCGCCGCCGGTGCCGATTTTCTGGTGGTGGAAGGCGTGGGCGGCTGGCGCGTGCCCCTCGACGATAACGAAGACGTGGCTGCCCTGGCCGCGCGCCTGCAACTGCCGGTGATTCTGGTCGTGGGCTTGCGTCTGGGTTGTATCAACCACGCCCTGCTCAGCGCCGACGCGATCTGCCATGACGGCGTTCCCTTCGCCGGCTGGGTGGCCAACCGGATCGATCCCGCCGCGCGCAACGTCGAGGCGATGATCGATACCCTCCGCCGGCGCATCGCTGCGCCCCTGCTTGCCGAACTGGGCCATGGCGCCGGGCGCAGCGCGCTGGACCCGGTGGTCGATGCCTTGCAATAGCCGTTCCGAATTTCGAGGGCGTGTTTTCGCATAGTCGCATATAGCGGTATTTTGATATGCGGCCCTGGCCGTCTTTCCCCCTTGCAGCCGTTTCCCGAGTGTGTATATCATCACTGCCAACCCTGACACCGAACACGATATGCCAGCTTGCATTCGGTTCCCGGGTCATGAAGAAAGCGCCTGCCATGACGGGCGCCAACAACAAATACCACCAACAATAAAAGTTTCTTCCGTGCGGTCATCATTCATGCCGTAACACGACAAGTATCACGCACGGTGTTGTCTTGTCCGGCTTGCCGGGCAGCCACATCGCCCGACGTTGTAGTGCTGGATTCCTGAATCTGTTTCTTGTGAATGGAGGAGGAGAGTCTTGAAGCATCTACCCGTCTGTACCGTTGTCGTTTCCTCGTTGCTGTTGTTCGCATCCCCCGGGCTCCTGGCCGCCGATCTCGCGGCGGGCAAGGAGAAGGCGGCCACCTGCGCCGGTTGTCACGGCGCCAACGGCCGGGCCGCCAATCCCCAGTGGCCCAATCTGGCCGGCCAGAACAAGGAATACCTGATCAAGCAGTTGAAGGATTTCAAGGCCGGCAATCGCAAGAACGATCTCATGTCGCCCATGGCCCAGTCCCTCTCCGACGAGGACGTGGAGAACGTGGCGGCCTGGTTCAGCAGTCTGCCCTGCCAGTAGGGCGGGAGGCGCGTGCGCCCCGGCGCGCGTGATTCCCTGGCATCGTTCTTCGTTTTCTTGCGCATTTGGGGGAGTCCGACATGACTGAGCATGCTGCTGCACACGAACACGCCGAAGAGGTCAGCATCTGGCCGGCGGTGATTTCCATCGGCATCCTGTTTGCGGTGCCTTTCGCCTTTTCCTTCCAGTTCGTCTATCACAACGGCCTGTACGCGGCCCTCTCGCTGGGGCTGGGGGTGCCGCTGATCGTCATGGGCATCGTCGGCTGGGCGTACGAGGCGCTGCATTCCGAACCCGTGGCCGAGGGCTTGGCGCCACCGGCCATGGGCTGGTTCATCGTCGCCGAGGCGCTGATCTTCCTCTCCTTCTTCGCCACCTACTGGGTGGTGCGCCTGGGCGCGCCCGTATGGCCGCCCGAAGGCACGGTGGAATTGCCGACCCTCATGCCCCTGATCATGACCGGGGTGCTGGTGACCTCCAGCTTCACCATCCATTTCGCCGAAGGCCGCCTGGCGCAGGACGATCGCGCCGGCTTCATTCGCTGGCTGATCCTGAGCATGCTGCTCGGCCTGGCCTTCATCGGCATGTCGGCCTATGAGTGGAACCACCTGCTGCACGCGGGCTTCACGCCGGCCACCAACATCTTCGGCACCGCCTTCTATACCATCACCGGTTTTCATGGCGCGCACGTGATCGTGGGGCTGGGGATCTTCACCGCCATGCTCCTGCCGGCCCTGCGCGGGCGGATCAACGAAGGGCTGGTGAAATCGGGGTCCCTCTACTGGCACTTCGTGGACATCATCTGGTTCTTCGTGGTCTCCCAGGTCTACTTCTGGGTGTAGGGTGCGATGGCTCGGACGCAGACGCGGCAGGCGGGCCCTGGCCCTGTTGCCGATCACGCTGGCCGGACTGGGCTGGCCGGCGGGTCCGCTTCAGGCCCTGAGCGACGGCAACACCGAATCCACCCTCGACCCCCAGGTGGTGGCCATCGACGAGCGGGCCTTTCTCGGCGTCCGGCTCGATGGCCATTACCGACTGCGCGATGCCCGGGGGCAGACCTTCACGCTGGATCGCTATCGCGGCAAGCCGCTGATCCTGCTGTTTTCCTATTACACCTGCGATGGCCTGTGCGGCACCATCAACCGGCACCTGCAGACGCTCGTCGACGGCGTGCAGCGTTTTCGTGCCGGTCGCGATTTTCAGGTGCTCACGATCTCCTTCGACAAGCACGACACGGTGGAGCGCATCGCGGCGTTCCAGCGCCGCAACCGGCTCGCCGAACGGCCCGGCTGGCACCTGGCGATCCTCGACAATCCCGCCGACATCGTGCCGCTGACCGCCAGCGTGGGGGTGCGCTTCTTCTGGTCGTACCGGGATCGGGTGTTCGTGCACCCCAATGCCTTCATCTTCGTCTCGCCGCAGGGCCGGGTGGTGCGCTACCTGTACGGCACCCTCGTCACGCCACGGGACGTGGAGCTGGCCCTGATCGATGCCAACTGGGAAAAGATTTCCACCTCCGGCAAGTTGATCGACATCCTCGCCGGAGTGTGTTTCAGCTACAACTTCAAGGAAGGACGCTACACCGTCAACATCCCGCTGTTCGCGGGGCTCGGCGCCCTGTTGCTGGGTTTCGTGCTGGTGGCCACGTCCTTCCTGGTGGCGAAAAAGAAACTGCACAGGAGGGAGGCGACAAATGGCTGAACCGATGAAGCGGTGGATGCGGCGGGCCGGGGCCCTGCTGGGGCTGGCAGCGCTGTGGGGGGGGGTGGCGCTGGCCCAGGGGCGCGTCGAGACCCAGCGGGTGTTGCCGGGCGAATGGCAGGTGGAGGAACGGGTAATCCCCGACAACGTGGCCGGCTGGGATCACCTGTGGAAGGAGATCATGATCGACATCACCGTGATCGGCGTGATCTTCGCCCTGGTGACCCTGTGGTTCCTGTTCCGGTATCGCCGCCGCGATCCCGACCAGGAAGGCGCCATGCCGAAACTCAGCGCCGCCCAGGCCGTGGGCTGGGCGGTGATCCCGGTGTTCGTGTTCATGGCCGACGACTTCTACCTGGCCGCCCAGGGCTGGCAGCTCTGGAACGACTATCGCAACGTGCCCGAGGATCGCCTGGAGATCCGCCTCGAGTCGGCCATGTGGACCTGGGACTACACCTATCCCAACGGCGTGAAGACCTTCAACGAGCTGCGGGTACCGGCGGGCAAGCCGGTGCTGCTGCGCATGACCTCGCGCGACACCATCCACAGCCACTGGATCCCCGACTACCGGGTCAAGGAAGACTCCATGCCCGGGCGCATCACCTACATCTGGTTCATGCCCAAGGTGCCGGGGGAACATGTGGTGACCTGCGCCGAATACTGCGGGCACCTTCACTCGCGCATGAAGGGCAAGTTGATCGTCATGGCGCCCGAGGACTTCGAGGCCTGGTATCAGGCCGAAGGAGCGAAACGGCAGCAGGCGAAGCTCGAAACCACAGGAGGAGCATGACATGGCAGGCGTATTGCGTGAATGGCTGTTTACCACCGACCACAAGAAGGTGGGCATCCTCTATCTGATCGGCTCTGTGGCCGCCTTCGCGGTGGCCGGGATCATGGCCCTGCTGATGCGCGCCGAGCTGTCGGCGCCCGGGCCCACCATCACCGAGAACCCGAGCGAATACAACGTGTGGCTGTATTTTCACGGCGCGGCGATGATCCTCGGTTTCCAGATCCCGGCCCTCACCGGCTTTCTGGCCAACTACCTGGTGCCCCTGCAGATCGGCGCCAAGGACGTGGCCTTCCCGCGTCTCAATGCCCTGAGCGTGTGGCTGTTCTTCGCCGGCATCATCCTGGCCCTGCTGACCTTCGTGATGCCCGATCCGCCCGACGTGATGTGGACTGGCTATCCGCCCTATTCGGAGATCACCCAGGGCAACACGGCCTTCTATTCCTTCACCGTGCTGCTGCTGGGCTTCGCCTCCATCCTGGGCGGGGTCAACTTCCTGACCACCATCGCCTTCATGCGCGCGCCGGGGATGGGCTGGAACCAGCTCAACATCTTCACCTGGACCATCTTCGCCGCCTTCATCCTGCAGCTCATCTTCGTGCCGGTGCTGGGCACGGCGGTGACCATGATCATGTTCGACAAGTACCTGGGAACCAACTTCTTCGACCCGGCCCAGGGCGGTGACGTGCTCATCTACCAGAACCTGTTCTGGTTCTATTCGCACCCGGCGGTGTACGTGATCTTCCTGCCCTTCATCGGCATCGTCTTCGACATCGTGGCCACCTTCGCCCGCAACCGGATCTTCAACTACAAGATGGTGGTCTACGGCGGCATCGGGGGCATTCTGCTGCTGGCCGGCGAGGTGTGGATCCATCACCTGTACGTGACCGGCATGCCCGACTGGCTGCGGGTCGGGCAGATGGTCACCACCCTGCTGATCTCGGTGCCGGTGGGGCTGATGTTCATCGGCCTGGTGGGGACCCTCTACAAGGGGGCCATCACCTTCACCACGCCCATGCTCTATGCCCTGTCGGTGATCTTCCTGATGCTGATCGGCGGCCTCACCGGCATCCCGCTGGCGGTGGCCTCCATCGACATCCACGTCTCCGACAGCTACTTCATCCCCGGCCATTTCCACTACGTGATGGCGGTGGCCGGCACCTTCGCCATCTTCGGCGGGATCTACTACCTGTTCCCCAAGATGACGGGCAGGATGTACAACGAGACGCTGGGCAAGACCTCGTTCTGGATCACCTTCGTCGGCGTGAACCTGGTGTTCTTCCCCATGATGATGGCCGGTCTCGAGGGCATGCCCCGCCGCTACTGGGACTACAGCCAGTTTCCCCAGGTAGAGGGCCTGCACCACCTGATGACCGCCGGCGCGGTGCTGGTGGCCATCGGCTTCTTCCTGGCCCTGGTCAACTGGATCCAGGCCCTGTTCAAGGGCCAGCCGGCGGGCAGCAACCCCTGGGGCTCCCGTTCGCTGGAGTGGACGACCGCTTCGCCGCCGCAGCACGGCAACTTCCCCGAGATCCCGGTGCTGTCGAAGGAGTGGAGTCCCTACGCCTACGGCACCAGCCAGTGATGTGAACCGGCGGGCCGTCCGGCCCGCCACCTGCCGCGTCGATCGCCCAAGGAGTCCGTCATGCCGCAAGCCGCCATTGCCACCGCCCTGCCGCTGCCCCTGTGGAAGCGCTATCTGGATCTGTGCAAGCCGAAGGTGGTGCTGCTCATCGTGTTTACCGCGCTGGTGGGCATGTTCCTTTCCACCCCCGGCATGGTGCCCTGGCCGGCCCTGATCTTCGGCACCCTGGGCATCGGCCTGGCGGCCGCCTCGGGGGCGGCGCTCAACCACTGGGTGGATCAGCGCATCGACGCCCTGATGGATCGCACCCGGCACCGGCCGCTGCCCCAGGGCGAGCTGGCCTCGGGCAGCGCCCTGGCCTTCGCCCTGTTGCTGGGACTGCTGGCCATGGCCCTCCTGCTGGCCTTCGTCAACACCCTTACGGCCGTGCTCACCTTCATCGCCCTGATCGGCTATGCGGTGATCTACACGGTGTTCCTCAAGCGCATCACGGCCCAGAACATCGTGCTCGGCGGCGCCGCCGGGGCCGCTCCGCCGGTGCTGGGCTGGGCGGCGGCCACCGGCGAGGTGCATCCCGAGGCGATCCTGCTGTTCCTGATCATCTTCGTCTGGACCCCGCCCCATTTCTGGGCCCTGGCCATCCGCCGCCGGGACGACTATGCCCGGGCCGGGATCCCCATGCTGCCGGTGACCCGCGGCGTGGCCGTCACCAAGCGCTACATCCTGCTCTATACGCTGGTGCTGGTGGCGGTGAGCGTGTTGCCCTTCGTGATGCACATGAGCGGCCTGCTGTACCTGGCCGGGGCGCTGGCCCTGGGCGTCGGCTTCCTGCACAACGCCATCGCCCTGTACCGCGCCCGCGACGACGGCCCGGCGATGAAGACCTTCGGCTATTCGATCTTCTATCTGAGCGCCCTGTTCGCCTTCTTCCTCGGCGATCACTACCTGCGCCTGTTCCTGCGCCACTGGCTCTGAGGAGCGCGGCGATGACCCTGGCCGCGGCGGGCAAACGGCTGCTTCTGTTTCTGGTCCTGGTGGCGATCGGCGTGGCGGGCCTGGCCGCCAAGCGCCAGTGGCGGGCCGAGGCGCTGCCCGCCCCGGCCGAGGACGGCATCACCCGCCTCTCGCCTCCACTGGCCCTGCGCGACTTCCGGCTGCAGGCCACCACGGGCGAGGCGTTCACGCCGGCCTCCCTGCGCGGCCACTGGTCGTTGCTGTTCTTCGGTTATACCCACTGCCCCGATGTCTGTCCCGCCACCCTCAAGGTGTTGCAGGCGGTGAACGCCCGGCTGCGCCGCCGCGGCTTGGCCCCGCAGAGCGTGTTCGTCACCGTGGATCCGGCGCGGGATGACGTGGGCACGCTGGCGCGTTACCTGGCCTGGTTCGAGCACGCGGGGCTCGGCGTCACCGGCGAGGCGGCGGAACTGGCGGCGCTGCGCCGCCAGCTCGGCGTGTACGTGGAGGAATCGGCCGGCCGCACCGCCGCCGGCTATCTGCTCGCCCACACGGATCGCCTGTTCCTGATCGATCCACGGGGACGGGTGGTGGCCCTGTTCAGCGAACGCACCGACATCCGTCGCCTCGCCCGGCAGATCGGCACGGTGATGGAGAGCGGGGGAGAAGGGTAGGCGCGGACGCCAGTAAATAAGCATTTTGAGCCACTTTCCAACGCCGGATCGTGCCGTCAGAGGGTTTTTCAACAGCCTGTTAGGTCCGCCGCCCCGTCAAGGCGCGGAGCATGACGACCACGAACAGCAGGCCGCCGATGATGGCGATGAGGCCGCCGAGGCCCATCATGGCCATGCCGGCGATTTGCGGCAGGTCGTGCAACTGCTGGGCGGCGCCGGCGGTCTTGCGCTGCACGCCGTAGCCGCCGGACCAGGCCAGGCCCAGGATGTGCAGCAACTGGCCGCCGGCGTAGATCCCCGGCTGCCAGCGGGCCAGGCGGGAGACGGGCGCGGCGAAGCCGAGTTGCGGCAGCAGGGCGTAGGCGGTGCCCATGAAGGCCAGGGTCACGCCCACGATGGAGCCATGGTAGTGGGCGGGGATCACCACGTTGATGCCGTGGATCAGCCAGGCGATGACGCCGCCGGCGGCGAACAGCAGCAGGGAACTGTAGAGAGCGGCGCGCAGCGGGCGCTGATGCGGTGCCGGCCGGGCGCGGTGGCGCAGGTTGCGGCCGATCAGGTAAAGGCCCAGGGGAATGGTGGCCAGGCCGCCGCCGTACTGCATCAGCCGGGTGTAGCCCAGGCGCGCCTCGCCGCTGAGCACCGGATGCTGCAGGGCCAGGATCGGCACGTAGAGGAGGGGCAGGATCCCCAGGGTGAACAGGGCGATGACCCAGGCCGGGCGCAGCGGCGCGGCGAGACCGGCGGCGCAGGCCAGCACCAGCCAGCACAGCGCCAGCAACTGGGTATGGGTGAACTGCAGCACGTGGCCGGCGCCCCAGAACAGGAACTCGAAATAGCCGTGGGCATCGAGATCGGCGGGCAGTTCCCGCAAGGTCCAGAGAAACACCAGCAGAGCGAGGGCGGCGGCCAGGGCCGCGCTGAGGCTGCCGAAGCGCAGGGCGTCCGCCGCCGACAGGGGGGTGCGCCAGTGCAGGCCGCCGCCCAGGGTGCCGATCACCAGCAGCCCGAGGCCCGCGCCGATCAGGGCCAGGGCGGTGTGGAAGGCGGGATGCTGCAACACCGGCAGATAGTTGTTCATCAGCGGATCGCCGATGCCCGCGAAGGGCAGTACGGCCATCAGCAGCGTGCCTGCGGCGCACAGGCCGAGCGCCAGGCGGTCGAGGCGCGGCCGCTGGGGCACGGTCACGTTCCATAGCACGCCGGCGAAGGCCACGAACCAGATGAACACCGACATGTCCACGTGCACCACCAGCGCCGTGTGGAAGAAGTCGAGCCAGGGGATCACGGCCTGGATCCCGGGCGTGCGCGACAGGACCAGCAGGATGGCGAACACGCCGGCGACCACCAGGGCCGCCACGCCGAGCCACAGCCAGCGCAGCGGGGCGCGGCGGTCGGCGGAGTCTTCCAGGGTCAGTGCATAGGGACAGTGCATGACGTTTCCTTGGGCGAGCAATACGAGGACGAGGCAATGAAGGGCAAAGCGTTTGTCGCTGACGTTTTCGGCAGTATAGCCACAAACGGCGCGGAGGTGCCGCGCGCCGCCGCGGCGGACGGCGGCACCGGGTTTCAGCGGCTGGCGCGCTTCACGGCGCTTTTGGCCTTCGTGGTGATCCTGCTCGGCGCCTGGGTGCGGCTCTCCGACGCCGGGCTCGGCTGTCCCGACTGGCCCGGCTGTTACGGCCATCTGGACGTGCCCGCCGAGCCCCACGAAGTGGCCCGGGCCAACGTCCTCTATCCCGAGCGGCCGGTCGAGGCCCACAAGGCCTGGAAGGAGATGATCCACCGTTACTTCGCCGGCACCCTCGGGCTGCTGGTATTCACCCTGGCCGGCTGGGCGCTGTGGCGCCGGCGGCGGCCGGGCCAGCCGCTCGCCGTGCCCCTGCTGCTGGCCGCCGTGGTGATCCTGCAGGCCCTGCTGGGCATGTGGACCGTGACCATCCGCCTCAATCCCACCATCGTGATGCTGCACCTGATCGGCGGCTTCACCACCCTGTCGCTGTTGTGGTGGCTGGTGCTGCGCAGCCCCGGCAGTCCGCTGCCCGCGACCACCCTGCCGCATGATCGGCGCCTCGCCTGGCTGGCGGGGGCCGGACTGGTGCTGGTGATCGGCCAGATCATGCTCGGCGGCTGGACCAGCGCCAACTACGCGGCCCTGCACTGTCCCGATTTCCCCACCTGCCAGGGTGCCTGGCTGCCGCCGCTGGACTACCGCGAAGCCTTCGTCCCCTGGCGCGGCACCGAACTCGATTTCGAGGGCGGCGTGCTCGACAATACGGCGCGGGTCACCATCCACTTCACCCACCGCCTCGGGGCGCTGCTGGTGTTGCTGTATGTGGGCGGCCTCGCCCTGTGGCTGCGCCGGCCCGGCCAGCCGTCCCGCCTGCGTCGCTTTGCCCCGGTCCTGCTGGCAGCCCTGGCGCTGCAGATCGGCCTTGGCATCTCCAACGTGCTGTTCTCCCTGCCCCTGCCGGTGGCCGTGGCCCACAACGGTGGCGGCGCACTGCTGCTGCTGAGTCTGGTGACACTCAACCATCTGCTGCATGGCAGGAAGGCGTGAGAAGACGCCCTTGTCTTTGAGCCTCGCAGGGAGCGGGGCAGCGGACCCGCTGCGTTCAAACGGCTCTCCCCGTTGGCGGCATTCCGATCCTTCCTCGTTGCGGCTTGCGCCGCGCCTACAACGGTATTGAATCGTCTCCAATTGGTTTTCCCTCCCGCCATCCATGGCGGGATGACACCATATTTTGCGGGCGCCGCTGCGCTTGAGCCGGCCTACACCCGCCCCAGACCGATGCCGTTTGTGTCAGCGCAATTGTGAGACGTTTGGGCTATTTGGATGGATCGTGGTTTTGCCGGCTACCCGTTCCCAGCAACCCGCTACCGCAGAGGTGCGGCTCAGGCCGCGATGACGATTCCCGAAAACGAGCGCGCTTGCACTTCCCTTTCCATGCCACGTGCGTTTGCGCCTGTCATGGCAGGCGCAAACGCCTTTCCCGACGACGAAAGATTCGATTCCCGAAGGCGGGAACGGCCATTTTCGGTTGCCGCTGACAAGCCGGGTCATTTAGAATAGGTCTCCTTGCCGGTAGTACCCGAGTGTTTTTCTCAAGTATTTTCGGCATGGAGATTTCTGGCATCACCACGAGAATCAAGAGGCAAACAATGGCCCATACGACTGCACAGCCGGCACAATACGACTACGCGATTGTCCGCAACTTCACCATCATGGCACTGGTCTGGGGTGTGCTGGGGATGACCGCCGGTCTCTACATCGCATCCGAACTGGCCTGGCCGTTCCTCAACTACGACATCCCGCAGATCACCTTCGGCCGCCTGCGGCCGGTGCACACCACGCTGGTGATCTTCGGCTTCGGCGGCAGCGCCCTGTTCGCCACCTCCTACTACGTGGTGCAGCGCACCTGCCAGACGCGCCTGTGGGGCGGTCCGCTGGCGAGCTTCACCTTCTGGGGCTGGCAACTGGCCGTGGGTCTGGCCGCCATCTCCTACATGGCCGGTTACACCCAGGCGCGGGAATACGCCGAGATGGTCTGGCCCATCGACATCCTGATCGCCGTGGTCTGGGTCGCCTACCTGGTGATCTACGTGATGACGCTGGTCAATCGCAGCCAGCCGCACATCTACGTGGCCAACTGGTTCTACATCGCCTTCATCCTGGCCACCGCCATCCTGCACATCTTCAACAACCTGGCCATGCCGGTGAGCCTGTTCAGCCTCTCGTCCTACAGCCTGCAGTCGGGCGTGCAGGACGCCATGACCCAGTGGTGGTATGGCCACAACGCCGTGGGCTTCTTCCTCACCGCCGCCTTCCTGGGGATGATGTACTACTTCGTGCCCAAGCAGGTGGGCCGTCCGGTCTACTCCTACCGGCTGTCCATCATCCACTTCTGGGCTCTGATCTTCCTGTACATGTGGGTCGGCGCCCACCACCTGCACTGGACCGCGCTGCCCGACTGGACCTCGACCCTGGCCGCCACCTTCTCGATCCTGCTGCTGATGCCTTCCTGGGGCGGCATGATCAACGGCATCATGACCCTGTCCGGCGCCTGGGACAAGCTGCGCACCGATCCCATCATCCGCTTCCTGGTGGTGGCCCTGTCCTTCTATGGCATGTCCACCTTCGAAGGGCCGCTGATGTCGCTCAAGAGCGTCAACGCCCTGTCCCACTACACCGACTGGACCGTGGGTCACGTGCACTCCGGCGCGCTGGGCTGGGTGGCCATGATCTCCTTCGGCTCCCTCTATCACCTGGTGCCGCGTCTGTGGAGCACCCGCATGTGGAGCACCTCGCTCATCTACCTGCACTTCTGGCTCGCCACCATCGGCATCGTGCTCTACATCAGCGCCATGTGGGTGGCCGGCATCGGTCAGGGCCTGCTGCTGCGCGCCTTCGATGACTACGGCAACCTGGCCTACACCTTCATCGAGACCGTGCAGTTCCTGCATCAGCCCTACGTGGTGCGTGCGCTGGGTGGGCTGTTCTTCGTCTCCGGCATCGTGGTCATGGGCTTCAATACCTTCATGACCATTCGCCAGAGCCGCCGCGAGCAGGCCGCACTGCAGGCCACGCCGGCCTGAGTTCCGCAGACGACCGACATCAGGAATTATCGACATGAAACACGAAACGATTGAAACGAATGCCGGCTGGCTCATCGTGCTGACCATGATCGTGATCAGCATCGGTGGCCTGGTCGAGATCATTCCCCTGTACTTCATCAACAACACGGTGGAAACCGTGAAGGTGGACGGCAAGGAGACCATCCGGCCCTATACCGCCCTGGAACTGCGCGGCCGTGACATCTACATGCGCGAAGGCTGCTACCTGTGCCACTCGCAGATGATCCGCCCGTTCCGTGACGAAGACATGCGTTACGGCCACTACTCGCTGGCGGCCGAGAGCCAGTACGACCATCCCTTCCAGTGGGGCTCCAAGCGCACCGGTCCCGATCTGGCCCGGGTGGGCGGCAAGTACTCCAATGCCTGGCACTTCCAGCACCTGATGAACCCCCGTTCCGTGGTGCCCGAGTCCATCATGCCCAACTACCCGTGGCTGAAGGAACCGCTGGCCTACGCCGACATCCAGGCGCGGATGCGGGCCCTGAAGGCCGTGGGCGTGCCCTATTCGGAGACCCAGGCCGAATACGAGGCCAACGTGGAGCGCTTCGGCAAGGACGTGGCCGACCAGCTCAACATCCTCAAGGCCAAGGACAACCTGATCGCCCAGGCCACCCAGGGCAATTACGACGGCAACCCGGACGACGTTTCCGAAGCCGATGCCCTGATCGCCTACCTGCAGGTGCTCGGCACCATGGTCGACTTCAGCAAGTTCGAAGAAGGCTATTTCGCCGAGTTCCGGTAAGCGGAGATCGCGATGTTCGAATGGCTGGAATGGTTCACCCACATGGAGAACACCAAGCCCTTTGCGCTGGTGCTCTTCTTCGTCACCTTCGTGGGCATCATTCTGTACCTGTTCACCGGCAAGAAGCGCGGGGAGCGCCTCGAGTCGTACAAGAACATACCGTTTGAGGACGACGACGATCGTCGTCACGAGGATTCACAATCATGAGCAAAGACAAGACCCAACAATCCGTGCAGACCACCGGACATTCCTGGGACGGGGATCTCCAAGAATTCAACAACCCCTTGCCGCGCTGGTGGCTGTGGGCCTTCTATGCCACCATCGTCTTCGCGGTGGTCTACTGGTTCCTGTATCCCACCCTGCCCATCGGGCGGGACTACACCAAGGGGATCGGCAACGAAATCACCTACACCACGGCCGACGGCAAGACCGTCACCACCCACTGGAACACCCGTGCCCTGTTCCTCAAGGAGAAGGAAGAAGCCCGCAAGCAGCAGGCGGTGTATGTGGAGAAACTGGCCCAGGCCAGCTACGAAGACATCGCCAAGGATCCGGAACTGTCCGCCTTCGTCTTCTCCCGGGCCAAGGTGCTGTTCGCCGACAACTGCGCCGCCTGCCACCAGACCGGCGGCAACGGTGTGCTGGGTGAGTATCCCAACCTGCTGGACGATGCCTGGCTGTGGGGCGGCACCTTCGCCGACATCGAGCAGACCATCAGCAATGGCCGTCACGGCAACATGCCGGCCTGGAAGGGGCAGCTCTCGGAACAACAGATCGGTGATGTGGTCGAATACGTGCTGAGCCTCTCCGGCGAGCCGGTGGATGCCGAGAAAGCCGCCCGCGGCCAGAGCGTGTTCATGAACAACTGCGCCGCCTGCCACGGCCAGGATGCCAAGGGCCAGAAGTTCCTGGGCGCGGCCAACCTGACCGACAAGATCTGGACCATTGCCAAGGTGCCCCTGGCCAACAGTCTCGACGGCAAGCGCAATGCCGTGCGCGAAGTGGTCGAGAACGGCAAGAGTCGCATCATGCCGGCCTGGAAGGGTCGTCTGTCCGACACGGAAATCAAGATCCTGACCTATTACGTGCATGAGCTCGGCGGCGGGCAATAGTCCTGCCGCCGGTCTCCGGCACGTCCATCGCGGCACGGGAGGGCCTTCCCCGCTTTCGGCGGGGAGTCCTCCCGTTGTCGTCTGTTGCGGCCGCCGCCGCACCCGGTTGTAACGAGTGACATGACCCAGCCCCAGTATCAAGCCCGGATTCCCGTCTATCCCCGCAGCGTCAAGGGCCGCTTCCGTACCCTGAAGACTGCTGTCCTGCTGCTGGCCTATGCCGTCTATTTCCTCCTGCCCTGGCTGCGCTGGTCGCGGGAGAATGCCCCGGATCAGGCCGTGCTGTTCGATCTGGTCGGGCGCAAGTTCTATGTCTTCGATCTGGTGGTCTACGCCCAGGACATCTTCTGGCTGGCGGGCCTGCTGGTGATCTTCGCCCTGCTGCTGTTCTTCGTCACCGGACTGGCGGGACGGGTATGGTGCGGCTACTTCTGCTTCCAGACCCTGTGGACCGATCTCTACCTGTTCGTGGAGCGCTGGATCCAGGGCGACCGCAATGCGCGCATGAAGCTCCACAAGGCCCCCTGGGGACCGAACCGGATTCTGCGCCTGGGCGCCACCTGGCTGGCCTGGCTGCTGATCGCCCTGATCACCGGCGTGACCTTCGTGCTCTACTGGGGCGATGCGCCGGTGCTGCTGCGGCAGATGCTCACTGGCGAGGCGCCCTTCGCCGCCTACGCCACGACGGCGTTTCTCACCCTCACCACCTTCGTGATGGCGGGCCTGGCGCGGGAGCAGGTCTGCACCTACATGTGTCCCTATGCCCGCTTCCAGGGGGTGATGTTCGATGCCAATACCCTGATCGTGGCCTACGACGCGAACCGGGGCGAGCGCGAGAAGGGGCGGCAGAAACCCCGCAAGGGGCTGATCAAGCGCGAGGAACGCATCGAGCAGGGGGTGGGCGACTGCATCGACTGCGGCTACTGTTTCCAGGTCTGCCCGGTGGGCATCGACATCCGCGACGGCCTGCAATACCAGTGCATCTCCTGCGCCCTGTGCATCGACGCCTGCGACACCATCATGGATTCCATCGGCTATCCACGCGGCCTGGTGCGCTATACCTCGGAAAACGCCCTGGAAGGCAAGCCCACCCGCCTGCTGAATCTCAAGAACATCGGCTATGGTGTGGCCCTGGCCATCACCATCGGGGCGCTGGTCTGGAGCGTGGCCCATCGTGCCGACGTGGAGCTGGCCGTGTACCAGATCCGTCAGCCCCTGGCGGTGACCCTCTCCGACGGCCGGATCCAGAACCGCTACCGGATCAAGGTCAACAACAAGACCGAAGCGCGGCTCACCTACCGCCTGGGCCTCGAGGGGCTCGAGCCCTCGGCGGAGCTGGATGCCGGCCGTTTCCGGGAGTTCACCCTGGAACCGGAACAGATGCTGCCCCTGCAGGTGAAGGTGCGCCGCGATCCAGGCCGGATCCGCCAGGTGCGCGAGTCCTTTGCCTTCGTGCTCGAGCCGGTGGGGCAGGCGGGGGCGCCGGTGGTCCGGCATGCCAGCCAGTTCTATACGCCGCCGGCCCAGGTGCGGGGAGGTGAACATGCCAGGTGATCTCGTCTTCAGCCTGCTGGGCGGGGCCCTGGCGGTGGCCCTGGCGTTTCTGGCCCTGCACCGTTTCACCCGTTTCGATGCCAAGGGCGCGGGCCTGCTGGTGGCCCTGGGTGTGCTGGGGATCTACGTGCCGGTGGCGATCCTCTGGTGGCCGGGGGCCGACGTGTTCGCCATTCACATCGCCATCTATCTGATCACGGCCTATGCCCTGGGGATCATCTTCAGCGTGCGCGAGCAGCGGGCGGGGGAGAAGCGGGGATTCCACTGGGCGCCGGCCCTGATCGTGCTGTTCTTCGTGCTGGTGGTGGCCCTGGATTCGGTGTTCGTGATGCTGGCCCAGCAGGGGGTGGACGGCCGCCTGGCGAGCTGGCTGCTGCCCGCGCCGCGCGGCGGGGGCAATGTCTCGTCCCACTTTCCCGGCACCGTGGCCCGCAACTTCCACGAGCGCGAACAGGCCTTCAACGAGTGGCTGGAGCGCATGGAGGCCCAGCGCCTGCGCAACTGGCGGGTGCGCGAAGGCTGGGTGGGCGGCGCGCGGGCCGGCGAGCCGGCGGTGTTCCGCCTGGAGCTGGCCGACAGCAACGCGCGGCCGATCACCGGCGCCCGCATCGAAGGGCGTTTCATGCGTCCCGGCAACGTGAAGCTGGACCAGGCCTTCCGCATGATCGAGGTGCGGCCGGGCCGTTACGAGGTGACGCTGGTCCTGCCGGAGCACGGCCGCTGGAACGTGCACGTGCAAATCGGCAAGGATGATATCCTGCACGAATTCAACGCCCGCACCACGGTGGCCGAACCGCCTGCCTGAACATGCCCGACGATGCCCCCAGCTGTTTCCACTGCGGCCTGCCGGTGCCCGAGGGCAGCGACTACCGGGTGGAAATCGATGGCCGGGAACGGCGCATGTGCTGCCCCGGCTGCGAGGCGGTGGCCCGGGCCATCGTCGACGGCGGGCTGGAGAGCTATTACCGCCACCGTACCGCCACGGCGCCCACGGCCCGCGAGCTGGTGCCCGAGGCGCTCAAGGATCTCGATCTCTACGACCAGCCCCAGGTACAGCGCAGCTTCGTGCGCGAGGCCGAGGCGGGCAAGGTCAAGCAGGCTTCGCTGATCCTCGAGGGCATCGTCTGTGCCGCCTGCGTGTGGCTCAACGAGCGGCACGTGGGTTCCCTGCCCGGCGTGCTCGAGTTCCGGATCAACTACAGCACCCACCGGGCCACCGTGAAGTGGGACGACTCGCGGATCCACCTTTCCGACATCCTGCGCGCCATCTCCGAAATCGGCTATCTGGCCCATCCCTTCGATCCGGGGCGCCAGGAAGCGGTGCAGAAGAAGGAGAAGGCCCAGGCCCTCAAGCGCCTGGCGGTGGCGGGGCTGGGCGCCATGCAGGTGATGATGGTCTCCGTGGCCCTGTACGCCGGCGACTTCAGCGGCATGGAAGCCCGCATGCAGACCTTCTTCCGCTGGGTGTCGCTGGTCATCGCCACACCGGTGGTGCTCTATTCGGCCCGCACCTTCTTCGTCTCGGCCTGGCGGGATCTGCGCCGCCGGCGGCTGGGCATGGACGTGCCGGTGGCCTTGGCCATCGGCGGCGCCTATCTGGCCAGTACCTGGGCCACCCTCACCGGGCGCGGCGAGATCTATTTCGACTCGGTGACCATGTTCACCTTCTTCCTGCTGGCCGGCCGCTATCTGGAGATGGCCGCGCGGCACAAGGCCGGGCAGGCGGCCGAAGAGCTGGTCAAGCTGCTGCCGGCCATGGCCACGCGGCTCACCGACGGCGGCGAGGAAACCGTGGCGGTGGCGGATCTGGCGCCGGGCGACCGGGTGCGGGTCAAGCCGGGCGAGCCGGTGCCGGCCGACGGTCGGGTGCTGGAAGGCCGCTCCAGCGTGGACGAATCCCTGCTCACCGGCGAAAGCGTGCCGGTGCCCCGCGGCCCGGGCGACAAGGTGGTGGGCGGTTCGGTCAATGTGGAGAGCCCGCTGGTGATTGCCATCGAAAAGGTCGGCGAGGAGACGGTGCTGGCCGCCATCCAGCGCCTGCTGGACCGTGCCCAGTCGGAGAAACCGCGCCTGGCCGGGCTGGCGGACCGGATCGCCGGGGCCTTCGTCGGCGTGATCCTGCTGCTGGCGGCCGTGGTGGGCTGGTACTGGTGGCAGCACAATCCCGCCGAGGCCGGCTGGATCGTGCTCTCCATGCTGGTGGTCACCTGTCCCTGTGCCCTGTCCCTGGCCACCCCGGCGGCCCTGACCGCCGCCACCGGCAGTCTGACCCGCCTCGGCGTGCTTACCACGCGCGGTCATGCGCTCGAAACCCTGGCCCGCGCCACCCACATGGTGCTGGACAAGACCGGCACCCTCACCGAAGGGCGCCTGCGCCTGGAGTCGGTGCAGACCCTGGGGGCGTCGGACGAGGCCCGTTGCCTGCGGATCGCGGCGGCCCTGGAGCGGGCCTCGGAACACCCCCTGGGCGCGGCCCTGGTGCAGGCCGCCCCGGGGGAACTGCCTCAGGTGGAGGAGGCCGTGGCCGAGGCCGGGCAGGGGATCGAAGGCACGGTGGAAGGCCGGCGCTACCGGATCGGTCAGCCGGCCTGGGTGGCCGCCTTTGCCGGTTGTGCCCTGCCGGCGTCGGAGGCGGACGGCGCCACCGAGATCGTCCTCGCTGACGAAGACGGCCTGCTGGCGGTGTTCCGCCTGCGTGACCGCCTGCGCCCCGGGGCCCGCGAGGCCATCGCGGCCCTGCGCCGCCAGGGCATCGTGCCGCTGCTCTACAGCGGCGACAGCGAGGCGGCGGTGGCCGCCGTGGCCCGGGAGCTGGGCATCGCGGATTTCTGCGCCCGCATGCGTCCCGACGACAAGCTGGCGGGCCTGCGGGAACTGCAGTCGCGCGGCGCGGTGGTGGCCATGGTCGGTGACGGGGTCAACGACGCCCCGGTGCTGGCCGGGGCCAACGTCTCCCTGGCCATGGGCACCGGCACCCAGCTCGCCCAGGCCAGCGCCGACATGATCCTGCTCAGCGAACGCCTGGGCAACCTGCCCCAGGCCGTGCGCATGGCCCGGGACTGCCTGCGCATCATCCGCCAGAATCTCGGCTGGGCCCTGCTCTACAATGCCGTGGCCCTGCCCCTGGCGGCCATGGGCCACGTGGCCCCGTGGATGGCGGCCATCGGCATGTCGGGCAGTTCGCTGGTGGTGGTGGCCAATGCGCTGCGCCTCAACCGGCGCTATACTGACGCCTCGCTTACCCCCGATTCCGCCGGAGCCGGTACCGCATGACCATCCTCTTCCTGCTCGTTCCTCTCGGTGTGCTGTTTCTCGGCGTGGCCATCTGGGCCTTCGTCTGGGCCGTGCGCAGCGGCCAGTTCGACGATCTCGAAGGCCCCGCCCACCGCATCCTGATGGACGACGACGACCCCCGCATCCCAGGCCGCAAGCCCGATTCCCGCGAGGAACGCCGGCCTTGATGCGGCCCGGCGAGTCTTCTAGAATTCGTCTACCCAACCGAATTGCCACAGGACACCGACCCATGAAAGACATGTTCACCTTCGAGAACTTCCCGCTGACCTTCATCATTGGCCTGGTCATCGTGGCCTGGCTGAGTTTCTTCTCGGTGATCCTCTCCGGCTGAAGCAAGACACCGTCAGTTGCATGAAAAAAGCCGCCTGCAGGCGGCTTTTTTCATGCGGAAAGGCTTTCGCCCGTCCGTTTTTGTGTAGGAGCGGCGCCCTCGCCGCGACAGGAACAGGGCCAAGGGACGAGGGCCGAGTGACGAGGTGAAGCGGAATCGGAAGCCTATGCTTTTCCTCGGCCCTTGGCCCGCGTGACTCGGCCCTGCGTGATCGCGGCGAGGGTGTCGCTCCCGCCTTCCGTGGGGACCTTCTCTCCCTTCCCCCACGCCTTCAGTTTCCCCGCCAGTGGCCGCAAAGGATGGCATGAGAGTGTCATTCCTGTTCATTTTGCTGCTCACGAGCGCGGCCGCCGCGGCGGCCCCGGTGCCCGACGTGCGGGTGGCGATCGACGTCTCCGGCAGCATGAAGCAGACCGATCCGCGGAACCTGCGCCGGCCGGCCCTGCGCCTGCTCACGGGGCTGTTGCCCGAGGGCAGCCGGGCCGGGGTGTGGACCTTCGGCCAGTACGTGAACATGGCAGTGCCCTGGGGACGGGTGACGCCGGCCTGGAAGGCGAAGGCCCGGGCCGAGGCGGGCCGGATCCATTCCCGCGGCCGCTACACCAACATCGAAGAGGTGATCCAGAAGGCGGCCTTCAACTGGCGGCGCCCCGATCCCCGTTACGCCCGGCATCTGATTCTGCTCACCGACGGCAAGGTGGACATCGCCCGCGATGCCGAGGTGGACGCCCTCTCGCGCCGGCGCATTCTCGAGACGTTGCTGCCGCAACTGGTCCGGGCCGGCGTGCAGGTGCACGCGGTGGCCCTGTCCGGCGACTCGGACCGGGCCCTGCTCGAGACCCTGGCGGCCGAGACCGGCGGGCGTTTCGCCGAGGCCGCCTCGGCCGCGGATCTGCAACGGATCTTCCTGCAGCTGTTCGAGCGCGCGGCGCCGCGGCCGGCCCTGCCTATCGAGGGCAACCGCTTCACGGTGGACGCCGGCGTGCGCGAGATGACCCTGGTGGTGTTCCGCCGCCCGGCGGATCCGCCCCTGCGCATCCAGCCGCCGCAGGGCAGGGCCTTCGACGAGGCCGGCGCGCCGGATCCCGTGAGCTGGTATCACGAGGACGGCTACGATCTTGTCACCGTGCGGGCGCCGGCCCGGGGAGAGTGGCGGTTGCTGACCCGTGTCGATCCCGAGAACCGGGTACTGGTACTGACCGATCTGCGCCTGGAGGTGCGCGAACTGCCCACGGCGCTGCTCGCCGGGGATCCCTTGCCCGTGCAGGCCTGGCTCCGGGAGCGCGAACGGCGCATCACCCGGCGGGACTTTCTCGAACTGGTGCGTTTCACCGCGCTCGACCGGCAGGGCGAGGCGCAGCCGCCGCAGGAATGGCTGCTCTCGGACACGGGACGCGACGGTGACGACAAGGCTCGTGACGGGGTTTTCGGCCGGCGGGTGGATGGCGTGGCGGGCGAAGGCGAGCACGTCCTGCTGGTGCGCGCCGACGGGGCCACCTTCCAGCGCGAGTTCCGGCACGTGTACCGGGTGCTGCCGGCGCTGCTGCGGCTGCAGGTGGAGAAGGCCGGCGAAGGCTTTCATCTCGGCGTGACGCCGGAACGGCTGCTGATCGATCCGGCCGAGGTGAAGGTGATCCGGGAAGACACGGGCGAGCCGTTGCCTTCGGCCGGCGAGCAGGGCTGGGAACTGGCGTTGCCGGCGGCGTTTGCCGGCAAGACCCTGGCGGTTCGGATCGAGGGTCGGCGGCGCACCGGCCAGCCCGTGCAGGCCCGTTACACGGTCCAGGTGCCGGGCGTGCCGGCCGCGGTGGCGGAACACGCGGCCGCGGCCGGCCATGCAGCGCCGCCGGAAGCACAAGCGGCCCCGGAGGCGCACGGGGAGGCCCCCGCCGCGCATGAAGAAGCACCCGCGGCGCAGGGGAAGCCGGCCGAGGCCGAGACGGGGCCCGACTGGACCCGGATCCTCATCCTGACCCTGCTGATCAACCTGCTGCTGGCGGCCGTGGGGAACGCGGTTTGGCTGGTGCTGCGCCGCCTGCGCCTGCGCAGGCAGGCCGAGGACGAGGCGGCCCTGCAGCTGTGAGCGAGTGGCTGACAGGGCTGTTGCTGGCGGCGGCGGAGTTCGGGCTGCTGGTGAGCCTGGTCTTCGGCATCCATCTCTATCTTCAGTCGCGCGGGCGGCGCGACGACCAGGCGCGGGCCCGGGAACTGGTGGCGCGGCTGAAGAACGGGGCGGAAGATCACGAAACGGCGCTGATCACGGCGCTGGTGGAAAGTTACGGCCTGCCCCGGGCGGCGGCGGAAGAGATGGCGGGGGCCCTGATCGATCAGGAGAAGTCGCTCTATCGCAAGGTGATGCGCATGTTTCTCGGCCGGGATCGCACCGGCATCGGACGCTTCGACGAGGACGTGCGCGGCCTGCTGCTGGCCTACCGCAACCTGATCGAGGCCCCGCCCGGGGAGGGCGAGGGGGAGGCCGTGGCATCGCCCGCCCGGCTGCGCAAGGAGAACCAGCGTTTGCGGGCGCGCAACGCGAAACTGGAAGCGGATCTGGCCCAGGCCATGGCCACCATGGAGAACATGCTGACCGAGTACGCCTCCATGTACGAGGGCGGGCGCAAGGAGGGCGAGCAGCGCATGAAGAACGAAATGTTCCGCCTGCGTCAGGCCCTTGAAAGCGGTGAACCGCCGCCCGACGACGAGATTCCCGAATTGACGGACATCGCCGATCCGAATCCCCGTTAGGCCGTTGCGCCGGCCTACGTTTTTTCTCTTGTCTCTTTCCTTTGCCCCAAAGGCAGGCGGAACCAGAAAGTGCAGCCCCGGCCCGGGTTGTTGTGCACGCCGATTTTGCCGCCGTGGAGTTCGACGATGCGCCGGCAGATGGCTAGGCCGAGGCCGGTGCTGGGCTCGCCGCCGGTGGGGCGGTTGCTGAGGCGGGTGTGGGGGGTGAAGACCTTTTCGAGATCCGCTTCGGTGAGCCCCGGGCCTTCGTCCTGAACCTGGCAGCGGACGGTGTCGCCTTCCAGGCGGGTGCGGATCCTGATCCGGGTGCCGGTGGGCGAGAACTTGATGGCGTTGTCGACCAGGTTGCTGAGCACCTGGGTGATCCGGGTGTCGTCGGCCCGGATCTCCGGCAGGTGGGAATCGAGATCCGTCTCCAGGGTGATCTGCTTGCGCCCGGCATAGGCCTGGTTGCTGGTGACGATGAAGCGGATCAACAGGTTCAGATCCAGCGGCTCGGGGTGGCAGGTGAGGCTGTCCTCGTGCAGCACGATCTCGCCCAGGAAGTCGTTGACGATGTTCTGCATGTAGTCGTCGGAGCGGCGGATCAGTTCCAGCAGTTCGGGGAGATCGGCCGGCGGCTTGCCGGTGATGCGCAGGGTGTCGTGCAGGGTGTCGACGATGTCGCGGATGACCACCAGCGGCTTGCGCAGATCGTGGCGGGCGAAGCCGATGAACTCGTCGGCCCGGCGCAGGGCGGCCTCGAGCTGCTCGTTGGTCTCGCGCAGGCGGGCGGTGGCCTCGTCCACCCGGTCCTGCAGATCGGTGTTGAGCTGTTCGAGCCGGTGGCGGGAGATGAGCAGGCCGCTGATCAGGTTGTGCAGGGCGTCGTCGAGCTGGCCGATCTCGCGGGGTACGTTGTGGCCGGGATCGGGCAGCCGCCCCCGGAAGCGGTTGCGGGCCATCTCGTCGGCGGCGCCGGCCAGGCGCACCAGGGGGCGGCTGATCCAGCGGGCCAGGAAGACGGCCACGCCGATCGCCAGGAGCAGGGCGACGCCGACCCAGGCCAGATGACTGGTCAGCAGGGCGTGGACCTGACGGGCCACTTCTGCCTTGGGCTGGGGCACCATCACGCCCCAGCCGATGCCGGGCACGGCGGTGAAGCCGGCCACCATCTCCTGCCTGACGAAGGGCGAGTAGAACTCGGTGACGCCGGTTTCGCCCGCCATCATCTTCTGCACCACCGAGAGATGGGAGAGATCGCGGATCTCCCGCATCCAGTCGGGGTTGGGGTGGGCGATCACGTGGCCGGTCTGATCCACGATGGCCGAGTGGCCGCGCTCGCCGAAATGGATGTTGCGGCGCAACTGTTCGATGTAATCGATGTTCAGTTCGGCGAGCAGCACGGCCTGCACCTGCCCGTCGGGGCCGAGCACCGGCTGGGACATGATTAACGTGGGTTGATCGTCCAGGGGGCTGTATTGCATGGCCGAGAGCGTCGGCTGGCCCCGTTCCAGGCTGAAGCGGAAGCAGGCCTCGTCGGCGAACAGTCGGTGCTGGCCGGGGGCGATGGCGGAAAGGGCGGTGGAGTAGATCAGATCGCCATTGGCGGAAACCAGCGACAGGTTGCGGAAGTCGGGCAGGATGGTGCCCGTGTCCGACAGGAGATCCACCACTTCGCGATCACGATCCCGACCCGCGAGGCGGTTGGCGAGCATGGCCAGCATGGTCTGGTGATCCTGCACGTAGAGTTGCAGCGGCGAGGCCAGGTTCATGGCCAGGAGGCGGTGCTTCTCGTAGACCTCGCGCCAGGCGTCGTCCCAGGCGGCGTGATAGAGGCGCAGGCCGAGCACCGCCATCGGCAGCAGGGCCACCAGCACGAAGGCGCCGATCAGCAACTGGTGCAGGGGCCGCCGCAGCAGGCGGCCCGGGAGGCCGAAAATTGTCCTGATCCTGTCGCGTATCACCGGGCCGGTCTCCGTGCTTCGGGGTCAGGGCGCGTCCGCCGCCGGCAGGATCCGGCGGGTGATGTCCTGTGCCGAGATGGGCCGGCAATAGAGGAATCCCTGGTAGCGGTGGCAGCCATTGTCGCGCAGGAATTCGGCCTGGGCGAGGGTTTCCACGCCTTCGGCCACCACCTCCAGGCCCAGGTGGCGGGCCATGGAGAGGATGGTCTGGACGATGGCCGCGTCGTTGGGGTCCTCGGTGATGTCCTGCACGTAGGCCCGGTCGATCTTCAGCTCGTCCAGCGGCAGGTGCTTGAGATAGTACAGGGAGCTGTAGCCGGTGCCGAAGTCGTCCACCGAGATGCGCAGGCCCAGTTCCTTGAGGGCCTTGAGCTTGGCGATGGTGTCGTCCAGATCCTCGATCAGGGTGCCTTCGGTGATTTCGAGGGTCAGCAACTGGGGAGCCACGCCGGTGCGGCGCAGGATCTGGTTCACCTGTTCCACGAAGCCGCTGTGGCGGAACTGGATGGGGCTGACGTTCACCGACAGGCCGGGCGGTTGGCCGTCGTCGGCCTGGTCCATCCAGGCGCGCAACTGCTGGCAGGCGGTGAGCAGCACCCATTCCCCCAGATGCAGGATCAGGCCGGTTTCCTCCGCCACCGGGATGAAGGTGTCGGGCATCACCCGCCCGCGGGCCGGATGCTGCCAGCGCAGCAGGGCTTCCACGCCCACCGGCTGCTGGCGGTCGTCCACCTGGGCCTGGTATTCGAGAAACAGCTGTTCCGCGCCCAGGGCATCGCGCAGATCCTCTTCCAGGGCCAGGCGGGCGTCGGCCTCGGCCTGCAGGCTGGGGTGGTAGTAGGCGATGGTGTCGCGGCCGTTGCCCTTGGCCTGGTACATGGCCGCATCGGCGTGGTTGAGCAGCACCTCGGCGCGGTGGCTGTCCTGGGGAAACAGGGCGATGCCGAGGCTGGCGGTGATGTGGAAGCGGTGGCCGTCGAGATCGTAGCCGCCGCTGATCCGGCCGCGGATCTTCTCGGCCACCTGCCAGGCGCGCTTGGCGGCCACGCCCGGATCGGCGTCCAGGGCCGGCAGCATGATCACGAACTCGTCGCCGCCCAGGCGCGCCACCGTGTCCTCCTCGCGCAGGGCGTCGGTGAGGCGGCGGGTGACCTGCTGCAGCAGCATGTCGCCGGCGCGGTGGCCGAGGCTGTCGTTGAGCAGCTTGAAGCGATCCAGATCGATGAAGATCAGGCCGCCGTGCACCCCCTCGCGCTGGGCGTGGGCGATGGCCTGTTGCAGCCGGTCCAGCATCAGGCGCCGGTTGGCCAGGCCGGTGAGGGGATCGTAGAAGGCCAGCCGTTCGATTTCCTGGCGGGCCTGGTGGCGTTCGGTGATGTCCTGCACCGCGCCGCGCAGGAAGGTGGGCTCGCCCCCGGCGCTGCGCTCGAGGCTGCCCGACAGCTCCACCCAGCGCACGGCGCCGTCGGTGCGGATGATCCGGTATTCCACCAGCAGCGGCGCGTCTTCTTCCAGGCTGCGGGCGATGGCGTCGTCGAGGCGCGCGGTGTCCTCCGGGTGCACCAGGGTCATGCTGGTATCGAGGGTGTGGCCCAGTTCGCCGGGGCCGAGGCCATAGATGGCTTCCGCGCCTTCCGACCAGGTGACGTGCCCGCTGGCGATGTTCCATTCCCACAGGCCCACGCCGGCGGCGCGGGTGGCCAGGCGGATCTGGGCCTCCTTGCGTTCCAGTTCCACCAGCAGTTGCTGGTACTGGCGTTCGGCGGTCCGCCGCTCGGTGACGTTGCGCAGCACGCCGATGAGGGTCGGCTGCTGATCGACGAAGACCCGGGTCAAGCTCACTTCCACGTCGATGCAGTCGCCGTTGGGCAACTGCTTCATCCAGTCGAAAATCCGGGGCTCGCCGGCGAGCACCTCGCGGATGATGGCCTCGGCCTTCTCGGCCGACGGCTGGCCGTCGGGCTGCACGGGCGGCGAGAATTCCACCGGCGAGCGGCCGATCACCTCCTCGCGGGGGCGCTGCAGGATCTCGAACAGCTTGTCGTTGCCGTCGATGAGGACGCCGTCGCGGATCATCAGCACGCCGTCGTTGAGGGCGTCGAGCAGGCTCTGGTAGCGGGACTGGCTCTCCAGCAGGGCCCGGGTGGTCTGGTCCAGTTCGGTGAGATCGCTGAGGCTGGAGACGAAATGGGTGATCGCCCCGGCCTCGTCGCGCACCGCGTTGATGGTCTCCCACACCTGGAGCAGGCGCCCGTCCCGGTGGCGTAGCCGACGGCGGCCGCTCCAGGCGCCGCTGCGGGCCACGGCCAGCCGCTGGGCGGCGGGGATGGCGTCTTCCTCGTCGGGCACGTCGAGTTCCGCCAGGGCATGCCCGGCGATGTCGGCGGCGGCGAAACCGGTGAGCGCCGTGAAGGCGGGATTGACCCGCAGCACCTGTCCCCCGGGGTCGGTGATGGCGATGGCGTTATGGGTGTCGAAGGCGATGGCGGCGATGCGGCTCTCCTCGCGCAACCGGTAGTCTTCGGTCACGTCGCGAAACACCAGGATCAGGCCCTCCAGGGAGCCGTCCTCGCGCAGGATCGGCGCGGCGCTGTCGGCGATGCGCCGGGGCTGGCCGTCGCGCCGCCGCAGGATGCTGTCGTCACCCAGGTTCAGGGCCTGGCCGCTCTCGGTCAGGTGCCGCACCAGGTTGCGTACCACCTCTCCCTGTTCGCCCTCGAGCACGAAGACGTCTTCCAGGGGCCGGCCGTGGGCGTCCTCGGCCGACCAGCCGGTGAGGGTTTCGGCCACGGGATTCAGGCGGGTGATGCGGCCCTGGTCGTCGGTGGTGATCACCGCGTCGCCGATGGCCTCGAGGGTGCGCGAGAGCTGTTGTTCGCGCTGTTGCAGGAAGGCCAGGGCCTGATGGAGCTGGCGGCCCATGAGGTTGAAGGCCTCGGCCAGCTCGGCGATCTCGCCGCGGCCGGTCACGGGCAGGGGCTCGAAGCGGTGCTGTACCATCTGCCGGGCCCGCTGGCTCAGCAGGCGCAGGGGGCGGCGGATCAGCCAGTGGTGGAGCCCCATCACCAGCAGCAGCACCGGCAACAGCAGCCATAGCAGGATCTCGCGATCGGCCGGCAGCAGCCAGAGCAACGCCCCGAACAGCAGGAGCACCAGCAGCGGCAGGCCGAGGCGCAGATCGATGGTGAACAGGCGTCTCATGCGCTCGGCAGTGGTTGGCGGGCGGGTCTGGGGCACGTCGTCCATCCCTGGCGGATTCCCGGTATGACGGCTGTCGATTTCATCTGGCTTGCTCGCGAAGATGGGTGGGGGAGCCCTTCCCCGACCGATTCCCGATCTATCGGCCGCCGGCGAAATTTGTTTACCTCCACCCACGCGAGGCTCGTACGCCTTACCCCTCTCCCCCCGGGAGAGGGGCTGGGGGTGAGGGCGTGAGGGCGTGCGGGGCATGTCCGTTATACCGCAATTTGCCGGTCATGACATTGGGTTACAATGCCGACCCTCGTCCGTTGCCCGGGAACCCCAGTCATCATGTCGCTGCTGCACATCCTGCTCCTGGCCATTCTTCAGGGGCTGACCGAATTTCTGCCCATCTCCAGTTCCGCGCACCTGATCCTGGTGCCGAACCTCACCCACACGGCGGATCAGTCCCTGGCCTTCGACGTGTCGGTGCATGTGGGCACCCTGGTGGCGGTGGTCGCCTACTTCCGCCACGAGGTCGGGCGGCTGCTGGCCGACTGGGCCCGCTCTTGCCGGCAGCGGGCTCCGGTGGGCGAGAGCCGCCTGGCCTGGGTGCTGCTGCTGGCCTCGGTGCCGGTGGGCGTGGCCGGCCTGCTGCTGCACGATCTGGTGGAAACCGTGCTGCGTTCGCCGCTGGTGATCGCGGCCACCACCATCGGGTTCGGCCTGCTCCTGTGGTGGGCGGACGCGGCCGGCCGCCGCCGGCGCGACGAGCACAGCCTCGACTGGCGGGACGGCCTGCTGATCGGCCTGGCCCAGGCCCTGGCGCTGGTGCCCGGCACCTCGCGGTCGGGCATCACCATGACCGCTGGCCTGTTCCTGGGGCTGACCCGGCAGGCCGCCGCGCGCTTCTCCTTTCTGCTGTCGATCCCCGCCATCCTCATGGCCGGCGGCTATCAGACCCTGAAGTTGCTGCAGGCCGGCAGCGGGGTGGACTGGCTGGCGCTGGCCCTCGGGGCCCTGTTCTCGGCCGTCACCGCCTGGCTGTGCATCGCGCTGTTTCTGAAGTGGCTGGATCGGATCGGCATGCTGCCTTTCGTGATCTATCGTCTGCTGTTGGGGCTGGGACTGCTATACTTGTATATCTAACCTAGGAATTTCCGGACCCCGAATCCGTCCGGCAATTTGTGCTGCCAGGGACGCGGTGGCTCACCAGGAGCGTCACCATGCCCGTGCACATCCGCATCCATCCCGAGGTGAACCTCGTCGTGCACACGGCGACGGGCCAGCTCGAGGTGGCGGACATTCGGGACGCCTTCGACCGCATGCTCGAGGATCCGGAATTTCGCCCCGGCATGAACACGCTGTGGGATCTGCGCGAGGCCCTGGTGTATTCCACGCCCGACAAGCTCCAGGAACTGGTGACCCATGTGGCCCTGTCCCGCGAGAAGCGGGGCAGCCGCTATCGCCTGGCCATCCTGGCGAAGGATTCGGTGCTGCTGATGCTGGCCGACATCTTCAAGGCCCTGGCCAGCCCGCTGGCCTTCCAGGTGCGGATTTGCCGGGAGTTCGACGAGGCCTGGGAGTGGTTGCAGGCCGGGTCCGACGGCAACAGCAGCGCCGCCTGAGCCGCCGCGGGCCGGCCCCGGCCCGCCTGGTTTACAATTTCTCCATGCCTTCTTCCGTGGACAAGCTGTTCGCCGCCCCCCGCCCCCTGGTGGACTTCGCCTTCGACGAGGCGGTGGCCCGGGTCTTCCCCGACATGATCCGCCGTTCGGTGCCCGGCTACGAGACCCTGATCGGGCTCACCGGCCTGCTGGCGGCGCGCCATGCCCGGGCCGGCAGCCGGATCTACGATCTGGGCGCCTCGCTCGGCGCCAGCACCCTGGCGGTGGCCCGCTGCCTCGAGACGCCCGACGTCACCCTGGTGGCGGTGGACAATGCCCCGGCCATGGCGGCGCGTTGCGCTGCCAACCTGCGCGAGGCCCTGGGAGCGCGGCGCGTGCAGGTGATCTGTGCCGACATCCGTGACGTGCTCATCCGCGACGCCTCGGTGGTGATCCTCAACTTCACCCTGCAGTTCGTGCCGCCGCCGGATCGCGCCGCGCTGCTGGCACGCATCCATGCCGGCCTGCGTCCCGGTGGCATTCTGCTGCTGGCCGAGAAGATCGCCTTCGCCGATTCGGCCGAACAGCGACGCATGGAGGCCCTGCACGCCGATTTCAAGCGTGCCAACGGCTACAGCGAGCTGGAGATCCACCAGAAACGGGCGGCCCTGGAGAAGGTGCTGATCCCCGACACCCTCGAAACCCACCACCGGCGCCTGCAGGCGGCGGGTTTTACGGCGGTGGACGAATGGTTCCGTTGCCTCAACTTCGCCGGCCTGCTGGCCCTGCGCTGATGGATCTCGACACCTTGTTGCCGGCGCTGGCCGAAGGGCCGCTGGCCCGCTGGGCCGAACGCCTGCCCGCCCAGGTGGCCGCCGGGCTGGACCCGGCCCGGCACGGCGATCTGCCCCGCTGGGAGGCGGCCCTGGCCGCGCTGCCCGAAGCGCGGCCAGGCAGCGTGGATCTGGCCGCCGACACGGTGCGCATCGGCCACGCCGCCGATCTGGCTGCCGGCGATGGCGAACGGCTCGAAGCCGCCCTGCGGCAACTGCACCCCTGGCGCAAGGGGCCGTTCGAGTTGTTCGGTCTGCCCATCGACACCGAATGGCGTTCCGACTGGAAGTGGCAGCGCCTGGCGCCGCACATTCAACCGCTGGCCGGGCGGCTGGTGCTCGACGTGGGCTGCGGCAACGGCTATCATGCCTGGCGCATGCGCGGGGCGGGAGCGGCGCGGGTCATCGGGATCGATCCGTCGCCCCTGTTCGTGATGCAGTTCCGGGCCGTGAAGCGCTACCTGCCCGCCGAGCCGGTGGACGTGCTGCCGCTGGGCATCGACGATCTGCCGCCGGCACTGGACGCCTTCGACACCGTGTTCTCCATGGGGGTGCTCTATCACCGGCGCTCGCCGCTGGATCACCTGCTGCAACTGAAGGGTGCCCTGCGCCCCGGCGGCGAACTGGTGCTGGAAACCCTGGTGGTGGAAGGCGACGCGCAGAGCGTGCTGGTGCCGGCGGGGCGCTACGCGAAGATGGGCAACGTCTGGTTCATCCCCTCCCCGGCCCTGCTCGAACGCTGGCTGGAACGCTGCGGCTTCCGCGACGTGCGGGTGGTGGACGTAACCCCCACCCGCGTGGAGGAACAGCGCCGCACCGCCTGGATGACCTTCCAGTCCCTGGCCGACTTTCTCGATCCCAACGATGCCTCGCGCACGGTGGAAGGCCATCCGGCCCCCGTGCGCGCCATCGCCATCGCCCGCAAGCCGGGTTAGCAGGCTGTTGTTTCAAAATTGTCTTGACGTGAATCGTTTGATGTAGGAGCGGCGCAAGCCGCGAAAATGCCGCCTTCGCGGCTTGCGCCGCTCCTACCGGATAGCACCTAAATTCACAACAGCTTTCTGCCGATTCAGAACAGTTCCACCTCGCTGGGCGCGTCGGTGAACGATTCGATGCGCTGTTTCTCCTCCACCAGCATGCCCAGCCGCTCGACGAGTTGCCGGCTTTGTTCTTCGGTGGCTTCCATGGCCTCGAGGATGGTGCCCTGCAATGCGGCGTCGGCGCGCCAGTCCTGCTCCAGGGCGTCGAGCAGGGTCTGCACTGTGGCGTGGAGCCGGTTGTGCAGATCGATGATCACCGGGTAACTGGGCAGGTTGTTGTAACAGGCTCCGCCATCGGGATCGGCGAACCAGTGGCCGAAACGGCAGCGATCCGCATCCACCCGCAGATCGTCCTTGTAGGGATGATGGCCGTCCAGGCCGATGACCCGGTGGGCCTTCTGCACGTAGACCGTATGATCCATCTTGGCCAGCGAGATGTGGCTGATCATGCGGGCCTTGCTGACCGTTTCGTAGGTCTGCTGGGCCACTTCCGCAAAGCGGGCGAAGGAGCGCTCGAAATCGGCCACCAGCTGGTTCGAGGTGGTGGTCTTCTCCTCCATCTGGGCGGAGCTTTCGGCGATCCGCTGGCTGGCCTGCAGCAGCCCGGTGATGATGGCCTCGATCTTGTCGGTGGCCTGCTTGGTGTTCTCGGCCAGGGCCCGCACCTCGTCGGCCACCACGGCGAAGCCGCGGCCGTGTTCCCCCGCCCGCGCCGCCTCGATGGCGGCATTGAGGGCCAGCAGGTTGGTCTGATCGGCGATGCTGGCGATGAGGCCGATGATCTGGTTGATCTCCGCGCTGCTCTCGTCGAGCTGGCGGGAGGCATCGCGCAGGGCGCCGATGCGTTCCACCACCAGGCCGATGTTTTCCTTTACGTTGTTCACGTCGTTGCGGCTGCCCTGGGCATTGAGCGCCGCTTCGCTGGAGATGGTTTCCACTTCGGTCATCTCCTGGGCGATGGTGTGCAGATCGGTCTGGGTGAGTTGCAGGCTGGAGACCAGGTTCTCGGCCTGCAGGGCCGATACGCGGCTGAACAGCTCTTCCCGCTGGCGCTGCCAGTGGGCCGCTTCGAGGGACTCGAGGGCCTGGCGGATGCTCGCCAGCCCGTCGCGGAACTCGCCGGCGAAGTCGGCGCTGGCGGGCGGCGTGTCGAAGCGTTGCTCGCCGGCGGCCTGCAGCAGGCTCACCGTGTCGTGGACGAAGGCTTCGGTCTGTTCCACGGCCCGGTTCAGGGCATGGGCCAGCGCGCCCAGTTCGCAGTTTTCGGGGATCCCGGTCAGGCGGGCGGAAAGCCGGCCGCTGGCCAGTTCCTGGCACACGCTCTCGAGCTGCCGGGCCATGGCCAGGTGGCGTTTGCGGAAATGGCCAATCAGCGGCCAGGTGAGAATCCCCAGGACCAGAAAGCCGAACAGTACCGGGTCGGGGCCCAGCCGCAACAGGGCGTAGCCGGTGGCCGCGAGCAGCAGGAGCGGCGCGAGATAGGGGAGCAGGCGGGGGACGAAGCGGGCGGCAAGGGTGGTCATGCGGTGCATCCAGGCTGTGAGGGCGGGGCGCAGGCCGGGGCCGCGGCCCCCGCGCAGGGTTCGGGTTTCCCTGACTCTAGCGGCCGGTAACGGACGGGCTTTAGCTTGAACCCGGGAAAACCCGGAATCAGCCCGCGAGCGGGCGGGCGATCAGATCGTGCTCGGTGGCGGCGACGATCTCCACGTCCAGCAGATCCCCGGCCTGGGCGTCGGGCGCGTCGTCGAGGATCACGGCGCCGTCGATCTCCGGCGCCTCGCCGGCCGAGCGGGCCAGCAGCAGGCCCTCCTCGTCGACCCCGTCCACCAGCACGGTGGCGCGCCGGCCGACCCGCGCCTGCAGCTTCGCCGCGCTGATTTCGCCCTGGCGGGCCATGAAGCGGGCCAGGCGGTCCTGCTTCACTTCCTCCGGCACGGCGCCGGGCAGCGCGTTGGCCGGGGCACCGTCCACCGGCGAGTAGGCGAAGGCCCCCACCCGGTCCAGTTGGGCGGCGTCGAGAAACTCGAGCAACAGGTCGAAGTCGGCCTCCGTCTCGCCGGGGAAGCCGACGATGAAGGTGCTGCGCAGGGTCAGATCGGGGCAGATCGTCCGCCAGTTTTCGATCCGCTCCAGCACCCGCTCGATGTCGCCGGGGCGTTTCATGGCCCGCAGCACGGCCGGGCTGGCGTGTTGCAGGGGCACGTCCAGATAGGGCAGGACGCGGCCCTCGGCCATCAGCGGCAGCACCTCGTCCACGTGCGGATAGGGATAGACGTAGTGCAGCCGCACCCAGGCGCCGAGCGTGCCCAGGGCCGCCGCCAGCTCGGTGAAGCGGGTCTTCACCGGACGCCCGCCCCAGAAGCCGGTGCGGTATTTCACGTCCACGCCGTAGGCCGAGGTGTCCTGGGAGACCACCAGCAGCTCCTTCACTCCGGCGGCCACCAGGTTCTCGGCCTCCTGCAATACCTCGCCCACCGGCCGGCTGACCAGATCCCCGCGCAGTTGCGGGATGATGCAGAAGCTGCAGCGGTGATTGCAGCCTTCCGAGATTTTCAGATACGCATAGTGACGCGGCGTCAGCCGCAGCCCCTCGGGCGGCACCAGATCGGTGAAGGGATCGGGGGGCTTGGGCAGGTGCGTGTGCACCGCTGCCATCACCGCTTCGTAGGCGTGGGGTCCGGTGACCGCCAGCACGCCGGGCACGGCCGTCTCCACCAGGCCCTCGCGCGCGCCGAGGCAGCCGGTCACGATCACCCTGCCGTTCTCGTCCAGCGCCTCGCGGATGGCCGCCAGCGACTCTTCCACCGCCGCGTCGATGAAGCCGCAGGTGTTGACGATCACCAGGGCCGCGTCGTCGTAACGATCCGTGATGGCGTAGCCCTCGGCCCGCAGGCGGGTGAGGATCCGCTCCGAATCCACCGTGGCCTTGGGGCAGCCGAGGCTGATGAAACCGATCTTCGGCGGGGTCTTCATGGTCTTCTTCACGACCGCGGTGGAAGGAACACGGAGGACACGGAGACACGGAGGACACCGAGGCGAGAACGTGTGGAGACAGCCGGGGCCTGTCGCAGATCACTCATCAGGTGGAGGCGGATTCTCAGCATTTCTCCGTGCCCCCCGTGTCTCCGTGCCCTCCGTGTTTGCTGTGTTCGTCCGTTTTCGAAGCCTCGCGGATCGCGGCGATGCGGCGCTGGCGCAGTTCGCGGGCGAGGTCGGCGCCGCGGTAGCCTGCGCGGGCCAGGTCGCCGCCGCGGATGGCGTCGGCGGCGGCGAAGGCGGAGCGCAGGAGGCCGGGCTGGGCGAACTCGGCGTCCGCGTAGCCGGGCCGGCCGCGGGAGTCGGCTTCGCAGGCCAGCAGGTACTGCTCGAAACGTGCGGGGCGGCGGAAGGCGTCCAGGGCCTCGAGCAGCGCGAGCAGGGCCGGCGCGTCCAGTTCGGCGGCGCGGTGGTAGTGCAGGTGATAGCGGGTCACCAGCACGGCCAGTTCGTGAAAAGCCTTCGGTGCCCGGTACCGTTCGCACAGGGCCTCCACCAGGGGCACGCCGCGGGCTTCGTGATCGGGATGCTTTGGCCACAGATCCCGGGGCGTGGTGCCCTTGCCCAGATCGTGGACCAGGGCGGCGAAGCGCACCACCGGCTCGGGCGTCAGGCGCGCGGCCTGTTCCAGCACCAGCAGGGTGTGCACGCCGGTGTCGATCTCGGGATGGTGCGCGGGATCCTGCGGTACGCCGAACAGCCGTTCGATCTCCGGAAACAGCCTGGCCAGGGCGCCGCATTCGCGCAGCACCTCGAAGAACACCTGGGGCGCATCCTCGCCCAGGGCGCGCACCGTCTCCTGCCAGACCCGTTCGGGCACCAGGGCGTCCACCTCGCCTGCGTCCACCATGCGGCGCATCAGCGCCAGGGTTTCGTCGGCGATGCGAAAGCCCAAGGGGTGGAAGCGGGCGGCGAAGCGTGCCACCCGGAGGATGCGTACCGGATCCTCGACGAAGGCGGGGGAGACGTGGCGCAGCAGGCGGCGTTCCAGGTCCCGCCGGCCGCCGTAAGGATCGATGAGGTGTCCGTCCTCGTCCTCGGCCATGGCATTGATGGTGAGATCGCGCCGGGCCAGGTCTTCCTCCAGGGTGACCTCGGGGCTGGCGTGGAAGGTGAAGCCGGTGTAGCCGGGGCCGGTCTTGCGTTCGGTGCGGGCCAGGGCGTATTCCTCTTTCGTTTCGGGATGCAGGAACACGGGGAAGTCCTTGCCCACCGGCCTGAAGCCCAGGGCGCGCATCTGCTCGGGCGTGGCGCCCACCACCACCCAGTCGTTGTCGGTGACCGGCAGGCCCAGCAGCCGGTCCCGCACGCCGCCGCCGACCTTGTAGATCTTCACGGCCGGCGGGCGGTGCGTCGCCAGCGGGTATAGTGGGCCCGCAGGGTGTCCGGTTGCAGATAGAGGGGCACGGCCGCTTCCAGGGGCGTGGGCACGATGCCGAAGACCTCGCGCAGCACCCGGTCGCCCTCGGCGCAGACGCTGTCGGTTTGCAGGGAGCGGAAGTTGTCCAGGGTGAAGGGCTTGCCCGGCACGTGCTGCAGGATCATCGCCTGCAGTTTCGACAGGCGCGGGCCGAGGGGGAGGATGCGCCGGTGCAGATCCAGTTCCCGGTTGAGGTATTCGACGATCTCGAGCAGGGTGTATTCCTTCGGCCCGCAGAGATCGTAACGCTGGCCGATGGCCGCCGGCCTGTCGAGGCTGCGCACGAAGGCCTGCACCACGTCTTCCACGTGCACCGGGGCGAAGCGGCTGCGGGCGCAGGCCAGGGGCAGGATCGGCGCCTTGCGCAGCAGGGCGGCGAAGCGGTTGGTGAAGCTGTCGTCGCGGCCGAAGATCACCGAGGGCCGGAAGGAGGTGGCCTCGATGCCGCTGGCGGCATGCACGCGGTTTTCGCCCTCGCCCTTGCTGCGCAGATAGTAGCTGCTGCCGCTGGCCGCATCGGCGTGCAGGGCGCTCATGTGCAGGAAGCGGCTCACCTTCTTCTCGCGGCAGGCGTTGAGCATGCGCTCCACCAGGGCCACGTGGATGGCATGGAATTCCTTGCCGTTGTCGCGCTTCTCGTTGAGGATGCCGATCAGGTTGATGGCGATGTCACAGCCATCCAGGGCCTTGCGCATCACGAAGCCGTCGTGCACCACGTCGCCTTCGAGCAGGGTGAGGCCGGGGAACACCCGCAGATCGCGGTGCCGTTCCGGATGCCGGGACGGGATCCGGACCCGATGGCCCGCCGCGGTCAGGGCCCGCGCCAGATGGCGGCCGACGAAGCCGGTGCCGCCGAAGATGCAGAGGGTGTGTTGCATGATCGATTGTCTGTTCCCTTGATGTGGCCGTGCAAGATTGACTGGCTGGATGTAGGCCGGCTCAAGCGCAGCGGAGCCGGCAACGCAACAACAGAAATCGCTGTTCCGAATTCCCGTTCAGTTTGGTGGGTTGGAAACACCTTTCCGGGCCGCCCTCCCTGCCTGCCTCCAGGCGTACGAGAATTCGGAATACCTGTTTGTGCCCGCAGGCATGGCAGAGAATTGAAACACAGCGGCGGCAAGGGCGTCTATACTTGGCCCAACGGTATGGACATCCCCCTTGCCTCGCCACACCAAAACAAGGAGCAAACATGAGCTTTCAGGTCACCAGTCCCGTCGATGGCACGATCCTGCGCGAAATCCCGGCCTGGGATGCGGCCACGCTGGATCGCACCCTGGAGGCCGTGGCCGCGGCCACGCCCGGCTGGGCCGACACCCCGGTTTCGGAGCGGGCGCGGCTGATGGGGCGGGCCGCCGAGGTGCTGCGCGCCAACGCGGAGCAGTATGCGCGCATCATGACCACCGAGATGGGCAAGCTCTTCCGCGATGCCCGTGCCGAGATCGAGAAATGCGCCTGGGTCTGCGAATACTATGCCGAGCACGGGCCGGCCTTTCTCGCCGACGAGATCATCGCGTCGGACGCCGGCAAGAGTTATGTGGCCTATCTGCCGCTGGGCACCGTGCTGGCGGTGATGCCCTGGAACTTCCCCTTCTGGCAGGTATTCCGTTTCGCCGCGCCCGCGCTGGTGGCCGGCAATACCGGCGTGCTCAAGCACGCTTCCAACGTGCCGGAAAGCGCCCTGGCCATCGAGGAGGTGTTCCGCGAGGCCGGCTTTCCCGAGAACGTGTTCCGCACCCTGATGATCCGCGCCTCGCAGGTGCGCGGAGTGATCGAGGATCCCCGCGTGCACGCCGTCACCCTCACCGGCAGCGAGCCGGCCGGCCGGCAGGTGGCCGCCGCCGCGGGCGAGAATCTCAAGAAGTCGGTGCTGGAGCTGGGCGGCTCCGATGCCTTCGTGGTGCTGGAGGATGCGGATCTGGACCTGGCCGTGCAGACCGCTGTCACTTCGCGTTTTCTCAACAACGGTCAGAGCTGCATCGCCGCCAAGCGCTTCATCGTGGTGGATGCCATCGACGAGGACTTTCTCACCCGCTTCCAGGCCGCGGTGGAGGCCCTGCGCATGGGCGATCCCTTCGACGAGGCGACCCAGCTCGGCCCCATGGCGCGCACCGATCTGCGCGACGAGCTGCACCGGCAGGTGACCGACAGCATCGCCGCCGGCGCGGTGCCGGTGACCGGCTGCGAAATCCCCGACCGTCCCGGCGCCTGGTATCCCCCCTCGATCCTCGACCGGGTGGAGCCAGGCATGCGCGCCTGGCACGAGGAGCTGTTCGGCCCGGTGGCCATCGTCATCCACGCCCGCGACGAGGAGGATGCCCTGCGCATCGCCAACGATTCGCCCTTCGGCCTTGGCGGCAGCATCTGGACCGCCGACAGCCGGCGCGGCGAGCGCCTCGCCCGGCGCATGCAGTCGGGCGCCACCTTCGTCAACGGCCTGGTCAAGAGCGATCCGCGTCTGCCCTTCGGCGGCATCAAGCATTCGGGCTACGGCCGGGAGCTTTCGCATCATGGCATCCGCGAGTTCGTCAACGTCAAGACCATCTGGATCCGCTGAGGCCAAGACATGATTCTTTCCACCACCCCCACCCTCGAAGGACGCCCCATCCGGACCTATCACGGCGTGGTCACCGGCGAGGCCATCCTGGGCGCCAACGTCTTCAAGGACTTCTTCGCCTCCATCCGCGACATCGTCGGGGGCCGCTCCGGCGCCTACGAAAAGGAACTGGAGAAGGCCCGCACCCTCGCCTTCGAGGAGATGCAGGAACAGGCCCGCACCCTGGGCGCCAACGCGGTGGTCGGCATCGACATCGACTACGAGACGGTCGGCGGGCAGGGCAGCATGCTGATGGTGAGCGTCAGCGGCACGGCCGTGACCGTGGAGTGATGGCGACTCGCCCCGGCTGAAGCATGGGGGTGCCAACGGCGCTGTTGCTCTTCGCCGCCCTGCTGGGCGTGTTTGCCGGTCTGGCGGCGGGGTTGCTGGGGGTGGGCGGTGGCCTCGTCATCGTGCCGGTGCTGGCCATGCTCTTCACCGCCGCCGGCTACGACCACGTGATGCATCTGGCCGTGGGCACGTCGCTGGCGACCATCGTTTTCACCTCCCTGTCTTCGGTGCGGGCCCATCACCGCCATGGCGCGGTGCAGTGGCCGGTGTTCCGGCGCCTGACGCCGGGGATCGTGATCGGTGCCCTGGCCGGCGCGGCGATCGCCGATCGCCTGCCCGGCGACCGCCTGCGCCTCGTCTTCGGTCTGTTCGAGCTGTGGGTGGCCGTGCAGATGAGTCTGGACATTCGCCCGGCGCCCCACCGGCGCCTGCCGGGCCCGGCCGGCATGGGCCTGGCCGGCGTGATCATCGGCGGGATCTCGGCCATCGTGGGGATCGGCGGCGGCACCCTCACCGTGCCGTTCCTGGTCTGGTGCAACGTGGCCATGCGCCAGGCCGTGGCCACCTCCGCCGCCTGCGGCCTGCCCATCGCCCTCGCCGGCAGCCTGGGCTTCCTCGTCACCGGCTGGGACGCCCCCGACCGTCCGCCCGGCAGCCTCGGCTATCTGCACCTGCCGGCCCTTGGCGCCATCGTCGTCACCAGCATGCTCGCCGCCCCCTGGGGCGCCCGCCTCGCCCACCGCCTGCCGGCCCGCACGCTCAAGCGGATCTTCGCCCTGCTGCTGTTCGCCCTGGCGGCGAAGATGCTGGCTTGAAAGCAGAGGAAAGAGGCAGGAGACAAGAGGAAAGGGAAGGACTCAATCCGTAAGAGCGGCGCCCTCCCCGCGAAAATACAGGGACGAGTGACGAGGGCCAAGGGCCGAGGGAAAACATTGGGTTCCCGGCTTCGATTCCCTCGTTACTCGTTCCTTGGCCCTTGGCCCTGTTCGTCGCGGCGAGGGCGCCGCTCCTACCCGTTCCGTGGCAGTTTCACGGTCAGTTCCGCGCCGCCGAGGGGGCTGTCGCCGATGTGCAGTTCGCCGCCGTAGAGCAGCACGATCTCCTGCACCATGGCCAGGCCGAGGCCGTGGCCTTCCACCCGGGTGTCGGCGCGGCGGCCGCGTTCGCGCACGGCGGCCTTTTGCGCGTCGGGGATGCCGGGGCCGTCGTCTTCCACGCGGATCACGATTGTCTCGCCTTGCCGGGCGGCGCGGATCCGGATGCGCCGCTTGGCCCACTTGAAGGCGTTGTCCAGCAGGTTGCCGAACAGCTCCAGGAGATCGCCGGTTTCCATGGCGATGGCCAGCTCGGCGGGGATTTGCAGTTCCACGTCGCGCCGGGCCTCGCCGTGGACCTTGCCCAGGGTCTGCAGGAGCCGTTCGAGCTGCGGTCGCAGGGGAACGGGAGCCGGATTGGCCCGGGCGGCGGTGGCGGCCCGTTGCAGCTGGTAGTCGATGATCTCGCGGATCCGCTGCACGGCCTCGCGGGCTTCGGCCGGGTCACGGCGGGCCGGCTCGTCGATGGCGTTGGCGAGGATGGCCAGGGGCGTCTTGAGGCTGTGGGCGAGGTTGCCCAGGGCGTCGCGGTAGCGTTCGACCTGCCGCCGGTTGTGTTGCAGCAGGGCGTCGATGCGATCGGTGAGCTGTTGCAGTTCGGGCGGGTAGGGGCCGGGCAGGGTGTCGAGCCGGCCCTGTTCGATGCGGCGCAGATCGGCGCTCACTTGGCGCAGCGGACGCAGCCCCCAGCGCAGCACTGCGGCCTGCACCAGCAACAGCAGCACGGCGGCGCCGCCCAGCCAGCCCCACAGGGTGCGGCGAAAGTCGTCCCGGCGCGCCAGCCAGGGCGTGCGATCCTCGAGCAGGCGGATCCGCAGATCGGTGGTGCGCCCGCCGTCGCCTTCCCAGCGCACCGCGTAGTGCAGGGCCAGGTGGGGCAGGCCGTCCAGCCTGCGCTCGATGAAACGCGGTTCGCCGGGCGGCGAGGGGGGGGCGGCCGGCAGCGTCAGGCCGAGCAGGGAGGGCGTGCGCAGCAGCACCTTGCCGTGCGCATCCTCCACCTGCGCATACAGGCCCGAGGCGGGCCGGCCGTAGCGCGGATCGGGCAGTGGGCGGACGAAACGGGGCTGGCCGTTCGTCGCCACGTCGAGGATGGCCAGCAGGGCGTAGAGGCGATCCTGCAGCCGTTCCCGCTGGGCCGTTTCGAGGCTCTGGCGAAAGGCCCGGTCGAGCGCCAGGCCGGTGAGGGCCACGAACACCAGCAGTACCACGAGGGCGGCCAGCAGCAGGCGGGCCTGGAGGGAGAGGCGCCGGGCGGCCGGTTTCATTAATCGTCTCAAAATGGTTTTACCTCCCGTCCGTAGGGCGGCTCAAGCGTAGCGGAGCCGCCATCTCGGGATGACACGATTTCTGCCGGCTCCGCTACGCTTGAGCCGGCCTGCATCCGCCCCACACCGGCACCGTTTCTGTCAGCACAATTTCGAGACGTTTAACAGGCTGTTGAAAAAAGTCTCTGACGAGTGCGAGACAAGGCGGAAAGTGGCGAAAAAGCGCAGTTTACACGCCAGTAAATGAGCATTTTGAGCCACTTTCCAACGCCGAATCGTGCCGTCAGAGGGTTTTTCAATAGCCTGTTAACACGTGGCGCAGGCCCAGCGGTAGCCGCGGCCGCGCAGGGTTTCGATGGGTTGCCAGGCGCCGTCGGGGTCGAGTTTGCGGCGCAGGCGGCGGACGAAGACCTCGATCACGTTGCTGTCGCGATCGTAGTCCTGGGCGTAGAGGTGTTCGGTCAGCTCGGTCTTGGAGATCACCTCGCCGGCATGCAGCACGAGGTATTCGAGCAGGCGGTATTCGTAGGCGGTGAGTTCCACCTCCCGGCCTTTCAGGGTCACGCGCTGGCGGCGGGGGTCGAGGGCCAGCGGCCCGCTGTGGATCACGGGGCGGGCCTGGCCGGCGGCGCGGCGCAGCAGGGCGCGGATCCGGGCCAGCAGTTCCTCGGGATGGAAGGGCTTGACCAGATAGTCGTCGGCGCCGGCCTCGAGGCCCTCCACCTTTTCTTCCCAGCGGCCCCGGGCGGTGAGGATGAGCACGGGAAAGTCCCGGCCGGCCGCGCGCCAGGCGCGGATCACCGCGATGCCGTCCTTCTCCGGCAGGCCCAGATCCACCACTGCCAGATCGAAGGGGATCTCCTCGCCCAGGTACTGGCCCTCGCGGCCGTCGGCGGCGGTGTCCACCGCGAAGCCGGCTTCGGCGAGCATGGCGCGCAGCTGCTCGCGCAGGGCGTCTTCGTCCTCGAGGATCAGCAGGCGCATGTCACTTCGCCGGCACGCGGAAGATCTTCACGTGGCCGTTGGGCAGCAGCACCTTGATGCGGTGGACCCGCTTGCCGTTGCGGGTGACGGTTTCGGCGCTGAGGATCCGGCCGCCGGTCTGCTTGCGGATGCGGGCCACGGCGGCATCGAGACTCTCGCCCTGCTGGCGGGCCACCCGCAGCAGGCCGTCGGCCGCCGGTACGGTGGCCGTGGCCGGCGGGATCGGCAGCAGGGCGAGCAGGACGGCGGACAGCAGGATGCGGAGCATGGTCGGCGTCGGCAAGGCGGAACGTGGGCACAAGCATACCGACCCGCCGGCGGTTTGTCAGTGCCGGCCCAGTTCGTAGCCCACCACCGAGCCGATGAACAGCCCCGTAGTGGTAGCCAGCGGATCGCCGTCGCCCAGCGCGTTGCCCACCACGCCGCCGAGGACGCCGCCGCCGATCACCGGCAGGGGATCAAAATGGGAAACGCCGTGGGGGCGGTAACGGACATGGGGCCGGTAGAGATGGCCGTGGGGACGGTGATGGCGCAGATAGGGCTCGTCATGATGGCGCCCGGGGCGGTGGCTGCGGCGCCATTGCCGCCAGGCCCGGCGTTCACCGCGGTGCTCGGCCCGCTCCAGTCGTCGCCAGGTCTGGCGCCAGGCGTGGTGCTCCACGCGCCGTTCATGCCTGAGGTGCTTGCCTTCGCCGTGCCAGCGCCGTGCGTGACGATGATCGTCTGCCAGGGCCGGCGTGGCGGTGGCCAGCAGGCCTGCGAGCAGGGGGATGATGAGGAAGCGTGACATGAGCGTGCTCCTGTTGCCTGTGGATTCGGCAAGAAGCATGGCACGGCGGGGCTGAACGAGGGCTGAACCGACGCAGCGGGGCTCAGTCGCTGATCACGATCCGTGCGTAGCCGAGGGCCAGGTAGTCGTTGATCTGGGCCGGACCGGAGGCGGAGAGATCGACGTAGTCGGGAAAGTGCTCCTCGGCCAGGCCCCGCCAGCCGGCGAAGGTGCCGCAGGCGTGGACGGTGACGTCCTCGGCGAGCAGGGAGCGAACGGTCTGGTGAACTTCGGTGTAGCTGTCCCGCACCGAGGTTTCGAGGCCGAACATCTCCTCGCCGTGAGTGACGACCGCCACGGGCAGATCGGGGAAGCGCTGGCGCAGCCGTTCGATGGCCTGGCGCACCCGGGGGAGGGCCCATTCCAGGCCATCCTCGTCGTCGGTGACGATTTCGAAGACCACCCCTTCGGGTGGCGTGTCCTGCGCCAGCAGGCGCTGAAGATCGGATTCGTTGGCGAGGGCCGGCGCGGTGACGGCGGCCAGCAGGCCGGCAAGCAGCAGGGAACGGAACATGGCGGGGCTCCGGGGCATGGGCCTGTTTCTTCTGACAGCGGCCCGCCACGGCCGTTCCACGCGGCTGCAAGCCCGGGCTCAGCCGCCGGTCATGGACATGAAGCGCACCACCTGTCCCGGCTTTTCCCGGAACTCGTGGCGTTCGGGCTTGCGGGCGATGGCGGCGCGGATGTGATCCTCCAGCTCGGCATCGGAGAGGCCGGCGCGCAGCAGGGGGCGCAGGGGATACTGATCGTCCTGGCCCAGGCAGAGGTAGAGGGTGCCGTCGGCGGCGAGGCGCACCCGGTTGCAGGTTTCGCAGAAGTGCTGGGAGAGGGGCGTGATGAAGCCGATTCGCAGATCGGTCCCGGCCACCTGTACGTAGCGGGCCGGCCCGCCACCGGGCATGGTGCCGGGGATCAGCTCGTAGCGTTTGGCCAGGCGCCGCTTCACGTCCTGCAGGCTGACGAAGCGTTCGCTGGCGGCCAGCCCCGTCTCGCCCATGGGCATGGTTTCGATGAAGCGCAGGGTGAAGCCGTGTTCGAGGCAGAAGTCCACCATGTCTTCCACCTCGTCGTCGTTGACGCCGGCCATGATCACCATGTTGATCTTGATGGGGGCGAAGCCCTCGGCCTTCGCGGCCATCAGGCCGTCGAGCACCTTGTCGAGCTTGCCGCGGGTGATTTCCCGGAACCGCTCGGGGCGCAGGGTGTCGAGGCTCACGTTGAGCCGCCGCACGCCGGCGGCACGCAGGGCGGCCGCTTCGCGGGCCAGGCGGGTGGCGTTGGTGCTCAGCGACAGATCCTCGATGCCGGGCAGGGCCGCGAGGCGCGCGGCCAGCGCCGGCAGGCCCCGGCGCACCAGCGGCTCGCCCCCGGTGAGGCGGATGCGGCGGGTGCCCAGGCGGCCGAAGACGCCGATCACCCGTTCCAGTTCGTCGAAGGTGAGCCAGTCCTCGGGCGTGTCGAAGTCGTTGTACCCTTCGGGCATGCAGTACTGACAGCGCAGATCGCAGCGGTCGGTGACCGACAGGCGGACGTATTCGATGCGGCGGCCGTAGGAATCGACGAGGGTGTCCGTCATGGCGGTGATACCTGTGCGAATTTGTCAGGCATTATACCCCATCCCCGGGGGACGGCGGGTAGCGGTATCTGCCTGAGCGTTCATGCCTTTTCTTCGGCGTCGTTGGCCAGATCCGCCAGAATGCGCTGTGCAGTGTCACGATCGGGGGAGCCCACGGCGATGATCCGGTCACCCTGGAGCAGCGCGGGATAGAGGTTCAGGGACAGGCGCTCGCTGAGTTCGCGGGCGGCCGCGTCGCTGGCCAGGAGGATTTCCAGGGCGTAGCCAGCGTCGTCGCAGGCCTTTTGCCACACATCACGTGCCGGGGCGTTGGCATCCGTGTCGGAGAGGATCAGGCGCAGTCGATTCATGTCGCTCCGGAACGTCCGTGGGATGGAACCTGAAACAAAGGTGAAACTTCTATGGAAATATAGATATACTCGGGTGCACCGTGATCCGCTTTGACCCAGGTCAACTCGGAATCGGTCCGGCATAACAATAACGACATAGGGAAATGCCCCTGTAACGGAGTCCGGAATGAAACATGCCACCCTGTCCCCAAAGGAGCTGCAGTCCGTCTATCTGTTTTCGGGGCTCGACGAGCGCCAGTTGCGGGCCATGCTGGAGACGGCCTACAGCATCGATCTCGCGCCGCGGGAAATCCTTTTCGAGGCGGATCAGCCGGCGAAGCATTTCTATCTTCTGCGTTCCGGCCAGATCAAGCTCTTCTCCCTCTCCGACAGCGGCGACGAGAAGGTGGTGGAGATCATCTACCCCGGCGAGACCTTTGCCGAGGCCATCACCTTCATGACCCGGCACGACTATCCCGTAAGTGCCGAGGCCATCGTGGCCAGCGAGGTGATCAGTTTCGACATGGCGGCGTTCCGCCGCCTGCTGGAGGATTCCCACGAGACCTGCATGCGCCTGATGGCCGACATGAGCCGCCGCCTGCGCAAGCGCATCGCCGAAATCAACAATCTGACCCTGCACAACGCCACCTACCGGCTGGTGGTCTATCTGCTGGAGCAGATCCCGCCGGGGGTGGTGGAGCTGCCGGAGATCCATCTCGGCACGCCCAAGAGCGTGATCGCCTCGCGTCTCTCCATCCAGCCCGAGACCTTCTCGCGGATCCTCGGCAAGCTGGCCCGCCAGAAACTGATCCGGGTGCACCAGAACACCATCACCCTGCTGGACGTGGACGGGCTGCGCGCCCTGCTTTGATCCCGTTCTGGACCGAATCCACGCTCGCGCTTGACCTGGGTCAATGAGACCGAGTGCCGGGCTGGGGAATATGGACCCGGCTCAATCATGCACCTGGGGGGATCACCATGAGCGAGAAATTCACCAAATCGATGGCGCGCAACATCTTCTATGGTGGCGGCGTCTTCTTCTTCCTGCTGTTTTTGGCCCTGACCTTCGACACCCACGGCGAGCTGCCCAAGCGGGATCACCGCGAGAACATCACCGAGAAGGTGGCCATGGGCAAGATGGTCTGGGAAGAGAACGACTGCATCGGCTGCCATACCCTGCTGGGAGAAGGCGCCTACTTCGCGCCGGAGCTGGGTAACGTCTACAAGCGCTTCGGCAACAGCAAGGAAGGCATCATCGCCTTCATCAAGAGCCGGCCGCCACAGGGGATCGAGGGGCGCCGCAGCATGCCCCAGTTCAACCTGAGCGACGAGGAACTGGACGCACTGGCCGAGTTCCTGAAGTGGACGTCGGAGATCAATACCGCCGGCTGGCCGCCGAACATTCAGGGTTAAGGGAGGGGAATGACGATGCAATACTCATCTCAAGCGGTTGCCAAACCGTATTTCATCGCTGCCATCGGGCTCTTCGTGGGCCAGATCCTGTTCGGCCTGATCATGGGCCTGCAGTACGTGTGGGGGGATTTCCTGTTTCCGGAGATTCCCTTCAACGTGGCGCGCATGGTGCACACCAACCTGCTGATCGTCTGGCTGCTGTTCGGCTTCATGGGCGCCGCCTACTATCTGGTGCCGGAGGAGGCGGAAACGGAACTGGCCAGTCCCAGGCTGGCCTGGGCCCTGTTCTGGATCTTCCTGGTGGCCGGCGCGCTGACCATTCTCGGCTATCTGCTGGTGCCCTATGCCCGGCTCGCCGAGATCACCGGCAACAGCCTGCTGCCGACCATGGGGCGGGAGTTTCTCGAGCAGCCCACCATCACCAAGATCGGCATCGTGATCGTGGCCCTGGGCTTCCTCTACAACATCACCATGACTGTGCTCAAGGGCCGCAAGACGGTGATCAGCATGGTGCTGCTCATCGGCCTGTGGGGCCTCGCGGTGTTCTTCCTGTTCTCCTTCTACAACCCGGACAACCTGGTGCTGGACAAGTACTACTGGTGGTGGGTGGTCCATCTCTGGGTGGAAGGCGTGTGGGAGCTGATCCTGGGCTCCATCCTGGCCTTCGTGCTGATCAAGGTCACCGGCGTGGACCGGGAGATCATCGAGAAGTGGCTGTACGTGATCATCGCCATGACCCTGATCACCGGCATCATCGGTACCGGTCACCACTATTACTGGATCGGCACGCCCGAATACTGGCAGTGGCTGGGGTCCGTGTTCTCCGCCCTGGAGCCGATTCCCTTCTTCATGATGGTGATCTTCGCCTTCAACATGGTCAACCAGCGCCGGCGTGAGCACCCCAACAAGGCGGCCACCCTGTGGGCCCTGGGGACGCCGGTCATGGCCTTCCTGGGGGCCGGCGTGTGGGGCTTCATGCACACCCTGTCGCCGGTGAACTACTACACCCACGGCACCCAGATCACCGCGGCCCACGGCCACATGGCCTTCTACGGGGCCTACGTGATGGTCGTGCTGGCCATCATCTCCTACGCCATGCCGCTGCTGCGGGGGCGGGCCGCGGCCAACAGCGGCAAGTCCCAGGTGGTGGAGATGTGGGGCTTCTGGCTGATGACCGTGTCCATGGTCTTCATCACCCTGTTCCTCACCGGGGCCGGCATCCTGCAGGTCTGGCTGCAGCGGGTCAGCGAGGATCCCCAGCCCTTCATGGTGGTCCAGGAGAAGATCGCCCTGTTCTATTGGATGCGTGAAGTGGCCGGCCTGTTCTTCCTGGTGGGGCTGGTGCTCTACATCATTAGCTTCTTCGTGGGCGGAGAAGAGGAAGCCACGGCCTGAGTCGCGCCGGGGCGGCCCAGGCCGCCCCGGTCCATCCCCCGTCACCATGTCGTCAGCAGTCCAACCCGCATCGCCCGGCCGTTATCCGCCGGGCGATTTCATGATCTGGATCTTCATCTACGCCGAGTTGCTGGTATTCGGCATCCTGTTTCTGGCCTATGCCTTCGCCCGCAGCCGCAATGTGGAATTGTTCGATGCCGCCCAGGCGCATCTGAACCGCACCGCCGGGGCGGTCAACACCCTGGTGCTGATCACCTCCAGCTATTTCGTGGTGCGGGCGGTGGCGGCCATTCGCGCCGATCGGGCCGCCGCCTGCGCCCGCTGGCTGCTGGCGGCGGTGGGCATGGCGTCGGTGTTCGTGGTGGTCAAGCTCGGCGAGTATGGCGCGGCGTCGGCGCAGGGGATCACCATGTCCACCAACACCTTCTTCATGTTCTACTGGTCCATGACCTTCTTCCACTTCATGCATGTGCTGCTGGGCATGGTGATCCTCCTGGCGGTGTGGTGGAAGGCCCGGCACGGGGCCTACTCGGCCGCCGAGCATACCGGCGTGGAAACCGGCGCCTCCTACTGGCACATGGTGGATCTGGTCTGGATCATCCTGTTTCCACTGGTCTATGTGATGCACTGAGCCCAGGATGGAAGAAAGATCGGCTAGACTCAATCTACGGCCCTGCACCCTCACCTGGCTGGTGCTGGTGGCACTGACGTTGGGCGTGCTGGCCATCGGCCGGCTGGGCCTCGCCGGGTGGGGCATCGTCGGCCTGCTGCTGGCCTCCACGCTGGTCAAGACCTGGCTGGTGGCCGAACATTTCATGGGCCTGCGCCACAGCGCCCTGCGCTGGCGGCTGATCATGGCGGCCTATCTGGTCGTGGTGCTGTCCGGCATCGCCCTGGCCTGGTGGCTGGCGTCGCCGACCGTCCCGTAGGCCGGTTCAAGCGCAGCGGAACCGGCTGAATCGGCAGCCGATGACGGCTCCGCTGCGCCTGAGCCGCCCTGCGGTGAGCGGCTGCAGGGGCGGCGCAAGCCGCGAAAGGATGCGTTTTCGCGGCTTGCGCCGCTCCTACACCAAACGATTTGCGTCAAGAACGTTTTGGGACATTCAATCAACCGGATTGACCTGCTGAGGAGACAGGCATGAACACCACAGCCCCTGCCGTGGAAGCGGCCCGCGAGGAACCCTTCTATCTGCCCACGGGCAACGAGGTGGCCCTGTTTGAGCATGCCCACCGGCACCGTTTGCCGGTGCTGATCAAGGGGCCGACCGGTTGCGGCAAGACCCGTTTCATCCGCTACATGGCGGCGCGGCTCGGGCTGCCCCTGCACACGGTGGCCTGTCACGACGATCTCACCGCGGCGGATCTGGTGGGCCGGCACCTGATCGGCGACGGCAGCACCTACTGGGTGGACGGCCCCCTCACCCGCGCCGTGCGCGAGGGCGGGATCTGCTACCTGGACGAGGTGGTGGAAGCGCGCAAGGACACCACCGTGGTGCTCCATCCCCTGTCGGACGATCGCCGCATCCTGCCCATCGAGCGCACCGGCGAGACCCTGCAGGCGCCGGACGATTTCATGCTGGTGGTCTCCTACAATCCCGGTTACCAGAACCTGCTCAAGGGCATGAAGCCCAGCACCCGCCAGCGCTTCGTGGCCCTGCGTTTCGACTATCCCGACGCCGAGCGCGAGCAGGCCATCGTCGAGCGCGAGACGGGGCTGGAACCCCGGGTGGCGAAGCAGCTCGTCTCGCTGGCGCGGGCCCTGCGGGCGCTCAAGGATCACGATCTGGAAGAGAACGCCAGCACCCGGCTGCTGGTCTATACCGCCACCCTGATCCAGGGCGGCTTCGATGTGGTGGACGCCTGCCGGGCGGCCCTGATCGAGCCGCTGACCGACGACGAGGAAACCGTGGACGCGCTCATGGAGGTCGTGCATGCCACCTTCGGCCGCTGAACAGCCGGCCGGGCAGGGCATCGCGGTGACCGCCGAAGCCCTGTACCTGACCAACCTCATGCTGCTGCCGGGCCTGGCCTTCCTGATCCTCCTCGCCTACTGGTGGCGGCACCGGGCCGATGCGCCGCCGCTGGGCCGCTGCCATCTGGCGCAGACGGTCAGCGCCAGCCTCTGGGGCGGCATGCTGCTGGTGTTCATCAACCTGCTGGTGATCCTCTTCGGCGGCTACGACTCGCCCAACGTCTGGCTGTTCGTGATCCTCTATTTCACCCTGGTCCATTCCACCTTCATCCTGCTCGGTACCCTGGGGCTGGCGCGCGCCATGGCCGGCAAACCGTACCGCTACCCGCTGGTGGGCAGGCCCTCCCCGGAGTTCGGCCTGTGAGCCGCGCGCCGGAACACACCCTCGTCTCCCAGTGGCCGACATTGCGCCGCGGCCTCGGTCGTCAGCGCAAGCGTCGCCTCTTCCAGGCCGGCTTCTTCGCCCTGTTCGTGCTGGCGCCGGTGCTCGATCTCTTCCGCTTCGATCTCACCACCACCCATTTCGTGTTTTTCGGCCGGCCCTGGACGCTGGGGCTGGATCCCTTTCTGGCCGGCGAGATCGGCGCCAGGGAGGCGGCCTGGAACGTGATCCTGCGCGGCTTCGTGCCCCTGGCCGTCCTGGTCGGCGTCTTCGGCGGGGTGGCCTGGCGCTGGGGGCGGCTGTACTGCGGCTGGCTGTGTCCCCACTTCTCGGTGGTGGAGCTGATCAACGGCGTGCTGCGCCGGGCCATCGGCAGGATGAGCTTCTGGGACCGCGAGCGCCTGCCGCCGCGGCGGCCCGATGGCACGCCCCTGCCGGTGGACCGCCGCTGGCGCTGGCTCATCGCCCCGCTGGCGGTGGGTTTCGCCTTCCTCTGGGCGGTGGTGCTGCTCACCTACCTGCTGCCGCCGGCGGAGATCTACGCGAACCTCTGGCACGCCAGCCTCACCCGCAATCAGGCCCTGTTCATCGGCGTCGGCACCTTTCTGCTGAGCATCGAGTTCCTGTTCGCCCGCCACCTGTTCTGCCGCTATGCCTGCGCGGTGGGGGTGTTCCAGAGCTTCGTGTGGATGGCCAACCGCAAGGCCATGGTGGTCAGTTTCGATCGCAGCCGGGCCCGCCACTGCCGGGGCTGCGACAACATGTGCGAGAACGAATGCCCCATGCGCCTCAGGCCCCGGGGCATCAAGCGGCGCATGTTCACCTGCACCGAATGCGGCCGCTGCCTGTCGGCCTGCGAGACCGTTCAGGGACGGCGCGGCCAGCCCAGCCTGCTCACCTGGCGGGCCGGGCAGGACGCCCTGGCGGAGAGCCAACGTTAAATGAAAGGTCCAAATACCAGTCCATGGTTCATTCTGGGTACTGAGCCCTCTGTCCCAGAGGGCGGGGTTGGAATCGGGCACGCTTGTCCAGGTGGCCCGGAATCTGGAACTTCTGTTTAGATGCACGAAGGGGATTTCTTCACCGGCCTGTTCCTGCTGCTGGGCATCGGCGTGGGGGTGCTGGCGCTGTTCCGGCACTTCAACGTCTCGCCGATCCTCGGTTACCTGTTCGTCGGCCTGCTGGTGGGCCCCAACGGCCTCGGCCTGCTGCCCGACACGGCCGAGACCCGTTTCCTCGCCGAACTGGGCGTGGTGTTCCTGATGTTCACCATCGGCCTGGAATTCACGTTGCCGGAGCTGCTGGCCAACCGCCGCCAGGTGCTGGGGATCGGTGGTGCGGAAGTGCTGCTGGGCACGGCGCTGGCCGGTGCCGCGGCCTGGGGGCTTGGCCTCTCGGCCGAGGCGGCGATCCTGGTGGGCGGCGCGGTGGCCATGTCCTCCACGGCCGTGGTCATCAAGCAGCTCGCCGAGCAGATGGAGCTGGCCACCCGCCATGGCCGGGTTTCGGTGGCGGTGCTGCTGTTCCAGGATCTGGCCACCCTGCCGTTCCTGATCCTGCTCGGCACCCTGGGCGCCGGCGAGCACGGCGACGGCCTGGCGCTGGTGTTTCTGAAGGCCGCCGTGGTCTTCACCGGCTTGTATCTGGGCGGGCGCTGGCTGGCGCGGCCGTTCCTGCACTGGGTGGCGCGCGGGCGTTCCACCGAAGTGTTCATGCTGGCGGCCCTGTTCATCGTGGTGTCGTCGGCGCTGGTGGCCCACCTGGCCGGCCTGTCGCCGCCGCTGGGGGCCTTCCTCGCCGGCATGGTGCTGGGCGAGACCGAATTCCGCCATCAGGTGGAGTCGGACATCCGCCCCTTTCAGGACGTGCTCCTGGGCCTGTTCTTCGCCACCATCGGCATGCTGCTGGTGCCTGCCAGCCTCCTTCAGCAGGGAGGATGGATTCTGCTGCTGACCGCCACGATTCTGTTCGGCAAGAGCGTCCTCCTCGCCCTGCTGTGCCGGCTGTTCGGGGAAGACGCCATGACCGCCGTGCGCAGCGGCGTGAGCCTGTCGCAGAGCGGCGAGTTCGGTCTGCTGCTGGTGGCCGGGATGCTGCCGCTGGGTCTGCTGCCGGCGGACGGCGGCCAGATCCTGCTGGGGGCCATGATCCTGAGCATGGCCGCCGCGCCCTTCCTGATCCGCTACAACGGGCCCCTGGCCACCTGGTTCCTGCAATGGGGCCGCCAGCCGCCCGAGCCGGTGGCGCCGGCGCAAGCCATCGCCCAGGAGAGCGCAGGGCTGTCGGGGCACATCGTGATCGTCGGCTTCGGCCGCATCGGCCAGAACATCGCCACCCTGCTGCACGAGGATCAGTTCGACTACCTGGCCCTGGATCTCGATGCCCAGCGGGTGCGCCATGCCCGCGACGCCGGCTTCCGCGTGGTCTATGGCGACGCCAGCCGCCATGCGGTGCTCGAGGTCAGCCGGGTGGCCGAGGCGCTGGCCCTGGTCATCACCCATGATCGCCTGGAGGCGGCGCTGCGCACCGTGACCCTGGCGCGCCAGCTCAACCCGCGGCTGACCATTCTGGTGCGCACCCGCGACGACCGGCACATGGACGAGCTGCTGGCGGCCGGCGCCACCGAGGTGCTGCCGGAAGGACTGGAGGCCAGCCTGATGCTCGGCGCCCAGCTCCTGCTGCTGCTCGGCCGCCCCGAACCGGAAGTCAACGAACGCCTGGCCGCGATCCGCGCCGAGCGTTACCGTCTCCTGCGCAGTTTCATCCACAGCCGCAGCGAAGGCGCCTCCGAACGCGGCTATCACCGCCGCCTGCATACCGTGCCCCTCCCGGCCCACGCCTGGGCCGTGGGCCGCCGCCTTGGCGAACTGCGCCTGCCCGCCGAGGTCGTGGCCATCCGCCGCCACGGCATCCGCGTTCCCGCCCCGGCCGCCGACACCCGCCTGCGCGAAGGCGACATCGTCATCCTCCAGGGCGACCAACACGCCCTCGAACAGGCCCAGGAGATCCTGCTGCATGGACACTGATTGGCCGAAGTGGAAGAAACGCAGAGGACGCAGAGACGCAGAGGGCGCAGAGAGAATTTTATGGGCAAGCTGAAACTTGAACGAGATAGGTATGCTGGTGGTGGGGCCACATCATCATGTTTACGTTGTCCGCCTTTTTCGTTGCAGGGTGGTCCAATCGCGTCGGTCCTGGTTTTGAATTCGTCACCACTTTGGCGTGAAATCTTTGCAAACCTCTGCGCTCTCTGCGCTCTCTGCGTCTCTGCGTCCTCTGCGTTCTTTCCACCCAAAGCGAAACGGAGCCCCTGATGCGACGCTTCTTGCACAGTCTGCATCGCCTGATCGAGATGGAAGAATCGGTCGGTAAGCTCTGGCACCGCTGGGTGACCGGGGTGGCGGAGCGGCGTTATCCGGAGGCGGCGGTGACCCTCGAGGAAGTGCGGGGCCGGGTGGGGATTCTGTTCCGGGCCCTGGGGGGCGATGGGGGCCTGTCGCTGGCGGCGGCCACGGCCACCGGGCACGGCGCGCGGCGGGGCTTCCTGCAACGGCTTGCCGGCAGCGGCGGGCGGGTGGCGCTGGCCTGGCGGGACGGCGAGGCGCTGTATCTGCCGCCGGTGATCGATCTCTTCCCCGCGCGCGAGCGCAATGCCGATCTGTATCTGTGGCTGGCGGCGCTGGCGGCGTCGGCCGAGCCGGCCGCCGACGACTGGTTCGTGGCCAGCCAGCAGCGCACCCGCGCAGTGCTCGCCGCCTGGCCCGGCCTGGCGACGCGCTACGCCGCGCTGGTGGAGGCCCATCTGTCCGCCCGGCCCGATCCGGCCACGCTGCCGGCGACGGCCGCCGCCCGCGAGCGGGCCATCCGGAAGGCCCTGCGCGAGCCCGGCAGCGTGGCGGCGTTGCCCGCCGCAGAGGCGGCCCCCTGGCCGGTGCCCCTGTGGCTGCATCCGGCCCCGCCGCTCGCGGCCCCGGCAGCGGCAGCGGGCGAGGACGGCACCCCGCCCGAGCCGGGCGGGGATGTGCACGTGCCCGAGGAGGAACGGCGCTACCGGGCCGAACAGACCGAGATGCCCGACGGCAAGCGCGGCCTGGTGCTGGATCGTTTCGAGAACATCCTGAGCTGGGCCGAATACGTGAAGGTGGACCGCGCCACCGAGGAAGAGGAGGACATGCGGGCCGCCGAGCAGGCGGCGCAGGATCTGGACACCCTGCACGTGGCCCGCGACAGCAAGCGCACCGCCAGCCGCATCCGTTTCGATCTGGATCTGCCCTCGGCCGAGTCGGACGACACGCCGCTGGGCGAGGGGATCCTGCTGCCGGAATGGGACTGGCGCAAGGCCACCCTCAAGCCGGATCACTGCCGCCTCCAGCCCATGATCGCCGCCGACGCCGAACCCTGCGAACTGCCCGACCACCTGCGGCGCACGGCACGGCGGATCCGCAGCCAGTTCGAGGCCCTGGTGCCGAGCCGGATCTGGCACCGCGGCCAGCCCGACGGCAGCGAGGTGGATCTGGAGGCCTACCTGGACTTCACCACCGAGCAGCGGCTCGGCCATGCCTCGGCCGACCAGGGCCTGTACCGGGACTTCCGTGGCGGTCTGCGCGACCTGGCCTGCCTGCTGCTGGCCGATCTGTCCCTCTCCACCGATGCCTGGATCGACAACCGGGCCCGGGTGATCGACGTGATCCGCGACAGCCTGCTGCTGTTCGCCGAGGCCCTCTCGGCCACCGGCGACGATTTCGCCATGTACGGCTTTTCCTCCCGCCACCGGGATCACGTGCGCTTCCACCAGCTCAAGACCTTCGACGAGCGGCATGGCCCGCTGACGCGGGGGCGCATCGCGGCCATCAAGCCGGGTTTCTACACCCGCATGGGCGCGGCCATCCGTCAGGCCACGAACCTGCTCGAGAAACGGCCGGCCAGCCAGCAACTGCTGCTCCTGCTCACCGACGGCAAGCCCAACGATCTGGATCAGTACGAAGGGCGATACGGCGTCGAAGACACCCGCATGGCGGTGCTGGAGGCGAAACGCAAGGGCCTGCAGCCCTTCTGCGTGACCATCGACGCCAAGGGCGGTGACTACCTGCCGCACATGTTCGGCACCGACGGCTTCGTGGTGATCCGCCGCCCGGCCGACCTGCCCGGCGAGCTGCCCCTGTTGTACGCCCGTCTCACCGCCTGAACCGGACTCGGTCAAAAGGCGGCGGTCAGGCGCGGCGCTTGACGTACGTCAAGGCGGCCCCGCAAGGCAGGGACTAGAAATGACCACGGTATCCACCTGTCTTTTCCATGCCAGAGGGAGGCACATCATGAAACGTTCCACCATGTTGCTGACGGGCGCGGCCTTCGTCCTGTCGCTGACGGCCGGATCGGCGTTCGCCGCCGAGAAGCATCCGAGCGGTTCGTCGGCCGAGATGAAGTACCAGGGCGCGCCCTCCACCATCAACCCGGAAAGCGCCAAGACGACGCATCCCAAGGCGCCGCCCATGACCGAGGAGGAGTTCGAGCTCGCCAAGAAGATCTTCTTCGAGCGCTGCGCCGGCTGTCACGGGGTGCTGCGCAAGGGGGCCACCGGCAAGCCGCTGACGCCGGACATCACGCTCAAGCGCGGTACCGAGTACCTGAAGACCTTCATCACCTACGGCTCGCCGGCGGGCATGCCCAACTGGGGCACCTCGGGCGAACTGTCGGAGAAGGAAATCGACATCATGGCCCGTTACCTGCAGCACGAGCCGCCGGTGCCGCCCGAGTACGGCATGAAGGAGATGAAGGCCACCTGGAAGGTCATCATTCCGCCGGAGAAGCGTCCCAAGCGGAAGATGAACAAATACAACCTCGACAACCTGTTCTCGGTCACCCTGCGTGATGCCGGGCAGGTCGCCCTCATCGACGGGGACACCAAGAAGATCATCAACGTGGTCAACACGGGCTACGCGGTACACATTTCGCGTCTGTCCACCTCCGGCCGTTATCTCTACGTGATCGGGCGCGACGCCAAGATCAATCTCATCGATCTGTGGATGAAGAAGCCCGACAACGTGGCCGAGATCAAGGTGGGTCTGGAAGCCCGTTCGGTGGAAACCTCCAAGTACAAGGGTTACGAGGACAAGTTCGCCATCGCCGGCACCTACTGGCCGCCCCAGTTCGTGATCATGAAGGGCGAAACCCTCGAGCCCCTGAAGATCGTCTCCACCCGGGGCATGACCGTGGACACCCAGGAGTATCATCCGGAGCCCCGTGTGGCCGCCATCGTGGCCTCGCACGAGCATCCGGAGTTCATCGTCAACGTCAAGGAAACCGGCAAGGTGCTGATGGTCAACTACAGCGACCTCGACAACCTGAAGATCACCAGCATCGACGCCGCCCGCTTCCTGCATGACGGCGGCTGGGACTCCACGCACCGCTACTTCCTCACGGCGGCCAACAAGTCCAACAAGATCGCGGTGGTCGATTCCAAGACCGACAAGCTGGTCAAGCTGATCGACGTCGGCAAGATCCCGCATCCGGGCCGGGGCGCCAACTTCCGGGATCCCAAGTATGGGCCGGTGTGGGCCACCAGCCACCTGGGCGACAACACCATCGCCGTGATCGGCACCGATCCCAAGCGGCACAGAAAGTACGCCTGGAAGGTGGTGCGCACCCTGCAGGGCCAGGGTGGGGGTTCGCTGTTCATCAAGACCCATCCCAAGTCCCGGCATCTGTACGTGGACACGCCGCTCAACCCGGATCCCAACCAGAGCCAGAGTGTCGCGGTCTTCGATCTGAAGAACCTCGACAAGCCCTACAAGGTGCTGCCCATCGCCAAGTGGGCCAAGCTGGGTGACGGACCCAAGCGCGTCGTGCAGCCCGAGTTCAACAAGAAGGGCGACGAAGTCTGGTTCTCGGTGTGGAACGGCAAGAAGCAGGAGTCGGCCATCGTCATCGTCGACGACAAGACCCTGAAGCTCAAGGCCGTGATCAAGGACAAGCGCCTGGTCACGCCGACCGGCAAGTTCAACGTCTACAACACCATGCACGACATCTACTGATGTCTTCCCGGCAGGCGGCGCCCGCGGGCGCCGCCTGACCGGCTTCTCTTTCGGCAAACGCGGAGGGCAGCGCATGACAGGTCGCGTCTATCTGGTTGGAACCGGCCCCGGCGATCCCGAACTGCTCACCGTCAAGGCCTGGCGTCTGTTGCAGAATTCCGACGTGGTCGTGTACGACCGTCTGGTGTCAGACGAAATTCTGGAACAGATTCCCCCCGGCATCAGCCGCATCTGCGTGGGCAAGCGCAGTGGCCGCCACCCGGTGCCCCAGTCCGAGATCAACGATCTGCTGCGGCGCCTGGCCGAAGCGGATCACGTGGTGGTCCGCCTCAAGGGCGGCGATCCCTTCGTCTTCGGGCGGGGCAGCGAGGAAGCGGCCCATCTCGTGCGGCACGGCATCCCCTTCGAGGTGGTGCCCGGCATCACCGCCGCCTCGGCCTGCAGCGCCTATGCCGGCATTCCCCTGACCCATCGCGGCCTGGCCAGCGGGGTGCAGTTCGTCACCGGCCACGCCCGCGACGATCGGCCCCTGGAACTGGACTGGCGCTCCCTGGCCGATGCCGACAAGACCCTGGTGATCTACATGGGCCTGGCCAGCATCGGCCGGATCGTGCGCGAGTTGCAGCGCGCCGGCCTGCCCGGCGACACGCCGGCGGCGGCCATCGAACAGGGCACCACCGCCCGCCAGCGGCGCCTCGTCACCACCCTGGCTGAACTGCCGGAGACGGTGCGCCGGGCCGGCTGCCGGCCGCCGGTGCTGTTCGTCATCGGCCGCGTGGTGTCCCTGGCCGAAACGCTGGACTGGTTCCAGCCCGCCGCGGCCACCGCCGAGGCCGTGGTGCGGAGGGAAGGGCATGGCTAGCCGGCGTGCGGCGCTCGCCACGCTGGCCGCGGGGCTGTGGCTGTGCCTTGCCCCGGCATCGGCGCTGGCGTCGCCCTCGCCGGCCCGCCAGGGCGAGCTGCGCGATCTGCTCCTGCAGGACTGCGGCTCCTGCCACGGCATGACCCTCAAGGGCGGCCTGGGGCCGGCCCTCACGCCGCAGGCGCTGGCCGGCAAGTCGCCCGAATTCCTGCGCCGGACCATCGTCCAGGGCCGGCCCGGTACCCCCATGCCCCCCTGGGGCGGTATGCTCAGTGCCGAGGACATCGACTGGCTGGTGCAGACCCTGTTGCGCGGCGAGGCAATCCGATGAGACGCCCCCTCCTGTTCCTGCTGATCCTCCTGCTGGCCGCCTGTGCCGCCTCCCCTGCGCTGCGCGGCACCGGCGACATGGGGCTCATCATCGAACGGGCCAGCGGCGCGGTGCGGATCCTCGAAACCACCGGCCGCACGCTGCTGGGCGAGGTGACGGGACTCGGTGATCTTTCCCATGCCTCGGTGGTGTTCTCCCGTGACGAACGCCACGCCTACGTGTTCGGCCGCGATGGCGGCCTGAGCAAGGTGGACCTGCTCACCGCCACGCTCGAAAAACGCCTTCTCCAGTCCGGCAACAGCATCGGCGGCGCCATCTCGCAGGACGGGCGGCTCATCGCCGTCTCCAACTACACCCCCGGCGGGGTCCGGGTCTTCGATGCCGCCACCCTCGAGCCGGTGGCCGACATCCCGGCCACGCCCTACGGCGAGCGGCGCTCCAAGGTGGTGGGGCTGGTGGACGCCCCCGGCCAGCGCTTCGTGTTCTCCCTGTACGACACGGGCGAAATCTGGATCGCCGATTTCAGCAACGGCGGCACGCCCCTCATCACGAAGTTCCGTAACATCGGCAAGCAGCCCTACGATGGCCTCATCACCCCCGATGGCCGCTACTACATCGCCGGCCTGTTCGGCGAAGACGGCCTGGCCCTGCTGGATCTCTGGCATCCGGAGAAGGGCGTGCGGCGCATCCTCCAGGGCTACGGACGGGGCCAGAAGAAGCTGCCGGTGTACAAGATGCCCCACCTCGAAGGCTGGGCCATGACCGAAGACTACGCCTTCCTGCCCGCCGTGGGCCGCCACGCGGTGCTGGTGGTGGATCGCCACACCTGGAAGCAGGTCGGCGCGATTCCCGTCCACGGCCAGCCGGTGTTCGTCATGGCCCGCCCCGACGGCCGCCAGGTGTGGGTCAACTTCGCCTTCCCGCGCAACGACACGGTGCAGATCATCGACACCGACAGCCTGGAAATCGTCGGCACCCTCAAGCCCGGCAAGGCGGTGCTGCACATGGAGTTCACGCCCCGCGGCGAGCAGGTCTGGATCTCGGCCCGCGACGACAACCGGGTGACCGTCTACGACACCCGCACCTTCGCCATCCTCGCCCGGCACCGCGTGCCCAAACCCAGCGGGATCTTTCTGACCGCCCGCGCCCACCGGATCGGCCTCTAAATGAAAGTTCCAAATATCAGACCATGGTTCATTGGCTCTGAGCCCTCTGGGACGGAGAGTCGTTTCGTGACCGTCGGCCGCAGGGATGCGGCCGTCGAGCCTACAGGGAGGTATTCACGGCGTGTCACGAAACGACTCTCCGTCCCAGAGGGCGGTGTTGGAATCAGGCACTCTTGCCCAAGTGGTCCAGTATTTGGAACTTGTATTTAGGAGCAGCCATGCATCGCCAACCCCGTCTCGACAAGGCCGCCGAACTCGAACCGCTGGAGAAGCACCTGCTCAACGACTACCAGCACGGCCTGCCGCTGGTGCCGCGGCCCTTCGCTGCCATCGCCGAACGCCTGGGCGTGAGCGAGCAGGAGGTCATCGAGACCCTGCGAACGCTGCGCGAGCGGGGCTTCGTCAGCCGGGTGGGCGCGGTGTTTCGCGCCAACAGCATCGGCGCCTCCACCCTCGCGGCCATGGCCGTGCCCGAGGCCGAGCTGGAAACGGTCGCCGACATCGTCAACGGATACCGCGAGGTGAACCACAACTACCAGCGCGAACACCGCTTCAATCTCTGGTTCGTGGTCACCGCCGAAGACGAGGCGGCGCTGGCCCGGGTGCTCGACGACATCGAACGGCGCACCGGCCGCTCGCTGCTGCGCCTGCCCATGCTGGCCGACTATCACATCGACCTGGGGTTCGAACTGCAATGGACATGAAGGTGACCCGCAAGCCGGCCCGCTGGCCCGTCCCCGCCGTGCTCGACGGGGACGACGAGGCCCTGATTGCCGCCATCCAGACCGGCCTGCCGCTGGTGCCCGATCCCTATGCCGAAATCGGCCGGCGCATCGGCTTGCCGGAAGCCGAGGTCATCGCAAGATTGCAACGCCTGCTGGCGCGCGGCGTGATCAAGCGCCTGGGCGTGGTGGTGCGCCATCACGAACTGGGTTACCGGGCCAACGCCATGACCGTCTGGGACATCCCCGACGCGCAGGTGGACGCCCTCGGCGCCTGCATGGGCCGCTTCGACTTCGTGACCCTCTGCTACCGCCGCCCGCGGCGCCTGCCCGACTGGCCCTACAACCTCTTCACCATGATCCACGGGCGGGATCGCGACGAGGTGCTGGCCAACATCGAACGCCTGGTGCGCGAATGCGGCCTCGAGGGCATCGCCCGCGAAGTGCTGTTCAGCCGCCGCCGCTTCAAGCAGCGTGGCGCCCTCTACCATGCCCCGGAGGCCCGTCATGGCTGAACTGGACGCGCTCGACCGGGCCATCGTCAACCGCCTGCAGGACGGCCTGCCCCTGAGCGAACGCCCCTATGCCGAGGTCGCCGCCGAACTGGGCATCGCCGAGGCGGAACTGCTGCAACGCCTCGACGCCCTCCTGGCCCGCCGCGTGCTCACCCGCTTCGGCCCACTGTACGATGCCGAGCGCCTCGGCGGCGCCTTCAGCCTGGTGGCCATGGCCGTGCCCGAGGCGCGCTTCGACGAGGTGGCCGAACTCGTCAACGCCTATCCGCAAGTGGCCCACAACTACCGCCGCGAGCACGAACTGAACATGTGGTTCGTCCTCGCCACCGAACGGCCCGAGGAGATCGCCCGGCTCAACACCGAGATTGCCGCACGCACCGGCCTGCCCGTGTACGATATGCCCAAGGAAGCCGAATACCACCTGCGCCTGAAGCTGGAGGTCTGAGCGCATGAACGCCGTGCCCGCCGATCTGCCCCTGCTGCTGGACGACCTGGACCGGCGCATCGTGCGCGCCACCCAGGCCGGCCTGCCGCGGGTGCCCCGGCCCTGGCAGGCCGTGGCCGAACAGGTGGGCAGCAGCGAAGCCGAGGTGCTCGAACGGGTGCGCCGCCTGCAGGAACACGGCGCCATCCGCCGCATCGGCGCCGTGCCCAATCACTACGCCCTGGGCTACACCGCCAACGGCATGACCGTCTGGGACGTGGACGACGCCCGGGTGGACGAACTGGGCCGGGCCGTGGGCGCCCTGGACTTCGTCAGCCACTGTTACCGCCGGCCCCGCCATCCGCCCCACTGGCCCTACAACCTCTTCGCCATGGTTCACGCCCGCAGCCGCGAAGAAGCCCGGCAACAGGCCCGACAGATCGCCGACCTGCTCGGCGATGCCTGCCGCGCCCACGACATCCTGTTCAGCAGCCGTATCCTCAAGAAAACCGGCCTGCGCCTCGGCAGGGGCGAGGGCCGAGGGACGAGGTGAGAGGCATGACGACGTGCTGCCACAACCTCGGCCGACTCAAGCGCAGCGGAGCCGGCATATCGGGAATGAGATCTGTCTTGCTGTTGTACGACCCTCGTCGAAGGACCCCCTCTCCCGCCGGGAGAGGGACGGGGTGAGGGCCCATGAACCCAGGAGACCCACCATGTTCCGCATCACCCGCTACCTGAAGGAAGTGCTCGAGCCCACGCCCCTCGGCCCGCACCGCGAGCCGCCGGGCCCGGTGGTGATCTGGAACCTGATCCGCCGCTGCAACCTCACCTGCAAGCACTGCTATTCCATCTCGGCCGACAAGGACTTCCCCGGCGAACTGACCACCGACGAGGTCTACACGGTCATGGACGACTTGCGCGAATTCGGCGTGCCCGTGCTCATCCTCTCCGGCGGCGAACCCCTGCTGCGCCCCGACCTCTTCGACATCTCCCGCCGGGCCAAGGCCATGGGCTTTTATGTGGGGCTGTCCACCAACGGCACCCTGATCGACGAGGCCATGATCGGCAAGGTGGCGGACATCGGTTACGACTACGTGGGGATCAGCATCGATGGCCTGCGCGAAACCCACGACCGCTTCCGCCGGCGGATCGGTGCCTTCGACGAATCCCTGCGCGCCATCCGCCTGTGCCGCGAAGCCGGCATCAAGGTCGGCATGCGCTTCACCCTCACCATGGACAACGCCCACGAGCTGCCGGATCTGCTGCGCCTGATGGATGCCGAAGGCGTGGACAAGTTCTACCTCTCCCACCTGAACTATGCCGGGCGCGGCAACCGCAACCGCAAGGACGACGCCGTCCATCGCCTCACCCGCGAGGCCATGGATCTGTTGTTCGAAACCTGCCTGGCCGATCTGCGGGCCGGCCGCGAACGGGAGTTCGTCACCGGCAACAACGACGCCGACGGCGTCTACCTGCTGCGCTGGGTGGAACAACGCTTCCCCGAGCGCGCCGATCACCTGCGCACCCTGCTCGAACGCTGGGGCGGCAACAGCTCCGGCGTGAACATCGCCAACATCGACAACCTTGGCAACGTCCACCCCGACACCTTCTGGTGGGACTACGACCTGGGCAACGTGAAGGAGCGGCCCTTTTCCCAAATCTGGCCCGACACTGCCGATCCCCTCATGGCCGGACTCAAATCCCGCCCCCGCCCCCTCGAAGGCCGCTGCGCCGCCTGCCGCGAACAGGCCATCTGCGGCGGCAACACCCGCGTGCGTGCCTGGCAACTCACCGGCAACTTCTGGGCCGAAGATCCGGCCTGCTATCTGACAGACGAGGAGATAGGGGTGGAAAATGGCAAAGAAAGGCTGGCCGTCACCCCCTGGACACGGCGCGCGCGATAGCAATTGGTTGTCTCACCGCGAATCGTTTGACGTAGGAGCGGCGCAAGCCGCGAAAATGCCCCCTTCGAGGCTTGCCTGCTCCTGCAGAATAACACTTGCCAAAAAATAATTCCGAGGTGCTTAATCCGTTATTCTGACCGTTGCGAAAAATCGCCGCTGTAGGTCGGGCTTTAGTCCGACATGTCGGCCTGATACCCAAGGGGCACACCGAGGCCAACCTACAAGGGCATGATTGGATTTCACTTTTGGAGCGTTCCAGAAGACAGTCCGGAATGTCTCATTCACAAGACGATTGCCGGAAAAAAGCGATTCCATGCTTCAATCTTTGCAACTGTCAGGTTCGCTTGTCGGCATGGCCGTTTGACTTGGCGCAAGAAGAGACCGCACCTAACGATAAAGCTGTGCGGCGCAAACGAAGCGCAGCGGAGTTTGCGTCCGAACAAGCGTATTGTTAGAAGTTATTTCTCTACATGCCTATATACCCGCCGTATCTTCACCTCTGGCAATGGCCAAGATGGAAAAATACGCTCATATTCCTTTTTCGTTGCGGTTTTCAGGTTTAGATGCTTAGGAAATAATTTAGGACCAAACATTCTCCCTGTGAGCTCATGAGCAGAAGTTAAATCTAGTTTTTTGACTATACTTCGTGGTATATGAGATTTACATTTCTTCAAAATATCAATGAGACGGTCATCACATGACAAAATACAAACCTTATCCCGCCCATGAATATGCGCTAAGTGAATACCCATGCTGATAATCAGATGATCAAATGTCCCCATAGGTGTTACACGCTTTTTTCCTCTAGATATCTTGTAATAATGATCTATTGGTGCCACGAGATTTATGCCAAGAATGTGATAACGAGACAATTCATAGTGATACATAAAATGTCCGTTATGAATATCCTTCTGAAACTGTTTGCATACCCTCTTATATATGCGTGTATCAATCGTACCCTTCTTCTTAACATGACTATTCCAGTGCCCGAAGCTGTGTTTCATAAAAACTGAAAATGTCTCGGCAACGCAAAAATTCGGGATATATATAAAATACTTATCTGGGTTTGCACGAACATAGTTCAATATGAGCCGAATCGACTCCTGCGCCTTTTTTGAATTTAGAGAACGCGGCAAATAGTATCCGGCCGCAACATTCGCATCGATCAAAAAATACATATTCTTACTTCTAACAGATGATTACCTGGAAATTATGAATCCGGGATCTACGTCTTCTGGATAATACGTCAGGAGATCCCGAGCCTGACTGCTCAAGGATAGAACGTGCCAGGGTGTTCCGCAATCCCTGAATTGAGTTGGGGGTTAAAATATACTCAATAAAAACAACAATCTGGTCGGTTGTGAGGTGGCGCCCTGAATCTGACGTCTGCACGGAGCGAGTAGCACGGCTGGTCGATCCTGGATCGTCTGACGAGTTATCTGGAAAGGGGGGCGGCTTGGCCGCTGGAGGCTCGTGTTCCGTGTGGTAGGGCAGCGCCTTTTTCCCGCAATCACGCGGCCGTTTCGTTACCGGGTTCCGACGCGGTGGCGGGTTCGAGTGCGGACTCGATGGCCTGATCCACGTTCTCCAGCCATTCGAACTGCAGTTCCCGACGGGCGGCTTCGGGGATTTCCTCGAAGTCCTTGCGGTTGCGCTGGGGGAGGAGGACGCGGCGGATGCCGGCCTGGGCGGCGGCGATGCATTTTTCCTTGATGCCGCCCACGGGCAGCACCAGGCCGCGCAGGCTGATTTCGCCGGTCATGGCGGTATCCTGGCGCACGCGGCGGCCGGTGAGCAGGGAGACCAGGGAGACGAAGATGGCCACCCCGGCACTGGGGCCGTCCTTGGGGATGGCACCGGCGGGGACGTGGACATGGATATCGCTGTCCTTGAACAGGGCCGGATCGATGCCGAGGGATTCGGCACGGGCCTTGACCAGGGAGAGGGCGGCCTGGGCGCTTTCCTTCATCACGTCGCCGAGCTGGCCGGTGAGGATCAGCCGGCCGTTGCCGGGCACGCGGGCCGATTCGATGAACAGGATGTCGCCGCCCACCGGCGTCCAGGCCAGGCCGGTGGCCACCCCGGGGATGCTGGTGCGCATGGCCACTTCGTTCTCGAAGCGCGGCGGGCCGAGGATTTCGGGAATGTCGTCTGGGCCGATGGTGGCCGATTCGATTTCGCCCAGCGCCACGCGCATGGCCACGTGGCGGCACACGGCGCCGATCTCCCGTTCCAGGTTGCGGCAGCCGGCCTCACGGGTGTATTCGCGGATGATGCGCCTGAGGGCGGCGTCTTCGATCCGGCACTGTTCGGGCTTCAGGCCGTTGTCCTCGAGTTGGCGCCGCACCAGGTAGCGCCGGGCGATTTCGAGTTTTTCTTCTTCGGTGTAGCCGGGGATCTCGATGATCTCCATGCGATCCCGCAGTGGCCCGGGAATGGTGTCGAGCACGTTGGCGGTGCCGATGAACATGACCTGCGAGAGATCGAAGGGCACGCCAAGATAGTTGTCCTGGAACTGGCTGTTCTGTTCCGGATCCAGCACTTCCAGCAGGGCCGCGGCCGGGTCGCCGTGAAAGCCGCCGGCGCCGAGCTTGTCCAGCTCGTCGAGCATGAACACGGGGTTGCGGGTGCCGGCCTTGCGGATGGCCTGGATGATGTTGCCGGGCATGGCGCCGATGTAGGTGCGCCGGTGGCCGCGGATCTCCGCTTCGTCGTGCACCCCGCCGAGGGCCACGCGCACGAACTTGCGCCCGGTAGCGCGGGCGATGCTGCGCCCGAGCGAGGTCTTGCCCACGCCGGGCGGGCCCACCAGACAGAGGATTGGGCCGCGGCCTTCTGGATTGAGCTTGCGCACCGCCAGGTATTCGAGGATCCGCTTCTTGACCTTCTCCAGACCATAGTGATCCTCGTCGAGGATCCGCCGGGCCTTTTCCAGATCGATCACGTCCTCGTCCACCCGGTTCCAGGGCAGGGCGGTGAGCCAGTCGAGATAGTTGCGGATCAGGGTATATTCGGCCGACTCTTCCGAGAGTCGTTCCAGGCGGGTCAGCTCCCGGCGGGCCTGTTCCTCCACGTCCTCGGGCATGCCGGCGTCCTCGATGGCCTGGGCCAGTTCGGCCAGCTCCTGCGGCTGGCCTTCGGTTTCGCCCAGCTCGCGGCGGATGGTCTTGAGCTGTTCGCGCAACAGGAACTCGCGGTTGCGCTTGTCTACCGCTTCCTTGGTCTGCTGTTCGATTTCCTGGGTCAGGCGCAGCACCGCGAGGCGGTGGGCGAGCAGGGCGGCGACCCGTTCCAGGCGCCGGCTCACGTCGAGCGTTTCCAGCAGTTCCTGTTTCTCTTCCGGTTTCAGATCCAGAAAACCGGCGATGGTGTCGGCCAGCAGGCCGGGGGTGGGGATGGCCTCGAGCGAGGCGACCAGTTCGCCGGGCACCTGCGGCATCAGTTCCGCCGCCTCGGCGGCCTGGCGGCGCAGGTGTTCCATGCGCGCCTCGATCTCGGGCGTGAGGGTCTCGTCGTCCTGCAGGTATTCGACCCGGGCCAGCAGGAAGGGATGACCGTCGAGGTATTCCCGCACCCGGAAGCGGCGCTGCCCCTGGCAGATGATGTGGTGGCTGCCGTCGGGAGCGGTGACGTAGCGCAGGATCACCGCCTCGGTGCCCACCTCGTACAGATCCGTTGCCTGGGGGTTGTCCACGCTGCCATCCTTCTGTTGCAGGATGCCGATGGGCCGCTCCTGTTTCGCCGCTTCCTGGGCGGCGGCGATGGAGCGGGGCCGACCGATGGACAGGGGCAGCACCACCCCCGGGAACAGCACCGTGTTGCGCACCGGCAGGATGATCAGCGCATCCTCCGGCAGGGCGGGGGGCGTGCTTTCGGTGGTGGTGTCGGCTGTGCGGGTTTCGTCGTTCATTTTGCGTTTCCCCTGTGGGCAGGCGGTTGAAAACCGGTGATTGTCAACAGCCTGTCAGTCGAGCCGGCGCAATTGCAGCACGAGGCAGCCGTCGCGCACTTCGCTGGCCGCCGGTTCATAGCGGCCGGATGGCAGTTGCAGGCGGCGCTCGAAGCGCCCCTGGGGGATTTCGAGACGATGGATGCGGGCCCGGCGCAGGGCGGCGGGGGTGGGCCGCACCCCGCGCACCACCAGCCGCCCCGCTTCCACATGCACTTCGACCCGATCGGCCGGCACCCCGGGCAAGGCCACGATCACCCACAGGGTGCCGGGTGTCTCGAACACGTCCGCGGGCGGCTCCCAGGTGGGCCGGGGCGAGCCCTGGCCCGGCTGAAAGAAGTGGCGCTGGAGGCGCTCGGCCCGCTCCAGCATCTCCAGGGCTTCCGCCCACATCAGATCGCGCAGGTTGCTGTGGCTCATGTTCTCGTCGGCCTCGGGGTCGTTTCGTCTCCGTCGTATGGCTGCGCAGACCCTTTCTCAAGGGCTGGACCCGGAAATGGGCCTGTCACACCCCGGTCACATTTCGCGCCTAGAGTGAACGGACAATGAGACAGAAAAAATGTGGATTAGCCGGAAAGCCTGATCCGGCAACCGCCGCGCCGGCCATCGGAACCTGGCCGGAGCCGATCGGAGAGAGCAACGTGAACATGGGGGATCTGGTTGCCGAGCTGGAGCGGGTGATCGCCCGCCAGGATATCCTCTCGGTGTTCCAGCCCATCGTCAACATCGTCCAGCAGAGCATTCACGGTTACGAAGCCCTGAGCCGCGGCCCGTCCGACAGCCCTCTGCACAGCCCCCTGATGCTGTTCGACGTGGCCGAGCGCGGCCGGCGCCTGTGCGAGCTGGAGCTGCTGTGCCGGCAACTGGCCATGCGCCGTTTCTGCCACCAGCGCCTGCCGGGCAAGATCTTTCTCAATGCCAGCCCGGTGACGCTGTTGCAGGCGGCCAATCACCCGGAACAGACACTGGCGATGCTCGAACGAGTTGGCCTGACCCCGGGCCAGGTGGTGATCGAGCTGACCGAGCGCCATCCCCTCGACGACTACGACATCATCCGCGAAGCCACCCGCCATTACCGATCCCTGGGCTTCGAAATCGCCATCGACGATCTCGGTGCCGGCTATGCCGGTCTGCGCATGTGGTCGGAGCTGCGGCCCGATTACGTGAAGATCGATCGGCATTTCGTGCAGGGCATCCATGAAGACAAGGTCAAGCAGGAATTCATCCGCTCGATACTCGACATCGCCAACGGTCTCGATTGCCGGGTGATCGCCGAAGGTATCGAAGTCGCGGAGGAGTTTGCCGTGATTCACGACATGGGCATCGAATACGGCCAGGGGTATTACATCGCCCGGCCCACCGCCGCGCCGGAGAAGTTCGTGGCCCGCAGCCTGTTCGCCAGCCACCAGCGGCGCCAGTTTCTGAACCGGCCGTTTCGCCTCTCCGAGTCGGTGTCCCTGCTGTTGCGTGAGTCGCCCACCGTGCGCCGCGACACCCGGGTGGAGGCGGCGGTGGATCTGTTCGCCCGGCACCGTCTGCTGACCACCCTGCCGGTGGTGGACGAGGCGCACCGGCCTGTCGGGCAGGTGCGCCGCAACGTGGTCATGGAGCTGTTTGCCAATCTGTATGGGCGCGCCCTGTACGGCGGCAAGCCCCTGGCCGAATTCATGGAGGCCATTCCGGTGGTGGTGGAGAAGGATCTGGGGGTCGAACAGACCAGCCAGCTGATCACGGCGCAAACCGACTTGCGGGTGGAAGACGATTTCGTGATCGTGGAGAATGGCCGCTTCGTCGGTATCGGCAAGGTGATCGATCTGTTGAAGAAGATCACCGATCTGCAGATCCGCAATGCCCGCTACGCCAATCCACTGACCCTCCTGCCGGGCAACGTGCCCATCTACGAGTTGATCGATCAATTGTTGGCCGAGGCACGGCCCTTCGTCATCGCCTATTGTGATCTGGACAATTTCAAGCCATTCAACGATGTCTATGGCTACAACCAGGGTGACAAGGTCTTGCGCAAGGTGGCGGAAATCTTCACTGTGCACGTGGATCCGGAGCGGGACTTCGTCGGTCACGTGGGTGGGGATGACTTCATCCTGATCTTCGGCAGTGACGACTGGCAGGCGCGCTGCGAACGGATCCTGGCCACCTTCGCCAGCACGGTAAAGGATTTCTACACGGCCGCGGATCGCCTGCGCGGCGGGATCGTTGCCTCCGATCGGCAGGGCCAGCCCCAGCGCTTCGGCTTTCTGAGTCTGTCGATCGGCGCCGTGCGGCCCGATCCGCGGCGCTGCCATTCCCATCACGAGGTGGCGGCCCTGGCTTCGGAGGCCAAGCGCCAGGCCAAGCGCCGGCCGGGCAACCGCCTGTTCGTGGATCGCCGCAGCGGCCCCGATCGGCCGTTGGTGGGGTGAGGTTCGGCGGGGGTTGATCGCCGTCAAGGCATCTTCCGGGCAGGCGGGCTTCAATGGCCGCATCCTGTCGCCCCGGGAGACGCCATGCTTCGCCATCTGCCTGTCCTGCTGCTCGTTCTGCTTCCCGGCCTCGTTCAGGCCGCCCCCGATGCCGCCGCCCTGTACCGGCAGCACTGCGCCGAATGCCACGGCGCCGACCGCCTGGGGCGCATGGGCCCGGCCCTGCTGCCCGAGAATCTGGTGCGCCTGCGCAAGCCGGCCGCGGCGAAGGTCATCGAGAAGGGCCGCCCGGCCACCCAGATGCCGGCCTTCGGCGGCAAGCTCGACGATGCGCAAATCGCCGCCCTGGTGAACCACATCTATACCCCCCTGCCGGAGGTGCCCACCTGGGGGGAGGCCGAAATCCGCGCGTCGCGCATCGTCCACGTGCCGCCGGGGAGCCTGCCGGACAAGCCGATCTATGCCGCCGATCCCCTCAACCTCTTCGTGGTGGTGGAGCTGGGCGACCACCACGCCACCATCCTCGACGGTGACCGCCTGCGGCCCCTCCACCGTTTCAGGACCCGGCGCAATCTGCATGGCGGGCCCAAGTATTCGCCTTCCGGCCGGTATGTGTATTTCGCCTCGCGGGATGGGTGGATCAGCAAGTTCGACATGTACAACCTCAAGACCACGGTGGAGATCCGCGCCGGGATCAATACCCGCAACCTGGCGGTTTCGGGCGACGGCCGCTACGTGCTGGTGGGCAACTATCTGCCCCATTCGCTGGTGCTGCTGGATGCCCGGGACCTGTCGCTCATCAAGGTCATTCCGGCCCGCGCCCTGGACGGCAAGACGTCCCGGGTCTCCGCCGTGTACAGCGCCCCGCCGCGGGGCAGCTTCATCGTCGCCCTCAAGGATATTCCGGAGGTCTGGGAGATCAGCTATCTGGACGAACCGGAACCGGTCTATATCGGGCCCATGCACGACTACCAGTACGAGGAAGGGGCGGTGGATCGCGGGCCGTTTCCCGTCCGCCGCATCCGTCTCGACGGCATCCTCGACGACTTCTTCTTCGATCCGCCCTACGAGCACCTGATCGGCGCCTCTCGGGACGGCAACAACGCCCAGGTGATCAACCTGATCGTGGGCCGCAAGATCGCCACGCTCGATCTGCCGGGCATGCCGCACCTGGGATCGGGCATCACCTGGAATTACCGGGGCCACCCGGTGTTCGCCACTCCCAATCTGCGCAGCGGCGAAGTCACGGTGGTGGACATGACCGACTGGAAGGTGATCAAGCGCATCAAGACCCTCGGGCCGGGTTTCTTCATGCGCAGCCACGAAAACACGCCCTATGCCTGGGTGGACGTGTTCTTCGGTCCCCACAAGGACAAGGTGCATGTGATCGACAAGCGCACGCTGGAAATCGTCCGCACCCTGCAGCCGGCGCCGGGCAAGGTGGCGGCCCACGTGGAGTTCGACCGTTACGGGAAATATGCCCTGCTCAGCATCTGGGACCCGGACGGCGCCCTGGTGATCTACGACGCGGCCACGCTGAAGGAAATCAAACGCCTGCCGATGAAGAAGCCCTCCGGCAAGTACAACGTCTGGAACAAGATCCACCGTTCCGCCGGCACCAGCCACTGACGGCTGCCAGATCTGCCAAGCGGCGGGGCGGGCGGAAAAAGTGGCGTGATTTGACCAAGATCAAGGGATTCACCGTCGCATGACAGACAATTCTGTCCCATAGTGTCGGATATCCAACACCTGTATCGCCACGGGCGTATTCATGGCAGGGCAGGACCGCAGGGGAGCGGGTTGGACGACGACAAGATTCCTGACCCATGACGACCTTAGGGAGGTTGCACCCCATGAACAGAACCACTCAACGCGTGGCTTCGGCACTGCTGGGGATCGGGCTAGCGCTCGGTGCCGGCAGCAGCGCCTGGTCACAGGAAACGCTCAAGGACGTGATGAAACGCCGCGGCCTGAGCGAGAAGGACATTCTGGCCGCCGCCAAGACCTACACGCCCAGCGGCGGGCGCGATGAATACATCGTGCTCAGCTCGGGCGGCCAGAGTGGCCAGCTCATCGTCTACGGCGTGCCGTCCATGCGCATCCTCAAGTATGTGGCCGTGTTCACCCCCGAGCCCTGGCAGGGCTACGGCTTCGACGACGAATCCAAGAAAGTGCTGGCCCAGGGCCGCATCAACGGCAAGGACATCCTGTTCGGGGATACCCACCATCCGGCCATTTCGGAAACCAACGGCGAGTACGACGGCCGCTACGTGTTCCTCAACGACAAGGCCAACCCGCGGGTAGCGGTCATCGATCTGCATGACTTCGAGACCAAGCAGATCGTGGTCAATCCCTTCTTCAAGTCGGCCCACGGCGGCACCTTCGTCACGCCCAACACCGAATACGTGATGCACGCCGCCCAGTACGCCGCGCCCTTCTCCGACGACTTCGTGCCCCTGGAGGAGTTCAACGAGAAGTACCGGGGCGGTCTGACCTACCTCAAGTTCGACAACAAGAAGGGCCGGATCGATCTGAGCCAGTCCTTCACCTTCGAACTGCCGCCCTACAGCCAGGATCTGTCCGATGCCGGCAAGGGCCCGTCCTACGGCTGGGGCTTCACCAACTCCTTCTGTTCCGAGCGTTACGTGGGCGGCATCGAGCGGGGTCGCCCGCCCTTCGAGGCCGGCTGCTCCTCCAAGGACACCGACTTCATGCACGTGACCAACTGGAAGAAGGCCGCCGAGCTGGTCAAGGCCGGCAAGGTCAAGAAGGTCAAGGGGCACTACATGATTCCCATCGCCCAGGCCGTCAAGGAAGGCCTGCTGTACCTGATTCCGGAGCCCAAGAGCCCGCACGGCGTGGACGTGACGCCGGACGGCAAGCGGATCGTGGTCTCCGGCAAGCTGGACAGCCATACCTGGGTGTACAGCTGGGAGAAAATCAAGCAGGCCATCGAACAGAAGAAGTTCCAGGGCAAGGACCCGTACGGGATCCCCATCATCGCCCTCAAGACCGCGCTGGACAAGTCGGTCAACGTGGGCCTGGGTCCGTTGCACACCCAGTTCGATTCCAAGCCCTGCGTGGCCTACACCTCCATCTACGTGGATTCCATGATCACCAAGTGGGACTACTGCAAGGGCAAGGTACTGGATCAGCTGCCCATCCATTACAACGTTGGTCACCTGATGACCATGGAAGGCGATACCGTCTCGCCCGACGGCAAGTACCTGGTGGCCCTCAACAAGCTGGCCATCGACCGCTTCAACCCGGTCGGCCCGCTGCATCCGCAGAACCACCAGCTCATCGACATCAGCGGCGACAAGATGCAGCTCCTGTACGACATGCCGCTGCCGCTGGGCGAGCCCCACTATGCGGTGGCCATCAAGGCCGACAAGCTGAAGCCGGGCGTGCGTTACCGTTCGGGCTGGAACAGCCGCGAAGACAAGCGCTCGCCCTACAAGACCCGCGCCGGCCGCGAGAAGATCGTGCGCACCTGTGACGACAGTGGCAAGTGCACCGTGGAAGTCTACGGCACCACCATCCGCTCCCACATTACCCCGGAGATCATCGAGGTCACCGAGGGCGATACGGTGAAACTGCACTTCACCAACCTGGAGCGGGCCGAGGACGAAGTGCACGGCTTCGCCATGTACGGACAGAACGTGCAGCTCTCGCTGGAGCCGGGCAAGACCGCCTCGGCCACCTTCGTCGCCGACAAGCCCGGTGTCTATCCCTACTACTGCACCGAGTTCTGCTCGGCGCTGCACCTCGAGATGCAGGGCTACCTGCTGGTCAAGCCCAAGGGCTACAAGGCCACCAAGGCCGTCATGAAGGAAGGGGTGAGCTACACCAAGGCCGACTACGAGAAGCAGGTCAAGACCAACCTCGAGACCCAGAAGGTCATCGATCAGGTGGTCGCCTTCATCACCAGCCACAACTACAAGGACTTCCCGACCGTCGTGGCCCTGGTGGAAGACGCCACCGATCAGCTTGCCTTCGCCAAGGATGCCCGGGCCAAGGCCGAAGCCGCCGCCGCCAAGGGCGACTGGCAGAATGCCATGCTCTGGGCCAACCAGTGGTGGCAATACCAGGTGAAGGCCGCCGACCTGGGCCTGCGCGCCAAGACCTACCTCGAAGAGAATGGCGCCAGGAAGATCAAGTAACCGCGTTGCAACACACCGTTCCGGGGGGTGGTTTCCACCCCCCTTCTTTTGTCTCAAGCAGGAGGTTGTCACATGAAACACATCGCATCCCTCGCCGCGCTGGGTCTGGCCGGCATGCTGGCCGCCGCGCCGCTGGCCGTTTCGGCCGCGCCCGACGGGGCCGCCCTCTACAAGTCCAAGACCTGCACGGCCTGTCACGGGAAAGACGGCAAGACCCCGATCATGCCCAACTATCCCAAGATCGCCGGCCAGAACAAGGCCTACATGATCCAGCAGATGAAGGACATCAAGTCCGGCGCCCGCAACAACGGCAACACCGCCGCCATGAAGGGGGTGATGCACCTGGTCAGCGACGAGGAAATCGAGGCCCTGGCCGACTACGTCTCGAAGCTGGCGCCCTGAACCGGTGTCCGGTTCCCGGAGCAGGGATGCTCGTTACCGCTTGTTCAACCTGCCTTATCAGTAGCGAACGGTTGTTGTGAAATTGCTGGTCAAGACATCCCTGTTTTCTGCCATCGTTTTCATCCTCGTCGGAATCGTCCTGTGGGGCGGGTTCAACACGGCGATGGAAGCGACCAATACCCTCGAGTTCTGCATCAGTTGCCACGAGATGCGGGACACGGTGTACCGGGAATATCAGCCCTCGGTGCATCACGAAAATCCCTCCGGTGTGCAGGCCGCCTGCCCGGACTGTCATGTGCCCCGGGAGTGGTGGCCCAAGGTGGTGCGCAAGATCCAGGCCTCCAACGAGCTGTATCACTGGCTGGTGGGCACCATCGACACGCCCGAAAAGTTCGCCGCCCGCCGTCCGCAGCTGGCCGAGCACGTGTGGTCGGTGATGAAGCGGACCGATTCCCGGGAATGCCGCAACTGTCACCAGTTCACGGCCATGAAGATCGCCGAGCAGGGCCGCTTCGCGGCCGATCGCCACACCCGGGCCCTCCAGGCCGGCGGCACCTGCATCGACTGCCACAAGGGGATCTCCCACCATCTGCCGCCGCTGGCACCGCTGGCAGCGGATCCCGATCTGGAGCTGGGCGAGGAAATCCTGGAAACCTGCGCCGGCTGCCATGGCGACAAGGCCCAGGGGACGCCCGATGGCGAATACCCGCGGCTGGCCGGGCTCGATGCCCATTACATCGCCCGTCAGATCACGCTGTTCAAAACCCGTGAGCGGATCAACATTCCCATGATCCCCTACGCCAACGACCGCGAGCTGCCCGACGAGGACGTGGTGGCCATCGCCGAATACCTTTCGCGCATCGACCTGCCCGCCAAACTGCCGCCGGTGGAACAGGTCGGCGAAGGCTTCGACGCCCTGGCGCGACTGGAGGCGAGCAAGGCGGTGCTCAACATTCCCCGTTATCCGGGCGACGTGGCGGCGGGGGGGCGGATCTACCGCCGGGAATGCGCCGGTTGCCACGGCGCCGACGCCCGCGGGATCCCGCAGAAGGGCGCGCCCATGCTGGCCGGCCAGCACAGCGCCTACCTGTTGCGGCAGATCGGCCGTTTCCGCAAGGGCGAGCGGCGGCATGAGGCCGACCGCGACGGCGCCATCTTCCGGGCCTTCGGCGACGACGAGATCCGCGACATCCTGGCCTGGCTGTCGGTGCAGGACGATGCCTGACGGGGCGGGGAAAGACCGAGGGTTTCACTTGATTTATCTCAAGGCAGGCCCGGTGCCAGGCGCGTACCCTGAAGCCAGTCGAAGGCAGTGATAGACCGACTGCAAACGTGTATACATCCAGACGCAACGAGGAATCCTCCATGAAAAAACGCATCATTCATCTTGCCGCCATTACCCTTGTCGGGTTGGGCCTGTCGGCCCCGACCCATGCCTGGATGGAGTCCAAGGGAGAACGCGAGGAAGCGCTTCACCTGAAACCGGATCTGGAGAACGGCCGCGACGTGTACGAAGTGTGCGCCGCCTGCCACCTCACCGAAGGCTGGGGCACCAAGGACGGCACCTTCCCGCAGCTCGCCGGCCAGCACCGGGAGGTGCTGATCAAGCAGCTCGCCGACATCCGCGAAGGCAACCGGGACAACCCCACCATGTATCCCTTCGCCCAGCCCTCGTCCATCGGCGGCCCCCAGGCCCTGGCCGACGTGGTGGCCTACATCCAGAAGCTCCCCATGAACCCCGACAACGGCAAGGGCCCCTGGCCCGAGGGCACGCCCGAGTATGCCAAGGGCAAGGAACTGTATGAAAAGAACTGCGTGAAGTGCCACGGCAAACACGGCGAGGGCAACGCCAAGAAGTTCTATCCGCGCATCCAGGGCCAGCACTACAACTACATGCTGCGCCAGTTCGAGTGGATCGAGGCCGGCAAGCGGCGCAACGCCAACCCCGACATGGTGCGGCAGATCAAGGACTTCACGCCCAAGGACCAGAAGATGGTGATCAACTACGTCTCGCGGATTCCGGTCCCGAAGAAGGATCTGGCCCCCTCCAAGGACTGGATCAACCCCGACTTCGACTGATCCGGTCACGGCCCGGCGGATTGGCGCCGGGCCGTCACCATAACAATTTCGGTATCACGTCATGGAAAATGTCCAACGTCTCTGGCTGCAGCGGTTGCTGATCCTCGCCGCGATCGGCCTGCTGGTGGCCATCTACTATTCCCCCATCTGGTGGGTCTCGCTCACCGCGCCCAATTATCCCAAGGAAGCCTTTCCCGACGGGGTGCGCATCCACTTCCACATGAACGGCGTATTCAACGGCTGCAAGCCGGTGAAGAAGGCGGAAGTGGCCGAAGAAGAGGCGCTGGACTGCGTCCACGAGATGGATACCATCAACCACTACGTGGGCATGTATCCCATCGCCGCCGGCGGCGTGGTGGAGAAGGCCTACTCCCAGTTCCTGATGACTCTCCTGGGGATCATGCTGCTGGGCTTCCTGTGCACGCGGCCGAAGGTCCGCATCGCCCTCATGGGCATCGGCTTCGCGGCCCTGGCCGTGTGGATGGCCCTGGCCTGGTACGGGGAAAACGGCATCCGCTACGAGAACAAGGGCTACATCGAGGCCCTGGTGCAGGCCCTGAGCCTGGATCTGGAGAAGGAAGAGGAGGCGGCCGTGCCGGAGACCGGCTCGGCCATCATCGAACGGCTGAAACAGTCGCTGGAAGCGTCGGGCGTGGCGGTGGAGGAGACGAAATCGCCCGGCGACATCAAGACCAAGGACGACATGATCGACTTCCTGCGCGCCAGCTTCGAGGCCGATCAGGCACGCAAGCCCGCCGCCGAGCGCCAGGCATGGCACGGCAGCGTGCGCCAGGTGATGAGCTGGCACTATGAAAAGACCCTGGGCCGCTATTTCAACGAGCCCGAACGCATCCGGCCCATGGTGCACACCATGACCCTGGTGGGCGATCTGGTGTTCTGGGGCGTGCTGGTGGCCATGCTGGTCCTGTTGTGGGGCGCGCGCCGCAACCGCGGGCCGCTCTACTGGCTGCTGGTGGTGGTGCCCATGGCGCTGCCGGTGTTCTTCGTCATCGAATACGCCGGCTGGCTGTGGTGGTATGGCCACAACCTCAACGCCATGGGCGCCTTTACGGTCAAGCCCTTCATGCCCACCGTCTTCGGGGACGGCAAGGTGGCCCAGTTCACCACCCATTCCTATCCCCATTACGGTTTCGGCCTGATGCTGCTGCTGTCCGCCCTGCTGATCGTGGCCGCGGTGTTGCGCCGCCGGGATGCGGACGACGCCACGCGCTGAGCCGGCCATGCACACCCTGAACCGGGCCTGCTGGCTGCTGCTGGGTTGCTGGCCATGGCTGGCCGCGGCCGCCACGCCGGTGCCCCTGCAGCCGCTCATCGACCGCACGCCGCCGGGGGAGACCCTGGTCCTGGAGCCCCGCGTGTATGCCGGGCCGGTGGTCATCACCCGCCCCATCGTGCTCGACGGGCGCAACCAGGCGACCATCGACGCCGGCGGCAGGGGCAGCGTGATCGTGCTGCGGACCGATGGCGCCACCATCCGCAATCTGCACCTGACCGGCTCCGGCGAGTCCCACAACGACATCGATGCGGGGATCCAGGTGCGCGGCAAGTACAACGTGATCCGCGACAACCGGATCGACGACTGCCTGTTCGGCATCGACCTGCAGCAGTCCAGCAACAACGTGGTGCGGCGCAACCGGATTCGCTCCAAGCCCTTCGAGCTCGGGCAGCGGGGGGATGCCATCCGCCTGTGGTACAGCTTTCACAACCGCATCGAGGAGAACGACATCGCCGATGCCCGGGACACGGTGGTCTGGTACTCGGCCAACAACGTCATCGCCCGCAACCGGGCCCGCAACAGCCGCTATTCGCTGCATTTCATGTATTCCCGTTACAACCTGGTGGAAGACAATCATTACGTGAACAACACGGTGGGGATCTTTCTCATGTACAGCGACGGCGTGGTGGTGCGCAACAACTACATCGCCAATGCCTCCGGGCCGACGGGGGTGGGGATCGGTTTCAAGGAGACCTCGGATCTGACCATCGAAGGCAACCGGATCCTGTACTGCTCCAGCGGCATGTACCTGGACGTATCGCCCTTCCAGCCCGACACCACCAACCGCCTGCGCGGCAATCTCATTGCCTACAACGCCATTGGCGTACGCTTTCTCAACGACTGGACCGGCAACCGCTTTCACGGCAACAGTTTCGTGGACAACCTGACCCAGGTGGCGGTGACCGGCGGCAAGACCGCCAACCGCAACGACTGGGACGGCAACTACTGGAGCGACTACCAGGGGTTCGATCAGGACGGCGATGGCGTGGGCGATGCGCCCTACGAACTCTACGACTACGCCGATCGGCTCTGGCAGGACGAACCCTATGCCCAGTTCTTCAAGGGCTCGCCGATGCTGGAGGTGCTGGACTATCTGGCGCGCCTGGCGCCGTTTTCCGAACCGCGCATGCTGGTGCGCGATCCGCATCCGCGCATGGCGCCCGTGACCGCGGTGGCGGCCAGCGAAGCCGAGGCCGAGACCGAGGGCACGGCCGGCGAAGGGGATGGCCTGGATGCCCTGGAACTGTTGCGCAAGAGCCTGGGAAGATAAACGATGAACAGCAACGACAAACGCCACAAGCGGCGGCCCAGCCAGAAGGCGCGGCGCCGGTTTCTGCGCAGCGTCCTCTACGGCGCGGGCGTGCTGGGCGTGGCCCTGCTGGGCTACGTGCCGGTGCGGGCCAAATGGCTCACCCGCCTGCGTCCGCCGGGCGCCCTGCGTGAGGAGAAGTTTCTCTCGGCCTGCATCAAGTGCGGCCAGTGCGTGCAGGTCTGCCCGGTGGAAGCCATTCATCTGGCGGATCTCGACGAGGGCTTCGGCATCGGCGTGCCCTACATCGATGCCCGCCGCCAGGCCTGTGATTTCTCCTGCGATGGCCTGCAATGCGTATTGGCCTGCCCCACCGGCGCCCTCACCCACGACGTGAACTATCCCCACCAGGTGGACATGGGGATCGCACGGGTGGTCAACGAAGGGTCCTGCCTGGCGGTGCAGGGCAAGGGTTTCAAGGGCCAGGCGCGGGGGCCGGACTTCACCGGCAAGCTGCGCTACGAGGCGGTCGATCGCTGGAATCCCATTCCGGTTCGGGATCACCCCTACGATCTGGCCCTGTGCGATCTGTGCATGCGCCAGTGCCCCATCGAGATCCGCATCGCCCAGTGCGAGGCCGGCAAGCCGCCCTCGGGGGACGAGAACCAGTGTCCGCCCCGCCATGCCATCACCTTCGAGGCCATCGACGAGACCGGCCGCAAACGGCCGGTGATTCAGGACGGCTGCGTGGGCTGCGGGGTATGCGAGATGATCTGCCCGGTCGAGCCCGCGGTGATCGTCATCGACAGCCATGACAGTCGTGAACAGAGTACGGGGATGCGCACATGAGCCGACTGACCGATTCCCTGGCCGAACTGCTGGGCCGTGAACCACGCAAGCCGACCCCGGAGGAGATCCCCCCGGCGGTCAGGGCCATCCATCAGGAGAAGCGCAGCGACAAGAGCCGCATCGAGAAGATCCGCGTGGAACTGGCCCACAAGGCTGCCAAACAGGCCCCGGAGAAGATCCGCCGCACCCGATGGCTGGTGCTGATCGCCGTCAACCTGCTGTTCGTGCTCTCCTACTGGCTCGACATCCAGTTGCTGGAAGGCGCGCTCACCGCCTCGCGTTTCGCCGGCTTCCACATGGCCGATCTCAACTCGGCCCTGCAGGTGATGCTGGCCTTCAAGCACGTGGTGATCAACCTGGTGATCGGCACCGCCACCGTGTTCGTGCTCTGGTGGCTGCTGGGCGGGCGCACCTTCTGTTCCTGGGTCTGCCCCTATCACCTGCTGGCCGAATGGGCCGAGACGCTGCACCTGTGGCTGGTGAAGAAGAAACTGGTCAAGGATCATCCGCTGGATCGGCGCCTGCGCACCGTGGCCTGGCTGGTGTTCGCCCTGCTGGCCCTGCTCACCGGCTACACGGTCTACGAGACCATCTCGCCCACCGGCATCCTCAGCCGCGCCCTCATCTACGGCCCGGGCGTGGCCCTGATCTGGATCGGCATCCTGCTGGCCTTCGAGGTGTTCTACAGCCGCCGCGCCTGGTGCCGCTATCTGTGTCCCATCGGCCTCACCTACGGCCTGGTGGGCGCGACCTCGCCCTTCAAGGTGCGTTACCATCTGCCTTCCTGTTTCCATGAAGGGGAGTGCCGCAAGGTGTGCCTGGTGCCGCACGTGCTGGATACGGTGATCCTGGGCCGCGCCCGGGGGATCGAGGTGGACATCGGCGCCGACTGCACCCGCTGCGGCCGCTGCGTGGATGCCTGTCCCACCGGCTCGCTCACCTTCCACTATCCCGGTCAGCGCCAGGCATCGGCATGATCCGCTTCGCACACGTCCGCAAGCGCTTCGGGCGCCAGACGGTTCTCGACGATCTGAATCTCGAAATCGGCCGGGGGGAGCGCATCGCCCTGATTGGCTCCAACGGCGCCGGCAAGACTACCCTGATCCGCTGCCTGCTCGGCGAATACCGTCATGAGGGCCGTATCGAGGTGGACGGGCGCTCGCCGCGCGCCCGGCGCACCGAGGTGCTGCGCCACATCGGTTTCGTGCCCCAGATCTCGCCGCCGCTGCGCATGCCGGTGGGGCAGTTGCTGCGTTTCGCCGCCGGCGTCTGCGACAGCGATCCGGCGCGCATGCGCGCCGTGGCCGCCGAACTGGGGCTGGACGTGGCGCGCCATGCCCGCCAGCCCTTCAACCGGCTCTCCGGTGGCATGAAGCAGAAACTGCTGATCAGCATCGCCCTGGGCCGCGACTGCGACGTGCTGGTGCTCGACGAGCCGGCCGCCAACCTGGACCCGGAAGCCCGCCACCGCTTCTTCGATCTGCTGGCCGAGCGCCAGGACAGGGCGGCGATGCTGATCTCCAGCCACCGCCTCGACGAAGTGGCGCCGCTGGTCAACCGCGTCATCGAGCTGGATCAGGGCCGCGTGGTGCTCGACGATCACGTGGCCGATCAACTGGACATGAGCGCCCGGCTCGACTGCGAGCTGGGCCTGACCCGGGCCGACGAGGCCTTCGCCCGCGCCATCGGGCAATGGGGCTTCAGGGCCGAAGCCGACGGCCGCCGCTGGCATGGCCAGGTGGCGGGGCCCGATCGGCTGCGCTTTCTGGGCGTGCTGTCCCGCTATGCCGGCCTGCTGGAGCACATCCGGCTCGAGGCCGCATCCCCCGCCGAGGAGACCGTCTCATGAAACGCCGCACCTTCCTGCTCGCCGGCTCGGCCTTCCTGCTGCTGCCGGCCTGTTCCCGCCGGCCGGAAACCGGGCCGGTGCCCATCCGCTGGGATCGGGAAACCTGTGCCCGCTGCGGCATGGCGATCAGCGATCGGCACTATGCCGCCGAAGTGCGCGGCGGGCCTCCCGGCAAACCCACCCGGGTCTGGAAGTTCGACGACATCGGCTGCGCCCTCCTGTGGCTGGACGAGCAGCCCTGGCAGGCCGATCCCCGCGTGGAGATCTGGGTCACCGACATGGAGAGCGGGCAATGGCTGGATGCCCGCCGGGCCGGTTTCGTCACCGGCCAGCACAGCCCCATGGGCTACGGGCTCGGGGCCCGCGCGAATCCGCCGCCGGGCGCCCTCGATCTCGCCGCCGCGCGGCGTCACGTGCTGGCGGTGGAGAAGGGCGCGCACCGGCATCGCGGCCACCTGCCGGCGGAGGGCCACTGAGTGGGACACCTGTTGCTGACCGCCCGGGCCGACATCAGCGAATCCCTGCGTTCGCGCTGGTTCGCCGTGTATGCGCTGGTCTTCGGCGGCATCGTGGTGGGCCTGTTCGTCTCCGGCCTCACCGAATCGCGGGTGATGGGCTTCACCGGCCTGTCGCGGCTGCTGGTCACCTACCTGCAGATCACCATGGCCATCCTGCCGCTGTTCGTGCTCATCACCACCGTGCGCTCGGTGGCCGGCGATCGGGAGGCGGGCGTGTTCGAATACATGCTGTCGCTGCCCGTGAGCCTCTCGGTCTGGTATTGGGGCAAGTTCCTGGGGCGGTTCGTGGTGGTGTTCCTGCCGGTCTTCCTGGCCATGGCCGGCGCCGTGGCCTGGGGGCTCGTCCGCGGCGCGGAGATCCCCTGGCCGCAGGTGAGCTTCTACACCGGCTTCCTGCTCTCGCTGGCCCTGTGTTTCCTCGGGCTGGGGATGCTGATCTCCACCCTCGCGCGCTCCTCGGACGTGGCCACCGGCGCGGCCTTCCTGCTGTGGCTGTTCCTGCTGCTGTTCATGGATCTGATCCTGCTGGGCGTGCTGATCCGCAGCGGCCTGCCGCCCGAGGGCGTGATCGCCGTGGCCCTGGCCAATCCCCTGCAGGTCTTCCGCACGGCCGCCATGCTGCTGTTCGATCCCCAGCTGGTGCTGCTCGGCCCCTCGGCTTACGTGATCCTCGATCACTTCGGCCGGGTCGGCTTCCTGATCTGGGCCCTGTTCTATCCCGCGCTGCTCGGCCTGGCCGGCGCCGGCGCGGGTTTTCTGCTGTTCCGCCGGGGCGATCTGCCCTGACAACGCCGAGGAGAGACGCCATGCCCGTTGCCGAACCGACGCTCGACCGCTTTCCCAACCCGCTGGCCGCCTACGTCGCCGCCACCCGGCCGCCCTTCATCCTGGCGTCCGTGGTGCCCATCCTGCTGGGCCTGGCCTGGGTGGCCTGGCGCGGCCACGCCATCGAACCGCTCAGCGCCGCGCTGACGGTCCTGGCCGGCGTGCTGCTGCATGCGGCCATCAACGTCCTCAACGACTACTACGACGATCTCAACGGCACCGACGCCGTCAACGAGGAGCGGATCTTCCCCTTCACCGGCGGCAGCCGCTTCATCCAGAACGGCGTGCTCAGCCGGCGCCAGATGCTGCGTTTCGGCCTGCTGTTGCTGTTGGGGGTCGTGGCCATCGGCCTGTGGCTCATCCATCGCACCGGCCCGGAGCTGCTGTGGCTGGGCCTGCTGGGCGTGTTCCTGGGCTGGGGCTACTCGGCGCCGCCCCTGAGCCTCAACGGCCGGGGCCTGGGCGAGCTGGCCGTCCTCACCGGCTTCAGCCTCCTGCCCCTGGGCGCGGCCCTGGTGCAGACCGGCGAGCTGAACTGGCCGCTGGTGCTGGTCTCCCTGCCGGTGGGCCTGCTCACCGCCAACCTGCTCTACATCAACCAGTTCCCGGATCGCAAGGCCGACATCCAGGCCGGCAAGCTGCACTGGGTGGCCCGCCTCGCACCGCGCACCGCCCGCTGGGGCTACGTGCTCATCGCCACCCTGGCCTGGGGGATCTTCCTGGCCCTGGTGGCCACCGGCCGCCTGCCGCTGCTGGCCCTCATCGCCCTGCCCCCGGCCGTGCTCAGCCTGCGCGCCGCCCGCATCCTCCTCGCCCACCCCGAGGAACCGCAAAGGCTCGCCCCCGCCATCCCCATGACCATTCTCGCCATGCTCACCCACGGCGCCCTGTTGTCGCTGGCGCTGGTGATCGATGTGTTGATGTGAAGGGAAAAGAGAAAAGAGAAAAGTGAAAAGGGGAGGCGAATCTTACGAGAGGTGCGCAATTCGGAACGAAGTCGGCTCCCAGCCACCCGTCCCCCGCGACCCGCTACCCGTCTAGCGCAGCGTACTCAGACGGCGGCTGAAATAGAGGCGGTCCCGGGAGCCGCTTTCGAATTCGAGGGTGTCTTCCTCGCCCTTCAGGCCGGGAAAGGTCTCGTGCTCGGCGCGCACGAAGCGGAACATGCTCTGGCCGATGTGGATGATGTCGTCGTTCTGCAGCAGGCAGAGGGTGATCTTCTCGCGGTTGACGTAGGTGTGGTTGGTGCTGCCCAGATCGCGCAGGAAGAAATCCACCTCGCCGGGCCGGTCGGTGCTCGGCTTGACCTCGAGGACCGCATGTTCCTTGGAGGCGTAGCTGTCGGTCACGCAGATGTCGTTGCGCTGGGCGTTGCGCCCGATGCGGATCTGCGGTTTCTCGATCTTCAGCCGGATGGAGGGAATGCCGTTTGCGTATTGAACCAGTTCAGCCATTGACCTCACCTCGAGATGCTTCCGTTGGCCCGTTCAGAGCCCGATTTTGCCCCATTCGGCGCAAAACCGGTAGGGCTACGCAAAGTATCGACACGGCGGATGAAAGTTCAAGGAAAAAAGCGGCAAAATGCGATGCAAATCCGGTTTTGCCCCTACTCGTGATAAGGTTTGCAGTGGCAGGGGTTTTCCGCTAGCCTGCCTGACCTGATGAACCCCCACCATCCACCAGTTCCGGCCGCCGTGCCCGCCCTGCCCGTCGCCCCTCATGCTCGAAGTCGTTGATCTGGAATGTGTCCGAGGCGACCGCCGCCTGTTCTCGGGGCTCGGCTTCCGCCTGGAGGCCGGCGAGCTGCTGCATCTGCAGGGCCACAACGGCTCGGGCAAGACCACCCTGATGCGCATGATCTGCGGCCTGATCGCGCCGGCGGCCGGCGAGGTGCGCTGGCGCGGCGAGGACATCCGCCGCCAGCGGGAGGCCTATCACCGCGAGCTGGTCTATGCCGGCCACAAGAGCGCCATCAAGGGGGATCTGACCGGGGTCGAGAACCTGCGCATTGCCTGCCGCCTGGCCGGGGTGCCGGTCACCGAAAAGGCGGCGTGGGCGGCCCTGGAACGCATGGGCCTGCGCGGCCACGAGGATCTGCCGTCCCGGGTCCTCTCTCAGGGACAGAAGAAGCGGGTGGCCCTGGCCCGCCTGCTGCTCAACCGGGCGCCCCTGTGGGTGCTGGACGAGCCCTTCACGGCCCTGGACAGGGCGGCGGTGGCCTTCCTCGAACAGGTGATCCGCGAGCACCTGGCCGAGGGCGGGCTGGTGGTGCTCACCACCCACCAGGCCGTGCCCCTCACCGAAGGCCGGGTCAAGACCCTGAAACTGGGCTGGAAGCGGGAAGGCGATGTTTGACGCCATGCTGATCCTCATTCGCCGGGATCTGACCCTGGCCATGCGCCGGCGCTCCGACGTGCTCACCACCCTGTTCTTCTTCGTCATCGTGGTCAGCCTGTTTCCGCTGGGCATCGGCCCTGAACTCGAGACGCTGCGCCAGATTGCGCCCGGCGTGTTCTGGGTGGCCGCCCTGCTGGCTTCCATGCTGGCCCTGGAAAAGCTCTTCGCCAGCGATTTCGACGACGGCACCCTGGAGCAGATGCTGCTGGCCCCCGAGCCGGTCTTCGTGCTGGTGCTGGGCAAGGTGCTGGCCCACTGGCTGATCACCGGCCTGCCGCTGGTGCTGCTCGCGCCCCTGCTTGGGTTACAATATGACCTGCCCGGTGAAACTTTACAGGTGCTGGTGCTGTCTCTGTTGCTGGGCACGCCGGCACTGAGCCTGATCGGTGCCATCGGTGCGGCCCTCACGCTGGGTCTGCGGGGTGGGGGCGTGCTGATCTCCCTGCTGGTTCTGCCCCTGTACATTCCGGTGCTGATCTTCGGTGCCGGGGCGGTGGAAGCCAACGCCTCGGGACTGGGGGCGGCCGGCCACCTCTACATGATGGGGGCCATCCTGCTGCTGGCGCTGGTCGCCGCGCCCCTGGCCACGGCCGCGGCATTGCGGATTTCGGCCGAATGAATGGCCCAATGACAAAAGGTTTCGCGTGAGTTCCCGACTGGTCAACTGGTTCCACTTCGCTTCACCGGCAACCTTCTATCCCCTGGCGGGCCGACTGGTGCCCGTGTTCGCCGTGCTGGCGGTGATCCTGATCGGCGTCGGCCTCTACCTGAGCTTCTTCGTCGCGCCCACCGACTACAAGCAGGGCGAGGGCTACCGGATCATCTTCGTGCACGTGCCGGCGGCCTGGATGTCCATGTTCATCTATCTGGTGATGGCCTTCTGGGCGGCGCTGGGGCTGATCTTCAACACCCGCCTGTCGATGATGATGGCCCAGGCCCTGGCGCCCACCGGCGCCCTGTTCACCTTCCTGGCCCTGTGGACCGGCGCCTTCTGGGGCAAGCCCATGTGGGGCACCTGGTGGGTGTGGGACGCGCGCCTGACCTCGGAGCTGATCCTGCTGTTCCTGTATATCGGTTACATCGCCCTGCAGGGCGCCATCGACGATACCCGCCGCGCCGATCGCGCCGGGGCCATCCTGCTGCTGGTGGGGGTGGTCAACATCCCCATCATCTACTTCTCGGTGAAGTGGTGGAACACCCTGCACCAGGGCGCCTCGGTGAGCATGCAGGGCGACGTGCGCATGGCCACCACCATGCTCTGGACCATGCTGATCATGGCCCTCGGCTTCTGGGCCTATTCCATCGCCGTGGCCCTCAAGCGGGTGCGCTGCATCATCCTGGAGCGGGAGCGCGATGCCGCCTGGGTGACGAAACTGCCGGAGGTGCAGGCATGAGCTGGTCCGAGTTCTGGCACATGGGCGGCTACGCCCTCTACGTCTGGCCCTCCTTCGGCGTCACGGCCCTGCTGATGATCGCCGAACCCCTGTTGCTCGGCGGCCGCTGCCGCGAGGCACGCCGGCGCATCGCCCGGCTGCGGCGGCTCCAACAAGAGGAAACCCGATGAAAGCCCGTCACAAACGTCTTGCCTTCCTGCTCGTGGGGCTGGGGATCCTGGCCGCCGCGGCGGTGCTGGTCTTCCAGGCCCTGGGCAGCAACATGTCCTATTTCTTCTCGCCCACCGAAGTGCTCGAGGGCAAGGCGCCGAAGGATCACGTGTTCCGCCTCGGTGGCCTGGTCAAGCCCGGCAGCCTGCAGCGCGGCCAGGAACTGACCGCCACCTTCGTGATCACCGACAACCACAAGGACGTGACGGTGCGCTACACCGGCATCCTGCCGGATCTGTTCGCCGAGGGGCAGGGGGCCATCGCCCAGGGCCGGCTCGATGCCAACGGCGTGTTCATCGCCGACGAGGTGCTGGCCAAGCACGATGAGAACTACATGCCGCCCGAAGTGGCCGAGGCCCTGGAAAAGGGGCACCAGCGCGGCAAGGCGCAGATGCAGGAGGCGCAAACCCCATGATCCCCGAACTCGGTCATTTCGCCCTGATCCTGGCCCTGTGCCTGTCGCTGGTGCAGGCCACGGTGCCGCTGCTCGGCAGCCTCTTCCGCCAGCCGGCCTGGATGGCCACGGCCCGCCCCGTGGCCTTCGGCCAGCTGCTGTTCATGCTGCTGGCCTTCGCCGCCCTCACCTGGAGCTTCGTGGTCAATGACTTCTCGGTGCTGTACGTGGCCAGCAACTCCAACTCCGCGCTGCCCCTGATCTACCGGATCTCCGCCGTGTGGGGCGCTCACGAGGGCTCGCTGCTGCTGTGGGCCACCATCCTCTCGCTGTGGACCGGGGCAGTGCTGATCTTCTCCCGCAGCCTCACCGCCGAAATGCTCGCCAGGGTGGTTTCGGTGCTGGGCATGATCAGCATCGGCTTTTTGCTGTTCATGCTGCTCACCTCCAACCCCTTCGAGCGCCTGCTGCCGGCGGCCGCCGACGGGCGGGATCTGAACCCGCTGCTGCAGGACCCGGGCCTGGCCATCCATCCGCCCATGCTCTACATGGGCTACGTGGGCTTCGCCGTGCCCTTCGCCTTCGCCGTGGCGGCCATGATCGGCGGCCAGCTGGATGCGGCCTGGGCCCGCTGGTCGCGGCCCTGGACCGACATCGCCTGGATGTTCCTGACCCTGGGCATCGCCCTCGGCAGCTGGTGGGCCTACTACGAGCTGGGCTGGGGCGGCTGGTGGTTCTGGGACCCGGTGGAGAACGCTTCCTTCATGCCCTGGCTGGTGGGCACTGCCCTGCTGCATTCGCTGGCGGTGACCGAGAAGCGCAACGTGTTCAAGGCCTGGACCGTGCTGCTGGCCATCTTCACCTTCTCGCTGAGCCTGCTGGGCACCTTCCTGGTGCGTTCCGGGGTGTTGACCTCGGTGCACGCCTTCGCCACCGATCCGGCCCGGGGCGTGTTCATCCTGATCTTCCTGGCCATCGTGGTGGGCGGCTCCCTGGCGCTGTATGCCTGGCGCGCGCCGCGGATCCGCAGCTCGGGCCGCTTTGCCCTGGTCTCCCGGGAGTCCGCCCTGCTGCTGAACAACGTGCTGCTGGTGGTGGCGGCCGCCAGCATCCTGCTCGGCACCCTCTATCCGCTGATCATCGACGCCCTGGGGATCGGCAAGATTTCCGTCGGCCCGCCCTACTTCAACAGCGTGTTCGTGCCCCTCACCGCGCCGCTGGCGGCCCTGCTGGGCTTCGGCGTACTGGCCCGCTGGAAGCAGGATCGTTTCGGCCGCCTGTTCCGGCTGCTGCGCTGGCCCCTGGTGGCGGCCTTCGTGCTCGGCCTCGGCTGGGCCTGGCTGATGGCCCCGTTCAGGGTTGGTGCCGCGGTCGGCCTGGTGCTGGCCCTGTGGGTGACCGCCGCCAGCCTGTTCGCCCTGTGGCAGCGGGTGGCCGGCAAGCCCGCGCCGCTTTCGGCCCTGGCCACGGTGCCGCGCGGCTTCTGGGGCATGACCCTCGGCCATGTGGGCGTGGGCGTGTTCATCGTCGGCATCACCCTCACCAGCCTCTACAGCACCGAGGAAGACGTGCGCCTGGCGCCGGGACAGAGCTACAGCATGAACGGCTATACCTTCACCTTCGAAGGCGTCCAGCACACGGAAGGCCCCAATTTCGTCGCCGATCAGGGCACGGTGGTGATCACCCGCGACGGCCGGACCGTGGCCACCCTGCATCCGCAGAAGCGCATCTACCGCGTGCAGCGCATGCCCATGACCGAGGCCGGCATCGACGCCGGCCTGAAGCGGGATCTGTTCGTGGCCCTGGGCGAGCCGCTGGGCCAGGACGGCAGCTGGAGCCTGCGCCTGTACGTCAAGCCCTATATCCGCTGGATCTGGCTGGGGGCCCTGATCATGGCCCTCGGCGGCCTGCTGGCGGCCACCGACCGGCGTTACCGCCTGGCCCGCCGGGCCGAGGCGAAACTGCCGGCCGGCGCGGCGGCGGGGGTGGCGTAGGATGTGGCGCTATCTGCTTCCCCTGGGCCTGTTCGTCGGGCTGGTGGCCCTGCTGGCGGTGGGGCTGAACCTCAATCCCCGCGAGGTGCCTTCGCCCTTCATCGGCAAGCCGGCGCCCCAGTTCACCCTGCCGCGCCTGCACCGGCCCGAGGCCACGGTCAGCCCGGCCGATTTCCGCGGCCAGGTATGGCTGCTCAACGTGTGGGCCTCCTGGTGCGTGTCGTGCCGGGCCGAACACCCGGTGCTCAATGCCCTGGCGCGGCGCCAGGAAGTGATCCTGGTGGGCCTCAACTACAAGGATCAGCGCAACGATGCCCTGCAGTGGCTGGCCGAGCGGGGCGATCCCTATACCGTCACCGCGGTGGACGCCGACGGCCGGGCGGGCATCGACTGGGGCGTGTACGGCGTGCCCGAAACCTTCGTCATCGACAAGCGCGGCATCATCCGCCTCAAGCACACGGGGCCGGTGACCCGCGAGGTGCTGCGCGACGAGATTCTCCCCCTGATCCGCAAACTGAAGAAGGAACCGGCATGAAACGACTGACGACCGCCCTGCTGGCGCTGTGGCTGGGACTGACCCCGGTGTTTGCGGCCATCGAGGTGCACCAGTTCAAGACGCCGGAGGAGGAGCAGCGTTACAAGTCCCTGATCGCGGAGCTGCGCTGCCTGGTCTGTCAGAACCAGAACCTGGCCGACTCCAACGCCGATCTGGCCAGGGATCTGCGCGAGCAGGTCTACGAGATGATCCGCAGCGGCGCCACCGATCAGGAAATCGTCGACTACATGGTCAACCGCTACGGCGACTTCGTGCTCTACCGCCCGCCCTTCAAGTCCACCACCGCGGCGCTGTGGATCGGGCCCTTCGTGATCCTGGCCGTGGGCGTGCTGGTGGTGGCCGTATACGTGCGCCGCCGCCGTCGCGAGCCGCCGGCCGTCACCGATGAAGCCGAACTGGATCGCGCCCGCCAACTCCTCAACGACGACGAGACGAAACCCTCATGACCCTTTTCTGGATCCTGGCCGCGGCGATGCTGATCGTCGCCATCGGCCTGCTCATTCCTCCCCTGTTCGGCCGCCGGGCCCTCCACGATCAGGACCGCCGGGCTCAGAACGTGGCCATCGCCCGCGAGCGCCTGAAGGAACTGGAGGCCGAGCACGCCAGCGGCAATCTCGACGATCAGGCGCTGGCCCAGGCCCGCCGGGAACTGGAAGAGGCCCTGGCCGACGACGTGGCCGGCGGGCAGGAGGCGGCGGCGCCGGCCGGTCCCCGCCGCAGTCCGCTCATGCTGGGCATCGTGGCCGTCCTGGTGCCCCTGCTGGCCGTCGGCCTGTACCTGAAACTGGGCAACCCCGAGGCCCTCAATCCCGAGGCCGCCGTGGCCGGTCCCGTTGCCCAGGGCCACGGCGGCAAGCAGATGAGCCTGCCCGAGATGGCCAGGGGGCTGGAAGCCAAACTCGCCGAGCAGCCCGACAACGCCCAGGGCTGGTATCTGCTCGGCCGCACCTATCTGCAGATGCGCCGTTTCGCCGATGCCGCGCGGGCCTTCGAGAAGCTGCATGCCCTGGTGGGCGACGAGCCCGGCGTGCTCTTGCCCTGGGCCGATGCCATCGCCATGCAGCAGGGCGGCAAGGTGACCGGCAAGGCCTTCGAGCTGGTCCAGCGGGTGCTGGAAATCAATCCGCACGAGCCCACGGCCCTGTGGCTGGCCGGCATGGCCCATGAGCAGCAGGGCGATCACGAACAGGCGGTGCGGCACTGGAAACGGCTGCTGCCGCAACTGGAAAACGATCCCGAGTCCCGCAAGGAGGTGGAAGCCCTGATCGCCCGGGCCGAAACGGCGCTGGGCCATCCCGTGGAAGTCGATGCCGCGGCCGTGGCCAGGGCGCCGGCCGCGGGCGGCGGCGCGCGCCTGACCGTGACCGTGGAACTGGATCCGGCCCTAAAGGATCGGGTGCGAGCTGACGATACGGTATTCGTGTTTGCCCGCGCCCTCAGCGGCCCGCCCATGCCGCTGGCGGTGGTGCGCAAGCAGGCGAAGGATCTGCCGCTGACCGTGGTGCTCGACGACACCATGGCCATGATGCCGCAGATGAAACTCTCCAGTTTCCCGGAGGTTCGGATTGAGGCACGCGTATCCCGTTCGGGCAATGCCCTGCCGCAAAGCGGCGATCTGGAAGGGGAAGTGGCCCCGGTCAGGAGCGATCGCCGCAAGCCGCTCACCGTGCGCATCGACAAGGTCGTGCCCTGAGCGGCGGTTGCCGTGTTTCACCGGGTGCGCCCCTGGCGCGGCGCACCGTCTCCCGCCTCCCCGGCGCGGCCTTGCGCCATTCCCCTGCCCCTGCGCCGAACCCCGCCTGATCCGCCGCCGACGCTGGCAGAAAAAACAGAAGCAAAACAGTCGGTTATTTTACCCCATCCGAATATTCGAATTGACTCAAGTCAATGCGGACGGCAGGGTTATTTCGCATGCTGGCGGCAAACGAGGGCCACGATGAACGCACACGTCAGCCGATCCCAGTTCCTGCGCGGTGATCCCACCGGACGGCATCCGGTCATCCGCCCGCCGTGGGCGATCGGGGAGTCGGCCTTCGTCGACTACTGCACCCGTTGCGAAGACTGCCTGCGGGCCTGCCCCGAAGGGATCCTGATCCGCGGGCGCGGCGGCTTTCCCGAAGTGGACTTCCGCCGCGGGGAATGCACCTTCTGTCATGCCTGTGCCGAGGCCTGCCGTCCCGGCGTGATCGCCGATCAGGCCCAGCGCCAGGCCTGGTCGCTGGCCCCGCAGATCGATCCCGCGGCCTGCCTGGCCTGGCAGGGCGTGGTCTGTCTCACCTGTCAGGAACAGTGCGAGGCGGCGGCCATCGTGTTGCGGCCCCGCCCCGGCGGCGTCATGCGCCCGGCGGTCGAGCCGGCGGCCTGCACCGGCTGCGGCGCCTGCGTGCGGCCCTGTCCCGGCCAGGCCATCGGCCTGCGCCGCCGTATCCCCGATTCATCCCCCAGCGAGGAGGTTCATGCATGAACATCAGTGGCGTACTGGTCCACGCCCGCCCCGAAAAGGCCGAGGAAGTCGCCCGCCGGCTGGAAGCCCTGCCCGGCGTCGAAGTGCACGCGATCTCCGCGGAGGGACGGCTGGTGGTGACCGTGGAAGAAGCCGAAACCCGCATGCTGGCCGACAAGGTGGTGCAGGTGCAGGACGTGCCTGGCGTCATCTCGGCGGCGATGATCTATCACCATTACGAAGCAGACGAGAACACCGAATCGGCGTGGGACCCGGTGCCGGCGGTGTTGCGCACGGAATCCGGAAATGAGGAGGCCTCAAAATGAAAATGAACCGTCGTGACTTTATCAAGACCAATGCCATCGCCGCCACGGCGGCCGCGGCCGGGGTGAGCGTGCCGGGCATCAGCCAGGCGATGTCCAAGGAGGAGATCAAGATCCGCTGGGACAAGGCGCCGTGCCGGTTCTGCGGCACCGGCTGTTCGGTGCTGGTGGGCACCAAGAACGGCCGGGTGGTGGCCACCCAGGGGGATCCGGACGCGCCGGTCAATCGCGGGCTCAACTGCATCAAGGGCTACTTCCTTTCCAAGATCATGTACGGCAAGGACCGGCTCACCCAGCCCCTGCTGCGCATGAAGAACGGCAAGTTCGACAAGAACGGCGAGTTCACGCCCATCACCTGGGACCAGGCCTTCGACATCATGGCCGAGAAGTGGAAGGAGACCCTGAAGAAGAAGGGGCCCACGGCGGTCGGCATGTTCGGCTCCGGGCAGTGGACCGTGTGGGAAGGTTATGCGGCTTCCAAGCTCTACAAGGCCGGCTTCCGTTCCAACAACATCGATCCCAATGCCCGTCACTGCATGGCCTCGGCGGTGGGCGCCTTCATCCGCGGTTTCGGTTCCGACGAGCCCATGGGCTGCTACGACGATCTGGAGCACGCCGACGTGTTCGTGCTCTGGGGCTCCAACATGGCCGAGATGCACCCCATTCTCTGGTCGCGCCTGTCCGACACGCGCCTGACCAAGCCGGGCTCCGAGGTGCACGTGCTGTCCACCTTCCGCAACCGCTGCTTCGATCTGGCCGACAACGGCATGGTCTTCAAGCCGCAGACGGATCTGGCGATCCTCAATTTCATTGCCAACTACATCATCCAGAACAAGGCCTACAACAAGGACTTCATCGGCAAGCACGTCAACTTCACCAAGACGGTCACCGACATCGGCTACGGCCTGCGGCCTGAACATCCGCTGGAGAAGAAGGCCAAGAACCCCGGCAAGGGCAAGCTCTCGAAGATCAGCTTCGAGGAATACGCCAAATCGGTGGAGCCCTACACCCTGGAATACGTCTCCGAGCTGTCGGGCGTGCCCAAGGCGCAGCTGCTCAAGCTGGCCAAGGTCTATGCGGATCCGAAGAAGAAGGTTGCTTCCTACTGGACCATGGGCTTCAACCAGCACACCCGTGGCGTGTGGGTCAACGGCCTGCTGTACAACGTGCACCTGCTGATGGGCAAGATCTCCGAGCCGGGCAACAGCCCCTTCTCGCTCACCGGCCAGCCCTCGGCCTGCGGCACGGCCCGCGAGGTGGGCACCTTCGCCCATCGCCTGCCGGCGGATCTGGTGGTCAAGAAGAAGGCCCACCGCGACTTCGCCGAGAAGATCTGGAAGCTGCCGGAAGGCACCATCCCGGCCAAGCCCGGTTACCATGCCGTGCTGCAGAACCGCATGCTCAAGGACGGCAAGCTCAACGCCTACTGGGTGATGTGCAACAACAACATGCAGGCAGCGGCCAACCTGAACGAGGAGACCTACCCGGGCTATCGCAATCCCGAGAACTTCATCGTGGTCTCCGATCCCTATCCCACCGTCACCGCCCAGGCGGCGGATCTGATCCTGCCCACGGCCATGTGGACGGAGAAGGAAGGCGCCTACGGCAACGCCGAGCGGCGCACCCAGTTCTGGCGCCAGCAGGTCAAGGCGCCGGGCGAGGCCAAGTCGGATCTGTGGCAGATCATGGAGTTCTCCAAGCGCTTCAAGGTCGAGGAGGTCTGGCCCGAGGAGCTGATCGCCAAGAAGCCCGAATACCGGGGCAAGACGCTGTATGAAATCCTCTTCCGCAACGGCCAGGTGGACAAGTATCCGAAGCAACCGGTCACCGACGATCGCGGCAACGTCTACGACAACGACGAGATGGAGCACTTCGGCTTCTACGTGCAGAAGGGGTTGTTCGAGGAATACCGCCTGTTCGGCACCCAAGGGCCGAAGAAGGGCCACAACCTCGGCGAGTTCGACCAGTACCACAAGGTGCGCGGCATGCGCTGGCCGGTGGTCAACGGCAAGGAGACGCTGTGGCGCTATCGCGAAGGGTACGATCCCTTCGTCAAGCCCGGCGAGGGGGTGAAGTTCTACGGCAAGCCCGACGGGCGCGCCAACATCATCTTCGCGCCCTACGAGCCGCCTGCCGAGAGCCCGGATGCCGAATACGATCTGTGGCTGTCCACGGGGCGGGTGCTGGAGCACTGGCATTCGGGCTCCATGACCCGGCGCGTGCCCGAGCTGTACCGGGCCTTCCCCGACGCGGTGGTGTTCATGCATCCCGACGATGCCCGTGCCCGGGGCCTGCGCAGGGGCATGATGGCCAAGGTCGTCAGCCGCCGCGGCGAGATCGAGGTGCAGGTGGAGACCCGGGGCCGCAACCGGCCGCCCAGGGGGCTGGTGTTCATTCCCTGGTTCGACGCCGGCCGCCTGGTTAACAAGCTGACCCTCGACGCCACCGATCCCCTGTCCAAGGAGACGGACTACAAGAAGTGCGCCGTGAAGGTCGTCAAGGTCTGAGGAGCGTCTGAGCCGTGGCCCGCGCCTCCGCCCGCAAGCTGTCCCGCCGCCGCTTCTTGGTCGATACGGCCAGGACGGTGAGCGGCGTGGCCCTGTTCGGGCTGGGCGTGGGCTTGTACGCGAAGCGCAGCGAGTCGCTGCCGGCCACGGCCATCCGCCCGCCGGGCGCCGGCGCCGAGGGGGACTTCCTCGGCGCCTGCATCCGCTGCGGCCTGTGCGTGCGGGACTGCCCCTACGACACCCTCAAGCTGGCCTTGCCCGAGGAGCCGGTGGCCACCGGCACGCCGTTCTTCGAGGCGCGCAAGATCCCCTGCGAGATGTGCGAGGACATCCCCTGCGTCAGGGCCTGTCCCACCGGCGCGCTGGACAAGAACCTCACCGACATCGACCAGGCGCGCATGGGCCTGGCGGTGCTCATCGATCAGGAGAACTGCCTGAACTTCCTGGGCCTGCGCTGTGACGTGTGCTACCGGGTTTGCCCGCTGATCGACAAGGCCATCACCCTCGAGCCGCGGCACAACGTGCGCAGTGGCATGCACGCCCTGTTCATCCCGGTGGTGCATTCGGAGGCCTGCACCGGGTGCGGCAAGTGCGAGCATGCCTGTGTGCTGGATCAGGCCGCCATCAAGGTGCTGCCGGACCGGCTGGCCAAGGGCGAACTGGGGCGCCACTACCGGGTGGGCTGGAAGGAGAAGCAGCGCGCCGGTGGTTCGCTGGTCACGCCCGACACGGAACACCGCTACAACCTGCCCGAAGGCATGGAGTACGACTACGAAGGGCAGGGCCTGAAGCGCAAGGGCGCCGACACGCCGTTCCCCGACAATCCCCTCGACAGTCTCAACCGCAAGTCGGGAGGCCGGCCATGAGCCCCCTGCATCCGGGCCGTGAGGCGGTGCTGGCCAAGGGCTGGTGGCGGGCCCACAAGTGGCTGCTGCTGCGCCGCACGAGCCAGTTCGGCATTCTGGCCCTGTTTCTGGCCGGGCCCTGGTTCGGCTGGTGGATCGTCAAGGGCAACCTGGCGTCCAGCCTCACCCTGGACGTGCTGCCCCTGACCGATCCTTACGTGCTGCTGCAGTCCTTCCTGGCCGGGCATGCCGTGGCCGCCACGGCGCTGCTCGGCGCGGCCATCGTCACGGTCTTCTATCTGCTGGTGGGCGGACGGGTGTACTGTTCCTGGGTCTGTCCCCTGAATCTGGTGACCGACGCGGCGGCCTGGCTGCGGCGGCGCCTGAACATCAAGGGCAGCGCGCGCATGAGCCGCCAGACCCGCTACTGGGTGCTCGGGCTGACCTTCCTGCTGGCCCTGCTGACCGGAACCCTCGCCTGGGAGGTGGTCAATCCCGTCTCCATGTTCCACCGCGGACTGATCTTCGGCCTGGGCTTCGCCTGGGCCATCGTCCTCGGCGTGTTCCTGTTCGACCTGTTCGTGCTGCGCCAGGGCTGGTGCGGCCACGTCTGTCCGGTCGGGGCCTTCTACGGCCTGCTGACGGTGCCGAGCCTCGTGCGGGTGTCGGCCGCGCAGCGGGAGAAGTGCGACGACTGCATGGACTGCTTCGCGGTGTGTCCCGAACCGCAGGTCATCCGCCCGGCGCTGAGAGGCGCCGAACAGGGGATCGGGCCGGTGATTCGTTCGCCCCAGTGTACCAATTGCGGGCGCTGCATCGATGTCTGCGCCCTCGACGTGTTCCGCTTTGCCACGCGGTTCCATTCCGCCACCAAACCACACATTCGGCTTGCCCAAAATAAGGAGGTCTCATCATGAAGACGTTACGCCTGGTTGGTATCGGCCTGCTGGCCTTCGGTCTGCTGCACGGCGCGCCGGCGCTGGCCGAACACGATGCTGGGGCGAAGGTCCAGTCCCTGCGCGGTCACGTGCCCCTGGAGGAGGAGTCGGTCAGGACCATGCCCAAGAAGTGGATCAAGGACGACGTGCCCTTCGAGCGCGACTACGTGCAGCAGCCGCCGCTGATTCCCCATTCCATCAAGGGCTACAAGATCAACAAGAAGTTCAACAAGTGCCTCACCTGTCACAGCTGGGCCAACTACCGCGAGTCGGGAGCCACCAAGATCAGCCAGACCCACTTCAAGGATCGCGAGAACAATGTGCTGGCCAATGTGGCGCCACGGCGCTATTTCTGCACCCAGTGCCACGTGCCCCAGGCCAATGCCAAGCCGCTGGTGGAAAACACCTTCAAGCCGGTCAAGGCCCTGAAGGCCGAGGACTAGACACTTCGCCCATTCGCAACGCAAACCAAGAGCGAGACTGAGTCATGAGCCATCAGTACAACGAACCGCGGGGAATGTTCGCGCGCCTGTGGGCTACGCTGAAGAAACCTTCGGTGAAATACTCCATGGGGGCCCTGCTGGGAGGCGGATTCGTCGCCGGGATCCTTTTCTGGGGCGGTTTCAACACCGCCCTGGAACTGACCAACACGGAAACCTTCTGCATCAGCTGTCACGAGATGCGCGACAACGTGTACCAGGAATACAAGGACACCATCCACTACAGCAACCGGACCGGCGTGCGGGCCACCTGTCCCGATTGCCATGTGCCCAAGGACTGGACCCACAAGATGATCCGCAAGATCCAGGCTTCCAACGAGTTGCTGCACAAGGTGCTCGGCACCATCGACACGCCAGAGAAGTTCGAGGCCAAGCGCCTGGAGCTGGCCCGTCACGTGTGGAAGACCATGAAGGAGACCGACTCGCGGGAGTGCCGCAACTGCCACGACTTCGAGTCCATGGACTACACGGAACAGACCCCGCGCGCCATGCGCAACCACGAGAAGGGCCTGACCTCGGGCAAGACCTGCATCGACTGCCACAAGGGCATCGCCCACTCGCTGCCGGCCATCTACGAGGAAGACCCGAGCGCCGCCTTCAAGGTGGATTGAGCGACCTCCACGCCGCCGCCGGTCCGCCCGGCGGCTTCTCCTCCGCATGGGCCCTTCGGGGCCCTTTTTTTAGGGGCGAGGGACGAGACAGCGTAGGCCGGCTCAAGCGAAGCGGAGCCGGCAAAAACGGGGCTACCGAAATGTCGGCTCCGCTTCGCTTGAGCCGACCTACGTCTGAGTCGACCTACGTCCGAGCAATCATCGGCGCTTGGCTCTCCCATTTTGCGCCAATGGCGCGCTGCGGTTTGCCGAGGAAATACCCCTGGGCATGGGTGGCGCCCATGCGGTAGACCAGCTCGAGGGTGGCCTGGTCCTCGATGCCCTCGGCCACCAGATCGTAGCCGGCTTCGCGGATCAGGCGGGCGACGTGTTCGACGATGAGGCGGCTGCGCTGCGATTCGTGCAGGGACTGGATCATGGTGATGTCGAACTTGACGATGTCCACCGGCATGTTGGCCAGGTAGCGCAGGGAGGAGTAGCCGCTGCCGAAGTCGTCGAGGGCGATGCGGAAGCCCCGGTCCTGCAGTTTCTCCAGATTCAGGGTGGCCAGTTGCAGTTGCGAGATCAGCGAGGTTTCGGTGATCTCGAGCACGATCTTGTAGCGCGCCAGGTGAGGGAGAAGCCCCTCCAGCCAGTGCGCGAGGCGCAGGTTCACCAGGCTCGCGGCCGAGAGGTTGATGGCCACGCCACTGCCGGCCGGCAGGTGGCCGGCGGCGAGGTCCGCCGCCACGGCGGCGATCACGGCCTGGTCGAAGTCGGCATCCAGGCCGTGCCGCTCGATGATGGGAAAGATGTCGCCGGGAAAGATCCGTTCGCCGTCCGGGCCGCGCAGGCGGATCAGGGCCTCGAAATAGTCGGGCGTTGCCGCACCCCGGGCGAACACGGGCTGGTAGTGCAGTTCCAGGTTCTCGCGCTTCTCCACCGCGGCCAGTACGGCGGCCACCTTGTGGCTGGAGAGGATGGCGGCATCGCCGCGCATGGATTCGCGATACATGCAGATGGGCGTGCGCTGTTTCTTGGCGTGGTACATGGCCAGATCCGCCTGGCGCGGCAGTTCCCGCAGCGCGGCCGCGCCGGCTTCCGGGGTGATGGCGATGCCGATGCTGATGCCCACCGGTTCGCGGATGCCGAACTCCTCGAAGGGATGGGCCGCCACCGCCGCGCGGCAGCGTTCGGCCACCTGGGTGACGGCCGCCTCGTCGGTGTTGAGGACGATGGTGGCGAACTCGTCGCCCCCCAGGCGGTAGAGCTTGTCGCCCCGGCGCAGGGTCTGCTGCAGGCGCAGGGCGATGGCGGCGATCACCCGGTCGCCCACCTCGTGACCGTAGGTGTCGTTGATGGTCTTGAAGTGGTCGCAGTCGAACAGCAGGAAGGCCACGGTCATGCGCTGATCCTCGAGCAGGCCGATCAGGTGCTGCCAGTCCTCGTCGAAGGCCAGCCGGTTCCAGGCGCCGGTGAGGTGATCGCGGTGGGCGAGGCGGTGCAGCTCGGTGTTCTGGGCGTCGAGCCGGCGCTGGGCCTGGTCGAGCGCCTGCTGGTAGTGCTGCAGGGAGTCCCGCAGGGTCGTGAACTCCCGCAGCGGCAGGTCGTCGAGGGGAATGGCGCCGCCGGTGGGCAGGCGCCCGTCGCTGAGGCCGTCGACGTAGTGCACCAGCTGGCGCAGTGGGCGCGAGACGAAACGCTGAAGCAGCAGATAGAGCAGCCCCAGCAGGCCGGCCAGCAGCAGGGTGAATTGCACCAGATTCCACTTGAGCAGGGTTTCGAGGGGACTGGCGCGCACCGGGATCAGCGGCTGGAAGTCGATCCTGGCGAAGGCGGCCGCCGGACGGAGCAGGGGCTGGGCGAAGGCCTGCACGTGCAGCGATCCCGCCTGCACATGGGTGAACTGGTGGCTGTCACGCATCGCCTCGAGCATGTCCACGGCCAGCCCCACGTAGCCGAGCGGCCTGTCCGGGGCCTCGCTGGCGGTCACCGGCGCGAAATGCAGGTGCAGCAGCCGTCCGTCACGGTATTCGAACAGGCTCGTCGGTTCCGGCAGGTGGTGGGGCAGCAGGGCGTCGGCACGGCGCAGCAGGGTGCGGCCTTGCGTGTCGTAGAGGTCGAAGTCGTGAACGTAGCCCGGCAGTTCCCGGCTGCTGGGCAGGCGGTTGTTGCGCCAGTAGTGGTAGTAGGCCGGCAGGCGCAGCTGCTGGGCCACTTCCTCCCAGCGGGCCAGGCGGGTGGCGAGGCGGTGGACGGCCTGGTGGGTCTGGGCGAAGGCGGTGCGCAGATCGGCGTGGGCCTCGGCGCGGCGCTCGGCTTCGGCGGTGGCGCGGATCTCGTCGATCCGGAAGATCAGATTGATCCCCAGGGCGAGGAACACCAGCACCGCCGCGCCCAGGTAGAGCCAGAGCAGCCCCTGCAGGGTCAGCGGACCGCGGACGCCCGGTTTCATTCCGTCACCCGCTCCAGGTGCCGCAGGATGGCGTCGCCGAGTTCGAATTCGTGCTCGGCGTCGAAGAAGTGGCTGGCACCGGGAATGATGTCCAGACGGGCGCCATTGAGGCGCAGGACCCGCTTCCAGTGGGCGTCGAAACGCCGGTCGGCGCCGCCCATGATGATCTGCACCGGAACCGGGGCCTCGCGCAGGGCGGCCAGCACCCGCACCGCATCCCAGCGCAGATAGGAGAGCCAGGTCGAGGGCGGCGCCACGTAGTTGCCCTGGCAATAGCCGAGATGGAAGCGCCGGGGCCGGGTGTGGCCGCGGCGCAGCGCCTCGCGGGCCTCGCGCCGCTGGCGCCGCAGTTGCGCGGGCGGGTTGAAACTGCCGGCGTAGGAGAGGCTGGTGGCGATCAGCAGTCGCACCCGGGGATGGCCGTGGTCCGCCAGCCAGGCCAGCAGTTCCAGGCTGCCCCAGGAGTGGCCGATCAGCACGATGGGGCCGCGGTGGCGTGCGGCCAGCCAGCGGATCCAGTGGCCGATTTCGGCCAGATCCTGCGCCAGGGTCTGGGTGTGGATGGCATCACAGGCGAGACTGGTCTGGCGGCCGTCGATCCCCAGGGTGAGCGTGGGTGCCAGGATCGGGTTGCCGTTGTCCGCCAGGGTTTCGACGATGTTCTGCACCGTGGCGAAACGGTGGGTGGAGAGAAAGCCGTGCAAGACCAGCACGGCCGGTTTGCCGGGCTCGCCCGGGCGATAGTCGGCCACCGCCATCAGCCCCGAGGGCATGCGCTGGCGCACCGGTTCGCTCCACCCGGCCAGGGGCAGGCAGAGCAGCAGAAACAGACAGAGCAGGCGCGCCGCGCCGGGCATGGGTGTTCTCCGGAAGATGTCAGGCATGCCCTGGCAATATCGGCCAGCAGAACGCCTGACTTGAGCGGCATGGCCCGACCCTGATCCAGGTCAACATCCCGGATTTTCCCCGGCATTACAGTATGCGCTTCTTGTCCGGCCACAGGGGGATCCCGGTTTGCCAGAGACCCAGATGCAGCGCCAGACCGAGCGTGTGGCAGATCCCGAGGTCATCGCCTACCGCCTGCACGGCAACGGCTATCTGAACCTCACCAGCCGCTGCACCCTGCGCTGCCGGTTCTGCCCCAAGTTCAACCGGCAATGGACGGTGCAGGGCTACCTGCTGCGCCTGCACCAGGAGCCGGACGTGAATGCGCTCCTGGCGGCGCTGGGCGATCCGCGCGACTATCACGAGGTGGTGTTCTGCGGCCTCGGCGAGCCGACCCTGCGGCTCGACACCCTGCTGGAGACGGCGGCGGCGCTGCGCGCCCGGGGCGCCCGGCGCATCCGGGTCAACACCGACGGCCTGGCCAACCTGCGCGAAGGGCGCGACGTGACACCGGAACTGGCCCGCCATGTGGACGCCCTGTCCATCTCCCTCAATGCCCAGAACGAAGCCCTCTACGACGAACACTGCCGGCCGCCGGCGCCCGGCGCCTGGCCGGAGCTGCTGGAGTTCATCCTCTGCGCCCGCGAGCAGATCGCCGATATCACCCTCACCGCCATCGACGGCCTGCCGGGGGTGGACATCACTGCCTGCGCCGATCTGGCCAACCGTTTCAACGTCAAATTCCGCCGCCGGGTGCTGGACGAGGTGGGCTGATGCGCCTGTCGGACGTGGTCTACACCTTCGGCCAGTATCTGCTCGCCCGCCACGGCGAGCGGGTGCACAAGCTGGCCATCGACGCGGCCTTCACCTGCCCCAACCGCGACGGCAGCAAGGGCCGCGGCGGCTGCACCTTCTGCAACAACGTCTCCTTCAGCCCCCACGGCCGCCAGCCGGCGCCGGTGGCCGAACAGCTCGAGGCCGGCCGCGCGGTGCTGGCGAAGCGCACCGGTGCGCGCAAGTTCCTGGCCTACTTCCAGGCCTACACCAATACCTATGCCGACGTGGAAACCCTGCGTGCGCTCTACGACCAGGCCCTGGCCACGCCCGGCGTCATCGGCCTGTCGGTGGGCACCCGCCCCGACTGCGTGCCGCCGGCGGTGCTGGACCTGCTGGCCGGTTATCGGGATCAGGGCTACGAGGTGTGGCTGGAGCTGGGCCTGCAGTCGTCCTTCGACGCCACCCTGGCGCGGGTCAACCGCGGCCACGGCTTCGCCGAATACCGCCAGGCGGTGCGCGCCGCGAGGCGTCTGGGCCTGCCCGTGTGCACCCATCTGATCCTGGGCCTGCCCGGCGAGACGGGCTGGCATCACCGGCTCACCCTGGAGCGGGTGCTGGCCGAGGGGGTGGACGGCCTCAAGCTCCATCCCCTGCACGTGGTCAAGGGCACCCGCCTGGCCAATGAATGGCGGCGGGGGCAATACCGCCCCCTCGAACGGGCGGCCTACATCCGCGAGGTGGCCGATCTGGTGGAGCGCACCCCGCCCGGCATCGTCTTTCATCGTCTGACCGGCACCGCCGGCGAGTCCATCCTGCTCGCTCCCGGCTGGTGCCGCGAGAAGTGGCGCGTCCTCAACGGCATCACCGCCGAACTCTGCCGGCGCGGCAGCCGTCAGGGGCACTACTACAGGAGTCTGGTTCATGCCTGAAACACAGCGAATGCAACTGGTCTGTCCCGCCGGCAGCCTGCCGGCCCTCAAGGCCGCGGTGGACAACGGCGCCGATGCGGTCTATCTCGGTTTCCGCGACGCCACCAACGCGCGCAACTTTCCCGGCCTGAACTTCGACGAGGCGGAGATCGTGCGGGCCCGGGAATACGCCCATGCCCGCGGCGCCCGCGTGCTGCTGGCGCTGAACACCTATCCCCAGCCCGAGGGCTGGTCGCGCTGGACGGCGGCCGTGGATCGGGCCGCCGAGCTGGGGCTGGACGCGGTGATCATGGCCGATCCGGGGCTGCTGAAATACGCCGCCAGGCACCACCCGGATCTGCGCCTGCACCTGTCGGTGCAGGGCTCGGCCACCAACCGCCACGCCATCGCCTTCTATCACGAGGTGTTCGGCATCCGCCAGGTGGTGCTGCCGCGGGTGCTGTCCCTGAACCAGGTGCGGGCGGTGGTGGAGTCGAGCCCGGTGGACGTGGAGGTGTTCGGCTTCGGCAGCCTGTGCATCATGGTCGAGGGACGCTGCGCCCTGTCGTCCTACATCACCGGCGAGTCGCCCAACACCTGCGGCGTCTGCTCGCCGGCGAAAGCCGTGCGCTGGGAGGAGACGCCCGCCGGCCGTCAGTCGCGCCTCGGCGGCGTGCTCATTGACCGCTACCGCGAGGGCGAGGCGGCCGGTTATCCGACCCTGTGCAAGGGCCGTTTCGAGGTGGCCGGCAACGTCTTCTACGCCATGGAGGAGCCCACCTCCCTGAACATTCTCGACATCCTGCCGGCGCTGATGAAGATCGGCGTGGCCGCCGTGAAGGTGGAAGGGCGGCAGCGCTCGCCGGCCTACGTGGGCCAGGTGACGAAGGTGATGCGCGCGGCCATCGACGCCTGCGCCGCCGATCCCGACGGCTACCGGCCCAGCCCCGAATGGCTGGCGAATCTGAATCGCCACGCGGAAGGCCACAGCCACACCCTCGGCGCCCTGCACCGGTCCTGGCAATGACGGAGGCGGCCATGAAACTGTCCCTGGGACCGATCCAGTACTTCTGGCCCGGCCAGACGGTGCGCGAATTCTATGCCGAGGTGGCCAACTGGCCGGTGGAGATCGTCTATCTGGGCGAGATGGTCTGCGCCAAGCGCCGCCAGCTCCGCCTGCAGGACTGGCTGGTGATCGCCGACGAACTGGAAGACGCCGGCAAGGAAGTGATCCTCACCAGCCTGGCCCTGATGGAGGCCGACTCGGAACTGTCCCACCTGCGCCGGATCTGCGACAACGGCGACTTCAAGGTGGAAGCCAACGACATGGCCGCGGTGCGCCTGATCAACGGCCGGCCCTTCGTCGCCGGGCCGCACCTCAACACCTACAACGCGGCCACCCTGGCCCTGTGGCGCGAGTTCGGCGCGGTGCGCTGGGTGATGCCCCTGGAGCTGTCGGCCGCCACCCTCGCGCAACTGCAGGCCGAACGCCCCGAAGGCCTGCAGACCGAAGTGTTCGTCTACGGTCACATGCCCCTGTCCTTCTCCGCCCGCTGCTTCACCGCCCGGGCCCACGATCTGCCCAAGGACCGATGCGAATTCCGCTGCCTGGACTACCCCGAGGGCATGCCGCTCAAGACCCAGGACAGCGAAGACCTGTTCGTGATCAACGGCATCCAGATGCAGTCCGGCCACCCCGTGAACCTGCTGGCCGAAGTGCCGCAGATGCGCGAGCTGGGCGTGGACGTGCTGCGCATCTCCCCCCGCGCCGAAGGCACCGAAGCCATCGTCCGCGCCTTCGACGCCGCCCGCCACGGCCAGGCCGTCGACCTTGCTCCCCTCCAGCACGAACCCTGGTGCAACGGCTACTGGCATGGCGAAGCCGGCATGAAGGTCGCGGCGCGGTAGCGCCGCGACAGGGCCGAGGGACGAGTGGCGAGGGACGAGGATTCGGAAACAAACGTAGTGGCAGTAGCCCGGATGAAGCGAAGCGGAATCCGGGGAAACGCCCCCCGGATTCCGGCCCTGCGGGCCTGCATCCGGGCTACCCGTTGCCGCGTTTGCGAAACGACAAAACCATCCCTTTGCGTTCTTTTCGCCTTCGCGTCTTTGCGTTGAAAACAGCGGGACGCCCGCGGAATCAGGAGAACCGGGCCTGCACCCGCTGCGCGATCGGCAGCAGCGGGCGGGCGAGGCGCGGGCCGAGGACGGCCTGCAGGTGGGCGGGGAGATCGAATTCCAGGGCGTCGAGGAAGTTTTTCACCAGCAGGCCGTCTTCGGTGTTGCCTTCCAGGGAGAGCCGGCGGGCGAAGAACAGGGTGTCGGGGTCCTCCTCGCGGCGGGCCAGGCGCAGCAGGTTGTGCAGATCGCCGCGGATGTGGATCTCCGGCGGCCCGTTGTCGGCATCGGGCCGCAGACGGCCGCCTTCGATGCGCCAGGCCAGGCGGGTGTCGGTGTCGGTGACGGTGATCCAGAGGCGCTTGCCGTCCAGTTCCCGCAACCGCCCGGCGCTGGGCAGTCCCCTGAGCAGGTGGTTGCACACCCGCGCCGTGACGTGGCTGTGCACCTTCGCCGGCAGCGCATTGAGCAACAGTTGCAGGGGCAGGATGGGCGGTTTCATGACCCGGGGAATGTAACCCGCTTCCTGTCGCGGGATGTTGATCAGGATCAATCAGGGTGTCAACGCGAAGGAAGGCAGATGGCGCGACCTTGCGGTAGCAGGTAGCCGGGAATAGCGTTGGGTTTCTCCAGCCACCAGCCACCCATCATCGCGGCGAGGGCGCCGCTCCTGCAGGAAAACCCGAACACGTGCCTTCGCGTTGGATCGTCAGACGGTTTTACACCGTCTGATAATACAGATTCTGCGGATGGTTCGCCTGGGCGAAGAAGAACCAGCGTTCGGCGATGAGGCCGAGGTATTGCACGCCGAAGGCGGCCAGGAGGAGGCCGCTGTGGTTCTGCTCCATGCCCACCCACAGCAGGATCAGGGGCGCGGGGAAGGCCAGCAGCAGGAACAGCAGCTTGACGGTCCTGAGGAACTGCGGGCTCTTGTGGTGGAAGAAGTCGCGGGTGTTGACCGAGCCGCCCATGAAGCCCATGGACTTCTGCTGGATCTGGCTGTGGCGGATGCCGATGGCGGTCTGGATGCTGGACTTGTACTTGATGCGGCTGTTGCGGATCAGAGAAGCGAAGCGGGTGGTGAAGGCCGCGAGGGTGATGATGGTGGTCCACACGCCGAAGAAGTGCACCAGATCGGGCGCGGTGAGGCTGGCGAAGGCGGTGGCCAGGGTAAAGCCCGACATGGTGCCGAGCAGCAGGTAGTTGATCACCGTCAGCGGCGAGGCCCATTCCTGGAGGAACTTCACCGCCGCGTAGATCATGCCGGTGCACAGGAACAGGGCGAAGGTGGCGATGGCGCCCAGGGTGCCGACCACCAGGGTCACCTGCAGGCGCGCGCCGGTGGGGCTGGTGAACAGCACCGTGTCCCAGCCGAAGAAGTGCATGACGCCGTACAGGAACACCAGGAACATCAGCACCGGCAGGGCGATCACCTCCCGCGACAGCCAGGAGGTGCGCCACTGGCTGGCCGCCCGCCAGGCCCGCTCGGGGCGGCCCAGGTGGAACACCGAGGCAATCAGCCCGGCCACCAGGAAGCCCAGGGCGATCATCGCCCCGGTGCCGTAGAAGGCCACGCTGTCCTCGGAAGGCAGCAGCTCCACCGCCGAATAGCTCTGCCCGGTGAAGATGGCCAGGAACAGCCCCTGACCCACGCCGATCAGGGTGGTGAGAAAGATGACGGAAAATGCCGGATGCATGTCGTTCTCCTGAATTCAGGTTCGTCTTCGGGCCTTGACCCGATGTCAAAACAGGGTGAACGAGCAACCGGGAGAGTGCGTCCTCGCCACTCGTCCCTCGTCCCTCGTCCCTGCTGGTAATTCGCGCTGCGAATTACCAGCTTGTGGAATCGTCCAGGGTCGGCGCGTCCACCGGGGCGGCGTGTTCGCGCTGCTCCTTCTTGAGCGGGTTGTCGGCCCGCACCAGTTCGTCCTCGTGGATGTGCAGGCGGGTCTTGCGCCGCGGCAGGTAGTGGTTGGACGGCTTGGTGCCCCATTCGGGCATCAGGGCGTAGCCGCCTTCCTCGCGGATGGCGATGGAGACCTCCGACTGGGGATCGTGCACGTCACCGAACAGGCGGGCGCTGGTGGGGCAGGCCAGCACGCAGGCCGGCTTGCGCTCCGACTCGGGCAGCGATTCGTCGTAGATCCGATCTACGCACAGGGTGCATTTCTTCATCACCTTCTGGTGCTCGTCGATCTCGCGCACGCCGTAGGGGCAGGCCCAGGAGCAGTAGCGGCAGCCGATGCACTTGTCGTAGTCCACCAGCACGATGCCGTCCTTGTCGCGCTTGTAGCTGGCGCCGGTGGGGCACACCGGCACGCAGGGCGGATCTTCGCAGTGCAGGCAGCTCTTGGGGAAGTGCACGGTTTCCGTGTTGGGGAACTCGCCCACCTCGTAGGTCTGCACGCGGTTGAAGAAGGTGCCGGTGGGGCCCGCGCCGTAGGGGTTGTCGTCGCACAGGGGGCCGGCCGAGCCGGAAGTGTTCCACTCCTTGCAGGAGGTCACGCAGGCGTGGCAGCCCACGCAGACGTTGAGATCGATTACCAGTGCCAGTTGCGTCATGTCCGTTCGCTCGTTCGTTCGGGAGGCGGGCGGCGCGCGGCGCCGCCGGGTTGCTGGGTTCAGGCCGATTTCTTCGTGAACTTGCCGGCGAAGAAGGCCAGCCACTTCGGCGTGTTGCCGGTGCCGGGCAGGGCCGGCATGGGCTCGAACTGGGGTGCGGTGACCTTCGGTTCGTCGGGCCTGGCCTTGTATACGCGCACCCGCACGTCGTACCAGCCAGCCTGGCCGGTCACCGGGTCCGAGTTGGAGACGTGCTCGCCCGCGTCGTGGGCCGGCAGTTCTTCGGAAATCAGGTGGTTGAGCAGGAAGCCCTTGTTGGCCTCGTCGGCGTCGGGCGACAGCCGCCAGGCGCCGCGCGACTTGCCGATGGCGTTCCAGGTCCACACGGTGCCGGGTTCCACCGCCTCGGAGAAGCGGCACATGCAGCGCACCTTGCCGTGCATGGACTCCACCCAGATCCAGTCGCCGTCCTCGAAGCCGTGTTTGGCGCCGAGGCTGGGATGCACGTACAGATAGTTGTAGGTGTGGATTTGCCGCAGCCAGGCGTTCTGCGAATCCCAGGAGTGGTACATGGCCATGGGTCGCTGGGTGATGGCGTTGAGCGGATACTTGTGCTTGTCGCTCAGCGACGACTCCAGCGGCTCGAAGTAGAAGGGCAGCGGATCGAAGTGGGTCTCGATGCGCTCGCGCAGGTGGGCCGGCGGCTGCTTGCCGGGATACTTGCCCTGGGCGGCGAGGCGGAACTTCTGCAGCACTTCCGAGTAGATGTGGCAGTTGATGGGCTCGTCGTAGCGGGTCAGGCGGTGTTCCTGGGCCCAGCGCAGGTAGCCCTGGTTCCAGTTGCGCATGTACTGGTACGACTTGGGCAGCTCATAGTGATAGACGCAGTTGTTCTTCTCGTACATCTCCCACTGGCTGGGGTTGGGCTCGCCCTTCATGAACTTCTCGCCCCCCTTGCCGCGCCAGCCGGCCAGGAAGCCGATCCCCGAGCCCGGCTCGGTTTCGTAGTTGACGATGAAGTCGGGATAGTCGCGGTACTTGCGCGAGCCGTCTTCCTTGACGAAGGCGGGCAGCTTGAGGCGCGTGCCCAGCTCGATGAGCACTTCCTGGAAGGGCTTGCACTCGCCGGTGGGCGGCAGCACGGGGATCCGCACCGAGTCCACGGGACCGTCGTATTCGGAGATGGGGCGGTCGAGCATGGACATCACGTCGTGCCGCTCGAGATAGGTGGTGTCGGGCAGGATCAGATCGGCGAAGGCGGTCATCTCCGACTCGAAGGCGTCGGCGACGATGATGAACGGAATCTTGTACTCGCCGTTCTCGTCCTTGTCGTTGAGCATCCTGCGCACTTCGTCGGTGTTCATCGTGGAGTTCCAGGCCATGTTGGCCATGAAGATGAACAGGGTGTCGATCTTGTAGGGATCCTGGCGCCAGGCGTTGGTGATCACGTTGTGCATCAGGCCGTGGGCGGAGAGGGGATACTCCCAGGAGAAGGCCTTGTCGATGCGCACCGGCTCGCCCTTGTCGTCCACGAACAGATCGTTGGGATCGGCGGGCCAGCCCAGTGGCATGCCGGCCAGCGGCGTATTGGGCTTGACGCCCTCGGGGCCCCGCGGGGTCTTGGCGCAGGGCGGAATGGGCCGCGGGAAGGGCGCCTTGTGGCGGAAGCCGCCGGGCCGGTCGATGGTGCCGAGGAGGGTCATCAGGATCGACAGGGCGCGGATGGTCTGGAAGCCGTTGGAGTGGGCGGCCAGGCCGCGCATGGCGTGGAAGGCCACCGGATTGCCGGTGACCGTTTCGTGATCCTTGCCCCACACGTCGGTCCAGGCGATGGGCAGCTCGATCTTCTCGTCGCGGGCCACGATGCCCATCTCGTGGGCCAGGCGGCGGATGGTCTCGGCCGGGATGCCGGTGATGGTGGCCGCCCATTCGGGGGTGTACTGCTCGACCCGCTCCTTGAGGAGCTGGAAGGCGGGCTTGACCGGCGTGCCGTCTTCCAGGGTGTATTCGCCCAGCAGGAAGGGGTCGGCGTCCTCGGTGAGGGTGCTCACCGGCTGATCGGTGAGGCGGTCCCACCACAGCTTGTTCTGGGGATCGAAGCAGCCTTCCTCCACGTCCATGTCCTTGCGGCGCACGAACAGGCCGAAGGCGTCGCTGGTCTCGTCCAGGTTCACCAGCTCGGCGGCGTTGGTGTACTTGACCAGGAAGTCGCGGTCGTAGAGGCCCTGCTTGATCAGCTCGTGGATGATGGCCAGCAGCAGGGCGCCGTCGGTGCCCGGCTTGATGGGCACCCATTCGTCGGCGATGGCCGAGTAGCCGGTGCGCACCGGGTTCACGGAGATGAAGCGGCCGCCGTTGCGCTTGAACTTGGAGATGGCGATCTTCAGCGGGTTGGAGTGGTGATCCTCGGCGGTGCCGATCATCACGAACAGCTTGGCCCGATCCAGGTCCGGGCCGCCGAACTCCCAGAAGGAGCCGCCGATGGTGTAGATCATGCCGGTGGCCATGTTCACCGAGCAGAAGCCGCCGTGGGCGGCGTAGTTGGGGGTGCCGAACTGCTTGGCGAACAGGCCGGTCAGCGCCTGCATCTGGTCGCGGCCGGTGAACAGGGCGAATTTTTTCGGATCGGTGGCGCGCAGCTTCTTGAGGCGCGTTTCCATGATCTCGAAGGCCTCGTCCCAGGAGATGGGCTCGAACTCGGCGGCGCCGCGCTCGGCCCCTTCCTTGCGCCTGAGCGGCCGGGTGAGGCGGGCCGGGGAGTACTGCTTCATGATCCCCGAGGCCCCCTTGGCGCAGATCACGCCCTTGTTCAGGGGATGGTCGGGGTTGCCCTGGATGTAGCGCACTTCGCCGTCGCGCAGGGTCACGCGGATCCCGCAGCGGCAGGCGCACATGTAGCAGGTGGTGTTCTTGACTTCGTAGCTGCCCTCGGGGGCGGCCTCGGCGACGTGGATGTTCGACATGCTCATGACCTTTGCAAAAGGGGGCGCGATTATACGGGGTCTAAATCCGAGCTGCCCAATCAGGATTATTAGGCATTTAATAAATTCATTATATGCTTATGCAGGATGCCTCCGGCCATATCCCTTCCGGGGAGGTCTCTCCCTGCTTGCAGACGAGAAGCAATCTCAGCGTATTTGATTGATTGTAGGCACTATTTCCGGGTTTTCCACGCCCTTTGCGGGCAAGGGGGGATGTCATGACGCATAAAATGCCTTTATGCGCAGGCGGGAATTGCGCCGGCACAACAAAAAACCGGGGCCAGACGGCCCCGGTTTTTCGTGCGGTGCCGGCGGCTTGCCGGCGCCGGTCTTACTTGGCCGAATGGCCGCTGAGCTTGACTTCCACCTTCTCGTCGTCCTTGAGGCCGGCGTAGTACTCGCGCAGGATCTCCAGCACTTCCGGGCGGGAGAACTTGTCCGAGACTTCCTGGCCTTCCGAGAGGGCCTTGCGCAGCTTGGTGCCGGAGAGCAGCAGGCGATCCTCGGCGTCGTGCGGGCAGGTCTTCATGGAGGCCATGCCATCGCACTTGTAGCACCAGAAGGTCCAGTCGATCTTCAGCGGCTGGGTCTCCAGGGCGTCCTTGGGGATTTCGTCGAAGATGTGGTGGGCATCGAAGGGCCCGTAGTAGTCGCCCACGCCGGCGTGGTCGCGGCCCACGATCTGGTGCGAGCAGCCGTAGTTCTGGCGGAACAGGGCATGCAGCAGGGCCTCGCGGGGACCGGCGTAGCGCATGTCGAGCGGGTAGCCGGCCTGGATCACGGTGTTGGGGGCGAAGTACTTGTCGATCAGGGTGCCAATCGCCTTGCTGCGCACGTCGGCGGGGATGTCGCCCGGCTTGAGCTTGCCCAGCAGCGAGTGGATCAGCACGCCGTCGAGGGTCTCGATGGCGATCTTGGCCAGGTACTCGTGGGAGCGGTGCATGGGGTTGCGGGTCTGGAAGGCGGCGATGGTGCTCCAGCCACGCTTTTCGAACTCGGCGCGGGTCTGGGCCGGGGTCATGAACTGATCGCCGTACTCTTCCGGGAAGCCGCCCTGGGAAAGGACCTTGATGGGACCGGCCAGGTTGACGTCGCCCTGGGCCATGACCATCTTCACGCCCGGGTGCTCCTCGTCGGTGGTCTTGTAGACCTGCATGCACTCGTGGGCCTTGTCGATGGTGTACTTCTCGGTGAGCTTCATGGTGGCGAGGATCTCGTCACGCTCCGGGTCGTAGAGCGCGATCTCGTCGCCTTCCTTGAGGCCGTTGGCCGTGTCGGTGTCGGTGGACAGGGTGATGGGAATGGGCCAGAACAGGCCGTTGGCCATCTTCATGCCGTCGCACACGCCTTCCCAGTCGGCGCGGGTCATGAAGCCTTCCAGCGGGGTGAACCCGCCGATGCCCATCATGATGATGTCGCCGGCTTCACGGGAACTGATGGTGACTTTCGGCAGCGTGGCGGCCTTGGCCTTTTCCGCCTCCAGCGCCTCCCCTTCGAGCAGCAACGGCTTCAGATCGCCGCCGCCATGTGGATTTACTAGCTTGGACATGTGCCCGTCCCTTCTGGTCTGAGATTGAGTGACAGAGAATGGTGAACGCGCCCTCCGTCGGAGAGCGGGACGTTAACTTAGCCACTTTTCCCGGCAAAAGGAAGGGGCGAAGGGGCAGGGAAACCCTAGTTTTACCTTGACGGGTATAAAGGGGATTTATTCTGGACGAAGGCCGGATCGTGTACCCGGGTGTCTGTCGCTCTGAATCACGGGTTCATCGAGCCTGTTCTTTTGTTCGGGATCGCCCAGCGGGTGGGGGGAGCGGTTTCGTGACCGTCGGCCGCAGGGACGACGTTCAGGACGGACAAGTGTCGCGAGAGGGCAGGACGCCCGAAGCGACTGCGGCCGTCGAGCCTACAGGGACGTATTCACGGCGTGTCACGAAACGTCTCCTTCACCCGGAGGGCGAATTCGGAAAAAAGAACACGCCTGAAATCAAGGTTTGACATTCCGCCTGAGCGATTACCGCCGGATCCGCACATGACTCGTGAAAATATGGCAATTCGCGGCGGCGCCTGAAGCGCCGCCGCAGAATCGACACCGGCTCAGGCGGCCGCGTGCTGTTCCTTGGCCTTGCGGGCGGCCTCGGCCTCCTCGGGACTGTAGGCGGCGCCCTGCCAGAGCATCTCGTAGGCAATCTCCTCGTTGCCGTTCTCGCACAGCTCCAGCACCTTCCGGAACAGCGGCTGGAAGGTTTCGCTCTTATGGGATTCCTCGTGATCCTCGAAGGAGCGCCAGAAGGTGATGATCAGCGCCTCACGGCCCTTGAGCGGGCTTTCCACCGCCTGGCCGACCGTGGATCCCTCGTTGGAGATCATGCCGCTGTTGAGGGCCACGAAGCCGCCGATGAAGCCGGTGTCGGAATGGTAGGTCTTGACGTTCTCGCACAGGTAGGCGACCCGTTCCTGGAGATCGTCGAGGGTGTATTCGGGCTTCAGGATCACCCGGTTGATGGTGACGACGCCGTCACTGGGGAAGTTCTTGATCAAGCTGGACATGGGATACCTCCTGTCTCGTTTATCAGTATATGGTACTTGACTAATATAGTAGGTTAATAGAATAAATCAACACCACTATAAGTAATATTTTGGTCGGCAGGGCGGGTTGGGAGCCAGGTTGTTGAAAAGGCAGGCGTTTCCGCTGTGGCTCAAAGACGGTTCCAGATCTCCCGGAGCTGGCCCGGCAGACGCATGGGGTCGAAGGGTTTGGTGATGATGTCGATGGCGCCCTGGGCGCGCAGGCGGGCGAGATCCCTGGGATGGGTCTTGGCGGTCATGTAGATGGCGGGCACCTCGGCCAGGGCCGGGCGTCGGCGCAGGGCCTGCAGGGTGGCCGGCCCGTCGAGTTCGGGCATCATCACGTCGAGGAGCAGCAGATCGGGGGCGAAGGTCTCGGCCGTCTCCAGGGCTTCGCGCCCGCTGCCGCACAGCGCCACGGTGAAGCCGCCCACCGCCTCCAGGGCCAGGCGGGCCACGGCCTGGATGTCCGGGTCGTCTTCCACGTAGAGAATGCGCTGGAGCGAGGCGGGATCGGCCATGTGTCCAGCATAGATCCCTTCCCGGGCGGGGAAAAGGCCGGCGCCTGCATGGCGCCGGCACGACTCAGCGCAGGAACAGGAACAGGGCGCCGTTGCCGCGCTGGATGTTGAGCAGCAGGCTGCGGCTGTTTTCGACCACCTGGCGGAACTGTTCCAGGTTGGCGACCGGCTTGCGGTTGGCCGAGACGATGATGTCGCCCTTGCGCAGGCCGCTGCGCCAGGCCGGGCTGCCCGGGGCCACTTCGGTGACCATCACGCCCTCGATCTTGCCGTGCAGCGGGCTGTTCTCCGGGATCTCGGCCAGCACCGCGCCGGCCAGGTAGGGGTGCAGGTCCTTGCCGTCGAGCTGGCTGAGCGCGGGCCGGGCCACGGTGGCGGTGAGCTGCAGGGTCTTGCCGTCGCGCAGCACGGTGAGACGGACCTGCTCGCCCACCCGCAGCAGGCCGATGGCGTTGCGCAGATCGGTGGCGTTGCGGATCGGCTTGCCGTTGACCCGGGTGACGATGTCGCCGGGCCGCAGGCCGGCCTTCTGGGCGGCGGAGCCCGGTTCCACGGTGGTGATGATGGCGCCCTGGCGATAGGCGATGTTGAAGGCCTGGGCCAGCTCCGGGGTCAGATCCTGGGCGCTGGCGCCCAGGCGCCCGCGCTGCACCTTGCCGAACCGGACCAGTTGCTGCATCACGCCCCAGGCCATGTTGATGGGAATGGCGAAGCCGATGCCGATGTTGCCGCCGCTCTGGGAGAGGATGGCGGTGTTGATGCCGATGAGCTGGCCCTTGAGGTTCACCAGCGCGCCCCCCGAGTTGCCGGGGTTGATGGAGGCGTCGGTCTGGATGAAGTCCTCGTAGCCCTCGATGCCCAGGCCCGACCGGCCCATGGCCGAGACGATGCCCGAGGTGACGGTCTGGCCGAGGCCGAAGGGGTTGCCGATGGCCACCACGAAGTCGCCCACCCGCACCTTGTCGGAGTCGGCACGGGGAATGGCTACCAGGTTCCTGGCCTGGATCTGGATCACCGCCACGTCGGTTTCCGGATCGGTGCCGATCAGCTTCGCCTTGTGGGTCTCGCCGTTGCGCAGGGTGACGGTGATCTCATCGGCGTTGGCGATGACGTGGTTGTTGGTCAGGATGTAGCCGTGTTCGGCGTCCACCACCACGCCGGAGCCGAGGCTCTGGGTCTGCCGTTCCCGCGGCACGTCGGGCAGATCGAAGAAGCGCCGGAAGAAGGGATCGTTGAACAGCGGATTCTGCTGCAGGCGCACGGTGCCGCTGGTGGCGATGTTGACCACGCCCGGGGTGACCTTCTCGAGCATGGGTGCGATGGTGGGCACCGCCTCGCCCTGGCTGTCGAAGAGGGGGAAGGCGGCGGGGCTGGCCGTGCTGAAGCCGAGCAGCAGCAGGGCGGTGAGGGCGGTGGTCAGAACTCGGGGCATGCAAGGATCTCCGTCTGGTGCGTTGTCCGGGATGTCGCTGGCGGCCAGGTGCGCACCTGGCCGCCAGGGTTTTTGACTGGCGAGGGCGCGGAAGTTCAGCCGGCCACTTCGATCCGGCGGCGGCGGGCGCTGGCGGTCTTGGGCAGGGTCACGGTCAGCACGCCGCGGCGGTAGCGGGCCCGGGTCCGGGCGTCGTCCACCGGGGCCGGGAGGGGAATCACCCGCTCGAAGGCGCCGTAGGCGCATTCCATTATATAGAACCGGCCTTGCTGCTGTTCGCGCTGGGCGCGTTTTTCGCCGCGAATGACCAGATGGTCGCCCACCACGCTGATGTCGAAGTCGTCCGGCTCCATCCCGGGCACCTCCAGCCGAACCACCACTTCGTCGCCGCGCTCTTCGATCTCCGCCGCCAGCAGACTCCAGCGGGCCCCCTGCAGGGCGGCCTGATCGGCAGGCGTCTCCACCCCGCCGCGGCGCACGGGCGTGAAACGGGTCAGGGCCCGGGAGGCCCGTTCCCGAAGGTGTTGCCAGCCCTCGCTGACGCTGTCGAGCATCTGCTGCAGGCTCTCGCGAAACTGTTCCAGGGTGTTCATGCTGCGCCTCCTTGTTCGGAACATGAAAAAACCCCGCTCCCGGGTCGGGAACGGGGTCGGACTGCGGGAATCAGGCCTCGACGGTGATCTTGCGGGGCTGCACCTTTTCCTGCTTGGGAATGGTGATTTCCAGCACCCCGTTCTTGCTCTTGGCGCTGATCTTCTCGGCATCGGCCGTGTCGGGCAGGGTGAAGCGGCGATAGAAGGTGCCGCGCACCCGCTCGATGCGCTTGTAGCCTTCCCTTTCCTCTTCCTTCTCCTCCTTGCGCTCGCCACGGATGGTGAGCACGCCGTTTTCCATGTTCACCTCGATGTCCTTGGGATCCACCCCGGGGACGTCGGCGGTGATGATGAAGGCCTTGTCGGTCTCCTTGATGTCCACGGCCGGGACCCAGTCGGCCGCCGTCACCATGCCCCCGCTGGGGGTTTCGGTTTCGAACAGCCGGTCCATCTCCCGCCGCAACTGGTTGAGAATGTTCATCGGTTCGTAGGTTACCAGTGCCATGGTCGTCACCTCCTTGCTTGAAATGGAAAATTCGTCGCAGCGCCGGTGCGGTTGCACCCCGCTGCGGTGTTGACTGCGATATGGGTACCGAATCCGGATCTTCAAGGCCGCTGTGGGCGGGAAAACGGCGGTTTTCCCTTTGACGTGAGTGGCTCCTAACAGCCGAAAAGGCGTGAAATCGGGAATATTAGAGGCACAATATATTGTGCCTGTCCGTCCGCAAAAAAACACTACGAAAGGCGTATGACAGAGATGAAAAATATCGTAACAGTTTGTTTGGTAATGTGTTTTTGTAATCCGTGGATGGATTTTCAGCCGGTTGACAGACCGGCCGGCAGGCCCTAAGCTTCATGGCCAGCACAACATGTTGTGCTGACGAAAAACGACCGGTCCGGACCCGCATCAGCGCCCCCCAAGCGTCCAGGACCGGCAGGGAGGAGGCCTCGCCATCCCGTCTCCGCAAGCCTTACGAACCAGAGCCCTGTCACGGAGGAACGCCCCGATCATGAGCGCCCGACTGCACGCCGTTCACACCGACCCCACCGACATTCCCTTCCAGGAAGCCTCGCTCGACATCTGGGACAAGAAATACCGTCTCAAGAGCAAGACCGGCGAGATCATCGACCAGACCATCGACCACACCTACCAGCGCGTGGCCCGCGCCCTCGCCGAGGTGGAGGCCGAGGAGGTCCGCGAACACTGGTACGAACGCTTCCTGTGGGCCCTGCGCCGCGGCGCCATCCCCGCCGGGCGCATCACCTCCAATGCCGGTGCCCTGGCCCACAAGCCGGCCACCTCCACCATCAACTGCACCGTCTCCGGCACCATCCACGACTCCATGAACGGGATCCTGGAGAAGGTCCACGAGGCCGGCCTGACCCTCAAGGCCGGCTGCGGCATCGGCTACGAGTTCTCCACCCTGCGGCCGCGGGGCGCCTACGTCTCCGGCGCCGGGGCCTACACCTCCGGCCCCCTGTCGTTCATGGACATCTACGACAAGATGTGCTTCACCGTCTCCTCGGCCGGCGGCCGCCGGGGCGCGCAGATGGCCACCTTCGACGTGGGCCATCCCGACGTGATGGATTTCATCCGCGCCAAGCGCGAGGACGGCCGCCTGCGCCAGTTCAACCTCTCCCTGCTCATCACCGACGAGTTCATGCAGGCGGTCAAGCAGGACGCGGAATGGAAGCTGGCCTTCCCCCTCAACGAACAGGAAGTGGAGGAGGCCGGCATCGATCTCGACGATCCGGCGCAGGTGATCTGGCGTGAATGGCCGAGCAGCGAAGGCTACGTGCGCAACGCCCAGGGGCTGGTGGCCTGCCGGGTCTACAAGACCATCAAGGCCCGCCGCCTGTGGGACCTGATCATGTCCTCCACCTACGATTTCGCCGAACCGGGCTTCATCCTCATCGACAAGGTCAATGAGATGAACAACAACTGGTTCTGCGAAAACATCCGTGCGACCAACCCGTGTGTGACCGGGGACACCTGGGTGCACACGGCGGCCGGCCCACGCCAGGTTCAGGATTTGTTGGGTACGCCGACCGTGCTGCGAATCGATGGCAGGCATCATGCAACGGGGGCTGAGGGCTTTTTCCGTACCGCACGCAAGCCGGTGGTCCGGCTGCGTACCACCGAAGGCCATTCCCTGCGGCTGACGGCTGACCACCGTGTTCGCCGGGTGACCCGTTTTACCCGTTACCAGACCGAAACGGAATGGTGTGCAGCCGGCGATCTCCAACCCGGCGATCGGGTATTGCTGAATGATCATCGTGCCGCTGTTTCCTGGGAAGGGGCACATACCCGCGAGGAAGGCTATCTGATGGGGCTGTTGCTCGGCGATGGCACGCTCAAGGCCGACAAGGCGGTCCTCTCGGTGTGGAAGATGCCGGCGGTGGCCAACGGTGTCGATGCGCGGTTGCCTGCCGGAACAGAGGCCGTGATGGCCGAGGCGCTGCGAGCCGCACGCCGCCTCCCGCACCGCGCGGATTTCCAGGGCTGGCATGCGGTAGCAGGCCGCAACGAATACCGTCTTGCACTGGCCGCGATCGGTGATCTGGCTCGCGCGTTGGGATTGGCGCCTGGACGGAAGACGATCACGAAGGCGATGGAACAGGCATCCAGCCATTTCTGCCAGGGGCTGCTTCGCGGCCTGTTTGATGCCGATGGCTCGGTACAAGGGAGTCAGCACAAGGGCGTGAGTGTTCGCCTGGCGCAGTCGGATTCCGAGATGCTGTCCGCCGTTCAGCGAATACTGCTGCGGCTGGGTATCAATTCCAGAATCTATACGGATCGCCGCCGGGGACAGGAGGAGTCGCTGTTGCCCGACGGACGGGGTGGGCAAAAGGCCTATGCCATCCGGCCCCAGCATGAACTGGTCATCAGCGGGGAGAATCTGCTGTCGTTCCGGGAAACGATCGGGTTCGCCGATACGGACAAGGCCGGCAAACTCGACCGCCTGCTCGCCGCCTATCAGCGCAAGCTGAATCGCGAGCGGTTTGTCGCCCGCGTCGCAGAGATTGCCGACGATGGGGTGGAGGATGTGTACGATGTTCAGGTGCCGGGCATCAATACATTCGATGCCAACGGCTTCCATGCCCACAATTGTGGCGAACAGCCGCTTCCGCCCTACGGCTCCTGCCTGCTGGGTTCGGTGAATCTCACCAAGTTCGTGCGCGATCCCTTCACCGACAAGGCGCGCTTCGACTGGGAGGAGTTCCGCGAGGTGGTCAACGTCTTCACCCGCATGCTCGACAACGTGGTGGAGATCAACGGCCTGCCGCTGGAAGGGCAGCGTCACGAGATCCTGCACAAGCGGCGTCATGGCATGGGCTTCCTGGGGCTCGGCTCCACCCTGACCATGTTGCGCAAGCGCTACGGCGATGCCGATTCGGTGGCCTTCACCGAGCAGGTCAGCCGCGAACTGGCGCTGGAGGGCTGGCGCGCGGCGCTGGCACTGGCAAAGGAGAAGGGCCCGGCGCCCATCATGACCGAGGCGTTCACCGTCACCGCCGACATGCTGCGCAAGCGGCCCGAGTTGCGCCGCGACGGTTACAAGGAGGGTGACACCATTCCCGGCCGGGTATTGCATGCCCGTTACAGCCGTTACATGCAGCAGGTGGCCGAGGTGGAGCCGGAACTGGTGGCCGAACTGGCCGAGGTGGGGGCGCGCTTCACCCATCACAGCTCCATCGCCCCCACCGGCACCATCTCCCTGTCGCTGGCCAACAACGCCAGCAACGGCATCGAGCCGAGCTTCGCCCATCACTATTCGCGCAACGTGATCCGCGAGGGGCGCAAGACCAAGGAGAAGGTGGACGTGTACTCCTTCGAGCTGCTGGCCTACCGCGAGCTGGTCAACCCCAAGGCCATGCCCTTCGCCGAGGAGGAAGAGGCGAAGCTGCCCGACTACTTCATCGCCGCCGACGACGTGACGCCGAAGCAGCACGTGGACATCCAGGCCGCGGCCCAGAAGTGGGTAGACTCGTCCATCTCCAAGACCGCCAACGTGCCCACCGACTACCCCTTCGAGGACTTCAAGGACATCTACCTGTACGCCTACGAGAAGGGCCTCAAGGGCTGCACCACCTTCCGCTTCAACCCGGAGGTGTTCCAGGGCGTGCTGGTCAAGGAAGAGGATCTGGAGAACACCACCTACCGCTTCACCCTCGAGAACGGCGAGGTGATCGAAGTGAAGGGCAACGAGGAGATCGAATACGACGGCGAGATCCACACCGCCGCCAACCTCTTCGACGCCATCAAGGAAGGCTACTACGGGAAGTTCTAATAGGGTAGGTCGGCCTGAAGCCCGACCTACAGGATATCCTGTCAAGATGATTGTTAGACGATTGACAACCGGCCCGGGACGGGCCGAGCCGAATTCTCGCCACTCGGCCCTCGTCCCTCGCCCCTGAACCGGAGGTTCACCCATGCCCATCAAGATCGAAAGCAAGATCGTCGGTTACGAAGTCGTGAAGGAAGACGAAGACGACCAGGCCGCCGAAGCGGCCCTGGCGGCCGTCAAGGGAGAGGCGGAAGCCGAAAGCAACGTGGTGCAGATGCACGAGAAGATCGAGCGCCCCGAGATGCTGCTCGGCTCCACCTACAAGGTAAAGACGCCCCTCTCGGAGCACGCCCTGTACATCACCATCAACGACGTGATCCTCAACGAGGGCACCGAGAACGAGCTGCGCCGGCCCTTCGAGATCTTCATCAACTCCAAGAACATGGATCACTTCCAGTGGATCGTGGCCCTGACCCGGATCATCTCCGCCGTGTTCCGCAAGGGCGGCGACGTCACCTTCCTGGTGGACGAGCTGCGTTCGGTGTTCGATCCTCGTGGCGGCTACTTCAAGAAGGGCGGCAAGTACATGCCCTCGCTGGTGGCCGAGATCGGCGATGCCATCGAATGTCACCTGCGCATGATCGGCCTGCTCAAGGACGACGGTCTCGACGAGCACCAGAAGAAACTCATCGCCGAGAAGAAGGCCCAGTTCGAGAAGGCGGCCAAGGCTGCCACCGAAGCCGACGGCGGCAGCGACTTTCCCGCCGGTGCCCAGCTCTGCGCCAAGTGCAGCACCAAGGCCGTGGTGAAGATGGACGGCTGCATGACCTGCCTCAACTGCGGGGATTCCAAGTGCGGCTGAGTCCTGGCGCTGGCCGGGGGCGCGCCGCATGATCCCGCGGCCCCCCTCGCGGCGGCGGCCCCTGCGGCGGCTGCTGTTCGGGATGGCGGTGCTGGCCTATCTGCTGGCGGGCGTCATGGCCGTCCTGGCCTGGTGGGTGCGGGCGGAACAGCCCCAGGAGGTGGTCGGCGGCCTCATGGCCAGCATCGTGTTCTTCACCGGCGTGGGCCTGGTGCTGCACGTGCTGGCCAATGCCAGCCTGCCGGATCTGCGGGTCAAGCGCTGACGGCATGAACGCGCAGGTCCGGCGGTTCATCAAGACGGCCTTCGGTTTCCTGATCCTGGGCGTGTTGCTGGGGCTGGCCATGCTGGTGCAGCGGGAGCTGTACGACAGCTGGCCGCCGCCCTACGTGATCTCGGCCCACAAGCACGTGATCTTCGTCGGCTTCGTGATGTTCATGATCCTGGGCGTGGCGCTGTGGATCTTCCCCCGCGCGCGGGAGGACGATCCGCGTTTCCGCCCGGCCCGCATCGACGGTGTCTACGGCTTGCTGCTCGCGGGCACCCTGGCCCGCTTCGGGGGGGAACTGGTGCGCGGCTATGCCGGACTGGATGCCCTGCGCTGGCTGATCCTGGCCGGCGGACTGGCCCAGGCGGCGGCCTTTCTGCTCTACATCTGGACCATCTGGTATCGCATCCGCCCCGCCGGCCGCGCCCGGCGCTGACCGGGCCCGCTGTCAACCGCCCCCGCGCAGCGTCACCACCACCTCCAGCCCCCCCAGGGTTTGCGACTCGCCCAGTTCCAGACGGCCGCCCAGATCGTTCACCAGGGCCTGGATCACCGACAACCCGAGGCCGTGGCCGGGGCGGTTCTCGTCCTGGCGACGGCCGCGACGGAGCAGGGCCTGGCGCTGTTCGGGCGGGATGCCGGGGCCGTCGTCCTCGAGCCGGATTTGCACTTCATCGGGCGTGGCGTGGATGCGCAGGCGGATGCGGCGGCGGGCCCACTTCCAGGCGTTGTCCAGCAGGTTGCCCAGCAGTTCCATGCCGTCCTGCTGTTCCAGGGGCAGCAGGCCGTCGGGCGGCGTGATCTCCTGCTCCAGGGTGATATGCCGTTCACGGTGCAGGCGTTGCAGCGTGTCGAGGAGATCCGGCAGATCCGTGTCCAGCCGGAAACGGCGACTGCCGAGGCTCTCGCCGGCAAGCCGGGCGCGGCGCAGGGCGGTGTCCAGTTGTTCGCGGATCCGTCGGCCGTATTCGTCGAGCTGGCGGCGCGCCTCGGCATCCGGGAGCCGTTCGTGCCCCAGTTGCAGGAGCAGGGTCAGGGGCGTCTTGAGGGCATGGGCGAGATTGCCGAGCGCTTCGCGGGAGCGGCGCAGACGCTGTTCCTGCCGGGCGAGCAGGGTGTTGATGGCCGAAACGAGCGGGCGGATTTCGTCGGGAACGTCTTCGCGCAGTTGCGTGATGTCGCCTTCTTCCAGCCGTTTCACGTCCGCGGCGGCCAGCGCTACGCTGCGCAGCGACCGCCACACGAGGTATTGCTGCAGGAGCAGCAGCAGGCCGATCACGCTCAGCGCCCAGCCCAGCAGGCGGAAGTGGAAGGCCTGCACCCCCGCCTCCAGGTTGACCAGCTCTTCGGCCACCCCGATTTGCACCGCCTGGCCCTGCTTGTGAAAGGCCCCCACCCACAGCAGCAGCGGCTGGCGCTTCGGGCCGGTCACGTGCAGCAGACGGGTTTCGCCGATGGCAAGCAAAGGCAAAGGCAGAGGCAGATCCGCATCCCACAGCGAGCGGGAGCGCAGCCGCGCCCCGGCGCTGGCCACGACGAAGTAATGGCCGGAAAGCGGTTGCTGATAGATGCCCTGGATGCGCTTGCGATCCAGGACGGGCTGACCGTGCGGGTCGAAGCGCAGGCCGCCGAGGAGGTTTTCGCCGTCGTGGGCCAGCCGATCGGCGAGTTGCGCCTCCAGAAGGCGGTGCACGGACACGTCGACGATGATCCACAGGCCGGCGAACAGGGCGATCAGGCTCAACAGCAGGCCCGCGCCCAGCCGGGCGCGCAGTGAGGTCAGTCGCACCCCGGATCCCCGAACACGTAGCCCTGGCCGCGGCGGGTGGTGATGATGTCGCTGCCGAGCTTGCGGCGCAGGCGGTTGACGTAGACCTCGATCACGTTGCTGTCCTTGTCGGCGTCCATTTCGTAGACGTGATCGGTCAGGCGGCTCTTGGAGAGGATGCGGCCGGGGTGGCGCATGAAATAGCGCAGCAGGCGGAATTCGGTGGCGGTGAGATCCCAGCGCCGGTCGCCGCGGCGCACCGACTGGGTTTCCTCGTCCAGCTCCAGGCCGTGCACCCGCAGCACGGGATCGGCCCGGTCGCTGCTGCGGCGGATCAGGGCCTGCAGGCGGGCTACCAGCTCGGCTTCGTGAAAGGGCTTGGTGAGATAGTCGTCGGCGCCCCGTTGCAGGCCCTCCACCTTCTGCTGCCAGGTGTCGCGGGCGGTGAGGATCAGGATCGGCGTGTGCAGGCCGCCGGCGCGCCAGTGGCCCAGCACTTCCAGCCCCGGCCGGTCGGGCAGGCCCAGGTCGAGCACGATGGCGTCGTAGGGAAACTCCCGGCCCTGGAACTCGCCATCCACGCCGTTGTGGCAGACGTCCACGGCGAAACCGTGCTGGCGCAGCACCCCCTGCAGGCGCGTGGCCAGATCCGTGTCGTCTTCCACGATCAGCAGCCGCATGTCAGTCGTCCTCTTCTTCCTTCAGGAAGGCGCCGGTGGCGGCGTCGAAGTACAGCTCCCGCACGAAGCCCCGACGGTCGAGCAGTTCGATCTCGTAGACCAGCCGGCCGTCCTCGTGTTCCAGTTCCGTTTCCAGCACCCGGCCGGGTCGCCGCTGGCGGGCCCGTTCGAGAATTTGCTCCAGCGGCAGGATGCGGCCGCGCTCGACCAGGCCGCGGATGGCCTCATGGTCGTCTGCCGTCGCGGGTCCGGTCAGCAGCAGGCCGCCCAGCATGGCCAGCGCCGCCTTGCCCCGGAAGCCGCGCCTCCGCGCGCGCTTTTCACCGGGCCGTTTCACCGTCGGCCCGCTTGCGGCCGGTGAACATGGCCCGCACCAGGTTTTCGTGATGCAGGCGGCTTTCGACCAGCACTCCCGTCACGTGAAGGATGACCATCAGCAGCATGAAATTGGCCAGGAACTCGTGAATTTCCTCCAGCCCATCTTCCAGCCATTCGGGGCTGCCGGCAAGCCCGGCCATCGGGCCGGCGGCCTCTTCGATGCCGTAGACGGCCAGGCCGGTGAGGCTGATCAGGAGCAGCAGGATCAGCATGAGCACGATCATCGCCCCACCGGCGGGGTTGTGGCCGAGATAGCGGGGCGCCCGCCGGGCCAGGGTCTGTTTCAGGAAGCGGCGCACTTCCGGCCAGGGCCGCACGAAATCGCTGAAGCGGGCATGACGGGGGCCGACGAAGCCCCATGCGATGCGCGCCAGCACCAGCCCCAGCACGGTGTACCCGGCCCACACGTGCAGGGTCAGCAGATCGTCCTCGGTCAACCAGGCAATGAAGAATGCCAGGACCAGCGTCCAGTGGAAGAAGCGCACGAAGGGATCCCAGACTTTGACCGTGTGTTCCATGACGAGATTCTCCCAGCCAATGGGTGAGGAAGGATTGGGGGAAAGTATAGGCAGCCGGCCTGAAACGAGCCTGAAAGGCTTTTTTGAACTTTTCCAAATGGGAGCGGCTGCGTCAGGCATCGCTCACGGTTGGTCAATCCTGTGCCCAGGTGGCGAATTGCGACGATGGTCATTCCCCGGTTTTCAAGGGGAAGTCGGGTGAAGCATACCAGCGTACGACACGCCCATCGCGAAAATGGACTTCGGAAGCCCCGTAAAACCAGATGTCCCCAACGGTTCGGGTGGGCACCCCCTGGATTTCGATGACCTTGCCGAGAGGATCGCCATAGGTAAAGAAATCGTTGCCCGGTGGATGAACCTGTCTGGTCGAGCCCAGCGGCGCCGGGGAGGTTATGGCTTTGGGTTTTCCCGGGTGTGTGAGGGCAGGGGCGGTCGTGAGGTGGGGCTGGGGCGGGGTTGCAGGATCGGGCATGGGAGGGGAAGGGTGTGTTGACGTATCCTCCGGTAGCAGCCAGGGATAGAACACCACGAACAGCAGCCCGACGATGGCGAGGGCAAAGCGGGGAAAGCGTTGGGTTCGGCATGTCGGGGCCTCGCCGGAAGATGTCGGTTGCGTCGCCGCTGGCGGTTCTGCGGGTTTCACCTCGGTCGGTGTAGCGGTCGATGCCTGCAGCGGAAGGCAGCCGTGTTTCTGGTAATAGGCTTCGAGTGTGGCGTGCGCGGCGTTGAGTCGCTGCATCCGGGCTTCGGCGCGGTGACGGCGTTCGGGTTCGGCGGTGAAGCGATCCGGATGCCATTTCTGGACCGCGCGCCGCCAGGCCTGGTGGGCATCCGCCCAGTCGCTGGTGGGTGACAATCCCAACAGGCGATAGCATTCCTGATGATTCATGACCGGATCGGTGATTCCAGCTGCATGCCAATTCGCAATCAGGGTGGGTGACGCGTTCTGGCTGAGTGTGGCACGCGGAGCAAGGCCGCTCAATATGGCCAATTGCGGGGGGTTTAGGCCTTTTTTCTGAGGCCGCTTGTGGTGTCCTGAGGTCTTTGCTATATCGGTTCTGGGTATTCGCAGGCATCCTCTAGGATGCAGGAGATAAGGACATGCAGGGTTATGCAAGAAATATCGTGTTGGGTGGGTTGCTGATGATTTCCTCTGGCGCGCAGGCGGCAGACGTGTTGACCCAGCGCAATATCGGCATGGAGCTGGCGCGGGACCTCGCCTCGGAGACGGTGCTGGCCTGCCGCAAGAAGGGGTATCAGGTCAGCGTGGTGGTGGTGGATCGCAGCGCCACGGTGCGGGCGGCCCTGCGTGACGATCTGGCGGCCCGCTTCACGTTGCAGATCGCCGAGGAGAAGGCCAACGCCGTGATCCTGTCCGGCACCGATACGGGCACCTTTGCCCGCAACCGCGCGGTCATCGTGCCCCAGCTCAACGAAGTGGACGGCATCATGATTCTGCGCGGCGGGGTGCCCATCGAGGCCGGGGGGTATCGCATCGGCGCGGTGGGCGTCAGCGGCGCGCCCGGCGGGGATCTCGACGAGGCCTGTGCCCGGGCCGCGCTCGACAAGCTCGAGGAACGGCTGGCGTTTGCCGAATAGGGCAGGGGGAGGGGCCGTGCCGTTGCATGAAGAAAAGATCTGCCCTCGCTGCCGCCAGGGCTTCGAGTGCAAGAGCGGTTCCATCCTGCTTTGCCAGTGCCAGCGCGTGGCGCTCGATGAAACGCAGCTGGCCTGGATCGCCGAGCGCTACGACGATTGCCTGTGCCACCGGTGCCTGCGCGAATTGCGCAGTCTCTGCAACCGGTGGCAACACCGCGAGCGGATCCGCCGCCTGTTGCCGTCGTGAGCGTCTTGCCGGGCCAATGCGGCCCCGTGGCCGGGGTGCCGCTGCGGGGAGCCCGCCTCGCGGTCACCGAGCAGCATGTGCACGTGGCCCTGGAACGGGACTGGCACGTGCTGGGTTCGGCGGTGCTCAACGGCGGCCTGATCCGCGCGCGGCATCTGCTCAACCTGCGGGTTTCCGGGCACGCGGCCGACGAGGCACCGGAGGCCACCCTGCAGCGCCATGCCCGCGCCCAGGGCTGGCGAGGCACCGTGGTGGGCATGATGACCGCCGCCTCGCTCGATTCCCTGCGCCTGGCCTGCACCCACGTCCAGGGGGTGGAACTGGCCGTGCTGGTCACCTGCGGCCTGTCCAACCTGCGCCGCTGCGGGGATCGGGCCGACTACCGCCTGTTGTCCCGTTCGGGGCCGCCGGGCACCATCAACATCCAGCTGCTCACCACCGCCTGTCTGACGCCGGCCGCCATGGCCGAGGCCCTGATGATGATCACCGAGGCCAAGACCGCCCTGCTGCATCAGCGGGATCTGCGCAGTCCCGTTTCGGATCTGCCGGCCACCGGCACCGGCACTGATGCCCTGGCCGTGGCCTGCGATCCCCGCGGGCCCGAGGTCCGCTATTGCGGCAAGCACGTGCTGTTCGGCGAGGCGCTCGGCACGCTGGTGATGGATGCCCTTGGCCGGTCGCTGGATCGGCAATGAGAGCGACAGCCTGGGCGGCGAACCCGGCGGCCGCGCTGCGGTTCTGGACATTTTCCGAGCTGCGGGTCATGCTCTGACCCTGGGCAGGCTGCCACCCGCAATGGCCGGATGTACCGCGATTTCTTCCAGCTGGACGACCATCCCTTTCGCCTCACCGTCGATGCGCGTTACTTCTTCATGGGCGATGGTCACGCCCGCGCCTCGGCCTATCTCCACTATCTGTTGCAGACCGGCGATGGCATCGGCGTCCTCACCGGCGCGCCCGGCGTGGGCAAGACCATGGTGCTCGAGCACGTGCTGGCCGAACGGGCCGAGGAGAGGAAGGTGGCACGGCTGCAGCAGACCCAGCTCGACGATGCCGAGTTTCTGCTCGCCGTCTGCCTGCAGTTCGGCATCGAGGCGGCGTCTGCCAACAAGGCCCGGTTGCACGCGGCCCTGCGGCAGTTTTTCGAAGCGGAGCATTACGCCGGACGGCGCGCGGTGCTGGTGGTGGACGAGGCGCAGGCCCTGCGCCCCGCGGTGCTGGAGGAGATCCGGCAGCTCGCGGGGCTGGAATGTCACGGGCGCAAGATCCTGCACATCGTGCTGTGCGGCCAGCCGGAACTGGTGACGGCCCTGGCGCGGCCCGAAGCGGCAGCCCTGGCCCAGCGCCTCCGCCTGCACGCGCACATTCCGCCGCTCGCCGAGGCGGAACTGCCGCGCTATATCGATCACCGTCTGCGGATCGCCGGCTGCCGGGACTGCGTGGCCTTCGCCGATTCCCTCCTGCCGGCGGTGCAGGCCTGCACCGGGGGCGTGCCGCGCCGCATCAACACCCTGTGCGACATGCTGCTGACGGCGGCCTGTGTCCGCAACACCCGGCAGGTGGACGCGGCCTGCCTCGACGCGGCCCTGACCAAACTCGGCTGGACGCCGGACACGGCGCTGCCGGCCACGCCCGACACCGCGCTGCTGCCCGCGCCGCAATTCGGGCCCGTGGCCTTCCGGCCCCGGCTGATCGTCTACCGCCACGGCCGGCCGGTGAAGGGCTATCTGCTGGACCGGCCGCGTCTGCTCATCGGCCGGCATCCGGAACTGGACATCGTGCTGCGCTCGCCCCAGGCCAGCCGTACCCATGCCCAGATCGTGCATCTGGACGGGGCCTGGTATCTGCAGGATCTCGACAGCAAGAATGGCACCCTGGTCAACCGCAAGCGGATCGCCTGGCACCGCCTCACGCACGGAGATCACGTGCGGATCGCCAACCACGTGCTGGTCTATCACGACCGCGAACCCGAATTCACCCGCCGGCGCCTCGCCGAACGGCCAGTGCCCCGCCTGGCCGTCTGATCCGCCCTCATCTGGAACGGTTCCACATACAAATATTTTATCGGCCTTGCATATCAACGGCTTGGCGCAGGCCACCGTGGATGCAGACCGCGGTTGCGGGTGCTAGATTTAGATATACCGTTCCGATTGCGGAGGTGTTCCATGCCTGAGCGACGTATGCACCCACGCCAGCGACTGGATGCGCGGGTTCGGCTCTATCATCCCGTTCATGGCACCCTGGATGGCCGGATACGTGATCTCTCCAGTGGCGGAATGTTCGTCACGCTCGAACGGGTGCCGGACATCCATCCCGGCAACGGCGACGGCCGGTTTCTCTGCAAGCCCATGAACATGGACGCCATCTTCGACATGGCCTGCATCCGCCTCACCGCCGAAGGTCTGGCCCTGGCCTTTCTCGAACAGGCCGAGTCGGCCGAAACGCTGCACTGATCCCGCCCCTTACCCGGCCGGTCCGACAGGCGCTTGAAAAGGCCCAGGGAGCGGGGGTTCAGCCGCCTGTCGCGTCGGGGAACCGCTATCTCCCCGGTTCGCTTTCCTGATAGACTTTTTCCAATCCGATCCCACGGCCCGCAGGCCAAGGACACCCCGACATGAGCGGACAACCCCGACCCACGGTGGCGCTGGTGCTGGGCAGCGGTGGCGCGCGAGGGCTGGCGCACATCGGTGTCCTGCGCTGGCTCGACGAGCACGGCTTCGACATCCGGGTCATCTCCGGCTCCTCCATCGGCGCGCTCATCGGCGGCTTCTACGCGGCCGGCACGCTCGACATCTACACCCGCTGGGTGCGGGCTCTGCGCCAGGCCGACGTGTTGCGGCTCATCGACTTCGCCTTCAGCCGCGGCGGCCTGATCGGCGGCGATCGGGTCATGCAGACCCTGGAGCGCCTGCTGGGCGATGCCAACATCGAGGATCTGCCCATCCGTTATACGGCCGTGGCCACCGATCTCGAGAACCAGAAGGAAGTCTGGCTGCAGCGGGGCTCCCTGTTCCAGGCCATCCGTGCCTCCATCTCGGTACCGGCCTTCTTCGCGCCCGTCACCTGGCGGGGACGGGTGCTGGTGGACGGCGGCCTGCTCAATCCGATCCCCATCGCGCCGACCCTCTCGGCGCACACGGATCTCACCATTGCCGTCAATCTCAGCGGCGAGCCCCGCGACGTCTCGCAGGAAACCGAAGCGGCGCCGCCGGTGCCCAACCGGAACCGCGGCAACAGCTACCAGGATCGCATCAATGCCTTCCTCGACGAGCTGCTCGAACGCTTCACCGAGCGGGACGAGGAATCGATCAACATGTACAACGTGATCATCCGGTCCTTCGATGCCATGCAGGTGACCATTGCCCGCTTCAAGCAGGCGGCCTATACCCCCGATCACGTCATCGACATCCCCGCCAACGCCGCCCGCCTGCTGGAGTTCCACCGGGCCGACGAAATGATCTCGCTGGGGTACGCCGAGACCGAGCGGGTGCTCGGGCCGCTGACAAGGAGCCGTCCGGCATGATCCCCCGGGAAGACGTGATGCGCTTCCTGGGCCTGGCCGGGGTGGACCCGGCCGAGAATCCCCGGGCCCGGCGCCTGGGCCGGCGTCTGGAATGGCCGATGCTGGGCGTGGCACTGTGGATCCTGGTGGAATGGTATCTGGGCGCCAAGGGGCTCTCCTCGCCGGCGCTCGAGATCTTCACCAACTGGCTGGTCTGGCTGGCCTTCGCCGGGGAATTTCTGATCCTGGTGGCGGTGGTGGACGATCGCTGGCGCTTCGTGCGCGGCAACTGGCTGAACCTTCTGATCGTGCTCGGCGGCGTGGTGGTGCTGTGGCTCGGCACCACGCCCTACCAGGCGCTGTTGCGCAGCCTGCGGCTGCTCATCGCCCTGGAGCTGCTGCTCAATCTCTCGCGCACCATGCAGGAGCTGCTGCGGCGCAACAATCTCGGCATCACCCTGCTGGTGAGCCTGCTGGTCACGGCCGTGGCCGGGCTGCTGGCGGCCGGGATCGACCCGGGCATCGCCAACCCCTTCGAGGGACTGTGGTGGGCCTGGGTCACGGTCACCACCGTGGGCTATGGCGACGTGGTGCCCACCACCCCGGCCGGGCGGATCCTGGGCTCGCTGCTGATCCTGCTGGGCGTGGGCCTGTTCTCGATCCTCACCGCCAACTTCTCGGTGTATCTCATCTCCCGCAGCCGGCGCGAGATCACCGCCGACGTGGAGAAGGAACTCAGCCGCGTGGAACGCCAGGTCGGCGACGTGCGCCACGAGGTGCAACGGGAAATCGGGCAGGTGGAAGCGGAAGTGGACACGCTGGATCGCCAGATCGCCCGGCGCATTGAGCCGGGTCAATTACAGCTGCAGCGGCGCCTTGAAAGCATCGATCAGCGACTCGATAAACTGGAAGGAATGATCGAGGCGCTCGCGCGCCAATCCCGACAACCCTGAACCGAAGGAGATCGTCCATGGCCGATTACACGGCATTGCGCAGAGAACTGGAACGCAAACGCGAGGAGATCCTGCAGCGCCTCAACGAAATCCAGGAAACCTGGCACCGGCCGGTGGACGTGGATCTGGAGGAACAGGCCCAGGAACTCGAAAACGAGGAAGTGCTGGCGGCCCTGGACAAGGAGGGCATGGAGGAACTGAACCGGATCGACCGGGCCCTGGAGCGCATGGACCAGGGCATCTACGACGTCTGCCGCCTGTGCGGCGCGAAAATCTCGCCCCAGCGGCTGGCGGCGCTGCCCTACACGGACGTCTGCGAGGTCTGCGCATCCGATGCCGAAAAGCTCGGGGAGTGAGCTTGCCGGCGGGGATCCGCCGATGGATAATCCATGCAGGCAAAGGCGGTTTTCAACAGCCAGTGATTAAACGTCTCAAAATTGTGCCGACACAAACGGCGCCGGTGTGGGATGGGTGTGGGCCGGCTCCGCTACGCTTGAGCTACCCTACGGACGGGAGGTAGAACGATTTTGAGACATTGAACAGGTGTCCACGACGGAGGGTTTGCGCCCATGAAAACCTGGCAGAAAATGCTCAGCGCCGTGCTGGCGCTCAACCTGTTTCTTTCCTCCACGGCGCCGGTGCAGGCCGCCATGGTCGGCAACGGGGCCATCGTTCAGCAGGCCCGGGCCGAACTGGATCGGGCCGCCCTGCGGGAAGTGCTTTCCCGCGACGTCGCCCGGGCGCAGCTTCAGGCCCTCGGCGTCTCCCCCAAGGATGTGGATGCGCGGGTCGCGGCCATGACCGATGCCGAAGTGGCCCAGGTCAACCAGCACCTCGCGCAGATGCCGGCCGGGGGCGACATCCTCGGCCTGCTGCTGATCCTGTTCATCGTCTTCATCATCACCGACATGCTCGGGGCCACCGACATCTTCCCCTTCGTGCACCCCATCAACAAATAGGTGACGGGTGGCGGGGGACGGGTAGCGGGGATGACGGTCCGTTTTCACCGCGCAGGGTGGCGGTGGCCAGGCTGGCGGCTGTTGTGGCTGGTGGCGGCGCTCGCCGGCTGCGCCGCGCCGCCGCAGACCACCGCCCTGCGGGAAGCGCCGCCCGCGGATCTGCCCCCGCGGGCGGAGATCCGCGCCACCCCCTTCTTCCCCCAGGAACGCCACCAGTGCGGGCCGGCGGCCCTGGCCACGATCCTCGAATACCATGGCCTTGCCACCGACCCGGCGGATCTGGTTCCCCGGGTCTACCTCCCGGCCCGGGAAGGCAGCGTGCCGGTGGAAATGGTCGCCGCCGCCAGGCAGAGCGGCATGCTGGTCTATCCGCTGGCGCCCTCCCTGGCCGATGCCCTGCGCGAGGTGGCGGCCGGCCATCCGCTGCTGGTGCTGCAGAACTTGGGGCTCGACTGGGCGCCCCGCTGGCACTACGCGGTGCTGATCGGCTACGACCTCGAGGCGGGCGAAGCCGTCCTGCGCTCCGGCACCGTGCGCCGCTGGGTCACGCCCCTGGCCACCTTCGAGCGCACCTGGGCGCGGGGCGGCCGGCGCGCCTGGGTGATCCTGCCCGCCGGCCGCCTCCCGGCCACGGCCCGCCGGGTGGCCTATCTCGAGGCGGCCGCCGATCTGGAACGCACGGGCCGGCGCCAGGCGGCCTTCGCCGCCTGGCAGGCCGCCGTGCAGCGCTGGCCCGACGCCTTCCGGGCCTGGCTCACCTTCGGCAACGCCCTCTACGATCAGGGCGACGTGCATGGCGCCATGCGCGCCTTCCTGCGCGCCACGCGGCTGCAGCCGGGCTCGACGAGCGCCTGGAACAACCTCGCCTACGCCCTGCTCGGCGACGGCTGCCCGGTGCAGGCGCGGCGCGCCATCGACTGCGCCGTGCGGCGTGCGCCGGCCGATCCCAACCTGCAGGACTCGCAACGGGAGATTGCCGCCCGCGCCACGGGACGGGACCGCCGTCACTGCCCGGTCTTGCGCTGTCCTTCCCTGGAGACCCCGCATGGCCCCTGACGACATCGACTGGGAAGCGGAACTGGCCGACGATCCCGACTGGCAGGCCCTGTCGCCCGAGGAACGCCACCGCCTGCTGGCGGTGATGGAAAAGATGCTGGCCATGGGCATGGCCGGCATCTACGGTGACGAGGCGCCCGGCGAGCCCGATGCCGACGTGCCCTGCCAGCGCGTGCTCGGCGAATGCAAGGCGCGCTGCTGTACCTTCATCTTCGCCCTCACCCGGGAGGAGGTGGCCGAGGGCCGCATCGCCTGGAACCGGGAGAAGCCCTTCTTCATCGCCCGCGATGCCCACGACGGCTACTGTCCCCACCTGGATCGCGCCACCTTCCGCTGCACGGTCTGGGAACACCGCCCGCTGCGCTGCCGCCGTTATGATTGCCGCGGCGACCGCGAAGTCTGGCCCGCAGGTTTTCCAGGGAAAGTCTGACAGGCCTGCCATACTGGTGGTCAAGCGTTTTTGCGTATGACCTTCAGGCTACTGCCGAAGGCCGGCGAAATCCGCATAATTCAAGCTTTCCGGCTGGCTGCCGAGACATTGCTCTGCAATGGAGATCCGGATTTTGGCCTGTTGTTCAAATGTAAGCACTGAGCCCTTGGGGGCAGGGAGGGGGTTCGTGACCGTCGGCCGCAGGGATGCGGCCGTCGAGCCTACAGGGATGTATTTACGGCGTGTCACGAACTCCCTCCCTGCGCGCAAGGGCGGATTCTGAAAAACGGCAAGCGCGCTGTGCGCAAAGTGTGTTCCAGTTACGGGAATGGCCGTCAGGAGTGTCGCTAGAATCATGCATACGGGAAATCATTCCATGTTCGTCGACCTGGGGTTGCAACGTCAGATGCGCGAGAAGCGTGCGAGTGTTCGCAAGGACGTCCGGGCCCGGGTGCGGATCACCCATTCCACCTTCGGCGTGATCCGCGCCTGGACCCGCAACATCTCCGATCGCGGGGTATACGTGGAATTGCGCGAAAAGCCCCATCTGCCCGTGGGCGCCCACATCAAGCTGCAGATGCTCGATTCGGCCATGCCCGAAATCGCCTTCAACATGAAGGTGGAGCGCACCGACGCGGAAGGGATTTCCCTGAGCTTCGTGGACTACGAGATCCGCGGCGAGCGCCATTCCATGGAATCGCTGCGCCAGGTCTGGAACCGGCAGGCCAGCCTCTCGTCCTGAACGGCCGGCGAGACGGGCCCTGGCGTTTGGCGCCGGGCCGCGGTGTGGTCTATGCTTGTGGGACAGGAGTTGCACGCATCATGCACGAACGCCGCAAACACCGCCGGATCCCCTTCGCCCGTGCCGTCACCGTCACCGACAGCGGCGGGGAAACCTGCCTGCTCGAGGCCGAGGATCTCTCCCTGGCCGGCATCCGTCTGTACAGCGATCGTCCCGTGCCGGTGGGCGAAATCCTCAACCTGCGCTTCTTCGTCGTCCCCCGGGGCGAGGCCCATGCTCTGAACATGCAGGGCCAGGTGCGCCACGTGGAGGCCGCCCACGAGGGCTACAGCCTGGGCGTGGGCTTCCTCGATCAGGCCTGAGACCGGACGGCCCGCCATGCCCGCTTCCCGCCGTTTCTGGCAGGACAAGCCCCTGCGCGAACTCGAACCCGAGGAATGGGAAGCCCTGTGCGACGGTTGCGGCCGCTGCTGCCTGCTCAAGCTCGAGGACGCCGACACCGGCGAGATCCACTACACCAACGTGGCCTGCCGGCTGCTCGATCTGGATCGTTGCCGCTGCCGGGACTACGCCCAGCGGGCCAAACGCATCGCCGAGTGCCTGGTGATCCGGCCGGACGATCCCGGGGTGTTCGAACAGCTGCCGGACACCTGCGCCTATCGCCTGCGGGCCGAGGGCCGGCCGCTGCCCGACTGGCACCCCCTGGTCAGCGGCGATCCCGCTTCGGTCCGGGCCGCCGGGATGAGCGTGGCGGGGCGGGCCGTGTCCGAGGAATGGGTGCATCCCGAGCAACTGCCGGAACAGATCGTCACCTGGGTGCGTCCCGCGCCCAGGCGCAGGCGCGGTGCATGAGCGGCGTGGCCCTGGTGCTGGTGGCCCACGGCAGCCGGCGAGAGGCCTCCAATGCCGAAGTGCGCGCCCTGGCGGCGGATCTGGCGGCCCGCGCCGGCGAGCGGTTCTGCTGCGTGCGCGCCGGCTTCCTGGAACTGGCCGAGCCGGCGATCCCCGAGGCCATCGCCGCGGCCATCGCTGCCGGCGCCACCGAGGTGCGGGTGCTCCCCTGGTTCCTCTCCGCCGGCCGCCACGTCGTCGAGGACATCCCCGAACAGGTGGCCGAGGCCCGCGCCCGCCATCCCCAGGTTCCCATCCATCTGCTTGGCCACGCCGGCGCCCTGCCGGGCATGCCCGAACTCCTCCTCGCGGCGGCGGAAGGCGGGTAGCGAGTCGCTGGTGGCGATGGCGTAGGAGCGGCGCAAGCCGCGAATCATGCAGGGACGAGTGGCGAGGGCCGAGGAAAAACGCTTATGCCAGGCTTCGAAAACCTCGTCCCTCGTCCCGCGCCCCTGAAAATATGGTAAAAAACCGGCACCCAGGCAGCCCCGCACGAGGAGTTTCCCATGCCCAGTTTCGATGTGGTCTCGGAAGTCGAGATGCACGAAGTCACCAATGCCGTGGACCAGGCGAATCGTGAAGTGAGCACTCGCTTCGACTTCAAGGGCAGCGGCGCGCGCTACGCGCGCAACGATGCCGAAATCGTGATGATCGCGCCCTCCGAGTTCCAGTTGCAGCAGATGCTCGACATCCTCCAGACCCGGCTCAGCCGGCGCGGGGTGGACATCGCCTGTCTGGAAATCGGCGAGCCCCAGGCTTCCGGCAAGGAAGTGCGCCAGACCGTCACCGTGCGCCAGGGGCTCGACACCCCTCTGGCGAAGAAGATCGTCAAGCTGATCAAGGACAGCAAGCTCAAGGTCCAGGCCGCCATCCAGGGCGAAAAGGTCCGGGTCAGCGGCAAGAAACGCGACGATCTGCAGAAGGTGATCGCCCTGCTCAAGGAGGCCGATCTGGAAATGCCGCTGCAATTCAACAACTTCCGGGATTGACGGGGCGTGAACCACATCGCCCATCGAATTCCTGATCACTCGTTTGCCAGGGTTTAGAGCCCTTGCGGCCGGTGAGACGTTTCGTGACCGTCGGCCGCAGGGATGCGGCCGTCGAGCCTACAGGGAGGTATTCACGGCGAGTCACGAAACGTCTCACCGGCCGCAAGGGCGTGTGCAATGTTGTGCCAATAGCCATAGCTGTTCGGAAATCTGGAACAGCGAGTGGATTGCCTGCGGCCGGCCGGTATCGCGGCCCGGCTTGCAAAGGCCGCGTGGCCTGCTATGTTTGGATAACCCCTGAGCCGGATTCTGCCGGCAATCCCGTTTCCGGGCGGCCTGCCCGGCACACCCTCTCTCCTCCGGTTGAGCACTGCGTCGGGAGGGGGTTCTTTTTGGTATGATTTCCCGATGCCCCGTCAGGAAAATCCGCCCCCGCCATGAGCGATCAGCCGGATCTGGAATGGGTGCTGCGCTCCCGGACCCCCATCGTCGCCCTCGAGACCCGCGAGGAGCGCCGTGCCCTGGATCTGCTGCGCCAGCTCGCCAACCGCCTGCCCTGGCCGGTGTACAAGTGGACCCTCACCGAAGGCCTGACCTCGCTGGCCTTCGATTTCGCCCTCGAGGGCCGGCACACGGAACCGGTCGCCATCCTGCGCCACATCCGCGACGCGGCCCAGCCCGGCGTCTACGTGCTGGTGGACTTCCATCCCTTTCTCGATGATCCGGTCAACGTGCGCCTGCTCAAGGACATCGCCCTGCGCTACGACACCAATCCCCGCACCGTGGTGCTGCTCAGTCACGAACTCTCCCTGCCGCCCGAGCTGGACAACCACGCCATGCCCTTCCATCTGCAGTTGCCGGATCGGCAGACCCGCCGGCAAATCGTCCTCGACGAGGCGCGTCGCTGGAAGGCCGAAAAGGGCCGCAAGGTGGGTGCCGATCGCGAGGCCCTGGAGCGGCTGATCGACAACCTCTCCGGCCTCACCGCCGCCGAAGTGCGGCGCCTGGCCCACAAGGCCATCTTCGACGACGGCGTGATCGACGCGCACGATCTGCCTCGCCTGATGCAGGCCAAGTACGAGCTGATCAATCAGGACGGGGTGCTGCACTACGAATACGAAACGGAGCGCTTCGCCGACATCGGCGGCTTCGCCCGCCTGCGGGAATGGCTGGAGCAGCGGCGCAGCGCCTTTCGCGATCCCCGCCCGGAACTCGACGCCCCGCGGGGGATCCTGCTGCTCGGCGTGCAGGGCTGCGGCAAGAGCCTGGCGGCGCGCGCGGTGGCGGGGATCTGGGGAATTCCCCTCCTGCGCCTCGACTTCGCCACCCTGTACAACAAGTATCACGGCGAGACCGAACGCAACCTGCGCAAGGCCCTCAAGGCCGCCGAGGCGATGGCCCCCTGCGTGCTGTGGATCGACGAGATCGAAAAGGGCCTGTCCACTTCCGACACCGATGCCGGCACCTCCCGGCGGGTGCTCGGCACCCTGCTCACCTGGATGGCGGAGCAGGCCCGCGGCGTGTTCCTGGTGGCCACGGCCAACGACATTCAGGCCCTGCCGCCGGAGCTGATCCGCAAGGGGCGCCTCGACGAGATCTTCTTCGTGGATCTGCCGGACCGGGCCGCGCGCAAGCACATCTTCGACATCCATCTGCGCAAGCGGGGCCTCGATCCCCTGCACTTCAACACCGGCGAACTGGCCCGCGAGACCGAGGGCTTCTCCGGCGCCGAAATCGAACAACTGGTGGTGTCCGCTCTGTATGCCGCCCATGCCCGCCAGGCCCCCTTGGGTGATGCCGATCTGCGCGCGGAGATCGCCCGCACCCGGCCGCTCTCGGTGGTGATGGCCGAAAGGATCGCGGCCCTGCGCGAATGGGCCCGCGAGCGCACGGTGGCGGTGGACTGATCCTCCAGGCGGCGGGAAACCGCACCCGCTGTGCTAATATCGGCCCAATTCAAGACCAGGAAGGTACCCGCGCAGTCCATGGCCCGCATCTTCTGCAAGTACCATCCCGACGTGCCCGCCCGCTGGATTTGCCGGGCCTGCCAGATCCCCTTCTGCAGCCAGTGCATTCCCGGCGAGGGCGAGGCGGCGCCGGCCTGTCCGGTGTGCCGCCAGGCCGTGGAATCCCTTGGCGCGGGAAACGTCATCGAACCGTTCTGGCAACGGCTGCCGGCCATCTTCGCCTGGCCCCTGCAACGCACCCCGCTGCTGTTCATGCTGGCCCTCAGCGGCCTGGGATTGCTGGTGGCCTTCCTGCTGGGCGGGAGCCTGTTCGGCTGGCTGCTCGGCAACGTGGTGCTGTATGCCGTGTTTCTCAAATATGCCTACGTGGTGCTCGAGAACACCGCCCAGGGCCACCTGACCCCGGAACCGATCACCTGGCACGTGCTCGCCGATGAGCTGGAACTGCCCTTCAAGCAGTTCTTCATCCTGTTCCTGATCGCCGCCATCAACGACAGCCTGTACCGGACCGGTGGCGGCGGACTGATGCTGGCGGGTCTGTTTCTCACCGCCCTGCTGCTGCCGGCCAGCATCATGGTGCTGGCCATCGAGCGTCGCCTGCTGGCGGCCATCAATCCGATCATCCTGATCGACGTCATGCGCCGGATCGGCATGCCCTATCTCCTGCTCTGGCTGTTCCTGTTTCTGCTGATCAGCGGGCTCAACGAGACGGGCGCCTATCTCTACCACTACCTGCCCGTGGCCTTCGCCATGCCCCTGGACGGGCTGCTGGGCAACTACGTGACCCTGGTGGTGTTCCACCTGCTGGGCTACACCCTCTACCAGTATCACGAGGCCCTGGGGGTGCCCATCCACGACGCGGTGGCCGCCCCGCCGGCCCCGGCCGGGAACGCGGCGGTGCCGGGGCCCCTGCGCGAAGTGGAAATCCTGTTCCACGAGGGCCGCCACGATGCCGCGCGCGAGCGCCTGCTGGCGCTCATCGGCCAGGAACCGGGCAACATGCTCTACCGGGAACGGCTCCACCGCCTGCTGATCAACCTCGGCGACCGGGACGGTCTGCGCCGGCACAGCGGCGAATACGTCTCCCGCCTGCTGTTGCACGGCAAGCCGTCCGAGGCCCTGCGCGTGTTCACCGAGTGTTACCGGGTGGATCGGGAATTCAAGTTCGGCGATGCCCGGCAGCGTCACCGCATGGCCGAGCTGCTGGCCAACAACGGCCAGGACCGGGCGGCCCTGGCCCTGCTCAACAACCTGCACCGGGATTTCCCCCAGTACCCCGGCGTGCCCGACGCCTACCGCCTGGTGGCCCGCCTGCTGTCCGAGAAGTTCAACCAGGACGATCGCGCCCGCCAGGTGCTCGACTTCATCGAACAGCGCTACCCCGACTATCCCCACCTCGACGAAGTGCGCGCCTATCGCCAGGTGATCGAGCAGGTGGCGGGCAACGGTTAGCAGGCGGTTGAAAAACGTCGTTTTTCAACCGCCGGCGAGAAAGCCGCCAGATTTCCGAGGTAGGCCGGCTCAAGCGTAGCGGAGCCGGCGGAATGGTTGCTTCCCCGGCCTCAAGGGCGATCTCGATGCGGGATCGTTGGCCAGGGATGAGGGGGCCGGAACCCAGCCTTGTCATCCCGCTTTCGACCCGCCTTCCATGGCCGCCCCGCCAAGCCGCGCCTCGGGACTGTCCGGATATTTCTCGCGCAGCAGCCGCAGATAGTGTTCGGCCTTCTGCCGCTGGTTGGCGCGGCGGAAGTGGGTGACCAGGGCCATCAGGCCTTCCGGGTTGCGGCGGAAGTCGCCGAGGCGGCGCGTGAGATGCACGATGATCTTCTCGGCCTCATCGAGAAAGCCGCGGGCGGCAAAACGCAGGGCCAGGTTCATCATCTCTTCGGGGCTCAGGCGCACCTGGGGCTGGACCCGCCGCACGTAGTCCACGAAGGTTTCGTGCTGCAGCTTCACCGTGGCCGGATCGGCTGCGGGCAGGGTGAGCAGGCGGCGCGCGGCCGTGTGGATCTCGTCGTCGGCCGGCTGGAGTTTCGCCACGTTGTAGCGCTGGATCATCAGGCTCACGTTGTCCGGCTGTTCCGCCGCCAGTTCGCGGAAGATGAGGCGGGCGCGACCCACGTCCATGCGCGAGAGGGCGGCCAGCCCTTCCGCGTAGCGTTCATCGAAGCGGCGCTGCCGGTCTTCCTCGTCCAGGTAGTCGAGATCGATTACCGGCGCGCCCCAGCGGCGCAGGGCCAGGGCGAACAGGGTGCCGCCGAGCAGCCCGCCGATGTGGGCCAGGTTGTTCACGTTGCTGGGGGCGAACAGGTATTCGTAGAGCTGATAGATCAGCCACACCGGCAGGAGGATGATGGCCGGCGCCCGGAAGTAGCCGAAGTAGAACAGCAGGGTGTAGAAGAAGCGGATCTTGCGCAGGCCGAACAGCACCACGTACATCCCCGACAGACCGAAGATGGCGCCCGAGGCCCCCAGCGCCAGCAGCCCCGAGTCGGGCTCCGTCAGCAGATACAGGCCGTTGGCGAACAGGCCCGAGAGCAGGTACCCCCCCAGATAGAGCCAGCGCCCGAGCACGGCTTCCACCACGTAACCGAACAGGAACAGGAAGATCATGTTGCCCAGCAGGTGATCGAAACCGCCGTGCAGGAACATGGAGGTGAAGGCGGTCAGCAGGGAGGGGTGGATGTTCACCTGGGCGAAGCGGTAGGTGGTCGAGGCGTTCAGGCGGCGCTCGAAGTCGGCGCGCAGGCGGTGCCAGCGGGCATAGTCCGGCATCTCGGGCGTGATGATCTCGCCGGCGGTCAGGCGCTGCATGAACGGGCCGTCGTGGATCATGGTCTCGGCCAGGACGCGCTCGAAGTCGCTGCCCTGTTCGTCCAGGTAGAGGCGCAGGCCCGGAAATTGGGTGGGATTGTCGGGATCGTCGAGATAGCGGCGGTAGGCCGGCAGTTCGATCTCCGGCAACGCGGTGCTGAAGTAGTAGTCGAAGGCCTCGTGCTCCACCTGGGCGTCGTCGAGCTGGGCGCCGAAATAGACCAGCACGTTGATCAGAATCAACGCCAGGGTGACGACGGGGGGACGACGCCAGTCGGGTCGGCGGGCGAGCGGGACGATCATGGTCTGGCCGGAGTCGTGGAACGGGTCAATGGTAGCGGCCGCAACCCACCCGGGACAAGGGCAAAACGGGCCGCCGGGGCATTCGGCAAACTGTGAAGGATTTCCTGTGCGCGGGGCGACGGGGGGCGGAAGATGGCGATCGTCCACAGCCCATCTCCCCGCAAAGGAGGGTGCCATGCCAGGGAACCGCGACATGCTCGATGCCGCCCGCGAGGCCATCGACGCCCATCACACCTTCGGACAGCTCCTCAGCGCCGAGGAGAAACAGTATCTGCTCGACCATGGCCGGGTGCGCAGCGCCGCCACCGGCGAGGAAATCTGTGCCCGTCATCAGGTGGACAACCGGGTCTACATCCTGGTGATGGGCGAGGTGGAGGTGCGGGAAGGCCACGGCCGGGATCGGCGGCTGGCGCGCCTCGGCCCCGGCGAGATCTTCGGCGAAATCGCCGCCCTGTACCGCCTGCCGCGCATCTCGCGGATCGTGGTCAGCCGCCAGGCGGTGCTGCTGGAACTGCCGGGCGAGGTCTTCGAGCGGGTGGTCGATGCCCGGGCGCCCCTGCGCCACGCCCTGATCGCCCGCTATCGCCAGCGCCTCGGCGAGACCGCCCTGCGCAGCGTGCCGCCCTTTCAGGCCCTGCCCGAGCCGGCCCTGCGCGCCCTGGTGGAGGCGGTTTCGCTGGTCAGCTTCCCGGCGGGAACGGTGATCGTCCACGAGCGGGAGCCGGGAGACGCCCTCTACGTGCTGATCTACGGCAGTGCCCGGGTCAGCCACCATCTCGCCGGCGAACGCCTGAACGTGGCCCTGCTCCAGGGCGGGGACTATTTCGGCGAATGGTCGGTGATGACCGGGGCGCCGCGGGCCGCCACCGTCGAGGCGGTGACCCGGGTGGAAGCCCTGCGCATCGAGTGCCAGGACTTTCTGGCCTTCATTCAGGCCCATCCCGAGATCCGCGAGCGTCTCGATCTGATTGCCCACAACCGGCTGGCGCAAACCGCCGGCTGACCGCAGGCGGAAGCGGTTTTCTCGCTGGCACGATTCTGGCAATATTCCCCCACTGACGTTCGGGGGGCGTCGGTTTTCCGGCGCCCCCATTCACGATCCCCGCACCCCGGGGGGATCCGCTAGCACGGGAGAGACGGAATCATGGCACGCAAACTGGCATTGGCGTTCACGGCACTGGGGCTGCTCGCAGGACCCGTCCGGGCCGACATCCTCAATATCCAGCTCGGCGACGACTATGCGCGGATCCGCTACGTCAACGAAAGCCTGGCCCAGAGCGTGGGCCGCATGGAGGTGGACATGGGCTATCTCTATTCCACCCGCAACACCACCTCCGACTATCTGCTGCACGCGGGGCTTCAGGTGCGGGGCGAAAGCCTCGACGCACCGGTGATCGTCTCGGTGGGGGCGCGCCTGTACTATGGGCAGGCGGCCGACTACACGGTTGGCGGTTTTGGCCTGGGGGCGGGCGCGGAGATGATGCCCGAATCCTGGAACGGTTTCGGTTTCGGCGTCTACGGCTATTTCGTGCCCCAAGTGGTCTCCTTCGCCGATGCGAACGGCCTCAGCGAACTGGGGGCGACCTTCAATTTCCAGATCACCGAGCAGGCGATGATCCAGGTCGGCATTCAGCGGGTGGTGGTGGACGTCGCGCCCAACAACATCGGCAACCACACGGTGGACGACGGGATCTACATCGGCCTGAACATGCTGTTCTGACCGGCGCCCGAACAGTCCCGCCTCAGGGGCGTACCGGTTGCGGAATCCACCGCCGAAGCGCTCGGCAAATCGGAACGGCTCTTCTTTTTTCAGCCCGGGAACGGAAAACGCGGTTTTCCGTTCCCGGCATGGTCATGAGGCGATCAGCACTTCCTTCAGCTCGGTGAAGGTTTCCGCCCGGCCGTTGCTGTCTTCCAGGGGGATGCCCAGCTGCTTGCTGATCTGGGTGCAGGAGAAGATGCCGCGAATGGTCATGCCCGTCTCGGTGCGCTCGACCACCAGGGCGTGACGCCGGCCCTGGCCCTTGAGGGTCTCGGCCACGTCGCCGACCCGGGCCCGCTCCACGTCGCGCAGATCCAGCACATCCAGATCCGGCTGGGCGATCATGATGTCGGCCACGGCGAGATCCTGCACCGGCATGTTGAGCTTGCGGGCGTGCAGCATGGGCTTCTCGCCCAGCAGGTCGGTGGAGGTGATGAGGCCCACCACCTGTCGGGCGTCGTCCACCACCAGCAGCAGGCGCACGCGGGCGGCGATCATGGTCTGGTTGGCTTCGGCCAGGCTGGCCGAGGGGCTGATGGTCACCGCCGGGATCTTGGTCAGGTCGGTCATGACCGACAGGGCCGGGGAATCGAGCTGGACCAGCTCGGGCAGATCCGCATCGGGGCGCTGATAGCTGCTGCCGGGTTCGAGTGCCAGGCTGGGCAGAGGGGTGTAGTTCTCGGTCATGGCATGATCTCCTGTACGGCGGTTTCGATTCAGTATTAAACCAATTCCAGCACCCCGACAAATAAAAACCCTCAATGCCCCCATCCATTCACGGTATCTGTTTCGATCTCTTCAACACCCTGGTCAACGTCGGCCGGGTGCCGGCCACGGTGGGCGGTTACACGGCCGACATCCTGGGGGTGGACCACGAACGCTGGCGGGCCGCCTGTTTCGGCGATCAGCACGAGATCCGCCAGCCCTCCGATGCCTTCGAGAACCTGCGCCGCATGGCCCATGCCCTGGACCCGGCCATCCCGGAAAGCCGGATCCGGCAGGCGGTGGAACACCGGCAGCGGCGCTTCGATCATGCCCTGCGCCATGTGCCGGAGACGGTGCTGACGGTGCTCGCCGGCCTGCGCCGCGAAGGCTGGCGCCTGGCGCTGGTGTCCAACGCGTCGACCGCGGAGGTGCGGGCCTGGGCGGATTCGCCCCTGGCGCCGCTGTTCGATGCGGTGGTCTTCAGTTGCGAATGCGGCGCGGCCAAGCCCGAGCCCGGCATCTACCGGCAGGCGCTCGCGGCGCTGGCGCTGGAGGCCCCGGCCTGTCTGTTCGTGGGCGATGGCGGCAGCCAGGAACACCGGGGCGCCCATGCCCTGGGCCTGCATCCCCTGTGGCTCACGGAACACGTGGCGCCGGCGCGGCAGGCGCGGCTGGCCACGGAGCTGGCCCCCTGGATCCAGGGCCGCATCGAACGGCTCGGGGACTTGCCGGACTGGCTCTCGGCGTATGCCGGCTGAATCGCCGCACCGAATTCACGAGCGCTCCCGTTTTTCGCGCTTGCCACAGGCCGGTTCCAGCGCAGCGACGCCGGCTTGTCATGCTGAGGGGTTTATCGAGTTCGGGATGAGCACTGAGCCCTTGAGGTTGAGGGAACCTTTCGTGACCGTCGGCCGCAGGGAGGCGGCCGTCGAGCCTACAGGGAAGTATTCACGGCGTGTCACGAAAGGTTCCCTCAACCTCAAGGGCGGATCCGATTCTGGTTCAGTGAGTTTTTGCCGGTGTCGCTGCGCTGGAACCGGCCTGCGATGCGGCATGACCCCGCCAACGGGAGGCGTCCTCCCTTGCGGCGGCAAACCGCGCGGGCATGAAAAAAGGCCGGCAATGCCGGCCTTTTTTCATGACAAGATGGCGACGCGGTCAGTTCGCCATGTCCTTGAGGGCCTTGAGCGGTTGCACCTTGACCACGGTGCGGGCCGGCTTGGCCTTGAAGATGGTCTCTTCCCCGGTGAAGGGGTTGATGCCCTTGCGGGCCCGGGTGGCGGGCTTGCGCACGGTCTTGATCTTCATGAGGCCGGGAATGGTGAACACGCCGGCGGCGTTCTTGCGCACGTGACCATGGATGATTTCGGCCAGGGCGTCGAACACGGCCGCCACGTCCTTCTTCTTGAGCTCCGTCTTCTCGGCGATGGCGTTGTAGAGCATGGTCTTGGTGTAGGGCTCCTTGATGGCCCGGACGGTGGTCTTCTTTACGGCCGCCTTCTTGCGCGCGGCGGTCTTCTTCTTGGCAACCTTCTTTTTGGCTTTTTTGCGAACGGCCATGATGTCTCCTGCGTTGATTGTCGGACAAGAATTTCCGATACAATAGCACAATCCAAACGGATTTGAAGCTGCTATACAGGCATTTCCCGTCCATTTTGCCTTCGAGGCCCGTCCCGTTTCCGGAGATCGCTCGCGTGTCGAATCCCCCCTGCTGGCACGATGCCGGCCCCGCCGACGACCTGTCCGACCCCGGCACCCGGACCTTTTCGCTGACCTGCGGGGACGCGGAACTGGCCGGTTTCCTGGTCCGCCGGCACGGTGAACTGCGGGCCTTTCGCAATCGCTGTCCCCATACCGGCGTGGCGCTGAACTGGGGCGGCGACGCCTTCCTCGACCTCTCGCACCGTTTCGTACTGTGCAGCATGCACGGCGCGCTGTTCCGGCCGGAAGACGGTCTGTGCGTGCACGGTCCCTGCCTGGGGCAGCGCCTCGAGCCCCTGCCGGTGCGGGTCCGGGCTGGCCGGATCGAAGTGGCCTGCCCGGCGGGGCGGTGAGGTTCTAAAGTCCGGGCGCCACGGGCCGATACGGTTCCCAGAACCCGAGCATGTCGAGGTGGCCCATGTTCCGCAAACCGTTTCTCGCCGGCCTGTGCCTGCTGGCGTCGCTGGCCGGCGCCGAGGCCGTGATGGCCGAACAGGTCTATGTCTCCGATACGTTGCGCGTGGGCGTGCGTCCCGAACCCGACAACCGCACCGCGCCGGTGGACGTGGTGCTCAGTGGCATGCGTCTGGAGGTGCTCGAGCGCCGCGAGGGCTACCTGCGGGTTCGCACCGAAAAGGGCACCACGGGCTGGGTGCGCGAGGCCTACGTGGTCGCCTCGCCGCCGGCCACCGTGCGCCTGCAGACCCTGCAGACCGAACAGGCCGCCCTGGCCCGGCGCCTGGCCGAGGCCGAGGCCGCCGCGCAGGCGCTGGAGAAGGCCAACCGGCAGCTCGTGCGCCGCGTCGATGATCTCACCGCCGAACGCTCGCGGCTGATCCGCGAGCAGGCCCGCCTGCAGGCCGCCGTTCCCGAACCGCGCCCCTTCAGCGCCACCTGGATGTGGTGGCTGCTCGGCATCGCGGCCGTGGCCACGGCCGGCTTCTTCAGCGGGATCAGCTGGTACCGCCAGTCGGTGATGCGCCGCCTGGGAGGCTTGCGGGTGTAAAGGCAGGGCCGAGGAACGAGTGGCGAGGGACGAGGAAAATCGGTTTCACGGCCCCCAGACCCGAAGGGGCTGTTCGCGAAGCACCGCACCGATTGGCCGAAAAATCAACGCAAAGGCGCAGGGATCGCAAAGAACTTGTAGGAACGGCGCTTCGCCGCGATGAGCAGGGGCGTGATCTTCCGGCATGTTTCTCTCGGCCCTCGCTACTCGTCCCTTGTTTGTTATCCGAACCCCTTGACCATCGCTTCCAGCACATCCCCGGCTTCCAGTACGTCGTCCATGGCCAGGTAGAGTTCCTCCTCGGGCAGTTCCAGTTTGTCGAGCAGTTGCGGATCCGGTTCGTCGCTGGCCGCGTCCGACATGTTGTGCGAGCGCAGGAGCTGATCGGTGACCTGCACCAGCCAGACCGCCGCCGGGTGATCGCCCTGGTAGTCGGGGTTGTGGTGTTCGCCCGTTACCGCGTGCAGGATGGCGGGCATCTCCCAGGCCTGCATGAGGCGGGCGCCGAGTTCGGCGTGGGTGAGGCCCAGCAGGCGACGTTCCAGTTCCACGGGCGGCACCTCGGGCTTGGCCAGCATGGCCTTGTTGAGCCAGAAGTATTCGCTTTCGAACAGGCTGGCCAGCACCAGGTGGCCGATGTTGTGCACGAGGCCGCACAGCCAGGCGTTGCCTGGCTGCAGATCCCAGGCGCGGCCATGCCGGGTGGCCAGCTTCTGCATCAGCGCGGCGCTGAAGAGGGCGTTGTGCCAGAACCCGGCCAGGCTCAGGGGACCGACGCCGGGCAGGCGGAAGGCCTGGCTCAGGGCCTTGCCCAGGGCCAGGTTGAGCACGTTCTCGAAGCCCAGCACGCGGAAGATGGCGTCGTCCAGGCTGTCCACGTCGTGCTGGCCGTAGAGCGGCGAGTTGGCGTAGCGGATGATCAGCGCCGCCAGCCCCGGATCGAGACGCACCACGTCCACCAGTTGCTCGACGGTGGCATCGGGATCGTCGCGCAGCGCCAGCAGGCGGCGGGCCAGTTGCGGAATGACCGGGAGGGTGTCGAGTTCGGCAACCCGTTCGCGAATGTCCAGTCGCGGGCGGCCGTCGTCCAGAGGTTCCGTTTGCGGCATGACTGCTCCCTGACGAGTGAGTGATTTCCTGGTGGGGGTGTCAAAGTGTGAACCGGTTAACGGTTCCGCTTCGGCGACTCCCGACACCATTCAAATCGTCCCTTCTGCCTTCAACTTTAGCTATAGTGGAGAGAAAAACCACCTCTACTGAACCGCCAGGCCGATTCACCCATGCGCACACGCCGCAAGATCACCATCGACCTCGAGCGCCTGCGAACGCTCGAGCCGGTTTCCACCCTCTCGGAGGAACGGCTGCAGGAGCTGTTGCCGCTGACCGACGTGGAACGGGTGCCCCTGGGGGGAAGCCTGTTCCGGGAAGGGGATCTCGACAACCAGACGCTTTACCTGCTGGAGGGCGACGTGCAGCTCACTTCGTCCAACGGCCGCATCGATCGGATCGTGACCGCCCGTGATCCGGAAGCCCGCTTTCCCCTCGACGACAGTCAGCCCCGCCAGGCCACGGCCGTGGCCCTGACCCGGGTCGAGGTGATGCGCATCGACAACAACGTGCTCGACTACATGATGACCTGGGATCAGCTCGCCAGCGCCGCGCCGCCGGTCCCGCCCGCGACGGAGGAAGCGGCCCGCCCCCCCGAAGAAGGCGGCGCGGACGAGGTCGCTGCGCCGGCCCCGGCCGCTGACGGGAGCGAGGCCGCGGCAACCCCGCCCGCGGCGCAAGCGGCAGAGGCGCCGGCCAAGCCGGCCGGGGGAGACGGAAGCTGGATCCGCAAGATGCGCCACATCATGGCCTTCAAGGCCATGCCGCCGGCGAACATCCGTCCGCTGCTGGAACGCATGGAGAGCGTGGAAGTGAAGGCCGGCGAGCGGATCATCGAACAGGGCGGGCCGGGCGACTACTACTACGTGCTCACCGAGGGCGAGGCGAAGGTCACGCGCACCGTGGAACTGGCCACCCTGCAGCCCGGCATCGGTTTCGGCGAGGAAGCCCTGATTTCGGGCGGCCAGCGCAATGCCACGGTGACCATGCTCACCGACGGCGTGGTGATGCGCCTGTCCCGGAAAGACTTCGACGAACTGCTGCGCGAACCCATGCTGCAGCGCCTTTCGCCCGAGGAGGCCCGGGTGGCCGTGGCCGGCGGCGCCCGCTGGCTGGACGTGCGCCACGCCCGGGAATACCATCACGCCCACCTGCCGAAGGCCGTCAACATCCCCCTGCACGAGCTGCGCCTGCGCCTCGACGAACTGGACCGCGACACCGCCTGGATCTGCTACTGCGGCACCGGCCGCCGCAGCTCCGCCGCCGCCTTCCTCCTCGCCCAGAAGGGCTACCGCGCCAGCGTGCTCAACGGCGGCGTGCGGGTCATTGCCCAGGAGCTGGTGAAGGCCGGCGAGTAGGGTGCGCTCGCGCAGCAGCGCACCTTCCTCGGTCCTCGTCCCTCGCCACTATCCTGGCGGCCAGTGCATCTGCCGCCCCGCCAGCAGGTGCAGATGGATGTGGAACACCGTCTGCCCGCCGTCGCGGTTGCAGTTCATCACCACCCGGTAGCCGTCCTCGGCCACGCCCAGCTCCTTCGCCAGGTGCCGGGCCGTCAGCAGCAGCCGGCCCAGCAGCTCGGCATCGTCGTCCTCCGCTTCGTTGAGGGTGGCGATGTGCCGGCGCGGGATCACCAGCAGGTGATGCTTCGCCTGGGGATGAAGATCCCGGAAGGCCACCACGTGGGTGTCCTCGTAGACGATCTCCGCATCGATTTCCTTGTTCGCGATCTTGCAGAACAGGCAGGGCATGAGGTTTTCCTCCACTGACGTTTGCGCCCAAGCTTAGCCTCGACGGTGACGTTGTGCCAGGGGAGACAGGCGGGGAGCCTTGGCGTCGAAAAAACGTCCGGTTACGGACTGGGATTCGGATGTGCCTGATGGATCCGTTCGATGCCGTCGAGCACGCTTTCGGGCAGTTCGAGGTCGATGCTGGCGATGTTGGCCCGCAACTGCTCCAGGCAGGTGGCGCCGATCAGGGTGCTGGTGAGGAAGGGGCGACCGTGGACGAAGGCCAGGGCCATCTGCGCCGGGTCGAGGCCGTGGTCGCGGGCCAGTTGCACGTAGGCCTCGGTGGCGGCCTCGGCCTGGGGGCTGGAATAGCGGGTGTAGTCGGGCCAGCGGGTGATGCGGGCGCCTTTGGGCCGGGCGCCGTGCAGGTACTTGCCGGAGAGCACGCCGAAGCCCAGCGGCGAGTAGGCCAGCAGGCCGCAGCGTTCGCGGATCGACACCTCGGCCAGGCCGATCTCGTAAGTGCGGTTGAGCAGGCTGTAGGGGTTCTGCACGCTCACCACCCGCGGCAGGTCGAGCTGCTCGGCCGCGGCGAGAAAGCGCATCACGCCCCACGGGGTCTCGTTGGACAGGCCGATGAAGCGGATCTTTCCGGCCTGTACCTGCTCGGCCAGGGCCGCCAGGGTCTCGGCGAAGGGCGTGAAGTCCTCATCGGCCTCGGGCGTGTAGCCGAGCCGGCCGAAGAAGTTGGTCTTGCGCTCCGGCCAGTGCAGCTGGTAGAGATCGATGCGGTCGGTCTGGAGCCGCCGCAGACTGCCTTCCACGGCCGCGCGGAGGTGCGCCCGCCCGTAGCGGGTGCGCCCGCCGCGGATGTGATCCACCCAGCCTTCGCCCGGCCCGGCGATCTTGCTCGCCAGCACGATTTTCTCCCGCGCGCCCCGCGCCTTCAGCCAGCGGCCGATGATGGTCTCGGTGGCGCCGCAGGTCTCCGGCCGCGGCGGAATGGCGTACAGCTCCGCCGTGTCGAAGAAGTTCACCCCCTGGGCCAGCGCATAATCCATCTGCGCGAAGGCCTCGGCCTCGGTGTTCTGCTCGCCGAAGGTCATGGTGCCCAGGCCGATGACGGAGACGTCGATGCCGGTGTTGCCGAGTTCACGGTATTTCATGGTGCGGTGCTCATTGATGGTGCAGGGGAAGGAACCCAAGGCCCGTAGGGCGATGAGATGGTCTCCTCCCCCCCTTAAAAACGGCGTCACGATGCGCCAAGATGGAAGCACTTCACCATCCATCGAAGAAGGAGGAGGAGACCATGAGCAAGATTACGACGGTTGGACTGGATTTGGCAAAGCACGTGTTTCACGTGGTGTGCTGCGACGAGCGGGGCAAGGTGGTGCGCAAGCGGATGCTGAGGCGAGGGCAGGTGCTGGCGTATTTTGCGAACCTGGAGCCGGTCCTGGTGGGGATGGAAGCCTGCGCGAGCGCCCACTACTGGGCGCGGGAGCTGCAGGCACTGGGCCACGAGGTGAAGCTGATTCCGCCGCAGTACGTGAAGCCGTTTGTGCGGGGGAACAAGCACGATTACAACGACGCGCTGGCGATAGCCGAAGCGGTGGTGCGGCCGGAAATGCGGTTTGTGTCGGTGAAGACACCGGAGCAGCAGGACATCCAGGCGCTGCACCGTCTGCGCGAGCGCTGTCTTGCGGACCGCACGGCGCTGGTCAACCAGATACGGGGTCTGCTGGGGGAATACGGGATTGTTCTGCCCAAGGGGGTGAATACGCTGCGGCGTCGCCTGCCGGAGGTGCTGTCGGAGGCGGAGAATGGCCTGAGCGAGTGGTTTCGGCAGCTGTTGTGGGAGAGTTACCGGCGGTTTCAGGAGCTGGACGCGCACATTGCGTTTTACACCCGGGAACTGGAAGGCTACAGCCGCCGGAACGAGGCGGTGAAGCGGCTGCGGGCGATCCCGGGTTACGGGCCGGTGGTGGCGCCGGTTTTCTACAGCCAGATCGGCGACGGCCGGGCCTGGCGGCGGGGACGGGATGTGTCCGCATCCCTGGGTCTGGTGCCCCGCCAACACAGTAGCGGAGGGAAGGAACGGCTGCAGGGGATCAGCAAGCGGGGAGACGGCTATCTGCGCAGTCTGCTGGTGCATGGAGCGCGGTCGGTGGTGAAGGCGGCGGCGGGGAAGGATGACCGGCTCAGCCGCTGGATCAACCGGATCCGGGCGGAGCGCGGCTACAACAAGGCGGTGGTGGCGCTGGCCAACAAGATGGCCCGGATGGGGTGGGCGGTATTGAGGAACAAGACGGAATACCGGGCGGATTACCGCCCGGTCTGAAGGCGGGCAGGGCCCGCGAGGAACGATTTGGAGAGTTAGCCTGCCGACGATTGCGAAGACGCTGTGGCGAGCGATGACAAACAGGTCAGACCGGCGTATCGAAAACCTGCTTGAGCCGTAGGCTGGGACAAGCCGCTAGGGCGATTAGGACGATACGCGCAGATCTCATCGAGGCCAGAGGCGCAAAAAGCCTCACAAACAGGCCGGATATACGAGCGCAATCCTGTCCCTGTCGAAGTTTGGTACAACGTCTTGCAAAACGGGAGGAGACCATATACGGCTCAAGCGTAGCGGAGCCGCCATCTCGGGATGACACGATTTTTGCCTGCGGAAGGAACACGGAGGGCACGGAGGACACGGAGTTTCATTTTGGTTGTCCCGTAGCCATGACACCGCTTGTGTCGCCGGTAAAACGGTGCTTCGACTGCTCGCTCCCCCTTGCTTTTCTCCGTGAGCTCCGTGCCTCCGTGCCCTCCGTGTTCATTACACTACCCCGAAATCACAGGAACACCGTCAGTACGCCCGTGTAGCCGTACAGCCGCTGGCCGGCGATTTCGCCGGCGGCGTAGAAGCCGGTGAGGGGCACGTCGCCCAGGGCGTCGCGGAGGATGGCCATTTCGCGGCCCGGTTCGCCGAACAGGTGGCGGCCGCGGCCGAGGCAGGAGAAGTAGAGGCCGCCCCGGGGCGTGCGGCCCTGCAGGCGGCGTTGCACGTCGGCGAGCATGCGGTCCAGGTCTTCCCGGGCGCTGCGGCCGTCACGGCGGCAGAACATGATGGGGCTGCCGGGTTTGAGGTGTTCGCCGATGGCCAGCAGGCCGTTTTCCGGATCGATGCCGATGATGTTGCGCACCAGGTAGTCGGCGGTGTCGGAGCCGGCCACCGGGAAGCCGGCGAAGATGTAGCCGGCGGCGCGGTCGATGTCGCGGGCCAGCACTTCGCCGATGTCTTCCTTGAACACCTCCAGGGCCGGGCGGCCGTCGATGGTGATGGCCATGTGCTGATCGGCTTCGGTGAGGGTGCGCACCGGCCCCAGCGGCGAGACGCCCTGGGTGACGCCGGTGACCACCTCCGGTTCTTCCAGGATCACGCCCGAGAGGCCGCCTTCCACCACGCCGTTGGCGATCTGGTAATAGTGCCTGGCGGAGGAGGTGATGCCGCCGACCAGGTAGCCGTGGCCGAGTTCCTCGGGCAGGCGGGCGATAAGTTCCGGCAACCGGCCGTTGCGCGGATCGCCGTGCACCACGGCCAGGCGCAGGCCGCTGTCGGCCGGGGCCGCGGGCAGGGGATGTTCGGGCCAGTCGAACAGGTGGAAGCGAGCGGCGGGAAAGTCGGTGAGCAGCAGGCTGATGGCCGGGGTGTCCTCGTATTCGGCGCCGGTGGCGAGGATCGCCTGGCCCAGGCTGCCCACCCAGTGGGCGACGCCCGAGCGCTCGCGCAGGCTGCGCACCAGCTCGCCCAGCACGTCGGCGAAGTGATCGCTGACGTACACGAAGCCCAGGGTGGCGTCGTGAAGGTCGCCGCACTGGGCCAGGCAGTCGTCGAGGGCGGCGGACCAGTCGGCATTGGCGCTGTGGCCGAGCTTGAAACTGTGCATGGGGCGGACTCCGGTTGGGCGCACCATCCTACCCGTCCCGCGGGCAAAGAAAAACCGGGGAAATCCCCGGTTTTTCGTGGTGAGACCGAAGCGGGACTCAGCCCTTCTTCTTGTTCTCGATCAGTTCGTGGATCTTCGGCGCCAGGATCAGCTCCATGGCGAAGCCCATCTTGCCGCCGGGCACCACGATGGTGTTGCGCCGCGACATGAACGAGTTGGGGATCATGTTGAGCAGGTAGGGGAAGTCCACGCCCTTGGGATCGCGGAAGCGGATCACCACGAAGCTCTCGTCGGGCGTCGGGATGTCGCGGGCGATGAAGGGGTTGGAGGTGTCCACCGTGGGCACGCGCTGGAAGTTGATGTCGGTGCGCGAGAACTGCGGCGTGATGTAGTGCACGTAGTCGTCCATGCGGCGCAGGATGGTGTCCACGATGGCCTCGGCGCTGTAGCCGCGCTGGGCGTTGTCGCGGTGGATCTTCTGGATCCACTCGAGGTTGACGATGGGGGTCACGCCCACCAGCAGATCGGTGTAGGCGGCCACGTCCACGTCACCGTCCACCACGCCGCCGTGCAGGCCTTCGTAGAACAGCAGGTCGGTCTCCTCGGTGATTTCCTCCCAGGGAGTGAACTCGCCGGGCTTGAGGTTGGTGCCGAGGCGGGCGTTGTGCTCGGCGGCCTCTTCCTCGCTGTGCAGGTAGTAGCGGCGCTTGCAGTGGCCGGTTTCGCCGTAGGTCTTGAAGGTCTCGGCCAGCAGATCGAAGTGGTTGGCTTCCGGACCGAAGTGGCTGAGCTGCTTGCCCTGCTTGGCGAACTCGGCGATGGCGTCCTTCATGGCCGCCCGGTCGTAGCGGTGGAAGCTGTCCCCTTCGATGATCAGGGGGTTGATGTGCTCACGGAAGAAGATGTGCTCGAAGGCGTTCTTGACGGTCGTGGTGCCGGCGCCGGACGAACCGGTAACCGCGACGACGGGATGCTTGGCGGACATGGATGCTCCTCAACGATTTCTTGAACAATGGAATTCGCTTGCCTGGTGGACGCCGGTCACCGCGCAGGCGGGACGGGCATCGTGCAAAGATCGCTATTCTAGCGGAATCCCGGAAATTTTTCCCGCAAAACCCGTTGACGGGAATTGTTGACAAATCGGCGCCAATCGGCTCCGTTTTCAGGCTTTTTCCCGCTCGATGGCCCGGTAGCCGATGTCGGTGCGGTAGACCATGCCGTCCCAGTGGATCTGCTTCACCAGTTCGTAGGCCCGGTCCCGGGCGGCCCTGACGGTCTCGCCCAGGCCCACGGCGCACAGCACCCGGCCGCCGGCGGTGACGATCCGGCCGTCCTGCTCGGCGGTGCCGGCGTGGAAGACCTTGGCGTCCTCGGTCTCCTCGGGGATGCCGGTGATCACGTCGCCCTTGCGGTAGGCGCCGGGATAGCCCTCGGCCGCCAGCACCACCCCGAGGGCCGCGCGGGGATCCCAGTCGGCGGTGACCGTGTCCAGCCGGCCGTCGAGGGCGGCCTCGCACAGGGCCACCAGATCCGAACGCAGGCGCATCATGATGGGCTGGGTTTCCGGGTCGCCGAAGCGCACGTTGTACTCGAGCACCTTTGGCGTGCCGTCGGGGGCGATCATCAGCCCGGCATAGAGAAAGCCGGTGTAGGGATGGCCTTCGGCGGCCATGCCGCGGACGGTGGGTTCGATCACCTCGCGCAGGATCCGGTCATGGATTTCCGGCGTGACCACCGGCGCGGGAGAGTAGGCGCCCATGCCGCCGGTATTGGGGCCCGTGTCGCCCTCGTAGCGGGCCTTGTGATCCTGGGAGGTGGCCATGGGCAGGATGTGTTCGCCGTCCACCATGACGATGAAGCTGGCCTCCTCGCCGGTCAGGAATTCCTCGATCACCACCCGGTGGCCGGCCTCGCCGAAGGCATTGCCGGCCAGCATGTCGCGCACCGCGTCGATGGCTTCCGCTTCGCTTTGCGCCAGGATCACGCCCTTGCCGGCGGCCAGGCCGTCGGCCTTGACCACGATGGGGGCGCCCTGCCGGCGGATGTGGGCGATGGCTTCGTCCACGTCGGTGAAGTTGCCGTAGGCGGCGGTGGGGATGCCGTGGCGGGCCAGAAAGTCCTTGGTGAAGGCCTTGGAGCCTTCCAGTTGCGCCGCGCCCCGGTCCGGCCCGAAGCAGCGCAGCCCGGCGTCGCGGAAGGCATCCACCACCCCGGCCACCAGCGGCGCCTCGGGGCCGACGATGGTCAGATCCACCGCCTCCCGGCGGGCGAAGTCCACCAGCGCCGGCATGTCCTCGGCACCGATGGCCACGTTTTCGAGCTTCGGCTCGCGGGCCGTGCCGGCATTGCCGGGGGCCACGAAGACCGTCTCCACGCGGGGGGATTGGGCCGCCTTCCAGGCCAGCGCGTGTTCGCGGCCGCCGCCGCCGATGACCAGTACCTTCATGTCGGATTGCCGTTGCGGATCGGGGATATTTCGGGACCGGCACTATGCCGATTGGAGGGAAACCCGTCAAGGGCCGGGCGCGCGACAGTGCACCAGCCATGAAGGCTTCGTGCTTGTAGCGAAGATTGAGCGATGTTTCGGAACAGCCAGCTAAATCAGGCGCTTGGCAGGTTATTGAAAAACACCGTTTCTCGGCAGCCGGTGTGTGATGCACGGAGGCATTGCCATTTTCAATGATGCTGGGTCATTGAAAATGTGAGGGCACGAGAAACCGCGTTTTCCATTCCCGAGTGGGAAAAGCCCGGGGATAGGCTTTTCCCGCGGACTGTCAGGGGGGCGGTGCGAACCGCATATGGGAGAGCAGGTTTTTCCAGGTTGTATCGGTGATGTGTCCCGCGATCTTGTACAACCTGGCGTGATTGTCGGCAGCGATGTAAAGCACATTCGATGCTGGATCGGGGTGTATCACACGCCAGACGGTGAGCTTGCCATGCTTGGCGACGGTGACGCTGGCCGAGGCATCGAAACCCAGTGCCGCAAAAAAAGATTGCAGTTCGGCTTCCTGGGTGTCGTGGCCGAGTCGGTGCAGAAGATCAGGGAGTGTCAGGATACGGTATTTGCGGTCGAGGTCCTTTCGTTTCAGTGCCTCCATTATCGGGGATGAAGGTTCGTGAAGCAGATAAATTCCATTTTTCGCCGATTCGGGATCAGGCAGCAATACCAGACCGGGCAGTCCGGTATCGGGTACCAGGATGCGTCCTGCCAGGGTGACAGGAATCTGCATTGCGAGGTGGTCAAACTGGATTCGCAGACAGTTCTCGCAAGGTGTCGGCGTTGGCCACGGTATGGATTGTGGTACCGGAGTGGCCGTGGCAAGTTTGGCAAGCAAGACGAAAATCGCGCAGATTAGCGTACGCATGGCACAATGGCTCCGGTGGCAAAGTCGTTGGAAGAGGCGAGCCGCAATGCCGTGTTCCAGCGCGAGATGACGGTTCTTGCGCAGGTTGTTGACAGTTCGAGATCGCGGAGACGATTGACGGCAACACGGCCCAGGGCGCGCGCAAACCAGGATATGGTCGGAGGGCCGGCAGGCGGGGGTGGTACCCAGGCCAGCGCATCGGAGCAGCGCATGGAAGTACACAGCATGGTTCCAAAGACCTGGGCGACGCTTTCATTGACTTCTCCCCGCCAGCCGGGGAGTCCGCCGGCTTTGTAGAAGGCATCAATGAGGTCGCGAAGGATCTGCTTTTCTTCCGCTGAGGCAGGCATGTAACAACCTCCTTGTCGTATTCACGAGTTTCCTGTGGGGTCACGTTGACCGCTCAGGATCTTCGGCAGAAATGATTCCCTTGTTGGCAGGCTGTTGAAAAAGCTCACGGATGGGCTTTTTCAACAGCCTGTCGGATGCGACGTTAATTCGGAAGAGAGGCAGCGTCAATCCCTTCGTTCAAGGGAGACGATCGGATTTTGCAGGTTGTGAACATGGTCACATTTGCGTTTCGAGCCTGCTGCGGCTTGATGTGGGCTGAGGATGAAATGCGAAACGGGTCTGCTGGAACTCGCTGTCCCCATCGCAGCGTGGCCAGCCGTAGCCCCAGCGCCAGGGCAGGCCGGTGCAGGGGCCGCCGCCGATGCGCACGGCGAGGTACATGGCCTGGGCGACGCTGTGGATCAGGGTGTCCAGTTCGGCGGGGGCGAGTCCCAGGCGGGCGGCCCAGTCGAGGCGCTGGCGGGCCACCGTGTCCACCACGCACTGGCGCAGGGCGCGATCGGCGGCCAGGCGGCGGGCGTAGCCGTTGACGCCGGGGCCGCGCCAGTAGGCCCGGTCGTGGGCCACGCAGCAGGCTTCCCAGGGCGGGCGGGTGCCGATGCGGTGGGCCAGATCCGGCACCCGCCGGGCCAGCAGGGACCAGCCGGCGGACAGGCCGCCGCTGCAGCCGTCGCTGGCGAAGCGGTGAATGGGCACCGGCAGGCGCCGCTGCAGCCAGGCCAGGCGCGCCATGCGCGGCGCTTCAAGTGGCGCAATCACGTTCTCGAGCATGGCGTCGCCGGGACTGTCGGCCCGGGTCGGGGCCGCCGGCAGCAGGAGGAGAAGCAGGAAGCAGAGAATGACGGCCATGCTTGCGCTGTCAGAAATGTCTGTCTAGAATCGGCGGGCCCGGTCAGGATGTCCCGGGTTCAATCAGGGAAAAACGCTCGCACAGGGAACAGGGACGAACTGGTGCCATTGCCTCCACGGCCCCCGTGGCCGGACATTGCCTGCCCGTTCCTTCCCCCCGTCCCTGGCGTGCCCAACTCACGACAAGGAGCATATCATGCTGGGAAAACTCAAGGAAAAGGCCGGTGACAAGATGATCGGCAAGGTGGTGGAACAGGTGGCCCCCTCCCTGCAGCCACACCTGGAAAAGCTTCAGCAACTGGACCCGCAGCAGGTGAAGGACGACGGCCTGTACCGCGAGAAGGTCATCGATCCGGCCCTGACCGCCGTCAAGGTGGCCAGCTCGGGCGTGGCCGGTCTGATCCCGGGCTTCGACGGCCGTTTCGCCAACGCCCTCATCAAGGTGCGCGACGAGCTGCTGGTGGTGGATCAGGACAAGGTGGCGCTGGTGGAGGATTTCGCCGGCCGGCTGCCGAACGTGCTGATGGAAGGGTTCCGTCAACCCGCCTGAGGTCCGGGCGCAAGCCGCAAAGACAGAGGCCGGATTTTTCCGGCCCCTGTCGCGTGCGCTTTTGCCCCACGGCGATGCGCCACGCGGCGCGCAGGGTTACTTCTTCTCCGTCACGTCCACGCCCTGGGCCTCGCACCAGGCCTTGAGGGCTTCGTTGGTGCGCCGTTCCTGGTAGTCGAACCATTCCCGGATCAGGCCGATGTCTTCCAGATGATCCTTGAAGCGGTGCCAGCCGCCGCGCCGGCGCAGCGTGTCCAGGGCCCATTGCACCTCGTCCGGCCGGTGTTCGGCCATGAAATCGAGGGCCAGTTCCCGGCCGAGGTCGAGTTCCTGGCGGGTGGGAATGGGCACGTAGCGGGGATTGTCGTCGATGTCGTCGGGCGGCGGGGTTTCGTCGTCGATGACGCCGTCACCTGAATAGACGATGAGAACGCCCTTTTCGAGGTCGAGCCAGGCGCCGGCGCCGGGTTCGCCCCAGCCGTCGTGCAGCTGGCTCTGCATTTCATAGGCAAGCCAGAGATCGTCGAGATCGACAGCCATGCTCATTTCTCCGTCGTCAATGGTGCCCGGGCGCGCTTGCGTCCGTTGTGATAGCGCATCCAGCGGGCGGTTTCGAAGATCCCGCGGGTGAGGGACTCCATCCGGCGCGCCACCTCGGGATAGCGCTCGATGACGTTGGCGGTGGCGTCGGTCGAGTCGAGGTGGGCCAGCAGCTTGTTCTGGCCGTTTTCCAGCATGCGGAAGTAGAAATCCTTCGACAGCAGGCCGATCTCGGGGATCGGGCTGTGGGTGATGGTGAAGGCATAGCGGTCGCTGTCGAAGCGGGGATCGAACAGGCTGCGGCCCAGGGTGGTGTTGACGTAGGCCGGCGCGGCGAGGCTGGCCAGCGAGGGCAGCAGATCCACTTCCGAGGCGATGCGGTCGTCGCTGCGCGGGGGCAGCAGCGCGGGGGCATGGAACAGCAGCGGCGTGTGATGGCCGGTGAGGATGAACTTGCTCTCGAAGGCCGGGGTGTGTTCGCCGCCGTAGCCGGTGATGCCGTGATCGCCGTAGAACACGAAGATGGTGTTGGCATACCAGGGTTGCTGGCGGACCAGCTTCATGAACGCGCCCACGCTGTAGTCCATGAAACGGAAGGAGTTGTATTCCTTCTCCGAGATGAATCCGGCGCGCTTGTAGGCGGCGGGATCGTGATGTTCCAGCCGGAAGTCGCCGTGATCGTCGGGAATGGTGTAGGGCCGGTGATTGCCCGAGGTCTGGATGATGGCGAAGAAGGGTTTGGCCGACCGGCTCAGGGCGGCGGTGGCCTCGCGGAACAGATCGAGATCCGAGATCCCCCACACGTCGATGCGCGGGGATTCGTAGCTGCCTTCCTCGTACACGTGCAGCCCCGGGATGTTGTGCTGGAGCAGGCCGCGGATGTTGCCCCAGTTGGCGCTGCCGCCGAGGAAGTAGAACTTTTCATATCCCGTGAAGGCATTGACCAGGGTGTGCTGATCCACCACCAGCGGGTTGCGGCTGGAGGTCTTGTGGGTCTCCACGTCGGGCAGGCCGGTGATGGCCGCCCACACGGAGCGGGCGGTGCCGGTGTGGGGCGCGTAATAGCGGGTGAAGGAGACCGATTCCCGCGCCAGGGCGTCGAAGTTCGGTGTCGGGTTCAGCGGATTGCCGAACAGGCCGGTCTTGTAGCTGGCGAAGGATTCGAGGAACACCATCACGATGTTGGGCCGCTGCGCCGCCAGCGGGCCGGGGGTGGTGACGATGCGCCGGAAATCGAGGCGCTGGGGATCGGGGTGGGTGACGCCCAGCCAGCGGGCCAGTTCGGGATAGTGTTCGCGCACCGCCTGCTCGTCGAAGCGCACCTCGCGGTTCTTGAGGGTGTTGGCGAAATACAGGATCGGATTCATGGCCACCGCCGGGGCGAAGGCATGGGGCGTGGCGAAGGCCTCGGACCAGCGCAGCGGATACCAGGAGAACTTGCCGTAGAGGCCGAACACCACCAGTACGAAGGTCACGAACACGGTGAGCGCCTTGCGCCAGCCGCGCAGGTGCGGGTTGGCGTAGGTGGCGGCGCGCCACAGCAGATGGTGCAGCAGGGCCACGTAGGCGGCGATCACCAGCGCCAGCCCCAGCAGGATCCAGACCACCGGATAGGTTTCCCAGACCATCTGCAGCGAGGTTTCCAGGTTGTAGGCGAAGCGCAGCACCGTGGCGTCCATCGGCGTGTGCAGATAGGCGAAGTAACCGAAGTTCATGAAATAGAACAGCAGGACCGTGGCCATCACCAGGGCCAGGTAGGCGAACCAGAGATTGCGCCGCCAGGGCGAGGTGAAGGGGCTGAAGGCGCGAAAGCCGCCGAGCAGGAACAGCGGCAGCAGCAGGAGCAGGGTCAGACGCAGATCGTACTTGAAGCCCAGCCACAGGCCATGCAGCAGTTCCCCGCCGGGGATCGGATCGGCCGGATTGCGAAACCACAGCCAGAACGCCAGGCGCAGGAGCATGAACACGGCCAGGTTGAGGGCCGTGAGGTTGACCAGAAAGTGCAGCAGGCGGGGCAGTCTTTGCATGGTTTTGACCGGCGGGTTGGGTAACGGATTCTACCAGATCGCGGCCGGCGCCAGCGGACGCGGCGGGCGGCTTGTGTCACAATGAACTGACAGACCCGCGAACCGTCGAATCGTTCATGCCCCGACTCGCCCGATTGCTGCCGCCGCCCGGTCCCGCCCGCTGGTTCCTGTTGCCCGTCTATGCCCTGGTGCTGCTGCTGGCCCTGTATGCCGTGGGCCGGCCCATCCATGTCTGGCTCGGCAACTTCTACAGCGGTCCCCGGGCGCCCTACCTGCAGATGCCGGCGACCACGGCCATGACCCTGCGCTGGCAGACGGCGCAGGCGGAAACCGGCGTGGTGCGCTATGGTCTGCGGCCGGATCGGCTCGACCGGCAGGTGCGCGAGGCCGGGCCCCGCGAGTCGCACCGGGTGCGGCTCACCGGCCTGCAGCCCGATACGCGCTATTACTACGCGGTCGGCCATCCCGGCGGCGATCGCTATGCCGGCGCCGGCTACACCTTCCGCACCCTGGCCGCCTCCCCCGCGGTGCCCGTGCGCTTCGCCGTGCTGGGGGATCCGGGCGATCCCACGCCGCTGCAGAAGAAGGCCCGCAACGCCCTGACCGCCTGGCTCGAACGCCAGGCCCGTCCCGGCCGCCCGCGCCTCGATCTGCTCCTCACCACCGGCGACAACGCCTACCGATCCGGTACCAACCGCCAGTTCCAGCAGGGGTTCTTCGAGCCCTATGCCGGCCTGCTGCGCCAGGTGCCGGTGATCCCCGCCTACGGCAATCACGATGCCCGGCGTCACGTCTTCTTCAAGCTGTTCGACTTTCCCGCCCACGGGGAGTCGGGCGGGCTGCCCTCGGGCAGCGAACGCTGGTTTTCGCTGAACGACGGCCCGCTGCACCTGGTGGTGCTCGATTCCACCAGCGAGCCGCTGCGCCCCGATCATCCCATGCTCGACTGGCTGCGCCGGGATCTGGCCGCCAACGATCGGCCCTGGACGGTGGCTGTGATGCACCATCCCCCCTATACCCACGGCTCGCACGATTCGGACAGCCGGCGCGACAGCCACGGCCGCATGTTCGAGATCCGCGAGCATCTGCTGCCCGTCCTCGAGGCCGGCGGCGTCGATCTGGTGCTGGCCGGGCACAGCCACATGTACGAGCGGTCGCACCTGCTCGACTGCCACTATGCCACTTCGTCCCGGCTCGATCGGCAGGCTTCGCTGCGCCTGCCGGAAACCGACGCGTCGCCGATGCGTTATCGCAAACGCCCCGGCCCCCATGGCGGGACGATCTATGCGGTGGTGGGCGCGTCGGCCAGGGCCAACCAGGGGCCGCTGGATCATCCGGTGATGGCGGTGAGCGAGGCTCGCGTCGGCGTGCTGGTGGTGGACATCAGCGGGGACACGCTCACCGGCCGCTATCTGCGCGCCGACGGGAGCCGGGGCGATCACTTCCAGCTGACGCGGGATCCGGCCGCAGCGCCGTTCGCCAACGGCTGCCAGTGAGCGCAAGGCGTGTCGGCGATCCCGTTTTGCGATCCCGGCGCTTGAATTCCCGCCGGCCAAGTCGATAGATCTCGGGCAACCCGTCATCTGCGACGGCCTTCGGAGCCGAGGAACGGTCCTGTTCATGAAGCGCGTCATCGACACACTGTGGCAGTTCGCCAGCCGGGGGAACCGGCCGGGGCTTTCGCCCGAGCAGTGCCTGCGGCAGTCCCTGCTGACCCTGATCGTGCTGTTCGTCACGATCCTGGCCCTGGGCTGGGGGACGCTCTACCTGTTCGCCGGCTATCGCCTCTCCGGACTCATCCCGCTGGGCTATGCCGTCGTCTCCGCGCTGAGCCTTGGCGACTATTTCCTGCGCCGGCGCTTCGCCTTCTTCCGCGACAGCCAGTTCCTGCTCATCTTTCTGCTGCCCTTTGCGCTCATGTGGAGCCTGGGCGGGTTCGCCAACAGTTCGGCGGTGGTCATCTGGGCGCTGTTCTCGCCGCTGGCGGCGGTATTCTTCGCCGACATGCGCTCGGCGCGGCGCTGGCTCGCCGCCTTCGTGGCGCTGGTGGGGATCAGCGGCTTGCTGGATGCGCGGCTGAGCGCGCAGGCATCGCCCATGCCGCCGGCGCTCAACACCGCCTTTTTCGTGCTCAACCTTGGCTTCGGCAGCGTGGGGATCTTCCTGGTACTGTTCTACTTCGTGCGCGAGAGCGAGCGCATGCGGCAGGATCTGGAAGGGACCAACGACGAACTGGCCGATGCCTACCGTGAACTCAAGCGCAACGAGGCGCGCATCCACGAGCTGATGCTGCGCGATCCGCTGACCGGCGTCTACAACCGGCGGGCGCTCGGCGAACGCCTGGCCGAGGAACTGGCCCGCAGCCAGCGTTTCGGCCACCCGCTGGGGCTGCTGATGATGGACATCGATCACTTCAAGCGCATCAACGACCGCTTCGGCCACCTGGCCGGGGATCAGGTGCTGATCGGCATCGCCCGCTGTCTGCGCCGGCACGTGCGCAAGAGCGACTTCGTGGCCCGTTACGGCGGCGAGGAATTCGTCATCCTGCTGCCGGAAACCGATGCTGAGGGCGCGCGCCGTTTCGCCGAACGCCTGCGCGCGGCCATCGGGGTACTGGAATTCGGCGAGATCCCGGCGCCCTCGGTCAGCATCGGTGTCGCGGCCAGCCGCGAGGACGACACACCCGACCGCCTCCTGCAGCGGGCCGACGCCGCGCTGTATGCCGCCAAGCGTGGCGGACGCAACCGGGTCGAAATGGCGTCCTGATCCCGCAGGAACCAATCGCCTGTCGGGGCGAGGTTATTAAACCTGACAGTTGCATAAATTGAAGTACGGAATCGCTTCTTTTCCGGCAATCGTCTTGTGGATGGGACATTCCGGGCTGTCTTCTGGAACGCTCCAAAAGTGAAATCCAGTCGTGCCCTTGTAGGTCGGCCTCAGCGTGCCCCTTGGGTATCAGGCCGACATGTCGGGCTAAAGCCCGACCTACAGCGCCGATTTTTTGCAACGATCAGGTCGTGTTACCCCGAGATGGCGGCTCCGCTGCGCTTGAGCCGCCCTGCGGGCTGCTTGGGCCGACAGCCTGCCAGGGCGGGGGTTACAGCCGGAACTGGCCCACCAGGCGCTCGAGGCGGATGGCCAGATCGTTGAGCGATTCGCTGGCTCGCGCAATCTGCCCCGCGCCTTCGGCCGTCTGCTGCATCAGTTCGTTGATGTTGATGACGTTGCGGTTGATTTCCTCGGCCACGGAGGTCTGCTCTTCGGCGGCGCTGGCGATCTGAAGATTCATGTCGGTAATGGTGCCCACGCGGCCATCGATGGTCTCCAGGGCGGCGCCGGCCCGGTTGGCGTGTTCCACGTTGTCGTTGACCTGTTCCCGGCTTTCGTCCATCACGCGCACGGCTTTCTGCGCCTCGGCCTGCAGCCGTTCGATCATGTCCTGGATTTCCTGGGTGGATTGCTGGGTGCGCGACGCCAGGGTGCGCACCTCGTCGGCCACCACGGCGAAGCCCCGCCCCTGTTCGCCGGCGCGCGCGGCCTCGATGGCCGCATTGAGGGCCAGCAGGTTGGTCTGTTCGGCGATGTTGCGGATCACGTCCAGCACCGAGCCGATGTTGATCGACTCCTGTTCCAGTTTCGTCATCACCTCGCTGGCGGTGCCGATGTCACCGGCCAGGCGCTGGATGCCCTGGCTCACCTTTTCCACCACGGCCCGGCCCTGCCGGCTTTCGTCACTGGCCACGCGGGTGGCGTCGGCCGCTTCGCCGGCATGCCGCGCCACTTCCTGCACCGTGGCCGTCATCTGGTTCATGGCCGTGGCGACCTGTTCGGTCTCCATGCGCTGCCGTTCCACGCCGTCGTGGGTGGCTTCGGTGATCGCCTGCAGGGTGCCCGCGGCGCCCTTGAGTTCGTCGGTGGCCTGGGCGAGTTGACCGACCGTGCCATGGATCTTCCCGGCGAAGCGGTTGAAGGCCTCGCAGAGGCGGCTGATTTCGTCCCGCCCCTGGCTGGGCAGGCGCCGGGTCAGGTCCCCTTCGCCGGCGGCGATGTCGTCCATGGCGCGCACGGTGTCCCGGAGCGGGCAGGTGATGCTGCGGCTGATGAACCCTGCTACAGCCAGTCCGATCAGCAGGGCGATGGCGGCAATGAGTAGGGTGCTGTTGCGCAGGCGCGCGATGGCGTCCACGTACTGTCGACGATCCAGGGCGATTTGCAGCACCCCCACGGGTTTTCCGCTGAAGTCCCGGATCAGGCGGTTGTAGTAGGTGTAGGGGGTGTCGCCCAGGCGCTTGCGATCGAAGACCGTTTCGCCGGTGAAGGCGGCGGCGAGTTTTTCGGGGTTGGCATCGAGCAGCGATTCGTCGCTGGCAGCGAAAGGCGCGAAGTGGCCATCGCGCTCCACGAACAGGCCCACTTCCACGCCGTAGTTTTTGCGAAATCCGTCGAAGAAGGGCTTGCCGAAGGACATGCCCATTTCCACCGAGCCGATGTGCCGTCCGGCATGGAAGACCGGCACGATGCCCCGGATCCCCAGGCCGGCGACGCCTTTCTCCAGTCCCTGCACCGGTTTTCTGTCGCGGTTGGTGGTCAGCACCGTGTGCCGGAAGCCGGACAGATCGTCACCGAACTTCTCGGGTTTGTGCGCGCGCAGGAACGAGGTGGCCGGCGGCAGGTGGAACTGGAACTGGCGCACGGCATAGGCGTCCTTCAGGTGCGCGAACAGGGGCACCGTGCGCCGCGCCAGGGCCTCGCGGTCGCCGGCGGCGAACTCGGCCTGGATTTCCGGCATGCGGGCCACCAGATCGCTCATGGCCACGGCCTTGGCGCCGAGGGAGGCGATTTCGTCCCGCGCAGCCTTGTAGAGATTCTGGAGTTCACGCTCCTCGGCCTGCTCCACCAACCGGGTGATCTGGCCGAGCACCACCGGAATGATGATCCCCAGAACCAGGATCAGCAGGCCGCCGATGCCGACGCCCAGGCGCCGGCCGATGGAGAAATTGCGCAGGAAACCGTTCATGAGCGAGCCACCGTGTCTGTCGAAGTGCGAAGTGTTGCACTCCATAGCGGCGGAAGCGGGAAGAGCTTGACACCCTATGACCGCAATGATTTTCAGGATGAGTGATGCCGGCGGGAATCAGCGGTAGCACAGGGGCCGGCCGAGGTGGGTAGCTGGTGGCCGGGAAGGGCGTGGGTGAAACGTCGCGAAATGGTGCTGACACAAACGGCAGCGGTGTGGGGCCGGCAAAAATCTGATCCGGCTGCGCCGAATCAGTGCCGAAAATGCCGCATCCCCGTGAACACCATGGCGATGCCGTGTTCGTCGGCGGCGGCGATCACTTCCTCGTCGCGCATGGAGCCGCCGGGCTGGATGACGGCGGTGATGCCGGCCTCGGCGGCCTGGTCGAGGCCGTCGCGGAAGGGGAAGAAGGCATCGGAGGCCATCACCGCGCCCTTGACTTCGAGCCCGGCGTGTTCGGCCTTGATGGCGGCGATGCGCGCCGAGTTGACGCGGCTCATCTGCCCGGCGCCGACGCCGATGGTCATGCGCTCCCGGCCATAGACGATGGCGTTGGACTTGACGAACTTGGCCACCTTCCAGGTGAACAGCAGATCGGTCATCTCCTGTTCCGTGGGCTCGCGCCGGGTGACCACCTTGAGTTCGTCGTAGAGGGCGAGATCGGCGTCCTGCACCAGCAGGCCGCCGTTGACGCGCTTGAAGTCGAGGCGCGGGGCGGCCTCGGCCGGCCACTGGCCGCAGGCCAGCAGGCGCACGTTCTTCTTTTCGGCCACGGCGGCGGCCGCCGCGTCGCTGACCGCCGGGGCGATGATCACTTCCACGAACTGGCGCTCGACGATGGCCCGCGCCGTGTCGGCATCCAGCGGCTGGTTGAAGGCGATGATGCCGCCGAAGGCCGATTCGGGATCGGTGCGATAGGCGCGGTCGTAGGCGTCCAGCAGGTTGTCGCCGAGGGCCACGCCACAGGGGTTGGCGTGCTTGACGATCACGCAGGCGGGGGCCTCGTCGAACTGCTTGACGCATTCCAGCGCCGCGTCGGTGTCGGCGATGTTGTTGTAGGAGAGGGCCTTGCCCTGGATCTGGTGGGCGGTGGCCACACTGGCCTCGGCCGGCTCGGCCTCCACGTAGAAGGCGGCCTTCTGGTGCGGGTTCTCGCCGTAGCGCATGCCCTGGGCATGGTGGAACTGGCTGTTGAAGGTGCGCGGGAAGTCGCGACGGTTGCCGTCGGGGTCGATGGTGCCCAGGTAATTGGCAATGGCGCCGTCGTAGCGGGCCGTGTGCTCGAAGACCTTGACCGCCAGGTCGAAGCGCAGGGTATCGCCCACGCCGCCGTCGTGCCGGCGCATCTCGTCCAGCACCCGGGCATAGTCGTCCGTCTCGACCACCACGGTCACGGCGGCGTGGTTCTTGGCCGCGGCACGCAGCATGGTGGGGCCGCCGATGTCGATGTTCTCGATGGCGGTGGCCAGATCGCAGTCCGGGTCGGCCACCGTCTTCTCGAAGGGATAGAGGTTGACCACCACCAGATCGATGGGCGGGATGCCGTGCTCGGCCATCACCGCATCGTCGATGCCGCGCCGCCCCAGCAGACCGCCGTGGATCTTCGGATGCAGGGTCTTGACCCGGCCGTCCATCATTTCGGGAAAGCCGGTGTAGTCGGACACTTCGGTCACCGGAATGCCGGCCTCCAGCAGCAGCCGGGCCGTGCCGCCGGTGGAGAGGATCTCCACCCCGTGTTCTGCATGGAGCGTGCGGGCGAAATCGACGATGCCGGTCTTGTCGGAAACGCTGATCAGGGCGCGGGTGATCTTGGACATGGTGTTTTTCCTGGGTAGCGGAAAAGTCGGGAATGTTTGATCCGGCCAGAACCCTCCGTGTAGGAGCGGCGCAAGCCGCGACAGGGAAGGTCGGTTGCCGTCAGAAAATAGGCCACTCTGTCGCGGCTTGCGCCGCTCCTACAGGGGCATGACCGCCCTGGCGGGCGCTGTCAGTCGTGCAATCCGTACATCTTGAGCTTCTTGCGCAGGGTGCCGCGGTTGATGCCGAGCAGGGCCGAGGCCTTGCTCTGGTTGCCGCCGGTGTAGTCCATCACGGCGCGAAACAGGGGTTCTTCCACTTCCGCCAGCACCAGCCGGTAGAGTTCGCCGGTGGGGTGGCCGTCGAGTTCGGCGAAATAGCGGGCCATGGCCTCGGCCACGCATTCACGCAGGGGGCGGGACGGGGTTTCGCTGATCAGGGTCTCGGGGCTGACGGGGGCGGGTTCGATATGCAGGGCTTCGCTCATGCGGCCATTTCCTCCCGGTAAATCAGTTTGTCGAAGAAGTCCCGGGTCATGGCCAGCTGTTCCTGCGCCGATTCGACCCGGTTGACGAGCTGGCGGAAGGCGCCGCCGTGCGCCTGTCCCTTGCTGTACCAGCTGATGTGCTTGCGTGCCACGCGCACGCCGGTGTATTCCCCGTAGAAGGCGTACAGGGTTTCGAGGTGGCCGAGGAGGATGTCGCGCACCTCGGCCAGGGAGGGCGGGGGCAGGGTCTCTCCCGTGCGCAGGTAGTGGTCGATCTCGCGGAAGATCCAGGGCCGGCCCTGCGCGGCACGGCCGATCATCACCGCATCGGCGCCGGTGTATTCGAGCACCTGGCGGGCCTTCTGCGGCGTGGTGATGTCGCCATTGGCCACCACCGGAATGCCGATGGCCTGCTTGACCTCGGCGATGGTGTCGTATTCGGCCTCGCCCTTGTAGTGATCGGCGCGGGTGCGGCCGTGGATGGCCAGCAACTGCACGCCGGCGTTCTCGGCGATGCGGCCGATGGTCACGGCGTTGCGGTGCGCGCGATCCCAGCCGGTGCGGATCTTCAGGGTCACCGGCACGTCCACCGCGGCCACCACCGCCTCGAGGATGGCGGCGACCTTCTTCTCGTCCCGCAGCAGGGCCGAGCCGGCGGCGACGTTGCAGACCTTCTTGGCCGGGCAGCCCATGTTGATGTCGATGATCTGGGCGCCCTGATCGGCGTTGACCCGGGCGGCCTCGGCCATCATGGCCGGTTCGGTGCCCATGATCTGGACCGAGCGGGGCGCGCTTTCGCCATCGTGGGCGGCCCGGCGGCGGGTCTTGGCGCTGCCCCACAGCAGCGAGTTGGAGGAGACCATCTCGGAGACGGCCATGCCGGCCCCGAGCCGCCGGCAGAGCTGCCGGAAGGGCAGATCGGTGACCCCGGCCATGGGCGCGAGGATCAGGCGGTTGGGCAGCTGGTAGGGGCCGATGCGCATCTCGTGTTCTGTTGTTATGGGCAGGCCGCGCCGGCGCGACCGGCGGGGTGGCACATCATACTCTTTCCCCGCAGGCCGTAAAAGCGGTCGGCGCCACAAATCGCCCCGACACCTGGCTCGGGATTTGCTAGGCTGCAATCCGGGTTACCCCCTGTCGTAGGTCGGCCTTCAGGCCGACAAGGGTCTTGCACCGATCGCATGTCGGGCTTGATGTCGGCCTGAAGGCCGACCTGCATGATGTGCCCTGACATGGGGCAATGTCCGGTCTGGCAGACCGTTCGTCAGGGCCGCACGGCCCGGGCCTGGGCCGAGGGCAGGAAGCGGAATTCGAAGTTCACCGCGTCCTGGCCGGGATTGAGGACCTCCAGGGTGACGCGGACCGGTTGGTCGGGACGCATCAGCAGGAAGGGGTGCCAGTAACTGCCCAGGTATTCCCGCGGCCGGAAGCGGCGGCGGGCCACCACCGTGCCGGCCAGATCGGAGAGGGTGATTTCCATGTCGGGGAAGGGCTGGGCGAAGGGCGCCCGGTTGACCAGGGTGGCCTGGATCAGCAGCGCCCCCGGCGTGCGGGGATGGTCGCGGATGTCGCGGCTGGCGAGCTGGATCCGATCCACCGCTACCGGCCCCTGGTACTGGCAGGGCAGGCGGCTGCAGACCAGTTCCAGCAGGGGCTGCAGGGAGGGCACGGCATTGGCGATCTCGGTGCTGCGGAACACGGCGAGCTGCACGCCCAGGACCGCCAGCAGGAGCAGCACAGCGAGGATCTGCAGCCCGAAGCGCAGGGGGTGGTGGACGGGCCCTTCGCTCACCAGCTGTTCGCGCAGGGGCAGGGGCACCTCGTCCTCGGGCATCATGCCTTCGTTGAGCTGGCTGGCCGGATCGATGAGATCCAGCACTTCCGCCGGCTTCACCGACTCCGCCCGCTTCGGCGGGGGGGGGTCGGCGGGGGGGGCGGTCTCGGGCAGGGGCTGGCTGAGGGCGTCGTCCAGCTCGGCCAGGAACCGGGACGCGAAATCGTCACCGGCTTCCTGCTTCGGCGGCGTGGCCGGGGGCTCGTCCGGCCTGGGCGGCTCGGTGTCCTCGGCAAGCTGGGCATTCATCTCGGCGATGATCTCGTCGATGTGCTTCTCCTCGGCCTGCAGATCCTCCGGATCCACGTAGGCATAGCGCCCGGGCTCGGGCACCGTGACGGGGGGCGGTTCATCCTCCGCCGACGCCGCCGGGGGCTCCGCCTCGGCCGGGGGTTCGGCCGCCGGCGTTTCCGGGGCCTGGAACAGGGCTTGCGGGGCGAACGGCGCAGCCTCCTCGCCGCTTGCGTCCCGCCCTTCGGGCGCCGGGGAAAGGGCGGGCTCGGCCGGCGCCGCGCCGGGCGCTTCGTCCGCCGCCAGTGCGGCCAGGCGCTCGCGCTCGCCGCGCATGTCGATCACCGCGGTGTCGGCGTCCTCTTCCTCGTCGTCGAACAGGAACTCGTCTTCTTCATCCGCGTCGCTGGCCGCCTCCGTGTAGGCTGGCGTTTTCCCGCTCAGGGGCACGCCGGCATGGGGGGCGAAGGGATCGGGTGCGTGGGTCAGATCGATGACGGCCGTGTCTTCCTCCGGCGTGTCCTCCTCGAACAGATCGATGTCGGCGTCATCCGCCTCGGGGGGCGCGACGGGCTCGTGCACGGGGGCATGGAACTCCGCCGGGGGCGCGTCGTCCGCGGCGGCCTCGCCCGGCGCGTCCAGGTTCAGCGCCTCCCAGTCGTCGTCCATGTGGATGACGGCGGTGTCCTCCGTTTCCGCGTTGGCCTCGGTGAGGGGGGCTTCTTCCTCCGCGGCGGGCGGTGGGGGCGCGAACAGATCCAGATCGGGGCCGCTGGATACAGACGGGCGCCGGCGGGGTTCGGCGGTGGGGGAGGGTGGGGGGGGTGTAGGACGGGCGGCGGGTGTCTCGGGCGTGGCGGCGGGTTTCGCCGGCGGGCGCTCGCCGCTTGCGGGCGCGGGCCGCGAGTCCGCCGCCGGGGGGCTGCTGCCGGGCAGGGTCTCGTGCAGATGGGCCCGCGCGTTGAAGATCTGCGAACAGGTGCCGCAGCGCACCTTGCCCTGGGCTACGGCCAGCTGGGCCTTGGTGATCCGGAAGCAGGTCTTGCAGTGGGGGCAGCAGGTGAACATCCGTCGCGTGTCGTAAATCCCTGAAAATCAGGGGTCAGTATAAGAACCTGCTGAACTTTTCACAAACGGCGGCCGGCCAGGCAGACCCATTCCTCCTCCTGCGCCACCCTGGCGATGTCGAAGGCCCCGGCATAGGCCTCGCGCACCGCGTCGGCCTGTTCGGCGAGGATGCCGGAGAGGACGATGTCGCCGCCGGGATGTACCAGTTCCGCGAGGCGGGGCGCCAGCGAGACGAGCGGCCCGGCCAGGATGTTGGCCAGCAGCAGATCGGCCGGCTCGCCCGGGAAATCGCCGGGCAACCAGGCGGCGATCCGATCGGCCACCGCGTTGCGCCGGGCATTGTCGGCGGTGGCCAGCAGGGCCTGGGGATCGGTGTCCACGGCGTGCACGTGCCGGGCCCCGAGACGGGCCGCGGCAATCGCCAGGATGCCCGAACCGCAGCCGTAGTCGATCACCGTGCGCGCCCGGGGCGGCTGGGCGTCCAGCCAGCGCAGGCACATGGCGGTGGTGGGATGGGTGCCGGTGCCGAAGGCCAGGCCGGGATCGAGACGAATGTTGACGGCACCCGGATCCGGCGGCGCCGTCTCGCCGGGAACGATCCACAGGCGCTCGCCGAAGCGCATCGGCCGGAAGTCGTCCATCCAGGCGCGCACCCAGTCCCGATCTTCCAGGGGGTTCAGGTGCCAGTCGGGCAGGGGGGCCGGGGCCAGGGCCGAGGCCAGCGCCCTCAGCACGGCCTCGATGTCGGCGTCGGCCTCGAACAGGCCCACCACCCGGGTCGCTCCCCACAGGGGCGTGGCGCCGGGGGGCGGTTCGAACAGCGGTTGATCGGCCGCATCCTGCAGGGTCACGGCACAGGCGCCGCTGGCGCTCAGCAGATTCGACAGGCGCTCCGCGGTCTCGGGAGTGGATTCCAGTTCCAGTTGCAGCCAGGGCATGGGCACACGTTACGTTCTGCAAACAGGGAATGCAACGTCACGGGGGTTGACGGCAATATCCATACCGTCTACGGTAGATAGTACCGAACGGTACTAGCCCGGATATTGCACCATGTCGAGGGCGGGCGGTTATACAAACTATTGAAAAGCAATGGCATATTGAGGATTATCGGTTTGTTTTGGCAAACACATTTTGTTCCTGCCCGCCCTCTGCGCCGGCCCTTGCGGCTTTGGTGGCAGACCGTCCCTGGTCTGCCCCCTGCGGGCGCGCTTTGCGCGACCCGTTTCGTTCCAGACGAAACGGTCGCTCGCGCTCGCTTGCGCTTCACGAAAGCCGTAGCTATGGCTACGCCTTTCGCTCCAGCGCGGCGCGAGCGCGGCTGCAAAGTCCGCAATCATCCGGCGCCCATGGTGCAATATCCGGGCTAGCCATGCAAAACAACCGGGAAAAAGTCATCCAAACGGCCCAGCGCCTCCTGCGCGAGCAGGGCTATCACGCCACCGGCATCCAGGCGATCCTGGCCGAGAGCCGGGTCTCCCGATCCAACCTGTACTACCACTTCCGCTCCAAGCGGGAACTGGCCGAAGCGGTGATCGCCCGCTGGCGGGAAGGGCTCGAGAAACAGTTCGCCAGCACCGTCGCCGGAGAGTCGAGCTACCGGCGCCAGGTGGAGCGCTTCGTGCAGCTGTTCATCGACATCCAGGAAAGCGATACCTTCGCCGTCTGTCCCTTTGGCCGGCTGGCCATGGAGCTGGGCGACAGCGAGCCGGAATTGCGCAGATTGATCAACCAGGTGTTCGACAGCTTCCGCGATGCCCTGGCCGATCTCGTCGCCCGGGGCGTGGACGCCGGTGAGTTCCGGCCGCAAACCGACCCGCGCGCGCTGGCCAACGCCCTCCTGGTGGCCATCGAGGGCGGCATCGTCCTCAGCCGGGCCCAGGGCCATGCCGAAGCTATGAAGAGCGCCTGCCGGCTGATTCTGGAATGTGCCTGACACGTTTTGCAGCGACCGTCCAGCCCGGCGATTGCACCCGCGGTGCCGGATGATTGCGGGTTGACCACGTTCGCATCGGGCTGGATAAAGCCGGGGAAGGGGTTATCCATGGGCGTTTAGGCATGACCGGTCGCACCGAGTTTGGCGGCATTCCGCGCCGGCCGTGGAAGGTCAGTCTCCTTGCCCGACGAGACTGGATGGTGCGGCCGGGTACCCAGGGCATCGCCACCCACGAGGAGTCGAAAGATGGAAAACATGACCCTGCCTTACTCTCCTTCCGAGCTTGCCTCGCCCCGCGTGGAGGCCAATCTGGCGTTCTTGCGGGATCTGGAAGGCCGCGCCCGGCAACACGGCGTATTCGAACATCCCCTGCTGGTGAACATGGCCGAGGGCCGCTACAGCCCGGCCTTCGTGATCTTCTTTCTGAGCCAGTTTGCCAAGCACATCCGGGTATTCACCGCGGCCCTGGCTGCGCTGCTCGGCAACAGCCCCGACATCAAGAGTCGCTTCGTGCTGTTCGACAACCTCTTCGAGGAGATGGGCCGGGGTGATTTCCGCCAGTGCCACTATCTGCTCTACCTGCGCATGCTCGAGAGTCTTGGCGTGCGCGAGGGCGACATCGCCCGCCTGCCTCCACTGTATGCGGTCGAACTGCTCAACGACGAGCTGTTCCAGGCGGTCACCCGCAAGCCGTTCGTAGTGGGGCTCACCTGGCTGGGCCTCGGTGGCGAGCTGACCATCCCCGACAACTTTCCCCGCATGGCCGAGGCCATCCGCCAGGCCTTTCCCAACACCCAAGTGGACTGGCAGTTCTTCGAGCGCCATGGCGGGCGCGATCAAATGCACAGCGACGATGCCAACATGGTGCTGGCCATGTATCTCGAGGAAAGCGATTGGCCGAATATCGAAATGGAAACCATGAAGTCCCTCACCGCGCGCAAGGCTGTGTGGGACGAACTCGAGAGCATGGCCCGGCGCGGTGTGGACATGCATACCGCGAGCCTCGTCGCCTGACAGGCTTGACCTCGCTCGAGGGAGCGGCGAGGCGACAGGATGTCATTTGCCAGGGATGGCCTCTTTGTTTCCAGGCAGGTTCACGTGATGAAATGGCCAGACTGGTTCCGCCGCCGGCCCGCCCCGTCCCTGGGCACGATCACGGCCCGGGTTCAGCAGGGTGCCGACGGGGACGTGATTATCGACGTGCGCGGCCAGACCTGCCCGGGCTACCTGCTGGCCATCAACCGCGCCGTCGAGAAGCTGCCACCCGCCACCCGCGCCCGCCTGTGGATCACCTACCCTCCCTGCGGCGAAGACGTCCAGGCCTGGTGCGACGCCCGCGGCCTCGTCCTCGAAGGCATGGAAACGGGCGAGGCGATGACGGTCATGACCGTCTACAAGCCGTGAGGGCGGTGTGTGATGGACACGGAGGGCGCGGGGTTTTCGGCAGTTTCTCTGCATTTCCTCGTCAGTCCGCGGGAAACGGCATTTTTGCAACAATCCCTCTGTGTTCTCCGTGTCTCCGTGCCCTCCGTGTTCTTTCCACTGAACCGGCCCGAAGCCTCTACCGCTCCTCGAGCTTCTTCTCCAGGTAATGGATGTTGGTCCCGCCGGCCTTGAAGGCGGCGTCGGTGAACAGTTCCTGGTGCAGCGGGATGTTGGTCTTGATCCCTTCCACCACCACTTCGTTGAGGGCGTTGCGCATGCGGGCCATGGCGGTGTCGCGATCCTCGCCGTAGGCGATCAGCTTGCCGATCATCGAATCGTAGTAGGGGGGCACCCGGTAGCCGTTGTAGATGTGGGTGTCCACGCGGATCCCCGGGCCGCCGGGGGCATGATAGGCGGTGATGGTGCCGGGGCTGGGCATGAAGGTTTCCGGATCCTCGGCGTTGATCCGGCATTCCATGGCATGGCCGATGATCCGGATGTCCTCCTGCGAGTAGCGCAGCGGTTCGCCGGCGGCGATCCGGATCTGCTCCTTGACGATGTCCACGTTGGTGATCATCTCGGTCACCGGATGCTCCACCTGTACCCGGGTGTTCATCTCGATGAAGTAGAACTCGCCGTTCTCGTACAGGAACTCGAAGGTGCCGGCGCCGCGGTAACCGATTTCGCGGCAGGCGGCGGCGCAGCGCTCGCCGATGAAGCGGCGGGTCTCCTCGTCGATCCCGGGGGCCGGGGCCTCCTCGATCACCTTCTGGTGACGGCGCTGCATGGAGCAGTCGCGCTCGCCCAGGTGGATGGCGTTGCCGTGCTCGTCGGCCAGGACCTGGATTTCGATGTGGCGCGGGTTTTCGAGGAATTTCTCCATGTAGACCATGTCGTTGTTGAAGGCCGCGGCGGCCTCCGCCTTGGTCAGGGAGATGGCGTTGAGCAGGGCGGCTTCCGTGTGCACCACGCGCATGCCGCGGCCGCCGCCCCCGCCGGCGGCCTTGATGATGATGGGATAGCCGATTTCCCGCGCCAGGCGAATGTTTTCTTCCGGGTCGTCGCCCAGCGGGCCGTCGGAGCCGGGCACGCAGGGTACGCCGGAGGCCTTCATCGCCTTGATGGCCGCTACCTTGTCGCCCATCATGCGGATGGTCTCGGGGCGCGGGCCGATGAAGATGAAACCGCTCTCCATTACCCGTTCGGCGAAGTCGGCGTTCTCCGAGAGGAAGCCGTAGCCCGGATGGATGGCCACCGTGTCGGTCACTTCGGCGGCGCTGATCACGGCCGGCACGTTGAGATAGCTCTCGGTGGACGGCGCGGGGCCGATGCACACCGATTCGTCGGCCAGGCGCACGTGCTTCAGATCCCGGTCGGCGTCCGAGTGGACGGCCACGGTCTTGATGCCGAGTTCGCGGCAGGCGCGCAGGATGCGCAGGGCGATCTCGCCCCGGTTGGCAATCAGGATTTTGTCGATCATGGTGTTCTGCTTGTGAATGGCGGGAGGCCTAGTCGATGATGAACAGCGGCTGGTCGTATTCCACCGGCTGGCCGTTCTCCACCAGGATGGCCTTGATGGTGCCCGCCTTGTCGGCCTCGATCTGGTTGAGCAGCTTCATGGCCTCGATGATGCACAGGGTGTCGCCCACGTTGACCTGCTGGCCCACTTCCACGAACGGGCTGGCGCCGGGGGAGGGGGCGCGGTAGAAGGTGCCCACCATGGGGGACTTGACCACGTGGCCCTCGGGCACTTCCGGTTCGGCGGCCGGCGCTTCGGCCGCGGCGGGGGCCGGTGTCGCGGCCGGAGCCGGCGCCGGGGCGGGGGCGGCCACGGGCGCCGGGGGCGGCGGCGGGGCCGACTGGCTGTAACGGCTGATCCGTACCGATTCCTCGCCTTCCTGGATTTCGATTTCCGCCACGCCCGATTCCTCGAGCAGTTCGATGAGTTTCTTGACCTTGCGAATGTCCATGGAATTCAACCTGTGTTCTGGGGGTTCAATCTAGCCGCTGGCGCTCGAGGATGGCCTGCAGCGCCAGGAGGTAACCGTGAGGACCCAGGCCGCTGATCACGCCTTCGGCCAGGTCGGAGAAATAGGACTGTCTGCGGAACGCTTCCCGGGCATGCACGTTGGACAGGTGCACCTCGATGAAGGGAATGGCCACGGCGGCCAGCGCGTCACGCAGGGCCACGCTGGTGTGGGTGAAGGCGGCGGGGTTGATGATGATCCAGTCGATGCCGTCGGTGCCGGCCTGTTGCACCGCGTCCACCAGTTCGTGTTCGGCATTGCTCTGCAGGCTGGTGAGGGTGTGGCCGGCCTCCCGCGCCGCGCTCTCGAGCCGGCTGTCGATGTCGGCCAGGGTCGCGTTGCCGTAGTGCTGCGGTTCCCGGCTGCCCAGCAGGTTCAGGTTCGGACCGTGGATGACCAGGATTTTTGCCATGGAGCGCTGCCGTGCCGGGGGCGTTTTTACTGCCGTTCGCCGAAATTGTCTGCCAAAAACCGCCTGTTTTCCGGATGATCCACGAAGGTCATATGTCCGTAACCGGCGTTTCGGCAGGCCGTTTGCGGCAATTTTGCCCCAGCCGCCAGGGTTTGTCCAGAAGCGGGAACAATCGCGGCAAAATCGCCGCAAATCCATTCAAATTGCCGTCACGATACCCGCAAGGAACTGCGTCACGGACTTGAGTTGCTGGTAGCGGGTGGCGGGTCGCTGGGAAAAACCGGAAAGCCGTTCCCAGCCACCAGCTACCCGCCACTCGCTACCTATACGACCTCAGCCGAAGAACCGTCCCCCGCTGGCGATCACGATGACGATCACCCCCAGAATGGTGTTGAAACCCACCAGCTTGCGAATGGTGGCCAGGGCGGCCCCACCGGCCTTCCAGTCCTCCGCGGCCACATGCCGTTTCAGCCGCCGGTAGGGGGCGAAGAACACGTGCAGGAAGATCAGGATCATCACGGTGCCGATCCCGTTCATCAGGTGCACATAGAGCGGCGCCTGTCCGCCGAACAGCCCGAAGATCATCAGCCAGCCGGTGGCCGGCAGCAGAATGATGGCCACCCACACGAAGGGAAAAAAGCGGCCGAACACGCCCACCCAGAGCCGCAGGCGCACGGGCGGTTCGAGCTGGCTGGCGGCCACCGGCCGCAGGCACTGGTGGGCGAAGAACATCCCTCCCACCCAGACGACGACCGAAAGCACGTGCAGCGCGATGTAGAGACTGTTCAGGGACATGGCATTTCTCCTTGGGGAATGTGTGGTTTGTTGTTTCGAAGGCGCGAAAGTTCGAAGGGATTGTATCGCGGCTCGCGCCGCTCCTACGCGGGTGCGGCGCAATCGATTGTAGGCGCGGCGCAAGCCGCGACAAGGGCACTCGTCAGGGCAACTCCATCCCGTCCGCCCGCCGCTTCAGCCAGCCGCGGATCCGCCGCACCAGGGCCTCTTCGTGCGCGGCGAAGAAGTGATCCGCCCCCGGGATCTCCACCTGCACGTAATGACGGTTGTTGGCGGCGCGGGCCGCCCGCGCGCGGGCAGGGGCGGCCTGGCGTACGCTGTCCAGATCCTGGCTGCCGAAGATGTCCAGCACCGGCAGGCGGATCTTCATCAGTGCCGCCACGTTGCTCAGGCGCGGATCGGCCCGGGATTCGATCATGCTCACGCCCACGTAGGCGCGGATGACCGGGTCCGGCTTGCCGGCCAGATAGTCGCTGGCCATGGCCGTGCCGAGGCTGTGGGCGATGAGTGCCTGATTGCGGATCCCGCGCTGTTTCAGCCAGTTCACTGCGGCGGCGATGCGCGGCGCCACCTCGTCGAACAGGGGCGGATAGTCGCTTGCCTTGGCCGCATTGGACAGCACCGGCATCTGCAGGGAGAGCGTGGCCCAGCCGTATGCCGGCAGGGCCGTGCGCAGGGGATGGATCACCTCCGGCCAGTCGGGATGGGCGCCGATCCCGTGCAGCAGGATGGCCGCGCCGCGGGTTTCGGGCGCCTCGGCTGGGGTGAAGATCGCCAGGAAGCGCCGACCGCCGGCCTCGAGCCAGACGGCCTCGCCGTCGATCAGCGTATCGACGATCTGCGCCGCCCAGCGCTTTTCCTTGGCCGTGTCGGAGCCGGCCAGGGTCAGGGCGGGAAGGAGAAACAGCAGGAAAATCAGGGGCCTGATGACGAATCGGGGCATACATCCTCACCAGGGTTGGGGAAGTTGGGCAAGCATAGCCCGTCCGTCACGGGCCGTCAAAAGGCTGAAAAACCGCCTCCGATCGGGTAGACTGCGCGGTTCATTTTTTCCATGCCCGGTGCCGGAACGTCGCCCGGGTGGACGACAACCCGTTTTCACGAGGCGAAAACCATGGCGGACTACCAGATTGCTCCCTCCATCCTCTCGGCCGACTTTGCGCGGCTGGGCGAGGAAGTCGACAACGTGCTCAAGTCGGGCGCCGACATCGTGCACTTCGACGTGATGGACAACCACTACGTGCCCAACCTGACCATCGGCCCGCTGGTCTGCGAGGCCCTGCGCAAGCACGGCGTTACCGCGCCCATCGACGTGCACCTGATGGTCAAGCCGGTGGATCGCATCATCCCCGACTTCGCCAAGGCCGGCGCCACCTACATCACTTTCCACCCGGAAGCCTCCGAGCACATCGATCGCAGCCTGCAGCTGATCCGTAACGAAGGCTGCAAGTCGGGCCTGGTGTTCAACCCGGCCACCCCGCTCGACTACCTCGACTATGTGATGGACAAGGTGGACATGATCCTCATCATGTCGGTCAACCCCGGCTTCGGCGGCCAGAGCTTCATTCCCAGCGCCCTGGACAAGCTGCGCGAAGCGCGCAAGCGCATCGACGCATCGGGCCTCGACATCCGCCTGGAGATCGACGGCGGCGTGAAGGTGGACAACATCCGCGAGATCGCCGAGGCCGGTGCCGACACCTTCGTGGCCGGCTCCGCCGTGTTCGGCGCCCGCAACGCTGCCGATCCCAACGACTACGACACCGTGATCAAGGCTTTCCGCGAGGAACTGGCCAAGGTCTGAGGGCGTCTCATCCCTGTAGGAGCGGCGCGCGCCGCGACCACGATTCATCGCGGCTCGCGCCGCTCCTACGGCCCGTGCAGGAACATCCCATGCTCAACAACCCCGAAATGATCCTCATCGACGTGGACGGCACCCTGGTCGATTCCGTCCCCGATCTGGCCTTCTGCGTCGACGAGATGATGCAGCGCCTCGGCCTGCCGCCCCATGGCGAGGAGAAGGTTCGCCAGTGGGTGGGCAACGGCGTCGAACGCCTGGTGCGCCGGGCGCTCGTCGGCCAGCTCGAGGGCGAGCCGGATCCGGCCCTGTTCGAGAAGGCCTATCCGATCTTTCTCGATCTGTATGCCGAGAACACCAGCAAGCGCAGCCGCCTCTATCCGGGCGTGCGCGAAGGGCTCGAATACCTGCAGGGCGCCGGTTACAAGCTCGGCTGCGTGACCAACAAGGCCGCCCAGTTCACCGAGCCCCTGCTGCGCGACCTGGGCATCGCCGATTTCTTCGCCATCGTCATCAGCGGTGACACCCTGCCGAAGAAGAAGCCCGATCCCCTGCCGCTGCTGCACGCCGCCGATTTCTTCGGCGTCGCGCCCAGCGAGTCCCTGATGATCGGTGACTCCATCTCCGACGTGAAGGCCGCCCGTGCCGCCGGCTTCCGCATCGTCTGCATGAGCTACGGCTACAACCACGGCCAGGACATCCGCGAAGCCCATCCCGACGCGGTCATCGACTCCATGGCCGAGCTGCCGCAACTGCTGCCGGGGCGCAGCGCCCGGGAAGGCGCCGCCTGAGCATGGCGGGGATGCCGAAACGGCGCGAATGGGGGACAATGGCCCGGCGATGGCGTGGCAGCGGCCTCAGGGACGAAGCCGATGCATGATCGCACCCGGGAAGCGGTCGGAAATCCGGAACCACATTCAGTCACCGATTCGGCATCATGAACGAACAGGCATTCGCCGCCCTCGCCCGCGAGGGCTACAACCGCATCCCCCTGATGGACGAGGTCCTCGCCGATCTCGACACCCCCCTGTCCACCTGGCTCAAACTGGCCAACGGCCCCTATTCGTACCTCTTCGAATCGGTTCACGGCGGCGAGAAATGGGGCCGCTATTCCATCATCGGGCTGCCCTGCCGCACCCTGCTGCGCGTGCACGGCCGCCACGTCACCGTGCACACCGACGGTGAACTGGTCGAGGAGACCGTCACCGACGATCCCCTGGTTTTCATCGAACGCTTCCAGGCCCGCTTCCGGGCCTACCAGCCCGAGGGCCTGCCGCGCTTCACCGGCGGGCTGGTGGGGTACTTCGGCTACGACACGGTGCGTTACATCGAACCGCGCCTGGGCGACTGTCCCAACCCCGATCCCCTCCGGCTGCCGGACATCCTGCTGATGGTCTCCGACGAGGTGCTGGTGTTCGACAACCTCTCCGGCAAGCTCTACGTCATCCACTACGTGGATCCGGACGAACCCGACGCCTGGGCGCAGGGCCGCCGGCGTCTGCGCGAGGCCGTGGACCGCCTGCGCAGCGCCACGCCCTACCACGTCCAGGCCCGCGCCGAACGGGTGGCCGAGGCCGATTTCGTCTCCGGCTTCACCCGCGAGGGCTTCCTCGCGGCGGTGGAGAAGGCCAAACGCTATATCGTGGATGGCGACATCATGCAGGTGGTGCTCTCCCAGCGCCTCTCCATCCCCTTCCATGCCCGGCCGCTGGATCTCTACCGCGCCCTGCGCAGTCTCAATCCCTCGCCCTACATGTACTACCTGGATCTGGGCGGTTTTCACGTGGTGGGCTCCTCGCCGGAGATCCTGGTCCACGTGGAAGACGGCAATGTCACCGTGCGCCCCATCGCCGGCACCCGCCCCCGCGGCCGGGACGAAGCCGAAGACCGGGCCCTGGAAGCCGAGCTGCTGGCCGATCCCAAGGAACGGGCCGAACACCTCATGCTCATCGACCTGGGCCGCAACGACGTGGGCCGCATCGCCGAGACCGGCAGCGTACGGGTCACCGAGGAGATGGTCGTGGAGCGTTACTCCCACGTCATGCACATCGTCTCCAACGTGGTCGGCCGCCTGCGCCCCGGCCTGTCCAACCTCGACGTGCTGCGCGCCACCTTCCCCGCCGGCACCGTCTCCGGCGCGCCCAAGATCCGCGCCATGGAGATCATCGACGAACTGGAGCCGGTCAAGCGCGGCGTCTACTCCGGCGCCGTCGGCTACCTCGGCTGGTCCGGCAACATGGACACCGCCATCGCCATCCGCACCGCCGTCATCCAGGGCGACACCCTGCACATCCAGGCCGGCGCCGGCATCGTCCACGACTCCGTCCCGGCACGGGAATGGGATGAAACCATGAACAAGGGCCGCGCCATCTTCCGCGCCGTCACCCTCGCCGCCGCCGGCCTCGACACGGTGCACAAGTAGCCGGCTCGGTGGAAGGAACACGGAGGGCACGGAGGCACGGAGAACACGGAGTGGTATTGCGATAAGATCGCTCGGTCAGGAGGAGCGACATGGACAGGGATTTGTTGCTGAACCGCATTGTGAAGGCGGCCATTACAGTACATCGGGAACTCGGGCCGGGGTTGCTCGAATCGACGTATCAGCGTTGTTTGTTGATTGAGCTTGAACACGAGGGATTGGGTTTTGAAACGGAAGTTCCGGTTTCAGTTGAATACCGCGGGCAAGTCATTACCCATGCCTATCGCATCGATGTTCTTGTCGAAAACGAAGTGGTGCTTGAATTGAAGGCGGTGGAGACGGTCACAGACAAACACAAGGCGCAATTGCTGACCTATCTCAGATTATTGAACAAGCGTATCGGATTGTTGATCAATTTCAATGAAATCCTCCTCAAGAACGGAATCCGCCGGATCATCAATGGCTATGACTGACATCAAGAACCTCCGTGCCCTCCGTGCCTCCGTGCCCTCCGTGTTCCTTTCCAGAGGACCACAAAAATGCTCCTGATGATCGACAACTACGACTCCTTCACCTACAACCTCGTCCAGTATTTCGGCGAGCTGGGCGTGGCGGTGGAAGTCCATCGCAATGACCGCATCACGGTGGAGGAGATCGAGGCGAAGGACCCCGAGTGGATCGTCATCTCCCCCGGCCCCTGCACGCCGAGGGAGGCCGGCGTCTCGGTGGATGCGATCCGCTATTTCGCCGGGCGCAAGCCGATCCTCGGCGTGTGTCTCGGCCACCAGAGCATCGGCCAGGCCTTCGGCGGCGAGATCGTCCATGCCGGCGCCATCATGCACGGCAAGACCTCCATGATTCACCACAACGACAAGGGCCTGTTCCGCGGCATCGCCAACCCCTTCGAGGCCACCCGCTACCACTCGCTGGTGATCGACAAGGCCAGCCTGCCCGAAGCCCTCGAAATCACCGCCTGGACCGAAACCCCGGCAGGCGATCTCGACGAAATCATGGGCGTGCGCCACCGGGACTACCCCATCGAAGGTATGCAGTTCCACCCCGAATCCATCCTCACCGAACACGGGCACGATCTGCTGAAGAACTTCCTTGAACAATACTGAGGTGGAAGGAACGCAGAGAGCGCAGAGACGCAGAGATCGCAGAGGGATTGAAGTATGATGAGGAAACGGATGCAGCCTTGTCGCAACAGAATCCTGCTGTCAATGTCAGAATCGGAAATGCATCTACAACAAACTCCGCGCCCTCTGCGTCTCTGCGCTCTCTGCGTTATTTCCACCGACCCCGAACGGAGCCACCACCGATGAACATGCAAGAAGCCATCCGCACCGTCACCGAACGTCAGGATCTGACCCCCGGGCAGATGACCACCGTGATGCGCCTGATCATGACCGGCGAGGCCACGCCGGCGCAGATTGGCGGGTTTCTGATCGGCCTGCGCATGAAGGGCGAGACGGTGGACGAGATCGCCGCGGCGGCGCAGGTGATGCGGGAGCTGGCCACCGGGGTGAAGGTGACGGGCGAGCACGTGGTGGACATCGTCGGCACCGGCGGGGATGCCACCAATACCTTCAACGTCTCCACCGCCTGCACCTTCGTGGTGGCCGCGGCCGGCGGGCGGGTGGCCAAGCACGGCAACCGCTCGGTGTCGAGCAAGTCGGGCAGCGCCGATCTGCTGGAAGCGGCCGGCGTGAATCTGGATCTCACCCCGGAACAGGTGGCCGAGTGCATCGAAAAGGTGGGCGTTGGCTTCATGTTCGCCCCCCGGCACCACAGCGCCATGAAGCACGCCATCGGACCGCGCCGGGAGATGGGCGTGCGCACCGTCTTCAACGTGCTGGGGCCGCTCACCAACCCGGCCGGGGCGCCCAACCAGCTGCTGGGCGTGTTCAGCGCCGAGCTGGTCGAGCCCCTGGCCGAGGTGCTGCGCAAGCTCGGCAGCCATCACGTGCTGGTGGTCCACGCCGAAGACGGCATGGACGAGATCAGCATCGGCGCGCCCACCCGCGTCGCCGAGCTGCGTGACGGGCGCATCGAGACCTACACCATCGCGCCGGAACAGTTCGACCTGCCCCGTGGCAGCCTCGCCGAGCTGCAGGTGCACAGCGCCGAGGAATCCCTGGCCATCATCCGCCGCGTCCTCGACGACGAACCGGGCCCGGCCCGCGACATCGTCCTCCTCAACGCCGGCGCCGCCCTCTACGCCGCCGGCCTGGCCGACACCCTCGACGCCGGCATCCGCCTCGCCGACACCCAGATCGCCACCGGCGCTGCCCGCGAAAAACTCGAACAGCTCGTGGCGGTGTCCAACGGTTTCGTTTGAGGTGCAGTGGAAGCAACGCAGAGGGCGCAGAGACGCAGAGGACGCTGAGGGGATGATGAGAAAGGTCGGTTACCCTCTGCCTTTTTGGCGATTCCATTCTCCAATGGTGCTATTGATGTTGCCAGTGAGCTGTGCGAAGTTGCAATGAGTTACCCAATTTGAAAACCTCGGCGCGCTCTGCGTCTCTGCGCCCTCTGCGTTCTTTCCACCCACGTCAGACCACTTGAACGAGATGACCGATACCCCCGACATTCTGAACAGGATCACCGCCCGCAAGGCCGAGGAAGTGGCCGAGCGCATGGCGCGGCATCCGCTGGAGGAGATGATGGAACGGGCCGCGCAGGCGATGCCGGTGCGCGGGTTCGTGGCGGCCATCGGCGAGCGGCTGGCGGCGGGGCAGCCGGCGGTGATTGCCGAGATCAAGAAGGCCTCGCCGAGCAAGGGGGTGCTGCGGGCGGATTTCCGTCCGGCCGAGATCGCCCGCGCCTATGAACAGGGCGGGGCGGCCTGCCTGTCGGTGCTGACGGACGTGGACTTCTTCCAGGGTTCGGATCACTACCTGGTCGAGGCCCGTGAAGCCTGCCGCCTGCCGGTACTGCGCAAGGACTTCATCATCGACCCCTACCAGATCTACGAAGCCCGGGCCATCGGCGCCGACTGCATCCTGCTGATCGCCGCCTGCCTGAGCGACGCGCAGATGCGCGAACTGGCCCACCTGGCCGTGAGCCTGGGCATGGACGTGCTGGTGGAAGTGCACGACGCAGCCGAACTGGCCCGCGTCCTGCCCCTGAACCTCCCCCTGGTGGGCATCAACAACCGCAACCTGCGCACCTTCGAAACCCGCCTCGAAACTACCCTGGACCTGCTGCCCCAGATCCCGAAGGACCGCATCGTCGTCACCGAAAGCGGCATCCACACCCGCGACGACGTCGCCCGCATGCGCGCCCACGGCGTCCACACCTTCCTCGTCGGCGAAGCCTTCATGAAGGCCGCCGATCCGGGGGAAAAACTGCGGGAACTGTTCGGCTGATTCGGCCGGACTGCAAATAACACGGAGGGCACGGAGGCACGGAGAACACGGAGAAGAATGAAGTGATGGGTCGGAAAGCTTCCGGATGCGAACAAGCGATTCGCGATCGCCGATCAGGAATTCGGCAGGTGGAATGAATTTATGCAGTAGCGAGGCCAACCGACGTCAACAACAACCCACAAAACCTCCGTGCCCTCCGTGTTTCTTCCACCGCCCCGAAAAGCATGCCCGATCAGCGCGCGCCGAAGACGACAATCGTCTTCCCCTTCACCGAGATCAACCCCGATTCCTCCATGTTCTTGAGCACGCGCCCCACCATTTCCCGCGAGCAGCCGACGATGCGGCCGATTTCCTGGCGGGTGATGCGGATCTGCATGCCTTCGGGGTGGGTCATGGCATCGGGCTGCTGGGTCAGGTCGAGGAGGGTGCGGGCCACGCGGCCGGTCACGTCCATGAAGGCCAGGTCGGAAACCTTGCGGCTGGTGTGGCGCAGGCGGGCGGCCATCTGCTTGGCCAGGGCGAAGAGCACGTCCGGGTGTTCCTGGTAGAGCTGGCGGAACTTGGCGTAGGAGATCTCGGCCACCTCGCAGGCGGTGCGGGCGCGCACCCAGGCGCTGCGGGCCTCCTCCTCGTCGAACAGGCCCATCTCGCCGAAGAAATCGCCCTTGTTCAGGTAGGCGAGCACGATTTCGCGGCCTTCCTCGTCCTCGATCAGCACCGAGACGGAGCCTTCGACGATATAATAGAGCACGTCCGGCTTGTCCTCGGCGTAGATGATCACGCTCTTGGCCGGATAGCTGCGCCGGTGGCTGTGCTCGAGGAACTCGTCCAGCGAGTCGATGCCGGTGGTCTCTTGCGTTTGGTTCACCTGACCCATGATCTTCCCTTCCTGGTGGCTGACGGTGAGAGGCGCCTATGGTATACCACCAAACCTTGAAGTAAACCGGCCGAGGCGACTTCCTTGCGGAAGTGAGAAGGCGGTCACTCCTGGCGGCGGATCGGTGCGCCCGGGATGGGCCGAAAATCCAAGGATACACGCAGAGTATAGTCCCTGCGGCCTCCGTCTGCAGAAACCGGCCGGCATCGGCCGAAAGGGGTAGCATGAAAGCGCGAATCAAGTGGGTCGAAGACGTCACCTTCGCCGGCGAGTCCGGCAGCGGACACACGGTGGTCATGGACGGCCCCCCGGAACACGGCGGCCACAACCGGGGCGTGCGGCCCATGGAGATGATCCTTCTCGGCCTCGGCGGCTGCACCGCCTTCGACGTCATCCACATCCTCGGCAAGTCCCGCCAGCCGGTGACCGACTGCGAGGTGGAGCTGAGTGCCGAGCGGGCCGAGACCGAGCCCAAGGTGTTCACGAAGATCCACGTGCACTTCATCGTCACCGGCGAAGGGCTGGACGAGAAGCGGGTGGCCCGGGCCGTCTCCCTCTCGGCCGAGAAATACTGCTCGGCCTCCATCATGCTGGCCCGGGCCGGGGTCGAGATCACCCACGACTACGAAATCCGCGAGGCGCCGGCCGGCTGACAGGTCTGACGGGACCCGGAAACTCTCGCGGAACGCCGGAATTTTGCTAGAATACCCGGCCTTTTCCGCCCGGATCGAGAACCCGCATGACCCGACCCGCCCCCACCGCCGGCCTGCGCCACGTGGCGCTGTACGTGACCCGCTTCGAGGAGACCGAACGCTTCTACACGGCGCTGCTGGGCATGCGCGTGGAATGGCGCCCGGATCCCGACAACGTCTATCTCACCTCGGGCCATGACAACCTGGCCCTGCACCGGGCCGCCGAGCCGCCCGCCGGCCCCCAGCGCCTCGATCACATCGGCTTCATCCTGCGCCGCCCCGAAGACGTGGATGCCTGGCACGAATATCTGCTTGCCGCCGGCGTGACCATGCGCTCGGCGCCCCGCACCCACCGCGACGGCGCGCGCAGCTTCTACTGCGAGGATCCGGACGGCAACGTGGTGCAGATGATCCATCATCCGCCGCTGGCGGAAACCCCCTGAGGTGCTTCCCATGCCCCGGCGCAGCTACCAGAAGAAACTCAAGCTGAGCGGCTTCAACAACCTCACCAAGACCCTCAGCTTCAATCTCTACGACATCAACTACGCCGAAACTGCGGCCCAGCAGCAGGCGTACATCGAGTACATCGACGAGGAATACAACGCCCGCCGCCTCACCGCCATCCTCACCGAGGTCAGCCACCTGATCGGCGCCAGCATCCTCAACATCGCCCACCAGGATTACGATCCCCAGGGCGCCAGCGTCACCATGCTGATCGCCGAGGAACCGGTGGTCTCCGAGGAACTGCAGAACGCCGAACGTCCCGGCCCCCTGCCCGAAGCGGTGGTCGGCCATCTCGACAAGAGCCACATCACCGTGCACACCTATCCGGAAAGCCATCCCGACAACGGGATCAGCACCTTCCGCGCCGACATCGACGTCTCCACCTGCGGCCGCATCTCGCCCCTGCGCGCCCTCAACTACCTGATCCACAGCTTCGATTCCGACATCGTGATCATGGACTACCGCGTGCGCGGCTTCACCCGCGACGTCCGCGGCCGCAAGCACTACATCGACCACAAGATCAACTCCATCCAGAACTTCATCGCCCGCGACACCAAGGAGCGGTACCAGATGATCGACGTCAACGTCTACCAGGAAAACATCTTCCACACCAAGATGATCCGCAAGGAGTTCGACCTCGACAACTACCTCTTCAACATCGACGCCGCCGATCTGCCGGAGAAGAAACAGAAACGCATCCGCAAGCAACTGCAAAAGGAAATGCAGGAAATCTTCTACGGGCGGAACATTCCGCGCTAGGCTCGGTGTTCGCGGCTTGCGCCGCTTCTACAGGAGGGACGTACACAACCTGTAGGAGCGGCGCAAGCCGCGATTTTCCCCGCGAAGACGACCGCGCCTAACGGAGCGGCGCAAGCCGCGATGCATCCTTCCGCTACAACCACACTGCATCCCACAGGGGATAGTCGCCGATCTGCTCCACCAGTCCCGCCCGCAGGGGATTGGCGATGACATATCGGGCCAGCGCCCGGATGTCTTCCTCACGCCGCAGCGCATGGTCGTGAAAACCTTTCTGCCAAAGGGGCTCCCTGCTCCCGCGCATTCGATTGATTCGCATGGCACTGGCAGCCTTGACTGTGCGAACGACTGAAGACAGGGTCTTTTGTCCCCTCAACTGCATCAGCCAGTGAACATGATCGGGCATGACGACATAGCAGAGCGTATCGGCATCTCTGCTTTCCTGTTGGAAGACATGGACAATCTGCCGGCCGAATTGCCAGTGGCGAAAAATTGGTGTGCGTTGGCGGGTGACGAAGGTCAGCAGATAGATCCGTCCGGATTCGGAATGGCGACCGATGCGCAGGCGATAGCCTTGTGGTGGTTTTCTCGGCATGGCACGTCCGTGTGCAATGGTTGGGTGGAAGAATGGGCGTATCGCGGCTCGCGCCGCTCCTACAGAGGGAACAAGGCAACCATCCCCTGTAGGAGCGGCGCGAGCCGCGATTTCCCCCCGAAGACGCCTGCGCACGATGAAACGGCGCAAGCCGCGATAGCCTTCCTCAAACCCAATACACCGTCCCCGTCATCACCTTCGCCGTCAGCTTCATCATCAGCTTCACCGGCCCCGGCAGTTCGGCGCCGCCGGCGTGCAGGGCGGTGGTGGCGTGGTGGGCCTCGTCGATCTTCATCTGCTCGAGGATGGCGCGGGTCTTGCGGTCCTTCGCGCTGATCTTCGCCAGGTGTTCGTCCAGGTGCCGTACCACCTGTTTCTCGGTTTCGTTCACGAAGCCCAGGCTCCACCGGTCGCCGGCCAGGCCGGCGAGCGCGCCGATGGCCAGGGAGCCGGTGTACCACAGGGGATTCAGGTAACTCTTGTGGCTGCCCAGCTCCGTGATGCGCTGCTCGCACCAGTCCAGGTGATCGTTCTCCTCCAGGGCGGCGCGCTCCATCTTCTCGCGCACCTCGGGCAGTTTGGCGGTCAGGGCCTGGCCTTCGTACAGCCCCTGGGCGGCCACCTCGCCCGAGTGGTTGATGCGCATCAGGCGTCCGGCCAGCTCCCGCTCGGCATCGCTGAGATCGGCCTCGGGAATGTCGGCCGCCGGGTTGGGCCGCTCGGTCACCCGGGGTTTGCCGAACAGGGTGCGCAGGCCCGTATCCAGATGCATGACCAGGCGATCGGGCAGGGTGTAATTGCGTGTGGACATGAGGGGAAAGATACAGGATACAAGGGAAAGGATACAAGAAACCCGGAATCGGCCGTCTGTCCGGCAACCTCGTAGGCCGGGTCAAGCGCAGCGGACCCGGCAGGATTTACGCCTCCACCAGCCGCGCCGCCATCACCACCACCGGATGCACCACGGGCAAATTCGGATCGTGCCCCAGCCCGGCGTTGAGGAACAGCGCGCAGCCGGGATTGGTGCTGGCCACCATGTCGGGCGCCAGGCGGGCGATGGCTTCCAGTTTGGCGCCGCGCAGCCGGTCGGCCACCTCGGGGACGCGCAGCATGGCCTCGCCGCCGGCACCGCAGCAGCGGTCGTTCTCCGCCAGGGGCACCACCCGCAGCCCGGGCAGGCGGGCCAGCAGTTCGCCGGCGGTGTCCTGCTGGCGCAGGCCGTTGAGCTGGCTGCAGGGCAGGTGCACCGCCACGGTCAGGGGCGGATCAGCGGCGCGAAACCGCTCTGCGGGAAAAGGCTGGCGGGCGAGGAAGGCGGTGATCTCCTCCAGTCGCGCCACGAACGCCTCGGCCTGCGGGCGATCGCCTTCATCGAGGGGCAGTTCGGCATAGCGCTGCAGGTGGGGGCCGCAGCCGGTGGCGAGATACAGGATTGTCTCCGTTGCGCCGCCGGCCGCGGCCAGCAGGCCCCGGGCCTGATCGGTGGCCAGCGCCGTCTCGCCCCGGTGCCAGGCCAGCGCCCCGCAGCAGCCGGTCTCGAGGCGCCGCACCGAGAAGCCGTAGGCTTCCAGCACCCGGATGGCGGCCCGCACCGTCGCCTGCTCCAGCGTGCCGCCCAGGCAACCGGTGAACAGGGCCACCTGTCTGCGTCCGGCGTCATCCGCCGGGCGGGGCAGGGGCGCGGGTGCCGACAGCGGCGGCAGCAGCCGCGCCGCCCGGGAAAGCCCGGCAAGGCGCAGCAGGCCGGCCATGCGGGCCAGCCCCAGCAGCCCGCTGCGCTGCAGGAAGCGCAGGCCCCCATGCAGGCGGCGCAGGCGGGCCGGCCTTCCCAAGAGGCGCAGGGCGAAGCGTTGCCGTCGGCCGGCGGCCCCGAGGCCTGGCTGTTGCCGGCCCAGATCCATCAGCCGCTCGAACTCCACCCCGGCCGGGCAGACCCGCTCGCAACGCCGGCAGCCCACGCACTCGTCGAGGTGTTTGCGCACGCGGGCATCGGGCGCCAGCCGGCCCTCGGCCAGCCCCTGCAACAGCGCAATCCGCCCGCGCGGCGACGCGTTCTCGTCCGGGCGCAGCCCATAGGTGGGGCAGTGGGGCAGGCACAGCCCGCACTTCACGCAGCGATCGGCCAGGGCGAGGATTTGAGAGGAAAGGGACAAGGAATTCGGGGCTCGTGTCGATGCGTTCAGAAGGATGAATCTGCCTTCCTGTTAATCTGGCCCATCGCGGCTCGCGCCGCTCCTACAGGAATGGAAACAGGTTTTCCGCGGTAGGAGCGGCGCGAGCCGCGACAAACCTTGCCTATGCAAAAAGCCGATTGGGTAGCGGTACCACACACCGTATAATCTTACCCCATCCACCCTCATCCCCCGCCAAACCCATGTCCTTCTACCGTCACCACGTCTTTTTCTGCACCAATCAGCGCGCCGAGGGCGAGCCCTGCTGCGCCCGTTTCGGCAGCCAGGCCCTGCGCGACTACATGAAGCAGCGGCTCAAGGACGAGGGCCTGCACGGTCCCGGCCGGGTGCGGGTGAACACGGCCGGCTGCCTCGGCCGCTGCGAACTGGGGCCGGTGCTGGTCGTCTATCCCGAGGAGGTCTGGTACACCTTCATCGATCGCCGGGATCTCGACGAGATCATCGAAAGCCACCTCAAGCAGGGGCAGGTGGTCGAACGCCTGCGTCTTCCGGAGTAGCCCATGTCCGCCGCCTTCACCCTTTCCGGCCCCGAGGGCCAGCTCGAAGCCGTGCTCGATCGACCGGAGGACCACCCCCGGACGCCCCCGGCCATCGCCGTGATCTGCCACCCCCATTCCCTGCACGGCGGCAGCCTGCACAACAAGGTGGTGTACATGCTGGCGAAAACCTGCGTGCAGCTCGGCGTGCCGGCCCTGCGCTTCAACTTCCGGGGCGTGGGGCGCTCGGAAGGCGAATACGATCACGGCCGCGGCGAGCAGGCCGATCTCGCCGCCGCGGCCGGCTGGCTGCGGGAGCGCTATCCCGGCGCCCCCCTGTGGCTGGCCGGCTTCTCCTTCGGCAGCTTCGTCGCCTGGCAGGCCCACGAAACGCTGCACGCCGCCCGCCTGCTGCTGGTGGCCCCGCCCGTGGATCTGTTCGACTTCGGCCCGTCCCGCAAGGTGGCCATCCCCTGGTGCGTGATCCAGGGCAGCGACGACGAAGTCGTCTCCCCCGATGCCGTCCGCCACTGGATCGCCACCCAGCCCAACCCGCCCCAATACCGCGAACTGGCCGGCGCCGGCCACTTCTTCCATGGCCGCCTCAACGATCTGCGCCACGCTGCCGAAGCCTGCTGCCGATAGCCGGCCTTCTCGAAACGTCGGCTCCGCTGCGCTTGAGCCGACCTACGGCGGCTAGAACCGTAGGCCGGGTCAAGCGCAGCGGACCCGGCATCGGCGTGGCAACAGCCCCCCTCACAGGAGCGGCACCCCCGCCGCGACCCGCCTTCCCGAAACGTCGGCTCCGCTACGCTTGAGCCGACCTACGGCGGCCCCGGAACCGGAGGCCGGGTCAAGCGCAGCGGACCCGGCATCGGCATGGCAACAGGGGCCCCCCCACAGGAGCGGCGTAAGCCGCGATGGCACGTTTGAAAATCCCCCCGAAAATCAACCTCTTGAACCCACCCAAAAAACTTCCCCCCAAGGGCTTGACAAAATATAAGAACGCGCTAATATAAGCGCCATCTGATTTAGTGTTTTGACTCCTCCATCCTCCTTATGGTGGTATTTCGGCGCGGTTGCCCCCTTTACCGCGCCTTTTTTTTGCCTGCGCGCCGCCGGCCGCGGCCCGCCGGGGCGAATCCGCCGCATCTTGTATCTTCCCGTTGATTCAAGTACCATTCCGCCTCTTTTTTCGAGCCGAATCAAAAAGTCTGGGACACACGCATGAAAACCTTCAGCGCAAAGCCGGAAACCGTCAAGCGGGACTGGTACGTCATCGACGCCGAGAACAAGGTGCTGGGGCGTCTGGCCTCCGAAATCGCCCGTCGCCTGCGGGGCAAGCACAAGCCCGAATACACCCCGCACGTGGACACCGGTGACTACATCGTCGTGATCAACGCCGAAAAGGTCGCCGTCACCGGCAACAAGGAGTCGGACAAGCTCTACTATCACCACACCGGCTACCCCGGGGGGCTCAAGACCATCAGCCTGGACAAGCAGCGCCAGAAGCACCCCGAGCGGATCATCGAAGCCGCCGTCAAGGGCATGCTGCCCAAGAACCGCCTCGGCCGGGCCATGTTCCGCAAGCTCAAGGTCTACGCCGGCCCCGAACACAAGCACACCGCCCAGCAGCCCAAGCCGCTGGACATCTGAACGTCAGGAAAGCGAAACCATGGCAGATACCTATTACAGTACCGGTCGCCGCAAGAACTCCACCGCGCGCGTCTACCTGACCGCCGGCAAGGGCAACATCCTCGTCAACAACCGTCCGCTGGACGAGTACTTCGGCCGTGAAACCGCCCGCATGGTCGTGCGCCAGCCCCTGCAGGCCACCGACACCGAGGGCAACTTCGATATCAAGGTCTTCGTCAAGGGCGGCGGCAACACCGGCCAGGCCGGCGCCATCCGCCACGGCATCACCCGCGCCCTCATGAAGTACGACGAAACCCTGCGCCCCATCCTCCGCCGCGCCGGCTACGTCACCCGCGACGCCCGCGAAGTGGAACGCAAGAAAGTCGGCCTGCACAAGGCGCGGAAGCGGCCACAGTACTCGAAGCGTTAAACGCTTCGAGTACAGGAACGAGGGACGAGTGGCGAGGGACGAGGAGGCCACCATCAGGGAGGAAGGCGAATGGAGTCGCTGGAGAATCTCGATGTTTGGAAACGCGCCTGCCGGCTGTCGGTCGATTTGTACAAGTCGATGCAGGGTTGCCGGGACAGCGGTTTTCGGGATCAGCTGACCCGCGCGGCATTGTCCATTCCCTCGAACATCGCCGAGGGCTATGAGCGGGAAACGGATCGCACACGGATCCAGTTTCTGAAGATTGCCAAGGGTTCCTGCGGCGAAGTCTGGACGCAACTGATGATCGGCCGCGCAGCCGGATTCATCGAATCCGAGCAGGGAAAGCGATTCGAAACCGAAGTCCGCGAGATTTCAAGGATGATTTGGGGCCTCATCTGCTATTACGAGGAACGGAACTGACCCGCCTCGCCACTCGTCCCTCGGCCCTCGCCACTATCCACTGGGGAATCGTCTAACGGCAGGACAGCGGACTCTGACTCCGTCAATCCAGGTTCGAATCCTGGTTCCCCAGCCAATAAAATCCAGGGCCCGGCATTCGCCGGGCCTTGTCCGTCCGGCCTTCGGCCCGGCATGCGTCTCACCCCGCCAGCCCGATCCCGGCTATACTTCCGGAAACGGCCCGGACAAGCGGATGACCATGCCCCAACCCATCGACCCCGATGCACCGGCCTTGCGCAAGGCCGTGGATGACCTGGCCAGGCGTTTTCGTCCCGCCGCCATCCTGCTGTACGGTTCCCGTGCAACCGGCCAGGCCCGTGAAGGCAGCGATGTGGATCTGGCCCTGCTTTTCGCAGGCGAGCCGGTGCCGTCGGCCTTCGAGCTGGCCGCGGCCAGAACCGACTTGGAGGCCCTGCTGGGCCGGAACGTGGATCTGGTGGTGCTCGACCAGGCGTCGCCCATCCTGGCCATGCAGATCCTGAAGAAGGGGATCGTCTTGCAGCAGCGGAACCCGCAAGCCCTGCCCGAATTCACCATGAACGCCCTGGCCGCGTATTTCGATCTGAAGCAGACGAGAAAGCCGATCGAGGAGGCCCTGCTCGCCTCATGACCGATGACATCCTCCTGGCAAAACTGGGCAGCATCGAGCGGTCACTGCAACGGATCCGCCAGGTCACCCAGGGTGATCCACAACGCATCGACGATATCGACGTTCAGGACATCGTCGTCCTGAACCTGCAACGGGCCATCCAGGCCGCCATCGATCTGGCTGCCTGGGTCATTTCCGAACGTCACCTCGGCTTGCCCGATACCCTCAAGGCCCATTTCACCCTGTTGCGTGAGCAGGGCGTGATCTCGCCTGAACTGTGCCGGAAACTCGAAGCGATGGTCGGATTTCGGAATATTGCCGTTCACCAGTACCAGCAGCTCGACCCCGACGTGATCAAGGATATCCTCCGTCATCATCTGACCGATCTGGAAGCCTTTGCTGACAGCATCCGCAAGGCGGCACGGCCGGACACGTCCGGAGATTCCCTCCCGTAGGGTGCGCTGATATGCGGTTGCGGGTAGCTGGTGGCGGGTAGCTGGGAACGACCGGCCTACGTTTTTCCCAGCTACCCGTCCCCCGCCACCCGCTACCTTCATGCAGGACCCGGCATGGCCACTCGCCCGCCAGCATGCGCCGTTACTCCACCCGCCCGAACGAAGGGTCCCCTCTCCCCACCGGGGAGACGTCCGCAGGGATGCGTGAGGTAGGGCGAAGCAGGAGCCCGAGCCGAGGGACAGGGTGAGGGGTGACGGGAAGAAGCCGCCCGATATGTCGGCTCCGCTGCGCTTGAGCCGACCTACGAAACGGCCCGGAACCGTAGGCCGGGTCAAGCGCAGCGGACCCGGCATGCATCTCGCCCGCCGGCACACGCCGTTACCCCGTCATCCAAACGAAGGGTTCCCCCTCCCCGCCGGGGAGAACGCCCTGCCGGGATTGTGTGGCAAAAATGCCACACAATCCCGGCCTGTGGTTTTTGTGGCAAAAAACTGTTGCACTCCTGCCCAAACGCGGGTATAAAAGCCAACGAGTTTTACCTGACCCGACTCGACAACTCATCTAAGGAGTTCGAAACATGAAGAAAAACATCATTGCCATGGCCGTTGCCGCCAGCCTGGTGGCCCCGATGGCCGCCCAGGCCAAGCCCGAAGTGAAGTGGTTTGGTTTTGCGCAGATTACTGCTCAGTCGCTTTCTGAAAATAGTGCCAATACTCCCTCGGATGATGGATTTATCTTTGGCGGAGACCGTATCCGTATTGGTTTCAAGCTTAAAGATGGCCCTGTATTTGGCAAACTGCAAGTGGACTTCAAGAAAGAAGATACGGCCACGAATAGTAAGGAAGGCACACTGCCGAACATCATCAAGGATGCCGTTGCTGGCTACAAATTCAGCAATGCTTTCAAGGTATCTGCAGGCCAGTTCAAGACCCCGTTGGGTATGGATTTCAATACCTCTGGCAAGAAGCTGGATATCACCAAGCGTGGTATGGAAAAGCCGCTCGTTCTTGAGCGCGCTGCAGGTGTGATGCTGAGTGGTCGCAAGATCGCTGGTGGATTTGGTTACGATATTTTCTATGGCAACCCTGCGGGGCGTTCTGGCGCCTTCAATGGTGGCACCACCGGTGTAGACAACACCACGGTGTTCCGTGTCATGTACGATATGGGCAAGATGCTGCATGTTGAAGCTGCGACAGGTACTACCAAAAACAGTGCAACTGGACCTGGCACTGAAGATTACAAGGTTACCGATTTCGCTGCGCGTTACAAAGGTGGCCCTCTGACTGTCAAGGCAGAATACATCAAAGGTACTGATGTAGGTGGGGTTAATAATGTTGATCAAACCGTTTGGTATGTTCACGGTGGTTATCAGATCAACAAGACTGTTGAATTGGTGGTACGCCACTATGATGGGAAAATTGAATATACCGGTGGTTCAGACAAGCTGACCAACACATGGCTTGGTGTAAACCTGTTCCTGGGTAGCACCAAGACAAACGGTCGCCTGCAGCTCAACTACGTCATGACCGGTGGTGATGACGGTTATTCAACAGGCACTACTCCCAATAGTAATGTTCTGGGTGCAGGTGACGGAAAAGGTGTCTACATCGACAACGCCATCCTGGCCCAGTACCAGATCTCGTTCTAATCGAACGATTCTCAACAACAACAAATGCGGTAACATTGGCGGGGCCTTCGGGCCCCGTTTTTTATTCAACGGCATAGGAAGGAGGAAAGAGGAAAGAGACAAGGGGGCGTTGGCCGTGAGGCCCGGCCCTGGCAGGGTCTGATTCCTTCCTCTGTGCGTGCCGGATTTTTGCAATGCATGTCGGTGGTTTGTGCCGGCCAAGGAGTGAACCCATGAACAGCAAATCCCTCGTCGTGGCGGTGGCCGTGGCCGCCGCGCTGCCGGCCGCCGCGCGCGCGGAGCTGGCTGTGTACGGCCAGTTGCAGGTGGAACTGGCCCAGGTGAGCAATGACGGTTTCGGTGAGAACTATACCGGCGGCAGCCGCAACCCCGTGGCCGCCGGCGAGACGGCCATCAAGCTGGCCGACAACCGGCGCAGCCGCCTGGGCGTGAAGCTGCGTGAGGATCTGGGCCTGGGCCTGGCGGCCGTGGCCCGCTTCGAATGGCAGGTGAACGTGGCCACCGGCGATCCGAACGACGGCGCGCGCGAGGCCTGGGTGGGCCTCGATGCCGACTGGGGCGTGCTGCGCGCCGGCCGCCTGCGCACGCCCTACAAGTACACCGGCGGCGTGAACTACGACCCCTTCGCCTGGACCTACCTCGAAGCGCGCCTCTCCGGCGGCATGAAGGGCGGCGCCTACGGCCAGAACGGCTTCTGGGACACCAGCCTCTCCTACCGCAACCACTGGGGCGGCTTCGGCCTCTGGCTCGCCTACGGCGCCGACCGGGGTGACGGTACCACCAACAGCGGCAATGCCGGCGACGTCTCCGCCGCCCTGAGCTACCGGGGCAAACAGTGGGAAGTCTTCGCCGCCTACAACGGGTTCGACGCCGACAACGACGGCGGCAAGGACAGCGTCGCCAAGCTCGGCGGCCGGGTGCAGTTCGGCGGCCGCCACACCCTCGCCGCCCAGTACGAACTGGACAACCCCGACGGCAACGACAACGACGCAAGGATCTATTTCCTGGGCTACCAGTTCCGCATCAACCGCAACATCATCGCCGCCCAGTTCGGCCGCACCGACGGCGATGCCAACTATGCCGTGATCCCCACCCAGCCGGGCGAACTCGTGGCACGGCGCATCGACACCACCTACTACGCCATCGGCGTCATCCACCGTTTCAGCCCGAAGACCCGCATCTTCGTCGGCTACCGCAACTCCGACGGCGAAGGCAACGACGACCTCGCCGTTTACAGCGCCGGCCTGCGGATCGACTTCTGAGCGCGCCGCGCCCGGCGGGAGCGGCGCATGGCGGCTCCGCTGCGCTTGAGCCGTATATGGTCTCCTCCCGTTTTGCAAGACGTTGTACCAAACTTCGACAGGGACAGGATTGCGCTCGTATATCCGGCCTGTTTGTGAGGCTTTTTGCGCCTCTGGCCTCGATGAGATCTGCGCGTATCGTCCTAATCGCCCTAGCGGCTTGTCCCAGCCTACGGCTCAAGCAGGTTTTCGATACGCCGGTCTGACCTGTTTGTCATCGCTCGCCACAGCGTCTTCGCAATCGTCGGCAGGCTAACTCTCCAAATCGTTCCTCGCGGGCCCTGCCCGCCTTCAGACCGGGCGGTAATCCGCCCGGTATTCCGTCTTGTTCCTCAATACCGCCCACCCCATCCGGGCCATCTTGTTGGCCAGCGCCACCACCGCCTTGTTGTAGCCGCGCTCCGCCCGGATCCGGTTGATCCAGCGGCTGAGCCGGTCATCCTTCCCCGCCGCCGCCTTCACCACCGACCGCGCTCCATGCACCAGCAGACTGCGCAGATAGCCGTCTCCCCGCTTGCTGATCCCCTGCAGCCGTTCCTTCCCTCCGCTACTGTGTTGGCGGGGCACCAGACCCAGGGATGCGGACACATCCCGTCCCCGCCGCCAGGCCCGGCCGTCGCCGATCTGGCTGTAGAAAACCGGCGCCACCACCGGCCCGTAACCCGGGATCGCCCGCAGCCGCTTCACCGCCTCGTTCCGGCGGCTGTAGCCTTCCAGTTCCCGGGTGTAAAACGCAATGTGCGCGTCCAGCTCCTGAAACCGCCGGTAACTCTCCCACAACAGCTGCCGAAACCACTCGCTCAGGCCATTCTCCGCCTCCGACAGCACCTCCGGCAGGCGACGCCGCAGCGTATTCACCCCCTTGGGCAGAACAATCCCGTATTCCCCCAGCAGACCCCGTATCTGGTTGACCAGCGCCGTGCGGTCCGCAAGACAGCGCTCGCGCAGACGGTGCAGCGCCTGGATGTCCTGCTGCTCCGGTGTCTTCACCGACACAAACCGCATTTCCGGCCGCACCACCGCTTCGGCTATCGCCAGCGCGTCGTTGTAATCGTGCTTGTTCCCCCGCACAAACGGCTTCACGTACTGCGGCGGAATCAGCTTCACCTCGTGGCCCAGTGCCTGCAGCTCCCGCGCCCAGTAGTGGGCGCTCGCGCAGGCTTCCATCCCCACCAGGACCGGCTCCAGGTTCGCAAAATACGCCAGCACCTGCCCTCGCCTCAGCATCCGCTTGCGCACCACCTTGCCCCGCTCGTCGCAGCACACCACGTGAAACACGTGCTTTGCCAAATCCAGTCCAACCGTCGTAATCTTGCTCATGGTCTCCTCCTCCTTCTTCGATGGATGGTGAAGTGCTTCCATCTTGGCGCATCGTGACGCCGTTTTTAAGGGGGGGAGGAGACCATCTCATCGCCCTACGGTGTTGGTGCCCGATGTAGGCCGGGTCAAGCGCAGCGGACCCGGCGCGACCACACGCAAGCAGGTAACGGGTAGCGGTTGGCTGGCAACAACACGCATTGTCCAGCCACCAGCCACCAGCCACCAGCCACTTGCTAGCCGCTACCGCCTTGTCGCGGCTCGCGCCGCTCCTACGGGCCCGACACCTCCCTGCAGGAGCGGCGCAACGACGGCTCCGCTGCGCTTGACCCGCCCTGCGCAATCAAGGCTGCCCAGCTACCCGCTACCGCCTTGTCGTGGCTCGCGCCGCTCCTACCGGCTTCGATATCCCCTGTAGGAGCGGCGCCCCCGCCGCGACCATGCACCAACACGAGACCGCTGAACCCCACCATGTCCCCCTCCGCCGATCTGCTGGCCCTGTTTCTCGCCGCCTTCGTTTCCGCCACCCTGTTTCCCGGTGGCTCCGAACTGGGGCTGGGCTGGCTGGCCCGTGGCGGGGAACATGCACCGTCACTGCTGCTGGCGGTGGCCACCGCCGGCAATACCCTCGGGGGGATGACCTCCTGGGGCCTTGGCCGCCTGCTGGCCTGGAAGGCGCCGGCGGAACAGCTTGCACGCCCCGCCCACCGCCGTGCCCTGGCCCGCCTGCAACGCCACGGCAGCCCGCTGCTGCTTCTTTCCTGGCTGCCGGTCATCGGCGATCCGCTCTGTCTCGCCGCCGGCTGGCTGAAGATCCCCTTCTGGCCCAGCCTGGCCTTCATCGCCCTCGGCAAGGCCGCCCGCTACGGCGTGGTGCTCTGGCTGGCCACGCTCCCGTCGTAGGCCGGCTCAAGCGCAGCGGAGCCGGTTCAGTGGGGGCACCGAGTCCTTGAGGCCGGGCAAGCCTTTCGTGACCGTCGGCCGCATGGACGCGGCCGTCGAGTCTACAGGGACGTATCCATGGCGTGTCACGAAAGGCTTGCTCGGCCTCAAGGGCGGATCCGATGCAGGTTCGAATTGCCGGCTCCGCTGCGCTTGGGTCGGCCTGCGGGGGTGCGCGTCGCGCCGCTCCTGAGCATGCTTGCGCGGCCACCCGCCACCCCCTTGCGGCCATGGTACAATGCGCCCCCGTCGGCGCTGATCAATACCCATTTCAAAACAATACCTTATGACCTCCCGCATCCGCGAGATCCCCTACAACTACACCTCCTTCTCGGATCGGGAGATCGTGATCCGCTTCCTCGGGCACGAAATGTGGGAGGTGCTCAACGCGCTGCGCGCGGAGCGGGTTACGGGGCGTTCGGCGCGGATGCTGTTCGAGATCCTGGGCGACATGTGGGTGGTGACCCGCAACCCCTTCATTCAGGACGATCTGCTCGACAACCGCAAGCGCCGCGAGGCGCTGATCGGCGCGCTCCATCATCGGCTCGAACAGGTGGAGGCGCGGGCCGACGGCAACGAGAAGGCGCTGCTGCTGATCGGCGCGGTGCGCGGCGCCATCGGCGAGTTCGCGGCCTGGTTTCCGCGCCAGCGGGCGCTGCGGCGCAGGGTGCTGCAGCGCCTGCGGCGGGTGACGCGGCGCGACAACATCCGCTTCGACGGCCTGTCGCGGGTCTCCCACGTGACCGACGCCTCCGACTGGCGGGTGGAGTATCCGCTGGTGGTGGTCACCCCCGACTCGGAAGCCGAGATGCAGAAGGTGGTGGCGGCGCTCATCGAGCTGGGGGTGGGCATCATTCCCCGCGGCGGCGGCACCGGTTACACCGGCGGCGCGGTGCCGCTGGCGCCCGACTGCGCGGTGATCAACACCGAAAAGCTCGAGCGCCTGGGCGAGGTGGAGCAGTGGGAGCTGCCCGATGCCGAAGGCCGGAGCCGCACGGTGCCGGTGATCCGGGTGGAGGCGGGGGTGGTGACCCGGCGGGTGGCCGAGAAGGCCGAGGCCCACGGCTTCGTGTTCGCCGTGGACCCCACCTCCCAGGACGCCTCCTGCATCGGCGGCAACATTGCCATGAACGCCGGCGGCAAGAAGGCGGTGCTGTGGGGCACCACCCTCGACAACCTGCTCTCCTGGCGCATGGTCACGCCCGATGGGCAGTGGCTGGAGGTGGAGCGCCTGCATCACAACCTGGGCAAGATCCACGAGCAGCGGGAAGTCACCTTCAAAATCACCCGTTACGAGGCCGACGGCGTGACCCGCGCCGGCGAGCCCGAGACCCTGGTGATGCCCGGCGCGGCGCTGCGCAAGCAGGGCCTGGGCAAGGACGTGACCAACAAGTTCCTCGGCGGCCTGCCCGGCGTGCAGAAGGAAGGCTGCGACGGGCTCATCACCTCGGCCGTGTTCGTGCTGCACCGCATGCCGAAGCACATCCGCACCGTGTGCCTGGAGTTCTACGGCAAGGATCTGCGCCGCGCCGTGCCGGCCATCGTCGAAACCAAGGATTATCTCGATGCCCGGCCCGACGTGCAGCTCGCCGGCATGGAGCACCTGGACGAGCGCTACGTGAAGGCGGTGGACTACACGCCCAAGTCGCCGCGCCGGGATCTGCCCAAGATGGTGCTGCTGGTGGACATCGCCGGCGACGACGAGAACGCGGTGGCCGAGGCCGCCTCGGAAGTGGTGCGCAAGGCAGCGCTGCGCGAGGCGGAGGGCTTCGTGGCGGTGAGCGCCGAGGCCCGTCAGCGCTTCTGGGCCGACCGGGCCCGCACCGCCGCCATCGCCGCCCACACCAACGCCTTCAAGATCAACGAAGACGTGGTGATTCCCCTCGAGAAGCTGGCCGAATACAACGACGGCATCGAACGCATCAACATCGAGCTGTCCACCCGCAACAAGCTGCGCATGATCGAGGCGGTGTGCGCCTACCTGGATTCGGACATGCCCGAGCTGCGCCGCTTGCGCGCCGGCGAGGCGCCGGAAGAGGCCGATCCCGAGAGCGAGGCGATCCTGCGCGCCAAGATCGAGGCCGCCCGCGAGCTGCTGCGTGGCGTGAAGCAGCGCTGGGAAGGGATCCTGCGGCACATGGACGCGCCGGTGGTGGAACACGCCGATCTGTGGGCCGGCAAGGTGGACATCTCGCCGGCCGAGGACGAGACCTTTTTCGATCTGCTGCAGCGGCGCGAGCTGCGGATCTCCTACCGCCAGGCGGTGGAACGCCCCCTCAAGGACATCTTCTCCGGCGCCGAGCTGGCCGCGGTGCGCGACCGGCTCGATGCCATCCATGCCGAAATCCGCGCCTCGCGCCTGTTCGTGGCCACCCACATGCACGCCGGCGACGGCAACGTGCACACCAACATCCCGGTCAACTCCAACGACTACGCCATGCTCCAGGAGGCCGAGGACGTGGTGGCGCGGATCATGCAACTGGCCGAGACCCTCGGCGGCGTGATCTCCGGCGAGCACGGCATCGGGATCACCAAGATGCAGTTCCTCGATGCGCGGATCGTCGCGGCCTTCGAGGAATACAAGCACAAGGTGGACCCGCAGCAGCGCTTCAATCCGCGCAAGCTGCTGCCCGGATCGGGGCTGGAGGCGGCATATACCCCGTCATTGCGGCTGGTGGAGCAGGAGGCGCTGATCCTCGAAGCCTCGGAGCTGGGCCACCTCAACCACATGGTCAAGGACTGCCTGCGCTGCGGCAAGTGCAAGCCGGTGTGCAATACCCACGTGCCGCGGGCCAATCTGCTGTATTCCCCGCGCAACAAGATCCTCGCCACCGGCCTCATCATCGAGGCCTTCCTCTACGAGGAGCAGACCCGCCGCGGGATCTCCCTGCGCCACTTCGCCGAGATGAACGACGTGGCCGATCACTGTACCGTGTGCCACAAGTGCCTGAGCCCCTGCCCGGTGAACATCGACTTCGGCGACGTGACCGTGACCATGCGCAGCATCCTGCGCGCCCGGGGCCGCAAGCGCTTCAATCCCATGGGCGCCCTGGCCATGCTCTTTCTCAACCTGCGCGATGCGCGCAGCATCGGCGTCTATCGCAAGCTGATGATCGACTGGAGCTACCGCGCCCAGCGCCTGGCCAGCCGCGGCCTGCGCCGGCTCGGCCTGTGGCGCCGGCGCACGCCCCATGCCACCACCGGCCGGCCGCAAATCACCGAGCAGGTGGTGCAGTTCATGCGCTATCCGCTGCCCGCCTCGGTGCCGAAGCGGCCCATGCGTTCGGAGCTGGGGCTGGACGATCCGCGCATCGTGCCCATCCTGCGCGATCCGGCGGTGCCGGCCGAGCAGGCCGAGGCCGTGTTCTACTTCCCCGGCTGCGGCTCCGAACGCCTGTTCAGCCAGGTGGGCCTGGCCACCCTCGCCATGCTCTGGGAAACCGGCGCCCAGACCGTGCTGCCGCCCGGCTACCTGTGTTGCGGCTATCCCCAGAGCGCCGGTGGCGACGAAACGAAGGGCCAGCAGATCGCCGTGGACAACCAGGTGCTGTTCCACCGCGTGGCCAACACGCTCAACTACCTGGACATCCGCACCGTGATCGTCTCCTGCGGCACCTGCATGGATCAGCTCCAGCAATACCAGTTCGAACGCATCTTCCCCGGCTGCCGCCTGCTCGACATCCACGAATACCTGCTGGAGAAGGGCGTGAAGCTCGAAGGCGTACCGGGCCGCAAATACCTGTATCACGACCCCTGCCACACGCCCATGAAGACCTACAACCCCCTGCGCGTGGCCCAGACCCTGATGGACGCCGACGTGCGCCTCTCCGACCGCTGCTGCGGCGAAGCCGGCACCCTCGCCACCAGCCGCCCCGACATCGCCGCCCAGGTGCGCTTCCGCAAGGAACAGGAACTGCGCAACGGCCTGCGCGAACTCACCGGCCGGGAAAAGGCGCAACCCGGCGAGACGAAGATCCTCACCAGTTGTCCCGCCTGCCAGCAGGGCCTCTCCCGCTATGCCGACCTCACCGGCCTCGACGCCGACTACATCGTCGTCGAACTCGCCCGCCTGCGCCATGGCGAAAACTGGCAACGCACCTTCCTCGACAAGGCCAATCACGGCGGCATCGAACGGGTGTTGTTGTAGGCCCAACCGGCTCTCCGTGATGGCGTGGCCGAAGGCGGCTCCGCTGCGCTTGAGCCGTATATGGTCTCCTCCCGTTTTGCAAGACGTTGTACCAAACTTCGACAGGGACAGGATTGCGCTCGTATATCCGGCCTGTTTGTGAGGCTTTTTGCGCCTCTGGCCTCGATGAGATCTGCGCGTATCGTCCTAATCGCCCTAGCGGCTTGTCCCAGCCTACGGCTCAAGCAGGTTTTCGATACGCCGGTCTGACCTGTTTGTCATCGCTCGCCACAGCGTCTTCGCAATCGTCGGCAGGCTAACTCTCCAAATCGTTCCTCGCGGGCCCTGCCCGCCTTCAGACCGGGCGGTAATCCGCCCGGTATTCCGTCTTGTTCCTCAATACCGCCCACCCCATCCGGGCCATCTTGTTGGCCAGCGCCACCACCGCCTTGTTGTAGCCGCGCTCCGCCCGGATCCGGTTGATCCAGCGGCTGAGCCGGTCATCCTTCCCCGCCGCCGCCTTCACCACCGACCGCGCTCCATGCACCAGCAGACTGCGCAGATAGCCGTCTCCCCGCTTGCTGATCCCCTGCAGCCGTTCCTTCCCTCCGCTACTGTGTTGGCGGGGCACCAGACCCAGGGATGCGGACACATCCCGTCCCCGCCGCCAGGCCCGGCCGTCGCCGATCTGGCTGTAGAAAACCGGCGCCACCACCGGCCCGTAACCCGGGATCGCCCGCAGCCGCTTCACCGCCTCGTTCCGGCGGCTGTAGCCTTCCAGTTCCCGGGTGTAAAACGCAATGTGCGCGTCCAGCTCCTGAAACCGCCGGTAACTCTCCCACAACAGCTGCCGAAACCACTCGCTCAGGCCATTCTCCGCCTCCGACAGCACCTCCGGCAGGCGACGCCGCAGCGTATTCACCCCCTTGGGCAGAACAATCCCGTATTCCCCCAGCAGACCCCGTATCTGGTTGACCAGCGCCGTGCGGTCCGCAAGACAGCGCTCGCGCAGACGGTGCAGCGCCTGGATGTCCTGCTGCTCCGGTGTCTTCACCGACACAAACCGCATTTCCGGCCGCACCACCGCTTCGGCTATCGCCAGCGCGTCGTTGTAATCGTGCTTGTTCCCCCGCACAAACGGCTTCACGTACTGCGGCGGAATCAGCTTCACCTCGTGGCCCAGTGCCTGCAGCTCCCGCGCCCAGTAGTGGGCGCTCGCGCAGGCTTCCATCCCCACCAGGACCGGCTCCAGGTTCGCAAAATACGCCAGCACCTGCCCTCGCCTCAGCATCCGCTTGCGCACCACCTTGCCCCGCTCGTCGCAGCACACCACGTGAAACACGTGCTTTGCCAAATCCAGTCCAACCGTCGTAATCTTGCTCATGGTCTCCTCCTCCTTCTTCGATGGATGGTGAAGTGCTTCCATCTTGGCGCATCGTGACGCCGTTTTTAAGGGGGGGAGGAGACCATCTCATCGCCCTACGGTGCGGGTGTCCCGGATGTAGGCCGGGTCAAGCGAAGCGGACCCGGCAAAACCCTTGTCAGCCTGCGCTGGATTCGCAACAATTTCATGGACTGCATGGAAGCCAAGGAGGCCACGGATGAGCCGTTACCGTCGTGCCCGGTTCCCGGGTGGTACCTACTTCTTCACCCTCGTCACCCATGAGCGTCATCCCTGGTTCGCTTCCCCGTCCCGCGTCGTGCGGTTACGGGCAGCTTTTCGACACGTGCGGGAAAAATATCCGTTTTCGCTCGATGCCGCAGTCGTGCTTCCCGATCACATGCATTTCCTGATGCGCCTGCCGGAGGGGGATGATGATTATCCCCTGCGGATTCGCCTGATCAAACATTTTGTGACTCGAGGTCTTGGCCGGCAGGCAGGAGTCCGTGAACAGAGGCGAATCTGGCAGAATCGCTATTGGGAGCATCTGATTCGGGACGAGACGGATTGGTGCAGCCATGTGGATTACGTGCATTACAATCCCGTCAGGCATGGTCTGGTGACGCAGGCCCGTGATTGGCCGTACAGTTCGTTTTCCAGAGCCGTTGAGGCGGGATGGTACAGCCCGGATTGGGGAAAGGCGGAGGACGACATCCTGCCAGACATGGAATGTGAATGAATGAGGATGGCGGCTCCGCTGCGCTTGAGCCGCCCTACGATGCAGGTGTCCTGTGATGTAGGCCGGGTCAAGCGCAGCGGACCCGGCAGACAGCCACGCTTTATGCTTGTCTCTTTCCTCTGCCTTTCAGATATTGATATACGCCCACCCCTCCTTCTGCCGCCGAATCACTTCGTGCATGGCAGAGGTGACCGTGCCGGCTTCGGGGATGAGTTGCAGATCTCTGCCTTCGCGCAGACGGTAGCGGCGCAGGGCGCGTTCGCAGGCGCGCAGTTCGAGGTTGTCGTATTCGCGGGCCAGGGCCTGCAGGCGACGGGTGAAGGGATCGTCGCGATCGCTGAGCAGGAGCAGGCCGGGGCCGTTGGTGACGATTTCGATTTCCACGGGGCGGCCGTCGCGCGCGGCCGAGCGCAGCAGTTCCTCGGTTTCGCTGAGCATGATCTGGTAGCGATAGGTATCGTCGCTGTTGACGTGCAGCATCAGGCGCCAGGGCTTGTCGATGGCGTCGCCGGCGTCGAGGCGGGCGGTCTTGGCGATTTCCAGCAGGCGGGGGGGGTGCTGCCAGTGCAGGTTCGCCACCCAACCCCCGGCCAGGCCAACGAGAAACAGCAACGAAGCGGCGATGGCCGGGCCGGCCCAGCGGCGGTGGGGTCGGGCCGGGCGGGACGTGCGGGGCTGGTCGGGCACGTCGGGGTAGGCCAGTTGCACCATTTCCTTGACCTTCTGCAACTGGCAGACCCGGCTGGCCAGTTCCGGGTCGCTGCGCAACACGTCCATGAGATGCGCGCGTTCCCCGGCATCCAGCTCCCCGTCGAGGTAGGCATTGAGGTGTTCGTCGGAAAACCGTTCTTTCATTTCACTCTCCGCAGTCGCGGTTTGGGCTGGTGCTGTTCCGGTTTGAACTCGAGAAGCCTGTCGGCCAGGGCCCTGCGCGCGCGGCACAGACGGCTCATGACGGTGCCGATGGGAATGTCCAGAACTTCGGCCACGTCCTGATAACTCAGCCCTTCCAGATCCACCAAGGTCAGTACCTGGCACTGGCCGGCCGGCAGGGTGGCCACGGCGGAACGCACCTTGTCGACGATGTTCTGCTGTTCGGCAAGATGCGAAGGGGTCACCTCGTCGATCAGCACCACGTTGTCGATGTCTTCGCTCTCCCGTTGCCGGCGGAAGTGATCGCGCCAGCAGTTGTTGAGAATGGCGAACAGCCAGCTGTCGAACGTCGTCTCGTCACGCAACTGATCACTGTGCCTGAGTGCCTTGAGCAGGGTTTCCTGAACCAGGTCGTCCGCCAGATCGGGGTTGTGGCACCAGGAGCAGGCCAGGCGGAAGAGGCGGGGACGGAAGGCCTCTATACGCTGACGAAAGGCGCGACGTTTTTGCAGCAGCTTCAGGGGAATCATCTGGGCGTTCCTTCTTCGGTCTGGATGTCCCCGACTATACCGAAAGACGCCGCAGGCACAAAAAATATTCCGCGAGGATTGCATATTGTTATTTCATGAATTACTGATGAATCTCGGCCGACCGCTGACGGCAAAAATGTTCAACCGAGGGAATAAACGGCGCGGCTTCCGCGTCTTTCAGCAAGACGGTTGCGCAGGGAGGTGTGCCGTCGCCATCAATACAACAATATCGGTTCCTGACAACGAGTGGAGGACAACACACATGAAGATGCCAACCCGTTGGCTCGCTGCGCTGCTGATGCTGGGCTTGTCCCTTGGCGCCGCCACGGCCAATGCCGCCGGCGATTTTGCCGAGCAGAAGATCGTGCTGCAGATCAGCGATCCCAATCCCTTCAAGCAGACCCTGGTGCTCAATGTGGCCAACAATCTGCTGAAATACTATGGCCCCGATCGGGTCGCCCTGGAGATCGTCGCCTTCGGTCCCGGCTTGCGGCTGCTGTTCGAGGAAAACAACAACAAGGGCCGAATCAAGAGCCTGGTGGACAACGGCGTGCGTTTCTCCGCCTGCAAGAACACCATTCGCAACATGGGCAAGAAGCTCGGCCATCCGCCGGCCCTCAACCCGGTTGCCAAGAAGGTCGATGCCGGCGTGGTTCGCATTGTCGAACTCATGGACAAGGGTTACAAGCTGATCAAGCCCTGATCGAGGCGGCTTGAGATGTCAACCATTTCAGAGAATCGGGGAGTCACCGAACAATGAAAAAGAAATTCACGAAAACGCTGATTGCCGCCTCCGCTGCCATGCTGCTGGGCGGCACCGGAGAGCAGGCCCAGGCGGTCAACTGGCTGAAGATGCAGGGCACCGAGCCGCCGGGCAGCGCGGCGCGCGCCCGCGTGTGGGGTTTCATTCAGCCCGAGTACCAGTCTACTTCCGACACCAAGCTCAAGGCGGGTCCATGGGCGGGACAAAAGGCCGTATTCAACCAGTCACGGCCCGATCTGAAGACCAACTCCAGCTTCAACTTGATCCGTGCCCGTGTGGGCGTACGCGGAACCGGTTTCCCGCTGGACAGCAAGGTCAACTACTTCTTCCTTGCCGAGTACGGCAACAACGGCATCACCCGCCAGGGCGGCGGCAGCGTGAAGCTCACCGACGCCAGCGTCACCCTCAACCACATCAAGGGCATGCGGGTGCGCATCGGCATGTTCAAGACGCCGGGTTCCGAGGAAGGCCTGCAGGCCATCCACGTGTTCGACTACATCAACTTCACCAACGGCGCCAACCAGTTGTTGCTGGAGCGGTTTTTTGATGGGGATGGATCTTATACAGGTCCTACGACTGCCAAGCCATATCCTCCCGGAGCTGGCGATCCACCATTAAATGTGCCTAACGGACCAGTGAGCGCGTTTCGTGATGTAGGAATCCAGCTCTTCGACTGGTTCTATACTGGCAACTGGGAACACACTTACGCCCTGATGGTGGGTAACGGCAATGGTATCTCCCGTGGTGACAACGATGACAATCGCGAGTTCTACGCCTACTGGGCCTCAGAACTGGTCTTCCCCGGCGCCAGTCCCTTCCCCTCGGCCAGCCACCTTGCGCCTCCAGTATGGTCTGCCGATCAGCATGGCCCACGTGGTGCTCGCTATCAGACATGGAAGCTGTACGGCTGGTATCAAGACGGAAAACGTACATTAAAGTATGAAAACCCGGGCGAATATGATCGTACTAGGTACGGTGTGGGAACAACCTTCCGCAAGGGGAAATTGCGAGCTGCTGCAGAGTATATCGTCGCCAAGGGTATGATTTTCAGTGGAACAGATGGTGGGGCAGTGCCTGGTGCAGTTAGTAATGGTGGAAATCTTCGAGCAGATTTCAATATCAACAAGGATGGAGAAGCCAACGCATGGTACGTGGATTTTGGCTACCTGGTTACCCCCAAACTGGAACTGGACATCCGCTATGACACCCTGAATCGAAACACCCAGAGTGCCACAGCCGAGAGAAAGTTCACCACGCTCACATTCGGCGCCCAGTATTTCTTCAACAAGAAGAGCCGTTTCCTTCTCAACTATGAGATGCGGGATGCAGAAGCGCCGGGTCAGGCGTCGACGTCCACTGCAAATCTCATCCTTGATGGTATTGACAACCGGCTCTCCGGCCAGTTGCTGATCATCTTCTGAGGCATCTCCCGGTATCGCCCCGGCCTCGGCCGGGGCCTTTTCCGGGTCGGGTCACAGGCTGGCCGACGGAAGGCCGGATAGGGAGACGACAAATCCATGGAGGAGTTGAGGGAGAAGGCATGGAGACATGCCATTGTACGGGCCGCGCAAGCGGCCTTTTTTCTGCGTGTCGGAAAAGGGATTTTTCGCGGCGGGGGCGCCGCTCCTACGGGACATCCGGTAGGAGCGGCGCCCTCGCTGCGATGTTTTCGCTCAGCGCCGGAATAGCCACAGAATCAGACTCAGCACCGCGCTGATCAGCAGCATGCTGGTGATGGGGAAGTAGAAACGGAAGTTGTCCCGTTCGATAACGATGTCCCCGGGCAGCCGGAACAGGCCGAAACGGCTGAGCCACGGCCACAGCAGGCCGAGGGCGATGAGGATGACGCCGATGACGATGAGCGTGCGGGACATGGGCCGATTTTAGCAGCAAGGCCGTGGCCATTGCATTGATGCGTGAATGCGGCAAAGGGTTCCCTCTCCCCGCCGGGGAGAGGGACAGGGTGAGGGGCGAGCATCGTAGGCCGGGTCAAGCGCAGCGGACCCGGCGAAGGGCCGGCCGGGGAGGTGGCGGCTCCGCTGCGCTTGAGCCGACCTGCGGGGATGGTTGGGCGCGTGGTGTGCTCAGGCCGTCAGCGTCTTCACCCCTTCCTGGGTGCCCAGCAGCAGCACATCGGCGGGGCGCATGGCGAACAGGCCGTTGGTGACCACGCCGACGATGTTGTTGAGCTGCTGCTCGAGCTTCACCGGCTCCATGATCTCCCAGTTGTGCACGTCGAGGATCACGTTGCCGTTGTCGGTGGTGAAGCCTTCGCGCAGGACCGGTTCGCCGCCGAGCTTGACGATCTCCCGGGCCACGTAGCTGCGGGCCATGGGGATCACCTCAATGGGCAGGGGGAAGCGGCCGAGCCAGTCCACCAGCTTGGTTTCGTCGGCGATGCAGACGAACTTGTCGGCCACGGCGGCAACGATCTTCTCGCGGGTGAGGGCGCCGCCGCCGCCCTTGATCAGGTGCAGGCTGCGGTTGGACTCGTCGGCGCCGTCGATGTACACGGAGAGGTTGTTCACCGAGTTGAGGTCCAGCACGGGGATGCCGTGGCCCTTCAGGCGCTCGGCGGTGGCCACGGAGCTGGCCACGGTGCCTTCGATCCTGCCCTTGATCCTGGCCAGCTCGTCGATGAAATAGTTGGCGGTGGAGCCGGTGCCCACGCCGATGATGGTGCCCGGCACCACGTATTCGATGGCGGCCCGGGCGACGGCCTGCTTCATTTCGTCCTGGTTCATGAGTGATTCTCCTGCACGCTGGCGGGCCGGTTCCCTGGCCCGCGTTGGTTGACTGGTGAAGTATCCATTATATTAGGTATCCTTCGCCCTCATCCACCGCCGCAGGAATCCCCGGGATCATGAAGCCCCTGTCCGTCGAGCAGTATCTGCAGCGCATCCGCCAGGCGCCCGTGTACGAGGTGGCGCGGCGCACGCCGCTGGAGCCGGCGCCGGGCCTCTCCCGCCGGCTGCACAACCGCGTGCTGCTCAAGCGCGAGGATCTGCAGCAGGTCTTTTCCTTCAAGCTGCGGGGGGCCTACGCGAAGATCGCCAGCCTGAGCCGGGAGGAGCGGGCGCGGGGCGTGATCGCCGCCTCGGCGGGCAACCATGCCCAGGGGGTGGCGCTGGCGGCCCGCCGCCTGGATCTGCGGGCGGTGATCGTGATGCCCAAGACCACGCCGGACATCAAGGTGGAATCGGTGCGGCTGCTGGGCGCGAAGACCGTGCTCCACGGCAATACCTACGACGACGCCTGCGAGGAGGCCGACCGGCTGGCGCGCGAAACGGGCATGACCTTCATCCACCCCTATGACGATCCCTGGGTGATCGCCGGGCAGGGCACCATCGCCGTGGAAATCCTCGAGCAGGGGGAGGTGCCTCATGCGGTGTTCGTGCCGGTGGGCGGCGGCGGCCTGATTTCCGGCCTGGCCTTGTGGCTGAAGGCCCACCACCCGGAGATCCGGGTCATCGGCGTGGAGCCGGACGATGCGCCCTGCATGCACGAGGCCCTGCGCACCGGCGAGCGGGTGGTGCTGGATCAGGTGGGGATCTTCGCCGACGGCGTGGCCGTGCGCCAGGTGGGGGAGGAAACCTTCCGCATCGCCCGCGAGTTCGTCGACGAGGTGTTGCTGGTCAACACCGACGAGATCTGCGCCGCCATCAAGGACATCTATGACGAGACCCGCGCCATCACCGAGCCGGCCGGCGCCCTGGCCGTGGCCGGCATCAAGCAGTACGTGGCCCGGGAAGGCATCGAGGACGAGCGGCTGGTGGCCATCGACAGCGGGGCCAACATGAACTTCGACCGCCTGCGCCACGTGGCGGAGCGGGCCGAGCTGGGCGAGCGGCGCGAAGTGCTGTTCGCCGCCACCATCCCCGAACGGCCGGGCAGCTTCCGCGCCTTCTGCGAGACCATCGGCCAGCGCGGCATCACCGAGTTCAACTACCGCTATGCCGATCCTGAGCGCGCCCATGTGTTCGTGGGGGTGAAGATGCACGGCCTGGACGTGGAGAAGCAGGCCCTGTTCGCCGAGCTGCGGGCCCAGGGCTATCCCATCGAGGACATGTCCGACAACGAAATGGCCAAGATGCACGTGCGCTACATGGTGGGCGGCCGGGTCGGCGGACTGGCCAACGAATGCCTGTTCCGCTTCGAGTTCCCGGAACGGCCCGGCGCCCTGCTGCGCTTCCTGAACCGCATGGGCGAGCACTGGAACATCAGCCTGTTCCATTACCGCAACCACGGCGCCGCCTACGGCCGGGTGCTGGTGGGCATGCAGGTGCCGCCGGAGGAAAAGGCGCGGCTGAAGACGTTTCTGGAGGAGCTCAACTATCCCTGGTGGGACGAGAGCGACAACCCGGCGTATCGGTTGTTCTTGCGCTGATGCGGGTCGCGGCGGGTTTGGTGCAGTCGTGTAGGAGCGGCGCAAGCCGCGATTTGCAGGGCAGCGTGTTCGTGCTTGTGGTTTCGCGGCTTGCGCCGCTCCTACGGGGTGGGGCAGGGAATGGCGGCGGTTGTTTTGCGGTCATGTGGTCGCGGCGGGGGCGCCGCTCCTACAGGGGTTGGGTGCCGTCGTGCAGGAGCGGCGTCTCGCCGCGATTTGCAGGGCAACGTGCTTGTGGTTTCGCGGCTTGCGCCGCTCCTACGGGGTGGGGCAGGGAATGGCGGCGGTTGTTTTGCGGTCATGTGGTCGCGGCGGGGGCGCCGCTCCTACAGGGGTTGGGTGCAGTCGTGTAGGAGCGGCGCAAGCCGCGATTTGCAGGGCAGCGTGTTCGTGCTTGCGCTTTCGCGGCTTGCGCCGCTCCTACGGGGTGGGGCAGGGAATGGCGGCGGTTGTTTTGCGGTCATGTGGTCGCGGTGGGAGCGCCGCTCCTACGAGGGTTGGGTGCAGTCGTGTAGGAGCGGCGCAAGCCGCGATTTGCAGGGCAACGTGCTTGTGGTTTCGCGGCTTGCGCCGCTCCTACAGCGGGTGTAGGCCGGCTCAAGCGCAGCGGAGCCGGCATTCGGGCGGGAGGTAGTTCGCGATTTGATCGCAGGTTTATAACTTTGGTCATAGATCGGTTGCCATGAAAAAAGGGCCTGCAATGCAGGCCCTTCGTTCACGGGGAGGCAGGATCAGCGCTTCTTGCGCCGGGCGGCCTTCTTCTTGGCCTTTTTCTTGGCGGCCTTTTTCTTCGCTACCTTTTTCCTGGCCGTTTTCTTCTTGGCCTTTTTCTTCGCCGTCTTCTTCTTGGCGGCTTTCTTCTTCGCGGCTTTCTTCTTGGCCTTTTTCTTGGCGACCTTCTTCTTTGCTACCTTCTTCTTGGCCGCCTTTTTCTTGGCCTTGCGAACGACCTTCTTCTTGGCCACTTTCTTCTTCGCGGCCTTCTTGCGTACGGCTACCTTCTTCTTGGCCGCCTTCTTTTTGGCTTTCTTCTTCGTTGCCATGGATTACAACCCTCCGAGTTGAGCACTGAGTTTGTCAGAGTATAGACAAGTGAAAAAAAATTGCTAGTAAGTTGAATGAATTTTTGCGGCTTACTGTTTGTTTCACATCAGGTTTGTTGCGGGTCGTGCGTTGCGTGTCGGCTTTCATGCCGTTTTGAACACATGAAAGCGGTCGTGCATGCAGCAAGCGGCTGGTTGTTTATCGGTTCAGGTGGGGAAAACTTGAAGAGGGTATCGCGGCTTGCGCCGCTCCTACAGCCTTTATCAACTGTAGGAGCGGCGCAAGCCGCGACAGGGTTGAGAGAGCTTATTCCGTGGGGGATTGTTTTTCCAGTTGCAGGATGAAATCCCATTCCGCCTTGCTCACGGGCATGACCGAGAGGCGGTTGCCCTTGCGCAGCAGGGGCATGTCGGCCAGTTCCGGGTGGTTTTTCATCTCGCGCAGGGTGACGGGGCGCTTGAGTTTGCGCTTGAAGCGCAGATCCACCATGTACCAGCGGGGATTGTCGGGGGTGGACTTGGGATCGAAGTATTTGGATTCGGGGTCCCAGGCGGTGAAGTCGGGATAGCCTTCGCGGGCGATTTCGGCGATGCCGACGATGGCGGGTTCCTTGCAGTTGGAATGGTAGAAGAAGACCTTGTCGCCCTTTTTCATCTGGTCGCGCATCATGTTGCGGGCCTGGTAGTTGCGCACGCCGTCCCAATGGTCGGTCTGGTCGGGCTGGGCGGCCAGGTCGTCGATGCCGTAGACGTCGGGTTCGGATTTCATCAGCCAGTATTGCACGCGGGTTCCTCCGGCAGCGGAAAACGCGGGCGAGTATAGCGGATCAGCACCGGAAATGGCGCACGCCGTCTTCGGTGGCGATGGCGTCCAGGGGCACGTCCCAGGCTTCGGCGGGCAGCCGAGCCACTTCCTGGCAGGCGAAGGCGGTGCCGATCCGGGCCGGGCGCAGCCAGTGGCGGCGGTAACGCAGGAAGGCGAGGGTGGTGTCGTAGTAGCCGCCGCCCATGCCCAGGCGATGACCGCGGGCATCGAAGGCCACCAGCGGCATCAGAACCAGATCCAGGCTGTGGGGCTTGAAGCGCCGTTCGCCGCGGTGATGCAGGGGTTCGGGGATGCCGAAGCGGTTGGGAACGAGCGGCGTGTCCGGCGTCCAGGGCAGGAACCACAGGCGGCGGCTGTGGCGGGCGCCCACCACGGGCAGGAAACAGGCCTTGTCCTGTTCCCAGGCCAGGGCCATGAGGGGGCGCAGATCCGGTTCGCCGTCGTTGGGCAGGTAGAAGGCGATGCGCCGGGCGAGCCGAAACCGGGGGGTCTCGGCCAGGTGGGCGCACAGGGCCAGGGAGCGGTGATGACGCTCGTGGGCGTCGAGCCGTTGCCGGCGTTGCCGGATTTCCCGGCGGAGCTGGTCACGGGTCATGAATAGGGTGGGCCTCCCCGCAGGTACCGTCGCGATCTTCGTCTTGAACCAGAGGTTCAAGTGGGAGCGTCAACCGGCACGTCAGGCTTTCCGGACCAGCGGACGTGCACACGGTGCCGGGAATCGGCTCCCGGGGATTCAGATTACGGCTCAAGAATATCCCGATCGACTAACGCATACCGCAGGGTTGCCCATAAACAGTGGCGAGGCGCGATGTTGGCGTTTCCTCGTGCTCATCGCTGGCCGGGTTCATATTTCCAGTTGCCGGGAGCGGTACAGGGCTTCCTCGATGCGGTTTTGCAGGTTGCGGATCCGCTGGCCGATGGCCGGGTCGAGTTTGCCGTTGCCCTCGTCTTTCTGGTCTGACAGCAGTTCGTGGGCGATGTTCAGTGCGGCCATGACCGCAATCCGTTCGGTGCCGATGATCTTGCCGCCGTCGCGGATCTCGCGCATCTTGCGATCCAGATAGTCGGCGGAGCGCATGAGATCGTGTTTTTCGTCCTCGGGGCAGGCGATCAGGTATTCCTTGTCGAGGATGGTGATGGTGACGGCCTGGCTGTCCCGGGAATCACTCATTTTCCAATGCCTTCAGTCGCTGGATCATGGCTTCGACCCGCGTGCGGGCCTGTTCGGTCTTCTCGATGAGCTGGTTGCGCTCGGCCAGCAGGCTGTTGTGATTGTCGCGCAGGGACTTGTTCTCCTGCTGCAGGCGCTCGACCGCGTCGATCAGTTCATCGACCCGGGTTTCGAGTTTCTTGAGATCCAGTTCATCCATCCGGGCGTTCGCGTCCTCGTCGCTGCCTTTCAAGTCTATGATTATAATTGAAAATCTTTCCGAACCGGCGGCGTTGGCAAAGCCCGCCGCCAGCGCGGGTGGCCGGTTCTTCAATATAGAGTGCGCAGCACAGGGGGTCAACGGTTGGCGTGGCCGGGGCGCCTTGCCGTATCCTGTGGCGCCCCTGTATACCGGAAACCGATCATGACAGCCTCCCTGCCCGACTACGATGCCCTCGGCGATCTGCTGCGGGGCGTGAATCCCGATCTGGACGCCGCCGAGCTGCACGGCCAGTTGTGCGGCATGCTTTGCGTACAGCCCCGGTTGCCCGAGGCGGACGCCTGGCGGCGGATTCTGGGCCGCGACCCGGAGGGCCCGGCCCGGGAGCGTCTGCACGAGGTCTGGATGGCGACCCGGACCATGTTCGAGGGCGGGCAGTTCGACTTCCAGCCGCTGCTGCCGAGCGACGAGGCCCGCCTGGAGAGCCGGGTGGAAGCGCTGGCCCACTGGGCGCAGGGTTTCCTGCTGGGCCTGGACCGGCTGGGCCTGACCGAGCGCAGCAAGCTGCCCGGCGAACTGCCGGGCATCGCCGAGGACCTGGGCAGGATCGCCGCCGCCGAGAGTTACGCCCTCGACGACGAGGAAGCGGACGAAAACGCCTTCATGGAACTGGTGGAATACCTGCGGGTGGCGGTGCAACTGTTTCGCGAGGAACTGCAGGCGAATCGGGAGACGAAGGGCGGGGACAACGCGACCCCGACGGTGCATTGACGGTGGCGGGGAATAATGATTTGTTGCCGTTTGGTCTGGCATACATCGCAAAATTGTTTCGATATCACTGGCACGGTCAGGCAGGGATGTAGGCCGGCTCAAGCGCAGCGGAGCCGGCGAAATCCGCATCATCCCGGGATGCCGGCTCCGCTGCGCTTGAGCCTGCCTACGGGCTTTCCCCGTCACCCGCTACCGTTTCTGGCATAATGAACTGATGACCCAGAAGGAATTCCAGCGCCGGCGCCGTCATCTGATGGATCTGATGGGCGAGCAGTCGGTGGCCATCCTGCCCGCGGCGCCGGTGCGCTATCGCAACCGCGACGTGGAGTATCCCTACCGCCAGGATTCCGATTTCTACTATCTCACCGGCTTTCCCGAGCCCGAGGCGGTGATGGTGCTGGTGCCGGGGCGGGCCCATGGCGAGTACATCCTGTTCTGCCGCGAGAAGGACGAGAAGATGGAGATCTGGCACGGCAAGCGGGCCGGCCAGGAAGGGGCGGTGGCGGAGTACGGCGCCGACGATTCCTTTCCCATCGACGACATCGACGACATCCTGCCCGGCCTGCTGGAGGACAAGACCCGGGTGTTTCACACCATGGGCGCCCATCCCGATTTCGACAGCCGTGTGATCGGCTGGGTGAACCGCCTGCGCAAGCTGGCCCGCGCGGGCGTGCACACCCCCGGCGAATTCATCTCGCTGGATCATCACCTGCACGAGATGCGCCTGTTCAAGAGCGCCGCCGAACTCAAGGCCATGCGCAAGGCGGCGGACATCTCCATCGCCGCCCACATCCGCGCCATGCAGGTTTGCCGCCCGGGGATGAAGGAATACCAGATCGCCGCCGAGCTGAACTACGTGTTCCAGCGCGAAGGGGCGGCAGGGCCGGCCTACGAGTCCATCGTCGGCGGCGGCGCCAATGCCTGCGTGCTGCACTATGTGACCAACCGCGACACCCTGCGCAAGGGCGATCTGCTGCTCATCGACGCCGGCGCCGAATACGACTATTACGCCGCCGACATCTCCCGCACCTTTCCGGTCAGCGGCAAGTTCAGCCGCGCCCAGCGCAGCCTCTACGATCTGGTGCTCGAGGCCCAGCAGGCGGCCATCGAGGCGGTCAGGCCCGGCAATCACTGGAACGATCCCCACGATGCGGCGGTGCGGGTGCTCACCGAGGGCATGGTGAAGCTGGGCCTGCTCAAGGGCGCGGTGAAGACGCTCATCGAGAAGGAGAAGTACCGCCGCTTCTACATGCACCGCACCGGCCACTGGCTGGGCATGGACGTGCACGACGTGGGTGACTACAAGGTGGATGACGAATGGCGGGTGCTGGAGCCGGGCATGGTCCTGACCATCGAGCCGGGCCTGTACGTGACCGGCGGCGATGCCGGGGTGCCGAAGAAGTTCTGGAACACCGGGATCCGCATCGAGGACGACGTGCTGGTGACGAAGGACGGCTGCGAGGTGCTCACCGCAGGCGCGCCCAAGGCCCCGGCCGACATCGAAGCGGTGATGGCGGGATGAGCGCGCCGGCCGACTACGATCTGATCATCGCCGGCGGCGGCATGGTGGGCGCCAGCCTGGCCTGCGCCCTGCGCGATGCGCCCCTGAAACTGGCGGTGGTGGAGGCCACGCCCTTCTCGGCTCCGGAACACGCCGGTTTCGATGCCCGCACCCTGGCCCTGGGCCACGGTTCGCGGCGGATCCTCGACACCCTGGGCCTGTGGGGCGCCATCGAGGCGGCGGGGGTGACGCCCATCCACCGCATCCACGTCTCCGATCGCGGCCACCTCGGCTCCAGCCATCTGGATCGGCGGGACGAGGGCCTCGACGCCCTCGGCTACGTGACCGAGATCCGCACCCCCGGCGGCGTGCTCCACGCCGCGCTGCAGGCCCAGGCCAACGTGGACTTTCTCTGCCCCGCCCGGGTGGCCGACGTGCGTCTCGAACCGCTGCGCGCCCACCTGCGCCTCGACACCGACGGCGGCGAGCGCGAGATCACCGGCCGCCTGCTGGTGGCCGCCGACGGCGGCAACTCGCCCATCCGCCAGCGCCTCGGCATCGGCAGCTTCCGCCTGGGCTACGGCCAGCACGCGATCATCGCCAACGTGGCCGTGGATCGCCCCCATGCCAACGTGGCCTACGAACGCTTCACCGCCGAAGGCCCCATGGCCCTGTTGCCGGCCCGCGACCCGGACGGCGGTGATCGGATGTTCGCCCTGGTGTGGACCGTGCCCGACGCCCGGCGCGAGGAAATCCTGGCCCTCGACGAGGCCGCCTTCCTCGCCCGCCTGCAGGCGCGCTTCGGCGAACGGGCCGGGCGTTTTCTGCACACGGGCCGGCGCCACGCCTATCCGCTGGGCTGGATGCAGAGCCGCGAGCACGTGCGCCCGCGCTTGGCGGTGATCGGCAACGCCGCCCACACCCTGCATCCGGTGGCCGGCCAGGGCTTCAACCTGGGCCTGCGCGACGTGGCCACCCTGGCCCAGGTGGTGGTGGACGGGGTGCGCGCCGGACGCGACCCCGGCGAGATCGGCCTGTTGCGCGACTACGCCCGCTGGCGGCGGCGCGACCAGCTCACCACGGCCCTGTTCACCGATGCCCTGGTGCGGGTCTTCTCCAACGATCTGCCGCCGCTGGCCCTGGCCCGCAACATCGGCCTCACCGTGCTCGACACGGTGCCGCCCCTCAAGCGCCTGCTGGCGCGCCAGGCCATGGGCTTCGGCGGCAAGCTGCCGCGCCTGGCCCGGGGGCTGCCGCTGTGAAGGGCTTCGACATCATCGTGGTGGGCGCCGGCATGGTCGGCGCGGCCCAGGCCCTGGCCCTGGCCCGGCAGGGCTGGCAGGTGGCGCTGGTGGACGCCCGCGCCCCGCAGCTCGCATGGCCCGCGGAAGGCTACGACATCCGCGTCTCGGCCCTCACCCGCGCCTCGCAGAACCTGTTCGAGGAACTGGGCGCCTGGCAGGCCATGTGCGCCGAGCGCGTCAGCCCCTACCGGGAGATGGTGGTCTGGGACGCGGGCGGCACGGGCCGGGTGCATTTCGACAGTGCCGACGTGGGCGAGCCCGACATGGGGCACATCGTCGAGAACCGGGTGATCGTCAAGGGCCTGCACTCGCAGGTGGCCCGGCAGCCCAACATCACGCCCTTCTGGCCCGCGCGGCCGCGGCAACTGCGCCGCGAGGACGACGGCGCGGCGCTGATCCTCGACGACGGCACCGAACTCACCGGCCGCCTGATCATCGGCACCGACGGCGGCCGCTCCTGGGTGCGCCAGGCCGCCGGCATCCCGGTCACCGGCTGGGACTACGATCAGACCGCCGTGGTCACCGTGGTCCGGCCCCGCGAGCATCACCGCGAGACCGCCTGGCAGCGCTTCCTGCCCACCGGTCCCCTGGCCTTCCTGCCGCTCACCGAAGGCCATTGCTCCATCGTCTGGTCCACCTCGCCCGAGCAGGCCGAACGGCTGCTGGCGATGGAGGAGGAACGTTTCGCCCGCGAGCTGGAGGCGGCCTTCGAAGCCACCCTCGGGCCCATCGAGGCCGTCGGCCCCCGCGCCGCCTTCCCGCTGCGCTTCTTCGAGACCCGCCGCTACGCCGACACCCGCCTGGCCCTGGCCGGCGACGCCGCCCACACCATCCATCCCCTGGCCGGCCAGGGCGTGAACCTGGGCCTGGCCGACGTGCGCAGCCTCGCCCGCCTGCTCGGCGAGGCCCGCCGCCGGCGCCGCGACCCCGGCGGCGAAACCCTGCTGCGCCGCTACCAGCGCGAACGGCGCAGCGAGAACCGTCCCATGCTCCTGGCCATGGACGGTTTCAAGGAACTGTTCAGCAACGATCAGCCCCTGCTCGCCTGGTTGCGCAACACCGGCCTCACCGTCACCGACCGCCTCGGCCCGGTGAAGAACCTGATCGTGCGCCGGGCATTGGGAGGATAGGGACGGCAACGAACGCGGACGAAGGGAGCTGTAGGCGCGGCGCAAGCCGCGACCTGCAGTGGCTGGGGCGGGTCGCTGGTAGCGGGTAACAGCATGTGATTTTCCCAGCCACCCGCTACCGCCGTATCGCGGCTTGCGCCGCTCCTACGGGACTTTGCCACCTTGCTCTGACCGTCAGCCATGGACATCTTCGACACCGCCGCCGTCCTCATCACCCTGGCTGCCCTGTTCAGCTACGTGAATTACCGTTTCCTGCGCATTCCCACCACCATCGGGATCATGATCATCTCGCTGGTGCTGTCGCTGGGGCTGCTGCTGTTGCATGCCCTGGGCTGGACGGAACTGGAGCAGCAGGCGGAGCGGCTGATCGGCGGCATCGACTTCCACGAGACGCTGATGGAAGGCATGCTCAGCTTCCTGCTCTTCGCCGGGGCCCTGCACGTCAATCTCGACGATCTGCGCCAGCAGAAGTGGGTGGTGCTGAGCCTGGCCACCGGGGGCGTGGTGCTCTCCACGTTTCTGGTGGGCGGTCTGGCCTGGCTGATCTTCAACGGCCTCGGGATCGAGATGCCCTGGCTCTACTGTCTGCTGTTCGGCGCGCTCATCTCGCCCACCGATCCCATCGCGGTGATGGGGATCCTCAAGACCGCCGGCGCGGCGAAGAGCCTGGAGATCAAGATCGCCGGCGAATCGCTGTTCAACGATGGCATCGGCGTGGTGGTGTTCCTGGTGATCCTCGGCCTCATCCAGGGCAGCAGCGAGCCGACCGTGCAGGGGATCGGCCTGTTGCTGCTGCAGGAGGCCGGCGGCGGCATCGCCTTCGGCCTGCTCATCGGCCTGGCGGCCTTCTTCCTGCTGCGCAGCATCGACAACTACCAGGTGGAAGTGCTGCTGACCCTGGCGCTGGTGATGGGCGGCTATGCCGCGGCCAGCGCCATGCACGTCTCCGGCCCCATCGCCATGGTGGTGGCGGGGCTGGTGATCGGCAACCACGGCCGGGTGCTGGCCATGTCTGACACCACCCGCGAGCACCTGGACGACTTCTGGGAGCTGATGGACGAGATCCTCAATGCCGTGCTGTTCGTGCTCATCGGCCTCGAAATCCTGCTGCTGAGCTTCCGCGGCGAATACCTGCTGGCCGTGTTCGCCGTCATTCCGGCGGTGCTCCTGGCCCGTTACGTCAGCGTCGGCCTGCCGGTGCTGCTCATGCGCCGCTTCCGCCGCTTCAGCCCCCGGGTGGTGGAGATCCTCACCTGGGGCGGCCTGCGCGGCGGCATCTCCGTGGCCCTGGCCCTCTCGGTGCCCCCGTCCCCCGAGCGCGACGCCATCCTCACCGTGACCTACGCGGTGGTGGTGTTCTCCATCATCGTCCAGGGCCTGACCATCGGCAATCTGGTGCGGGCGTCGCGGGAGATGCGCTGAGTCGCCGTTCCGAATTCGCGACGATTCGTTTGTCGTGTGTATGGCGTGCCGGACGCAGGCCGTAGGGCGGCTCAAGCGAAGCGGAGCCGCCATGTCGGGATGACATGATTTTTGCCGGCTCCGCTGCGCTTGAGCCGGCCTACTGCACTCCTCACACAGTGTCACGAAACGTCTCCCCGACCTCAGGGCGTGCCGGACGCAGACCGCAGGGATGCGCTCGCGCCGCAACGCACCGGCATGGCCGTGTCAACCCCCGCCGAGGCTTGTTTTTCCCGCCGGTGCCGGTATCCTTGGCGGCTCGACCACAGGCCCCGTGGGAGAGCGCCGTCCGCCGGACGGCCGCCGAAGGCGCAACCGCCCGGAATCGCTCAGGCAAAAGGACCGCGGGGAGCATGTCGACTCTGGAGAGAGACCGGCCGCCGGCCGGTCCGCCGAAGGGGCCAAGCTCTCAGGTGACCGGACAGAGGGGCGACGCCAGCGCACGCAGGTCCGCTGGCGTCGCCCCTTTTTCGTTGCCGAACCGCGCGAGGCGCCCATGAACAAGGTGATTCCGGTCTTCGACCATTCCCGCGAGCCCAACGTGAGCCGCATGCCGGCCTGGATCCGCCAGCCGCTGGCCGACAGCCCGGTGTATGCAGATACGGCCCGCACCGTGCACGGCCAGCGCCTGCACACGGTCTGCGAGGAGGCCCGCTGCCCCAACCGGGGCGAGTGCTGGAGTGCCGGCACCGCCACCTTCATGCTGCTGGGCGACACCTGCACCCGGGCCTGCGGCTTCTGCGCGGTGAAGACCGGGCGGCCCGGCGCGGTGGACACGGACGAGCCGCAGCGGGTGGCCGAGGCGGTCGCGCGCATGGGGCTCGACTACGTGGTCCTCACCTCGGTGAACCGCGACGATCTGCCCGACGGCGGCGCCGGAATCTTCGCCGAGACCGTGGCCGCCCTGCGCCGGCGGCGGCCCGGCATCGGCATCGAACTGCTCACCCCCGACTTCCACCGCCGCCAGCTCGAGGCGGTGGCCATCATCCACGAGCGGCTGCAGCAGGTGCCCGCGCCGGGGCGCGAGGTGCAAATGGTCTGGGGCCACAACGTGGAGACCGTGCCCGAGCTGTACCGCACCGTGCGCAAGGGGTCCGACTACGCCCGGTCCCTCGATCTGCTGGCCCAGGTCGCCGCGCTGCCGGGCGTGGAGGCCAAGTCGGCGCTGATGCTGGGGCTGGGCGAGCGCCGCGAGGCGGTGCTGGCGGTGCTGGCCGATCTGCGCGCCGCCGGCGTGCAGCGGCTGGCCCTGGGCCAGTACCTGCGCCCGAGCCGCCATCACCTGCCGGTGCGCCGCTACCTGGCCCCGGCCGAGTTCGAGGGCCTGGCCGCGGCCGCCCGCGAAATGGGCTTCACCTGGGTGAAGGCCGGCCCGATGGTGCGCTCCTCCTATCATGCCGAAGAATCCCAACCGCGAGGCGATGCGCGATGAAACACACTCCCCTGCACGACGAACACGTGGCCCTGGGCGCCAAGATGGTGGATTTCGGCGGCTGGGACATGCCGCTGGCCTACGGCTCCCAGATCGAGGAGCATCACCAGGTGCGCCGCGACGCCGGCATGTTCGACGTCTCCCACATGACGGTGGTGGACATCCGCGGCCCCGGGGCGCGGGACTGGCTGCGCCGCCTGCTGGCCAACGACGTGGCCAAGCTGGCCCGGCCCGGCAAGGCCCTCTATTCCTGCATGCTCGATGAGGAAGGCGGCGTGATCGACGATCTCATCGTCTACTGGCTGGGGGACGATCGCTACCGCATGGTGATCAACGCCGCCACCACCGACAAGGATCTGGCCTGGATGCGCCGCCAGGCGGAGGGCGTCGACGTGGATTTGCAGGTGCGCGACGATCTGGCCCTGATTGCCGTGCAGGGCCCCCGGGCCCGGGAGAAGGTCCACCAGGTGCTCGGCGACGCCGCCGAGGCGGCCGCCGCCCTCGAGCCCTTCTACCTGGCCGAGCTGGACGGCATGGCCGTGGCCCGCACCGGCTACACCGGCGAGGACGGCTACGAAATCATGCTGCCGGCGGCCGAGGCCGTGGAGTTCTGGCGCAGGCTGCTGGCGGCGGGCGTGGCGCCCTGCGGCCTCGGCGCCCGCGACACCCTGCGCCTCGAGGCCGGCATGAACCTCTATGGCGCCGACATGGACGAGTCGGTCACGCCCCTGGAATCGGGGCTGGCCTGGACCGTGGCCTTCGCGCCCGCCGAGCGGGATTTCATCGGCCGCGCGGCGCTCGAGCGGCAGAAGGCGGAAGGCGTGAAACGCAAACTGGTGGGCCTGGTGCTGGAAGATCGCGGCGTTCTGCGCAATCATCAGATCGTGCGGGTCGCCGGCGAGCCGGCCGGGGAGATCACCTCCGGCTCCTTCTCGCCCACCCTCGGGCGGGCCATCGCCCTGGCCCGGGTGCCCGCCGAGACCGGCGAGACGGTCGAGGTGGAAGTGCGCGGCAAGCCCCTCAAGGCGAAGGTGGTGAAGCCGCCCTTCGTGCGCCACGGCAAGGCATTGATCTGAAAACCGAGAACAACGAACACGAATCACGAGGACCAGGACATGAGCAACATTCCCCAGGAACTGCGCTACACCGAATCCCACGAGTGGATCCGGTTGGAAGAGGACGGCACCCTGACCGTGGGCATCACCGATCACGCCCAGCACCTTCTGGGCGACATCGTCTTCGTGGAGCTGCCGGAAGAGGGCGAGGAATGTGCCGCCGGTGACGACGTGGCGGTGGTGGAGTCGGTCAAGGCCGCCTCCGACGTCTATGCCCCGGTCACCGGCGAGATCGCCGCCATCAACACCAAGCTGAGCGACACCCCGGAGCTGATCAACCAGGACCCTTACGGCGAAGGCTGGATCTTCCGCGTCAAGCCCATGGATCCGGAAGACTACGACGCCCTGATGGACGCCGACGCCTATCAGGAACTGATCAGCGAGGAAGGCGATTAAGCTTCGTATCGCGGCTTGCGCCGCTCCTACAGGCTTGATCGTGGGAGCGGCGCAAGCCGCGATACGGTGGTTGCGCCACATGTGAAAAACCGAGGTCTTTCATGCCCTTCATCCCCCATACCGAAGACGAAGTCCGCCAGATGCTCGAGGCCATCGGGGTCGGCTCCATCGAGGATCTGTTCGACGAAATCCCGGCCGGCCTGCGCGCCGGCGGGCTCGAGGGCGTGCCGGCGGGGCTGAACGAGATGGACGTCGGCCGCCTGATGCGCGCGCGCGCGGCGGCCGACGAGCGCAGCCTGTGTTTCGCCGGCGGCGGCGCCTACGAGCACCACATTCCCGCCGCCGTGTGGGAGATCGCCACCCGCGGCGAGTATTACTCGGCCTACACGCCCTACCAGGCCGAGGCCAGCCAGGGCACCCTGCAACTGCTCTACGAATACCAGACCATGATGGCCCGCCTCACCGGCATGGAAGTTTCCAACGCCTCCCTCTACGACGGCGCCACGGCGCTGGCCGAGTCGGTGCTGATGGCGGTGCGCGCCAACCGCAAGTCGAAGGGCAAGCGCATCCTGGTGCCGCGCAGCGTGCATCCGGCCTATCGCCGGGTGGTGCACAGCCTCGTGCACCAGCAGGGCATCGTGCTCGAGGAGCTGCCTTACGCCCCCGAACACGGCATTGTGGATGCCGCCGCCCTGCCGGCCGAGCCCGGCGACGTGACCGCGGTGGTGATCCCCCTGCCCAACTACTTCGGCGCCCTGGAAGAGGTGGACGCCCTCACCGACTGGGCCCACGCCCACGGCGCGCTGGTGATCGCCGTGGTCAATCCCACTGCCCTGGCCATCCTGCGGCCGCCGGGCGAGTGGGGCGAGACGGGCGCCGACATCGTCTGCGGCGACGGTCAGCCGCTGGGCGTGCCGCTCTCCTCGGGTGGGCCGTATTTCGGTTTCCTCTGCTGCCGCGAGAAGTTCGTGCGCCAGATGCCGGGGCGGCTGATCGGCCGCACCACCGATCTCGACGGCAAGACCGGCTACACCCTGACCCTGCAGGCCCGGGAACAGCACATCCGCCGCTCCAAGGCCACCTCCAACATCTGCACCAACCAGGGCCTGCTGGTCACCGCGGCCACCCTCTACCTGGCCCTGATGGGCCCCGAGGGCCTGCGCCGGGTGGCGGCCTCAAGCCACGCCAACACCCGCCGCCTGATCGCCGCCCTGGACGGGATCGACGGCGTGCACAAGCAGTTCGACGCGCCCTTCTTCCACGAAGCCGTGTTCCGCCTCGACCGTCCCGTGGCCGAGATCCGCGACGCCCTGGCCGCCGAAGGCATCGTCGCCGGCGTGCCCCTGGAGGCCGACTACCCGGAGCTGGGCAACAGCCTGCTGCTGTGCGCCACCGAAACCAAGACCGCGGCCGACATCGCCCTGTTCGCCGACCACCTGCGCCGCCTCGCTACACCGAACAGAATGACGGCCTGAAAGCGGATTGACCATCGAGTGGAGAAAGGGGTTCTTCGCCACTCGTCCCTCGCCACTGAACAAAAGGAGATAACGCCATGGCCACCATCACCCTGCAAGGCAACGAAATCCACACCAACGGCGAACTGCCGGCCGTGGGCAGCACCGCCCCCGAGTTCAGGCTCACCAACACCGATCTGGCCGACGTGAGCCTGGCCGATTTCGCCGGCAAGAAGAAACTGCTCAACATCGTGCCGAGCCTCGACACCCCCACCTGCGCCGTCTCCACCCGCAAGTTCAACGAAGCCGCGGCCCAGCGCAGCGACACGGTGTTCCTGATCGTCTCGGCCGATCTGCCCTTCGCCCAGAACCGCTTCGTCATTGCCGAAAGCCTCGACCACGTGGTGCCCCTGTCCATGATGCGCGACAGGAACTTCGCCAAGGACTACGGCGTGCTCATCCAGGACGGCCCCCTGGCCGGCATCACCGCCCGCGCCGTGGTGGTGCTGGACGAGAACGACAAGGTGATTTACACCCAGCTCGTCCCCGAAATCGCCGACGAACCCGACTACGAAGCCGCCCTCAAGGCGCTCGGCTGAGTAGCGGGTGCGGTGGAAGGAACACGGAGGGCACGGAGACACGGAGGTCACGGAGATGTGTGAGTGCTTGTGATTTTCCAACGGCTGCCGAAACTCGGGGAGTTCATAGCAGCATACGCCGTGTTCTCCGTGTCCTCCGTGTTATTTGCAGTAACTCCCAGGTAAAAAGATCATGCTGATTTTTGAACACGCCCGTCCCGAGCGCGTCAACGCGGCGCAGCTTCCCGCGCAGGACGACGATTTGCACGACATTCCCGAATCCCTGCGCCGCAAGGCGAAGCCCGGCCTGCCCGAGGTGTCGGAGCTGCAGGCGGTGCGGCATTACACGCGCCTGTCGCAGCAGAACTTTTCCATCGACACCCATTTCTACCCGCTGGGTTCCTGCACCATGAAGTACAACCCGCGGGGCTGCAACGATCTGGCCATGCTGCCGGGATTCCTCAATCGGCATCCGGCCAGTCCGCCGCGCCTGAGCCAGGGCTTTCTGGCCTGCATGTACGAGTTGCAGGAGATCCTGCGCGAGGTGACGGGCATGGCGGCGGTGTCGCTGGCGCCGATGGCCGGGGCCCAGGGCGAGTTCGCCGGCGTGGCCATGATCCGCGCCTATCATGCAGCCCGGGGCGACGATGCGCGCACCGAAATCCTGGTGCCGGACGCGGCCCACGGCACCAATCCGGCCACCGCCGTGATGTGCAACTACAAGGTGAAGGAGATTCCCACCGACGATCAGGGCGACGTGGATCTGGCGGCCCTGCGCGCCGCCGTGGGGCCGCAGACCGCCGGGATCATGCTCACCAATCCCTCCACTCTCGGCGTGTTCGAGCGCAACATCGAACAAATCGCCCGCATCGTGCATGACGCCGGCGGCCTGCTCTACTACGACGGCGCCAACCTCAACGCCATCCTCGGCAAGGTGCGCCCCGGCGACATGGGCTTCGACGTCATTCACATGAACCTGCACAAGACCTTCTCCACGCCCCACGGCGGCGGCGGGCCGGGGGCCGGGCCGGTGGGCGTGAGCGAGCGGCTCGCGCCCTTCCTGCCGGTGCCCCAGGTGGCCGAGGAAGACGGCGAATACCGCCTGCTCACGGAACAGGACCGGCCGCAGAGCATCGGCCCCCTGTCCACCTTCATGGGCAATGCCGGGATCCTGCTGCGGGCCTACGTCTATGCCCGCCTGCTGGGCCGCGAGGGCATGCAGCGGGTGGCCGATTTCGCCACCCTCAACGCCAACTACCTGGAGAAGAAACTGGTGGAGGCCGGCTTCGAGGCGGCCTATCCCGCGCGGCGCGCCACCCACGAGTTCATCATCACCCTGCGCCGCGAGGCGAAAGCGTGGGGCACCACCGCCATGGACTTCGCCAAGCGCATGCTCGACTACGGCGTGCATGCCCCCACCACCTACTTCCCGCTCCTGGTGCCCGAATGCCTGCTCATCGAGCCCACCGAGACCGAGGACAAGGCCACCCTGGATCGCTTCGTGGAGATCATGGCCACCCTGCGCGAGGAAGCGCAGCGCGAGCCCGACAAGCTCAAGGGCGCGCCCTGGACCCTGCCGGTGCGCCGCCTCGACGACGTGAAGGCGGCCCGGGAGCTGGATCTGGTGTGGTCGGACGACGGCGAATCGGGGTAAGCTAACGCATCCAACCCGGACAGCCTGTTCCCGCTCGCCGTCGTGTCTCGCCGATTGTCGGCGCTGTCGTAGGTCGGCCTTCAGGCCGACAGGTTACAACGAAGCTGGCGGTGTTGTGTCGGGCTGAAGCCCGACCTACACGTGTCGCCGGAAAATGAGAGGGATCGGCCAGGCGTTTCCCGTTCCGGCGAAAAAGCCCAGGGACGCTTTTTCAACAGCCTGTTGGTTACCAAGGACAAAAGAACATGGGCAAACCCGGCGCTACCGGCCTGACCCGCATCCTCAACGCCACCGGCTACTCGCTCAAGGGACTGCAGGCTGCCCTGCGCCACGAATCGGCCTTCCGCCAGGAACTGGCCCTGTGCCTGGTGCTGCTGCCGGCCGCCGCCTGGCTCGGCCGCACCCCGGTGGAATGGGCGCTGCTCACTGGCAGCCTGCTGCTGGTGCTGATCGTCGAGCTGCTCAACTCGGCCGTGGAAGCCGTGGTGGATCGCTTCGGCGACGAACTGCACGAACTGTCCGGCCGCGCCAAGGACATGGGCTCGGCGGCGGTGTTCGTGAGTTTGCTCAATGTGCTGGTGATCTGGGGCCTGATTGCGTGGCAGCGGTTTGCGTAGGTCGGCCTTCAGGCCGACGTGTCGGGCCAAAGCCGGACTGCGGGATGGGCCCCGGCCCTGGTCCGGTTGACGAACGCCGTAGGAGCGGCGCGAGCCGCGATGGGGCGGTAGCGGGTTGCGGGTAGCGGGTGGCTGAGAAAACCAAACGCTTTTCCCAGATGCCTGTCCCCAGCCACCCGCTACGTGCTTATCGCGGCTCGCGCCGCTCCTACAGGAATATCCGGCGTAGGTCGGCCTCAGTGTGCCCCTTGGGTATCAGGCCGACGTGTCGGGCTAAAGCCCGACCTGCGGAATGATTCATGTCGCAGCGGCATAAAAACGAAAACCAAGAGGTCACGCCATGTCTGCCCTGATTTGCGGTTCCTTCGCCTATGACACCATCATGGTGTTCCACGACAAGTTCAAGAACCACATCCTGCCCGATCAGGTGCACATCCTGAACGTCTCCTTCCTGGTGCCCGACATGCGCCGCGAGTTCGGCGGCTGTGCCGGCAACATCGCCTACAACCTCAAGCTGCTGGGCGAGGCGCCCCTGCCGATGGGCACCGTGGGCAAGGACTTCGGGCCCTATGCCGAGTGGATGGACCAGTGCGGCATCGACCGGCGCTACGTGAAGGAAGTGGAGACCTACACCGCCCAGGCCTTCATCACCACCGACGAGGACGACAACCAGATCACCGCCTTCCACCCCGGCGCCATGAACCTCTCCCACGAGAACCGGGTGACCGACGCCGAGGGCGTGAAGCTCGGCATCGTGGCGCCCGACGGGCGCGACGGCATGCTGCAGCATGCCGAGCAGTTCGCCGAGGCGGGGATCCCCTTCATCTTCGATCCGGGCCAGGGCCTGCCCATGTTCGACGGCACCGAACTGCTGGACTTCATCGACAAGGCCACCTGGGTGGCGGTCAACGACTACGAGGCGCAGATGCTCGAGGATCGCACCGGCCTCTCGCCCCACGAGATCGCCGAGCGGGTGGAGGCCCTGATCGTCACCCGCGGCGCCAAGGGCTCGCACATCTACACCCAGCAGCACCGCATCGACATCCCCGTGGCCGAAGCGCAGGCCATCAGCGACCCCACCGGCTGCGGCGACGCCTATCGCGCCGGCCTGCTCTACGGCCTGCTCCGGGAGCTGGACTGGGAAACCACCGGCCGCATCGCCGCCCTGATGGGCGCCATCAAGATCGAACACCACGGCACCCAGAACCACCGCTTCAGCATGGACGAATTCTTCGAGCGGTTTGCGGAGAACTTCGGTTATCGGCCCTGATTGCACAGACGGGTCGCTGGTAGCGGGGAAAAGCAAACGCCGTTCGGATGGCAATCCCCGTGGCTCGTCCCCGGCGGCTCCGCTGCGCTTGAGCCGTATATGGTCTCCTCCCGTTTTGCAAGACGTTGTACCAAACTTCGACAGGGACAGGATTGCGCTCGTATATCCGGCCTGTTTGTGAGGCTTTTTGCGCCTCTGGCCTCGATGAGATCTGCGCGTATCGTCCTAATCGCCCTAGCGGCTTGTCCCAGCCTACGGCTCAAGCAGGTTTTCGATACGCCGGTCTGACCTGTTTGTCATCGCTCGCCACAGCGTCTTCGCAATCGTCGGCAGGCTAACTCTCCAAATCGTTCCTCGCGGGCCCTGCCCGCCTTCAGACCGGGCGGTAATCCGCCCGGTATTCCGTCTTGTTCCTCAATACCGCCCACCCCATCCGGGCCATCTTGTTGGCCAGCGCCACCACCGCCTTGTTGTAGCCGCGCTCCGCCCGGATCCGGTTGATCCAGCGGCTGAGCCGGTCATCCTTCCCCGCCGCCGCCTTCACCACCGACCGCGCTCCATGCACCAGCAGACTGCGCAGATAGCCGTCTCCCCGCTTGCTGATCCCCTGCAGCCGTTCCTTCCCTCCGCTACTGTGTTGGCGGGGCACCAGACCCAGGGATGCGGACACATCCCGTCCCCGCCGCCAGGCCCGGCCGTCGCCGATCTGGCTGTAGAAAACCGGCGCCACCACCGGCCCGTAACCCGGGATCGCCCGCAGCCGCTTCACCGCCTCGTTCCGGCGGCTGTAGCCTTCCAGTTCCCGGGTGTAAAACGCAATGTGCGCGTCCAGCTCCTGAAACCGCCGGTAACTCTCCCACAACAGCTGCCGAAACCACTCGCTCAGGCCATTCTCCGCCTCCGACAGCACCTCCGGCAGGCGACGCCGCAGCGTATTCACCCCCTTGGGCAGAACAATCCCGTATTCCCCCAGCAGACCCCGTATCTGGTTGACCAGCGCCGTGCGGTCCGCAAGACAGCGCTCGCGCAGACGGTGCAGCGCCTGGATGTCCTGCTGCTCCGGTGTCTTCACCGACACAAACCGCATTTCCGGCCGCACCACCGCTTCGGCTATCGCCAGCGCGTCGTTGTAATCGTGCTTGTTCCCCCGCACAAACGGCTTCACGTACTGCGGCGGAATCAGCTTCACCTCGTGGCCCAGTGCCTGCAGCTCCCGCGCCCAGTAGTGGGCGCTCGCGCAGGCTTCCATCCCCACCAGGACCGGCTCCAGGTTCGCAAAATACGCCAGCACCTGCCCTCGCCTCAGCATCCGCTTGCGCACCACCTTGCCCCGCTCGTCGCAGCACACCACGTGAAACACGTGCTTTGCCAAATCCAGTCCAACCGTCGTAATCTTGCTCATGGTCTCCTCCTCCTTCTTCGATGGATGGTGAAGTGCTTCCATCTTGGCGCATCGTGACGCCGTTTTTAAGGGGGGGAGGAGACCATCTCATCGCCCTACGGAGAAGGAGCCCGAAAGAGGGTAGGAGCGGCGCCCTCGCCGCGATGCAACGCTATGGACGTAGGCCGGGTCAAGCGCAGCGGACCCGGCAAACGCCGTTCGGGTAGCCGGGAAAGAGGCCTTTGATTTTCCCGGCCACCCGTCCCCCGCATTCTCCGCCATTTCTGCCGTTTTCTTGATCCAGCTCAATAAGACTCGGTCCAGATTGCCTATCCTACGGGCCGCTTTTTTGCCCCCCACTTCATGGAGATGTCATGTCCGAACTGATTTTCGAATCCGGCAATCACAAGGTCTTTCTGTTCAGCGATCTGGTCACCGGGGACGGGATCCAGTCCAACCAGCTTTTCATCTACGACGATCACCATTCGGCCCTGTTCGATCCGGGCGGTCAGCTCACCTTTCAGCCCCTGCAGATGGCCATCGCCAAGATCTGCCCCATCAAGGAGCTGGACTATGTGATTGCCACCCATCAGGATCCGGACATCATCACCTCGCTGGATCGCTGGCTGATGTATTCGGAGGCGAAGATTCTGATCTCCCGCCTCTGGGAGCGGTTTCTGCCCCACCTGGTGCCCGGGTACATGAAGGGCGGCGGCATGGGCGAGCGGATCGTCGGCATTCCCGACCAGGGCGCCAACATCAAGTTCGGCCACAGCGTGATCAAGGCCCTGCCGGCCCATTTCCTCCATTCGGTGGGCAACCTGCACTTCTACGATCCGATCAGCAAGATCCTCTTCTCGGGCGACGTGGGCGCCTCGCTGGTGGATGCCGATCACGGCAAGCCGGTGGAGGACTTCGACGAACACGTCAAGTCCATGCAGGGCTTCCACGAACGCTACATGGGCTCCAACCGCGTCTGCCGCCTGTGGGTGAACATGGTGCGCCATCTGGACATCGAGATGATCGTGCCCCAGCACGGGCGGATCTTCGTCGGCAGGAAGATGGTGGATCGCTTCCTCGAGTGGTTCAGCCAGCTCGAGTGCGGGATTGATCTGATGAATCAGAATTATTATCGGGTGCCCTGACCATAAGGGCCGAGGGGCGAATGCCGAGGGACGAGGAAAAGCGGGTTTGGGGTTTCGATTGACCTTGTTTCTCGTTTCCCGGGCATCGCGCTTGAGCCGGCCCTCGGAGAGGGAGCACGCGATTCAACCCGGCAAATCCTCCAACCGGTGCACCGGTGGCTGGCAGGCATTGCCGCGGCAGATCCAGGCGGTGACGCCGCTCGCAGGCGCGGTGTGTCTGGCGAGGGAGGCCGGCAGATCGTCGCAGCCGGCGGGGATGGGCAGGATCAGGCGGCGGGGCCGGTAGTCCGCCTGCAGGTGCGCGAGCCAGGCGGGGAAGGCGTGTGCCTCGCCGCGCAGGACGACGATCTCCGGCGGCTGCAGGAATTCTTCCAGGGCGTCGAGCAGGGCGCCGTGCGCCGAGGCGTACTGGCGCAGGGTCTCCCAGGCACAGTGCAGGGTGGCCTCGGCGGCCTCGAGATAGCGCGGCTCGCCCAGCAGGTGGCCGAGGCGCAGCAGGGCCTTGGCGGCGATGCCGTTGCCGGCGGGGATGGCGTCGTCGGCCACGGGCTTGGGCCGCAGGATCAGGGCCTCGTGGTCGGACGGGGTGAGGAAGAAGCCGCCGGCCAGATCGTCGTGGAAGTCGGCCAGCAGGATGTCGGCCAGTTCCCTGGCCAGGCGCAGATCGGCGGGCCGGAAGCGGGCCTGCAGCAGCTCCAGCAGGGCGTCGATCAGGAAGGCGTGATCGTCGAGGAAACGCTGGCGGTTGAGGCGCCCGTCCTTGATGCCGGCATGGAGGCGCCCGTCGCGGTACAGGTGCGCGCGGATGAAGTCCACGGCCTGCTCGGCCGCCTCGAGGAAGTCGTCGCGGCCGAGCAGGCGCCCGGCGCAGGCCAGGCCGCGGATCGCCAGGGCGTTCCAGGCGGTGAGGATCTTCTCGTCCCGTCCCGGCGGGGTGCGCCGCTGGCGGGCGGCGAAGAGGCCTTGCCGGGCGGCGTCGCGCCGCGCGCGGGCCCGGGTCTCGGCAATCCCGAGGGTGTCGGCCACGTCGGCCAGGGTGCGCGCCACCCGCAGGTGCCAGCGGCCCTCGAAGTTGGCCGGCCCGTCCAGCCCGAAGTGGCTTGCGGCCACGGCGTATTCCTCCTCCGCCAGAACGGCCCGGGCCGCGTCCGGCGTCCACAGGTAGAAGGCGCCTTCACCCCCCTCGCTGTCGGCGTCCAGGGTGGACCAGAAGCCGCCCTCGGGCGCGCGCATCTCCCGCAGCAGCCACTCGCCGGTGTGCTCGGCCACCTCGCGGAAGGCGGCCTCGCCGCTGGCCTGCCAGGCGCTGGCATAGAGATGCAGCAGCGGGCCGTTGTCGTAGAGCATCTTCTCGAAGTGGGGGATGGTCCAGTGCGCGTCCACCGAATAGCGGAAGAAGCCGCCGCCGAGCTGATCCTGCAGGCCGCCTTCGGCCATGGCGCGCAGGGTGCGGGTGGCCATCTCCAGCGCCGCGGTGTCGGGCTGGCCGGCCTCGCGGGTCAGGGCGTGGTGGCGCAGCAGCCGTTCCAGGTTGGTGGGGTGGGGGAACTTGGGGGCCTGGCCGAAGCCGCCGTGCTCGGCGTCGAACTGGGCGGCCAGTTCCTGGCGGGCCTGATCCAGCGGCGCGGGGTCGAGGCGGGCGGCCTGCGCAGGGCGGGGGTTGAAGGCGGCCAGGGCGTCGAGCAGGCGGTCGTTCTGTGCGGCGATGGCGTCGCGGTTCTGCGCATGGAAGTCGGCCACCTGTTCCAGGAGGTCGCGGAAGGCGGGCAGGCCGTGGCGCGGCGTCGGCGGGAAGTAGGTGCCGGCGAAGAAGGGCACGTGGTCGTCGGGGGTGAGGAACACGGTCAGCGGCCAGCCGCCGGGGCGCTGGTTGAGGAGCTGGAAGGCGTTCTGGTAGATGCGATCCAGATCCGGGCGTTCCTCGCGGTCCACCTTGATGTTCACGAACAGCCGGTTCATCACCTCGGCGGTGGCCGGATCGGCGAAGGATTCGTGGGCCATCACATGGCACCAGTGACAGGCGGAATAGCCGATGGAGAGCAGGATCGGCCGCCCCGTTTCGCGGGCCAGGCCCAGGGCCTCGGGCCCCCAGGGATACCATTGCACCGGATTGTCGGCATGCTGCAGGAGATAGGGGCTGGTTTCGCTGGCGAGGGCGTTCATGGGGCGGCTCATTGTTGAGTAAAATGCTTGGGTATTGTAGCGCGCATGGACGGCGGAGGCCATCTCCGGCAGACTATGCGCTTTCTCGCTGACCGATGATACCGCCTGCCGTGAACCCTGCTTCCGAGTTTCCCGTCCTGCGCCTGAAGAAGCGGGAAGACCGCCGGGTGCGCGCCGGCCATCGCTGGATCTACAGCAACGAGGTGGACACCCGCGCCACGCCCCTGACCGCCTTCACCCCCGGCGAAGTGGCGGTGCTGGAGGACGCCCGGGGCAAGCCGCTGGGCATGGTCACGGTCAACCCGGCCACGCTGATCTGTGCGCGGATCTACAGCCGCAAGGTGCCCCAGCCGCTGGACGCGCCCTTCGTGATCCGGCGCCTGCAGCATGCCCTGGCCCTGCGCGAGATGATCTTCGATTCGCCCTTCTACCGCCTCTGCTACGGAGAGAGCGACGGCCTGCCCGGCCTGGTGGTGGATCGCTTCGACCGGGTCCTGGTGGTGCAGATGGCCACCGCCGGCATGGAACTGGCCCGGCCGGTGATCCTCGAGGCCCTGGAGACGGTGTGCAACCCGGCCGTGGTGCTGCTGCGCAACGACACGCCCGCCCGCGAGCAGGAGGGGCTGGAACGCTACGTGGAGACCGTGGTCGGCACCCTGCCGGGCCGGGTGCCGCTGGTGGAGAACGACACCCGCTTCGAGGTGCCCCTGGCGGGGGGACAGAAGACCGGCTGGTATTACGATCACCGTCTCAACCGCGAGCGCCTGCGCCGCTACGTGGCCGGCAAGCGGGTGCTGGACGTGTTCAGCTACGTGGGCGCCTGGGGCGTGCAGGCGCTGACCGCGGGGGCCGCCGAGGTGCTGTGCGTGGACGGCTCGGCCACCTTCCTGGAAATCGCCCTGGAGAACGCCCGCCTCAACGGGTTCGACGAGCGCCGCCTGCAGCTTCGCCACGGCGACGCCTTCGACACCCTCAAGGCCCTGCGCGCCCAGAGCGAGCGGTTCGACGTGGTGGTGGTGGATCCCCCGGCCTTCATCAAGCGCCGCAAGGACGTGAAGGAAGGCACTATCGCCTACCAGCGGCTCAACCGCCTGGCCATGCAGGTGCTGCGCCCCGGCGGCCTGCTGGTCTCGGCCTCCTGTTCCTGGCATCTGGATCGGGACAGCCTGCGCGACATCCTGCGCAAGGCCGCGGCCATCAACGGCGTGCCCCTGCAGATCCTCGAGCAGGGCCACCAGGGGCCGGATCATCCGGTGCATCCGAGCATGGCCGAGACCGACTATCTCAAGGCCTTCTTCGCGCGGGTGGGCTGAGACCATGGTCGTCGACTTCGATCCTGTCGCCTTTCACGTCTTCGGCTGGCCCGTGCACTGGTACGGGCTCATGTACCTGTGCGGTTTTCTCGCCGCCTGGGGGATCGGTCGCCTGCAGCTCAGGCGCCCCGCCGGGCGCGGCTGGAACGCGCAGATGGTGGACGACATGCTGTTCTACGGCGGCCTGGGGGTGATCCTCGGCGGGCGGATCGGCTACATGCTGTTCTACAACCTGCCGGTGCTGCTGCACGATCCCCTGTCCCTGTTCCGGATCTGGCAGGGCGGGATGAGTTTCCACGGCGGCCTGCTCGGGGTGCTGGCCGGGCTGTGGTACTGTCAGCGCAAGTTCGGCAAGCGCTATTTCGAGATCGTGGACTTCGCCGTGCCCATGATTCCCCTGGGGCTCGGCTTCGGGCGGATCGGCAATTTCATCAACGGCGAGCTGTGGGGCAAGCCCACCGATCTGCCCTGGGGGATGATCTTCCCGGCCGCCGGCCCCGAGCCGCGCCATCCCACGCCCCTGTACGAAGCCTTCCTGGAAGGGCTGGTCCTGTTCCTGATCGTCTGGTTCTACTCGGCGAAGCCCCGGCCCGCCATGGCCGTCTCGGGGGTGTTCGCCATCGGTTACGGCAGCTTCCGCATCCTCATCGAATTCGTGCGCCTGCCCGATCCCCAGCTCGGCTATCTGGCCTTCGGCTGGGTGACCATGGGCATGCTGCTGTCGCTGCCGCTGGTGCTGACCGGCATCGTGCTGCTGTGGCTTGCCCACCGCCGGCCGCAGGCAAAGGAAGCAAAGACATGAAGCAATACCTCGAACTCATGCGCCACGTGCGCGACCATGGCGTGCAGAAGGGCGATCGCACCGGCACCGGCACGCGCAGCGTGTTCGGCTACCAGATGCGTTTCGATCTCCAGCAAGGCTTTCCGCTGGTGACCACCAAGAAGGTGCACCTGCGTTCCATCATCCACGAGCTGCTGTGGTTCCTGAAGGGCGAGACCAACATCGCCTACCTGCACGAGCACGGCGTGACCATCTGGGACGAGTGGGCCGACGGGAACGGCGATCTGGGTCCCGTGTACGGCCGGCAGTGGCGCGCCTGGCCCACGCCCTCCGGCGAGCACGTGGATCAGATCGCCCAGGTGGTGGACCAGCTTCGCCACAATCCCGACAGCCGCCGGATCATCGTCTCGGCCTGGAACGTGGCCGACCTGCCCGACGAGTCGATCTCCCCCCAGGCCAACGTGGCGCAGGGGAAGATGGCGCTCGCCCCCTGCCACGCCTTCTTCCAGTTCTACGTGGCCGACGGCCGGCTCTCTTGCCAGCTCTATCAGCGCAGCGCCGACATCTTTCTGGGCGTGCCCTTCAACATCGCCTCCTACGCCCTGCTGACCCTGATGCTGGCCCAGGTGACCGATCTCGAACCCGGCGAATTCATCCACACCCTGGGCGACGCCCACCTGTATTCCAACCACATGCAACAGGTGGAAACCCAGCTCGCCCGCGAGCCCTACCCGCTGCCGACCATGCGCCTCAACCCCGACGTGAAGGATCTGTTCGCCTTCCGCTTCGAGGACTTCACCCTCGAGAACTACCAGTGCCACCCGCCGATCAAGGCGCCGGTGGCGGTGTGAACATGAAATCACGACTGGTGGAAGCAACACGGAGGGCACGGAGACACGGAGGGCACGGAGATGAAGGTGCCGTTTATTCTTCTTTACATGTGGGCAACGACACTGATCCATTTGCGCCTGGATCAAACAAAATACTCCGTGATCTCCGTGTCTCCGTGCCCTCCGTGTTCATTACACTCTCCCTTGAACCATGACGCTACGTATCGCTCTTATCGCCGCCATGACGGACGATCGCGTGATCGGCATCGAGAACCGGCTGCCCTGGAAGCTGCCGGCGGACATGCGCTGGTTCCGGCGGCATACGCTGGGCAAGCCCATCGTGATGGGGCGCAAGACCTTCGAGTCCTTCGGGGCGAAGCCGCTGCCGGAGCGGCTGAACATCGTGATCACCCGCGATCCGGCCTACCGCGCCGAGGGCGCCGTGGTGGTGCACGACATCGACGCGGCGCTGCAGGCGGCGGGCGAGGCGGAGGAGGTGATGATCATCGGCGGCGCCTCCTTCTATGAACAGATGCTGCCCCGCGCCGACCGGCTGTATCTGACTTTCGTGCACGCGGACATCCAGGGCGACGCCTGGTTTCCGCCCTTCGATCCGGCCGAGTGGCAGGAGGTGTACCGGGAGGATCGTCCTGCGGATGCGGAGAACCCTCACGACATCAGCTTCGTGATCCTGGAGCGAAAACGGGCGTAGCCTTGTGCCCGGAAAATCCAACGCAAAGGTCCTGTTCGTAAAAACCGGGTAGCCCGTAGGCCGGCTCAAGCGCAGCGGAGCCGGCAAAAAACTTGAGCCAGGCCTGCATCACCTGGTCCTTGGCTTTTTCTGGTGCCGATCATCGCGGCTTGCGCCGCTCCTGCACGAATGATCCGTTTGCGTGGGGTTCTCTCCCGCCTTGCGTCTACCACGGCTTGCGATAGGCCGGGCATTGCACCTGGTGGATTTCGGTGCCGTCGGAATCCAGGCGGGCGGCGGTGAGGCGGCCGCCCCAGACGCAGCCGGTGTCGAGGGCGAGGAGGTCGGGGCGTTGCACGAGGCCCAGGGTGGACCAGTGGCCGAAGACGATGCGCCGGCCGGCCATGGCGCGGCGGGGGAAGTCGAACCAGGGCAGATCGCCTTCGGGCTGGGTGCCGGGGGCGCCGTTGTCGGCCAGGTTGAGGCGGCCGTCGGGGTGCAGGTAGCGCATGCGGGTGAAGCTGTTGCAGATGAAGCGCAGGCGGTCCCAGCCGCGCAGGCCGGGGTCCCAGCGATCCGGCAGGTTGCCGTACATGCGGTGCAGGAAGGCGGTCCAGCGCGGGCCGGCGAGGATTTCCTGCAGTTCGGCCGCCCGTGCCTGCGCCTCCTCCAGCGTCCAGGCCGGATGCACGCCGGCATGGACCAGGGTCGCGTCGAGGCGCGGATCGTGGTGCAGCAGCGGCCGCCGGCGCAGCCAGTCGATCAGGGCGTCGCCGTCCGGCGCCTTGAGGATGGCCTTCAGGCCCCGGTCGCGGGTCTCGCGCACACCGGCATGAATGGCCAGCAGATGCAGATCGTGATTGCCCAGCACGCACACGGCCGCCTTGCCCAGGTTGCGCACGAAGCGCAGCGTCTCCAGCGATTCGGGACCCCGGCTGACCAGATCGCCCACCAGCCACAGCCGGTCCCGATCCGGATCGAAACCGATGTGCTCGAGCAGTTCGCGCAGGGAAGGCTGGCAACCCTGGAGGTCGCCGATGGCGTAAGTGGGCATTCGGGCAAGATACAAGAGGCAAGCGGAAGGAGACAAGCGCCTGCGCTTGTCTCTTTCCCCTTTCCTCTGCCTTTTACAGGCGCTTGTGCAGTTCGATGTGCCGGAACCAGCCGCCGGGGACGGCGGGTTCGTCGGCCATGACCCGCAGGGAGGGGGCCAGCGGCAGCAGGTGTTCGAAGACCACGTCGGTGCGGGTGGCGAGGTGGCGGATGAGGGGGTTGAGCAGGCGCCGCAGGGGGGCGAGCTGGCCGGGGCGCAGGAACTTGTCGAGGATCAGGACGCGGCCGCCGGGCCGGAGCACGCGGGCCGCCTCGCGCAGGGCGTCGGCGGGCTCGGGCACCACCGCCAGGATCAGGTGCATGATCACGATGTCGAAGCGCTCGGCGGCGAAGGGCAGGGCCATGGCATCGCCTTCCACCAGTTCCACGTGGCGGTTGAGGGGGATCCGGCGGCGGGCCCGGCGCAGCATGGCCGGCGTGAGGTCGAGGCCGGTGTAGTGCCCGCCCTCGGGCAGATGGGGCAGATCCAGCCCGGAGCCGACGCCGGTCAGGAGGATCTGCTTGCCCTGCACGTCACCCAGCCGCGCCAGCGAGCGGCGGCGCATGGGCTCGGAGGCGCGGGCCACCAGCCGATCGTAGAGGGGCGCGAGCAGCGTGTAGCTGTGTTTCAGCATGGAGGAAAGATACAAGAGGAAAAAGGGAAGGAACAGTGGGAAGGTTCCGTTTGTCCTCTTTGCGCTGCCGTCAATGCAGGGTGTTGGGGACGGCCAGGTTGAAGGGGGGGATTTCGGCGTCGAATTCGGTGCCGTCGTCGGCGATCATCTGGTAGCTGCCCTGCATGCTGCCGATGGGGGTTTCGAGGATGGTGCCGCTGGTGTAGCGGAAGCCGTCGCCGGGCTTGAGGTAGGGCTGTTCGCCCACTACGCCTTCGCCGCGCACTTCCTGCACCTTGCCTTCGGCGTCGGTGATGATCCAGTGGCGGGTGAGCAGTTTGGCCGCCACCGAGCCCTGGTTGACGATGGTGATGGTATAGGCGAAGACGTAGCGGTTCTGCGCCGGATCGGACTGATCGGGCAGGTAGCGGGTCTCCACTTCCACCTGGGTGTTGTAACGGGTCTTGTCGAGGCTCATGGGATCGGTTTCCGGCTGGGGAGGGAAGAGCATATCAGACCGAGATGGTCTGCGGCCGTTCGTCGTCGCGATGCTGGTTGACGTAGTCGATGGCCGTGCGCACGGCGCGGGCCACGTCTTCGTCCATGCGTTCGCGTTCTTCCGGGGTCATGTAGAAGATCAGATCCACGTTGTGCCGGACGTAGCGGGCCGGAAGCTGGTTGAGGGCCACGCAGGCGATGTCGCTGAGGTAGTCGTCGTCGCTGCTCTGCAGGCCCTCGGGGCCGGCCAGCAGGGCTTCGAGAACCCGCTGCTCGTAGTAGTTGTGAATGCTTTCGAAGGACATGGGCATTTCTCCAGGCAGGTGCGGGATCTCTATCGGCAGCGGGGTGGACGACTTGAACCGGGGCTCAGTCCTGGCGCAGGTGGCCGGTGGGGGTGTCCCGTGCGTCGATGAGGCCGTGATCGCGCAGCCATTGGCGGGCGTCCTCGGCGTCGTTCTCGAACCAGGCGCGGGCCGAGCCGAGACGGAAACTGTATCCCCAGCGGTCCATGTCGGTGAGCATTCGCTCCCGCCCCATGCCCGGCAGCGCGTCGGCGAGGAGGATTTGCAGATAGCAGACGCCGTTTTCCTCGTCGTAGCCGCCGCCGGCGTCGGTGTGCAGGCGGGCGCGGCGTTCGGCATCCATGCAGAGGTAATGGCAGGCCTCGTGCAGGGCCGATTGCACCGGCGTGACGGGGCGCACGTAGAGGCGATCGCCGATCAGGCCGGCTTCCGGATCGCCCCAGAAGCTGCCGGGCAGGGGTTCGTGGTCGGGGACGGTGACCACCTTCAGTCGCCAGGGCGCGAGCAGCGCTGCCAGGGCGCCCGCAGGCAGATCGCGGCACAGCAGAACGTCTTCGCTCATGGCCGGCAGTATTGCCCGGCCGGGGCCGCGCGGACAAGTCCTCGTAGGTCGGCCTTCAGGCCGACCCGCGTGAAGGGCAATGTCCGGGTCAGTCCCGCACCACGAGGATCCGCACCCGGTCGCCGGGGTAGATGAGGTCGGGGTTGCGGATCCGGCTCAGGCGCGCCAGTTCGGGATAGCGGAAGGGGTCGTGGACGTAGCGGGCGGCGATGTCCCAGAGGGTGTCGCCCCTGACCACGATGTGCACGATCTCGCGCTGCACGTGGACGGCTTCGGGGGGCCGGCGCGGCGGTGGAGGCGTCGTGGCGGCCTCCGGCGGGGGCGGTGCTTCGACCGGCGGCGAGGATGGCGGGGTGGTCCCGGCCGCCGGTGCCGGGGGCCGGGGCGCCGCAGCCGGCGGGCCGGCTTGCGGTGCGCGCGGCTGGTGGAGAACCAGGGTGATGCCCTGGCTGTCCTTGTGGATTTCGGCCCGGTAGGCGGGGCGTGCCGGGGGCGGGGCTTGCGGTGCTTCCGAATCGGGCGTGTCGGATGCCCTCTCGGCGGGGCGTGCCGGTTCGAGATCCCGGTCCGCCGGGTCAGGGATTTCCTGGCGGGTTTCCGGCACCGGGGACGGTGGCTCCGGCACGGGCGCGAGCGCCGCGGATGTGGGCAGGGAAAGGGCCACCGTTGGCGGCTCGTTCTCCACCCAGGCGCCGCGGCCCAGCCAGCCGGCAAGACCGAGGACCAGCAGCAACGCGCCGCCGAGCAGCCAGCCCGCTCCCCCGCCGGAAAGCGCCTCGGGCTGTCTGCTCGGCGGCGAAGGCGATGATGGTGAGTGCTCGCTTTCGGTATTGAGTCGGGGTGCAGGCGTATTCGTTCCGACCGGCCGAGGCCGGCTGGCGACAGGGGGGGACGGGGCCAGTTGCGCGGGGGGCGGCCGGTGGGTCGCGGCCGGCGCCGGGGTTCGCGGCCGTTCGGGCGGGCGCTGCGGTGCCGGGCGGGCGGCGCGCTCCCCTTCGGCGGGGGCGCGCGATCGTTTGCGGGTCGGCGCCGGTACGGCGGAGGGGCGGGCCGGTGCCGCAGGGCGCTCGGCAGGGACGGACCGCGGTACGGCCGATGGGGCCGGGCGGGCAGCCGCCGGGCGTCTGTCCGCTGCCGTGGCGGAGGGATCGGGAGGCGCGCCTGCCGGCGCGGGCGAGGGGGGCGTGTCAGGGGCGGCCGCCGCCGATGCAGAGGCAGCGGGGCGGTCGAGGCCTTGCAGGTAGCCGTGCAGGATCCCCGGCGCGTCGATGCCGTTCAGGCGGGCGAATTCCGTGTAGAGGTACAGCCGGCCTCCGTGTTCGAGGGTGCCGCGGAACAGGCGGCGCGGCACCAGGGGCGGCAGGTTTCCCCAGCCTTCCTTCGGCCAGGCCAGCACGTCGAGGATTTCGTCCACCGCAAAGCCGGTGGGCGCGCCGGCCACGTCGGCGACGATGATCCGCGAGGCGGCATTGTCCTCCGCGGGGGTGCCGAAGCCGATGCGCAGATCCAGTACGCGCACCAGGCCGCTGACATGGCGGAAGACGCCCGGATGGAGGGCGTCGGTGCCCGGCGGCCGGTGCAGGGGCGGCGGCGTGACCACGGCCGCCACCGGCCGGCTCGGCGCGCAGCAGCACACCGGGCCGACCCGGAACAGCAGCAGGGCGTTGTGGTCGTCGGCATCCATGACGGCGGGATCCGGTGTCGGTCGATACCGGTAATAGCGGCCCGGGGGCGGGGGAGTTGAATCCGGGTGGGTGAGGTCGGTCGGGAATCGCGGCGAGGGGGCCGCTTCTCCTACCCTTGTCCCTCGTCTCCCGACCCTCGCTCCTGCCCGTCAAGGGCCCTGGCCAGGGCGGCGAACTGTTCCAGGGTGAGGCGTTCGGGGCGCAGGCCGGGGTCGATGCCGAGGGCGGCGATGGCCTCGGGTTCGAGGAGGCCGCGCAGGTTGTTGCGCAGGGTCTTGCGCCGGTGGGCGAAGGCCTGGGCCACCACCCGTTTCAGGCGCGCCGCGTCCACGTCCACCGGCGGGGTGTCGTGGGGCACCAGCCGCACCACCGCCGATTCCACCTTCGGCGCCGGGCGGAAGGCGCCGGGGCCCACGGTGAACAGCATCTCGGTGGCGCAGTGGTACTGGACCATGATCGCCAGCCGTCCCCAGGCGTGGCTGCCGGGCCGGGCCACCAGGCGTTCCACCACTTCCTTCTGCAGCATGAAGTGCATGTCGCGGATGATCTCGATCTGATCGATGAGGTGGAACAGCAGGGGGGTGGAGATGTTGTAGGGCAGGTTGCCCACCACCCGCAGGGCATGGGGGCCTGGCGCCAGGGGGCGGAAGTCGAACTTCAGGGCGTCGGCCTGGTGGATGCGCAGCTCGCCGAGGCTGCCGCAGCGCTCGGACAGGGGGCGGACGAGATCCCGATCCAGCTCCACCACGTCCAGCCTGCCGAGGCGGGGCAGCAGCTCGCAGGTGAGGGCGCCCTGGCCGGGCCCGATCTCGACCATGGCCTCGCCGGGGCGGGGGGCGATGGCCTCAGTGATGCGCCGGATCACGCCGGGATCGTGCAGGAAGTTCTGGCCGAAGCGCTTGCGGGGGCGGTGGGACATGGCGGGAACGGGGACGAAGACAGGGCTACAAGATACCGGAGCCGGGGGCAAAAGAGTAGCCGTTGGTAGAGGTCGACCTCCCCGCCGGCGCGGAGGACGGGCAATGACAGCCTGATAAATATCTGATCCGAAATATGCGTTATTTTGTTGCTGGATACCCGGGCTGAGGCCGCCCTCATGGCTGGAGGGGGTGGCGTGACACGCCGTGAATACTTCCCTGTAGGCTCTACGGCCGCATCCCTGCGGCCGAAGGTCACGCCACCCCCTCCAGCCATGAGGGCTTCGTGCCTGTAGCCAAGCTTGATCTATATCCTGAAACAGTTATGTATCCGTGTATCCCCCTCGCAGCTCGGCCTGAAGGCCGACCGACATTTGGGAGAAGGATTCAGGCTCGCCGCAGACCGCCGGTTTCTGTCAGAATGGCGCTGCCCATGACCGTCAAGACCCGCTATCAGACCATCGACATCCTGCGCGGCGTCGCCATCGCGCTGATGGTGTATTTCCACTTCAGTTGGGATCTGTGGCATTTCGGCTATGCGGATTTCGATTTCTACCGGGATCCTTTCTGGCTCAATCTGCGCACGCTGATCGTCAGCCTGTTCCTTTCGCTGGTCGGGGTGTCGCTGGTGCTGGCCTCGCGGGGCGGGATGCGCTGGCCCCGCTATTTCCGGCGCCTGGGCCTGCTGGTGTTCTTCGCCCTGGCCATCACCGCGGCCAGCTACGTGAGCAATCCGCAGCGGGTCATCGTGTTCGGCATCCTGCACTTCATCGCCTTCGCCAGCGTTGCGGCCCTGCCTTTCGTGGATCGGCCGCGCCTGGCCCTGGGGCTGGGGATCGGGCTCATCGTGCTGGACCAGGTGTTCAGCCATCCGCTGTTCAATCAGCCCTGGCTGCACTGGATTGGCCTGATGACCCACAAGCCCTTTACCGAGGATTACGTGCCGGTGATCCCGTGGCTGGGCGTGGTGCTGGTCGGGATCTTTCTCGGCCATGGCCTGCGGCGCTGGCCGGCGCTGGCCGGGGTGCGCGAGTGGCGGCGCGACGATCCCTTGAGCCGCGGCCTGGCCCTGGCGGGCAGGCATGGCCTGGCCATCTACGTGGTGCACCAGCCGCTGCTGTTCGGCCTGTTCTGGCTGGTGGGGATGTTCAGGTGAGCGGAGCGGGGCGGCGCATCCTGGTGGTGCGCAACGACAAGCTGGGGGACTTCATGCTCACCTGTCCCGCCTTCGCCCTGCTGCGCGCGGCCCTGCCCGGGGCACGCATCGACGCCCTGGTGCAGGACTACACGGCGCCCATGGCGGCCCGCTTCGGCACCATCGACGGCATTGTGCGGGATCCGGGGCCCGGCTGGCGCAACACCCTGGCGCTGGCGAGGCAGTTGCGCGCCGCGCGCTACGAGGCGGCGGTGGTGCTGTTTTCCAGCACCCGCATCGCCATCGCCCTGTGGCTGGCCGGCATTCCCCTGCGCCTGGCGCCGGCCACCAAGCTGGCTCAGATCTTCTTCAACCGCCGGATCCGCCAGCGCCGCTCGCGGTCGGAAAAGCCCGAGCACGTCTACAACCGGGAGCTGGCCGAGGCCTGCCTGGCGGCCATCGGCGTGCCGCTGCCGCCCCTGCCGACGCCGCCCTGCCTGCGTTTTTCCGCAGCGGAACGGGCGGCCACGCGCCGCGATTTCCTGGCCCGCCATGAACTCGCGGAAGATGCCCGGCTGCTGTTCGTGCATCCCGGCCACGGCGGCTCGGCGGCCAACCTGAACGTGACCCGGTACGCCGAACTGTTGCGCAAGCTGGCGCCCCCCTCCCCCTGGCAGGTGGTGATCACCGCCGGGCCCGGCGAGGAGGCCCGGGCCCGGGACCTGGCCGCGCGGATCCCGGAACTTGCGCCGGTGGTGCACGTCTCCCGCGAGGGGCTGGAGGCCTTCGCCCGGGTGCTGGACCTCGCCGATCTGTTCATCAGCGGCTCCACCGGCCCCCTGCACATCGCCGGCGCCCTCGACCGGCCCACCGCCGCCTTCTACACCCGCCGCCGCTCCGCCACCGCCCTGCGCTGGCAGACCCTCAACCGCCCCGCAAACCGCCTGGCCTTCTGCCCGCCGGCGACGGCCGGGGAGGAGGAGATGACGGCCATCGATCTGGACGCGGCGGCGGCGGCGATCCGGGCGGCGTTCATGGGGGCTTCGAAGGATGAGGTGTAAGAAACGCAGAGGGCTCTGAGTGGACGAGTGATGATATTAAACCTCTCGAATTTGTGCTGACACAAACGGTACCGGTGTGGGGCGGATGTAGGCCGGCTCAAGCGTAGCGGAGCCGGCGAAAAAAATCGTGTCATCCCGAGATGGCGGCTCCGCTACGCTTGAGCCACCCTACGCACTGCTGTTATGCAGAATCGGCATCGCTCGCTCTCTGTGTTCTCCGTGTCTCCGTGACCTCCGTGTCATTTGCAGAGGACGCGTTCGGCGCCTCCAGCCCGGTCATGGCAATGGCGGTTTCGATGGCGGCGGTGAGGCTGCCGGGGTCGGCGCGGCCGGTGGCGGCCAGTTCGCAGGCGGTGCCGTGGTCGACGGAGGTGCGCACGAAGGGCAGGCCGAAGGTGATGTTGACGGCCCGGCCGAAGCCGAGGTGCTTGAGCACGGGCAGGCCCTGGTCGTGGTACATGGCCAGGACGGCGTCGCAGTCGGCGAGGCGGTCGGGGTTGAAGGCGGTGCAGGCGGGGACGGGGCCTTCCAGATCCATGCCGGCGTTGCGCAGGCGGTCGAGCACCGGGGTGATGATTTCGATCTCTTCGCGGCCCAGGTGGCCATCCTCGCCGGCATGGGGGTTGAGGCCGAGCACGCGGATCCGGGGGCGTTCGATGCCGAAGTGGCGGCGCAGGCCGTCGTGCAGCAGTTGCAGGGTAGTGGTCAGGCGATCGGGATCGAGGCTGGCGGCCACTTCGGTCAGGGGCAGATGGGTGGTGGCCAGGGCCACGCGCAGGCCGGGGGCGGCCAGCACCATCAGCACCTGTGCGGTGCCGGTGAGTTCGGCGAGGAATTCGGTGTGGCCGGTGAAGGGCTGGCCGGCCTCGTTGATCACGCCCTTGTGCACGGGGCCGGTGACCAGGGCGCCGAACACGTGGTTGCGGCAGCCGAGGGTGGCGCGGCGCAGGGTTTCCAGCACGTAGTCGGCGTTGGCCGGATCGGGTTTGCCCGCTTCGGCGGGGACGGCCAGGGGCACGGGGATCACCGGCAGTTCGCCGGCGCGGTGTTCGCGGCAGTCGCCGTGGAAGTCGGTGAGCCGGATGGCGAGATTCAGTTGCCGGGCGCGGGCGTCGAGCAGTTCGGGATCGGCGATGGCCACCAGCGGCGCGGGCCAGTCCCGGGCCGCGATCTGCAGGAGCAGATCGGGGCCCACGCCGGCCGGTTCGCCGGGGGTGACGGCGATGGGCGGCGCAGGGGCGGTCACTGGTTGAGCCGGTATTCCACGTAGGCGGTGCTGCGCAGTTCGCGCAGCCAGTTGTGCATGGCGATGTCGATCTTGCGCTTGGCGATCAGGCGCCGGGCCTGTTGCCGCTCCCAGGCTTCGGTGTCGTCGTGCTGGCGCCGGGCCATCACCTGCACGATGTGCCAGCCGAAGCGGGTCTGGAAGGGCTGGCTGATCTGGCCGGGCTGGAGCCGGTTCATCTCTTCCTCGAAGCGCGGCACCATGGTGCCGGGACTGACCCAGCCGAGGCTGCCGCCCTCGGCGGCGGAGGCGGTGTCGTCGGAGACGGCGCGGGCGATCTCGCCGAAGTCGGCGCCGGCTTCCAGGCGCTCGCGGATGCGCAGCAGTTCGGCATGGGCGGCTTCGCTGGAGGTCATCTCGTCGGGCTTGATGAGGATGTGCCGGGCCAGGGTCTGCTGGACCACGTGGCGGTCCTCGCGGCTGCGCTTGTCGATCAGCTTGACGATATGGAAGCCGGAGGGGCTGCGGATCACGTCGCTGATCTGGCCCGGCTGCAGCTTGCGCACCACGTCGGCGAACAGCGACGGCAACTGGCCGGCCTTGCGCCAGCCGAGGTCGCCGCCCTGGAGGGCGTCGGGGGCGTTGGATTCGGCGATGGCGGTCTGGGTGAAGTCGGCCCCGGCCTCGAGTCGCTGGTGGATGGCCTCGGCCTTCCTGCGGGCCGCGGCGATCTGCTCGGGCGAGGCGGCCTCGGGCAGGGCCACGAGGATGTGGGCCAGGCGGTAGTCGTCGTCGTGGCCCTTGCGGTTGGCCTGGTTGGTCAGGTAGTTGGCCACTTCCCGTTCGCTGACGTTGATCCGGCTTTCCACCCGCTGCTTGCGCAGCTGGTTGATGGTGAGGCTGTTGCGGATCTGTTCCCGGTAGCTGGCGAAGTCGAAGCCGTCGCGGGTCAGCACCTGGCGGAACTGTTCGAGGGTCAGGTTGTTGTCACGGGCGATGCCGGCGATCACCCGGTTGACGGTTTCGTCGTCGATGCGGATGCCGATGCGCGCGGCTTCCTGCAACTGCAGCTGTTCCATGATCATCTGGTCGAGCACCTGTTTGCGCAGCACGGGATCCGGCGGCAGACGGGTCTGCTGGCGTTGCAGGCGGGTCTTGATCATCCGCAGTTGGCGCTCGAGCTCGGTGGCGGTGATCACGTCGTCGTTGACCACGGCCACGATGTGGTCGATCTCCTCGACGATCTTCGCCGCCGCCGGCAGGGCCAGCAGGGCGAGCAGCAGGACGGAAAACAGGCGTGACATCATGAACGGGCAGGTGAAAACGAAAGGGTGGTCATCATAGCACAGGGCGCTGCGGGGCCACGAAATGCGGCGCCTAACCCGAGTGGTGTGGCCTCCGGTCTGGTATCTGACATTTCCATTCGTGGAAAGGCGTCTTACCGACATGTTGAAAATTGGTACACAAATCAGATGTTGGCACGGAGCCCTTGAGGCGGGGGAGGCGTTTCGTGACCGTCGGCCGCAGGGATGCGGCCGTCGAGCCTACAGGGAGGTATTCACGGCGTGTCACGAAACGCCTCCCCCGCCTCAAGGGCGGTCCCGAAATCATTGGCCGAAACAATCATAAGAACAATCGACAAAACCGGTTTTCGCCGGTTCCGCTGCGCTTGCCGGCCGACAGTGTCGGGGGATGGCGAGCGAAGTTGCGGGATGGCGGCGGAAACGCTTGCGGGCCACCCGCCGTTGCCTCTCAGGGGCCGGTGCTGACCCCCGCCAGGCCCTTGAGTTCCACTTCGAAATAGACGCTGCGTTCGGGTTCGACCGAGGTGTTGATGAATCGTTCCCGGCCGCGCAGGCCCAGGGCCCAGCAGCAGCTGTCGTAGCGCACGCCGAGGGTCTTTTCCAGGGCCAGATCGGCACGCAGGTCGTGGAGGTAGCGGCCGTCGAAGCGCCAGCGGGGGGTGAGCCGCCAGGTGAAGCCGGTTTCGGCGGTTTCCAGTCGGTCGCGGGTGTTGCGGTAGTCCAGGTGCAGGCGGTGTTCGCCGTCCCGCGTCCAGGCCAGGCGCAGGTTGTAGGTGTCGAAGTCGCCGATCTCGGGGTTCCAGGCCAGGTCGCCGGCGGCGTGCCAGTGGGCGTTGGGGCGGTAGACGGCGCGGGCGATGAAGTTGGAGCGGCTGGTGGTGACCACCGGCTGGCCCGGGAGGGTCACGCGCCGGTCGGCGAAGTAGCGGATCTGGCCGAGGCTCACCAGCAGCCGTTCGTCGCCGGTCGCCGCGTCCAGCCAGCGGCTGGTGAGCAGGGCGGTGAGGCGGTTGGCGTCTTCCACCCGATCCACGCCGTCGAAGAAGTCTTCGCGCACCGGTTCGTTGATGCCGAAGGGGCGGTAGCGGGTGTCGAACACCGGCAGATCCGATTGATCCCGATAGGGAGTGTAGACGTAGAACAGCCGGGGTTCGAGCGTCTGGATGGCGTTCGCGGTGGTGCGTTCGAAGAACAGGCCGCTGTCGAGGCTGAAGGTGGGCAGCGTGCGTGCGATGGCCGTCGGCTGGCCCGGGCTGGCGTTCTCGAGGGCGTAGCGGGTGTAGCGCCAGCTCAGGCGCGGTATCACGAAGCCGGCGTCCTCGCGAACGGGCAGGCTGAGGCTGGGGCGCAGATCGAGACGGTCGCCGCGCACGGCGGACGGCAGCGGATGGGCGAAGCGCACCCATTCGCCGGCCAGGCCGAAGTGCAGGCGCCGGTTGCGTTCCGGGTAGTGGCTCTGGAAGTGCAGTTGCGGCAGGCGTTCGTAGCTGGGGCTGCCGTTGAGGGTCTGGAAGGCCTGGGCCAGCAGGCCGGCTTCCCAGTTGCGCCCGGCCCAGTTGATGGCGCCGCGCTGCTGCAGGTGGGTGACGCTGGTCACGGCGAGGCTGGCGCCGAAGTCGTTGAAGTAGTCCGGGTCGGAGACTTCGCTGTAGTCGACCTCGGTGGTCCAGCCGCGGGCCGGGGCGCCCCGGTGCTGCCAGCGCAGGCCCCAGCGTTCGTTGCCGGTCACCCGATCGGCGCCCAGCCAGTCGGCGTCGAGCCGGCCACGGTTGCGCCGGTGCAGGTAGCGGAACTGGCCGCGCAGCAGGGTGCCGCGCTTTTCCATGTACCAGGGGGTGATGGTGGCGTCGTAGTTGGGCGCGATGTTCCAGTAGAAGGGGGTCTGTACCTGCAGGCCGAGCTTGTCCGAGTTGCCGAAGGTGGGGAACAGGAAACCGGTGAGGCGTTCGTCGCCGATGGGAAAGCGGATCCAGGGCAGCCAGAACACGGGCAGATCGCCGGCCCGCAGCACCACGTTGCGGGCGGTGCCCTGGCGCGAGTCCAGGTTCAGATGGATGTGGCTGGCGCCCAGTTCCCAGGCGGGCGAGTCGGGATCGCAGGTGGTGAAGGTGGCGCTCACCAGGTCGAGCTGGCGCGGGCCGCGGGCCTGCAGCCGTTCGGCCCGGCCGTTGGCCCGCTCGGTGGTGAAGTAGCGGGCCCGCAGCACGTCGGCTTCCTCTTCGCGCAGGCGGGCCTGGATCCGCTCGCCGGTCACCAGCAGCCCCGGCGCCAGCAGGCGGATGCGGCCGCGGGCGTCGAGATGGCCGGTGAGGTAGTCGTAGTCGGCCCGGTCCGCTTCCAGTTGCAGGCGCTCGCGGCGGATCATCACCCGGCCTTCCAGGTGCGAGACGCCGTCGCGGACCAGGGTGGCGCTGTCGGCGGCGATGTGGATCCGATCGTCCGGGGGCGGCACGATGGCCGGAATTGCCGGATAGCGGTCGCTGGCACACAACGGCAGGGTGGCCCCGAAGGCCGGCATGCCGAACAGCAGCAACAGCAGGGAGAGGAGACGGAAGGATCCGGACATGGACGGGCTTGTGCGCAGGGTCGTGCGGCGATTATACATACCGACCTCAAGGGCGTGTTTGATACTGGTGCAATCTCGAAAGGGGTCGGGAATTCGGAACGACGCTTCAGGCGCGGATCGCCCTGCTGGACAATCTGTATAATGGCCGCGATGAACTCGATTGCGCATCAGGACGATCCGCGCCGGCACCGGCTCGAGGCATGGTTGCAGGGCGCGCTCGGCCTGCGCGGTTTCCGTCTCACGCCGGCCTCCGCCGATGCCAGCTTCCGCCGTTATTTCCGTCTGCATCTGCCCGGCGAGACGCGCATCGTCATGGATGCGCCGCCCGAGCGCGAGGATACCGGTCCTTTTCGCCGACTCTCCGCCCGGCTCCTGGCCATGGGGCTGCACGTGCCCGAGGTGCTCGCGGCGGACGCGGAGGCGGGGTTCCTGCTGCTCACCGATCTGGGGGATCGCCCCTATCTGCCGGCGCTCACCGACAGCACCGCGGACGCGCTCTACGGCGATGCGCTGGCGGCCCTGCGCCGCCTGCAGGCGGGCGACACCGCCGATCTGCCGCCCTACGATCGGGCCCTGCTGATGCAGGAGATGCACCTGTTCCGGGACTGGTATCTGGGGACCCACCTCGGCCTGCGCCTGTCGGACGACGAGCGGGCGCTGCTCGATGCCGCCTTCGAGGCCCTGGCCGCCAGCGCCCTGGAACAGCCGGTGGTCTTCGTGCACCGGGACTACCATTCCCGCAACCTGATGATCGGCGAACCCAATCCCGGCATTCTCGACTTCCAGGATGCGGTGGCCGGCCCCGTCACCTACGATGCGGTCTCCCTGCTGCGCGACTGCTACATCGCCTGGCCCCGCGCGCGGGTGGAAGCCTGGCTGCGCGAACACCACGCCCGCGCGCGGGCCGACGGCCTGCTCGACGGCGTCGACTTCGCCACCTTCCTGCACTGGTTCGAGCGCATGGGCGTCCAGCGCCATCTCAAGGCCATCGGCATCTTCGCCCGCCTCAACCACCGCGACGGCAAGCCCGGTTACCTGAACGACATCCCCCGCACCCTCGGCTACGTCCGCGAAGCCGCCCGCCGCTGCCCGGAACTCGGGGAATTCGGCGCCTTCATCGAAACCCGGGTCATTCCGCAATTGCAGGAATCGCACCGGTGATCTCCTCGTCCCTCGTCCCTCGTCGCTCGCCACTCCCATGCGCGCCCTGATCCTCGCCGCCGGCCGGGGCGAGCGCATGCGCCCGCTCACCGACACCACGCCCAAGCCGTTGCTGGCGGTGGGCGGACGGCCGCTCATCGAGTGGCATCTCCAGGCGCTGGCGGCCGCCGGCATCACCGAGGTGGTGATCAACCATGCCTGGCTGGGCGAGCGGATCGAGGCGGCCCTGGGCGATGGCGGGCGCTTCGGCCTGCAGATCCGCTATTCCCCCGAGCCGCCCGGCGCCCTGGAGACGGCCGGCGGCATCGTCAATGCCCTGCCGCTTCTGGGCGAGGCGCCGTTTCTGGTGGTCAACGGCGACATCTGGACCGACTACGCCTTCGCGCGCCTGCCCACAGCGCTGGGCGGCGATCTGGCCCACCTGGTGCTGGTGGACAATCCGCCCCAGCATCCGCAGGGCGATTTTCGTCTGGCAGGGGGGCGGGTGCATGCCGAGGGTGCGCCGCGGCTGACCTTCAGCGGCATCGGCGTCTATTCGCCGGCCCTGTTCGCCGGGCTTCCTCCGGGGCGGCGGCCCCTGGCGCCGGTGCTGCGCGAGGCCATGGCCGGGGGGCGGGTCAGCGGCGAGCATCATCGGGGCCGCTGGTTCGACATCGGCACCCCCGAGCGGCTGGCCGGCCTCGATGCGCTGCTGGCCGGGGAGCGGGACCATGGGTGAGGAGATCCGCCACAGCCGTTTCGACGCGGCGGATCACGCCCGCTACCGCGAGCGGCTGGCGGCCGAGACGGCCCTGCTGGCCCGCTGGTTCGCCGAGGATCGCTTCGCCCATGCCGCGCCGGTGGCCGGGTTCGAGCTGGAGGCCTGGCTGCTGGATGCGGAGCTGCGCCCGGCGCCCCGCAACGCCGAGTTTCTCGCCCGCCTCGACGATCCCATGGCCAGCCCCGAGCTGGCCAGCTTCAACTTCGAGGTCAACGGCACGCCGCAGCCCCTGCGCGGCCACGCCTTCTCGGCCATGCACGGCGAGCTGACGCGCACCTGGCAGCGTTGCCGCGCGGCGGCGGCCGGGATCGACTGCCGGATCGCCATGATCGGCATCCTGCCCACCGCCGAGAACGAGGATTTCAGCCTCGCCAACATGTCGCAGATGGCCCGCTACCGGGCCCTGAACCGGGAGGTGGTGCGTCTGCGCCGGGGCCGGCCGCTGGTGCTGGACATCAACGGCGTCGAGCATCTGCGCGTGACCCACCGCGACGTGATGCTGGAAGCGGCGGCCACCTCCTTCCAGATCCATCTGCAGGTGGATCCGGCGCGGGCGGTGCGCCTCTACAACGCCAGCCTCATCGCCTCCGCGCCGCTGGTGGCCATCAGCGCCAACTCGCCCTGGCTGTTCGGCAAGAACCTGTGGGACGAGACGCGGATCCCCCTGTTCGAGCAGGCGGTGGCGGTGGGCGGCTATGCCGGGGCCCGTTTCGGGCCCATCCGCCGGGTCACCTTCGGCAGCGGTTATGTGCGCCATTCGCTGCTGGAGCTGTTCGAGGAGAACCGGGAACACTATCCGGTGCTGTTGCCGGAGGACCTGGGCGAGGTCGATCCGCAACTGCACCATCTGCGCCTGCACAACGGCACCATCTGGCGCTGGAACCGGCCGCTGGTCGGTTTCGACGCGGCGGGACGCCCCCATCTGCGCATCGAGCACCGGGTGGTGCCGACCGGCCCCAGCATTCCCGATGCCATGGCCAACGCGGCCTTCTATTACGGCCTGGTCACCAGCCTGGCCGAAATGGCCGTGGCGCCCGAGTCGGTTCTGCCCTTCAATCAGGTGCGGGACAACTTCTACAGCGCCGCCCGGCATGGCCTGCGGGCCGCGATCCACTGGCAGGACGGCCGCACCCATCCCTTGCCGGACCTGATCCGGGATGCCCTGCTGCCGCTGGCCCGGGCCGGCCTCGAACGGCTGGAGGTGGCGGCCGACGATCGGGAACAGTTGCTGGGCATCATCGCCGCGCGCAACGCCACCGGCCAGAACGGCGCCACCTGGCAGCGGGCCTGGGTGGAACGTCACGGCCGGGACATGCGGGGCCTCACCGCCGCCTACCTCGAGCGCCAGGACAGCGGCCAGCCGGTGCACGAATGGACGCTCTGATGACCGACATTTCCCTCACCATCCTCGATGCCCCTCCGCCGGGCCTGTTCGAGCGCGACGCCACCCGTCTGCACGAAATCCTGCCCGGCCCCGCCCTGTTGCACTTCCCCGGCCAGCGCACGCCGGCGCTGTTCGTCTCGGTGCTGCTGCACGGCAACGAGACCACCGGCTGGGAGGCGGTGCGCCGGCTGCTGGCCCGGCATGCCGGCCGGCCCCTGCCCCGGGCCCTGACCCTGTTCATCGGCAACGTGCAGGCGGCCCGTGAAGGCCGGCGGGTGCTGCCGGGCCAGCAGGACTACAACCGGATCTGGCGCGGGGAGGGGCACGCGCCCGAGCACCGCCTGGCCCGGCAGGTGCTGGCGGAGCTGGATCGGCGCGAGTGGTTCGCCGCGGTGGACGTGCACAACAACACCGGCAAGAATCCCCATTACGCCTGCGTCAACCGGCTCGAGAACCGCTTTCTGCACCTGGCCCGGCTGTTCAGCCGCACGGTGGTGTACTTCATCCGGCCCGACACGGTGCTGTCGCTGGCCATGGCCAGCCGCTGCCCGGCGGTCACGGTCGAATGCGGCCAGCCGGGGCAGGCGCGCGGCGAGGCCCACGTGAGCGAATTCCTCGAGGCCTGCCTGCATCTGGATCACTTCCCCGAGCATCCCCTCACGCACCGCGACGTGGATTTGTTTCACACCGTGGCCACGGTGAAGATCCCGCCCGAGGTGCGTTTCGGCTTCGGCGATCGGGAAGGGGCGGATCTGTGCCTGCTGCCGGACATCGACCGTTTCAACTTCACCGAGCTGCCGGCCGGCACCGCCTTCGGCCGGGTGCTGCGCGAGGGCCTGCAACCCTTCATGGTGACCGACGAGGCCGGCCGGGAAGTGTTCCCCCGCTTCTTCGACATCAATGCCGGCTGGATCCAGACCCGCACGCCGGTGATGCCCTCCATGCTCACCCTGGATCGGGAAGTGATCCGGCAGGACTGCCTGTGCTACCTCATGGAGCGCCTGCCGCTGCCGGAGTGAAGCCGCACCGGCGCCGGCCGATAACCGGACAGGGCGACGCAGCCCGGTTATCATAGACTGAACAACTGCTCCAAACCTTCGGGCATGACAAGGGCTGTTGCTGGTGTCAGGGTCGCCCCCTTTGGCGGACAGCCGTTTCGTGACCCGCCGTGAATACATCCCTGTAGGCTCGACAGCCGCATCCCTGCGGCTGACGGTCACGAAACGGCTGTCCGCCAAAGGGGGCTTCGTGCCGGCACCCGAATCGTGACCGGCGATTTTGGAGCAGGCTGGACACCGTGGCACGGAACAGAACAACGAACATGATACGGACTCGCACAACAACCCTGATCCTGCTCCTCGCGCTGGCACACGCCGCCGGCGCCGAGCCCCTGGCCGAACTCAACAACCGGGCCGTGGCGGCGGCGCGTGCCGGCCAGCTCGAAGAGGCCTACCGCCTGCTGCAGGAGGCCATCGCCAGCGATCCCCGCTACGCGGTGGTGCAGGGCAATCTGGCCCGGGTGGTCGAGGAGATCTCCCGCCGCGATTACGGCAAGGCCCTGGAAGTGGACGCCGCCCCGCGGGAACTGGCCCTGAAGACCCTCAAGCCCAGGGCCGAGGTGCCTGCCGCGCCGCCGCCCGCTGGCCCCGATCCGGCCATCCTGACCCTGCTGGCCGACTGGTCCGGCGCCTGGTCGGCGCAGGACGTGGCGGCCTACCTGGGCTTCTATGCTGCCGACTTCCAGCCCCCCGGCGGGCTGGAACGTTCCGCCTGGGAGGCCCTGCGGCGCGAGCGCCTGCGCCGCCCCCGCTGGGTGCAGGTGCGGATCGAGAACGTGCAGGTGGTGTCCGCGCAGGGGGATACGGTGCGGGTGCGCTTCGATCAGGACTACCGTTCCGATCGCTACCGGGATCGCACCCGCAAGGAGCTGACCCTGGTACACACCCCCGAGGGCTGGCGGATCCGGGCCGAACGGAGCCTGTGACATGCATCGCGTGATCCTGCTCTTGTGCGTGTTGCTGGCGGCCGGGCCCGCCCTGGCCGAGGAGGCGCCGCTGCGCCTGGCGCGGCTCGAGGCTTCGGCCCCGATTCCCGCCGGCGCCGAGCGCGCGCGCGTCGAGGCGGTGCTGGCCCGGCTGGCGGAACGGCTGAGCCGCCAGCCGAGCGATCCGGAGGCGCGGCTGGTGCACAGCGTGCTGCGTTTTCGCAACGGCGACCGGCAGGGCGCCCTGGCCGAACTCGACCGGCTGGTGCGGGACGAGCCCGACTTCAATCTTGCCTGGCTGGTGCGCGGGGATCTGCGCCTGGCCGCGCTGGAGCCGGTGGCCGACGTGGGGCACAGCCCTCTCAGCCGCCTGTTCCTGGCCCCCGAGCAGCGTGACCGCCTGGAACGCCTGCGGGAGGAGGCCCGCCTGCGCCTGGCCGGGATCGGCTTCGACGGCTGGCGCGGGCGGCTGCCCGACGCCATCCTCGCTCTCGGCGAATCGGTGGACAACGCCCTGCTGGTGGACAAGCGCCTGCACCGCCTGTTCGTCTATGGCCGCGACGCCGACGGCCGCCTGCGCATGCGGGCCGACTACTACGTGAGCACCGGCAAGCTCGACGGCGACAAGCGCAAGGTCGGCGATCTGCGCACGCCGGAGGGCGTCTATTTCATCACCTCCCACATCCCCTCCGAGAAACTGCCGGACAAGTACGGGATCGGCGCCTTCCCGGTGAACTACCCCAACGAACTGGATCGGCGGCTGGGCAAGACCGGCTACGGGATCTGGCTGCACGGCACCGAGAGCCGCTACTACAGCCGCCCGCCGCGCGACAGCGAAGGCTGCATGGTGCTCACCAATCGCGACCTGCAACGCCTGCAGGGGGAACTGGCGCCGGGCCGCACGCCGGTGGTGATCAGCCCCGGCGTGGCGTGGCTGTCGCCGGGCGAATGGCGTGCCCGGCGGCAGGAACTGCTCGCCGCCATCGAGGCCTGGCGGCGGGACTGGGAAAGCCTGGATCTCGAGCGCTACCTCGCCCACTATGCCGAGGATTTCTGGGCCCGCGGCTTCGATTTCGCCGGCTGGCAGCGGCGCAAGCGCCAGGTGTTTGCCGGCAAGACCTTCCAGAAAATCGCCATCGAGGATCTCACCCTGCTGGCCTATCCCCGTCGCCAGGCTGATGAGCCGGCGATCGTCGTCGCCCGCTTCACCCAGGACTACCGCTCCAACAACTACGACAGCCGCATGCGCAAGCGCCTCTACCTCAAGCGCATCGATGGCCGCTGGAAGATCTGGTACGAGGGGCGTTGAGGCGAACGGGAAAAATCCAACGCCAAGGCGTGAAGGCGCAGAGGACGCAAAGTTTTTCCGGTAGACCTCACGGATTGCCTCGCACCATTTGTGTTGCAAGGCAATCCGTGAGGTCTACGATGGCTGAAAACATTTCAACGCAAAAAACGCGAAATGCCGTAGGGCGATGAGATGGTCTCCTCCCCCCCTTAAAAACGGCGTCACGATGCGCCAAGATGGAAGCACTTCACCATCCATCGAAGAAGGAGGAGGAGACCATGAGCAAGATTACGACAGTTGGACTGGATTTGGCAAAGCACGTGTTTCACGTGGTGTGCTGCGACGAGCGGGGCAAGGTGGTGCGCAAGCGGATGCTGAGGCGAGGGCAGGTGCTGGCGTATTTTGCGAACCTGGAGCCGGTCCTGGTGGGGATGGAAGCCTGCGCGAGCGCCCACTACTGGGCGCGGGAGCTGCAGGCACTGGGCCACGAGGTGAAGCTGATTCCGCCGCAGTACGTGAAGCCGTTTGTGCGGGGGAACAAGCACGATTACAACGACGCGCTGGCGATAGCCGAAGCGGTGGTGCGGCCGGAAATGCGGTTTGTGTCGGTGAAGACACCGGAGCAGCAGGACATCCAGGCGCTGCACCGTCTGCGCGAGCGCTGTCTTGCGGACCGCACGGCGCTGGTCAACCAGATACGGGGTCTGCTGGGGGAATACGGGATTGTTCTGCCCAAGGGGGTGAATACGCTGCGGCGTCGCCTGCCGGAGGTGCTGTCGGAGGCGGAGAATGGCCTGAGCGAGTGGTTTCGGCAGCTGTTGTGGGAGAGTTACCGGCGGTTTCAGGAGCTGGACGCGCACATTGCGTTTTACACCCGGGAACTGGAAGGCTACAGCCGCCGGAACGAGGCGGTGAAGCGGCTGCGGGCGATCCCGGGTTACGGGCCGGTGGTGGCGCCGGTTTTCTACAGCCAGATCGGCGACGGCCGGGCCTGGCGGCGGGGACGGGATGTGTCCGCATCCCTGGGTCTGGTGCCCCGCCAACACAGTAGCGGAGGGAAGGAACGGCTGCAGGGGATCAGCAAGCGGGGAGACGGCTATCTGCGCAGTCTGCTGGTGCATGGAGCGCGGTCGGTGGTGAAGGCGGCGGCGGGGAAGGATGACCGGCTCAGCCGCTGGATCAACCGGATCCGGGCGGAGCGCGGCTACAACAAGGCGGTGGTGGCGCTGGCCAACAAGATGGCCCGGATGGGGTGGGCGGTATTGAGGAACAAGACGGAATACCGGGCGGATTACCGCCCGGTCTGAAGGCGGGCAGGGCCCGCGAGGAACGATTTGGAGAGTTAGCCTGCCGACGATTGCGAAGACGCTGTGGCGAGCGATGACAAACAGGTCAGACCGGCGTATCGAAAACCTGCTTGAGCCGTAGGCTGGGACAAGCCGCTAGGGCGATTAGGACGATACGCGCAGATCTCATCGAGGCCAGAGGCGCAAAAAGCCTCACAAACAGGCCGGATATACGAGCGCAATCCTGTCCCTGTCGAAGTTTGGTACAACGTCTTGCAAAACGGGAGGAGACCATATACGGCTCAAGCGCAGCGGAGCCGCCATGGCAGGATGACAGATTCTAGCCGGCTCCGCTGCGCTTGAGCCGGCCTACCCGGAACGCCCCCTTCGACAGCAAGGACCAGCCACGAACAAACCATTCCCTTCTTTGCGTCCTCTGCGCCTTCGCGCCTTTGCGTCGAACCGTTTTCAGTACCGGATCGCGTACCACACCAGCCCCAGTACCTCGTGGAAGAAGAGGGCGCTGGTCAGGAAGGCGTGGCGGCTGGGCAGCAGGCGCAGGAGGAGGGGTTCCTCGTCGTCGAGGGCGTGGCGGTAGCCGGTGGGGGCGGGGATGACGGTGAAGCCGGCCTGCTCGAAGGCGCGCCGGCTGCGGGGCAGGTGCCAGGCATGGGTGACGAGGTAGATCCGCGTGAGGCCCGCGGCGGAAAGGAGGCGGTAACTGTTGACGGCGTTCTCCTGGCTGTTGCGGGACTCGCCCTCCACCCAGCGCACGGGCACGTGGAAATCGTTCTCCAGCGTCTCGCGCAGCAGTTCGGCCTCGGCGGGGCGCGCGCCGCCGAAGACCTTCCCGCCCGTGACCAGGATCGGCAGCCGGGTCTGGCGATGTAGGAAGGCGGCATAGCGGGCCCGCTCCAGGGTCCAGCGGCTGACCACGTCGCGTCCGCCGTATTCGGGCGCGGCCGGGGTGCGCCCGCCGCCCATCACCACGATGGCTTCGGCCCGGGGCGGGCGCAGATCGGCCGCGGTCAGCGCCGGGGTGGTCTCCAGCAGCCCGATGGCGAAGTCGGCCACCAGCGGGGTGCTGGCCAGCCACAGCAGGGCGAACCCGGCGAAGGCCAGGAACCGACCGGCGAGATCGTGGCGCCGCGCCAGCCGCCAGCCGCCCAGCAGAAGCAGGAGAATCAGTCCCGGCGGCAGGAGCAGGGTGGCGATCAGCTTGGTGAGAGTGATGTCCATGGCGGGTCAGGGACGAGGGACGAGTGGCGAGGGACGAGAATCGCAGGGCGGATGAAGGCCCGTCAGGGCCACAAGTCGGGGCCGGCCCGCCCGGGTTTCCCCAGCACTATTCCCCCCATCCCTCCGTGTCCTCCGTGCCTCCGTGATCTCCGTGTTCCCTTCCACCGCGTCCACCACGGTTTCAGCTCACCCGCTCCCCCGCGGCCTGCAGATCGGCATGGTAGGAGGAGCGGACCATGGGGCCGCTGGCCACGTTGTCGAAGCCCAGTTCGTAGCCGATCCGTTCCAGCTCGGCGAAGGTCTCGGGGGTGACGTAGCGGCGCACCGGCAGGTGATGGCGGCTCGGCTGCAGGTACTGGCCGAGGGTGAGCATGTTGCAGCCGTGGGCGCGCAGATCGCGCATCACTTCGATCACTTCCTCGTCGGTCTCGCCAAGGCCGAGCATCAGGCCCGACTTGGTGGGCACGTCCGGATGCCGTTCGCCGAAGCGGCGCAGCAGCGCCAGCGAGCCGGCGTAGTCGGCGCCGGGGCGCGCGGCCCGGTAGAGTCGGGGCACCGTTTCCAGGTTGTGGTTGAACACGTCCGGCGGCGTTTCGGCGAGGATGTCCAGCGCCCGGTCCACGCGGCCCCGGAAGTCGGGCACCAGGATCTCGATCCCGGTGTCGGGGCTGGTTTCGCGCACGGCGCGGATGCAGGCGGCGTAATGGGCGGCGCCGCCGTCGCGCAGATCGTCCCGATCCACCGAGGTGATCACCACGTAGCGCAGGCCCATGGCGGCGATGGTCGCGGCGAGGTTGGCCGGTTCGTTCGCGTCGGGCGGGGCGGGGCGGCCGTGGGCCACGTCGCAGAAGGGGCAGCGGCGGGTGCAGACGTCGCCCAGGATCATGAAGGTGGCAGTGCCGTGACGGAAACATTCGCCGATGTTGGGGCAGGCCGCCTCCTCGCAGACGGTGTGCAGGTTGCGCTCGCGCAGGATCCCCTTCAGCCGCCCCACTTCCGGATGGTTGGGGGCCCTGGCCCGGATCCAGCGCGGCTTGGGCAGCGGCGTCTCCGGCTGGACGATCTTCACCGGGATGCGCGCGGTCTTGGAGGCGCCCTTGAGGGGATTGGGCGCGCGGGGGCGGTCGTCAGGCGGATTGGGTTTCGACATGGGGCAGGCGATCTTCGGCGGGCAGGGGCGCATTGTAGCCCAGAACGTCGAGCAGATGCGCCGCCAGCGCCTCGCCCAGGGCGGCCGCGTCGGCCTCGATGCCGAGATCCCGGGTGCGGGTGACGGCCATGCCCGGATAACCGCAGGGGTTGATGCGCGAGAAGGGCGCCAGGTCGAGGTCCACGTTCAGCGCCAGACCGTGATAGCTGCGTCCCCGCCGCACCCGCAGGCCGAGGGCGGCGATCTTGGCCCCCTCCACGTACACGCCCGGGGCGTCCTCACGGCCCTCGGCGGCGAGGCCGTGCGTCGCCAGCAAATCGATGACGGCCTGCTCCATGCGCCGCACCAGTTCACGCACCCCGATCCCCAGCCGGTTCAGATCGAGCAGCGGATAGAGCACGATCTGCCCCGGCCCGTGGTAGGTCACCTGACCGCCCCGATCCACGTTTACCACCGGAATGTCGCCGGGGGCGAGCAGGTGTTCCGGTTTGGCGTTGAGGCCCAGGGTGAACACCGGCGGATGCTCCACCAGCCACAGCTCGTCGGAGGTGGCCTCGTCTCGCGCCGCCGTGAAGGCCTGCATCGCCCGCCACACCGGCTCGTAGCGTTGCTCCCCCAGCCGCCGGAGCCGGATGACCCGTTCCGTTTCGTCCCTCGCCACGCGTCCCTCGGCCCTCAATAGGGGTTGCCGTCCTTGTGCAGGAAGCGCCAGTTGCCCTCGGCGTCCATCTCCGCCAGCAGATCCTCGTCGGGATAGACCACCCGGTCGCCGCGGCTGCGATCGCCGATCTCCAGGTACACCACCTCCCGGTCGGAGCGGTTGACCAGTTGCGCGGCCACCCCCGAGCCGGCCGGCAGGCCGTGGCAGTCGCCCGGCCCCAGCTCGTGGGGCACGCCGTCGAGCAGCAGGGTGGCGGTGCCCGCGAGGATGTAGACGATCTCGTCCTGCTTCGCGTGATGATGGGCCAGGGCCGAGATGGCGCCGGGGGCGAGGGTGGTGTGGTTGATGCCGAAGTTCGTCAGGCCGAAGTGATCGCCCAGCTTGCGCTTGGTGCGCCCTTTGGTGCGCGCGGCGAATTCCGGCGGATAGAGGCTGCCGGAGGAGGGGGTGACCGCCGCGGCGGCGATGGGGGGCTTGATGGACATGGCGGTCTCCTTGTCAGAGCGTCATCACCACGCTTTCGTGGGCGTTCAGCGCCAGGTAGATGGCGTCGAGCTGTTCGCGGCTGGTGGCGTTGACTTCCAGGGTGATGGCCAGGTAGTTGCCCTTGCCGCTGGCGCGGGTGCGCACGTCCTCCGCGGCGAGATCGGGCGCATGCTCGCGCACCAGGGCCACGATCTCGGCTTCGAGATCGGCGCGGGCGCGGCCCATCACCTTGATCGGGAAGCGGCAGGGAAATTCGAGCAGGGACGGGTCGGTCATGTCTTGCGGTTTGTCCATCCTGCATTGATGGTGGCCGGGAACCGCGGATTCAAGCGCCGCGCCGCAGATCGTCCACGAAGCGCCGGTAGTGGCCGATCATCGTGTGCCAGACCGGCCCGGGCCGCCCCTCGCCCACGGCAAGATCGTCCAGGCGGGTGACCGGCAGGATTTCCCTGGTCGAGCTGGTGAGCCAGATCTCCTGCGCGCGGCGCAGTTCGGCTTCGGGGATCGGCCGTTCCTCGCATTCCAGGGCGTGCTCCATGGCCAGTTCCACCACCAGATCGCGGGTGATGCCGGGCAGCAGGCAGTCGCCCTTGGGCGGGGTGACGATGACCCCGTCGCTGACGATGAAGACGTTGCTGGCCGCGCCTTCGGTCACCTCGCCATGGCGCAGCAGAATGGCCTCGGCGGCGCCCTGTTCGACGGCCTGCTGGCGCAGCAGGATGTTGGGCAGCAGGGCGATGCTCTTGATGTGACAGTATTCCCAGCGGATGTCGTTCAGGGTCACGGCGGTCACGCCCTCGCGCAGCTCGGCCTCGGGCACCGGCCGGAAGGGATTGCTCATCAGGAACACGGTGGGCCGGCTGCCCTCGGGGAAACGGTGATCCCGGGGCGCGATGCCGCGGGTCACCTGCAGATAGACGGACTGATCGCCGCCGCCGTTGCGCGAGATCAGCTCGGCGATCAGGCCCTGCCATTCGTCTTCGGTGTGGGGATCGTCGATGCGCACCGCCGCCAGGCTGTTGGCCAGGCGCTGCAGATGGTGGGCGAGGCGGAAGGGCTTGCCGGCGTAGACCGGGATCACCTCGTACACGCCGTCGCCGAAGATGAAGCCCCGGTCCAGCACCGGCACGCAGGCGTCGGCCAGCGGCAGGAAACGGCCGTTGAGCCAGGCGATGGACAGGGGCTCGGCCATGTTACTTGAACATCAGCAGCACGCTGTCCACCAGCGTGCGCCACAGCCCGCCTTCCGGCACGTCTTCCAGGGCCACCAGCGGTTTTTTGGCGATGACCTTGTCGCCCAGCCGGATGACCACCTCGCCATGGGGCTCGCCCTTGCGCGCCGGGGCCATCAGTTGGGTGTCCACGCTCATGCTGGCCTTGACCTGCTTGCGCTGGCCCCGGGGAATGGTGATCCACAGATCCTCGGCCAGGCCCAGGGGCAGCATCTCCTTCTCGCCCTTCCAGATCCGCATCTCGGTCAGGGGTTCGTCGGCCCGGTGCAGGAGGAAGGTTTCATAGAAACGGAAACCGTAGTTGAGCAGCTTGCGGCTGGCGGTGGCCCGGGCCTTGTCGGAGGCGGTGCCGAGCACCACCGAGATCAGGCGCATGTCGTCCTGCCTTGCCGAGGCCACCAGGCAATAGCCGGCGGTTTCGGTGTGCCCGGTCTTGATGCCGTCCACTCGCTCGTCGATCCACAGCAGACGGTTGCGGTTGAACTGGCGGATGTTGTTCCAGGTGTATTCCTTTTCCCGGTACAGATCGTAGTGTTCGGGAAAGTCGCGGATCAGGGCCGCGGCCAGAATGGCCAGATCCCGGGCGGTGGTGTAGTGATCGGGATGCGGCCAGCCGGTGGCGTTGGCGAAATGGGTATGGGTCAGGCCCAGGCGCCGGGCATACAGGTTCATGAGATCCACGAAGGCGTCTTCGCTGCCGGCCACGTGTTCGGCCAGGGCCACGCTGGCATCGTTGCCCGACTGGATCACCATGCCCTTGAGCAGTTCGTGCAGGGGCACGCGCTTGCCCACCTCGATGAACATCTTCGAGCCCTGCATGCGCCAGGCCTTCTCGCTCACCGGCACTTCGTCGTCCTCGCCGATGGTGCCTTTCTCGATTTCGCTGAGCACCACGTAGGCGGTCATCATCTTGGTCAGGCTGGCCGGTTCCACGCGCTCGTCGGCATTGTGTTCCACCAGCACCTGGCCGGAATGGTAGTCGGTGAGCAGCCAGGCCTTGGCCGCAAGGGCCGGTGGCTTGGGCACGAGCCCCGGCACCGCGGTGGCCAGGGCGGGCAGCAAGCACAGGAAGAGAAGCGGCGGGAACAGTCGGGCGATTTTCATGAGGCTATTGTAACCGCTGGGTCGCGAAAAAGTCTGCCGGAGGCCGCAAAAATGCGGCATGGCCGCGGCGCTCCCGCCGCGACCGGACGCGATTCAGTCGATCACCACGTGCGGCGTGTCGAAGCCCCGGTGGATCAGGCGTTCGGCCAGGCGGTCGGCTTCCTCGACGCTGGCCAGGGGGCCGATGCGCACGCGGTAGAGGGGGCTGCGCTTGCGCCCGGCGCGCTGGATGTGCACCGGGCCGAAGCCGGCCAGGCGCCGGCGCAGGTTTTCCGCATTGGTGCGGCTGCTGAAGGCGCCGACCTGCAGATAGAGGCCGTAGCGCACGGCGACGGCATGATCTGCCGCAGCGGGACGGGAGGAGGCGCGGCGCCAGGTGCGGGGATCGATGGCGCGCACTTCCACCAGGCCGGTGCCGGTCTCCACGATGCCGAGTTTCTTCGCCGCGGCCCAGGAGAGATCGATCAGGCGGTTGGGATGAAAGGGCCCGCGATCGTTGACGCGCACCACCACCTTGCGGCCGTTGCGCAGGTTGGTCACCTCCACGTAGGTGGGCAGGGGCAGGCGGGTATGGGCGGCGGTCATGGCGTACATGTCGTAGGTTTCGCCGCTGGAGGTGCGGTGGCCGTGGAACTTGCGGCCGTACCAGGAGGCGATGCCCCGTTCCACGTAGCCGGTGGCGTCGTCCATCACCCGGTAGGTGCGGCCGTTGACCGTGTAGCGTCTGGGGTTGCCGTAGCGGCTGCGCGGTTCGATGCGGGGCACCGCGTCGGGAATGGCGCTCACGTCGCGGGACACCGGCGGGGCGCTATCATGCCGGTGGTCGTAGCGCGAGCCCGCGCAGGCGGCGAGGCTCGCGGCGCAAAACAGCAGGGCGAGACGGTGAACGGCCGTTGACATGAAAACGGTGGACACGACGAATCGGATACTCCGTAATGATTGCGGCTGAAACGGCGGCGCCGCCACACTTGATTCGCTCTACGGCTGTAGGAGCGGCGCGAGCCGCGATGCGGCGGTAGCGGGCGGCGGGTAGCTGGGAAAACCGAATGTCGTTTCCAGCTACCCGCCACCACATAATCGCGGCTTGCGCCGCTCCTACAAAAAAATCGTGTCAAAACGATTTTGACACATTCAATAACTCGTCCCTCGTCCCTGTCATGGCCGGTAACGGCGACGGATTTCCCGGCTCAACTGGAACACGGCCATGGCATACAGGGCGCTGCGATTGTAACGGCTGATGACGTAGAAGTTGTGCCACACCACCCAGTGTTCGGGGCCGTCGGCGCCGTCCAGTTCGATGAGGGCGCCCTTGAGGTGGGGCGGCAGGCCCTGGGGCAGCACCACGCCCAGGGCCAGCAGATCGTCCTGGCTGTGATGGGGCTTGAGATTGCCGTCGATCAGTTCCCGCCAGCGCTTGCCGTGTACCCGTACCCGGTGGGCGACCGGTTCGCCCGGATGCCAGTGATGGCGGTAGAAATAGTTGGCCACCGAACCGATCACGTCGGCCGGGTTGCGCCACAGATCGCGTTTGCCGTCGCCGTCGAAGTCCACCGCGTAGTGGCGGAAGGAGCTGGGCATGAACTGGGGCATGCCCATGGCGCCGGCATAGGAGCCGAGCTGCCGCTGCGGCGGCAGTTTTTCCTCGCGGGTCATGAGCAGGTATTCCTTCAGCTCCTTGCGGAAGAAGCCGGCGCGGGGCGGATAGGCGAAGGCCAGGGTGGAGAGGGCGTCGAGGACGCGAAAGCGGCCGGCGTGGCGGCCATAGCGGGTTTCCACGCCGATGATGGCGACGATGATCTCTTCGGGCACGCCGTAGGTTTCCCGGGCGCGGGCCAGCAGATCGGCGTGTTCGCGCCAGAAGCGCACGCCGCCGTCGCGGCGATCGGCGGTGAGAAAGATGGGCCGGTATTCCTTCCAGGGCTTGCTCTCGGCGGGCCGTGAAATGGCGTCGAGAATCGACTGGTGCAGTTTCACGCCGGCAAACAGGGTTTGCAGTTGCCGGCGATCGAAATCGTGCTGGCGGGCCATCTCGTCGATGAAGGCGCCAAGGGCCACCGGATCGGGCGCGGGGCGGGCCAGGGCTGCAAGGGGCAGGCACAGGCAGGTGAGCAGGAGGGGGAAAAACTTCATGACGCGTCCGGGGATCAGGTGGCGATGAGCTTGCGGTGGGTGTGGATGGACATAAGCATACCGAAGGCGGCCATCAAGGTCACGATGGAGGTGCCGCCATAGCTGATCAGCGGCAGCGGCACGCCGACCACCGGCAGCAGGCCGCTGACCATGCCGATGTTCACGAACAGATAGACGAAGAAGGTCAGGGTGAGGCTGCCGGCCAGGAGGCGGCTGTAGGTATCCTGGGCCTGGGCGGCGATGTACAGGCCGCGGCCGATGACGAGCAGATACAGGGTCAGCAGCAGCATGGCGCCCAGGAAGCCGAATTCCTCGGAGAACACGGCGAAGATGAAGTCGGTGGAGCGTTCGGGCAGGAAGTCCAGGTGGGACTGGGTGCCGTTGAGCCAGCCCTTGCCGTAGGCGCCGCCGGAGCCGATGGCGATGGTGGACTGGATGATGTGATACCCGGCGCCCAGGGGATCGTTCTCGGGGTTGAGGAAGGTCAGCACCCGGCGGCGCTGGTAGTCGTGCAGCAGGTAGTGCCAGACCACCGGCGCGGCGGCGGCCAGGGCCAGGAACACCCCCACCACCACCCGCCAGCGCAGGCCGGCGAGCAACAGCACGAACAGCCCGGAGCTGGCGATCAGCAGGGCGGTGCCGAGATCCGGCTGCTTGGCCACCAGCAGGGTGGGAATCAGCAGGATCACGGTGGCCAGCATCAGGCGCCGGCGGGCCGGCGGCAGCCCCGCTTCGGAGAGGGTCCAGGCCACCATCATGGGCACCGCCAGTTTCATGATTTCCGAGGGCTGGAAGCGGAACAGCCCGAGGTCCAGCCAGCGCTGGGCGCCCTTGCCCACCTCGCCGATGATCAGGACCGCGATCAGCATCGCCAGGCCCGCGCCATACAGCCAGGGCGACCAGAAGCGCAGGGTATAGGGATCGAACTGGGCGATGGCCAGCATCACGCCGAAGGCCAGCAGCAGGCGCAGGCCCTGGGCGATGACCTTGTCGGGGTTCTGATCGGCGGCGCTGTAGAGCACGAACAGGCCCAGCCCCGCGAGGATCAGCAGGCTCAGCAGCAGGGGCAGGTCGATGTGCATCTGCCGCAGCAGGCGCCGGCCCATGCCCAGGCGGTTGTCGTCACGGTAGGCGGGCGGATCGAGCAGGCTCATTCGCCTTTCCCCTGGGTCTGCATCCACACGTCGATCACCTTGCGCACGATGGGGGCGGCGGCCGAGCCGCCGTGGCCGCCGTTCTCCACGATCACCGCCACCGCGATGGTGGGTTTCTCCACCGGCGCGAAGGCGATGAACAGGGCGTGGTCGCGCAGCTTGTGGTGCACCTCTTCCTCCTTGTATTCCTCGTCCTGCTTGATGCCGAAGACCTGGGCCGTGCCGGTCTTGCCGGCCAGGGTGTAGGTGAGGCCCCGGGCGATGCCGCGGGCGGTGCCGTGGGGGCCGGTGACCACCTTGCGCATGGCCTCGATCACCGTGTCCCAGTCGCTGCGGCGCACGATGGGCACCGGCGCCTGGGGCAGGGGCGCCACCGTCTCCCGGGCGGTGCTGTCCGGATCCTGGATGGCCATCACCATGCGCGGGGTCATGCGCTGGCCGTAGGTGGCCAGGGTGGCGGTGATGGCGGCCAGTTGCAGGGGCGTGGTGAGCATGAAGCCCTGGCCGATGCCGGCGATCAGGGTTTCGCCCGGATACCACACGGTGCGGTAGGTGCGCCGTTTCCAGCCTGAGGAGGGCAGCAGGCCCGACAGTTCGCCGCGGATGTCGATGCCGGTGCGCTGGCCGAGGCCGAAGCGGGCCAGGTAGTCGTGCATGCGGTCGATACCCAGGCGCATGGCCAGATCGTAGAAGTACACGTCGCAGGATTCGACGATGGCCTTGGTCAGATCGGTCTCGCCGTGGCCGGTCTTCTTCCAGTCCCGGTAGCGGCGCGGATCGTTCTTGAGCATGAACCAGCCGGGACAGCTGAGCGGTTCGCCGGCGCGGATTTCATCCAGCTCCAGGCCGGCCAGGCCGATGAAGGGCTTGATGGTGGAGCCGGGCGGATACTGCCCGCGCAGGGCGCGGTTGAACAGCGGGCGTTCCGGCGAGTCCCGCAGCTGCTTGAAGGTGAGGGTGTCGAGACCGTTGACGAACAGGTTGGGATCGTAGGTGGGCATGCTCACCAGCGCCAGCACCCCGCCGTTGCGGGGATCGATGGCCACCAGCGCGCCGTTGCGATCGCCGAAGGCCTGCTCGGCGACCCGCTGCAGGCGCACGTCCAGGTTCAGGTAGAGGTTGCGGCCCGGTTCGGGCAGGGTGCGTTCCAGCACCTTCAGGGTGCGGCCCTGGGCGTTGGTCTCCACCTGCTGGAAGCCCACGTGGCCGTGCAGCAGTTCCTCGTAGGCCCGTTCGATGCCCACCTTGCCGATGTAGCTGGTGCCCAGATAGTCGGAGGCATCGAGGCGCTGCAGTTCCCGCTCGTTGATCCGGCCCACGTAGCCGATGGCATGGGCGGCCAGCTTGCCCAGCGGATAGTGGCGGGTCAGCTCGGCGCGCACCTGCACGCCCGGCAGGCGGTACTGGTTGACCGCCAGGCGCGCCACTTCGGCGTCGCTGAGGCGGAAGCGCAGGGGCACGCCCTCGAAGCGGCGCTTCTTCTTGCGGTTGCGGTGGAAGCGCAGCACGTCCTCGTCGGTGAGGGCGACCAGCTTCGCCAGGTCGTCGAGGGTCTTCGCCAGGTCGTCGATGTGCTCCGGCACCAGTTCCAGGGTGAAGCTCGGCAGGTTCTGGGCCAGCAGCACGCCGTTGCGATCGTAGATGAGGCCGCGGGTGGGGGGGATGGGCAGCACGTTGACCCGGTTGTTCTCCGACAGGGTGGCATAGTGATCCCGGTGCAGGATCTGCAGCCAGAACAGGCGCGCCACCAGCCCCAGGATCAGCACGCCGATCATCACCATCGCCACCACCAGACGCTGCTGGAAGATGTGGGTTTCGCGGAGATGATCCTTGAGCGCGAGTCCGGCGAGCTGGCCCATGACGTCAGGCGACCTGGTGGCGGCGGCGGAGATGGCGCAGGTAGAGATACACGGCGGGCCAGACCAGACCGCTGGTGATGGCCGGCGCGATCACCGCCCACAGCCCCGGCGACTGGCCGATCAGGCCCTTGATCCAGATCACCACCAGCCCCTGCAGCATCACCAGCACGAACACGCTCAGCCCCTGTTGCCAGAGGGGGAAGACCCGCAGGCGCTGGTGCAGGTGCAGGGTGAGGAAGGCCACCAGGGCCAGGGCCAGGGCGTACTGGCCGAGCAGGGTGTCGCGCAGCACGTCCAGCAGCAGGCCGGTGATCCAGCCGATGGCCACCCCCACCCGCGCCGGCAGGGCCATGGCCCAGTAGATCAGGGCCAGGCTCACCCACTCGGGCCGGTAGATTTCCAGCGCCGCCGGCAGCGGCAGGATGGCCAGGGCGAAGGCGCCGAGGAAGGTCAGCGCGATCACCCCGCCGCCCTGGTGGCGGGCCAGGCTCATGACTTGCCCTCCGGCTCGCCGAAGGCGCAGGGATCGCCCGGGCGCTCGCTCTGCCCCGGCCACACCAGCAGCACTTCGCGGCTGCGGGTCAGGCGGGCGGAGGGGGCCACCACGATGCGCGCGAAGGGCAGGCGCGGATTGATCTCCACGCGCACCACCTTGCCCACCGGATAGCCGGCGGGAAACACGCAGCCGAGGCCCGAGGTGACCAGCAGATCGCCTTCGCGCACGTCGGCGTTGTTGGGCAGGTGCTGCAGCTCCAGCTGATCCTCGGTGCCGCGGCCCACGGCGATGGCGCGCAGGCCGTTGCGGGCTACCTGCACCGGCAGGGCGTGGTTGGGATCGGTGATCAGCATGGCGGTGCTGGACCAGGGGTTGACGTGGACCAGCTTGCCCATCACCCCGTAGGCATCGACCAGGGGCTGGCCGGGATACAGGGTGTCGTCGCGGCTGCCCTTGTTGATGACCACCGCCTTGCGGTAGGGGTCGAGATCCACCGCCAGCAGCTCGGCGATCAGCACCCGGTCGCCCACCCGCTTGGCCGACTGCAGCAGTTCCCGCAACTGGCGGTTCTCGGTTTCGATGAAGGTCAGCTTCTGCAGCTGGCTGCGCAGGGCGGCGTTCTCGCGGCGCAGGGCCTCGTTCTCGGCCTGCAGGCGTTCGCGGCTGGTGAAGCTGTCGCCGGCCCAGTCGAGCATCTGGGCGGGAATGTTAACGGCATACTGCAAGGGATAGACCAGAACCGCCAGACCGCCCCGCACCTGGCGGATGGCGTCGGTGCGCTGGTCGAGGGTCATGAGGGTGATCGACAGGGCGGCCAGCAGCAGCAGGCGGGTGCCGATCGAGGGGCCCTGGACGAACAGCAGTTTAACGGCGAACCTCCGACAATACAGGGACGAGGGGCGAGGGACGAGGGACGAGGAGTGGGAGCGCCCTGTCCCGGTTCATGGGACCGACGGGGGCGGGGTTCGTTCCGGCGAGGCGGTTATTCCACGCTGAACAGGTCGCCGCCGTGTTCATCGATCATCTCCAGGGCGCGGCCGCCGCCGCGGGCTACGCAGGTCAGGGGATCCTCGGCGATCAGCACCGGCAGGCCGGTCTCCTCCATCAGCAGGCGGTCCAGATCGTTGAGCAGGGCGCCGCCGCCGGTGAGCACCATGCCGCGCTCGGCGATGTCGGCGGCCAGTTCCGGCGGGGTCTGCTCCAGGGCGGTCTTTACCGCGCTGACGATGCCCGACAGGGGTTCCTGCAGGGCTTCGAGGATCTCGTTGCTGTTGAGGGTGAAGCTGCGGGGCACGCCCTCGGCCAGGTTGCGGCCGCGCACTTCCAGCTCGCGCACCTCGTTGCCGGGGTAGGCAGTGCCGATCTCGTGCTTGATGCGTTCGGCGGTGGATTCGCCGATCAGGCTGCCGTAATTGCGGCGCACGTAGTTGATGATGGCCTCGTCGAAGCGGTCGCCGCCGATTCGCACCGAGGCGGAATAGACGATGCCCGACAGGGAGATCACCGCCACCTCGGTGGTGCCGCCGCCGATGTCGAGCACCATGGAGCCGGAGGCCTCGGCGATGGGCATGCCGGCGCCGATGGCCGCGGCCATCGGCTCCTCGATGAGATACACGTCGCGGGCGCCGGCGCCGGCGGCCGATTCGCGGATCGCCCGGCGCTCCACCTGGGTGGAGCCGCAGGGCACGCAGATCAGCACCCGCGGGCTGGGGCGGAAGAAGCGCGCCTCGTGCACCTTGCGGATGAAGTGCTGGAGCATCTTCTCGGTCACGGTGAAGTCGGCGATCACGCCGTCCTTCATGGGCCGGATGGCGACGATGTTGCCCGGGGTGCGGCCGAGCATGCGCTTGGCCTCCATGCCCACCGCGGCGATGCTCTTGGGCCCGCCGGGGCCCCGCTCCTGGCGGATGGCCACCACCGAGGGCTCGTTGAGGACGATGCCCTTGCCGCGGACGTAAATCAGGGTGTTGGCGGTGCCGAGATCGATGGAAATGTCGTTGGAGAACAGTCCCCGCAAACTTGAAAGCATAGGTTTGTCGTCTTGTGGTGAATGGGCCGATGGTCGGGGGGGGCGGCGTGTCGCCGGTGCCGCCGTGCGTGCGTGGCGCCCGCGGGCGCGCCGTGCCGGACCTGAAGCGCCGGTCAAACTCCCACTGTAATAAAAGAGTGGGGCTTTGGGCAAGCTGTCAACTGTGATAACGTACCCAATTTTCCAACCCGGAGCGCAGAAATCCGATGTCGCTGGACAAGCACGAGGTCGAACGCATCGCCCACCTCGCCCGCCTGGAGATCGATCCGGCCGCGGTGCCCGAGTATGCCAGAAATCTGTCCAACATTCTGGACCTGGTCGATCGGCTCGACGCGGCCGACACCGAGGGGGTCGAACCCATGGCCCACCCGCTCGAGGCCCGGCAGCGGCTGCGCGAGGACGTGGTCACCGAAACCGACCAGCGCGAGCGTTTCCAGGCCATCGCCCCCCAGGTGGAGGACGGTCTCTATCTGGTGCCCCGGGTCATCGAATAGGCCCGCAGCCGGAACTCCCGAATCATGCATGACAAGACCCTGACCGAACTGGCGGCCGGCCTGCGCGCCGGCGACTTCTCCAGCGAGGAGCTGACCCGCGCCTGCCTGGAGCGCATCGCCGCCCATGACGGCGAGCTCAACAGCTTCATCACCGTGGACGAGGAGCGGGCACTGGAACAGGCCCGGGCCGCCGACCGCAGGCTGGCTGCCGGCGAGGCCGGCCCGCTTACCGGCATTCCGGTGGCGCAGAAGGACATCTTCTGCACCGACGGCGTGCTCACCACCTGCGCCTCGCGCATGCTGGAGAACTTCGTGGCGCCCTACAGCGCCACGGTGGTGGAGAAGTTCGATGCCGCCGGCGCGGTGATGATCGGCAAGACCAACATGGACGAGTTCGCCATGGGCTCGTCCAACGAAACCAGTTACTACGGTCCGGTGCGCAATCCCTGGAACCCCGACACGGTGCCGGGCGGCTCTTCCGGCGGTTCGGCCGCGGCAGTGGCCGCGCGCCTGGTGCCGGCGGCCACCGGCACCGACACCGGCGGGTCGATCCGCCAGCCGGCGGCCCTGTGCGGCGTCACCGGCCTCAAGCCCACCTACGGGCGGGTCTCCCGCTGGGGCATGATCGCCTTCGCCTCGAGTCTCGATCAGGGCGGCCCCATCGCCCGCAGCGCCGAGGATGCCGCCCTGCTGCTGGGCGTGATGGCCGGCTTCGACGAACGGGACTCCACCTCCATCGACCAGCCGGTGCCCGACTACACCGCCCGCCTCGGCGACGATCTGCGCGGCCTGAAGATCGGCCTGCCGAAGGAATACTTCGGCGAAGGGCTGGAGGCGGGCGTGGCCCGGGCGGTGGAGGCGGCGCTCGACGAATACCGCCGGCTCGGCGCCGAGGTGGTCGAGATCAGCCTGCCCAACACCCACCTGGCGGTGCCGGCCTACTACGTGGTGGCGCCCGCCGAATGTTCCTCCAACCTGTCGCGCTTCGACGGCGTGCGGTTCGGCCATCGCTGCGAGAACCCCGAGGATCTCGAGGATCTCTACAAGCGCTCCCGGGGCGAGGGCTTCGGCGACGAGGTCAAGCGGCGCATCATGATCGGCACCTATGCCCTGTCGGCCGGCTATTACGACGCCTACTATCTCAAGGCCCAGAAGGTACGGCGCCTGATCCGCGACGACTTTGTCCGGGCCTTCGAACAGGTGGACGTGATCATGGGGCCCACCACCCCTTCGCCGGCCTTCCGCCTCGGCGAGAAGACCGACGACCCCATCACCATGTACCTGTCCGACATCTACACCATCGCCGTCAACCTGGCCGGCCTGCCGGGCATGTCCATCCCCGCCGGCTTCGTCGACGGCCTGCCGGTGGGACTGCAGATCATCGGCAACGACTTCGAGGAAGCCCGCCTGCTCAACGTGGCGCACCAATACCAGCAGGTGACCGATTTCCACTGGCAGGGGCCGGCGCCCTATGTGTAGCGAGGGACGAGGGACGAGTGGCGAGGAGGCTTGCGTGGAGGTGATGCGCACAGGGAACATGTTGATCAGCAAAACGAGTCGTAAACCGTGGATGGAGGGAGCGCCTCGTCCCTCGTCCCTCGCAACTGGAAACTGATTATGGAGTGGGAAACCGTTATCGGGCTGGAGATCCATACCCAGCTCGCCACCAAGTCCAAGATCTTCTCCGGCGCCGCCACCGCCTATGGGGCGGCGCCCAATACCCAGGCCTGCGCGGTGGATCTGGGCCTGCCCGGCGTGCTGCCGGTGCTCAACAAGGCGGTGGTGGAGATGGCCATCCGTTTCGGGCTGGCCATCGAGGCGCAGATCGCCCCCCTGTCGGTGTTCGCGCGCAAGAACTACTTCTACCCGGATCTGCCCAAGGGCTACCAGATCAGCCAGTACGAGCTGCCCATCGTCGGGCTTGGCCGGATCACCATCGAGCTGGAGGACGGTAGCAGCAAGGTCATCGGCATCACCCGCGCGCACCTCGAGGAGGATGCCGGCAAGTCGCTGCACGAGGACTACCACGGCATGACCGGCATCGATCTCAACCGCGCCGGCACGCCGCTGCTGGAGATCGTCTCCGAGCCGGATCTGCGCTCGCCGGCCGAGGCGGTGGCCTACATGAAGAAGATCCACGCCCTGGTGCGCTATCTCGAGATCTCCGACGGCAACATGCAGGAAGGCTCCTTCCGCTGCGATGCCAACGTCTCGGTGCGGCCGAAGGGTTCCCACGAGTTCGGCACCCGCACCGAGCTGAAGAACATCAATTCCTTCCGCTTCGTGGAGAAGGCCATCGAATACGAGGTGGAACGCCAGATCGAGATCCTCGAGTCGGGCGGCGCCGTGGTCCAGGAGACCCGCCTGTTCGACCCGGACAAGGGCGAGACCCGGCCCATGCGTTCCAAGGAAGAAGCGATGGACTACCGCTACTTCCCCGATCCGGATCTGCTGCCGGTGGAGATCACCCCGGCGATGATCGACAGGGTCCGGGCGGAAATGCCGGAGTTGCCCGACGCCAAGCGCCGGCGCTTCATGGCCGACCATGGCCTGTCCGAATACGATGCCGGCATCCTCACCGCCTCGCGTGAGCTGGCCGACTACTTCGAGGCCGTGGCCCAGGTGGCCGGCGATGCCAAGCTGGCGGCCAACTGGGTGATGGGTGAACTCACCGGCTATCTCAACCGCGAGAATCTCGAGATCGACCAGGCGAAGGTGAGTGCCGAACGGCTCGGCGGCCTGCTCAAGCGGATCCTCGACAACACCATCTCGGGCAAGATCGCCAAGGAAGTGTTCGAGGCCATGTGGGCGGGGGAAGGCGATGCCGACGAGATCATCGAGCGCCGCGGCCTCAAGCAGATCACCGACACCTCGGCCCTCGAGGCCATGGTGGACGAGGTGATCGCCGCCAACCCCAAACAGGTGGAACAGTTCCGCGCCGGCAAGGAAAAGGTGCTGGGCTTCTTCGTCGGCCAGATCATGAAAGCCACCCAGGGCAAGGCCAACCCCGCCCAGGTCAACGAACTGTTGCGCAGGAAGTTGAAAGGCGAATAGGTTTCAACGCAAAGGCGCGAAGGCGCAAAGCGCGCGAAGACTTTTGCGGTGGGAGCGGCGTCTTCGCCGTGATGAAAGAAACCACGAAATACCCATCCAACCCATCGAAGCCGGACACCAAACGCCGTTCCTCGCCACTCGCCCCTCGTCCCTCGCCACTGATTGAATGATGAACGATCTCCTCCAACGCTTCCTCTTCGAGCACGCCGACATCCGCGGCGATCTCGTGCACCTGGACGCCACCTGGCAGGCGGTGCTGGCGAAGCACGACTACGCCCCGCCGGTGCGCGCGCTGCTGGGGCAGGCCATGGCCGCGGCCCTGCTGCTGTCGGCCACGCTGAAGAAGCAGGGCCGGCTGACCATCCAGATCCAGGGCGAGGGGCCGGTCTCCTTCCTGGTGGTGGAATGCACGGCCGAACGGACCCTGCGCGGCCTGGCCCATGCCGATGACGATGTCACCACTACCGATTTGCGCGAGCTGGTGGGCCGGGGCCGCCTGGCCATCACCCTGGAGCCGGAGGCCGACGGCGAACGCTACCAGAGCATCGTGGAACTGACCGGCGCCAGCCTGGCCGAGGCCATCGAGAACTATCTGGATCGGTCCGAGCAGCTCGACACCCGCCTGTGGCTGGCCGTGGACGGTGCCCGTGCCGCCGGGCTGCTGATCCAGAAGCTGCCCGAATCGGGGCGCGCCGGCGACACGGATGCCTGGAACCGGATCGGCCAGCTCTCCGGCACGATTTCCGCGCAGGAACTGCTGGCGCTGCCGGCCCGCGAGATCATCCATCGCCTCTATCACGAGGAAGACGTGCGGGTATTCGAGCCGGAGCCGGTCTGTTTCCGCTGCAACTGCAGCCGCGAACGGGTGGCCGACATGCTGCGCACCCTCGGTCACGAGGAAGTGCGTGCCATTGTCGCCGACGAGGGCAGCGTGCAGGTGACCTGCGAGTTCTGTCATCACAAGTACGAGTTCGATGCGGTGGACAGCGAACAACTGTTCGCCGCCGATTTCCAGCCCGCGGCGCCGCGAACCCGTCAGTAAAGGCGCTCCTGATTTGTAGGAGCGGCGCAAGCCGCGACATGCGGGTAGCGAGTAGCGGTTGGCTGGAATGCCGGTGCACGCCTTCCCCGGCTACCTGTCACGACGCCCGACGGCGAGTCCGAAGGACCGGAATCCGGGCGTCTCCCGCCCTGCACCGGCGGGTCGGCTTCCGGCCGGGATTGATCCGGATCAACATCTGTTTCGGGCCGCTTGTTCAAACTGCCACAAACAGGAGGCGCGGCATGCACGACGAACGCAAGGCACACTGGGAGAAGGTCTACCGGGAGAAGGCCGAGGACGAGGTGAGCTGGTTCATCGCCGATCCCGAAACCTCTCTCAGCCTGGTGGAGAGCACCGGCCTTTCCCGGGCCGATCCGATCATCGACGTGGGCGGCGGTGCCTCCCATCTGGTGGACCACCTGCTGGCCCGCGGCTACTCGGATCTGACCGTGCTCGACATTTCTCCCACGGCCCTGGAAACCGCCCGGCGGCGGCTCGGCGCCGATGCGGACAAGGTTCGGTGGCTGGAAGCCGACGTCTGCGCGCTGGAAGGCGATGGCCGCTGGCGGCTGTGGCACGACCGGGCCGTGTTCCATTTTCTGGTGAAGGCCGAAGACCGCCGCGCCTATCTCGACAGCCTCGCCCGTCACCTCGACCCGGATGGCCACGTGATCGTGGCCACCTTCTCCTTCGAAGGTCCCAGCGAATGCTCCGGCCTGCCCGTGGAACAGTACGACGCCGACAAGCTCCTCGCCACCTTCGGCCCCGCCTTCGAACTGCTCAACCTGCTCGAGGAGATCCACGTCTCCCCGGCCGGGAAGGAACAGGCGTTCAACTATTTCCACCTGCGGCGGCAGTAAAAGATTTCAACGCAAAGGCGTGAAGCTGTTGGTGGTGTAGGAGCGGCGCAAGCCGCGATAAATCAGGGCCGAGGGACGAGTGGCGAGGCACGAGGTCATCGAAGCCAAGCCGCCATGTTTTTCCTCGGCCCTCGTGCCTCGCCCCTCGGTCCTGCACGGTTCGCGGCTTGCGCCGCTCCTACACCGAAAACAACAATCTTCGCGTCTTTGCGTTGGATTTTTTTCGATTATTCGAGCGCCTCGTACGCCTCCGGCACGAACCGCGGGCTGCAGATGGCGTAGAACACCAGATCCGTCTCCCCGGTGTTGGTGATCCGCTGGCGCGTGCCGGCCGGGATGCGGACCACGTCGCCTGGATTCACCTCGATGGGCGGCAGGTCGCCGATCTCCGCACGTCCGGTTCCGGCGACGATCAGGTAGCGTTCGTCGATGCCCTCCAGCCGGTGCCAGGCAGTGGTCACGCCCGGTGCCACCCGTGCACGGGCGATGGAAACATCCGGATCCGACGGATCATTCGCCACTTCGAGGATGTGGCAGCGTTCGGGCGTGGCGTATTCCAGGGCAGCGGTGGCTTTGCGGATTTCCGGGATCATCGGCTTCGTTTCAGGTTCGGTGGAAGGAACACGGAGAGCACGGAGGACACGGAGGGTTTGATGTGATTTGGACCGACCTGGAAATCCGTTTTTCGTGAATCCTCTCGGAAAAGACAATCTCCGTGTTCTCCGTGCCTCCGTGACCTCCGTGTTATTTGCAGTCAACATTGTGCGACTGGCACGCACACGCCGGGTCCGGTTTCAGCTTCACCGTCCGCCATTCCATGTGCAGCGCGTCGAGCAGGAGCAGGCGGCCGTGCAGGGTGTCGCCGATGCCGGTGAGCAGCTTGATGGCCTCGGTGGCCTGAATGCTGCCGATGATGCCGACCACCGGGGCCAGTACGCCGTTGGTGCTGCAGGCGGTATCCAGTTCCCCTTCGTCGGTGTAGAGGCAGCGGTAGCAGGGGCCGGTGCCGTCGTTGCGGAACACGCTCACCTGGCCCTCCATGCGAATCGCCGCGCCGGAGACCAGCGGCACGCCCTCGGCCACGCAGGCATCGTTGACGGCGAAGCGGGTGGCGAAGTTGTCGGAGCCGTCGAGTACCACGTCGGCGCGGCGCACCTGTTCGCGCAGCGCCTCGCCTTCAAGACGGCGATCGATCAGGGTCAGCTTCACGTCGGGATTGAGCCGGCGCAGGCTGTCTGCGGCGGAGGCGGTCTTGGGCCGGCCGATGTCGGGCGTGCCGTGCAGGATCTGCCGTTGCAGGTTGGACAGATCCACCGTGTCGTCGTCCACCAGGATCAGATGCCCCACTCCCGCCGCCGCCAGATACATGGCCGCCGGCGAACCCAGCCCGCCGAGTCCAATCAGCAACGCCGTGGCGGCCAGCAGGCGTTCCTGCCCGGTCACGTCGATCTGCGGCAGCATGATCTGCCGCGAATAGCGCAGGAGTTGGTCGTCATGCATTCGAGGGCCGAGGGACGAGTGGCGAGGGACGAGGTTGGCGCAAGCGCGGATGACCCAAGTATATCAGACGGCTAGCTTGGGCTTGAACAAGCGGTGTCGGATGACGAACGCCGAATGCCGTTCCTCGTCCCTCGCCCCTCGTCCCTTGGCCCTTACAAGTAGTGGCGCCAGTGCTTCGGCCGCGGGTCACGGCAGCCGTGGGGGCGTTGGCGCCAGGCGTGGATGAAGACGTCGCGGGTGGTCTTGCACTGGCCGTCGGGGCAGCCGAGGTTGGCCAGTTCGGTGTCTTCGCTGTAGATCCACAGGGCGCGGCGGAGTTTGCACATCAGGCTGTTGTCGAGGTGGTAGCCCTTGTCGTGCAGCAGGGATTCGAGGTGGCGGTAGGTGAGCAGCGGCAGATGGTAGCCCACCAGCAGGCGAGTGGGGCCGAGCACGTCGAGGCGGTGGATGCCGGGCAGATCGCCCAGATCCAGCAGGGCCTGCTGGGCGGGGGCGCTCGCGTCCTGCAGGGGGTGGAAAACGAATTCCCGAATCTTGGGAAGGGTGCGTGTGGGCGTTTCCATGCCGTCGATCCTAGCCCGGATATTGCACCATGTCGAGGGCGGGCGGTTACTCGGGCTATTGAAGAGCAATGGCATATTGAGGATTATCGACTTGTTTTGGCAAACACGTTTTGTTCCTGCCCGCCCTCTGCGCCGGCCCTTGCGGCTTTTCGCTCGCGCTCGCTTGCGCTTCACGAAAGCCGTAGCGTTGGCTACGCCTTTCGCTCCAGCGCGGCGCGAGCGCGGCTGCAAAGACCGCAATCATCCGGCGCCCATGGTGCAATATCCGGGCTAGACAGCGACACGGGCAGGTCAAGCAGTATCAGCAAATCCGAATATGCCGGAAATGCGGTTTTTGGCTGGCAATCATCGTTACAGGCACGCAGCCCTTCCGGCCATGAAGGCAACCCCGGGTTGGGTATCCAGCCACAAAATGACGCATATTCCGGAACAGATATCTGGTCACGGGCCGGGGCGGCGGCCGATGGCCAGGCGGGGATGGCCGGCCAGATCCCGTTCATCCCGGATCTCGGTGTAGCCGTGGCCGGCCAGCAGGCGGGTCACCGCCTCGCCCTGATCCCAGCCGTGTTCCAGCAGCAGCCAGCCACCGGGGGCGAGGCGGGATGGCGCGGCCGCGATCAGGTGGCGAAGGTCATCGAGGCCGTCCGCCCCGGCGGCCAGGGCTTCGCGGGGCTCGAAACGCACGCCCCGCGCCTCGAGGTGGGGGGCCGCGTCGGGCACGTAGGGCGGGTTGGAGACGAGCATGGCCCAGGCGATGCCTTCGGGCAGGGCCTCGAACCAGCTCCCCTGATGGAAACGGACGTTGCCAATTCCCAGGGCGTCGGCATTGCGCCGGGCCACCGCCAGGGCAGCGGCCGAGCAATCGGTGGCGTGCACGGTGCAGGCGGGCCGCTCGCTGGCGATGGCCAGGGCGATGGCGCCGCTGCCGGTGCCCAGATCGGCGATGGGCCAGGCGGCATCCGCGGGGATCCGGGCCAGGGCCTGTTCCACCAGCAGTTCGGTTTCCGGGCGCGGGATCAGGGTGTCGGGTGTCACTTCCAGTTCGAAGGTCCAGAACCCGCGGCGGCCGAGCAGGTAGGCCACCGGCTCGCCGGCCAGCCGGCGTTCCAGCAGTCGGTCGAAGGCTGCCCGCTGTTGCGCCGTCAGTTCCTGCTCCGGCCAGGTGCGCAGGCGGGTTCGGTCTGTCTCGAGGACCTGCGTGAGCAGTAGCTCGGCATCCAGTCGCGGACTGTCGCTGTGCTCCCGAAGGCGTTCGCTGGCCGTTTGCAGGGCGGTTTCGATGGTGGTCATGGGCTAGAATGTCGTTTGGCTTTAACAGGCTGTTCCGAAATATCGGTCAATTCAGCGGTTATTAATCGTCTCATAATTGTTTTGACCAAAATTTACAGGTCCTATCCCGTAGGAGCGGCGCAAGCCGCGAAGGGATACGTTTTCGCGGCTTGCGCCGCTCCTACATTGAACCATTCGTGTCAAAACTGTTTTGAGACGATTAGTATGTGCACTCTCCCGCTCCGGACTCCGAGGCACTGTTTACAGTGTGGTCTGGATTTCGGCACAGCTATAAGAGAGGAAACGCCCGTATGGCTCAGGACAACGCCGGTCTGAAAAAATTCGTGGCCATCAGCTTCAGCGCCCTGTTGCTGGTGCAGCTGCTGCAGGTGGCCGGCATCCAGCACTACACGCCGGTGATGCGCCAGTTCTGGGACTGGTACGACGTGAACCTGCCATCCCTGCTGCTGTTTCATTATCACCAGTACCACCTCTACTGGCTGCTGCCGCTGGTGACAGTGCTCGTCGGCTTCGACGTGCTGCGCCGGGAGACCGTGTCCATCCGCTACGCCAGCATCGCCTTCGGCGTCCTCGCCGCGCTCACCCTGGTGGTCCAGTTCGTCATGATCCGGCCGCTGTTCGAGCCGATCGAGATGATGATCATCAACCGCTGAGCGCGCTGCGCTCAGCGGAGGGCCTAGGGACGAGGGCCGAGTGGCGAGGATCCCTTCGTTCGCGAGCGAAGCCGTATCCTCGTCCCTCGTCCCTGCTCAGGCGGCGCCCAGTTCCGCGAGCTGGTCGGCCTGGTATTCGGCGATCAGGGGATCGATGATCTCGTCCAGGTTGCCCTCGAGGATTTCGTCGAGCTTGTAGAGGGTGAGGTTGATGCGGTGATCGGTGACCCGTCCCTGGGGGAAGTTGTAGGTGCGGATCCGTTCGGAGCGATCGCCGGAGCCCACCAGCAGCTTGCGGGTGGCGGCCTGTTCGGCCTGTTGCTTCTCCTGTTCCTGCTGCAGCAGGCGGGCCTGGAGCAGGGCCATGGCGCGGGCCCGGTTCTTGTGCTGGGAGCGTTCGTCCTGGCATTCCACCACGATGCCGGTGGGCAGGTGGGTGATCCGGATCGCCGAATCGGTCTTGTTCACGTGCTGGCCGCCGGCGCCGGAGGCGCGGAAGGTGTCCACCTTCAGATCGGCGGGATTGATGTCGATGGCCTCCACCTCGTCCACTTCGGGCATCACCGCCACGGTGCAGGCGGAGGTGTGGATGCGCCCCTGGGATTCGGTCTCCGGCACCCGCTGCACCCGGTGGCCGCCGGACTCGAACTTGAGTCGGGAATAGGCGCCCTGGCCCTCGATGCGCACGATGATCTCCTTGTAGCCGCCGTGCTCGCCGGGATGTTCGCTCACCACCTCCAGCTTCCAGCGCCGGCGTTCGGCGTAGCGGGCATACATGCGGAACAGATCGCCGGCGAACAGGGCGGCCTCGTCGCCGCCGGTGCCGGCGCGGATCTCCAGGTAGATGTTGCGCTCGTCGTTGGGATCCTTCGGCAGCATGAGGATCTGCAGTTCCTGCTCCAGCCGCGCCCGCTTCGCGCCCGCCTCCTCCAGCTCCTGGCGGGCCAGCTCGCGCAGCTCGGCGTCGTCTTCTTCCAGCATCTGCCGCGCGCTCTCGAGATCCGCCTCCACCTGCCGGTATTCGCGGAAGGTCTCCACCACCGGCCCGAGCTGGGCGTGTTCCCGTGACAGGGCGCGGAAGCGCTGCTGATCGGCGATCACCTCCGGATCGGCCAGCAGGGCGTTGATTTCCTCCAGGCGCTCGGCAAGCGACGCCAGCTTGGTGCGGATCGAGTCTTTCATGCAATGGAAAAGGCGTTCAGCCTTCGGAATCCCTGGGGCACAACAGCACACGGGCGTGGTCGAGCAGATCCTTGCGGCCCTCGAAGGCGGCACGGTTCATCTGCACCGTGGGCTGATGGATGAGCTTGTTGGTCAGGCTGCGGGCCAGTTCGTCGAGCACCGCCTGCGGATCCTTGCCGGCAGCGAGCTGACGGCGGGCCACGGCGAGCGTTTCGTCGCGCAGCCGGGCGGCCTGTTCGCGGAAGTGGCGGATGGTGTCCACCGCCTGCAGGGAGCGCAGCCAGCCCATGTACTGCTCGACCTGGGTGTCGATGATCTCCTCGGCCTGTTCGGCGGCCTGGGCGCGGGAACGCTGACCTTCCTCGATCACGGCCTGCAGATCGTCGACGGTGTAGAGATACACGTCGGACAGCTCACCCACTTCCGGCTCGATGTCGCGGGGCACGGCGATATCGACCATGAAGATGGGGCGGTGCTTGCGCCGTTTCAAGGCCCGCTCCACGGCGCCCTTGCCCAGAATCGGCAACTGGCTGGCGGTGGAGGCCACCACGATGTCGGCATCCACCAGCCGCTCGGGCATGTCGGCCAGGGCGATGGCCTCGGCGCCAGCGAACTGGTCGGCCAGCACGCGGGCCCGTTCCACGGTGCGGTTGGCGATGATCAGCTTGCGGGTGCCCTGTTCGTGCAGATGGCGGGCCACCAGCTCGATGGTCTCGCCGGCGCCGATCAGCAGGGCGTCGTGGCGGCCCAGATCGGAGAAGATCTGCTTGGCCAGGCTGACGGCCGCGAAGGCCACCGACACGGGACTGGCGCCGATGGCGGTGTCGGTGCGCACCTGCTTGGCCACCGCGAAGGTGTGCTGGAACAGGCGGTTGAGCTGCTGGCCGAGGGTGCCGGCCTGGCTGGCGGCGTGGTAGGCGTCCTTGATCTGGCCGAGGATCTGCGGCTCGCCCAGCACCAGGGAGTCGAGGCCGGAGGCCACGCGCAGGATGTGCTGCACGGCGGCATTGTCCAGATGGGCATAGACGTAGGGCTCGAGTTCCTCGGCCGACAGGTCGTGATACTGGCGGAACCACTCCAGCACGCTGCCGTAGTCGGCCTCGGCCAGGCCGCAGTACAGTTCGGTGCGGTTGCAGGTGGAGACGATGGCCGCCTCGTTGACCGCGGTGCGCGAGAGCAGATCCTGGAGAGCCGCTTCGAGCTTGTCGGGGGCGAAGGCGACCTTCTCCCGGATGGCCACGGGCGCGGTCTTGTGGTTGATGCCAAACGCAAGTAGGGTCACGGACAGCCTGACGTTCTCGAGGTTCGGGGGACGTTTCGCCAACGCGGCCACCCAGCCAGTGGCATCTCCCATTACAAAAAGGTATATGCGCGTATTATATAGCCAAAGCTGCCATGGCTGGGGCGGAATTTCCCCGGCCATCTCCGGGCTGGAGTAGGGTATCATTTCCGCACGTGGCCCGCGTCCTGCGGGCTTCGTCGTAACAGGACGTCATTGCATGAAACTGCGCTTCATACCGATGCTGCTGGTCGCCCTGGTGGCCCAGGCCTGCACCACGGCACCCCGCCAGCCGGCGCCACAGGCCCCGCCGGCCGCGCCCGCCCCGGCCGCGAAACCGGCGCCCCGGCCCGCCCCGAAGCCCCCCGCCTCCCGGCCCCCGGCGAGCGCCGATCTCAGCGAGGAGCTGCTCTATTACCTCCTGGCCGGGGAGATCGCCGGCCAGCGGCGCCAGTACGCGGTGGCCGCGCAGATGTACCTGCAGGCGGCGGAGCGCTCCGACGATCCCCAGATCGCCGCGCGCGCCACCCGGGTGGCGGTCTATGCGGGCGACGATGCCCGGGCCCTGCGCGCGGCCCGGCGCTGGCTCGAACTGGACCCGCAGAGCGTGGACGCGGCCCAGGTGATGGCCGTGATGCTGCTGCGTCAGGACAAGATGGAGGCGGCCCTGCCCTACCTGGACAAGGTGCTGGCCCATGCGGCCGCCGGCCCGGGCAAACCCGACGGCTACATGCTGGTGACCTCCCTGCTGAGCAAGGAAAAGCAGCCCGAGCGGGCGCTGAAGGTCATGCGCAAGCTGGTGGATCGGCATCCGGGCGACGCCAAGCTGATCTATGCCTATGCCCATCTGGCCATGCTGCTGGGCAAGCTGGAACTGGCCGAGCGGATCGTCAACCAGGTGCTCGCGGGCGCGCCCGAGATGATCGACGCCTGGCTGCTGCGGTCCAACATCCTCACCCGCCTGGGGCGCGACGAGGACGCCCTGCAGTTCATCGCCGACGCGGTGGCGCGCTGGCCCGACGAGCCGCGCCTGCGCCTGTTCTATGCCCGCAAGCTGGTGGACATGAAACGCTATGCCGAAGCCCGCGAGCAGTTCGGCATCCTGCTGGAACAGCAGCCGCAGATGGTCGATGCCCTCTATGCCCTGGGGCTGCTCAACCTTCAGTTGCGCGAGCCGGACAAGGCGCGCGGCTATTTCGAACGGCTGATCGCGGCCGGCCAGCGCCTCGACGAGGCCCATTACTATCTCGGCCAGGCCTGGGAGATGGACAAGCGCTACGACCGGGCCATCGAACAGTACCGGGAGGTGCGGGAAGGGAAGCTGTACGTGGACGCGCGGATCCGCATCGCCCGGCTGCAGGCCGAGCAGGGTGACATCACCGCCGCCCGCCAGACCCTGCAGAACGTCAACGCCCCCACCCTCGATGAAGAGCTGCGGGTGTATCTGGCCGAGGGCGAGATCCTGACCCGCGCGGGCCGCTACCAGGAGGCCTGGGAGGTCTATACCCTGGCCCTGCAGCAGATGCCGGACAATCCGCAACTGCTGTATGCCCGGGCCCTGGTGGCCGAAAAGCTGGACCGTCTCGCCGAGGCCCTGGCCGATCTGGAGAAGATGGTGAAGGCCAACCCCGAGGATCCGGAAGCCCTCAACGCCCTGGGCTATACCCTGGTGGATCGCACCCACCGGATCGAGGAGGGGATGGCCCTGATCCGCAAGGCCTATGCGAAACGCCCGGACGATCCGGCCATCATGGACAGCATGGGCTGGGGCTGGTACCGCCTGGGGCAGCCCGAGAAGGCGCTCGACTTCCTGCAGAAGGCCTGGAAACGCTTCCCGGACGCGGAGATCGGCGCCCATCTGGGCGAAGTCCTGTGGGTGCTCGGGCGCCAGGACGAGGCGCGCCGGATCTGGCAGGCGGCCCGCGAGCGGGAACCGAAGAATCCGGTGCTCCTGGAAACGCTCGAGCGTTTCGGCCAATGATGGCAAGATGGTGGCCCATCGCCTGCCTGCTGCTGGCAGGTTGCGCGGGGCCGGCGGTGGTGCCGGTGCCCTCCCCGGAGCGCACCTGGAGCGAGCGGCAGGTGGCCCTGGCCGGCTTGTCGGACTGGTCGCTGGCCGGGCGCCTGGGGATCAGCGACGGCGACGAGGCCTGGCAACTCAAGCTCTTCTGGCGCCAGCGGCCGGGCGGTTTCGACATCGATCTGGCCGGCCCCTTCGGCGCCGGCGCGGTGAAGCTGCAGGGCGATGCACGGGGCGTGGTGCTGCGTGACGGCGAGGGCCATCGATGGCAGGCCCGGGATGCCCAGCAACTGCTCTGGCAGCACACCGGCATCCTCATGCCGGTGGACGGCCTGGCTTGGTGGATCCGTGGCCTGCCCACGCCCCGGCAGGACCGGCGCCGGCTGGTGCTCGACGCGGCCGGCCGGCTCGCCGAGCTGCAGGAGGACGGCTGGCGGATCCGCTTCCTGGAATACATGGCCGTGGACGGCCTCGAGCTGCCCCGTCATCTGCTGATCCGCCGGGACGAGGTGGAGGTGCGCGTGGTGGTGGATCGCTGGCGGCTGGACGGGCGGCGCGGCGGCAAGGGCGCCTCATGAGTCCGGCGCCGGGGCGCTGGTGGCTGGCGCCGGCCAAGCTCAACCTGTTTCTGCACATCACCGGCCGGCGGGCGGACGGCTATCACCGGCTGCAGACCGTCTTCCAGTTTCTCGATTTTGGCGATCGCCTGCGCTTTGCCGTGCGCGAGGACGGCCGGATCCGCCTGCGCACTCCCCTGCCCGGCGTCCCGCCGGAACGGGATCTGAGCGTGCGCGCCGCCCGTCTGCTGCAGGCCGCAAGCGGCACGCCCCTGGGCGTGGACATCACCCTGGACAAGCGCCTCCCCCTGGGCGGCGGGCTCGGCGGCGGCAGTTCCGATGCCGCCACCACCCTGGTGGCCCTGAACCGGCTGTGGGGCACCGGCCTCGACGCAGCGGCCCTGGCCGAGCTGGGCCTGCGCCTGGGGGCGGACGTGCCGGTGTTCGTGCGTGGCCGCGCTGCCTGGGCCGAGGGCGTGGGCGAGCGGCTCACGCCGGTGGATCTGCCCGAGCCCTGGTATCTGGTGCTGTGCCCGCCGGTGCACGTTTCCACCGCCGAGGTTTTTTCCGCTCCCCAATTGCAGCGGGATTGCCCACCCATTACAATACGCGACTTTCTCGCGGGCCGGCCCACACGAAACGTGTGTGAACCGGTGGTGCGCGCCCGGCATCCCGAAGTGGCTGCCGCGCTCGAGGCCCTGTCCGCCTTCGGCGAGGCGCGCATGACCGGCACCGGCGCCTGCGGGTTCGTCGCTTTCGAACGACAGACCCAAGCGCGAGACGCCCTCGCCGCCCTCGAGGCCCGCTGGCCGGGTTTCGTGGCGCGAGGCATGAACAGCATCGAAAGGGACGAGGGACGAGAGACGAGGGACGAGGCTTCCAGCGAAGCCCCATGACCGCAGCGTTGTCGCCGGCACCACCACAGCCGCGCACCAACACCGCGCCACCCGGCCCTCGTTCTTCGCCACTGCATTCTTGGGCCGTCGCCAAGCGGTAAGGCACCGGGTTTTGATCCCGGCATTCGCAGGTTCGAATCCTGCCGGCCCAGCCATACAACGCCGGCGCGTTCACGCGCCGGCAGGGACGAGGTGCCAGGGACGAGGGCCGAGGACACCGCCCCGGGCCGGTGGACCGAAACGATCACCCAACCGCGTGGAGCGGCTCGTGGCCAACAGCAACATGATGGTATTTGCGGGGAACGCCAACCCGCAACTCGCCCAGGACATCGTCGCGCGCCTCAACATGCCGCTGGGCAAGGCGCTGGTCGGCAAGTTCAGCGACGGCGAGGTGATGGTGGAGGTGATGGAGAACGTCCGCGGCAAGGACGTGTTCATCGTTCAGCCCACCTGCGTGCCCACCAACGACAACCTGATGGAGCTGCTGGTGCTGGTGGACGCCATGCGCCGCTCCTCCGCCGCCCGCATCACCGCGGTGATGCCCTATTTCGGTTATGCCCGCCAGGATCGCCGCCCCCGTTCGGCCCGGGTGCCCATCACCGCCAAGGTGGTGGCCGACATGATCGTGGTGGCCGGCACCGACCGGGTGCTGACCGTGGATCTGCACGCCGATCAGATCCAGGGCTTCTTCGACATTCCGGTGGACAACGTGTACGCCTCGCCGATCCTGCTGGGCGACATCTGGCGTCAGAAGTATCCGGATCTGGTGGTGGTCTCGCCCGACGTGGGCGGCGTGGTGCGGGCCCGGGCCCTGGCCAAGCGCCTCGACGACGCGGATCTGGCCATCATCGACAAGCGCCGGCCGCGGCCCAACGAGGCCAGGGTGATGAACATCATCGGCGAGGTTGACGGGCGCACCTGCATCATCGTCGACGATCTGGTGGATACCGCCGGCACCCTGTGCCAGGCCGCCGCCGCGCTCAAGGAACACGGGGCGAGGAAGGTGGTGGCCTACTGCACCCATCCGGTGCTCTCGGGCCCGGCGGTGGACAACATCAACAACTCGATGCTCGACGAGCTGGTGGTCACCAATACCATCCCGCTCTCGGAGGCGGCCCGCCAGTGCGGGCGCATCCGGCAACTGAGCATCGCCGAGCTGCTGGCGGAGACCATGCGCCGCATCAGCAACGAAGAATCGGTCAGTTCGCTGTTCGTGGACTGACGGGTACCGGCCGCCTGGCCGGTCCGAGACGGCGTCTGGTCGCGGGCGCCGCGACGCCGGGGAGATCCCCGGCGTTTTCATCACTGCAATCAGGAGAAACATCATGAGCGAGAGCTTTGTCCTCGAAGCCGAGCCGAGAACCGACCTGGGGAAAGGTGCGAGCCGCCGCCTGCGTCGGGCCGGCAAAATCCCCGCCGTGCTCTACGGCGGTGACCGGGAACCGGTCTCCCTGCAACTGGATCACGACAAGCTGCTGCACCAGCTGGAGAACGAGGCCTTCTATTCCTCGATTCTCACCCTGCGCATCGGCGGCCAGGAAGAGCAGGCCATCCTCAAGGATCTGCAGCGCATGCCCGGCAAGCCGCGCCTGCTGCACGCCGATTTCCAGCGCGTGAAGGCCGACGAGAAGATCCGCGTGCACGTGCCCCTGCACTTCGTCAACGAAGACACCGCCCCCGGGGTGAAGGCCGGTGGCATCGTCACCCACCTGCTGGTGGAAGTGGAAGTCTCCTGCCTGCCTGGCAACCTGCCCGAGTTCATCGAGGTGGATCTGGCCGGTCTGGAACTGGATCAGACCCTGCACCTGTCCGAGCTGGCGCTGCCCGAAGGGGTGGAACTGGTGGAACTGGGTCACGGCGAAGGTCACGACCAGGCCGTGGTCACCATCCACCTGCCACGTGGCGCCAAGGAAGCCGGCGAGGAAGGCGAGGAAGTGGCCGGGGAGGGTGGCGAGGAAGGCTGACGCCTTCCCGCCCGCACGGCAACCGCCTTGGCGGCGCTGCAGCTCATCGTCGGCCTGGGCAACCCCGGGCCGGAGTACGCGGCCACGCGCCACAATGCCGGTTTCTGGTTCGTGGACGCCGTGGCCCGGCGCTGGCACGGCGTCTTCCGGGCCGAGAAGAAGTTCCACGGCGAGGTGGCCCGGGTCGTGATCGACGGTCGCGACCTGTGGCTGCTCAAGCCCGGAACCTTCATGAACCGCAGCGGTCAGGCGGTACAGGCCCTGGCCCGTTTCTATCGCATCGAGCCGGCCGCCATGCTGGTGGCCCACGACGAACTGGACCTGCCGCCGGGCACCGCCCGGCTCAAGCAGGGCGGCGGCCATGGCGGCCACAACGGCCTGCGTGACATCATCGACAAGCTCGGCACCCGCGACTTCCTGCGCCTGCGCCTCGGCATCGGCCATCCTGGCGACAAGCGCCAGGTGACCGGCTACGTGCTGAAGAAGCCGGGCCGCGACGAAGCCATCGAGATCGAACGGGCCATCGACCGGGCCCTCGACGTGTTGCCCGACGTGGTGACCGGCAACCTGCAGACCGCCATGAATCGCCTGCATGCCGGGGGCTAGGGCCGAGGGACGAGTTGCGAGGGACGAGGGTGTGGTCGCCGGGATGCGGCATCCGGGCCAGTGAACTTTTTACACCAACACAGGCACGCGGTACGAGACCTGGCAACAGAAACGCGGCAACCCGCCTTTCCTCGCCACTCGTCCCTCGTCCCTCGGACCTTTAACCTATGGGATTCAAATGCGGCATCGTCGGCCTGCCCAACGTGGGCAAGTCGACCCTCTTCAACGCCCTGACCAAGGCGGGCATCCAGGCGGAGAACTATCCGTTCTGCACCATCGAACCCAACGTGGGCGTGGTGGCGGTGCCCGATCCGCGGCTGGACAAGCTGGCGGAGATCGTCCACCCCGAAAAGGTGATTCCCACTACCATGGAGTTCGTGGACATCGCCGGCCTGGTGGCCGGGGCCTCGAAGGGCGAGGGGCTGGGCAACCAGTTCCTGGCCAACATTCGTGAGACCGACGCCATCGCCCAGGTGGTGCGCTGCTTCGAGAGCGACGACGTGGTGCACGTGGCCGGCAAGGTCAGCCCGCTGGACGACATCGAGGTGATCAACACCGAACTGGCCCTGGCCGATCTGGAGTCGGTGGACAAGGCCCTCGCCAAGACCGCCAAGGTGGCCAAGTCCGGCGACAAGGAGGCCCGCGCCCGCCTGGCGGTGCTGGAGCAGGTCCGCGCCCATCTCGACGCCGGCGAGCCGGTGCGCACCCTCGGCCTCGACGAGGACGCGATGGCGATGATCCGCGATCTGTTCCTGCTCACGGTCAAGCCCACCCTCTACATCGCCAACGTGGCCGAGGACGGCTTCGAGAACAACCCCCTGCTGGAGGCGGTGCGCGAGCACGCGCAGAAGGAAGGCGCCCCGGTGGTGGCCGTGTGCGCGGCCATCGAGGCCGAGATGGTGGAGCTGGACGACGAGGAGAAGACCGAGTTCCTGGCCGAGATGGGCCTGGAAGAGCCGGGCCTCAACCGGGTGATCCGCGCCGGCTACCAGCTGCTGGGGCTGCAGACCTATTTCACCGCCGGGGTCAAGGAGGTCCGCGCCTGGACCGTGCCCATCGGCGCCACCGCGCCCCAGGCCGCCGGCGTCATCCACACCGACTTCGAAAAGGGCTTCATCCGAGCCGAAGTCATCGCCTACGACGACTTTATCGCCTGCGGCGGCGAACAGGGCGCCAAAGAGGCCGGCAAACTGCGCCTCGAAGGCAAGGACTACGTGGTGCAGGACGGGGATGTGATGCACTTCCGTTTCAACGTGTGAGCTGTGCTCACACGTTGAAACGAGTGGCGAGGGACGAGTGGCGAGGAGAAAGCCCTCGTCCCTCGTCCCTCGCCACTAGGCCCTGTTCGCCTTGACAAGCGGCGACCAGGGCCGGAAAATGCGCGGCTCCCGCCAACCGGCAAGCCAGGGCCGGCGTGGCGAACCATTGGCGAGGTAGCTCAGCTGGTTAGAGCGCAGCACTCATAATGCTGAGGTCGGGAGTTCAAGTCTCCCCCTCGCTACCATTTCAAAGGGACGAATGACGAGGGCCGGGTGGCGAGGAATCGCTGCCCGGCCTTTTTTGATCCGGATCAGGAAAAGGCGGATTGATTTTTCCGGCGGTTTGGCCGGGAGACGCTGGCTGAAGTCAAAATCCCATGTTTATCAGCCGGTTGCGAGATTTTGTCCATTCCCCCTGTTTTCGATAGGTTTTGCTAATGTAGTGGATTGGCAAAATCAAATGGATATAGAATTGGACACTGTCTAAATTGTTGCCACCAATCGAATCCAACAGGGAGAAGAAGATGAAAATCCAGATCCGACATTCCATGCTCGCCTTCGTGCTGGCCACGGGCGTGGCCCAGGCCGCCAACTGGCAGCCGCTGCCGGAGAAGGCCCCGGCGCCGGCAGACAACCCGACCACCGCCGCCAAGGTGGAACTGGGCAAGATCCTCTATTTCGATCCGCGTTTCTCCTCCACCGGCACCGTTTCGTGCAACTCCTGCCACAACCTGATGGAAGGCGGCGACGACAGCCGTCCCGTCTCCATGGGCGTGCACGGCAAGACCGGGGGCCGCAACGCCCCGACCGTGTGGAACGCGGCCTTCCATTCCGTGCAGTTCTGGGACGGCCGGGCCGATACCCTCGAGGATCAGGCCAAGGGCCCGGTGGTCAACCCGGTGGAGATGGGCATGCCCAACCTCGACGCGGCCATGAATCGGGTGCGGGCCATTCCCGGCTACAAGCCGCTGTTCGAGAAGGCCTTCGGCAAGGGTGACGTGGTCACCGCCGACAATGCCGCCAAGGCCGTGGCGGCCTTCGAGCGGACCCTGATCACCCCCAACAGCCCCTACGACCGCTACGTGAAGGGCGACAAGCAGGCCATGACCGCCCAGCAGATCCGCGGCATGAAGACCTTCGCCAGCGTTGGCTGCACGGCCTGCCATTCGGGTCCGGCCTTCAATGGTCCGGCCATGCCCATGGGGCAGGGCTTCTATGCCAAGTTCCCCACCTTCACCGACAACGCCTACGTGAAGAAGTATGATCTGGCCGCCGATCTGGGCCGTTACGAGGTCACCAAGAAGGCCGCCGACAAGCACATGTTCCGCGTGCCCACCCTGCGCAACATCACCGACACGGCGCCCTACTTCCACAATGGCAAGGTGAAGGATCTGGACGAAGCCGTGCGCATCATGGCCAAGGTGCAGCTCAATCAGGATCTGAGCGACCAGCAGGTGGCCGACATCGTGGCCTTCCTGGGCGCCCTCACCGGCGAATACCCGGAGATCGTCATGCCCCGCCTGCCGGCCACGCCGGGCACGACCCTGCTCATGGATTGAACCGGCGCATTCGCGCGCAAAAAAGCCCCGCCATCGTGAGGGGATTTTTTTTGCCAAATGCCTCTGCGTGAGCGGCGTCTCGCCGCGCTACCGTGTGAGTGCCGCCGGCATTCGTGGATGGGTGTGCTGGTCAGGCCGGCGCGGGATCAGCCCCCTTCCATCTCCGGGCGGTACTCGCCGCGGCGGGCCAGGCCGTTGAGGCGGGCCCGTTCCAGCAGGGCCTGCTGGGCGGCGGCCACGTTCTCCGGCTTGCCCTGCCAGGCGTGCAGGGCCGGTTGCTGCAGGGCGCGGCCGTAGGAGAAGGACAGCGCCCAGGGCTGGCCGGGAAAGTCGCGGTTCATGGCGTTGAGGTTGGCGGTGGCTTCCTCCGGGGTCTGGCCGCCGGAGAGGAAGTTGATGCTGGGCACGGCTGCGGGCACGGTGCGGCGCAACTGGCGCACGGTCCACTCGGCGACTTCCTCGGGCGGCGCCTTGCGGGTTTCCTTGCCCGGCGTGACCATGTTGGGCTTGAGCAGAGTGTATTCGAGCACCACGCCATGGCGGTGCAGGGCGTGATAGATCTCCGTCTGCACGGCGATGGTGACCTCGAAGCAGCGCCGGATGTCGTGATCCCCGTCGATCAGCACCTCCGGCTCGACGATGGGCACCAGGCCTTCGCTCTGGCAGATGGCGGCATAGCGGGCCAGCACCTCGGCATTGGCGGTGATGCCCAGGGGGCGAGGGTTCTCCGGGGTGATGGGATAGACCTCCCGCCACTTGGCGAAGCGGGCGCCCTGCTCGCGGTAGGCGCGCAGGCGCTCGGCCAGAAAGTCGAGGCCCTGGGTGATCAGATCCCCGGGGGAGCCCACCAGCGGAATCTTGCCCTTGTCCACCTTGATCCCGGGCACGATGCCCTGGGCGGCGGCCACCTGCGGGAGGGGCGTGCCTGCGTCGTCGGTCTGGGTCAGGGTCTCCTCGAACAGGATCACGCCGCTGATGTATTCGCCCAGGCCGGGGGTGGTCAGGAGCAGGCTGCGCCAGGCGCGGCGGGTCTCCGCCGTGGACTCCACGCCGAGGGGCGCAAACCGCTTGGCGATGGTGGGCAGGGATTCGTCGGCGGCGAGAATGCCCTTGCCCGGCTGTACGAGATCCCGGATGGTGGCGGCCAGCGCCTTTTCGGTTTCCGCTTCCATGATTTGCCTCCCCAGTGCCGATGCCTGTCATGGGATGTGGTGCCGGGGCGGGGGCAAATCAAGCCGCCGGGGCGCCGGTTCCGGCAAACGCTTGATTCCGGGTCCCGCCTGCCCCACTCTCGGAGACATCCCCTTGTGCAACCGGAATCCCGCCATGACCCGAGCAACGGACGACTACGCCGGCCAGAGCGTCGAGCAGACCCTGAACGCGCTGCAGACCGACGCGGAAAAGGGCCTCAGCCGGACCGAGGCCGAAGCGCGCCATCAGCGTTACGGTTACAACGAACTGCGTGAGGAGGAAGAGCCGCTCTGGCACCGCCTCTTCCGCCGCTTCTGGGGGCCGATCCCCTGGATGATCGAGGTGGCCGCCGTGCTCTCGGCGGTGGTGGGCAAGTGGGAAGACTTCACCATCATCCTCATCATGCTGCTGGTCAACGCCGGCCTGGACTTCCTGCAGGAGCACCGGGCGCTCAACGCCCTCAAGGCCCTCAAGCAGCGCCTGGCCAGCGAGGTGATCGTGCTGCGTGACGGCCGGTTCACGGTGCTGCCGTCGCGGGAGCTGGTGCCGGGTGACATCGTGCGTCTGCGGATCGGCAACATCGTGCCGGCCGACGTGCAGCTCATTCAGGGCGACTATCTGCTCATCGACCAGTCGGCCCTGACCGGGGAATCCCTGCCCGTGAGCAAGAAGCAGGGCGAGGTGGCCTACGCCAACACGGTGGTCAGGCAGGGCGAGATGCTGGCCGTGGTGCTGAACATCGGCGCCCGAACCCGCTTCCAGAGCGTGGTGTCGCTGGTGGCCCGGGCGGAGATGGAGCAGGTGAGCCATTTCCAGAAGATGGTGATCCGGATCGGCAATTTCCTGATCCTGATCACCGTGGTGCTGGTGCTGGTGATCCTGATGGTGGCCATCGCCAGGGACGAAAACTTCCTCGACATCGCCCGCTTCGCCCTGGTGCTGACCGTGGCGGCGATCCCCGTGGCCCTCCCGGCCGTGCTGTCGGTGACCATGGCGGTGGGCGCCATGAACCTGGCCCGGCGCCAGGCCATCGTCTCCCGGCTGGTGGCCATCGAGGAGCTGGCGGGCGTGGACGTGTTCTGTTCCGACAAGACCGGCACCCTCACCCAGAACCGGATGCACGTGGCCGAGCCGGTGGTGTTCGACGGCCACACGGAGGACGAGCTGTTTCTGGTGGCGGCCCTGGCCTCGAAGTTCGAGAACCACGATCCCATCGAACTGCCCATCTATCACTACATCGACGAGCGGCACCTGGACGCCGACTGGCAGGCCTGGACCCAGGAGGAATTCGTGCCCTTCGATCCGGTGCGCAAGCGCACCGAGGCGAAGGTATGCCGCGACGGGCAGTGTTTCACCGCCATCAAGGGGGCGGCCCAGGTGCTGCTGGAGCTGGCCAGGCCGGATGCCGACACCCGGCAGCAGATCGTCAAGATCGTCGACCTGCTGGCCAGCAAGGGCTACCGGACCCTGGCGGTGGCGCGCGCGCAAGAGGGCAAGGTGGAACTGCTGGGGCTGATCCCCCTGTACGATCCGCCGCGGGAAGACTCGGAGGCCGTCATCGAGGACATGCGCCGGCATGGCGTGCAGGTGAAGATGGTCACCGGCGACAACCTGGCCATCGCCCGCGAGATCGGCCGCATACTGGGCCTGGAAGGGCGGGCGATCCGCGCCGTGGAACTCACCAGCGGCGGCAGCCGCGAACTGCTGGCCCTGTCCGAAGTGCTGGCCTCGGCCATCTATCGCAAGCTGCACCAGGACGAGGTGCCCCGGGAGGAAGTGGAACGCTTTGCCGAAGCGGTGGTGAAGGAGGTCAACAAGGCCTTCGAAACCGGCAAGCTGGCCAAGGGGCTGATCGAGGCCCACGAGTCGGAAATCATCGAGATGGTCGAGGAGGTGGACATCTTCGCCGAGGTGGTGCCCGAGGACAAGTACCGCATCGTGGACGTGCTGCAGAAGGCCGATCACATCGTCGGCATGACCGGCGACGGGGTCAACGACGCGCCGGCGCTGAAGAAGGCCGATGTGGGGATCGCCGTCTCCGACGCCACCGATGCCGCCCGGGCCGCGGCCGACATCATCCTCACCGCGCCGGGTCTGTCGGTGATCAACGAGGCCATCAAGCAGGCGCGCATCACCTTCGCGCGCATGAAGAGCTATGCCATCTTCCGCATCGCCGAGACCATCCGCATCATCCTGTTCATGGCCCTGGCCATCGTGGTCTTCGATTTCTATCCCATCACCGCCCTGATGATCATCCTGCTGGCATTGCTCAACGACATCCCGATCCTGGCCATCGCCTACGATCACACGAAAATCCATGCCGAGCCGGTGCGCTGGAACATGCCGGAACTCATCACCGTGGCCAGCGTGCTCGGGGTCACCGGCGTGGTTTCCTCGTTCCTGCTGTTCTTCCTGCTCGAGGAACGGGGCTTCAGCCACGAACTGATCCAGAGCCTGCTGTTTCTGAAGCTGATCGTGGCCGGCCACAGCACGCTCTACATCACCCGCTCGGAGGGCTGGTTCTGGCAGCGGCCCTGGCCGTCGCCGATCCTCTTCTGGGCCACCTTCGGCACCGAGATCCTCGGCACCCTGATCGCGGTCTACGGTTTTCTGATCACCCCCATCGGCTGGGAGTACGCCCTGTGGATCTGGGCCTACGTGCTGGCGTGGTTCCTGATCAACGACGCGGTGAAGATGTTCACTTACCGCGTTCTGCGGCGGCGGGGGTGGAACGATTGAACGCGGGTTTCGCGGCTTGCGCCGCTCCTGCAGACATCCTTACTGATCGTAGGAGCGGCGCAAGCCGCGATGTGTTTCGACAGCCCGCTAAATAGCAGTTTCAACTACTGGCTCACTTGCGTAAGGGTGTCCGGTTCCAGCACCGCCCTCTGGGACAGAGAGCCGTTTCGTGACACGCCGTGAATACCTCCCTGTAGGCTCGACGGCCGCATCCCTGCGGCCGACGGTCACGAAACGGCTCTCTGCCCCAGAGGGCTCAGTGTACACAATGAACCATGGTCTGATATTTGGAACTTTCATTTAGCGTGACGTGAAGGTCAGGCGTTCGCCGTCGTGCTGGCAGACGATGCGATCCCTGCGCAGCAGTTGGCAGGACAGCCGCCGGGCCGGTTCCTGCCAGCCCTTTTCGGCGCGCAGGCCGAAGGGATTCGGGCCCGGTCTGGGCTGACTGGCCGGTTTCATGTCGCTCACGTTGAACAGGTAGCTCACGGTGAAGCGGCCGTCGGGCTGGAAGTCGGCGAGGGTCGATTTGGTGATGAAGACATACTCGGTATTGCCGACGGTGAGCCGTTGCTTCGGCGAGAAACAGATGATCTTGGTCTTGCCCGAATGCAGGCAGCGGGAACCCGTGGGCAGAATCAGGTTGGGGACCTGGTGGCCCTGCCACTTGCCGGCCTGGATGATCCCGGGAATGGCGGCCGGATCGTAACGGGGCGCCGCTGGCCGCCGCGCCGGGGCCGGTTTGGCGGGGCGGGGGGCGGCGGGCGCCCTGGCGAGGCGGGCCGGCGAGGCCGGCTGGCGGGGTCGGCTGGCCGGTTTGGGTTTCGGTTTGGGGTGAGGCCGGGCCTTTGCGGGTTGTGGCCGGGGCTTGGCGGTCGCGCGCGGCGCGGCCGCCTTGGGCGCAGCCTTGGCCGCCACGGCCGGGTTTTCCAGGCGCTGCAGGCGGGCGCGGGCCTCGCGGACGTTGCCCAGGGTGGCCAGCCGGTACCAGATTTTGGCGTTGCGCAGATCCTGCTTCACCCCGCCCTTGCCGTGTTCATAGAACTCGCCCACCTTGAACTGGGCCCGATGGTGGCCGTTGCTGGCGGCCTTCTTGTACCAGTAGAAGGCCTGCTTCATGTCCCGCTTGACGCCGCGGCCGTATTCGTAGGCGGCGCCCACCGAGAACTGGGCGTCGAAGTCGCCCCGTTTGGCCATGATGAGATCCAGTTTGAACTGATCCACGTCGGTGCTTTCGGCCTGGGCGGCGAACGGGATCAGGTGCAGGGCAAACAGTATCAGGGCGCTGGCAATGAAACGTCTCATGAGGATGACCTTGTTCGATGATTCCGATGCAGGGTTATTTCTTCTTGCAGGAAGAGAGGAAACGGGCCGCCCGGGTCTTGCAGGGGTCGGCCGAGAAACTCTTCGCTTCGCTGGCCGGCGCATCTTCCCGGGGCGTGGCCTTCTCCTCGCTGGCAGAGGCGGCCTGAGGCGGGGTGGGCGCCTCGCGGCGGGCCTTCTCCTGGGCGGCCTGGCGTGCGGCGGCCTCGCGGCGGGCTTTCTCCTGGGCGGCCTGGCGTGCGGCGGCCTCGCGGCGGGCCTTCTCCTGGGCGGCCCGGCGCGCGGCGGCTTCGCGGCGGGCCTTCTCCTGGGCGGCCCGGCGCGCGGCGGCTTCGCGGCGGGCCTTCTCCTGGGCGGCCTTGCGGGCAGCGGCCTCGCGGCGGGCCTTCTCCTGGGCGGCCTTGCGTGCGGCGGCCTCGCGGCGGGCCTTTTCCTGGGCGGCCCGGCGGGCGGCGGCCTCCTGGCGCGCCTTCTCCTGTTGCGCGGCCCCGGCGGACGCGGCTGGGCGGGCCTGGGTCCTGGCCGCTTTGGCCTTGCGCCTGGCTTCGAGCCGGCGGATGGCGGCCGCCGCGCCGGGCTCGCCCCGGGCCTGGGCCCGGCGGTACATCTCCAGCGCCTTGGCGTAGTTGCGGGGCGTGCCTTCGCCGTTTTCGTACATCTGGCCAACCTTCATCATGGCCTTGGTGTTGCCGCCTTCGGCCATGCGCAACTGGAAGTTGAACAGGCTGACGAGGGGATCGGTCTCGGCCCGGGCCGGAAACGTGGGCAAGGCCAGGCACAGCAGCAGGAGCAGCAAGCCATAACGCATGATCGTGACCTCGTGGCGTGACATGGGCGCGTCGTCGGTTCAGGGGATGATTTGCAGCAGTTCCACCGAATCGTCCAGGGAATCGCCACTGATGTAGCCGATGGCGTCGGGATGGGTGGCTACCCAGCGTTTGACCTCGGCATCGCTGGAGAGGACCATCGGCGGCTTGCGCTTGCCGGTGAAACGGTATTTGGCCCAGTAGCGGCTGACTTCCCTTTCGCTCATGTGCAGCACCTTTTCATAGAAGTGCTTGCGGATGGGGCTGCCCTTGGGCTGATCCACGGGCGTGATGCGCGCGCCGTTGGGCAGATGGCGGATTTCCCCGCGATAGACCCGGGCGATGGTGTCGAGATCCACGCCGTGGAGCTTGTTGTCGGGGTTGGCGATGAAGGCGATTTCCGCCTGTGCCAGGGCCGGCAGCAGCAGCACCAGCAGGAGGCTCAGGCCGGGGCGGAAGAGGAAGGAACGAATCATGTGCAGGGACTCCCGTTCAGCTTGGGGGAAGATCCTGCCGCGCACCCCGCGGGCGCGCGGCCGGCCGGTCTTAGCAGGCTGTTGAAAAATGGTGTTTTTCAACAGCCTGTTAGAAGATCAGGTCGAAGCTGGCCGCCAGGATCAGGCCGGTATCGGACTGCAGGGGGCTGTCGAAGAGGCCGTATTTCGGCTGCCCCGCCAGACTTTCGGGCTTGGCCTGGGTGGCCTCGAACTTCAGCGCGGCGCCGTCGGCCACCTCGTAGCGCAGGCCGAGTGTCATGGAGGTCTGCTTGAGGGCCATGGTGCTCTCGGTCTTGCCTCGGTCCAGCTTGGCATAGGTGAAGTAGGGCAGGAAGTCGCCGAAGCGGTAGCCCAGGGTGGCATAGCCGGCCCGCTGATCGGGGAAGGCCATCTGCATGTCGGCCCGGTCTTCGGTATCCCGATCCACGAACTCCGCATAGGCCAGGAAGTTGTCAATGTCCACGATCACACCCACGCCGCCGAAGCTGCCGGAGACGTTGTACATGCCGAAGGCCGGCGCATCCACCTTGGTGCTCATGTAGCCGAGGCGGAACTTGACCGCATCGGTGCCGAAGGTGGCGTTGAAGCCGATCATGTTCTTGGTGTCGAAGTCGACTATCGTCCCCTTGGGGATATTATTGTTTGGATTGCTATCGTTGTTGAAGTAATCGGCTACGTTGGGCTGGACGACAGATTCGTTGCTGCCGTTGCCGCCGTAGATCTCGAACAGGAAGTCCATTCCTCCGCTGGTGGTGGTCTGGAACACGTAATCCAGTCCGTTGACCGCCTCGATGGGGTTGGTGCCATAGACTTCCAGTGGGGGAGAGACCCAGGGGTAGGCGTAACCCACTTCCTGGTATTCGGAAATCATGTAGAAGGGGCCCTTGTAGCGGCCGAAGCGCAGGCGGTTGCGGTCGTCGAAATGGTAGTCGATGTAGGCCCACTCCACCTTGGCATTGAAGTTGTCGTTGCCCCCGTAGGCTTCGATGATCACCGTGGTATTGATCTTCTCCGTCAGCTCGGCGTCGAACTGCATGCCAATGGTGGAGCCGTAGGTATTGAAGTCCACGTTGTCGGTGGCATAGCCGCCGGCATAGTCGGACTGTTGACCGGTGGTGTCGTCGTTGGCGGCATAGGTGGCCTTGACGGTCAGGTAGCCTGACAGTTCGACGCCCTCGATGGCCTGGGCGGTGCCGGCCAGGCCGGTCAGCAGCAGGCCGCCGGCGAGCAGGGCCGAGGGGATGCGGTGTGGGATTTTCATGGGTGTGGTCTCTCCAGGGTAGAACGGAAATCCGGAAACGGGTTTCGCCGTCGCCAGCCGGCAGGCGGTTCCGGGCGCCACGCCTGGGCCTGGCCTGCGGGCAGGTGAAGGGGCGCGGGGAACCGGCGGCAGGTGGCGAGGATCAGGACGCTGGGTGGGTCGACATGGCGAATTCTCCCGTTGCTGTGGTCAAGTCTGCAGGACGCCGCATTGTGTTTTTGGATTGTCGTGGCGGCGCCTGTGACTCCGGCGGCCGCAGGTTCCGGCCGGGAGTCGGCAACCGGCCTGGCCGGTGCCTGCGGATTCTGTCGTCTGGGGAACGTGACAGAATCGGCATCAACTATACGTCATTTTCAGTATGGATAAAAACCGCGAAACTTGTGTGTGACAAATGTCACCCAGTGTTCAGGCCGCGTGGACGGCCCGTCTGCGCCACCGCCACCATTTGTAGGCTTCGGTCAGCACGAACACCGGCGCGGCCACCAGGAGGAGCAGGCCCCAGTCCGTCCAGCCCAGTGGCACCGTGTGCAGGGCGAACTGCAGGAACGGCACGTAGACGGCGCACACCTGCAGGCCCACGGTGATGCCCCAGGCGGCCAGTACCCAGGGGTTGGAAAGATAGCCGACCACCGAGAGGGGTTCGCGCAGGGCGCGGAAATTGAACACGTTGAGTTTCTCCAGCAGGATGATGCCGGTGAAGGCCATGGTCTGGGCGCGCAGGACATCAGTCTCGCTGCCGCCGGCCAGGACATGGTGGAACAGCCAGAGGGTGGCCAGGCCGATGTAGCCGCCGAGGAGGGCGATCATCGCGATGCCGGTCCGATCGAGGATCGGCTGGCGCACCGGGCGGGGCGGGCGGCGCATGATGCCCTTTTCCGGCGGTTCCATGCCCAGGGCCACGGCGGTCATGCCGTCGGTGACCAGGTTCATCCAAAGGATCTGCACGGGCAGGAGGATCAGCGGGCCGCCGAGCAGGATGTTGGCCAGAATGGCCAGGACTTCGCCGGTGTTGGACGAGAGCAGGTAGCGCACGAACTTCTGGATGTTGTCGTACTGGCGACGCCCTTCTTCCACCGCCCCGATGATGGAGGCGAAGTTGTCGTCGGTCAGGATCATGTCGGCGGCGCCCTTGGCCACGTCGGTGCCGCGCTGGCCCATGGCGATGCCGATGTCGGCCTGCTTCAGGGCCGGGGCATCGTTGACCCCGTCGCCGGTCATGCCCACCACGTGACCGAGTTTCTGCAACAGGGTCACGATGCGCAGTTTGTTCTCGGGGGTGGTGCGGGCGAACAGCACGTGCCGGTCCCGCAGGATGGCCAGCAGGGCGTCGTCGTCCATTTGCCTGAGATCCCTACCGGTCAGGGCCCGATCGGCGTCGAGGCCGATGCGCCTGGCGATGGCCAGCGCCGTGGCGGCGGCATCGCCGGTGATCATGATGGTGCGGATGCCGGCCCGGGCGGCGGTGCGAATGGCCTCGGGCACTTCCGGCCGCGGCGGATCGAGGATCCCGACCACGCCCAGCAAGGTCAGTTCCTGCTCCACGGCATCGACCTCAAGCGGCAGGCCGGGCGGCAGTGTGCGGCGGGCCAGCGCCAGGGTGCGCAGGCCGCTTTCCGCCATCCGGGAATAGGCCTCGATGAAGGCCTGGCGATCGGCCTCGGTGAGGGGGCGCTCGTGCTCGCCATCGAGAAGACGGGTGCTGCGTTCCAGGATCACTTCCGGCGCCCCCTTGACGTGGGCGTGCAGGCCCGCGTCGGTGCGTTCGACGACGGTCATCCGCTTGCGTTCGGAATTGAACGAGAACTCGCTGACGATGCGCGATTCGGCGGGCGGGCTCAGCCAGGCCTTGCAGGCGGCGACCACCAGCGCGGCTTCGGTCGGCTCGCCGATCTGGTGCCAGCCCTGGTCGTCCCTGACCAGCCGGGCATGGTTGCAGAGCAGGCCGGTCTGCAGCAGGGCCAGCAGATCCGGGCGCTGGTGATAGTCGAGTTTGCGACCCTCGGCCTCGAAATGGCCGGCGGGGTCGTAGCCGATGCCGGTGACTTCGACCTCGCCCGCCGGCAGCCAGATCCGGCGGGCGGTCATCTCGTTCCGGGTCAGGGTGCCGGTCTTGTCGGTGCAGATCACGGTGGCGGCACCGAGCGTCTCGGCCGCCTGCAGGCGCCGCAGCAGGGCGCGGCGCCGCACCATGGCGCGCACCCCGAGGGCAAGCGTGATGGTGACCACGGCGGGCAGGCCTTCCGGCACCACCGCCACCGCCAGGGAGACGCCGGTCAGGAACATCTCCACCAGCGGTTTGCCCAGCAGCCAGCCGGCCAGCGCCACCCCGATGGAGATGGCGACCGAATAGATCCCCAGTTGCTTGCCCAGGATCGCCAGCTTGTGTTGCAGCGGGGTGGTTTCCGTGCCCACGGTCTGGGTCAGGTGGGCGATGCGACCGAACTCGGTGGCCATGCCGGTGGCCACCACCACGCCCCTGGCCACCCCGTTGGTCACGGCGGTGCCCATCCACGCCATGGACTGGCGTTCGGCCAGGGGCGCGTCTTCGCTCACCGGCTCGACCGCCTTGACTACCGACAGCGATTCCCCGGTCAGGGCCGATTCATCGATCTTCAGGTTCACGGCCTCGATCAGCCGCAGATCCGCCGGCACCCGATCCCCGATGGCCAGCAGGACGATGTCGCCCGGCACCAGGCGGCGGGCGTCGATCTCCTGTTCGCGGCCGTCGCGCAGCACCCGGCAGCGGGGCGCCAGCATCTGCTGCAGGGCCGCCAGCGCCCTTTCCGCCTTCCATTCCTGGACGAAACCCAGGATGCCGTTCAGCACCACGATGGCCAGGATGGTGAGGGTGTCGCCAAGCTCGCCAATGGCGAAGGCGATGGCCGCGGCCAGCAGCAGGATGAAGATGAGCACGTCGAGGAACTGGCGCAGCAGGACCGTATACCACGGGGGCTTGCGCACGGCCTGCAGGACGTTTTCCCCATATTGCGGCAACCGCTGCCGGACTTGCGAAGCGGAGAGGCCGCGCTGCGGATCGGTGTTGAGACGCTGCAGGACGGCTGTCACCGCCAGGGCATGCCAGGGACTTGTGTCGCCTTCCGGCCGGATCGTCTCGGGGCTGTCATGCATGCCGGCGGCGCCCTTCAGGATGGATCGGTGGCCAGGGGGATGACGAGCACCGGCCGCCGGGCCAGGGAGATGACGGCGCTGGTGGTGCTGCCGACATAGATCCGTTCCACCGTTTCGCGCTGGCGGCGGCCGAGCAGGATGGGCCCACTGTTCAGACGCTGGGCCACGGCCACGATGACGTCTTCGGGAAGGCCTTGTTCGATGTGCAGGTGCGCGTCGGGCAGGCCGGGAAGGCATTCCCGACACAGGGCTCGCAGGCGTTCCCGATGATGACGGCGATCCGCCTCGCCCAGCGGATGTTGCAGAACGTGCAGGACGTGCAGGGGCCAGTGACAGCGCGCGGCATGGCGGGCGGCGGCGCGGGCCAGCTCGCGGCTGCCGGCTTCCAGATCGAGACACAGGAGCAGGGGTGGCGAATCGGCGTCAGGCATGGAAGTCGTCCTTTGCGTGGTGAGAGGGCGCGGTGGTGGCGGCCGGCGGCTGCAGGGCCGTGCGCCAGCGACGCACCAGGAAAGAGAACAGGATCGGCACCAGGATGGTGGACAGGGAAGAGGCGGCCACCAGGGCGGTGAACAGATCCACGTCGATGAGGCCCGCATCCAGCAACAGCTTGGCGACGATGATTTCGGTGGTCAGCCGGGCATTGATGCCCACCCCGATGGTGCCGGCCTCCAGCCAGGTGATCTTGCCCATGGGCACCATGATGGCCACGCCGATCAGCTTGCCGACGAAGGCGGCCAGGAACAGCAGCACGGCCAGGGTCGGCGACGTGACGAGGCCCTCGAGATTGACGCTCAGGCCCACCCAGAAGAAGAACAGCAGGCCGAAGAAACCGTAGGTGATGGCGCGGATGGTCTGGGTGGTCTGTTCGCCCACCACGCCCAGGCTGTTGTAGACCGGACGCATGATGATGCCGCCGGTGATCGCGCCCACCACCATGCCCAGTTCGCCGTACTCGGCAAAACCGCCGAAACCGAAGACCACCAGCATGGACAGCAGGGTGAGATTGCGGGGCCGGCGCGGCAGCAGGCGCGAGAGCCAGGCGGCCAGCCAGCGGTAGCTCAGCCAGGCGGCCAGCACGAAGACCATGATGACGAGGATCAGGCGCAGCACTTCGTCCTCGATCAGGTTGCCCGCCAGGGTGGTGGCGACGGTCTTCTCGCCAATCCACACCGAGATGACGGCGATGAGAAACACCTCGATCACGTCGTCGAGCACCCCGGTACCCACGATGAAACGCCCCACCCGGGTGCGAATCAGGTTGAATTCGTCGAGGATCGGCACGATCACCGCTTCCGCCGTGGGCATCCGGGTCAGACCGATGACGAAGGCCAGCATCCAGCCATAGCCCATGGCCAGCATCACCAGCATGCCGAGCAGGAAGGGAAAGCTGGTATTGAGCACCGTCAGCCAGACGATGTCGCGGGAGAGCTTGCGCATCTCGCCCATGTCGATCTGCAGGCCGATGAAGAACAGCAGGAACAGCACGCCCAGGTTGGCCAGGAAGCCGAACACGGGATAGAGATCGGGCCCCAGCAGGAGGCTGTCGAGCGGGGTGTAGTGGGCAACCATGGCCACCGCCAGGGCACCGAGGATGCCGGGGATCCGGTAGCGGCTGAGCAGCGCGGCGAGCAGGTACGCGGCCCCCAGCAGCAGGGTGAGGGCCAGCAGGAGTTTTCCGACGAGGACTTCCGACACCGGTGGCTCCCGGGCGTGGAAAGGTTCAGCTTATTCCCTTTTCCGGTGGCCGGACAAGGGTGGGGTTGTCTGTGCGCCGCGTCGGGATTCGGTTACACTGCCAGGGTGTTTCCGGGGGCGGACACGACAGTCCGGCGGCGGTCCTCCCGCTGCCGCCTTTCGCACCCAGGTGATCCGACAGGAGTCTGGCCATGGCGATCCAGTCCAATTTCTCTCGCGGCGGCAAGAAGCCGGATCTGGAGATCAACAAGCCCGAGACCGCCCGCAAGTTCTGGCAGAACCCCTGGTTCATCTTCGCCCTCTATCTGGTCATGCTCTACGTGTTTCTGTTCGCCTGGCCGGAGCAGGGACAGAAAACCGAGGAGATCCCCTACAACCGGTTCCTTGCCGATCTGGAGCAGGGCAAGATCCGATCGGTAGTGATCTACGACCGGAAATACATCCGCGGCGAGTACAAGGAGGAAGGCCCCGCCGGCAAGCCGAAGACCTTCGTCACCGTGCCGCTGGACGATCTGCAACTGGCGGAAAAGTTCAAGCAGCACGGCGTGGACGTGAAGGTGCGCAAGGGGGACAACTGGCTGGCCCTGTTCTTCATGAACTGGGTGCTGCCCATCGCGCTGATCACCCTGTTCTGGATCTGGATCTCGCGGCGCATGGGCGGCGCGGGCAAGGGCTTCCTCAACCTGGGGCCGGGCAAGGTGCACATCCATCCCGACACCGGCCCCAAGGTCACCTTCGACGACGTGGCCGGGGTGGACGAGGCCAAGCAGGAGTTGCAGGAGGTCATCGAATTCCTCCGGGACCCGGAGAAGATCCAGAGCCTCGGCGGGCGCATGCCCAAGGGGGTGCTGCTGGTGGGGCCGCCCGGCACCGGCAAGACCCTGCTGGGCAAGGCGGTCTCGGGCGAGGCGGGCGTGCCCTTCTTCTACATCAGCGGCTCCGAGTTCATCGAAATGTTCGTGGGCGTGGGCGCCGCCCGGGTGCGGGATCTGTTCGACCAGGCGCGCAAGAACGCGCCCTGCATCATCTTCATCGACGAGCTGGACGCGGTGGGCCGCAGCCGCGGCATCGCCCCCGGGGGCGGCGGCAACGAGGAGCGGGAGCAGACCCTCAATCAGCTGCTGGTGGAGATGGACGGCTTCGATCCCTCCATCGGCGTGGTGGTGATGGCCGCCACCAACCGGCCGGAACTGCTCGACAAGGCGCTGCTGCGGGCCGGGCGCTTCGATCGGCAGATCGTGGTGGACAAGCCGGATCTGGAAGAGCGCGTGGCGATCCTGAAAATCCACGTACGCCGCCTGAAGCTGGGAGACGACGTGGATCTGCAGGTGATCGCCCAGCGCACGCCCGGCATGGTGGGCGCGGATCTGGCCAACATCTGCAACGAGGCGGCGATCATCGCCGTGCGCAACCGCCACACGGCGGTGCAGATGAGCGACTTCGAGGCGGCCATCGACCGGGTGCTGACCGGGCCCGAGAAGAAGCACCGGGCGATGCGCCCCGAGGAGAAGCGGCGGGTGGCCTTTCATGAATCGGGGCATACCCTGGTGGCGGAGACGGTGCCCACGGCCGAACCGGTACACAAGGTCTCGATCATTCCCCGCGGGGTGGCCGCGCTGGGCTATACCCTGCAGTTGCCGGTGAAGGAGAAGTTCCTCTCCACCGAGGATGAGCTGAAGGATCAGCTCGCCATCCTGCTCGGCGGCCGGGTGGCCGAGGAGCTGGTGTTCGGCGTGGTCTCCAGCGGTGCCGCCAACGATCTGGAACGGGCCACCGAGATCGCCCGCAGCATGGTCACCCAGCTTGGCATGAGTCCCCGGCTGGGGCCGCTGACCTGGGGCCGGGTTCACCGGGCCCTGTACCTCGAGACCGAGGCCACCGAAGAGCGCAATTACAGCGAGAAGATTGCCGAGCAGATCGATGCCGAGGTCAAGGGCCTGGTGGAAGAGGCCCAGCGCCGGGCGCGGGAGATCCTCGAGCGGCGGCGCAAGACCCTCGACGCCCTGGCGCAGCGCCTGGAGGAGAAGGAAGTGATCAGCGGTGACGAGGTGAAGGCGGTGATCCGGGAAGTGGAAGGGGCGTCCACATGATGGGGATCGGCTGGCTGTTCCTGTGGCTGGGCACCGTGGTCGGGCTGCTGGTCACCGTGCGCATCGTGCCCGGGATCCGGGTGCAAAATGGTGGCGCGCTGTTGCTGGCGGCGGTGATCCTGCTGCTGGCCAACTCCTTCGTCCGCCCCCTGCTGCTGTTGCTCACCCTGCCGCTCACGGTGCTTACCTTCGGTCTGTTCATCCTGGTGATCAACGCCCTGATGCTGATGCTCACCGCCGCCCTGGTGCCCGGCTTCGAGGTGCGGGGCTTCGGCGCGGCCCTGCTCGGGGCCCTGGTCATGGGGTTGCTGACCCTCCTGGGGCTGGTGCTGCTGGGCTGGCTGTTTCCGGAGCACGGCATGCTGGTGATTCGGATCATGCCGCCGCAGGGGCACGAGGTGCCGTTTTGAGGGGGTGTCTGACGCGGGCTGATTTTCGCGGCTTGTGCCGCTCCTACAGGTTGGGTTCATCGCGGCGAGGGCGCCGCGCCTACAACGAGAATGGTCGTGCCTTTTTCGTAGAAGCGGCGCCCTCGCCGTGATGGGGCAGCCCGCCTTGCCCCGCGCCTGACTGCGGTTTCCGGATCGTTCAGATCATCACGTTGGCCCGGTGCTTGCGATACCAGCGCAGCACGGCCATCTTCACCACGTCGTTGAAGGCGAACCAGGCCAGGGCATAGGCCCACATGGCCAGCGCCCATTTCCAGCCGATGGGGGTCATGAGGCCGAAGCCGTAGACGGCGATGATGGTGCCGGCCACCCGACTGGTGAAGGTGGAGACGAACAGGATCCAGGAGGGCCAGGGGCGCTTGAAGAACCAGTCGTCGATCCGGGTGTTGTAGATGGTGCCGTGGCCGGCCACCACCAGCTTGGCGAAGAACAGAGACTGGACGAAATCGATGGGCAGTTTCAGATAGATCATCACCAGCCAGAACAGGGTGAAGGAGGAGATGACGCCGGCAAAGCCCAGCCAGCCGGCCATCACCAGCACTTCGTGCATGTCCCAGCGGATGGGCTTGTTGCGGATCCGGGTGTTGTCGTAGGCGATGGCCAGGATGGGAATGTCGTTGAGCAGGGCCAGCACGATGATCATCAGGGCGGTGACCGGGTAGAACTGGAACACGCCGATGGCCAGGCCCATGAAGAAGATGATGCGGATGGTCTCGGCGATGCGGAAGATGGTGTAGCTCTGCATCCGTTCGAAGGTGATGCGGGCCTGCTGGATGGCCTCGAGGATCACGCCCAGGCCGGGGGCGGTGAGCACGATGTCGGCCGCGGCGCGGGCCGCATCGGTGGCGCCGCTGACGGCGATGCCGGCATCGGCCTTCTTCAGGGCCGGGGCGTCGTTGACGCCGTCGCCGGTCATGCCCACGATGTGCCCGGCCTTCTGCAGTTCGTCGACGATGAAGTACTTGTCTTCGGGGTAGACCTGGGCGAAGCCGTTGGCCTGCTCGATCTGGGCGATGATCTCCGATTCGTGGCGCTTGACCGTGCCGGCCGGCAGGGGGGCGTTGTCCAGTTCCTTGCGCACCTGCTTGACCACGGCGGCGGCCTGTTTTTCGATCTCTTCCTCCGGCGCGTCGTTTTTGAGCACCCCGAGCAGGGCCTTGGCCACCAGACGGGTGAGGAACAGGTATTCTTCGGTGCTCTGGCCCTTGAGCTCGCGCACGTCCTCGATGTGCTCGCCGATGTCGAGCAGGCGGGCGATGTAGCGGGCCACGGCCAGGTTGTCGCCGGTGACCATCTTCACCTCGACGCCCTGGGCCTTGAGGCGGGCGATGACCTCGCGGGAGTCGTCCCGCGGGGGATCGAACAGGGGGATGAGGCCCACGAAGGTGAAGGCGGCTTCCTCGCCACGCTGGATGGCCACGCCCAGGGTGCGGAACCCCTTTTCGGCGAAGTCTTCCACCTGCCGGTAGGCGGCGGCCTTGTCGAAATCCCTGTTGTGGCACAGCTCGATGATGACCTGCGGCGCCCCCTTGACGGCGACCAGATGCCCGCCCTGGTTGTCGCGCAGGATCCCCCGGGCCGACTTGCTCACGGGGTTGAAGGGGATGAACTTCTCCAGCCGATAGGTCTGCAGGCGCGGGCGCAGGCCGCGCTTGTCGAGCTCGGCGAAGATCGGCTCCTCGATGGGATCGTGGTTCTCCTCGCGGCTGGCGAGAGCGGCATACAGGTACAGATCGTCTTCGCCGAAGCCGGGCTGGAGATAGGGTTCGGCGAGACTCATGCGGTTCTGGGTGAGGGTGCCGGTCTTGTCGGAGCACAGCACGTCCACCCCGGCCAGTTCCTCGATGGCGTCCAGACGGCTGACGATGGCCTGTTTCCTGGCCAGCACCGTGGCGCCGATGGCCATGGTCACGGTGAGCACCGCCGGCATGGCGACCGGAATGGCCGATATGGTCAGTACCAGGGCGAAGATCAGCAGGTCGATCTCCGATTCGTGGCGGGACAGGCCCAGCAGCACGATGACGACGATGACCACGAGGGTCAGCAGGATCAGGAAATCGCCCACCTTGATGACCATCTTCTTGAAGTGGCTGCGGCCGGTCATCTCGGCCCGGGCCACCAGCCCCACGGTCTTGCCGAAACGGGTCTGGCTGCCGGTGGCGGTGACCACGGCGATCATCTCGCCCTGTTTGACGATGGTGTTGGCGAAGGCCGTGTCGCCGGCGGCCTTGTTGACCGGCAGCGACTCGCCGGTGAGCGCCGACTGATCGATTTGCAGAAACTCGCCGCCGGCAATCAGGCGCACGTCGGCGGGAATGATGTTGCCGATCTTGAGCTTGACGATGTCGCCCGGCACCAGTTCCGCGGCATCCACTTCCTGCCAGTGGCCCTCCCGCAGCACCAGGCTCTTGAGGGCCAGCTTGTTCTTGAGCACCGCGATGGCGTTGAGGGCCTTGGATTCCTGGTAGAAGTCCACGAAGGCGTTGACCAGGAGCATGACCAGGATGATGACGAAATCTTCCCAGCGCTGGGCCGCGGCCGACAGGACGCCGGCGGTTTCGATCATCCAGGGAATCGGCCCCCAGAAGCGGGCCAGCAGGCGTTGCCACCAGGTTTTCTCCTTCGCTTCGATCCGGTTCAGGCCGTACTGCTGCTGGCGGCGGCGGACCTCTTCCGCCGACAGGCCCTGTTCCGGATCCGTGTGCAGCTTTTCAAGGGTTTCCTTGACAGTGGCGGGAATGTTCATGGCGTGACTCTCTGGGCGGATGGGGTGGAATCGTTCGGCCCGCGCCGTTGCAGGCGCCGGCGGGTGAGGCGGAAATAGACGGCTTCGGTGAGCAGGCTGCCGGCCAGCACCAGCGCGGTGCCGGCAAAGGCGGTGCGATCGGTCTGCCACTGGTAGCGCAGCAGCAGGCCGAATACCCCCAGCACCACCAGGAAGCCGAGGGCGATGACCAGGCGGCTGCCGCCGTATTGGGGTTGCAGGCGCCAGTGGGCGGCGAGCACGAACAGGTAGATGACGATGAACACGGAGCTGGTGATGGAGGCGATGCCGTTGAGGTTGAACAGCAGGGCGAAGACGATGCCGAGGCCGGCGGTGATGTACAGGCCCTCCACGGAGCCGAACCAGAGCTTGCGATCGAAGGCCGCCGGCAACACGCCGTCACGGGCCAGGGCGTAGGCCACGTTGGCCCCGCCGTAGAGGGTGGCGTTGAGGGCCGAGGCGATGGAGAACAGGGCGCCCCAGCTCACCAGCAGGTAACCGCCGTTGCCGAGGAAGGGCTTCGCTGCCTCGGCCAGGGCGTAGTCCTGGGCCCGGATCAGCTCGGCCAGGGGCAGGTTGCCGATGGCGACCACCGCCACCAGGATGTAGACCACGCTCACGATCAGGATGCTGAGGTAGATGGCGCGGGACACGTTGCGCCGCGGATTGCGCATGTGCTCCGAGGCGTTGGTCACCAGGCCGAAGCCCATGTAGGAGAGGAAGAAGACGGCCGTGGCGTCGAGGATGCCGCGCACGCCCGGCCCGTCGAAATGGGGCAGGATCCGCTGCGGCTGGATGGTCCAGATCCCCAGGGCCACGAACAGCAGCAGCACGCCGAGCTTGATGGCCACGATCCAGAACTCGGCCCGGCCCACGCTGGCCGAGCCCATCACGCCCAGGGCGGTGAAGGCGAGCACCACCGCCACCTCGACGATGCTGGCCAAGCCGGGCGTGGCCGGCCCCGGCAGCAGGGGCAGGAAATACCCGGCGAAACCCTTGGCGAACAGGGCGATGGAGATGACGTAGGTGAACCAGAACAGGAAACTCAGCGCCCCCGTCAGCAGGTTGGCACCGAAGGCGCGGATGATGAACTCCATGGGCCCCGCGTCCGAAACGATGCGGCTGCCGAGCCAGGCATAGGAATAGGCCACCAGCAGGGCCACCAGCCCCGAGATCACGAACACCAGCGGCAGGTTCGGCCCGGCCACCTTCGCCCCCAGGCCGAAGATGGAAAAGATGCTGGCACCGATCATGGTGCCCACGGCCAGGGCAACGGTCTGGATCAGGTTCAGTTTGCCGCGTTCTTCGTTCATGTCCGCTTTCCGTTCAGGCCCTTGGCAGTCTGCCGGCAGTGCACTGCGCTGTCCTTGATGCCGGGCAATTCGTTACAACGCTTTTCTCATTCCTCGTCTCAGCATGTAGGCCGGCTCAAGCGCAGCGGAGCCGGCATTTCGCAGGCCCCGGCTTGTCAGTTCCGCTGCGCTTGAGCCGACCTACGATCTGCAGGTTGTGCCATGCCCCGTCCTTGACGCCGGGCACTCCGGGATGGCGCCCTGCCTCGTCCCTCGTCCCTCGTCCCTCGTCCCTCGTCCCTCCTCAGTGCTGCCAGAGTATGGCTTCGCATTCGAGCGGCACCACCGCTTCCGGGTGCCAGGGAATGATCCGCACCGTATAGTCGCCTGCCGGGCGCTGGGCGGGGAGGGTGATTTCGTAGCGCCAGCCGTTGATGGCGCCGGCCAGGCTTTCCATGCGGGTCAGGGGATGGCGTTCGGGCGCGGTGTGGCCGGGCAGGGGTTCGGCGTACAGCTCCACCCGCACGCTGTCCGGGTCGAGATCGTCGAGATAGACCTGGGCTTCGAAATGCAGGGCCCGTTCGTCGGCGCGGATCGTCACGTTGCCGAAGTGGATGGCCGGCCAGTGGGTGGTGATGCGGTGCCGCCAGGCACACAGTTCCCGGGCCAGGCGGGCGCCGTTCGCCTGGCGCCGGGCCGTGGCTTCGGCCATGGGCAGATAGAAGTCTTCCACGTATTCGCGCAGCATGCGGTTGGTGGAGAACACGGGGGTCAGTTCGGCCATGGAATGGCGCACCTTGCGCACCCAGTCCTCGGGGATCCCCTGGGGGTTGCGCCGGTAGAAGGCGGGGATGATCTCCTGTTCCAGGCGGGTATAGAGTTCTTCGGCCTCGTGCGCGTCCCAGGCCGGATCGGCGTCGTGTTCCCGGCCGTCGCCCAGGGCCCAGCCCACGTGCGGGCACCAGGCCTCGGCCCACCAGCCGTCCAGCTCCGAGACGTTGAGCCCGCCGTTGACCAGCACCTTCATGCCCGAGGTGCCGCAGGCTTCCCAGGGCCGGCGGGGGGTGTTGATCCACACGTCCACGCCTTCCACCAGGTGATCGGCGGTGAGCAGATCGTAGTCCACCAGGAACACCACGCGGCGCTGCAGATCGTGGCGGCGGATGAAGTCGATCCACTGGCGGATCATGGCCTGGCCTTCGGCGTCGCGGGGATGGGCCTTGCCGGCCAGCACCAGTTGCACGGGCTGGTCGATGCGGGTCAGCAGGCTCACCAGCCGTTGCGGGTCGTGCAGCAGCAGGTTGGGCCGCTTGTAGGCGGCGAAGCGGCGGGCGAAGCCCAGGGTGAGCACGTTGGGATCGAGCAGATCGTCCGTTTCGGTCTGGATGATCTGGCGGCCCGGCTGGCGTTGGCGGATCCAGCGGATCAGGCGCAGGCGGTTGCGGCTGCGCATCTCCCACAGGCGTTCGTCGGGCAGGGCGAGGATGGCCTCGCGCAGTTCGGCCAGCTCCTCCCGCCAGCGTTCCTTGCCGCAGGCTTCGGTCCACAGGCGATCCGATTCGGGCGAGTCCCAGCTCGAGACGTGGATGCCGTTGGTCACATGCCCCACCGGCACTTCGCGGGTCGGCCAGCGGGGAAACAGGGACTGGAACAGGCGCCGGCTGACCTCGCCATGCAGGCGGCTGACGCCGTTGACCGCGCCGCTGCCGTGAATGGCCAGCCAGGCCATGTTGAAAGGCTCGTGGCGGGCTTCGGGCCGGCTGCGGCCGAGCGGCAGGAGGCGGTGCACCTCGAGCCCGGCGCGTTCGGCCCAGGGCGCCAGGTAGTGGGCCACCAGATCCGGATCGAAGCGGTCGAAGCCGGCGTCCACCGGGGTGTGGGTGGTGAAGAGGTTGCCGCGCCGGGTGGCAGTGAGGGCGGTTTCGAAGTCCACGCCCCGTTCGGCCATGCAGGCCCGGGCCCGTTCCAGCACGGCGAAGGCGGCATGGCCTTCGTTGAGGTGGCACACCGGCGGGGCCAGGTTCAGCCGCGCGAGCAGGCGCAATCCGCCGATGCCGAGCACCAGTTCCTGCTGCAGGCGCAGTTCCGGGCCGCCGCCGTACAGTTCGCTGGTGATGCCCCGATCGGCCGGATCGTTGAGGGGATCGTTGCTGTCGAGCAGATAGAGGGGGATGCGTCCCACCTGGGCCTGCCAGGCGCGCAGGCGCAGTTCCCGCCCCGGCAGTTCGAGGACGATGCTCAGCCATTCCCCGTCGGCGCCGCGCACCGGGTGGATGGGCAGCAGCGAGGGATCGTTGAAGGGATAGAAGGCCAGTTGCTCGCCGCGATCGTTGAGGGCCTGGCGAAAGTAGCCCTGCTGGTAGAGCAGGCCCAGGGCCACCAGCGGCACGCCCAGCTCGGAGGCGGTCTTGAGGTGATCGCCGGCCAGCACGCCCAGGCCGCCCGAGTACAGCGGCAGGGCTTCGCTGAGGCCGTATTCCATGCAGAAGTAGGCCACCAGGGGCGTCTCGCGCCCACCGTGCTTGCGCCCGTACCAGCCTTCGCCGGCCAGGGCCGTGCGCTGTTCCTCGCGCAGGTCCTGGAGCAGCCGGCGAAAGTCCGCATCCTGCGCCAGTTCCTCGAGGCGCCGGCGGCTGACCGTCTGCAGGATCAGCCAGGGGTTGCGGGTGTGCCGCCACAGGGTTTCGTCGATGCGGCGCCACAGGCGATCCGCGGTGTGGCTCCAGGACCAGCGCAGATCCAGCGCCAGCAGGCGCAGATCGGCCAGTTCCTTCGGCAGATCCGGGCGCAGTTCATAGGGCGAGGGGTTCATGCGCGTTTCCTCCGTATGCCTGGTCGGTCATCGATTTCGTCCAAATGGCCGGATCGCCCTCGCGAGCGCGTGCCTCTCTTCTCGTGCAGCCGAACGGGAATTCGGCGCCGGCATTCATCCCTTCCATTTCCATTCGCGGATCTCCGGCATGTCTTCGCCGTGGGTGGTGATGTATTCGCGGTGTTCCACCAGCCTGTCGTGCATGTGCTGGTGGATGTGGCCGGCGCGGTCGCGCAGGGCCGGTACCCGGTCGGCCACGTCCATCACCAGGTGGAAGCGATCCAGATCGTTGCGCACCACCATGTCGAAGGGGGTGGTGGTGGTGCCTTCCTCCTTGTAGCCGCGCACGTGCAGGTGGGCGTGGAAGGCGCGGCGGTAGGTGAGCCGGTGGATCAGCCAGGGATAGCCGTGGAAGGCGAAGATCACCGGTATGTCGGTGCCGAACAGGGCGTCGAACTCGGCGTCGGGCAGGCCGTGGGGATGTTCTTCTTGCGGTTGCAGGGTCATCAGGTCCACCACGTTGATCACGCGGATCTTCAGCTCGGGCGCCAGGCGGCGCAGCAGATCCACGGCCGCCAGGGTTTCGATGGTGGGCACGTCGCCGCAGCAGGCCATCACCACGTCGGGCTTGCCGTGCTGATCGTTGCTGGCCCATTCCCAGATCCCGATCCCGGCGCTGCAGTGCTTGATGGCGGCGTCCCGATCCAGCCATTGGGGCTCGGGCTGCTTGCCGGCCACGATCACGTTCACCAGGTTGCGCGAGTTGAGGCATTCGTGGGCCACGTAGAGCAGGGAATTGGCGTCGGGCGGCAGATACACGCGCACGATGTCGGCCTTCTTGTTGACCACGTGATCGAGGAAGCCCGGATCCTGGTGCGAGAAGCCGTTGTGATCCTGACGCCAGACGTGGGAGGTGAGGAGAATGTTGAGCGAGGCGATGTCGGCCCGCCAGGGGATTTCGCGGCACACCTTCAGCCACTTGGCGTGCTGGTTGAACATGGAATCCACGATGTGGATGAAGGCCTCGTAGCAGGAGAAGAAGCCGTGCCGGCCGGTGAGCAGATAACCCTCCAGCCAGCCCTGGCAGGTGTGTTCGGACAGGATTTCCATTACCCGGCCGTCGGCTGCCAGGTGATCGTCGTAAGCCAGCCGCTTCGCCATCCAGGCCCGGTCGGTCACCTCGAACAGGGCCGAGAGGCGGTTGGAGGCCGTCTCGTCGGGACCCATGACACGGAAGTTGGCCGGCTCGGCGTTGAGCTTCATCACATCGCGCAGGTATTGCCCGAGCACGCGGGTGGCCTCGCCGGGCTGGGCGCCGGGCTGTTCCACCGCCAGCATGTAGTCACGGTAGTCGGGCAGGTGCAGGGGCTTGAGCAGCAGGCCGCCGTTGGCGTGGGGGTTGGCGCCCATGCGCCGCTCGCCCTCGGGGGCGAGGGCGGTCACCTCCGGGCGCGGCGCGCCCCGTTCGTCGAACAGTTCCTCCGGCCGGTAACTCTTCATCCAGCGCTCGAGGAGGCGCAGATGCGCGGGCGTGGTGACGTCGGGGATCGGCACCTGGTGGGCGCGCCAGTAGTCTTCCACCTTCAGGCCATCCACTTCCTTCGGGCCGGTCCAGCCCTTGGGCGTGCGCAGGATGATCATTGGCCAGCGGGGCAACGGCGTCGGGCCGTCGCGCCGTGCCCGCGCCTGGATGTCGCGGATCGCGTCGAACGCCGTCTCGAGGGTGGCGGCCAGTTGTCGGTGCACCGCTGCCGGTTCGTCGCCGGCCACCACGAAAGGATGGTAGCCGTAGCCTTCGAACAGGCGGATCAGTTCGGCTTCGTCGATGCGGGCCAGCACGGTGGGGTTGGCGATCTTGTAGCCGTTGAGGTGCAGCACCGGCAGTACGGCGCCGTCGCGGGCCGGGTTGAGGAACTTGTTGGAATGCCAGGCGGTGGCCAGGGGGCCGGTTTCGGCCTCACCGTCGCCCACCACGCACAGGGCCACCAGATCCGGGTTGTCGAACACCGCGCCGAAGGCGTGGGCCAGGGAATAGCCCAGCTCGCCGCCTTCGTTGATGGAGCCGGGCGTCTCCGGCGCGCAGTGGCTGGGCACGCCGCCGGGGAAGGAAAACTGGCGGAACAGGCGGCGCAGGCCTTCCCGATCCTGCGAGACGGCGGGATAGCGTTCGCTGTAGGTGCCCTCCAGCCAGGTGCTGGCCACCAGCGCGGGCCCGCCGTGGCCGGGCCCGGTGATGAAGATGGCGTTCAGATCCCGTTGCCGGATCAGCCGGTTCATGTGCGCGTAGAGCAGGTTCAGCCCGGGGGTGGTGCCCCAGTGGCCGAGACGCCGCGGCTTGATGTGTTCGGGCTTCAGGGGTTCTTCCAGCAGCGGATTGTCGAGCAGGAAGATCTGTCCGGCCGAGAGGTAGTTGGCGGCCCGCCACCAGGCGTCGAGCCGGGCGAGTTCCGCGTCGGAAAGAGAGGGGGGCGCCGTTTCGTTCATGGGGATTCTCCGGGGGCGGTCGCGGTGAGCAGGCTGCGGGTGTGGTGGGCGATCTGGTGTTCTTCGTCGGTGGGGATGACCCACACCGAGACGGGGCTGTCGGGCAGGCTGATCCGGGCACGGTTTTCGGCATTGGCCTCGGCGTCGAGCTGCAGGCCGAGCCAGTGGGCCTCGCGCACGATGCGCTCGCGCACGAGGGGGGCGTTCTCGCCGATCCCGGCGGTGAACACCAGGGCGTCGAGGCCGCCGAGCACCGCAGCCAGGGAGGCGATGGCGCGGTGCACGTGATGCACGAAATAGTCGATGGCTTCGGCCGCCTCGGGGCGGGGGTCGTGCAGCAGTTCGCGCATGTCGCCGCTGATCCCCGACAGGCCCAGTAGGCCGCTGCGGTGATTGAGCAGGTCTTCCACCGCGGCGGGATCGAGCCCCGCCTGGCGCTGCAGCCACAGCGGGATCCCCGGATCGAGCTGGCCGGGGCGGGTGGCCATGGGCACGCCGTCCAGGGGGGTGAAGCCCATGGTGGTGGCCTGGCTGCGACGTCGGTGCAGGGCGCAGAGACTGGCGCCGTGGCCCAGGTGGGCGACGATCACCCGCCCGTCGGCCGCCGCCCCCAGCAGGGCAGGCAGGCGGCCGGCGATGTATTCGTAGGACAGGCCGTGAAAGCCGTAACGGCGCACGCCCCGGGCATGCCATTCCCGGGGCAGGGCATAGCATTGTTCGCGCAGGGGCAGGCCGTGATGGAAGGCGGTGTCGAAACAGGCCACCTGGGGCAGATCCGGGCGCAGCCGTTGCAGCTGTTCGATGCCGGCCAGATTGTGGGGCATGTGCAGTGGCGCCAGAGAGACCAGTTCGCGCAGGTCCTGCAGCACCGCCGCATCGATTCGCCGGGGGCCGGAGAAGCGCGGCCCGCCATGCACCACCCGGTGGCCGGCGGCCGCAAGGCGCAGGCCCGGATAGCGTTCCGCCAGCCATTCGAGCAGGGCCGCAAGGGCCTCTTCCGGCGTGCGCGCCGGGCTGGGCCGTTCCCGGGGCGCCGGTTCGTCTCCCCGCTGCACGACGAAACGGGCCGCGCCGTCCAGATCCCGGAACTGGCCCCGGGCCAGCCGGGCCGGCGCGGTGGCGCCGGCCCGGTAGAGCCCGAACTTGAGGCTCGATGAACCGGCGTTGAGCACCAGCAGCAGATCGTCCGGCTTCATGTTGGCGTCCTCATGCCGTGAGCATCTGCCAGAAAAGGGCCAGGGTCAGGCCCGAGGTGGCCAGCAGGGTCAGCGCGATCAGGGCATTGGACAGGCGGCCATTGACGTAACGGCCCATCAGTTGCCGATCGTTGGCCAGACGCAGGACGATGATGAGCAGCAGGGGCAGCAGCATGCCGTCGAGCACCTGGGAATAGTAGAGGGCATCCACCGTGGACAGGGGGGACATCTCGATGAGATCGCCCACCAGCATCGAGCCGAGGAAGACCAGATAGAAGCCCTTGGCGTCGCTGATCCGGTTGTCCATCCCCGCCCGCCAGCCGAAGGCATCGGCCACCGCGTAGGCCGTGGAGCCGGCCAGTACGGGAATCGCCAGCAGGCCCGAGACGATGATGCCCAGGGCGAACAGCAAAAAGGCATGATGGGCGGCCACCGGTTGCAGGGCCGAGGCGATTTCCGGCAGCGTGCGGGGCAGGACCGGCTGGCCGTGCAGCATGACCGCGCCGCTGAGGATGATGCAGTAGGCCAGCAGATTCGAGTAGCTCATGCCGAGCAGTGTATCGGTGGAGACGCTGCGCGCCTGGACCACGGTGTTGTGTTCCTCCCGTTCCTCGGCGGCCTGCCAGAACAGCAGATAGGGGGAGATGGTGGTGCCCAGCAGGCCCAGGGCGGCCAGCAACCAGACGGTGTTGCCCTCGAGGCGCGGCACGAAGGTGTTTTCCAGCACGACCAGCAGATCCGGTCTGGCCAGGAACACGTTGACCACGTAGATCCCCAGTACCAGGGTGAGGAACAGCAGAACCCGCTTGATGGTGCGATAGGAATGGTACATCACCAGGTAGGCGACGAGCGCCGTCAGCGGGATCAGCAGATGGATGGGCGGCAGGTCGGTGAGGATGCCCAGCACCGTGGCCAGGGCCTGCAGATCGGCCCCGATGGTCAGGGTGTTGGCGGTGGCCAGGATGCCGACCATGACGAGGGTGGTGCGCCGGGAATACAGTCGTGTGGTCAGTTCCGGCAGGCTCTTGCCCGTGACGATGGCGATCCGGGCGATGGCGCCCTGCACCGCGATCATCATGGGGGTGGTCAGCAGCAACAGCCAGAGCTGGCTGAAGCCGGTGCTGGCGCCCACCAGGGTATAGGTGACGATGCCCGCCGGATCGTCGCCCGCGCCCCCCGTGATCAGGCCCGGCCCCAGGGCGCCGAGCCGCCGCCGGGATGGGCGGGCGGTGGGAGAGGCGTCGGCTTGCCGGTCCATGGTCGTTCACTTTCCCTCCAGCGCGTTGAGCAGTTGTTCCCAGGCGGACTGGAACTTGGCCAGGCCCTCCTGCTCAAGGCGGGCGGCCATGGCCGCGAAGTCGATGCCCACCGCACCGAGGGCCTCGAGGATCTGTTCCGGATCCTCGTCGGGATTTTCCAGGCGCAGGGCGGGCTGGCCGTGATCCCGGTAGGCGTCGATGGTCGGCAGGGGCAGGGTGGTGACGGTGAGCGGACCGATCAGGGCGTCGACGTATTTCACGTCGGAATAGGCGGGATTCTTGGTCGAGGTGCTGGCCCACAGAGGCCGCTGGACGATGGCCCCGTCGATGATCAGCTGTTCCCAGGCCGAGGTGGCCAGGCGCTTGCGGAATTCCCGGTAGGTGGCCCGGGCCGCGGCCACCGCGATCCGGCCCTGCAGGCGGCGCGCGTCCGGATGGGCGTCGGCCCTTTCCTCGAGCAGCCGGTCGGCCAGGGTTTCGATGCGGCTGACGAAGAAACTGGCCACCGAGGCCACGTTGTCCACCGGCAGGCCGGCCGCGGCCCGTTCGGCAATGCCGGCCTGCCAGGCGAGCGCCACCTGGGCATAGCGGCGGGGACTGAAGATCAGGGTGGCATTGACGTTGACCCCTTCGGCGAGCAGGCGGCGGATGGCCACCAGGCCGGCGTCGGTGGCCGGGATCTTGATCATGACGTTGGGGCGTTCGAGGCGCTGCCACCAGCGCAGGGCTTCGCGCACCGAGCCGTCGGCATCGTGGGCCAGGGCCGGATCGATCTCCAGGCTCACGTAGCCGTCGAGCCGTCCCGATTCCTCGTACACGGGGCGCAGGTGATCGGCGGCCAGCCGGAAGTCTTCCTGCATCAGGGCCTCGTAACGCGCCAGGCCGCTGTCGCAGGCAGGGGGCAGGCGCTCGATGCGCTGGCGATAACCGGGGTGTTCGAGAACGGCCCTGGCCAGGATGGCGGGGTTGGAAGTGAGGCCGCAGATCCCGTCTTCGCGCATCAGGCGTGGCAGATCCTGCTCCAGCAGATCACGGTGCAGGTCGTCCAGCCAGGGGCTCTGCCCGAGGGCCTTGAGCTGGCGCAGGCGATTCACAGCGGCAGCTCCGTGTCGAGGCCGGGCATGAGCACCTCGGTATCGTGCAGGTGTTGCGCGAAGTGCTGCATGACGTCTTCCTCCCCGTGCACCAGCACGGTGTGTTCGCGACCGTCGATCCGTCGGTACCAGCTTAGCAGTTCGTCGCGATCGGCGTGGGCCGAAAAGCCGCCGATGGTATGGATGCGGGCCCGCACCGGGATCTCCTCATGGAAGATGCGCACCGTTTCGGCGCCATCGATGATGCGCCGGGCCAGGGTGCCGCGGGCGGCATAGCCGACGAAGATGACGCTGGAGTCATGGCGCCAGAGGTTGTGCTTCAGATGATGGCGTACCCGCCCGCCGGTGCACATCCCGGAGCCGGCCATGATGACAGCGCCCCCGCCGATGTTGTTGAGGGCCATGGACTGGGCCGTTTCGCGGGTGAAGTGCAGGCCTGGCAGGTGGAAGGGATCCTGGCCGTTGCGGAACAGCGTGGCCGTCTTCTCGTCGTAACATTCGGGGTGGCGTTCGAAGATCTCGGTGGCGGAGATGGCCATGGGCGAGTCGAGGAAGACCTGCATGCTGGCCGGCAGGCGGCCGCTTTCCACGCCCTCACGCAGGTAGTAGAGGATCTCCTGGGCCCGTTCCAGGGCGAAGGTGGGGATCACCACGTTCCCGCCACGGCGGAAGGTGTCCTCGATGGCCGTGTACAGTTCATCCACGGAGGGTTGCAGTTTCTTGTGCAGGCGATCCCCGTAGGTGGTTTCCATCACCACCACGTCGGCCTGGGGCGGGGGTTCGGGATCCCGCAGCAGGGTGTGGCCGGAATAGCCCAGATCGCCGGAGAAGAGCACCGTTCGCCGCCGGCCGCCTTCTTCCAGCTCGAGCAGGATGCTGGCCGAGCCGAGGATGTGTCCGGCATCGAAAAAGGTGGCGCGGATGCCGGGCGCGATGTCCAGCGGTTTGCGGTATTCGGCGCGGCGGCCGAAGAAGTCCATGCTGTTGAGGGCATCGAGTACCGTGTACAGGGGGGGCACCGCGGTGGCGTGGCGTCCGTGGTGGCGGGCGGCCTTGCGGGAACGGTATTCGGCTTCCTCTTCCTGCAGATGGGCCGCGTCGAGCATCACCAGGCGGGCCAGTTCGCGGCTGGCGGCGGTGGTGATGATTTCGCCCCGGAAGCCCCGTTTGGCGAGCAGGGGGATGCGTCCGCAATGATCCAGATGGGCGTGGGTCAGGAGCAGGAAGTCGATGCTCTCGGCGGCAAAGCCAAAGGGTTCGGCATTCTCCTCGTCGAGTTCCCGGCCGCCCTGGAACATCCCGCAGTCGACGAGCAGGCGTGTGCCGTTGCATTCGACCAGGTGACAGGAACCGGTCACCTCGCGATCCGCGCCGTGGAAGGATAGCTTCATCGTGTTGTGCTCCCGTGTGATGTCAGCCGAACAATGGTGTGCCGTTGGCCTGGTGCCATTGCAGAATCCCTTCCCAGGCATCGAGCGCCGTTTCCGCGAACCAGAACAGTTCGCGATCCTCGGGATCGATGGTGCCTTCCGCGACCAGGAAATCGAAGTCGATGACCCGCCGCCAGTAGGCTTCGCCAATCAGGATCACCGGCAGGGGCGCGATCTTGCGGGTCTGGATCAGGGTCAGGGTCTCGAACAGCTCGTCGAGGGTGCCGTAGCCGCCGGGGAAGGCCACCAGGGCCCTGGCCCGCAACAGGAAGTGCAGCTTGCGCAGGGCGAAATAGTGAAAGCGCAAACACAGCCCGGGGGTCAGATAGGGGTTGGGAAACTGTTCATGGGGCAGGGTGATGTTGAGGCCGATGGTCTTGGCGCCGGTCTCCCAGGCCCCGCGGTTGGCGGCCTCCATCATGCCGGGGCCGCCACCGGTCATCAGGACCACCCGGCAATCGCCGGGGCCGTTGCCCGCATCCCCCACGAGGCGGCCGAAGTCGCGGGCCACGCGGTAGTAGTGGCTCTTGGCGAGGATCCGCCGGGCGATGTCGAGCTTGCGTTGCAGCGCCATGTCGTTCGGGGTTTCGGCCAGGGCCTGTTCCAGGCGTTCCACCTCGCGGTGCGCGGCCGCCGGCTCGGGAATGCGGGTGCTGCCGAAGACCACGATGGTGTGTTCGATGCCGTGTTCGCGCAGCAGGGCTTCGGGCTTGCTGTAGTCGAGTTGCAGGCGGATGCCGCGGGTGTCGTCCTGTTGCAGGAAGTCCACGTCTTCGTCGGCCTGCCGGTAGGCCGGGTCTTGCATCAGGCGACGGACCCGTTCCGGCGCATCCATGTCGTCCAGGGCCGGCTTGGGCCGTTGCCAGGGCAGTTTTTCCCGGCGGTGGACGGGATGGGGCGGTGCCGGGATTCGGGGATCGTCGCTGTCGGGAATGTCGTCGCTCATGGGGTGGTCTCTTGCGCATGGTGAATGAGCACGGCCACCGTGAGAGGCGAAGGGGACCGGGCCCGTTCGACCAGGGCGGGCAGGCGTTGCGGCGGCGAGTTATCCGGCATCGTCGATCTCCCAGATCTGGCGTTCCCGGAGCCGGCCATGGGTGTCGAAGTCGTAGACATGGGGGGTGCCGGTGGGCAGTTCGAAATGGATGATTTCCTCCGGACCCAGTTGTTCGATATGCATGATCAGGGCGCGCAGGGAATTGCCGTGGGCCGAGACCAGTACCGTCTCGTCACGCCGCAGATGGGGCGCGATGTGGTCGTGGTAGTAGGGCAGGGCGCGTTCGGCGGTCATCTTCAGGCTTTCGCCGCCGGGGGGCGGGATGTCGTAGCTGCGCCGCCACAGATGCACCTGATCGGCGCCGAAGCGCTGGCGTGCCTCGTCCTTGTTGATGCCCTGCAGATCGCCGTAATAGCGTTCGTTGAGCCGCCAGGAGGTGTAGATTTTCAGTTCGGCGGCATCGCCTGGCGCGGGGGTGAAGTGTTCGTACCATTCCCGGCCGGTCTCGTGGATGCGCACGTACTGCTCGCAGTAACGATTGTGCTTGAGGATTTCGTAGAGGGTGTCCTGGGCGCGGATCAGGGTCGAGGTGAAGGCCACGTCGAAGCGTTCGCCAGAGAGCCGTTTCCCCACCCGTTCGGCCTCGGCCATGCCGTTGCGGCTGAGCGAGACGTCCACCCAGCCGGTGAACCGGTTCTGCAGGTTCCAGATGGACTGACCGTGGCGAACGAGGATCAGGCGGGCCATGGCCGTTCAGACCTCCACGGGTTCCGGGGCGAATTCGTCCAGGGCTTCGAGCAGCGGTGTCATGTACATGTAGGCGGGGCCGCCATGCATGATCACGGCCATGAAGCCGGCTTCCACGATGGCGTCGCGGCTGGCGCCCGCCGAAACCGCCTGCTCCACGTGGAAGGCGATGCACCATTCGCACTGGGCGGCAACGGCCAGGGCCACGTTGATCAGTTCCTTCTGTTGCAGGTCGAGGGCCTTGCCCGATTCGGCCCGCTTGAGGAAGCTCAGGAAGCCTTCGGTCTCGATGGGGAAGTCCTTTTTCAGGCGTTGGGTGAGATGCTGGATTTCGTCGAGTTTGTTGCGCATGGTGTTCATGGGGAGGCTCTCCGTGTGTCGGGTCAGGCGGTTGAGGGCGGGGCGACGATCCGCCGGGGGCTGAACAGCAGCTCGGCCATGATCACGGCCAGGTAGCCGGCGCCGATCCAGTACAGGTTCTCCCGGGCCGTCTGCCAGAGCCAGACGCTCAGGGTCAGCCAGGCGGCCAGGGTGCCGGTCATGCCGAGCAGGGGCCAGGCCGGATGCAGGCCGATGGTGGCGCGCAGGCGCCAGGCCGAGAGATTGATGGCGAAGAAGATGAGCAGGAAGGTGGAGCTGGAAAAGGCGGCGATGATGGTGAGGTTGCCGAGATTGACGAAGGCCAGGGTCACCAGGGTGATCATGATCAGGCTGAACCAGGGAATGCCCCTGGCGCGGCGGACGAAGGCGAAGGCCGCCGGCAGTTCCCTTTCCTCGGCCATCACCTTGCCGAGCCGGGCGGTACCGAACAGGGTGGCGTTGATGGCCGAGGAGGTGGAGAACAGGGCGGCCAGGCCAATCAGCAGGTAGCCCGCTTCGCCGAGGAAGGGACGGGCGGCCACGGCCAGGGCGTATTCCTTGTCATGCCGGACCTGTTCCGGGGTCAGGTTGCCCACGGCGACGAAGGCCACCAGTACATACACCGCGATGGTGATGCCGATGGACCAGAAGATCCCCCGGGCCAGGTTGCGTTCGGGGTGCTGCATCTCGTTGACGGCGTTGGGGATCAGTTCGAAGCCTTCGTAGGCGACGAAGATCAGGGCCGCGCCCATCAGCACCCCGAGCTGGCCCTGATCGAATACCGGCAGGAAGCGCGACGGTTGCACGAAGAACAGGCCGATGATGGCGAACAGCAGCAGGATCAGCACCTTGACGGTGACGATCAGCAGCTCGGTGGTGCCGCTGGCCTTCACCCCATAGAGGTTGATGCCGAGAAAGGTGAGCAGGATCAGCGATTCGAGCAGATGATGCATGGCCGGGTTGGGCGGCCCCTGCTGGCCGAGCATGGCCGCGCCGTAGGCGCCGAAGGTGTAGGCATACAGCCCCAGGGTGCCGATGTAGCCGGCCAGCAGCAGCCAGCCGCCGATCCCTGCGATGTTGGGATGACGGAAGGCCTTTTCCAGGTAGGTGAAGCTGCCGCCGTCCGACTGGTATTTCAGGCCCAGCCGGGCGTAGGCCATGCCGGTGATCAGCGCAATCAGGCCGCCGATGGCGAACGCCAGGGGTGCCGCGTGTCCCGCCTGGGTCATGGCCAGTCCCAGCACCGAGAAGATCCCGCCGCCGATCATGCCGCCGACGCCCATGGCGACGACTTCCCGGAGAGTGAGGCGTTCGCGGTCGATGGTGTTCATGCGTGTTGGCGATTGGGTTTCTGCGGTGGCGGGTTGCGCCATCGCAATCTCGCGGCGCGCGCCGCGCCTACGGTGCGTTGCTTCTTTTCCCGATTCGGCTTTCCACTTCCAGCACGTGCCGGGTGGTGGCCAGCACCGTGTCGGGATTGAGGCTCATGGAATCGATGCCGATCTCCACCAGGTATTCGGCCATCTCCGGGTAGTCGGAGGGGGCCTGGCCACACAGGCCCGAATGGCGGCCGTTGCGGCGGGCGCCTTCCACGGCCAGGCGGATCATCTGCTTGACGCCGGGGTCCCGTTCGTCGAAGTCGAAGGAGACGATCTCCGAGTCCCGATCCACGCCCAGGGTGAGCTGGGTGAGATCGTTGGAGCCGATGGAGAAGCCGTCGAAGTGTTTGGCGAATTCGTCGATCAGGATCACGTTGTTGGGGATCTCGCACATGACGTAGATCTCCAGCCCGTTCTCGCCCCGTTTCAGGCCGTTCTCCGCCATGGCGGCCAGCACCTTCTCGGCTTCGGGAAGGCGCCGGCAGAAGGGGATCATCAGCTTCACGTTGGTCAGGCCCAGGGTCTCGCGAACCCGCTTCATGGCCGCGCATTCCAGGGCGAAGCCGTCGGCGTAGGCGGGATGGGTGTAACGGGCGGCACCGCGAAAGCCGATCATGGGGTTGTCTTCCTCGGGCTCGAAGTCGCGGCCGCCGAGCAGGGTGGCGTATTCGTTGGTCTTGAAGTCGGACAGGCGCACCACCACCGGCTTGGGCCAGAAGGCGGCGGCGATGGTGCCCACGCCTTCGGAGAGCTTGCGCACGAAATAGTCGCTGCCGTCGGCATAGCCGACGATCAGGCTCTCGATGGCGCGGCGCACCTCCGGGTCGCGGATCCGCTCCGGATGGCGCAGGGCCATGGGATGGGCCTTGATGTATTCGTTGATGATGAATTCCAGGCGCGCCAGCCCCACGCCGTCGTTGGGCAGGAAGGACGTGGCGAAGGCCAGGTCGGGATTGCCCAGGTTGATCATGATCTTCGTGCGGGGACGAGGCAGGTCGGAGAGATCGGTTTCGATCACCTCCCATTCCAGCTTGCCGCGGTACACTCGCCCCTCGTCGCCGCCGGCACAGGAGACGGTGACCATCTCGCCGTCGGGGATGGTCTCGGTGGCGTTGTCGGTGCCCACCACCGCGGGGATCCCCAGTTCCCGGGCGACGATGGCGGCATGGCAGGTGCGGCCCCCGCGGTTGGTGACGATGGCCGCGGCCGTCTTCATCACCGGCTCCCAGTCGGGGGTGGTGGTGTCGGCCACCAGCACCTCGCCGGGACGGAATTCGTGCAGGTGGGCCACGTCGCGGATGTGGCGGGCGCGCCCGGCGGCGATCCTGGTGCCGATGGCGTAACCGCGCGCCAGGATTTCTCCTTCTTCCCTGAGGTGGTACTGCTTCAGGATGTTGCCCTGTTTCTGCGATTCCACCGTTTCGGGGCGGGCCTGGACCATGTACAGCTCGCCGTCGAGACCGTCCTTGGCCCATTCCATGTCCATGGGCATGGCATGCCCGGCCTTGGCGCTGTAGTGTTTCTCCACCTTGATCGCATAGTCGGCCAGGGTCAGCACGTCCTCGTCATCAAGGCAGAAGCGGCGCCGGTCGGCTTCCGGCACCGGGACGTTGCGGGTCATCTCCTTGCTGCCGCCCTCGGCGTAGATCATCTTGATCTTCTTGCTGCCCAGGTGCCGGCGCAGCACCGCCCGGTAGCCCTGCTCGAAGGTGGGCTTGTGCACGTAGAACTCGTCGGGTTCCACGGCGCCCTGGACCACGTTCTCGCCCAGCCCCCAGGCGCCGGTGATGAAGACCACGTCGCGAAAGCCGGTTTCCGTGTCCAGCGAGAACATCACCCCCGAGGCGGCCAGATCGGCGCGCACCATCTTCATGACGCCCACCGAGAGGTAGACCTTGAAGTGGTCGAAGCCGTTGTCGATCCGGTAGTGGATGGCCCGATCGGTGAACAGGGAGGCGAAGCAGCGTTTCACCGCGTCGAGCAGGTGTTCGTCGCCGCGGATGTTGAGATAGGTTTCCTGCTGGCCGGCGAAACTGGCAGTGGGCAGATCCTCGGCCGTGGCCGAGGAGCGCACGGCCACGCTCAGATCCTCGCCGTATTCGTCCTGCAGGCGGTGCCAGGCGGTGAGGATTTCGTCCTGCAGGACCGCCGGCAGGGGGGCGCCGTAGACGATGGCCCGGGCCTGCGCGCCGCGGCGGGCGAGGTCGTCCACGTCGTCGGGGTCGAGCCCGTCGAGCGCCTCGTGCAGTTTGTCCCAGGCGCCGGCGGCGGTGAGCGTGTCCCGGTAGGCTTCGGCGGTGATGGCGAAACCGTTGGGGACCCGGATCCCCTGGGGGGTGAGCTCCCGGTACATCTCGCCGAGCGAGGCGTTCTTGCCGCCCACCAGCGGGACGTCATCGACGCCCAGTTCCGCGAACCAGCGAATGTAGCGAGCCATGGCCTTCTCCTTGTTGTTCTTGCGGGGCGGGCAGGACGACTCCCCCTGTCATGGTGTCGGCAGGCGGCTTTTGCAAGATGGCAGGCCGGCATTGTCGCCCCGCCGGCAAAGCCTGTCTGTAACCTGGGTGATAGCGCAGTGCCTATCGTGGGTTTCAGCGGGCCCCGTGCCGCGCGGCCAGTTCCCGCTGTAGCGTTTCCCGCAGCCGTTTCCGGGCCTGGTCGTCCAGCCCGGCGAGGCGGGGAAACTCCCGGCTCAGTTCCTCCAGCAGGGCATCCACTTCGCCGGCCTCTGCCCGATGATGTGGATCGCGTATCCGCAACCGGTCCAGGATCCGTTCCAGAACCAGTTCATAGGTTTCGCCCAGGGCTTCGACGGGATCGGTGGGAGGGGAAAGCTTGGTCATGGATTCATCCTCGTGGGCAGGAAGACAAGGTGCTCGGGTTGGCAGGCGGTTGAAAAAACAGGGTTTTGCAACCGCCTGTCAGGGATATGGTTGTCGTGACCGGTTTTTCAACCAGCCGGCCGGCCAACCATCCCTTGACGCGCTCTCGCCAGGGCGTCAGATTGCCTCCGATGCGAGTGCCAGCTTCTTTCTTCCCGGGGCGGGCGTTGCCGACCCTGGCCATCGGCCTGGTGGCCGGCTTCGGCGGCGGACTGTTCAGCCTGGGTGGCGGTACCCTGACCATTCCCCTGATGATGGCCTGGCTGCGGCTGAATCCCTTCGAGGCGCGGGGCACGGCACTGGTGGCCGCCTTCTTTCCGGCCGTGCTCGGCGCCTGGCTCTATCACCGTGCCGGCCAGGTGGACTGGTGGGCGGTGCTGGTGATCGCCGTGCCGGCCGTGATCGTCACGCCCCTGGTGGGGCTGTGGACCGAGCGCCTGCCCGGTGGACGCCTGCGCCAGGCCTTCGGTGTGGTGGTGGTGATCGGCGCGCTGATGCTGATTCTGCGCGACGAGCTGCTCGGGGCGTGGGCTTTCACGGGCGAAGCGCGCTGGTTCTATCTGGCCGGGGTGGGGATCGTGGAAGGCCTGGTGGCCGGCAGCGTGGGGATCAGCGGCGGACCGGTGCTGGCGCCGCTGCTGGTGATGGGCCTGGGCATGCCCCAGCAACTGGCCCAGGGCTGTTCCCTGGCTTCACGGGTGCCGGCCGTGATCGCCGGCAGTCTCGAGAACCTGCGTTGCGGGCATGTGCGCTTCGCGCTGTTGCCGGGGCTGGTGGCCGGGGGCCTGATCGGCGCCTGGCTGGGCAGCCGGCTGGCCCTGTCGCTGGCCGAATTGCATCTGCGCAGTCTTTTCGCCCTGGTCTTGATCGGGATCGGTTTGCGCTATCTGCGTGGTCAAAAAGTGACCTGAATTCCCCAGGCAAACGGGGTATGCTTGGCAGCATCTCCATCGATGCCGAGAGGTTGCCCATGAACGACAACACCCCCCTCATCATCGCCGCCGTGGACGAGTCGCCGTTCTTCGAGCCGGTCGTCCAGCGCGCCAGTCACATGGCCGAGTGCATGCAGTCCCGCCTGGTGGTGCTGCATGTCTATCCGGCCCGCTCCGCCAACTATGCCAATGAAGCGTCCATGGGGGATCTCACCCTGCGCAGCAACGAGGAACAGGATCTGGCCGAGGAGGTGAAGATCCGCGAGCGGCTCGAGCCGCGCCTGGAGGCCCTCGGCGTCAAGCCCTCGGTACTGGAGATCGTCGGCGGCAGCCCGGCCCGGACCGTGGAAGAGATGATCGAAAAACGCGGCGCGGAACTGCTGGTGGTCGGTCAGCCCAAGGCCCGTCTCGGTTCGCTGGCCACCAAGATGGTCAAGAGCGCCCCCTGCGACGTGTACATCGTGCGGGTCAGCGTGTAACAGGCTGTTGAAAAACACTGTTTTTCAACAGCCTGTGCAAGTGGTGGGTGCCCTGCGGGCAAACCGAGGGTGACTGCGGCTGTCATGTCTGCCGCAGCCGACATCGCGGAACCCTTTACCTTGCTTTGCTGTCTGCTATAACTGAACTGATGCGGGGTATGTCTGGCGTGTGACCCGCGGGCAGACAGTCGTTTCCCTCGCGCCGCATCATCCAGCCACCGAGGTGCCACGCAGGAGCGAAGGACATGAGCAAGCCCCCACTGGCCGCTGCGGCCAGGAAGTCCACTGCGAAGAAGACCGCCAGCAAGAAGAAGGCCAGCCGCAAGAAGTCCGCCGGCAAGAAAACGGCCCGAAAGAAGGCCCCGGCCCGATCCGTCGACGCCGCCGCCTCCACTCCCTCCCTGCAGAAGATCGATCCGGAACACCGCCGGCGCATGATCGCCGAAACCGCCTATTTCATCGCCGAGCAGCGCGGTTTCGTCGGTGGCTCGCCGCTGGACGACTGGCTGCAGGCAGAGGTGCTGGTGGATCGCCTGCTCGAGCAGGAGGAAAACTGACATGGAACATCGGTATTTCCCCCGCCGCCAGGAACATTTCGACGTCATCCTCAGCAACCCCCGTTACGGCACCGCCGATGCCCAGGTGCACGACGTGAGCCGCGAGGGCATGGCCCTGCGCCTGAACGGTTCGCCCTTTCCCCAGGGCGCGCTGGTGGACGTGGTGCTGCCCGAGGCCCGTGAAGACCTGTGGCACAACCGCCATCTGAAGGGGTACGTGGTCTACGTGGAGCGCGACCGCATCGGCCTGTGGCTGCTGGAGCCGGCTGCCGAGCTGGACAACCGTCAGGTGGGCAGGACCGAAAGCGTGTAGGCCAAATCCCGGGGCAGGAATGGCGCAGATGCAGGCCGGCTCAAGCCGCGAGAACGTCCTCCTTCGCGGCTTGCGCCGCTCCTACCAGGATAGCACTTGGCAATTTCGGTCAAAACAATCATGAGAAGATTAACCTGACAGTTGCATAAATTGAAGCACGGAATCGCTTCTTTTTCGGCAATTGTCTTGTGGATGGGACATTCCGGGCTGTCTTCTGGAACGCGCCAAAAGTGAAATCCAGTCGTGCCCTTGTAGGTCGGCCTCGGTGTGCCCCTTGGGTATCAGGCCGACATGTCGGGCTAAAGCCCGACCTACAGCGCCGATTTTTTGCAACGATCAGGTTAATAAGGCTGTTCCGAATTTCCGACGACCCGCTTGTTTCAAGTACAGGGCGTCCCTGATGCGGGGCCAACGGCCGAAATGTTCGGGAATTCGAAATAGCTATCGAGTACCGGGCGAGACAGGAAGATCGCCCAGGTCGAAGTGCATGCCGGGCCGGGCGATCCAGACGTGGGCGGCGTCTTCCTGGCGCAGCACGTCGGCCAGCGCCATCAGGGCCGGCGGCTCCCCGTGCACCAGCACCACCGGCGGGCGCGAATGGAATTCCCGGTACCAGTTGCGCAGGCCGGCCTGGTCGGCATGGGAGGACAGGCCGCCGATGGTATGGATCTTCGCCTTCACCACCACCTTCTCCCCCCACAGGCGAATGTGATCGGCGCCGTCCACCAGCGCCCGGCCGAGGGTGCCCTCGGCCTGGAAACCGACGATGATCACGTGGGTCTCGGGCCGCCAGACATTGTGCTTGAGGTGATGCATGATGCGCCCGCCCGTGCACATGCCGCTGCCGGCGATGATCAGCGCCCCGCTGCGGATCCGGTTGATGGCCATGGATTCTTCCGAGGTCATGGTGAAGCGGATGTGGGGCAGCAGCGGGCGGGTGGCGGCGTCCACCAGTTCGCGGGCGGCCTTCTCGTAGAGCAGATCCAGGTATTTCAGGTACACGCTGGTGACCCGGATGGCCATGGGGCTGTCGACGAAGATGTGCCAGTGATCGAGGCCCCAGTCGTCCACGTGGCGCGACATGGCGAACAGCAGTTCCTGGGTGCGATCCACGGCGAAGGCCGGCATCAGGATGTTGCCCCGCGAGTGGCGGGCCTCGTTGAGTACCTCGCCGAACTCGGCCCAGGTGGCGGCCCAGTCGCGATGGCAGCGATCGCCATAGGTGCTTTCCATGATCACCAGATCGGCGGCGTGCAGGCGGGCCGGAAAGCGCAGCAGCGGGGTGCCGGCGTGGCCCAGATCCCCGGTGAAGACCAGGGTCCGTTCCAGTTCGCCTTCCCGGAGCCGGAGTTCCACGATGGCCGAGCCGAGGATGTGTCCGGCCTCGTGCAGGCGCACCCGCAGGCCGGGCACCACGTCGAAGAACTTGCCGTAGCGGTGGCCGACGAACAGGCCCAGCGTGGCCTCGGCGTCCTGCCGGGTATACAGGGGCGCCACGGGCGGCTGGCCGCGCCGTTCCCGCTTGCGGTTGGCCCACTCGGCATCCTTTTCGTTGAGGTAGGCCGCATCCTTGAGCATGATTTCGCACAGATCGATGCTGGCCTGCTGGGTGTGGATGGTGCCGCGGAAGCCGCGCCGCACCAGCAGGGGCAGGCGGCCGCTGTGGTCGATGTGGGCATGGCTGAGTACCACCGCGTCGATGGACTTCGGATCGAAGGGGAAGGGATCGCGGTTGCGTTCCTCGTCGGCGGGGGTGCCCTGAAACAGGCCGCAGTCGAGCAGCACCCGGCGGCCGCCTACCTCGAGCAGATGGCAGGAACCGGTGACTTCACCACAGGCGCCGTGATGGAAGAGTTTCATGCCTCCGAACCGCTCTCGGGCTGGGGTTTTTTCTTGCGCGGCGTTATCCTTGCCGACAGTCACCGCACGCAGGAGTCGTCTCATGCAAGCCTATCACAAGATCCTCGTTGCCACCGATTTCTCACCGGGCAGTGAACACGCCGCCCGCCGGGGCCAGTTGCTCGCCGAGCAGAACGGCGCGGAACTGGTGCTGCTGCACGTGGTGGAAGGCTTTCCGGAAGATCTGCCGGTGGAGTGGGTGGGGCCGGAAGACGTGGACCCCAAGGCCTACATCACCGAGCGGGCCATGCAGTCCCTGCAGGCCTTCGCCGAGCGGCTCGGCATCACCGAAGCGAAATGGGACGTGGTGTTCAGCGATCGCGGCCCGCGCCAGGAGATCGTCAAGTATGCCGAGGCGCAGCACATGGATCTCATTCTGCTCGGCGCCACCGGCGCCCACGGGATCGTGGGCGTGCTGGGCACCACCGTCTGCGGGGTGATCCAGACCGCGGGTTGCGACGTGCTCGCGGTGCGGGTGGTGTGAGGTTCCGGGGCAGTCGCGGCGAGGGCGCCGCGCCTGCAGATTCCGCCGTGGGTTCCGGGCGCGGTTTGTCGCGGCTTGCGCCGCTCCTACGGGCACTGCCTTCGGTTTCGGGCAGGGCGGTCGCGGCGAGGGCGCCGCGCCTACAGTGGGCTATTCGTAGGGGGCCTCGCCGCGACAATCGATCATCCGCGATCACAGTTCATCCACGATCTTCTGCCCCACGCGGAAGGCGTTGGCGTAGATGGTCCAGGTGTAGGGCACGCTGCCGCCGGTGGGCATGAAGCTGCCGTCGCTGACGTAGAGGTTGGGCGCGTCGAACACGCGGCAGTCGGGATCGAGCACGGCGCTGGCGGGATCGGTGCCGAAGCGGCAGCCGCCGGCGACCAGGTTGGGGGGCGGTGAGCCGCTCACGCCGCCGCGGATGTCCTCGGCGCCCATTTCCCGCAACACGGCCTGGGCCTGTTGCGAGAGCACCTCGCCCACGTCCAGATCGTGGGGGTGATACCCCACCCGTACCCGCGCCACCGGCATGCCCCACTTGTCCTTCACCTTGCCGTCGAGCTGCACGAAGCAGTCGTCGGTGGGCAGCCAGTCGCAGAACACTTCATAGCGCAAATGGCGCCCGTCGGTGAAGCCTGCGTGCAGGCGGCGCTTGAGGGCCGCGCCCCAGATCAGTGTGCCGTGTTCGTCGCGCTTGAGATCGTTGGCGCGCGTGATGGCATTGGGATGGCGAAACAGGAAGTCGGTGGTGCCGCCCTTGATGCGGCCCAGGCGGGGGTGATCGATCACGTAGCCGTGCTGCAGGCCGCGGTTGACGAAGGGGCCGCGCTGGCGCAGGGCCTGGGCCTCGCTTTCCGGCAGCCGGGCATAGCGGAAGGTGCCTTCGCCGCTGCCGCCGGCGGAGAACAGCAGGTTGCGGCCCACCTGGCCGCGGTTGTTGCCAAGCCCGTGAGGATGTTTCGGCCCCGGCGAGGCCAGCAGCAGGCGGGCGGTTTCGATGGCCTGGCAGGCGACCACGAAGATCTTCGCGCGCACCCGCTGGCGCCGACCTGCGCGGTCGGCGTATTCGGCGGCGATCACCCGGCCACGGGCATCGGAGATCAGGCGGTTGACCTTGGCATGGGGGCGGATGTGGCAGCGGCCGGTGGCCACTGCCTGATCCAGCAGCGCGGCGCGGGCCGAGCCCTTGGCGCCGGTGCTGCAGCCGTAGCTGCCGCAGAAGATGGAATAGGAACAGCTTTTCCGCTCATGGGCCGGTTGCGAGAGAATCGCCCGCGGGGTGGGCAGGGCCTGCCAGCCGAGGCGTTCGCAGGCCGCGTCGATCCACTGGCTGATGACGTTCTCCGCCAGCGGCGGATGGGGAAAGTCGGGCGTGGAGCGCGGCTCGAGAAAGCGGTGTTTCACCACCCGCCCCGAGATCCCGACCACCTGTTCCACCAGGGTGTACCAGGGTTCGAGTTCTTCGTAGGTGATGGGCCAGTCGACGACGTTGGCGCCTTCGATGGGGCCGAACTCGCTGCGCAGGCGGAAGTCCAGCGGCTTGAGGCGGTAGAAGTAGCCGCTCATGAAGTTGGACGAGCCGCCCACCACGTTGCCGTTCCAGAAGTCCCAGCCCGATTCGCCGGTGGGGGTGGCCTGCCAGCGGTCATCGACCGGTTCCTCGATCACGTGCTGTTCGTCGGCCAGATCCGGCGTGTAGGCGCCGCGCCGGCAGCAGGCCAGCTCGTCCTTGCAGAAGTCCCGTTCGGTCAGCCAGGGGCCCTTCTCCAGCACCAGCACGTGATGCCCGGCGCGGGCCAGTTGCCAGGCCACCGGCGCGGCGCCGGCGCCGCTGCCCACGATGCACACGTCGTAGTCGGTGGTCATTTCTTCAGGATCCGGTCATAGGTGTTGGCCGCGGTGGGCAGGGGAAAGCCGGGATCGTGTTCCAGCCAGGCCCAGCCGATGCCGCCGGGATTGCCGCCATAGACGGGGGCGGTGAGCAGGGCCTCGAAGATGTAGAGCAGCAGCAGCGACAGCCACTGATCACCGGCCTCGCTGCGGGCGATGCGGTGCAGCAGGGTTTCGCGGCTCGCGGCATCCAGTTTCACGTAAGCGGCGCCGTGATCCTGGCGGGCGAGATCGTCGAGCCATTCCGGCCCCTGAAGGATGAAATCGCGTTCCTCGGCGGGAAAGCGGGGCAGGGCCATGGCCTGTTGCAGATAGGCGGCGGCGCGGATCGTTTTGGCGTCCGGGCCGTTGCCGTCGTCCGGAAACAGGTGCTGCTGCACGAGTGCAATGACTTGCCATTTGCGATCGGGTTTCCCCGGCGCTTCGGCGATGGCGCCCTCGGGCAGCCAGGGCAACATCAGCCCGCCGAACAGGGCGCCGGCGCCCTTGAGAAAACGGCGGCGGGAGACCGGGTGCGCCTGCCAGGCGGCGTGGGCCCGTTGCAGCGCCAGCGGGGGCGTATCAGGGCGAGCCTTGCGCATCGGATCTCCAGCGGTCGAGGAAGGCGCGGAAGCGCTGGCGGGAGTAGCGGCCGTCTTCCTGCCATTCGGTGATGTCCTGCGAATGGATGATGCGGCCCTCGCCGTCGGCCACGAAGGCGTGGGGATAGCCGGCAAAGCGGGGCAGGCCGGCGAGAAAGGCGGCGTTGTCGTTCTCCTCGCTCACGTTCACCTTCAGCAGCACGAACTGGCGGTGCAGCCGCGTACGCAGATCCGGGTTCGCCTCCAGGAAGCGATCCAGCTTGCGGCACCACATGCACCAGTCCCCGCCCAGCTCGATGAGCACGTGACGGCCCGTGGCCTTCGCCAGGGCAATCGCCTCACGCCCGTCCGCGGCCGGATCCCGGGCCGGATCGTAACCCTGGCTCCAGGGCGGCAACGGCTCTGCCCGAACGGGCACGAGGACGAACAGCAAAAGAAGGAGTCTTGGCATCATCTGTATGTACGCAACAGGCGGGCTTGTGGATTCGCCATCCGCGTCACCGCGTCATTCGTCACTCGGCTTCGGCTTCCTGCGTCGCTCTACCTCCTGCATCCCTGCAGTCGTCGGCCCTCGCCCCTGCGCCGGCTCCGCTGGCGCCCCGGGCATGTCCCGAATGTGCACGTCCCGCTGCGGGAAGGGGATCTCGATGCCCGCCTCGCGGAAGGCCGCGTCGATGGCGAAGTTGAGATCGCTGAGGATCCGCAGGCGGTTGTCCACGTTGCGGACGAAGGCGCGCAGCTCGAAGTCGAGTGCGCTGTCGCCGAAGCCGCGGAACAGCACGTAGGGTTTCGGCAGACTGCCGTCGTTGACCACCTGGGGATGTTCGCTGGCGATCCGCTCGAGGATTTCCTTCACCCTGGCCGTGTCGCTGCCGTAGGCCACGCCCACCGGCAGGCGCAGGCGGCCCCGTTCGTCCTTGAGCATCCAGTTGGTCACCTGGCTGGAGATGAGTTCCGAGTTGGGCACGATCACGTCGGCCCGGTCGAAGGTCTGGATCTGGGTGGAGCGGATGCGGATCCGTTTCACGTAGCCCTCGGTGTTGCCCACCACCACCCAGTCGCCGGTCTTGATGGGGCGCTCGAAGAGCAGGATCAGGCCGGAGATGAAGTTGTTGACGATGTTCTGCAGGCCGAAGCCGATGCCCACCGAGAGGGCGCCGGCGATGATCGCCAGGTTCTGGAACTCGAAGCCGGCCACGCTCAGGCCGGCGAAGAAGGCCAGGGCCACGAACACGTAGCCGGTGATGGTCACCAGCGCCTCCCGGGCGCCCCGTTCCATGTCGGTCTTCTTCAGCCAGCGGTTCTCCAGGCGGTTGCGCACCCAGCCGCCGAACAGAATGATCAAGGCGATGGTCAGCAGGGCCGTGCCCAGCTTCACCGGCACGATGGTCAGGTTGCCGAGGGTGAAACCCTGGGTGAGCAGGGTGTGGATCTGCAGGAGGATGGTGTCGGAGACGTCCCACACCAGCAGCAGCACGTAAGCCAGGCCGGCCCAGATGGCCAGGCCGGTGAGAAAGCGCAGCCAGATGAGGCCGGGGATCTTGCGGGTCTCCTTGATGCCCATGACCCGGTGGATGCGATAGCTCCAGGGGCTGCTGCCCGATTCGAGGATGTCGTAGAAGTCGCGCAGCAGGCGCAGCAGCAGGAGGGTGACGCCGAAGGCCAGCAGTGAGCCGACCACGTCGCGGGCCAGGGTGGCGGCCAGGTTGCGGTAGCCCATCCATTCGATCACCAGCGCCGCGATCAGCGACAGGTGCACCAGGGCGCTGAGCCACAGGCGATGGGCGAACAGGGGCAGGCGCAGCACCAGCGAGATGGCCCAGATCAGGTTGAGAATGAGGATGGCGGCGAAGATCCCGCGGAAGATCAGGATCGCCGGCTCCGGCAGGCTCTGGGCCAGCAGGGTGGCGAACAGCAGATAGCCCACGAAGGCGAGGATGGCCAGGATCTTGAGGCGCTGGCCGAGCCGCCGGGCCAGGCTTTCGGGCAGGGCCAGGAACAGGCCGGCGGGCGCGGGCGGATCCAGCACGAAACGCACCAGGGTCAGGAACAGGAAGAAGGGCGGCAGCCCCACGGCGATCACCGTGATGAAGGGGATCGGCTGCATCTGCGCGGTGACCACGTAGACCAGAATGGCCGCGGCCGTGCTGCCGAGCAGATGGGGCGTGTAATGGGCCAGCGTCACCAGCAGGGCGTGCAGGAAGCGGCTGGCGAATTCGTCGCGCTGCCAGGTCTTGCGTTCGATCCAGTGCAGCAGGCCCTGGCGGATCAGCCAGCCGATGGCCAGGGCAAAGGTCACCGACAGGAACAGGGTCAGCCAGTGCAGGGGCGTGAGCAGGTTCAGGCCGCTGTACTTGTGCAGGAAGCGCAAGGTGTCCCGAATCCACTGGGGGGGCTGGGTCCAGTTTTCCTTCAGCAGGGTGAGCATGTCCGGCCCGCGGGCCAGCAACTGGTGGGCCAGCACGTCGCGGGTGCGCTCGTTGATGCGCTTGAGGAGATCGTCGGCGCGCAGCATCAGCGCCTTGCAGGTGCCTAGCTCCCGCTCCAGGGCGACCAGTTGTTTGCGGATGTCCAGGCGCTGGCGGCGCACGTCCGGCGAGTCCTTGGCCGAGGGTTCGCCCAGGCTTTCCAGGTCGGTCTGGAGCTTGGCCACTTGCGGCTCGCGGGCATCCACGCAGGCCTTGGCCTGGCCGCGCAGCGTGGCGACCTTTCCGGCCAGGGCCTTGAGCTGTTCCAGATCGATGCGGCGTTTCTTCAGTTCCCGCTCATGTTGGGTCAGGCTCTGGGCCAGGGCGCGGGTGTCGAGCGCATCCTCGGCCTGCGCCGGCAGGGCGGCGAGCAGGACCAGCCACAGGATCAGCAGGCGGATCGGCAGGGGAACGGGACGGACAGGGCGCATGGCGGCAGCGTCGTAGAGGAATGCTGCCGATTTTGCGCCACTTGCCCCCGGCGTGCAAACCGCCTCAGCCGGCGCAGCAGGACAGTTGCGAGACGTCCTTGCTGAAGGTCTGGGCGCAGAGCTTGAGCCCTTCGACCATGGTCAGGTAGGGATAGAGCATGTCGGCCAGGTCGGTGATGGTCATGCGGTGACGCAGGGCCAGGGCGGCGGTCTGGATCATCTCGCCGGCGGCGGGGGCGAGGATCTGGCAGCCGAGCAGGCGGCCGCTGTCGGCCTCGGCCACCAGCTTGATGAAGCCGCGGGTTTCGAGGTTGGCCAGGGCGCGGGGCACGTTTTCCAGTTCCAGGATGCGGCTGTCGGTTTCGATGCCCTGATTGCGGGCCTCGGTTTCGGTCAGTCCCACGCTGGCCACCTGGGGATCGGTGAACACCACGGCCGGGAGCACCGACAGATCCAGCGCCGCCTCGCCACCGGTCATGTTGACGGCCGCGCGGGTGCCGGCGGCGGCCGCCACGTAGACGAACTGGGGCAGGGCGGTGCAGTCGCCCACGGCATACACGTTTTCGGCCGTGGTGCGTAGGTGGTCGTCGACCACGATGGCGCCGCGCCGGTCGGTTTCGATGCCGGCAGCATCGAGTTGCAGACGCGCGGTGTTGGGCGTGCGGCCGGTGGCAAGCAGCAGGCGGTCGCCGCGCACCTCGCCGCCTTCGGTTCGGACCCGGAAGTGGCCGTCTTCGTGGTGCACTGCCGTCGGCGCGCTGTGCAGGCGCACGTCCATGCCTTCCTCGGCCAGCAGCCGGGCCAGCCGTTTGCCCACTTCCGGTTCGGACTTCGCCAGCAGTGCGCCGCGGCTGAGCAGGGTCACCCGGCTGCCCAGGTGCAGGAAGGCCTGGGCCAGTTCCAGGGCGATGACGCCGCCGCCGACCACGATCAGGTGTTCGGGCAGTGCCTCGGCCTGCAGGGCTTCGGTGGCGCTCCAGTAGGGCGTGTCCTCGAGGCCGGGAATGGGGGGGATGGCGGCACGGGCGCCGGTGGCGACGAGAATGCGGTCGGCCTGAACGGTCGTTTCACTGCCGTCGGCCCGGGTCACGATCAGCCTGTCGGCCGCCGCGAAGCGGGCCCAGCCCTGCAGCAGATCGATGGCCGGGTGGGCGGCAAGGATGTCTTCGTATTTCGCCTTGCGCAGTCGGTCGACCAGCGCCTGCTGCTGGCGCACCATGGCCGGGCGATCGATGGCCGGCACGTGGCGGGGAATGCCGTCGAAAGCGTGATGGCCCTGCTGCCAGGCGATGTGCGCGCCGCGGATCAGGATCTTCGAGGGCACGCAGCCGATGTTGACGCAGGTGCCGCCGATCACGCTGGCGCCTTCGATCATCGTCACGCGTGCACCGCGTTCCGCCGCGGCGATGGCGGCGGCGAAGGCCCCCGAGCCGCTGCCGATGATGGCAATGTGCGTCGTCCCGCACTGTCCCGCGCATTCACTCATGCCCTTCCCCCTTCCTCGTCCTTCGCTCCTCGGCTTTGGCTTCCTGCGTCGCTCTACCTCCTGCATCCCTGCAGTCGTCGTCCTTTGCCCCTGCCCGGGGGATGGCCTCGTAGCCGGCGTTCTTCACCGCGCTGACGAGGTCGGCCACCGTGGTTTTTTCCGGGTCGAAGGTCACCGTGGCGGTCTTGCTGGCGAAGTCGGATTGCGCCTCGAGGACGCCCGGCGTCTTCTCCAGCGCCTTGCGCACGGTGATGGGGCAGAAGCGGCAGGTCATGCCCGGCACGTCGAGGACCACGGTTTTCGCCTCGCCGGCCTGCACCGTGGCCAGGGGCAGAAACACCATTAGCGAAAACAGACAGAAGGAACGGATTCGATGCCACATCTTGATAACCTCTTGTGATGGTTTCGGCATTAGGGTCGGTTGCGTTGTCGCGCGTTTTTCCAGCGTAGGCCGGCTCAAGCGCAGCGGAGCCGGCGTTTTGCGACAAGACTTTTTTGCCGGCTCCGCTGTGCTTGAGCCGGCCTACGGAAATACGCATGGCTCCCTGCCCCCGTCCCCAGTTTCATTCCAGGAAATACACGCCGTAATACGGAAACGTCAGCAGGGCGAGCAGCGCCACGCTCACCACCCAGAAAACGACCCGCTGGTTGCGCAGGGTGGTCGGCTCGGCGCAGGGCGTGCCCGGTTCGCAGGCGCGCGGCACCAGGTAGAGCTTGCGGAAGGCCAGGAACAGGAACACCAGGGTGATGGCGACGAAGATCGGCCGATACGGTTCCAGTGCGGTCAGGCTGCCGATCCACGCGCCGCCGATGCCCAGGCTCACCAGCACCAGTGGCCCGACACAGCACAGGGAGGCGCCGATGGCGGCCACAACCCCGCCGAACAGGGAGCCTTTGGTCGAAGAGAACAGGGACATGCGGGCGGGACCTCCGTGAATGGGGACAGGTCGAGTGTAGAGTCCGTACCCCGGTACGGAGTCAAGCCTTGCCGGCATGTTGATATACGTTTGCGCATATATATGGATTGGCGTATATTTATGGCCCATGACGATCTCGCCCGCCGAACTGCTGAAACAGCTCGCCGATCCCACCCGCCTGCGTTGCCTGCTGCTGTTGCGCGCCGAAGGCGAGCTGTGCGTCTGCGAACTGACCCAGGCGCTGGACACGATCCAGCCCAAGATCTCCCGGCATCTGGCCAGCCTGCGAACCGCCGGCCTGGTGCGGGATCGGCGCGCGGGCCACTGGGTCCACTACCGCCTGCACGAGGATCTGCCGCCCTGGGTGGACACGGTGCTGGCCGGTCTGGCCGAAGGCGCCCGCGGGCAGTCGCCCTTTGCCATGGATCGGCAGCGCCTGGAAGGGCAGAGCAAAGTGGCAGGAGAAAGGCGGCTGGCGTGCTGAGGCAATCCGGCAGCGGGTCGCGGACCTGTTGCCGCAACTGAACGAGGAGCGCGCGGAATGAGCGTGCAGTGCGAGACGACCGCGAAGAAGGCGGCGGGGGCCGAAATGGGATTCTTCGAACGCTGGCTCAGCCTGTGGGTGGGGTTGTGCATTCTCGCCGGCATCGGGCTGGGGCAGATCTTTCCCGGCTTCTTTCAGGCGGTGGGGCGGCTGGAGGTGGCCCGGGTCAACCTGCCCGTGGCGCTGCTGATCTGGCTGATGATCATTCCCATGCTGCTGAAGATCGATCTGCATGCCCTTGCGGACGTGCGCCGGCACTGGCGGGGCATGGGCGTGACCCTGTTCGTCAACTGGGCGGTCAAGCCCTTCTCCATGGCCCTGCTGGCCTGGCTGTTCATCGAGGGGCTGTTCCGCCCCTGGTTGCCGGCGGCGCAGATCGACAGTTACGTGGCCGGGCTCATTCTGCTGGCGGCGGCGCCCTGCACCGCCATGGTATTCGTCTGGAGCCACCTGTCGCGCGGCGAGCCCCACTTCACGCTTTCCCAGGTGGCGCTCAACGACGTGATCATGATCTTCGCCTTCGTGCCCATCGTGGGGTTGCTGCTGGGGTTGAGCGACATCCACGTGCCCTGGGATACGCTGCTTTTGTCGGTGCTGCTGTACATCGTGGCGCCGCTGGCCGTGGCCGCCCTGTGGCGGCGGCGGGTGCTGCGTCGGCCGCAGGGCGGGGCACGGCTCGAGCGGCTGCTGAAGCGCTTGCATCCCCTGTCGCTGGGGGCGCTGCTGACCACCCTGATCCTGCTGTTTGCCTTCCAGGGGCGGGCGATCCTGGCCCAGCCCCTGGTGATCGCCCTGCTGGCGGTGCCGATCCTGATCCAGGTGCTGTTCAATTCGGGCCTCGCCTATCTGCTCAACCGGCGCCTGCGCTCCCCCCACTGCGTGGCCGGCCCCTCGGCGCTCATCGGCGCCAGCAACTTCTTCGAACTGGCGGTGGCCACGGCCATCGCCCTGTTCGGCTTCGAGTCGGGCGCGGCCCTGGCCACCGTGGTGGGCGTGCTCATCGAGGTGCCGGTGATGCTGTGGGTGGTGCGCCGGGTGAACGCCAGCCGCGCCTGGTACGAACGCCGCGACGGCGTGCCCGGTTACGCCGAATGTTGCCCGGCACTGGTGGAGTGAGAGGCGGCGTTGTAAGGTAGGCGGCATGTCGATCCGCCTTGCGCCTCCATGTCGATTCCGCCCGATGCCGCGGCGGCGCTGAGCCCCCGGCGGCGGGCGGTCTGGCTGCGGCGGGCCACCCGCGCTTCGGTGGCCACCGCCGTGCTGCTGATTCTCGTCAAGCTGGCCGCCTGGCTGCTGACCGGCTCGGTGAGCCTGCTGGCGTCCCTGATCGATTCGCTGATGGACGCCCTGGCCTCGCTGGTGAACCTGCTGGCGGTGCGCTGGTCGCTGCAGCCGGCCGATGCCGAGCACCGTTTCGGCCACGGCAAGGCGGAACCGCTGGCGGGCCTGATGCAGGCCGCCTTCATCGCCGGATCGGCGGTGTTCCTCGTGCTGCACGCGGTGGAACGGCTGCGCCAGCCACAACCCCTCGAAGCCACGGCGGTGGGCATCGGCGTGATGCTGTTCGCCATGTTCGCCACCCTGCTCCTGCTGTGGCTGCAGCGGCGGGTCATCCGCCTGACCGGTTCCAGCGCCATCCGCGCCGATGCCCTGCACTATGCCAGCGATCTGCTCGCCAACCTGGGCGTGATCGCCGCGCTTCTGCTCGCCGCCCGGGGTGTGCACTTCGCCGATCCCCTGTTCGCCCTGCTGGTGGCCGCCTACATCTTCGTCAGCGCCGGGCGCATCGCCCGCGCCGCCCTGCACCAGCTCATGGATCGGGAACTGCCGGCCGCCGTGCAGGCCCGCATCCTGGCGGCCGCCCGGCGGCCTGCCGCGGTGCGCGGCGTGCACGATCTGCGCACCCGCCAGGCCGGGCAGGTGCCCTTCGTGCAACTGCATCTGGAACTGGACGGCGATCTGCCCCTGCGCGAGGCCCACGCCGTCGCCGACGAGGTGGATGCGGCCATCCGCGAACTGTTGCCCGGCGCCGAAGTGATCATCCACCAGGATCCGGTGTGAGGATGGCCAGCCTCTGGTCACGCTGGCAACGCTGGCGACGGGCGCGCCGCCTGCGGCGCTTTCGCATTCCGGCCCGCCTCTGGCGGCAGGTGGAGAGCCAGGTGCTGGCCCGCTACCGCCTGACGGCCCGGGAACGGACGCGCCTGCACGAGCTGGCCAGCCTGTTTCTGCAGGAGAAGACGATCGTCGGCGCCGATGGGCTGGCGGTGGACGAGGCCATGCGCGTGGTGATTGCGGCCCAGGCCTGTCTGCTGATCCTGAACCTGGATCTGTCTGACTATGCCGGGTTTCACGAGATCATCGTCTATCCCGACAGTTTCGTGGTGGCCCACGAGGTGGTGGACGAGATCGGCGTGGTGCACGTTGAGCACCGCACGCTGGCCGGCGAGGCCTGGGGCGAGGGGCCGGTGATCCTCGGCTGGGCCGATGCCCGGCCCGAGGCCCATGTGCCGGGGGAGGGTTACAACGTGATCCTCCACGAGTTCGCCCACAAGCTGGACATGAACAACGGCGCCGCCAACGGCATGCCGCCCCTGCACGGGGACATGGATCGCCGTGCCTGGACGGCGGCCTTCAGCGCCGCCTTCGACCATCTGCAGGCCCGGTTGCGGCACCACCGCCAGACCGCCATCGACGCCTATGCGGCGGAAAGCCCGGCCGAGTTCTTTTCCGTGGTCACGGAAGCCTTTTTCGAAACCCCGCAGGCCCTGTGGCGGGCCTATCCCGAGGTGTACGATCAGCTGCAGCGCTATTACCGGCAGGATCCGCTGGCGCGGCTGGAATTGCACGGCCCGTAGGCGCGGCGCAGGGCGCGATCCGGCGAGTCGCTGGCAGGGATGCCAACGATGTTGCCCGCTACCCGCCCCTTCGCGGCTTGCGCCGCGCCTACAGTGGGGGGGCAAAGGCGTTGCGGCGGGTCAGTTTTCCTCCTCGGCCAGCACGGCCGCCTTCGGTATCCCCGCCAGCTTGCAGATTTCGGCGATCGGGTTTTTCGGGAACAGGGAGTAGAGGAATTTCTCGTAGGCCTTCTCGTCCTCGTAGCTGTCGCCGTGCACCTTGCCGAGGGTGCGCAGCAGGATGGCCATGCTCGGGTGCTTGCCCACGTGTTCCTCGTAATAGTCGCGGAAGTAGCGGATGAGCCCCCAGTGGACGTCGGTCAGTTCGATGCCTTCCTTCTCGGCGATGGCTTTTGCCACTTCTTCGTCCCAGTCTTCGGGATTGAGCAGAAAGCCTTCTTCGTCGGTTTCGATGACCTTGCCGTTGACTTCGATGGACATGTTGTTGTTCTCCTCGGGTTGAAATGTTGGCCGTACTCCTGAAGTAATGCCGACCACCCGGGTTTCAAGAGTCACGGTCAGTCTTTTCGCTGCAGGCTTTCCACGATCGGGCAGGCGCGGGACTCGCCCCGTTCCTCGCAGGTGCGGATCAGCGCATCCAGGGTTTCCCGCAGGGCCTGCAGATCGGCGATCTGGCGGTCGATCTGTTCCCGTTTGCGTCGAGCCCGCTGCTGCACGTCGCGGCAACTGGCTTCGCCCAGTTCGAGCAGTTCGCGGATCTCCTGCAGGCGAAAGCCGAGTTTCTGGGCCCGCTTGATGAAGCGGATGCGCTCGACGGTGTCGGGCGGATAGGTGCGATAGCCGCCGGCAGGGCGGGGCGGTTCCTCGAGCAGCCCGACCCGCTGGTAATAGCGCACGGTTTCCACGTTGACGCCGGCGGCGCGCGCCAGGCGGCCGATGGTCAGGGGCGTGTTCATGGTGGTCTTCCTCCTGCTTTCCTCGTCACCATACAACAAGTCGCGTCGTCCTGAGTTGGCAGGGCAAGATGGGAAGATCAGGAGTGTACGCTGGCCACGCCGCTGGCACGCTTCGACCGGCGGTTGAAAAAGCGCTTCCCTGGGTTTTTCAACCGCCTGTTCGCATCCCGGGCCGACGCAGGCGCAGCGGGGAACCGGCCCGGGAGGTTCGAAGCGGTCTTTCAGAACCGCCTGCCCAGCGTGACGTTGAAGCCCACGTCCGGCGCGGTGTCGCTCAGGCCCATGAGGGCCGAGAGGCTGCCGTTCCAGCCGCCTTTCCCCTGCCAGCCGTAGAAGGCGCTGATCTGGCGCAGATCGTCGGTGCCGTCCACCGTGGCCTGGCGGAAATCGTAACCGATGCCGAGACTGGCTTTTTCGCCGGGGCGGAACATCAGGCCCAGGCTGCCGTAGGGCACGTCGTTGTAGGTGTAGGTGGGCGTGTCGCCGGTGACGTAGTAGCCGGCGGTGAGATAGGGCGAAACCTTGCCCTGGCCGATGACGGCGTCGAACTGCAGGGCGTAGTCGTTCTCGCCGGTGCCGAGGCCCTTGTCGGGATCGGCGGTGCCGAACTTGGCGCGGGCCGAGAATTCGTAGAACGAGCCGTCTTGCGGGAACAGGGCATAGCCCAGATCGGCCGTCACGTCGCCCAGGCCCGAGCTGGTATAGGTGGTGGTGCTGCGGCTGCCCATGCCGAAGAACCGGCCACCCGAGGTGAAGCTCAAGGGGCCGCCCGGGCCGGGGATCACGCTGCCGTCGCCGGTGACCTGAATCCAGGGCACGGTGACGGTGGCGCGCCACGGCCCGTTCAGGTAGTTGAAGGTGACCGGCACGGTGGTGATGGTGGTGGTGGTGTCGCTGCCGTAGGTGCCGCTGGTGTAGTCGAAGCCGGCCGAGACGCTGAGCTGGCCTTCGGCCTGCGCGGCGAGGCTCAGGCCCGCGAGCGCGGCGGCAAGAAGAGAACGGTACTGCATGTCTGGGTGCTCCTTCGTCAGGGGTTGAATACCGGGAATGGGGGCGCGATGCGCCCCCATTCGGGTGCCTGTGTCCTCAGCGGCGGATGGCCGGGCGGCCGGCGCCGAAACCGGCGGGGCGCTGCATCCCGCCACGGTTCATGCCACCGCGATTCACGCCGGCGGGACGCGACTGCATGGTCTGACCCATGCCGCGCCCGGCGGCCTGCATCTGCTGGCCGTTGTCGCGGGCCCGGGTCTGCATCTGCTCGCCGAATTCCCGCGCCGTGGCCTGGCGCTGCTCGGCGGTCATCTCCCGGTTCTGCATGGTCTGGCCCATTTCGCGGCCGGCGGCTTCCATTTCCTGCCCGTGTTCGCGGGCCCGGGTCTGCATTTCTTCCCCGAACTGGCGGGCGGTCTGCTGGCGCTCCTGGGCCTGGGCGCGCAGGGCGTCGTGATCCAGCGTCATGCGCCCTTCGTCGGCGAAGGCGGTGGCGCTGCCCAGCAGGGCCAGGGAAACGGTGAACATCAGGGGCTTGGTCAGGTTTTTCATGAGGATATCTCCTGTTCTGGGTGTAGGACTTGTCTTTGGTCAATGTGGGAAAAGTTCCCACGTTGAGGAGATGATATGTGGTAAAATTTCCCACGTCAAGCTAGAATGACGAAAAGACCGAAATTTCTTCCATGGGCGAACGAACGATGAAGATCAACGAAACCGGCGATACCTCCGGCGCACTGCTGCAGGCCGTGGCCTGGCTGTGCCGGCCGCTGGTGCGCCTGCTGATCCGCAAGGGGATCACCTATCCCCAGCTGCGGGAACTGCTCAAGGGGGTGTACGTGGACGTGGCCGAGACCGATTTCGCCGTGGCGGGCAAGCGCCCGAGCGACAGCCGGATCTATATATTGACCGGCGTGCACCGCAAGGACATCAAGCGCCTGCGCCGCACCGACGACGCGGCCGAGGCCGAAAAGGTGGCGACCCTCGGCGGGGCCATCGTCGGCCGCTGGCTGGGCCAGTCCGAATACCTGGATGCGGACGGGCAACCCCGCTGCCTGCCGCGCGACGACGACGAGCGGGGCCCCGGCTTCGATACCCTGGTGGCCAGCGTGAGCAAGGATGTGCGGCCCCGGGCCATCCTCGACGAATGGCAGCGCCTGGGCATGGTTTCGCTCAACGCGGCCGGTGAGGTGTGCCTGAATCATCAGGCATTCGTGCCGGCGCAGGATTTCGCCGAGCAGGCCTTCTTCATGGGCCGCAATGTGCACGATCATCTGGCCGCCTGCGCCCACAACCTGCTGGCCGAAGGTGAGCCCATGCTCGAGCGCAGCGTCTATTACGGCGGGCTCACCCCCCATTCGGTGGCGCATCTGCGGGAACTGGCCCGCCGCGAGGGCGTGGCCCTGTTGCAGAAACTCAATGCCGAGGCGCTGCACCGCCAGCAGCACGATGCCGGCGCGCCCGACGCCGACAGGCGCATGCGCCTCGGGGTGTACTGGTACGATGCGGCGCGAACCGCGGAGGAAGAACGATGAAAGGGCAACGCAACCTCTGGCTGGCCGGCCTGCTGGGCCTGCTGCTCGGTGCCTGTGGCGTCCAGGCGCCGCGCCACACGGCGCAGATCGATACCGGCGACGAGAGCGGGATCGGCGGCACCGGGATCCTGGCCAGCGAATCGGGGCTCGGCGGCACGGGCATCGTCGGCGAGATCACCGGTTTCGGCAGCATCTTCGTCAACGGCGCCGAGGTGGAGCTGAGCGCGCAGACGTCCCTGACGGTGGATGGCGAGCCGGTGGCACGGCATGCCTTCGCCGTGGGCGAAGTGGTGGCCCTGCGGGCCGAGTTCCGCGCCGGCCGCCTGGAAGCCGCCGAGGCCCATGTGCGCCACGAGGTCATCGGCCCGGTGACGCGGGCGGCCCGCGGGCGGTTCGAGGTGCTGGGCCAGCCCGTGCGGCTCGCGCAGCAGACGCGGCCCCCGCTCGGGGCGTGGGTGGCGGTGAGCGGTTTCCGCGCCCCCGACGGCGTGATTCACGCCACCCGCATTGCCCCGGCGCGGGCGGGGACGGCCCTGGTCGTCGGCACTCCGCAGGCCGGGAAGGGCGGCTGGCGGATCGGGAATCTGCGGCTGCGCCTGCCCGACGCCCCGGCCGGCGGCGAGCTGCGCCTGCGCGGGCATCTGCGCGACGGCCTGCTGGTGGTTTCGCAGCAACAGGCCGTCTCCCCGACCCCGTTCCGGGTGCCGGTGAAACGGCTGCTGATCCAGGGCTTCGTGCGGCCGCAGGGCGCGCAGCGCTTCGCCATCGACGGCCTGGATTTCGTGCCGGCCGGCAACCTGGGCCCGGGCCTGGCGCGCCCCCTGCGCCTGGAACTGCAGCACACGGCCGCGGGCTGGCGCATGCAGCGGCTCCTGCGCCCGGATCGCCTGCCCCTGGGCCGGCCGACGCCGGCGCCCCTGCGCGGTGGCGCGGCCTGGCCCGGCGCGCGGCCGGCCATTCCCGGCCGCGCCGGGATGGGGCCGGGAATGCCGCGGCGCTGAGCGCCTCGCTTTCGCAGGTCGGCTCAAGCGCAGCGGAGCCGACGGCAAGCACCGCGGCTCTTCCACCGCCGGGTCCGCTGCGCTTGACCCGGCCTACGACCTTTTCCCATTCGTGGGCGGGCTTTCCCTTGCGTGGGCCGGTTTCCCTTTCGTAGGTCGGCTCAAGCGAAGCGGAGCCGACGGCAAGCAGCGCGGCTCTTCCACGCCGGGTCCGCTGCGCTTGACCCGGCCTACGGCCTCTTCCCATTCGTGGGCGGGTTTCCCCCTTGCGTGGGCGGGCTTTCCCCTTTCGCAGGTCGGCTCAAGCGCAGCGGAGCCGACGGCAAGCACCGCGGCCTTTCCCGCCGGGTCCGCTGCGCTTGACCCGGCCTACGGCCTCTTCCCATTCGTGGGCGGGTTTCCCCCTTGCGTGGGCGGACTTTCCCCTTTCGCAGGTCGGCTCAAGCGAAGCGGAGCCGACGGCAAGCACTCCGGCCTTCCATGCCGGGTCCGCTGCGCCTGATCCGGCCTGCGGACGGCTCGGACGCCGGGGGCCGGAAAAAAATCTCGCCGGGCTTGACCTGGAGCCGGCTCCAGGCTCTATGCTGTGTCTCATCCTCAGCCTGGATGACCGGCGAAGCCGGCAGGAGTTTGCGCAGCATGCCCGTCAACGTGGAAGTTTTCGCCTCTCCCGGCTGCAGCAAGTGCGGCCATGCCAAGGCGGTGTTGCGCCGTCTGGCCGAGGAACTTGGCGGCGGACGGATCGTCTGGCGCGAGGTCGACATCCTCGAAGAGATGGATCACGCCGTGACCCTGGGGGTCATGTCCACCCCGGCCATCGCCATCGACGGGGAGCTGGTGTTCACCGGCCTGCCGAGCCGGCGCAAGCTGGAGGCGGCGCTGCGCGCGCGCCTTGAGGCCGGCGCATGATTTCCCTGCTGCTGGCGCTGTCGGTGCTGCTGGGCCTGCTGGCCTTCTTCGAGCCCTGCACCATCGCCACCAATACCCTGTATGCGGTGCGCGCCCACCGCGCACCCGCGCGCGCCTGCTGCCAGGGCCTGCTGATGGTGTGGCTGATCCGCAGCCTGCTGCTCGCGGGGCTGCTGGTGCTGGCCACCGCGCTCACCGCCCCGCCGGCCTGGGGGCCGTGGCTGCCCAGCCTGATCCTCGCGGCCATGGCGGTGATCTACGTGATTTCGCGCTTCGTCTATCTGCCCATTCCCCACCTTGCCTTCCATCGCCTCATCCCCGAGGGTGAGCGCCTGCCCGACGGCGTGCGCCTGGGCCTGACCCTGCCGGCCTGCACCCTGCCGCTGGTGCTGGTGGTGGGCGGGCTGGCCGTGACGGTCGATTCGCTGGCCTTCGCGGCCCTGTCGGGCGTGCTGTTCGCCACCCTGTTCACCCTGCCCATGGTGGTCGCCTCCTGGCGTGGGTTGCATGCCGACGGCCAAGAACTGCTGGCCCGCGCGGCGCGCGGGGCCCCCTGGCTGACCGCGGCGCTGCTGCTGGGCACGGCCCTGTTCCTGCTCGTGCCGGCCATCGATATCGCGCCTCCCCGCCTCGCGGCGGCCCTGCAGCAGGCGAGCTGGGCCGGCATCGGGCTGGCCTTTCTGGCCGGTTTCGTGTTCAGCTTCAATCCGGTCTCCTTCGCCTCGATTCCGGTGATGCTGGCCTACGTGACCAAGGCCGGCGAGGAGAAGCGGGCCCTGGCCATGGGGACGGCCTTCGTGCTTGGCCTGATCGTCACGCATGTCGTGCTCGGGGTGGCCGCGGCCCTGGGCGGCGAATGGGTGCAGTCGGTGATGGGCCGGCAGTGGGCGCTGCTGCTCGGCCCGCTGCTGATCCTGCTGGGCCTGATCTGGCCGGGCTGGCTGCGCCTGCGCCTGCCCTGGTTCGGCGTGCGCGGGCGTCGGGTGAGCGGCCTGTGGGGCGCTTTCCTCCTGGGCATTCCCTTCTCCGTGGCCGTGTGCCCCTTCTGCACCCCGGCGCTGCTGGTGACCCTCACCGCCAGCGCGGCCATCGGCTCGGCGGGGTTCGGCTTCGGCCTGCTGCTGGCCTTTGCCCTGGGGCGCAGCATTCCCGTCATGCTGGGGGCCTGGAGCATGGGCTGGCTGGAATCCCTGCGCATGCTCTCGCGCCACCAGAAGGCCCTGGAGGTGGTGGCGGGGATCACCCTGATCCTCACCGGGCTGTACCTGCTCAACGAATACTTCTTCATCATCGAATACTGAGGTGTCCATGAAACGCGCGTGCCTGCTGCTGTTGCTCCTGCCCCTGATCCTGCCGGCCTTCGCCGAGCCGGTGCCCTTCGTGGTCCAGCTCACGCGCCCGGCCGACGACTTCGGCCATCGCCGGGTGATGCTGCAGATCGACAAGGTGCTTGACGATATCGGCGAGGACAGGGTCCGCTTCGTGGTGGTGGCCTACGAGGAAGGCATCCACGCCCTGCTGGCCGACAATCCGCAGACGAACCAGTTGCTGACCAAACTGGCCAACCGTGGGGTGGAGTTCCGCGCCTGCCGGATCAGCATGCGCGGCTGGAACCTGGAAGAGTCGCAGTTCCCCATCGAGGTGGAGTTCGTTCCGGCCGGCGCGCCCGAGGTGATCCGGCTGCAGCTCGACGGTTACCGCTACTGGCGGCCGTGATGGCGGAAAAACGCTACCGTATCGGCGAGGTGACCCGGCTGACCGGCCTGTCGGCCGACACCCTGCGCTATTACGAGAAGATCGGCCTGCTGCCGCCCGTGGCCCGCAACGCCAGCGGCGTGCGGATCTACGACGAAGCGGATCTCTCCCGCCTGCGTTTCATCCAGCGCGCCCAGAAGATGAACTTCCGCCTCGAGGAGATCGGCATGCTGCTGAAGATGCGCGCCGATCCCCAGCATGCCCGGGACGAGGTGCGCGAGCTCACGGCCCGCAAGCTGGCCGAAGTGGAACACCGCCTGGAGGCGCTGACCCTGCTGCGCAACGAACTGACCCTGCTGCTCAATCTCTGCCGGGGCAGCGAAGCCGGCTGCCCCATCATCGAAGGGATCGAGGACGACGCCTAACAGGCTGTTGAAAAACACCATTTTTCAACAGCCTGCTAAAGGTAAAGTTCCAAATGGCAGATCATGCTTCATTGTGTGCACTGAGCCCTCTGTCCCAGAGGGCGGTGTTGGAGTCGTGCGCTTTTGCCCAAATGGGCCGGTGTTTGGAACTTCCATTTGGGCCCGGGGCCGTGCCGACGGGGAACGCCGGGAATAAAACCGGCGTCGAAAACATCCTCCAGACAGAGGGAACTTTGTGCGATAATTCCCATCTATTCCGAAAACCCCGAGAAACGACGCCGCACATGCCCCGTATCGGCCTTCACAAGTTGCTGTACCTGCTTCTGCTGCTGGTGAGCCTTTCGCCGCTGCGGGGTTTTGCCATGGTGCAGGTGGCCGAGGTGGCGATGAGCGAGTGTCCGCAGATGCACGTTGCCACCCAGCGGGCCTCCCGGGCCACGGCCGTCTCGCCCGGTTGCGAGACCTGCCAGAACAGCGGCTGCGAGGATCACCAGTGCAACATGGCCCTGTGTGGCGCGGCGCACGGCACCGGCATGCTGCCCGGGCTGGTGGGCCACCTGCCGGCGCCGCCGCCTGCCGCAAGCCCGGTGGCACACCGGATGCAGGGTTTTACCCATCGAACCGAACCGCCCCTGATCCGCCCCCCCATCGCATTCCATAGCTGACTCACCGGTTCCTGTCCGGTACGCTGGCAGGCGTATCCGTCACAGGTCTTTCGTCTGGCTATGGAGTGTCCCTATGAAACCGAATTTCTGCCTGCCGATGCGGGCGCTGTTCGCCGCCGTGCTGTGGAGCGTGGCGGCGGCCGCCCAGGCGGCGTTGAGCCTTGCCGAAGCCGAGCGTCTGGCGCTCGAGGCTGATCCCGTCATCGAGGCCACCGAGGCCCGTGCCGAGGCCCTGCGTGAAGACGCCGTGGCCGACGGCCAGCTCCCCGATCCCAAGATGCGCATCGGCCTGTACAACCTGCCGCTGGATTCCTTCGACGTGAACCAGGAGCCGACGACCCAGTTGCGCTTCGGCTATCTGCAGGCCATTCCCCGCGGCGATACCCTCGAATACCGCCAGCGCCGGACCGAATGGCTGGCCACGGCGCAGACCGCCCGGGCCAGGGCCGAACGGCGCCGGGTACAGCGGGAAGTACGGGAAAAGTATCTCGAGGTCTTCTTCCAGGTGAAGGCGGCGGAGATCATCCGGGCCAGCCGTGGCCTGTTCGAACAACTGGTGGACGTGACCCGCTACCAGTTCGCCGCCGGCCGCGTGACCCAGCAGGACGTGCTGCGCGCCCAGGTGGAACTCTCGCGGCTCGATGACCGGGAAACCCGGATCCGCAACCGCGAGGAAGTGGAGCGGGCCAACCTGGCCACCTGGATCGGCCAGGCGGCCTGGCAGCCCCTGCTCACGGAACCGCCCCGCCTGCCCGCGCTGCCTGGCCGGGACGCCATTGCCGCCACGCTGGACCGCCATCCCCTGCTGGCCTTCAAGGCCGCCCAGGTGGAGAGCTGGCAACAGGGCGTGCAGATCGCCCGCGAACAGTACAAGCCCGGCTGGAATCTCGGCATCGAATACCGCAAGCGCTTCGGCGAAAACCCCAACGGCACCGACCGCACCGACATGATGGCCGCCATGGTCACCTTCGACCTGCCCCTGTTCACCGGCAAGCGCCAGGACAAGCGCCTCAACGCCAGCGTGCGCAAGGCCGCCGCCGCCCGGTTCGACAAGGACGACATGCGGCGCAACCTGCTGGCCATGCTGGACCGGGAATACGCCAACTGGGAACGCCTGGGAGAGCGCCAGCGCCTCTACCAGGATCGCCTGGTGGGTGAGGCGCAGGCCAATGCCGAAGCCGCCCTGAAGGCCTACCAGAGTGGCCTGACCGAATTCACCACCCTGATGCGCGCACGCCTGACCGAACTGGACGTGCGCCTCGACGAATTGCGCATCTGGACCGACCGCGCCCGCGCCCAGGCCCGGTTGCTGTACCTGCTGACGGAGGAAGAACAATGAAAGGCATGCACATCATGATTCTCGCCGGCCTGCTGGTCACGGGGCTGTGGCCCGGCACCGTGCCGGCCGCCGAGGACGGGGAACGGAAGATCCTCTACTGGGTGGCGCCCATGGATCCCAATTACCGCCGTGACAAGCCCGGCAAGTCGCCCATGGGCATGGATCTCATCCCCGTCTATGCCGACGAGGAGGAGGCCGGCAACGCCATCAGCATCAAGCCGGAGATCGTCCAGAGCCTGGGCGTGCGCACCGCCGAGGCGCAACGCACCCGGCTGTGGCGCCTGATCGACACGGTGGGTTACGTGGACTTCGACGAGGACAAGCTGACCCACATCCACCTGCGCACCGACGGCTGGATCGAGAAGCTGTATGTGAAATACGAAGGCGATCGGGTGAAGAAAGGGGAACGGCTGCTGGATCTGTATTCCCCCGAACTGGTCAACGCCCAGGAGGAATACGTCCAGGCCCTGCGGGTGGGCAACAAGCAACTGATCCGCGCCTCCCGTGAACGCCTGCAGGCGCTGGGCATCCCCGACGACCAGATCCGCGAGTTGCGCCGCAGCCGCCGGATCCGCCAGACGGTGACCATCTATGCGCCGCAGGACGGCATCGTGGCCCACTTGCCGGTGCGCGAAGGCATGTACGTCAAGCCGGCCAACCAGGTCATGACGCTGGCCGATCTGTCCACCATCTGGGTGCATGCCGAAGTCTTCGAGCGGCAGGTGGAATGGGTGCACCTGGACAATCCGGCGGACATTCGCCTGTCCTATCTGCCGGGCCGGACCTGGGAAGGCAAGGTGCGCTACATCTACCCCAGCCTCGATCCCAAGACCCGCACCCTCAAGGTGCGTCTGGTGTTCGACAACCCCGGGGAAGAACTCAAGCCCAACATGTACGCCAACGTGAAGATCTACGGCGGGCCCAAGGACGACGTGGTGGCCATTCCGCTGGAAGCCCTGATCCGTACCGGCCGCGAGGAGCGGGTGATCATCGCCCTGGGCGAGGGCCGTTTCGAGGCGCGCAAGGTGCGCAGCGGCATGGAGAGCGGCGACTGGGTGGAGATCCTCGAAGGGCTGGAACCCGGCGAGAAGGTGGTGACCTCGGCCCAGTTCCTGATCGATTCGGAGGCCAGCCTCAAGGCCACCCTCATGCGCATGACGCCGCTGGCCAGCGGTCCCGTGGAAGCCCATGGCCGGATCGTCTCGCTGATGCCCGAACACCGCATGATCAAGATCGCGCATGAGGCGATTCCGCAGCTCGACTGGAAGGCCATGAGCCACGATCTCATCGCCGCCGAGAACGTCTCCCTGGCGGGCTTCCTGCCCGGCGACGAGGTGGACTTCACGCTGGAGAAACAGGGCGATGGCTATGTGGTCACGTCCCTGAAGAAACCCGCGCCGGTGGCGGGCCGCGGCGAGGTGAAGGCGGTGATGGCGGAACACGGCATGCTCACCCTGGCCCACGAGCCCATCGAGGCGCTGGGCTGGCCGGCCATGACCATGGACTTCACCGTGGCCGAGGGCGTGGATCTCACCGGCCTGAAGCCCGGCGATCACGTGACGTTCCAGTTGCGCAAGGAAGGCGAACGCTACGTGATCACCGCCATCCAGGTGGCCGCGCCGGTGCAGGGCACCGGCGTGGTCAAGGCGGTGATGCCCAGCCACGGCATGCTGACCCTGGCCCACGATCCCATTCCGGCGCTGGAATGGCCGGCCATGACCATGGACTTCAAGGTGGCCGAAGGGGTGGACATCGCCTCGCTCAAGCCGGAACAGCGCATCATGTTTACGCTGGAGAAAGAAGGTGATCGCTACGTCATCACCGCGATCCACGCACAGCGCTAACGGAGGCGACGAACATGATTGCAGGTATCATCGACTGGTCCGTCCGCAACCGTTTCATGGTGCTGTTGCTGACGCTGATCCTCGTGGGCTGGGGGGCGTATGCCATCAAGCATACGCCGCTCGATGCCATCCCCGATCTGTCCGACGTGCAGGTCATCATCAAGACCAGCTTCCCCGGCCAGGCGCCGCAGGTGGTGGAGGATCAGGTGACCTATCCGCTCACCACCGCCATGCTCTCGGTGCCCAAGGCCACCACCGTGCGGGGCTATTCCTTCTTCGGCGATTCCTATGTCTACGTCATCTTCGCCGACGGCACCGATCCGTACTGGGCCCGCTCGCGGGTGCTGGAATACCTGAGCCAGGTGGCCAGCAAGCTGCCGCCCGACGCCCGACCTGAACTGGGGCCGGATGCCACCGGCGTGGGCTGGGTGTACGAGTACGCCCTGGTGGATCGCACCGGGCAGCACGATCTGTCCCAGTTGCGTTCCCTGCAGGACTGGTTCCTCAAGTACGAGCTGCAGACCGTGCCCGGCGTGTCGGAAGTGGCCACCATCGGCGGCATGGTCAAGCAGTATCAGGTGGTGCTGGACCCGGACAGCATGCGCGCCTATGGCCTGACCCTGGCCCAGGTGAAGAAGGCCATCCAGCGGGGCAACCAGGAAACCGGCGGCTCGGTACTGGAGCTGGCCGAGGCGGAATACATGATCCGGGCCACGGGTTACGTGGATTCGCTGGAGGATTTGCGCCGCATCCCGGTGGGGGTGAACGAACGGGGCACGCCGATTCTGCTCAATGACGTGGCCCAGGTGCGTCTCGGGCCGCAGATCCGGCGTGGCATTGCCGAGCTGGACGGGGAAGGCGAGGTGGTCGGCGGCGTGATCGTGATGCGCTTCGGCGAGAACGCCATGACCACCATCCAGGGCGTCAAGGCCAAGCTGGACGAATTGCGCAAGGGCCTCCCCGACGGCGTGGAAATCGTGGAGACCTATGACCGCTCGGGCCTGATCGGCCGGGCCGTGGAGACCCTCAAGGGCAAGCTCATCGAGGAGTTTCTCGTGGTCATCGTGGTCTGCGCGGTGTTCCTCTTCCACTTGCGCTCGGCGCTGGTGATCATCTTCTCCCTGCCGGTGGGCATCCTGGTGGCCTTTATCATCATGGAGCGCATGGGCATCAATGCCAACATCATGTCCCTGGGCGGGATCGCCATCGCCATCGGCGCCATGGTGGATGCGGCCATCGTGATGATCGAGAACGTGCACAAGCACATGGAGAAGACCGAGATCACCGACGAGAACCGCTGGATCGTGATGCGCGAGGCGGCCACCGAGGTGGGCCCGCCCCTGTTCTTCTCGCTGCTGATCATCACCCTGAGCTTCCTGCCGGTGTTCACCCTGGAGGCCCAGGAGGGCAAGCTGTTCGCGCCGCTGGCGTTTACCAAGACCTTCGCCATGGCGGCCGCCGCCGGCCTGTCCATCACCCTGGTGCCGGTGCTCATGGGGTATTTCATCCGGGGCCACATCACGCCCGAGGACAAGAACCCCATCAACCGCATCCTGATCGCCGGCTACCGGCCGGTGATTGACGCCGTGCTGCACAAGCCGGGGCTGATGCTGATCGCCTCGGTGCTGATTTCGGCCTCCATGATCTTTCCGATCATGGGCATCGGGCCGTTCCACAAGATCGGCTCCGAGTTCATGCCGGATCTCTACGAAGGGGATCTGCTGTACATGCCCAGCGCCTTCCCCGCCGTCTCCGCCGGCAAGGCGGCGGAGATTCTGCAGCAGACCGATCGGCTGATCCGCACCGTGCCGGAAGTGCGCCGGGTGTTCGGCAAGATCGGCCGCGCCGACACGGCCACCGATCCCGCGCCCCTGACCATGGTCGAGACCACCATCCAGCTCAAGCCCCAGAGCGAATGGCGCGAGGGCATGACCGTCGACAAGCTCAAGCGCGAGCTGGATGCCCTGGTGCGTTTCCCGGGGCTGACCAACGCCTGGGTGATGCCCATCAAGAACCGCATCGACATGCTGGCCACCGGCATCAAGACGCCGGTGGGCGTGAAGGTGGCCGGGCCGAGCCTCGACGAGATCCAGAAGATCGGCAAGCGCATCGAGGAGGTGCTGAAGAACGTGCCGGGCACCGCATCGGTCTATTCGGAGCGGGTGGCCGGCGGCCGTTACGTGATCATCGACGTGGATCGCCTTGCCGCTTCCCGCCTGGGCCTCAACATCGCCGACGTGCACGAGGTGGTGCGCACGGCCGTGGGCGGCATGAACGTGACCCAGACCGTCGAGGGGCTGGAACGCTATCCCGTCAACATCCGTTACCCGCGTGACGTGCGCGACTCGGTGGAGAAACTGCGCAACCTGCCCATCGTCACCCCTTCGGGCGCCAACATTCCCCTCGTGGAGGTGGCGGACATCCGCATCGAGGACGGGCCGGGCCTGATCAAGACCGAGAACGCCCGCCTCAACGGCTGGAGCTACGTGGACATCGAACCGGGGATCGATCTCGGTTCCTACGTGGAGCGCGCCCAGCAGGCCGTGAGGGAGAACGTGGAACTGCCGCCCGGCTATTCCATCGCCTGGTCCGGCCAGTACGAGTACATGGTGCGGGCCAAGGAGAAACTGACCACCGTGGTCCCGGTGACCCTGGCCATCATCATTCTCCTGCTGTACCTCAACTTCCGGCGCATGAGCGAGGTGCTGATCATCATGGGCACCCTGCCGCTGGCCATCACCGGCGGCATCTGGCTGTTGTATTTTCTGGACTACAACCTGTCGGTGGCGGTGGACGTGGGCTTCATCGCCCTGGCCGGGGTCTCGGTGGAGATCGGCGTGGTGATGCTGGTGTACCTGAACCAGGCGCTGGCCAACAAGGCCTTCGAGGCGGAGAAGGCCGGCCGGGTGCTGCACGCCGACGACGTGCGCGAGGCCGTGATCAACGGCGCCCTGCTGCGGGTGCGCCCGATCATGATGACGGTGGCGGCCATCATCGCGGGTTTGCTGCCCATCATGCTCGGCAGCGGCACCGGTTCGGAGGTCATGCGCCGGATCGCCGCGCCCATGGTGGGCGGCATGGTCAGCGCCACGGTGCTGACGCTGATCGTGATCCCCGCCGTGTTCCTGCTGTGGAAACAGTGGGGCCTGAAACGGGGCTGATGATTCACTGCATCTGCCCGTTACGCGATCCCGCAGGCCGGCACGGGCAGGGCGGAGCCGGCCCGCGATGATCCTGCCATCCCCGCCGGTTTGCCGGCCGGGGCATCACGCACACGCACAGGAGGTCAGTCATGGAATTCGTCAATATCGTTGCCATCATCCGCTCCGGGGTATTGAAGCGGGTGGAAGAGAAGCTGCGCGAGGTGGGCGCGCCCGGCGTGACCGTCAGCCATATCCGCGGTTATGGCGAATACGCGGATCTGTACAAGGACGACTGGATGGTGGAACAGATCCGGCTCGACATCTTCGCCGCCGAGGCCGATGCCGAGCGGATCGTGACTGCGCTCATGGAGGCGGCCCATACCGGCATGGAAGGCGATGGTGTGGTGGCCGTCATGCCGGTGCAAAGCCTCTATCACGTGCGCACCCGCCAGAAGTGCAGTCATCGCCCCTGCTGATGTCCCTGCAAACCACAGGGAAACCGGGTCTTGAAATCGCGGGCGCGGCACCCCATTGGTCAGAAGCCGCGCCACGCCTGGCGGCCGGCCGGTCGGGATCACCCCGGTGTTTGATTAAGATCAATGACAGGCCGGGCGTCTCTCCGCTACAGTGGCGCGCAACGAACCACCGGTTCCAGGCGCATGACCCGACTCCGCACAAAACGCATGCTCGTGCACATCCTGCTGGTGCTCCTGCAGCTCACCGTGCTGCAGTGGCAGATGCAGGTGGCGCAGGCCATGCCGTCCGCGGGGAGCGAACCCATGGCCGACTGTCTCATGCAAGGCCATGGCGGAACGCAGGCAGGCGCCAGCGGTTCCGCCGCGCAGATGGACGACTGCTGCAGCGGTTACATGTCACTCGCCTGCCAGTATCACTGTTCGGTTGGCGGCTTTGCTTTCCTTTCCGCGTTGCCAATCGGAACCCAACCGGTTCTGATGGCACCCGATTTCCCTCACGCACAGACTTCACCGGAAACGCTGGTGGTGGGCTCCCTCTTCCGCCCGCCTCGAGACACCCTCGCCTGATCCCGTACTCGCCTGCGGGAAAAGTCCATCGTTATCGCAAGGCTAGTCGTCGTCGCCCGCTTTTCGGGGCGGCGGACGACCGGATCACCGTATCCACAATTCATATACCGAGGATGTCATCATGAAATGCAAATTTTCCGTGCTGGCCTGCGCTGTCGGGCTGGCGATTTCCCAGACCGCCAGCGCCGATGCCGAGCTGGACAAGCTCAAGGCCGAAGTCGAATCGCTCAAGCAGGAGGTGGCCTCGGCCGCCGAGTGGAAGACCCCCCGTACCCTGATCCACATGGCCGGCTATGCCGACGTGACCTACGCCGACAGCGAGAACAGCCCCGGCGGCTTCCAGAACGCCCGCTTTGCGCCCATCTTCCACTACCAGATCGACGATCTGGTGATGCTGGAGGCGGAAATGGAATTCGCCACCAACGCCGACGGGGATACCGAAGTGGCGCTGGAATACCTCACCATCGACTGGTTCATGAACGACCACGCCACCCTGGTGGCGGGCAAGTTCCTGAGCCCGCTGGGCCAGTTCCGCCAGAACTTCCACCCCTCCTGGATCAACAAGATGGCCTCCGCGCCGGTGGGCTTCGGCCACGATCAGGCCGCGCCCAACGCCGACATCGGTCTCCAGGTGCGCGGCGGTTTCGCCTTCGACAGCATGAACCTGAACTATGCCGTGTTCCTGGGCAATGGTCCTGTCGCCGAGGGTAATGGAACAAATGGTGAGTGGGAAATGATCGAAAGTCCCGGATTCGCCGGCAACGGGGATGATACCCGGGTCGGTGGCGGTCGGATTGGCCTGCTGTTTCCGAGCCAGAAGCTCGAGGTGGGTTTTTCGGGCGCGACCGGGAAGATCGATACATTTGGTAATGGAATCGGAACCGGTGTTCCGTCTGACACTGAACGCGTCAAGCGTGACTATTCGGTCGTCGGCGCCGATCTGACCTGGCACCCCGGCAACTTCGACGTGCGCGCCGAGTATATCCGCCAGAGCGTGGGCGAGGCGGCGGCCAGCGCCGTGCCCGACAAGGGCGACTGGACGGCCTGGTACGCCCAGGTGGCCTATCGCTTCTATCCCAGCAAGTGGGAGGTCGTGGCCCGTTACAGCGACTACGACACGCCCGGAGAAGAGCAAGACCGGGTGCAGATGGCCGGGGGCGTGAACTATGTCTTTGAGAGCAACTTCATCGCCAAGTGCAACTACGAGAGCAACGACAATCCGAACGACGGCTTCGAGGCCGACAACCGGATTCTGATGCAACTGGCCTACGGCTTCTGAGGAGGAATCGAACATGAAAAAGTCCATCGAGAAAACCGGCCGGTTGCTGCTGGCCATGACCCTGACCCTGGGCGTCGCCTTCGGCGCGCAGGCGGCCGAGGCCGACAAGAGCAAGGAAGGCGATTTCGTGCGTGGCGCCCGGGCCTGGGCGGAGAACTGCACCCGCTGTCACAACGTGCGCGATCCCAAGGAACTGCGGGACGACCAGTGGAAGACCACGGTCTTCCACATGCGGGTCCGTGGTGGCCTCACCGGCCAGCAGACCCGTGACATCATCAAGTTCATGCAGGAAAGCAACTGACCGCCTGCCGGGGAAACGGCCGGGATGCGCCGCATCCCGGCCAATTCCCTGCATTCGGCAGGGACAAGGATTCCCTTGCCAGGGAGTGGCCTGAACACTATGCTTGTCTCGAACCGCCGAGGCAGGCCATCCACTCGCACCCCATGGTGCCCGAGCAGGAGGTGAAATGAGACGATTGCGACGCACGGCTGGCCGGATGGCGCCCTTGTGGGTGCTGGCGTGGCTTGCCGCCTCGCTGAATCTCTTTTCCCTGTGCTGTCTCGACAACGCCATCGCCCATCCGGCCGGGGGCGCGCCCCACCGGCTGGTCCACGGGGACGCGGGCGGCCATGCCCATCTCCATGCCCATCCCGGTACCGCGCCCTGTTCCGTGGTCCTGGCCGATCGGGATTTCCCTCTCGCCTTCGCCATTGCGCCGGAGCCGGCGCTCGAACCGGTGGCCGTGGCCAGCGAGGCCCGCCCCCTCGAGCCGGCGATCCGGCCGTCATTTCTTGCGCTGCGTCCCGCCGTGCACGGCCCGCCCGTGAACCGGCGGACGCTCTATCTGCAAACGCTTCGCCTGCGAATTTGATCCACAGCCCCGCTTCCCCGGTCTGGCAGGGGGGTGGAATGGGGGCCGGTTGTCCGGCCGCGCGGACCGATCCGTGAAAGCGTCGCCGGCAATCTGCCCCTGACAGGATGTTGATAAGCCCCTCCCTGCCGGGCCCGCAGGGCCGCGATCGCGCAGTGACCACTGGCGCGTCGTGGTGAAGACCGGGTACCGGGCAGACCGCTTCGGCACCCAGGCAGAATGAAGCTTGACCTGTGTTCTGCTCACAGGTTTCACAATGTTCCTGGAACGGGAACGAGGAGGTGCGAACATGTTGACCGTCACTGCTTTGGCACGCGCGTGTGGAACCACGCCGCACACGATTCGCTATTACAGCCGGATGGGCCTGCTGCGCGAGAAACGCCATCCCGACAACGAATACCGCCTGTTCGATGCGGCCGAACAGGCCCGCTTGCGGTTCATCCTTCATGCCAAGGAGCTGGGCTATACGCTGAAGGAGATCCGCATGATTCTCGACGATGCCGATCGCGGCGAGTCGCCCTGTCCACGGGTGCGGCAGATCCTGCAGCAGCACATCGAACAGAACCGCCGGCGCATCACGTCCCTGGTGCGTCTGCAGGAACGCATGGAACGGGCCCTGGATGCGTGGGACGCGATGCCCGATGGCGTGCCCACCGGCGACTCGGTCTGCCATCTCATCGAGGCCTTCGCCGAAGGCAATGTCCCGCCTGCCGATGACGCGGAGGACGAGGCGCCGCTGGCCGCCGGAGGGAGAGTCGCATGGATGTCATGATCGTCGCCACCCGCGACTGTGTCCATTGTCCGGACCTGGCCCGGGAGCTGGAAGCGCTGGGCATCGACTATCGGGTCGTCTTCGTGGAAGACGACCCGGAACTGGCCCGCAGGCTGGCGATTCGCCATTCCCCGAATCTGGTGGTGGATGGCAAGGTCGTGTTCCGGGACATGCCGAGCCCGGAGGCCTTGCGCAAGGCGCTGCTGGGCGAGGCGTGAGCGCACCAATGGCGGCTTCAAGGGCCTTGTGCCTGGATAAACGTCTGTCAGGGAATTCGGAACGGCGGTTTGCGTTCCGATTCAGTGCGGTATAACCACAGCGAGACCAAGGAGGAAAGACCATGAAAAGATCATTCGTTAGCGGAATCCTGACGGCCGGACTGGTCATGGCGGCCGTCAACGTGCAGGCCGTGCCGCCGGGAGGGCGTATGGGCGCCGGTGGGGCGATGCATGCCGATGCGGCGCGCATGCAGGAAATGCAGCACATGGCGCAGAAAGGCATGCAAACGGCCAACCCCCATGAACGCATGCAGATGATGCAGAAACACATGCAGATGATGCAGGAGATGATGAAGCACATGCATGCCATGCCCATGGGGCAGATGGACGGCAAGGGCAAGATGAGCCCGGATCAGATGCAGCAGCGTCAGGCCATGATGGAAAAACGCATGCAGATGATGCAGGACATGATGCAGCAGATGCTCAACCAGCAGCAGATGATGATGAAACAGCAACAGGAGTCGATGAAGAAGTAACCGCCGGCGGTCTCCGGCATGACGGATGCCGTCGTGCCGGGGCCGCTTCATTCCGGTCCCGATCGGCCTGTCCCTCGCTTGCGAGGACAGCCCCGTCCGGATCGGACGCCAATCCGATGAAGGAGAACGCCCATGGTCACCGATCCCGTATGTGGCATGAAAATCGCGCCGGACAAGGCCGCCGCCACGGCCGACTATGCCGGGCAGACCTGGTATTTCTGTTCAGACAGTTGTCACGACAAGTTCGTGGCCCATCCCGAGCAGTATGCGGGCGAGGCGGAACTGCACGATCCCGTGTGTGGCATGACCGTCACCGCCGACTCGCCATGGCAGGCCGAACATGCCGGCAAGACGTGGTACTTCTGCAGCGAGAGTTGCTGGCAGCGGTTCACGCAAAATCCCGACGAATACCTGGGCAGCGCCGCAGGCCATGCCCATGCCGCCCACGGCGTGACCCATGCCGAGGCGCATGGCGAGACGTCCGCACCGGCAGAAGATCCGGCCTGCGAGGATGGCACCTGCGACATCGGTGCCACCATCTATACCTGCCCCATGCACCCGGAAATCCGTCAGGCAGGACCGGGCACCTGCCCCAAGTGTGGCATGGCGCTGGAACCGGTATTCGAGCCCATGGCCCAGGCGAAGGTGGAATACACCTGCCCCATGCACCCGGAGATCGTCCAGGATCATCCCGGCACCTGTCCCAAGTGCGGCATGGCCCTGGAGCCGCGCACGGTGGCCGTGGAAGAGCGCAACGAGGAACTCATCGACATGACCCGGCGCTTCTGGGTCAGCACGATCCTCGCCACCCCGGTGTTCATCCTGGCCATGATTGCCGATCTGGCGCCCCAGTGGTTGCCGGAAGGGCTGAACATGAAGGCGGTACAGTGGATCGAGTTCGTGCTGGCCACGCCGGTCGTCCTGTGGGGCGGCTGGCCCTTCTACGTGCGGTTCTGGCAGTCGGTGCGCACCTGGAACCTGAACATGTTCACGCTCATCGGGCTGGGCGTGTCGGTGGCCTGGGCCTACAGCGTGGCGGCCCTGCTGTTCCCCGGCCTCTTTCCGCCCACCATGCGCCACGAGGATGGCACGGTGCCGGTCTATTTCGAGGCCGCCGCGGTGATCACGGCCCTGGTGCTGCTGGGGCAGGTACTGGAGCTGCGGGCCCGCAGCAGCACCAATGCCGCCATCCGCGCCCTGTTGGGGCTGGCGCCCAACACCGCGCGCATCGTGCGCGAGGACGGCCGCGAGGAAGACATTCCGCTGGAACAGGTGCAGCCGGGCGACGTGCTGCGGGTGCGCCCCGGCGAGAAGATTCCGGTGGACGGCACCGTGATCGAGGGCGAGAGCAACGTGGACGAGTCCATGATCACCGGCGAGCCGATCCCGGTGACCAAGACGGCCGGTGACCGGGTGATCGGCGCCACCGTCAACGGCAACGGCACGCTCCTGATGCGGGCCGAGAAGGTGGGGGCCGACACGCTGCTGGCCCAGATCGTGCGCATGGTCAGCGAGGCCCAGCGTTCGCGCGCGCCGATCCAGAAACTGGCCGACAAGGTCTCGGCCTGGTTCGTGCCGGCGGTGGTGGTGGTGGCCATCATCGCCTTCGTGGTCTGGGGCCTGTGGGGGCCGGAGCCGCGCCTGGCCCATGCGGTGGTCAACGCGGTGGCCGTGCTGATCATCGCCTGCCCCTGCGCCCTGGGGCTGGCCACGCCCATGTCGATCATGGTCGGGACCGGCAAGGGGGCGACCATGGGCGTGCTGATCAAGAACGCCGAGGCGCTGGAGATCCTGGAGAAGGTCGATACCCTGGTGGTGGACAAGACCGGGACCCTCACCGAGGGCAAGCCCACCCTGGTCACCGTCGAGCCCGCCGCGCCGTTCGACGCGCAGATCCTCCTGCAGCGCGCCGCCAGCCTGGAACGGGTCAGTGAACATCCGCTGGCAGAGGCCATCGTGCGCGGTGCCGAGGAACGGGGTGTCAGCCTGGTGAAGGTGAACGACTTCCAGGCCCATACGGGCAAGGGCGTCACCGGCGAGGTGGAGGGGCAGGTCGTGGCCCTGGGCAACCAGCGCCTGATGGAAAGCCTCGGCATCGACGTGGGCAGCCTGCCCGAGAAGGCCGATGCGCTGCGCACCGATGGCCAGACGGTGATGTTCGTGGCCATCGACGGCAAGGCGGCCGGTCTCGTCGGCGTGGCCGATCCCATCAAGGCGACCACCCCCGAAGCGATCCGGGATCTGCATGCCGAGGGCATCATGGTGGTCATGCTCACCGGCGACAACCGGATCACCGCCGAGGCGGTGGCCCGCAAGCTGGGGATCGATCGGGTGGAGGCGGAGGTGCTGCCGGATCAGAAGGCGGAAGTGGTCAAGCGCCTGCAGGCCGAGGGTCGCATCGTGGCCATGGCCGGAGACGGAATCAACGATGCCCCGGCGCTGGCCCAGGCGCACGTGGGCATCGCCATGGGCACCGGCACCGACGTGGCCATGGAAAGCGCCGGCGTGACCCTGGTCAAGGGCGATTTGCGCGGCATCGTGCGCGCCGTGCGCCTCAGTCGCGCCACCATGCGCAACATCCGTCAGAACCTGTTCTTCGCCTTCATCTACAACTCGCTGGGCGTGCCCGTGGCAGCCGGGGTGCTGTATCCCTTCTTCGGCCTGCTGCTGTCGCCCATCATCGCGGCGGCGGCCATGAGTTTCAGCTCCGTCTCGGTCATTTCCAATGCCCTGCGTCTGCGCCGGGTGAAACTGTGAGGAAGACGCCATGATGGGTGGTCATGAGGGGTGGTGGGGATTTGGTGGAGGCATCATGTGGCTGTTCTGGATCCTGTTCGTGGTGCTGGTGGTCTGGGTCATCAAGGCGGCGGCCGGCAGTGGTGGCCACGATGACCCACGGCCGCCGCCGGAGACGCCGCTGGAGATTCTGAAGAAACGCTATGCCCGCGGCGAAATCGACGAGGAAGAGTTCCAGCGGCGCAAGCGGGAACTGGAAGGCTGAGCGCGGCGGAAACGCAAGCGGTGCATCGACCATGAGTGATCAGCGGCGGATCGGCATCGTGCTCAGCTCTGGCGGGGTCCGGGGCGTGTATGCCCATACCGGCCTGCTGATGGCGCTCGACGGCCTGGGCATCGCACCGGATGCCCTGGCCGGCTGCAGCGCCGGCGCGGTGGTGGGCGGGGTGGTGGCCAGCGGCCAGACCGCCGCGGGTTGGGCCGAGGCCCTCGCCACGGTGCGTCCGCGGGACTTCTGGCGTCCCCAGTGGCCACGGCTGCTGTGGTCGCTGCTTGCCCGGCAGGGCCGGGGCTGCACGGGGCTTTCTTCCACCGCGGCCGCAGGCGAATTCACCCGTCGCCAGTTGCGGGCCACCACCTTCGAGGCGTGCCGGATTCCCTTTCGCGCCCTGGCCGTGCACGTGGCCACCGGCCGCAAGCGGTTCTTTTCCGAAGGGAAACTGCTGCCGCCGATGCTGGCCAGCGCCGCCATACCGCTGCTCTACGAGCCGGTGGAAATCGACGGCGAATGGTATTGCGACGGCGCCCTGCTGGATCTGGCGCCGACGGACGCCATCTGCTGCCAGTACGACCTGGACGTGCTGATCATTCATCACGTGGCCCAGCGACAGGATGGCCCCGCGGCCCTGGCGCGGGCCATGCGCCGGCCGTGGACGATGCTCGAACTGCTGAACCTGCTGCTGTACCAGCGCCGGCCCTGGTACCTCTCCGACCAGTCCCTGACCCTGCGGCACTGTCCCTGCGGCTGTGGCGCGGTGGTCGTGATCCTGGAACCGGATCTGCCACCCCTGGACTGGCCGGTGACCGACAGCGGTCCCGCGGTGCTGGCGTCGGCCCGCCAGCAGGCGCTCACGCTCTTGCAGCCCTGGATTCCCGCCCTGCGTGGCGAGGCCGAATTCGAGCCGGCGGCCTTCGTGCCGGCCACGGCGGGGCGATCCGACCTGGAGTAAAGCGATGGAGGTACAGGAGATGGTCTACGATCCCGTCTGTGGCATGCCCCTGGAGCCGCGTGATGCGGCCGTGATGCACGATTGGCAGGGGCATCCGTATTTCTTCTGCTCGGTGGCCTGTCGCGATCGGTTCCTGCAGCATCCCGAGCGGTATGCCGATGGCCAGTCGGCGATGTACCTGACGGTCGGCGTGATGGGATCGGCCAGCGATGACGAGCCTGCGAGCGTGCGTCTGCTGGCCAGGGCGCTGGGCGAGGCGATTGCCGCGCGAGGCTATGCGCTGATCACGGGGGCCTGTCCTGGCCTGCCTCACGAGTGCGCCCAGGGCGCCAAGCGCCATGGTGGCTTGTCCATCGGTATCTCGCCCGCCCTGAGTCTGGACGAGCACGTGCACAAGTACCAGTCCCCGGCCGATGTTTTCGATGTGTTGGTCTATACCGGTAGTGGCCTGATGGGGCGCGAAGTGACCAACATTCGCTCCAGCGACATGGTGGTGATCGTGGGCGGCCGTTCCGGCACCCTCGGCGAGTTTGCCATCGCCTACGATGAAGGCAAACTGATTGGGGTGCTGGAAGGCAGCGGGGGCATCACCGAAGTGCTGCCGGATCTTCTCGATTCCCTGCAGAAAGGCACCGGTGCCAAGGTGCTGTTCGATGGAGACCCGGAGCGGCTGATGACACGCCTGGTCGAGGCCTATCGGGAGGGGCATTACCGCCGGCCCTCGTGTTTCTGTGATGAAATGCTGGCGGCAGGCGGCTGATTTCGGCACGGAGGAACATTCGATGGACCATGACATGACCTGCCCGGTTTGCCACATGAACGTGACGCCGGAACAGTTTGCCCGGGAATACCTGGGCATGCACTTCGCCTTCTGCTCCGAACAGTGCCGGGAGCGTTTCGACGCCAATCCCCACCTCTACGTGGGCCGGCCGGGCCATCCGGCCCCGGCACAGCAGGGCCAGACCCTCCTCAAGGAGCGCGTGTTGCACCTGGCCCGACCGCTGAGTCCGGAACAGGCACAGCGGGTGGCGGCGGAGCTGGGCGCCATGATGGGGGTGGAGGCGGTCCGGGTGGAAGGGGACCGCTTGCGGATCCGTTACGATTTGCTGCAGGCCACCGCCGCCCAGATCGAGCAGCGCCTGGCCGGTATCGGCAACGCACTCGAACGGGGGCTCGGCGAGCGTCTGCGCCGCGCCTTCGTGCACTACCTGGAAGAGACGGAGCTGGCCAACCTGGCCGAGGAGGGCGCGCATGACCACCATCACTGAAACTGCCCGATGCAGGACCAATGGACGCTATTAAACGTCTCGAAATTGTACTGATACAACCGGCGCCGGTGTGGGGCGATGTGGGCCGGCTCAAGCGCAGCAGAGCCGGCAAAAATCGTGTCATCCCGAGATGGCGGCTCCGCGACGCTTGAGCCGTATATGGTCTCCTCCCGTTTTGCAAGACGTTGTACCAAACTTCGACAGGGACAGGATTGCGCTCGTATATCCGGCCTGTTTGTGAGGCTTTTTGCGCCTCTGGCCTCGATGAGATCTGCGCGTATCGTCCTAATCGCCCTAGCGGCTTGTCCCAGCCTACGGCTCAAGCAGGTTTTCGATACGCCGGTCTGACCTGTTTGTCATCGCTCGCCACAGCGTCTTCGCAATCGTCGGCAGGCTAACTCTCCAAATCGTTCCTCGCGGGCCCTGCCCGCCTTCAGACCGGGCGGTAATCCGCCCGGTATTCCGTCTTGTTCCTCAATACCGCCCACCCCATCCGGGCCATCTTGTTGGCCAGCGCCACCACCGCCTTGTTGTAGCCGCGCTCCGCCCGGATCCGGTTGATCCAGCGGCTGAGCCGGTCATCCTTCCCCGCCGCCGCCTTCACCACCGACCGCGCTCCATGCACCAGCAGACTGCGCAGATAGCCGTCTCCCCGCTTGCTGATCCCCTGCAGCCGTTCCTTCCCTCCGCTACTGTGTTGGCGGGGCACCAGACCCAGGGATGCGGACACATCCCGTCCCCGCCGCCAGGCCCGGCCGTCGCCGATCTGGCTGTAGAAAACCGGCGCCACCACCGGCCCGTAACCCGGGATCGCCCGCAGCCGCTTCACCGCCTCGTTCCGGCGGCTGTAGCCTTCCAGTTCCCGGGTGTAAAACGCAATGTGCGCGTCCAGCTCCTGAAACCGCCGGTAACTCTCCCACAACAGCTGCCGAAACCACTCGCTCAGGCCATTCTCCGCCTCCGACAGCACCTCCGGCAGGCGACGCCGCAGCGTATTCACCCCCTTGGGCAGAACAATCCCGTATTCCCCCAGCAGACCCCGTATCTGGTTGACCAGCGCCGTGCGGTCCGCAAGACAGCGCTCGCGCAGACGGTGCAGCGCCTGGATGTCCTGCTGCTCCGGTGTCTTCACCGACACAAACCGCATTTCCGGCCGCACCACCGCTTCGGCTATCGCCAGCGCGTCGTTGTAATCGTGCTTGTTCCCCCGCACAAACGGCTTCACGTACTGCGGCGGAATCAGCTTCACCTCGTGGCCCAGTGCCTGCAGCTCCCGCGCCCAGTAGTGGGCGCTCGCGCAGGCTTCCATCCCCACCAGGACCGGCTCCAGGTTCGCAAAATACGCCAGCACCTGCCCTCGCCTCAGCATCCGCTTGCGCACCACCTTGCCCCGCTCGTCGCAGCACACCACGTGAAACACGTGCTTTGCCAAATCCAGTCCAACCGTCGTAATCTTGCTCATGGTCTCCTCCTCCTTCTTCGATGGATGGTGAAGTGCTTCCATCTTGGCGCATCGTGACGCCGTTTTTAAGGGGGGGAGGAGACCATCTCATCGCCCTACGGACGGGAGCCAAAAGCATTTCGAAACGATGAATAACCGGTTGTTCGGGATTCGGAACGGCTGGCTGGAGTAGCCTTTCCAGCAACCTGACAGAGAGTTGAGGCGTGATTCCAGATGACTACGTATGGCTGTTCTGGTCCGTGGCATTTCTGGTGCCGTGGGGGATCATCTATTGGCGTTTTCCCGCTCACCGGCACGCCATGCGCTGGGCCAGTCTCTACACCACCCCCTTCGGCCTCAGCGAACCCCTGTTCGTTCCCGAGTACTGGTCGCCCCCCAGTCTCTTCGACCTGGCGCGGACCACCGGTTTCGACATCGAAAGCCTGATCTTCTGTTTCGGGATCGGCGGCACGGGTGCCGTGCTCTACAATCTCCTCGCGGGCCGCATCCCGCGCCCGGTTCCCGAACACGAAAGGCATTCGCCCCTGCATCGCCATCACGACAAGGCCCTGGCGGCGCCCTTCGTGGCATTTCCGCCCCTGCTGCTCATCGACTGGAATCCCATCTATCCGGGCATCGTGGCCCTGTTCGTCGGGGCGCTGGCGAATGTCTGGTGCCGGCCCGATCTCAAGGCCAAGACCTGGATTGGCGGCCTGCTGTTCGTGGCCTATTACAGCCTGTTCCTGGTATTGCTGGAGTGGACGGCGCCGGGATACATCGAGCGGGTGTGGAACCTCGCGGCACTGAGCGGGATCCGGCTCGGCTTCATGCCGCTCGAAGAGCTGTTGTTCGCCGCCGGCTTCGGCATGTACTGGGCCGGTGTGTACGAGCATTTCACCTGGAAACGGTGAACTTTCATTTGGTAGGCCGGCTCAAGCGCAGCGGAGCCGGCGGAAAGCGTTGCATCTTGCCACATGCCGGCTCCGCTGCGCTTGAGCCGGCCTACACCCCTCCCACACCGGCGCCGTTTATGTCAGCACAATTTTGGGACGTTTAATAAGTTTGCATGGACGTGATTCCGGGGAGCTTTCTCAAGGGGGCGCACACAGTTGCGTTGATCGTCATTGTCGGCGCGGACGTGGCCACGGCGCCCGGCTCAGGCGGAGTCGAAATGCTGCTGAAATTCCTCCAGTGACTGAGGCGGGCTGAAGAGGAATCCCTGATAGGCATCACAGCCACGGGCGGCGAGGATATCCAGTTGGGCCTGCGTTTCCACGCCTTCGGCGATGGTGTAGAGATCCAGGTGACGGGCCATGGCGATGATGGTTTCGACGATGATGGCGTCGTTGCGGTTGGTCGCGATGCGCTGCACGAAGGCCTGATCGATCTTGATGGTGTCGATGGGCAGGCGTTGCAGGTAGCGCAGCGAGGAGTAACCGGTACCGAAGTCGTCGATGGAGAGGCTCACGCCCAGTTCCCGCAAGGCGTTGAGCTTGCGTTCGATGTCGTTGATGTCGCGGATCAGCAGGTTCTCGGTGATTTCCAGTTCCAGGCATTCCGGCCGGGTTCCATGGGTTTCCAGATAACGGGCAAGGCGTTCCACGAAGTCGGGCTGGCTGAACTGGCGGGGGCTGACGTTGAAGGACAGGCTGGGATTGCTCCGACAGGTTCCTCGCTGGCACCACAAGCGGTTGGTCAGGGCACAGGCCTGGGCCATGACCCAGTTGCCCAGGGGAACGATGAGCCCGGTTTCCTCGGCCAGGGGAATGAAGCGTCCCGGAGGGATGTCTCCCAGCTCGGGATGGGGCCAGCGCAGCAGGACCTCGGCGCCGATCAGCCGATTGCCGGCGATGGCGACCTTGGGTTGCAAAAGCAGTTCGAAGCGTTCCTCTTCGAGGGCCTTGCGCAGTTCGCTCTCCAGGCGCAGCCGTTCGACCGCGGCGGTGTTCATGGCCGGGGAGAAGAAGCGGTAGCCGTCGCGGCCCGCGCCCTTGGCCTGGTAGAGGGCCGTGTCGGCATGCTTGATGAGTTGCTCGGCCGTGGCGCCGTCTTCGGGGTGGATGGCGATGCCGAGGCTGGGGGTCACCAGCAGGCTGTGGCCTTCCAGCAGGTATCCCGGCGCGAGGCAGCGGCGGATCTTCTCCACGGCCCGGGTGGCGTTGCGCATGGCCTCGACCGGCGGACCGATGTCGGTGAGCAGGATGATGAACTCGTCACCGCCCAGCCGGGCCACGGTGTCTTCCTGGCGAACGGCCTCGGTCAGTCGGCGGGCGACTTCCTGCAGGAGCTGATCGCCCACCGGGTGGCCCAGGGTGTCGTTGATGTCCTTGAAGTGATCCAGATCCAGCAGGATCACGGCCATGGCCGTGCCTGTGCGTCGGGCATGGGCCAGGGCCTGGTCGAGGCGATCGGTGAGCAGTTGCCGGTTGGGCAGGCCGGTGAGGCTGTCGTAATAGGCCATGCGCCGGATCTTCGCCTCGTTGCGCAGGCGTTCGATCTCGGCCGCGGCGCGGCCGGCGAACAGTTGCATCACCGAGGCGGCGAATTCGGGGTTGGCCGGGGTATTCCGGTACAGGGCGAGGAGCACCCCCAGCTTCATCTCACCGTTGCCGAGCAGGGGAATGCCGTGATAGACGGCGATGTCCATCTCGGCCAGTTCCCGCGCATCGGGAAACCGTTGCTGCACCTGGTCGAACTGGCAGTGGCGGCCACGGCGCAACACTTCCGCGCTGGGGGTGCCGGCCAGGGCGTAGTGCTGGTTTGGCAAGGATTCGCCGTCCAGCCAGAAGGCCAGGGTCTCGAGATGATCGGGCTCCGTCGGACTCAACTCGGCGATGGCCACGCCATCGGCGTCGAGAATTTCGCCCATGGCCCGGGCCAGAGCCGGAAAGAACTCGCTGCCGATGGCATTGGCGATGGCCTCGTTGACCTGGCGGATGGCGGTTTCGGCCCGGCGGCGCAGGCGCTGGTCTTCGAAGAAGGCGTGGGCCAGGGCGGCCTCCTGGGCGAAGGCGTCCAGAATCCGCAGTTCGCGGTCACTGTAGTCGTGCGGACCCTGCACGTGCACCGCATGCAGCACACCGATTGCCTGTTGCCCCACCAGCAGGGGGACGCCGGCGCTGGCGCGCACGCCGTAACGATCCACCATCCGCGGGTTGGCGTGGGGATCGCTCCGGGCGTCCCGCGTCCAGTAGGGGCGGCCGGTGCGGAAGATCCGCGCGGTCAGGGAACGGGCCTCGACGGGAATCCGGTAGTGGCCCTCCGGCCGGTACTCGGCGCCGGTGTGGATGACGCCGACCAGTTCCCGCTGATGGCGATCGTACAGGGTCAGGAAACACATGTCGCAGCCGAGCGCCTGGCGGGTGCGTTCGATGATGGTTTCCAGCAGTTCACCCAGGCCCTCGAGGGTGCGCGATTCGCGCAGCAACTGGTTGCCGAAGGCCAGCCGTTCCCGGTGCAGGGCCTGTTCCTCCAGCAGGCGGTCGAGGCGCCGCACGAACAGCCCGATCTCCTCGGTGGAGGCCGGCAGGCGCGGCACGTCCGGATTGGCGATCAGGGCCTGCATGGGGGCGAGGGAGTGGGTGAGGCTGTTCACGAACAGCAGGGCGCCGCCCACGGCGAGGCCTTCCAGCAGCAGCCAGACGATGAAGGTTTCGTGGGTGAAGAAGCCGGTGCGGGTCCAGTAATACTGCACCAGCATGGTGTCGATGAGCAGCGGGGTGAGGGCCCCGATCAGGAAGACCCGGGTACGCAGGGACAGGACCGGCCGTTGCAGATCGATGTGCCCGAAGGCCCGCCCGAAGAGATCGAAGATGGCGAAGAAGATGGGCAGCCCCACGAGGATCGAGACGATCAGCGCCACCAGATGAATGCGGAACCAGTCCACGGGACGGGCCACGAAATCGGTATGCCACTCGGCACTGAGCATGGTGATGGCTGGCGCCAGCAGCAGATAGCCGAGGAACAGGGTCCAGAAATGCCGCGAGAAGCGTTGCATCCAGCGCGCCAGGCGCGTGCTGTTGCAGGCCGCCGGCTGATCCAGGCAGATACCGATGGGCCGGGCGAGGCGCGCGAAATGCCAAAGACACAGCGGGATGGCGCCGAGCACGAACAGCAGGTTCAGGGGCGAGGCGAGGATGGCCAGGATCTGTTCGGGCGTGAACAGCTCCAGATACCCCAGAAAGGCGAAGCCCACGACCGGGGGCAGCGACCAGCTCAGGGCGATGAGCGACAGCAGGCGCCGCCGGAATGTCTGCGTGGGGATCGGCATCGGTGCGGAAGGTTGACGCGCCTGATGGGCCGGAGCCTGGCCGGCCAGTGCAGGCAGAAACCTCGTGTCATCTGGGGTTGAATACACCTGTGCCGAACGCGGGATTTCCGTATGCCGGCGGCACGTTCATACCATTTTTACTTATCGGTCAGTGAATGAAGAGCTTTAGCCGCTCATCGTTCGGTTTCCAGGGCCTGGCGCACGAGGGCCGCCTGCCGCGGATCGGCGAAGTGCAGCCGGGCCAGCCGTTGCCGGGCGTTGGCCGACAGGCGCCGCACGCCCCAGCGGCAGCGGCGCAGGGTTTCCGCTTCGCCTTCGCGGGCCAGATACAGGGGCAGGTTGACCTCGAAGTAGGAGAGGCTGTCGGCGTCCTTGAGCAGATCCGAACGGGGATCGCCGCCGATCTCGTGACGTTCCACCAGGCGGCAGGTCTCTTCGATGAGGGGCGCGGACACCCCGCATTCGGCCAGCAGCCGGGCGAGGATCCGGGCGCCGTGTTCGGCGTGGGCGGCCTTGAAGGCGTCGTAGTCGCTGAAGTCCTCGCGCCGCACCTTGTCGGGCACGGCGCGGTCGATGTCGTGGCCGAGGGCCGCGAGCCGCAGGGCCGGATCGGCGTCGGGCGCCAGGCGCAGCAGCCATTGCAGGGTGTTCTCGGCGTGAAGCGGATCCTCCGGCACGGGCGAGCCGGCGATGATGGCACGGATCCGCGTCTCGGCGCAGGCGAGGGGAGCGGTTGTCGGGGTGTTGTGGTGATTCATGGGGGTGTTTCAACGCAAAGACGCCAAGGTTGTTGATATTGTAGGAGCGGCGCGAGCCGCGATTATGCGGTAGCGGGTAGCTGGGGACGGGTAGCTGGTAAAGACGTTTGGTTTTCCCGGCGACCAGCTACTCGCAACCAGCTACCGCCGCATCGCGGCTCGCGCCGCTCCTACAGGGAAGTGATCAACCATCGCGGCAGACATATAGCCGGCGCAGGGTTTCGGCGTTCATGAGCACGGCGATCAGGATCAGCACGGCCAGGGCCTGGTTCAGCAGCGCGCCGAGGAAGATCAGGAGCACGCGCACGTCGCGGCCGATGCGGAAGCGGGCGCCGCCGCGCTCGCGCATGCGGCCGTCGTACTTGTCGGCGGTGTAGCTGATCAGGAACGAGCCGGTGATGGCGAAAAAGCCGCTGGCCAGGGCGAGGGGACCGTCGCCGGCCTGCCAGGCGTGCCAGGCGAGGCCGCCCAGCAGGAAGGCGTCGGCGTAGCGATCCAGTACCGCGTCGAGCCAGCCGCCGTAGTCGCTCTCCCGATATTTCAGCCGCGCCACTTCGCCGTCGCAACCGTCCACGATGGAGGCGAGCTGGGCGAGCAGGCCGCCGGCGATCAGCGCCGGCCAGCCCGGCAGCAGGAACAGCGCCGCGGCCAGCACCGATAGGGCGAACGCCAGCAGCGAGATGGCGTTGGGGGTGATGTCGGTGCGCACCAGGTGGCGGGTGATCCGGATCGACAGCGGCCGGTTCAGCCAGCGCGCCACCGGTCCGTCGCGGGTCTTGCCACGCAGGCGGGCGAGCAGGGCCGTTTCGGCCCGTTGCAGGGCCGCCGGATCGTCCACGTCGCACCAGAAGCGGCCGCTCACGTCCACCGCCTGTGCAAGGCCGTCGCGGGCCAGTTGTCGCACCGCGCCACTGAGCGAGGTGTCGCCGTGGCGGGCGGCCTTGCGCAGGGCGTCGAACAGGGCCGGGGTGCAGTGGAAGATCCCGGTGTCGTAGCCGTCGAACGGTTCCAGGCCCTTGCCGATGGCGGTGATCCGCGCGCCGTCGCGCCGCACCCGGGTCACGTCGTCCGGATCCACCAGCGGGTTGTGCCGGTTGCCGTCCACCGCCAGGCACAGGCCGGCGGGGGGCAGGGGCGCGCGCAGGAGATCGCGCAGCAGATCCGCCTCGAAGAGGTGATCGGCCATCAGCAGCAGGAAGGGCTCCCGAAGGAGCCCTTCCGCGGCGAGGATCGAGCGGCCATTCTCCGTGTCCGCCCACTCGGGGTTGCGCACCGTGGCGATGGGCACGTCGAGGCGGCGGGCCAGATCGGCCAGGAAGGCCTCGACCGTCTCTGCCGCGTGGCCGGTGACCACCACGAAGTCGTCGGCGCCGGCGCGCCGGGCTTCGCGGATCACCCGCTCGATGAGCGGCACCCCGAGCAGGGGCAGGAGCGGCTTGCTCTCAGCCCGTGGCCGCAGCCGGCTGCCTTTCCCCGCGGCCAGTATCAGGCACTTCATGCAGCGCAGTCTCCGAACCGTGAATGAAGGCTTCCATGCGGCGCCAGGCCTCGTCGTCGGTAAGCTGACGGGGCGGGTGCTTGCAGAAGTAGCTCGACGGGGCGTGAATCACGCCGGCCAGTCCCCGCTCCAGGGCCAGTTTGGCGCAGCGGATGGAGTCGATGGCCACGCCCGCGGAGTTGGGCGAGTCTTCCACCGACAGGCGCAGTTCCAGGTTCATGGGCACGTCGCCGAACAGCTTGCCTTCCATGCGGATGAAGCAGAGCTTGTTGTCGTTCTGCCAGGGCACGTAGTCGCTGGGGCCCACATGGATGTTCTCGTCGTCCAGCCGTTCGGCCGTGACCGACTGCACCGCTTCGGTCTTGGACTCCTTCTTCGAGGCCAGACGGGCGCGGTTGAGCATGTTGAGGAAGTCGGTGTTGCCGCCGGTGTTGAGCTGGTAGGTGCGCTCCAGCTTCACGCCACGCTTGGCGAACAGATCGGTCAGCGCCCGGTGGGTGATGGTGGCGCCGAGCTGGGCCTTGATGTCGTCGCCGATGATGGGGATGCCGGCCGCCTCGAAGCGTGCCGCCCACTCGGGATCGGAGGCGATGAACACCGGAATGTTGTTGACGAAGGCCACGCCGGCTTCCAGGGCACACTCGGCGTAGAAGCGCGTGGCCTCCTCGGAGCCGACCGGGAGATAGTTCATCAGTACCTCGGCACCGCTTTCCTTCAGCACGCGGACCACCTCTTCCTTGCTCGGCTCGGGTTCGTCGGCGAGCAGGAAGGTGCGCTCGGCGGGATAGTCGCGCATGTGTTCGGAGAAGCCGTCGAGCACCCGGCCCATGCGCACGGTCACGCCGGTGTCCGGGATCTCGGGGCAGAACACGGTGGTGCAGTTGGGCTTCTCGAAGATGGCTTTCGCCACGTCCTTGCCCACCTTGCGCCGGTCGATGTCCCAGGCGGCGACGATCTCGATGTCGGCCGGGCCGTAGCCGCCGATCACCGGGTGCATGAGGCCGATCGCCTCGGCGGGATCCTTGTCGCGGTAGTAGTGGATGCCTTGAATCAGGGAACTGGCACAGTTGCCCATGCCTACGATAGCCGTCTTGATCTTGCTCATCTTCAATCGAAAACCTCTCTTGCGTTGCCGGGGGACATTCCCCGCATTGAAGTCGAACAGTCAGGATGACTAAGGTATTGATATTGTTGGTTATTCTTGTTTTGTGTCCGAGGCGACCGGGAATCCGGCAGTCACAGACAGGCGGAAATATGGGACTGGTGGTGGCGGTTTCAAGGGGAAGCCGGGGAGGAAAGTCCCCGGCTCAGATGTGGGTTTGTCAGTCGTCCCAGCGGCCGTGACCGGGGATGACCACGTTGTCCTCGTCGAACCGGCCGCGGGTGGCATCACGATGGCAGGCATCGCACTGGCTGAAGCGGCGGACCTTGTCGTTGCCCTTCACCCAGCGGGCCGGGATCTCGTCGTGCTCGTGCCGGAACCAGCGGGTCTCGGTGATGCGCAACGGCGCGCTGTCGCCCACCGACCGCATCACTGCGCGGGCCCGGCGCAGATGGCTGCGTTCGGCACTGTGCGCGATGAGATAGGCGGTCAGCTTGCGCTGCACGGCCGGGTCGAGTTCGGCGTTGTCACCGAAGTGGTCCTCGAGGCCGGACATGATCCGTTCCCACGAGGCTCCGGGCAGCAGGCCCGGCGGGTAGGCCATGTGGCAGTCACCGCACTCTTCCACATAGAGCGGGTTGGCGGGTGGGGCGAAGCCGATCGACTCGCGCCGCAGCCAGTCCCTCGCGTCATCGTCGTCATCGTCGCCGAGTGCGGTGCGCAGGCCGGAAGTGAGGGCGGTCAGAATCAGCAGAACGAACAGCGTGGTGGTCATGGATTGCATGGCGGTCTCTCCGGGTGGGATTCATTGGCTTTCGAGATAGCGAAGGAGGTCGCCCTTCTCCTGGGGGGTGCAGGGGCGGCCGAGGGTCCACTTGCAGTTGCGCCGGAACCATTTCTCGATCTTCTTCGCCTTTTGCAAACGCTTCGGATTCATCGAGGGCGCCATCGGTGCGATGGCCTTGCCCGTGCGCACGTGCTTGCCACGGGCGCGCAGATTGGTGGTGTGGCAGGTGGTGCAGCGGCGTTCCCGCCCATCGACCGTGCGAACCGACTCTTGCCAGAAGCGTTGTCCGCGTTCGGCAGAAAAGGGACCGGCACCGGCATTCCGGTATTGCTGCAGCAGCTTGTCGACCGCCGGCGTCGAACCGGCAGACGCCGTGCCGGCGGTCAGTGACAACAGCAGCAAGGCGATAGAAAAGGACGTCTTCATGCGTCGTCTCCAGCGTTCGTGACGGGAAGGGTCTTGCGACCGGTGATCATGGCCCGGGTCAGATCCGTGTCCTGCAACAGGCTTTCGACGATCACCCCGGCCACGTGGATGGCGATTAGCCAGGGCAGGAAATCGCCCAGAAATTCGTGCACCGCCTCGAGGCCATCGATCATGGCGAAGCCGGCCTGCCCCGCCAGGAAGGCCAGTGGCCCGCCGGCATCCTGCACCCCGTACAGGGCCATGCCGGTGAATGTGGTCAGCAGCAGCGTGGCGAGCAGGAGCACCACCATCGCGCCACCCGCCGGATTGTGCCCGGCATGGTGCGGCGGGCGCCCGCGCAGCGTCGCCCGCAGGAAGGCCCGGATCTCGCCCGGGCGTTTTACGAAGTTCCGGAAACGCGCCGGGGCCGGCCCGACGAACCCCCAGCCGACTCGCCAGCTCACCAGGACGAATACGGTGTAGCCGGCCACCACGTGTACCACCAGCCCCGCCTCGCCCGCCATCCAGGCCACCAGCACGGCGACGATGAGGCTCCAGTGAAAGAGCCGGACCCACGGATCCCAGATCCGGATTTCGCGCCGGGAAGCGTGCTCGGGTTTTGCGGGATGACCATGCATGGTTCAAGCATGGCGCAAGGGCCTGAAATCACGCTGAAGGAAAGCTGAAACGGGGCTGAATCCCGTTGCGTTGGGGCAGTGGTTCAACGCAAAGGCGCAAAGCCGCGAAGGGCGCAAATAACAGGGGGTTGTGGTGCGGGGTGGTTCAGGCGTGGCGTAGCCGTCGAATCGAACGAGGCCGCGGGTTGCCGGCTCCGCTGCGCTTGAGCCGGCCTACGGGGATGTTTGCAGAGAAAAAGCGTTCAATCATCCCTTTGCGTTGGATTTTTCAGGCGTACTCAGCCTTGCCGCACCCTCCCGGCGCGCAGGCCGTTGGCCACGGCGAGCAGTTCGCTGGCTTCGTGGGCGATGACGGCGGTGGTGATGGTGATGAGTCCGCTGACGCCGGCGGGGATCAGGATCACCAGCACGGCGATGGCGAAGACGATGTTCTGCAGGCTGACGCGGCGGGCCTTGCGGCCCAGGCGCAGGGCTTCGATCAGCTTGCCGAGGTCGTCGGCCATCAGGGCGATGTCGGCGGCTTCGATGGCCGCGTCGGTGCCGGCGGCGCCCATGGCCATGCCGCAGGTGGCGGCGGCCAGGGCCGGGGCGTCGTTGACGCCGTCACCCACCATGAGCACGGGACCGCTTTCCTGGAGGGTGCGCACGGCGGCCACCTTGTCCTCGGGGCGCAGGCCGGCGTGCACTTCGTCGATGCCCAGTTGCCGGGCGATGCGCCGGGCCGTGGCTGCGTTGTCGCCGGTGAGCATCACGCTGCGGATGCCGAGGGCATGCAGGGCGGCGATGACCTGCGGCGCGTTTTCCCGCAGGGTGTCCTGCAGGGCCAGGAGGCCGTGCAGGCCTTCGGCCGTGCCTACCAGCACCACGGTCTTGCCTTCGTTCTGCCAGCGATCGATGGTGGCTTGCCAGGGGCCGAGATCCACGCCCTGGCGCGCGAACAGATCGGGCTTGCCCAGGAACCAGACGCTGCCCTCCAGCGTGCCGCGGATCCCGGCGCCGGTGAGGGCGCGGGCCTCGCGGACCGGGGCGGGAAGGATCCGCCGTTCGTCAGCGGCCTGCAGGATGGCCTTGGCCAGCGGATGTTCCGAGTGGGCCTCAAGGCCGGCGGCGATGGCCAGCAGTTCTTCCTCGCTGCCTTCGACGGTTAGCAGATCGGTGAGACGGGGACGGCCGTGGGTGAGGGTGCCGGTCTTGTCGAAGGCGATGGTGCGGATCGTGCCCAGGTGCTCGAGGTGGGCGCCGCCCTTGATCAGGATCCCGCGCCGGCCGGCGCCGGAGATCCCCGCCGACATGGCGATGGGCAGGGAGATCACCAGGGCGCAGGGGGCGGCGGCCACCAGCAGCACCACGGCCCGTTCGCTCCAGAAGGCGAGGTCCAGGCCCAGCAGTGCGGGGACGAGCAGCATGCCGATGGCGGCGGCCAGCACCAGCGGGCTGTAACGGCGGCCGAAGCGCTCCATGAACTGCTGGGCGCGGCCCTTCTGGTCCTGGGCCGATTCCACCAGCTCGATGATCCGCGACAGGGTGTTGTCGGCGAAGGCGGCGGTGGCTTCCACCAGCAGGGCGCCGGGTCCGTTGATGCTGGCGGCGAAGACCTTGTCGCCCGGGCCCTTGTCCACCGGCATCGATTCGCCGGTGACCGGCGATTCGTCGAGGCTCGATTCGCCCTCGACGATGAGGCCGTCGGTGGGCAGGGCCTCGCCGGGCAGGACCCGGAACCGGTCACCGGGGCGCAGACGTTCGGCCGGCACCGTTTCCTCGCGCCCGTCCCGCACGAGCCGGGCGGTCTTGGGCGCCAGGTCCAGCAGGGCGCGGATGGCGCGGCGGGTGCGGGCGAAGGTCAGCTCCTCGATGCCCTCGGCGATGGCGTAGAGCACCACCAGGGCGGCGGCTTCTTCCCACAGGCCGAGGATGCCGGCACCGACGGTGGCCGCCAGCATGAGGATTTCGATGCCGATGACCCGCTCTTCGACCAGGGTTTCGAGGCCCTCGCGGGCCCAGTACCAGGCGCCCACGGGAATGGCCAGCAGATACAGGCCGGTGAGCATCGGGGCGCTCAGGAAGCCGGCCTGTTCCAGCAGCCAGGCCGCGCCGGCGATGACGCCGGCGATGAGCGCGTTGCGCAGGGGCGGGAAGCGCCACCAGGGGCCGTCGAAACCTTCGTCGGGGCAGGTGCAGGACATGGGGGCTTCCTTCGTCTATTCGATGGGCCAGGCGGCGGCGATTTCGCTGACGTAGATCCAGCCGCTTTCGGGCTGGCCGGTGCGGCCGTGTTCGCGGATCAGGCGCACCGCTTCGGTCACGCGGGCCTCGTTGGGGCAGACCAGCTCGAGTTTCACTTCGGTGATCACCTGCTGGCCGATCTCGGTGGAGTAGTCCTGTTCCTGGCTGTCGAGCGCGCGCAGCAAGCCCTTCACGTCGATGACGGAAAGGTTGCGGAAGCCGGCGGCCGACAGGGCGTGGACCACGTCGGCGATGCGGTTGCGGTGAATGTAGGCCTTGATTTCCTTCATGGGCGTTTCTCCCGTCGGGTTTCCATCCACTCGTAGACCACCGGCAGCAGGATCAGGGTCAGGAGGGTGGAGGTGATGAGGCCGCCGACCACCACCGTGGCCAGCGGCCGCTGGGTCTCGGCGCCCACGCCGGTGGACAGCAGCATGGGGATCAGGCCGAGGATGGCCACCGAGGCGGTCATCATGACCGGGCGCAGGCGCAGCTCGGCGCCCCGTCGCACCGCCTCGGCCACGGACAGGCCCTGTTCACGCAGCTCGTTGATGAAGCTCACCAGCACGATGCCGTTGAGCATGGCCACGCCGAACACGGCGATGAAGCCGATGGCCGAGGGCACCGAGAGATACTGGCCGGTGAGCCACAGGGAGACCAGGCCGCCGATGGTGGCAAAGGGGACGTTGGCGATGATCAGGGTGGCGTAGCGCATCGAGTTGAAGGCGGTGTAGAGCAGCACGAAGATGAAGAAGATGGTCAGGGGCACGATGACGGCCAGGCGCGCCAGCGCCCGCTGCTGGTTCTCGAAGGCGCCGCCCCATTCGATCCAGTAGCCGGGCGGCAGTTGCACCTGGCGTGCGATGGCGGCGCGGGCCTCGCTGACGAAACCGTCCACGTCCCGGCCCTGCACGTCCATCTGGATCACCGCGTAGCGTTGCAGTTGTTCGCGGCGAATGAAGGAATAGCCTTCGCTGACCTCGATGTCGGCCACCCGGGCCAGGGGCACGATGGCGCCGTCCGGCGCGCGCAGCGGGATCCGGCGCAGGGCGGCCACCGAGGCCCGCGCCGGGGCGTGCAGGGGAACGGTGATGGCGAAGCGGCGCACGCCGTCGATGAGGGTGGAGACGGGCTGCTCGCCGATGCCGGCGCGAATCACCGTGAGCACGTCGTCGGCATCGAGGCCGTAGCGGGCGAGGGCCTCGCGATCCACGCGGATCCGGATCTGGGGTTTGCCCAGGTTGGCTTCCAGGGACAGATCGGCCACGCCCGGCACGCCGGCGATGGCGTCCTTGATCGCGGCGCTGAGGCGATCCAGTTCGGCCAGATCCTCGCCGTAGATCTTGGCCGCCAGGGTGGCGCGCACCCCGGAGATCAGTTCCTCCACGCGCATCTGGATGGGCTGGGTGAAGGCGATCACGGCGGTGGGCACGGTCTGCTCGAGTTTTTCGCGCATGGCCTCGGCCAGCTCGCCGATGGAGCGCGTCCAGGTATCGCGGGGCGTGAGGGCGGTGTAGATCTCCATGTAGTTGACGTCGGCGGTTTCGCCCTTCTCGGCCCGGCCGATCATGGCCAGGGTGGTGCGCACTTCGGGAAAGCCGGAGAGGGCGTCGGCGATCCGTTCCGAGACCGCGATGGATTCTTCCAGCGAGGTGGAGGGAATGGAGGTGACCCGCCACATGATGGCGCCCTCCTGCAGGGTGGGCATGAATTCCTTGCCGAGCAGGGGAAACAGGGCCAGACTGGCCAGCAGCAGCCCCACGGCACCGCCGAGCACCCGGCGGCGGTGTTGCAGGGCCCAGGCCAATGCCGGCAGGTAGAGTCGCTTGAGGAACTGCACCAGGCGCGTGTCCCGCTCTTCCCGCGGCCGCAGGATCAGCGCCGCGAGGACGGGGATGAGGGTCAGGGTGAGCAGCAGGGAGCCGGCCATGGCGAAGCTGATGTTGAAGGCCATGGGCTTGAACAGCTTGCCCTCCAGCCCCTGCAGACTGAACAGGGGCAGGAACACCACCACGATGATGGCGATGGCGAAGGTCACGGGTGTGGCCACCTCGCGGGCCGCGGTGAGCACGGCGGCCGTGCGATCCACCTTTTCGCCGCGCTCGCGCCACTGGGCCATGATCCGGAAGGCGTTCTCGGTCATCACCACCGCGCCGTCCACCATCATGCCGATGCCGATGGCCAGGCCGGCCAGCGACATGAGGTTGGCCGACAGGCTGGCCTGGCCCATGAAGATGAAGGCGATGAGCATGGCCAGCGGCAGGGCGGCGATGACCACGATGGCCGAACGCAGCTCGCCGAGGAACAGGAACAGCACGATGGCCACCAGGATGGCGCCTTCCACCAGGGCCCGCTCGGCGGTGGCCACGGCCTTTTCCACCAGCTCGGTGCGCTCGTACACCGCTTCCATCTTCACGCCCTCGGGCAGGGCGTCGCGGGCGATGGCGAACTTGGTCTTGACGTTCTCCACCACTTCCGCGGCGTTGGTGCCGATTCGCGCCAGGGCCATGCCCAGCACCACTTCGCGGCCGTCGCGGGTGACCGCGCCGAAGCGCAGGGCCGGACCCTCGCGGAGCGTGGCCACGTCCCGCAGGTAGACCGGCGTGCCGTCGACCTCCTTGATGCGGATGCGGCCCAGATCGGCCGAATCCTGGACCAGGCCGAGGCCCCGCACCAGGTACTGTTCGCGGCCCAGGTTGAGGTACTGGCCGCCCACCTGCCGGTTGTTGGCGGTGATGGCGGCCAGCACGTCGGCGTAGGAGAGTTCGTAGGCCTGCAGCCGGCGGGGATCGATGCGCACCTGGTACTGGCGTTCCTTCCCGCCCCAGGACATCACGTCGTCCACCCCCGGCGCGGTGCGCAGGATCAGGCGCACCGTCCAGTCCTGCAGGGTGCGCAGATCCATGTCGTCGAGGGCCTGGCCCGCGGGCGAGTCGTCGCGCTCCAGGGTGTACCAGAACACCTGGCCGAGCCCCGAGGTGTTGGGGCCCATCTCGGGCCGGCCGTAGCCTTCGGGGATGCGATCGGCGACTTCCTGCAGGCGCTCCATGACCAGGCGGCGGGCGAAGTAGATGTCCATGTCGTCTTCGAAATAGACCGAGACGTAGGACAGGCCGAACAGGCTCACCGAACGGATCTCGGTGACGCCGGGCAGCCCCGCCATGCCCGATTCCACCGGGAAGGTGAGCAGCTGTTCCACGTCTTCGGCGGCCAGGCCCGGCGATTCGGTGTAGATGTTCACCTGCACCGGCGTCACGTCGGGAAAGGCATCGATGGGGATCTCCCGCACCGCCTGGATGCCGAGCCCGGCGACCACGGCGAAGGCGATCAGCACCAGGAACTTGTAATGCAGCGAGATCTCGACCAGACGGTTGAGCATGACGGATTCCTCAGTGGCTGTCTTCGCCCATGCGCGAGCGCAGCAGCAGGGACTTGAGCAGGAAGGCGCCCTGCACCACGACGGTTTCGCCTTCGGCGAGGCCGGCGACGACGGGCACCCAGCCGCCCCGGGCCGGTGCCGTTTCCACCGGGCGCGGCGTGAGCCGGTCACCCTGGACCGTGAACACGGTGGGCGCGCCGAGCAGCATCACCACCGCGCCGGTGGGCACGGCCAGGCGCGGGTGGGGTTCGCCCGCCGCCAGCTCGACTTCCACGAACTGGCCGGGATGCAGGCGATCGGCGGCGTTGTCGATGGCGATGCGCAGCGCCAGGGTGCGGGTGCGGGGGTCCACGCGCTTGTGGCGCTGCACCACCCGCCCTTCGATCCAGCCTGCGCCGGTGTCGATCCGCGCCACCGCGTCGGCGGCGATGCGCGGGGCCAGGGCCGGGTCCACCCGCGCCTCCACCCACAGACGGCGCTCGTCGCTGATCTCGAACAGCATTCGTCCCGGTTCGATGAACTCGCCGAGCACGAAGTCGTCGGCGATGACGCTGCCTTCCAGGGGACTGAGCAGATCGAAGTTGCCGTTGGCGCGGGCCGGATCGGTGCCCTTGAGGAGCGCCCGGATCTGGCGGTCGGTCATGCCGTAGGCGCTGACCGTGGCATGGGCCTGCTGGCGGGCGACCTGGGCCGCCACGTAGCGCTTGTCCGAGACCACCTCGCGCCCCAGCCGGCGCACCCGCTGCCATTCCCGCTCGGCCTCGATCAGCCGGCCCTGGGCATCGGCCATGACCACGCTGGAGAGCGTCACCAGGGGCTGGCCGGGACGAACCCGTTGTCCGAGCCGGGCATGGCGGGCCACCACCTGGGCGCTGATCCGCGGCGTGACCCGGGCCGTCCGGTAGGCATCGAGGCGCACTTCGCCGGGGGCCCGCACGGCTTCGGCCAGCAGGCGGGCCTGAACCGTGGCGGTGCGGATGCCGCGGCGTTCACGTTCCGCCGGCGCCATGCGCAGCGTCTCGTCGCTTGCGTGTTCCCCGGGCTCGTCACCCGTGGCCATGCCGGGAGGCGGGGCGCCAAGCAGCGTGGCCAGCAGCAGGGCGCCGAGGGGGAAGCGCGTACGGGATCGAATCATGGGGCAGTCCTCTTCGCAGTGAGCCTCTTCAGCGGCGCATCTCGGCCAGCCGGCCGCGGGAGAAGAAGGTGTACAGGGCCGGCAGCACGAACAGGGTGAGCAGGGTGGAGGTGACGATGCCGCCGACCACCACGGTGGCCAGCGGGCGTTGCACCTCCGAGCCCACGCCGGTGGCCAGCAGCATGGGAATGAGCCCCAGCGCGGTGGTCACGGCGGTCATCAGCACCGGGCGCAGGCGCGAGCGGGCGCCCTCGAAGATGGCCTCGCCCAGGGGCGTGCCGCCCTCGTGACGCAGGTTGATGGAATTGACCATCACCACGCCGTTGAGGACCGCGATGCCGAACAGGGCGATGAAGCCGATGGAGCCGGGCACCGAGAGATACTGGCCGGAGAAATACAGCGAAGCGATGCCGCCGATCAGGGCCAGGGGCACGTTGATCATGATCAGCATGGCCTGCCCGGCCGAGCCGAAGGCGAAGAACAGCAGCAGGAAGATCAGGGCCAGGGACAGGGGCACCACGATCATCAGCCGGGCCTGGGCCCGCTGCTGGTTCTCGAACTGGCCGCCGAAGACCACCGAGTAGCCCGGGGGCAGATCCACTTCCGCGGCGATGCGCTGGCGCAGTTCGGCCACCAGGCCGCCCATGTCGCGATCGGCCACGTTGGTCTGAATCACCACCCGGCGCTGCACGTCGTCGCGCCGGATCTGCGGCGGTCCCGATTCGATGGCCACGCGGGCCACGTCGCCCAGGCGCACCCAGGCGCCGTTGGGGGCCAGCAGCAGGAGATCGCGGATGGCCTGCACGTCGCGCCGCCAGGTCTCGGCCAGGCGCACGTAGATGTCGTAACGCTCGTTGCCCTTGATCACCTGGCCGGCGGTACGCCCGCCGATGGCGTCGGCGACCAGATCCATGATCTGGGCCACGGGGATGCCGTAGCGGGCCAGCAGGTCGCGATCCGGGCGCACCACCAGTTGCGCCTCGCCGGCGATCTGCTCCATGGCCACGTCGCGGGTGCCGCGCACCCGCTTCACCAGGCTCTCGATGGCGCGGCCCTTCTCGGCCAGCACGTCGAGATCCGGGCCGAAGAGCTTGATGGCCAGTTGCGCCTTCACCCCCGAGAGCAGTTCGTCCACCCGCGTGGCGATGGGCTGGGAGAAGGAGAACAGCAGGCCCGGGTGGATCTGCATGCGTTCCTCCATGCGCCGCTGCAGATCCTTGCGGTTGTCGGTGGTGGTCCATTCGGCCACCGGCTTGAGGCCGACGAAGATCTCCACGTTGGAGACCGGCTCCGGATCGCCGCCGATCTCGGCGCGGCCCACGCGGCTCGAGACGTAGGTGACCTCGGGGAAGGTCATCAGCCTCTCCTCCAGCTTGCGGGCCACGTTCAGCGAGGTTTCGAGGCTGGAGGAGGGCGCCAGGGTGACGCGGATGTTGAGGGTGCCTTCCTCCAGCTCGGGGACGAACTCGGTGCCGAGGAAGGGCACCAGGGCGAGAGCGCCGGCGAACAGCGCCACCGCCGCGCCCACGATCACCCGGGGGCGATCCATGGCCTTGCGCAGCAGCCGCCGGTAGAGGCGATCCAGGGGCGGCAGAATGGGGCTTTCCTTCTCCCGCACGCCGTGGTGGAAGAAATAGGTGGCCAGCGCCGGCACCACCACCAGGGCCACCAGCAGCGAGGCCAGCATGGCCAGCACGATGGAGATGGCCATGGGCTGGAAGAGCTTGCCTTCCACGCCCTCCAGGCTGAACAGGGGCGCGAAGACGATGATGATGATCATCACCGCGAAGAACACCGGGCGGCCCACTTCGCGCGCCGCTTCCTGGATGCGCAGGGGTATGCCGTGGCTGTCGGCGGCGCTCCAGCGGGGATCGGGATCGCCGGGGGCCAGGCGCCGGGCCTCGTCCTCGTGTTCGGCGTCGGGGTGGGCAAGGTGGCTGAAGATCCGCTCCATGATCACCACCGAGCCGTCCACCATCATGCCGATGGCGATGGCCAACCCGCCCAGCGACATGAGGTTGGCCGACATGCCCCACAGGGCCATGACCATCAGCGCCAGGCCGATGGAGATGGGAATGGAGATGAGCACCAGGAAGGTGGCGCGCAGGTTCATCATGAACAGCATCAGCACCACCACGATGAGCACGAAGGCCTGCAGCAGGGCGTTGGTGACGGTGCGCACCGCCTGGCTGACCAGATCGGCCTGATCGTAGAAGGGCTCGAGGCGCACGCCGTCGGGCAGCGCGGCCTGGATGATCGGCAGGCGTTCCTTGATGCCGTCGATGGTGGCCTTGGTGTTGGCGCCCATGCGCTTGAGAACGATGCCGGCCACCACTTCGCCCAGCGGCAGGGGGCGGCCCTGCGCGTCGCGGGTGGTGAGGGTCACGGCGCCCTGGCGGATTTCCGGCCCGAAGCGGACCTCGGCCACGTCACGCACCCGCACCACGGTGCCGTCCTGTTCCTTGAGGGGGATGTTGCCGATGTCGCGCAGGCCGGCCTCACCGCTGCGCACCCAGCCCACGCCGCGGATCACCAGTTGTTCCTGGCCGCGGTCCAGGTACCAGCCGCCGGCGTTGCGGTTGTTGGCCTCGATGGCCTCGGCCACGTCGTCGCCGGTGAGGTGATAGCCCAGCAGGCGCCGCGGATCCAGCAGTACCTGGTACTGGCGCACCTCGCCGCCGAAGGAGAGCACGTCGGTCACGCCGTCCACCGGCATCAGCAGCAGTTTCACCACCCAGTCGTTGAGGCTGCGCAGGGTGATGGCATCGAAGCGTTCGGGATCGTCGGTGCGCAGGATGTACTGGAACACCTGGCCGAGGCCCGAGGTGTTGGGCCCCATCTCGGGCGTGCCGATGCCCTCGGGGATCCGCTCACGGGCGGCCTGCAGGCGCTCGAAGACCAGTTGCCGGGCGAAGTAGATGTCGGTGCCTTCCCGGAACACCACGGTGATCACCGACAGGCCGGTCTTGGAAATGGAGCGCACCTCCTCCACGTCGGGCAGGGCGTACATCACTGACTCCACCGGATAGGTGATGAGCTGTTCCACCTCTTCGGCGGCCAGGCCCCGGGCCTCGGTGTTGATCTGCACCTGCACGTTGGTCACGTCGGGAAAGGCGTCCAGGTTCAGGCGCGGCAGGATCATCCCCGCGCCCACCAGCATCGCCAGCAGGCCCAGCACCACCACCAGCCGGTTGCAGACGGCGAAATCGATCAGCTTGTTCAACATGAGCGTCTCCTCGCCGTCGCCGTCAGTGGTTGTGGATCTCGAAGCCGGCCTTGGCCAGCTCCGACTGCACGAAGAAGGCGCCGTGGATCACCACCGGCGTCTCCGGCGCCAGGCCGGCGATCACCGCGCGGCCGTCGTTGACCCGGAGCAGTTTGACTTCCACGGGGCGGAAGACGCCGGGCGCTTCCTGCACGAACACCTGCCAGTCGCCGTCGGGGCTGCGCAGCACGGCCGCCTCGGGCAGGGTCAGGGCCGGCGCGCGGTCGCGGGTGGCGATGCGCGCCTCGAGGAACATGCCCGGATGCAGGCGATCCTCGCGGTTTTCCACCTCCAGGCGCACGGCCAGGGTGCGGGTGGTCTCGTCCAGGGCATGGTGGATCTGGCTGACCTTCGCCGGCAGCCGTTCCTCGCCCAGCAGCACCACCGCCGGTGCGCCGATGGCGATGCGTGCCGCGTCGTCGGGCTTGATGCGCACCTCCACCCACATCACCGATTCGTCGGCGATCACCATCAGCACCGTGCCCGGCTCCACCCGCTGGCCGACGATGAACTCGTCGTGCAGCACCCGCCCGGCCTGGGGCGAGAACAGGCGGAAGGTGCCGTCGGGGCCGCTGCCCCGCCCGGCGAGCAGGGCCTCGATCTCCGCCTGGGTCATGCCATAGGCGCGCACCCGGGCCAGGGCCTGTTCCCAGGCCACCCGGGCCTCGGTGTAGCGGCGCTCCGAGACCACCTTGCGTCCCAGGGCCTTGACCCGCTGCCATTCCCGGGCCGCCACCAGCAGCTGGCCCTGGGCTTCGGCCATCTCCACGCTCGACAGGCTGATCAGCGCCTGTCCGGCCTGCACTTCGTCGCCGAGGCGGGCGTGGCGGGCGACGATCTGGGCCGGAATGCGCGGCGCGATGTTGACCGTGCGGTAGGCGTTGAGCTGCACTTCGCCGGGGGCCGTGAGCCAGGCGGCCACGGGCTCGGCGCGCAGCGGCGCGACCTCGATGCCGGCGGTGCGCATCTGCTCCGCGCTCAGCCGGACCCGGCCCTCCTCCTCGTGGCCGTGTTCCTCGCCGGCGTGTTCGTCATGCCCGTGGCCGTCCTCGTCGTGGGCATCCCGGTCGTGGCCGGGCCGGGCATGTTTGTCCTCGTCGCCGTGATCGGCGTGGCCGTCTTCGTCACGGGCGTCGTGTCCGTGGCCGTCCTCGTCGTGATCATCCGCCGCATGTCCGGCGCGGGCGTGTTTGTCCTCGTCGCCGTGATCGGCGTGGGCGGCCGGCGTGGCCGCGTCGCGGGAGGCGGTTTCCTGGCCACAGGCGGTGACCAGCAGGGCACTCAGGAAAAGGGCAAGGATGCGGGTGTTCATGTTTCGGTTTCCTTCGGGGTTCGTTTCGCGGGCGGTGGCGTTCATTGCGCCGCCGGGGTTTCCGGCGGCAGATCCAGCCAGGCGGTGAGGCTCGCGGTTTCGTAGAGCCAGTCGAAGCCGGCGGCCCACAGGCGGCCGCGCAGTTCCAGGCCGGCGGCGCGGGTGTCCAGGGCCTGCTTGAGCTGGACCAGGTATTCGGCGGTGCTCATGTCGCCGGCTTGCCACAGGCGCTTGATGAGTTCGAGCTGGCGGCGCACGCTGGTGCGCCCGCTGGCCTGCCAGTTGGCCCAGGCGGTTTGCAGCAGCCGGTAGCGTTCGGTGGCGCTGCGCAGCCGGGCGGTCTGATCGCGGAAGGTCTGGCTGGCGAGCCGTTCGGCGCGGATCAGTTCCTGCTGGGCGGCGCGCACTTCCTCGCGCAGGGGATTGCGCACCTTCAGGGGCACGGTGAGGGTGGCCCCGATCAGGGTTTCCTGATCCTCCCTGCCGCCGCGCAGGGCGATGACCGGATCCCAGCTCCGCTCGGCGCGGCGCAGCGCCACGGCCGCGCGGCGGGCGGCCACGCCGGCCTCGAGGGCGCGCATCGCGGGCAGCTTGCGCACGAAGGCATCGAGCGATTCGGGCAGGCGGGCCGGCGGCAGGCGTTCGGGCAGGGCCGGTAGCCGGGCCGGCAGGCCCAGGAACAGGGCGCGCAGGCGCTCGCGGGCGGCGGCCGCGTCCGCCAGGGCGGTGGCGTGGCTCATCAGGGCCTCGCTGTAGGCCAGGCGGGCCAGGTCGAGTTCCACCAGTCCCAGATCACCGGCCCGGTGCCGTTTCTCGGCGATTTCGGCGAACTCCTGCATCAGTTCCAGACCCCGTTCGGCCAGCCGGGCGAGGGCCTGGCGGGTGGTGTGCTCGGCCAGGGCGGTGAGCAGGTCCCGGCTCAGGGCCTGGCGCTCGCGATCCAGTTGCGCGGCGGCCTGCAGCAGATCGGCCTGGGCCACGCGGGTACGGGCGCCGCGCTGATCGCCCAGGTCGAGGGCCTGGCTGAGCTGGAGGGTGCTGGTGTCGGAGGCGGCCCGTTCGGTGTCGAGTTCCAGCTCCGGGTTGTAGACGGCCTTGCCGGCGGCGCGCAGGCGGGCGCGGGCCCGTTCCAGATCGGCCCGGGCGGCCTGCAGGCGCGGATGTTCCGCGACGATGGCGAGGATCCGCTGGCGCAGCTCGGGCGGCGCGGGGGGGAGGGGGGACGCGGGCGCGGCGCTGGCCAGTGATGGCCACAGCAGGCAGCCGGCCAGCAACAGGCGAAACAGGGTGCAGGATTGGCGAAACATGGGTTGGGTTTTCCTCGACGGCAGTTTTCGGGGCACCGGCGGCCGCCCCGGCTGTGCCGGGCCGCCGCCGCGGTGGGCGGATCGCGGCAGACGCGGGGCGCAGGCACCCGCGCGCGTCCCGTCGTCACGGACGGGGCGATCCGCAGAAACTGGCGGTCAGGAAATGGGAGGGGGATTGGGCGGCGTGGCCCGGTTCTGCCGTATCGGCAGTCGGGCGTGGCTGTGCAGGGTCTGGCCGGCGCGCGGCAGCAGGGCGGCCGCCGGCGTGGCCAGGGCGGTCAGGTGGGCGCCGCCGTGGCACCAGTGGTTGCAGCTTTCGTCGGTATGGCCGGGGCCCTGGCCGCCATCGTCGTCGAGGGCCTGCAGGGCCGGCGCGTCGGCCGGGGGCAGACTGGAGACGACGCTGTCCAGCGCCCAGGCGAGATTGCCCGAGAGGAGGAAGAACAGCAGCAGACTGACGATGACCTTGCGCATGAGTGAAGGCATTGTGAACCAGTGGGCGGCTCACGACAAGCGCCATGCGCCGCGAGGGGCTTTTTTTCAACAGATCCGCGGCAGGGGATCGTCTTCCAGTTCCTCGAGGAACCGCTGTCCGCCCAGGGGGGTGTTCAGCACCACCCCGCCGCGCGTGTTCAGTTCGCCGATCAGCGCGGCTTCCCGCCCCGCCGGCAGCGCCTGCCAGGCGGCCAGGACGGTTTCGGCCTGCTCTGGCGCCACCACCGCCACCACCCGGCCTTCGCAGGCGAGGTGCCAGGGATCGTAACCGAGGATCTCGCACACGGCCTCGACCGCTTCGCGCACCGGCACGGCCGCCTGCTCGATGGTCATGCCCAGTCCGGTGGCCCGGGCCACCTCGTGCAGCACCGCAGCCAGCCCGCCACGGGTGGGATCGCGCAGGAAACGCACGCCCGGCAGGCCGCGCAGGGCCCGGGTCAGGGGCAGGACGCTGGCGGCGTCCGAGCGCAGATCGCCGCGCAGGCCGAACGCCTCGCGGGCCAGCATCACCGCGGTGCCGTGATCGCCCACCGGGCCGCTCACCAGGATCCGGTCGCCGGCGCGGATGCGGCCCATGGCCGGCGCGAGCTGCGGATCCCGCGTGCCGATGCCGGTGGTGGCCAGATAGAGCCCGGCGCCCTGGCCGCGGGGCACCACCTTGGTATCGCCGGTGACGACGGCCACGCCGGCCTCGCGCGCGGCCTTCGCCAGGCTGGCGATGAGCCGATCGAGCAGGGCGATCTCCAGGCCTTCCTCGATGAAGGCGTTGAGGCTCAGCCAGCGCGGTTCGGCCCCGGCCACCGCCAGATCGTTGAGGGTGCCGTGCACCGCCAGCGAACCGATGTTGCCACCGGGAAACTCCAGGGGCTGGACGGTGAAGCCGTCGGTGGTCATCACCGGCGGGCCCTCCAGCGGCGGCAGCAGGGCGGCATCGCGGTCGGTATCGAGGCAGGGATTGCCCAGGTGGCGGACGAACAGCTCGTCGATCAGCTCGCGCATGAAGCGCCCCCCGTTGCCGTGGGCGAGGGTGATGTGATCGTGTTCCATGCGGCCATGGTACTGGCAGGGAAGCGGGCAATGCCAGAATGCTTGAGTCAGAGGTCTGCCGCTTCCCGGATCTGGCCGGCGCTCAGTCCGCCATCGTTGACGGGCAGCGTTGCCGGCAGGTGGGCATCGAAGCCGGCGGCCGCAAGCTGCGCGAGCACGGCTTCGGCGAGGCGGCGGTTCTGGAACACGCCACCGGCGAGGCCCACGGTGAATTCGCCATGGCGCTGGCGCAGGGTGCTGGCCTGGGCAAGGAGCGTCGCGGCCAGGGTGGCGTGGAACAGCGCGGCGCGCTCGGCCAGGCTGCGGGCCGGAGCGCCCAGGAGGGGCAGCAGCGGTTCCCAGTCGGCTTCGAGGCGGTCGTCGTGTTCGCGCAACGGCAGGGGGGGCGCTTCCGGCAGCGGGGCCTCGCCGCAGGCCGCTTCCAGCCACATGGGGCCCTGGCCCTCGAAACTCGCCTTCTCCGTCAGCCCCAGCAGGGCGGCGGCGGCATCGAACAGGCGGCCGGCCGCGGAGGTGGCGGGGGCGTTGCGGCGCCGCGCCCAGGCGGCGCGGGCCAGTTGCGGATCGACGGGCGGCGTGAAGTCGCGTCCGGCCGCCCAGCACAGGGCGGCGGCGGCGCGCCAGGGTTCGCGGCCGGCGCGATCGCCGCCGGGCGGATGGAAGGGGCGGAAGCTCGCCACCCGTTGCCAGGCGCCGGGGCGGCCGAGCAGGGCCTCGCCGCCCCACAGCCGGCCGTCTTCGCCCAGGCCCACGCCATCCCAGGTGAACACCAGCCAGCGCGCCACCTCCGGCCGTTCGAGGGCGGGCAGGGCCGCATGGGCGTGATGGTGGAAGACCGTGCGCAGCGGCAGGCCGCAGTCCTTCGCCCAGCGGGTGCTGGCGTAGCCGGGATGGGCGTCGGCCACCACCTGCTCCGCCCGCACCCGGTAGAGTGCCTGCAGATCGGCGAGGGTGCGGGCAAAGACGGATTGCGCGCGGGGCGAATCGAGATCGCCGATGTGGGGCGAGATCACCAGGCGATCGTCCCAGGCCAGGGCCACGGTGTTCTTCATGTGCCCGCCCACCGCCAGGGTGGGGCGGGCGAGGGACACCGGCAGGGACAGTTCCAGGGGAGCGAGTCCGCGGCCGATGCGCAGCGGTCGCAGGCGACCTGCGACGGCCTGCAGCACGCTGTCGTCCACCGGCCGCAGGATGGGCCGGTCATGATGCAGGAAGGCATCGGCCACCGTGCCGAGCCGGATCTCGGCCTCCTCGGGATCGGTGATCACCGGCTCGCCGCTGACGTTGCCGGAGGTGGCGACCAGCGGCCGATCCAGGGCGGCGAGCAGCAGATGATGCAGCGGACTGCAGGGAAGGAAGACGCCGAGCCGATCCATGCCCGGCGCCACCGCCGCGGCCAGCGGAGTCCCGGCGCGGCGCGCCAGGAGGACGATGGGCCGGGCCGGCGAGCGCAGGGCCTCGGCCTCGGCGGGCGAGAGGCGGGCGCAGGCGCGGACGGCGGCCAAGCCATCCGCGCCCCGCGGCGGGAACATCACGGCCAGCGGCTTGTGGGGCCGGGCCTTGCGCGCGCGCAGGCGGCGCACCGCGGCCTCGCTGGTGGCATCACAGATCAGGTGATAGCCGCCGATGCCCTTTACCGCCACGATCCGGCCCGCGGCGATCCGCTCCGCGGCCGCCTGCAGGGCCGCCTCCCCGCTGGCGCGGGTGTTGCCGTCGGTGAACGTCAGCCGTGGCCCGCAGTCGGGACAGGCGACGGGTTCGGCATGAAAGCGCCGGTTGGCGGGATCGGTGTATTCGGCCCGGCAGGCCGGGCACAGGGCGAAGCCGGCCATGGCCGTGTTGGGCCGGTCCCAGGGCAGGTGTTCGACGAGGGTGTAGCGGGGGCCGCACTGGGTGCAGTTGATGAAGGGATAGCGATGGCGGCGGTTTCGCGGATCGTGCAGCTCGCGCAGGCAGTCGGGGCAGACGTCGAGATCGGGCGGCACGTGAACCCGTGCCGCCTCCCGGGCCTCGCTGTCGCGGATCGTGAATCCGCTGGCGCCTTCCGCTGCCACCGCTTCGACCTGGGCCAGCTCCGGCCGCGCCAGCGGTGGGGCCTTGGCCAGCAGATCCCGCTGGAAGGTCTCGAGAACCGCCGCCGGGCCCTGGGCCTGGATCACCACCTCCCCCAGCCGGTTCTGCACCCAGCCGCGCACGCCCAGTGCCTTGGCTAGCCGGTATACGAAGGGCCGGAAGCCCACCCCCTGTACCCGCCCGGTCAGGTGCAGGCGGCGGGCGAGGGGCTTGTCGTCGTCAGGCATCGGCGACAGAAAGCTCATCAAACCTCTCTGTCCTCTGCGTCTCCGCGCTCTTTGCGTTCTTTCCACTGCGGTCATGCGAAGATGTCGGCCATCGCCGGGTCCGCTTCGCTTGACCCGGCCTACAGGGTTGAGGGGGGTTTTTCGGCATTCGCCACCTCGGTTTGCCGAACTCCGCTGCGCCACCAGATCCGGCAGGCGCCTTCGTCGGAGACCATGCACGGGCCGACCGGATGGCGGGGCTGGCAGGCGCGGCCGTAGAGGCGGCATTGTTCGGGATAGATCCGGCCGAGGACCACGCGGGCGCAGTCGCAGCCGGGGGGCATCTCGCCGGCGCGGCGGCGATCCGGCGCGGCCTGTTCGGGAAAGCGGCGGCGGGCATCGTGCGCGGCGAAGGCGGGGCGCAGGGCGTAGCCCGATTCAGAAATCTTGCCGATGCCGCGCCAGTTGCCGTTAACGATCTCGAAGGCGGTTTCGAGGCAGCGCCGCGCGCCGGGATTGCCGCCGGGCCGGACCACTTCGGGATAGGCATTTTCGAGCCGCGCCACCCCTGCGCTTCGCTGGCGGAGCACGGCATGGAACGCGGCCAGCAGGCTGTCGCTCTCGAAACCGGCCACCGCCACCGGCAGGCCGTGCCGGGTGGCGACGAAGTCCCACTCCTCCGGGCCCATCACCGCCGAGACGTGGCCGGGCGCCACCAGGGCGTCGAAGGCGCTTTCCCCGCCTTCCAGAAGCATGGCCACCGCCGGCCAGGTGCGCCGGCCGCTGAGCAGGAGCGAGAGATTGTCGGGCAGGCCTTCGAGGATCATGGCGGCCACCGGGGCCATGGTGGTCTCGAAGCCGGCGGCGAAGAACACCACCTCGCGCTGCGGTTCCTCGCGGGCGATGCGCAGGGCGTCGCGGGGCGAGGCGATGGGGCGCACGTCGGCGCCGGCGGCACGGGCCGCTTCCAGCGAGCGGGGTTCGGACCGGGGCACGTTGACCGGCACCCGCAGCATGTCGCCGAAGGCGACCAGGATCACCCCTTCCTGCAGGGCGAGCCGGATCGCCTGGTGGATGTCCTCCTCGGGGCAGACGCAGACCGGGCAGCCGGGGCCGGGGATCAGTTCGATGCCCGCCGGCATCAGGCTGCGCAGCCCGGCATGGCTGATGGCGCGCTCGTGGCCGCCGCACACGTTCATGATCCGGAAGCGGGGCGGCGGCGGGAGCGCGTGCAGGGCGTCCAGCCAGGCCTGCGCCGGGCGGTGAGTCATTCAGCCCTCCCGGGCGGCGCCGTCGGGCGGGAGGGCGGGGTGGCCGGTCTCGCCGGCTGCGCGGCGGGCGTGCTGCTCGGCGAGGCGGGCCTGCAGCCAGGCGAGCCAGGCATCGAGGCCCTGCCCCGTGCGGGCGGAAAGCGGCAGGACGGGGGCCTCGGAGGCGAGGTGGCGCAGGTGCCGTTCGGCGGCCTGCGGGTCGAAGTCGTCGAGCACCGCGAGCAGATCGGTCTTGGTCAGGAGCATGAGGTCGGCGGCGCGGAACATCACCGGATACTTGGCCGGCTTGTCGTCGCCCTCGGTCACCGAGAGCAGGGTGACGTTGTGATGCTGGCCCAGATCGAAGCTGGCGGGACAGACCAGGTTGCCCACGTTCTCGATGAACAGCAGATCGAGTTCCGCCAGCGGCAGTTGGTGCACGGCGTCGTGCACCATGTGGGCATCCAGATGGCAGGCCGAGCCGGTGGTGATCTGCACGGCGGGAACGCCGTGGGCGCGGATCCGCTCGGCATCGTTCTCGGTCTCCAGATCGCCCTCGATCACGCCGATGCGCAGATCCGCCGAGAGGGCCGCGAGGGTGGCCTCGAGCAGCGCGGTCTTGCCGGCGCCCGGCGAGGACATGAGATTGACGGCCAGCACGCCGTGGCGATCGAAATGGGCGCGGTTGTGGCGGGCGGTGACGTCGTTCTCCGACAACAGGCTGCGCAGGACGGTGACCGTCTCCCGGCCTTCGGCGGTGCGGGAAAGCCGGCCGCCGGACTCGACCAGATGCCGGTTGCCGGGGGTGAGGTTGCAGCCGCAGGTGTCACACATGTTCGCTCTCCCGATCCAGTTCCACGCTGACCAGCAACAGCTCGTCGCCGCCGACCAGGCGGGTGTGCCCGTCGCCGCAGGCGCCGCACAGCAGCCGGTTGGCCGCCGCGTCGCGCTCGGCACCGCAGGTGTCGCAGTGCACCCGTACCCGCGTCTGCTCGATGATCAGTTCCGCCCCGGCCGCCACGCTGTCTGCGGCTGCCAGCGGGAAGGCCTCCCGCAGCAGATCCGGTTCCACCCCCGACAGAGGGCCGATCCGCAGCACGATCCGCGTCACCCGCCCGGCATGGTGCTCGCGGGCCAGGGCGCTCACCTGCCGCAGCAGGCCCTGGCATACCGCCAGTTCATGCACGGGGTTCTCCGGCCTCGCCGTCCGGAGGCTCGCGCATCTCGTCATACAGCGCCCAGGCTGCGGCCGCATGCTCCTCGCTGATCTTCTGAATGGCGTAGCCCACGTGCACCATCACGTGATCCCCGGGAGCCAGATCCGTTTCCTGCATCAGGAACAGGCTCACCTCCCGCGTCACGCCCCTGGCCTCGCAACGGGCCAGGAACCCGTCGATGGCGACGATGCGCATGGGAATGGCGAGGCACATGATGAAGTCAGTAAACACCCGTGTTTGCGGTCCGTCAACCTTGCATTCATGGGGGCCTGGTTTATCTTGAATGCTATGATGAGGGATGCCTTGCAAGCCTGTTGAGGTTTGGCAACTTCAACCCTTTGACGAGAACAAGCGTATGTCAGACCGTGCCTTTCTGCGTTTCGTGCTGATGCTGCTGATCCTGCCGGTTTCCTCCGTGGCCCTGGCGCATGGCGCGCCGACGGCGGCGGACGGGTTCGTTGCCGGCTTCTGGCATCCGCTGAGCGGAGGCGATCACCTGTTGTCCCTGATCCTGGCCGGGATCGTCATCGGCCGGCTGGCCCGCCGGCGGTTGCCGCTGGCGGCCGGGTTTGCCGGCGCCTTTCTGTTCGGTCTGCTGGCGGGAGCCGCGCTGGGGCCGCAGGCCGCCGTCGATGGCCTGCTGCTGCTCGGCCTGCCGGTGCTGGGTTTCTTGCTCTGGCGCCGCGCGGCACCCGGTTTCGGGCTGGGGTTCGCGCTCACCGGGATTGCCTTCCTGCACGGCTTCGCTCACGGCATGGAAGGCGCGCCCCGGCCCGGCTGGATGATGGGCGCCGCGGCCGGCATGGGGCTGTTGCTCCTGGCGGGGATGGGGCTCGGCCGGCACGGGTTTGCGCCGGGGCAGGACCGCATTGCCGGGACGCCGGGCCGGCCGGAATAGCCGTTTTCGGATCCCGGCCCGCAAGCCCGGGCCTCGGGGCCCGGATGCCTGCCGGACAGGAGAGGGGTGCGTTACAATGGCCGCAGGTTTCAACCCCGGGGTGAGCGCTTATCGCGGCACAGCATTCCGATACCCATGACGAACGCCGGTTGCTGCTGGCCCTGAGCCTGACCGGCGGCTTCATGGTGGTGGAAGTGATCGGGGGACTGTGGTCCGGTTCCCTGGCCCTGCTGGCCGATGCCGGCCACATGCTCACCGATACCGTGTCGCTGGGCCTGGCCTGGCTGGCGGCGCGGCTCTCGCGCCGGCCTGCCGATGCCCTGCGCACCTACGGTTACCACCGCCTGCAGATCCTCGCCGCCTTCGTCAACGGCATCTTCTTCCTGTTCATCGTGGCCTGGATCGGTTTCGAGGCGGTGCAGCGGCTGCTGGCGCCCCGGCCGGTGCTCGGCGGCGTGATGCTGTGGGTGGCGCTGGCCGGTCTCGGCATCAACCTCGTGGCCTTCCGCCTGCTGCATGGCGGTCATCGGCACAATCTCAACGTGCGGGCGGCGCTGCTGCACGTGATGGGCGATCTGCTCGGTTCCCTGGCCGCCATTGCCGCCGCCGGCGTGATTCTGGCCACCGGCTGGTATCCGATCGATCCCCTGCTGTCGATCCTGGTGGCGCTGCTCATTCTCTACAGTGCCTGGAAGGTGGTGCGCCAGTCGGGACACATTCTCCTCGAAGGCACGCCACCGCACGTGGACCCCGAGCGGATCCGCGCCGAACTGCACCGCCGCATTCCCGAGATCGAGGATGTGCACCATCTGCACGTCTGGTCGCTGACGCCGGAGCGGACTATGCTCACCCTGCATGTGACCGTGGCCGAGGGGACCGATTGCGGACAGGTGCTGGCGAGCGTGAAGCGCATTTTGTACGAGGTGTTCGGCATCGATCATTCCACCGTGCAGGTCGAGCCGGCCACCTGCATCGACGAGGCGCTGGCCGGTGCAGATCACTGAGTTCGGCCTGCGGTTGGCCTGTTTGCTGCTGGGATGGCCCCTGCTCGTCATGGGGGCCGGCGACGCGCAGCCGGAAAGGCCGCCCGCGGTGCTCGGCATGCTGGATCTGACCCATGACTACGTTTCCCAGAGCGTGGAAGAGCTGGCGACCAGCATCGATCGTTTCTTCGCCAACCAGAAGCACTACCAGTACACCAACCGGACCTATGTGCAGATCCGCCTGGATGGTTACTGGCGCGACGAGCGCACCCCCGACTACACGCCACGCTTGCGCGCCAAGCTGCATCTGCCCGGGACCGAACGCCGCTTCCGGCTGATGCTGGAAACCGATCCCCAGGAGCGCCAGACCCCGCAGGATCTGTCGCAGAACAATGCCGGCACCACGGGGGGCGCAGGCGCGGGCGACTACTTCCTGTCCATGCTGCGGGAGCGGGTGAGCGAAAGCGGCTGGAACGTCCAGCCCAACATCGGCGCGGAGCTGAAACTGCCGCTGGAGGCCTTTCTTCGGCTGCGGCTGTACAAGAGTTATCCCCTCAGCGAGAAATGGACCATGCGCCCGGATCAGAACTTCTACTGGTACACGGAGCGGGGCGCCGGCTCCGACAGTTATCTGGAGTTCAATTACCGGCTGTCCGACGACTGGCTGTTGCGTTCCGGCACGTTCCTGCGCTGGACCGATCGCAACGACTTCTGGGAGCCCAGCCAGAACCTGATGCTCTATCACTATATCCGTCCCGGCGTGCAGATGTACTACCAGGCGGGCATGTTCGGGCGCACGGCGCCCACGTTGCACGTGACCGAATACCTGTTCACCATCAACTATCGCCAGCTTCTCTACCGGGACTGGCTGTTTCTCGAGATGCGCCCGCAACTGAGCTACGCCGAGGGCGAGGACTGGCGGCCGGTGCGTTCCTTCCTGTTGCGTTTCGACATCGTGTTCGGGCGGCAGTAGAGAGACGGCTTGATGCGTCGTCCCCTGCGCCAACGCATGTCGCGGCTTGCGCCGCTCCGACGGGTTTTTCGCCAGCCTGTAGGAGTGGCGCAAGCCGCGATGGAGTGGCGGAAATGGGCGTCACCGGATGGGGTGGGCTGAATCGAAACGCAGCGGGGCCTGGAACAGGCGCTCGGGTTCAGCCCGGACTGGGCGAGAGGTCTCCCGCCTCGGGCAGGTCGCGGCCTTCGCAGGCGGCGATGTGCCGGGCCAGGGCGGCTTCGGCCTCGGCCTTGCTGTCGAAGGGGCCGCGGTTTCCGCCTTCGCGGCAGGCGAAATACCATTTCCGATGGATGTAGAAGAAGCGGCCGGTGCGGCACCAGGGCGTGCCGCCCACTTCGCCGCGTCTGTGCCGACTCATGGCCGGTGACCTCGTGGCTGTCATTACGTTTGTTTCTGGTATAGGTCAAAAAATGACCAAATGCAATGAAAAGCCCGGAAAAGGCCGTTTTCGGGCCCGAAAAGGCGGTTTGTCGAGCGGATTTCGGGTTTTTCGAGATCTTTTCGGGACAGGGGGAACCTTTTCGCGCCGGGGCCGTCAGAATCCATGACATTGCATCCCCGGCCACGGACGAGCCACGAGTCGATGTGGTGGATACTCTCCCTGCTGTCAGGTAAGCCGGCGCCCTTCGGGGCGCCTTTTTTTGTCCCGTGCCGTCAGCAGGCTGTTGAAAAAGCCCATGGATGGGCTTTTTCAACAGCCTGTTACAATCGTTCGCCCCCCGGCGGGAAAGCGCACCGATGAACGCAGATTCTCCACGTCCCCGGATTCTGGTCAGCCGCTGCCTGCTGGGCGAGCCGGTGCGCTACGACGGCACCGACCGCTGTGCCCCCGAACTGGCGGCCCTGGCCGACCGCGTCGATTTCCTCCCCGTCTGCCCCGAAGCCGAAGCCGGCCTCGGCGTGCCCCGCCCGCCGGTGCAGTGGGTCGAAACCGATGGCCGCCGTCGCCTGCGCGGCGCGACCGATCCTGCCCTCGATGTCACCGATCGCCTCGCCACTTTCTGCCGCCGCCACGTCGCGGCCCTGCCCGAAGTCCACGGGGCCATCCTCAAGGCCCGTTCCCCGAGCTGCGCCATTGCCAGCGCTCCCCTGTTCGATGCCGCCGGCAACGAATGCGAACGCATCGACGGGCTCTACGTTCAGGCGTTGCGTGAACGCTGGCCGGATCTGCCCTGCATCGATGAAGAGGCCCTGGCCGACGCGGACCGGCGCCGGGCCTTTCTCGTCCGGGTTTTCCAGGCAAGGGAAGGATGAAAGGCAACGGAATCCGAGCAGGCAACCTGGCAAGGCCACTACGGCAGGGCGGCTCAGGCGGAGCGGGGCCGCCATGTTGCGCTGATGCGCCTTTCGCCGGCTCCGCGGCGCTTGCGCCGGCCCAGGATCACGCTGCCAGGATCACCCGCACCGCGTCCAGTTGCACGTGGGCCCGGTCCAGGGCCTGGCGCAGGGCGTCGCGGCGCCGGACCAGTTCCCGGATCTCCTCGTCGCGCACGTTGGGATTGACCTTCTGCAACTGCCGCAGGCGGTCGATCTCCTCGCCCAGTTCTCCTTCCATGCGCTCGCGCGCGGCGTCCACGCTCGCCGGAAGGCGTTCCGTGGCGAAGCGTTCGGCACGTTCGAACAGGTCCCGCAAGCGGGCCTGATAGCCGGCGATGATCTGCCGCACGGTGTCACGGCCGAGGTTGGCGGGCAGGCCCTGGAGCTGCGCTTCGGACCACTGGCCCAGGCAGTCGCGGCCCTCGCTGTCGAGCAGCACGGGGATGACATGCGGCGGCAGGAAGCGGAACACCTGCAGGGCGGGCGGCGCCAGGCATTCCACCCGGTAGAGGCATTCGAGCAGCAGGCTGCCGGTGGCCAGGCCGGGCAGCCGGCACAGGCTCAGGGCGGTGTTGCCCCGTTCGCTTTCCAGCAGCAGGTCGAGGGCGCCGGTGACCATGGGATGCTCCCAGGTGATGAACAGCCGATCCTCGTGCACGAGCGCGGCATGGCGGTCGAAACAGAGGGTGGCGCCGTCCTCGCCCAGCTCCGGGAAACGGTGCACCTGCATGTGGTCGCCGGGGCGCAGGATCAGATTGTCGCGGGAATGTTCCTCCACCTCCACGCCGAAGGCGTCGGCCAGGCGCACCAGATAGTCCGCAAGCCGGGGATCGGCGTCCTGGGCGCGGATCGTCTCGACCAGCGGCCTGGCCACTTCCGGCCGGTAGGCGTTCAGCTCCAGCAGGCGGTCGCGGCCTTCCTTCAGTTCGCGATCGAGGCGCTCGAACACCGGGCGGGTGGCGTCCAGCAGCCGCGCGATGGCCTCGGCGCGGGGATGAGGCTGGCTGCGCAGGGTTTCGAGTTCCGCGTGCAGCGCGGCATGCACGCCAGGGCCGGCGGGGCAGGTGTGCAGGAAGGCGTCCAGCCCTTCGTGATACCAGCGGAACTGCACCGCCTGGGCCGAGTCCTGCAGCCAGGGCACGTGGATGCGGATGGTCTCCTTCTGGCCGATCCGGTCGAGCCGGCCGATGCGCTGCTCCAGCAGATCGGGATGATCGGGCAGGTCGAACAGCACCAGGTGATGGGCGAACTGGAAGTTGCGCCCCTCGCTGCCGATCTCGGAGCAGATCAGCGCCTGGGCGCCTTCTTCCAGGTCGGCGAACCAGGCGGCGGCGCGATCCCGTTCCAGCAGCGTCATGCCTTCGTGGAAGGCGGCCACCCGCAGCCCTTCGCGCTGGCGCAACACCTGTTCGAGATCGACGGCGGTCTGCGCGTCGGCGCAGATCACCAGCACTTTTTCGCCGCGCAGGGCACGCAGGGTCTGCAGCAGCCAGCCGACACGGGGATCGATGCGCCACCACGGCCGGCTGCCGGCGAGCGCCGGCGTCTCGAGTGTCTGCAGGGTGCGGTAGATCGCCTCCGGCGTGAGCAGCAGCCGGTGCCAGGGGCGCTGCCGCTGCGCGGCGAATCGTTCGCGGGCTTCGCCGGTGGCGAGCACGGCGAAAATGGCGTCGTACTCGGCCGGCCAGGGCAGGGGCGTGGGACGGAGTTCCCGCAGGGGGAAGCCCTTCACGTGATCGCGGGTGTTGCGGAACAGCACGCGGCCGGTGCCATGGCGATCCAGCAGACGCTGCAGGAGGCGGTCGCGGGCGTCGTCGCGGGTGTCCACGTCCACGTTGGCGTCGGCCACCGTGTCGAGCCAGGCCAGGGCTTCCGGATCGTCGCGGAAGGTGGCCTGCAGGGTGTCGCGGGCCGCGGCGGGCAGCACCGGCTCGTCGAGCAGGGCCGCGGCGGCGCGGGCCACGGGGCGGTAGCGGCGTTCCTCGGCCAGGAAGGCGTCGAGATCGTGGAAGCGGTGGGGATCGAGCAGGCGCAGCCGGGCGAAATGGCCCGCGGCGCCGAGCTGTTCGGGCGTGGCGGTCAGCAGCAGCACGCCGGGCGTGCGCTTGGCCAGCCCTTCCACGAAACGATAGGCCTCGCTGGGGGCCTCGGGTGTCCATTCCAGATGATGGGCCTCGTCCACCACGATCATGTCCCATTCGCTGGCCAGGGCCGGTTCGCGCCAGTCCTGCGGGCCGAGGAACAGGCCGAGGCTGGCGAGCACCAGCTGTTCGCTCTGAAAGGGGTTGCCGCCGTCCGAGGCCAGGGCTTCACAGCGTGCCGCGTCGAACAGGGCGAAGCGCAGATGGAAACGATGGCGCATCTCCACCAGCCACTGGTGGATGAGCGCGTCCGGCACCAGGATCAGGGCCCGCTGCACGCGGCCGCCGAGAATCAGGCGGTGCAGGATCAGGCCCGCCTCGATGGTCTTGCCCAGGCCCACCTCGTCGGCCAGCAGCACCCGCGGCAGGGGACGGTCGGCCACTTCGTGGGCGATGTAGAGCTGGTGGGGAAGGAGATCGACGCGGGCTCCGGCCAGCCCCCATGCCGGCGAAGGCAGCAGGCGAGCCCGGGCTTCGCGGCCTTCGCGCCGCAGGCGGTACCAGTGCTCGCTGTCGATCTGCCCGGCCAGCAGACGATCCCGCGGGCGATCGAGGCGCAGGTGGTCGTCCAGCGCCGTTTCCGCGGCGCGCCGGGGCGTTCCTTCGTCCGTGCGGCCGGCGTAGATCAGCAGGCCGTTTTCCTCGTCCACCGTCTCCACGACGAGCGTGGTGCCGTCGCGCAGGGTGATGCGATCGCCCGGGGCGAAACGCAGGCGGTGCAGGGGCGGGGCGGGCAGGGCGTAGGTGCGGCGGGTGTCGCTGGCGGGAAAGGCCACCGTTACCCGCCGGGGCGAGATGTCCTCGATCACGCCCAGACCCAGTTCCGGTTCGGCGTCGGAGAGTACCCGCTGGCCGGGCTGGTAGGCGGTGGAATCGGTCATGGCGGCATGTGTGGCAGGTGGAACAGGGCGCGTAGTGTACCAGTCGTGCCCTCTGGCATACTGGCGGCATGGCGGATCTGTTCGTCTATGGCACCCTGATGACCCCGGCGGTGATGCGCGCCGTGATCGGCCGCGTGCCGCCGCACGCGCCGGCGGTGCTGCCCGGTTATCGCCGTTACGGCCTGCGCGGCCGGGTCTATCCGGTGGTGGTGCCCGAGCGGGGCGCAAGCGTGGCGGGGGTGTTGTACACGGGGCTCTCTCCCCGGGAACTGGCCCGCCTCGATCGCTACGAGGACGCTTTCTACCGCCGCGTCGAAGTGACGGTGCGGGACGCGGCGGGACGCGAACGGCGAGCCTGGTGCTACGTGCTGCGGCCCCGCTCCAGGGTGCGCCTGGCCAACCGGCCCTGGCAGCATGAACGCTTCGTGCGCTCTGCGTTGCAGAACTATCTGGCCCGCCTGCGGCGACGGTGACGCTCGCCCTTGAAGTCGCGGTTGCCATGCCCTACTCTGGCTCACTAAGCCAAACGGTAACAAAGCCTCATTCAGCGGGTCTCTGGATGGTCAGGCGCAAGGCGCCGTGGCGCCGGCAGGGTCATTCCCTGTCAAGCCGCGGCAACGCCGCGAATGGCCATCCAGAGGCCCGCCCGAAGGGAGCGAACCTGATGCGCCGGCTCGGCGTTGCGACCCTTGGAAAGGGTTGGACCATTCCCGGCGGGTCGCGCCTTGATCCGGCGCATCAGGTTCGCTCTGAATGAGGCTTTGTTACCGTTTGGCTTAGTAGTCCTGTCGAGAATACCAACAACAGGGGAACCCCATGGCACAGGCGATCCCGGCCCCGCGCACGGAATATCCGGTGGCGTTGCTGACCAGCCTCGGCATCCTCGCCCTGGCCCTGTTCCTGCAGGCCACCGTGGCCACCCGGCATGCCCTGCTGTTCCTGATCGCCGTGGGGCTCGGCGTCACCCTGCTGCATGCCGCCTTCGGCTTCTCCAGCGTCTGGCGCAACTTCATTCGCCGGCGCGAGAGCGTGGGCCTGCGCGCGCAACTGCTGCTGTTCATGGTGACCACCGCCATCTTCTTCCCCGTCATCGATCACGCCTTCCCCGGCCTGCAGGCCGGTAGCGCCATGGGGCCGGTGGGCGTGTCGGTCCTGGTGGGGGCCTTCCTGTTCGGCATCGGCATGGAGCTGGGCGCCGGTTGCGGCTCGGGCACCCTGTTCACGGTGGGGCAGGGCCATGTGAACATGCTCATCACCCTGGCCTTCTTCATCGTCGGCTCGCTGATCGGCACCGCCCATCTGCCCTGGTGGACCACCCTGCCCAACATCGGCCGGGTGTCGGTGATTCAGGAACTGGGCGGCTGGCTGCCGGCCGCGGCGATCCAGATCGCGGTGCTGGCCGGCCTGTTCTGGATCGTGCGCAGTCTCGAGTGGCGCCGTCACGGCCGCCTCAAGCCGCTCACCCTGTCCGATGAGCGGCCCTTCAGCGAGCGGCTCATCTTCGGGCCCTGGTCCTGGGCCTGGGGCGTGGCGGGGCTGGCGATCCTCAGCTTTCTGGTGCTGATCGTGGCCGGTTATCCCTGGTCCATCACCTTCGCCTTCGGCCTGTGGGGTGCCAAGATCTTCACGGCGCTGGGGGGCGACGTGAGCACCTGGACCTACTGGAGCGCCGGTTACCCCGCCCGGGCGCTGCAGCGGCCGGTGCTGGCCGACGTCACCTCGGTGATGGACTTCGGCATCATCCTCGGCGCCATGCTCGCCGCGGCCCTGGCCGGCAAGTTCGCCCCCGCCAAGCGGATCGACTGGCGCCTGGTGGCTGCTTCCGTCGTCGGCGGCCTGCTGCTCGGCTATGGCGCCCGGCTGGCCTTCGGCTGCAACATCGGCGGCATGTTCGCCGGTATCGCCTCGGGCAGCCTGCACGGCTGGCTGTGGATGCTGGCCGGTTTCGCCGGGACCTGGGTGGGCGTGCGCATCCGGATCTGGACCGGGCTGGACAAACCCTACTGAACGCCATGGCCAAACTCGAACACAAGCAGAGCGCCCTCGTGATGGGCACCGCCATCAGCCTCGCGGCCCTGGCCGTGGCCATCGACTACACCCGCCATCCCCTGCCCGCGCCGACCGCACCCGCCGCCCAGCATGCCCCGGCCGGCGAGACGGCGGCCCCCTGCGGCCAGGGCAATCCCTGCAGCCTGGGCGAGACGCCTTGCGGACTGGAAGGGGGTTCGCCCTGTGATCTTTCGCCCTGTGGCATGGGCGGCGAACCCCCCTGCGGCCTTGGGACCGAAGCGCCCTGTGGCCTGGGGACGGAAGCCCCCTGCGGCCTGGGCGGCGAAGCGCCCTGCGGGCTGGGCACGGAACCGGCCAGCGAAGCGCCCTGCGGATTGGGCTGATGGATCCGGCCCGCGCCCTGCTGGCCGATCTGCAGGCGCTGGGCGAGCAGCGCACCAATCCGGTGCTGCCCCTGCTGGGCGAGCCGCCGCGCATCGTGCGGGGCGTGCGCTATCCCCGTCGGGCGCTGCGTTTCGGCGAGTGCGGTTTGCGGGCCTACTATCACAGCCACGCCGATCCCTGGCGGCGTGACGACGAACACGGCCATTTCCACCTGTTCCTGCCGGCCGGGAGCGAGTGGTCGCATCTGGCGGCGCTGTCCATCGACGGGGAGGGCCAGCCGCGGGCCTGGTTCACCGTCAACCGCTGGGTCACGGCCGGGCCGTGGCGGGCGCCGTCCGAACTGCTGACCGCGCTCGACCGGTTTCTGGCCTGCGCCGGGGAGGCACAAGGCCTCTCGCTCACCGAGCGCTGGCTGACCCACATGCTGGGCCTGTGGCGGCCGCAACTGCCGGCCCTGCTCGAAGCGCGGGATGCTTGTCTGGCCGAACGGGGCGCAGGCCGGCCGCAGGAGACGGTCTGGCAGGATCGGAACATCTACACGCTGTCGCGCCAGCCGGTGGATCTGCTGGCCACGCTGGCCGAACGGCTCGGGCTCGACGGCGGCGAAACCCCATCGGGAGCGGACGCGCCGTCGCGCTCCCCCTCAATCGCTAAGGAGGTGTGACATGAAATACCGCACAGGATGGTTGCTGACCCTGTTGCTGCTGCCGTGGCTGGCCGTGGCGAAAACCGTACCCGGCCCGCTGGTGGATGCGGCCTGGCTTGCGGCCAACCGCGACAAGGTGGTGGTGCTCGACGTGCGCGTCAATCCGCGCAGTTTCACCCAGCCGCCCCGTTACATGAAGGATCGCAAGAGCGGCAAGCGGGTGCTGGTGCAGGCCAACGGCCGCATCCCCGGTGCCCTGTGGATCGATTACAAGAAGATCCGCGGCACCCGGATCGTGGACGGCCGCAAGGTGGAGAAGATGATCCTCGACAAGGCCGCCTTCGAGAAGATCATGCGGTCCTTCGGCGTGCCGAAGGGCAAGCCGCTGGTCATTACCTCCCGCGGCCAGCACAACGGCGACATGACCATGGCCACCCGTCTCTACTGGCAGCTCAAGTACTACGGCACCGACGACATGGCCATCCTCGACGGCGGGCTGGCGGCCTGGATCGCCGCCGGCAACGAGGTCGAGACCAGCATGCCCCGGGCGACGAAGGGCGACTGGGTGGCCACCGCCGAGCGCAAGGAAATCTTCGCCTCCTCGGCCGACGTGGCCAGGGCGGTAAAAGGCGGCAGCGCCCAGCTCGTGGACAACCGGCCCCTGCCCCAGTATCTGGGCGTCTATCGCAAATCCTACGTGTATGCCGAGGGCCACATCCCCGGCGCCCGGATCTACAGCAACGACATCATGACCCAGCCCCGCCTGCCGGCGAAGTTCCTGCCGGTGGCCGATCTGAAACAACTGGCCAGGGGGCTGGGCCTCGATCCCGGCAAGCCCACCATCACCTACTGCAACAGCGGCCACCTGGCTTCCGGGGGCTGGTTCATCTGGCACGAGCTGTTCGGCAACAAGCACACGAAGCTCTACGACGGCTCCATGCACGAATGGACCCTGGAAAAACGCCCCACCCGCAAATACGAACTCGAAAAATGACGGGGGCGACAAGGATGGCGGGCTCAAGCCCGCCATCGTCCTCGCCCCTCGTCCCTCGTCACTCGCAACTCAAACAAGGGGGAGTCTGATGTCCCGAACCAAGATCCTGCTCGACGAGCGCGACATTCCCACCCACTGGTACAACGTGGTGGCCGACATGCCCAATCCGCCGGCGCCGCCCCTGGGCCCCGACGGGCAGCCCATCGGCCCGGACGCCTTGGCGGCCATCTTTCCCGAGGCCCTCATCGAGCAGGAAGTCTCGGCGGAACGCTGGATTCCCATTCCCGAGGAAGTGCGGGAAATCTACCGGTTGTGGCGGCCCTCGCCGCTGTACCGGGCTCATCGCCTGGAGCAGGCGCTCGGCACCCCGGCGCGGATCTATTACAAGTACGAAGGCGTGAGCCCGGCCGGTTCCCACAAGCCCAATACCGCCGTGGCCCAGGCCTACTACAACCGCGAGGCCGGCATCCGCCGCCTCACTACCGAGACCGGCGCCGGCCAGTGGGGCTCCTCGCTGGCCCTGGTGGGCGAGATGTTCGGCATCGAGGTGCGGGTGTACATGGTGAAGGTGAGCTACGAGCAGAAGCCCTTCCGCCGCTCCATGATGCAGACCTGGGGCGCCGAGGTGCTGGCCAGCCCCACCGATCAGACCGAGGCCGGCCGCAAGATCCTCGCCGAAGATCCCGACTCGCCCGGCTCGCTCGGCATCGCCATCTCCGAGGCGGTGGAGGAGGCTGCCTCCCGGGACGACACCAACTACTCCCTCGGCTCGGTGCTCAACCACGTGCTCCTGCACCAGACCGTCATCGGCCAGGAAGCCAAGAAGCAGTTCGAGATGGTGGACGACTATCCCGACGTGATCTTCGCCCCCTGCGGTGGCGGCTCCAACTTCGGCGGCGTGGCCTTTCCCTTCTTCGCCGACAAGGCCGCCGGCAAGGACGTGCGCCTGGTGGCGGTGGAGCCCACTTCCTGCCCGACCCTCACCCGCGGCCACTACGCCTACGACTTCGGCGACACCATCGGCCTGACTCCGCTGCTGAAGATGTACACCCTCGGCCACGATTTCGTCCCGCCCGGCATCCACGCCGGCGGTCTGCGCTATCACGGCGACTCGGCCCTGGTCTCCCAGCTCTATCACGAAGGCCTCATCGAGGCGGTGGCCGTGCACCAGTTGCCCACCTTCGAGGCCGGCGTGCAGTTCGCCCGCGCCGAGGGCATCATCCCCGCGCCCGAATCCAACCACGCCATCCGCGCCTGCATCGACGAGGCGCTCAGATGCAAGGAGACGGGCGAGGCCAAGACCCTGTTCTTCAACCTCTCCGGCCACGGTCACTTCGACATGGCCTCCTACGACAAGTACTTCAGCGGCGAACTGGAAGACTTCGAATACCCCGCCGAAGCCATCGAAGCGGCCCTGCACCATTTGCCCAAGGTGGCCGGGTGATTCGTCGAGAGGGATGAAGATCCAACGCCAAGGCGCGAAGGCGCAGAGAACGCAAAGGTAATGGTTTGTGATGCGTCAGATGGCCTGTTGCGAGCCTCGTGCATGAAGTCATCGATACCCCTTTGCGCCCTTGGCGTCTTTGCGCCTTTGCGTTGAAACACCTCAACCCAGGAAATCGGCACCATGCGTGGAATCGAGATCGACCCCGACGCCCCCGTGATCGACGAGCAGTATGCCGTGGTGCACGTGCCGCGGCGCAGCCGGGACCGGGTGCCGGAAGGATCGGTGACCCTCATGGACTCGGCGGAGGCGGCCCTGGCGGCGGCGGATCCGGCCAGCAAGCGGTACGCCGCTCGGGTGGTGGGGCCTTCCCGTTCATCAGAAGGGCTGCGGCTTTACTACATCGTCGAATGGCTGGACTGAACGACCTGCCATGAGCGGCGATCGCAACTTCGACGATCTGGCCGACCGCTTCGCGCGCAACATCTACGGCACCGCCAAGGGCCGTCTGCGCCTGGCCATCGTGCAGGAGGCACTGGAGCGGATGCTGGCGGTATTGCCGGCCGGCCGCTCCCTGCGCATTCTCGACGCCGGCTGCGGGCCGGGCCACGTGGCCGGTTGGCTGGCGGGGAAGGGGCACCAACTGCTCCTGTGCGATCACTCGGCGCGGATGATCGAACAGGCACGGGAGAACCTGGCCGAGCACATGGATCGGATCCATTTCGTCCACGGCCCGTTGCAGTCGCTGAGCGCAGACGAACACGGCCGCTTCGATCTGGTACTGCTGCACGCCGTGCTCGAATGGGTGGCCGATCCCGGCACGGTGCTCGACCGGGTGCGCGATCTGCTGGCGCCGCAGGGCCGCCTCTCCCTGCTCTTCTACAACCGCGACGCCCTGGTCTGGCGCAACCTGTTGCGGGGCAACTTCCGCAAGGTGCAGCGCGAAGACTACGGCGGCCATCGCAAGAGCCTCACCCCCACCCACCCGCGCGATCCCCGCGAAGTGGAAGCCTGGCTGCACGAACGCGGCCTGCGCGTCCATGACCGCTGCGGCGTGCGCGTGATCCACGACTACCTCGATCCCGCCATCCGCGAGGCCCGAAGCTTCGACGACCTGCTGGAAATGGAGCGGATGTTCTGCCGCCGCGAACCGTTCCTGTGGCTGGGGCGGTACCTGCATCTGGATGTGACCCGGGGGTGAAAATCCAACGCAAAGGCGCGAAGAAAGTGATCGTGTAGGAGCGGCGCAAGCCGCGACCGACCCATGCAGGGCCGAGTGGCGAGGGACGAGGCCCGAGGGATAACGAGGTTGGTTGGCTTCGGTAACCTCGTCCCTCGCCACTCGTTCCTCGGCCCTGGCTTGTCGCGGCTTGCGCCGCTCCTACGTACGATTTCAAAACCCTTTGCGTTGAAACCCTGTCAATTTTCGAACGCTGCCTGCCACGCCGGATGCCGTGCGATCCGCCGCAGGGCCTTTTGCAGCAGGGTCTTGCCCGGTTCGGTGCGGTGCCAGGTGGAGGCGCCGGAGGGGTGGGGGAGGGGGATGCAGTCCATGGTGTGGCCGGCGTGTTGCACGCTGAATTCGTCGCCGATGACCTCCGTGAGTTTCTGCACGGGCAGGAAGCGGGCGATGGCCAGCTTGCCCACCGGCAGCAACAGGCGCGGCTGCAGCAGTGTGATCTCCTTCGCCAGCCACGGGGCGCAGTGGGCGATCTCCTCGGGGCTCGGCACCCGGTCGCCGCCCCGGGGGTTCTTGCCGGGGAAGCAGCGGCAGACGGCGGCCATGTACACGTGGCTGCGGAAGGCCGCCTCGTCCACCCCCAGGGTGGCGAACCAGCCGAACAGGGTCTTGCCGGCGGTCCAGGCGAAGGGGCGGTGCTCGACGATCTCCTTCGGGCCGGGGGCCTGGCCCACCAGCAGCACCGGCGAGACCACCGGCTGGCCGGTGACCGGCGGACCCTGCATGTCGGGGCAGCGGCGGCACTGGCGCAGGCGGGCCTGATGACGGGTGAGGATCTGCGGGGTGGTGGGCATGTTTCGGCTTGGGATTGGGAAAAACGTTACTATATCTCGAAATGGTTGTTCCGAATTCCCGACCAGGGGATCGTTGCGAGTACAGAGCCCTCAAGGGCGTGTCAGATGCTGCCCAATAGCCAAAGATGTTCGGGAATTCGGAACAGCCATGCAAGATTCCGATTTTCAACCTTCAGCAACAGGAGTAGTCATGCCTACCTACGATTATCGCTGCGACGCCAACGACCGCGTGGTGGAAGTCCGCCACGGCATGAACGAGGTCATCGCCACCTGGGGGGAGCTGTGCGCGCGTGCCGGCATCGAGCCGGGCGACACGCCATCCGATGCGCCGGTGCGCAAGCTGGCCACCGGCGGCCAGGTGGTCAATGCCTCCAGCCTGGGCAGCGGCAGCGCCTGTGACACGGGCGGCTGCTGTGGCGGCGGCGCCTGCGGCCTGATGTAAGGCCGACCGGCGGTGTCATCGCCCGCGCTGCCCGACTGCAGCGGCACCTACGTGCTGCTGCTCGAGTCCTGCACCTTCGACCGCCTGGAAGTGGGGCGGCTCGGCACGCTGACGCTCGAACCCGGCTGCTATCTGTACGTGGGGTCGGCCTTCGGCCCCGGCGGCATCGCCGCGCGGGTGGGGCGCCATGCCCGGCAGGACAAGCCGCGACGCTGGCACATCGATGCCCTGCGCGAACATGCGCGGCTGGTGAGCGTCTGGTATCAGTGCGGGGAGATCCACCGCGAAGCGCAGTGGGCGGAGGTGCTGGCCAACATGCGTGGCCTGTCGGTGCCGTTGCCGGGTTTCGGCGCCAGTGACGGGAAGCCGGGCGCTTCCCATCTGTTCTTCGCCCGCCGCTGTCCGACGCGGCAGGCCTTCCGGCAGGCCCTGCGCAGGGCAGGGCTGCCGGACGACGAACTGCGGGCCGTTCAGATGGAGACCTGAACGGCCCGGCCGCCCTCAGGCGTGGGCGTGGCCCTCGGGGCCGTGCACGTGACCGTGGGCGATCTCTTCCTCGGTGGCCGGGCGCACGTCCACCACCTTCACGTCGAAGTTGAGGTTCACGCCGGCCAGGGGGTGGTTGCCGTCCACGGTGATGGTGTCGTCCTCGACGCCGACCACGGTGACCACGATGGTCTCGCCCTGGGGCGATTCGGCGTGGAACTGCATGCCCACCTCGGGGGTGGTGCCTTCCTCGAACATCTCGCGGGGCACGGCCTGCACCATGGCATCGTTGCGCTCGCCGTAGCCCTCGGCGGGGCTGACGCTCACGTTGAGCTCGTCACCGGCGCTCTTGCCGGCCAGGGCCTTCTCGAGGCCGGGAATGATGTTGAAGGCGCCGTGCAGATAGGCGAATTTGCCGTCGGTGGAGCTGTCGATGACGTTGCCTTCGTCGTCCTTCAGGGTGTAGTCGATGGTGACCACGGCGTTGTCTGCGATTTGCATAAAGATAAATCCTTGATTGAACTTGGGAAATGAGTGGGGTTGGATGATGGATGAAGCGGGCCGTTCGACCCTCGGCAGGGCAGAAGGATGTCCTGATTCCCCGCAAGCATAGCAGCTTTTTGCGATCGGCGTGCGGATTCTGCTGCCCCGTGCCCACCTTGCCGCCCGCCCTCCCGAGGGGCTGGCCGCGGTCCATGGTGATTCCCTTCACACCGTCGGCGCGTCGTGGAAGGGCCTTTCGTCTTCCTCGTAGAGATCGGCGGGGCGGCCCACGATCAGCGGATCGGGCGCGGTCACCACGCTGTCGTCCTTGTTGGCATAGGGCAGGTTGTTCAGCACGTGCAGCATGGCATTGAGGCGGGCCCGTTTCTTGTCGTCCGACTTGATCACCGTCCACGGCGCGTCGGCGGTGTCGGTGTAGAAGAACATGGACTCCTTGGCCCGGGTGTAGTCGTCCCACTTGTCCAGCGAGGCCATGTCGATGGGGCTGAGCTTCCACTGCTTGAGGGGATCCTTGCGCCGTTTCTGGAAGCGGCGGAACTGCTCCTCGCGGCTCACCGAGAACCACAGCTTGAACAGGTGGATGCCGCTGCGCACCAGCATCCGCTCCAGTTCCGGGGCCTGGCGCATGAACTCCAGGTATTCGGCCGGCGTGCAGAACCCCATGACCTTCTCTACCCCGGCCCGGTTGTACCATGACCGGTCGAACAGGACGATCTCGCCGGCGGTGGGCAGGTTGTTGATGTAACGCTGGAAGTACCACTGGCCCCGTTCCACCTCGGTGGGTTTCTCCAGGGCCACCACCCGCGCGCCGCGGGGATTGAGATGCTCCATGAAACGCTTGATGGTGCCGCCCTTGCCGGCCGCGTCACGGCCCTCGAACAGGATGACGATCCGCTGGCCGGTGTCCTTCACCCAGTTTTGCAGCTTGAGCAGCTCGATCTGCAGCGCCTTCTTGCGCGCTTCGTATTCCTTCACCGACATCTTCTTCTTGTACGGATAGGCCCCGTGGCGAAAGATGTCCTTGCGCGAGAGGCGCTTGTGCTTGCGCCCGGCGGCCGGCGGCGCGGCCAGGGCGAGTTCGGGGGAGTCGGGCTGGGAGTCGGCCATGGCAGGAACCCTGGATTGATGACGACAAGATTCAAGTATGCGGCATCCCCGCGGCCATGGTCATTGATGGTCATCAATGACCATCCCGGCGGATCCGTTCCGCGCGCGATGGTTACCTGTCGTATCGGCAGGGTCGGCCGAAAACTGAAGGATTCTCCCCGGCGGCGACCACCGGGGCAGGGCTACTGCCAGTGCCGTTCCACCTGGCGAACGTTCTCGATGTACATGGCCAGGGCCGATTCGGCCTCCCGACGAGTGGGGAAGGGGCCCTGGTCGAGGGCCTCGCGGGTGGCGAAATACCAGGCGGAGCCCACGTTGAAGAAGCGGCCGGAGCGGAAGGGCACGGGACCGCTTTCCCCTTGGCGATTGACTTCCATGAGCGGATCCTCCCATCTCGGGTTACACCCATGGATATAGTGTGTTCCCGGAGGGTTGTCAAAGCCGGGCAGCCATCCGGGCGACGGATGGCAGGAAAACGGGGGCTCAGCGGCAGAAACCGGAAATCATGCTATATTTTCGCGGACATTCGCCGGCCATCGGGAGAGGGGCATGAATCTGGAAAAGGTCATCTTCGCGTTCTTCATCGTCCTGGCGCTGACCCTCAACTTCGGTTTCTTCCTCGGTGACATCGCCAACCCCGTCCACCACAACGTCTACGAGCTGTACGCGGCCATCGTGGTGAGCCTGATCGCCACCGTGCTCAAGTTCGGCGATCGCACCCACATCGGGGCGGTGCTGCTGGCCACCTCCCTGGTGGCGGATCTGCAGCTCATCGCCGCGGCCGTGGTCTGGGGCATCGTGGAGAACATGACCGAGGCCGGCATGACCCCCCACGCCATGGCCGCCATCGTCTCCCTCTCCGGCGGGGCGGTGCTGGCCAACGTGACCTCGGTGGTGCTGCTGGTCACCGAGACGGTGATGGTCCGGCGATAAAAAGACATTCCCGATTTCGCTTGTTCGTGATTCGTTAGCACAGAGCCCTCGAGGGCGTGCCCATTGGTGGACTTGCGATCGAAATATTCGAGAATTCGGCACGGCGTCCAGGAGCGCATTCATGCCCAACATCGTCTTCGTCCTGCTGCGGCGCCTGCATTCGCCGCTGATCGTCCTGATTCTGGTGTATGCCGTCTCCATTCTCGGCTTCACCCTGATACCGGGGATGGACGATCAGGGCCGCCCCTGGCGCATGGATTTCTTCCATGCCTTCTACTTCGTCAGTTTCATGGGCACCACCATCGGCTTTGGCGAGATCCCCTACCCCTTCACCGATGCCCAGCGCCTGTGGGCCACCGTCTCCATCTATGCCACCGTGGTGGCCTGGCTCTACGGCATCGGTTCGCTGCTCTCGGCCCTGCAGGACCCGGGCTTCCGGCGCCTGCTCACCGAGCAGGCCTTCCTGCGCGCCGTGCGCCGGATCCGCGATCCCTTCTACCTGGTCTGCGGCTATGGCGACACGGGCAGCATGCTGGTGCGGGCCCTGACCGATGCCGGCTTCAATGCGGTGGTGGTGGAAAAGCGCCAGGAACGGATCGATGCCCTGGAACTGGCCGATCTGCGCAGCTACGTGCCGGCCCTGTGCGCCGACGCCGCCGAGCCCGACAACCTGTGCAAGGCGGGCCTGAAGAATCCCCGCTGCATCGGCGTGGTGGCCCTGACCAACGTGGATGCGGTGAACCTCCAGGTGGCCATCACCAGCAACCTGCTCAATCCCCACCTGACCACCATCGCCCGCGCCGAGACCCGGGAGATGGAGGCCAACATCGCCTCCTTCGGCGCCAACCACATCATCAACCCCTTCGACACCTTTGCCGGCCGCCTGGCCCTGGCCCTGCACTCGCCCGGCACCTACCTGCTCTATGAATGGATGACCGCGGTGCCGGGCGAGGCGCTGCTGGAGCCACTCTATCCGCCCCATGGCAAGTGGATCCTCTGCGGCTACGGCCGCTTCGGCAAGGCGGTATACGAACGCCTGCGCCAGGAGAACATCGAGGTCACCGTCATCGAGGCCCGGCCGGAAGCGGCCGGGGCGCCGCCGGGCACGGTCAAGGGGCTGGGCACCGAGGCCCAGACCCTGCGCCTGGCGGGCGTGGACGAGGCGGTGGGCATCGTCGCCGGCACTGACGACGATGCCAACAACCTGTCGATCCTCATGACCGCGCGGGATCTCAACCCGAAGCTGTTCCGGGTCGCCCGCCAGAACTCGCGCAGCAACGATGCGATCTTCCGTGCCGCGAAGCTGGATCTCATCATGCGCCGGGGCAGCATCATCGCCCACAAGATCTTCGCCCTGATTCAGACCCCGCTGCTGGAAACCTTCCTGCGCCTGGCCCGGCAGCAGGACAACGACTGGGCCAACCGGCTCAACAGCCGGATCTATGGCGTGGTGGAAGATCGGGCCCCGGCCACCTGGGAGGTGGACATCACGCCCGGCGACGCGCCGGCGCTCTATGCCCGCGCCCGGCGCGAAGGCGATCTGCGCCTGGGCCACGTCTGCCGTGACCCCCGGGACCGGAACCGCAGCCTGCCCTGCATTCCGCTGCTGTGTGAACGGGGTGGCGAGGACATCCTTCTGCCCGATGCCGACTTCCCCCTGCGCTCGGGGGATCGCCTGCTGTTCTGCGGCCATCCCCATGCCCGCTGGATGATGGAATGGGTGCGCGGCAACGACAACGTGCTCAACTACGTGATCACCGGCGAGGAACATCCCGCCGGCCATCTCTGGCGCTGGTTCACCCGCGAACCGGCGTGATATTGAGCGCTCGGCTTCAGCGTGCCCGTTGAGCCTCAGTCGAGAACGCACCAAATCGCCGTCCCGACTTCAAAGAAAGGTTCGTGTTGGCGAACCCTGCATTTGGTACGCCCTTGGGAGTCGGAGGGACGTTTCGTGACACGCCGTGAATACATCCCTGTAGGCTCGACGGCCGCATCCCTGCGGCCGACGGTCACGAAACGTCCCTCCGACTCCCAAGGGCTTAGTGCTTGAAACGAGCAGATATTCCAGAATTCGGAACGGCGATTTGGTCCGGTTCGGGGCCCTGTTCCTGCGCCGGATTCGTGGCAACGCCTTTACTTTGACCGGAAATGGCGTATGCTGAACATGACGGTGTACCTGGCCGTCGATCATTTCAGGACGTTTCCCCTTGATTCAGGCCATTCCCGGCTTCGCCGAGCCCTTCAGTTCCCTTTCCCATCTGCTGCCCATCGCCGCCTTCGCCGGTTTCGGCATTGCCCTGCTGCTGCGGGCGCGTGGCCATGCGGCGCGTCTCGCCTCGCTGGCCGTGTACGTGTTCGCCTGCGTGTTCCTGCTGGCCATGAGCGGCGTGTTCCACCTGCTCGATCCGGGCGGCACGCCGCGGCTGGTGCTGCAGCGGCTGGATCATGCCGCCATCTTCATTCAGATCGCCGGCACCTTCACGCCCCTGCACATCCTGCTGTTCCGCGGCTTCTGGCGCTGGGGGATCCTGGCGCTGGTCTGGGGGCTGGCCATCGCCGGCCTCACCCTCAAGAGCATCTACTTCGACGAACTCCCCGAAGGCCTCGGCCTGCTGATGTACCTGGGCCTGGGCTGGATGGGCATTCTCTCCGCCGTGGCCCTATACCGCTGGCACGGCACCCGTTTCCTCAAGCCGTTGATCTATGGAGCCATCGCCTTCACCGCCGGCGCGATCATCGACTTCCTCCATCCCCCCGAACTGGTGCCGGGCGTGATCGGCGGCCACGAGCTGTTCCACGTGGCCGTGCTCTTCGGCATGGGATTCCACTGGCTGCTGATCGAGAAGGTCGTGCACTACCACCGCCTGTCCACTGCTGGCGTGCCGGCCGTCCCGTAGGGCGCGCTCGCGTCGCAGCGCACCGTTTCCATTCGGCAACCCTTCAACATGACGAGCGTCGGGTCACAACGCCGACGCCATGTCCAGGCTCAGTTCCTCGGCCGACAGCAGTTCGATTTCACCCCGTGAGAGACGGATGCACCGGCGCTGTTCGAGCGACTTGAGGATCCGGCTGATCATCTCTCGGGTGGTGCCGAGTTCGTGGGCCAGTCTGGCATGGGTGATCTGCAGTGGCCTCCCTTCCGATTGGCGGAACAGCTTGCCGAGCAGACAGCTCAGCCGCAGTTCCAGGCGCTGGAAGGTCACGTCCGAGACCAGTTGCACCACGTCGGCCAGACGTCGGGACAGGGTGTTCAGCAGATAGCGACGAAATTCCGCGGAATCATCGATGGCCTGGAGGAAGTCGGCGCGGCCGAGGATCAGGCCCCGCAGCCGGGTTTCGGCCACCGCCACGGCCGGAAAACCGCTGCCGGACAGCAGGCATTGCAGGCTCAGCACGCACAGCTCGCCGGGATGGACCCGGTAGAGGGTGATCTCGCGACCGGCCGGGGAGTGTTTGAAGACCCGAACCGCACCTTCCAGCAGCCACATGAAATGGGCGCAGGTCTCGCCTTCCCGAAAGAGATAGGTACCGGCCGGGATCCGCCTTTGCTGATGGATGTCGAAGATGCCGGCCCAGGGTTGGGCGAGCAGATCCTCGAGTGTCGAGGAAGCGGCAGAACCGGCCTTGGGCGATTCGATGGTCATGTCCATGGTGTGTACCCTCCAGAAAGCCTCGTCAGTGACAAAACCTGTGACGCCTTCCACAAATTCCGCAAAAACCCTCCTGCAACGGCCCTGAGGATGCCAGGGGAACTTCTGCAGGAACGACGGGTACTTCCGCAACCTTACCCCAGCCGGGGTCCCGGCTTCTGTGTCAAAAGTTCCAGACGAGAGATACAGATTCCGGCGTCGGGCTTCGGCTAGGGTTCTCCGGCGCGGACATTCCGCAAACACAACAAGAAATCCATGCCAGCCCCCCGGGCATGGCACCAACCGTGGAGGAAGCCTCAACATGACCACAACCCGTCGCAGATTTCTCAAGACCGTCGGTGCCGCCGCGCCGGCCCTGCTGCTGGCCCGAACCGGCCTGGCCCGCATGGGCGGCGGTGGTGGCAGTCCCACCGTGCCGGTCTTCGAGCTGCCGCTAAACATTCCGCCCGTGGCCCAGCCGGTTGGTACGGATGCCGCCGGTCGCCCCATCTATGAAATCCATCAGCGCAATGCCAGCGTGGAGATCATTCCCGGCCTGCAGACCGACATTCTCGGCTATGAGGGCCTGACGCCGGGGCCGACCATCATGGTGGACAGCAATCAGGAAGTGATCGTGCGGCAGATCAACGAAACCAACGTGCGCACCACCACCCACCTGCATGGTGGTCACATGCCGGCGGGCAACGACGGTCATCCCGTCGATTACGTGGATCCCGGTACCGCCAAGGACTACTACTACACCAACAAGCAGGTGCCGGCCACGCTCTGGTATCACGATCACACCAATGATCTCACTGGTGATCAGGTCTATGCCGGTCTGGCCGGTTTCTACCTCATGTCCGACGACTATGAGCGTTCGCTGGGCCTGCCCTCCGGCGATCACGAGGTGGCCATCGTGATTCAGGATCGGACCTTCGCCGCCGACGGCTCGCTGATCTACCGGGACAACATCATGGGCGAGCTGGGCGACACCATCCTCGTCAACGGCACGCCCTATCCCTACTTCGAGGTGGGGACGGCCCGCTACCGTTTCCGGATCCTCAACGGTTCCAATGCCCGGCGCTACAATCTGCGCTTGAGCAACGGGGCGCGCTTCGTGCAGATCGGCTCCGACGGCGGCTTGCTGGAAGCGCCGGTGACCCGCGCCAGCCTCGACATTGCGCCGGCTGAGCGGCTCGACGTGATCATCGATTTCGGCTCGGCCAGTGTGGGGGATCAGATCATTCTCGAGAACACCGCCGGGAGCGGCGGCACCGCCCAGATCATGCGGTTCGACGTGGTGCGGGTGGAGGACGACCCCAGCGTGATCCCGTCATTCCTGCGGCCGATCGAGCGTCTGGATCCTGCCGCAGCGGTTCAGACGCGGCGCTGGGTATTTGGCATGCAAGGTGGTCCCAAGCCCTGGGTCATCAACGGACAGCCCTATGAGGAAACCCGGGTGGACGCCTTTCCCCGGGTGGGTACGACCGAGATCTGGGAGCTGGTCAACCGCACGGGCATGATGCATCCGGTACACATCCACGACATCATGTGGCAGATCCTGGACGTGAACGGCCAGCCGCCGGCGCCGGAGGATGCCGGCTGGAAGGATACGTTCAAGGTGCCGCCCATGGGCACCGTGCGCGTGATTGGCCGCTTCGACGACTATGTGGGCGATCCCAACGAGATCACCACCGCCTACATGATGCACTGCCACATCCTCGAGCACGAGGATCACGCCATGATGACCCAGTTCATCGTGGTGGAGTGAGGGGCCTCCCTCGATCGGCATGGCGGGCACGGCCGGTGCCGTGCCCGTCGCCTTGCAAGTGGTCCGACCCTGCTGTCGTCGGTTGCGCTCCCGCTTTCCGCTTTCGGAGGACACGACGATGAGAACCGAATTCCGTTCACGTTTTCACTTTCTGTTCCTTGCCGGGCTGTGGCTTTGGCTGCTGCCGGGCATGGCCGGTGCGGTGGTCGGTCTCCAGCCCGACGCCGAATCCTTTACCCCCGATACCCTGTTGGTGCGTTTCGAGGCCGGTGTCGATGCCGCCCGGCAACGGCAGCTGCTCACGGCGGCCGGTTGCGAGGCCCAGCGCCGCTTCCGGCTGGTCCAGGGGCTCACCCTGGTCAAGGTGCGCAGCGGCATGTCCATGGACGCTGCCCGTGCCCGCCTGCAGGCCAGCGCCGGAGTGAGGTACGCCGAGCCCGATTACCGGGTGCAGGCCACGGTACTGCCCGATGATCCGCGCTTTCCCGAGCTGTACGGTTTGCACAACACCGGGCAGACCGGCGGCACGCCCGATGCCGACATCGACGCGCCGGAGGCCTGGGATCGCCAGACCGGCACTGACGTGGTGGTGGCGGTGATCGACACCGGGCTGGACTACAACCACGAGGATATCGTCGGCAACGTCTGGACCAACCCCGGCGAAATACCCGGCAACGGGATCGACGACGACAACAACGGTTACGTGGACGACGTGCGGGGCTGGGATTTCGTCAACAACGACAACGATCCCTTCGACGACAACGATCACGGCACCCACGTCTCCGGCACCATCGCCGCGGTGGGCAACAACGGCATCGGCGTGACGGGGGTGAACTGGTCGGCGCGGATCATGCCCCTGAAGTTTCTCAGCGCCCGGGGCTCGGGCAGCACGGCCGATGCCATCAGCGCCCTGGACTATGCCGTGATGATGGGCGCGCGGATCTCCAACAACTCCTGGGGCGGCGGTGCGTTCAGTCAGGCCCTGTACGACGCCATCGCCGCTGCCCAAGTCGCGGGTCACCTGTTCGTGGCGGCGGCGGGCAACGACGGTGTGGACACCGACGTCACCCCCAGCTATCCGGCCAGTTACGACCTCGACAACATCGTCTCGGTCGCGGCTACCGATGCCAACGATGCCCTGGCCGGTTTCTCCAACTTCGGCGCCGTGACGGTGGATCTGGGCGCGCCCGGCGTGAGCATTCTCAGCACCACTCCGACCAACACCTATTCGAGTTTCAGCGGCACCTCCATGGCCACGCCCCATGTGGCCGGCACGGCGGCGTTGCTGCTGGCGGCGGATCCCACGCTCGATCTGGTGGCCCTCAAGGCCGCGCTGCTCGACAGCGTGGATGCCGTGGCCGCTCTGGCCGGCCTCACCGTCAGCGGCGGGCGTCTGAACGCCGCCAATGCCCAGGCCAGCCTGGTGCGGGTGGACGTGACGCCGGCCGAAGTCACCCTCGCGGCCGGCACCCGCGTGCAGTTCAGCGCGAGCGGCGGGGCGGCGCCCTATGCCTGGAGCGTGTCCGATCCGGCCGTGGCCGCCATCGATGCCAGCGGCCTGCTCACCGGCCTGGCACCCGGGACGGTCACGGTGACCGCGACCGATGCCAACGGCGTGCAGGGCACGGCCTCGGCGACCGTCACCACCGTCCTGGTGAGCCCCGATACCGCCTCCCTGCAGGTGGGAAGCAGCCTGCAGTTTTCGGCCAGCGGCGGCACGCCGCCCTATGTGTGGACCGTATCGGATCCGGCCATCGCCAGCATCGACGTGAGCACCGGTCTGCTGACGGGGATCGCGCCGGGCACGGTCCGGGTGACCGCAACCGATGCCAATGGCTTCAGCGACAGCACGGGCGACATTGTGATCTCGGATCTGGCCATCGATCCGGTCACCGCCATCCTGGGCGTGGGCGACACGCTCCAGTTCGGTGTGACCGGTGGCACGCCGCCCTATACCTGGCAGTCGGGAAATCTGGCCGTGGCCACCATCGATGCCAACGGCCTGCTGACCGCCGTGGGCGCCGGCGTCACCCAGGTGACCGTCACCGATGCGGCCGGCCTGTCCCTCGCTAGCGGCGACATTACGGTGCGTGACGTGCAGGTGAGCCCGGCCACGGCGAATCTCGTGGTGGGCGCCACGCTGGCCTTTACCGCCACAGGCGGGGCTGCGCCATACGCCTGGAGCGTATCGGATCCGGCCGTGGCCAGCATCGATGCCAATGGCGTGCTCACGGCTCTGGCGCCGGGCACGGTGATCGTCACCGCCACCGATGCCGACGGCATTGCCGGCAGCACGGGCAACATCACTGTCAGCGCCGATCATGTCATCGAGATCTCGCCCTTCACCGCCTCGGTGCCGCGCTTCGGGACCTTGCAGTTCACGGCCAGCGGCGGCCGGGCACCTTATACCTGGTCGCTGAGCAATCCGCTGGCCGGCACCATCGACCCGGCCACCGGCCTGTTCCGGGCCGGGCGGTTCCCCACCACCACGACGGTCATCGCCACCGATGCTGACGGTCATGTGGGAGAATCGGGCACCATTACGGTGACCCGCATGCGCTGAACCTGTCCGCCTGAACGTTTCAGGCCACGAGGGACGATTCGTGGTGGCACAGGGACGTGCCGCCGCGGATCGCTTTTTGCCATCCTGTCTCGCCAGGCTTACGCCCTGCTTGCAATCCGTGCCATTGTGCGTTGCTTTGCGAATGCCTCCTACTGATCGGCGTCTTCCGTCACCAGCGGCACGAACGCCACCGGCAGGATCGCCTGTTCGTCGAGGGTGCCGTCTTCCTTGCGGGTCAGGCGCCGCAGTTGTTGACTGCCCCACGGCGGGCCGACGGGGATCACCAGGCGGCCTCCCGGTTTCAGTTGGTCGATCAGCTCCGCGGGGATTTCGCGGGCGGCGGCGGTGACGATGATGCCGTCGTAGGGGGCGTGTTCCGGCCAGCCCAGGTGGCCGTCGGCGGTGCGATAGTGGATGTTTGCGTAGCCCAGCGCATCGAGAACGCGTTTCGCCTGTGCGCCCAGCGGCGGCACCACTTCCACCGTGTACACCTCGCCGGCCAGTTCGGCGAGGATCGCGGTCTGATAGCCCGAGCCGGTGCCAATCTCGAGGATCCGGTGGTGCGGTTCGATGTCCAGCAGATCGGTCATCAGGGCCACGATGAAGGGCTGGGAGATGGTCTGGCCATGGCCGATGGGCAGGGGGCCGTTGTCCCAGGCGTGATCCCGCAGTTCCTCGGGCACGAACCGATCCCGGGGCACGCGGGCCATGGCCTCCAGCACTCGCGGGTCGAGCGTGTCGCGGCCGAGCCAGCGGCGGGCCAGGGCCGTTTCACTGCGAATGTCGGCCAGCATGCGTTTCACGCCGGCGCGGCTCATCAGGTGCCTTCCTGCCAGGAGGCCAGGTAGCGCCGCTGTTCGGCGGTGAGCTGGTCGATGCCGATCCCGAGCGCCGCCAGCTTGCGCCGGGCCACTTCGGCATCCAGTTCCGCCGGCACCGGATGCACCGCGGGCGGCAGCGCCCGGCCGTGGGCGGCCAGATGGCACACGGCCAGCACCTGGTTGGCGAAACTCATGTCCATCACCGCCGAAGGATGCCCTTCGGCCGCCGCCAGGTTCACCAGCCGGCCTTCGGCCAGCAGGCGCAGGCGGCGGCCGTCCTCGAGCCGGTATTCCTCCACCGAGGGGCGGGGGCGGGTCTTGCCGGTGCTCATCGCCTCCAGCGCGGGAAGGTTGATCTCCACGTTGAAGTGGCCGGCATTGGCCAGCACGCAGCCGTCCTTCGCCACGGCCAGGTGTTCGGCGTCCACCACGTGCTTGTCGCCGGTGGCGGTGACGATGAAGTCGGCGATCCGTGCCGCCTCGATCAACGGCATCACCCGGTAGCCGTCCATGGTGGCTTCCAGGGCGCGCAGGGGATCCACCTCGGTGACGATCACGTGGGCGCCATGGCCGCGGGCGCGCAGGGCGATGCCGCGTCCGCACCAGCCGTAGCCCACCACCACGAAGTGGCGGCCGGCCAGCAGGATGTTGGTGGCGCGGATCACCCCGTCGAGGGCGCTCTGGCCGGTGCCGTAGCGGTTGTCGAACAGGTGCTTGGTCATGGCGTCGTTGACCGCGATCACCGGATAGCGCAGGGCGCCGTCCGCGGCCATGGCGCGCAGGCGGATCACGCCGGTGGTGGTCTCCTCGGTGCCGCCGAGGATCTCCCCCAGCCGGTCCGGGTGACGGCGGTGCAGGGTGGAGATCAGATCGGCCCCGTCGTCCAGGGTGATCTGCGGTTCGTGGGCGATGGCCGCCTCGATGTGCCGGTAATAGGTTTCCGTGTCCTCGCCGTGGCGGGCGAATACCGGAATGGCGAGCCGTTCCACCAGGGCCGCGGCCACGTCGTCCTGGGTGGAGAGCGGGTTGCTGGCGCACAGCACCACCTCGGCCCCGGCGGCCTGAAGCACCCGGGCCAGGTTGGCCGTCTCGGTGGTGATGTGCAGACAGCCGCTGATTCGGAGCCCGGCCAGCGGCCGGCTGCGGCGCAGTTCCTCGTCGAGGGCGCGCAGCACCGGCATCTCCTGCCAGGCCCACTCGATGCGCCGCCAGCCGGCTGCGGCCTGCTCGGGATGGGCGATGTCGTGATCGGTCATGGGGATTCCCCCTCTCGGGTGAGCGCAAGAATGTCGGCGAGATATCGGGGCGAGAGGCGGATGCCGAAGTGCTCGGCCAGCCAGGCCCGGGCCGCCTCGGGGTCCCGGGGCCCGCCGTGGCGGGCCAGGAAGCCGCGCACGTCCTCGGCCACCGCCCAGGGATAGATCAGCCAGCGCCAGCCGCGGATCCGCTGGCCCCGGTAGTCCACGCGAAAACGCGAGCCGGGCTTGTCGTGCAGCACGGCCACCCGCACCTCGCCGGCTCCCTGGGCCTGCAGATGATCCACCGCGGCGCAGAGGGTGTCGCCGGTGTCGTTCACGTCGTCCACCAGCAGCACCCGCTGGCCGGGGATGGGCTGGCACAGGGGAAAGCGGATCACCGCCTCGGGTTGCTTGTCGGAGCCGGCCCGGTAGTGTTCGAGCTTGATGGACGTGAGTTCGGTGAGGTCCAGCCAGTCGCAGAGCAGGCGGGCGGGCACGTAACCGCCACGGCCGATGGCCACCACGAGATCGGGGCGAAAGCCGTCGGCGTGGAGGGTCTGGGCCAGCTTCCGGGACAGGCGTTGCACCGTGCCCCAGGTGACGAGTTCGCAATCCAGCCTGATCATGCCCCATGATTCCCTTGTCGGCCCTTCCGGTCCAGAATACGCCTTTCCCGCCAGCCACCACAAGCAGGGGCGCCCGCCATCATGAACCCGCTGAAAACCCGCCTGCCCACCCCCGAAGAGGCCCTGCCGGGGCGCCGTCAGACGATGCCGGTGCCGGAGAAACACGCCGTGCTTGGCCAGCCGCTCACGCCGCCTTTTCCCGCCGGCTGCCAACAGGCCCTGTTCGGCATGGGCTGTTTCTGGGGCGCCGAAAAGCGTTTCTGGACCCTGCCCGGCGTGTTCACCACGGCCGTCGGCTATGCCGGCGGCCTCACGCCCAACCCCGCCTACGAGGAGGTGTGCAGCGGCCGCACCGGCCACAACGAAGTGGTGCTGGTGGTGTTCGAACCGGACCGCCTGTCTTACGGTGAGCTGCTGCGAACCTTCTGGGAGAGTCACGATCCCACCCAGGGCATGCGCCAGGGCAACGACATCGGCACCCAGTACCGTTCCGGGATCTACGTGTTCAGCGAGGCCCAGCAGCAGGCCGCCGAAGCCAGCCGGGCGGCCTATGCCGAGGCCCTGGCCCGCGCCGGTTTCGGGCCCGTGACCACCGAGATTCGGCCGGTGCCGGCTTTCTATTATGCCGAGCCGTATCACCAGCAATATCTGGCGAAGAACCCCGGTGGCTATTGCGGCCTCGGGGGAACCGGCGTGCCGTTTCCGGCAGAGTCGCCCACGGGGTTCTATACTTCGGAATGACCGTCCACGAGACGACGGCATTGAAGGGACCACGGGGGGGAAACGTCATGTACCAGTCCATGCTGCGGGCATTCTGTCTGCTGGCGCTGTTGTCGTTCGGTGTCGGGGCGGCAGCGGACGAATTCGACCGGATCTACATCTTCGGCGACAGCCTTTCCGACACCGGCAACCTCGCCTCCCTGATCGGGCCGTTGCCGCCACCCTACTACCGGAACCGCATTTCCAACGGGCCGGTGGCGGTGGATACCCTGACCGCCGGCTTCGGCCTCACGGCCGATGCCGCCCTGCATCTGATTGGGCCGGCGGTGGGCCCCAACTATGCGGTGGCCGGGGCCCGGGCCCGCGGCGACGAGGCCATCGATCTGGCCACGCAGGTGACCCTGTTCCTGGCCAATCACGGCCTGCAGGCACCGGGGGATGCCCTCTACGTGATCATGATCGGCGGCAACGACGTGCGCGATGCCCGTGATGCCCGGACGGACCTGGAGGCAAGGCGCATCATCCACCGGGCCGTGCGGCGTATCGGCGTGGCCCTGGCCACCCTGGCCGGGGCCGGCGCGCGCCGCTTCCTGGTGGTGAACGTGCCCGACATCGGCGTGATTCCCGAAACCCGCCTGCTGGCGGCCGCCACCGGCGATGCCACGCTGGCGGCGCGGGCCACGCACCTGAGCCGCCGCTTCAACCGCCATCTGCACCGGACGGTTTCCCTGCTGGCCCACAATCCGGCGCTGCGGATCACCGAGTTCGATCTGTTCGCCTTTCTCGGCGCCCTGCTCGCCAATGCCGGGCAGTACGGTTTCACCAACACCACCGATCCCTGTTTCAGCAGCGAGACCTTCACCTTCTATCCCGGCTGCAAGAACGGCGCGAAGTTCGGTGAATATGTCTTCTTCGACGAGATTCACCCCACCACCCGCGTCCACGGCTTCATCGGCATGGCCATGGGTGAAGCCCTGGAAGAAGAACCGGAGGGCCGCGAGCTGGCACACCGGCTGGGAGCGCTGTTGAGCAAGGCCCTGCGACGGGCGCGCCGTCACTCGCCGTAGACGGTCACGGTGAGCTGGCGGCGATGGCCGCTGCTGCGGTGCTCCCAGAGATAGATCCCCTGCCAGGTGCCGAGCGCCAGGCGGCCGGCGGTGACCGGCAGGGTCAGGCTGCTCTGGGTGAGCACGCTGCGGATGTGCGCCGGCATGTCGTCGGGGCCTTCCAGGTGATGGCGGTAGGCGGGATCGCCGTCGGGGGCCAGACGCTGCATGATCATTTCCAGATCGTCCCGCACGCTGGGATCGGCGTTCTCGGTGACCACCAGCGAGGCGCTGGTGTGGTGGATGAAGACGTGACACAGGCCGGTGGAGAGGCCCGCGTCGCTCACCACCTCGCGGATGCGGTCGGTGATCTCGAGCGTGCCCCGTCCCCGTGTGGCCACGATCAGGTTTTGCTGATGAACCATACTGCCTGGCGCGAACCGTATCTCGAAGGGGCAAAGGGATGGCGGTTGCCGGGCCGGCCCCGGCGGACCCCGGCAGCACGAGTATACCAATGACCGTACTCGTATGCAGTGATTCGGCTCTCGGCGAGTACCATTTCGGTGCCAGCCATCCCTTCGGGCCCTACCGCCTGCAAGCCTTTCTCGATGCCTGCCGCCGTCAGGGGCTGGATCGCCGGGTTCGCGGCTGGTCCGCCCGCCAGGCCAGCCGCGAGGAACTCCTGCGCTTTCACACCCGGGACTACGTTGAACGGGTGCGCACGGCCGAGGCCGAGGGCCTGGCCTGGCTGGATCAGGGGGATACCCCGGTGTTTCCCGGGATCTTCGAGGCCGCCTCGCGGGTGGTGGGCACCACCCTCGAGGGGGTTGCGCGCCTCCTGGCCGGCGAGGCCCGGCGGGCCTTCACGCCCATCGCCGGCCTGCACCATGCCCGCCGCGACGGCGCCGCCGGTTTCTGCGTGTTCAACGACGGCGGCGTGGCTATCGAGACCCTGCGCCAGGTGCACGGCCTGCGGCGCATCGCCTACGTGGACATCGATGCCCATCACGGTGACGGCGTCTTCTACGCCTTCGAGGACGATCCGGACGTCTTCATCGTGGATCTGCACGAGGACGGCCACTTTCTCTATCCCGGCACCGGCGCGGCGGACGAGATCGGCCGTGGCGAGGCCGAAGGCAGCAAGCGCAACGTGCCGCTGCCCATGGGCGCGGACGACATCGCCTTCGCCCGGATCTGGCCCGAGTGCCTCGCCTTCCTGCGCGCTGCCCGCCCCGAATTCGTCCTTCTGCAATGCGGCGCCGACAGCCTGGCCGGCGATCCCATCACCCACCTGGCCTTCAGCCACCGGGTACACGCCCAGGTGACCCGCGATCTCTGCCGCCTTGCCGACGACTTCTGCGACGGCCGCCTGCTGGCCATGGGCGGCGGCGGATACAACCCCGACAACATCGGCGCCGCCTGGAGCGCCGTGGTCGCCGCCCTGCTCGAAAGCGGCGGCTAGCGGTCCCTCGAAAACCGAAACCGCTGTCTATTGCAGGAGCGGCGCCCCCCCCGCCACGGCCCTGGATTCTACGGCCGGCAAATCAAACGCAAAGACGCGAAGGCGCAAAGACCGCAAAGGTTTCTCCCTGTAGGAGCGGCGCAAGCCGCGATTCTGCGGTTGCAGGCCAGCCGGAAAAATCGTTCAGGCCGTTACCCGCTGCCACCCCTTTTACACAACGCCCGCGGACTGAACGCTCCACCGGCAGCGGCCGCCGGTTTTGGCCTGAACCGGCGCTAAAGTTTTTCCCTGCCCGGACGATGCTGTAACCAGAACACGTCATTCCGGCAGGGCCCTTGCATCTCGCCCTGCCCGCTGTCTCCTTGCGTGCCCTGTCCCCGCACGAAAACCCACGGCGGTATTCCGAACGCATCTACCTGAAGGAGAAGCGTCATGAAAGGTTTTCTGACTCCGGCCCGGGCGCTGATGGGACGTCTGCGCTATCTGCACAAGTTCATGTTCATCTTCCTTGTCTTTCTGGTGCCTCTGCTGCTGCTGGCCACCATCGAGCTGCGCGGCTTGCAGAAGGACATCGACTTTCTCGAACAGGAGCGCCTCGGCGTGCGCTACATCGCGGCCTTGCGGCCCCTGCTCGAACACCTGCCCCAGCACCGGGGCATGACCAATGCCTACCTGTGGGGCGACAAGACGTTCCGCGACAAGCTGCTGGCCAGGCGCAAGGCCATCGCCGCGGACTTCGCGGCCCTGGAGGCCGTGGATGGCGAGCTGGCGGCCGCGCTCGAGACCGAAGGGCGGGCACAGGCCCTGCGCGATGACTGGCGGGCCCTGGAGCAGCGGGCCTTCGACATGCCGGCCGACGAGGCCTTCCGTGCCCACTCGGCGCTCATCGGCAAGCTCATCGCCCTCATCGCCCACGTGGCCGACACTTCCAACCTGATCCTGGATCCGGAACTGGACAGCTACTACCTGATGGATCTGGTGGTCAACCGCCTGCCGGCCCTCACCGACGCCATGGGCCAGGCCCGCGGCCTGGGTTCGGGCGTGGCCGCCCAGGGCATCATGGAGGGCCGGACCGGCATGCGCCTGGCGGTGCTCGCCGCCAAGGTCGAGGAGGGCGAGCAGGCCATGAACTACGATCTCGGCGTGGCGATCCGCAGCAACGGCGCCATCGCCGGCCAGTTGCAGGGCAAGGACAAGGCCGCGGTGGACAAGGCCGGTGCTTTCCTGAAACTGGTGCAGAAGGATCTCATCGAGACGGACGACATCCAGGTTTCCGCCGAGCAGGTCTTTTCCGCCGGAACCGAGGCCATCGGCGCCGCCTTCGGCCTCTTCGATGCGGTGTTGCCGAGCCTCGACGGCATCCTGGCGGGGCGTCTCGAGGCGCTCACCCGGCAGCGCACGGTGTCCATCGTGACCGTGGTGGGGGTGCTGGCCCTCATCGTCTACCTCTTCGGCGGGTTCTATTCCTCGGTCATCGAAAGCATCCGGGCGATCGACGATGCCACCGGGCGGATGGCCGAAGGCGATCTCACCGTGCGGGCCAACGTGATAGTGCGTGACGAGCTGAAGCAGGTCGCCGACAGCTTCAACCGCATGGCCGAGAAGTTTGGCGGCCTCGCCCGCCAGATCGCCGACTCCTCGCAACAGGTGGCGGCGGCTGCCGAGGAGATGTCGGTGGTTACCGATCAGACCAGTCACAACATCCAGGAACAGCAGGCCCAGATCGAGCAGGTGGCCACGGCCATGAACGAGATGACCACCACGGTGCAGGAAGTGAGCCGCAACATCGCCGAGACCGCCCACGCCGCGGACGAGGCCAACGGCCAGACCGCGGAGGGCCGCGAGGTGGTGGATTCAACGGTCAGCGCCATCCAGCAACTGGCCGGCCAGATCGAGGACGCCGCCGGCGTGATTCACCGCCTGGAGAAGGACAGCGAGAGCATCAGCGCGGTGCTCGACGTGATCAAGGGCGTGGCCGAGCAGACCAACCTGCTGGCGCTCAATGCGGCCATCGAGGCGGCGCGGGCCGGGGAGCAGGGCCGCGGCTTCGCCGTGGTGGCCGACGAGGTGCGCACCCTGGCCGGCCGCACCCAGGAATCCACGGAAGAGATCAACCAGGTGATCGAGACCCTGCAGAACGGGTCCCGGCAGGCGGTGGAGGTGATGAACCGCAGCCGCGAACAGGCCCAGCAGGTGGTGGAACAGGCCAACCGGGCCGGCGCCTCGCTGGAGTCCATCGCCCAGGCGGTGGCGCGCATCAACCAGATGAGCACCCAGATCGCCAGTGCCGCCGAGGAACAGAACGCGGTGGCCGAGGAGATCAACCGCAACGTGGTCAGCATCACCGAAATGGCCAACCAGACCGCCGCCGGCGGCCAGCAGATCGCCCAGGCCAGCACCGAACTGGCCCAGCTCTCCACCGAGCTGCAGGGCCAGGTCGGCCAGTTCCGCATCGAGTAAGCGGGCGGGCCCGACGTGTCGCCTTTCAGCCTCTGCGCCAGAAACTCGCCAGCAGCGCGCCCGAGAGATTGTGGGCGATGCTGAACAGGGCGCCGGGCAGGGCAGCCAGGGGGCCGAAGTACTTCAGGGCCAGGGCCACGGCCAGCCCCGAATTCTGCATGCCGGTCTCGATGGCCAGGGTGCGGGCGGTGACCGGGTCATGCCCGGCCAGGCGGGGCAGGAGGTAGCCCAGCAGCAGGCCGATGGCGTTGTGCAGCAGCACGGCGCCGACGAGCACCAGGCCCACCTGGGCCAGCCGCGCCTGGTTGAGGGCCACGATGATGGCGATGATCACCACGATGGCCAGCACCGAGAGCAGGGGAAAGAACGGCAACAGTCGTCGCAGCCGCCGGCCGAACAGGGAATTGATGGCGGCCCCCAGCAGCACCGGGGCCAGCACGATGCGCAGGATGTCCAGCAGCATGGCCTCGAAGGGCACGGGTACCGCCTTGCCGGCCAGCAGCCAGGTGAACGCCGGGGTGAGGAGAAAGGCCAGCAGCGTGGAGAGAAAGGTCAGGCTCACCGACAGCGCCACGTTGCCCCGCGCCAGGAAGCACACCACGTTCGAGGCCGTGCCGCCGGGACTGCTGCCCACCAGCACCAGCCCCGCCAGCAGGGTGGCGGGCAGGTGCAGCCACGTGGCCACGGCCCAGGCCGCCAGCGGCATGATCCCGTATTGCAGGGCCACGCCGAAGACCAGCACGCCCGGCCGCGTCCACACCCGCACGAAATCGCGCAGCGTGATCGTCATGCCCATGCCGAACATGATCACCATCAGCAGCGGCACGATGGCGTCGCGCCACGGCGTGAACCAGTGCGGCAGGAACCAGGCCACCGCCGACAGCAGCAGGGCCCAGAGGGGAAACAGCAGCAGGGTACGTTGCATGACGCCAGGGTAAAGAGGAATGCGGCAAGAGGAAAGGGGGGTGCCGGTTCAGCAGGGTTGATCGTTGGCCGCGTTCAGGCACAACAGCACCAGCCGGCAGGTCTGGTGATACAGCTCGTCGGCGTTGATGACGGCGGTTTCGTAGAGGCACTGGGGGGCGGCGTCCGGGGCGTGGGGCCGGGCGAGAATTTCCATTACCACCGGCTGCTGCGGGGCCACCGTGATCACGATCCAGGCGGTGTCTTCCGCGCCCCGGCCGGCCAGGATCAGCTCATGCCAGAGGCCGTGGTGCTCGGCCCGGTGGCGCAGGGAATCGGGCATGCCGACGGTCTCGAGGGCGCGGCGGACCACCGACACGACCGTGTCGATGTTCATGGGAAACTGCAGCAGCGGCGTGGCGCTCATGATCCGGAACCTCTGACCCGTTTCCCCGGTTATCGGCCGTTGGCGCGCAGGGTTGAGAAAACGGCGCGAAGGTATCGCTGGCCTCAAGGGCTCTGTGCTAATACCAAAATCGGTTATCCAGCCCCGGCAATCCGGAATGATCACTCAGAGGCCCAGCGGGGCCGGTTCGAGCAGTTGCCGAATGTCCGCCTGCTGGCGCATGGCGTCCCGGTAGCCCAGTTTGATGAGTTCCCGGCAGTAGCCCTTCTCGAACAGCAGGTAGCTGAGCAGGCTGGCGCCGCTCGGGCGCATGGCGCCGATGCCGCGGAACAGCAGGCGCAGGGTGCGGGGCAGTTCGTGCCGGTGGCGTGCCGCCAGTTCGCCCAGATCCTGGCTGGGCGAGATCACCAGCACGTCCACATGGCGCAGCAGGATGCCGTTCTCCTCGAGCCGGTGGCGGGGGATGAGGCTGATAGTGCGGTTGATCCGCTGCAGGCGTTCGATGTCCGCCTCCAGGGAGTCGAGAAAGATGCTGTTGAGCACATGGCCGGCGATCTCGCCGAAGGAGGGATACTCGGTGACGGGCCGTCGCGGCGGGGCTTGCTCGTCGCGGTGGCGGTTGCCGATCACCAGCACCCGGCTGGCCCCCAGATGCAGGGCCGGGCTGATGGGGGCGATCTGGCGCATGGAACCGTCGCCGAAATATTCACGATTGACCTTCTGGGCGGCGAAGACGAAGGGAATGGCCGAGGAGGCCAGCAGGTGTTCCACCCCCAGCCTCGCCCGGCAACCCACCCGCCGGGCCCGCCGCCAGGGCTGCAGATCCGGCGCCCCCTGGAAGAAGCTCACCGATTCGTGCGAGGTGTATCCCGAGGCGGTGATGCTCAGGGCATGCAGCAGCCCGGCGTCGATGTTGGCCTGCAGGCGGCGGACGTCGAAGTGCCGCGTCATGAGCCGTTGCAGGGGGGTGCGGTCGAGCAGGTAGAGCGACTCGCTGCGGCCGAGCAGCCCGGCGCTCATCATGGCCAGCAGCCAGTGGGCGCCGGTGCGGGCGATGCCGAGGGCGTCGCTGCGGAACACCTGGCCGGAACGGAAGTTGGCCCAGATCCGCACCAGCCGCGAGACGGCATGGCGGAAGTCGTCGGCCTCCAGCGCCAGGCTGGCCGCGTTGAGCGCCCCGGCCGAGGTCCCGCAGATCACCGGGAAGGGGCTGGCACTGCCACGCGGCACCAGCCGGGCGATGGCGCGCAGCACCCCCACCTGGTAGGCGGCGCGGGCGCCGCCGCCGGTGAGGATCAGGCCGGTCCGGCTCTTTGGCGTTGCCGTGTCCATGGTTGCTCACGAGTATAGGCGGTTCTGCCAGGCGTGAATGCGAAAGGCGTGCCGGAATGGGTAAACTGCGCGTTTTCGCCTGGAACCGCCTGCATGTTCTATCGCCAGAATTTCCTGCTCGGCGCCGGCCTGATCCTGCTTTCGGAACTGTGCTTCGCCTCCATGGGTGCCCTGGTCAAGCACCTGACCGGGACGCTGCCGGTGGTGGAGGTGGCCTTCATGCGCGGCCTGTTCGGGCTGCTTCTGCTGCTGCCCCTGTTGGGTCGGCAGGCCGGCCGCCAGACGCTGGCCACCCGGGTGCCCTGGCTGCATCTGCTGCGCACCGCCCTCGGCGTGTCGGCCCTGTACTGTTTCTTCTACGCCCTCTCGCGCCTGCCCCTGGCCGATGGCATGCTGCTGAAGATGACTTCGCCCCTGTTCATGCCCCTGATCGCCGCCCTGTGGCTGGCCGAACGGCTGCGGGCGGCGGTGTGGCTGGCGGTCGGGAGCGGTTTTCTGGGCGTGGCGCTGGTGGTGGAGCCGAGCGGCCACCTGGCCCCGGCCGCGCTGGCCGGCCTGGCCGGTGGCCTGTTCGCCGCCGGGGCCAAGGTCACGGTGCGGCGTCTGGCCCGCAGCGAGCCGACGGTGCGCATCGTGTTCTGGTTTTCCCTGGGGATGGCGGCGGCCACCGCCGTGCCCCTGTTCTGGCACTGGCAGACGCCAGCGCCCGAACAGTGGGCCTGGCTCGGCCTGATGGGCCTGTTCGGCACCGTCGGGCAACTGTTGCTCACCCGTGGCTACGGCCTCGCGCCCGCCTCGCGCATCGCGCCCTTTACCTATGCCTCGGTGGTGTTCGGGGCCGTGTACGGCTTCCTGTTCTGGGACGAGGCGCTGGATGGCGGGTTCGTGGCCGGGGCCCTGCTCATCGGCCTGGCCGGGGTGCTGGCGCTGCGCCTGCGCCGGGAGGCGCCGGCATGAAAGGCGTGTGTGAACTGTGCGGGCGCGAGGGGCTGGAGCTGACCCGGCACCATCTCATCCCCCGCACCCGGCACCGCAACCGGCGGGTGCGCCGCCGCTTCGGCCGCGAGGAACTGACCCGCCGGATTCTCATGGTCTGTCGGCCCTGTCACAGTCAGATCCATGCATTGATCTCGGAAAAGGAACTGGCTGAACGCTATCACAGCCGTGACGCCCTGCTTGCCCATGCCGGAATTCGCCGTTTCGTGGACTGGATCAAATCCCGCCCTGCCGATCTGAAACCGCGGGGCCGGCGGCGGCGTTGAGCCGGATCCTGTGCTATATCTTTGGGTATCCCCCTTCCGGAGATGCTCGTGACACTCGCCCGCCGCCCCGGCCGGGAACCGGCCAAATCCCGCCTGCAACCGGCCGAGCCGCTCTGGAAGCGGGTGCCGGTACGCGATGCGGACGGCACCCGGCTCACCGATTTCATGATGATCATTCCCGGTCTGGGGCAGCGTCCGGCGGCTGAGATCGCCAGGGTGACCGCGCGCATCGAGCGCGCCCTGCAGGCTTATCAGAAGGCCGTGGTGTTCGCCGATCTCAACCTGGCGCTCAACGTGCTGTGGGTCTCGGTGCGCCCCTTGCCGGGCATCACCCTGGAACTGCCGGCCGTGATCAAGCTGTACGTGCCCGAGGCCCTGCTGGTCTCGCAGCGCCTGCGGGAGGCATAACCCCTGTTTTTCGTCCCTTGTTCCCGGCGACGCTTCGTGCCACATTGTGGGGCAGGCGAACAAGAAACCGGAGGCAAGCAGCATGTCAGGTCAACCCCTGTCCGACGCCGCGCTGGATCAGCTGTTCCGCGAGGCCCGATCCCACAACAAGTGGCTGGACAAGCCGGTCAGCGAAGACCAGATCCGGCAGATCTACGATCTGCTCAAGTGGGGGCCCACCAGCGCCAATTCCTGCCCGGCCCGCTTCGTGTTCGTGCGCAGCCCCGAGGCCAAGGAACGCCTGAAACCCTGCCTTGACGCGGGCAACGTGGACAAGGCCATGAGCGCCCCCGTGGTGGCCATCATCGGCATGGACATGGAATTCTACGAACAGCTGCCCAAGCTGTTCCCCCACACCGATGCGCGCAGCTGGTTCGTGGGCAAGCCCGAGAAGATCCGGGAAACCGCGTTCCGCAACAGCTCCCTGCAGGGCGCCTATCTCATCATGGCCGCCCGCAGCCTGGGGCTCGACTGCGGGCCCATGTCCGGCTTCGACAACGAAAAGCTCGACGCCACCTTCTTCCCCGATGGCAAGGTGAAATCCAACTTCATCTGCGCCATCGGCTACGGCGACCCGAGCGGCCTCTATCCCCGCGGCCCGCGCCTCGACTTCGACGAAGCCTGCCGGATCGAATGACCGCCAGGACGTGCTCCCTGCGATACCGATCGCCGGGAGCGGGTCGCCGATAAAGGCGTGGTGTTCCCTGCCGCCCGTTTTCGGTAGGCGCGGCGCGAGCCGCGACCCGCGGCAGCGTGTGGCTGGTTGCTGGTTGCTGGGAAAACCCTATATGACCGTTCCGAAACATGGATCAATCTTGGCTACAGGCGCGAAGCCCTCATGGCCGGAAGGGCGTTGCGTGACCTTCGGCCGCAGGGACGATGTGCAGGACGCACAAGTGTCGCGAGAGGGCAGGATGCCCGAAGCGACTGCGGCCGCAGAGCCTACATGGATGTATTTACGGCGTGTCACGCAACGCCCTTCCGGCCATGAGGGCGGCCCTGGGTCAGCTACCCGGCAACAAGATGACACATATTTCGGAACAGATAGCCAGTGGCTGATGACCGGGCAATACCCGCGCTTGCCAGCCACCCGCTACCCACAAATCGCGGCTCGCGCCGCGCCTACGGGAAACCCAACGGTTCCCGTCAGGACGCCACGCGCACGATCCCGCAGCGCCGCAGGTACAGCTTCAGGGCGGCCTCCGCATCGGTGAGGTGGGGGTAGGGGCCGTGGTGCCGGCCGTCGCGGGTCACGAAGTACCACTGCCGGTCCTTCAGGTAATAGCGGCGCTTGCGGGGCGGAATCGGGCCGGATTCGCCGCGGCGGGGAGTGTTTCGTTCGGTCTTCAGATCGGTCATGGTCTTGCCCGTACTGCCGGTTCGGTGGAACACAACGGGGAAGCCTTCCCTTTCTTCCGTGTCACGATGGGGACGAGGTGCCGCCGGTTCAAGCGGCTTTTCCCTAGCAGGCTGATGAAAAAGCCCATCCATGGGCTTTTTCAACTCGGGAATGGAAAACGCGGTTTCCCGTTCCGTCACATTTTCAATGACTTGACGTCATTGAAAATGGCGATGCATCCATGCATCGCACACAGGCTGTCGAAAAACGGTGTTTTTCAACAGCCTGCTAGCTTCGTCCTCAGCATAACCCAGGGTGAGGAGGCTGGCTGTCGGCGGGGGCAGACCGCGTCTGTAGGACAGGTCCTACAAGGACCTACTTGCCGCGCAGATAACGCAGATCGTCGAAGGTGCAGACCCAGTTCGGCACCATGACCACCATGATGGCGACCAGCATGCCGGTGATGAAGCTTTCGGGAAAGGCCATCAGCGGGATGAAGGGCAGAAAGTCGCTGGCGAGCTGCTCGAAGCGGTAGGCCCCGCCGGCCACCAGCACGGCCGTGGCGGCCAGCACCATGCTCACCATGGCCAGGCCGGCGCCGAAGAAGGCGTTGAGAAAGAGGTAGACGAAGAAGTTGTTGGGCAGGTACCGATCCACCAGGCGGTAGATCGTCTGGCTGAAGAGAATGGGCACGGCCCCCATCAGCAGCACGTTCAGGGGCAGGGCCTGCCAGTCGCTCTCGCCGTTGAGCATCATGCCCAGATAGACCAGGCTGAAGGCCAGCAGGGCCAGCCGCCAGCCGAACATCAAGGTCAGCAGGGTGGCGCCGATATAGTGGTAGTCCAGGCCGGGAAAATGGGTGGTGGTGATGTGCCACAGCGCCAGCAGCCCCACCACCGAGCCGAGGAATACGTGCTGGATCTCGCTCTGGCGAAAGCGTCGCCAGGGCGCGCGCCACAGCGCGGCGAACAGCAACAGGGCGTAGAGCCCGGCCGCGCCGAGGTACCAGGAGTCGGAAAGCAGTCGGTAGGGAATGTTCATGGCCGCGAGATTGACAGGCCGGCCGCCGACCGCTTGAATCCGCCGTCTCCGTACCCACCTTCCGTGCACCGCGCAACCCGCGGAGGCGGAGGCAGACGACATGGCCGAACCGGCTGGTTTGCCCGAGCGCCTATGGTAGCATAGCGCGCCGCCGAGCCGGCGCCCCCCACAACCCTGAGGAGCGAACCTTGAGCGACAACCGCAAGTCTTCCCCCGCACAGAACGTGATCCTCATCCGGGCCAACGGGCCGCTGATCTGCCGGGGCAACTTCACCCTGCTGGCAGCCAACGGCGAGGAGCTGGCCCGCGGCGAGGAGGAACTCTGGCTGTGCCGCTGCGGCGCTTCAAAAAAGACGCCGTTCTGCGATGGCAGCCACAAGAAGATCGAATTCGACGACGGCCTGGTGCCCGACGAACGGGCCGAGGATCTGCCCGAGACGAGTGGCCCGGTCACCATCACCTGCCGGGCCAATGCCATGTACGTGGTCAAGGGGCCGGTGACCATTCGCAGCGAGGACGGCGGCTACGAGACCCGCCGCAGCAAGGCGGCCCTGTGCCGTTGCGGAGCCTCGGGCAAGAAACCCTTCTGCGACGCCAGCCACAAGACCACGGGCTTCGAGGTGGATTGACCGCCTCCTGACGGAGGCCGATGACGAGGCCGGGGCGCCACGATTGCCTGCCCCGGCATGCGCGGTTCCCGCCGGCGCTGGTTTATACTCGGCGCTGGCACCGCATCCCAGAGGTTTCGGGTCCACCATGGAAATGCCCTCTCCGTTCGCGCCGTTCGCCATCGGCCGCCTGCCCCGGGTGCACTTCGGGGTGGGGGTCTTCACCCGCCTGCCTTCGTTGCTGGCCGGCTACGGCCGGCGGGTACTGGTGGTCACCGGCAGCCAGTCCTTTCAGGCCACGGCGAACTGGCCCTGGCTGGAAACCGAGTTGCAGGATCACGGTTTCACCCGCTTCCACGTCACCGTGCCCGGCGAGCCTTCCCCGGAGCTGGTCGACATGGCCGTCCGGCAGCATGCCGGCGAGGCCATCGACGTGGTGGTGGGCATCGGCGGGGGGAGCGCCCTCGATGCGGCCAAGGCCATCGCCGGCCTGCTGCGGGTGGGCGATCCGGTCACCGACTACCTGGAAGGCGTGGGACCGGAGAAACCCTATGCGGGGCCGGCCGTGCCCTTCATCGCCGTGCCCACTACCGCCGGCACCGGCAGCGAGGCGACGAAGAACGCCGTGCTCAGCCGCCAGGGCGCCGAGGGTTACAAGAAATCCTTCCGCGACGATCGCCTAGTGGCCGAACATGCCCTGGTGGATCCGGATCTGCTCATCGGCTGCCCGCCCGAACTCATCGCCGCCAACGGCATGGATGCCCTCACCCAGCTCATCGAGTCGTGGACCTCGCTGCGGGCCAGCCCCTTTACCGACGCGCTGGCCCTGAGCGGCCTGGAAGCGGCCCGCGATGGCCTGTTGCCCTGGTATTCCCGGGCTGGCGAGGCGGCGGAGATCACCGAGGCGGCCCGCAGCCGCATGGCCTGGGCCTCCCTGGTCTCCGGGATCACCCTGGCCCAGGCGGGGCTCGGCGCGGTGCATGGCCTGGCCTCGCCGCTGGGCGCCTTCTTCCCCATTCCCCACGGCGTGGTCTGCGGCACCCTGCTGGCCGAGGCCACCGCCATCAACATCCGCGCCATGCGCGAACGGGACCGGCACAACCCGGCCCTGGCCCGCTACGCCCGGCTGGCCGAACTGCTGCTCGAGACCCCGCTGCGGGATCCGGAACAGGCCTGGGAACTGCTGGTGGAGCGGCTGCGGGCCTGGAGCGAGCACCTGAAGCTGCCGCGCCTGTCGGCCTACGGCATCGGGGAAGCCGATCTGGGCCGCATCGTCGCCCATGCCCGCGGCAGTTCCATGCGCACCAACCCCATCGAGCTGAGCGACGAGGAACTGCGCGAAATCCTGCGCCGGCGGCTCTAGCCAATGCCTTCCAAACCTTCCGTCGAGCGCATCTGCTATCACCCCATCGGGGTCCTGCGCTCTCCCTTCCGCGAGAAGTTCGGCATCCCCCGTCAGCCGGGCCTGGTGCCGGCCGCGCGGGCCACCCTGGCACTGCTGCCTCCCTTCGATCGGCCCGAGGCGGTCGAGGGGCTGGACGGCTTTTCCCATGTCTGGTTGCTGTTCCACTTCCATGCCACGGCCCGTCAGGCCTGGAAACCCACGGTGCGACCGCCGCGCCTTGGCGGCAACCGGCGTGTCGGCGTGTTCGCCTCCCGCTCCATGTTCCGGCCCAATCCCCTCGGGTTGTCGGTGGTGGAACTCGAGCGCATCGACCGCGAGGATGGCAAGCCGGTCCTGCATCTGCGCGGCGCCGATCTGCTCGACGGCACACCGGTGCTGGACATCAAGCCCTACCTGCCCTGGGTGGATGCCGTGCCGGATGCCCGCGCCAGTTACGCCAGCGAGCGCCCCGGCGCCTCCCTTCCGGTTCGCTTCGCGCCCGGCGCGGCTCGCCGGTGTGCCGAAATCGCCCGCCACTGGCCGGAGTTTCCGCAACTCCTCGAGCAGATCCTGGCCCTCGATCCCCGGCCGGCCTACCGCAACGAGGCACAAGCCCCTTCCCACCTCCATGGCATGCGCCTCGGCGACCACGACATCCGCTGGCGCGTGCGGGACGGCAGCATCGAGGTGGTCGCCATCCAGCGCATGGACGAGGGCTGAACCGGAATTGAACCCCGGCGCAAGACGCACAACTGAATCCCGTCAGGCGGTTTCGGTTCAAACGGCCATTCGTCCGGTGGGGCGAATGGCCGTTTCCGCTTTCCGTCCCTTGAAAAACCGGCGCCGGACGCCATGTTTCGTTGGCGACGGGCCGCGTGCCCGGCATCCTGGCAAGCCGATACCAACAACGAAACGGGAGATAGCGTCATGTCAGCCGAAACCATCACTCTCAAACCCCATACCTACGACAATCTCGGCATCATCCACTGTGGCGTGCTGGAGGACTACACCGCCGTGTGTGCCGGCGATCTCCACAAGCTGGAAGATGGCGAGGAATACACGTTCGCCCGCGCCGGGGTGACCGTGAAGCGCAACGGCGACGAGTTCGTGTTCACCAAGGGATGACCGGCCGGTAGCGAAGCGGGGTTCGAAGGCGGATAATACGGCGCCACTGCGCCACGGAATCCTGCCATGTTCGCCGTTTCGTCTCCCCTGCTGTCGGCCCAAGCCCTGGAAGCGGCCTTCGTGAGCGGCCTGCAGCGGCTGCTCGAAGGCCAGTCACTGTCCGGCTACATTCTCTGTGCGGCGAATGCCGCGGCCGATCCGGCCATCCGGGAAGCACTGGAGCCGGCCCTGTCGCGGCAGGGCCGGCTCCAGGCCCGGCTGCTGGCCGAGGGAAAGACCGCCGCCGGCGAGGAGGATCGGGCGGTCTTCGTGCAGATGCAGGCCCTGGGCGAAGCGGCCCTGGAGCCGACCCGGTTCCGGCAGGCCGGCCCCTGGGAGGTGCAGTTCAACCGCCTGCGGGCACTCAGGCCGCCGCGGGTCAGCCGCCTGGCGCCGGAAACCCTGTACCGGCCCTTCGATCCCGACGCCTTCCACTTCAACCGGCCCTTCATGCTCGCCGAACGCTACTGGGAGGGCGACATTCTCGGCCGCGCCACGGCCTTCTATTTCAACAAGTATCCCTTTGCCCGCCATCACACCCTGCTGGTGCCGGAGCGCGAGGCCGGTCATCCCCAGTATCTGGACGCGGCCACCCTGGAATGGGCCTGGGCCCTGCTCGAGTCCGCCGCGCAGGCGCTGCCCGATCTGTTGCTGGCCTACAATGCTTTTGGCGCCTATGCCTCCGTCAACCATCTGCACTTCCATCTGCTGCGGCGGGAGTCGCCCCTGCCGGCGATGGCGGCGGAGGAATGGCCGGTGGCGCGGCGGGTGTTCGATTCCGCCGCGGCCGCCTGGCCCGCCATCGCCCGCCTCCACGAGGCCCGGATCGGCTACAATCTGCTCCTTGCGCCCGGCCGCCTGTGGCTGTTCGCGCGCCGCCGGCAGGGGCAGGTGGCGCCGCCCGCCTGGAGCAGCGGTTTTGCCTGGTATGAGATGGCCGGTGGCTTCGTGACGCCCCGCGAGGCCGATTTCGAGGCGCTCACGGCCGAGACCATCGAGGCGGCTCTGCAGCGTCATCGGGTCGCCTGGCCCTGACAACGACAGCGAACCAAGCCATTCCGGCAGTGTCGGATGGATCATCCCCGGCCTGCGTGCCGCAACCGGACACTTCAGCATGCAACGAACCCGCCTCCTGCATACCGGCCTGATGGCCACCCTCCTGTGGCTGATCAGCCTCGCCTCCCCGGCCATGACCACCTTCGACGGCAAGCCGGCCCGGGTTTCCGATCATCTCGACAGCGGCAAGTGGCTGGTGGTGATGATCTGGGCCTCCGACTGCCGGATCTGCAACCAGGAAGTCAGTCACTACGTGGATTTCCATTTCGTACATCAGGACGAGGATGCCCGGGTGCTGGGCATCAGCATCGATGGGCAGCAAGGGAAGGCCGCGGCCGAGCAGTTCATTTCCCGGCACAATGTGAACTTTCCCAACCTGCTCGGCGAGCCCGACGAAGTGGCGGCCTGGTACCGGCGGCTCACCGGCAGCGCCTTCGTGGGCACCCCCACCTTTCTGTTCTTCGATCCCCGTGGCGAGCTGGTGGCCAAGCAGGTCGGCGCCGTGCCCACCGAGCTGATCGAGAAATTCATGCAGGCGCAGGCCCGGCAGGAGGCGCAGCCATGAGCAACAAGATGGTGGTGCTCGTCAACGGGATCGCCGAGCTGGAGTATCACCGGGACGTCCCGCTTCCCGCGCGTCAGCGAGACTATCTGCAGCGCATGGACGAAGAGATGGATCGCGGCATTCCCCTCGATGGGGAAACGCTGGCCAACCCGGATCTCCTGCAGCGGGCCCGCTACGTGGCGATGAGCCTGGTGGAATCCCTGCAGCAGGACCAGGAAGCCCGCGCCGCGGCCACCCTGGCCTGGCTGGCCGAGCGGATCCCGGATCTGCAGCAGCTCCGGGTCGACACCGGAGAAGACGGGCAGGTGCGCATCGAGCTGATCTTCGATCGCCCCCTCGAGAACCAGGTCAAGGTCCAGTTTCCCATGCCGGGCGCTGGCGAGACCCGGCATTGAGCATGCGGTAGCGGGTGGCTGGGGACGGAGGGCCGGGAAAACCGTCATCACCGGCGCGAGCCGCGATGATGCCTTTCCCAGCCACCCGCTACCGCCGCATCGCGTTCAGAGCAGGGTCAGCGCAAGCTGGTAGTGTTTCCGCCAGGCCGGGTCGTCGAGCAGCGCCGGCCAGTCCGTCAGGCCGAGGCGTTCGGCCGTGTCGGGGGGCAGGGGCTGGCGGTTGCGCGCGGCGCTGGCGGCGGCGAGGAGATCGGTGAGCGTGGCCTTGTCCGTCGGCGGCGGCTTGCGGTAGTGGCCCACCGCGGTGACCAGTGCCGGCGGAAAGCGCCAGTGGGCCAGGAGCATGGCGCCCACCGGGGCATGGTATTCCTCCAGCAGGTCGTGCATCGCCTCGGCCGGGGGCGGCGTGCCGTGATGGGCGGCGCATTGCAGGATGGGCAGCATGCCGATCCGGTGCACCAGCCCGGCCAGCAGGGCTTCCTCGGCCGGCGGCAGGGGCGCTTCCCGGGCCAGCACCCAGGCCCAGGCCGCCACCTGGCGGCTCAGTTCGCGAATGATTTCCAGCAGGCCCGAATAGGCCGGACAGGGCGCGCCGAAAGTCTGCAGCAGGGCATGACTGGTCACGAGCGTGGCCACCAGGCGGTTGCCCAGCCGGGCGATGGCCTGGCTCAGGGAATCCAGTGGCCGATCTCCGCCATAGGCGGCGCTGTTGGTGATCTTGAGGAGGCGCGCGGCCAGCGCCGGATCCTGGCCGATGGCGGCGGCGATGCGCTCGACCCCGGCGTCGGGATCCTCGAGCAGGCGGCGGATTTCCTGCAGATGATCCGGCGGCGAGGGCAGGATCAGGCGGTCGCTGCGGATGGCGGCTTCCACCTCCCTGAGCAGTGCGGTCTCTTCCTGGCCCAATGGCTGGCTTCCTTCCGCCGGCGACCGCCGGCATAATTCCCCTCAAACTACCCCATGCCGGCTGTCCAGGCAACCGGTACCACAGTGACGCAGGAGCCTCCCCCCATGGCCATGCTGATCCAGTTTTCGCCCGACGGGGCCGGCATCAAGCTGGTGATCGCCAAGCCGCGCATCACCATCGGGCGCGACACGGACAACGACATCAGCATCGACGACGATCTGGTGAGCAAGCGCCATGCGGTGCTGGAAGTGGTGGCCAGCCCCGATGGCGAGGGCCGGGTGGACTATTACCTGCAGGACCAGGACAGCACCAACCACACCTACGTCAACGACGAACGGATCACCCTGTGCAAGCTCAAAAACGGCGACATGATCCGGATCGGCATGAACAACTTCCGCTTCGTGGACGAGGACGAGGGCAACCTCAAGGAAACCGCCAAACTGCGCAAGACCTGGATCCCCGGCGTGTTCGTCAAGAAATAAGGGGGCCATTCCCCCGTAGGAGCGGCGCCTCGCCGCGATACTGACGCAGAACAGCCCGTAGGGCGGCTCAAGCGTAGCGGAGCCGCCATGTCGGGATGACACGATTTTTGCCGGCTCCGCTACGCTTGAGCCGGCCTACAACAACCGCCCCATACCGGTGCCGATTGTGTCAGCACAATTTTGAGACGCTTAATAAGGAGGTCATTCCCCAGTAGGAGCGGCGCCCCGCCTCAAGGGCGCACCCGATGCTGGAACAACAGCCGAAAATGTTCGGGAATTCGTCACGGCTGTTCAGGCTGGGACCGCTCAGCTCGCGGCGAGGCGCCGCTCCTGCGGGTACGGGCGCAGATCGTTGTCACCGTATGGCGAGAAGGCAGTGTCTTGACGCCTTCACACTCCGTGCTCGTCAAGGAAGCCGTCGATGAAACCGGCGGACTGGGCGCCGCTGAAGCGCGCCACCTCCTCGCCGTCACGGAACAGGATCACCGTGGGGAAGCCGCGCACGGCGTAGCGGCCGGCCAGTTTCATGTTCTCGCCTGCGTCCACCTCCAGCTTGGCCAGGCGCACCGCGCCGTCCCGTTCGCCCACCACCTGTTCCAGAATCGGGGCGATCACCAGGCACGGCGGGCACCAGTCGGCCCAGAAGTCCACCAGCACGGGCACCTCACGAGAGGCGTCCAGCACGTCCTGGTCGAAGTGTTCCAGATCGGTATCGAAGATGGCGGCGTCGGGCATGGGCAGGGTTTCCTGATGATGCGAGGCGCGGCATTATACCCTCCTTGCCGCCGGCGGAACTTCCCTCGCTGACGCCGGTCCCTGCTCCTGAAACGGACAACCCGACGAGAGAGGCGTCATGAAGCGGATTTTCCTGTTCCTGGCCACCAACCTGGCCATCCTTGTGGTGCTCAGCGCCAGCCTGCGCATCCTGGGCATCGAGCAGTATTTCACCCAGCAGGGGGTGGACCTGAATCTGCAGGCTCTCCTGCTGTTTGCCGCGGCCTTCGGTTTCGGCGGCGCCTTCATTTCCCTGGCCCTTTCCAAGTGGACGGCCAGGCGCATGACCGGCGCGAGGGTGATCGGCCAGCCGGCCAACGCCGCCGAGCAGTGGCTGGTGCAGACGGTGGGCGTGCTGGCCCGGGAAGCGGGGATCGGCATGCCCGATGTGGCCATCTACGACTCGCCGGACATCAACGCCTTCGCCACCGGCATGAAGCGTGACGATGCCCTGGTGGCGGTGAGCACCGGCCTGCTCGAGAACATGACCCGCGACGAAGCCGAGGCGGTGCTGGCCCACGAGGTCTCCCACATCGCCAATGGCGACATGGTGACCCTGGCGCTCATCCAGGGGGTGGTGAACACCTTCGTGATCTTCTTCTCGCGGGTCATCGGCCACGCGGTGGACCGCATCGTGTTCCGCAACGAGCGGGGCTACGGCCCGGCCTTCTGGATCAGCACCATCGTCGCGGAGCTGGTGCTCGGGATCCTGGCGACCATGATCGTCATGTGGTTCAGCCGGCAGCGGGAGTTCCGGGCCGACGCCGGCAGCGCCCGGCTGGTGGGCGCCCCGCGCATGATCGCCGCCCTGCAGCGGCTGCAGATGACAGTGCAGCAGCCGCACCTGCCCGATCAGCTCGCCGCCTTCGGCATTTCGGGGCGGATCGGCCACGGCCTGGCCCGGCTGTTCATGTCCCATCCGCCCCTGGAGGAGCGGATCGCCGCCTTGCGGCAGCGGCGCTGACAGCCTGCCGGATCAGCCGGCCGAGGCCTCCGGCGTGCCGCGGCTGCCGGTGAGCAGGGGGGTGAGGATGCGGGCGAACTCCTGGGGATCGAACTTGGCCACGTAGGCGTCGGCACCGACTTCGGTGCCGAGCTTCATGTTGGCCTCGGCCGAGAGGGAGGAGTGCATGATCACCGGGATGCCGTTGAAGCGGCTGTCGCTCTTGACCTTCTTGGTCAGCACGTAGCCGTCCATGCCCGGCATCTCCACGTCGGTGACGATGGCCTGCAGCATCTCGTACACGGGCGTGTGGCTGGCCTCGGCGCGGCTTGCCAGATCCTCCAGTTTCTCCCAGGCTTCCACGCCGTTCTTGGCCGAGAGATAGTTCACGCCCATGTGATCGAGGGTGGTTTCGAGCTGGCGGCGGGCCACGGCCGAGTCGTCGGCGAACAGCACCGTGGCCGGAGTGTCGATCTGCTCCAGGCCGTTGAACATGGCGGGGTCGTCCATGAAGCCGGCGGTTTCGGCCAGGACCTTCTCCACGTCCAGCACCATCACGATGCGCCCGTCCTTGAGTTCGGTGACCGCCGTCACCAGGCCGCCGAGGCGGTTGGCCATCATGGGCGGCGGCACCTTGATGTCGTTCCATTCCATGCGCAGGATCTGCTCCACCGAGGCCACCAGCAGGCCCTGGGTGGACCTGTTGAACTCGGTGACGATCAGTTTGGTGGGCGGTTCGGCCACGTCCATCTGGCAGAAGTGGGCCAGGTTGATCACCGGGATCATGCTGCCACGCAGGCTCACCATGCCTTCCACGCCGGCCGGCATGTCGGGGGCATGGGTGATCTCCGGCACCTGGATGACCTCGCGGATCTTGAACACGTTGAGGCCGAAGACTTCTTCCCGCTCGGTCCGCCGGTCGTAACCGAGACTGAACAGCAGCACTTCCAGCCGGTTGGCGCCGGCCAGTTTGGTGCGTTCGTCCACGGATTTGATGAAATTGTCCATGTGCTTGCCTCGTGATGGCCAGGGGAGCCGGCGGACCCGGCCCGGTTCACGGATCCTATCGGCCCGCAGCGGCGATTCTTGAGCGCCGCTGGCGCGTGTTTCGGAATGGCAGATTGTCGAAGGGAGCAGAGAGGGTGTTTCAGCCCATGATAGACTTCCTGGCCTGTTTCCGAACCGGGAGAAAATCATGAGCGACACCCTGCAGACCATCGACATCCGCGAAGGCGAAGGCAAGGCGGCCGTGGCCGGCAAGCCGGTGGTGGTGCATTACACCGGCTGGCTGCACGACCCGCAGGCCGAGGAGGGCAAGGGCGCGAAATTCGACAGTTCCCGTGACCGCAACCAGCCCTTCCTGTTCAATCTCGGCGCCGGGCAGGTGATCCGTGGCTGGGACGAGGGCGTGGCGGGCATGAAGGTGGGCGGGGTGCGCACCCTGATCATTCCGCCGGAGATGGGGTACGGCGCCCAGGGCGCGGGCGGCGTGATTCCGCCCAATGCCACCCTGGTCTTCGAGGTGGAACTGCTCGACGTGCAGGGCTGATTCGCGCGGGCGGCCTGTCTGCCGCCGTGCGTGATCGGGCCCGTTTTCAGGCCGCGCGGGACTGCTCCGGGCGCGGCTTGCGTTCATGGGCCACGTTCACCTTCAGCGGCCGGCCGAAGAACTCCTTGCCGTTCAGGGCCTTGATGGCGGCGCGGGCGTCGCGGCGGTTCATGGTCACGAAGCCGAAGCCGCGGGGCTTGCGGGTGACCCGATCGGTCATCAGGCGCACGCTGTGCACTTCCCCGTACTGCTCGAACAGTTCCCGCAGGGCCTCGGCAGGCATGCGGAAGGCCAGATTGCCGACGAAGATGGATTCGGTGGCGGTCTCCTCGCGGGGGCGGCTGAAGCGGAGCAGGCCCAGGCCGCCGGCGAGCAGGCCGCCGAGCAGCAGGCCCAGGGCAAAGAGCCATTCGGGAGCCAGGCCCGTCAGGGGCGTGTAGGGGAGCAGGAAACGGCCGAGCACGGCCACGAGTACGGCGGCGATCAGCAGGCGCAGGACGGCAGCGGGGGCGGGAAATGCGATTTTCATGATTCGGCAACGACTCTTTGGGGAATGAAGGGAGAACGGGCACACGGCAGCGGCCCTCCCGGCAAAGTCCCGCATTCTAATCCCAAACCGCGATCGAGGGAAAATCTGGCACAATCCCTGCAAGTTGCGGGGACATTTGGAGGATCTGCATGCCCTGTCTGCGCTTGCGCCTGGACATTCCGCACCGCCTGTTCCGCCAGTACTACGCCGGGCGGGTGCAGGCCGTGCAGGCCCGCAGCGAGGAGGGGCTGCGCGTGCAGTTTCCGGCGGCGGCCTTGCGCCCCCATCTGCGCCACGACGGGATCCGGGGACGTTTCGAGCTGGAGTTCGACGAACGGCGGCGCTTCGTGGCCCTGCGCCGGCTGGATTGACGCCAACAGGCGGTTGCAAAACACCGTCTTGCGGAATTCAGGACAGACCGGTGAGCACCTGGATGGCGTGGCGCACGGCGCCGATCACCGGGCTGATGAAACGCCAGCCGCCGGTCAGCAGCAGGGCGACGATGATGATCAGGCCCAGGGGCTCGATGCGGCTGAGGGGGCGGGCCAGTGCCGGCGGCAGCAGCCCCACGGCGATGCGTCCGCCATCGAGCGGCGGCAACGGCACGAGGTTGAAGACCATCAGCACCACGTTGATCAGAATCCCGAACAGGCCCATGTAGATGAGCGGCATGCTGATCATCGCCAGCCCCTCGGGCAACAGGCTGGCCAGTTTGGCCACCAGGCCCCAGCCGATGGCCATCAGCAGGTTGGCGCCGGGGCCGGCGGCGGCCACCAGGACCATGTCGCGGCGCGGGTGGTGCAGCTTGCGCCAGTCGATGGGGACCGGCTTGGCCCACCCGAAGGCGAAGCCCATGGTGAGAATGGTGATCACGGGCACCAGGATGGTGCCGATGGGATCGATGTGCTTGATGGGGTTGAGGGTCAGCCGCCCCAGCATCCAGGCAGTGTTGTCCCCCAGCCGCTTGGCCACCCAGCCGTGGGCCACCTCGTGGACCACGATGGCGAACAGCGTGGGGAGGATGGCGATGCTGAGGATTTGCAGGGTGCTCTGGGTGTCGGGGCTCATGCGCCGGGATTCTAGCAGGTTCGGCAAGGGGCGGGGCGCAGGCGATGAGCGTGAGCCAGACTGATCCGGGCTGGCAACTGGTGGCCCACCGGGGCCACGCGGCCCGCTTTCCCGAGAACACCCTGCCGGCCTTCGCCGATGCCTTGGCCGTGGGCGGGCACGTGCTGGAGACCGACGTGCAACTGACCGCCGACGGGGTGCCGGTGCTGTTCCACGATCGGGATCTGCGGCGCCTGTGCGGCGTGCCGGGCGCGATCCATGAGAAGACCCTCGAGCAGGTGCAGGCCTTCCGCGTGCGCAGCCCGACGGGCGGCGAGGGCGCGCCGATCCCGACCCTGCATGATTTCGTGGACTGGCTGATCGCCCGGTCGGACGTGGAGACCTATGTGGAACTCAAGCGGATCACCCTGGCGCGGTTCGGCGTGGACGCCGTGCTCGAGGCCGTGTTGCCGCCACTGGAACCCCTGGCCGGGCGTTGCGTGATCATCTCCTACGACACGGATGCGCTGGCTGCGGTTCGCCGGCGCACCTCCTGGCCCATCGGCGCCGTGTTCGACGACTGGGCCGATCACCGATTGCCGGCGGTACAGGCCCTGGAGGCCGAGTGGTGGCTGTGCCGGCTCGACACCCTGCCCCCCGGCGCCATCGCCCACCCCGGCCACCGCCTCGCGGTCTACGAATGCGACGATCCGCAACAGGCCCGCGCGCTGCTCGCGCGGGGCGTGGACCGGGTGGAGACCTTCGCCATTGGTCGGATGCTTGGCGCGTTGCGCCGGCAAAGGGACGAGGGACGAGGGACGAGGGACGAGGAAGAATGAGTGTGACTGGCCAAATGGCCATTTCCGGACACTTTACGCATTGTTTGTGTCGCCCCTGTCCTCGCCACTCGTCCCTCGTCCCTCGTCCCTCTTCCTGCGCATGGTCCCGAGCATGGCGGCCAGCCAGCGGTGATAGGTGGCTTGGAGGGCCGGGTTGGGGCGTGGCTGGAACCAGTCGCCCGGGGATTCCTCGGGCCAGTGGCGGGGGCGGCCGGCGAGCAGGAAGGCCAGCCCCCGGGCGGTGGCTTCGCATTCCCGGGGACGGTACACCGGTAGGCCGGAGAGATCGGCCAGGCGTTGGCACAGGCCGTCGAGGTGGGCGAGTCCGCCGGTGATCTGGATCTGCTCGGGCGGCGAGGCCAGCTTGCGCATCTCGGCCAAGTTGGCGCCCAGCAGAAAGACGATGCTCTCCACCACCGCCACCGCGCGCAGGGGCAGATCGGCCGGGCCCTCGAAGCGGGTGGGAAAATCGGCGATCCAGAAGGGCGAGCCTAGCCCCGACACGCCGTTGAGGAACAGGCTGGGCGAACCCACCGTCTCCTCCAGCCAGGCGGGCAGGCGTGTGATCAGATCGGGCACCTCGAAGCGGCGGGCGAACCATTCCAGGGCCGCGCCGGCGCCGTTGACGGTGCCTTCCAGGACGTATTCGGTCTGCTCGTCGGTGTGGTGGATCACGCTGGTCAGCAGGCGCCGGCCATACAGGCGGGCCGGGCCGGAGGGCCGGGAGACGAAGGCGCCGGTGCCGGTGTTGATGTAGGCCGTGTCCGGTTGCAGCTCGCCGTAGGCGAACAGGGCCGCCGACTGATCGCCGGTCACCAGGTGCAGGGGCACGTCGTGGGCCCGGCTCAGGCGGCCGAACTCCCGCAGGTTGGGCACGCAGCGGGGCAGGGGATCGGCCGGCACGTCGAACAGCTCCAGCAGCGCGTCGTCCCAGTCGAGCCGCTCCAGCGAGAGCAGCTGGGTGCGGCTGGCGTTGACCACGTCGGCCACCACCGGTTCCTTGTGGGTGAGCTGCCAGGTGAGCCAGGCGGCCATGGGGCCGTAGCCCAGGCGATCCTCCTGCAGGGCCCGGAGCACCTCGGGCAGGTGTTCGAGGCACCAGTGGATCTTGCTGGCGCCGTAGTGGGGGGAGAGAAACAGGCCGGTGCGGGCATGGACGAACTTGCTGTGGCGGCCCAGCGCGGCCACCTGTTCCCGGCCGCGGCGATCCTGCCAGCTGATCACAGGGCCGATGGCGCGGCCGGTGAGGCGGTCCCAGCACATGACGTTGGCGCGCTGGGTGGCCAGGCCGGCGCGCACCACGTGCCGGCGATCCTCGCCCAGCTTCTCCAGCACCTCGGCCACCACGTCGTGCAGGGAGGCGAGCAGGGGGCCGGGTGCGTATTCGACCCGCGCGTCGTCGCTCACCCGGGGATGCAGATCGTGCCAGGCGGCGGCACGCAGGTTGCCTTCGATGTCGAAGACCAGCGCCCGGCTGGCATGTCCCCCCTGATCGATGGCCAGAAACAGATCTTTGGCGCCGATGAAGTCCATGTAATCCCCCAAGTACTTGTGACTATAACGGCGAACTGCGTCACAAACTTGAGAGAAGAGGGCAAGGCGGCCGGCGCGGGAACGGAAACCTTGCAGTTTGCAGCGAAGCTATGACGATCGCGATAGACGACCGGCTTCAGTCGCCGCGCTCTTCGCGGGCCAGCAGGCCGAAGGCGTATTCCCCCGGCGGCAGGGGAATGCGCACCTCGTGGCCGCCGCCGGGCACGCGGTCGCGCCGCTGGCCGTCGAGGCCCTCGATGTGGTCGAGGATCAGTTCCCGGTTGCCGGCGGGCGTGATCACTTCCAGCCGGTCGCCGATGGCGAAGCGGTTCTTGGCCAGCACGTGGGCCAGGCCCGTGTGGGCGTCGTAGTCGAGGATTTCGCCCACGAAGCGCTGGCGGAACCGGCCCGAGTGGCCCTCCAGGTAGTTCTGGTAGTCCTGGGGGGGATGGCGTTCGTAGAAGCCGTCGGTGTAGCCGCGGTTGGCCAGCCCTTCGAGGCGCGCGTAGAGGGTTGGATCGAAGGGCCGGCCGGCCAGGGCGTCGTCGATGGCCTGGCGGTAGAGCTGGGCGGTGCGGGCCACGTAATAATGGGACTTGGTGCGGCCTTCGATCTTGAAGGAGTCGATGCCCAGTTTCACCAGCCGTTCGATGTGCTGGATGGCGCGCAGATCCCGCGAATTCATGATGTAGGTGCCGTGCTCGTCTTCCATCACCGGCATCAGTTCGCCGGGCCGGGTCGTCTCTTCGATGAGATACACCCGATCGGCCAGCGGGTGGCGGGGCTGGGGTTCGGGAAAGGGCTCGGGGGCGGCCATGGCGGCCTGCACGTCGAAGTCCAGGCGCTGCACGTCGCCGCTGATGTCCTCGCTGCCGGCGTGCAGCCGGTATTCCCAGCGGCAGGCGTTGGTGCAGGTGCCCTGGTTGGGATCCCGGTGGTTGAAGTAGCCCGACAGCAGGCAGCGGCCCGAGTAGGCGATGCACAGGGCGCCATGCACGAACACTTCCAGCTCCATGTCGGGGCAGCGTTCCCGGATCTCGGCGATCTCGTCCAGCGACAGCTCCCGCGACAGGATCACCCGCGACAGGCCCAGCGACTGCCAGAACTTCACCGCCGCCCAGTTGACCGTGTTGGCCTGCACCGAAAGATGCACGGGCATTTCGGGCCAGCGTTCCCGCACCAGCATGATGAGCCCCGGATCGGCCATGATCAGCGCATCCGGCTGCAGCGCGATCACCGGCGCCATGTCGTCCAGGTAGGTGCGCAGCTTGGCGTTGTGGGGCATCAGGTTGGAAGCCACGAAGAAACGCTTGCCCTGGCGCCGGGCCTCGGCGATGCCGGTTTCCAGATTGGCCAGATCGAAATCGTTGTTGCGCACCCGCAGACTGTAGCGGGGCTGTCCGGCATACACCGCATCGGCGCCATAGGCGAAGGCGTAACGCAGGTTGCGCAGGGTGCCGGCAGGCAGGAGCAGTTCGGGATTCATGACGGACGGGTGGCGGTTGCGGAGGACCGCACAGTATACCGAAAGCAGACGCGTCTGCTATCGTTCGGTTCATGACCCGCCTCCCGCCGGAACGACTCGAATATCGCCTGCGCGTGGATCGCCGGGCGCGGCACGTGCGCCTGCGCATCACGCCCCGGGGCGAGCTGGTGGTGACCGTGCCGCCGGGGTTTTCCGAGGCGGATCTCGGCCCGATCCTGGCCAGGCGCGCCGACTGGGTGCAGCAGGTGCGGGCCCGGCAGCGCCGCCATCGGGCGGCGGCGCCGGAGACGGGTGGGGCGCGGCCGCGCAGGGTCCTGCTTGCGGCCATCGAGGAAGCGTGGGAGGTGAACTATGTGCCGGTGCAGGCGCGCACGCTGCAGGCGCTGCCCGGTCGGCGGCTTCTGCGGGTGGCCGACCGGGCCGGCGACGAGGCACTGGGCGCGGCCCTGCGCCGCTGGCTGCAGGCCCGCGCGAAGGCGGTGCTGCCTCCCTGGCTGGCCCGGGTGAGCGAGGAGACCGGGCTGGTCTTCCACAGCGTCGGCGTCCGCGGCCAGCGCAGCCGCTGGGGAAGCTGCTCGGCGCGGGGACACATCAGCCTCAACCGCAATCTGCTGTTCCTGCCGCCCGACACGGTGCGTTACCTGCTGGTGCATGAACTCTGCCATACCCGGCACCTCGACCACTCGGCTGCCTTCTGGCGGGAAGTGGCCCGCCATCAGGCCGACTGGCGGCAGCAGGAGAGCGTGCTGCGGGAGGCGGGCCGGCGCCTGCCCCTGTGGTGCCATGCGCCATGACGGCTTGCGCCGATGCGCCGGGCAGGGCATAGTTGGGCGGCACGAACCGGACAACGGAAATCCAGGAGGTCGCACCGTGGGTGCCCAGGAAGCGGCGGAACGTCGAACCGAATCCCTCAGCAAGCTGCACACCCTGATCGAGACCCGGGATCGCACCCTGGTCCTGTTCTCGCAGCTCATCGGCCTGCGGCCCTTCGAGCCGGGCGAGGCCATCCAGGCCCTGCTCCAGGAATTCTGCGAAACGCTGGTGGACTACACGGCCAGCGCCCACTTTCAGCTCTACCGCTACATCGAGGAAGGCACCGAACGCCGCCAGGCGGTGAAGACCGTGGCGGCGGAAGTCTATCCCCGCATCGCCGACGTGACCCGGCTGATCGTCGATTTCAACGACAAGTACGACGGCGAGACCATCGTCGAGGACACCGCCGCCCTGGAACGGGATCTCGCCCACCTGGGCGAAATGCTGGCCGACCGCATCGCCGCCGAAGATCGCATCCTCGAAGCCCTGACCCGCCGCTGACCGCCGGCCAGGCGAACCGGCTACCTCCCTCTACTGTAGGAGCGGCGCCCTCGCCAAGATTACGCAGGGACGAGTGACGAGGGCCGAGGAAAAGCATTGGTTTCTGATTTCGGTTCACCTCGTCACTCGGCTTTGGCTTCCTGCGTCGCTCTACCTCCTGCATCCATGCAGTCGTCGGTCCTCGTCCCTTGGCCCTGTTCTGATCGCGGCGAGGGCGCCGCTCCTGCCCTTGGTTACTCCGTTTTTTCCGCGCCGAAAACGCAAACACCCCGGTTCTCGGACCGGGGTGTTTGCGTGATGAGGTGACGCAGAGGCGGATTCCGGGGAATCCGCATGCGTCGAGGGGTGATCGTGTGTCAGCTTGCCATTTGCAGCAGCAGGCGTTCGGAGCTGTGGCGGAAATCGGCCTGCTGCTTTTCCTGTTCCGTGGCGATCAGCAGGATCGCATCTTCCAGAGAGAGTTCTTCGACTTCGTAGAGGGGCAGTTCTTCTTCGTTCATGGCGAGTCCTCCTCGTAACAACAGTTACATGTATATCAAACCTAAAGTGATTTGTAAAGAAAGTGATGTAACTTATTGTTTTATTGTGGGAGAGGGTCACCAGGTCGCCTGTCAGATGACAGATATATATTTCATTTCAAGAGTTTTATCAAGAAATCGACGTAACTTGTTGATATTTGGTTTTCGGGACAAAAGGGCGGTCCAAGGCCGGTCGGCCCGGAGAGAGGGGGGAAGCGATGCGCAGCGGTGGTTCGCGGGCGTCCCTGCCCGGTGGGTGGCGATCAGCGGTGACGGCGCGTTTCCTTGAGGTATTCCCGGATGAACTGGGTCCGGCCCATGGTGTTGCCGAAATGGTAGCCGGCCAGGAAGAGGGTGGCGCCAAGAAGGAGCAGAATCAGCAGGTCCATGAGATTCTCCAGCGGATGTTGCGGACGGTCAGCGTTTCTATCGGCGCCTTTGGCCGGTGCTTGAGGGCCATTCGGAGCCGATTCGGCAAAATGCCGAAGCGGTCACGGAATCGCCCCTCGGCGCAGCGGGCAGCGAGTCAGCCGGGTCGCTTCGGGGCCCCGGTGCCCTGGTGGGCGGTGGTGGTGCCGGTGCCGGGGATCGGCTGCATGCGTTGCAGCAGGGGGACCGGTTCACGGCCGAGGCGCTGCTCGTAGATGACGGTGTAGGTGAGTACCCGCTGCAGGTAGTCGCGGGTTTCGCGGAACGGGACGGTTTCGATCCAGACGTCGGCGGGGACGTTTCCGGCCACCGGCAGCCAGCGGCGCACGTTGCGGGCGCCGGCGTTGTAGGCGGCGGTGGCCAGCACGGGGTGGCCGTCGTAACGGTCGCGCACCTGCTTCAGGTAGCGGATCCCCAGGCGGATGTTGGTGTTCGAGTCGAGCAGATCCCGGTAACGGGGACGGCGCAGGCGCATGGAGCGGGCCATGCTGCGGGCGGTGCGGGGCAGGAGCTGCATCAGGCCCAGGGCGCCGGCATCGGAGCGGGCGTCGGGCGTGAAGGCGCTCTCCTGGCGAATGATGGCGAAGGCCCAGGCCGGGTTGACCCGTTGCCGCCGTGCCTCGCGCAGCACCTGTTGCTGGTGGGCGAGGGGAAAGCGCAGTTCCAGATCGTCCCAGTAGCGGGCCCGGGCCGCGGTGGCGATGGCCCTGTCGTGCCAGCCCCAGGCGTCGGCCAGCTTGGCGGCCCGCAGCAGGGCCGGGGTGTCGAGCCGCTCGATGGCATGGTTCCATTCGCGCCGGGCATCCACCGGCCGGCGGATGGCCAGCAGTTCCCGGGCCCGCAGGATGGCCGGCAGCTTCTCGATGTCGGCCAGTTCCGCGGGCGCGTAGCGCAGGGGCGCATGGGCGAACTGGTAGCGGTAGCCGGCCCGGTCGGCGGCCAGGAAGCTGTAGTAGCCCCGGCTTTCGCCGTTCATCACGTAGATGGCGCGGGCTTCTTCGAGGCGCCCCATGCCCTCGAACACCCGTCCCCGCCAGTAGCGCCACTTGTCGCTGTGCTGGCTGGCCAGGGGGAGCCGGTCGAGCCAGGCCCGGGCCGTGTCCCAGTCCTGATCCTGCACGGCCGAGAAGAAATGCAGGGTGATGACACGCTCGTCGGTGTCGGCGAGATCCAGATTCTCGAGCAGGCGGCGTGCCTCGGGGTCGCGGGATTGCAGCAGGGCCAGCGCCAGGCGCCGTTCGATGCGTTCCCGTTCCGCCGGCGCCAGGGCGTGCCGTTCCCGCAGACGCTGCCACTGGCGGGCCGCCAGCAGGGGATGGCGCCGGGCCTGGCGCTGCAGGCCATAGACGGTGATCCAGTCGAGCACGGCAGGCCGGTCCCGGCCAACGAAGTGGTCATTCACTTCCATGAGGAAGGACGGCTCCCGCCGCACCTTGAGCCAGATCTTCACCCAGTAGCGTTGATCGGCGGGCAGATCGCCCGTCAGATGTCGGACCAGCCGCACGTTGCCCCGCGCCATGGCCAGGCGGATGCGCTTCCAGACCAGGGTGGTGTCGAGCTGGCCGGCCCGCCGCCAGGCCGCCAGGGGCCAGTCGCACTGGCGTGGCAGCGAGCGGCCGGTCTGCCACAGGCCTTCCAGCACCGCCCAGGCCCGTTGTGGCTGGCCGGTTTCCACCAGGCCCCGGGCATAGTGGCACAACAGGCGGCGGCTGTCGGTGGGGGTGAAGTGATCCACCAGCCGTTGCCAGCGGCCCTGGCGGGCCAGGCTGTAGAGCCAGCGCCGCTGCAGGCGCGCGGCCAGGGGCGTGTCGGCGTGACGGCGCAGGAAGGCGAGCACCTCCTGCGGGCGGCTGCGGTCCAGGCGACGGTTCAGCTCCGCGTACTCCAGATAGACGTGCAGCGGATAGTCACGCAGGCGCCGCTCCAGGCGCCGGTAGGTCTGCAGGTGCCCCCGGCGCAGGGCCTTCTCCGCTTCCTGGAACTGATTGCGCTGGTTGACGAGCGCCGGGCTGGAGGGAATGTCGGCCGCGGCCATGTCCGGCAGCCATCCGAGTACGAACATGGCGAGCAGCAGCCTGCGATGTATCGGCGCACGTTGCGGCACGCGGGGCCTCCCGGCTGGAGAATGTTTGAGGGCTTTTTATAGCATAGCCTTCAGCGGCCATCCTTGCCCATGGGGCAGTTCCGTTGTCGGCACGTGCAAGCCGCGAGTTGACCGTTTTGCGGGCGTTTTGTGACGCAGTAGACCGTTTTCCGCGGTCTGCCGCCCATTTGCTATACTGCCCGGCCCCGTACCGTTTCTGTTGCCGGAGTTTCCCCCATGTCCGAAAAGAAGAAGCTCAATCCCTGGAGTTCCCGCATCACCGAGCCGCGCTCCCAGGGGGCCTCCCAGGCCATGCTCTACGGCACCGGCCTCACCCCCGAGGAGATCCGCAAGCCGGAAGTGGGGATCTCCAGCGTCTGGTGGGAGGGCAACACCTGCAACATGCACCTCAACGATCTGGCGGCCCATGTGAAGGAAGGGGTCACGGCGGCGGGCCTGGTGGGCATGCGCTTCAACACCATTGGCGTTTCCGACGGCATTTCCATGGGCACCGACGGCATGAGCTTTTCGCTGCAGTCGCGGGACATCATCGCCGACTCCATCGAAACGGTGATGAGTGCCCAGTGGTACGACGCCAACATCTCCATTCCCGGCTGCGACAAGAACATGCCTGGCGTGATGATCGCCATGGGCCGCCTCAACCGCCCGGCGCTGATGGTCTATGGCGGCACCATCAAGCCCGGCCACTGGCAGAACCGGACCCTGGACATCGTTTCGGCCTTCCAGAGCTACGGCGAATACCTGGCCGGCAAGATCGACGACCAGGAGCGGGAGGAAATCGTCGAACACGCCTGCCCCGGCCCCGGGGCCTGTGGCGGCATGTACACCGCCAACACCATGGCCTCGGCCATCGAGGCGCTGGGCATGAGCCTGCCCTACAGTTCCTCCACGCCGGCGGTGGATGCCGACAAGATCAAGGAATGTCATGCGGCCGGCAAGGCCATCCGCCACCTGCTGGAAGCCGACATCCGCCCGCGCGACATCATGACCCGCGAAGCCTTCGAGAACGCCATGGTCATGGTCATGGCCCTGGGTGGCTCCACCAACGCCGTGCTGCACCTGATCGCCATGGCCCGGGCGGTGGACGTGCCGCTGACCATCGACGACTTCCAGGCCGTCTCCGACCGGGTGCCCTTCATCGCCGATCTCAAGCCCTCCGGCAAGTACGTGATGGAGGATCTGCACAACGTGGGCGGCACGCCCGCGGTCATGAAGTACCTGCTGGAGAAAGGCTTCCTGCACGGTGACTGCCTCACCGTCACCGGCAAGACGGTGGCCGAGAATCTGGCCGATCTGCCCGGCCTGGCCGAGGGGCAGAAGGTGATCCTGCCGGTGGAGAAGCCGATCAAGGAAACCGCCCACATCCAGATCCTCAAGGGCAACCTGGCCCCTGGCGGCTCGGTGGCCAAGATCACCGGCAAGGAGGGACTGCGCTTCTCCGGCCCGGCGCGGGTCTACGATTGCGAGGAAGACATGCTGGCCGGCCTCGAGCAGGGCGAGATCCAGAAGGGCGAGGTGGTGATCATTCGCTACGAAGGGCCCAAGGGCGGCCCCGGCATGCCCGAGATGCTCACCCCCACCTCGGCCATCATGGGCGCCGGCCTGGGCAACGACGTGGCGCTCATCACCGATGGCCGCTTCTCCGGCGGCTCCCACGGCTTCATCATCGGCCACGTGGTGCCCGAGGCCCAGGAAGGCGGCCCCATCGCCCTGGTGCAAAACGGCGACGTGATCACCATCGACGCCGAGAAGCGGGAGCTGAGCGTGGATCTGAGCGATGCCGAGCTGGCCGAGCGCCGCAAGCAGTGGCAGGCGCCGCCCCTGAAGGCCACCCGCGGCACCCTGCACAAGTACATCAAGCTGGTGAAGTCGGCCTCCGAGGGCTGCGTGACCGACGAGTGAGGCGCGCCGGGCGCTTTCCGCCGGCGGCGATTCTGGTACACTCGAAGGCACGGTTGCGCAGGGGGAGACAACCATGTTCAGTACCCAGGAACCCGTGCCCGGCTCGTGGTACGTCAACCGCACCGGCAAGCTGATGAAGGTGCGGCTGATGCTCTACCAGGGCCGTCGGCGCCGCGCGCTGCTCATCGAGTATCTGGAGGGCCAGCGCCAGATCATCGGCATCGACGACTGGTATCGGCTGCAACTCCACCGCCGCGACGCCGTCCTGGAAAACCGCCAGCAGGGGCTCTGAACCGCGCGGGCATGCCGGTGCTCGTCCACCGCGCGGGGACGCGCCGCGGTGCCCCACCCACCTGCGCCGTTCACCGGCGCCAGAGCATGAACGTGACATGAGCCCACCGCAAAACGTCATCGACGAACTGCAGGCCCGCCTCAAGGCCTTCGCCGAGGAGCGCGACTGGGAGCAGTTCCACGCGCCCAAGAACCTGGTCATGGCCCTGTCGGTGGAAGCCGCCGAGCTGGTGGAACACTTCCAGTGGCTCACCGCCGAACAGAGCGAATCCCTGTCGCCCGACACCCGCCGCGCCGTCAGTCACGAGATGGCCGACGTCTTCATCTACCTGCTGCGCCTGGCCGAACGCCTGGATGTAGATCTGCTCGCCGCCGTCGAGGAGAAGATCCGCCTCAACGCCGAAAAATACCCCGCCGACCGGGTGCGCGGCAGCGCGAAGAAATACACGGAGTATGAGTGACGAGCGTAATCGAAACCGGCAATCCCGTGTTTTCCTCGCCGCTGTGCATCGCGGCTTGCGCCGCTCCTACCGAAGAGAGCACCGTTCTGTAGGAGCGGCGCAAGCCGCGATTGTTGTGGACCGAGCAGGAATGCCGATTACGTCTCCGCTTCGCCTCGCCTCTCGTCTTTCGTTCCTCGTCCCTGCTTCTCCAGCAAGGCGGTCATTTCCTTTTCGGGGACCGGCGGGCTGTAGTAGAAGCCCTGGATGAGGTGACAGCCGTTTTCCTTGAGGAAGGCCAACTGGCGTTCGGTTTCCACGCCTTCGGCGATCACGTTCAGGGACAGGTTCTGGGCCATGACCACGATGGCCTTGGTGATGGCCGCATCGTCCGGGTCCTCGGTGATGTCGCGGATGAAGGAGCGGTCGATCTTGATGGTGTCGATGGGGAAGCGGCGCAGGTAGCTGAGGGACGAATAGCCGGTGCCGAAGTCGTCGATGGCGAAGCGCACACCCAGCCGGTTGAGTGACTTGAGGGCGGTGACCACCGAGCTGGCCTGGCGCATGAGCATGCTCTCGGTCAGTTCCAGTTCCAGGAATTCGGGATTGACGCCGGTGCGCTGGATGATGCCGTGCAGCACGTCGATGAATTCGCTGTTGTTGAACTGGCGGCTGGAGATGTTCACCGACAGGTGCAGGTAGCCATGGCCGGCGTCGTGCCAGGCGCGGGCCTGGCGGCAGGCCGTGTCCAGCACCCATTCCCCCACTTCCTCGATGAGTCCGGTTTCCTCCAGCAGGGAGATGAAGTTGCTGGGCGAGACCAGGCCCAGTTCCGGATGCTGCCAGCGCAGCAGGGCCTCGACGCCCACGATGCGGTCGTTGCGGGCGTCCACCTGGGGCTGGTAGTGGAGCACGAACTGTTCCCGGGCCAGGGCGTGGCGCAGGTGGTTCTCCAGGGTCAGGCGCTCGAAGTTGCGGGCGCTCATGTCGTCGGAATAGAACTGATAGTTGTTCTTGCCCAGTTCCTTGGCCCGGTACATGGCCACGTCGGCGTTGCGCAGCAGGGTGTCGGGATCCTCGCCGTCATGGGGGAAGATGGCGATGCCGATGCTGGCGGTCACGAACAGCTCGTGATTGTTGATGTGGAAGGGCTCGGTCAGGGTCTGCAGCAGTTTCTGCGCCACGGCGGCGATGCTGTTTTCGTTGTCCACGTCATCGAGCAGGATGGCGAATTCGTCACCGCCGAAGCGGGCGATGGTGTCGCCGTCGCGCACGCTGTGCTTGAGCCGCTCCGACAGTTGCAGCAGCAACTGGTCGCCGGTGTTGTGCCCCAGGGTATCGTTGATGTTCTTGAAGCGATCCAGATCCATGAACATCACCGCCACCAGGCGCTTGTGATGTCGGGCGCGGATCAGGGCCTGCTGCAGGCGATCCAGAAACAGGTTGCGGTTGGGCAGATCGGTCAGGGCGTCGTGATGGGCCATGTGCTGAAGCCGCTCCTGGACTTGCATGCGTTCCGAGATGTCCTTGGCCGTGGATACGAAGTGGGTGATGCGGCCGCTCTGGTCGCGGATCGGCGTGATGGTCTTCTCCTCGTAGTACAGCGAGCCGTCCTTGCGCCGGTTGATCATGATGTTGGTGTAGCTCTCCCCGGCCAGGATGGTCTGCCACAGGTGTTCGTAGAACTCGGGCTTGTGCTTGCCCGAGGAAAGAATCGACGGCTTGCGTCCCACCACTTCCTCGAAGCGGTAGCCGGTGACCCGCTCGAAGGAGGGGTTGACGTATTCGATGATGCCGTCGATGTCGGTCACGATGACGATGTCGGCGGTCTGCTCCAGCACGCTGGACAGCTTGCTGACCTGGGATTCGTGCAGCTTGCGCTCGGTGATGTCGCGGGCCGTGCCTTCCACGCCGGCCACGTTGCCGTCCGCGTCGTAGATGAAATGGGCGTTGCTCGAGGTCCAGACCACCGAGCCGTCACGGTGGCGCAGGGCGGTTTCGTTGTTGGTGATCTGGCCGCCGTTGGCGGCCATGCGTTCGAGCAGGGCCTCCCGTTCCTCGGGATGCACGTAGAACTCCACCATGGGCCGGCCGATGACTTCCTCCGGCGCATAGCCGAGCAGTTGCTGCACCGAATCGGAGACCCGCGTCAGGATGCCGTTGGCATCGATCCGGTAATAGGTGTCCTGCATGTTGTGCAGGATCATGTCCAGTTCCTGGGCGGCCTCGCGCAGCCGCTGTTCGGTCTGCAGGCGTTCGGTGACGTCCATGCGCACGTAGACCAGGCCAATCACGCTGCCTTCGGCGTCACGCACCGCCTGCAGGCTCCAGTCCCAGAAGCGGCCGTCGGGATCGCCGTCCGGGCGATCGGCGCGCGCCCGCTGGGTGTGGGGCTGGCCGGTGCGCACCACGTCGACGAACCGCGCGCGGATGTCCGGGTCGCGGCAGTCGTCGAAGAAGTTGCGGCCGATGAAGGCGTCGGGCGTGCGCCCGAAGGCGTGGGCGAAGGCGGGATTGACGCGGATGTAACGGAATTCCCGATCCAGATAGGCCATCTGGGTGAAGTCGTTGGCGAACACCTGTTCCAGCAGGCGGTTGGATTCCTCCAGGGCCCGTTGCGCCAGGCGGCGCCGGGTGATGTCGTGGACGATGGCCTGGATCAGGGGGCCGTCGGGCAGATCGATGCGGCTGACGCTGATTTCGCAGTCGAACAGAGTGCCGTCGAAGCGCCGGTGCTGCCATTCGAAACGCTGCGGCTCGCCCTGCATGGCCCGTTGCAGGATGGCGAGCGCCTCACTGTCGGAAGGGCGGCCGCCGGGCTGGTGGGGGGGCGAGATGTCGATGGGGGAGATGCCCAGCAGATCGTCCTTCTGGCAGCAGAACATCTCCAGGGCCTTGCCGTTGCAGTCGATGATCAGGCCATCGCGCACCAGAAACACGGCATCGTTGGCGCGCTCGAACAGGGCCCGGTAGCGGGTCTCGTTGTCCCGCACGCGGCGCAGGGCCGCCTGCTGTTCGGAGATGTCGCGCACGATGCTCAGATACTCATCGGTGCTGCCGATGCGCACGATGCGGGCTTCGAAATCGCGGCGTTCGCCATCGAACTCGAGCTGGTAATGGAAGATGGCCGGGCGGCCGCTGCGGCGGGTTTCCTCGATGCCGCGCAGGGTGCCTTCGGCGATGTCCGGCGGCGTCACCTCCCGGAGGTTGCGATGCAGGAACTGTTCGGGATCCAGCAGCAGGGGAATGTGGGGCGACTGCTTGACGTCCAGGAAGTTGCCTTGCCGATCGAGACGGAAGATGAGGTCGGGCAGGGCGTGGAGCAGGGCCTCGGTTTCGGAGACCAGGTCGCGGGTTTCCGGCGTGAGAGTCCGGGTCGGCATGCGGGTTTCAGCCCTTCTTGCCAATCAGTTCGATGGGGTAGCCGTCGGGATCCTCGACGAAGGCGATGATGGTGGTGCCGGCGTTCATCGGGCCGGCGTCACGGAGGATCTTGCCGCCGCGCTGGCGGATGGTCTCGACGGCCTCGTACACGTCGTCCACCTCGATGGCGATGTGACCGAAGCCGGTGCCGAGTTCGTAGTGATCCACGCCCCAGTTGTAGGTCAGTTCGATGACCGCCTGTTCCGTTTCGGGGCCGTAACCGACGAAGGCCAGGGTGAACTTGCCGTCGGGATAGTCCTTCTGGCGCAGCAGCGTCATGCCCAGCACCTGGGTGTAGAAATCGATGGAACGTTGCAGATCGCCAACGCGCAGCATGGTATGCAGGATGCGCATCCCTTCCTCCTCGGACTGGGGTTTGTGTCAGAATAGCGCAGAAAAACCCGGCTCGAGTATAGCCCAATCCGACTAAATGGCGGTGACGGGTTTCGGGGCCGATCCCGGTTTCCGGCCGGCGGCGGAGCAAGAGGAGACAGGCCAATGGCCGTGTTCGAAACCGTACTGCAGATGATGGCCATGGTGGCCCTGGGCGCCTTCTGGCGCTGGCGTCAGCCCGGACGGGTGCCGGTGACGCAGTTGCGCAGCGCCATCACCGAACTGGTCTACCATCTGCTGCTGCCGGCCCTGGTGCTGCGGGTGCTGTGGCAGGCGGAGCTGGGCCTGCAGTCGCTGGCCATCTCGGCGGTGGCGGCCAGCGGCATCCTGGTGGCCATGGGGGTGGCCATGTTCGTCTGCCGGCGGTGTGGTATCGCGGCGCCCCTGGCCGGGGCCGCCATCCTCGCGGCCGCCTTCGGCAACTTCACCTACATGGGGCTGCCGGTCCTGATCGCCGTGTTCGGCGACTGGGCGGCGGGCATCGCCATCCAGTACGACCTGTTCGCTTCCACGCCGCTGCTGTTCACCGTGGGGATTCTGCTGGCGAGCCGCTATGGCCAGGTGCAGGAGTCCATCCATCCCCTGCGCCGGCTGGCGGCGATCCCCCCGCTGTGGGCGGCCCTGCTGGCCGTGGCCCTCAATCTGGCCGGCGTGCCGCTGCCCGGGGGGCTGGCCCAGGTGCTCACCTACCTCGGCAGCGGGGTGGTGCCGCTGATGCTGCTGGCGGTGGGCATGAATCTCGAGTGGCGGGGGCTGGATCGCGACCGTGTCGGGCCCCTGGTGATGGTGCTGCTGGTGCAGTTGCTGCTGATGCCGCTGGTGGTATGGGGGCTTTCCGGGCCGCTGGGCTTCAGCGGCGAGCTGCGCCTGGCCCTGGTGCTGGAGGCGGCCATGCCGAGCATGGTCCTGGGGATCGTGCTGTGCGAGCATTTTCGGCTCGATACCGCCTTCTATGCCGCGGCCGTGACCGTGTCCACCATCCTGGGGCTGGTGACCCTGCCGGCCTGGTATCTCCTCCTCGGCGGGGCCTGATTGCATTACCGGATTGGACACCGGGCGCCATTCACGCTGTGGTCGGCCGGCTCAGGCGCAGCGGAGCCGGCATGTCGAGACGATACGCCAGGCAATTCCCAGCCGTTCAATCCCGGCGCCGCCATCCCAGGCCCAGCGAGGCCAGCAGGCCCACGCACACCGCATACCAGAGGGTGGTGAGGCGGTTGATGATGGGGGCCGCCACGGCGGTGGCCGGATCGGCGCCGGCCTGGTGCAGGAGCAGCCCCATCACGGCCTCGGTGGTGCCGATCCCGCCGGGCACGAAGGACAGGGCGCCGGCCAGCAGGCTCACGGCGTAGATCGCCAGCGCCGTGGTCGGGGCGATGGGCAGATCGAGCACCGACAGGAGGTAGAGGAAGGCCAGCCCCTGCGCCAGCCAGGCCAGGGCGCCCAGTCCCAGGCCGGCATACAGGGGGCGCCAGGCCAGCAGATCCCGGGCCGTGTCGAGCAGGCTGGCCAGGTGCAGCACGCCCCGGCGCAGGCGGGCCGGACGCAGGCGCAGGGCCAGGCCCTCCACCGTCGCCACCACCCAGGGGCTGCGCAGCAGCGGCAGGGCCAGCCCCAGCGCCACGGCGGCAGCGAGCACGAAAGGGCCGAACCGGTCGAACTGCAGCACGGACAGGGTGGCCAGCAGGGTCACCACCACCACGTCGAGCAGCCGTTCGGTGAAGAACATGGCCAGGCTCCGTGGCCACGGCACGCCGTGCGCCCGGAGGTAGGCCGAGCGGATGGTCTCGCCGGCCTTGCCGGGCGTGGCCGTGAGGGCGAAGCCCGAGAGGTAGTAGGCCAGGCTGGCGGCGGGCGGCACGCGGTGGCCGAGACGCTTCAGGTAGAGGCTCCAGCGGCCGAAACGCAGCAGGTAGTTGAGGCTGGAGGCCAGCAGCAGGATCAGCCAGCCGCCCACCCCGAGACGGGTGGCGGCCTCCACCAGCCGCTCGGGGCCGCTCAGCAGGGCGGCCAGCAGGTACAGCAGGGCCGCGCCGCCCAGGGTCCAGCCCAGGGCGCGTTTGCGGGGAAAGGTGGCGGGAAAGGCGGTCATGGCGATGCCGGCGCGGAAAACCGGCCCGGATTATGCATCATTTTCACCACCGAATCGTCACCGAGGGAGCGCTTCGCCATGCGCCAGTTCATCCGTCACCCCGCCGACATCGAGGTGGTCATCGAAACCGGGCCGTCCGAACCGGCCTCACGCCTGCGGGACCTCGGCCTGGGTGGCCTGTGCCTGCACAGCGAATCCCCGCGGGCGCCGGGCAGCCTGGTCCAGGTGCGCCTGCCGGGCATCGCGCCCGATCTGCGCCTCCCCGGCCGGGTGGCCTGGTGCCGGCGGCAGGCGGACGGTTTCGAGATCGGCGTGGCCTTCGTCGGCCGCCAGACGGCCTACCGGGCGCGGATGGTGGAGCAGATCGCCCACATCGAGCAATACCGCCTGGACGTGCTGGTGCAGGAAGGGCGGCAGCTCTCCCGGCGCGAGGCCGCCGAGGAGTGGATCGCCCGCCATGCCGCCGCCTTCCCCAAGGTCGGCTGAGACGGCTTGTCGACAGGCCGGCAGGTGTGGCATAAGCTTCCGAAATCATTTTCTTTGGCAAAAACCGAAAGAGGCAGGAACATGGGCGCAAGCGATGTCGAGGATCTGACCATCGAATACACCGAGGATGGTCAGTTGATCACCCGCCAGCTCGACAAGATCGTGCTCACCAAGGGCGCCTGGTCGACCATCATCTTCCGCTACCAGGACTGGGATCGGCGCAAGCAGGAATACGGGCCGGAAAAGTATTCCATCCGCCGCTACCAGAAGCGCAACGGCGAGTACATGCCCAAGTCCAAGTTCAACATCTCCAGCCGGGATCAGGCGCAGAAGATCGTCGAGGCGCTGCAGACCTGGCTGAACGAACCGGAAGCGCCGCGCGAGGCGGACTGACGGCAGACGGCAGGGCCGTCAGCCCACCGCCTCCGGCGGTGGAAACGGGTGAGGTTCGCCGTACTCGTGCCGGCCGGGGGCCAGGCGCTTGTAGTTGTTGATCATGATCAGGGTCTTGAACACGGTGGGGGCGTCGATGGCCGGCACCGCCAGGGCCACTTCCAGCTCGGCGAGGCCCGGATCGGCGGTTTCGCGAATGTGGATGTACTGGCGCAGGGCGACGCTGCCGGGAGTGGCGTCCCCGGCCTGCCGCTCCCGCCAGACGTCCTCCAGGGTGCGCAGCCGGGCCTGCCAGATCACCTCGCGGCCCAGCAGCCGCCCGGAGAAGCGGATCCGCGCACTCGAACCGCCAAGCGGTTCGAGTGCCTCGTACACCAGACGGTTCTGGGAGATGTCGGAAGATGAGCGGCGCATGGACTGACCGGACATGAACGTGTTCCCTGTGACGACGATGGACGTTGCGGAGTTCCCTCCCGGAAGAACATTATTGCACCGAACCGCGGCATGAAACGTCGAACCCTGCTCAAATTTGCCGCTGGCGGCGCCCTGGGGGCCGGGCTGTTGCCGCTGTGGCGGCAGCAGGCGGGGGGGCCGGCAAGCCGGCCGGCGCCTGCCCCCACCGTCGCCACGCCCGCACCGGCACCGCCGCCGGCAAAGGCCACGCTGCCGGATCGCGCCGAACGGATCCGCCGCTTCGACGAGGATCTGCCCGGTGACGTCTATCTGCCTGCCGAGCGCTGGCCGGTATTCCTGGCCACCCTCGCCCGCCTCGAACGGGTGCGGGATCTGGTGGGCCACGGCCATTTCGCCCTGCTCGGCTTCGATGCCATGTTGCGCCATGCGCGCGGCCATGCTTCCGTGGGCGCCTTCCCGCCCGCCGAACTGGCCTTCATGGAGGAGATCTTCGCCCTCGACGCCCGCCGCCTGGGCTTCGAGGGGCCGAGGGTGCTGCCCCGGCTCACGGCCACCATTCCGGTCGCCGAGACGGTCAAGGTGCCGGGCACCGGCAATTACCTCTATCGCGACGTTTCCCTGTCCCTCTATCGGCGCCTGCGCCGCGACGTGGGCGAGAGCCTGATCCTCACCTCGGGGATCCGCGGCATCGTCAAGCAGATGCACCTGTTCCTGGCCAAGGCCCGGCGCACCGGCGGCAATCTGTCCCGCGCCGCCCGTTCCCTGGCGCCGCCCGGCCATTCCTATCACGGCATCGGGGATTTCGACGTGGGCAAGGCCGGTTTCGGCCGCGCCAACTTCACCGCCCGCTTCGCCCAGACCGAGGAGTTCCGGCGCCTGCGGCAACTGGACTACGTGCGGATCCGCTATCCCGAGGACAACACCACCGGGGTGCGCTACGAGCCGTGGCACGTGCGGGTGGTGTCGGCATGAGGCGCTGGCTGGCCGGATGGCTGCTGGGCCTGCCGGCGCTGCTGGCGGCGGCCTCGGGGCCGGACTTCACCCTCCACCGGCTCGACGGGCGGGAACCGGGGCCCACGCTGCTGGTGATCGGCGGCATCCAGGGTGACGAGCCGGGCGGCTTCCACGCTGCCTCGCTGCTGGTCACCGACTACCGCATCGAACGGGGCCACCTCTGGGTGGTGCCCAACCTCAACTTCCCCAGCATCCTGGCCCGTTCCCGTGGCGTGCATGGCGACATGAACCGCAAGTTCGCCGACATTCGCCCCGACGATCCCGAATACGCCGCGGTGCAGAAGATCAAGCGGATCATCCTCGACCCGCAGGTGGACATGGTGCTCAACCTGCACGACGGCAGCGGCTTCTACCGCCCCCGGCATGTCGACCGGCTGCACAATCCCCGCCGCTGGGGCCAGAGCGTGATCATCGATCAGGCCGAGCTGCCGGGCGTGGCCCACGGCAACCTGGCCGGGCTGGCGGCCCGGGTGCGGGCCTTCGTGAATGCCCACGAACCCCGCCCCGAGTACCGCTTTCACGTGCGCAACACCCGCACCCGGGAGGGCGATGCCGAGATGGAGAAGACCCTCACCTACTTCGCCATCCGTCACGGCAAGCCGGCCTTCGGCATCGAGGCCAGCAAGACCTTCCTCACCCATCGCCGGGCCCGCTACCACCTGCTGGCGGTGGAGGGCTTCATGCACGCGCTGGGCATCGGTCATCGTCGCGATTTTCCGCTCACCGCCGAGGCCGTGCGCCGGCGCATCGACGCCAACCTGCGCCTGGCGCTCTACGATGCCCGCATCCTGCTGGACGTGAGCGGCGGTGCCCGCGCCCGGCTGGGCTACATCCCCATGCCGCCGGACCGGCCCCTGGCCTTCACCGCCAGCAACCCCCTGCTGGCCATCGTCGGCGAGCGGGACCGCTACCGGGTGCGTTACGGCAATCGCCACGTGACTCTGCTCGAACCCCAGTACTTCGAGTTCGACGACAGCCTGAAACGGATCGTGCTGGAAGTGGACGGCGAGCGGCGCGAGGTGTCGCCGGGCAGCCTGGTGCCGGTGCGAGGCGGCTTTCGCGTTGCGCCGCTGGCCGGCTACCGGGTCAACGTGATCGGTTTTCGCCGCCCCGGCCGGCGGGACGAGAGCGGTGTCCTCATCCGCCGCCAGGACATCGCCAGCCGCTTTTCGGTGGATCGGCAGGGCCGGCGCTACCGGGTGGAGTTCTACCGGGGGAGCCGCTTCAGCGGCATGGTGCTGGTGGAGTTCGCGGCCTCGTCCGGGGCCTGATGGCCGCGGCTCAGATGTCCAGCCAGACGCCGTCCTCCCGCTGCACCACGGCATAGGTCTTCACCGGCGTGTCGGCGGGCGGTTCCTGGGGCTGGCCGGTGCGCAGATCGAAGCGGCTGCCGTGCAGGGGGCATTCCACGCAGTGGCCCTTGAGGGCGCCGTTGTAGAGGGAGGCGTCCTCGTGGGGGCAGCGGTTGTCGATGGCGTGCAGGGTGCCTGCCACGTTGGCCAGCAGGAGATCGCGGCCCTCGAGGGTGAGGCGGCGCATCTGGCCGGGGCGGGGGAGGGCGTCGTCGGGAATTTTCGTCAACATGATTACTGTGGTCTTCTCGGTGGCAAAAGAGGGGTCGCCGGATGGCGGCGGGTATTGTATAATACTTGACTAATACGGACGGATATTTTTCCGGTGCCCGCAATGCCACCGCTGGAGGTGAACACCATGTCTGAATCCACTGCCCAGACAGCCGAGGCCACAAAGCCCACCCAGAACGACATGAACGAAGAACAGCGCGCCGCCCTGGCTCGCGCCATCATGGCCATCCTCGACCGCTGGGGCCTGTCGGCCGAGGAGCAGGTGCAACTGCTCAACCTGCCCGAGAACACCCCCAGCCGCATGCTGCGGCGCTTCCGCGACAACACCCCGTTCCCGGACACCAAGGAAGTCAACGAGCGCCTCGAGCACATCATCGGCATCGCCGACGCCCTGCGCACCACCTATCCCCACTATCCCTCCATGGGCCTGATCTGGATGAAGCGCAAGAACAAGCGCTTCCAGCGCCGCGCCCCGATCCAGGTGATGGTGGAAGACGGCCTGGAAGGCATCGTCGCCGTGCGCTCGCACCTCGACTGCTCCTTCGACTGGTTCAATTCCTGATCCGGTTTTTCGGCGCGGACAGGGTGGCTGTCGCGTAGGAGCGGCGCACGCCGCGATAACCGGCAGCCGATTTTGCCGCGGAGGGGCGGCGCCCCCGCTGCGACCACGCTCGAACCGGGTTCCCGTTTCGTCCCCTCACGCCAGCCGGCCGACCCGCTCCGGCATGAACCGCCTCACCCCTTGCGACGTTTGCGGGCGTTGAACCCCACCACGCTCTTGACGATTTCCTGCCACGGCCAGGTTTCCTCGTCGCCCCAGTTCGCAGCGGCCTTGCGCAGCAGGCCGGCGATGTCTTCCACCCGTTTGTCGTCCCACTCGGGGTACAGGCATTTCTGTACCCCGAGCATGCCGCCGATCTGGACCTTCATTTCCTTGGCATGGGGCAGGGGGCCGTCGGCCTCGGTCAGGCCCAGGGCGAAGATGGCCTTGCGGCGCAGGACGGGGAGCAGGGCGGCACAGCAGGCCTGGCCCTCGGGATCAGTGCAGGAGACGCCCTCCCGATCGGCCAGGTTGAAGCGCTGGCCCAGGCGGCAGGTGGCGCGGCGGGCGTTGATGGCCTTCTCGAACCAGCAACGCTGGGGATTGATGCGCCGGTAGGTGTCGCGGTATTCGGTTTCGTCCACCGCGGATCATTTTTCCCATTCGCGAACCACGTCGGGCTCGCGGTATTCGAGCAGTTTCTCCTCGGCCTGCAGCGGGTTCTCGGCGAAGATCATCTTGTAGACGACCCCGCTGCTGCCGTTCTCGCCCACCCGCTTCTCGCGCACGAACTGCTTGGCTTCCTTGAAGTTCTCGAAGCTCTCCACGAGCTCCAGATCCTTCACCAGATCGGTGACGCCGGGTTTGATTCTGTAGACGTAATAGGGCATGTTCGTGACTTCTCCGCTTTCGATTGCTTTGTGCGAATGGCCCCGAAGAACACGGGGAAAATCAACGGCTCTGACGTTTCAGCATAGCGGCTCGCCGGCAGCGACTCAAGCGCGGCTTCTGGTATGCTTGCGTGGCGATTGACTCGGAGGAATTCGTCATTAGCACCCCCGTTCTGCTATCCCTCATCGAACTCGGCGGTTATCCCGATTTCTCGCCGCTGTACCGGCGTTGCGGTTTCGCGGTGGAAACGGTCACCTCGGTGCGCAAGGCCACCCGCGTGCTCAAGCAGATCACGCCCCGGGTGATCGTGGCCGAGTTCAACTACCAGTCCGACTTTCGTGATCGCACCTCCAGCCTCGAGACCCTCATGGCCGTGGTGCAGCGCCTGCCCGAGACGCGGGTGATCGTCTTCTACGAACGGGAATACCACCACCAGCTCAAACGCCTCACCAGCCGTTTCCCCGTGCACGCCGAACTGCCGTTTCCCATCGACGAACAGGCCCTGGAGGCGGCGCTGCGGGGAGTATGATGAACGAAGCGCAGGGTCGCGGCGCGCAGCTTGTGCAGCGCCTGCACCTGTAGGAGCGACGCAAGTCGCGACCCTGCGGTAGCGGGTGGCTGGGAACACTGGATATCTGAGCCGAAAGATGCGTCATTTTGTTGCTGGATACCTCACCCGAGGCCGCCCTCATGGCTGGAGGGGTGTTGCGTGACACGCCGTGAATACATCCCTGTAGGCTCTACGGCCGCATCCCTGCGGCCGAAGGTCACGCAACACCCCTCCAGCCATGAGGGCTTCGTGCCTGTAGCCAAGATTGATCCATGTTTCGGAACAGTCATATAGGGTTTTCCCAGCAACCAGCCCCCCGCCACCCGCTACCGCAGGGTCGCGATGAACAATGGCGAGGGCCGAGGGTCTTCGAAACCATTGCGCCCGTGTTTTCTTGGCCCTCGTCCCTCGCTACTCGTCCCTGCATTGGTCGCGGCTCGCGCCGCTCCTACAGTTCTGAGGAGCCGCTGGTCGAGATCAACGCCAGCTTGCGCGTTCTCGGTAGGCGCTTGATGGCCGCTTCCCGTTTCAGGGCGGCGGAGCGGTCGGCCACGGTTTCGGTGTAGACCAGGCGCACGGGGCGGCGGGCGCGGGTGTAGCGGGCGGCGCCGCGGGGGCTGTTGTGTTCGGCCAGGCGGCGTTGCGGGTCGGTGGTGATGCCGGTGTAGAGGCTGCCGTCGGCGCAGGCGAGGATGTAGACGGTCCAGTCAGGCATGTTCCGCCAGGGCGGCGTCGAGTTCTTCCAGCGCTTCGCGGGCGAATTCGCGCACTTCCGCGCTTTCGTCCTGCAAGCGGGCCTCGATGGCCTTGCGGGCGTCGGGGGAGCGGGTCAGGGCCAGGTAGTGCACCGCATCCGAGCGCAGGTTCTGCCGCTCGCTTTCGGCCAGGCGCGCCAGTTCCGGCACCAGAGGGCCGAGATCCACCTGACCGGCCAGAGCCTCGAGCAGGGCGTCCACGCCGATCCGGATCTTGATGTCGGTGTCCTCGTCTTCCAGCAGCGGCACCAGGGCGGGCAGCCATTCGGGATGGGCGGCCAGCAGGCGCTCCATGTCGTCGAGCTTGCCTTCCTTGAGCTGTTCGGCGAGATAACGGCGCATGCCCTCGAGGCTGCCGGCCTGCTCCGCCCATTCGCGCAGCTCGGCGGGGGAATGCAGGCCCTGCAGGGTGAACGGGCCGAGCTGCAGCCAGGGCACCGAGCGCACGCCCTTCTCGCGGGCCACTTCCGGGTGTTCGACGATGTTGATCACCTGCAGGCGGCCGATTTTTCCTTCCTTGATCAGATCCGCGAGCCCCCGGAGCACCACGGGGCAGTGGGCGCAGCCGGTGGCGATCAGCAGTTCGGCGTCGGGGGGCGTGGCAGCGGCGTTCGGCATGATTCGGTTCCCGGTGAATTGGCTGCCGGGATTATGCCTCAAACTGGACGCCGATGCCCTCGTCGTCCACCCGCACCACCTGGCCGGCCACGCGGGGGGCTGCCTCATCGCCGCCGAGCGAGTCCAGGATCCGTAGCCACACCCGGCTGCCAAGGGGCGGCAGGGGCGCCTCGCCGGCTTCGAGAAAGACGCCGTTCTCGCACATGTCGCGGGTGCGCAGGATCTGCACCCCGCCGTCGGGCAGTTCCACTTCCACGCGCACGGCGACCCGGAAGCGGGGATGCTTGCGCTTGTCCTCGATGGGTGAACTCATGGGCATGACTCGCTCGACCGGCCTCTCGGTCCTGCATCGGCCGAAAACCGCGCGGCTTGAGCGGGCGGGTGGCCGGTCAGGCTTCGATGTCCGGGATCAGGCGGCTGCGCAGCAGGGTGATCTGATCCTTGAGCTGGAGCTTGCGCTTCTTCAGGCGGCGAAGCTGAAGCTGATCGATGAAGGGATCGGCGTTCAGGCGGGTGATCACGTCGTCCAGATCCCGGTGTTCCAGAACGAGCTCCTGAAGGCGCTGGCGCAGGCGTTCGATCTCGGGATCGGGCATGAAGGACTCCGCTCGCAAAGGGGCGCCTATTCTAGCGCAAGCCACAGGGGTATTGAAGAAACGGTATACTGTCCCCATACCTCGTTTCCCTGTACCCCGTCACCCGGCAGTTCTCTCATGGCTTCTCCCCTGCTGACCCTGCGCGGCGTCTCCCTCGCCTATGGCCACGTGCCCCTGCTCGACGGGGTGGATCTGACCATCGAGGCCGGTGAACGGCTGGGCCTGCTGGGGCGCAACGGCACCGGCAAGTCCACCCTGCTGAAGGTGGTGGCCGGCATCGCCGAGCCCGACGAGGGCGAGATCCGGCGCTCCGACGGCCTGCGGATCGCCATGCTGGAGCAGGATCTGCCTTCCGGGGGCGAGGGCAGCGTGTTCGACGTGGTGGCCGGCGGCCTGGTCGAGGTGGGGGAGCGGGTGCGGGCCTATCACCATGCCCTGCGGGCCCTGGAGGCAGACCACACGCCGGCCAACCTGCAGGCCCTGGAGCGGGCCCAGCAGGCGCTGGAAGCGGTGGACGGCTGGCGTCTGGAGCAGCGGGTGGCGACGGTGATCTCGCGCCTGGGGCTGCCGGCGGATCGGGACATGGCGGCCCTCTCGGGCGGCCTGCAGCGCCGGGTGTTGCTGGCCCGGGCGCTGGTGAGCGAGCCGGAGCTGCTGTTGCTCGACGAGCCCACCAACCATCTCGACATCGACGGCATCGCCTGGCTGGAGGAGTTCCTGCTCGGCTACGACGGCGCCCTGCTGTTCATCACCCACGACCGGGCCTTCCTGCAGCGTCTGGCCACCCGCATCCTGGAGCTGGATCGGGGGCAACTGACTTCCTGGCCCGGGGACTACGCCAACTATCTGCGCCGCCGCGAGGAGCGCCTGCACGCCGAGGCGAAGGCCAACGAACGCTTCGACAAGCGCCTGCAGCAGGAGGAAGTCTGGATCCGCCAGGGCATCAAGGCCCGGCGCACCCGCAACGAGGGGCGGGTGCGGGCGCTGGAGCAGATGCGCCGGGAACGGGCGGCGCGGCGTGAGCAGGCCGGCCAGGCCCGCATCGCGCTGGAGGCGGCCGAACGCTCCGGCAAACTGGTGGCCGAGGTGGAGAACGCCACCGTCCGCTTCGGCGAGCATACCGTGATCCGCGACTTCTCCACCCGCATCCTGCGCGGAGATCGGATCGGCATCATCGGCCCCAACGGCGCCGGCAAGACCACCCTGATCCGCCTCCTGCTCGGCGAGCTGCCCCCCGAGCGGGGCAGTGTGCGCCTGGGCAGCAAGCTGCAGGTGGCCTACTTCGATCAGTCCCGGGCGCAGCTCGATCCGGAGAAGACGGTGCTCGACAATCTCAACCAGGGCAGCGACGTGGTCACGGTCAACGGCCGGCAGAAGCACGTGATCAGTTATCTGCAGGATTTTCTCTTCGCCCCCGAGCGGGTGCGCTCCCCCGTGCGCAGCCTCTCCGGCGGCGAGCGCAACCGCCTGCTGCTGGCCCGGCTGTTCACCCGCCCGGCCAACCTGCTGGTGATGGACGAGCCGACCAACGATCTCGACGTGGAGACCTTGGAGCTGCTGGAGGAACTGCTGGTCGAATACCAGGGTACCTTGCTGCTGGTCAGTCACGACCGGGCCTTTCTCGACAACGTGGTCACCAGCACGCTGGTCTTCGAGGGCGACGGCCGGATCGGCGAGTACGTGGGCGGCTACCGCGACTGGCAGGCCTGGAAGGCCCGGCAGAAACCGGCCGCGCCCGCGACCACGGCCGACAAGCCCGAGCCGAAGCCGGCCACAAGGCCGGGGCGGGCCAACTCCGACCGCAAGCGGAGCTACAAGGAACAGCGGGAACTCGAGGCCCTGCCGGGCCGCATCGAGGAACTGGAGGCCCGCCAGGGCGAATTGCAGGAACAGGTCGCCGATCCGGCCTTCTACAAGCAGGCTGGCGAGGCCATCGCCGCCACCCTGGCCGAACTGGATCGGATCAATCAGGACCTGGAAGCCGCCTACGATCGCTGGGCCGAGCTGGAAGGGTGATCAAATGCCGGCTCCGCCGCTGTGCGGCTTGAGCCGGCCTACGGGATGGACCTTGGTACATGGAAGAAACAATCTCGCCCGCTACCGTTCCAGCCACGCCATCGCCTCGTTGATCTCCTGCAGGCGTGCCGTGTCGCCGCCCCGGTCGGGGTGATGGCGCATCACCAGCTCGCGGTAACGGGCCTTGATGGTCGCCGCATCCACGGGCTCGGCCAGTCCCAGCACCGCCAGCGCCGCGGCGCGCTCGTCGGCGCCGGTGAAACGCTGCCAGAAATCGGCCAGCAGCCGTTCCACCTCGGCCTCGCCGGTCGCATCCAGGTGGGTCAGATCCAGGTAGTAGTCCCGCAGGGGATCGGCTTCGGCCAGGGCGGCCTGGCCCGGCTGCCACGGGGCGCAGACGATGTGCAGGGGCGAGATGCGCAGATCGTGGCGCCGGGCCTGCCACCAGGCGTCGCGCAGGCGGTAGAGCACATGAAAGAGCAGGAAATGGCTGCGGAACAGGGCCAGGTTGTCGCCGGGCGCCATGGGTGGCAGGTGCCCATCCTCGCGCAGGCGGGTGAGCAGGGCGTATTCGCTCAGCCCCGCCGCTTCGGCCTCCAGGATCCGCGCCGTGGCCGCCTGCAGGGCTTCCAGTTGCGGCGCGGCCATGGGGCGTCAGTCGTCCGGATCGGTGTCGGCGGGCTTGCGGTTCAGGGCGTCGAACTGCACCACCACTTCCGAAGGCGGCTCGTCCACATAGCGGGGACGGGCCTGGGAGGGCCGGCCGGCGGCCTCGGCCAGCTCCCGTTCCCGGGCCGTGATCAGCCTCAGGCACTCGCGGATGTTGGCGATGGTCTGCTGCGACAGGGGATGACGCAGGCCCGGCTGGGTGTAGGTGTCCTTGGCCACGTCGGTGAGCGTCTTGCGCATCGCCTGGAGGATCAGTTCTTCCTTCGAGAAATCGGTATCGGACATGGGGGCACCTAGCATGGGGTCGGTTCGGTATGGCGGATACTTGCCATTCTAGCAGAATCCCGTCCCTGGGCGGCCGGGCAAATCCCCCGGGAAGCGCGCGGGATTGTGCACTACACTCAATGACATGACGGCGAAACTCCAGACCATCACCTGCCAGCAGGCCTGGGCGATCCTGCAGGAAAATCCCCGCGCCGTGCTGGTGGACGTGCGCTCGAGCATGGAATACCTGTTCGTGGGCCATCCCACCGGCGCCATCAACATCCCCTGGATCGACGAGCCGGACTGGGTGGTCAATCCCGACTTCGTGCGCGAAGTGCGCAAGCTCCTGCTCGGCGGCAAGATCGAGAAGGGCGAAATCCACTCGGCGCCGGTGCTGCTCATCTGTCGCAGCGGCAAGCGCTCGCTGGAAGCGGGCGAGCTGCTGGTGCAGGAAGGCTTCACCGCCGTGTACAACATCGACGAAGGCTTCGAAGGCGAACTGGACGAACACCACCACCGCAGCAGCCTCGGCGGCTGGCGCTTCCACGGCCTGCCGTGGGAGCAGTGCTGAGAGGGGCGTTGCAACGCCAAGGCGCAAACAGCGCGCAAGGATTTTTGAGAAGGCGGCGCATCCGCTACCGGCCACCGTGATGCTGTTATACTGCGCGGCCCTTTGGTGATTGTCGTCCGTCATGCCCTACCGCCTCGCCCTGCATCCCGTCGATTCCCGCTGGCGACCGGCCGAAACGGTTGCGCTGACGGCGGTGCTGCGTGACATCGGTCTGATCGGGGCGCCCTGGGGCGCGGCCGCTGCCGGTCGCTATCTGATCGGCGAGCATTTCCTGCAACTGGTCACCTTCATGGGCTGCGCGCCGGCCATCGAGCTGGCGCCGCCGGACGACGGCGGCGCCTTCTGCCATGTCCGCGTGCGGGTGTTCGAGGCGCCCCGGCTGTTCGTCGATGCCACCCGGTTCAATCCGCGTTGCCCCGCCTGCGGCCGGCGTTCGCCGCAGTGGAAGGCAGCGTTGCCGGCCTGGGAGAAGGCGCCGGAAACCCCGGAGTCCTGTCCGCTTTGCGGCGCGGTCGCGGCGGCCGGCGAGCTGGATTTCCGTCACACCGCGGCGCTTGCCTGCACCTTCGTCGAAATCCACGACATCCATCCCCGCGAGGCCCTGCCCACCGACGCCCTGTTCACCGCCCTGGAGCGGGCCGGTGGCGGGCGCTGGAACCACGCCTATCTGGCCTGAGGGCGAGGTTTTTCGCATCCGGAAATTCCGTCCCCCCATGGCTTGACAGCCATGGCCCCTCACGCGACACTCGGCCCATGAACCGCGTTCTTCCTCCTGTCGCCGTGCCCGCCATCGACCGCCCGCTGTGGTGGATTCGCCCGTGGCCGGAGGAACGAACGCGCAACTGATCCATTCCGCAAGACAGCCGTTTCTCCGCAGGCCACGTTTCTCCCGAATCGTGGCCTTTCTCGTTTCAGGACCAACGAAAACAGGAATTCGATCATGTCCGTGCCCGCCGCCTATCTCGGCATCATCCTGATCTGGGCCACCACGCCGCTGGCCATCAAGTGGAGCGGCGAGGGGCCCGGTTTTCTCTTCGGCCTCTCGGCGCGGATGGTGCTGGGCGTGATCCTCTCCTCCTTGCTGATGACGATTCTGGCGCGGCGGCTGTCGTGGCGGCGTGAGGCGGTGCTCTCCTACCTGGCGTCGGGGATGAGCATCTATGGCGGGATGCTGCCGGTGTACTGGGCCGCCCAGTACATCCCCTCCGGCCTCATCTCGGTGATCTTCGCCATCAGTCCCATCGTCACCGGCATCTTCGCCACCGTCTGGCTGCGCGAGTCGGCGCTCACGCCCTTGCGCCTGCTGGGGATCGGTCTGGGCCTGGCCGGCCTTGCGGCCATCTTCGGCACCGGCGGCCGCCTGGGGCCACAGGCCCCACTGGGGATCCTTGGCGTGCTGCTGGCGGTGGTGTTCCACTCGCTGGGATCGGTCTGGGTCAAGGCGGTGGGGGCGCGTCTGCCCGCCCTGTCCACGGTCACCGGCGGCCTGTTGGTGGCGGCGCCGCTGTTCCTGATCACCTGGGGGCTGTTCGATGGCCACTGGCCGGTGCAGGTGCCGGCGCGGGCCTGGCAGTCCATCGTCTATCTGGGCGTGGTGGGATCGGTGGTGGGCTTCGTGCTGTTCTATTACGTGCTCCAGCACCTCGAGACCAGCCGGGTGATGCTGGTGACCCTGCTCACGCCGGTCCTGGCCCTGCTGATTGGTCAGGCCTTCAATGGCGAGCACATCGCCCCTGTCGTCTGGCTGGGCACCTGTTGTATCCTGCTGGGCATGGCCGTACACCAGTGGGGAGATCGCCTGTGGCGAACCTGACGTCCGGCGCGGTGGCGTGGCCATGGCGGCTGGCGGCGATCCTGCTGCTGGCCGTCATGGTCACGGCCTGCAGCAAGCCGCCCTCGCGTCTCGACCGGATCCGCGCGAAGGGCGAGCTGGTGGTGGTTACCCGCAACGCCCCCACGACCTATTACGAAGGCCGCGAGGGCATGGCCGGCTTCGAATACGAAATGGTCAACGCCTTTGCCGCCAGCCTTGGCGTCACGCCCCGCTTCGTGCTCAAGGACACCCTCTCCGAAATGCTGCCCCTGCTCGAAAACGGCGAGGTGGATCTGGCCGCCGCCGGCCTGACCCGCACCGACGAGCGGGAGAAGCGTTTCCTGTTCAGCAAGCCCTACATGGAGGTGCGCCAGCAGGTGGTGTGTCGGCGCGGCGGGGCCACGCCACGGGACATCGACGATCTGGCCGAGGTGGACCTGGTGGTCGCGGCCCGCAGCAGTTACGAGGAACGCCTGCGCCACTTGCAGAAGACCCATCCGGATCTGAAATGGCGGGCCGATCCGGAGCGCAATTCCGAGGAACTGCTGGAGCAGGTCTGGCTGCGCAAGGTGGAATGCACCATCGCCGACGACAACATCGTGCGCATCAATCGCCGCTACTATCCGGAGCTGGTGGTGCGTTTCGACATTGCCGAGGCCGAACCCCTGGCCTGGGTGATGCCGCCTGACGCGGGCCAGCTGGCCGATACGGTCAACGGCTGGCTGAGCGAATTTCTCGCCAGCGACGCCTTCAAGGCGCTGGAAGAAAAATACTATGCCTACATCCCGGTTTTCGACTACGTGGACATCCGGGCCTTCAAGCGCCGCATCCGTTCGCGCCTGCCGAAGTACCGCAAGCTGTTCGAGGAGGCCGGTCGGATCTACGGTTTCGACTGGACCCTGCTGGCCGCCCAGTCCTACCAGGAATCCCACTGGAATCCCCGCGCCCGCAGCCCCACCGGGGTGCGGGGGATCATGATGCTCACCCTGACCACCGCCAGGGAGATGGGCATCAAGAGCCGCCTGGATCCGAAACAGAGCATTCTGGCCGGCACCCGCTATCTGTACGGCCTGCGCAAGCGCATCCCCGACACGGTGCCGGAGCCGGATCGCGACTGGATGACCCTCGCCGCCTACAACGTGGGCATGGGGCATCTGCGCGATGCCCGGGTCCTGGCCAAACGCCTGGGCAAGAACCCCGATGCCTGGCCCGACCTGCGCGAGGTCCTGCCCCTGCTGTCACGCAAGAAGTATTACAAGACCCTCAAGCACGGCTATGCCCGGGGCCGCGAACCCGTCATCTACGTGCGCCGGATCCGCGACTATCAGGACATCCTGATCAAGAGCCTGGAGCTGGCCCGCCGTGATGTGCAGTAGCAGGTAGCCGGGGACGGCTGGCTGGGAAAAGCGTCGGCGGATGCCTCCAACCGCCTTCTCTGCCCCTGTAGGAGCGGCGCAAGCCGCGATAAAGCGGTAGCGGGTAGCCGGGGACGGCTGGCTGGGAAAAGCGTCGGCGGTGCCACCAACCGCCTTCCCGGCCCCCTGTAGGAGCGGCGCAAGCCGCGATAACTCGGCAGCCGGGAAACCAGTCAATGCGTTGCCGGAACCCGCGCCTTGCCGCCGCACGCCCCCGCTTCAGGAACCGCCATCCCCTCCCGCCCCGAACCGCCGTTGCACATAGGCCGTCACCAGCGCCTGGAACTCCTCGGCGATGCGCTCGCCCTTGAGGGTCACGGTCTTCTCGCCGTCCTCGTAGACCGGGGCCACCGGCACTTCGCCCGTGCCGGGCAGACTGATCCCGATGTCGGCATGCTTGCTTTCCCCGGGGCCGTTGACCACGCAGCCCATCACCGCCACGGAGAGGCTTTCCACCCCCGGATACTGCCGGCGCCACACCGGCATCTGTTCACGCAGAAAGGCCTGGATGTCACGGGCCAGTTCCTGGAAGTAGGTGCTGGAAGTCCGGCCGCAGCCGGGACAGGAAACCACGTTGGGGGTGAAGGCGCGCAGGCCCATCGACTGCAGGATCTCCTGGGCCACGCGCACCTCGCGGGTGCGGTCGCCGCCGGGTTCCGGGGTCAGGGAAATCCGGATGGTGTCGCCGATCCCTTCCTGCAGCAGCACGGCCAGCGCGGCGGTGGAGGCCACCACGCCCTTGTCGCCCATGCCGGCCTCGGTCAGGCCCAGGTGCAGCGGCCAGTCGCAGCGTGACGCCAGATCCCGGTACACGGCGATGAGATCCTGCACGCCGCTCATCTTGCAGGAGAGGATGATCCGGTCGTGGGGCAGACCCAGTGCCTCGGCCCGCGCAGCGCTCTCCAGGGCCGAGGTCACCACCGCCTCGTGCATCAGGGCGGTGGGCGTCCTGGGCTCGGGGCGCCGGGCGTTCTCGTCCATCATGCGCGCCAGCAGGGCCTGATCCAGGCTGCCCCAGTTGACGCCGATGCGCACTGGCCTGGCGTATTCGCAGGCCGTTTCGATCATGCGCGCGAACTGCTCGTCCTTCTTCTTTCCCTTGCCCACGTTGCCGGGGTTGATCCGGTACTTGGCCAGGGCTTCGGCGCAGGCCGGCTCCGCGGCCAGCAGCCGGTGGCCGTTGAAATGGAAATCACCCACCAGCGGCACGTCGCAGCCGACGGCATCCAGCGCCTCGCGGATCCGGGGCACGGCGGCGGCCGCCTCGGCGGTGTTGACCGTGATCCGCACCAGCTCCGACCCGGCCTCGGCCAGTTCGCGCACCTGGGCCACCGTGGCGGCCACCTCGGCGGTGTCGGTATTGGTCATGGACTGGACCACCACCGGCGCGCCGCCGCCCACGACGACGTGGCCGACGCGCACCGCCACGGTGGCATGACGCTGGGGTTGGGAGTCGGGCATGGCTTGCAGCATACGGCAGGAACGGAAAAGGCAAGGATACCACACCGTGGCCGCGTCCCCCGGCGTATAATCTTCGGGTTTCCATCCGTTCACCGCATTCCGAGGTCCGCATGAGCCGTCGCAACACCGCATCCCGAGCCACCCGTGCCGAGCAGGCCGATCGCCACGTCCTCTACCAGAAGGCCGTCCAGGCCCCCGATTTCGAGGTGGAATTCCTGGACAGGATCTTCCGCGAGCTGCGGGGCCGCAAGCCCCTGAGCCTGAAGGAAGATTTCTGCGGCACCGCCTACCTGTCCAGCGAATGGGTCAAGAGCGACCCGGAACGCAGCGCCGTGGGCGTGGACATCGACGCCGATACCCTGGCCTGGGGTCGGCAACACAACCTCGAGGCCGCCGGCGCCGACGTGGCCGAGCGGGTGACCCTGCTGGAGAAGGACGTGCGCGAGGTCACCGAGCCAAAGGTGGACATCGTCTGCGCCTTCAATTTCAGCTACTGCCTGCTGGAGACCCGCGAGGCGCTGCGCCATTACTTCGCCCAGGCCCGCGAGAGCCTGGTGGACGACGGCCTGCTGTTCCTCGATCTCTTCGGTGGCACCGAATGTGAAACCGAAGCCGAGGAGGAGACCGAACTGGAAGGCGAGGGCGCCACCTACATCTGGGAACAGGTGTCCTTCAACCCCATCGACCACCACATGGAATGCGCCATCCACTTCGAATTCGACGACGGCTCCCGCCTCGACAACGCCTTCACCTACGCCTGGCGCCTGTGGTCCATTCCCGAAATCCGCGAACTGCTGGAAGAGGCCGGCTTCTCGAAGGTGCGCATCTACTGGGAACGCTTCGAGGAAGCCGACGACGACAGCGACGAAATGGAAGGCACCGGCGAATACTACGAAACCGACGAAGCCGAGAACCAGGAATCCTGGCTGGTGTACATCGTGGCGGAGAAGTGAGGGAAGCCGGTCGGCTGACCGGCTCCCTCGGGTTTCACAGTTGCGGAACGATCGATTCCCGCCATTCGCTGGTTTCCAGATGCAGCCTCGAAAACCCGACAGGGTCGAGTTGCCGGGCCATTTCGGCCGGGGTGACGTCGAACATGATTACGCTCGCCGTGGCATCTGCCGCCAGTGCGCCATCCAGTCTGTATTCGCTGGGCAGGGCTGAAGTGGCATCGTTCACCAGGTCGGGCAGTGTGTAGGTGGTCGAGCCGTTCAGCCAGCCGGTGGTCATGGTGACATCCCAGGTGACAGTTGTTCCCGGGTCGGGATTTTGGCCCAGTACCATGCCATAGGCGCGCAGCGGTGGGCTTCCGGTTGCCGGTGTGTAGTCACCCCAGGAGAAACCGTTGAGACTCAGCGTCGTAATATCCAGAAGCGATTTTGCCGTCAGGTCCACATTGATGTCGCCTGGATCCGCAGTCACAGAACCGGCAGCGGCAATGCGAGTCCAGATATAATAGCGGTCCTCCCCCGCAATGCCGGTTTGCAAATGTTGTGCTGCGAAGACGTAGCGGTCCTTGTCAGTCAGTCCCTGAGTCAAATATGACCAAGTGGATGCAACCGGATCCACGGCCGGAACCGCTGTCCAGTTTTCCGTCAGCAGAAAGGCAGTTCCACCTTCCGAGGCATTGATCACGAAAGCGTGGGGTACGAGCGCCGAACTCGGGATGGTGGCTTGGCTGAAGTCCACGTCGTAGGTGTTGCCGTCAGCGATATCGACGGCCCGTTGCAGGTAGATGTTGCCGACAATGTCTCCCTGGTTGTCGATTTCAACGCCCACAATGTCCCATCTGCCGGTCTCAATATCAACCTGTTGCGATGTTTGTGATGGGTTAAAAGACAAGGGTGGGTGTTGGTCGATGGCGACTTGTTGAACGATACCCTGGTTGGCGTTGCTTACCGACACAGTAATGCTTGCGGTCGGATTGCTGATCAGATCCTCGTAAACGAGGTTCAGTTCAACCGCCTCGCTCAGACGTCCCTGCAGGATGTCCACATTTCGCTGTTGGCCACCACCATCCGTCGGTCGGGTAATGGCGACAGCAATGCCATAGTAGCCATCAGGATCAGCGATGGTGCACTGGAACACCGTGGTGGCGGTATTGGTTGACGACAAGACTTCCCATGCGCCGTTCGTGCCGTCCTGGCAAGCGATCCATTCGGCATTGGTCGTAACGGAGACCACGTTGCCGCTGGGCGGAGGCGTTCCACCGCCTCCCGGCGGTGGGTTGCTGCCGCCTCCGCCGCCACAGGCAACGAAAACAAGCATGGAAAACGTGATGAGCAGGTTTTTGCAGGTCGCGGTGTTCATGATTCCTTCCTCCCCCTGGTTCCATCGGTAGAATCCGCTATTGCGGTCCCGGCAGAAACAACTTCTGCCTCTGCTATGGACATAGCAAACGGGGGCAGAGGCTCAATGCGTTTGACTGATCCCGGTCATTGAGGTGACGAAAACGGCAGCAAGGGCACAGGCAAAGTGTTTGTGTTGCAAACGAAAGAATTAAGTCAAAGAGCTGTTACTACATCGTTTGCATGAGAGTTGAAATCACCCGGCCCTTGGGGGAAGCTTGACCAGCCTGTCTTGCCTGGATGGTAAGGATAAGGTGCAGGAGCGGCGTAAGCCGCGATGAACGAAACCGGATATCGCGGCCAACCTGTCTCGTTCGTGAGTCAGGAAAAAAGCTCGGTGTTCTCCGGGAATGATCAACCGCAATCTTCGGGATCTCCCCGATGCACGGCTGAATAGGGATCGTTGCGGATCCGGTCATGCACGTGCATGCGGTATTCCACGAAATGTTCCCGATCCGGGCAGTGCAGGAAGGGGTTGCCTTCCTTCTGTTCCGCGAGGGTGGCGGTGGGACGATCCGAATAGTCGTGGCCGGGCAGGGTGAGGGTGGTGTCGGGCAGTTGCATGAGTCTGCGCAGGCTGTCGTACATCTGTTCCGGATCACCGCCGTCGAGATCGCAGCGGCCGCAGCCCCAGACGAAGAGAGTGTCGCCAGCGATCAGGAACTCGTCGATCAGATAGCAGGCCGAGCCGGGGGTGTGGCCGGGGGTGTGCAGGATGCGGATGGGCGTTTCGCCCAGGCGGATTTCGTCCTCGCCATGATGGAGGGTGGGGCGGGCCGGATGGTCGCCCCAGAAGGCCGCTTCCGCCTTGAGCAGGTGCAGTTCGGCATCGTGGGCGGCCAGCACCGGTTCCACGGCATTGATGTGATCGTAATGGCTGTGGGTGAGCAGGATGTCGCTGATCCGGGTTTCCCGCGCCTTCGCCAGTTGCAGGATGGCCTCCGGTTCCCAGGCCGGGTCCACCACGGCCGTGCGGCCGCTCTTGCGGTCGGTGATCACGTAGATGAAATTGGCCATCGGCCCCAGTTCCAGGGCGTCGATGGTGTAGCGGTCGTTGGCGGTGACGTGCAGCATGGATTTCTCCGGCGGCGGCAAACTGGACTATCCCGGAAGGGCGATCGCCGTGGCCGGCGATCTGGGGCAGAATGGTAACCCAAGCCGCCGGCAGAGGACATTTTCATGGATCCCGATTTCTGGCACGCCCGCTGGGAACAGAACCGCATCGGCTTTCACCTGGATCAGGTGAATCCGTGGCTGGTGGAATACTGGCCTTCGCTTGGCCTGCATGCCGGCAGCCGGGTTTTCGTGCCCCTGTGCGGCAAGAGCCTCGACATGCTCTGGCTGGCGGAGCAGGGGCATGACGTGGTGGGAGTGGAAATCAACCCCATTGCAGTGCGGGCCTTTTTCGAGGAGAACGATCTCCAGCCCCGCGTGGAAGCCGCCGGGCCGTTCGAGATCTGGTCCGTGGAACAGATCACCCTGCTGCTGGGCGACTATTTCGAGCTGCAGCCGGCGCAGCTCGGCGAGGTCTCTGCGGTCTATGATCGCGCCTCGCTGGTGGCCCTGCCCGAGGACATGCGCCGGGACTACGTGGCCCATCTGGACGCCCTGGCCCCCGGCGTCCCGCGCCTGCTGATCACGCTCGATTACGCGCAGGACCGGGCCGAGGGGCCGCCCTTCGCCGTCAGTGACGAGGAGGTGCGCGATCTCTACGCCAACCACGGCAGCCTGACCCGGCTCGCCGCCGTGGACATTCTCGACGCCAATCCCCGCTACCGCGAAAAGGGCCTGGACCGGCTGGTGGAGTCGGTCTGGCGGATTGGCTGAAAAGGGAATCAGCAGTAGGAGCGGCGCAAGCCGCGATTCACCTTGGCCAATTTCCCAGCTTGCGCCGCACCTGCAGGACCGATTATCAGGCACTTGCAGGAGTGGGCGGGGGATGCCCTGGCACGCCACCGAGGTTGACCGCCAGGCCGGCGCCCCCGAAAATGCGACTCAAGTCACAGTTTGCGGTGCCGATAGGACAGGAAAGCACCGCGATCCGCTTGGGGGTTCTACCGACATGCACCATTGGCGTCACGCTGTCCGGGCGATGCTGCTGCTCTGGCTCGTCTCCGGAGCGGCCTCGGCCGGCTACTACGTCTACCAGCTCCCGGACGGCAGCCGGCTGGTGACCGACCGGCCGCGCCAGGAGGCCTCCTTCAAGCTGATTTCGGCCAGCCGTGACGTCAGGCGGCTTGGCCGGGTGGCCGCGGCGGGTTACACCATCAGTCCCGCCGTCAACCACCTGCGCTTCGATGATCTGATCCGGGAGACCGCAGAGCGACACCAGGTGGACGTGGCCCTGGTCAAGGCCATCATTCGCACCGAGTCCTACTTCAATCCCAATGCCACCTCCCGGGTCGGTGCCTCGGGTCTCATGCAGCTCATGCCCCAGACGGCGCGACGCTACGGCGTGACCGATCTCTACAGTCCCCGCCAGAATCTCGAGGCCGGCGTGCGCCACCTTCGCTACCTGCTCGACCGCTACCCCCGCCAGCTCCACCTGGCCCTGGCCGCCTACAACGCCGGTGAGGAAGCCGTGGAAAAGTACCGGGGCATCCCGCCCTATCCCGAAACCCGCGACTACGTGAAGAAGGTGCTCAGGTTCCTCGAACTCTACAGCAGCTGGCCCTGAAAGGATCGTTCCGGCGCGGTGGAAGGAACACGGAGGGCACGGAGGCACAGAGAACACGGAGGACGCAGATCGTCCGCGATTTTCCGGTTCTGGCAGGTTGTATATCGCTACCTGGGGGCACTCTTCCACTGACAATCCCCCGTCTCCGTGTTCTCCGTGTTCTCCGTGTCTCCGTGCCCTCCGTGTTGTTTGCAGAATAGTTGTTTGCAGAATATTCGATGCAAGGAATTGTGCGTAAAATGGGCTCATGCCCCAGCCCCGCGCCATTCTCCACGTCGACATGGATGCCTTCTATGCCTCGGTGGAGATCCGGGATCAGCCCGCCCTGGCCGGGCGGCCGGTGATCGTGGGCGGGGCGCCGCAACGGCGCGGGGTGGTGTCGGCGGCGAGCTACGAAGCCCGGAAGTTCGGGGTGCACAGCGCCATGCCCACGGCCACGGCCCTGCGGCGCTGTCCCGAGGCGGTGCTTCTGCCGGTGCGCATGGAGCGCTATGCGGCCGTCTCACGGCAAATCCGGGCCATCTTCGCCCGCTACACGCCGCTGGTGGAGCCCCTGTCGCTGGATGAGGCGTTCCTGGACGTGACCGAATCGCAGAAGCTGTTCGGCCCGGGCGCCGAAATCGGCCGCGCCATCAAGCAGGCCATCCGCCAGGAGCTGGATCTGGTGGCCTCGGTGGGCGTGGCGCCCAACAAGTTCCTGGCCAAGATCGCCTCGGATCTGGACAAGCCCGACGGCTTCGTGGAGGTGAAGCCCGACGCGGTGCAGGATTTCCTCGACCCCCTGCCGGCCAGCCGCGTGTGGGGCGTGGGCAAGGCCACCTGCGCCGAGCTGGAACGCTACGGGATCCGCACTGTTGCCGATCTGCGCCGCCAGCCCCGCGACTGGCTGGTCGAGCGATTTGGCCGCTTCGGCGAGCGCCTCTTCGAGCTGGCCCGCGGCAGCGACGCCCGGCCGGTGGTGCCCGACAGCGAGGCCAAGTCCCTCTCCCACGAGACCACCTTCCCGGTGGACGTGGGCGACCGCGACACCCTGCGCGCCCGGCTGCTGGATCTCACCGAGCAGGTGGCCCGCCGCCTGCGCCGTCACGACCGGCTGGCCCGCACCGTGCAGCTCAAGCTGCGCTTCGCCGACTTCCGTTCCATCACCCGATCCCGTACCCTGCTCGAACCGACCGACGTGACCGCCGAGATCTGGCACGCGACGGAGGGGCTCTTCCGCGCCGCCCTGCAGGGCGAGACCCGCCCCGTGCGCCTCATCGGCATGGGCGTCCACGAACTTGTGGATCCGGCCACAGAGCCCCATATCCAGCCGGATCTGTTCGCCGAACCGCAACGCCGCCGCCAGCGCGAAATCGACCGCCTGGCCGACGAAATCCAGTCCCGCTTCGGGCCGGACGGCATCCGGCGGGGCGGGGCGATCAAGCGGTAGCGGGTGGCTGGGGACGGGTTGCTGGCAACGACGTTGGGTTTTCCCCGGGTAGGAGCGGCGCGAGCCGCGACCATGCAGGGACGAGTGGCGAGGGCCGAGGGCCGAGAAATGACATTGGTTGTTTGGCGTGGATGACCTCGTCCCTCGTCCCTCGTCCCTCGGCCCTGTTCATCGCGGCGAGGCGCTGCTCCTACAGGTACAATCCGTCTATTGCTGGACAAGTTTTCCAAAGGAAAAAATCGCATGGCCGACATCGCCAAGACCACCCCCGAATCCACCCCGCCCACCATCTACCTGAAGGATTACACGCCGCCGGCGTATCTGGTGGATACGGTGGAACTCGAATTCGACCTGGACGAGCAGGCTACGGTGGTCCGGGCGAAGCTGGCCATGCGCCGCAATCCCGACCATCCCCACGCCAACCCGCCGCTGGTGCTGGACGGCCAGCAGCTCGAACTGCTGGCCTTGCGGCTCGACGGACGCGAACTGGGGGAAGGCGACTACACGCTGGACGACGAGCACCTGACCATCGAAAAGGTGCCGGCGGCCTTTGCCCTGGAGAGCGAGGTGCGTATCCACCCGGCGGCCAATACCGCGCTCGAGGGGCTCTACCATTCGGGGAAGATGCTCTGCACCCAGTGCGAGGCCGAGGGTTTCCGGCGCATCACCTTCTACCCCGATCGGCCCGACGTGATGGCCCGTTTCACCGTCACCCTGCATGGTGACCGGGCGCGCCATCCGGTGCTGCTGTCCAACGGCAACCCGGTGGCCCGGGGCGAGGCGGGGGATCGCCACTGGGTGCGCTGGGAAGATCCCTTCCCCAAGCCCAGCTACCTGTTCGCGGTGGTGGCCGGGCAGCTCGAATGTGTCGAGGATCGCTTCACCACCCTGTCCGGTCGCGAGGTGGCGCTGCGTCTCTATGTGGATAAGGAGAACCTGGGCAAGACCGATCACGCCCTGGCCTCGCTCAAGCAGGCCATGCGCTGGGACGAGGAGACCTACGGGCGGGAATACGATCTCGACATCTACATGATCGTGGCGGTCAACGACTTCAACATGGGCGCCATGGAGAACAAGGGGCTCAACATCTTCAACGCTTCCTGCGTGCTGGCCAGCCCCGAGACCGCCACCGACGGCGACTACTACAACATCCAGAGCATCATCGGCCACGAGTATTTCCACAACTGGTCCGGCAACCGCGTCACCTGCCGCGACTGGTTCCAGCTCTCCCTCAAGGAGGGCTTTACCGTGTTCCGGGATCAGGAATTCTCGGCCGATCTCAATTCCCGCGGCGTCAAGCGCATCGACGACGTGAACGTGCTGCGCACCCACCAGTTCGCCGAGGACGCCAGCCCCATGGCTCACCCGGTGCGGCCCGATCACTACATCGAGATCAACAACTTCTACACGGTGACCGTCTACAACAAGGGCGCCGAGGTGGTGCGCATGATCCAGGAACTGACGGGCCGGGAAGGCTTCCGCAAGGGCACCGATCTCTACTTCGAACGCCACGACGGTCAGGCGGTGACCACCGACGACTTCGTGCGCGCCATGGAGGACGCCAACGGCATTGACCTGACCCGGTTCCGCCGCTGGTACGACCAGGCCGGCACGCCCGAGATCACCGTGCGGGAAGACTGGGACGAAGCGCAGGGCGTCTACAGCCTCACCCTTTCCCAGTCCTGCCCGCCCACGCCCGGCCAGCCGGAGAAGAAGCCCTTCCACATCCCGGTGGCCGTCGGCCTGATGGATGCGCAAGGTAACGATTTGCCGCTGCAGCTTGAGGGCGAGCGCGCCCCGCTCGGCACCGAACGGGTGCTCTCCCTCACCGAGCCCGAGCAGACCTTCCGTTTCGTTGGCCTGACCGCACGGCCGCGTCCCTCCATCCTGCGCCGCTTCTCCGCGCCGGTGAAGCTGCACACCGGCTACACCGATGCCGACTGGCGCTTCCGCCTGGCCCATGAGAGCGACGACTTCAACCGCTGGGAAGCCGGCCAGGAGTTGGCCATGGGGGCGCTGCTGCGCCTGGTGACCGACGTGCAGCAGGGGCGTGACCTGGCCGTGGACAGCGAACTGCTCGACGCCTTTGGCAAGGTGCTCACCGATCCCGGCATCGACAAGGCCCTGGCCGCGCGCATCCTCACCCTGCCGTCCGAAAGCTACATTGCCGATCAGATGGACGTGGTGGACGTGGAAGCGATCCACACCGCCCGCTGCTTCCTGCGTCGGCGGATGGCCGAACACCTGCGGGCCGACTTCCTGCGCATCTACGAGGACAACGTGGAGCCCGGCCCCTACCGCTTCAGCGCCGACGACATGGCCCGCCGCAGCTACCGGAACATGGCCCTGGGCTACCTGGTGGCGCTGGAGGAGCCGGCCTTCTACGAGCTGTGCGTGGATCAGTACGAGGCCCGCCACAACATGACCGACATGATGGCCGCCCTCTCCCTGCTGGCCGATCTGGACATCCCCGCCCGGCAGGCGGCTCTGGACGACTTCTATGCCCGTTTCCGCCACGATCCCCAGGTGGTGGAAAAGTGGCTGGCCCTGCAGGCCGGCGCCACGTTGCCGGACACCCTGGAACGGGTGCAGGCGCTGATGCAGCATCCCGCCTTCGATCCGAAGAACCCCAACAAGGTGCGTGCCCTCATCGGCCGCTTCTGCGCCGGCAACCCCCTGCGCTTCCACGCCGCCGACGGCAGCGGCTACCGCTTCCTCGCCGACCGCGTGCTGGAACTCGACCCCCTCAACCCCAGCCTCGCCGCCCGCCTGGTCAAGAGCCTCAGCCGCTGGCGCCGCTACGACCCGGCCCGCCAGGCCCTGATGAAGGCCCAGCTCGAACGGATCGTGGCGCGGGAAGGGCTGTCGAAGGACGTCTACGAGATCGCCTCGCGCAGCCTTGAAGGGTGAGGCCTCGAAGCAGGGGGGAGTGTAATGAACGCGGAGGGCGCAGAGACGCAGAGGGCGCGGAGAGGGTTGGTGATTTGTCGGTCGGGCTTTGGCTCAACAATCGTGACGGATTTTTGCACCCGGTCCCGGTAGGTCGGCTCAAGCGTAGCGGAGCCGACTTTTCTCTGTTGCTCTGGCGGCGGCTCCGCTGCGCTTGAGCCACCCTACGACTACCATCTTCATCAAATCTCCGCGCCCTCTGCGTCTCTGCGCCCTCCGCGTTATTTCCACCGATCCTGATTCACGCCGGCGAAGCCACATTCGCCTCCCCCGTTGCCTGCAGCCTGAGGCTTTCGGCGAAGTCGAGCATGCGTTTGATGGATTTGCGTGCTTCGCGGCCGATGGCCGGGTCCACGTGGATTTCGTGTTCGGGGCCGTCGTGTTCGAGGGCGGCGGCCAGGTTGGCCAGGCCGTTCATGTTCATCCAGGGGCAATGGGCGCAGGAGCCGCAGGAGGCGGCCAGGCCGCCGGTGGGGGCTTCGATGAAGGTCTTGCCGGGAGCGGCCTCCTTCATCTTGTAGAAGATCCCGCGATCGGTGGCGACGATGAAAGTGTCGTTGGGCAGCGTCTTCGCCGCCTGGATGATCTGGGTGGTGGAGCCCACCACGTCGGCCAGGGCGATGACGTCGGGCGGCGATTCGGGGTGCACCAGCACCGCCGCCTCGGGGTGTTCGGCCTTGAGCTGCTTCAGGGCGTCGGCGCGGAACTCGTCGTGCACGATGCACGAGCCCTGCCACATGAGCATGTCGGCACCCGTGACCTCCTGCACGTAGGCGCCCAGGTAGCGATCCGGCGCCCAGAGGATCTTCTTGCCCTGGCGGTGCAGGTGCTCGGCCACCTTCACCGCGATGGAGGAGGTCACCGTCCAGTCGGCCCGGGCCTTCACCGCGGCGCTGGTGTTGGCGTAGACCACCACGGTGCGGTCGGGATGCTGATCGCAGAAGGCGCTGAAGGCGTCGGCGGGGCAGCTCAGATCCAGCGAGCACTCGGCCTCGAGGGTGGGCATCAGCACCCGCTTCTCCGGATTGAGGATCTTGGCCGTCTCGCCCATGAAGCGCACCCCGGCCACCACGATGGTTTCGGCCGGATGGGCGTGGCCGAAGCGGGCCATCTCCAGCGAGTCGGAGACGCAGCCGCCGGTCTCGTCGGCCAGGGACTGCAACTCCTCGTCCACGTAGTAGTGGGCCACCAGCACCGCGTTCCGTTCCTTCAGCAGGGCCTTGATGCGCTCGCGCAGGGCCTGGCGCTGCGCCTCGTCCAGGGGCGCGGGGCAGGGCGCGGCCCAGGCCTGGCGGCGGATTTCGTCGAGATCGATGGCAGTGGGCGCTGTGACCTTTTCGGGAATCATGGGGCGGGTTTCCGGGGTGGATAAATGGCTGGCGTTCCTGTCGCAATGGGGTCGCAAAAGTGTAAAACAAGCACTTGCCGAGCCGCACCTGCTCCGAATGGATGCGAATTTAATGTATTTTACGAAAAAGTTGATGTAAATTCATGTTTGTATTATAAAATCGAAAGAAAACAACCTGAAACGACCAGGGAGATGCGGGTGGATCAGCGAAAAATCATCGAAAAGATCGCCAAATGCCTGCGGCTTTCCGATTCGGCCAATCCCAACGAGGCGGCCGCCGCCCTGCGTCAGGCCCGCCGCCTGATGGAAAAATACCGGATCTCTGAAGCCGATCTGGAATTGGCCGATATACAGGAAGCAGGGTTCGATACCGGCAGTGCCTATTCCCCGCCGTTTTGGGTGTTGGCCCTGGCCAACCTGGTGGCGAACGCTTTCGACTGCCGGGTGATCCTGGCCCGCCGTTTCGGTTGCCGGCCGGAATACCGCTTCATTGGCATGGGGCACAGCGCCGAAGTGGCCACTTACACCTTCAAGGTTCTGCTGCGCCGTCTCGAAGACGCCCGGGCGCGCTTCGTGGCCGGGCTCGACGACGAGGAGGCGGAAAGGGCGCGGCGCGGTGACGTGTTCGCCCAGGCCTGGCTGTTTCGCGTAGCCCGCACGGTGGAGCGTTTCGCCGGCGATCCGCGGGTCGAGGAGTCGGTGGAGGCGCACATCCGCCGCCACTACGGCGAGGTGGACGAACTGACGGCCGAGCCCCGGGAAGCCGAGCGGGCCGATTTCGACGACATCCTGCAGGGGATCCGGGCGGCCGACGGCGTGGCCCTGTTCCAGCCGGTGCGCCGGCAGCGAACCCGCCTGCTGGCCGGGACGGGGATGGCCTGAGCGGACACACGCGCGTCTCCCGGTTCATGTATCATCGCGGTTTGGGTGTGGCGGTTTGCCGCGGCAGGATGATGGGGTGCCATGTCGGCCTTTATCCGGTACAAATTTCAGGGTGAAGTCAAGGATGTCCCGTGCAAATCGGTACTGACCATCGGCCGTGACCGCAGCTCCGACATCGTCCTGCCCGATCTGCACGCCTCCCGCAACCATGCCATGATCCGGCGCTTCAGCTCCGGCGACTACTACCTCATCGACAGCGGCAGCTCCAACGGCACCTTCATCAACGGCCAGCGGATCACCACCCCGCGCCAGCTCAAGCCGGGCGACCGCATCCGGATGGGCCACATCGAGATGGAGTTCCATCAGACGGCGGAAGAGGCCATCTCTCTCGACACCCTCTCCCTCCAGGACACGGTCATCTCCGATACCCCCGAAATCCGCCAGATCACCATTCTCGTCGCCGACATCCGCGGCTTCACCACCCTCTCCGAACAGGTCCACATCCGCACCCTCACCAAGCTGATGAACAGCTGGTTCCACCAGGTGTCCGACGCCATCCTCGCCCACGGCGGCATCGTCGACAAGTTCATCGGCGACTGCGTGTTCGCGCGCTGGGAATCGGACCGGCAGCCGCAGCGCACCGTGCTCCAGGCCCTCTCCGCCGCCGCCCGCATTCACAAGGTCACGCGGGATCTCAACAAGACCTTCACCGAGGTGCCCGAACCCATCCGCATCGGCGTGGGCATCAACACCGGCGCCGCCTCGGTGGGCGGACAGGACAACTCGGCGCTGGGCGATGCGGTGAACATCGCCTTCCGCCTGGAGAGCGCCACCAAGCTGCTGGGGACCGACGTGATCCTCAGCGAATGCGCCTATCGCTACCTGCCCGGCGATTTCGTGGCCTCGCGGCGCAAGCACCTGCGCATCAAGGGCAAGCGGGACCCGGTGCGGATCTGCATGCTCGACTTCGATGAAGTGGAGCAGGTGCTGGACACCCTGCGGGTCGAGGTGGCGGAATGACCATCGCGGTGAGTCAACGCAGGTAGATCTGCACGTCCTGCAACAGGTTCTCCATCTCCAGCTTGATGCGGTTGATGATCCGCGCCGCCTCGTCGGCGAGGGGCAGCTCGGAAGGGTCCGGCGGCTGGGCGCCCAGGGCCGCCTGGCCGCGGCGGACCGTGTCGGCCTCGGCATCGTCCACGAACTGGGCCAGGTAGACGTAGCTCTGGGCCAGGCTCTGGCAGACCGCCGAGTCGGCATCGGCCAGAAACCCCAGCAGGCGGTGAATGGCGGCCATGATCTGCTCCGGCGCGGCGGGCAGCAGCGAGCGGGGATGGGCCCAGCCGCTGCCGTCCAGCGAGGCGAGCACCTGCCCGTAGGCATTGACCAGTCGCTGGGCCTCCTCCAGATCCGGGGGCAGGCTCATGGGCGGAAGGCGGATGCAGGTTGCAGCGGGGGAATCACGGCGTTCTCCTCGGGGGCGCGGTTTGGGTAAGATACCCAATTTCGCGCCGGTCGGCATCGTTGGCCCCTGCGCAACCCCAACCTGGAGAGCATGCCCGCATGACCGACTGGCTGGACTGGCAAGGCCCCCTGGCCACCTGGGGCGTCCCGCTGTTTCTGCTGGCCGTGGCCCTGTGGCTGGCCGCGCCGGCGCTTGGGCGCTACCGGGCCGAACGGCGTCTGCGCCGCCGCCTGCGACGGGCGGGGGCCGGCATGCTCGAGTCCGTGGTCCTGCCCGACGGGCTCGAGGGCGAAGTGTTCATCGACTACCTGCTGCTCACGCCCCGGTCCATCGACGTCCTGATGGTGCAGCGCTATCGGGGGGCGATCTTTGCCGCCGAGGGCATGGACAACTGGAGCCAGGTGGTCGGCGCCCGCACCTGGCGCTTCGCCAACCCCCTGCCCGAACTGGAACGCAACGTGATGGCCGTGCTCCAGGTCGCGGGAAAGGTGCCGGTGGAAGGCCACCTGGTGGTCTCGGGCGAGGCCCGCTTCCCCAAGGGCCAGCCGGCCGCCGTCCGCGGCATCGAGACGTTCGCGCCGGCCGGCGGCGAGGCGGTGCCCACGCCGCTGCGCCAGGCCTGGCAGGCCCTGCGCCAGGCCGCGCGGCCGCTGGATCGGCAGGAACGCCGCCTGTGGCAGGAATCCAGCCGTCCCGCCGACGGCGTGCGCGATGGCCTGCTGGCCCTGATCCTCGCCGCCCTGGCCGCCGCCTGGCTGATCTGGCGGCTGGAATTGCTCTCCTGAAGGACGATTGCATGCTCGAACGCCTGCGCGAATACCTGCAACGGATCCCCGCCTTCGAGGCCTCGAGCCGCGACGCCAACGAGCAGGAGCTGGTGCGCCTGGCCGCCGCAGCCCTGCTGGTGGATGCCATGCAGGCCGATCACGTGGTTCAGCCGGCCGAGCGCGACGCCGTGGTGCGGGCGCTCAAGCGCCAGTTCGGTCTCGACCGCGCCGACGCCGAACGCCTCTTCCATGCCGCCGAAGCGCGGGTGCGCGATGCCGTCTCCCTGCACGAATTCACCGCCTTGCTGCACCGCCACCTGAGCCCGGCCGAGAAGTGCGATCTGCTGGAGAACCTCTGGCGCGTGGTCCTGGCCGATGCCGAGCTGGACCGCTACGAGGAACACCTGGTGCGGCGGATCGCGGATCTGCTCTACGTCTCGCACGCTGACTTCATTCGCACGAAACTCCGGGCGAAGGGCGAATAATTCAGAGAAAAGAGGCAAGAGGAAAGGATGCGTAGGGCGGCTCAAGCGCAGCGGAGCCGCCGTTGCCATCCGGTCTCAATCCCCCGCATTGAGCAGCAGCCCCTTGCGGCGGGCGATGTGGAACACCCGCAGGAAGGTGGCGATGCCCAGGGCCAGGTAGACGGCGTTCAGGGCCACGGCGTGGCGAAACAGGGCCCAGTCGAAATGGCCGTCGATGAGCACCCGGCGCATGCCTTCGAAGACGTGGCTGGAGGGCAGGCTCCAGGCCACCGGCTGCAGCCAGTCGGGCAGGGTGCTCACCGGGTAGTAGATGCCGCTGACCGGCGCCACCGCGAAGATCACCGCCCAGGCCAGGCCCTCGGCGCCGAGGCCGTAGCGCAGCACGATGGCGATCACCATCAGGCCGATGGCCCAGCTCATCACCAGCAGGTTGCTGAAGAAGGCCAAAAGCGGCAGGCCCATGTCGAAGATGGAGTATTCGTAGAAGACGATGGCCAGCAGCGCCGCCGCGCCCACCCCGATCACGGTGCGGATCAGGCTGATGGTCAGCAGCGAGACGATCAGCTCCCAGGGCCGCAGGGGCGAGACGAACAGGTGCCCCAGGTTGCGCGAATACATCTCCTCGAAGAACACGATGGACACGCCGAGCTGGCCGCGAAACAGCACGTCCCACAGCAGCACCGCCGAGATGAACAGCCCGGCGGCCTGGGCCAGCCAGGCGCTCTGCTGCACCAGGAACTGGTTGATGAAGCCCCACAGGATCATCTGCATGGTGGGCCAGTAGGCCAGCTCGATCACCCGCGGCCAGCTGTTGCGCAGCAGGAAGGTGTAGCGGATCAGCATCGCCAGGATGCGGTTCAGGGAGGCGGCGATCGGATCAGGCACGGGTCGCCTCCGCGCCGTTGCGGGCCACGGTCAGGAACACCGCTTCCAGATCGGCCTGCCCGTAGCGATCGATCAGTTCCCGGGGGCTGCCCTGATCGACGATCCGGCCTGCGCGCATCAGGATCACCTGATCGCACATGCGCTCCACCTCGGCCATGTTGTGGGAGGCCATGAACAGGGTGGTGTCGTGCCGGCGGCGGTAGTCGAGCAGATAGCGGCGCATGCGGTCGGCGGTATCCGGATCCAGCGAGGCGGTGGGCTCGTCGAGGAACAGCACCGCGGGCCGGTTGAGCAGGGCCTTGGCGATGGCCACGCGGGTTTTCTGCCCGGCCGAGAGGGTGCGATAGGCGCGCCGCAGCAGATGGGTGAAATCGAGCTCCTCGGCCAGTTCGGCAATGCGTTGATGTCGCCCGGGCACGCCGTAGAGCCGGCCGTAGACGTTGAGGTTCTCCGCCACCGACAGCCGCCCCGGCAGGTCCACGTAGGGCGAGGTGAAGTTCAGGCGGTCGAGCACCCGGTAACGGTGGCGCAGCATGTCCTCGCCGAGCACCCGAATGCGGCCGCGGGAGGGCAGCAGCAGGCCGAGCAGCATGGCGATGGTGGTGGTCTTGCCGGCGCCGTTGCCGCCGAGCAGGGCGGTGATGCTGCCGCGGGTCACCGCAAAGCCAATCCCGTCCACGGCCGTGACGGGGCCGAAGCGCTTGCACAGATCCTGCACTTCAATGACCGGGCGGGCGACGGCGCTGTTCACGATGGGGCGTCTCGGATCGGGAAGCCGGCGGCTGCAGGGCAGCGTCGGGTGTGTTAGGTTTGCCACAGGCTGGGCTGACAGGGTAATCGACGACTCATGCAAGGTAAACCGTTCCCGCGCCGCCGTTTCCTGCGCCAACTGGCCGGCCTGTCGTTCGTGGCGGGGCTGCCCGGCGCGGGCCTGGCGGCGGCCGGCAAGCCCCGCGTCGCGCGCGGGGTGTTCACCACCGCGGTGAAGGAGCGCGAGCCGGTGGATCAGGTGCTGCGCCTGACCAACGATCACCGCGAGATCTACTTTTTTACCGAGTTGCGCCATTTCACCGGCCAGACTGTGACCCATCGCTGGGAATACGAAGGCAACATGGTGACCGAGCGCAAGTTCGAGGTGGGCGGCCCGCGCTGGCGGGTGGCCTCGCGCAAGGGCCTCAATCCGGGCATGACCGGACGCTGGAGCGTGGTGGTGCTGGACGGGGAAGGCTGGCCGGTCTACACGGCCATCTTCGAGTACGTGAAGAAGTCGGACTATCCCAAGAGCGCTATTCTGCCGCCGCCACCGCCGCCATAGGCGGGGCGGCGGCGCGCTCCTCGCCACTGGCCGCCGCGGTCGCAGGCTCCTCATTGGACGGCTCGGTGCCGGCGGCCTCGGCGGCAGCCGCCTCCGTGTCGGCAGCGGTGTTGTCGGTTGCGGCGGGCAGCGGGTGCTGGGCGTCCGGGGCGAGGGCGTCGTTCTGTTCGATCACTTCACTGACCGGCGGCAGGGGCCCCTCGGGGGCCGCCGGCAGGGGCGGCAGTGCCACCTCGGGCGGGGTGAGCGCCGCCACCGCTTCGGCCGCCGTTGCCGTCTCCGCTTGCGGTGTGGCGGTGGCCAGCGCCGCTTCGGCCTCGCTGGCAGGCGCGTCACGGCGGCTCTGGTCGGCGGCGGGGGACTGGGCCCGTTCCCGTTTCCAGGTTTCGAGCAGGCGTTCGAAGCGGGCCTCGGCCTCCTCGCGCAGGCGGCGTTCCTGACGGATGCGCTCGGCCAGCGAGAAGCGCGGTTGCCGCGCCTGCGCGCGGCTCACGCTGGCGGTGGTCTTGCCGGTATCGGCCTGGCGGGCGGCAAGGGCCGGTACCTGCGGTTCGGGCCGGAAGACGAACAGGCTCACGCCGAGGGCCACGGCGGCGATCACCGAGGCGGCGATGGCGTAGAAACGGCGCAGGTGCTGGCGGCGCGTCTCGGCGGCTTCGGCCTCGTGGCGGGAGAGGGTTTCGTCCAGCTCGTCCCGGGCGATGGGCACGTAGTCCTGGTCCGGCGAGTCGAAATGGAACGACGGCAGACCGTCATCGGGCGCGTCGCCCGCGTCTGCCGCCTCGGTCTGTGCTAAAAAATTCTCGGCAGGGCCTTCCTCCTTTTCGAGATCCTCCGGTTTGATGGAGGGTTCCTTGAAGATGAAGATGTCCTGCGTCCCTTCGAGGATGATCCGGTTGCCCACCCGCTTGAGCACGGCCTCGGAGAGGGACATGCCCTCGGCCCGCTGGCGGGCCTCTTCCTCGCGCCGGGCCTGTTCGGCCTCTTCCAGCTTGCGGCGGATTTCCTCGGCCTTGCGGCGCATGGCTTCGGCCTTGCGCGCCTTCTTCCGGGCTTCGGCCTCCCGTTTCGCGGCAGCCTGGTTGGCGGCCGCTTCGCGGCGGGCCTTCTCCTGGGCCAGGCGGCGGGCCTTGGCTTCCTGATAGGCCTTTTCCTCGGCCAGGCGGCGGGCCGCTTCCTCGCGCCGGGCCTCTTCCGCGGCCAGCCGTTCCAGTTCCTCGCGATGCCGGCGTTCGGCTTCCTCGGCGGCACGGCGCTGCTCGGCCAGGGCCGCTTCGCGGCGCTGGCGCTCGGCTTCGATCAGTTGCTGGCGCTTGCGCTCGGCCGCCTCGGCCAGCCGGCTGATCTGTTCCTGTTCCTTGCGCTCGGCCTGGCGCTTGGCCTCGGCCACCTGGGCGGCGAGCATTTCGCGGGTGGCCTGGATCTCGCTGCGCAGCCGCTCGGCCTCTTCCATGGCCTCGCGCCGGATCCGTTCGGCTTCCGACTCGGCCTCGGCGGTGCGCGCCCGGGCCAGTTCCTCGGCCTGTTGCCGGGCCTGTTCCAGGAGTTGCTGCTGGTGTTCCTTCTCGCGATCCACGAGCAGCGAGGCCTGTTCGGCCAGTTCCCGGCGCGCGGCCTCCATTTCCCGACGCAGCTTCTCGGCCTCTTCCTCCGCGGCGCGGCGGATGCGCTCGGCTTCCGATTCGGCCTCGGCGGTGCGCGCCCGGGCCAGTTCTTCCGCCTCGCGCCGCGCCTGTTCGCGCAGTTTGGCCTGCTGTTCCTGTTCCTGTTCGGCCAGGCGGGCGGCCTGTTCGGCCAGTTCCCGGCGCGCGGCTTCCATTTCCCGGCGCAGCTTCTCGGCTTCTTCCTCGGCGGCGCGGCGGATCCGTTCGGCTTCAGCCTCGGCCTTGCGGCGGGCTTCTTCCTCGGCCTGGCGCCGGGCCGCTTCCAGGGCGGCCTGGTGCTCCTGTTCGGCCTTGCGGCGGGCTTCCTCGAGCGCCGCCTGGTGTTCCTGCTCGGCCTGGCGCCGGGCGGCTTCCAGCACCTGCTGGTGTTCGCGGCTCTGCTGTTCCTTGAGCTGGCGGGTCTCTTCCTCGAAGCGGCGCCGGGTTTCCTCCATCTCCTGACGCAGGCGTTCGGCCTCTTCCCGGGCCTTGCGGCGGATCTCGGCGGCTTCCTTCTCGGCCTGACGGCGGGCGGCCTCGGCCTCGCGCGCGGCCTCGGCGGCCACCTTGCGGGCGTGTTCCAGGGCGCTGTCGAGGGCGGCCTGGCGTTTGGCGTTCTCTTCGGCCTCGGCCTTGAGGCGCTGCAGTTCCTCTTCGGCCTTGCGCTTGGCGGCCTTGGCTTCGAGCTTGAGTCTGGCCGCCTGTTCCTCGGCGGCCTTGGCCCGTTCCGATTCCTTCCTGAGGCGCTGGCGGGCGGCGGTGAGGGCCGCCTCGCGTTTTTCCGCCTCTTCGGCCTGCAGGCGCTTGATGCGTTCCTCGGCCTCGCGGCGGGCGGCTTCGGCGGCCTCGGCCTTCTCGGCCAGCTTGCGGGCCTCCTCGCGGGCCTGGTCGGCTTCGGCGCTGATCTTGCGGGCTTTGGCCTCGGCGGCCTTCTGGGTCTTCTGGGCGGCCAGGGTCTTGCGCCCTTCCGGCGTGTCGAGCACCGGCACGGAAAGGTTGGGCTCGGGCATGGCCAGATCGTTCTGGTTCAGCCCGCCCTCGAGCACGTAACAGTCGAGACCGTGCTGGGCCAGCAGGAAGGCGGCCGCCGCGCTCTCACTGCCGTCGTTGCACAGCAGCACGTATTCCCGTTCGGGATTGAGCCCGTCCAGCTTCAGGCGCAGCATGGACAGGGGGATGTTCACCGAGCCCTCCACCCGGCGGGCCATGAATTCGTCGTTGCGCCGCACGTCGATGAGCAGGCAGCCGGCGGCGATCTTGGCCTCGGCGGTCTGCTTGTCGATGGTGTTGATGAGCGGTTCGGCCAGCAGTTCCAGGAACTTGTCCTTGTCGAGGCGCATCAGCACGCCGTCCTCGAGCATGGTCACCGAGGCGTTGCGGCGGCCCCCGGTGATCAGCGCCTCCTCGCCGAAACCGTCGCCCACGGTGAGGATGGCGAGCTGGATGGCATCCAGCTTCGGCGCGGGCCGGCGCGACACGGCGCAGCGTCCCGAATGGATGATGTAGTAGTAGTCGTTGGTCTCGCCCTGGCGGATGACCTCGTCGCCCTTGGCGAAGGGCACTTCCTCGAGGTTCATCAGCAGGGTCTGGATGTTCTCGGTGGGCAGCTTGAGGAAGGCGCGCGACTGGAGGAAGCGCACCATCCAGGCGCTTTCGTCGTCGCCGGAGAGTTCTTCCACCTCGATGAGGCCCGAGTTCTCGTCCTCGGTGAGGATTTCCAGCAGATCGCTGTCCACGAACAGCAGCTTGCAGGCGGTCTTGGTCTTGGCGGTGCAGGGACGCGGGATTTCCGGCTCGATGGCGTCGGCCAGGGGGGTGCTGCGGGCGCGCAGGGTGCGGGCCTTGGGATTGCCGGCGCTGTGCAGGGTCAGGGTGCCCGAGAGCAGGTAGATCACCCGCTTGTCGCGCTCGCCCTGACGGAACAGGGTGCGGCCGGCGGGGAATTCCTGGATGGTGGACTTGCTGGCCAGCTCCTCGAGCTTGTCCTGGCTGAGATCGCCCAGCGGCTTGAGCCCCTTGAGCAGGCTGATGGCGATTTTTTCAGGACGGGCAGCGGCCATGGGCAACGGGCTCAATTCGGTTCTCGGGAACAGGCGGCACGGGGAGGCATCCGTCGCTCTGGCCTGCTCTAGTACTATCGGCATACGCGGCGCCGACAAAAGGGCAAGTTAAATTTAGTCCATTATCGTTGCCGGTATTGTGACGGGGCTCACAGAAGCGCGTCCGCAGGGCGGAAACCGGTCTCAAAACGTGTTGCCGAAGGACACATAGCCGCCCGAACGGCTCCCGGCATGGTAGCGCAAGCCGAGGAAACCGCCACTACCGAGGTTCAGCCGCGCCCCGGCGAAACCGTAGGCGGGCTCGTCGAGTTCGAAGGTCCGCCGCAGATCCAGGCCGTTGCCGGTGATCCGTTCCTCGCCGCCGAGCCGTTCGTAGGCGCCGCCGCCGATCAGGGTCACGGTCCGGCCGAGCGGCACACCGAGCTGCAGGCCGAGCTGGCCCTGCCACCAGTCGCGCTCGGTGGTGTCGCTGCCGTTGTCCCCCCGGGTGGTCTGGTAGCCGATGCTGCCGAACAGCGTCAGCCCCAGCGAGCGGCTCTGGATGAGGCGATAGTGCAGGCCCACGCCCAGGCCCTGGCCGGTGGAAACGGTGGCGGCGTCGGGGCCGGGGCTGGACTGGCTCAGGTCGAGATAGGTCAGTTCCAGGGTGCCGCCCAGGCGCGGCCCCAGATCCTCGTCCCACACGGCGCGGGCGCGGGTGAGCCGGGTGTCGTTGCGGTTGCCGGTGTCGGGATAGCGCCAGGTCTGCCGGCTCTGGTCGATGATCAGGCGAAAGCGGGTGAGCTGCCCGGTGCCGGCCTGCGCCGGCAGCGCCAGGCTCCAGGCCAGCAACGATACGGCCAGGCGGCGGACACGCGGCATGAATCCGTCCTTGATCTCGGGCGAGGGGAGCCCGAGATAGTATCGGTGCCCTGCGCGCAGGGTCAACCTTGCCGGTGCGGAACAACTGGTGCACCATGGGGTGGCCAGTTGCCGTTCGTCCTGGTCACCGGCGCCGTATCGACGCGCGTCGGAACAACAACAGGGGGAGCTTGAGATGACGTCACGGGAAGAGAAGTCACGGAGCAACACCAGCCTGTCCGTGGAGGAACGCCGCCGCCGCGCCTGGGGCCTTGGCGGTGAGGCCGAACGCAACAAGATCGGCATTCGCCTGGGCGGGCGAAGACCCGGAACCGGCCATCCCTTCGCCCATGTCACGGCCATGGATCGCTGGCTGGTGCGCAAGATGCTCGAAGTGGTGGGCAACCCGCCCATCGCCATTCGCCTGTGGGACGGGCAGGCGGTGTCCGAGCCGGAAGGCGATGCCGTGGCCGCCATCACGCTCTACGACCGGGCGGCCATGTTCAAGCTGATTGCCGATCCCGAGCTGCATTTCGGCGATCTCTACAGCAGCGGCCGGGTGGAGCTGGAAGGCGATCCGGTGCGCTTTCTCGAAGTGATCTACCGCCGCATCCGCCACAACACCCGCATGAGCTGGTTGCGGCGCTTCATCGTCTGGCTCGGTCACCGGCGCATCGCCAACTCCCTGGCCCGGGCCCGCGACAACATCTATCACCATTACGACATCGGCAACGACTTCTACGCGCTATGGCTGGACCGGGAGGCCATGCAATATACCTGCGCCTATTTCCCCGATCCCGACATGAGTCTCGAAGCGGCGCAGATCGCCAAGCTGCATCACATCTGCCGCAAGCTGCAGCTCAAGCCGGGTGACACGGTGGTGGAGGCCGGCTGCGGCTGGGGCGGGCTGGCCCGCTTCATGGCGAAGCATTACGGCGTCACGGTGCGGGCCTACAACATCTCCCGGGAGCAGATCCGCTTTGCCCGGCAGAAGGCCGAGGAAGAAGGGCTGGGCGATCGCATCGAGTATGTGGAAGACGACTACCGCAACATCACCGGCGAGTACGACGTGTTCGTTTCCGTGGGCATGCTCGAGCACGTGGGCACCCGCGATTACCGGACGCTGGGGGCAGTGGTCAAGCGCTGCCTCAAGCCCGAGGGCCGGGCCCTGATCCACACCATCGGCCGCAATACCCCCGGGCCCATGAACGCCTGGATCGAGCGGCGCATCTTCCCCGGCGCCTATCCGCCCACCCTGGGCGAGATGAGCGAGATCTTCGAGCCCCAGCGCTTCTCCATCCAGGACGTGGAGAACCTGCGCCTGCACTATGCCAAGACCCTGGAACACTGGCTGAACCGTTTCGAACGGCATGCCGGGGAAATCGAAGCCATGTTCGATCCGGCTTTCGTGCGCGCCTGGCGGCTGTACCTGGCCGGCTCCATCGCCGCCTTCACCTCGGGCGAGCTGCAACTGTTCCAGGTGGTTTTCACCCATGCCGAGAACAATCAGTTGCCCTGGTCCCGCGCCCATCTCTACGCGGCGCCGGCCACGGAGACGGGAGGCGTGCATGAAGCGGTATGACGTGCTGATCGTCGGCGGCGGGCCCGCCGGCTCGACCCTGGCCTGGGCGCTGCGCGACGCGGCGCTTTCGGTGGCCGTGCTGGACAAGCGCGACTTCCCCCGCGACAAGGTCTGCGCCGGCTGGGTGACGCCGGCGGTGATGCAGGAGCTGGCCGTGGATCTGGACGATTACCGGCGCGAGGGACGGGTGCTGCAGGCCATCCACGGTTTCCGCGTGGGCCTGCTGGGCGCGCCGGAGGTGGAAACCCGCTATGGCGACGAGCCGGTGAGCTACGGCATCCGCCGCTACGAGTTCGACGAATATCTCCTGCGCCGGGCCGGCGAGTGCGGCGCCGAACTGCTCACCGGCACGGCCTTCAAGGCCATGCGGCGGGAAGGCGATCACTGGATCGTCAATGACGAACTGGAAGCGCGGGTGGTGGTGGGGGCCGGCGGCCATTTCTGCCCGGTGGCGCGGGCCATGGGCGCGAAACCGGGCCGCAGCGAGCGGATCGTCGCGGCCCAGGAGATCGAGTTTCCCATGACGCCGGAACAGGCTGCCGCCTGTCCCGTGGATCCGGCCATCCCCGAGCTGTTCTTCACCCCGGATCTGGCCGGCTACGGCTGGATCTTCCGCAAGGGTGACTATCTCAACATCGGTCTCGGCCGGGAAGACAATCACCAGTTGTCACGGCACGTGGCCGAGTTCGTGCGCCATCTCAAGGAACGGGGCCGCATTCCCGCCGCCACGCCGGAGAAGTTCCACGGCCATGCCTATCTGCTCTACCCCCATGCTCCGCGCCCCCTGGTGGACGACGGCCGCCTGCTGATCGGCGATGCCGCCGGCCTGGCCTATCCGCAAAGCGGCGAGGGGATCCGCCCGGCGGTGGAGTCGGCCCTGCTGGCCGCCCGCACCCTGCGCGAATGCGCCGGCGACTTCTCCCGCGCCCGGCTCGAGGCCTACCGCCAGCGGATGGAGGAACGCTTCGGCCGCCGTCAGCCCGCCCCGGGCCTGCTCGAGCGTCTGCCCGCCGGCCTCAAGCAGGCCGTCGCCGCCCGCCTGCTGCGCAGCCCCTGGTTCGCCCGCAACGTGGTGATGGATCGCTGGTTCCTGCACACCCACCAGCCGCCCCTGGCGGCCGACACCCGCCCGGCGGCGTGAGGGTTTTCAACGCAAGGGCGTGAAGCGCACACCCAGCAGTAGGCCGGCTCCGCTGCGCTTGAGCCGGCCTACCCGATGTTGCGGGGTCACCAAACACCCTGTGTCCCTTGCGCTCTCTGTGCCTTTGCGTCGAATCCTTCCCTCACCCTTTCTTGCGCTGTCGCCTGATCCAGCGCCGATCGAATTCGTGAAGGATGGCCACGAGGCTTTCCGGGGCGAGGGCCTCGGTGGCGGCGAACCTGTCCGGTGAGCGGGGTGGCAGGGGTTTGCGGAAGCCGAGATGTTCGAGGCGGGTGGCAAGGCCGGGCATGTCGGGCGCGTCCGGCTCGGCGAGGGCCTGGTCGAGGGCCTGCTGGAGAAAGGCGCGATCCATGCCGGCGGCGGCCACCTTGCTCAGGCTGGCGTAGGGCAGGTGCCGGGGCGGATCCTCGCGCCCGGCCAGTTGGCGGATCTTGGGCCAGAAGCGCTGTTGCAGGAAACGGCGCGTGACCGCCTCCTGGGCCAGTACCTCGGCCAGCTCCCGATCGTTGACGAACTGGATGGCACCGGTGTCGGCCGCCAGGGTGTCGAGCCGGCAGACCGGTTGCGCCGCGCGGTCATACAGGCGGGCGAGGGCGCCGAAGAGCCGCCAGCCGGTGCCGTGACGCAGGCGGCGGAAGTGCCTGGCGTACTGGTCCCAGAGATCCGTCAGGTTGGCGAGCCGGCCGGTCAGCAGCGCATGCTGGTGGGCGGCGCGGCCGATCTCCCGGCTGAGCAGGGCGCGGAACTGTTCCGCGGACAGGGTCAGCAGCAGCGGCAGGCCGATTTCCAGGCTGCGCGTGGCGGGCCAGGGCAGGCCGCGGCGGGGCGTGGCCACCACGCGCAACCGCCAGCCGCTGCGCAGCACGATCCGATCCACCACCGGCTTGCCCCACTGGTTCTCCGCCTCGCTGATCCAGCCGAACAGCCCCGGCGCCATGGCGTGCTCGAGCGACAGCCCACGCGGCTTCTGCTGGGGCCGCAGCAGGCCGGGCAGCAGCCAGAGGCCGATGCCGCTCAGCGCAAGGCCGGTGCCGGGCAGGGGCCATTGCCGGGGATCGAGCGGATCCGCCGGCCAGGCGAGGGCCAGCAGCGCGAGGCCCGCCGGGAGGGCCAGCAGGAGCAGGAATCCGGGCAGGGCGGCCAGCAGGGCCTGGAGCAGGGCCAGGGCGGGATGGGCGGCGAGGAAGCTCTGCCAGCGCTGCCGCGGCGGGCTGGCGGCGGCCGGCTGGCGGGCCAGGAACTGGCGAAGATGGGCGAGGCTGACGGTCATGGCGGTTCCGTATCGTTGTTCTTGTCATGGAACCGCAATATTGGATCAATTCCAGAAGCGGGACCGGAACCGGGTTCACATTTGCGGCGGTTTGGCCGGCTGGTGGTCAGGTTGCCGGTTGTTGGCGGTGATCACGTGCTCGTGGAGGGGAAAGGTGCCGCGGCGGCGGTCCTCGAAGTAGCGTTCGAGGGTGTAGCGGATGGTGCGGAAGGCGAGGCGATCCCAGGGGATCTCGGCCTCGCGGAACAGGGCGGTCTCGAGGCTCTCCTCGCCGGGGGCGAAGTCGGTGTCCTGCAGTCGGGCGCGGTAGAGCACGTAGACCTGGTTGATGGTGGGCAGGCTGATCACGGTGTACAGGCCGTCGAGATCCAGGCGGGCGCCGGCTTCCTCGCGGGATTCGCGCAGGGCGGCCTCTTCCATGCTCTCGCCGTTTTCCATGAAGCCGGCCGGCAGGGTCCACAGGCCGTAGCGGGGTTCGATGGCGCGCCGGCACAGCAGCACCCGGTCTTCCCACACGGGCAGGGCGCCGGCGACGATCTTCGGATTCTGGTAGTGGATGGTGCCGCAGGCGTCGCAGACGTGACGGGGCCGGTTGTCGCCGGCGGGGATCTTCAGCCGCACCGGCTGGCCGCATTCACTGCAGTACTTCACGGGCCTGCGCTCAGTCGGCGGCAAGCCAGCGGGCCCATTCGCCATGGGTGCTCACGTCCACGCCGTCTTCGCCGGCGCGGCGCTGCAGGAACTGCTGCAGATCCTGCAACAGCTGCGAATCCATCAGGGCGGGCTGCTCGGGCAGGCAGGCGTGCAGGCAGCGGTAGACGATCTTCAGTTCGGCCAGATCGTAGGCGTCGAGGCGCTGCATCTACTTCTTGGCGCTCTGGGGCACGAAGCCCTGGGGAAGCTGGCCGTATTCGCCTTCGTTGAACAGGAAGCCGAGCATGTGCTGCTCGATCACGTCGAGGCTGGCGGGATCGGCGGTGCTGATCCCGTTCTCGTTGATGATGATGGTCAGGCGCTCGAGCCACTGTTTCCACCCTTCGGCGGAGACGTTCTCGTAGATCCGCTGGCCCAGCTCGCCGGGGTAGGGCGGCGCGTCGAGCCCTTCGGCCTCGCGCTGGAGAACCTGACAGAAGACCATGCGTGACATGTGCGATACTCCCGGAATGGAACGCCACCCCTGGCGGGCGGGCGTTCGGGTGTGGGGCTGGGGTCCGTCCCCGGCCTGTGGTAAAATCCCTAGCGTATTTCTCGGTTATTATCCGGCTTGCGGCCACGGCGCGCAAGCCGCCGATGCACAAGGAGCAGGATCATGACACAAGCGACCCACACGAGCTACAGCCCGACCATCAGCGACGACGAGATCCGGGTCTCCCCCACCGCTGCCGAGCAACTGGCGGGCCTGATGAACAATCCCGACGTGGAGGCCGCCGGCATCCGCGTGTTCGTCAGCGGTGGCGGTTGCGGCGGCATGACCTACGGCATGACCTACGCCGAGTCCATCACCGAGCGCGACAAGGTGCTGGAAGGCGACGGCTTCAAGCTGGTGGTGGATGCGGTGGCCATGAGCTTCCTCAAGGGCTGCGACATCGATTTCGCTTCCGACGGCCTCAACGCGTCCTTCGTCTTCAACAACGTGTTCAAGAGCATCGGCGGCAGCGGTGCCTGCAGCGCCTGTGGCGCCGCCGGCGGTGGCTGCGCCTGAGGACCGCCCCATGCCCGGCACCGACCGGGTGCTGGTGATCGCGCCCCACGGCAGTTACCGCACCGGCGCCTTCCTGGCCGCCGCACGCCGGCTGGGCGTGCAGGCGCTGATCGCCTCCGAGGGCCGCCATTCCATCGTCAGCGACTACGCCCGGGGCCTGCACGTGCCGCTGGCCGAGCCGGAGGCGGCGCTGGCGGCGATTCTCGAGGAGGCCGAACGGGGCGGCGGCGGGTTTCGCGGCATCGTCGGCACCGACGACGTGACCGTGGCGCTCGCCGCCCGCGCCGCCGAGCGCCTCGGCCTGCCGCACAATCCGCCCGCGGCGGTGCAGTTTTCCCAGCGCAAGGATCGGGCCCGTGAACGGCTGCGCGCGGCCGGCGTGGCGGTGCCCCGCTTCGTGCGCCACACCTTCGGTGCCCCCCTGCCCGAACTGCCGGCGTTTCCCCTGGTGATCAAGCCGGTGGGCCTGTCGGGCAGCCGCGGGGTGATCCGGGTGGACGACCGGCCAGCCCTGGAAGCGGCCCTGGCGCGGGTGGAGGCCATCGTGCGCCGGGCCGGGCATCCCGATCCGGCGGTGGCCCGCCACTGCCTGCTGGAGTCCTTCGTGCCCGGCGCGGAGGTGGCGGTGGAGGGGATGCTTCACCGCGGCCGCCTGCAGGTGCTGACGGTGTTCGACAAGCCCGATCCGCTGGACGGGCCGTACTTCGAGGAAACCTACTACACCACCCCTTCGCGCCATTCGCCCGCGGTGCTGGATGCGGTGGCGGAGACGGTGCAGCAGGCCTGCCGGGCCTACGGCCTGGTGGAAGGGCCGGTGCATGCCGAATGCCGGATCAACGCCGACGGCGTGTGGCTCATCGAGATGGCTGCGCGCACCATCGGCGGCCTGTGCGGACGCCTGCTGCGCTTCGGCACCGGCCTGTCGCTGGAAGAGCTGGTGCTGGCCCAGGCCATGGGCCGGCCGCTGGCCCCGCGGCGCGAGGCCGGCGGCGCCGGCGTGCTGATGCTGCCCATCCCCCGGGCCGGGGTGTTCCGGCGGGTGGAAGGGCTGCTTGCCGCCCGCCGGGTGCCCGGCATCGAGTCCATCGACATCCAGATCCGCGAGGGACACGAACTGGTGCCCCTGCCCGAGGGCAACAGCTATCTGGGCTTCGTCTTCGCCCGCGCCGAGGACGCCGCCGGGGCCGAGGCGGCCCTGCGCGCGGCCCATGCCTGCCTGAACATCGTGGTGGCGCCGCTGTGGAAGGCGGCCGTTGCCTGACCCCGAGGAACGCCCATGACCGCACTCACCCGTCCCGCCGACTACCGGCTCGTGGAGACCCGCCTGCAGGAGAAGCTGGCCGACGGCACCACCCGTTGCCACCTGTGCCTGTGGCGCTGCCGTCTCAAGCACGGCCAGCGCGGTTTCTGCCAGGCCCACGTCAACCGCCACGGCACGCTCTACAACCTCTCCTACGGCATTCTCTCGGCTATCGACGTGGGGCCGGTGGAGGACAAGCCGGTGCGCCACTTCCGGCCCGGCACCAGGGTCATGTCCATCGGCAGCTACGGCTGCAACTTCCGCTGCGGCGGCTGCCACAACCTGGAGATCTCCTGGGGCGTGACGGCCCTGGACGATCTGGCCCGGGGCGAGTCCACGGCGGCCTGGGTGCCGCCAGAGGAGATCGTCGCCGCCGCCCGCCGCCACGGCGCCGAGGGGATCGCCTTCACCTATTCGGAACCGGCGGTGTGGCTGGAATACGTGCTCGACGTCTCTTGGCTGGCCCGCGAGGCCGGGCTGTATACCGTGTACGTGACCAACAGCTTCGTGACCGCCGAGGCCCTGGAGGCCATGGCCCCGGTGATGGACGTGCTGTGCTCCGACATCAAGAGCCTGGACGACGCCTTCTACCGGGAGATCTGCCCCACCGCCAGCGTGCCGCCGGTGCTCGATTCCATCGCCCGGGCGAAGGCCCTGGGGATCCACGTGGAGACGCGCACCAACGTGATCCCCGGGCGCAACGACGATCCGGCCATGCTGCGCGGCATCGCCGAATGGATCCGCGATCACCTGGGCGCCGACAGCCCCTGGCACATCACCCGCTTCTTTCCCGCCTACCGGCTTTCCCATCTGCCGGCCACGCCGGTGGAAACGCTCCACGCGGCCCGCGACGCGGCGCGCGAGGCGGGCCTTGCGAACGTCTATGTATACGGTGACAAGGGCTGCGACTGCGCCGGGGAGAACCTGCCGGTGCATGCCTGGCTGGACGCCGATCCGGATGCCCTGCACCGGGTGAAGAAATGCAGCGCCAGCTGCTGCGGAGAGTCGGGCGTGGTGCTGAAGAAGTACGAGGACGGCGGGGCTGCCTGATGGCCGTCAACCTGCTGCGGCTGGTCCGGCGGCTGTCCTTTCTCTCCGATGCCCGCCGCCTGGAATGGTATCCGCCCTTCTGGCTGATGCGGGTGAAGGTGCTGGAACTGTCGCCCGACTGGTCGCAGGTGCGGTTGCGCCTGCCGCTCAACATGATCTCCCGCAACATGGGCGATACCATGTTCGGCGGCTGGCAGGCCGCCCTGGCCGATCCCATCGCGGCCCTGGCCTGTGCCAAACGGTTTCCCGGCCATGACGTGTGGACCCGCCGCCAGACCCTGGATTTTCGCAAGGTGGGCAATTCGGATCTGGAACTGCGCTTTGCCTTTGCGCCGCAGCAGGCCGAGGCCATCGCCGCCGAGCTGCGCGAACGGGGTCGCAGCACGCCCACCTTCACCTACGGCTTCTACCGCGCCGACGGCGAACTGTGCACCTGGGTGGAGAACACCGTGGCCATCCGCCCCGAGGGTTACCTGGCCGGGCGCAGCGGCGCCTGGCGGGATGGGAAGGCGCGCGGACCGTAGGGCGATGAGATGGTCTCCTCCCCCCCTTAAAAACGGCGTCACGATGCGCCAAGATGGAAGCACTTCACCATCCATCGAAGAAGGAGGAGGAGACCATGAGCAAGATTACGACGGTTGGACTGGATTTGGCAAAGCACGTGTTTCACGTGGTGTGCTGCGACGAGCGGGGCAAGGTGGTGCGCAAGCGGATGCTGAGGCGAGGGCAGGTGCTGGCGTATTTTGCGAACCTGGAGCCGGTCCTGGTGGGGATGGAAGCCTGCGCGAGCGCCCACTACTGGGCGCGGGAGCTGCAGGCACTGGGCCACGAGGTGAAGCTGATTCCGCCGCAGTACGTGAAGCCGTTTGTGCGGGGGAACAAGCACGATTACAACGACGCGCTGGCGATAGCCGAAGCGGTGGTGCGGCCGGAAATGCGGTTTGTGTCGGTGAAGACACCGGAGCAGCAGGACATCCAGGCGCTGCACCGTCTGCGCGAGCGCTGTCTTGCGGACCGCACGGCGCTGGTCAACCAGATACGGGGTCTGCTGGGGGAATACGGGATTGTTCTGCCCAAGGGGGTGAATACGCTGCGGCGTCGCCTGCCGGAGGTGCTGTCGGAGGCGGAGAATGGCCTGAGCGAGTGGTTTCGGCAGCTGTTGTGGGAGAGTTACCGGCGGTTTCAGGAGCTGGACGCGCACATTGCGTTTTACACCCGGGAACTGGAAGGCTACAGCCGCCGGAACGAGGCGGTGAAGCGGCTGCGGGCGATCCCGGGTTACGGGCCGGTGGTGGCGCCGGTTTTCTACAGCCAGATCGGCGACGGCCGGGCCTGGCGGCGGGGACGGGATGTGTCCGCATCCCTGGGTCTGGTGCCCCGCCAACACAGTAGCGGAGGGAAGGAACGGCTGCAGGGGATCAGCAAGCGGGGAGACGGCTATCTGCGCAGTCTGCTGGTGCATGGAGCGCGGTCGGTGGTGAAGGCGGCGGCGGGGAAGGATGACCGGCTCAGCCGCTGGATCAACCGGATCCGGGCGGAGCGCGGCTACAACAAGGCGGTGGTGGCGCTGGCCAACAAGATGGCCCGGATGGGGTGGGCGGTATTGAGGAACAAGACGGAATACCGGGCGGATTACCGCCCGGTCTGAAGGCGGGCAGGGCCCGCGAGGAACGATTTGGAGAGTTAGCCTGCCGACGATTGCGAAGACGCTGTGGCGAGCGATGACAAACAGGTCAGACCGGCGTATCGAAAACCTGCTTGAGCCGTAGGCTGGGACAAGCCGCTAGGGCGATTAGGACGATACGCGCAGATCTCATCGAGGCCAGAGGCGCAAAAAGCCTCACAAACAGGCCGGATATACGAGCGCAATCCTGTCCCTGTCGAAGTTTGGTACAACGTCTTGCAAAACGGGAGGAGACCATATACGGCTCAAGCGCAGCGGAGCCGCCATGGGAGGATGATGTATTTTTTGCCGGCTCCGCTGCGCTTGAGCCGACCTACGCCCGCTACACTCCTCGTCCCTCGTCCCTCGTCCCTCGTCCCTCGTCCCTCGTCCCTCGTCCCTCGTCCCTCGTCCCTCGTCCCTCGTCCCTCGTCCCTCGTCCCTCGTCCCTCACCCGGCCCAGGCCCGGGTGCTCCGGGGGTCTGGTACCATTGGCCCTCGCTTTCTGACAGGGATTCCGCGACTTGAGCAATCACATCCATCCTTCCGCCTGCGTTGATCCGGCGGCCGAGCTGGGCGACGGCAACCGCATTGGACCCCATGTGATCATCGAAGCCGGTGTGCGGCTCGGCAACGACAACGTGCTGCACACCGGGGCCGTGCTGCATGCGGGTACCCGGCTCGGCGATGGCAACGCGGTGCACGAATATGCGGTGATCGGCGGCTTGCCCCAGGACATCCACTTCGATCCGGCCACCCCGAGCGGCGTGGAAATCGGCGATCGCAACGTGCTGCGCGAGTACGTGACCATCAACCGTGCCAGCCAGGCGCAGGGCGCCACCCGGCTGGGCGACGACAACTACCTGATGACCCAGGTCCATCTGGGCCACGACTGCGTGCTGGGGGATCGGGTCATCATCGCGCCGGGGACCGGCCTCGGCGGTTTCGTGGCGGTGGCCGATCGGGCCTTTCTCTCCGGGGGGGTGATGGTGCATCAGTTCGTGCACGTCGGCCGCCTGGCCATGGTCGGCGGCAACGCCAAGATCACCCGCGACGTGCTGCCGTTCATGATTACCGACGGCGTGCCTGCCGCCGTGCACGGCCTGAACCGGGTGGGGCTGCGGCGGGCCGGCTTCACCCCGGCGCAGATGAAGCTGCTCAAGGACGCCTACCGGCTGATCCACCGTTCCGGCGAATCCCTGCAGATCATCCTCGACGGCCTGGAGGCGATGGCCGATCCCCTGGCCGCCGAACTGGCCGCCTTCATTCGCGGTGCCGAGCGGGGTTTTCACCGGGAAGCGCGCAGCGCCTGAGCCCCGGCCTTTGTTTTCACCTGCCCGAATCGGTACAATGCCCGTCCCGGCGTCCGTGCGGCGCCGTTTGCATCCCGAAATTCAATCCAGATACAGGCCTGCCATGGAATCCGCTCAAGCGCCCGCGTTCGAGAAGAAGAACAGCTATACCTATGAAGAACTGATCGAATGCGGTCACGGCCGGCTGTTCGGCCCGGGCAATGCCCAGTTGCCCCTGCCTCCGATGCTGATGTTCGACCGCATCACCCACATCAGCGACCAGGGCGGCGCCTATGACAAAGGCCATATCGTGGCCGAACTCGACATCAAGCCGGATCTGTGGTTCTTCTCCTGCCACTTCGAGGGCGATCCGGTGATGCCCGGCTGCCTGGGGCTCGACGCCATGTGGCAACTGGTGGGCTTCTACCTGGGCTGGTCCGGCGGGCCGGGCCATGGTCGGGCCCTGGGCGCCGGCGACGTGAAGTTCACCGGCCAGGTGACGCCGGAGAACCGGATGATCACCTACTATATCGACCTCAAGCGGGTCATCATGCGCAAGCTGTTCATGGGTATCGCCGATGCCCGCATGGAAGTGGACGGACGGGAGATCTACACGGCGAAGGATCTGCGCGTCGGCCTGTTCACGTCCACCGAGGGTTTCTGATCGCTTATGAGTGCGCGTCGTGTCGTCGTCACCGGTCTGGGGATCGTCTCCAGCATCGGGAACAATGCTGCCGAAGTCGTCCAGTCCCTGCGCGAAGGGCGCTCGGGGATCGAATTCTGCGAGGAATATGCCGAGCTGGGCTTCCGCTCCCACATCCACGGTCCCATTCGCCTCGATCTGGCCGCCGAGATCGACCGCAAGCTGAAGCGCTTCATGGGCGATGGTGCGGCCTTCAACTACATCGCCATGCGCGATGCCATCGCCGACGCGGGCCTGGAGGAGAAGGAAGTCTCCAACGAGCGGGCCGGCCTGGTGATGGGCTCCGGCGGGCCCTCCACCTCCAACATCGTGCTGGCCGCCGACATCCTGCGCGAGAAGGGCATCAAGCGGGTGGGGCCGTACATGGTCACCCGCACCATGTCCAGCACCAACTCCGCCTGCCTGGCCACGCCGTTCAAGATCAAGGGCGTCAACTACTCCATCAGCTCGGCCTGCTCCACCTCGGCCCACTGCATCGGCCACGGCGCCGAGCTCATCCAGATGGGCAAGCAGGACGTGGTCTTTGCCGGTGGCGGCGAGGAGGTCCACTGGACCATGACCGTGCTGTTCGACGCCATGGGCGCCCTCTCCTCCAAGTACAACGACGCCCCGGAAACCGCCTCCCGGCCCTACGACGCCACCCGCGACGGTTTCGTGATCTCCGGCGGCGGCGGCGTCCTGGTGCTGGAGGAGCTGGAGCATGCCAAGGCCCGCGGCGCGAAGATCTACGCCGAGCTGGTGGGCTACGGCGCCACCTCCGACGGCTACGACATGGTGCAGCCCTCGGGCGAGGGCGCGGTGCGCTGCATGCGCCAGGCCATGGCCACGGTGGCGGCCCCCATCGACTACATCAACGCCCACGGCACCAGCACCCCGGTGGGCGACATTCGCGAACTGGAAGCCCTGCGCGAGGTTTTCGGCGAGAACGTGCCGCCGGTGGCCTCCACCAAGTCCCTTACCGGCCACGCCCTGGGCGCGGCCGGCGTCAACGAGGCCATCTACTCGCTGCTGATGATGCAGGAGGGATTCATCGCCGCCTCGGCCAACATCACCGAGCTGGACCCGGGGGCAGAGGGTTTCCCCATCGTGCGCGAGCGCATCGACAATGCCGAGCTGAACTGCGTGATGTCCAACAGCTTCGGCTTCGGCGGCACCAACGCCACCCTGATCTTCCAGCGCTACATAGGCTGTTAATCATCTCAAAATGGCTTTACCTCCCGTCCGTAGGGCGGCTCAAGCGTAGCAGAGCCGCCATCTCGGGATGACACGATTTTTGCCGGCTCCGCTGCGCTTGAGCCGGCCTACACCCGCCCCACACCGTTGCCGTTTGTGTCAGCACAATTTTGCGACGTTTGACAAATCAAGGTTCCAAAAACCAGTTCATGGTTCATCCTCTGCGCTGGACTCTCTCCCAGAGGGCGATGTGGAAATCGGATGTACCTTGGCCTGAATGGTATGATATTTGATATTGAATGCCTCAAAATTGTTTTGACATGAATGGTTTAGTGTAGGAGCGGCGCGAGCCGCGAAAGGGTACGTTTTCGCGGCTTGCGCCGCTCCTACAGGATAGAACCTGCAAATTTCTGTCAAGACAATTATGAGACGATTAGTATTTCGATTTGGTTTCACGCCGACTTGCGGAACTTCTCCAGCCCCCGCGGCTTGCGGCGCTTGAGGTAGGGCGTCACGTCCACGTCGATCGCGCCCACCGTGTCCAGCGTGTCCCGCTCCAGCACCAGCACCGAGCGGCCGTAGCGGGAGTGGAGGGGTACGAACAGATAGCGGTCCGGCAGTTCGGCCCGGATCCGGTAGAAGGCCTCCAGGGCCTGGCGGGCCTCCGGGTCCGTCTGCAGGTAGGCGTAGAGATCCTCGCTTTCCCGGATCAGGGCCTTTTTCACTTCCGCGTCGATCCGCCGGTAGCGGTCCGTGAACAGGTAGAGCGGAATGCCGCTGCCTATCGATTGCTGCAGGAGGCGCTGGCGGGCATCGAAATCGTCCGGCACGTCGAGGGCCACGTACACGGGGCGGTGGGTGTCGAAGTCAGCCAGGCTGCGGAAGTCGCGGCCGTGATCCAGCATCTCGCCCGCCGTTACCGGGGTGAAATGATCGATGGTGTAGACCACCGCCACCGGCCGTTCGTACCAGGTGATCCAGATCCCCCAGGCCAGGGCCGAGGCCTGGATCAGGGCGATGACGGCCAGATCCAGTTTCAGGTGTTTCTTGCCCGGCTTGTAGACGATCAGGGTCAGCAGGGGGCCGAGCACCAGATCCACCCCGGCGACGATGCGGATCCCCTGCCAGCCGCCGTCGTACTGGAAGAAGGGAAAGGGGTACCAGATCTTGACGATGATCCACGCCAGCACCAGGAAGATGACCAGGCTGATCCCCAGGTGGATCAGGAATGCCTGCCAGCGGTTGATGGGCTTGTGCATGGTGCGTTCGGACCTCCGTGAGACGTGTGGTTTCCGGGTGGCGGCATGGTAGCCGGATCGGGGCGCATGTGGCGAGGCCGTCTTGCCCGCTGGGGGCTGGAGGCGGTGCTGCTGGCGGCGCTCTTCTTCGGCCTGCGCGCCTGGCTGCAGCAGGACATGGCCGAGGGCGCGGCGCCCGGCCTTGCCGGCACCACGCTCGACGGCCGCGCCTTCGACCTGCAGGCGTTTCCCGAGCGGCCCGTGCTGGTCCATTTCTGGGCCACCTGGTGCCGGATCTGCCGCCTGGAGCAGGGCGGCATCGATGCCCTCGCCCGGGACTGGCCGGTGATCACCGTGGCCATGCAGTCGGGTGATGCGGCGGCCGTACGCGCCTTTCTCGCCCGGGAGGGCCTGGGCTTCCCCGTCATCAACGATCCCGACGGCGCGCTGGCCCGGCGCTGGGGGGTGACCGGCGTGCCGGCCAGTTTCATCATCGACCGGCAGAACCGCATCGTCTTCCGCGAACGGGGCTACACCACCGAGACCGGCCTGCGCGCCCGCCTGCGACTGGCCTCCCCCTGACAGTGGCGTACCGCCACGGTTCAGCCACGCTCAGGCCGGGAGGCAGCGAGAAGAAGCCGGCCGGCTAAAGGGACATCCATTTGGTTCCTCTGCTTCATTCTGGCGAAGTCGGCCGTTTTGGATTCCGGATGAATCTGTTTGGCGTGGGCACAGAGCCCATGAGGCCGGGGAGGCGTTTCGTGACCGTCGGCCGCATGGACGATGTGCAGGAGGCACAAGTGTCGCGAGAGGGCAGGATGCCCGAAGCGACAGCGGGCCGTCGAGCCTACAGGGAGGTATTCACGGCGTGTCACGAAACGCCTCCCCGGCCTCATGGGCGTGCCGGATGCGGAGTCATAACCAACGATGTCCAGGTATCCGAAACGGCCAGCTTCGCCCGGCATATCAGCCGTTGTCCGCCAGCCGCTTGCGGATGGTCTCCAGTTTTTCGGCCGCCGGATCTTCCAGGTTGCGGGCCAGGAAGTCGAGCAGGGGCAGGATCTGGCTCACCAGGCTCTGGGCGTGGGGCCGCACGGCGTCCTCGTGGCCATGGGCCAGGAGCTGGAGGGCCGCCGGGATGGAGATGGTGCGTTCGCTGGCGATCTTGCGCAGTGACTTGACCGCCACCTGGTTGCCGCCGGCTTCCACGGCCCGGGCCAGATAGACCTCGGTCTCGCGGATCAGATCCTCGATGTCGGCGTCGGCATCGAGAGCCGGCTCGAACAGCCCGATGCTGGCCGTGACCCGCAGCGTCTGCCCCTGGATGTCGAAGGTCATGGCGTTGATGCCCTCGAGGATGCGCCGGGCCGTGTCGGTGGCCTCCTCCATGCCGGCGTCGCGAAACAGCATGGCGAACTTGGCCAGGCCAACCCGCGCCACCATGTCCTCCTTGCGCACGATGCCCTGCAGGGTCTGGCCGGTGCGACGCAGGATTTCCTCGGCTCGCTCCTTGCCCAGGTTGATGAACAGGCGGTCGAAGTCGTCGAGATCCATGCGCAGCAGGATGAAGGGGGCGCCGTGGCGGCGGGCATAGGCGAGCTGTTCCCCGGCCGCCTTGCAGAAATAGCGCCGCCCGCCCAGGCTCGTGAGAGCATCCACCGCCGCCTGTTTCTCCAGCCGGTCGGAAGTCTCGTCGAGCTTGCGGGCGGTTTGCTCGAAGCGCACGTGGGCCCGCGCCCGGGCCTGCAGCTGGACCGAATCGAAGGGCTTGGTGATGAAATCGGAGGCGCCCTTGTCCAGGGCCGCCTGCTTGGTCTCGTCGTCGTCGTCCTTGCCGGTGATGATGATGACCGGCAGTTCCTGCAGGCGCGGGTCGTCGGCCTGGCGGATCCGCTCCAGCAGGCCGAAGCCGTCCAGGTAGGGCATGGAAAGATCGGTGAACACCACCTGGATGCTGGGATCGGCCAGCAGCAGGGTCCAGGCGTCCTCGCCGTGTTCGGCCTCGACCACGTTGTATTCCTTGCCGAGCACCTTGCTCATGGCGCGGCGCATCACGCGCGAGTCGTCCACCGCGAGAATGCGGGGCTTGTCGTTCTGGTTCATGGGGGACCTCGGCCGTGCAGTCCTGGGGATTCTATCGGCAATTTTCGGGAATAGCTTAGGTATTTTTGGCGTCTCCTACCCGAACAGCGGTCACATTCGGCGCCGCTTTTGTCGGGCCGGCCGGATCCGCTATAGTGTGCCCACGCTCATCGAACGGAGAACATCATGCTGCGTTTTCTCGTCCTGCCCCTGCTGCTGATGGTCAGCGCCTGCGCCACCGCCACCGAACGTGACAGTTACATGCGCCTCTACACGGTACAGGGCAGTTTCGAGGACGTGCGTGACGACGTGGAGATGGCGATCACCGATCGGGGCATGAAAATCAACAACGTATCCCACATCGGCAACATGCTGGCACGCACCGGCAAGGACATCGGCGCCACCCGGCAGATCTTCGGGCAGGCCGAGGCCCTGGAGTTCTGCAGCGCCACGGTTTCCCGGCGCATGATGGAAGCCGACCCGCACAACATCGTCTTCTGCCCCTACATCATCTACGTCTACACCCTGCCGGGAGAGAAGGATCGCGTCTACGTGGCCTTCCGCCGCCCGCTGCCGGTGGGCTCGCCCGAATCCCACGCCGCGCTGGCGGCGGTGGAGAAGCTGCTCACGGACATCATCGCCGACGCCATCCAATAAAAGGGGCGAGGGACGAGGGGGGAACGGGCTTTTCGCACGGGTGGCTAAAGTCGGGCGGGTGGCGGCCGCTAGTCTCGTCAGGTCATTTCGAGACACGTCCCGCCGGCCCATGGATAACGACGCTTCCACTGCTTCCCTTCCCGCGAGCCCTGCCGAACTGGTCGGCGGAGTGGTGCGTCTGGTTTCCCTGCCGGAGGTGTGCATCCGGGTCAACGAGATGCTCGACGATCCCCATGCCTCGGCGGCGGATTTCGGCAAGGTGATCGGGCAGGACACGGGGCTGACCGCGCGACTGCTGAAGATCGTCAACAGCTCCTTCTACGGGTTTCCCTCGCGCATCGAAACCGTCTCCCGCGCCGTGACGGTGATCGGTCTTCGGGAACTGCGGGGGCTGGTGCTGGCCGCCTCGGCGGTGGAGACCTTCTCGCGCATTCCCACCGACGTGCTGAACATGGTGCGTTTCTGGCGCCACAGCGTCTATACGGGGGTTGTGGCCCAGGCTCTGGCGGAGCAGGCCAATGTGCTGCACAGCGAACGGCTGTTCGTGGCCGGCCTGCTGCACGACATCGGCAAGCTGATCCTGGGGCACCGCCTGCCGCAGATCGCCCGCACCATTCAGCAACGCCTGCAGGCGGCCGAGCAGCCGGATTTCCTCATCGAACGGGAACTGCTGGGCTTCGATCATGCCGCGGTGGGCGGGGAGCTGATCCGCGCCTGGCAGATGCCGGCCTCCCTCGAGGCCGCCGTCCGCCATCATCATGCGCCCGCCGCGGCAACGGAGTTTCCGCTGGAGGCGGCCCTGGTCCACATCGCCAACAGCATGACGGGCCTGGCCGAGCAGGGGCTCGACGTGGACGTGGAGATGGTGATCCAGCCCATCGAGCCGGCTGCCTGGGAGACGGTGCAGCTCGACGAGTCGGTGATGGAGGCGGTGTTCGCCACCGCCAGCGAGCGGTTCACCGAAGCCCTGGCGATCATCCTGCCCCGTTCCACCCCGCTCTGAAACCGGTTGTCTCGCCGGGCGCCTGCGCCGGCACATCGCATTGTCGGCTCTGCTGCGCCTGGCCAATCCTGCCATCAAACCGCGGTTCCGAATGCCGGATTACTCTGGGGCCTGATACTCAGGTCTGGTTCGCCCCTGAGGGCTCCGTGTTCGTTTTGGGCTGAGCTCTGGCATTCGGAACCGCGGTTTGGTGACATTTCCCGGAGCACCCGTCCCGGCCTTCGTGACATCGAACGGTGTAGGATCGGATGGCTTTGAGCAAACCGGAGAGCCGCCATGGCGCACATCGACGAACTGCTGGCCATCATGGATCGCCTGCGGGATCCCGAGGGGGGGTGCCCGTGGGATCGGCAGCAGACCCACGTTTCCCTGGTGCCCTATCTGCTCGAAGAGGCCGGCGAGGTGGCCGAAACCATCGAGGAAGGGGATTTCACGGCGCTGCCTGACGAGCTCGGGGATCTGCTGTTCCAGATCGTGTTCCACGCCCGCCTGGGCAAGGAGGCGGGGCGCTTCGATTTCGACACGGTGGTGGCGCGGATCTGCGACAAGCTGGTGCGCCGCCATCCCCACGTGTTCGGCGACGCGCGCTTTGCCTCCGTGGCCGAGCAGAGCGCCGACTGGGAAGCGCGCAAGCGGGCCGAGCGCGAGGCCCGCCAGGGCGGACGCAGCGGTGTGCTCGACGGCGTGAGCCGGGGCCTGCCGGCCCTGATGCGGGCCGAGAAGCTGCAGCGCCGGGCGGCCCGGGTGGGCTTCGACTGGCCGGAAGCCCACGGCGTGCTGGACAAGATCCGCGAGGAGACCGATGAAGTGGCGGCGGAAATGGCAGCCGGCGCGCCGCCCGAACGGCTGCGCGAGGAGGTGGGGGATCTGCTGTTTACCGTGGTCAACCTCGCCCGTCACCTGGGAGTGGATGCCGAGGGGGCGTTGCGCGCGGCCAACCGCAAGTTCGAGCGCCGTTTCCGGGCCATGGAGGAAAGCCTGGCCGCGGAGGGCGGCGTGGAGGCCGCGGAAGCCGACGCCCTGGAAGCGGCCTGGGCAGCGGTGAAGGACCGGGAAAAGTGAGTTCCTGCCCCATTTTGTTGCGCCAGGGCGGCTCCGTGGACATAATAGTGCGCCATCCGGACAGCGCAGCCCCACCGGTCGTTTTTCCAGGTTGTTGATTCTTAAGGGACAGGGAATCACGCCTGTCTCTTTCCGGTGCATGGGCGCGTTGCGTGATCAAAAAAAGCACACAACCATCCACTGGGGAATCACATGGAAAAACTCGTCGCCGCTTCCGATGTCCTGTTCGTTCTGCTGGGCGCGATCATGGTCCTGGCCATGCACGCCGGCTTCGCCTTCCTCGAAGTGGGGACGGTGCGCAAGAAGAATCAGGTCAATGCCCTGGTCAAGATCATCACCGATTTCGCCATCTCCACCATCGCCTATTTCTTCATCGGCTACCAGATCGCCTACGGGACCGACTTCTTCGCCAGTGCCGGTCAGCTGGCCGAGCGCAACGGCTACGAGCTGGTGAAGTTCTTCTTCCTGCTCACCTTCGCGGCGGCCATCCCGGCCATCATCTCGGGCGGCATCGCCGAACGGGCGCGTTTCTATCCGCAGCTCGTCGCCACCTTCGTGCTGGTGGCCTTCGTCTATCCCTTCTTCGAGGGCATGACCTGGAACGGCAATTTCGGCATGCAGGACTGGCTGCAGGCCACCTTCGGCGCCGGCTTCCATGATTTTGCCGGTTCGGTGGTGGTGCACGCCATGGGCGGCTGGCTGGCCCTGGGCGCGGTGATCCTGCTCGGCCACCGCCACGGACGCTATGGCAAGGGCGGTGAGATCTTCGCCCACCCCCCATCGAGCATCCCCTTCCTGTCGCTGGGTGCCTGGGTGCTGACCGTGGGCTGGTTCGGCTTCAACGTGATGTCGGCCCAGAGCATCGAGGGCATCTCCGGCCTGGTGGCGGTCAACTCCCTGATGGCCATGGTGGGCGGCATCCTCGCGGCCCTGTTCGCCGGCCGCAACGACCCCGGTTTCGTCCACAACGGCCCCCTGGCCGGCCTGGTGGCGGTGTGTGCCGGTTCCGATCTGATGCATCCCCTCGGCGCCCTGATCACCGGCCTGGTGGCCGGCGCGCTGTTCGTCTATCTGTTCACCGTCACCCAGAACCGCTGGAAGATCGACGACGTGCTCGGCGTCTGGCCGCTGCATGGCCTGTGCGGCGCCTGGGGCGGGATCGCCGCCGGCATCTTCGGGCTGGAAGCCCTGGGCGGGATGGGCGGTGTGACCTTCGCCGCGCAACTGGCCGGCACCCTGATCGGCGTGGGCATCGCGCTGGTCGGCGGTTTCGCCGTATATGGCCTGCTCAAGGCGATCGTCGGCATCCGCCTGACCCAGGAAGAGGAATACCAGGGCGCCGATCTGGCCATCCACAAGATCGCGTCGGAATCGATTGTCGACTGAGGCCGGCACAAGGAGTGTGTGGCGAGGTCGGTTTCGGGATCATCGGCCGACGCTTTTTGCTTCGTCTCTTGTTCCTTGCACTAGATTTAATTGTCTCAAAATGGTTTTCCCTCCCGTCCGTAGGGCGGCTCAAGCGTAGCGGAGCCGCCATGTTGGGACGACACGATTTTTGCCGGCTCCGCTGCGCTTGAGCCGGCCTACACCGTCACACACCGACTCCGTTTGTGCCAGCACAATTTTGAGACGTTCAATAGTTGTTCCGAATGCCAGCTCTTTGCTCGCTACATGCACAAAGCCCACGGATGGGCTTTTTCAACAGCCTGCTAAAGTAATGCGGCATTGGGAACAGCCATCTAATTGCCGATGTCTTCGGCGATGCGGCGCAGCTCGGGAACCGCGAGGCCGGCTTCGTCGGCCTGACGCAGGGCGCGCTCCAGCCTTGCCGGGGCCGAGCGGCCCATGCACTGGTGTTGCGGATCGCCTTCGATGCCTTCCACCAGTCCGGCCAGGAGCCGATCCCGATCCAGCGGCCCTTCCACCAGCGTGGCCTGGATGTCCATCACTTCGTGGGCGACCCGCGTGGCCAGCTCGCGGTGTGTTTGCCACAGTTCCTGCACCGTCCCTTCGGTCACCAGTCCGGCGATGTTGGTGGTGAGAATGTAGACGTTCTTGCGCACCAGCTCGTATTCCATCGCCGCGGCACTGTCCACCTCGCGGGCTGGAATGCCGAGGCGGGCCAGGGCCGCCACCAGGAGGCCGGCGCCCGGCCCGTGGACCGGCGAAGGGATCAGCACCTTGAATTCCTGTCCCGGCTTCTTTTCGAACCACACCGAGATGACGGTGGGATGGTCGAGCCCATGTGCCTGCCAGTCCCGCGGCAGCAACTCGTTCTGCAACAGGGCCACCCGGTCGCGCCAGGCTTCCGGCAGCCGCGCCAGGGTGGGATGCAGATCCTTTTCCGCCACCGCCACCAGTACCTGTTCCGGCGGGGGCAGCGCGTCCGCCTCGGCGGCGGGGTCCATTTCCCTGGTCACGGGATAGACCGGATGACCGAGCCGCAGCAGGCCGCGGGCGAACACGCCGCCCATCTCGCCAAGACCGATGATGACCACGGGGGATTTCATGCTGGCTGTTTCCTTGATTGATTGAGTGAAACCCGAACGGAAGGCGGGCAAGAATAGAGGAGTCACGGAGGCAGGCCAAGCCCCTGCGGCAGCACTGTCAGGTTGATCTGTATCAACACCTGCTAATGGAGTTTGTTGTTCAATGCACGCCGAAGCGGGCCGGAAAGCGCCTGAACACGGCCGGGATGGTAACCAAAAATCCATTCCGATCAATTCGTTAGCCTGTCGTTCTGGCGCCATTTTGCGACCCGTTCTAATATCAGGTGAATCCATGGCCGGATAAAAAGACACAATATCCGTTCGGAAACTTTTGGCGTAGCATTGGTCGCCAATTGCATTCCAACATCTCAATCGGGGGGAACCTATGTCAGAGGGTTTGGTGTTTGCACTTGTCGCCGCAGGCGCGGCCATCCTGTACGGAATCATCACCGCGTTCCGCATTCTCAGCCTGCCCCAGGGCAACGATGAGATGCAGCGGATCGCCAAGGCGATTCAGGAGGGCGCCTCGGCCTATCTCAAACGGCAGTACATGACCATCGGCCTGGTGGGCATCATCCTCACCGTATTGATCCTGTTCGCCCTCAACACCGCCACCGCGCTTGGTTTCGTCATTGGCGCCGTGTTCTCCGGGCTGGCCGGCTTCATCGGCATGAACGTCTCGGTCCGCTCCAACTCGCGCACCGCCGAGGCGGCCAGGAACGGCGTGCAGGCGGGCCTGTCCGTGGCCTTCCAGGGCGGCGCGATCACCGGTCTGCTGGTGGTGGGGCTGGCTCTGCTCGGGGTCGCAGGGTATTACGCCATCCTCGAATCCATGGGGGTCGAGGATTCGGTGCACTCGCTGGTGGGCCTGGCCTTCGGCGGCTCCCTGATCTCCATCTTCGCCCGGCTCGGCGGCGGCATCTTCACCAAGGGGGCCGACGTGGGCGCCGACATCGTCGGCAAGGTGGAAGCCGGCATCCCCGAAGACGATCCCCGCAACCCGGCGGTGATTGCCGACAACGTGGGCGACAACGTGGGCGACTGCGCCGGCATGGCCGCCGACCTGTTCGAGACCTACGCGGTGACCATCGTCGCCACCATGTTCCTCGGCAGCATGGTGCTCAAGGACGCCGGTGCCACCGCCGTCGTCTATCCGCTGGTGCTTGGCGGGGCGTCCATCATCGCCTCCATCATCGGCACCTTCTTCGTGCGCATCAAGGAAGGCGGCAAGATCATGGGCGCCCTGTACCGCGGCGCCATCGCCTCGGCCGTGCTCTCGGCCATCGCCTTCTACTTCATCACCGACAGCATGATGGGCGAGAACCTGCCCTACAGCGTCAACCAGCTCTATGGCGCCTCGCTCATCGGCCTGGCGCTCACCGTGGCCATGGTGGTGATCACCGAGTACTACACTGCCACCGAGTTCGCGCCGGTGCGCCGCATTGCCGAAGCCTCCACCACCGGTGACGGCACCAACGTCATCGCCGGCCTGGGCATCTCCATGAAGTCCACCGCCCTGCCGGTGCTGGCCGTGTGCGCCTCCATCTGGGGCGCCCATGAGCTGGCCGGCCTCTACGGCATCGCCGTGGCGGCCACCGCCATGCTCTCCATGACCGGCATCATCGTGGCCCTGGACGCCTACGGCCCCATCACCGACAACGCCGGCGGCATCGCCGAGATGGCGGATCTGCCCTCGGAGGTGCGCAACACCACCGATGCGCTCGACGCCGTGGGCAACACCACCAAGGCCGTGACCAAGGGCTATGCCATCGGCTCCGCCGGCCTGGCCACCCTGGTGCTGTTCGCCGACTACACCCACGCCCTGACCAACGTGGGCAGCGGGCATGTCACCTTCGACCTGTCCAACCACATGATCATCATCGGTCTGTTCATCGGCGGCCTGATTCCCTACCTGTTCGCCGCCTTCGCCATGGAAGCGGTGGGCCGGGCCGCGGGCGGGATCGTCAACGAGGTGCGCCGCCAGTTCCGGGAAATGCCGGGCATCATGGACCGCACCCAGACGCCCGACTATTCCAAGGCCGTGGACATGCTCACCATCGCCGCCATCAAGGAGATGATCGTGCCCTCCCTGCTGCCGGTGCTGGTGCCCATCCTGGTCGGCTGGGTGCTCGGCGTGGAGGCCCTGGGCGGGGTGCTGATCGGCACCATCGTCACCGGCCTGTTCGTGGCCATCTCCATGACCACCGGCGGCGGCGCCTGGGACAACGCCAAGAAATACATCGAGGACGGCAACTACGGCGGCAAGGGTTCCGACGCCCACAAGGCCGCGGTCACCGGCGACACCGTGGGCGACCCCTACAAGGACACCGCCGGCCCGGCCATCAACCCGCTGATCAAGATCATGAACATCGTGGCGCTGCTCATCGTGCCCATGCTGGTCTGATCACGCCATCAGCCATGACCGGGGAAACGGGCGCCAGCGGCGCCCGTTTCCTTTTGCGGGAGCCGCGTGCACGGTCTATGGTGAGAGGGCAGACCGATCTTTCCCAGGGAGAATGCCATGCCCGCACCCAATACCGTTCAGAAACGCTTTCGCCGTATTCGCGATCGATTCATCAATTCCCTGAATACCGGCCGTTTCCTCGGTCACTTCCGCCTGCAGTGGATCGGCCCCGATCTGTTCGAATACGCGCCCGATCCCGACGATCCCTTTCGCTACGAGCGCCGGGACAGGCAGGGCAACGTCATCGAGATCATCCAGCCCGAAGCCATGACCACCGACGGCGGCAGCATCCCCCGCCTGGCCCAGGGCCTGCCCGGCTACTCCCCCTGGGAATACGGCCCGGCCTATCTCATCCACGACTGGGAATTCGAGGCTCATGACCGCGCCCGCAACGGCGGCCCGCCCTTCGACAAATCCTTCGAGGCGGTCAATCTCACCCTCGCCGAAGGCATCCTGACCCTCATGCGCCACGGTTACCTGGACTACGCCAGACCGGCCATCAACAAGGATCACGTCTACAGCATCCACAACGCGGTCAATTCTGCCATTGGCCGGTCGATCTGGGACGAATGAGAGGGGCCGGATCTGCGCCGGGTAGCGCCGCGTACCCGGGCGGATTGGATGTTCCGGCTATTGCCGGTTGCGGCCGGGCTCCCAGAGCACTTCGCTGCCGCGTTCGTGGCGGGCGAGGACGCGGGCGATGACGAACAGCAGATCGGAGAGGCGGTTGAGGTAGGCGAGGGCCACGGGGTTCACGTCGGATTCGCGGGCCAGGGCGATGGCGCGGCGTTCGGCGCGGCGGCAGACGGTGCGGGCCAGGTGGCAGGTGGCGGCGGCGGGGCCGCCGCCGGGGAGGATGAATTCCTTGAGGCGGGGGAGGTCGGCGTTGAAGTCGTCGAGGATCCGTTCCAGCCGGTCCACATAGTCCTGGGGCAGGGCGGTGCGGCCCGGGGTGCTGAACTCGCCGCCCAGATCGAACAGGTCGTGCTGCACCGCTTCGAGACAGTCGCGGACGTTGGCGGGCAGATCACAGGCCAGCACCATGCCCACCACGCTGTTGAGTTCGTCCACGGTGCCGAAGGCTTCCACGCGGATGTCGTCCTTGTCCACCCGGCTGCCGTCGCCGAGGCCGGTGGTGCCCTTGTCGCCGGTGCGAGTGTAGATTTTCGAAAGGCGGTGTCCCATGGTCAGGTTCCTCGTTCCGGGATGAGCCGGTATTCCACCGGCAGTTCGATTTCGGTGGCCTGTCCGCCGCTGGCGGCCGGATACCACTGTACCCGATGCAGACGGCGGATGGCGCGCTCGGCGGCCAGATCGAGAATGGCGTGGCCGGAGCTGCGCATGATCCGAACATTGTGAATCGTCCCCGTGCCGTCGATGCCGAAGCCCAGCAGCACCCGGCCCTGGATGTTGCGCCGGCGGGCCAGGGGAGGATAGGTAAACCGGGCCCGCACTTCATCTTGCAGACGTGCCACGATCCGGGCGCGGTTCAGCGCCGGTGGCGGTTTCGCGTCCTCGGGCGGCTGCGCGGCGGCGGGCGTCTGACTGCGGGCCGCGCGCCGGGGCGTTTCGGCATGGGGCGCAGCGGCGCGCGCGGCCGTTGGCGGCTTTGCCGAGGCGCGCATGGGCTGCGGCAGCGCGGCCTCGTTTGCCGGCGGGCGCGTCTTCGCCTCAGCCCTTGTCTGCCGCGATGGTTCGCCGGTTGGCGATGCCGGCGCCGGAGGTTGTGGCGTGGGCCGTTGGCCTTCGATCACCACCGCCATGCTGGGCAGGGATTCGCGGAAGGCCAGTTCCGGCAGGGGGGGGCGTGCCAGGCCGAGCAGCCCGGCATGCAGGGCCAGGGAGAGGCCCAGCCCCCACCAAAGCCGCGCTGCCGGCCCGGCGTTCATGTCAGCCGCCGAAGTCGTACTTCACGCCGACCCAGGCCGTCAGGCCCGCCGTGCCGTAGCCGGAAACCAGTTCATAGTCGGTGGCCAGCAGGTTTTCGATACGTCCTTCCAGCCACAATCCCGTGTCCAGCGGGGTGCGGGCCGAGAGGTTGACGAGGTGGTAGGGATCGAGGACCACGTTGCCGTAGTCATGCCGCTTGCCGACGAACAGCCATTCGATGCCGTATTGACCACCGCTGGCGGTCTGGCGCTGGTAGGCGAGCGAGGCCTTCTCCCGGGCTCGGCGCAGCAGATCCTGTCCGGTGTCCGTGTCGATGGCTTTCTGGAGGGTGGCGGTGGCCTGCAGGGCCCAGCGGGGCCGCTGCCATTGCCAGGTCAGTTCCAGACCGTCGATCCGGGCGCGGCTGACGTTGATGGCCTGGCTGTTGGTGCCTTGGTAGGCAATCAGGTCCTCGATGGTGTTGCGGTAGGCATTGAGGGTCACGCGTTGTCCCGTTGCGGGACGGTAGCGCAGGCCCAGTTCCAGATTGAGCGAGGTTTCGGGTTTCAGGTTGGGGTTGCCGGCGTAGAAGCCGAAGAAACCGGGGTGATACAGCTCGTTGAGGGTCGGCGCCCGGAAGCCGGTGCCGGCGGAGGCGGTCAGGCGCAGGGCATCCGTGGTGTTCAGGCCCCAGGCGGCGTTGCCGGTGGTATGGGTGCCGAAGGTGTCGTAGTCGTCCACCCGGGCGCTGAGCTGGAAGTCGTGCCGACCCACAGTGGTCTGCAGCAGACCATAGGCGGCGTTGCTGTCGCGGGATTCATCGAAGACGGTACTGCCGGCGCCGGTGTCGATGTTCTCGGCCCGGTCGCGAATGGTATTGAGGCCCAGGCTCAGCAGGGCCGATTCGCCAAGGGTGATGTCGTGCTGCCAGTCGGCAGTCCAGCGCCGGGTGCGGATGAAGGAGGGGTAGGACGATTCGGTATCCACGTCGTCTGCGGCCCACCCGAGGCGCAAGGTCTGTTGCCAGCGGGCGGTGGTGCGGTGGACTAGCCGCGCGTCGAGGGTGGCATTGGTGCTGTTGTTGATGCCCTGGTCATATTCGGTGTAGCCGTCGCTGTACCAGCCGCTGAGCGTCAGATCGGCCTTTTTTCCGAGATCGAAACGCAGATCACCCGAAGCGCTGCGCTGGCGATAGCCATCGTCGTCCGGGTCATAGGAGAAACTGGTCGGGTCGGTGATGGCCGAAAAGCCTTCGGATGCCCGACTGGCGACGTTGAGGCTGTACTTCACGCGCTCGCCACCGCCGAAACCGGCTTCGACCTGCTTGCTTTCGTAACTGCCGATGCGGGCGCGGATATAGGCATGGCGATTGCGGCGAGTGAAGATCTGGATCACCCCGCCGATGGCGTCGGAGCCGTAGAGGCTGGCGTTGGGGCCGCGCACGATCTCGATGCGTTCCACGTCGGCCAGGTCGAGCTTGGACCAGGCGAAGCTGCCGGTGGTGGCGGAGGCGGCGCGCATGCCGTCGATCAGCACCAGTGTCTGGTTGTTGCCGGTGCCGCGCAGGAACACGCTGGTGGTGGTGCCGGGGCCGCCGTTGCGGGCCACGTCGATGCCGGCCTGCAGGCGCAGCAGGTCGATCACGTCCTGGGCGCCGCTGGCCTCGATGTCCTCGCGGGTGATGACGCTCACCGAGGCCAGGGAGTCGTCCACGGTCTGGGCCGTGCGGGTCGCGGTGACGATGACGGTGTCGGCGGTGTCGGCGGCGATGGCCGCCTGGGCCAGGGGCAGGGTCAGGAGCAGGCCGGACAGCAGGCCGGTTGGTTTGTTCATGGTTCGTTCCTCAGGGCTTGGCGCACACCCGCGCGCGTTGGCAACTGCGAGCCACGGAGGAGGACGAGGACGGGAAGAGGCTGGCTTTTCCGGTCGTGGCGCCGCCCTCCGCGGCACACCCGATAGCGACGCCAGGCCGGTCTCCGGGCTCGTGAGTGGACGTTGTGTCCCGGCTGGCGTCGCCTTCCCGCGGAAAGACCGCAGTGGCGTTGTGACGCAGCCTGACTCACCTACCGTTGCGGGGGCAGCGCCGGACTTGCTACACGTGGCAGCGCACCGGCTTCCCGTTTCACCCCGCTTCCGGCGGGAAGCGGGGCACCTGGCGTCGGGGATCCGGTGGCGGCCACCGGATCCGATCAGGCGCGCATTTTGGGACAAGGGCCGGAGCGAGTCAATGATTTGTGTCAATTGCAGATGGGTGGTACCAGATATAGTGATTGTGCAGGGACGGCTTTGGCAGGCCGTTGGTAATACCAATGTCACAGTGCAGGGTGGCGGGAAAAGGGGGACAATCTGCGCTGGAGTCCATTCTCTGCTTTAATTGAAGTCGGGGAATCATGTTCATCGGGAATGGTGAGAGGCATGCAACGCATTCTGGTCGTCAACGCCAAGGGGGGATGTGGCAAGACCACCGTGGCCACCAATCTGGCCAGCCTCTATGCCAGCCAGGGTTTCCGGACCGCGCTGATGGATCACGATCCGCAGGGGTCGGCCAGCCGCTGGCTGAAGCTGCGACCGGCCGACCGGCCGGAAATCCATGGGGTGAATGCCCATCAGCGCCAGGCGGTGAACGCCACGCGGGCCTGGCAGCTGCGGGTGCCGCCCGGCACCGAGCGGGTGATCCTCGATGCCCCGGCGGGCGTGGCGGCGCGCGATCTGCCGGGCTTTGTGCAGCAGGTGGACACGATCCTCATTCCGGTGCTGCCTTCGCCCATCGACATTCATTCGGCGACCGGCTTCATCCGCGATCTGCTGCTGGTGGGCAAGGTGCGCAGCCGGGGCGTGCGGGTCGGCGTGCTGGCCAATCGCACCCGGCGCAACACCCTCGTCTACAAGTCGCTCGAGCGGTTTCTCAACACCTTGCAACTGCCCTTCCTCACCACCCTGCGCGATACCCAGAACTATGTGCACGCCTTCGAGCGGGGCGTGGGGATCCACGAGATGTGGGATCGGCGCGTGGAGCAGGACAAGCTCGACTGGCTGCCCCTGTTCAACTGGCTGGAGAAGGTGTCCACGGCCCATGCCGTGCTGCAGGGCAACGGTTGACTCCGCATAGCCAAAGGGAAGACGGCATCATGACGCAAGAACCCCTGCCGGGCCGGTGCCCGGCACGAGGGGGCGGCGGGATCCCTGGGGAGGGAAAGGCATGAGTGTTCTCGATACCCTGTTCGGCCCCCGGCCGGACGATCGCATCCGCGCGGTCCAGCTGCGCACCCTGTACAAGAACGCCCAGGCCATCTACGTGGTCGGTTACATCAACACCCTGCTGGTGGTGCTGGTGATGTGGCAGAGCGGGGTTTCCCGGGTGGCCCTGTTGGGCTGGCTGGCGGCGATGTTCGTGCTGCTGACCTTCCGGGTGATCATCTGCCGCCGGTACTGGAAGGACCCCGAGCCCGAGCGGCAACTGGATCGCTGGCAGCACCTGTTCACCGCCGCCAGTCTCGCGTCGGGGCTGTTGTGGGGGCTGGCCGGCTGGCTCTTCTATGTGCCCGACGGGGGTATCTACCAGGCCTTTCTGGTCATCGTGCTGGTGAGCATCGGTTCCGGCTCGATGACCTTTCTGGCCATGCATCTGCCCACCTATTACGGTTTCTTCAGCCTGCTGATGCTGCCCCTGCTGCTGCGCCTGGCCACGGTGGGCGACATGGTGCACATGGTCATGTCCGTGATGCTGGTGCTCTACTACCTGGTCTTCGTCTATCTGGGCCGTAACGTCAATCAGGTCTTTCTCGAATCGGCGGTCCTGCGCTTCGACAATCTGGAGGCCATTTCGCGGCTGACCACGGAGAAGGAGGCCGCCGAACGGGCCAACATTTCCAAGTCCCGCTTCCTGGCGGCGGCCAGTCACGATCTGCGCCAGCCCCTGCATGCGCTCACCCTGCTCTCCGGCGCGCTCGCCGAACGTATCCAGTACAAGGAAGTGAAGGACATCGTTTCCAAGATGCGCTCGGCGGTGGCGGCGCTGGAGAACCTGTTCAATGCCCTGCTCGACATCAGCAAGCTTGACTCGGGAGTGCTGCAGCCGCAGGTGGAGAACGTGCCCCTGTGCACCCTGTTCCAGCGCATCGAAAACGATCACCGGCCCGAGGCGGAGACCAAGGGGCTGGAGTTCGTGGTGGAGGACTGCGGCGACGTGCTGGTACGCAGCGACGGCATCCTGCTCGAGCGGGTGTTGCGCAATTTCGTGACCAATGCCATCCGCTATACCGAGTCCGGGCGCATCACCCTGTCCCGGGAGATCCGCGATGGCGAGGTGATCATCCGGGTGGCCGACACCGGCATCGGGATTCCGCCCGAGGAGCAGGAGAACATCTTTGACGAATACTTCCAGGTGGACAATCCCGAACGCCAGCAGAGCAAGGGGCTGGGCCTGGGGCTGGCCATCGTGGCGCGCATCGCCCGCCTGCTGAATCACGAGATCGAGCTGGAGTCGGCGACGGGGCAGGGATCGGTGTTCTCGGTGCACGTGCCCCTGTGCGAGCGCCGTCTGCGGCGGCGGCCGGAAGCGCCCGTGCTGCCGGAGTTCCAGCGGGATCTGCAGGCCCTGCAGGTGCTGATCATCGACGACGAGACTTCGGTGCTCGAGGCCCTGCAGGTGCTGCTCGAAGGCTGGGGCTGCAAGGTGATCATGGCCCGCTCGCTGGACGAGGCCCAGGCCGCGCTGGCCGAACAGGATTCCCCGCCGGATGCGATCATTTCCGATTACCGTTTGCGCGGCGACATCAACGGCGTGGAGGCCCTCAAGCGGATCGAGGCGCAACTGGGGGTCAAGGTGCCGGCGATTCTGATCACCGGCGATACCGCAGTGCGGCCGGGCGAGGCGGAAAGCGGTGATTACCGTGTGCTGCACAAGCCGGTGCAGCCGGCCCGCCTGCGGGCCTTTCTCAAGCATGTACAGAGCCGCAGGCAGGAGGAAGGCGGTGAACGGGAAAGCGAGACGGCGGTGGCCGAAACCGACTGAGTGGGCGGCCTTGTTGGCGGCACCGCTGCGCTTGAGAGGTTGTTGAAAAGCCCGGAGAAGGCTTTTCAGCCGCCTGTCAGACCAGCAGCCCGGCCTCGCGGGCCATGATCACGGCCTGGGTGCGGTTGCTGGCATTCATGGCCTTGAGAATGGCCGTGACGTGGATCTTCACCGTGCCCTCGGCCATGCCCAGTTCGTTGGCGATGCTCTTGTTGGACAGCCCCCGGCACATCAGGGTCAGGACTTCGCGCTGGCGGGGGGTGAGATGGTATTTCTCCAGGCCCGGTGGCGGATTCAGGCCGGGCTGGATGCCCCCCTGCATGCCCTTGCGGATGTGGAAGGTGCCGGAGCTGGCGGCCAGGTCGGGCACGTAGACGTCGCCATCGAGGATCTGGCGGATCGCCTCGAGCATCTCCTTGCTGCTGGACGACTTGGGAATGTAGCCGGCCGCCCCGCATTCGAGCACCCGCAGCATGTCCTGTTCGTATTCCGAGGCGGTGACGATGGCCACCGGGAGTTCGGGATAGTCCTGCCGGAGCTGGATGAGGCCGTTGTAGCCATCGAGCCCGGGCATGTCGAGATCCATCAGGACCAGATCCAGATCCGGATAGTGGCGCACCATCTGCACCGCCTCGTTGCCGTTGCTGGCTTCGAGGATCTCCACGTTGTCGGCGAGGTTCTGGAGCGTGTAGTGCAGGCCTTCCCGGAAGAGGGTGTGATCGTCGGCGATGAGAATCTTCATGGTTTTGCTGCGGCTGCCCAGGTCGAGGAAATGGAAGCACAAATCCGTTTGTGGCTTCAAGTGATTGTAGCGGGTTTCCTGCGGGTCAGGCATATTGCACCCGCCATAGGCGAATGGTTCTAACAGGCGGTTGAAAAAGTCCATCCAAACCCGGGAACGGCAAATGCGGTTTCCCGTTTCCTCACATTTTCAATGACTTGGCGTGATTGGGAATGGCGATGCCTCACGGTGTTGCACGCGGCTGGCCCGGCTCAGGCGGTTTCCGGCGATTGGGTGGCGGCCGCGGGTTCCGGGAGGAAGACACGCTGGCGGCCGGCGTTGGGCAGTTCCCGGAAGGGGATGCCATAGAGCCATTCCAGACTGTGGCGGTCGAGCACCTCACGGGTGGGGCCCTGGCGCACCTGGCCGTCGGGGTGCAACAGCAGGACGTGGGTGCAGTAGCGGCTGGCCAGGTTCACGTCGTGCAGGCTCATGGCCACGCCCCGGCCCCTCTGGCGCAGGGCCTCGAGCCGGCCGAGGAGGGCGTGCTGATGGGGAAAGTCCAGGTGGTTGGTGGGCTCGTCGAGCAGCAGCAGGGGCGGATCCTGCACCCGGAGGGTGGCGAAGGCCAGGCGCCGGCGTTCCCCGCCGGACAGGGAGCTGACGAGCCGGGATTCGAAGCCGTCGAGAGCCATTTCCGCCAGTGCCGCCCGGGCCCGTTGGCGATCCGCCGGGCCTTCCCATTGCCAGCGGGAGAGATGGGGATGGCGGCCGATCAGGGCCGTCTCCAGCACCGTGGCCGGGAAGGGATCGGGGGTGTCCTGGGGCATCAGTCCCAGGCAGCGGGCGATTTCCCGGCGGGAGAGCTGCTCGAGCGGGCGTTCGCCCAGGCGGACTTCGCCGCCTGCCGGCGGATGCAGGCCGGCGAGGGTGTGCAGCAGGGTGGTCTTGCCGGTGCCGTTGCGGCCGAGGATGCCCCAGCTCTGGCCGGGCGCGATGACCAGATCCAGCCCCCGGATCAGGCGCCGCGAGCCGGCGGCCACGTCGAGACCGTGCGCCGTGAGCTTCATGGCGTGCGGGCTCCGCGCTGAAGCAGGTGCAGGAACAGCGGAATGCCGAGCAGGGCGGTGATGATGCCCACCGGCAGTTGCTGGGGCGCGAGCAGGGTGCGGGCCAGGGTGTCGGCCAGCATCAGCAGGCCGCCGCCGGCGAGGGCCGCGCCGGGCAGCAGCAGGCGGTGATCGGTGAGCCCCAGCAGGCGCACCAGGTGCGGCACCACCAGGCCCACGAAGCCGATGCTGCCGGCCTGCACCACCGCAGTGGCCGTGAGCAGCGAGGCCAGCAGGTAGAGCCGCCGCTGCAGGCGCCGGCTGTCCACCCCCAGCGCCCCGGCCTGCAGCTCCCCGCGCTGCAGCAGGTTGAGATCCCGGGCCAGGGGCCAGCACAGCAGCAGCCCGAGGGCCAGTACCGCCAGCGCCGGCAGGGGCGGCCCCGCGTAGCCCAGGTCGCCCATCAGCCAGAACAGCATGCCGTGCAGGCGCTGATCGGGGCTCACCACCAGCAGGAAGCCGATCAGGGCGCCCCAGCCGCTGGCCAGCACCACGCCGGTCAGCAGCAGACGGGTGGGGCTCCAGTCGCCGTTGCGGTGGGCCAGGCCGAAGACCAGCAGCATGGCCAGCAGGGCGCCGCCGAAGGCGCTGCCGGTCAGCCACACGCCGCCGATTCCGGCCAGCAGGGCCAGCAGCGCGGCCACGGCCGCGCCGCCGGAGATGCCCAGCACGTAAGGATCGGCCAGCGGGTTGCGCACCAGCACCTGCATCAGCGCCCCGGCCACCGAGAGCAGGGCGCCGGTGGCGAAGGCCGAGAGGGCGCGGGGCAGGCGCAATTCCAGGATCAGGCTGGTGGCCAGGGGCGAAGCCTTGCCGAACAGGGCGCTGGCCACCTCGGCGGGAGAGAGGGCCACGCTGCCCAGGCCCAGGGCCAGCCCCAGCGCCAGCAGCGGAACCAGGCCCAGCAGCAGGAGGAGGGCGAGGGAGCGGCGATCCGCGGGCGGCATGACTCAGGAGGCGGCGGCCGGCCAGGGGCCCTGGAGCACGGCGATCCGCTCCCCGCGCAGGCTGAGGATGGGCCAGCCCTTCATTTCGGCGTGATCGCGCAGGGTGTCGTCGGGATCCACGGCCACGGGCGTTTCGACCATCTCCAGCAGGGGAAAGTCGTTGTGGGAATCGCTGTAGAAATGGCTGCCGGCCAGGTGACGGCCGGTGTCGCGCAGCCAGGCGGTGAGCCGTTCCACCTTGCCTTCGCGGAAGCAGGGGGTGCCGGCCACCCGGCCGGTGAAGCGCTCGCCCTCGCGTTCGGGATCGGTGGCGATGAGCCATGGCACGCCCAGCAGCGCGGCGATGGGCTCGGTGACGAAGCGGTTGGTGGCGGTGATGATCAGCAACTCGTCGCCCCGCTTGCGGTGGTGTTCGAGCAGGGCCCGGCTGGCGGCGGGCACGATGGGGCGGATCACCGTCTCGACGAATTCGGCGCGCAGGGCCTGCAGCCTGGCGGGCGGGTTTTCCGCCAGGGGTTTGAGGCTGAAGGCCAGGAACTCCATGATGTCGAGATCCCCGGCCTTGTACTCCTCGTAGAAGCGCTTGTTTTCGCGCTCGTAGGCGTCGCCGTCCACCACCCCGCGCTCGGCCAGGAAGCGGCCCCAGAGATAGTCGCTGTCACCGGCGAGGAGGGTGTTGTCGAGGTCGAAGATGGCCAGTGGCACGGCTGCGGCTCCTGTGGGCATTCAATGGTCGCATTATCGGGAAATCTTTCCCAGTCTGCAAAAAATGGCTGCAAAAACAAGGCAATGAAGAACGAATCGGGCACGGATTCGATGGCCTTGTGAAAGTATGGTTATTTGCTGTCCATTCCCGAGTATGGAACAATCGTGATACGCGGCAGGAAGAGATGAACGCAAGTGATTGATAGGGAAGGTTACCGGCCCAACGTTGGCATCATTCTGTTCAACCCCCGGGGTGAACTGTTCTGGGCTCGCCGCATCGGCGAGGATGCCTGGCAGTTTCCCCAGGGCGGGATCCGCGCCGACGAGACGCCCGAGGAGGCGCTCTACCGCGAGCTGGCCGAAGAGGTCGGCCTGGCGCCGGAAGACGTGGAACTGGTCGGCAGCACCCGGGGCTGGCTGCGCTACCGGCTGCCCCGGCGGCTGGTGCGCCGGCGCCGCAAGCCGGTGTGCATCGGCCAGAAGCAGCGCTGGTTCCTGCTGCAGCTGGTGGGCCCCGAGGGTCGGGTGCGGCTCGATGCTTCCGACAAGCCCGAGTTCGACCACTGGCGCTGGGTGGACCCGGACCGGCCGGTGAACGAGGTGATCGGTTTCAAGCGCGAGGTCTACCGCCGCGCGCTGGACGAACTCCTGCCCCTGGTGCGTCAGCGCACCCGGCGCGAAGACGCGTCAGACCGTTGAAGACGGGGTTTGCAACGGCCTGACGCGCGGGCGCTGTCCGGTCTTCGCGTTGCGTGGCCCGACAGGCCAGCGAAAACGGCTCAACAACAAGATCGCCGCTGACGGCGACGCTTCGCCCCCGCCGCAAGGGGGCCCCGGGCCTGGCCCGGGCCTGACCACCCGTGGGCCGCCCTGGCGGCCGGAGAGACTGACGGAGTCCCATGCTCGATACCCTGCGCCGCCTGATCCAGGAACTCAACCTCGCCCGCAACCTCGATCAGGCGCTGGGGCTCATCGTGCGGCGGGTGAAGGAAATTTCCCGGGCCGACGTCTGTTCGGTATTCCTCGCCGAGCCCGATGGCCAGCATTACGTACTCAAGGCCAGCGACGGCCTGCGCCCGGAGGCCATCGGCCGCATCCGTCTGGCGCGCGGCGAAGGGCTGGTGGGGCTGGTGGCCCGGCGGGCCGAACCGGTAAATCTCGAGGATGCCCCCCTGCACCCCCATTTCCGTTACTTTCCCGACTCGGGCGAGGAGCGCTATCACGCCTTTCTCGGGGTGCCCATCATCCACCACCGGGAGGTGGTGGGCGTGCTGGTGGCGCAGCGGGCCGAGGCCGAGGTGTTCGACGAGGAGAGCGTGACCCTGCTGGTCACGGTGGCCGCGCAACTGGCCGGAGCCATCGCCCATGCCGAACTGTCGGGCGAGCTGAACGGCTACGGCCATGCCCGCCCGGCCGAGGAAACCAGCCGCGTCGCCCGCGGCCAGCCCGGCGCCCCGGGCGTGACCTTCGGCACCGCCCGGGTTCGCTATCCCTTCGCCGACATCCATGCCATTCCCGATCGGCCCTGCGAGGACGTGGAACACGAGCTGGCCGAATTCGATGCCGCCGTGGAGGCGGTGCGCGCCGAGATCGCCCAGCTCTCGCGGCGCATGACCGACAGCCTGCCGGCCGAGGAACGGGCCCTGTTCGACGTCTATGCCCTGATGCTGGAGAGCGATTCGTTCACCGGGGTCACCCGCCAGCGGATCCGCGACGGCAACTGGGCGCCCGGGGCCCTGCGCCAGACCATCGAGGAGCACGAAGAGGTGTTCCGCAACATGGAGAACGACTACCTGCGGGAGCGGGTGGAAGACATCCGGGATCTGGGCCGGCGCCTGCTGATGCACCTGCAGGCGGAAAAGGCGGAAGACCACGCCTACCCCGAGAAGACCATCCTGGTGGGCGAGGAGGTCACGGCCACCATGCTCGCGGAGGTGCCCCAGGACAGGCTGGTGGGGGTGGTCTCGGTGCGCGGCTCGCGCACCTCCCACGTGGCGATCCTGGCCCGGGCGCTGGGGATCCCGGCGGTGATGGGGGTGACCGAGCTGCCGGTGGGGCGGGTCGACGACGCCGAGCTGATCGTCGACGGCTATGCGGGCCGGGTCTACATCGAACCGCCGCCCCACATCACCGCCGAATACCGCCGCCTGGCGGACGAGGAGGCCTCCTTCTCGGCCGAGCTGCGCGAGTTGCGGGATCTGCCCTCGGAGACCCTCGACGGCCAGCACATTCCGCTGTACGTGAATACCGGTCTGCTCTCGGATCTCACGCCGACCACCGAGAGCGGCGCGGAAGGCGTGGGGCTGTACCGCACCGAGTTTCCCTTCATGATCCGCAACCGCTTCCCCGGCGAGGAGGAGCAGCGGCGGATCTACCGCCAGGTGCTCGAGGCCTTCGCTCCGCGTCCGGTGGTGCTGCGCACCCTCGACGTGGGCGGCGACAAGGCCCTGCCCTATTTTCCCATCGAAGAGGACAACCCCTTCCTGGGTTGGCGCGGGATCCGGATCACCCTGGATCATCCGGAGATCTTTCTGGTGCAGGTGCGGGCCATGATGCGCGCCAGCGAGGGGCTGGGCAATCTCAACATCCTCCTGCCCATGATTTCCGACGTGGCCGAGCTGCACGACTCGCTGGCCCTGATCCACCAGGCCCACGACGAACTGCTGGAGGAAGGGCTGGCTCTGCCCATGCCCCGGGTGGGGGTGATGATCGAGGTGCCCTCGGCGGTCTACCAGGCCGGCAGCCTGGCCCGGCGGGTGGATTTTCTCTCCATCGGCACCAACGATCTCACCCAGTATCTGCTGGCGGTGGATCGCAACAATCCGCGGGTGGCGGATCTCTACGATTCCCTGCACCCGGCGGTGATCCGGGCCATGCTCCAGGTGGTGGAAAGTGCCCGGGTTCACGGCAAGCCGGTCAGCGTGTGTGGTGAAATGGCCGGCGATCCGGCGGCGGCGATCCTGCTGGTGGGCATGGGCATCGAGAGCCTGAGCATGAGCGTGGCCAGCCTGCCCCGGGTCAAGTGGGTGATCCGCAACCTGAGCCGGGAGCGGGCCAACGAGATCCTCAGCAACGTGCTGGTGATGGAAGAGGTGGACGCCATTCGCGCCTATCTGCACCGGACCCTCGAGGAGGCCGGCATGGGCGGCCTGCTGCGGGCCGGCAGGTGAAGGGGAGGGAAGACCATGTGGCAGACTGAAACGCCCGGCCTCGAAGAGGGGCCGCTGACCCTGCAGGCCGTGGTGCGCGCCCTGGTGGCGGACGGCCGCCTGGCCGAGGCCGACGCCGAGCAGTTCCTGATCCCGGCGCGCACCGGGCGGCTGGAGATCCATCCGCTGGTCATGCTCGCCCAGCAGGACTGGGTCGATCAGGCCCGTCCCGAGCGCCGGCTGGATCTGGAGACGCTCACCCAGTGGCTGGCCGAACGGGCCGGGCTGCCCCATTTCCGGATCGATCCCCTGAAGGTGGACGTGACCCGCGTGACCAGCGTCACCTCCCACGCCTACGCGGCACGGCACAAGATCCTGCCGGTGAGCGTGGACGAGCAGAAGGTGGTGATCGCCACCGCCGAGCCCTTCGTACGCGACTGGGAGAACGAGCTGGCCCACGTCACCGGCCTGCACATCGAGCGGGTGGTGGCCAATCCGGTCGACATCGCCCGCTTCCTCGACGAGTTCTACACGGTCAGCCATTCCATCCGCCGCGCCACCTCCGACAAGGAAGGCCAGCATCCGGGGATCAGCAACTTCGAACAGCTCGTGGAGCTGGGCAAGTCGGGGCGCCTGGACGCCAACGATCAGGACATCGTACAGATCGTCGACTGGCTGCTGCAATACGCCTTCGATCAGCGCGCCTCCGACATCCACATGGAACCGCGGCGGGAGAAAGGCAAGATCCGCTTCCGGATCGACGGCGTGCTGCACCATGTGTACGACATGCCGACGCCGGTGATGTCGGCGGTGACCAGCCGCATCAAGGTGCTGGGACGCATGGACGTGGTGGAAAAGCGCCGCCCCCAGGACGGGCGGATCAAGACCAAGACCCAGAACGGCGACGAGATCGAACTGCGCCTGTCCACCATGCCCACCGCCTTCGGCGAGAAGCTGGTGCTGCGGATCTTCAATCCGGAAGTGCTGGTGAAGGATTTCGCCGCCCTGGGTTTCGGCGGCCGCGACATCGCCGCCTGGAACCAGATGGTCACCCAGCCCCATGGCATCGTGCTGGTGACCGGCCCCACCGGCTCGGGCAAGACCACCACCCTCTATTCCACCCTGCGCCAGCTCGCCCGCCCCGAGGTGAACGTGTGCACCGTGGAAGATCCCATCGAAATGGTGGTGGACGACTTCAACCAGATGCAGGTGCAGCACAACATCGGCGTGGACTTCGCCACCGGCATCCGCACCCTGCTGCGCCAGGATCCGGACATCATCATGGTCGGCGAGATCCGCGACCGGGAGACGGCCGAGATGGCCATCCAGGCGGCCCTCACCGGCCACCTGGTGCTTTCCACCCTGCACACCAACGATTCGGCGGCGGCCATTCCCCGCCTGCGCGAGATCGGCATTCCCGCCTACCTCATCAACGCCACCCTGCTGGGGGTGATGGCCCAGCGGCTGACCCGCAACCTCTGCCCCCACTGCAAGCAGCCGGGCGAGGTGGCGCCCGACGTGTGGGCGGCGCTCACCCATCCCTGGAAGCTCAGCGGCGAGGCCCGTTTCTACCAGCCGGTGGGCTGCGAGGAATGCCGGCACACCGGCTACCTGGGCCGCAGCGGGATCTACGAGATCCTGCGCATGACCCCGGCCCTGCGCGAGAAGATCGGCCCCGACAGCGACGCGGCCGCCATCCGCCGCGCCGCCCTCGCCGAAGGCATGACCCAGTTGCGCATCGCCGGCGCCCGCAAGATCGCCATGGGCCAGACCACCGTCGAGGAAGTGCTCAAGGTGGTGCCGCCGGACAGCGAGATTTGAGCCGACATCGTTTTCAACGCAAAGGCGAAAAATCCACTGTAGGCCGGCTCAAGCAACCCGTAGGTCGGCTCAAGCGCAGCGGAGCCGACATTACGAGATGTCGGATTGTTGCCGGCTCCGCTGCGCTTGAGCCGGCCTACGGGGCGCTACTGAGAGGTTTTTTCTCTTTCCTCTTGCCGCTTTCCTCTGCCGTTCACAAATTGATCGTGTATCGATGGATCTGGCCGAGCAGTTCGGCGTGATGAAAGGGTTGCACGATGTAGTCGCTGGCGCCGGCGGAGAGGGCGGGGGAGACTTCGCCGATGGTGTGGGGCTCCACCAGCATCAATACCGGGGTGCCCTGCCAGCCGGGGCGGTGACGGATGGCCTGCAGCAGCCCGAAACCGTCTTCCTTCGACAGTTCCAGATCCAGGAAGACCACCACGGGCATGTCCAGGCGGGCCAGCAGGCGGCGGGCCGTGCCGTTGTCGGTGACCGCCAGCACCTCGTAGCCTTCCCGGCGCAGCAGGTATTCCAGCAGACCGGCGGTGTGGGGATCCCGCTCCACCACCAGGATGGTGCCCAGCACCGGGCGCGGCGTCATGTCATTCATGCCCGGCCCACCTTGCAAAACCGAATCCCGTTGCCATGGTGGCTTGTATCGGCAGAGGGGAGAGGGAACTTTACCCCGCCATGCCGCACGGCGGCGGGGCTTCGGCGCCCGGACACCGGCCCGCGCGGGCGGCAGCCCGGTCACGGCTGGCAATCAGGCGAACAAGGCCAGCAGTTCGCCGGCGGCTTCCCGGCGGGCGATGTTGCAGCTGATGGAGCGGTGGACGGCAAAGGCGTCCAGGCTGCGGGCGGCGGCATAGGCCTCGCGGGTGAAGGGGGTGTCGTGGTTGGAGATCAGCACCGGCACCCCGCGCTCGGCCGTCTCGGCGGCCAGGCGGGCCAGCAGGCGCTGCTGATCCAGGTCGAAGCCGCCGCGGCTGTAGGTGGTGAAACTGGCCGAGAGCGACAGGGGCACGTAGGGCGGATCGCAATAGACCACGTCGCCCCGGCCGGTCTGACCCAGAGTGATCTCGAAGGACTGGACGCGGAACTCGGCCCGCTGGGCCTTGTCGTGAAAGGCCAGCATTTCCGCCTCGGGAAAGTAGGGGCGGCGATAGCGGCCGAAGGGCACGTTGAAGCCGCCGCTGGCGTTGTAGCGGCACAGGCCGTTGTAGCCGTGGCGGTTGAGGTAGACGAACAGGGCCGCCTTGTGGCGGCTCTGGCGGGCCCGGTTGAACTTCTCGCGCAGGGCGTAGTACTGCTCGGGGGTGTTGTAGCGCGGCTGGAAGTAGCGCCGGCAGTAGCGCACGAACTCGGCGCCTTCCTGCTTGAGCACCTCGTAGAGGTGGATCAGATCCGGATTGCTGTCGGCCAGCAGGTAGGCGTCGTAGTCGCTGTTGAGAAACAGGGCGCCGGAGCCGACGAAGGGCTCCACCAGCCGCTCGCCGGCCGGCAGGCGCCGGCGGATGTGGGGCAGCACGCGATACTTGTTGCCCGCCCACTTCAGGAACGGCCGGAGGGGAGGGCGGGTTTCGCCGGGCACGGCCACCATCAGGCGATGTCCTTGATGAAGACCTTGGCGTTGCGCTGGTAGTTGTAGAGTTCCCGCCGGCGCACCGGCAGATCGGCCAGCTGGCCGGGATGGAAACCCCGCTCCCGGAACCAGTGGGCGGTGCGGGTGGTGAGCACGAACAGGCGCCGGATCCCGAGCTGCCGCGACTGGCGCTCCACGCAGGCCAGCAGGGCGTCGCCGCGCTGCTGGCCCCGGTAGTCGGGATGCACGGCCAGGCAGGCCAGCTCGCTGACGTGTTCCTCGATGAAGGGATAGAGGGCGGCACAGGCGACGATCATCCCGTCGCGCTCCACCACGGTGAAATGGTCGATCTCCATTTCCAGCTGCTCCCGCGAGCGGCGTACCAGGATCCCTTCCCGCTCCAGCGGTTCGATGAGTTCCAGGATGCCGCCGATGTCCTCCAGCCGGGCCTGGCGCGTGTCCTCGAAGGGATCGGCCATGATCAGGGTGCCGCAACCGTCGCGGGTGAACAGTTCCTGGAGCAGGGCGCCGTCCACCTGGCGGCTGAGCACGTGGGCGCGCGGCACGTCGCTGCGCACCGCCTCGATGGCGCTGTGCAGGGCGTGGCGGGCGTCTTCGTCCAGGTGCCGGGCGCGCGCCAGCAGCGCCTCGGCCCGCTCCAGGGTCAGCTCCCGCAGCAGGCGCCGCCGTCCGTCGACGATGCCCTTGCCCTCCACCAGGTGGATCAGCTTGTCGGCGCCGAGCTGCACGGCGGCCGCGGTGGCCACGTCGTGCACGCTCAGGTTGAAGACCTCGCCGGTGGGGGAATAGCCCAGGGGCGGGAGCAGCACCAGATCGCCGGCAGCCAGGTGGCGCTGCACGCTCTCCCGATCGATGCGGCGCACCTCGCCCGTGTGGCAGTAGTCGATGCCGTCCCGCACGCCCAGGGGGCGGGCGGTGACGAAGTTGCCCGAGACCACCCGGATCCCGGCGCCGGCCATGGGCGAGTTGGGCAGGCCCATGGACAGCAGGGCCTCGATTTCCACCCGCACGCTGCCTGCGGCCTGTTTCACGCAGTCCAGGGCGTCGTCGTCGGTGATCCGCAGCCCGCCGGCATACTGCATCTTCAGCTTGCGCCGGCGCAGGCACTGTTCGATCTGGGGGCGCGCGCCATGCACCAGCACCAGGCGCACGCCCAGGCTGTTGAGCAGGGCCAGGTCATGAATCAGGCCGGGAAAGCCGGCCTCGGCGAGGATCTCGCCGCCGAAGGCCACCACGAACAGCCGTTGGCGGAAGGCCTTGATGTAGGGTGAGGAGTTGCGGAAGTCGTGAACGAAACCGGCTTGGGACGGACGGGCTCTGGCCATGGCGGACGCAGGGGATGACGGCGGCGGATTGACGCCCAAGTATGACAGGCGGGCGCGGAAAAATCACACGCCCGCGCCGGCTCACCAGGTGTTCTTGCGGCGCCAGCGGATGCGCGGCAGGATCAGGCCCAGCAGGAGGCCGCCCAGCAAGACCCCGGCCCCGGCGATGAACCAGTCCCGCTGGGTGCTGTTCTGCAGTGCCTGGTTCTCCTGGCGGACCAGTTGCAGCTCCTTCTCCAGCGAGACGTTCTGCTGCTTGAGGGTCCGGTTCTGTTCCTCCAGCTCAATCGGCTTGGCCGCCACCTCCCGCAGGTGTTTCAGTTCGCTGGTGAGCCTGGCGTTCTCGCTGCGCAGGCGATCGCGCTCGGCCTGCAGCTCGGCCGCCTGCTTGCGCAATTCGGCGAGCTGGGTTCGGAGCTTGCGGTTGCTGGCCTGGAGCCGTTCGAGCTGCTTCTGCGCCTTTTCCAGCCGGTCGCGGGCGATGGGTTCCTCGCTCAGATAGCGGCTCAGTACCCAGCCTTCCGCGCCGTCGGGGGTGCGCACCCGGCTGTAGCCGCCGTCGGTGGTCTCGAGCAGTTCCAGGGGGGTGCCGCTGGGGAGGGTCTTGATGATCTGGTACTGGCTGCCCTGGCCGGATCGCAGGGTGATGATCAGGTGATCGGTGACGTACCGGGTTTCGGCGGCCTGGACCAGCACCGGCAGGGCCAGGACGAGCAGGAAGATGGCAAGTCGTTTCACGCGTGCATACCCCGATGATTATTGTCGTTATGATGACCCGGGCTATTATATAGAGGAACCGTGGCCTGAAAAGGGGCGATTTGCGGCTCCTTGCGCCATTTCACGCTTTTGCGCCGCTGGCGGCCGTGGTGCGGATGTCATATGCTTGTCATCTCCCTTCAGTCTAATCTTCGGTGAACCGCCGGACAGGCGGCTCCGCCCGTCATCTGGCTGACACAATGCCGTAACCGGAAGGGAACCATGACCGAGACACAGCCTGCCAAGATTCTCATCGTCGAGGACGAGACGGCCATCCGCGAGATGATCGCCTTCACCCTGCAGCAGGATGGCTACACGGTGCTGGAGGCCGCCGACACCCGCGAGGCGGCCGAGCAGATGGCCGGGAAGCCCGATCTGATCCTCCTGGACTGGATGCTGCCGGGCCTCTCCGGCGTGGAGTTCGCCCGTCGCCTGCAGCGCGACGAGGAGAGCCGCAACATCCCCATCATCATGCTCACCGCCCGGGGCGAGGAAGAGAGCAAGCTCAAGGGCTTCGAGGCCGGGGTGGACGACTACGTCACCAAGCCCTTCTCCACCCAGGAACTGCTGGCGCGGATCCGCGCCGTGCTGCGCCGGGCCCGGCCGCCGGAGCCCGAGGTGGTGAAGATCGACGGCCTGGAACTGGACAAGGCCGGCCACCGGCTGCGGGTGCACGGCAAGCCCCTGGACCTTGGCCCCACCGAATTCCGGCTGCTCAACTTCTTCATGACCCATCCGGAGCGGGTCTACAGCCGCGACCAGCTGCTGGACCAGGTGTGGGGCGAGAACGTCTACATCGAGGATCGCACCGTCGACGTGCACATCCGGCGCCTGCGCAAGGCCCTGGCGCCCTACGGCTTCGACCGCCACGTGCAGACGGTGCGCGGCGCCGGTTACCGTTTCTCCCGCCAGGTCTGAGCGAGCATGCGCCGCACCTGGGTCTCGGAACTGGCGCAGTTTCTCTGGCTCGGGGCCGTGGTCGGCCTGTTCGGAGCGCTGGTGGGGCATCCCAGCCTGGCGCTGCTGCTCTACACCCTGGCCTGGCTCGGCTGGTACTTCCACAACCTGCGGCGTCTCGAAACCTGGCTGCGCCAGGGGCGCAAGTTCACGCCCCCCGATGCCCGGGGCCTGTGGGGCGAGGTGTTCAATGGCCTCTATCGGCTGCAGCAACGCAACCGCAAGCGCCGCAAGCGGCTGGTCAAGCTGCTCAATCGCTTCCGCGAGACCACCGGCGCCATGCCCGACGGGATCATCGTGCTGCAGCCCAACGGCGGCATCGAATGGTGGAACGAGGCGGCGGAACGCCTGCTGCGCCTGAAATATCCCCACGACGTGGGACAGCACCTCAACAACCTGATCCGGCACCCGGACTTCGTGGCCTTCATCACCGGCGAGACCGAGGCCGAGGACGTCACCATCCCCAGCCCCTACGATGCCCAGCAGCGGCTCAACATCCGGATCATCCCCTACGGCAAGAAGCAGCAACTGGTGCTGGTGCGCGACGTGACCCTGATGGAACGGGTGGAGCAGATGCGCCGGGACTTCGTGGCCAACATCTCCCACGAGTTGCGCACCCCGCTGACGGTGCTCATCGGCTATCTCGAGAACCTGGAGAACGGCGAGCACCCGCCGGAGGTGATGCGCCGGGCCATGCAGGTCATGGCCCAGCAGACCCGGCGCATGCGCCACCTGACCGAGGATCTCATGCTGTTGTCGAATCTCGAGAACCGCCGCGAACAGCGCCGCGAGAAGGTCGACGTGAACCAGATGCTCGGCAGCCTGCTGGAAGAGGCGCAACTGGTCAGCGGCGAGCGCAAGCACGCCATCTCCCTCGACGCCGAGGCCGGCCTGCAACTGCTGGGCGATGCCCGCGATCTGGACAGCATCTTCTCCAATCTGGTGATCAACGCGGTGAACTACACCCCGCCGGGCGGCGAGATCCGCCTCCGCTGGTATCGCGACGAGGAGGGCGGCGCCGTGTTCGAGGTGGAGGACAACGGCGTCGGCATCCCGGCGCACCATCTGCCCCGACTCACCGAGCGCTTCTACCGGGTCGACGTGGCCCGCTCCCGCGAGACCGGCGGCTCCGGCCTGGGGCTGGCCATCGTCAAGCATGCCCTGCAACGGGGGGGCGGACGGCTGGAAATCGAGAGCGAGGTGGGCCGCGGCAGCGTCTTCCGGGCCCGCTTCCCGGCCGAACTGGTGGTGCGGGAGCGCACCACCGGCGAGGATGGGCTGGAGCGCACGGCCTGAGCGTCCGTCATCGTTCCGTCACCGCGGTTTCATGGAACTGTCACATTCCGGCGCTAGAGTGGCCGTACACACTGATTGACCCTTCATCTTCAGGAGAACTGCATGTTCAGCAAGAAACGACTCACGGCGCTCGTCGCCACCGTGGCGCTGGTGACCAGCGGCTCCGCCCTGGCGGCCGCCAAGCTGGATCCCAAGCTGCCGACCTACAAGCCCACCAGTGGCGTGTCCGGCAACCTCAGCAGCGTCGGTTCCGATACCCTGGCCAACCTGATGACGCTCTGGGCCGAGGAGTTCAAGCGGGTCTATCCCAACGTCAACATCCAGATCCAGGCGGCCGGTTCCTCCACCGCACCGCCGGCCCTGACCGAGGGCACCTCCAACCTGGGGCCGATGAGCCGCAAGATGAAGTCCAAGGAACTGCAGAAGTTCGAGGACAAGTACGGCTACAAGCCCACCGCCTTCCGCGTGGCCCTGGACGCCCTGGCCGTGTTCGTCAACAAGGACAATCCCATCAAGGGCCTGACCATTCCCCAGGTGGACGCCATCTTCTCCTCCACCCGCAAGTGCGGTTATCCGGAAGACATCACCCGCTGGGGGCAGCTCGGCCTGACCGGCGCCTGGGTCAACCGCAAGATCCAGCTCTATGGCCGCAACTCGGTGTCCGGCACCTACGGCTACTTCAAGAAGCACGCCCTGTGCAAGGGTGACTACAAGCCGACCGTCAACGAGCAGCCGGGTTCGGCCTCCGTGGTCCAGTCGGTTTCCGCTTCGCTCAACGGCATCGGCTACTCGGGCATCGGCTACGTGACCACCGGCGTACGCGCCGTGCCCCTGGCCAAGAAGCCCGGCCAGCCCTTCGTGGCCGCCACCCCCGAACAGGCCCTGCGCGGCAAGTACCCGCTGGCGCGCTTCCTGTACATCTACGTGAACAAGGCGCCCAACAAGCCGCTGCCGCCGCTGGAGCGGGAGTTCATCAAGCTGGTGCTCTCCAGGCAGGGGCAGAAGGTGGTCGTCAAGGACGGTTACATTCCGCTGCCGGCCAAGGTCATCAAGAAGGAACTGGCCAAGCTGCGCTAGCCCGCACGCAGCCCACCGGCGATACGGGCCGGAGGCGGCCGGGGAAGGCTTTCCCCGGCCGCCTCCGGCCTTTTTCATTGCGGCGTCGTCTTTCGGCCTGCGGACTGTCATCTGCCGGTCATCTTGTGCCGGCATACTCAGGCTTCGACAGGCGGCGCAGGGAGAAGGATGTGGTGCCGGGCCAGGGAGGGCGGCCTGTTGCTCCTTTCCATTCCGAAAATGCTCCCAAAAACAGCAGCTTGCGCCCCGTGGCGGGGCGGCTTGCGGACTGTAACATTTCTGTCATATAAAGCGTGTACGCTTGCGCCACCCCCGCGACCACTCCAGGGCCCTTGCCGCGATGACCGATGTTCGCACTCCCCGTCAACTGATGCTGTGGCGCATGACCAAGGACCGCCTGGCCCGGTATCTGGTGGTCGGCGGCGGCATCGGGGTCATCCTGGCCGTGATCCTGATCTTCGTCTATCTCCTCTACGTGGTTCTGCCCATGTTCCGCCCCGCGGCCATCGAGCGGGTGGCCGCCTACAGCCTCCCCGAGCAGGCGCAGACCCTGGCCCTGTCGCTGGAGGAGCAGGCCACCATGGGCATGCAGCTGCTCGCCGACGGCCGCCTGCGCTTCTTCGACACCGCCACCGGGGCATTGGTGAGCGAGGAGAAACTGCCCCTGCCGGCCGGCACGCAAATCATGAGCGTGGCCCGGGGGGATCCGGCCACGGGGATCTTTGCCGTGGGGCTTTCCAACGGCCAGGCCATCGTCTTCCTCCAGAAGTACCGGGTCAGCTATCCCGAGGATCGGCGCACGCTGACGCCGGAGGTGGAATATCCCCTGAGCGAGAACACGCCCCTGGTGGTCGACGAGGAGGGCCTGCCGCTGGAGAAACTGGCGGTCCAGCTCGACGAGGAGCAGGCCACGGTGGCCGCCCAGACGCCCGACGGACGGGTGCTGCTGGCCCACGCCGCGCCGGGCGAATCGCTGTTCGCCGACGAGGAAGGCTGGAAGGTCACCCGCCACGAGGTGCCCCATTCGGGCAAGCCGGTGTTCCGGCTGCTGCTGGACAAGCAGCAGCGGGATCTGTTCCTCGCCCGGCCCCAGGGCATCGTGGACTTCTTCGACATCAGCGACTGGGACGAGGGGCCGGAGCTGATCCAGCAGGCTACCGTGGTCGCGCCCGGCCGCAGCCTCTCGGCCATCGAGTTCCTCACCGGCGACATCTCCCTGCTGGTGGGCGACGATCGCGGCACGGTCAGCCAGTGGTTCCCGGTGCGCCGGGAGGGCCGGCGGGTGCTGACCCATATCCGCGACTTCACCGATCTGCGCTCGCCGGTGAAGGACATCGTCTCCGAATACCAGCGCAAGGGTTTCCTCGCCACCGATGCCCAGGGGCGGGTGGGCATCTTCCACTCCACCGCCCACCGCACCCTGCTGGTCGAACGGATTTCCGAGCGGCCCCTGCGCATGGCCACCATCAATCCCCGCGCCGACGCCATGCTGCTGCTCGACGATCGGAAGGCCCATTTCTACGCCATCGACAACGAGTTCCCGGAAATCTCCTGGTCGGCCCTGTGGGGCAAGGTGTGGTACGAGAGCTATCCCGAGCCCCAGTACGTGTGGCAGTCCTCCTCGGCCAGCAACGATTTCGAACCCAAGCTGAGCCTGGTGCCCATCTCCTTCGGTACCCTCAAGGCCGCCTTCTACGCCATGCTGGTGGCCATGCCCCTGGCCATCATGGGCGCCATCTTCACCGCCAGTTTCATGTCGCCGCGTCTGCGCAAGGTGGTCAAGCCCACCATCGAGATCATGGAGGCCCTGCCCACTGTGATTCTGGGCTTCCTCGCCGGCCTGTGGCTGGCGCCCTTCGTCGAGAATCACCTGCCGGGCGTCTTTTCCCTGCTCCTGCTGATGCCCGCGGGGCTGCTGTTCGCGGCCTGGAGCTGGCGCATGCTGCCCGACAGCATCCGCCACCGGATTCCGGAGGGCTGGGAACCGGTGCTGATGGTGCCGGTGGTGGCCCTCATCACCTGGGCCTGCATCGAGGCCAGCCCCTGGGTGGAGGCCAACTGGTTCGGTGGCGACGTGCGGATCTGGCTCAAGCACACTTTCGACATCGACTATGACCAGCGCAATTCCATCGTGGTCGGGCTGGCCATGGGCTTTGCGGTGATTCCGACCATCTTCTCCATCTCCGAGGACGCCATCTTCGCGGTGCCCAAGCATCTCATCCAGGGCTCGCTGGCCCTGGGGGCCACGCCCTGGCAGACCCTGGTGCGGGTGGTGCTGCTCACCGCCAGTCCGGGCATCTTCTCGGCCGTGATGATCGGCCTCGGCCGGGCCGTGGGCGAGACCATGATCGTGCTCATGGCCACCGGCAACACGCCGGTGATGGACTTCAGCATCTTCCAGGGCATGCGCACGCTCTCGGCCAACATCGCGGTGGAAATGCCGGAATCGGAGGTGGGCAGCACCCATTACCGCGTCCTGTTCCTGGCCGCGCTGGTGCTGTTCGGCCTGACCTTCATCTTCAACACCGGAGCGGAGATGGTGCGCCAGCGCCTGCGCCGCCGCTACAGCAACCTGTAAGCCCATGAACATCCGACAGCAGACCCGGGAATGGTGGAAGAGCGGCAATCCGTGGATCTGGCTCAATGCCGGCGCCGTGACCATCAGCGTCCTGATGGTGGTGGGCCTGCTGCTGCTCATCGCCATCCAGGGCCTCAGCTATTTCTGGCCCTCGGACGTGTTCGACGCCCGCTACCGCAATCCCGATGGCAGCGTGGAGCGGCTGATCGGCGAGATCACCGATTCCGAGACCATTCCCGTGGCCCGCGCCCGCGACAACGGCTACACCATCGAGGAAGGCGGGCAGATCGTCCGCCACGTGGTGAAGGTCGGCAACCGGGATCTGTACGGTTTCGACTTCAAGCCGGTCTTCGCGCCCTTCCTGCTCGACGTGACCTATCCCGAGGAGATCATCGTCGGCGAGCGCCGCGAGTGGGGCAATTTCTACGGTTATCTGCAGCGGGTGCTGCACGATGGCAAGGTAGTGGCAGAAGGCAAGGCCGCCCGGGCCGCCCTGGCCGAGATGCTGCCGCGCAGTATCGCCCTGTTCGAGGAGGTGGAGAGCCTGCGCAAGCACGACATCGGCGCCATCAACTACCAGATGGAGCGCCTGCGCCTGGAGCGGCGGCGCCTGGAGCTGGACGGCGTCAAGGACCCCTCCGCCTACGAAGACATCGCGCAGCGCAAGGCCGAACTGCAGAAGGAATACGAGCGGATCAACGCCCGCATCGCCGAACTCGGGCGGGAACTGGCACGCGACAGCCTGGTGATCCGCACCCAGACCGATCAGGAAATGACCATCCCCCTGGCCAAGATCGTGCGGGTCTACTATCCCAATGCCATGTCGGTGTTCGAGAAACTGGGCACCTACTTCAGCAAGATCTGGGAGTTCGTCAGCGCCGAGCCGCGTGAGGCCAATACCGAGGGCGGGGTGTTCCCGGCCATCTTCGGCACCGTGCTCATGGTGCTGCTGATGGCCGTGCTGGTCACGCCCTTCGGCGTGATCGCCGCCGTGTATCTGCGCGAATACGCCCGCCAGGGCATCGTCATCCGCACCATCCGCATCGCGGTGAACAACCTGGCCGGGGTGCCGTCCATCGTCTATGGGGTGTTCGGCCTGGGCTTCTTCGTCTACTTCCTGGGCGGCAACATCGACGCCCTGTTCTTCCCCGAGGCCCAGCCGGCGCCGACCTTCGGCACGCCGGGGATCCTCTGGTCTTCCCTGACCCTGGCCCTGCTGACCCTGCCGGTGGTGATCGTCTCCACTGAGGAAGGCCTGGCACGGATTCCCCGGGCGATCCGCGAGGGCAGCCTGGCGCTGGGCGCCACCAAGGCCGAGACCCTGTGGCGCATCGTCATCCCCATGGCCTCGCCGGCCATGATGACCGGCCTGATCCTGGCCGTGGCCCGGGCTGCGGGCGAGGTGGCGCCGCTGATGCTGGTGGGGGTGGTCAAGCTGGCGCCCTCGCTGCCGCTGGACGGCAACTTCCCCTACCTGCATCTGGAGCGCAAGTTCATGCATCTGGGCTTCCACATCTATGACGTGGGCTTCCAGAGCCCCAACGTGGAAGCGGCCCGGCCCCTGGTCTATGCCACCTCACTGCTGCTGATCCTGCTGATCGTGCTGCTCAACCTCACCGCGATCCGCATTCGCAACCGCCTGCGCGAGAAATACCGCGCCATGGAACACTGACGCTGGACGACACCATGAACGAGACCCAAGCCCCGCTGACCCACGGCATCGATCTGGACAACCTCGAGCGCCCGCCCGAGGCCGCCGCCGAGACGGCCATGGACGTGACCCTCAAGGTCGTGGATCTGGATCTGTTCTACGGCGAGAAACAGGCCCTGAAGAAGATCAATCTCGATATCCCCCGGCACAAGGTCACCGCCTTCATCGGTCCCAGCGGCTGTGGCAAGTCCACCCTGCTGCGCTGCTTCAACCGCATGAACGATCTGGTGGACAACGTGCGCATCGAGGGGCTCATCGAACTGGACGGCCAGGACATCTATTCCAAGACCCTCAACGTGGCCGAGCTGCGCCGGCGGGTGGGCATGGTGTTCCAGAAGCCCAACCCCTTCCCCAAGAGCATCTACGAGAACGTGGCCTACGGCCTGCGGATCATCGGCATCAAGGATCGGCGGGTCATCGACGAGAAGGTGGAGTCGGCCCTGCGCGGCGCCGCCCTCTGGGACGAGGTGAAGGATCGCCTGGAAGACAACGCCATGGGCCTGTCCGGTGGCCAGCAGCAGCGCCTGGTGATCGCCCGGGCCATCGCCATCGAGCCGGAAATGCTGCTTCTGGACGAACCGGCCTCGGCCCTGGACCCCATTTCGACCCTCAAGATCGAGGAACTGATCTACGAACTGAAGGACAAGTACACCATCGTCATCGTCACCCACAACATGCAGCAGGCCGCGCGGGTTTCCGACTACACGGCATTCATGTATCTTGGCGAGATGGTCGAATACGCCGACACCAAGACCCTGTTCACCAACCCCAGCGAGAAACGCACCGAGGACTACATCACCGGGCGTTACGGCTGACGCGGTTCGGGCCACCGGAGGAGAGCACAGCATGGACAAGATCAAACTCGGCACCCACATCTCCCAGCAATTCGATGCCGAGCTGGAGGACATCCGCAGCAAGGTGATGGCCATGGGCGGCATCGTCGAACAGCAGCTGGGGGACGCCATCCGCGCCCTCAGCGACATCGACGCGGATCTGGCCGAAGTGGTGGTGACCTCCGACTACAAGGTCAACGCCATGGAAGTGGACATCGACGAGGAGTGCACCCAGATCCTCGCCCGCCGGCAACCGGCCGCCAGCGACCTGCGTCTGGTGATCGCCGTGATCAAGACCATCACCGATCTGGAACGGATCGGTGACGAGGCCGAGCGCATCGGCCGCATGGCCGTGCACTTCGCCGAGAAGGGCGGCAGTTCCAAGATGCTCGCCGGCGTCACTCACCTGGGCAACCGGGTCCGCTCCATGCTGCACAACGCCCTCGACGCCTTCGCCCGCATGGACACCGAAGCCGCCCTGGCCGTGGCCCGGGAGGATCTCGAGGCCGACAAGGACTACGAGAGCGTGCTGCGCGAACTGATGACCTACATGATGGAGGATCCCCGCTCCATCCCCTACGTGGTGGACATCATGTGGTCGGCCCGTTCCCTGGAGCGGATCGGCGACCGCGCCCAGAACATCGCCGAATACGTGATCTACCTGGTCAAGGGCAAGGACGTGCGGCATACCAGCTTCGAGCAGGTCGAAGCCGAAGCCCGCGGCAAGGAAGGCAAGAACGCCTAGCCAGGATTGCCTGTTCAGTCGTAGGTCGGCTCAAGCGCAGCGGAGCCGACATCGCGGGCTGTGCCCGTGCATGGTTGCCGGGGATGTCAGGGGCTCGTCTGTTGGCTCAGTTCAGCCGCCGTTTCCATTTTGCGGCTTTCGCCGGATCCTTTGGCTGACTGAACAGCCCTTCCGAATAGACCCGTACCAGCGCCGCGATGGCATTGCGGTTGCCCTGGCGGGCGGCCTTCTCCCACCATTTGATCGCCAGCGCGCCGTCGGCGCGGGTGCCCATGCCGTAGGCGTACATCACGCCGAGGTTGTACTGGGATTCGGGATGCCCGGCCTCGGCCGCCTGCCGCCACCAGTTGAGGGCATCCTTCTTGCTGGGATAGCCGTAGGTTTTGTCGATGTAGAGCACGCCCAGGTTGTAGGCGGCATCCACGCTGCCATACCAGGCGGCCTGCTTGAAGTAGTCCATGGCCTTGCGGATGTCCTTCGGCACCCCCTGGCCGTTCTTGTACAAAAGGCCCAGGTTGAACAGGGCGTCGGGATCGTGCTGCATGGCCAGCGGCTCCCACAGCCGGCGGGCGGTGGCGTAGTCCTTGCGCTCCCAGGCGGCATAGCCGTCCTCCAGCGGCCCGGCAAGGGCCGTTCCGCCCAGAGCGGCAAGCAGCATCAAGATGGGAAGAAAACGGCTCATGCCCCCTTATCGACCCGGCCGGCCCATTCTTTACCCGGCGTCTGCACAGGGACGTCGCGGCGGGGGCGCCGCACCTACGGAGGAGCGGATAGCGCCACGGTTTTTCATGGCTCCTCATTATGCTTTGTCGCGGCTTGCGCCGCTCCTACAGGATTGATGCCAACGGCGTAGGAGCGGCGCGAGCCGCGATGATGCGGTAGCGGGTAGCTGGGGCCGGGTGGCTGGTGAAGGCGGGAGTGTTGTTTTCCCTCGCCACTCGCCACTCGCTACCGCACCAGAAGATATTCCAGCAGTGCCTTCTGGCTGTGCAGGCGGTTCTCGGCGGCGTCCCAGACGATGCTGCGCGGGCCTTCCAGAACCTCGTCCGTGACTTCCTCGCCCCGGTGGGCGGGCAGACAGTGGGTGAAGAGGGCCTCGGGGCCGGCGGCGGCCATCAGTTCGGCGTTGACCTGGAAGCCGGCGAAGTCGCGGCGGCGTTGTTCCTGTTCCTCCTCCTGGCCCATGCTGGCCCAGACGTCGGTGGCCACCAGCTCCGCGCCCTGCACGGCCTCAAAGGGATCGTGGGTGAGGAAGATCCGGTCGCCGGCGGCGGCGACGATGTCTGCATCCGGCTCGTAGCCCGGCGGGGTGGCGATGCGCAGGGGGAAGTCGAACTGGCGGGCGGCGTTGATGTAGGAGTGGCACATGTTGTTGCCGTCGCCGATCCAGGCCACCGTGCGGCCGGCGATGCTGCCCCGGTGCTCCAGGAAGGCCTGCATGTCGGCCAGCAGCTGGCAGGGATGGAAGCGATCGGTCAGGGCGTTGATCACCGGTACCTGCGCGTATTCGGCGAAGCGTTCCAGCTTCTCGTGCTCGAAGGTGCGGATCATGATCACGTCCACCATGCGCGACAGCACGCGGGCGCTGTCTTCCACCGGTTCGCCGCGGCCGAGCTGGGTGTCGCGGGGCGAGAGGAAGATGGCATGGCCGCCGAACTGGGCCATGCCGGTCTCGAAGGAGACCCGGGTGCGGGTGGAGGACTTGTCGAAGATCATGGCCATCACCTTGCCCTTGAGCGGCTCGTACGGCTCGCCGGCATGGGTCATGGCCTTGAGTTCGATGGCGCGGCGGATCAGGCGGTTCAGATCCTCGGCGTCGATGTCCAGCAGGGTCAGGAAATGTCGGGTCATGGTGGGTTCTCCCGGGGCTCGCAGGACGGAATGGGGGGCCGCAGTCAGGTCAGGAAATCGCGAATCAGGCGGCTGGTGATGGAGACGATTCGGTCGGCCTCCTCGTCGCTCAGGATCAGGGGCGGCAGCAGGCGCACGATGCGTTCGGCGGTCACGTTGAGCAGCAGGCCGGCGGCCAGCGCCTGGTGCAGGATCTCGCCACAGGGCCGGTCCAGTTCCACCGCCAGCATCAGGCCGCAGCCGCGGATCTCGCGCACGCCCTCCAGCTCGCCGAGTTCGCGCTTGAGGCCCTCGAACAGGCGCTGGCCCAGTTCGGCGGCCCGGGCCACCAGCGCTTGCTGCTCGAGGACATCGAGCACCGTGAGCGCGGCACGGCACACGAGCGGGTTGCCGCCGAAGGTGCTGCCGTGGCTGCCGGGGCGGAACAGCCCGGCCGCCTCGCCGCGGGCCAGGCAGGCGCCGATGGGCAGGCCGTTGCCCAGGCCCTTGGCCAGGGTGAGCACGTCGGGCCGGACGTTGCTGTGCTCGAAGGCGAACAGCTTGCCGGTGCGGCCGATGCCGGTCTGGATTTCGTCCAGCATCAGCAGCCAGCCGTGTTCGTCGCACAGTTCGCGCAGCCCCGGCAGGTAGTCGTCATCGGGAATCTTCACGCCGCCCTCGCCGATCACCGGCTCCACCAGCACCGCCACCACGTCGGGGTTGTTGGCGGCGATGGTGCGCACCGCATCCAGATCGTTGTAGGGCGCGCGCACGAAGCCCTGCACCAGCGGCTCGAAACCGGCCTGCACCTTGCGGTTGCCGGTGGCGGTGAGGGTGGCCAGGGTGCGGCCGTGGAAACTGCCTTCCATGACCACGATGGCGGGGCGCTCGATGCCCTGCGCGTGGCCGTGCAGCCGGGCCAGCTTGATGGCCGCCTCGTTGGCCTCGGCGCCCGAATTGGCGAAGAAGGCCCGGTCCATGCCGGCCAGGGCGGTCAGGCGTGCGGCCAGGGCCTCCTGCTCGGCGATGTGGTACCAGTTGGAGACGTGCACCAGGGTCCGGGCCTGCTCGCAGACGGCCTCGGCCACGGCCGGGTGGGCATGGCCCAGGCCACAGACGGCCACGCCGGCCAGCGCGTCGAGGTACTTGCGGCCTTCGGTGTCCCACAGCCAGGCCCCCTCGCCGCGCACGAAGGTCACGGGCAGGGGGGCGTAATTCTGCATCAGGTGTTCGCTCATCGGGCGTCGTCCCTTCAGAAAAACAAACGGCAGTCGCCTGAGGCAGACCGCCGGAGAACCCTGAAGTTTACTCCCGGTACCGCACGGGAGCAACGGGATTGCCGGGTCCGGAACGAAAAAACCCGGCACGAGGCCGGGTTTTTTCCGTCGGGGGGCGGGATCAGCCGAGGTTGCTGGCCACGAAGTCCCAGTTCACCAGCTCCCAGAAGTGCTTGAGGTACTCGGGGCGGGCATTGCGGTAGTCGATGTAGTAGGCGTGTTCCCACACGTCCACGGTCAGCAGGGCGGTGTGGCCGTCGGTCATGGGGGTGCCGGCGCCGGTGGTGTTGACGATGTCCAGCTTGCCGTCGGCGGTCTTCACCAGCCAGGTCCAGCCGCAGCCGAAGTTGGTGGCCGCCGACTGGGTGAACTTCTCCTTGAACTCGGCAAAGGAGCCGAAGGCGTCGTTGATGGCCTCCAGCAGGGCGCCGGAAGGCTCGCCGCCGCCGTTGGGGCTGAAGCAGTTCCAGTAGAAGGTGTGGTTCCAGACCTGGGCGGCGTTGTTGAACAGGCCGCCGGATGCCTTCTTGATGATCTCTTCGAGGCTGGCGTTCTCGAACTCGGTGCCCTTGATCAGGTTGTTCAGGTTGGTGACGTAGGTCTGGTGATGCTTGCCATAGTGGAATTCGATGGTCTCTTTCGAGATGTGCGGCTCGAGCGCGTCGTTGGCATAGGGAAGCGGAGGCAGTTCGTGTGCCATGTTTATCTCCTGAGTCGTTCTGGTTTGTTGTCGAGTCCCTGATGCGGTGCGGGACGGGGCCCGCATCGCGGTGGTTGGTGTGCTTGGCGCAGGGAGCATAGCATGAAGCGATGGCCGCCGGATGGCGTTTGCGACTCCCTGGACAGGTGGCGCGAATCATACAATAACCAAGTGTTTTGGTCAAATAAGATTCCGGGCGCGGCGTCGGGCCGCTTCGGGTAAACTTCCGCACCCATGGACGTCATCGAACTGGGAATCTTCGCCAGCCGCCTGTCCGCCGTGTGCGACGAGATGGGCGCGGTGCTGCAGCGTTCGGCCATCTCGCCCAATATCCGCGAGCGGCTCGACTTCTCCTGCGCCGTGTTCGATGCCGCCGGCGAACTCTGCGCCCAGGCGGCGCACATTCCCGTGCACCTGGGCAGCATGGCCCATGCCATGGCCGGCATCGTCGCCGGCATCGACTGGCAGGACGGGGACATGATCGTGCTCAACGATCCCTATCTCGGTGGCACCCACCTGCCCGACGTGACCGTGATCGCGCCGCTGTTCCATGCCGGCCGACTGCAGGCCTTCGTGGCCAACCGCGCCCATCATGCCGACATCGGTGCCGCGACCCCGGGCTCCATGCCCCTGTCGCGCACCCTGGAGGAGGAAGGCATCATTATCCCGCCGGCCCGGCTCGTCCACCGGGGACGGCCGGATGAGGCGGTGCTGGAGAACATCCTCTCCCGCCTGCGCAGTGGCGAGACCGGCCGGGGCGACTTCGCCGCCCAGATCAGCGCCAACCGCGCCGGCCTCGCGCGTTTGCAAGAGCTGCTTACATTCCACGGGCCGGCCGGCTTCGCCCGGGCCCTGAGCGAACTCAATGCCTACGGCGAACGCCTGGCCCGATCCACCCTCGACGCCATTCCCGATGGCGAATACCGGTTCCGGGACGTGATGGACGACGACGGTCTCGGTCACCAAGACATTCCCATCGAGTTGACCCTGCGGGTGGAGGGGCACACGGTGCACGCTGATTTCACCGGCACCGCCGACCAGGTCGAGGGCAACATCAACTGCCCCCTGTCGGTGGCCGCGGCGGCCGTGTATTACGTGTTCCGCTGCCTGATGCCGAAGAACACCCCGGCCTGCGCCGGCAGTTTCCGCCCCATCACCCTGCATGCGCCCGATGGCTGCCTGCTCAATGCCCGCCGCCCGGCCGCCGTGGCCGCCGGCAACGTGGAGACCAGCAGCCGGGTGGTGGACGTGGTGATGGGCGCACTGGCCCAGGCCCTGCCAGAGGCCATCCCTGCCGCCAGCCAGGGCACCATGAACAACCTCGCCATGGGCGGCGACGGCTGGGACTACTACGAGACCCTGGGCGGCGGCATGGGCGCCGGCCCCCGGCATGCGGGCCTCTCCGCCGTGCAGACCCACATGACCAACACGCTCAACACCCCCATCGAGGTCCTTGAGAGCACCTGCCCCGTCACCGTCACCCGGTACGCCGTGCGCACCGGCTCCGGCGGCGCGGGTCGTCACCGCGGCGGCGACGGCCTGATCCGCGAATTCCGTTTCCGCGCCCCCGCCACCGTCACCCTCCTCACCGAACGCCGCCGCCACGCCCCCTGGGGCCTGGCCGGCGGCCAGCCGGGTGTCGCCGGCATCAACCGCCTCGATGGTGCCGTGTTGCCGGGCAAGACCTGTTTCGACGTGCAGGCCGGTAACGTGCTGACAATCGAGACGCCGGGTGGAGGCGCCCATGGCGCCTGTGGCGCCAGGGACGAGGGACGAGTGACACGTGGCGAGGTGAATTGAGATTTTGAGGCCTGAACACGGGAACCCCTGCGATGATATTTGAAATCTGCTTCCTGTCGGCAACGGACAAGGAACGAATGACGTGTCCTCGTCCCTCGTCCCTCGTCCCTCGCCCCTGACATGTGCGGCATCTGCGGCGAAATCCGTTTCGACGACCGGCCGGCCGATCGGGAGGTGGTGGCGCGCATGTTGCCGGCGCTGGCGCGGCGGGGGCCGGATGCGGAGGGCCTGTGGCAGGAAGGTGCGGTGGCCCTCGGGCACCGGCGCCTGTCGATCATCGATCTCTCGGCGCGGGCCAACCAGCCCATGGTGGACGAGGTGCTGGATCTGGTGCTGGTCTTCAATGGCGCCATCTACAACTATCGGGAACTGCGCGCCGAGCTGATCGCTCGCGGCCACGCCTTCTTCACCGATGGCGACTCGGAAGTGATCCTCAAGGCCTATGCCGAGTGGGGCGAGCGCTGTCCCGAGCATCTGCAGGGCATGTTCGCCTTCGCCATCCGGGACCGGCGCCGCCAGCGGCTGTTCCTGGCCCGCGACCGCATGGGCATCAAGCCGCTCTACTACAGCGAGCAGGCCGGCTGCCTGCGTTTCGCCTCCAACACCCAGGCCCTGCTGGCCGCCGGCGGCGTGGACACCACCATCGATCCGGTGGCGCTGCATCACCAGCTCACCCTGCATGCGGTGGTGCCGGCGCCGCGCACGATCCTTGCCGGGATCCGCAAGCTCGAACCGGGTACCAGTCTGACCCTGCACGCCGACGGCCGGCGCGAGACGCGGCGCTACTGGCGTCTGGTGGCCGAACGGCCGCAGGCGGCCATGGACGCGCGGGAATGGCGGGATCTGATCCACGAGGCCCTGCGCGACGCCGTGCGCAAGCGGCTGGACGTGGCCGACGTGCCGGTGGGCGTGCTGCTCTCGGGCGGGCTCGACTCCAGCCTGCTGGTGGCCCTGCTGGCCGAAGCGGGAGCGCCGGATCTGCGCACCTTCTCCATCGGTTTCGAGGATCAGCCGGAGGAGAAGGGCAGTGAATTCGAGTTTTCGGATCAGGTGGTCGAACGCTACGGCACGCGCCACCACAAGTTCCTGATCCCCAACGCCGAGGTGCTGCCGCGCCTGCCGGAGGCGGTGCGGGCCATGGCCGAGCCGATGGTGGGCCAGGACGCGGTGGCCTTCTACCTGCTGGCCGAACGGGTCTCGAGGGAAGTGAAGGTGGTGCAGAGCGGTCAGGGCGCCGACGAGGTCTTTGCCGGCTACTTCTGGTATCCGCGCATGGCGGCCGACATCAACGGTGCCGACGTGGACCGCTTCGCCCGCTACTATTTCGACCGGGATCACGAGGAATACCTGGAGACGGTCTGCGTTCCCTATCGCGGCGAGGACTGGACCCGGCAGAAGGTGGCCGAGCTGCTGGCCGAGCCGGGCGCCGAGACCTTCATCGACAAGGTGCTGCGCATGGACGTGACCACCCTGATCGTGGACGACCCGGTCAAGCGGGTCGACAACATGACCATGGCCTGGGGCCTGGAGGCCCGGGTCCCCTTCCTCGATCAGCAACTGGTGGAGATCGCCGCGCGCATGCCGCCCGAATACAAGCTGGGCGACGGTGGCAAGGCCATGCTCAAGCAAATCGCCCGCGGCCGGGTCCCCGACGCGGTCATCGACCGCCCCAAGGGTTACTTCCCCATGCCCGCCCTCAAGTACGTGCGCGGCGAGTTTCTCGACTTCATGCGCGACATCGTGAACTCGGACGCCTGCCGCTCACGCGGCCTGTTCAACCGCGCCTACGTGGACAAGCTCCTCGCAGCCCCGGACCGGTATTTCACCCGCCTCCAGGGCAGCAAGCTCTGGCATCTGGCCTTGCTGGAGTTGTGGTTGCAGTTGAATGTGGATGTATAGGTACAAACAGACCCGCTAGATACCTGCTTTTTCAGAAATACATTAAGGTGTAAAGGATATATCCAAACTGAGTGAATTTGTTTTGTCTCGTGAAAATTCGATTGATCCCGTCCCGGCTGCAGAACCACCCAAGTCATAAACAGTGACAACAGCTGATCCAAATTCATTAGTAACAAACGTGGCTTGCTTGACTGATGTTGTAGAATCAAATGACAGGTTGGTTTTCAGTGTGCCCGTAGCTGTATCGACATCATCCGTCAGACTTGCAGAAAACGTGGCAAATGGGATTTCAACTTTATCGCCACCATCTCTTAGGGTAACAGTTATCGCGGAAGAGCTGCCACCGGATAGACTGGGGGAACTTGGGGTTGCAGAGAAGTCACCACCTGCTATTGGATTAAAACAGAATGAATTGTCTATGGTGGCAACATTGTCATTCACCCAAGCAACAACATATACGCCTGCCGACCCCAACGGCAGATGACGGGTATCTATTGAAGAATTACCGCATCCTGTATTGATATAGTTTATTGAGTTTGGATAAGTTACATAAAATGTCGCAATCCCATTTTCATCTGTGACTGTGCTGTCAACAGTGCCCGAGGTTCCTTTGATAAAGGCGCCAAGTAAAGATGCTCCAACGATATATTCTACTGGGTCGTGCACCTGGGTTGGATAGCTATACAAGAATGAATTTAGTACAGATAGATCATTTGGCTGTGACGCATTAGGCGAGTCACTTACATAGCGACGTTTATCCGGATTTTCGGCACCAAGAATCAAAACATGATCGCCCGGCATAATGCCTCTAGGAGTAGTTCCATTGCTGCTAGAAGTCCCGTTTCTGAAAACTTGTGCAGTTGCAAAATTGACGCCGGTATCATGAACCACATTTCCTGAAATATAATCTGGGTTTGCCGCTGAATAATTCAATGTGTTTCTGGCTATGATTGAGTCAATCAGCTTCAAGTTGACCTTGACGCCGGCAATCCCATTTCCTTCACCATCTGTGACGATGACTTTTCCGTTGGCCCGGTAGACACCACCGCCGAGGTTTTCAATAGAATCGCTAACAGGCCTGGTAATGACAATAGTGTGAGGACCGATAGCACTATTTTGGGCACCGAGATTATTGCTGTTCGTATCAGCAGCCCCGCCACAGGCCTGTAACAGTAGTGTAGCAATGATGATAGAAAAGTTGGGGTGGTGAATTTTCATGGCATGTCCTCAAGCGGCTGGTGCTTGCATCCTGGTGGATTATTGAAATCTATCGGCAAAGACTGAAAAAAATTAATTCAGAAATGATGAACATAACCAATACTCAGGTTGTCCAGAGTATATTCCGTATTATTGATTTTACTGTCACCGTAGCGTACCCACTCCAGGCTGAGTGCCGAATTTTCATTTCCGAACAAAGCGATGCCAAACCCGTAGGAGACGGAAGTATCACTGTCATCGGTGGTTGCGCCACTAGGGCCCGTTCGCAACTGAAGGTAACTGCTGCCAACCATGCCGTAGATTTCGAAGTGTTTGGATTTCATGGGTTGCCAGTTGAGTTTGGCAAAAGCGCTGCCCATGTAGAGGAGCTGGTATTCGTAGTTGTTGACGGTATCCCCGCTGGAAGCGGCAAGGCGGGCTTCGATGTCGAGGAAGGAGGCAATCCGGTACCCGAGCTGGCCGGTGGCGGTAAGACCGTGGAAGGTGTTTCCGGGCTGCTGAAAATTGCTGTCGCCAACGGAAATCCCCAGATAGAGGCCTTCGGAATGAGCGGAATAGCTGGTGAAAAGCAGGGCGGCGGCGGCCAGCGGGAGGACGTTTTTCGACATGCCAAGCTCCATCGTTGTCGTTATTGATTCGGCAGGGATTGAACCCTGATGGTGTCAAGTGATTGTTTTTGTTGAAATGTTTCTGCCATACAGCCGGGCTCAGGCAGCCATTTCTTGATATTGTTCGTGAAAAATATGCTGTAAGCTATTGAACCTTTGGAAATTATAACAATCAATCCGGAAAAATCCAGGTAAATCGTGTTTCGCGAATCGGGCATCCTTGCCGCAAGAATAGTGCATGTTTAATAACATAGCAAAATAGTATGGTAAAGAAGGGTGCCATCGCGTAGAATCTCTTCAGCAACAGATTCCGGCTTTTCCTGAATTATCGTAGAGGTATGCAATATGGACGTAATGGAACGCATCGATCAGACCGTGAAGAACAACCCGGTCGTCATTTTCATGAAGGGCACCCCGCAGATGCCCATGTGCGGTTTCTCCAGCCGCGCGGCCCAGGCGCTGATGGCCTGTGGTCAGGAGTTCGCCCATGTGAACGTGCTGGCGGATCCGGAGATCTTCGAGAACCTGCCCCGCTATGCCAATTGGCCGACCTTTCCCCAGATCTATATCAATGGCGAACTGATCGGCGGATGTGACATCACCCTCGAGATGTACCAAAAGGGTGAGCTGCAGCGGATGGTGCAGGAAGCAGTCTCCCGCGGCCGTTCCGAGGGCAGTGAATCCTGAAGCCCGACGGTTGTCGCGACATGAAAAAACCCGGCTCTGCCGGGTTTTTTTCATGTCTGTGAGCCGGTGGGAGCCGGCGCGTGGGGGGTGCTGTCCCACAGATTGACGATGTGGCAGAACAGATCGGCGGTCCGCTCGGCATCGTAGACCGCCGAATGGGCTTCCGAATCCCGCCACGGGATGCCGGCCGCCTGGACCGCCTTGGCCAGCACGGTCTGGCCGAAGGCCAGGCCGCCCAGGGTGGCCGTATCGAAGCTGGAGAATTGATGGAAGGGCATTTTCTTGAAGCCGCAGCGGCGCACGGCGGATTTGATGAAGCCCAGATCGAAAAAGGGATTGTGGCCGACCAGAATGGCGCGGCTGCAGCCGGTTTCCTTCAGCCGCGCCTCGATGGGTTCGAAGATGTGGCGCAGGGCGTCGGCTTCGGGCTTGGCCAGGCGAAAGGGGTTGTAAGGATCGATGCCGGTGAATTCCAGGGCGCGGGGGTCGAGCACCGAATCGGGAAAGGGCTCCACGTGGGTGGCGATGGTCGGCCCCCGTACCAGCCGGCCCGTGTCGTCGTATTCCACCGGGATGGCGGCGATTTCCAGCAGGGCGTTGGTATCGGGGTTGAAGCCGGCGGTTTCCACGTCCACCACCACCGGCAGAAAACCGCGGAAACGCTCGGCGATCTTGCGTTGACTCGTCTCGTTCATGGGGTCGCAAGCATACCGGATGCCGCGAGGGATTGCGATTTCCATGCGGGAGGGGCATGGAGGTCACCCGGGGGTTCTGCTACGGTGTGATCAGTAACGGGGAGAACGGGAATATCGTGAAAGGAACCTGGACGGGCCATTGGCGGCAGCGAATCGTTCTGCTGTTGTGGGTGACCGTGTCGTCACAGGCGCTGGCCGGTCCGCAGCAGGGCCTGCTGTGGCGCATCGACGATGGGCGGGGCCATGTGAGTTATCTGCTCGGAACCATCCATGTGGGCGATCCGCGGGTGCTGGCGCTCCCGGCGCCGATCCGGGAGGCCTTCGACGCGTCCCGCACCTTCTGCGCCGAAGTTCGGCTCGACATGGCCAGTCTGGCGGGCCTGTCCCAGGCCATGCTGCTGCCGGCAGGGGAGTCGCTGCGCGAGCGGCTCGATGCGCAGACCTGGGCGGCGCTGCTCGCCGTGTCGGCGGAACTGGGGATGCCGGAGATGGTGCTCGAGCGGATGAAACCCTGGGCGGTGGCGACCCTGCTGAGTCAGCCGCGCATGGCCGAGCCGGTGTTGGACCTGCAGCTCTACCGGCAGGCCGCCGCTGCCGGCAAGGCACTATGCGGTCTGGAGACGACCGGGGAACAGCTGGGGGCGCTGGAAGCCCTTTCCCCGGCCCAGCAGGTGGCCATGCTGCGCAGCGCCATCCGCCAGTATCCGCGGCTCGGGCAGATGGTGGAAAAGCTGATCCGTGCCTGGCTGGCACGGGATCTCGCGGCCCTCGAGCGCCTCAGCGCCGAGGCCATGACCGGCGAGGATCCGGACATGGTGAAGGCGTTCGAACGGGAGGTGGTGATCCGGCGCAATCGGCGCATGGTCGAGCGCATGGCGCCGAAACTGGCCGAGGGGGCGGTGTTCATCGCCGTGGGCGCGCTGCATCTGCCGGGCGAGGAGGGGATTCTCGAACAGTTGCGCGAGCGGGGTTATGGGGTGACGGTCGTGTACTGAACCCCCGGCGCAACATCCGGGTTGAAAAAGCCCATGGATGGGCTTTTTCAACAGCCTGCTAAGCGCGGCGAAGCCGGCATTTTTACTGCGCCTGAGCCGAGCGGGATATTTTTCGTTGCCTTGATAGCTGTTCCGAAATAGGCGTCATTTTGTTGCTGGCCACCTGACCCGGACAACCGCCCTCATGGCCGGAAGGGCGTTACGTGACACGCCGTGAATACATCCATGTAGGCTCTGCGGCCCGCTGTCGCTTTGGGCATCCTGCCCTCTCGCGACACTTGTGCGTCCTGCACATCGTCCCTGCGGCCGAAGGTCACACAACGCCCTTCCGGCCATGAGGGCTTCGTGCCTGTAGCGCCTGTAGCGAGGAGGGATCGATATTTCGGAACGACTATCTTGTCGGTCAGACCAGTTGCCAGCCCACCGTTTCTCCGGCCCTCAGGGGCACCAGTTCCTCTTCGCCGAAGGGCAGACGCTCGGGAACCGTCCAGGGTTCCCGGCGCAGGGTAATCATTTCCGTGTTGTGTGGCAGGCCGTAGAAGGCCGGGCCGTGGCGGCTGGCGAAGCCTTCCAGGTGGTCCAGGGCGCCCGCCTCGGCGAAGGCTTCCGCATACAGTTCGATGGCGGCATGGGCGCTGTAGATGCCGGCGCAGCCGCAGGCCGATTCCTTGGCGGCGCGGGCGTGGGGCGCGCTGTCGGTGCCGAGAAAGAATTTCGGATTGCCGGACGTGGCGGCCTCGAGCAGGGTCTGGCGGTGCGCTTCCCGCTTGAGCACCGGCAGGCAGTAATGATGGGGACGGATGCCGCCGGTGAACAGGGCATTGCGGTTCAGCAGCAGGTGATGGGGGGTGATGGTGGCGGCGATGTGATCCTCGGTGGCCTGCAGGAATTCCACCGCCTGGCGGGTGGTGATGTGTTCCAGCACCACCCGCAGCCTGGGGAAGCGTTGCAGCAGCGGGATCAGGACCGTGTCGATGAACACCGCTTCGCGGTCGAAGACGTCCACGGCCGGATCGGTGACCTCGCCGTGGATCAGCAGTGGCAGGCCGTGGTCTTCCATCACGGCGAGAGTGTCGAAGGTGTGGGCCAGATCGGTGACGCCGGCGTCCGAGTTGGTGGTGGCGCCGGCGGGATAGTATTTCACCGCATGGACACGGGGAGAGGCCACGGCCCGTTCGATCTCCTCGGGGCGGGTGTTGTCGGTGAGGTACAGCGTCATCAGCGGTTCGAAGGCCACGCCGGCCGGCACCGCTTCCCGGATCCGTCCTGCATAGGCTTCGGCCTGGGCCACGGTGGTGACCGGCGGGCGCAGGTTGGGCATGATGATGGCCCGGCCGAAGCGGCGCGCGGTGTCGGGGACCACGGAGAAAAGGGCCGCACCGTCGCGTACGTGCAGGTGCCAGTCGTCAGGGCGGATCAGGGTGATTTCGTCGCTCATGTTGCTGATTATGCCATGGGTTGGATGCGGTGTAGGGAACACGGAGGGCTCAGAGAACTCGGCGTTTTGTGGGTGATGTCAGGTGAATGGCAATCCAACCAGGTCATGCGCCGTGTGCCTTCAAAATCTCTCTGTGTCCTCCGTGTCTCCGTGCCCTCCGTGTTCTCTTCCCGTCACTTTATCGAAGCCTCATGGCGCATTGGGAAAGACCTCTCTTGCCGCCCAGCGGGCGAATTCGGCCCGGGTGCAGCTGTCGGCCATGCCCTGGCCCGGGCCTTCGACCACGCGGTAGATGACCATTTCGCGTGCGGGATCGTCACGGCGTTCCTCGTCGATGATCTGGCGCACGGACCAGTCGGCGCCGTGCCTGCCGTTGGTGTAGTAGTGACCGAGCCGGATCTGTTCGGGCGTGAGGCGCTGGCGTTCCGCGTGTTCCATGGCCAGGGTGAACAGGCGCTGGAGATCCTCGGTGGTCAGATCCACGATGAGATCCATGTCGGCAAGGGCCTGTTCGATGTGCCGGCGGTCGATGGCCGGTGCGGTGGGCGCGCGCCCTTTCGGCGGTGAGTCGGTGAAGCGCATCAGGCTGACCGGATAGCGGCGCCAGGGAAACAGGCTGTTGAAGACGATGGCCACGGTGAAGATCACCGCGGTGTTGATCAGGATGGGGCTGAGCACGTAGCCATAGCCGAGCTGGTGGATGGCCGGCCCGCCGATGACCGCGGCCAGGGCCGTGGCCCCGCCGGGCGGATGGATGCAGCCGAGCACGTGCATCACGCCGATGGCCAGGCCCACGGCGAGGCCGGCGGCGAGAAAGGGTTCGGGCACCAGCATCTGGCAGGTGACACCGACCACCGCCGAAGACAGATGGCCGCCGATCAATGCCCAGGGCTGGGACAGCCGCCCGTGGGGCACGGCAAACAGCAGCACGGCGGAGGCACCCATGGAGGGCACGATGAGAACCGCCCCCTGGGCGCCGGTGACACTGTAGCTGATCTCGGCTACCAGGAAGATGCCGATGATGCCGCCCAGGGTCGAAACCAGTTTCTCTGCCCGGCTCACGGGTTCCGGCTCGAGATTCAGGAAGCGTCGCAGTCGTGGCAGCCAGGTCAAGCGGGTTTTCTCCTTGGATGGTGGACAGGGAGGGGCATGGGCGAAATGATGGATTTTGGCAAACGGGCAGGGCAAGTGCCCTGATCGGGGTCAAGCGTCCTCGTTTCAGGTGCCGGCGAGCTGGGCATGGCGGTAACAGCTTGTGAGGTGATCATTGATCATGCCGGTGGCCTGCATGAAGGCATGGCAGATGGTGGGGCCGACGAAGCGGAAACCGCGGGCTTTCAGATCCCGGCTCATGGCCTTGGCCTCGGGCGAGGTGGAGGGTACCTCTGCCTGGCGCCGCCAGCGGTGGTGGACGACCCGGCCCTCGGTAAAGCGCCACAGGGCGGCATCCAGCGAGCCGAATTCGTCCCGCAGGGCCAGCGCGCAACGGGCGTTGTTGACGGCCGATTCGATCTTGAGGCGGTTGCGCACGATCCCGGGATCGCCCAGCAGCCGTTCGATGCGGCGGCGGTCGAAACGGGCAACCTGCTCCATGTCGAAGCCGGCGAAGGCGCGGCGGAAAGCCTCCCGCTTGCGCAGGATGGTCAGCCAGCTCAGGCCGGCCTGGGCGCCTTCCAGGATCAGGAACTCGAACAGACGCCGGTCATCGTGCAGGGGAACACCCCATTCCTCGTCGTGATAGCGCACATAGAGCGGATCGGTGCCACACCAGGGGCAGCGGATGCGGGTGTCAGTCGTGCCCATTCCGGTTTTCCTGGCGGCGCAGACCGGCGAGGGAAATCACCTGTTCGCCGGGGATGGCGGGCTTTTCGATGCGGAAGATCCGGTAGCCGTGGAGCATGGCCGAAACGTCCGAATTGCCGCTGCGCCAGTCGTGCACCAGCACCGCCAGCACGTGCAGGATCAGAAAGCCGCCGATGGCCGTTGCCAGGGGAGCATGCAGGGTCATGGGATCGTGGCCGCCGGGAAAGCGATCCTGCCACAGGAGAATGCCGCTGCCGATCTGGGCCAGCAGAACGAGGAACAGAAGCAGGTAGAGTGGCGCCCACAGCGGATTGTGGGCATACCAGCGGGGCAGGGGCAGTTGCCCCAGCGTTACGTAGAAGCGCAGGGTGTCACGCAGGCCCTGCCAGCGTGGCAGCAGATCCCGCCAGCCGGCGGCACTGCCCTTGCCGGTGAACAGCAGCACCAGACGCAGGGCCAGAGCCGGGATCAGCAGCCAGGCCAGCATCAGGTGCGCGTCCCGGCTGGCGAGATGCAGACCGGGCGCATGCTGCATCAGCCAGCCGCTCAGCCACAGGCCGGTCAGCGACACCGCCAGCAGCCAGTGGCTCAGACGCAGAGGGGCGGACCAGACATAGGTGCGTTGGAGCATGTTCCGGCTTTCTCGAATTTGTGAGACCGGATCATACCGCGAATCGGCAGGTTCGTCCTGCTGCCGCTGCTACTGACAGGAAAAGTAGATGAGATGCTCGTTATCGATAGTGGTTGATTCGCCCAGGCTGATGAAGCCGGTGCCGGAGAGCGGGTAATCTTCTCCGTGGATGTAGACTTCCCGATTCCCCTGGTGTTTGATGAAAGTGCCATTCGTGCTGTGATCCGCAATCACGAATCGACCACGACGGAAAACGATGCGGGCATGTTCCCGTGAGGCCAAGTCAGAGGGAATGGTCAGATCACAGTGATTGCTGCGGCCGAGTACGATGCCATCATTGCCTGACGTAATTTCTTTCAGGTTTTCTCGATAGGTCAGGAACAGTTGCTTGCGCGATACTGTGAAGGAACGCAGGCGCGGAGGTTGCACCAATTCGGTAAGCGTCGATACTTCCGGTGAATCCGATGAGGTTTGTTCCGAAGGGAGCCGGAAGTGTTCAAGCTGCTCGATGAAATGGTTCTCCTTGCGCAGAATAAAGTTGCCCATTTCATCGAGCAGTTCGTCCGTGATGATTTCCGGTTGCAAGGCGAATTGTATAGGGCGCGTGGTTTCTACATTGTTGATGGTTAACGACAACAAATGCTCGTTGAAATTGGAACGGAACAGGAGGTTGGCCGAAAACTGGCCTTCGACCCGCAGAGTGTCGGATTCCGAAGTCTGCACGTCCAAGCCGAAATGTTGCAGCCTGGCAATCAGATCATCGAGTTCGGTTTTGTTTTCGAGGTAGACCTGGCTTTCTTGATGGCACTCCATGATAAAGGTGATGCCCAGCGAGACCTCATGAAAGGTGTGTTCGAAGAATTGACGGAACCGCTTTTGTTGCAAGGGGGCGATACGGCAATCCCCGTTGAAATCGATATGGGTAAGAATGCGGGGCTGAACAAGGTGCAGTTGCTCGATCAGGTTGCCAAGATAGCCATGGATCTTGTTGAGGCTCCCGGTAACTTCACTGCGGCGATGTTCCAGAAGTGCTTCGCTGACTCCGGTGGTTTTTTCTTTGTTGCGAATGACATGTTCGGCTCGCTGTTTGAGGTCGTCGATGAGCTGCATTGCCTGGGTCCCTCCTTGTAAAAGCGCGTGTGATTCGGAATGCTTCCGGAATCGTTGGGTCCAATTCTTGCGCTTGAAGGGGGATTTGAAAATATGTCATACGCGGTAGCCAGTATGCACTAGCAGATTGTGGAAGGTACCCGTAGTTTTTTCATGCTTTGGGCGCATAAGAAACGGCAGTATTTCTCTTTAACAGGCTGTTGAAAAACGCCGTTTTTCGACAGCCTGTGTGCGATGCATGGAGGCATCGCCATTTTCAATGGCGTCAAGCCATTGAAAATGTGAGGGAACGGGAAACCGCGTTTTCCGTTCTCGGGTTGAAAAAGCCCATGGATGGGCTTTTTCAACAGCCTGTTAAGGTAGGCCAGTGGAGGTTGTCAGCCACTGCGAAGGCGTTATGACGGAACGCCGCCTTCGGTGAGGCGGGCCGGGTCCAGCAGCTTTTCCAGTTCCTCGCGAGAGAGATCGGTCATCTCCAGTGCCACGTCGAGGATGGGGCGTCCCTCGGCGTAGGCGCGCTTGGCGATGGCGGCGCCCCGTTCGTAGCCGATCACGCGGTTGAGGGCCGTGACCAGGATGGGGTTGCGTGCCAGGGCATCGCGCAGGCGCTCGGTGTTGACCTCGAAGCCGGCGATGGCGCGATCGGCCAGCAGGCGGCTGGCCCGCGCCTGGAGGTCGATGGACTGGAGCAGGTTGTAGGCGATCACCGGCAGCATCACGTTGAGCTGGAAGTTGCCGGACTGCCCCCCCAGGGCGATGGTGGCGTCGTTGCCGAAGACCTGGGCGCAGACCATGGCCACCGCTTCGGGGATCACCGGATTGACCTTGCCGGGCATGATGGAGCTGCCGGGTTGCAGCACCGGCAGGGCGATCTCGCCCAGGCCCGCCAGCGGCCCGCTGTTCATCCAGCGCAGATCGTTGCTGATCTTCATCAGGCTGGTGGCCAGGGTCTTGAGGTGGCCGCTCATCTCCACGGCGGTGTCTTGGCTGGCCAGGCCCACGAAGGGGTTTTCCATGGGGCGGAAGGGCAGGCCGGTCTTCTCCGCAAGTACGTGGGCCACGAGGCGGCCGAATTCGGGATCGGCATTGATGCCGGTGCCCACCGCGGTGCCGCCCTGGGGGATGGCGACCAGCCGTCGCAGGCCGTCTTCGATGCGGGCGATGTCGTCGCGGATCTGATCCCGCCAGGCGCCCAGTTCCTGGCCCAGGGTGATGGGCATGGCGTCCATGAGGTGGGTGCGGCCGGTCTTGACCACGTGGGCCAGTTCGGCGGCGCGCCGGTCGAGGGTACCGGCCAGATGCTGCAGGGCCGGGAGCAGGCCGGTGTCGATTTCGCAGGCGGCGCTGACGTGGATGGTGGTCGGGATCACGTCGTTGGAGCTCTGGCTCATGTTGACGTGATCGTTGGGGTGGATGGGCAGGCCGCTGGCCTCGCTGGCCAGGCGGGCCAGTACCTCGTTCATGTTCATGTTGGTGGAGGTGCCGGAGCCGGTCTGGAACACGTCCACCGGGAACTGGTCCAGGTGGTTGCCGGCCATCACCGCTTCGGCGGCCTGCTGGATGGCGCTGCCGATGGCGGTGTCGAGCAGGCCGAGGCGGATGTTGGCCTCGGCGCAGGCATACTTGACGAGGGCCAGGGCGCGCAGGAAGGCCGGCGGCAGGGTCAGGCCGCTGACGGGGAAGTTTTCCACCGCACGCTGGGTCTGGGCGCCCCACAGGGCGTCGGCCGGCACCTCCAGTTCGCCAAGGCTGTCGTGTTCGATGCGGGTCTTGCGCGTGTTCATGTCGAATCTCCGTTCTCGATGCGCCAGTCGTGCACCGTTTCCTCCACCACCCGCCACTGGCCGTCGTCTTCCTCCTCCAGCAGGATGGTCTTGCGCAGGTGCAGGATCGGGCCGTCGCGGGCGGTCATGATTTCGTCCACCTCGAAACCGAGCCGGCGCAGGCCGATGGTCTTGATGCGCACGTTCTCGTGGCGCAGTTCGGCAAGGCGGTTCTGGCGGAATTCGTTGTCCCGGCGGCGCCGCCAGCCCTGGTAGTCGATCACGGGCTGGCCCGGGATGCCGTAGACCTGGACCTTGTCCGAGACCAGCGCCATGTGGGCCTCCAGATCCCGCCTCGCCACACTCTCGCTGAGGCGCCCCAACCAGTTGAGGATGAGTTCCTGTGACATGCCGGCCTGTCTGTCTCCATGGAACCGCCACAGATGGCGGCGGAATGGCTGCAAGTTGTTGTTTGTATTGGGATGCCGTGAGGCGCCGGGTTGCCCGACGACGACGTTTTCTTGACCTTGCCGGGCAAAACCCCGATCATACGCGCCTTTGATTTCGCGGTACCGGGGAAAACCGCCCGGGCCGGGCCGAATTCCTCACTGAAGATACCACAAAGGTTCCCTATGAACGACGCAGACAAGAAACGCCTGCTGCGGGAGATGATTTTCTACCGCCGCTTCGAGGACCGCACCTTCGAAGCCTACATGGAGCGCAAGATCGGCGGCTTCCTGCACCTGTATTCGGGCCAGGAGGCGGTGGCCACCGGTGTGCTGGAGAAGGCCCGCCTGGGCCGCGGCACCGACAACGACTACGTGATCACCGGCTACCGTGACCACATCCACGCCATCAAGACCGGCGCGCCGCCCCGCGAAGTGATGGCCGAACTGTTCGGCAAGGAAACCGGCTCGTCCCGGGGGCGCGGCGGTTCCATGCACATCTTCGATCCGAGCGTGAACTTCATGGGCGGCTACGCCCTGGTGGGACAGCCCTTCCCCCTGGCGGCCGGGCTGGCCCTGGGTTGCAAGCACAGGGGGACCGATCAGATCGCCATCTGCTTCCTGGGCGACGGCGCGAACAACCAGGGTACCTTCCATGAGACCATGAACATGGCCAAGGTCTGGAACCTGCCGGTGCTGTTCGTCTGCGAGAACAACCAGTACGCCATCGGCACGCGCATCGAGCGCACCACCGCCGTGGTGGATCAGTACAAGCGCGTCTGCGCCTACGACATGGAAGCCAGCCAGCACGACGGCATGGACATCGACATCGTCATGGAGGCCGCCGAGAAGGCCATCGACTTCGTGCGCAGCGGCAAGGGCCCCTATTTCATCGAGTTCATGACCTACCGCTTCCGCGGCCATTCCATGTCCGACTCCAAGGGCTACCGCACCAAGGAAGAGGAGGCCGAGTGGGAGAAGCGGGACCCCATCAAGATCTACAGCCGGCGCCTGATCGAGGCGGGCATCGTCACGCCCGAGGACATCAAGGCCATGGAGCGGGAGATCGACGACGAGATCGAGAACGATATCGTCAAGTTCGCCGAGGAGAGCCCGGAGCCGCGTGTCGAGGACCTCGACAAGTACGTGCTCGACGACAACCCCGATCCCCGCTGGATCGGCCCGCTGCAGCAATAAGAGGTTTCGACAATGGCAGAGACAGCATACTGGGAAGCGATCCGCCGCGCCCACGACGAAGAGATGGCCAACGATCCCATGGTCATCGCCATGGGCGAGGACATCGGCGTGGCCGGCGGCACCTACAAGGCCACCCTGGGCCTGTACGACAAGTATGGTCCCGAGCGGGTCATCGACACGCCGATTTCCGAGAACTCCTACACCGGGATCGGCATCGGCGCCTCGATGGTGGGCATGCGGCCCATCATCGAGATCATGTCCATCAACTTCGCCCTGCTGGCCCTGGACACCCTGATCAACGCCGCCGCCAAGATCCGCTACATGTCGGGCGGGCGCGTGCAGTGTCCCATCGTCATGCGTACCCCCGGCGGCACCGCGCACCAGCTCGCGGCCCAGCACTCGGCGCGGCTGGCGCGGATGTTCATGTCCACTTCCGGTCTGCGCGTGGTCACGCCGCGCGGGCCGCTGGATGCCTACGGCATGCTCAAATCGGCCGTGCGCTGCAACGACCCGGTCATCATCATCGAGCACGAGCAGATGTACAACCTCAAGGAAGACATTCCCGAGGAAGAGTTCTTCCGTCCGCTCGAAGGCGCCGAGATCGTGCGTGAAGGCACCGACATCACCCTGATCGGTTACAACTACAGTGTGCACCTGTGCCTGGAGGCCGCCCGCCGCCTGGAGGCCGACGGCATCGACGCCGAGGTCATCGATCTGCGCGCCCTCAAGCCCCTGGATCGCGAAACCATCCGCAAGTCGGTGGAGAAGACCCACCGCGTGCTGGTGGCCGAGGAAGACGAGGCACCGGTGGGCGTGGGCTCGGAAATCATCGCCACCGTCAACGAGGAATGCTTCTACGCCCTCGATGCCCAGCCGGTGCGCATCCATGCCGCCGACGTGCCGGTGCCCTACAACGCGCGGCTGGAGAAGGCGGCCATTCCCAGTGCCGACGACGTGTACGAAGGCGCGCTCAAGGTCATGGGCCGGATCTGACGCCGGTGCACGGGCCGGCCGGGCCGAATCTGTCGGGCTGAAGCCCGACCTACATCAATGACAAGAAAGCCAACATGTCTGAACCCTATACCATCAAGATGCCCCAGCTCTCCGACACCATGACCGAAGGGGTCGTGGTGAGCTGGGAGAAGAACATCGGCGACAAGGTCGAGCGCGGCGACGTGGTCGCCCAGGTGGAGACCGACAAGGCCATCATGGACGTGGAGGTGTTCCGCGAAGGCTATCTTTCCGGGCCGCTGGCGCCGGTGGACAGCACGGTCCCGGTGGGGGAGCCCATCGCCTACCTGGTGGCCACCCCCGAAGAGGTGCTGCCGGCCGATGCGCCCAACCCGCCGGGCGGCGGCGTGGCCGTGGCTCCGGCCAAGGCGCCGGAGACGGCGGAAGCGGCGCCGGCCCCGGCAGCGGAAGCCCCGGCCGACGACGTGCCTGCCGATGCCTACGTGATCAAGATGCCCCAGCTCTCCGATACCATGACCGAGGGCGTTCTGGTGAGCTGGGAGAAGGCCGTCGGCGACAGGGTGGAGCGGGGCGACGTGGTCGCCCAGGTGGAGACCGACAAGGCGGTGATGGACGTGGAGGTCTTCCGCGAGGGCTGGCTCTCCGGTCCCCTGGTGCCCGAAGACGCCACCGTGCCGGTGGGCGAGCCCATCGGCTACCTGGTGGACAGTCCCGACAAGGTCATGGACACCACCCGCACCACGGCGCCGAAGGCCGAGGCCGAGAAGCCCGCCGAGAAGGCCAAGCCGGTGCCGGCCGGCACCCAGAAACCCAAGACCCGCGTGCCAGCCATGCCGGCGGGCGCCACGCCCGCGCCGCGACCCAGGCACGCCAACGCCACGCCCTATGCCCGGCAGCTTGCCGGCGCCCACGGCATCGATCTCAACAGCATCACCGGCTCCGGCCCGGGCGGGCTGATCGTCGCCGCCGACGTGCTCAATTCCGAGGTGCAAAAGACCGCCACCAAGCGGATCTACCAGGTGCCCGGCGAAGGCCGGCCCATGACGCCCATGGAGAAGGCCGTCGCCCACAACATGGAATACTCCCTCTCCATGCCGCTGTTCCACGTCACCGTGCACATCGGCATCGACGCGCTCAAAAAGGCTTCCAAGGCCAAGGGCTTCTCTCTCACCGTGACCCTGGCCAAGGCCGCGGCCCTGGCCATCGAAAAGCATCCGATCATCAACGCCGTCTACCAGCACGAGGATCGGATCGTCGAGCGCGAGCAGGTGGACGTGGGCATCGCCGTGGAGACCGAGGGCATGGGGCTGGTGGTGCCGGTGCTGCGCGACGTGGTCAACCGCGACGTGGCCGATCTGGCCGCCGACTGGAAGGATCTGGTGGACCGCGCCCGCGCCCGCCGCCTCAAGCCCGAGGAATACTCCAACCCCACCTTCACCATCTCCAACATGGGCATGCTGGGGGTCAGCCAGTTCGACGCCATCCCCTCGCCGGGCACCTCGGCCATCTTCGCCATCGCCACGGTCGGCCCGCAGGGCATGCCGGTCACCATCACCGCGGATCACCGCATCGTCAACGGCGCCGATGCCGCCAAGTTCATGAACACCTTCCGCGAGCTGGTGGAAAATCCGGCCTGGCTGGAAGGCGCCCCCGCGGCCACCGCCGCGCCCAAGACGGCGAAGTTCGACTTCAGCCTGCCCGAGGGCGAGTGGGACTACGACGTGGTGGTCATCGGCGGCGGCCCCGGCGGCGAGGACTGCGCCCGGGATCTGGTGGAGCACGGCTTCAAGGTGGCCATGATCAACGACTCGCCCCTGCCCGGCGGCGAGTGCCTGTGGCGTGGCTGCATTCCCTCCAAGGCCTGGCGGGCGGCGGCCGATCGCATTCGCGACCGTGCCCACGACAAGCTGCTCGGCATCAAGGGCACCGACAAGCCGAAGCTGGACTGGCAGCAGCTCGAGAAACACCGCCGCGAGGTACTCGAGACCCGCGGCAAGATGGCCCTGAACACCGACAAGGGCGTGAAGATCGACGTCATCCAGGGCTTCGCCAGCTTCGTCGATGATCATCACGTGTTCATCGACACCGGCGCAAACCTGACCGATCCCTTCACCCGTCCGCAGCCGGGCGAGGGCAAGGAGGGCCGCACCGTGAGCTTCGCCGTGGCGGTGATCGCCACCGGCGCGCCGCCCTTCGTGCCGCACATCCCCGGCGCCCACGAGGGCCTGGAATCGGGCGGCGTGCTCACCTCCGACACCGTCTGGAACCTGCCCGAGACGCCCAAGCGCCTTGGCGTCATCGGCGGCGGCGCCATCGGCGTGGAGATGGCCCAGATCTTCCAGGACTTCGGCACCAAGGTGTTGCTGCTCGAAGGCCAGGATCGGATCCTGGCCGAAGTGGAGCCGGAAGTGGCCAAACAGCTCACGGCCATCCTCGACGCCGATCCGCGCCTGACCATCGAGACGGCGGCCAGGGTCACCGGCATCAAGGGCGAGCCGGGCGCCATGAAGCTCACCTGGGAAGGTGCCGACGGCAAGAGCCACAGCTTCACCTGCGACTACGTGCTGATGGCCACCGGCAAGCGTCCGGTGCTCGAGCCCCTGAAGCTCGACAAGGCCGGCGTGGCCGTGGAGAACGGCGTGATCAAGGCCGACGCGCGCTGCCGCACCTCGGTGCCCCACATCTTCGCCGTGGGCGACGTGATCGGCGGCCTGATGCTGGCCCACACCGCCGGCCAGCAGGGCCGTGTCGCGGCCGCCACCATCGCCGGCGAGGACATGACCTACGACGAAACCAAGGACTCGGGCGTGATCTTCACCCGTCCCGAGGCCGCCTTCGTGGGCCTCTCCCTGGATCAGGCCAAGGCCCGCGGCATCGACGCCGCCGAGATCAAGGTGCCCATGAGCATCGATGCCAAGGCCATGATCACCGGCGAGACCCAGGGCCTGATCAAGCTGGTGGCCGACAAGGCCAGCCACCGGGTGATCGGCGTCCACTTCCTCGCCGACCACGCCGACACCCTGATCGGCGAGGGCGTGATGATGGTCGCCGGCGAGATGACCCTGGAACAGGTCGGCCACGCCATCCACCCCCACCCCACCCAGACCGAACTGTTCGGCGACCTGGCCCGCCGCCTCGCCTCCCGCCTGCGCCGCGCCGAACGGCGCAAGAACAAATAGCGGGGCTCGGTGGAAGAAACGCGGAGGGCGCAGAGACGCAGAGAGCGCAGAGTAGTGATGGATTTTGAGCGCAACGATTGCCCATCCATCAAGGATCGATAAATTCGAAAATCCTCTGTGAACTCGGCGTCTCTGCGCCCTCCGCGTTATTTGCAACCCGTTTGAATCGAAGCCAATCTGGCACGGCCGTTGCATTTTTCCGGGCATGAATGGAAAACTGTCGCTTTTCGCCGCCCTGCTGGCCGTGGCCCTGCCGCTGCGGGCAGACTATCGCTATATCCACGCGCCGCTGGATACGGCCGGTTGGGCCAGTGACGGGGATCGGTTGCAGTGTGTGCTCACCCACGTGATCCCGGGGTTCGGCCAGGCGGATTTTCTGCGCCGTCCCAAGCACGGGCTGATCTTCCGGATCCAGGTCCTGCGGGGGCCCAAGGCGGGCGGTACGGCCCGGCTGATGTCGTTGCCGCCGGAATGGAAGCACTTCACCCATCCCCGCAATCTGGGCACGGTGCCGGTGGTGCCTGGCAAGACCCCCTTCTATCTCAACAACGGCTGGGCCCGGCGGCTGCTGGCCGAGCTGGAGACCGGCATGATCCCTGTCCTGCGCTACCGGGACTGGGCCGATGGCAGCGACATCGTCGAGCTGCGCCTGACCAGCCTGCGCTTCGGCGAGGCCTGGTCGCGTTTCCAGCATTGCGAACAGAACCTGCTGGGGTACGATTTCGACGACGTGCGTCACACCGTCTTCCAGTATGCCTTCGGCCAGACCTCGCTCGATGCGGGCATGCGCGCGCGTCTGGATCAGATCGCCGAATACCTGCAAATCGACCCTTCCGTGAAGCGGATCCGCATCGACGGCTGGACCGACAGCAAGGGCTTTGCCCGCATCAACCTCAAGGTGGCGCGCAAGCGGGCCGAGGCGGTGCGTGATTACCTGATCGGCAAGGGCTTGCCGGCGGCGCTGTTCCGGGTCGTACCCCACCACGAGAAAGACGTGAAGTTCAGCAACCGCACCCAGGCCGGTCGCAACCGCAACCGGCGGGTGGAGATCACGCTCATGAAAGGGTAAGTCCGGCACGTTCGTGCTGCCCATTTTGGTTCCGAAATCGGTATAATTCCGCTCTTTCCCGGCCCGCCGGGCAGCGATTCGACGCGACGGAGAACCCATGAGCGAGATCAAGAAAGTGGTCCTGGCCTATTCCGGTGGCCTGGACACCTCCATCATCCTCAAGTGGCTGCAGGACACCTATGGCTGCGAAGTGGTCACCTTCACCGCCGACATCGGCCAGGGTGAGGAGGTGGAGCCGGCCCGGGCCAAGGCCGAGGCGCTGGGCGTGAAGGAGATCTACATCGAGGATCTGCGCGAGGACTTCGCCCGCGATTACGTCTTCCCCATGTTCCGGGCCAATGCGGTGTACGAGGGCGAATACCTGCTGGGCACCTCCATCGCCCGGCCACTGATCGCCCGGCGGCTGGTGGAAATCGCCCGCGAGACCGGCGCCGACGCCATCGCCCACGGCGCCACCGGCAAGGGCAACGACCAGGTGCGTTTCGAACTGGGCGCCTATGCCCTGATGCCGGAGGTCCGGATCATCGCGCCCTGGCGGGAATGGGATCTCAATTCCCGGGAGAAGCTCATGGCCTATGCCGAGCAGCACGGCATCCCGGTCGATTTCAAGCAGGGCAAGAAGTCGCCCTATTCCATGGACGCCAACCTGCTGCACATTTCCTACGAGGGCGGGATTCTGGAAGACCCCTGGGCCGAGCCCGAGGAAGACATGTGGCGCTGGACCGTCTCGCCCGAGCAGGCGCCAGACGCACCCCGCTACATCGAGCTGACCTTCGAGAAAGGGGACGTGGTGGCCATCGACGGCGAGGCCATGAGCCCGGCCACGGTCATGGAGACCCTCAACCGGATCGGCGGCGAGCACGGCATCGGTCGTGACGACATCGTGGAGAACCGCTACGTGGGCATGAAGTCCCGCGGCTGCTACGAAACGCCGGCCGGCACCATCCTGCTCAGGGCCCATCGGGCCATGGAATCCCTGACCCTGGATCGGGAAGTGGCCCACCTCAAGGACGAACTGATGCCCCGTTACGCCACCCTGATCTACAACGGTTACTGGTGGTCGCCGGAGCGGGAGATGCTGCAGGCGATGATCGACGCTTCCCAGGCCACGGTCAACGGCGTGGTGCGCCTGAAGCTCTACAAGGGCAACGTGATCGTGGTCGGCCGCAAGTCCGACACCGACAGCCTGTTCGACGAGAGCATCGCCACCTTCGAGGACGATGCCGGCGCCTACGATCAGAAGGATGCGGAGGGCTTCATCAAGCTCAATGCCCTGCGCCTGCGGATCCGCGCCCAGCGTCAGCGCCGCGGCTGAGCGGCGCCATGTTCAGGCGCAGTCGGCGCGCAGACCGTAGCGGCGGGCGAGCCAGGCATCCAGACTGAGCTTGCCGGGGCCGCTGAACAGCAGCGGCAGGAACATGATCAGATACATCAGGGGCAACTGGTAGCCGTTGTTGCAGACGTTGTAGCCGTTGCCGGCATGCACGCTATACCAGGCCACCAGGGTCAGGATGATCAGCGCAAGGCTGAAGAAGCGGGTACCCAGCCCCAGCACCAGGCCGAGGGCGCCCAGCAGCTCGAACCAGGTGGAGAGGAACCAGCTGATGTCGGGTGGCATGAGGTTGAAGGGAAAGGGAAACTGATCCTGGATCTGGCCGAACCAGTTCTCGCCCCTGAACTTGGCCACGCCCGATTCCCAGAATTCCCAGGCCAGCAGCAGGCGCAGACCCAGCGGGGGCAGGAATTCGCCAATCCTGTTCAGTACGCAAAGCACCTGGCGGGCACGCCGGAGCAGGCTGTCCATGAGGGGGGTCTCCCGGGATGTAGTGTGAAGTCAGGCGGTGCCGTGCCGGCGCCCCCGGTAGGGGGCGCCAGCGGGGGGCCGGATCATTTCTTCATGCCGGTGCCGCACTTGCCGTCCTTCATGGGCTTGTCGCCTTTCATCATGCCCGACCCGCACTTGCCATTCTTCATGGGCATGTCGGACTTCTTCATGCCGGTGCCGCACTTGCCGTCCTTCATGGGCTTGTCGCCCTTCTTCATGCCGGAGCCGCACTTGGCATCCTTCTTGTTCATGTCGGATTTCTTCATGTTCATGCTGGCGCCGCACTTGCCCGCGCCGCACTTGCCGTCCTTCATGGCGGCCAGCTGAGTGCCGTTCGCAGACGGCGCCAGACTGAAGGGATTGGTGGCGGCGGACGCGTTGCCGGCGGTCAGGGCCAGGATCAGGGCGGTACCGATGCCCAGGGTCAGGGAATGAATCGATTTCATGGGTCTTCTCCGTGGTTGTTGTGATTGGCCTGCCGGGGCAGGCGGTTTGTATCGATATACGCACGATCTCCGGGGATGGATTCATGCGCATAACGAAAATTGTCGCATTCAACGTCAATGGGAACGGCGACGGGATTCATAGTTCAATCCAGTGGCCGCGGAACACGATTTTTCCCCGGGGCCGGAGCGGGGGACGGGGCCCTTGTTCGATGCTCACGGCCACCGTGGCCTGCATGGGATCGTGACGGGCGCTGCGGGGCAGGGGCATCACGTGTTCCCCTGGCTCCTCCGAGAGAATGCCGGCGGACTGCATGTGCCCGTCTGGCCATTCGAACCACAACACGCAGACCTTCTCCGCCGGCATGTTCATGGACTTGAGGGTGCGTACCTTCAGGCGCCGGTGTCCCACGGCCTGCAGCACCCAGACCGGCTGGGCCTGTGCGTCGGTGACCATCAGCAGGTGTGCCGGCCGTTGCAGTTGCCGGTAGAGCAGCCCGGTGGCCACGGCCAGCAGCAGGGTGGCGGCGGTGGCCAGCAGGCCAAGACGCCGCCAGCGGCGGGCGCTGGCGGCGCCCGTGCGAGCGGCGATGTGCTCCCACACGCTCGCGGGAGGCGCCACCGGGGGCAGATCCGCGTCCAGGGGTTCGAGCCGCGCCTGCCAGGCCCGGACCCGCTCCGCCAGGGCCGGCGTTTCGGCCAGCAGGCGTTCGAAACGCCGGCGGGCCCGCCCGTGCAGCGTGCCGAGGACGTATTCGGCGGCCAGGCGGTCCTGCAGTTCCGGTCGTTGGTATCTCATTGCAGGCATTGGCGCAGTTTTTCCAGACTCCGGCGGATCCAGGTCTTGACGGTGCCCAGCGGCAGCGCCAGGCGCGCCGCCAGCTCGGGATGGGTCAGGCCCTCGTGGTAGGCCAGCTCGATGCATTCGCGCTGGCGGGCGCCGAGGGTCTTCAGGCATTTTTCCAGCGCCAGGCGGTCCACCGGATCGAAGGCGGGGATCGCCGCCAGGCTCTCCGGGTCGATGGCGTCCCCGGTCTCGTGCCGGCGGCGCAGCATGTCCAGGGCCCGGTGGCGCAGAATCACGCTCAGCCAGGTCATCACCGCAGCCTTGCCGCCCTGGTAGGCCGCGGCCTGCTGCCAGATCTTCAGATACGTGTCCTGCAGGCAGTCCTGGGCGCGGCCTTCGTCCTTCAATATACGCAGCGCCACGGCATACAGTTTCGGGCTGGTGAGGCGGTAGAGGCGGGCGAAGGCCGTGCGGTCGCCGTCGGCGATGGCGGAAAGGAGTTTCTGCAGGGTGGGGTTCAGGGCATCGGCGCGCATGGCCTAGGCTTCCGTGAGCCGGCGCAGGCAGGCGAGATAGGCCTGTTCGTCGGGCGGGCTCCCCTGGCGCTGGGCCTGCCAGAGGCTTTCCATGAGGCAGTCCATCATCCGGTGTTCCGCGGCATGGGCGTCGTCCAGGCGACCTTGCAGTTGCCGGTGGATGTCGCCGATGCCGGCGGGCCGGTTGGTGCCGATCTGCTCCTGCAGGGCGATGTGCATGGCCATGTGCAGGAAGGGGTTGGTTTCGCCGGCCTCCGGCCGATAGTCCCGGTCCAGGGCCTGTTCGTTCTCCAGCAGGGAATGGTATTCGGGGTGCATGGCCACCACGCCGGCGATTTGCGCGCTGAGGGGGTCGAGCGGCGCACCGGTCCGGGCCGCCTGCCAGGCTTGGTAGAACAGCTTGCGCAGTTCGCGGCGATCTTGCGTGAACATGGCCTCTTCCGGACTCCTCGGTCCCCCAGTGGAGGGAGCAGGCAGTGTACTGAGAAGCACGGAAGGGGGTCAAACGACGGTGAAGAATGCCCCGGGCGTGCCTGGGGACCAATGACCGAAATTCACCAAGGTTTGGGAACGGTTGTCTGCCGATTCGGCAAGACCACACTGTGTGCAATACCGTGACAGTGCCCGTCTCAATCCAGGTTCTTTTCCGGATATTCACACAGATCCGCAATGATGCAGGAACCGCAGCGCGGCTTGCGTGCCGTGCAGGTGTAGCGGCCATGCAGGATCAGCCAGTGGTGGGCGTCCTTGCGGTAGCGGGGCGGGACCACCGTGTTGAGCTTGTCTTCCACCTCGCGCACGGTCTTGCCCGGGGCGAGACCGGTGCGGTTGGCCACGCGGAAGATGTGGGTGTCCACGGCGATGGTGGGATGGCCGAAGGCGGTGTTGAGCACCACGTTGGCGGTCTTGCGGCCCACGCCGGGCAGGCTCTCCAGGGCCTTGCGATCTTCCGGAACCTTGCCGCCGTATCTTTCCACCAGGATCTGGCAGGTTTGAATGATGTTCTTCGCCTTGGTGTTGAACAGGCCGATGGTCTTGATGTACTTCTTCAGGCCCCGTTCCCCGAGCGCCAGGATGGCCTCGGGGGTGTTGGCCACCCTGAACAGTTCGGCGGTGGCCTTGTTCACGCTCTTGTCGGTGGCCTGGGCCGAGAGGATCACGGCGATCAGCAGCTCGAAGGGTGTGCGGTAGACCAGCTCCGTGGTCGGTTCGGGATTCTGCCGTTTCAGGCGCTGGAAGATTTCGGCGACGGTCTTGCGGTCCATGCGGGCGATCAGGCCGTGGCGGTTTCACCGCCCGGGGCCGTGACGGTCTCGGCCTTGCGGGCCTGGCGGCGGTCGATCACGTTCTTCAGGGCGATGATGAGCCCCAGGCCCAGGAAGGCGCCCGGCGGCAGCACGGCCAGCAGGTAGCCACGGTAGTTCTCCCACAGGGTGACGGTCATGGCCTTGCCCAGCTCGCCGAACATGAGATCGGCATGGGCCAGCAGGGTGCCGAAGCCCAGCGATTCGCGCAGCGCGCCGAGCACCAGCAGCACGCCGGTGAAGCCCAGCCCCATGAACAGGCCGTCGGTGAGGGAGGGCAGCAGGGGGTTCTTGGAGGCGAAGGACTCGGCGCGGGCCATGATGCTGCAGTTGGTGACGATCAGGGGAATGAAGATCCCCAGGATCAGGTACAGCTCGTGGAAGAAGGCGTTCATCACCAGTTCGATGACGGTGACGATGGAGGCGATGATCAGCACGAACACGGGGATGCGGATCTCCGGCCGCACCCAGCGGCGGATCAGCGACACGGTGCCGTTGGAGGCCACCAGGGTGACGGTGGTGGCCAGGCCCAGCCCCAGTGCGTTGATCACCGTGTTGGTCACCGCCAGCAGGGGGCAGAGGCCGAGGATCTGCACCAGGGCCGGGTTGTTGTGCCACAGTCCGTCGTTGATGATGTGTCGATAGCCGGAGTTACTCATGCTCGATGGCCTCCACCGGCCGGGCCGGTTGCTGGAACAGTTCGTCGTGGTGTTTTTCGAAATAGACCAGGGTCCTGTACACGGCCTTGACCACCGCCCGCGGGGTGATGGTGGCGCCCGTGAACTGGTCGAAGACGCCGCCGTCGCGCTTCACCTTCCAGCCCTTTTTGTCGGGGTTGTTGAGTGAGCGGTTGTCGAATTCATGCACCCAGTCGCTCTTGCTGGCGTCGATGGCATCGCCCAGCCCCGGCGTTTCCTGATGGCCGACCACGCGCACGCCCAGCAGGGTGCCGTCGGCGCGGATCGCCACCAGCAGTTCGATGCGGCCGTTGTAGCCGTCGGGCGCCACCGAATTGATGATCACCGCCACCGGCTTGCCCTGCTTGCGGGCCCGCCAGACGCGCACCGGATCGTCGCTGCTCAGCCATTCTGGATCGGTGACCGTGATCATGTCGTTGATCAGATCGTTGTCGTGCATGTCGGGGGTGACCAGCAGGTGCAGCGAGCGGAGCAGGCGGGCGCGGTGATTGGCGGCGATGCGCTCGGCGGTCGCCTCGTGGGTGACGGCGACCATGCCGGTGCCGAGCACCGCGAACAGGCCGAGCAGGCTGGCGCTGATCAGCATCTGACGCATCAGGGCATTCATGTCAGCGCCGCTCCTCGCCGAAGACCCGGGGCGTGGTGTAGTAGTCGATGGTGGGCGTGGCCAGGTTCATCAGCAGCACCGAGAAGGCCACGGCGTCGGGATAGCCGCCCCAGGTGCGGATCACGTAGATCAGCAGGGCGATGCCGGCGCCGTAGATGAGCTGCCCGCGCGGCGTGGTGGCGGCGGTGACCGGATCGGTGGCGATGAAGAAGGCGCCGAGCATGGTGGCACCGGTGAACAGGTGGAACCAGGGGGAGGGCCGCAGATCCGGATCCGGCAGGGCGAACAGGGTGGCGACGAGGAACAGGGTGAGGATCACGGCCGCCGGGATCCGCCAGCTGATGACCCGCAGCGCCACCAGGGCCACACCGCCCACGGCGTACCAGAGATTGACCCACTCCCAGCCGCGCCCGCCGAAGGGACTGACCAGGTGTTCGTATTTGGCGAAGATCTCGTTCAGGGTCAGATCCATGCCCAGGGCGGTACGCAGGGTGTCCAGCGGGGTGGCGGCGGTGAGGGCGTCGTAATCCAGGCCGGCCGGCAACTGGCCGGTGAGGGTATAGCGCCACTGCTCGAGGAAGCCGAGGCTGTCGCCGCCGATGGGCTGCCAGGCCGTCATCTCGCGGGGGAAGGCCACCAGCAGCATGGCGTAGCCCACCATGGCCGGATTGAAGGGGTTGTAGCCGAGTCCGCCATAGAGGTGCTTGGCCACGATCAGGGCGAAGGCGGCGCCGGTGACGATCAGCCACCAGGGCGAGAGGGTGGGCAGAGCCAGGCCCAGCAGCAGGCCGGTCAAAAGGGCGCTGCCGTCACCAAGGAACGGCAGGACGGGGCGACGGCGCAGGCGCAGCATGAGGGCCTCGGCCCCGAGCGCCGTGGCCACGGCCAGCACCAGGTTGACCACCACGCCCCAGCCGAAGAAGTGCACCTGGGCCAGCAGGCCGGGGATCAGGGCCAGGATCACCAGGATCATCATGCGCCGCACCGAATTGGTGGGTGGCAGATGGGGGGAGCTGTGCAGGGTCTGTTCCGGCAGGCTCATTGGGAATCTCCACTGTCACCGCCCTTCTGCAGGCGCTGGCGTCGGGCCTCGACGGCGGCGATGGCCTGCTTCTGCGCGTCGGTCAGGTTTTCGGTGTTGGCTCGGGCCGCCTGCCGGCTGGCCTTCTTCGCCTTGACCCGGGCCAGGGCGGCCTCGATTTCGGCCTTCTTGGCGGCATCGCCGCCTGCGGCCTTGCTCTTCTTCAGCAATTCCTTCTTGCGCCGGCGGCGTTCTTCCTCTTCGCGCTTGCGCCGTTCCAGGCGTTCGAGATGCCATTCGTGCCGCTGGCGGGCCCGGTCGGCCTTCTGTTTCTGGCGCTCCTGGGCCCAGATCTCGGTCTTGGCGAAACGGTAGTACTGCACCAGCGGGATGTGGCTGGGGCAGACGTAGGCGCAGCAGCCGCATTCGATGCAGTCGAACAGGTGGTAGTCCTGGATGCGATCGAAGTTGCGGGCATGGGCATACCAGTAGAGCTGCTGGGGCAACAGTTGCGCCGGGCACACCCGGGCGCACTGGCCACAGCGGATGCAGGGCATGGCCGGCTGGCGATGGGGCTGGCTGCGGGGGCGGGCCAGCAGACAGTTGGTGGTCTTGACCACCGGCACGTCGAGATCCGGCACCGCAAAACCCATCATGGGGCCGCCCATCAGCACTTCATCCGTATCGGTCTCGCGCCACTGGCCGGCTTCCAGCAGCAGGGAGAAGGGCGTGCCGATGCGCACCGTGAGGTTGCGGGGGCGATCCAGGGCCTCGCCGGTGACGGTCACGATCCGTTCGATGAGCGGCGTGCCCTCGGCGATGGCGTCGTGCACGGCGGCGGCGGTGGCCACGTTGTGGCAGACCATGCCGATGTCGATGGGCAGGCCGTTGGAGGGCACCTCGCGGCCGGTGAGGACCTTGATGAGCTGTTTCTCGCCGCCGGTGGGATACACGGTTGGCACCTGCACGATCTCGATGAACTCGGCCTCGTGTTCCTGCAGGGCGTTGACCAGCACCGTGTGGGCCACCTTCTTGTTGTCTTCGATGGCGATGATGCAGCGTTTCGCGCGCAGGGCATGGCGCATGATCAGCAGGCCGTCGATGATCCGCCGGGGATGCTCCTGCATGAGCATGGCGTCGCAGGTGATGTAGGGCTCGCATTCGGCGCCGTTGAGGATCAGCAGATCCACCACCTTGTCGGGTCCCGGATTGAGCTTGATGAAGCTGGGGAAGCCGGCGCCGCCCAGGCCCACGATGCCGGCCTCGCGGATCACGTTGCGCAGGGCGCTGGGGTCGAGGCTTTCGTAATCGGGCACCGGCTGGCGTTCGATCCATTCATCCTGGCCGTCGGCCTCGATGACGATGCAGGGGGCGGGCAGGCCGGAAGGATGCGGCACGGCCCGCTCCTCGATGGCCACCACGGTGCCCGAGGTGCTGGCATGGATGGGGGCGCTGACGTATTCGGTGGCCCGGGCGATGCGCTGGCCCTTGCGCACCTTCTCGCCCACCTTCACTTCCGGCTCGGCCGGAGCGCCGATGTGCTGGGCCAGGGGCAGCACGATGCGCGCCGGCAGCGGCGCCGCGGCCACCGGCTCGTGCATGGAGAGATCCTTGTGGCCCTCCAGATGGAGGCCGCCGTGGAAATGCCAGAGCCGCCGCCTCATGCGGTTTCCTCCGCGACATCCACCGGCTGTTCCAGATCGATCTTCGGCTCCGGCCAGCGCCAGGTGCTGATGTCCTCTTCCACCGGCACGATGCGGATGCAGTCCACCGGGCAGGGCGGGATGCACAGATTGCAGCCGGTGCATTCGGCCTTGAGGATGGTGTGCATCTGCTTGGGGGCACCGAGGATGGCGTCCACCGGACAGGCCTGGATGCACAGGGTGCAGCCGATGCACAGGTTCTCGTCGATTTCGACCACCGTGGGCGTGTCCTTGGCCTCGCCGCGTTCCTCGTCGAGAGGAATGGGCTCCCGGCCCAGCAGATCGGCCAGTTGCACGATCACCGTTTCGCCGCCGGGCGGGCAGCGGTTGATCTCGGCCTCGCCTTTGGCGATGGCTTCGGCGTAGGGTCGGCAGCCGGGATAGCCGCACTGGCCACACTGGGTCTGGGGCAGGATGGCGTCGATCTGATCGACGATGGGATCGCCTTCCACCTTGTAGCGTACCGAGGCATAGCCCAGCAGCAGCCCGAACAGCAGGGCCAGCACGGTGAGCACCAGGATGGCCGTCAGCATGTCAGCCCTTCACCAACCCGGCGAAGCCCATGAAGGCGATGGACATCAGGCCCGCCGTGATCAGGGCGATGGAAGGGCCGCGGAAGGGCTCGGGGACGTCGGCCACGTTGACCCGCTCGCGGATGGCGGCGAACAGCACCAGCACCAGCGAGAAGCCCACGGCTGCGCCGAAGCCGTACAGGGCCGATTCCACGAAACCGTGTTCGGTCTGCACGTTGAGCAGGGCCACCCCCAGCACCGCGCAGTTGGTGGTGATGAGCGGCAGGAAGATCCCCAGCACCTGGTAGAGCAGCGGGCTGGTCTTGTGCACCACCATCTCGGTGAACTGCACCACCACCGCGATCACCAGGATGAAGGCGATGGTGCGCAGGTATTCCAGCCCCAGCGGTGCCAGCAGGTATTCGTTGACCAGATAGCTGCACACCGCCGAGAGGGTGAGCACGAAGGTGGTGGCCAGCCCCATGCCCGTGGCCGTCTCCAGCTTGCGCGACACCCCCATGAACGGGCACAGCCCCAGGAACTTCACCAGCACGAAGTTGTTGACCAGGATGGTGCTGACGAGGATGAGGAGGTAGTCGGTCATGACGGCAGGGCCGAGGGACGAGGGACGAGGGACGAGGAATGGTGACGGGATACGGGCATGCTGCAATGATATGCCGCTCTCTGCGGAGCAACAACACACGATTGACGGGGAGATCCCGTGAAGGCCCCGGAAATCATCGGTTATCCCACCTCACCACTCGGCTCTGGCTTCCTGCTTCGCTCTACCTCCTGCATCCCTGCAGTCGTCGGCCCTCGTTCCTTGGCCCTCATTTGACGCGCATCCCCGGTTGCGCGCCTTCATCCGGTGAGAGGAGGAACAGTTCCTTCCCGCCGGGGCCGGCGGCCAGGACCATGCCTTCGGAGACGCCGAAGCGCATCTTGCGGGGTTGGAGGTTGGCCACCATCACCGTGAGGCGGCCTTCCAGCGTGGCCGGATCGTAGGCCGACTTGATGCCGGCGAAGACCTGGCGGGTGCCGAGGGCGCCCAGATCCAGGGTCAGTTTCAGCAGTTTGTCGGCACCTTCGACGTGCTCGGCCCGGGCGATGCGCGCCACGCGCAGATCGATCTTCGCAAAATCGTCGAAGGCGATTTCCGGGGCCAGCGGTTCCGTCCCGTCGGCGGGTTCGGTTTTGGCAGGTTTGGCCGGTGCAGCGGGTTCGAGGTGTTCCTTGGCCTCTTCCAGCATGGCCTCGACACGTTCCTTCTCCACCCGGGTCAGCAGGGGCCTGAAGGGATCGATGACATGATCGGTGAGCGGCTCGGCCACGTCGTCCCAGCGCAGAGGCGCGATGTTGAGGAAGTCCTCGGCGGCTTCGGCCAGGCGCGGCAGCACCGGCTTGAGCCAGGCCACCAGCACCCGGAACAGGTTGAGGCCGGTGCTGCACACGGCCTGGACGTCCGCTTCCCGGCCCGCCTCCTTGATCAGCACCCAGGGCTTGTGCTGATCGATGTACTGGTTGGCCCGGTCGGCCAGGGCCATGATTTCGCGGATGGCGTGGCCGTATTCGCGGGCCTCGTACAGCTCGGCGATGCGCTCGCGGGCGGCGGCGAATTCGGCGTACAGGGCCGGTTCGGAACAGGTGGCCGAAAGGCGTCCCTCGAAACGCTTGTTGATGAACCCGGCGCAGCGGCTGGCGATGTTGACCACCTTGCCCACCAGATCGGCGTTGACCCGCTGCTGGAAGTCGTCCAGATTGAGATCGATGTCGTCGATCCCCGGGCCGAGCTTGGCGGCGAAGTAGTAGCGCAGGTATTCAGGATTGAGGTGGTTGAGGTAGGTGCGGGCCTTGATGAAGGTGCCGCGGGACTTGGACATCTTCTGGCCGTTGACGGTCAGGAAGCCGTGGCACCACACGGCGGTGGGCAGGCGGAAGCTGCTGCCGTAGAGCATGGCCGGCCAGAACAGGGTGTGGAAATAGGCGATGTCCTTGCCGATGAAGTGGTACAGCTCGGCCTGGCTCTCGGGGCCCCACCAGGCGTCGAAGTCGGTGCCGGTGCGCTCGCACCAGTGCCTGAAACTGGCCATGTAGCCGATGGGGGCGTCCAGCCAGACGTAGAAGTACTTGCCCGGCGCGTCGGGGATCTCGAAGCCGAAGTAGGGGGCGTCGCGGCTGATGTCCCAGTCCTGCAGGCCGGCCTCGAACCATTCGCGCAGCTTGTTGGCGATCTCCGGCTGGGTATGCCGGCCTTCCAGGGCCCACTGGCGCAGCATGTCCTCGAACTCACCCAGGGCGAAGAAGTAGTGCTCCGATTCCTTCTCGACCGGGGTGGCGCCGGAGATCACCGAAATCGGGTTCTTCAGTTCGGTCGGGCTGTAGGTGGCGCCGCAGACCTCGCAGCTGTCGCCGTACTGATCCGGGGCGCCGCAGCGGGGGCATTCGCCCTTGATGAAGCGGTCCGGCAGGAACATCTTTTCCACCGGATCGTAGGCCTGCTGGATGACCCGGGTGCGGATGTAGCCCCCGTCCTTCAGGCGCCGGTAGATGGTTTCGGCCAGTTCCCGGTTTTCGGGCGAGTGGGTGGTGTGATAGTTGTCGAAGCCGATGTGGAAGTCGGCGAAATCGCGGGTGTGCTCCTCCCAGGTGGCCTGGATCAGTTCCTCGGGGGTGATGCCTTCGCTCTGGGCGCGGAGCATGATGGGGGTGCCGTGGGCGTCGTCGGCACAGACGTAGATGGCCTCGTGGCCTTGCATCTTCTGGAACCGCACCCATATATCGGTCTGAATGTACTCCACCAGATGCCCGAGATGGATCGAACCGTTGGCGTAGGGCAGTGCGCTGGTGACGAGAATCTGGCGGGGTTTCTGCGGCATTGTTTCAACTTCTTGTTCTGAAAGGGAAAAGTGCCGGAGCGGGCGTGTCGCCGGTCGGAGGCCGCGCCGGGCGAGCGGCCGGGCCGCTGCAAGACCGGCTATTCTACGCCAATTAGAAGTTGGCGTGGAATTTGTGTACTATTGCGCTCCCCCGACTATTACTTTATTATTTTGCTAGGTTATTTACCCATGCACTTTGCAGGAGAATCACATGGCTGACGTATCCCCCACCCAGATCGAAGAAGCCATCAAGGGCTATACCGATCCGTATCTGGACAAAGACCTGGTCAGCGCCAAGGCCGTGAAGGACATCCGAATCGACGGCGACAAGGCGACCGTCGACGTGGTTCTGGGCTTCCCCGCCGAGGGTTACAAGGCCGAACTGGCCGAGAAGCTGAAGGAAAGGATCACGGCCGTCGAGGGCATCAGCGATGCCACCGTCAATGTTTCCCACAAGATCGATGCCCACAGCACGCAAAAGGGCGTCGAGCCCATCAAGGGGGTGAAGAACATCATCGCCGTGGCCTCGGGCAAGGGCGGCGTGGGCAAGTCCACCACCTCGGTGAACCTGGCCCTGGCCCTGGCCGCCGAGGGCGCCACCGTGGGGATTCTGGACGCCGACATCTACGGCCCCAGCCAGCCGCGCATGCTGGGCATCAGCGATCAGCCCGAGTCGAAGGACGGCAAGAGCCTCGAGCCGCTCGAGAATCACGGCATCCAGTCCATGTCCATCGGCTACCTGATCGACGAGGAAACGCCGATGATCTGGCGTGGCCCCATGGTCACCCAGGCCCTGGAGCAATTGCTCAACGACACCAACTGGCGGGACGTGGACTACCTGGTGATCGACCTGCCGCCGGGCACCGGCGACACCCAGCTCACCCTGGCCCAGAAGGTGCCGGTCACCGGCGCGGTGATCGTCACCACGCCCCAGGACATCGCCCTGCTCGATGCGCGCAAGGGCCTGAAGATGTTCGAGAAGGTGGAAGTGCCGGTGCTGGGAATCATCGAGAACATGAGCATCCACATCTGCTCCAACTGCGGACACGAAGAACACATCTTCGGCGCCGGCGGCGGCGAGCGCATGGCCGAGGAGAACGACGTGGAGCTGCTCGGCGCCCTGCCGCTCGACAAGTCGATCCGCGAGACCACCGACAGCGGCAAGCCCTCCGTGGTCGCCGATCCCGAAGGCCGCATCGCGCAGATCTACCGCGACATCGCCCGCCGGGTGGCCGCCAAGCTGTCACTCAAGGCCAAGGACTACAGTGCCAGCTTCCCGAAGATCGTGATTCAGAACAACTGATGCGCTCACGGTATCGTGCCCTTTCGAAACCGGCCTTCTGGCCGGTTTCGTCGTTCATGGGGCTGCAAAGTTTTGCAACTGGTTTTCGAGCAGTTGGCAACTGGCCCGCAATTCGCCTGTCATGAAATGCAGGCAATGGGTTTGTTGCACAACCCCAGACAGAGCGGGCAGGCCGGCTTGAGGGTGGGCCAGACCATTGAGGAGATTGGGATAGAGCCGGGAAATCGCTTCGGCGTGTCGCAATGGGACAATCCGGGGTGGCGTACGATTACCAGCGTATTCGATGATCAATACATCCGTGACGGGACGCGGCTGTCGTTCACAGCCGGATGGGAACAGCCGGGTGGGGATGTGCAGCGCGTGCTCGGTTTCGAGGCAGCCTATGGGTGGCTCATGGGGTGGGGGCAGGGGCTGTTTCAGATTGATGGCTCTGAGATAGGGCCAGACCCGACCGGTTGCCGGATCGATGGCTGCCAGTTCGTCACTCAGATAGGCATAGCCTGCATGCAGCAATCCCCAGGTCAGGGAGGACTTCCCAGCGCCCGACGGTCCGCTAAGAAGCAACGTCCGTTCGTTGTGTGTGACCACGGCGGAATGCAGGAACAGCAGATCCGGGCGTTGTTTCTGGATGGCAATGGTGAGGTGTTTCTCGAGCCGGTAGAGCAATTCCCCTGTCCGGGGAGTGGTGGATTCGTGTTCACCCGTACCCAGAATGAAATCGCGTTTCATTTTACGCCAACGAAGGCGATAGCGCAGGCGGGGCGGGGCGGTTGCCGGGATCTGATGTGCGCCGAAGATTGTCAGCACCAGTGGTTGCGTGACGGGACAGGCTTCGATGTGGATCGGGACGTCGAAGATGGAGAGGGTGATGGTCGTCAACAGCAGATAACCGGCTCGATTTCGACGCCGACGGGTCCTTTCACGCCGGTCGGCGGGTAATGCAAGACAGCGTGCAGCGCGTCAATCGTGTTCGCGGCGGAAGCGCAGGTGACTCAGGTTATGCTCCCGGACGCGGCGCAGGCGTATCCGGGGATGCTGCTGCAAGTAACGGCGAATCCGTTGCCGGACCCGTGGCGGGAGCGGTCGGTTCGGACGGGACTCACGATAACCTGAACCGGCCGAAGCAAATGACGGAATGGCCTTCAGGGTGATGATAGCCGGTGCCAGATAAGCCGCCTTGCGAACAAAGTTCCTCCGCGATTGCTGCAATCCCGAATTTGTTTCCATGGTTTTGCCCTCGTTTGCGTTGTCCGGCAATGTCTCGCGGTAGGGATTGTCGGTGCGTCTCATTCGCTTAGGTTCGTGGTTGAGGTGGTGTTCGGTGCCGTATAACCCGAGCCGGCTGCGGCAAAGGAGGGAGTAACCTTCAAAGTTACGATGGCTGGTACCAGATAGGCGCTCTTCTTCAGAAAACCACGCCGCCCAGTGGATACGGTCTGCTCAGGCGTCTTCTTCATGGCTCACCCCCTTCGATGAGTTCTTTTTTCTGGAGGTCGGATATCAACTGCTCGATATCATTACGGGCAGTGGTCTCGTCGACTGCATACCGTGCGGTGAGTAGCTGTACAATGTCGTCGAGTGCCGTTCCGCTCGCCAGTTTTTCCCAGATCAGGCTAGCAACGGAATTCAGTTGATGAATCTGCTCGTGTTCCCGGTCCAGCAGAACCAACTCGTCATCGATTCTCTGGCAAATGATCCCCTGGCAGGTACGAAACGGCATTGAGTCCGTCGCCTCTGGCTACTTTGTAATATAGCAGAGTCTAGCAATGATCCAATGGGAGTTTTATCTACCCAAGCGCTTATGACCTTTAGGTTACTGCCATGGAATTGTCGAGAATGACTTGTATAGATTGGACGATATCGGCAAGCTCGATCCGCGTGTGGGTCGGTCTGGGCTACGTGTAATCATGAGTAACAAAGTTAACAATGGCAACGCGGAGCGCAGTTTGGCCGGAAGCAGAAGAGATGTCGTCGCAAGGATCGGTGAGCGACCCTCACCATCGCCGATCCGGGCGCTGTTGGGAGCCATTGCCACCGGGCACGAACCGGTGATCTCTTCATCTGCGGATCCGGAACATTTGCGGCGCAACTGTCTCGTACCGTTGTATCGGACGTTGGCTGACAAATCTGACGTCTGGTTTGAGCAACGGGGTATTCCCTGGCAGGGCGACGTTCTGACGGCCAGATTGCTCTATCAGAGCCAAGCCGATGCCCTGCATGATCTGCTGGCTCGGCTCCCGGACAATGTTCCCCCATTGGTGCTGCTCAAGGGGATGTCTGTTGCCCAAACGTTTTATCCTTATGCCCACTGCCGGCCGATGCGGGACATGGACGTCCTGATTGAAAGGCCATTTCTCGAACCGGTAGAAACGGCCTTGCGGGAACTCGGCTTCGTGCAACGTTCGACCCATGATCACGCGTTTTATGAGCGCATGCATCATACGATGCCTTTTGTGCATCCGGATTGGGGTGTCTGGGTCGAAGTGCACACTGACTTGTTTGCCCCGGCCTCGCCGCTGTCACGCCTGCCCGTCTTTCGGGCTGAGTCGGTGTTTACGAGTGCCCGACCTGCCCGCTTTGCCGGCCACCCCGTCCGGCTGTTGCAACCCGAATTGCAGTTCCTATACCTGATCGGACACTGGGCGGAAGATTTTCGTGATGTCGGGGGTGTCGTGGGTATTCTGGATTGCCTGTTGCTATTGCAGAAGCATCCGGATTTGAATTGGGCTTGGGTCCGGACACAGCTCGAATCTCCCCAGCTTGCAGAATACGTCTGGTTGATGATGCAATTGCTCGAGGAAAATGGTTGGTGGTCTTTCATGCCGTCGTTTCGTGCGGCGGTCAGGCAGCGCATTCGACCGGGCTATGCCCGTATGGCGACAGTGCAGCGGTTGATGTGCGAAGCCTATTATATCGATGGCCGTCTCCCGGGTCGGGTATTGACTCTAAATAATTTGGGCACGATCTGGAATACCTTGCGCCTGGACTGCGCACCCTGGCAACGGGTGCTGCGGCTGCCGGTACACCTGCTCTTCCCACCGGGTCGATCCGATCGTTATCATCCGCGCTTCTGGTTGGCGCGACTTGGCCGTTTCCTATTCTCCCGCTGATATCCTGCCATTGCTAAATAGAAGTTCCAAATATCAGACCATGGTGCATTGTGTGCACTGATCCCTGCGGGACAGGGAGTCGTTTCGTGACCTTTGGCTGCATGGACGATGTGCAGAACGCACAAGTGTCGCGAGAGGGCAGGATGCCCGAAGCGACTGCGGCCGTAGAGCCTACAGGGATGTATTCGATGCGCAGCCAGATACGGCCTGAAATCGAATAGGCGCAAATCGTGTCAGCCATCCATGGCCTTTCGGACGGATTTGGCTCGGAAGATACCGAACCCAACCCGTTCAAGTCGGCCGCCTTGGTGCAATATCCGGGTTAGGTGTGAGGAAGTGGATTATCGCAACCTCTGGGGGGCTGTCGTCGCAGCCGGAAGGCCGTTCAGCGCAGCGCTTTGCACAAGTGTGAGAGAACCGTTTCCACCTCGATGGCCTGCAGACAGACGTTGTCCTTGCAGGGCGTCTTGCGGTGATTGGCCGCGCTGACGCAGGGGGAGCAGGCCAGGCCGGCGTAGAGGGGAGTGCTGTTGCCGAGGGAGCCGTAGAGCTTCGGGGTTTCCGGGCCGAAGATGACGAAGGTGCGCAGCGGGGTGATGGCGGAGAAGTGGGCCGGTCCCGAGTCGTTGGTGAGCATGAGGGTGGCGAGGCTGTAGAGTACCGGCAGTTCCTCGAGCTTCAGGGCGCCGGCGAAGTTGACGCAGCGGGGGTGGTCGACCAGATCCCGCAGTTGTTCGGCTTCGGCGATTTCGTTCGGCGCCCCGGTGATCAGGATCAGGATGTCGTCGTACTCAGCCAGCAGGCGCCGCATCACTTCCACGTAACGCTCGGGCATCCAACGGCGCTGGGGCAGCAGTTCGCTGGCGTTGGGGTTGATCAGCACCAGGCGCAGGGATGGATCGTAATCGGGATGGCGGTCGCGAATGCGCTCGCGCAGGGCGTCCTGGCGGGCGGCGTCGATGTCGACCTGGGCCAGGCGGATTTCCTCGTCGGTGATCACGGTCTTCGAATAGGGCAGTTCCTCGCGGGTGCTCAGCAGGGCGTTGACCAGGGCGATGAAGTTCTTGCTGATGTGGAGGTGGGGGTTGTAGGCCACCTTGTGGGTGAGCATCTCGCCCCGGTAGAGCCCTTCGTTGTGAAAGGCATGGTAGCCGACCCGGTTGCCGGCGCCGGAGAGGCCGGTGAGCAGGGCGGTGAAACGGGAGAACAGCTCCAGATCGATGACCGAGTCGATGCGCTGCCGGCGTACCCAGCGCAGGTAGCGCAGGGTGTCGATGGCCAGATGCCAGAGGCTGTCTTCGCGCAGGGTGAAGATGTTTTCCTTCGGCACCGTGCCCAGCAGGTGCAGGCTCGGCGCGTTCTTCGCGAAGATCAGGAAGTACAGCTCGGCGCCGTTGGCCTTGAGCTTGCGCATGGCCGGATCCACGAGGATGGCGCTGCCCATCTCCGACAGTTCGATGAGCAGCACCCGCCGGGGCCGGATGCGCCCGGCCGGGCGCAGCCAGTGCCACAGGCGCAGCCAGGCGCTGACCAGGGCACACAGGGGAACGCCGGCCCAGTAGTCGATGCGGCGCATGGTATCCACGTTCATGCGGGTGGTTCCTTTTTCTGTCGGTCGGGCGCGCGGCGGTGCAAGCGGCCGCGCAGGGTGATCAGAAGCCCCGGCAGGCTGGCAAGAATCAGGATGATGCCGTAGAGGATGGACATGGACAAGACGACGGTCTTGTCGGCGCCCAGCAGCGTGAACAGGCCGATCATGGCCCCTTCGCGCACCCCCCAGCCGGCCAGGGAGACGGGGATCAGGGTCAGCAGGAACACCGGCGGCGCGATCACCGCAAAGGTGACGATGTCGTAGTCCAGCCCTACGCTGCGGCCCACCAGGAAGATGTTGAGGATCGACAGGGCATGGATGGCCAGCGACAGGCCCAGCTGGCGCAGCAGCCGCCGGGGTCCGCGCAGCACCTGATGCAGCTTGCGCGAGATGTCGAGCAGATAGGCGGTGGGGCGCCAGCGTTCGAATCCCCGCAGACGGTGCAGGAAGACCAGGGTGAGAAAGCCCGCCACGCCGCCGGCCACGAGGGCGTTGATGATCCAGAACACGCCGCGCGGCAGCAGATCGGGCAGCAGGGCGTTGGCCATCAGGTTGAGCAGCAGCAGACCCAGCAGGCCGAGGATGCGATCGATGAATACGCCCTTGAAGGCGTCACGCTTGCGAAAGCCGCTGCCGGCCACGTCGAGCACGCGCATGGCGTCGCCGCCGATGCTGGTGGGCAGCCCCTGGTTGAAGAAGGCGCCCTTGAAGTAGCTGCGCACGTAGAAGCCGGAGCTGAAGCCGAAACCGAGTTCGCGCATCACCAGGTACCAGCGGAAGCCGGCCAGCCAGGTACTCAGCAGCTGCATCAGCAGGGCCAGGGCCAGGGCGGGCCACCCGGCGGTGCGGATCACGGCAAGCACCCCGTGCAGATCGATGTTGCGGAAGATCAGCCAGAGAATGCCGAGCGTCACGGCCAGGCGCAGCGCCAGCCCCAGGCGTTGACGGGCAGCGCTCATGCGTTCGCTCCCGGCCGGAACAGCCGCTTCAGGCCCGGCAGGGCCAGCGCCAGGGCGAGCAGGGGCACGGCGATCTCCAGGGCGCGGGCCTCGGCATCGCCCCGGGTGTGGAGCACCACCAGATAATAGACGGTGAACAGCAGCAACAGGGCCGCGCCCCGCTGCGCCCAGCGGTGCTCGCCGGGGAGGCGCCGGGCCAGGTGGACGCCGGCGATGGCCGCAACCCAGCCGGTCACCATGCCGGCGGCCACGTCCAGGGGCCAGTGGGCGCCCACGGCGATCCGGGACAGGCCGATCAGCACCGCGGCGGCGAGGGCCAGCCAGCGCAGCCCGTTCGGATTTGGCAGGAGGGCCAGGACCCCGGCCAGGGCGAAGGCCGCTGCCGTATGTCCCGAGGGAAAGGCGCTGGCGCCGAAACGGTTGCCGAGCTGGTGGAAGGCGTCGGCCGGCAATACCGCGGGTGGGCGGGGGATCTGGAAGAACTCCTTGCCTCCGTTGACCAGCAGGGCCGCGACGACCCCGGCCAGCAACCCGGCCCAGATGATGTCCGGTCGCCGGCCCACCAGGGGCAGGACCAGGATCATCACCATGCCGGCGTCGCCGAACAGGGTCACGTTGAGCCAGAAGGTTTTCGAGAACTGCAGGTGGCCGTTGAGCCACAGGAACAGTTCCCGGTTGCTGTCGCCGAGGCCGATGCCGGCCAGCAGCAGCATCCCGGCCAGCGGCACGGCCCAGGTCCAGGGAGAGACGAGGGGGAGGGGGCGGATCACTCGGCCCCCCGGTAATCTTCACAGGCGTACAGCCGATAACGGCTGGCGGCGACGCCGCCGATCCGCGCCTCCACCAGCACTGGCGCCGCGCAGTGGCGAAACTTGCCGAAGCCGGCCGTGGCCGGACGGTTCCAGTAATACTCGGGCACCACCACGATGCCGCGATCGCCCGGTGCCGGCGAGCCGTACCAGAGGTCCGACTGATCGAAACGGCTGTCGGTCACGCGCACCGGTGTCGGCCGGGCATACCAGGCCACGTGGCTGAAGATGGACCAGTTGCCCACGTAGAGGGCCGGCTCCGGCCCGGGTGTGGCCGCCATCTGCGCGCGCAGGGTTTCGGCCCGCTCGGCGCTGGCCCGCCAGCCGAGCAGATCGCCGAGGGGATGCCGGCCCGGCGGAAAGGGATTGACGGGCAGCAGGATCAGCAATTCGATGGCGGCGATCAGCAGCAGTGAATAGCCGCCGCCGGCCAGGGCGCCGAAGCGCACCCCCCGGGACGGCCAGTGGCGCGCCAGCCAGCGCGCGATGAGCGGCGCCATGGCCAGCCAGCCGAGGGCCGGCCAGTGGGGCAGGGTGGTTTCGTAGCCGCCGCTCCAGGCGAACAGCAGCAGCACCGGCAGCGCCAGTGCCAGCAGCAGGCGCTCTCCCGGCGCCCTCGAGCGCAACGCTGCCCCCAGGGCGGCCAGACCGAACAGGTAGATGAGCGGACCGTAGGCGATGAGCTGTCCGGCCTGGGCGGTGAGGAAGCGCTTGAGCGACCAGGCCCGTTCGGGCGCGCCGTGGCCGAGCTGGTAGGCGAAGGAGATCCAGTCGTGCCGGGCGTTCCAGTAGAGCACCGGGCTGATTACCAGCAGGGCCACGAGGATGGCCAGCCAGGGGCCGGGGCGACGCAGGGCGTCCAGCCGGCGGTTCCAGAGCACGGCGACGAGGGCGGTGACGACCAGGGTGATGGCCGTGTACTTGGCCAGCCCCGCCAGGCCGAAGAGCAGTCCCACGCCGAGCCAGGCGCCGATGGCCCCCGTGCGCAGGGCGCGGTGCAGCAGCAGGGCGAGGGCCAGGGCGATGGGCAGCAGCGGGGTGTCCGGCAGCATGGCCATGTTCAGGAGCTGGAACATCACGCCGCTTTCGTAGACGGCCACGGCCAGCAGGGCCACGAAGGCCGGTTCTTCCGGAAACAGCTCGCGGGTCAGGCGGAAGAGCAGCCCGGCGGTGAGGGCGCCGAGGGCCACCGGCCACAGGCGCAGGGCGAATTCGCTGTCGGCGGCAGGCAGGATCAGGGCGTTGAGCCAGCCCACCAGGGGCGGGTGGTCGAAGTAGCTCCAGTCGAGGTAATAGCCGTAGAGGGCATAGTGGGCCTCGTCGCCGGACAGTTCCACCCGGCCGATGACGAGCAGGTGCAGGAGGGCGAAACCGGCAATCAGCCACAGGGTGCTGCGCCAGGGTTGTCGAGCGAGGGTTGCGAACATGGCGGTGGCGGTTCCGGTAAACGGCGGATTCTAGCAGACTCCCCGCCGGCCCGCCTTTGCGCCGGAGCCGCTTTCCGGTGCACAATATCGGCCCTTTGGTGGCGGCGGCGAGACAGCCCGATGAGTATCAAGTCGGATCGATGGATCAAGCGGATGGCGCAGGAACACGGCATGATCGAGCCCTTCGAGCCGGGGCAGGTCAGGGAGGCCGATGGCCGGCGCATCGTCTCCTATGGCACCTCCAGCTACGGTTACGACGTGCGCTGCGCCGATGAATTCAAGATCTTCACCAACATCAACTCGGCGGTGGTCGATCCCAAGGATTTCGATCACCAGAGTTTCGTCGACTACCAGGGCGAGGTGTGCATCATTCCGCCCAACTCCTTCGCCCTGGCCCGCACCGTGGAGTATTTCCGCATTCCCCGCAGCGTGCTGACCGTGTGCCTGGGCAAGTCCACCTACGCCCGGTGCGGCATCATCGTCAATGTCACCCCCCTCGAGCCGGAGTGGGAAGGGCACGTGACCCTGGAGTTTTCCAACACCACGCCCCTGCCGGCCAAGATCTACGCCAACGAGGGCGTGGCCCAGATGCTGTTCTTCGAGTCGGACGAGGTGTGCGAAACCTCCTACCGCGACCGGGGCGGCAAGTATCAGGGCCAGCAGGGCGTGACGTTGCCGAAGGCCTGAAAGCAGGACCGGGCGGCGAGGCCGCTATCCCAACCGCCTGTGGGCGAGGGGAAGGAAGTATCTATCGCGTTTTCTCGCCACTCGGCCCTCGGCCCTCGGCCCTGATCCGCAGGGTTTTCAGCTCCGTGGTGCTGCCCATGTCCAGATCCGTGCGCACGATTTCGATGCGCACCGGCAGGTAGTCCAGTTCCGGCGCGCACCAGAAGGAGAAACGCAGGTTTTCCTCGGGATTGAAGGAGTCCACCCGCAGGGTCTGCAGGTCGTCGCGCCAGGCGATGCTGATGGTCTCGGTGCCGATCACCGTGGCCTCGTAGGTGTGCAGATCGTGGTGATCGGCCACATGGAAGGTGAAGGTCTTCGGTTGCCGCGCCAGCTTGAGCATCATGGCGATCTGGAAGGACAGCATGTCGTAGGTATTGGCGACGATGGGGTAGGTCCGTCCGTTCTTGGTGATGGTGAGGGTCTTCTTCTCCCAGTCGAAGAGCACCTTTTCGTGCACTTCGTCCTTGCCGGTCTGATCGTAGCGGTATTCGAGGGGCTGCACGTCGCCGTCCGTCCGCTGCATGATGCTGGTTTCGGTCACCACGTCGCGGGTGAACAGGCGGGCCATGCCCCGGGGTTCCGAATGGGCGCGGTAGACGATGATGCCGTCGTTCACCGCCACGTTGCGCTGGCTGATGCCGGCCGGGATGCCGGCCATGTAGACCTTGTATTCGGCATCGAAGCCGGCGTCGAGCAGACCGGCCCGCACGGGCAGGGCCAGCCACAGGCCGACGAGGAGGAGCAGCGTTGCGCGCATGGCGAGTTCCTGGGAAAGGCCGTATCGCCTGGATAGTTAGTCGGGGCGGAGGGCGCCGGGTTCAACCCGGATCCGTTTTTCCGTCTCGGCCAGGGGCCGGCCGTCGAGCAGCACCCGGTCGCCGTCGAGGCGCAGCCGGCCTTCGGCGAACCAGCGGATCACCCGCGGATAGATCACGTGCTCCTCGGCATGCACCTTGCGCGCCAGATCTTCCTCGGTGTCGCCCGGTTCCACCGGCACCTCCGCCTGCAGCACGATGGGGCCGCTGTCCAGTTCGGGAGTGACGAAATGCACGCTGACGCCATGGATGGCATCGCCGGCTTCCAGCACCCGCCGGTGGGTGTCGAGCCCCTGGTAGCGGGGCAGCAGCGAGGGGTGGATGTTGAGCATGCGCCCGGCATAGTGTTCCACGAAGGCCGGAGTGAGGATGCGCATGAAGCCGGCCAGCACCACCAGATCCGGCGCGTAGCGATCGATGACGGCGCGCAGGGCCTGGTCGTAGCGTTCCCGGTCGGGATAGTCACGGTGATCGACCACCGCGGTGGGGATCCCCGCGCGGCGCGCCCGCTCCAGGCCGTAGGCGTCGGGATTGTTGCTGATCACGGCGCCGATTTCGGCCGGGATTTCGCCGGCGGCGATGGCGTCGATGATGGCCTGCAGGTTGGAGCCGTTGCCGGAGATCAGCACCACCAGCCTGCAGGTGGCGTTGCGGGGGTTGCCGGTCATGCCAGTCCGTCCAGCTCCACGGCGGGGGCGCCCTCGCGGCTGTCGATGTGGCCGATGATCACCGGATGCTCGCCCTCGGCCCGCAGCCGGCTGACGATGGCGCCGGCCTCGGCGGCACTGGCCACCAGCACCATGCCGATGCCGCAGTTGAAGGTGCGATACATCTCCCGGGTGTCGATGCCGCCCTGTTCCTGCAGCCAGGCGAAGATCGGCGGCAGGGTCCAGCTGCGGGTGTCCACGTGGGCCACGGTGTTCTCCGGCATCACCCGCGGCAGGTTTTCCAGCAGGCCGCCGCCGGTGATGTGCGCCAGGGCATGGATGTCGAACTCGGCAAACAGGGCCAGCAGGGGCCTGACGTAGATCCGGGTCGGCGCCAGCAGCCGCTCGCCCAGGGTCGCGCCGTCGAAGGGCTGGTCGAGACGGGCGCCGGTGGTCTCCAGCACCTTGCGGATCAGCGAATAGCCGTTGGAGTGGGGGCCGCTGGACGGCAGGCCGATGAGCACGTCGCCGCTGTGCACCCGGCTGCCGTCGATGATCCTGTCCTTCTCCACCACGCCCACGCAGAAGCCAGCCAGATCGTATTCCCCGCCCTGATACATGCCCGGCATCTCCGCCGTCTCGCCGCCGATCAGGGCGGCCCCGGCCTGCCGGCAGCCTTCGGCGATGCCCTTGACCACGTCGCTGGCGATGTCCACGTCCAGGTGGCCGGTGGCATAGTAGTCGAGAAAGAACAGCGGCTCGGCGCCCTGCACGATCAGATCGTTCACGCACATGGCCACCAGATCGATGCCGATGGTGTCGTGGCGGTGCAGTTCCATGGCCAGCTTGAGCTTGGTGCCCACCCCGTCGGTGCCGGCCACCAGCACCGGCTGGCGGTAACCTGCGGGGATCTCGAACAGGGCGCCAAAGCCGCCCAGACCGGCCAGCACGCCGGGGCGGCGGGTGGCGGCGGCCAGTGGCTTGATGCGTTCGACCAGGGCGTTGCCGGCATCGATGTCCACGCCGGCGTCGCGGTAGCTCAGGGAAGAGGAAGGTGAGGCATCGTCGCCACGGGATGAGGACACGGAGGACTCCTGCGGACTCGGGATGGGAAGAAACGCACCTTTTTCCTTCGGAATCGGTGCATAATAAAGGCCTCGGATTGTACCAATTCACGGCCCTGGACGAAACGACACTGCTCGTGCCGACCCAACCTTTCAGGATGCGCACCAATCCCATGCCTTCGTTCCCCTTGCTTCTTCTGTGGCTCGGCCTGTGGCTGCTGCCGGCGCTGAACACCTCTGCCGAGGTGGTGGAAAATCTCTATCTGGTGGAGGTGCCGGTGGCCGATCAGGAGCGTGACACCCGCACCCGGGCCCTCACCGATGCCCTGCGGCAGGTGCTGATGCGGGTCTCGGGGCGGGACGAACTGGCGCTCATGGAGCCAGGCGTGGAACAGGCCCTGGCGCTGCCCACCCGCTACGTGGAACGCTACCGCTACACGGTGCGCGAGGCGAATGGCGAACGCCGACTGCTGCTCCAGGTGCGTTTCGCGCCCGAGGCCGTCAACCGGGTTCTGCGCGACAGTCGCCTGCCCGTGTGGGGCCGCAACCGCCCCGGCGTGCTCGCCTGGGTAGTGATCGACGACCGCCACGGGCGCAAGCTGCTCTCCTCCGGCAGCCCGGCCGCGTGGCGTGACGAAGTGGCCCGCGAGGCGGCCCGCCGCGGGCTGCCTCTGCGCCTGCCTCTCTACGATCTGACCGATCGCGCCCGGCTGACCGTGGCCGACGTGTGGGGCAACTTCGAGGATCGCATCCTCGACGCCTCCCAGCGCTATCAGGTGCAGGCGGTGCTGGTGGGCAAGATCTACAAGACCTATGGCAACCGTTGGCGCAGCCGCTGGACCCTCTACAACGAAGGTCGCCGGGACGACTGGGAAAGCGAAGGCAAGACGCTCGGCGCGGCGCTGGCCGCCGGCATCGCCGGCAGTACCCGGCAGCTCGCCGAACGCTATGCCCGGGTGGCCGCCACCACGCTGCCCGGCGTGGTGCGGGTGCGGGTGGTTGGCATCCGCGATCTGGCCGACTACACCCGGGCGTTCCGCTATCTGGCCAGGCTCGACGGCGTGACCCGGGCGGCGCCGGACGAGGTGCGGCCCGCGTCGGCCCTGTTCAGCTTGGCCAGCCGCAACGGCCTGCCGGCCATCTCCCGGGCCATCGAGCTGGGGCATACCCTGGTCCCCGAAACCGCGACCACCGTACCGGCACCGGTTGCGCCTTCCGCGGCGGGGGAGGCGGACCGGGCCGCTGCCGCGCCGGCCCGCGAACCCCTGACGGCCGATCTGGTGTATCGTCTGGTTCCGTGAACACCGTCCGGCCCGTCCCGTCCGCGACCTCGGTCCGTCCCTCCACGGCGGACGGCGGGAGCTGACATGCAGGCCCGCCAGCTCCCCAACCTGATCAGCATCCTGCGCATCCTGCTGGTGCCCCCCGTGGTGGCGCTGCTGTGGGAGGGGCGCTACGGCTGGGCGCTGACCCTGTTCCTGATTGCCGGCATCTCCGACGGCATCGACGGTTATCTGGCCCGCCACTACCGCTGGACCTCGCGCCTCGGCGCCATTCTCGATCCCCTCGCCGACAAGCTGCTGATGGTGTCCACCTACCTGGTGCTGGGCTGGCTGGACGATCTGCCCGGCTGGCTGGTGGGGCTGGTGATCTGGCGGGACGTGGTGATCGTGGCCGGCACCCTGCTGTACCGCTGGCGGGTGGGACCGGTGGTCTTCGAACCCCTGATGATCAGCAAGATCAACACGGTCTGTCAGATCGCCCTGGTGGTGGTTACCCTGCTGCGCCTCTCGGGCCTGGAGGCCATGGCCTGGCTGCAGGGGATCCTGGTGGCCGTGGTCACGGCGACCATCCTGGCCAGCGGCCTGGCCTATGTCTTCATCTGGAGCCGGCGCGCCCGGCAGGATCTGCAACGCAAGGAGACGCCATGAACGTGATGCGCGAGGCCTTCTGGCTGGCCCTGTTGCTGGTGACGGGCTGGCTGATCTGGCTGCTGGCGCCGGTGCTCACCCCCTTTCTGATCGCGGCGGTACTCGCCTATCTCGCCGATCCGCTGTGTGACCGGCTCGAGGAACGGGGCCTGTCGCGCACCTGGGCCACCGTGCTGGTATTCGGTGGCCTGACCCTGCTGGCGCTGCTCCTGCTGCTGTTTCTGGTGCCCCTGTTGCAGAAACAGCTCCACGTGCTCGTGACCCGGGTGCCCCTCTGGCTGCAGACGGCGGAAGCACATCTGCTGCCCTGGCTGCAGCGCCAGTTCGGTTTCGACGTCAGCGAGTTCGATCGCGGCGAGCTGGCCCGCCTGCTCGGCCAGAACTGGTCCACCGCCTCCGGCCTGCTGGCCACCCTCGTCGCCTCGCTGACCCGCTCGGGGATGCTGATCGGCAACTGGCTGATGAACCTCACCATCGTCGCCGTGGTCACCTTCTATCTGCTGCGCGACTGGGATCGGCTGGTGGCCGCGATCCGCGATCTGCTGCCCCGTCACCTCGAGCCGGTCGTCTCCCGGCTGGCCCGCGAATCGGACGAAGTGCTGGGCGCCTTCCTGCGCGGCCAGCTGCTGGTGATGCTGGCCCTCTCGGGGGTCTATTCCGTCGGCCTGTGGCTGGCGGGACTGGAGCTGTTCCTCTCCATCGGCCTGCTGGCGGGCCTGGTGAGCTTCGTGCCCTATCTCGGTTTCATCGTCGGGATTGGCGCAGCCGGCCTGGCCGCCGGGCTCCAGTTCCAGGACGTGCAGCATCTGATCTACGTCCTGGCGGTGTTCGGCGTGGGTCAGGTGCTGGAGAGCACCGTGTTCACGCCGCTGCTGGTGGGCGATCGCATCGGCCTGCACCCGGTGGCGGTGATCTTCGCCGTGCTCGCCGGCGGACAACTGTTCGGGTTCGTGGGCGTGTTGCTGGCTCTGCCGGTGGCGGCGGTCATCGCCGTGCTGCTGCGCCATCTGCGCCAGCGTTACCAGGCCAGCGAACTCTATGGGGAGACGGCCGGAGAGGGAGACGATGGGGGCGGATAGTTCGGGTCAGTTGCCCTTGCGGCTGCAGTTGCGCGACAGCGCCACGTTCGACAACTTCCACGACGAGGGCAACGAGCTGGCCCTGCAGGCCCTGCGGGCCGGCGGTGGCGACAGCCTCTATCTCTGGGGGCCGGCCGGTTGTGGCAAGAGCCATCTCTTGCAGGCAGCCTGTCATGCCGCGCCGGGGGCGGTCTATCTGCCCCTGGGCGGGATCGCGGGCGCGCAGCCGGCGATCTTCGACGGGCTGGAAGCGATCCCGGTGGTGGCGATCGACGATTTGGGCATCGTCGCCGGCGCGGCGGACTGGGAGGCCGCCCTGTTTCACCTCTACAACCGGATCCGCGAGGCCGGCGGGCGGCTGCTGCTCGCGGCCGAGGGCTCCCCGGCGGCGCTGGGTTTCCGGCTTCCCGATCTGGTCACCCGCCTGGGCTGGGGGCTGGTGTTCCGGCTCCAGCCCCTGGGCGACGCCGGCCGCCGCCGGGCCCTGCAACTGCGCGCCCGCCACCGCGGTTTCGAGTTGCCCGACGAGGTGGCCGACTACCTGCTGCGCCGTCAGCCCCGTGACATGAACAGCCTCTTCGCCCTTCTCGAGCGCCTCGACGAAGCCTCCCTCGCCGCCCAGCGCCGGCTGACCATCCCCTTCGTGCGCGGCCTGCTGCACGCGAGCTGACGATGCCCGTCAGTTTGCGCCGGGCTGCCGCGCCCAGCGCGCGAACAGGATCGCGCCGGTATAGACACCGACGCTGAGCAGGATCTCCCCCAGCGCCAGCAGGCGCGCGCCCGGGTTGGCCCAGGCTTCCACCACGCCGTGAATGAAATAGATCAGGATCAGGAAACTGGTCCAGGCGTGGGTGTAGGCGCGTCCCCGGATCAGGCCACGCAGGGGCAGCAGCAGGGGCAGGGCGAAGAGGGCCAGCCAGATCGGCGCCGGCTGCAGCACGCCGTACCACAGCACCAGCAGCCCCAGCAGCAGGAGGATGCCGCCGAGGGTGGCGGCATGGGCCAGGCGCAGGCGGCTCACGCGCCGCCCGAGCCGATCAGGCCGGCCGCCTGCTGGGCCCTGGCCACTTCGGCCAGGCGCCGTCCCAGGGTGTGGCACTGGCGGATTTCCTCCTCGCTCAGGGGCAGATCGTTGTCGCTGCCGGCCAGATGGCTGGCGCCATAGGGGGTGCCGCCGGTGGTGGTGGTGAGCAGGGTGGTCTCGCTGTAGGGCAGGCCCACCAGCAGCATGCCGTGATGCAGCAGGGGCAGCATCATCGACAGCAGGGTGGTCTCCTGGCCGCCGTGCAGGCTCGAAGTGGAGGTGAACAGGGCCGCCGGCTTGCCGCTCAGCCCCCCGGCCAGCCAGACCGGCGTGGTGGAATCCAGAAAGTATTTCAGGGGCGCGGCCATGTTGCCGAAGCGGGTCGGGCTGCCCAGCGCCAGGCCGATGCAGTCCTGCAGATCGTCCAGCGTGGCATAGGGCGCGCCTTCGGGGGGGATCGTGTCTTCCACGGCTTCACAGACCGTCGACACTTCCGGCACCGTGCGCAGGCGTGCCGTGATGCCGCTGACCTGTTCGATGCCATGGGCGATCTCGTGGGCCATCTTTGCCGTGGCGCCGTGGCGGCTGTAATAGAGCACCAGGATTTCGGACATGGTCTAGAGCACCTCCAGCACGTTCTCGGGCGGACGGCCGATGGCGGCGCCCTTGTCGGTAAGCACGATGGGCCGTTCGATGAGCCGCGGATGTTCGATCATGGCCTGGATCAGTTCCGCGTCGCTCAGTTCCGGATTGTCGAGCCCCAGGGCCTTGTACTCGGCTTCCTTGCGCCGCAGCAGATCCCGGGGGCCGATGCCCAGTTGCGCGAGGATCGCACGCAGGGTGTCGGCATCGGGCGGTGTCTTGAGGTATTCGATCACCTGCGGTTCGATACCGCGCTCCTGCAGCAGTTGCAGCGTCTGCCGCGACTTGCTGCAGCGGGGATTGTGATAGAGGGTCACGGACATGACGGAAGTTCCTCGGCAATCGTTGTCGGCGCGTCATTCTAACCCAACAGGATGCGTATCCGCTTCGGCACGTTTCTTGACACTCGCTCGGGGCCGGTGATAGCTTGCCTGCAGGTTGCCACCCACACCCATGCCGATGTTCCGCACCCCCGCCCGCCACTGCCTGACGTTCCTGATCCTGATCTCCGGACTGCTGCTCGGCTGCGCCGTCAATCCGCCCGTGCAGGAGATGAGCAACGCCCGGCAGGCCATCGAGGCGGCGATGGCGTCGGGAGCGGAGATCCATGCCCCGGCCCTGCTCGACGAGGCCCGCGCCCTGCTGCAGGAGGCCAGTGACGCCCTCGGCGTGGGCGACTATCCGGCGGCCCGCCGCTTCGCCCTGGAGGCCAAGGAGGCGGCCATCCGGGCCCGCCAGCAGAGCCTGCGCAAGCGGCAGCGGGACAGCGCTTCCTGAGCGCCTGCCAAAGCGGCTGACCACCTCGCATCGACGACGGAATCTGCTAATATTTTTGCAGGATGGAATTTCGGGCGCGGTTCCTTGACAGCCCGAATCGGCCAATGCTACGTTGCCACAACAGAATTGGACCTCCCCGCCGGGGTTTCTGGAAAAGACGGATAAATCAACAACTTCGGAGTCGATAAGAATGAAAACATTCAAAGCACTGAGACTGACCGCACTGCTCCTGCTGGTCATCGGTTTTGCCGTGGGTTGCGCCGGCACCACCGAAGAAGCCGCCACCGGTGCCGATCAGGCCGCTGCCGAGGCCGCCATCGCCGCGGCCAAGTCCGCCAATGCCAAGGCCAAGGCCGAAGGTTACGAGTGGCGCGATACCGGCAAGCTCATCAAGAAGGCCGAGAAGGCCCTCAAGGCCGGCAAGTACGAGGACGCCATCAAGCTGGCCAACAAGGCCAAGCGGCAGGCCGAACTGGCCGTCGAGCAGAAATACCGTGAGCTGGATCGACTCAAGAAACAGGGCATCATCTCGGAGAGCGAGGCCCCGGCACCCGCCCCCGCCGCCGAGAGCGGTGCCGCCAACACCTATGAGGTGGTGCGTGGCGACAACCTGTGGGACATCTCCGCCAAGCCCAGCATCTACGGCAATCCCTACGAGTGGCCGCTCATCTACAAGGCCAACAGCGACAAGATCAAGGATGCCGATCTGATCTATCCGGGCCAGGTCTTCACCATCAACACCAATCCGTCGGCCGCCGAAGTGGACGCCGCCGTGCGCCACGCCAAGACCCGCGGCAGCTGGGCGCTGGGGGTGGTCGAAGAATCGGACATGGCCTATCTTGCCCAGTAATCCGAAATCATCCGTCGGTTGAAAAAGGCCCGTGCATACGGGCCTTTTTTCTGTCTGGTGCGCGGGAACCATGACTGCCCTGCCGTCTGCACGGCGGCCAGACGTCGACGCTGAACAGATGAGCCGGAATTCGGAACAGCCGCCCCGCTGGCCCTTTTCGCGCCGCCACGTGCGGCGTTTTCTGGGGCTGCTGTTCGGCCAGTGCCTGCGCGACGAGTGCACCCGGGTCGCCGCCTCCCTGGCCTATACCACCATCCTGGGCCTGGTGCCGCTGCTGGCGCTGATCCTGAGCCTGTTCCAGTGGCTGCCGGGGTTTCCCGACTGGCGCGAGCTTCTGCAGGAGGGGATCCATCGGGTCTTCAATCCCCATCTGGGCACGGCCATCGAGAACTATCTGCTGGTCTTCGCCAACAAGGCCCGTTCGCTGACGGCGTTCAGCGGGGGCGCCTTCTTCGTCACCAGCCTGTTGCTGCTCAACAGCATCGATCGGGCACTCAACCGGATCTGGCACGTGCGCCGGCATCGCGGTTTCTGGCTCACCCTCGGCATCTACGTGCTGATCCTGGTGTTCGGACCGTTGCTGCTGGGTCTGAGCCTCAGCCTGACCACCTGGCTGCTGACCTTGCCGTCCCTGGCGCAGGCCCTGGCCATCACCGGCCTGCAAAGCCTGTGGCTGTCGCTGTTGCCCGTTCTCTTCAGCGCCGGGCTGTTCGCCATGGTCTATCGCACGGTGCCCAACGTGCCGGTCCGCGGAACCCATGCCCTGATTGCCGGCGCGGTTGCCGCGGTGCTGTTCGAGCTGGCCAAGCAACTGTTCGCCATGTACCTGCGCTGGTTTCCCACCTATGAGCTGATCTACGGCGCGCTGGCCACCATTCCCCTCTTGCTGGTCTGGATCTACGTCTCCTGGCTCATCACCCTGTTCGGTGCGGAGATCGCCTATGCGCTCGGCGTGGGGCTCAAGGAACAGCGCCGGCGCGGCGCTCGACTGCTGATGCTGGTGCGCCTGCTGGTGGAGTTGTACCGGCATCCCGGCGGACTGACCCTGCGGCAACTGGAACGGCGCGGTGACTGGAGCGGCCCCCAGTTGCTGGACCTGCTGCTGGCTCTGCGCAAGCGGGGTTTGGTGATACGATATGGCCTTTCCCGCTGGCGCCTGGGAAACGGTCTGGACGAACTGACCCTGCATGATCTGGTCGAACTGGCCGGGGGACGAATTCCACTGGAAGCCACCGGTACCGATGCGGTGGAACGGGCGGTGCTGCAGGCCCTTGGCGATGCCCGGCATGCGCTTGCGGCCCTGCGTGCGGTTCGCCTGAAGCCGCTGCTGGCCGGCGCGGCGTCGCCGTCTGCCGACGAGAACAGGAAGCACAGGACATGAAGCAACTCGAGACGTTTTTCGAAGCCTTTCTCTGGCGCAGCCGCCTGGTGGTGCTGTTTGCGGTGCTTGGCAGCCTGCTCACCGGTTTCGGCATCTTCTACGTGACCACCGTCGACGTGTGGTACATGCTCTCCCATGTGCTGGAATACGGGTCGCCCGCCCTGGCGGCCGAAGAGCGGGCGCAGTTGCGGTCCGGTTTTCTCACCCATGTGGTCGAAGCCGTGGACGGCTATCTGCTGGCCACGGTCATGCTGATTTTCGCGCTCGGACTCTATGAGTTGTTCATCAGCAAGATCGACGAGGCCGAAGGGGCGGAAACCTCCTCCAAGGTGATGGTGATCCACAGTCTCGATGATCTCAAGGCGCGGCTGATCAAGGTCATTTTCATGATCCTGGTGGTCAAGTTCTTCGAACATGCCGTGCGCATGGATTATGCCGATACCCTGGAGCTGCTGGCCCTGGCCGGTTCGATTGCCCTCATCGGCCTGGCGCTGTTCCTCAGCCATGCGGGCGAGGGACAGGCCCGGCCCGGCAAGCCAAAGGCCGCGGAGGACGCCTGAAGATGCTGCGCCCGCTCGCCCTGCTGGGTTTGCTGATCATCGGCTGGACGGGGGCCGTGGCGGCAGAGGCCGGCCGTGATCCCTATACCCATTTCTTCGATGACACGTTCGGCGATTTCCAGGAAGAATTGCAGCGGGCCCGCGAGGAAGGCAAGCAGGGGATTTTCATCTTCTTCGAGATGGACGAGTGCCCGTTCTGCCATTACATGAAGGAGCACGTGCTCAACCAGCCCCGGGTGCAGGCCTATTATCGCCAGCATTTTCTGAATTTCGCCGTGGATATCGAGGGCGATGTGGAGATCACCGACTTCCAGGGGCGGCCCACCACCATGAAGGATTTCGCCTTCAGGCAATACCGGGTCCGGGCCACGCCGGTTCTGGCCTTCTTCGATCTGAACGGCAAACTGGTCTTCCGTTACACGGGCCGGACCAAGGGCGTGGAAGAGTTTCTGTGGATGGGTGAGTACGTGGCCGAAGGCCATTACCGAAAGACGTCCTTCACCCGCTTCAAGCGCGCCCGGCGCCAGGCCCGCGAGGCGGACGGAGGCGGTCGCGCGCGATGAGGCCTGTCCCCGCCGGGAAGCGCCGCATGGCGATGGGGCTCGTGCTGCTCGGCACGCTGCAGACCGCCCTCGCCGGCACGCCGCCGGCGGTGATGCCGGATCCCCTGACCCTGGATGCCGCCTTGTCCTTCGTCAGCCGGGCCCATCCCCGGGTGCGGGCGGGTGAGGCGGATCTGGAGGCGGCCGAGGCCGAAATCCTGGCGGCCCAGGCCGAGACCGGTTTGCGTTCCCGGCTCGAGGCCCGTCTCCGCTATACCGATCCGCTTTTCAAGTACGAGGGCTGGACCAACGAGGACCATCGCCTCGGTCTGGTCGTCGCCAAGCGGCTGTACGATTTCGGCCGTTCCAGCGCGCTCGTGGCGGCCTCCCGCTTCGACGTGGCGAGCCGCCGCCTGCTGCTGGACGAGATTCGCCAGCAACGGCGTATCGAGATCCTGCAACGCTATTTCGACGTGGTGCTGGCCGATCTGCGCTTTGCCCGTTACAACGAGGAAATGGCCGTGGTCTACGTGGCTTTGGACAAGCTGCGTGATCGTCACGAACTCGGTCAGGTTTCGGACATCGTGGTGCTGGAGAAGGAAAGCGAATACCAGCGCGTACGGCGCTTGCGCGCCGCCAGTCAGAACCGGCAACGCCTCACCCGCGCCCGGCTGGCGTTTGCCATGGGCCTGCCCGGGCAGTTGCCCGCCGAAGTGCGGCGGCCGGGGCGCCTGCCGCAACTGGCCCGGACGCTGCCGGAGGTGGCGGAGTTGCAGAAACAGGCGCTGGAGGGCAATCGCCGCCTGCAGGCCCTGCGCCAGGAACTGGCCGCGGCGCGCAAGCGGCTGGCCGGGGCCCGGGCGCTGGATCGTCCCCGGATCGACATGCGGGCGGAAGCCAACAAGTACAGCCGACCCCGGGCCGGATACGACAACTGGCGAGTGGAACTGAATCTGGATGTGCCGTTGCTCACCGGCGGGGCCACCGATGCGGCCGTGGCCCGGGAGCGGGCGGAAGTGTATCGCCTGCAGGCGGCGCTGGCCGAAACCGAGGAAGCCGTGCGCCAGGAGGTGCTCGAACTCCGTCTGCAGCTCGAGGCGCTGGGGATCCAGCGCGAGGAAATGCGCACGGCCGGGGCGTATCGGGAACTCTATCTGGATCGCAGCCGGGCGCTCTACGAACTCGAGGTGACGACTGATCTGGGAGACGCCATGGTGCGCCTCACCGAAACCGAAAGCGAGAGCCTGCGAACCGATTTCGCCATGGCCCTGGCCTGGGAGCGCCTGGATCTGCTGTTGGGCAGGACGCCCGGCGCGCAGACGGCGCCACCGCGTGAACCCGTCGCGGAGGAAACGCATCCATGAAACGCAAACTGGCCGTCTCCCTGATGCTCTGGTGTTGGCTGGTCGGATCGGCCGGGGCCGCCACTGTGCCGGCGCTGCTCGACTGGGATCGGGAAACGGTGCTCAGCCTGCCCGTGAAGGGCGTCGTCACCCGCCTCGAGGTGCGTCCTGGCGACACGGTGAAGAAGGGAAGGCTGCTGCTGGAACTGGATCAGCGCCCGTTTCGCAACCGTGTCGAGGCGCTGGTGGCGAAATTGCGCAAGCTCGAGGCCGTGCTGCAGGAGGCCAAACGCGAACTGGAACGGGCCGAGGAACTGTATGACCGCACCGTGCTTTCGGAACACGAATTGCAGGTGACGAAGAATGCGCACATCGCCGCCCAGGCCGACTACGAGGCCGGCCGGGCCGAGCTGACCGCGGCGCGCCTGGCGCTCGAATACAGTCGTCTGCGCGCGCCCTTCGCCCTGCGCGTGCTGGAATGCCGCGTGGCGGTGGGCCAGACGGTCGCCGCCGATCTGCAACCCACGCCGGTTCTGCGGGTGGCGGCGGAGGATACCCTGCGGGCGGTGGCCATGCTCGATGCCGCGACCGCGTCCACCCTGCAGCCGGGCCAGGCGCTGGCCGTGCGCGTCGGCCCGGTGCGGCGGCAAGGTCGCCTGGTGGCCATCGAGCCCGTGACGGTGGACGAGGGCATTGCCTATCGCATCGCCGTGCGGGTGGCGCGAAGCGGCCAGGCCTGGCTGGCGGGACAGGCCGCGGAGATCACGCTGCCATGAGCCACTGTCGCCGCTGCCGGGTGAGTGGACGGGTGCAGGGCGTCTTCTACCGGGTCAGCACCCGGGATCAGGCCCGCCGGCTGGGCGTCACCGGGCACGCCATCAACCTGCCGGACGGCCGGGTGGAAGTGCTCGCCTGCGGCGCGCCGGCGGCGGTGGAGGCACTGTGCAACTGGTTGTGGGAAGGTCCGCCAGCCGCCCGGGTCGAGGCCGTGGAGTGCGAACCCGCCGATGTCCCGCCGCCGACGGACTTCACCACCGGCTGAGTCGCAAGCAAGCGGGGGTGGCTTCCCCGTAGGTCGGCTCAAGCGCAACGGAGCCGGCATTGGCAGGCGGTTGAACTCCCTGTTTTCAACAACCGGTCAGAACCGCCGCCACTTCTCCCGCAGGGCCTCGAAGACCTTGTTGGTGTAGCGATAGCTGCCGAGGCTGCCGTTGTAACGGCCCAGCGCCCGGGTGAGGTTGCCGTTTTCCTTGTCGAGGTAGTACTTGAGGATGGTGGTGCCCAGGCGCAGGTTGGTGCGGGCATCGAACAGATTGTCCTCGGGATGGCCGATTTCCTTCAGCCAGAAAGGCATCACCTGCATCAGGCCGATGGCGCCGGCCCGGGAGATGGCAAACTGGTTGAAATTGCTCTCCACTTCGATCACTGCCAGCACCAGCTCCGGAATGAGCCCGGCGCGGGTGGCCTCCTGGTGGATCATGCGCAGCAGGCGCAGGCGCCGCTGGGGATCGGGAATGGTCGGGGCCAGCCGGGCGGACATGTCCACCAGCCACACTTCCGCCTCGAAGCGATCCCCGAAGCTGTCGCTGGCCTCGATGGCCTGCTTCAGCGCCGCCCGCAGATCCGGATCGACCGTCCCGGCAGATGCGAGGCCCGGCAGAAGCCAGAGGAGGAGCAGGAGCGGCCACAAGGCAAAGCATTTCTCCGCCGGGGGAATACGGTCCGCAGGAGCGGCGCAAGCCGCGATTTGCAGTCCAGGCAGCAGTTCGACGGCAGATTGGCCTGACGGGCAGCCTGCACGTTGTATCGCAGCTTGCGCCGCTCCTACGGGCAGGTTCCTGCTCGCCATTTCCACAGGCCGATCCTATCGTCCCCCCAGCCGCGCCAGCAGAAACGCCTCGATTTCCGCCAGTGGCACGTCCTGGCTGGTTTCGTCGCGGCGGCCCTTGTATTCGACAAGGCCCTTGTCCAGGCCCCGCTCGCCGAGCACCAGGCGGTGGGGGATGCCGATCAGCTCCATGTCGGCGAACATCACCCCGGGGCGTTCCTTGCGATCGTCCAGCAGGACCTCGATGCCGGCGGCCTGGAGGCGGGTGTACAGGTCTTCCACCGCCGTGCGCAGGCGCTGGGACTTGTGCATGTTCATGGGCAGCAGGGCCACCTGCCAGGGGGCGATGGCCTCGGGCCAGATGATGCCGCGCTCGTCGTGGTTCTGCTCGATGGCGGCGGCCACCACCCGGGAGACGCCGATGCCGTAGCAGCCCATGGTCATCACCACCGCCTTGCCGTTCTCGTCGAGCACCGTGGCGTTCATGGCCTGGCTGTACTTGGTGCCAAGCTGGAAGATGTGGCCCACCTCGATGCCGCGCTTGATGTCGAGCACGCCCTTGCCGTCGGGGCTGGGATCGCCGGCCACCACGTTGCGGATGTCGGCGGCCTCGGCCTCGGGCAGATCGCGGCCCCAGTTGACGCCCGTCAGATGCCAGCCGTCGCGGTTGGCGCCGCAGACGAAGTCGGCCACGGCCAGGGCGCTGTGGTCGGCAATGACGGGGATGTTCAGGCCAACGGGACCGACCGAGCCCGGCCCGGCGCCCGTGGCCTCGCGCACCTGTTCCTCGCCGGCGAAGGCAAGCGGACTTTTCACCGCGTCGAGTTTTTCGGCCTTGACCGTATTGAGTTCGTGATCGCCGCGCAGCACCAGGGCCACCACGCCGCCGTCGGCACCTTCCACCAGCAGGGTCTTGAGGCACCGTTCGGGCGGCACGCCGAGGAAGGCGCTGACCTCCTCGATGGTATGGGCGTCAGGGGTGGCGATCTCCTGCATCGGTTGTGACGGGGCGGGGCGGGGTTCGGCCGGCGGCAGGGCCTCGGCCAGCTCCACGTTGGCGGCGTAGTCGGATTCTGTGGCGAAGGCGATGGCGTCCTCGCCCGATTCGGCCAGCACGTGGAACTCGTGGGACAGGCTGCCGCCGATGCTGCCGGTGTCGGCCCGCACCGGCCGGTAGTCCAGACCCAGGCGGGAGAAGATCCGGCAGTAGGCGTCGTGCATCACCTGGTAGGTCTCGTCCAGGGAGGCCTGATCCAGATGGAAGGAGTAGGCGTCCTTCATCAGGAACTCGCGGGCCCGCATGACGCCGAAGCGGGGCCGGATCTCGTCGCGGAACTTGGTCTGGATCTGGTAGAAGTTGGCCGGCAGTTGCCGGTAGCTGCGGATTTCCCGGCGCACCAGATCGGTGATCACCTCCTCGTGGGTCGGCCCCAGGCAGAATTCGCGGCCATGGCGGTCCTCGAAGCGCAGCAGTTCCGGGCCGTATTGATCCCAGCGGCCCGATTCCTGCCACAGCTCGGCCGGTTGCACCACCGGCATCAGCAGTTCCTGGGCGCCGGCGGCGTCCATCTCCTCGCGCACGATGCGCTCCACCTTGCGCAGCACCCGCAGCCCCAGCGGCAGCCAGTTGTAGAGGCCCGAGGCCAGCCGGCGGATCAGGCCGGCACGCAGCATGAGCTGGTGGCTCACGATTTCCGCATCGGCGGGCACTTCCTTGACGGTGGCGAGCAGCAGGCGGGAGGTACGCATGTTCTTCAGATTCCCCGTGAATGAACGAAGCCCCGAATTCTATCCCGCCTGCTCCCCGGCGTCTCCCCCCCGGCTTCGAGGGACCGAGGTGGAAGGAACGCAGAGGACGCAGAGACGCAGAGCCTGATGAGAGGATGCGTCATCACAGCCAGGGTATGGGATAGATTTACCACTAAGCCGGTTGCACGGATTTTCAGCACGGCTGACATTGCTATGCTCGTTTCGCACCCCCAATAAAAATCTCTGCGCCCTCTGCGTCTCTGCGTCCTCTGCGTTCTTTGCAGGCAGCTGGCCGCTTTTCGGGCAGTGCGCTCAGAATGTTCCGCGGTTCCAGCCCCAGAAGGCGCGGGGGGCGTCGCTGAATTCGATGTAGATGCGCTCGGGCGCGAGGTCGAGGCGTTCGGCGATGAAGTCGCAGAGCACGGCCGACAGCTCGGTGGTGCGGGTCTCCGGCAGGCCGATGCTCTTGAGTTCCAGGTAGGCGAGGGGGGCGTCGTCGCCGGCGAAGCACATGGGCACGGCGTCCTGCAGGGCCACCATCACGTAGCGTTCGGGCTTGCCGAGGGCCTCGGCCACGGTGCGCGAGGCGGCGGCCAGCAGTTCGGCGCGGTCGTTTTCGGCCACCGAGCGGTTGGTCTGGATCAGCAGGTAGGGCATGGCGGTTCTCCCGAGGCGTCAGTCACAGAATTCCTTGATGGCTTCCTTGGCCTCCTCGATCTTGCGCAGGCGCTCGTTGTCGTCGAGACGGATCACGCTGCCGTCCTCCTGCTGGATGCGCTTGTGCACGGTATAGACCTGCAGGTTGTGGCGGGCCGCCTCGCAGTTCTTCTTGCGCAGTTCGAGATTCTTCTGGTATTCCCCCTGAGCCTTCTGTTCGGCCTGCCGGGCGCGCTTTTCCTGTTCCACCTGCTCGAGGAAGGCGGAGGACGGTTTCCGGCTTGCGGCAGAGGGGGGACGCGGGCGGCCGGTGTCGATGGTCTGGTAGGGCACGCCGGCCGGCGGCCGGTTCTGGGAGTAGACCACGGTGCCGCTTTCGTCCACCCACTTGTAGGTGACGGCCAACAGCGGCGTGGCGGCGAGGCTCAGGGTCAGGAACACGAGGGGGCGGAGGGCTTTCATGGCAACGTCCGTTTCGGTCGATGGAGGAATCCGGCGGTTTCCGGGATTTGCCTCGAAAAGTAAGTGAAATTTCCGGCACCTGCAAGCGGTGACCGGTTTGCCCCCGCTGCGGGCAGGGCCATTGGGCGAAAGGCCGGCGGTGGCGCGAAAGAAGTGCATTTCCCGGGTCATGCTGATTATAATAGGCGGTTTCACGCGCAGGTTGCGTGAAACCGGTCGAAATCGCCGGTTCAGACTCATTCGGGAGACACTCACGGTGAAACTCAGCGGTGCGGAAATCGTCGTCCAGTTCCTCAAGGACGAAGGCGTGGAGTACGTCTTCGGTTATCCGGGGGGCGCGGTCCTGCATATCTACGACGCCATCTTCCAGCAGGAAGACGTCCGGCACATCCTGGTGCGCCACGAGCAGGGCGCCGTGCATGCCGCCGACGGCTATGCCCGGTCCACCGGCAAGCCCGGCGTGGCCCTGGTGACCTCCGGTCCCGGCGCCACCAATGCGGTCACCGGCATCGCCACCGCCTACATGGACTCCATTCCCCTGGTGGTGCTCACCGGCCAGGTGGCCACCCCCTTCATCGGTTCCGACGCCTTCCAGGAGGTGGACTCGGTGGGCATCACGCGCCCCTGCGTCAAGCACAACTTCCTGGTGCGCAATCTCGAGGATCTGGCCGAGACCCTGAAGAAGGCCTTCTACATCGCCACCACCGGCCGGCCCGGCCCGGTGGTGGTGGACATCCCCAAGAACATCACCGATCCCAACATCAAGATCGACTACGCCTACCCGGATCGCGTCGAGATGCGCTCCTACAACCCCACGGTGAAGGGCCACACGGGCCAGATCAACCGGGCGGTGGATCTGATCCTCGACGCCCGGCGGCCCATGATTTACACCGGCGGCGGCGTGGTGCTGGGCGACGGCGCCGAGGAGCTGGTGAAATTCACCCGCACCCTGGGCTATCCCATCACCAACACCTTGATGGGGCTGGGCGCCTACCCGGGCACCGACCGGCAGTTCCTGGGGATGCTGGGCATGCACGGCACCTACGAGGCCAACATGGCCATGCACGAGTGCGACGTGCTGATCGCCATCGGCGCCCGCTTCGACGACCGGGTTACCGGTGACGTGAAGCAGTTCTGCCCCGAGGCGAAGATCATCCACATCGACATCGATCCCTCGTCCATCTCCAAGAACGTGCGGGTGGATGTGCCCATCGTCGGCGACATCAAGCACGTACTGGCCGACATGAACCGGGTCATCGAAGCCAGCGGCAAGCGCCCGGACGAGGCGGCCCTCCGGCGCTGGTGGGAGCAGATCGAACAGTGGCGGGCCAAGGACTGTCTGCGCTACGACCGCAACAGCGCCCTGATCAAGCCCCAGTTCGTGATCGAGAAGTTGTGGGAGGTGACCGGCGGCGACGCCTTCGTGACCTCCGACGTGGGCCAGCACCAGATGTTCACCGCCCAGTTCTACAAGTTCGATCAGCCGCGGCGCTGGATCAACTCGGGGGGGCTCGGCACCATGGGCTTCGGCCTGCCGGCAGCCCTGGGCGTGCAGATCGCCCATCCCGACGCCACCGTGGCCTGCGTCACCGGCGAGGCCAGCATCCAGATGTGCATCCAGGAGTTGTCCACTGCCCTGCAGTACATGCTGCCGGTGAAGATCGTCAACCTCAACAACCGCTACATGGGCATGGTGCGCCAGTGGCAGGAGCTGTTCTACGAAAGCCGCTATTCCCATTCCTACATGGACGCCCTGCCGGACTTCCTCAAGCTGGCGGAGAGCTACGGCCATGTGGGCATGCGCATCGAGAAGCCGGGCGACGTGGAGGGTGCCCTGCGCGAGGCCTTCGCCATGAAGGACCGGCTGGTGTTCATGGACTTCATCACCGACCAGACCGAGAACGTCTATCCCATGATCGCCGCCGGCAAGGGGCATCATGAAATGCACGAGAGGGAGCTGGCCTGATGCGTCATATCATTTCGCTGCTGATGGAAAACGAGGCGGGCGCCCTGTCGCGGGTGGCCGGCCTGTTCTCGGCCCGGGGTTACAACATCGAATCCCTGACCGTGGCCCCCACCGAGGACCCCAGCCTGTCGCGCATGACCATCGTCACCCGCGGCTCGGAGGAAATCATCGAGCAGATCACCAAGCAGCTCAACAAGCTGATCGACGTGGTCAAGCTGGCCGACATCACCGAAGGCCGGCACCTGGAGCGGGAGCTGATGCTGATCAAGGTGCGCGCCGACAACCCGGCCCGGCGCGAAGAGGTCAAGCGCCTGAGCGACATCTTCCGCGGCCGCATCCTCGACGTGAGCGAGGACACCTACGTGATCGAGCTGACCGGCACCGGCAGCAAGCTCGACGCCTTCATCGACGCGCTGGGCGCCGGCGTCATCCTCGAGACCGTGCGCTCGGGGACCACCGGCATCGCCCGCGGCGAGCGCACCCTGCACGTCTGAACCGTTTACTTCCCCTTGCCAGAGCAAAAAGAAACAGGAAACTGCCCATGAACATCTACTACGACAAAGACTGCGACCTGTCCATCATCAAGGGCATGAAGGTCACCATCGTCGGCTACGGCTCCCAGGGCCATGCCCACGCCAACAACCTCAAGGACTCGGGTGTCGACGTCACCGTGGCCCTGCGCGAAGGTTCCGCCTCCGCGGCCAAGGCCGAGGCCGCCGGCCTCACCGTCAAGAGCGTGCCCGAGGCGGTCAAGGGTGCCGATCTGGTGATGATCCTCACCCCCGACGAGTTTCAGGCCGTGCTCTACCGCAACGAGATCGCCCCCAACCTGAAGGAAGGCGCCACCCTGGCCTTCGCCCATGGCTTCTCCATCCACTACAACCAGATCGTGCCGCGCCAGGATCTGGACGTGATCATGATCGCCCCCAAGGCGCCGGGCCACACGGTGCGCTCCGAGTTCGTCAAGGGCGGCGGCATTCCCGATCTCATCGCCGTCTTCCAGGACGCCTCCGGCAAGGCCAAGGACACCGCCCTGTCCTACGCCTCGGCCATCGGCGGCGGCCGCACCGGGATCATCGAGACCACCTTCAAGGACGAGACCGAAACCGACCTGTTCGGTGAGCAGGCCGTGCTCTGCGGCGGCGCCGTGGAGCTGGTCAAGGCCGGTTTCGAAACCCTGGTGGAAGCCGGTTACGCCCCGGAGATGGCCTACTTCGAGTGTCTGCACGAACTCAAGCTGATCGTCGATCTGATGTATGAAGGCGGCATCGCCAACATGAACTACTCCATCTCCAACAACGCCGAGTACGGCGAGTACGTCACCGGGCCCAAGGTCATCAACGAACAGAGCCGTCAGGCCATGAAGGAAGCCCTGCACAACATCCAGACCGGCGAATACGCCAAGCGCTTCATCCTCGAGGGGCAGACCAACTACCCCGAGATGACCGCCCACCGCCGCCTCAACGCCGAGCACGAGATCGAGAAGGTCGGCGCCCGCCTGCGCGCCATGATGCCCTGGATCTCGGCCAACAAGCTGGTGGATCGCGAGAAGAACTAGTCTGCGGAAAGCCTGCACCGGCGGGTTTTCAACGCAAAGACGCGAAGGGCGATTATGTCGGTCGGCCTTCAGGCCGACGAACATCCTCATGTCGGGCTAAAGCCCGACCTACATCATTTTGTGCGTTCTTCGCGTCTTTGCGTTACCATCATCGCAGAATCCCCCACCACCGGAGCCCACGGTGAACGACGAAACGGAACAGCCTCTGGCCGGGCGGCGCCGTCGCCGCGGCATCTACCTGCTGCCCAACCTGTTCACCACCGCGGCCCTGTTTGCCGGTTTCTATGCCGTGATCGCCGCCATGAACCAGCATTTCGAGGCGGCGGCGGTGGCGGTGTTCGTGGCCATGCTGCTCGACGGGCTCGACGGGCGGGTGGCGCGCCTGACCAACACCCAGAGCGACTTCGGCGCCGAGTACGACAGCCTGGCCGACATGGTCTCCTTCGGCGTGGCGCCGGCGCTGGTGGCCTACCAGTGGGCGCTGTCCGACCTGGGCAAGCTCGGCTGGCTGGCCGCCTTCATCTACACCGCCGGGGCGGCCCTGCGCCTGGCCCGCTTCAACACCCAGGTGGGGATCGCCGACAAGCGGTACTTCCAGGGCCTGGCCAGCCCCTCGGCGGCGGCCATCGTCAGCGGCCTGGTGTGGACCGGCGAGACCCTCGGATTCGGCGGTTCCGGCGCGGCGGCCGCCACCTTCGCGATCACCGTGCTGGCCGGCCTGCTGATGGTCAGCAACATCCGCTACTACAGCTTCAAGGGCATCAACTTCCGGGACAAGGTGCCCTTCGTGGCCATCCTGCTGGCGGTGCTGATCATCGTGCTGGTGTCGGTGAATCCGCCGCTGGTGCTGTTCGGCGCCTTCCTGATCTATACCGTCTCCGGCCCGATCCTGACCCTGGTGCACCTGCGCCGCCGCCGGGCGGCCCGGCGGGCCGCCAAACGGGCCGCGAAGCAGGACTTGGAAAATCCCTGAGCAGCCGCTATAGTTGGAACGAGTCCAAATCCATTTCGCCATGCGCCAGACCCGCCCCCAGTCCGATTCCCTCCGCCAGCCCGCCCGGGCCGGCCGGCTCGCGTCTGCGCTCCTGCTCGACCTGCGACTGCTGCCCTGAGGGGCAGCCGAACGACACCCCGCGCCAGGGTCACGGCGCAACCCAGACCACTGCCTGTTCCCCTCCCCAAGGGAGAGGATGAGATTTGTTCGAGGCCCGTGTCATAATCGGGTCCAGCGTGGAGAACACCATGACCGACAAACTGATCATTTTCGACACCACCCTGCGCGACGGCGAGCAGAGCCCCGGCGCGTCCATGACCCTCGACGAGAAAGTGCGCATCGCCAAGGCGCTGGAGAAGCTGCGCGTGGACGTGATCGAGGCCGGCTTTCCCATCGCCAGCCCCGGCGATTTCGAGGCCGTCAAGGCGGTGGCCGACGCCGTCCGGGACAGCACGGTCTGTGGCCTGGCCCGGGCGCTGGACAAGGACATCGAACGGGCCGGCGAGGCGCTTGCCGGCGCCAACTCGGGGCGCATCCACACCTTCATCGCCACCTCGCCCATCCACATGAAGATGAAGCTGCGCATGGAACCCGATCAGGTGGTGGAACAGGCGGTCAAGGCGGTGAAGAAAGCCCGCCAGTACACCGACAACGTGGAGTTCTCGCCGGAGGACGCCGGTCGCTCCGAGATCGACTTCCTGTGCCGGGTGCTGGAGGCGGTGATCGACGCCGGCGCCCGCACCGTCAACATTCCCGACACGGTGGGCTACAACGTGCCGGATCAGTTCGGCACGCTCATCCGCACCCTGCGCGAGAAGGTGCCCAATTCCGACCAGGCGGTCTTCTCGGTTCACTGCCACAACGATCTGGGCCTGGCCACCGCCAACTCCCTGTCGGCGGTCTTGAACGGCGCCCGCCAGGTGGAGTGCACCATCAACGGCCTGGGCGAGCGGGCCGGCAACGCCGCCCTGGAAGAAGTGGTCATGGCGGTGCGCACCCGCCGCGACATCTTCCCCTGCACCGTCGATCACATCGACACCACCCAGATCATGAACTGCTCGCGGCTGGTCTCGAGCATCACCGGTTTCCCGGTGCAGCCCAACAAGGCCATCGTCGGCGCCAATGCCTTCGCCCACGAATCGGGCATCCATCAGGATGGCGTGCTCAAGAGCCGCGAGACCTACGAGATCATGCGCGCCGAGGACATCGGCCTGACCACCAACAAGATGGTGCTGGGCAAGCATTCGGGGCGCAACGCCTTCCGCACCCGCCTCAAGGAACTGGGCATCGAGTTCCGCAGCGAGGCCGAGCTCAACGAGGCCTTCGCCCGCTTCAAGGAGCTGGCCGACAAGAAGCACGAGATCTACGACGAGGATCTGCAGGCCCTGGTCACCGAGACCAACCTGGAACTCGAGAACGAGCGGGTGAAGCTGGTCTCCCTCCACGTCTGCTCGGAAACCGGCGAGACGCCCGAGGCCCGGGTCACCCTGGAGTTCGACGGCCGGGAGCAGGAAAGCACCGCCACCGGTGGCGGCCCGGTGGACGCGGCCTTCAAGGCCATCGACAAGGTGGTGCAAAGCGGCACCGAGCTGCTGCTCTACTCGGTGAACAACATCACCACCGGCACCGACTCCCAGGGCGAGGTGACCGTGCGCCTGGAGAAGGGCGGGCGGATCGTCAACGGCCAGGGGGCCGACACCGACATCGTCATCGCCTCGGCCAAGGCCTACGTCAATGCCCTGAACAAGATCCTGGCGCCGGAAGAGCGGGCGCATCCGCAGACCGGTGACGTTTGACGGCAGCGGAAAGAGGCAAGTGGCAAGAGGAAAGGGATGGTCAGAAGCCAGCATGAAGCCGTCTCCCTGACTGGGCGGCAGGCATGAGTCTTTCGCCCCGACAGCGGGCCTGTCTCGATGCCATGGGTATCGAGGTGTGGGTGCGGCGGGATGTGCCGGTGGTGGAGGCCGTTGACGAGACGGTGGCGCCGGTGGATGCCGAACCGGCACCCGTTCCGGCGGAACCGGTGGTGGAGCCGGTGTCCCCCGCGGTTCCCGGCGGGGAGGTTGCCAGTCTCGACTGGGCCGCCCTCGAGGCGCGGGTCGCCGACTGTACCCTCTGTGATCTCCATGCCGGCCGCACGCAAGCGGTGTTCGGCGTCGGTCAGCGCGAGGCGCGGCTGATGTTCGTGGGCGAGGCCCCGGGCGCCGAGGAGGATCGCCAGGGCGAGCCCTTCGTCGGTCGGGCCGGCAAGCTGCTCGATGCCATGCTCCGGGCCATCGGGCGGGATCGCAATTCGGTCTACATCGCCAACATCCTCAAGTGCCGCCCGCCCAACAATCGCGATCCGAAGCCGGAGGAAGCGGCGGCCTGTACCCCCTACCTGTGGCGGCAGATCGCGCTGGTGCAGCCGGATCTGATCGTGGCCCTGGGGCGCATCGCCGCGCAGCGCCTGCTCGATACCTCCTCCAGCCTGGCGCGGCTGCGGGGCACGGTGCATGAACTGGCGCCCACCGGCACCCCCCTCATCGTCACCTACCATCCCGCCTACCTCCTGCGCTCGCCGGGCGAGAAGCGCAAGGCCTGGCAGGATCTCAAGTTCGCCCGCGATTTCGTGGCCCGCAGGTCGGCCTCATGAGCGCCGTGGTCGAACCGGACCGCTTCGGCGTGCGTCCCATGACGCCGGACGATCTGGATGCGGTGATGGCCATCGAGACCGCCATCTACGACTATCCCTGGACCCGGGGCATCTTCCGCGACTGCCTGCGGGTGGGCTACGACTGCCAGGTGTACGTGGAAGACGGCGAGCTGCTGGCCTACTGCGTGCTCTCCCTGGCCGTGCACGAGGCCCACGTGCTCACCGTCTGCGTGCATCCGGCCCGCCAGGGGCAGGGGCTTGGCCGCATGCTCATGAACATGATGATCCACAAGGCCCGCCGGGCCGGGGCCGAGACCATCCTGCTGGAGGTGCGGCCGTCCAACCGCCGCGCCATCGGGCTCTATCACAGCCTCGGCTTCAACGAGGTGGGCCTGCGGCCGGACTACTATCCGGCCCCCCGGGGACGCGAGGACGCCCTGGTCATGGCGCGCAGCCTGCGGGCATGAAGGCGGATCTCGAACGGCTGGTGCCATTGGTGCGCCGCGCCGCGCAGGAGGAGCTGCTGTCCCGCTTCCGCCGTGTCGCCTCCAGCCACAAGGCCGACGGCAGCCTCATCACCGAAGCCGACCTGGCCATGCAGAACCGGCTCCTCACCGAACTCGAGCGGCACTGGCCCGAGCGGCGCCTGCTCGGCGAGGAGATGTCGGCGGCCGAGCAGCAGGCGCTGCTGGAGAGCGGCGAGGCCGGCCTCTGGTGCCTCGATCCCCTCGACGGCACGCGCAACTTCGCCAGCGGCTTCCCGGTGTTCTCCGTCTCCCTGGCGCTCATCCGCGGCGGCGAGGTAGTGCTGGGCCTGGTGCTGGATCCGCTGCGTGACGAATGCTTCACTGCCGTGCAGGGCGAGGGCGCCTGGCTGAACGGCACGCCCCTGACACTGACCGGCGAGGACGGCGAACTGGCCGGCACGCTCGCCATCGCCGATCTCAAGCGCCTGCCGCCGTCGCTGGCCGCTCGCCTGGCCACCGCGCCGCCCTTTGCCTCCCAGCGCAGCATCGGTTCGGTGGCGCTCGACTGGTGCTGGCTGGCCACGGGCCGCGTGCAGCTCTACGTCCATGGCAGGCAGAACCTGTGGGACTACGCGGCCGGCCGCCTCGTGTTCGCCGAGGCCGGCGGCCACCACGGGACACTTGAAGATCGGGGGAGCGGTCCCGCCGATCTCGCACCCCGTTCGGCGGTGGGCGCGGTCGGTGCCGAACGGTACCGGCTGTGGCAGGAATGGTTGCGGAAGGCGGTCACCGTATAGGCGGAACCGGTGTCGCGTAACAACTCCCCAGCATGACCGATTGTTCGAAGCGGCTGAATAGTTGTTCCGAATGTTGGATCACTGCTTGCAGCAGGCACTAAGCCCGCATGGCTGGTAGGGTGTTTCGTGACCGTCGGCCGCAGGGATGCGGCCGTCGAGCCTACAGGGATGTATTTACGGCGGGTCACGAAACACCCTACCAGCCATGTGGGCGGCTCGGGGATTTGTATTCGCCAGATCGTGAGGGTGATTAGGAACAGCTGCCTGGTCGGACAGGGTTGTGCTTCCGCACCCGGTCGGCCTCGGATTCGGGTAGAATGGGCGACTTTTTCCAGAGACGTCACAGCCGTATCCATGTCCCAGTTCACCGACGAAATCCAGCGCCGCCGCACCTTCGCCATCATCTCCCACCCCGATGCCGGCAAGACCACCGTCACCGAGAAGCTGTTGCTGTTCGGGCGCGCCATCCAGCAGGCCGGCACGGTCAAGGGCCGCAAGGCGGATCGCCATGCCACCTCCGACTGGATGGCCCTGGAACAGCAGCGCGGCATCTCGGTGACCTCGGCGGTGATGCAGTTTCCCTACCGGGAGCGGATCATCAACCTGCTCGACACCCCCGGCCACGAGGATTTCTCCGAAGACACCTACCGGGTGCTTACCGCGGTGGACTCGGCGCTGATGGTCATCGACTGCGCCAAGGGCGTGGAGGAGCGCACCATCAAGCTGATGGACGTCTGCCGCCTGCGCGACACGCCCATCCTCACCTTCATCAACAAGCTCGACCGCGAGGGCCGCGACCCCATCGAGCTGATGGATGAAGTGGAAGAGGTGCTCGACATCCAGTGCGCGCCGATCACCTGGCCCATCGGCATGGGCAAGCGTTTCAAGGGCGTGTTCCACCTGCACGACGACAAGGTGCACCTGTTCAGCCCCACCCACGGTGGCGGCATTCAGGAAGGCGAGGTCATCGAGGGGCTCGACAACCCGGCCCTCGACGACCACCTGGGGGCCATGGCCGACGAGCTGCGCGAGGAGATCGAACTGGTGCGCGGCGCCAGCCACGAATTCGATCTCGAAGCATTCCTGGCCGGAAAACAGACGCCGGTGTTCTTCGGCTCGGCCATCAACAACTTCGGCATCCAGGAACTGCTCGACACCTTCGTCGAAGTGGCGCCGCCGCCCCAGCCGCGGGCCACGCTCAGCCGCCAGGTGGCGCCGGACGAGCCGACGTTCTCCGGCTTCGTGTTCAAGATCCAGGCGAACATGGATCCCCAGCACCGGGACCGGGTGGCCTTCCTGCGCATCGTCTCCGGGCGCTACGAGAAGGGCATGAAGATGCGCCAGGTGCGCCTGGGCAAGGACGTGCGGGTGGCCAACGCCATCACCTTCATGGCCGCCGACCGCGAACACGTGGAGGAGGCCTATGCCGGCGACATCATCGGCCTGCACAACCACGGCACCATCCAGATCGGCGACACCTTCACCCAGGGCGAGGATCTCAAGTTCACCGGCATCCCCAACTTCGCCCCGGAACTGTTCCGCCGCGTGCGCCTGCGCGATCCGCTGAAGATGAAGGCCCTGCAGAAGGGGCTCGATCAGCTCAGCGAGGAGGGCGCCACTCAGGTCTTCCGGCCACTGGATCGCAACGACGTGATCGTGGGCGCCGTGGGCGTGCTGCAATTCGACGTGGTGGCCTTCCGCCTCAAGCACGAATACGGCGTGGAATGCAGCTTCGAGAACGTCAACGTCCAGACCGCCCGCTGGGTGACCTGCGACGACGAGAAGAAACTGGCCGAGTTCCGCAAGAAGGCCAGCGACAACCTCGCCCTCGACGCCGGTGGCAGCCTCACCTACCTGGCCCCCACCCGGGTCAACCTGCAACTCACCGAGGAACGCTGGCCGGAGATTACCTTCCACGCCACCCGCGAACACTGAGCGCGAAGCGCTCAGTGTTCGCGGGTGGGCCGAGTGGAAAGGTTTTTGTAAAATTACTGATCCAAAAACCCTGTCATCACGCTGTTGTCTGTACACAGCCCTTGAGACCGGTGAGGCGTTTCGTGACCGTCGGTCGCAGGGATGTATTCACGGCGTGTCACGAAACGTCTCACCGGTCTCAAGGGTGTGCCAGCATCTGGCACGATGCGCCAGCATCTGGCACGATGCGTTCATGACCGATCGCATCCACTGCTTCCCCGAACCCGAAGCCCTGGTCCAGGCGGCGGTGGCCGATTTCCTGGCCCTGCTCGACGCCTGTGAAGGGGAATGCCACGTCGCCCTGGCCGGGGGCAACACGCCTCGGCGGTTCTACGCCGCGCTGGCGCAGGCCGGGGCGGGGCGGGACTGGTCGGCGGTGCATTTCTGGTTCGGCGACGAGCGGGCGGTGCCGCCCGATCATCCCGACAGCAACTTCCGCATGGCCCGTGAAACCCTGTTCACGCCGCTGGGGATCGCCGCCGGCCGGATCCATCCCATGCCGATCCCGGATCCCGTGCTGCCCGTGTCGCTGGACGCCGCCGCCCGTGACTACGAAGCCGAGCTGCGCCGGCACCTGCCGGGGACGGACGACGGCTGGCCCCGTTTCGACCTGGTTCTGCTGGGCATGGGCGAAGACGGTCACACTGCATCCCTGTTTCCCGGCACCGCGGCGCTCGACGAAACGCGTCGCGCGGTGGTGCCCGTGCACGTGGCCAACCGCAACGCCTGGCGGCTCACGCTCACCCTGCCGGTCCTCAATGCCGCAACTCATGTGTGGGTGATGGTCACGGGCGCCGCCAAGGCGCCGGCCCTGCGGCGGGCCCGCTCCCGCCTCGATCCGCCGCTGCCCATTCAGCGGGTGCAACCGCCCGGCGGGCGCGACTGGTTCGTGGATGCCGCCGCCATGGGAGGCGCCTGCCCGTGATCTTCCTGGCCGGCGACATCGGGGGCACCCACACCCGCCTGTTGCTCGGCGAGGTCCGCAAGGGAGGCTGGCAGACGCTGGCGCGGGCCGACTATCCCTCCGACCAGTTCGCGACCTTCGATGATCTCCTGCGCCTGTTCCTCGAGACCGGCCGCTTTCGGCCGGTGAGCATGGTGCTGGCCGTGGCCGGTCCCGTGCGCCATGGCCGGGTCAAGGTCACCAACCTGCCCTGGACGCTGGACGCCCTGGAACTGGCGCGGCAGCACGCGCTGGAAGACGTGATCCTGCTCAACGACTTCGAGGCCCAGGGCCATGCGCTGCCCCTGCTGGGCGCGGAGGACGTGGTGACGCTCCAGGCGGGCGAGCCGGACCCGGACGGCGTGCGGGCCCTGATCGGCGCCGGCACCGGCCTCGGCATGGCCCAGGTCGTGCCCTGCGCCGGCGGCTGGCGGGTGATTCCGGGGGAGGGCGGGCACGTCGATTTCGCGCCCCGCAACGAGGCGGAACTGGATCTCTGGCGCCACGTGCGCAAGGAACTGGGACGGGCCAGCGTGGAGAGCCTGCTCTCGGGGCCCGGCATCGAGCGCATCCACCGCTACCTGTGCCAGCGCGACGGGGTGGCGACCTCCGAAGCCGGCACGGCGCAGATCAGCCAGGTGGCGCTGGCCGAACCGGGCAGCCGCGAACGGCAGACCCTGCGCCTGTTCGTGCACCTCTACGGCGCCGTGGCCGGCAACCTGGCCCTGCTGGATCTGCCCCGGGGCGGGCTGTACCTGGGCGGCGGCATCGCGCCGAAGATCCTGCCGCTGCTGCAGGCGGAAGGCTTTCTCGAGGCCTTTCTCGACAAGGCGCCCATGGGCGAGCTGCTGAAGACCATTCCGGTGCAGGTGGTGGCCAACGAGGCGCTGGGCCTGCTCGGCGCCGCCGAAGTGGCCGTGCAACTGGCCGAAGGGCGCTGAACGCGCCGCCGGTAACGCGAGGCGAGGAAACGCATCATGAAAAAACCGCTGCAGCGCAGACTGCGCATCCTGATCCCCGTGCTGTTGCTGGCCCTGGCGGCAGCCGCCGCCTGGCAGTGGCGCCAGCGGCAGGCGGCGCCTGCAAGCCAACTGATCCTCTCCGGGACCGTCGAGGCCCGGCAGGTGCGTCCGGCCTTCATGGTGGCGGGCCGGATCCGCAAGCTGCACGTGGACGAGGGCCTGGCCGTGGAGCCGGGCCAGTTGCTGGCCGAGCTGGACGACCGGGACTACCGCCTGGCCCTGCAGCAGGCGGCTTCCCGGCGCGATGCGGCCGCCGCGGCCCTGGCCCGGCTCGAGGCCGGCAGCCGGCCCGAGGAGATCCGCGCCGCCGAGGCGGCCCTGGCGGAAGCCCAGGCACGCCTGGCCTACACGGTCACCGAGGTGAAACGGCTGCAGAAACTGGTGCCCAGGGGGCTGGCCAGCCAGGATCTGCTGGATCGGGCGCGCATGGAGCGGGAGGCCGCGCGTGCCGCCCGCGACCGGGCCAGCCAGACCCTGCGCCTGCTGCAGATCGGGCCGCGTCAGGAAGACATCGATCAGGCCCGGGCCGAACTGGCCGCCGCCACCGCCGCCCTGCACGAGGCGCAGCGCCAGCTCGATTACACCAGGTTGCGCTCGCCGCTGGCGGGCATCGTCAGCGTGCGCCTGGCCGAGGCCGGCAACGTGGTCGCCACCGGCATGCCGATCTTTGAGATCGACGGCCTCCATCAGCCCTGGATCCGGGCCTGGCTCAACGAGCCCGATCTGCCGCGGGTGAAGCTGGGCCAGAAGGTGACCGTTCGCGCCGACGGCCTCGACACGCCCCTCGAGGGAACGCTCGCCTTCATCTCGCCGCGGGCCGAGTTCACGCCCAAGACCGTCGAGACCCGGGCCCTGAGGGTGGATCTGGTCTATCGCATCAAGGTCGATGTGGCCAATCCCGAGGGCCGGCTGAAGCTGGGCATGCCGGTCGATCTGATCCTGGATACCCACTGAGGCGCCGGCTGTGGCCGAACTGCGGATCCACCTGCGCGACGTGGCCTTCGCCTGGGGCGAGGTGCCGGTGCTGCGGGGTGTGAGCCTGGAAGTGGCCGCTGGTGAGATCGTCGGGCTGGTGGGCGCCGACGGCGCGGGCAAGAGCACCCTGCTGCGAATCGCCGTCGGCCAGCTCGAGCCGGCCTCGGGCACGGTTCGGGTGCTGGGCCGCAGCCATGCCGATCCGGCCCTGCGCGCCCGGCTGGCCTACATGCCCCAGGGGTTCGGGCTCTATCCCGATCTCTCGGTGCAGGAGAATCTCGAGTTCTTCGCCGATCTGCACGGCCTGCCGGCGGCGACCACCGCCGCGCGGATCGGCGATCTGCTGGCCCGCACGGGCATGGCGGCGTTTCGCGGGCGACGCGCCGGCAAGCTCTCCGGCGGTATGATGCAGAAGCTGGCCCTGGCCTGCGCGCTGATCAGCGAACCGCAGGCCATGTTTCTCGACGAGCCGACCACCGGCGTGGATCCCGTCTCCCGGCGGGCCTTCTGGCAGCTGCTGAGCGGCGTGCGGGCCGAAGGGGTGGCGATTCTCTATGCCACCGCCAATCTCGATGAGGCCGAGCGTTGTGATCGGGTGGCCATGCTCGACGAGGGGCGCATCGTGCGTGAGGGTACGCCCCTGGAACTGGCGCGGGTGGAAGGCCGGCGGGAGCGGGTGGTCAGCGGGCCGGGCGTGCGCGAGGCCCTGCCGGCCCTGCGCCAATTGCCGGGGATTGAGCTGGTGTTTCCCCGCGGCCGCACGGCCACCCTCTGGGTAATGGACGACGTCTCCGACGGCGCATTGCGCCAGGCGCTGCAGGCAATCGATCCGGAACTGACGCTGCGCGAACGGCTGCCGGATCTGCAGGAGACCATCCTGCGGCAACTGGCACTGGAGGCGGTCCGTGGCTGAAGCGGCAAGCCGGCCGGCCGCCGAGGCGGTCATCACCGCCACCGGGCTGGTCCGCCGCTTCGGCGAATTCACCGCCGTGGACCACGTGCACGTGAGCGTGGCGGCCGGCGAAGTGTTCGGCCTGCTCGGCGCCAACGGCGCCGGCAAGACCACCACGATCCGCATGCTCTGCGGCCTGCTGCCGCCCAGCGCCGGGCACATCCGCCTGGCCGACGTGGACATGGTCCGCCATCCGCGCCGGGCCCGTGGCCGGCTGGGCTACGTGACCCAGCACTTCGCCCTGTATGGCGAACTCTCGGTGTGCGAGAATCTCGCGCTGCAGGCCGGGCTCTACGGCCTGCCGCTGGGCCGGGCCCGGGAGCGTATCGCCTGGGCCCTGCAGCATCTGGATCTGGAACACTTGGCCGATCACAAGGCCCGCGCCCTGCCGCTGGGGCATCGCCGGCGGCTGGATCTGGCCGCGGCCCTGCTGCACGAACCGCGCATCCTGTTCCTCGACGAGCCCACCTCGGGCGTCGATCCGCTCGCCCGGCAACGGTTCTGGGAGCTGATCTACGCCCTGGCCGCTTCCGGCATCGCCATCCTGATCACCACCCACTACATGGACGAGGCCACCTACTGCGATCGCCTGGCCCTGATGCACGCCGGGCGGATCATCGCCGAGGGCAGCCCCGACGACCTGCTGGCCCGGCCGCTGCCCACGCCCCTGCTGGAGGTGCGCGGGGAGGGCTGCGCCGCCTGCAGCCGCTGGCTGGCCGACTGGCCCGAGGTGCTGGAGATCATTCCCCACGCGGGCTATCTGCGCCTGCGCCTGCGGCCGGGCGCCGATCCCCAGGCGGTGATCCGCCGCCTGCAGGAGGAAGCCGCGCGGCGGGGCCAGCGGGTGGCGTCGGCCGAACCGGTGGCGCCCGATCTCGAGGATGTCTTCGTCACCCTGCTGGAACAGGATGCCTTGGCATGAATCTGCAGCATGTCCGGGCCATGGCCCGCAAGGAATGGTGGCACCTGTTGCGCGATCCGCGCAGCCTGGCCCTGATGCTGCTGATGCCCACCATGCTGCTGTTTCTGTTCGGCTACGCCATCCGGCTCGACATCAGCCAGGCGCCGGTCGCCGCGCTCGATCTTTCCCGCAGCGCCGAAAGCCGGCAACTGCTGGCCCGCTTCGATGCCAGTCATGCCTTCTCCCTGGTGCGGACTCATGACAGCCGCCGGGCGCTGCGCGAGGCGCTCCAGCGTGGCGAGGTGTGGGGCGCGCTGATCGTGCCGCAGGACTATGCCCGCCGTCTGCAGGAAGGCCGGGCCCGGGTGCAGTTGCTGCTCGACGGCGTGGATGCCAACACCGCCCGCCTGGTGCGCAACTACGCGCTGTTGATCCTGCAAACTCTGGGTGAGGAACTGGGCGACAGCCCCGCCCTGGCGATCCGCGATCGGGTCTACTACAACGAAACCCGGGAGAGCCGTCTGGCCATCGTGCCCGGCGTGATCGCGCTGCTGATGGCCGTGATCGGCGCCCTGATGACCTCACTGACCATCGCCCGGGAGATGGAACTGGGCAATCTGGTGATGCTGCGCACCACGCCGCTGACCCGGGGGGAATTCCTGATTGGCAAGCTGGTGCCCTATTTCGTGCTGGGCATGCTCGACCTGGCCGTGGCCACCGCGGCGGCAGTCTGGATCTTCGACGTGCCCTTGCGTGGCAGCCTGGTGGAACTGGTCGGGGTGTCCGCCGTCTTTCTGCTGGTGGTGATGCTCCAGGGCGCGCTTATCTCCATCCTCGCCGGCAACCAGTTGCTGGCCAGCCAGATTTCGCTGGTCCAGACGTTTCTGCCCGCCTTCCTGCTCTCGGGGTTCGTATTCGCCATCGAGAACATGCCGGCCGTTCTGCAATACGTGACCTATCTCGTCCCGGCGCGTTACTACGTCACCCTGTCCAAGGCCATCTTCCTCAAGGGGCTGACTCCCCTGGCGCTGTGGAGTGTGACCCTGCCCCTGTTGCTGATGCTGCTGGCCCTGCTGGTCCTGGTCCGGCGGCGCGCCCGCAAGCTGAGATTGCTGCCATGAGCGGTTCGCTGGCCGTCGGCCTGCGTCGCCTGGGTGCCCTGCTGCGCAAGGAGTTCCTGTTGCTGCTGCGGGATCCGCGCATGCGTTTCTTCGTCGTCGTGCCGCCGCTGATCCAGTTGATCATCTTCGGTTACGCCGCCACCTATGACGTGCGCCATGCCGACATCGGCCTGGTGGATCAGGCCGCCAGCCGCGAAAGCCGCTCCCTGGTGGCCGCCATCTACGGCACCGGACACTACCGGCTACAGCGCCATGCCGACATGGCGGCGGCCGAAGCGGCCCTGGCGCTCGGCCGGATCCGGGCCATCATCCGCTTCGCCCCGGATTTCACCCGTAGCCGACGCGTGCAGATCGTGGTCGATGGCACCGACTCGAACAGCGCCCAGGTCATCCTCGGCCAGCTGAACCGGGCCCTGCAGCAGGCGGCCACCGCCCAGCCGCCCCGGATCGAGCTGGTGGAGCGCAACTGGTTCAATCCGAACCTCGAGGACCGCTGGTACTTCATCCCCGGGATCATGGCCAACGTCATCCTCATCGCCACCTTGATCCTCACGGCCATGAGCGTGGTTCGCGAGCGCGAGCTGGGCACCCTCGAGCGGCTCATGGTCACGCCCCTGGGCCGCCTGGAATTCGTCATCGGCAAGCTCCTGCCGGTGGCCCTGATCGGCCTGTTCGACGTGCTGCTGATCATGGCGCTTGCCACGCTCTGGTTCGAGATTCCCTTCCGCGGCAGTTTTCCGGCCCTGCTCGTCAGTTCCCTGCTCTACCTGCTCAGCTCCCTGGGCATCGGCCTGCTCATCTCTACCTACGCCAGCACCCAGCAACAGGCCATGCTCCTGGCCTTCTTCGTGATCATGCCCCTGGTGATCCTCTCCGGTTTCGCCTTCCCCATCGCCAACATGCCCCGGGCCGTCCAGTGGCTCACCTGGCTCGACCCGCTGCGCTACTACCTCGTCGTCGTCCGGGATCTGTTCCTCAAGGGCAGTGGCCTGTTCGACCACGGTTTCGAATACGCCATGATGACCCTGCTCGGTCTCGCCAGCATGGGACTGAGCATGCTGCGCATGCGCTGATGCGTGGAAGCGAGGGGCGCGGGCGCGTGGTACGATCCCCTACTTTCTATCGGCATCGGTTCCGGCAGCCATGGCCTGTCCGGGTGCGGTGAAATCACTTGAGGAGTGGATTGTGGAAGAACAACCCAAACGCGATCTGTTCAGCGAAAAGGCGCAGGACTGGGACGGGAACGAACTGGTGCGGGAACTTTCCGCGGCCATCGGCGGGGCGATCCTGCAACAGGTGCCCTTCGACGCGCAGATGACGATTCTGGACTTCGGCGCCGGCACCGGCCTCATCAGCGCCCAACTGGCGCCAAGGGTGGGCCGGATCGTGGCCGTCGACACTTCCCAGGCCATGCTCGAGCGCCTCGCCGCCAAGCCCGAACTGCAGGGCAAGGTCGAAGCCGTGTGCCAGGACATCACCCAGGCGGGGCTGGATCGCCGTTTCGACCGCATCGTCAGCGCCATGGCCATGCACCACGTGGCGGATACGGATCGCCTGATCGGGACCTTCGCCGAGCACCTCGTGCCGGGCGGCCTGCTGGCGGTGGCGGATCTCGACACGGAAGACGGCACTTTCCATCCCGAAGACGCCCAGGGCGTGCACCATCACGGCTTCGACCGGGATGCCCTGGCCCGCATTCTCGAGCGCCACGGCTTCGAGGACATCCGCTTCGTCACCGCTCACACGGTGAACAAGGAAGGCCGGGCGTATCCGGTGTTTCTGGTCACGGCCAGGAAGGGCGAATAGCACGGCCTTTCCCGGCGAAAATCGTGCGAGGCGGTTCACATTTTGGCTCAGCGCCCGGCTGGGGAGGCTGCAGCAGGGGCGTGAACGGCCGATAATGGCGGAAAAGACCATGCCGCGGTGCCGTTACGGGCGCTGTGGCCTGTCAGGAGAGATGCCAGCCCATGTTCGCAATGTTTCCGGCAAGGTGGGGCGCCTTGCTGAGTGCCGCTTTGCTTGCCGCGTGTAGCGGGGGCGCATCGGACGCCCCGGCGACGATTGGCCAGGTGGAACTGCGCTGGACGCCCAGCCGCGCCAGCGGCGTCAATGCCGCCGGGGGCGGTTACCGGGTGTACTGGAGCACCACGTCAGGTTTCGCCCCAGGGGATCCCGGCGTCCAATCGCTCGACGTGCCCTGGCCGGGCAGCGGGCAGACCCCTGCCACGGCGAGCCTCACGCTGAGCAGCGGCAACTACTATTTCAAGGTCGTGGCCTATGCGGCCACCGGCGGCGGGATTGAAAGCGCGCCCTCCGCCGAGGTCGCGCTTGCCGTGCGTTGAGAAAGCCATGCCGCGTTCGAGCTTCTTCCTCCTTTGCCTTTGGACCAGCGCCGTGCTCCTGCCCGCGCACGCCGGCGTGCCGCGAAGCGGACCAGGCCAGCTGCCCGGTGAATACGTGCCCGGCGAGCTGCTGGTGAAGTTCCGCGCGCCGGCCCGGGCCGCGGCCACGGTGCAGGGCCTGCAGATGCAGACCCTCCCCTCGGGGCTGCAGCGGGTGCGCCTGCGCCCGGACGAGACGGTGGCCGGCATGATGCAGGCGCTGGCGGCCGATCCCAACGTGGCCCACGTGCAGCCCAACTACCTCTACCGGGCCACGGCCCTCCCCAACGATCCCGATTTCGGCCAGCTCTGGGGGCTCAACAACACCGGCCAGGCCATCACCAACGCCAGTTATGGCGCCAACCCCGGTACCATCGATCGGGACGTGGATGCCGTCGAGGCCTGGGACATCAATACCGACTGCCAGGCGGCCGTGGTGGCGGTGCTCGACACCGGCATCGACTACACCCACCCCGATCTCGCCGGCAATTTCTGGGACGGCGGCGCCACCTGGCCCAACCACGGCTGGGACTTCGTGGGGACGGGCGACAATGATCCGGCTCCGGTGGGCGGTGGCGAGCATCACGGCACCCACGTGGCCGGCATCATCGCCGCCCTGGGCAACAACGCCCGGGGCACCACCGGCGTGTGCTGGCGGGCCCGGCTGATGGCCGTGCGGGTGCTCGATGCGCAGGGTTTCGGCAACTCGGCCGACATCATTGAAGGCATCGACTTTGCCGTCAGCCAGGGCGCGAAGGTCATCAACATGAGCCTGGCTGGCGAGCATGCGTACGACCAGTTCACTGCAGACGCCATCGAACGGGCCCGCCAGGCCGGCGTCCTGGTGGTGACGGCCGCCGGGAATGGCGGGGTGGACGGCGTGGGTGACGACGTGCAGGTTGGGGATGACGGTTATGGAACCGCTACACGAATCTACCCCTGCGCTTATCCTCACGAAAACGTGCTCTGCGTGGCGGCGCTCGATCAGAATCACGATCTGGCCACCTTCTCCAACTATGGCACCAGTGGCGTGGACCTCGGTGCCCCCGGCACCAACATCCTGGCCACCCTGCCGGGGCGGGAACTGGCGGATAACTTTTCCGGCTGGGCTGTCACCGGCGGCTGGACCAGCCTGGCCTGTACGACTGCCTATGGCATCTTGAACATGCTCGTGAATCCTTCCGACTGGTGTGTGACCAATCCCGGCGACTATGCGGCAAACGCCGATGACGTGGCTTACAAAACCTTCGATCTGTCCGCGGCCAGTGCGGCTGCGGTGAATTTTTATGTCTTCATGGACGTGGCCAGCGGTGATGGCTTCAGCGTTGCCGGAGATTCCAGTGGTAACGATCCTTTCGCAGGGACCGGAACTCTCCTGTTGGGGCCATTGGCTGGCAGCAGTATACAACCTTTGCCCTATTCAGTACCCACGCCATATTCGGTTGATCTGAACGGTTGCCTCACCAGCACCTGCGCACTGGGTTTCCGCCTGAAAGAGAATGGCGATGCGATTACGGCCAAGGGCGTGGGTCTCGCGGGGTTGCGGATCCTCACCCTCGAGCCCGGCAGCGACCTCTATGGCCTGTACAACGGCACCTCCATGGCCGCGCCCATGGTCGCCGGCATCGCCGCCCTGGTGCGGGCCTTCAATCCCGACTATACCGTGGCCGACACCACCGAGGCGCTGATCGCCGGCGGCGATCCGGCGGTGGGCACCTTCGTCGGCAAGTCGGAGAACGATCGCAGCGCCAATGCCAACGGCGCCCTGCGCTATCTGGCGCCGCCGGCGAACGTGACCGTGAGCGTGCGCTGATGGGACGCGCCGGGATCCTCGTCGCCCTGCTGCTGCCTCTGCTCGTGGCCTGCGGCAACGGCCGGCCTCCGGGGAACGGGGCCGGGTGGCCGCCAGCCGCCGAGGCCCCGGCCCCGACCGGGGATCGCATGCCCGGCGAATACCTGGTGCTCGCCGATCCGGCGCTGGATGCCGACGCGCTGCGCGCGCGGCTGGCCCCTTACGCCGTGCGTGCGATCAGGCCGCTTGGCCCCGGCCGCTGGCAGGTGCGCCTGGAGCCCGATCCGGGCCCGGCCGCGTTTGCCGGCGCGCTGCCCGAGGGCCTCCTGCGCATCCAGCCCAACTACCGCTACCGGACCCAGCCCGCCGTCCCCCTTCGGGCCGAATGATGGGGTAAGATTCGGGCTTTCTCCGTCACGGACATCGCCATGGCCAGGGCCAAGGTTCTCTACAGTTGCAGCGCCTGCGGCGCCACCTCGCCCAAGTGGATGGGCCAGTGCGGCGACTGCGGCGCCTGGAACACCCTCAGCGAAGTCGCGCCCGCCGCGCCGGTCGGCCGGGGCGGGCGCTTCGGCGGCTTCGCCGGCAGCGCCGGGGCCCAGCCGGTGCAACGCCTGGCCGAGGTCTCGCCCGAGGACGTGGCGCGCACGCCCACCGGGATCGGCGAATTCGACCGGGTGCTCGGCGGTGGCCTGGTGCCGGGCTCGGTGGTGTTGATCGGCGGCGATCCGGGGATCGGCAAGTCCACCCTGCTGCTGCAGACCCTGGTGGGCATGGGCCGGGACGGGCGGGCCCTGTACGTCACCGGCGAGGAATCCCTGCAGCAGGTCAGCCTGCGCGCCCACCGTCTGGGGCTGGCGGCCAGCGACATCCGCCTGCTGAGCGAGACCCGGGTGGAGAACATCCTGGCCACGGCGGCGAAGGAGCGCCCGGAGGTGATGGTGGTGGATTCCATCCAGACCGTCTACACCGAGGAACTTCAGTCGGCCCCGGGAGCGGTGGCCCAGGTGCGCGAATCGGCGGCCCAGCTCGTGCGCCATGCCAAGCAGACCGGCGTGGCCCTGTTCCTGGTGGGCCATGTGACCAAGGAGGGCACCCTGGCCGGCCCGCGGGTGCTGGAGCACATGGTGGACACGGTGCTCTACTTCGAGGGCGATTCCGGCAGCCGCTACCGGCTGATCCGCGCCTTCAAGAACCGCTTCGGCGCGGTCAACGAACTGGGCGTGTTCGCCATGACCGACCGCGGCCTGCGGGAGGTGAGCAATCCCTCCGCCATCTTTCTCTCCCGCCACGACGAGCCGGTGCCGGGCTCGGTGGTGATGGTGACCCTGGAAGGTAGCCGGCCCCTGCTGGTGGAGGTCCAGGCCCTGGTGGACGAAAGCCACCTGGGCAATCCCCGCCGGATCAGCACCGGCCTGGAGCACAACCGCCTGGCCATGCTGCTGGCCGTGCTGCACCGCCACGGCGGCGTGGCCACCTTCGATCAGGACGTGTTCGTCAACGTGGTGGGCGGCGTGCGGGTGACCGAGACCGGCGCCGATCTGGCCATGGTGCTGGCCATGATGTCTTCCCTGCGCAACCGCACCCTGCCGCAGGATCTGGTGGTGTTCGGCGAAGTGGGCCTGGCCGGCGAGATCCGCCCCGTGCCCTCCGGCCAGGAACGCCTCCACGAGGCCGCCAAGCACGGCTTCAAACGCGCCATCGTGCCGAAGGCCAACGCTCCCCGCCAGCCCATCGAGGGATTGCAGGTCACGCCGGTCACGCGCCTGCACGAGGCGTTGTCGGCGGTGGCGTAGGAGAGGAGAACCTTCAACGCAAAGCGGTTGTTTGCGCGTTTGGCCGGAATGTAGGTCGGGCTTTAGCCCGACATGGCCATGTACGTCTGCCGTTGTCCGCCATGACCATGTTTGTCGGCCTGAAGGCCGACCTACAGTGCCTCGGTCTTGAAAATCACCCCCCTGAATGAATCAGCTCCGCCAGCTCCCGTTCCAGGATCGCCGGATCGCCCAGGTTGAGTTCCACCAGCCGGTGCAGGTGGGTGGCGGTGTCGAGATCCATGTGTTCGCAGTGGAAGCCGACGCGATCCGTTTCCATGTGGGCCACGGTCACTTCCATGTGCAGCACCACCGCGTCGCCGGCCAGGTGCAGTTCCAACTGCCAGGGATGGCCGGCCTCGGTGAGCCAGTTGGCCGGGCGGGTGGTGAGGGCGCCCTTGAGGCACACGTCGATCAGGCGGGCCGCGTAGCGCCGGCCGCTGGCCGGGTCGATGAGCACCGCCTCGGCGTCGAAGGGGATGCGGGTGAAATGGCGGTGTTCCTCGAAGGGCATGGTCGTCAGTCCAGGAAGAATTGCATCTGCACGTTGCCGATGGTGATGATGTCGCCGTCGTTGAGCTTCACGCTGTGCTCGCCGATGGGCCGGTCGCCCACCAGGGGGCATTTCTCGCCTTCCAGGTGGGAGAGGAAATAGCCGTCCTTGCGCCGGGTGACCACCGCAGTGGCCACGCCGGGCTTGCCGAGATTGGTCATGGAGCGGTTGAGGCTCAGGGTCTTGCCCAGGTTCTGGCCGGTGAGGATCTGCAGCCAGGCGCGCCGCTTGCCTTCGGGCACCTCGGCGGGCGCGGCCGCGGCCGGCGCGGGTTCGGCGGCCGGCGGGGCATCGCTGGCGTGGGGGATCTCCCCGGCCAGATCGATCTCCATGGTCAGGGTCTCTTCGTCGGGCAGCGGCGGTTCGTACTTGAAGCTCAGGGTGTGCTTGCCCACCCGGATCACGTCGCCGTCCTTGAGCATGTGCTTGGTGATCCGCGCGTTGTTGACGAAGGTGCCGCCTTCGCTGTCCAGATCCACCAGGACGGAGGTGTCGTCCTGGGTGTCGATGCGGGCGTGTCTCGGCTGCAGCGCCAGGCTGTCGATGTGGATGGTGCACTCGGGATCATTGCCGATGGTCATGCTGCCGGCGAGGACGGGATAGACGCGCAGCACGGTACCTTTGAAGGAAAGGGTCAGCTTCGACAATGGGCTCGCTCCAGAAAACTCTTTATATATCGGTAGATTATAGACGTGATGTCAAGTGCCGTGGCAACTTTTCCCCGGCCGCGACGGGCGGTGGCGGGCACCGGACGGGCGGTCACTCGTCGTCGGCGTCCGCGTCCTTCTTCTTTATCGGTTGCAGCGCCGGATTGATGAGGACGGTTTTCACCGCGTTCTGGGTGGTCTGCACGATCTCCACCGGATGGCCGTCCAGCAGCAGGCTGGTGCCCGGGTCCGGGATCGATTCCAGGTGCTCGATGATCAGGCCGTTGAGGGTCTTGGGCCCGTCGGTGGGCAGGTGCCAGTGGAAGAACTTGTTCAGCTCGCGGATGGTGATGCTGGCGTCCACCAGGTAGTTGCCGTCTTCCTGGCGGTGGATCTCCCGGCTGCGGGCGGCCGGATCGGTGGTGAATTCGCCGACGATCTCCTCGAGGATGTCCTCCAGCGTCACCAGCCCCTGGATTTCCCCGTATTCGTTCACCACCAGCCCGATGCGCCGCCGTTCCTTCTGGAAGTTGATGAGCTGGGTGTTGAGCGGCACGCCTTCGGGAATGAAATAGGCCTCGTGGATCACCTGGCGAAAGTCTTCCAGGGTGGCGTCGCCCTTCTGAAACAGCTTGATCACCCGTCGCAGGTGCACCATGCCGATCACGTGGTCGATGTCGTCCTCCCAGACCGGCAGGCGGGTGTGCTGGCTCTCGGTGAGCTGGGTGACGATGTCCTCCCAGGGATCGGTGATGTCGATGCCCACGATCTCGTTGCGCGGCACCATGATGTCTTCCACCGTGGCCTTTTCCAGGTCGAGGATCGACAGCAGCATCTGCTGGTGACGCTGCGGGATCATCGCCCCCGCCTCGTTGACCACCACCCGCAGTTCCTCGGCGGACAGGTCCATCTGGCCGCCGCCTTCGGCGCGGATCCCCAGCAGGCGGAACAGGCCGTCGGTGATGCGGTTGATCAGCCACACCAGCGGGTAGAGCAGCTTGAGCAGCGGCTCCAGGAGCAGCGAGGCGGGGAGGGCGTACTTTTCCGGGCGCAGGGCGGCGAGGGTCTTGGGGGTGACCTCGGCGAAGATCAGCACCACGATGGTCAGCGCGAAGGTGGCCACGGCGATGCCGGTCTCGCCCCACAGCCGCAGGCCGATCACCGTGGCGATGGCCGAGGCCAGGATGTTGACGAAGTTGTTGCCCAGCAGGATCAGGCCGATCAGCCGCTCCGGGCGCTGCAGCAGGCGCTGGGCGCGCATGGCGCCCCGGTGCCGCTGATCGGCCAGATGCCGCAGCCGGTAGCGGTTGATGCTCATCAGGCCCGTTTCGGAGCCGGAGAAGAAGCCGGAGAACAGGATCAGGACGAAGAGTGCCGAAAACAGCACCCACAAGGGAATGTCATCCAAGAGAGGACGAACCTCGTGTGATGGCCGGCCCGATATTACGCGGGAGAAGCGGGGGCGCTGTCAAGCCTTGCCCAGCAGCAGTTCGATGACGAACTTGCTGCCGAAGTAGGCCAGCATCAGCACCACGAAGCCGCCGATGGCCCAGCGGATGGCCACCCGGCCACGCCAGCCGAAGCGCCAGCGGCCGAACAGCAGCACGGCGAAGATCAGCCAGGCGATCACCGAGAGCACCGTCTTGTGCACCAGGTGCTGGCCGAAGATGTCGTCCAGATAGAACGCCCCGCTGGCCAGCGACAGGGTGAGCAGCACGAAGCCCAGGGTGATCATGCCGAACAGGAGCTTTTCCATGGTCTCCAGCGGCGGCAGGGCGCGCACGAAGCCGCCCGGCTGATGGCGGTGCAGGTGACTGTCCTGGACGTAGAGCAGGGCGGCCTGCACGGCGGCGATGGAAAGCAGGCTGTAGGCCAGGATCGACAGCAGGATGTGCAGGCGCAGGCCCGCGTCCAGGGCTTCGGTGAGGTAGTGGCCGGGCGGCGCGAAGGCCAGGCCGATCACGGCCAGGGCGGCCACGGGATAGACCACGATGCCCAGGCTGGCCACCGGCAGCGAGAGGTTGGCCAGGGTCAGCAGCAGCGCCACCAGCCAGCCCACCAGGCCGACGATGGCGAACAGCTCCACGTTCAGCCCCTGGGGGGTGATGAGGGTCTGCCAGGCCAGCAGGGCATGCAGCAGCAGGGCCGCCACGGCCGGTAGCAGTTCCCGCCGCGGCGGCGCCTTGTCGGCGGGTTGCCGGAGGCGGCGATAGAGCCACACACCGGACAGGCAGTAGAGCAGGGCGGCCGTGAACGCGAGCGGGATCATGGGCGGGGCGTTTGTTGTTGTCGAAGCCGGGATGATGACATAATCGCGCCATGCAGCGGAAGTGGCGCCGGGCGCGGGTGCGCACGGGTCGAGTTGTGACCACTATAACAGTTTGCAGGGGCGACCGGTGGCAGGATGGAGCCTGTCCAGACGACGGGTGCCACGGGTAATGCGACCTTTTCGACAGAATCGACTCCACGGGTATGACGAGGCCGTGGCCGAACCGGCCGCGGACGACACCCCCGCGAACGGGCCGGAGGAAAACATGGAGCTGACGGTCCTCGGCTGCAGTGGCGGCGTGGGCGCCGGATTGCGCACAACCACCCTGCGCCTCAACGGCCAGGTGCTGATCGATGCCGGCACCGGCCTGGGCGATCTGTCCCTCGACGAGATGGCGCAGATCCGCCATATCTTTCTCACCCATTCCCACCTGGATCACGTGGCCAGCATCCCCCTGCTGCTGGACAGCATCTTCGATCGCATCGAGGAGCCCATCGTGATCCACGGCCTCGAGGTGACCCTGCAGGCCCTGCGCACCCACATCTTCAACAACGTGATCTGGCCCGATTTCGCCATCCTGCCCAACCGGGCCAACCCGGTGATGCGCTACGCGCCGATGGCGCCCGGCCAGATCCGCGAGGTGGCGGGGCTGCGCATCGAGATGATCCCCGTCAATCACGTGGTCCCGGGCGTGGGCTACCGGGTGGAGACCCCCGGCAAGGTGTTCGCCTTCAGCGGCGACACCTCCACCAACGACACCTTCTGGCAGGCCCTCAACCGCTACTCGGAACTGGACATGCTGCTGGTGGAAGCCGCCTTCCCCGACCGCGACCAGGATCTGTGCCGCCGCGCCGGCCATTACTGCCCCTCCCTGCTGGCCGCCGATCTGCGGAAACTGAATCTCGATCCCGATGTCTATATCAGCCACAACAAGCCGGGGGCCGAAGACGAGATCTTCCGCGAATGCCAGGCCGCCATCACCAGCCACCGGATCCACCGGCTCGGCGCCGGGGATCGGTTCACGCTATAATCCCAAGCATTGTGCGTTTAACAGGCTGTTGAAAATAAGCGAGTCGTCGTGTCGACTTCTGTTGGGCCGGCGAATCGTGCAGCTCGTTCGGGCACCGCCCCGCAGGGAGGAGAGACGTTTCGGGACACGCCGTAAATACGTCCCTGTAGGCTCGACAGCCGCATCCCTGCGGCTGACGGTCCCGAAACGTCTCTCCTCCCTCCGGGGCTCCGTGCCACTCTGCGCCGTCATGCCAGCCGATGGCACGGGAACACGTTTGAAGACGGACAAAACGACAGCGAGGCACCATGTTTGACGGACTGACCGATCGCCTCGGCCAGACCCTGCGCAACCTGCGCGGCGTCGGCCGGCTCACCGAAGACAACATCAAGGACACCCTGCGCGAGGTGCGCATGGCCCTGCTGGAGGCCGACGTGGCCCTGCCGGTGGTCAAGGAATTCACCGAACACGTGCGCCAGCGGGCGGTGGGCGAGGAGGTGCTCAAGAGCCTCTCGCCGGGCCAGGCCTTCGTCAAGATCGTCAACGACGAGCTGGTCCGCCTGATGGGCGAGCACAACGACCGGCTCAACCTGGCCGTCACCCCGCCCGCGGTGATCCTGATGGCCGGCCTGCAGGGCTCGGGCAAGACCACCACCGTGGCCAAGCTGGCCCGCTGGCTGCGCGAGCGGGAGAAGAAGAAGGTCATGGTGGTCTCCGCCGACGTCTACCGTCCGGCCGCCATCGAGCAGCTGAAAACCGTGGCCGGCGAGGTGGGCGCCGAGTTCCTGCCCAGCTCGCCCGACGAGCAGCCGGAAGCGATCGCCCGCCGGGCCCTGCAGGAGGCGAAGGTGAAACACGCCGACGTGCTGATCGTCGACACCGCCGGCCGCCTGCACGTGGACGGCGAGATGATGGACGAGATCCGCGCCCTGCACGCCGTGCTGCAGCCGGCCGAGACCCTGTTCGTGGTCGACAGCATGACCGGCCAGGACGCCGCCAACACCGCCCGCGCCTTCGACGAGGCCCTGCCCCTGACGGGCGTGATCCTCACCAAGACTGACGGCGACGCCCGCGGCGGTGCCGCCCTGTCGATCCGCCAGATCACCGGCAAGCCCATCAAGTTCCTCGGCGTGGGCGAGAAGATGGCCGATCTGGAGCCCTTCCACCCCGATCGCATCGCCTCCCGGATCCTCGGCATGGGCGACGTGGTCAGCCTGGTGGAGCAGGCCCAGCAGCACGTGGACCGGGCCAAGGCCGAGAAACTGGCCACCAAGATCAAGAAGGGCAAGGGCTTCGACCTCGAGGACTTCCGCGACCAGTTCCAGCAGCTCAAGAAGATGGGCGGCATGGCCAGCCTGCTCGACAAGCTGCCGGGCATGCCCAACCTCCCCAAGGGCGCCATGAACGCCGTCGACGACAAGCAGATCGCCCGTCTCGAGGCCATCATCAACTCCATGACCCCCGAGGAACGGCGTTTCCCCAACATCATCAAGGGTTCCCGCAAGCGCCGCATCGCCGCCGGCTCGGGCACCCAGGTACAGGACGTCAACCGCCTGCTCAAGCAGTTCACCCAGATGCAGAAGATGATGAAGAAGATGGGCAAGGGCGGCATGGGCAAGATGCTGCGCAACATGAAGGGGCAGTTGCCGCCCGGATTCATGTAACCCCGCGCCTGTGGCGCGGGGCTACAGGGACGAGGGCCGAGGGACGAGTGGCGAGGTATTGCAAGTTGTTGATTTGTAGAGTGTAGGAGCGGCGCAAGCCGCGATTTCCGCCAAATCTTCGTTCTGCCCCATGTCGAAGCCGCGCCCTTCGACGCCTCCCGTCACTTCGCGCCACCCTCCCCATCCGGGTTGCCACGACCCCGCCTTTCCTCGCCACTCGCCACGCGGCCCTCGCCACTGCATTTACTTTTCCCGCAATTCCAGTAAAATGCGCCATCCTGTTTCTCCGGGCTGTCCGGCGGCGCGCCGTGACGGCCCGAATTCATTGGTCTGACGAGGAATTGCAAACGGTATGGTCACCATTCGCCTGACACGGGGCGGCGCCAAGAAGCGGCCCTTCTACCACATCGTGGTCACCGACAGCCGCAACCGCCGCGACGGTCGCTACATCGAGCGGGTCGGTTTCTTCAACCCGCTGGCCACCGAGAACGAAGTGCGCCTGAAGGTCGACACCGATCGCATCCAGCACTGGATGGGGCTCGGTGCCAAGCCCTCCGAGCGGGTCAGCAAGCTGCTGAAGGAGTCGGCCAAGGCCGCCTCGGCCGCCTGAGCCCCTTGCGCAGCCGGAGCGGCCCGGCCGGCGACGACCGCGCCATGACGCCCCCCGACGACATGCTGCTGCTGGGCCGGATCACCGGCGTCTCGGGGGTGCGCGGCTGGGTCAAGGTCCATTCGGACACCGATCCGCGGACCAACATCTTCAACTACTCGCCCTGGTACCTGCAGCACCAGGGCCGCTGGGAGGCCTTCGAGGTGCTCGAGGGCCGGCCCCAGGGCAAGACCCTCGTCGCCCGCCTGGCCGGGTTCGAGGATCGGGATGCGGCCATGCAGCTCGTCGGCCGGCCCGTCGCCATCCGCCGCGAGCAGTTGCCGGCGGCGGGCGAGAACGAATACTACTGGCACCAGCTCGTGGGCCTGGAGGTGTTCACGCCCGATGGCGTGGCCCTGGGCACGGTGACCGGCCTGCAGGAGACCGGCGCCAACGACGTGCTGGTGCTGCGCGGCGAGCGCGACGGCAAGCCCTGCGAACGCCTGATCCCGTGGCTGCCGGAGCAGGTGATCCGGGAAGTGGATCTGAACGCCGGGCGCATCACGGCCGACTGGGACCCGGATTTCTGAGGTGTGGTGATGCGCATCGACGTGATCACCCTGTTTCCGGAGATGTTCCGGATCCTCACCGCCCACGGCATCACCGGGCGGGCGGTGGCGCGGGGCCTGCTGGAGGTGGCGACCTGGAACCCCCGGGACTACACCACCGACCGGCACCGCACCGTGGACGACCGCCCCTACGGCGGCGGCCCCGGCATGGTGATGCTGTACGAGCCGCTGCGCGCGGCCATCGAGGCGGCCCGGGCGGCCGCTGCGCCGGGGGCGAAGCTGGCCTATCTCTCCCCCCAGGGGCGGCGGCTGGACCAGCGGGGCCTCGAGGAACTGCGCCGGCGGGAAGGCCTGATCCTGCTCTGCGGCCGCTACGAGGGCATCGACGAGCGCCTGATCGAGGCCGAGGTGGACGAGGAATGGTCCATTGGCGACTACGTCCTCTCCGGGGGGGAGTTGCCGGCGATGGTGATCATCGACGGCCTCACCCGGCTGCTGCCGGGGGCGCTGGGCCACGAAGACTCGGCCGCGGAGGATTCCTTCGTCGCCGGGCTGCTGGACCATCCCCACTACACCCGGCCGGAGGTCGTCGCCGGGCGGAAAGTGCCGGCGGTGCTGCGCAGCGGCGATCATGCGGCCATCCGCCGCTGGCGGCTCAAGCAGGCCCTGGGCCGCACCTGGCTGCGGCGGCCGGATCTGCTGGCCGAGCTGCAGCTGAGCGACGAACAGCGCGAGCTGCTCGCGGAGTTCATCCACGAGCAGCCGACCGATTGAACACGAACACCAGCGACATGCGTGGGAGCAAAACCATGAGCAACATCATCGATCAACTCGAAGCGGAACAGATGAAGGACGTGCCGGCCTTCGCCCCGGGCGACACCGTGGTGGTCCAGGTGAAGGTGAAGGAAGGCAACCGCGAGCGTCTGCAGGCCTTCGAAGGCGTGGTCATCGCCAAGCGCAACCGTGGCCTCAACTCCTCCTTCACCGTGCGCAAGATCTCCCACGGCGAGGGCGTGGAGCGCGTGTTCCAGACCCACAGCCCGGCGATTGCCGAGATCAAGGTCAAGCGCCGCGGCGACGTGCGCCGGGCCAAGCTCTACTACCTGCGCGAGCGCACCGGCAAGGCCGCCCGCATCAAGGAAAAGCTGGCCAGCCGCTGAGCGGGCCCCGTCCCGCCATGTCTGGCGCCGGGCGTCGCAAGCCAACGGGCAGGCTCGTATCGAGCCTGCCCGTTTTCGTGTGCGCGGCGCTGCTGCATGCGGCCGTGGCGCGCGCCGCGCCGGACCCGGAACCCGCTGCGGCCGAATCCGCCGCCCCGGCGCCGGCCCTGGCCGAAGTCCGGGCCCTGGCCGAAACCGGCACCCCGCAGCTCGCCCTGCGCACCCTCGACCGTCTCCAGCCTCCGGCTGCCCGTGATCCCGAGACGTGGATGGCCTGGGAACGCCTGCGCATCGCCATCCTGCGCGAGACCCGGAACTGGGCCGGCATCGCCGCCCGCCTGGCCAGCCTGCCCGCGGATCTGCCGGCGGAGTTCGTCCTCTGGGCCCGCACCGCCCGCGCCGAGGCCCTCTCCCGGGGCGGCCAGCCGCGCGAGGCGATTGCCCTGTTGCGGGTACTGATCTGGCAGGCGCCCGCTGACACGGCCAGCGCCGAACGCCTGCAACGCTGGCGGCGCCTGATCCTGGAAGCCTATCTCGCCGCCGGCCTGGCCGAGGATGCCCGCCTCGCGGCCCTGCGCCACTTTCGCGACTATCCCGAGCACGGTCTCGAGGACCGGCTGCTGCGGGCCCGCATCGCCCTCAGCGCCGGCCGCCCCGAAGAGGCCATGGAGCGCCTGGCCGGCGACACCGCCGATCCCCGCGCCGGCATGCTCTACCTGCTGGCCCAGTTGCGCTCCGGCCAGCGTCCGGCGCGCAAGGTGATGCAGGCCGGGCTGCGCCAGATGCGCGGCAAGTGGGCCGACGAGCGGCTCAAGATCTACCTGTGGGCGGTGGTGGCCGAGGCGGCCCGCCAGGCCGGCGACCGGGCCACCACCGCGCTGGCGCTGGAGAACGTGATTGCCGCCGGCGAGAAGACCCCGCTGCCGGAAGGCCTGTTCGACTTCACCCCCGACAGTCTCTGGCAGGCCTACCGCGACTACGCGGTGCAGGTGGGCAACCGCGAGCAGTACCTGATCGGCGAGGACGGCCCCTGGTTCGAGAAGGCCGGGAAGATCGCCGCCAAGCTGCCGGTGCAGTCCCGGGCCCTGTATGCCCTGCTGCTGTTCGAAAGCCAGAGCGAGGCGGATCGCAACCGCGCCGCTCTGCGCTTCGTGCTCTCGGCCCGCGAGCGGCCCCGGGGCGGCGTGATGCTGCAGCGGCTGTTCCTCGAATCGCGCCACTTCGCCGACTATCGCACCATCCCCCCCGGCGCCCGTTACGTGCTGGCCGACGTGGCCCTGCGCCGGGGCGACATCCGCCGCGCCTCGGCCCTGATGGCCACCCTGGACGCGCCGCCCGAAGGCACCGATCCCTTCTTCTGGCACCTGCGCCGGGCGCGGATCTTCGTGCTCGGCGGCGATGCCGGGCGCGGCGCCCGGGCGCTGGAAGCCCTGCTGGCCGCCACCGCCGCGCCGACCCGCGAACAGCTCGACCGCCTGCTGCAGGTGGTCTTCGATCTGCAGACCGTGCAGGCCCACGATGCCGCCTACCAATTGTTCGAACAGGTGCTGGCGCGGGCGCCGGACGACGAGCTGCGCCGCGAGCTCTACTACTGGATGGCCGAGTCGCGCAAGGCGCAGCACCGCTACGCCGAAGCGGCCCGGCTGTATCTGATGTCGGCCAACTTCCCCGAGCCGGGCGCCATGGATCCCTGGGGCCAGACCGCCCGTTACCAGGCGGCCGAAGCCCTCGGCCAGGCCGGCCTGGTGAGCGATGCCCGCAATCTCTTCCGCCGGCTGCTCAAGGTCACCAAGGAGCCCGGCCGCCGTGCCCTGCTGCAACGGCAACTGCAAAAACTCCTGCTGCTGAGACAGGTGCGGGGAAAGGAAGACAAGGAACCGTCCGACTCGTAGGCCGGCTCAAGCACAGCGGAGCCGGCGAGGCAGACAGGCGCATTCGCGGCCTTGCTTTGGGTTTTCCTGAATGCCCCGTCAAGCCTACTGAATGATGAGCCCCGTGAAGTACAGCGCCTCGATGCCCTTGGTGCCGGCGTTCTCCTCCAGCACCTTCTGCACGGCCTCCAGCGCTTCCTGACGCAGCTTTTCCTTGCCCTGCACGGTGCGCACCGTCTTCACTTCCTGCCCGGAGAGCAGCAGCACCAGGCTGTGGCGGATGGCGGGCATGTGTTCCTCGATGAGGCCCGCGGCCTCGGGACCGGCCAGTTTCACCTGGATGTCCACCTGCATGTGATGGACTTCCTCGCCGTCGTTCACGTTGACGACGAAAGGCGGCTTCAGGGGCAGATAGGCGCTGCTGCCCCCACCGCCGCCCTCGGCGCTGGCGGCCGCCGGACCGAAGGGGGCAAGAGCGAGCAGAAGACAGGCGAAGAGCAGGCGTAGGGACATGACATTTTCTCCGTGGCGGGTTGCCCTTCCTATCGGCGCGGTTCGGCAAAGGTTTAGCGCTCGCCCTCGGGGTGATAGGGTATCCGCATGCCGGAAAACGACGCACGGTATTTCTGTCGCAACCCGCTCGGGGGCATCGTTTTCACCCTGCGGGACGGGCGGCTCGTGGCCCTCGAGCTGACGGGGGCCGGTGGCGCGCTACGGACGAAACCGGCGGCAGTGGGCCTGGCCGCCGAAGTGGCGCGCCAGCTCGAGGCCTGGGCGGCGGATCCGCGCTTCGTCTTCTCGCTGCCCCTCGCCCCGGCGGGAACCCCCTTCCAGCGACGGGTCTGGCAGGCCCTGCGGGCCATCCCGCCCGGCGAGGTGCGCACCTACGGCGAACTGGCCCGCCAGCTCGGCAGCAGCGCCCGGGCCGTGGGCGGCGCCTGCCGGGCCAATCCGCTGCCGCTGGTGGTGCCCTGTCACCGGGTGGTGGCGGCCGGCGGCCTGGGCGGCTTCGCCGGCCGCACCCGGGGTGCGGCGCTGGCGCTGAAACGGCGCCTGCTGGCGCGGGAAGGCGTGAGGCTGGAGACATGAACGACCCGGCGGTGGAGGGCGATCCGCTCATCGAACCCTTTCTCGATGCCCTGTGGATGGAGCGCGGCCTGAGCGAGAACACCCTGGCCGCCTATCGCAGCGATCTGCTCGGCTTCGCCCGTGCCCTGCGGGCGCGGGGCATCGACGATCTGGCCCGGGTCACCCGGGCTGACATCCAGGCCCATCTGGCCCGGCGCCTGGAGGCCGGCGCCCGCCCGCGCAGCACCGCGCGGCTGCTGTCCACCCTGCGGCGTTTCTATGCCTGGCTGCGGCGCACCGGTCGCATCGGCGAGGATCCGGTGGCGCTGATCGAAACCCCGAAGCTGGGCCGGCCCCTGCCCGACACCCTCAGCGAAACCGAGGTGGAGGCCCTGCTGGCGGCGCCCGACGTGGCCACGCCCCTCGGGCTGCGCGACCGTGCCATGCTCGAGGTGATCTACGCCAGCGGCCTGCGGGTCTCGGAACTGGTGGGCCTGCTGCCGGGGCAGGTGAACCTGCAACAGGGGCTCGTGCGGATCCGGGGCAAGGGCAGCAAGGAGCGGCTGGTGCCCCTGGGGGAGGTGGCCCAGGACTGGCTGGTGCGCTACGTGCGTGAAGCCCGCCCGGCGTTGCTCGGCCAGCGGGAGGCGGAGACCCTGTTTCTCTCCAACCGGGGCACGCCTCTCACCCGCCAGGCCTTCTGGTACCGCATCAAGGCCCACGCGGCGGCGGCGGGCATCCACAAGCCCCTTTCGCCCCACACCCTGCGCCACGCCTTCGCCACCCACCTGCTCAATCACGGCGCCGATCTGCGGGTGGTGCAGATGCTGCTTGGCCACAGCGATCTCTCCACCACCCAGATCTACACCCACGTGGCCCGCGCCCGCCTCCAGGAACTCCACGCCCGGCACCATCCGCGGGGGTGAGGGCCGGGGTTGGGCTGGAGTGGAAGGGAACACGGAGAACACGGAGGCACGGAGGTCACGGAGGTCACGGAGGTCACGGAGAGATGAATGGAGCGGCAAGCATTGCAGGGCGGCTCAAGCGCAGCAAAGCCGCCAGGCCGGGAGGCGGTTTTTCCTCCGGGCATCCCCGGGAACCCCTCTCATCGCTGACGGTCACACTTTTCATTCATGGCATGCCGTATAATGGCCGGCCATTTCCCTGTCACCGAACATCCCCCGAGGTCATCCGTATCATGAAGTCCATCCTGATCGCCGGCGCCCTGGCGCTGGGCCTGCTGAATCCTGCCCTGGCCGCCGAGCAGGCCGATCCCGGCCTCGAAAAGGCGCGCGCCGCGCTGAAGAAGATCCTGCCCGAGCTCGATCCCAAAGCCGTGCAGCCTTCGCCGGTGCCCGGCATCTATCAGGTGTTCATGCCGCCGCAACTGTTCTACATCAGCGCCGACGGCCGCTACGCCTTCGATGGCGACATCATCGATCTGCACACCAATACCAACGTCTCCACGCCGGTGCGGGATCGTCTGCGCCTGGCGGCCATCGAACAGGTGGGCGAGAAGAACATGATCATCTACGGGCCGAAGGAAGCCAAGCACACGATCACCGTGTTCACCGACATCGACTGCGGCTACTGCCGCAAGCTGCACAGCGAGATGGCCCAGTACAACCAGGCCGGCATCCGGGTGCGCTACCTGGCCTATCCCCGCGCCGGCCTGCACTCCAATTCCTACAACAAGGCCGTTTCGGTCTGGTGCGCCAAGGATCGCAACAAGGCCCTCACCGAAGCCAAGCAGGGCAAGGATCCGGAACCGAAGACCTGCGACAACCCGGTGGCCCGGGAATACGAACTCGGTCAGCGCCTGGGCATTCGCGGCACGCCCGCCATCGTCACCGAAGCGGGCCAGGTGATCCCCGGCTACGTCCCGCCCGACCGCCTCAAGGCGATCCTCGACGCGGAGAAGGTGGCGAAAAGGTAGCAGGCGGCGGGCATCTTTCATGCAATGTAGGCCGGCTCAGGCGCAGCGGAGCCGGCATTTCGTGATGGCGTGTTTTGCCGGCTCCGCTGCGCTTGAGCCGGCCTACGTAACTTGAGCCGCCCGGCGCTGCTTTTCGCTTTTTCCTTGCCCCTTGCCTCTGCCCATCAATGCAGGGCCATCGCCAGCCGCCGTCGGCCGCTTTGCACCCGTGCGTCGTCGTCGCCGAGCATGTCGAAGATCTGCAGCAGGGTGCGGCGGGCGATGTCGTCGCCGTAGTGGCGGTCGCGCATCAGCAGTTGCAGCAGGCGGTCGATGGCCGTGTCGTGATCGCCGGCTTCCAGGGCGCGCATGGCGGAAAGATAGAGGGCGTCCTTGTCGCCGGGATTCTCGGCCAGGCGTTTTTCCAGTTCCTCGCGTGAGGGGGCGTCGGCCAGGGTCTTTTCCAGTTCCAGGCGGGCGCGCAGGGATTTGGCCTCGGGTTTGTCCTGCCAGTCCAGGGGCAGGGCCTCGAGCTGTTCACGGGCCTGGTCGAGGCGGCCGGCTTCGAGCAGCGCCTCGGCATAGCGCAGGAAGTTGCGGGCGTTGCCCGGATCGGCTTCCAGCACGGCGCGCATCTTCTCCAGGGCGGCGTCCCGGTTGCCCTGATCGAACAGTTCCCGGGCCGCCTGCATCTGGCGATCCGATTCCTTTTCCACATGGCGGTCGAGGAATTCGCGGATGGCGCTCTCGGGCAGGGCGCCCATGAATTCGTCCACCACCTCGCCGTTGCGGAACAGTTTCACGGTGGGCACGCTGCGCACGCCGTAGCGGCTGGCCAGATCCGGATTCTGATCGATTTCCACCTTGGCCAGCAGGAAGGCGCCGCGGTAGTCCTCGGCCAGTTTCAGCAGCACCGGCATCAGGCTCTGGCAGGGGCCGCACCAGGTGGCCCAGAAATCCACCAGCACCGGGCGCTGGCGGGAAGCCTCGATGACCTGCCGCTCGAAATCGTTTGCGGTGACGTCGATGTGTACGGGTGTGTTCATGCCTCGTTACCTGGGTGTGGGTGGCGCAATGGCGCGCACGCCATGCTGGTGTCGCCGGGTGAGAAATTCAAGAGGCGGGGCAGGGCCGGCCGGCACCCGCCCGCGGCGGGATCAGGTTTCGAGATACTGCAGCTTGTCGGGCTTGCCGTCCCATTCCTCGGCATCGGGCAGGGGATCCTTCTTTTCGGTGATTACCGGCCATTTCTTGGCCAGCTCGGCATTCAGTTCGATGAAGTTTTCCTGGCCCGGGGGCACGTCGTCTTCGGCGAAGATGGCTTCGGCGGGGCATTCCGGTTCGCACAGGGTGCAGTCGATGCACTCTTCCGGGTCGATGACCAGGAAGTTGGGCCCTTCGTGAAAACAGTCCACGGGGCAGACGTCGACGCAATCGGTGTACTTGCAGAGGATGCAGTTCTCGGTCACCACGTAGGTCATGTTGTGCTCCTTGTGCGAATGTTCGGCTGGACAGCCGTTCCGAATCCCCGTTCATCGTTGGCTGGCGACGTTGAATCTGGCGCGCCCCTGAGGCCGGGGGTGACGTTTCGTGACCGTCGGCCGCAGGGACGATGTCCAGGACGGACAAGTGTCGCGTGAGGGCAGGATGCCCGAAGCGACTGCGGCCGTCGAGCCTACAGGGACGTATTCACGGCGTGTCACGAAACGTCACCCCCGGCCTCAGGGGCTTAGTCCACGTCACGGTCAAGTGTCCTGAAATTCGGAACGGCTGTCCGCCTTATGGTAGCGGGAATCGCGAACGGGCGCGAGTATGCCACGGCCGGCAGGCCGGGCACCTTGTTCTGGATCAAGTCGCGTTTTCCAGTTGCGCCCGCAGCCGGTAGAGCAGATCCAGCGCCTCGCGGGGGGTGAGGGCATCGGGGTCCGTGGCGCGCAGCGCTTCGAGGAGCGGCGAGGGGGGCGGTGCCGGGGAGGCGGAGGGACGGACGGGGGCGTCGCCGGGGCTTGCGCGTTCGAGTTCGGCGAGCTTGGCGCGGGCCCGCGCCAGCACCGCTGCGGGCACGCCGGCCAGGGCGGCCACCTGCAGGCCGTAGCTGCGGCTGGCCGGGCCTTCCTGCACCGTGTGCAGGAAGACGATCCGCTCGCCGTGTTCCACCGCGTCCAGATGCACGTTGGCGCAGGCGGGCAGTTCACCGGGCAGGCGGGTCAGTTCGAAATAGTGGGTGGCGAACAGGGTCAGGGCCCGGCGCTCCTCGGCCAGGGCGTGGGCCGTGGCCCAGGCCAGGGCCAGGCCATCGTAGGTGGAGGTGCCGCGGCCGATTTCGTCGAGCAGCACCAGGCTGTGTTCGGTGGCGTTGTGCAGGATGTTGGCGGTCTCGGTCATCTCCACCATGAAGGTGGAGCGGCCCGAGGCCAGATCGTCGGCGGCGCCGATGCGGGTGAAGATCCGATCCAGCGGGCCGAATTCGGCGGCCTTCGCCGGCACCGGACTGCCGAGGTGGGCGAGGACCGCGATCAGGGCGATCTGGCGCATGTAGGTGGATTTGCCGCCCATGTTGGGGCCGGTGATGATCAGCATGCGCCGCGCGTCGTGCAGTTCCGCATCGTTGGGCGTGAAGGGGACGTCCCGGGCCTGTTCGATCACCGGATGCCGGCCCTGTTCGATGCGCAGGCCCGGCTCTTCGCGAAAGCGCGGCCGGTGCCAGTCGAGCGCCTCGGCGCGGCGGGCCAGGTTGACCAGCACGTCCAGCTCGGCCAGGGCCGCGGCACAGGTCTGCAACGGGGCGAGTTGCCCGGCGATGTCTTCCAGCAGTTCGGCATAGAGCTGCTTCTCGCGGGCCAGGGCCCGTTCGTTGGCGGACAGCACCCGGTCTTCCAGTTCCTTCAGTTCCGGGGTGATGTAGCGCTCCGCGGCCTTGAGGGTCTGGCGGCGCTGGTAGTGTTCCGGCACCTTGTCCGCCTGGGCCTTGCCCACTTCGATGTAGTAGCCGTGCACGCGGTTGTAGCCCACCTTGAGGGTGGCAATGCCGGTGTGTTCCCGTTCGCGGGCCTCCATGGCCGCCAGCACGCTGCCGGCATTGGCCTGCAGGCTGCGCAGTTCGTCCAGTTCCGCGTCGTAGCCCTCGGCGATCACGCCGCCGTCGCGGATCACCTGGGGCGGGCTCTCCACCAGGGCCCGTTCCAGGCGGCTGGCCAGATCGGGGAAGGGGCGCAGCCCTTCCCGCAGGGCGGGCAGGCGGCCCGCCGTGGGCGTGCCGAGCGTCGCGCACAGCGCGGGCAGGGCCTGGAGCGCTTCGCGCAGGCGCGCCAGATCCCGGGGCCGGGCCGTGCGCAGGGCCACGCGGGCCAGGATCCGCTCCATGTCGCCGATGCGTCGCAGGATGTCGTGCAGGGCGTCGGCCAGGCCCTCTTCGCGCAGGGCGTCGATGGCGTCGAGCCGGGCTTCGAGCACCGGCCGTACCCGCAGGGGGCGGCGCAGCCAGCGTTGCAGCAACCGGCTGCCCATGGGCGTGGCGGCGTGATCGAGCAGGGCCAGCAGGGTGTTGCGCTCGTGGCCCGCGAGCGAGCGTTCCAGTTCCAGGTTGCGGCGGGTGGCCGGATCCAGGTGGAGCATCTCGTGGGGCCATTCCACGGCCAGGCCCTGCAGGTGGGGCAACACGCTGCGCTGGGTCTCCTGCACGTAACCGAGCAGGGCGCCGGCCGCGGCGATGGCCGCCGGCAGCGCCTCGCAGCCGTAGCCGGCCAGGTTGTCCACCCCGAACTGTTCGCACAGCAGGCGGCCGGCGCGTTCGGTGTCGAAGTGCCAGGGCGGGCGGGGCGTGAGGCAGGCCGCGCCGGCCGGGGGCGGGGTCTCGTCGGGGTGGATCAGTTCGGCCGGCTGCAGGCGGTCCAGTTCGCTGGCCAGGGCCGCCTCCGTTGCGGGTTCCTGCAGGGTGAAGCGGCCGCTGCCCAGATCCAGCACCGCCAGGCCGAAGCGCTCGCCCTGCCGGGCGACGGCGGCCAGCAGGTTTTCGCGCCGGGCTTCGAGCAGGGCGTCGTCGGTGGCCGTGCCGGGGGTGACGATCCGCACCACCTGGCGCTCCACCGGCCCCTTGCTGGTGGCCGGATCGCCGATCTGTTCGCAGATGGCCACCGAACGGCCCTGGCGGATCAGTTTGGCCAGGTAGCTGTCCACGGCGTGATAGGGCACGCCGGCCATGGGAATCGGTTCACCGGCGGACTTGCCGCGGGTGGTCAGGGTGATGTCGAGCAGGCGGGCGGCTTCGTGGGCGTCTTCATAGAACAGTTCGTAGAAGTCGCCCATGCGGTAGAAGAGCAGGATGTTCGGATGCTCGGCCTTGATGCGCAGGTACTGCTGCATCATGGGCGTGTGTCCGGCCATGTCGGGTCGCGCCGCCATGGGCGGGGAGTTTACCGGATCCGCCAGGCCGCTGCAGTGGGGGCGGGAACGGGGCCGCCAGTCCCTGCAATCGATGCCATGGCGGAAGTTGCAAATACGAGACCTGTCGGCAACGTTGCCTGCCGTCGGCACCGCCCTCTCTCGACCTGCCGTCCTATCCGGGCTAAAGTTGGCCTGACAAACAGGACGCTTGCGCAGGATGCGCGCAACGGGGGAGAGGCATGCCGCGAGAGTACGACGAGAAACGCGATTTCATCCGCGTGGAGGTGGATTGCCCGATCGTGTTCCGGGCCGATGGCAGCACGGAGGCGGAGACGGGCAAGGTGCGCAACCTCAGTGGCCGCGGCATGATGTTCATCGCCCAGCGGGAGCTGCCGGTGGAATCCTATCTGGAGGTGGTGGTGCAGCCCGAGAACGATCTCACCCCGCCCCTGCACGCCCGGGTGCGGGTGGTGCGGGTGGCCCGGCCCCGGCGGGGCGAGGGTTTCGAGATCGGCGCGGTGATCCAGGAGATGCTGGACGAGTGAATCAGACCCGCATGTCGATGCGGCCGATCCAGGTGTCCGTGCCGTCGCCGGGCAGTCGCTGCACGTCCCGGTAGAGGGTCAGGGCAGGATGCCCGCGTCCGCTGCCGGATGGCGTCGGCGCCAGGACGGGACCGTTGCCGCCCGCCGGCAGCGGTGGCGTGGCGACAGGGGCGTCCGCCCGTGTTCCGGCCGCGGGCGTGCGCTGCGGCGGCCGGGCATCCGGCGCGGCAGACGGGTAGGCTGGCAGGCGGCTGACGGGCGAGACGCTGGTCATCGTCGTGATTTCCCTTTCCCGGGAACGATCCAGTGTAGACTGTAGCACGGCATCCTGCCGCCTTGTCCGCCCTTTCCCGTCAGGCCGGCCAGCACGCCGAGGAGTCCCATGAGCCGCAGCACCATCCCCGACGACATTGCCCTACAGACGCTCGCCCGGCGGGTCGGGGAGCGCCTGCAGGCCACCGGCGAGATGCTGGCCACGGCCGAGTCCTGCACCGGGGGCTGGGTGGCCAAGGTGGTGACCGACATCGCCGGCAGTTCGGCCTGGTTCGATCGCGGCTTCGTCACCTATACCAATGCCGCCAAGCAGGAGATGCTGGGGGTGCCAGATGCCCTGCTGGCCCGTCACGGCGCGGTCAGCGAGCCGGTGGTGCGAGCCATGGCCGAGGGGGCGCTCGATCACGGCCAGGCGGCCCGCAGCCTGGCCATCTCCGGCATCGCCGGCCCCACGGGCGGGACGCCGGAGAAGCCGGTGGGCCTGGTCTGGTTCGCCTGGGGGCACGACGACGGCGGCACCGTGCGGCTGCGCTCGGCCCACCGGGTCTTCTCCGGAGACCGGGAGGCGGTGCGCCGTCAGGCAGTGGCCGCCGCCCTGTCGGGACTGCTCGATGGCCTCGAGCCCTGAGGCGGCGGTCTCCTCGCGCCTGTTCTTCGCGCTCTGGCCCCCGCCCGAGGTGGTCCGGGGGCTGCGCCGGTTGCAGGAACGGGAGCTGGCGCAGGTGCCGGGCCGGCGGATCACGCCCGAGCGGCTGCATCTGACCCTGCGCTTCGTCGGCGCAGTCAGCGAGCCGGTGGCCGAGTGCCTGCGCCGCGCCGCCGCGGCCGTGCGCATCCCGCCCTTTACCTTGCGCATCGACCGGCTCGGGGCGTTTCCCCGGGCCAAGGTGGTGTGGGCCGGCATCGCCTCTCCGCCGCCGGCGCTGCTGGCTCTGGCCGCGGCGCTGGAGCAGGCCTGCCAGGGCTGCGGCCTGCCGGCCGAGACGCGGGAGTTCGCCCCCCATCTGACCCTGTTGCGCAAGGCCCATCGTCATCTTCCGCGGCGCGACACGTCCATCGAGCCCCTCGTCTGGCCGGTGTCGGAATTCGTGCTCGCCGCCTCGCAAACCCGCCCCGAAGGGGCGGTCTACCGGGTGCTGGCCCGCTGGCCCCTGCGGGCCGGCGAGGGGCGGCCGATGGGCGGTTGAAAAAGGCCGTCCTTCGGCCCGCCGGTAACAACTGGCCTGCCGATTGTGAAATAATGGCGGCCGTGGAGATCCGGCGCCGGCCCATGGAGGGCGGGCCGCGCCAACGACGATAACGAGGGGTTGACTGGAATGGATGAAGCGAAGAAGAAGGCGCTGAGCGCCGCATTGAGCCAGATCGAGAAGCAGTTCGGCAAGGGATCGGTCATGCGCATGGGCGACACCACCGCCGTGCGCGAGGTGGACGCCATCTCCACCGGCTCCCTGGGCCTGGACATCGCCCTGGGCATCGGTGGCCTGCCGCGGGGCCGGGTGGTGGAGATCTACGGGCCCGAATCCTCGGGCAAGACCACCCTTACCCTGCAGGTCATCGCCGAGGCCCAGAAGGCCGGCGGCACGGCTGCCTTCGTGGACGCGGAGCATGCCCTGGACCCGCTGTATGCCGAGAAGCTGGGTGTGGACGTGGACGAACTGCTGGTCTCCCAGCCCGACACCGGCGAGCAGGCCCTGGAGATCACCGACATGCTGGTGCGCTCCGGCGCCGTGGACATCGTGGTGGTGGACTCGGTGGCGGCCCTCACGCCCAAGGCCGAGATCGAGGGCGACATGGGCGACTCCCACGTGGGCCTGCAGGCCCGGCTCATGTCCCAGGCCCTGCGCAAGCTCACCGGCAACATCAAGCGTTCCAACACCATGGTGATCTTCATCAACCAGATCCGCATGAAGATCGGCGTGATGTTCGGCAATCCCGAAACCACCACCGGCGGCAACGCCCTCAAGTTCTATTCTTCCGTGCGCCTGGACATCCGCCGCATCGGCGCCATCAAGCGTGGCGACGAGGTGGTGGGCAACGAAACCCGGGTGAAGGTGGTCAAGAACAAGGTGGCCCCGCCCTTCAAGCAGGTGGAGTTCGATCTGCTCTACGGCGAGGGCATCTCCCGCGAGGGCGAGATCATCGATCTGGGCGTGAAGGAAGGCATCGTCGACAAGTCCGGCGCCTGGTACAGCTACAACGGCGATCGCATCGGCCAGGGCAAGGACAACGTGCGCAAGTTCCTCAAGGAGCACCCGGAGATCGCCGCCGACATCGAACGTCAGATCCGCGAGCGCCTGCTGCCCGGCGCCCAGCCCGAGAGCCCGGCCGAGGCCGCGGCCGAGATGGAAGTCGAGGCCTGATCCCGCCTGCCGTGGCCCGCTCGGTCCGCGAGGCGGCAATGGACCTGCTGGCCCGTCGCGAGCACGGCACGGCCGAGCTGCGCGGCAAGCTGCTGGCCCGGGGGCACGATCCCGCCGAGGTCGATCCGGCCCTGGAGGCCCTTTCCCGCGAAGGCCTGCTGAGCGACGAACGCTTCGTCGAGGCCTTTGTGCACGGGCGCATCGAACGGGGCCAGGGGCCGGTGCGGATCCGCGCCGAACTGCGCCAGCGCGGCGTGGCGGAGGCGCTCATCGATGCCTGGCTGGACGAACGGGACCCGGCCTGGCTCGAGCGCGCCGAGGCGGTGCGCCGCCGCAAGTTCGGCGCCGAACGCCCGGCCGACTACCGGGAGCAGGCCCGGCAGGGCCGTTTTCTGCAGTACCGCGGCTTCACCGCCGAACAGACCCGCCGCGTGATGCGGCACGAGGATTGAAACCCGCCGGCCCGGCACCGGGCCGGTTCCCTTGGGCGTAACGACGAAAACGCGACAGATGAAAAGCAGCGCAGAACTGAGACAGGGCTTTCTCGATTTCTTCCGCAAGCGCGGCCACGAGATCGTGCCCTCCAGCCCGCTGGTGCCCGCCAACGACCCGACCCTGCTGTTCACCAATGCCGGCATGGTCCAGTTCAAGGACGTGTTCCTGGGCAAGGAAACCCGGCCCTACACCCGGGCCGCCAGCGTGCAGCGCTGCGTGCGTGCCGGCGGCAAGCACAACGATCTGGAAAACGTGGGCTACACCGCCCGCCATCACACCTTCTTCGAAATGCTGGGCAACTTCAGCTTCGGCGACTACTTCAAGCGCGAGGCCATCCAGTTCGCCTGGGACTTCCTGGTGGAGGAGCTGGGCATCCCGCCCGGGAAGCTGTGGGTGACGGTCTACGAGGAGGACGACGAGGCCGCCGACATCTGGCTCAACGAGATCAAGGTGGATCCGGCCCGCTTCACCCGCATCGGCGACAAGCCCGGCGGCAAGCGTTATGAAAGCGACAACTTCTGGTCCATGGGCGACACCGGCCCCTGCGGCCCCTGCACCGAGATTTTTTACGATCACGGCCCCGAGGTGCCCGGCGGCCCGCCCGGCACGCCCGAAGAGGACGGCGATCGCTACATCGAGATCTGGAACCTGGTGTTCATGCAGTATGACCGCGACAAGGCGGGCACGCTGCATCCCCTGCCCAAACCCTCGGTGGACACGGGCATGGGCCTGGAGCGGCTGGCCGCGGTCATGCAGGGCGTGCACAGCAACTACGAGATCGATCTGTTCGTGCACCTCATCGAGGCGGCGGCGCAGATCACCGGCTGCACGGATCGCCGGAACAACTCCCTCAAGGTGATCGCCGATCACATCCGCTCCTGCGCCTTTCTGATCGTCGATGGCGTGATGCCGTCCAACGAGGGGCGCGGCTACGTGCTGCGGCGGATCATCCGCCGGGCGGTGCGCCACGGCCACAAGCTGGGCGTGCGCGAGCCCTTCTTCCACAAGCTGGTGCAACCGCTGGCCGACGAGATGGGCCAGGCCTATCCCGAGCTGCCACGCGCCCAGGCCCTGGTCGAGCGGGTGCTGAAGCAGGAAGAGGAGCGCTTCGCCGAGACGCTGGAGCAGGGCCTGCAGATCCTCGAACAGGCCATCGCCGGGCTCGAAGGCGACACCATCCCCGGCGAAACCGTGTTCCGCCTCTACGACACCTACGGCTTCCCGGTGGATCTGACCGGCGACATCGCCCGCGAGCGGGGCCTGAAACTGGACATGGCCGGGTTCGAGCGGGAGATGGCCGCCCAGCGCGAGCGGGCCCGGGCGGCCAGCGGCTTTGCCGCCGACTACGGCAAGGCGCCGCCGGTGGAGGGCGAGACCGAGTTCACCGGCTACGAGGCCACCGCCGGGACGGCCACCGTCACCGGCCTGTACCGCGACGGCGAGCCGGTGGACGAACTGGCCGAGGGCGAGAGCGGCCTGCTGGTCCTGGATCGGACCCCCTTCTACGCCGAGTCCGGTGGCCAGATCGGCGACACCGGCAGCCTGATTGCCGACGGCGGCCGCTTCCGTGTGACCGATACCCGCAAACAGGGCAGCGTGTTCGTGCACGTGGGCGAGGTGACCGATGGCGCGATCCGGGTGGGCGACAAGGTGGAGGCGCTGGTGGATGCCGAGCGGCGGCACGACATCGCCCTCAACCATTCGGCCACCCACCTGCTGCACGCGGCCCTGCGCCGGGTGCTCGGCGAGCACGTCACCCAGAAGGGATCGCTGGTCGAGGCCGACCGCCTGCGTTTCGACTTCTCCCATTTCGAGCCGCTCACGCCCGCGCAGCTGGCCGAAATCGAGGATCTGGTCAACGCCCGGATCCGTGACGATCTGCCGGTGGAAACCCGCGTCATGGCCCCCCAGGAGGCCATCGCCCAGGGGGCCATGGCCCTGTTCGGCGAGAAGTACGGCGAGAAGGTGCGGGTGCTCTCGATGGGGGATTTCTCGGTGGAGCTGTGCGGGGGCACCCACGTTGCCCGCACCGGCGAGATCGGCCTGTTCAAGATCGTCGGTGAAACCGGCATCGCCTCCGGCGTGCGCCGGATCGAGGCCATGACCGGCCAGCACGCGCTGGATTACGTGCGCGAGCAGGAGCGGCGCCTGGGCGAGATCGCCGGTCTGCTCAAGACCGATCGCGAGAAGGCGGTGGAGCGGGTCCGGCAGCTTCTGGAGCGCAATCGCAGCCTGGAGAAGGAAATCGAGCGGCTCGAAGGCAAGCTGGCCAGCGCCCAGGGCGACGAGCTGGCGTCCCAGGCCATCGCGATCGGCGACATCAAGGTGCTGGCGGCCCGGCTCGACGGCGTCGATCCCAAGGCCCTGCGCGAAACCGTGGACCAGCTCAAGAACAAGCTGGGCCAGGCGGTGATCGTCCTCGGCACCGTGCGGGGCGGCAAGGTGGCCCTGGTGGCGGGGGTCAGCAAGGCCCTCACCGACCGGATCAAGGCCGGCGAGGTGGTCAACGTCGTGGCCCGGGGGGTCGGCGGCAAGGGCGGCGGGCGGCCGGACATGGCCCAGGCCGGCGGCAACCAGCCAGAAAAGTTGCCAGAAGCATTGCAGAGTGCAATAGAATATATACGAAAAAAGGTTGATACCTGACCTGGAGCAGGAATTGGCCTAGACTGCGTCCAGAGCGCTTCCAAAGCATCGGGATTTCGTGTTTAATTGCGCCTTTTGCGAGGAACCCCTGGCGAAATGGCGCTAATTGTCCAGAAATATGGTGGAACTTCTGTCGGCACCGTCGAAAAGATCGAGCAGGTCGCCGAGAAGCTGATCGCCACGCGGGACGCGGGCAACGACGTGGTCGTGGTGGTCTCGGCCATGTCGGGGGAGACCAACCGCCTCATCGAACTGGCCCACCGGATCGCCGAGCACCCGGATCCGCGGGAATACGACGTGCTGGTCTCCACCGGAGAGCAGGTGACGATCGCGCTTTTGAGCATGGCGCTCAAGAAGCGGGGCTGTCCGGCGGTTTCCTACACTGGCTCCCAGGTCCACATCCTGACCGATGACGCCCACACCAAGGCGCGGATCCTGGACATCGACGAGAGCCGGATCCGCGGCGATCTCGAAGCCGGACGGGTCGTGGTGGTGGCCGGCTTCCAGGGCCGTGACCAACACGGCAACATCACCACCCTGGGGCGTGGCGGTTCCGACACCACGGCAGTGGCGCTGGCCGCGGCGCTCAAAGCGGACGAATGTCAGATTTACACTGATGTGGATGGGGTGTATACCACCGATCCGAGGGTCGTGCCCAATGCCCGCCGCCTCGAACGCATCACCTTCGAGGAAATGCTGGAAATGGCCAGCCTCGGCTCCAAGGTGCTGCAGATCCGGTCCGTGGAGTTCGCCGGGAAGTACAACGTCCGCCTGCGGGTGCTGTCTGCCTTCGAAGACGGCCCCGGAACGCTGATTACTTTCGAGGAAGAGAACATGGAAAACCCGGTCATCTCGGGCATCGCCTTCAACCGCGACGAGGCCAAGCTCACCATTCTCGGCGTGCCGGATCAACCGGGTGTCGCCCACCGCATCCTCGGCCCCATCGGCGAGGCCAACATCGAGGTGGACATGATCATCCAGAACGTGGGCGCCGACGGCACCACCGACTTCACCTTCACCGTACATCGCAACGACTACGAGCGCGCGCTGGGCATCCTCACCCGCACCGCCGGTGAACTCGGCGCCCGGGAAGTGGTCGGAGACGACACCATCGTCAAGATCTCCCTGGTCGGCGTCGGCATGCGTTCCCATGCCGGGATCGCCAGCACCATGTTCAAGGCCCTGGCCGACGAAGGGATCAATATCCGCATGATCTCCACGTCCGAGATCAAGATTTCCGTGGTGGTGGACGAAAAGTATCTGGAACTCGGCGTGCGCACCCTGCACGACGCCTTCCATCTGGAACAGGCGCCTGCGGCCTGACATCGAGGTTCAACGCAGGAAGGAAGCAGAGCATTAACAGGCTGTTGAAAAAGTCTCTGACGAGTGCGAGACAAGGCGGAAAGTGGCGAAAAAGCGCAGTTTACACGCCAGTAAATGAGCATTTGGAGCCACTTTCCAACGCCGGATCGTGCCGTCAGAGGTTTTTTCAACAGCCTGTTAAAGATTCGAACCATCCTGACGATAGTACAAGGGAGCGTGCCCAGACAGCCTTTGCAGGGATCGCACCGCCAGGAAATTCAGCAAAAACCAGGAGAGAAAATTCATGTTGATTCTGACACGTCGAGTGGGCGAAACGCTCATGATTGGAGACGATGTTTCCGTAACCGTCCTGGGCGTCAAGGGCAATCAGGTCCGGATTGGCGTCAATGCGCCGCGCGAGGTCTCCGTGCATCGCGAAGAGATCTACGAGCGCATCAAGCAGGAAAAACAGCAGGGCGGCGGCGAGGAAGGCAGCGAGTAAGCGCGCGGCAACGCGCTGCCGGTCACGCCTTCCGCCGCGCCGGCACCTGACCCCCCACACCGACCGAACGCCGCGGACCGGCACACCTGCCGGTCCACCCGCCTCAGCGGAATGTGGCCGCCGGATCTGGCAATCGGCCCGCCCATTTAGTATCCTTCCGCCCTCGAATACCGGAGAGATGGCCGAGAGGCTGAAGGCGCTCCCCTGCTAAGGGAGTATGGGGTGAATAGCTCCATCGAGGGTTCGAATCCCTCTCTCTCCGCCAATTACGCAACGAAAAAGGGGGCCAATCGGCCCCCTTTTTCGTTGCGTGGAGGGACAAGTATCAAGTGGCGAGGGCCGAGGATTTTGCTTGCCAGTGCGGGGGGAAATGGCGTATATTTCGCCTCCCGGACGACATCGAGCCTGGCCGGTTTTCCTCGCCACTCGTCCCTCGTCCCTCGCCACTTTCCATAGCGCCCGTAGCTCAGCTGGATAGAGTACCTGGCTACGAACCAGGCGGTCGCACGTTCGAATCGTGCCGGGCGCGCCAAATCTTGAGACAAAGCCCCCGCCCGGGGGCTTTTTCGATCCCCCACCCTGCCCGCGCTGAACACCTCTGCAGGGTTTTGCTAAGGTAGGTCTCCAGGCTTGGCAAACAGGAGTCCTGCAATGCAGAGCGTTCTTGCGGGGAAGGCCTTCCGGATCCGTTATGCCTGGCAGGAAATGGATCCGGATCCCACCCTCAGCGGCGAAGGTGTCATCCACTACGATGCTAACAGACAGGCCTATGCGCTGCACAACCGTTTTGCGGCATCGCCGCGTCGGCTCGATTACCTGCTCGATGAGGCTGTCGGCAAGGCCTGGGTGTCGGAATGGCGGGATGGGCAGCGGCACTGTTCGGCGCATCGCACGGATCGGCGTGTTGAATTGCACCGGCACCTGATTGAGGGCCGGGAACGCGGCGAGGGCTGTGTGCTTGGGCAGAAGGCGCGGATCGTCGAGTGGAAGGAAGCCGGGGATCACGATCGCTGGTTGTGGTTGGTGGCGGAAGATGGCCGGCCGCTGCGCTTTCTGACCTGGACGCATCATGGCCGGATCCTGATCCTGCATGACGTGACTGAAATCGAGACTGACGTCTGCTTTACCGAGGCTGACTTTCTGCCGCAGCCGGATTGGCAGTGTCCTCGATAACCGGGCGAATGACCCGGGCGCCGGATGATTGCGGGCTCGATTATCAGTCAGACTGAGGTGAAACGATGTCGTCCGGCACAAGCGCATCGGCGCCGGCATTTCGCGTCGCGACTTCATGCCGGATCCATTGCGCCCGAAGCGCATGCATCACAGACAGCACTGTCAGCGGGTTGTCGGCGGTGGATTCGTCGCCAACAGGTCCTGACATACGCTGACGGCGAAACCGGCGCCGGCCTCGGCATAGAGGTTGAATGCCGCGTCCACGCCCGCCTGGCGCAGGGTGGTGATGTCTTCGTCGTATTTGGCCGTGGCGGCCACCTTGCCGGTGAAGCCGTGGTCCCGGATCTGGCGGATGGCGAAGAGGTTTTCCTGCACGTGGGGCAGGGCCAGCAGGATGATCCGGGTCTTGCCTTCGTCGAGGTGCATGCGATCCCAGAATTCCGGATCGGTGGCGCTGCCCCGAATCACGTTCCGCCCGGCGGCCTGGTGGCTGGCGACCACCTTTTCGTTCTGATCCACGCCCAGCACGGGATGGTCCATCAGTTCGTGGAGGTTGTCATACGCGCCCGTGCCCACGCGCCCCATGCCGAAGATCAGCACCCGGGCGTCTCCCGGCACGATGTCGGCCTCTTCGGGGATGTGGCGCGGGTTCTCGAAGCGGCGCAGCCAGCCGCGCAGTTGCGGATAGCGGTTGTAGGCGAGGCTGTTGAGCGGCGCGGCCAGCATGAAGGAGAGGGAGAGGGCGATGGCCACCGTGACCAGCCACTGGTTTTCGACGATGCCCTGCTGGGCACCGATGGCCAGTACGATGAGGCCGAACTCACTGAAGTTGGCCAGGCTGGCGCTGGCCAGGAAGGCGGTGCGCGCCCGCAGGCGGGAGAGGGCGAACAGCGCAAAGTAGAGCAGGCTCTTGAGCGGAATCAGCAGGAGCAGCAACAGCCCCAGCCGCAGATCGTCGGCGGTCAGCGGCGCCGACAGGCCGATGCCGAGAAAGAACCCCACCAGGAACAGATCCTTGAAGCCCATGAGCTGCCGGGACAGGTCGGTGCTGCGGCCATGCCCGGCCAGCAGCGCGCCGAGGATCAGGGCGCCCAGGTCGCCCTTGATGCCGAGCATCTCGAACAGCTGGGCGCCGCCCAGCGCCAGGGTCAGGCCGAAGAGGATCTGCAGTTCGCCGCGGCCGCTGACGTCGAGCAGGCGTTGCAGAACGGGGCGCAGTGGCCACAGCAGCAGCAGGCCCAGCGCCCACATCGAGGGCACCTTGCCGGTGGAGGCGCCCAGAAAGACGACGGCGGCGATGTCCTGGATGATCAGCACACCGATGGCGATGCGCGCATAGAGGGAGGCCGATTCGCCCTTTTCCTCGAGAACCTTGATGGCGAACACGGTGCTGGAGAAACTCAGGCCGAAGGCCAGCAGGAGCAGGGCGTCGCCCGGCAGGCCGACGAGGCCGCGGGTGCCGAGGAAGCCAAGCAGCAGCAGGAAGCCGGCGCCGATGGCGATCATGAGCAGCATGTGCGAGACGCCCACGGCCCAGATCTGGGGCATCAGCAGCTTGCGTACCTCCAGCTTGAGGCCGATGGTGAACAGCAGCAGGGTCACGCCAAGTTCGGCGAACTCTTCGAGTACGGGGCTCATGCGTGCCCCGGCTGCGTACAACCCAAACCCCGCGAGCAGATACCCCACCAAGGGTGGCAACCCGATTCTGCGAGCCAGCAACCCGCAGAGGAACGCCGTTGAGAGTGCGAGCAGGTCGCCTTGCAGTGTGGTCATGGTGATGCGCCAGGCCCCGGGTGTTTTGCGGCAGTGGGATCGAACGATTTGTGCATCGCGGTCTGATGATACAGGCTGGGAAGGTGAATGCGCACATGTGGCAATACCCTCCAAGGATACCATGTGACAGGCGTGGATCGCCGCTTGCGGTGAGCGGTGGTTTGTGAACGCTCAGGCAGGCGTCGGCTCATTGGTCGGTGCCCAGGTGCGGGCAAACCACTGTGCATGCCGCGTGATGGCCATTTCGAACTGATCGTGAAGTGGCTCGAGAATGGCGGGTATCGGGGTGCCGCGCATTTCGTCCATGTAGACCTTCTTGACTTCGGAAGGCAGAATCAGGGTGTTTCTGAAATGTTTTCGCACGAATGTTGCCTGGTAGCCGCGGCCATAGAAAATGGCATTTATCAGGGCTTCGACCAGAAGGCCCGGCAATCGGATGCGTGACAGTTCGGCAATCCAGGCGTCAATCGCGGGTTGCCAGCGTGCGAGGTCGATTTGGTCGGTGCCAACATTGAATACAGGGGTTTCGGGCATGGCGGGACGCCGGTAATTGAATGCGTGCACGTCATAGACGAGTACGGCCGGGTATCGCGATTCGAGTTTATGGTATAGGGCGTTCAGCACCGTGTAGAAGGCGGCGTGTTTGTCGCGGCTTCGTTGGCGTTCGGCAGGGGTCAAGGGTTTTCGCCAGACGGTTTTTCCCCAGGCTTCTTCGTGGATGCAGGCGTCTGGCGCACGATTCAGATCATATTCAAAGCGCGAATCCCGGGCGATCACGGTGATGGGTTGGTTGGCGATCAGGTAGTCGGTATAGGGATCTTCTTCGTAGAGACGTTCGGCGTCACTCAGTGCGCATTTGACGAGCAATTCGTCCCGCATGCGATGGCCGGCGTGGATGGCGGTGCAGACGTGAACGGCATAATCATGGATGCAAATCTCGAACGCGCCATCATTGACCCGGGCATGAAAGGTCTCGCCGGCCTCGATGCGTTCCTGACATTCCGCTGTGCTCAGTTCGATCATCTTTTTTTGACCCCTGTGAAAATGCCGATTGCTGCCTGACCGGACCGGGGCAGGGTATGTTATTAATGGTCTCAAAATAGTTTTACCTCCCGTTCGTAGGGCGATGAGATGGTCTCCTCCCCCCCTTAAAAACGGCGTCACGATGCGCCAAGATGGAAGCACTTCACCATCCATCGAAGAAGGAGGAGGAGACCATGAGCAAGATTACGACGGTTGGACTGGATTTGGCAAAGCACGTGTTTCACGTGGTGTGCTGCGACGAGCGGGGCAAGGTGGTGCGCAAGCGGATGCTGAGGCGAGGGCAGGTGCTGGCGTATTTTGCGAACCTGGAGCCGGTCCTGGTGGGGATGGAAGCCTGCGCGAGCGCCCACTACTGGGCGCGGGAGCTGCAGGCACTGGGCCACGAGGTGAAGCTGATTCCGCCGCAGTACGTGAAGCCGTTTGTGCGGGGGAACAAGCACGATTACAACGACGCGCTGGCGATAGCCGAAGCGGTGGTGCGGCCGGAAATGCGGTTTGTGTCGGTGAAGACACCGGAGCAGCAGGACATCCAGGCGCTGCACCGTCTGCGCGAGCGCTGTCTTGCGGACCGCACGGCGCTGGTCAACCAGATACGGGGTCTGCTGGGGGAATACGGGATTGTTCTGCCCAAGGGGGTGAATACGCTGCGGCGTCGCCTGCCGGAGGTGCTGTCGGAGGCGGAGAATGGCCTGAGCGAGTGGTTTCGGCAGCTGTTGTGGGAGAGTTACCGGCGGTTTCAGGAGCTGGACGCGCACATTGCGTTTTACACCCGGGAACTGGAAGGCTACAGCCGCCGGAACGAGGCGGTGAAGCGGCTGCGGGCGATCCCGGGTTACGGGCCGGTGGTGGCGCCGGTTTTCTACAGCCAGATCGGCGACGGCCGGGCCTGGCGGCGGGGACGGGATGTGTCCGCATCCCTGGGTCTGGTGCCCCGCCAACACAGTAGCGGAGGGAAGGAACGGCTGCAGGGGATCAGCAAGCGGGGAGACGGCTATCTGCGCAGTCTGCTGGTGCATGGAGCGCGGTCGGTGGTGAAGGCGGCGGCGGGGAAGGATGACCGGCTCAGCCGCTGGATCAACCGGATCCGGGCGGAGCGCGGCTACAACAAGGCGGTGGTGGCGCTGGCCAACAAGATGGCCCGGATGGGGTGGGCGGTATTGAGGAACAAGACGGAATACCGGGCGGATTACCGCCCGGTCTGAAGGCGGGCAGGGCCCGCGAGGAACGATTTGGAGAGTTAGCCTGCCGACGATTGCGAAGACGCTGTGGCGAGCGATGACAAACAGGTCAGACCGGCGTATCGAAAACCTGCTTGAGCCGTAGGCTGGGACAAGCCGCTAGGGCGATTAGGACGATACGCGCAGATCTCATCGAGGCCAGAGGCGCAAAAAGCCTCACAAACAGGCCGGATATACGAGCGCAATCCTGTCCCTGTCGAAGTTTGGTACAACGTCTTGCAAAACGGGAGGAGACCATATACGGCTCAAGCGCAGCGGAGCCGCCATCTCGGGAGGACTCGATTTTTGCCGGCTCCGCTACGCTTGAGCCGGCCTACACCTGACCGGCCCGGGGCAGGGTATGCTATGTTGTGTGTGTGAAAGACGTCGAGATCAAGTCGCCGGCCTGGCTGCATCGAGTCGGGCATGCCTGTTCGTGGGTGGGACTTCGCCGCCCATTGTGCATGTCAGGCGCCGTGGCTCTGGATGCGCATCCGCGGGAAGCGGGACGATGAGCGGCGATCCGCCAGTGCGCTTTCGCGGCCGTATCATCACCCTCGAGCAGGAAGAGGTGACCCTGCCCAATGGTCAGCGCACGACGCTGGAGATCGTGCGCCATCCGGGGGGCGCGGCCATCGTGGCGCTCGACGATCGGGGCCGGGTGTGCCTGCTGCGCCAGTACCGCCATGCGGTGGCGAGCTGGTTGTGGGAACTGCCGGCGGGCAAGATCGATCACGGGGAGCCGCCGGAGGCCACCGCGCGGCGGGAATTGCAGGAGGAAGCCGGCTGCACGGCCGGCCGCTGGCAAGCACTCGGGTATCTCATCGCCTCGCCCGGCGTGTTCACCGAGCGGGTGTGGTGCTATCTGGCCACCGAGCTGCAGCCGGTGGCCACGGCCCACGAGGCGGAGGAGGTCATCGAGATCCACTGGCTCGATTTCGCCAACGCCCTGCGCATGGCCATGGACGGCCGGATCACCGATGCCAAGACCATCGTTGGCCTGTGCCGGGCGGCGGCCGTGCTGGAGCAAGCGGGAAGCGATTCGCCGTGATAGCAAGGCAGGCGGGGCGGAATCCGCTTTCCGCCCCGGCCGGTTTTGGTCAGACCGCCTGTCAGGCCACGTCGTGAGGCAGGTATTCGGGCAGATGGGCCCGGATGTCTTCCGGCGTGTGCTGGGTGAGGTTCTTGTCCAGGGTGTAGATGACCGTCTTGCGGGCGGCGTCGGGCAGTTCGTTGCGCAGCAGCCCGAGGAAAGAGGGGGCGGCCACCAGAATCAGGCGCTGGAAGCGGTTCTTCTTGCGGTTGTCGTCCAGGTGCCGGGCCAGGTATTTGGCGAAGTTGATGGTTTCCTGTTCCTTGGGCTCCACCTCGTCCTGGAAGCCGTGGGCGCCGATGCCGGTGTCGTTGCGATGCTTGCCCGGCAGGTCGGTGACCAGATCCTGTTCGTGTTCGCGGCTTTCGGGGTGGGTGAGATCCTCCAGTTCCTCGAGCGGGGCCGAGGGGGTGGCCGCGGTGAAGATGCGGGCCCGGCTGCTGTCGGCGACGAGAATCCAGGTCGGTTTCATGCGTTTCCCCTTTGTGTGGTTGTGTGTCGTCAGTTTCTGCTTTACGCCGATCCGGCGGGGCGTGCCCTGATCCGGATCAAGCCGTGTGGCAGGGAGGGATTGGCACGCCCAGGAAACTCAATGGGTGGCGTGGGCGGGATTTTCAATGGGTACCAAGACCAACGACAGTAAAGCCAGGTTCAGCGGGCGTCTGGGCGGTCAGGCGCAAGGCGCCGTGCACTCCCATGGCAAGCCACGGCAACGCCGCGAATGGCCGCCCAGAAGCCCGCCCGGAGGGAGCGCCCCAGACGCCCCGGCTCGGCGTTGCAGCCCTTGGCAAGGGCGCGCCATTCCCTGCGGGCTGCGCCTTGATCCGGGGCGTCTGGGGCGCTCTGAATCTGGCTTTACTGTCGTTGGTCTTGGTATTGGCGCCCCGGAGACGATTCGAACGTCCGACATCACCCTTAGGAGGGGTGCGCTCTATCCAGCTGAGCTACCGGGGCCGAGGAACGGCTATTCTACCTGCTGGCCGGCGGTGGAAAAACCGCGTTTTTCCTTCCTCGGGGCGGGGTCGGGCACATCGCCATGTCCATGACGCCAAGTCATTGAAAACGTGGGAGAACGGGAAAACGGGACATGCGCCCCGGGAGGCGGGTGTCAGGCCTTGGCCAGGGTGTTGCCGGGGCCGGTGCCCGGTGCGGTGCCGTGGGCGGTGTACAGTTCGCTGCCGGCGGTCTGTCCCTGCAGGATGTGCAGCGCCTGGGCGGCGCGCCGGCGGCGCTTTTCGATGACGATGCCATTGATCGCGTTCAGGCGGCGGCAGTCGCGGGTCAGGGTTTCGATCCGCTGCCAGAGCACGTTGAGGGGTTCGCGTTCGCTTTGTGCCTGGCGGTCGAGATAGGCCAGCACGCCGGTGCGGTCCAGATCCAGGCCGGCTTCGCGCAGCAGGGCGCTGCGTTCGCGGTCGAGATCGCCGAGAATGTCGCTCAGCCGTTGCTTGACCTCGGCCAGGTTCGCCAGACGTTCGCTGTCCTCGGCACTGAGGGCCTCGTATTCCGCCACCAGGGCCTGGCGCAGCTCGTCCAGATAGGCGGCGATATCCTGCAGGACGGGCAGCATGGGCGGGGACATGGCGGCTTACTCGTCGAAGGATTTTTCGAAGTTGAGCATCTTGTCGGCCACCCGGCTGGAATCCACCCGGTATTCGCCGCTGGCGATGGCCTGTTTCATGCGGTTGACCCGTTCGGCATCGAAGGGCGGCTGATCGGTGGCCAGGCGGCGCTCGATGTCCTTGAGACGGGCGGCGGTGGAAGTGAGGCTGACCTTGTCGTCCCCGCTGCTGGCACGCTCACCGGCCCGGCTGGGGGCCTCGGCGTCGTTGCCCACCCGGCTCGTGTTCCGGTTGCCTGCCTGTCCGGTGCGGGCAGAGTGGATGCCGGTGATGTCGTTTGCCATGAACTGCTGCTCCTGGATCTATTTCTGAGGGATGTATCGTCCCGCTGCGCGGAAACTTTAGCCTGTTACAGGTTTACCCGCACCGTGCCGGGGTCGACCACGGTGGCCTGCACGATCCGCTGGCTGCGAGTGTTGCGTACCCGGATGGTATCACCCCGCCGGCCGTCGCCGAGGGCCTTGCCCCGTACCCGGATCACCAGGTTGCCCGCCCGCGCCAGGATGGTGACCAGTTGGCCTCGCTTCACCAAGCGCGGCGGGGTGACCACGGCGGGGGTGAGCACCCGGCCCTTGCGCAGGCTGCGACGGGCCACCATGTCGCGGATTTCCTCGCTGCGCCGGAAGTAACCGCTCACCAGACGGGAGATGTCGCGGCGCACGCCGATCACGTCGTCCGGCCCCAGCACGCTGCCGCGCGGCAGGTTGTGACGGGCCACCAGCACCGTGTCGAAGCGGCGGATGGTCACGCCGATCCGGATCTTCCAGCCGCGCGGATCCGGGCAGCGCACCTGGAGGCTGCTGCGGCCCAGCTCCCGCGCGCCTGCCGGCCGGGAAACCTCCAGCGGCTGCCGGCAGGGAACCAGGCGCAGGCGCGGGTCCAGGTGGCCGATTTCCACCCGGGTATCCGGGTCGTCGTATTGCCGGGCGAGGAAATCGCTTGCCGCCTGGCGAATGCTTTCCGGCGATTGCCAGGCGGCCAGGGCCGGGCCGCTCAGGAGCAGCAGGGCCAGCAGCAGAGGGCGGGTCGGGAATGGCCGGTGCATGATCTCTCTCCCAATAGGGCAGTCGGTGTCTGGCTGGGATCAAGCAATTGCCGTGCCAGGGCATCATTTGCGGTCCGCTGCCTCAAGCTTCCCCCGGCGGGGCCGATAGGGGGTACAGAATCCGAACAGGCAACCCCGGGAGGCAACATGGCCGGCATCATGGCGGAAGTGGACCAGCGCACCAACCTGGTGGGCGAGAACCGCATGGAACTGCTGCTGTTCCGACTCGGCACCCGTCAGCGGTTTGGCATCAACGTGTTCAAGGTGCGGGAGGTCATCCAGTGCCCGGGCCTGACGCGCATGGTCAGTGCCGATCCCAATGTGCGGGGCGTGGCCAACCTGCGGGGGCAGACCATTTCGGTGATCGATCTGGCCCAGGCCATTGGCATGCGCCCCCTGCCCGAGGCGGCGGAGTGCTTCGTCATCGTGACCGAATACAACCGGAGCGTGCAGGGTTTTCTGGTCTCCGGCGTGGATCGGATCGTCAACCTCAACTGGAAGGAGATCCACTCTCCCTCCCGGGGACTGGGCCGATACAACTACATGACCGCGGTCACCGAGGTGGATGGCGAGCTGGTGGAAATCATCGACGTGGAGAAGGTGCTGGCCGAACTGACCGGTGTCACGACCGATCTCAGTGAGCCGGAAGACTATGCGGAACTCACCGAACAGCGGATCCGGGTGCTGGTGGTGGACGATTCGAGCGTGGCCCGCAACCAGATCAAGCGCACCCTTGAACAGATGGGCATGGAATGCACCCTGGCCGCCAATGGCCGGGAGGGGCTGGAGATCCTGCAGGGCTGGGTGGCCGAGGGTGATGCGCTGCGGGATCACGTGGACATCCTGATCTCCGACGTGGAGATGCCGGAGATGGACGGCTACACCCTCACCACCGCGGTCCGTGACGACGAACGGCTGAAATCGCTGCCGGTGCTGCTGCACACCTCCCTGAGCGGGGTGTTCAACAAGAACATGGTGGAAAAGGTGGGCGCCGATCGCTTCGTGCCCAAGTTCAATGCCGACGAGCTGGCCCGGGAGGTGAACGACCTGCTGGAAAGCAAGGGTCTGGTCTGAGCCGGACCTCACAGGGACAGGAATACGTGCAGGCCGTGACCAAGAACGTCCTTTCCAGTCAGGACTACGAAGCCTTTCGCCGCTTCCTCGAGGAAGCCAGCGGCATCGTGCTGGGCGACAACAAGCATTATCTGGTGACCAGCCGTCTCAACCGGCTGACCGAGGAGTTCCGCTTCGAGTCGCTGGGCGCGCTGCTCGAAGCGCTCCGCCAGGGGCGGGACCGCAAGCTGCAGGAACGGGTGGTGGACGCCATGACCACCAACGAAACGAGCTGGTTCCGCGACACCTACCCCTACGAGATGCTGAAAAACAGCATCCTCCCCGAACTGGCCCAGCGCAAGGTCAATCCCCTGCGGATCTGGTCGGCGGCCAGCTCCACCGGCCAGGAGGCCTATTCGATCAGCATGGTGATCCACGAGTTCCAGCAGGCCAACCCGGGGGCCTTGCCTGGGCGAGTCGAGATTGTCGGTACCGACATCTCTGCCAGCGTGGTGGCCCAGGCCCGGGAAGGCCGTTACGACGATCTGAGCATGGCCCGCGGTCTCACGCCCGAGCGCAAGCAGCGCTTCTTCACCGACAACGGTGACGGGAGCTGGAGCGTGAAGCCCGAGATCAAGGCCCGCACCCGTTTCACCGAACTCAACCTGCTCAAGAGTTACGCCCTGCTCGGGCGTTTCGAGATCATCTTCTGCCGCAACGTGCTCATCTACTTCTCCAGCGAACTGAAGACCGACATCCTCGACCGCATGGCTCAGGTCCTCAATCCCGGCGGCTACCTCTTCCTGGGCGGCTCCGAAACCCCCAGCGGCTACTCCCGCGCCTACGAAATGGTCCGCTTCCCCGAAGGGGTGGTGTACCGCAAAAAGGATAACGGCCGGTAGGCACCCGCGCCGCCGGAAAATCCAACGCAAAGGCGCGAAGGCGCAAAGCATGCAAAGTTTTCCCTGGAGGAGCGGCGCAAGCCGCGATACCGCGCAATGTCCGGATTCCCCGGATTGCATGACTTCGCCCTTGCGTCGATGCCGGGGGATTGGCTCCCCTGATTTTTTCCGTTGTCCCCTCCTGCCGTCCTCCGGCAACACCTTGCCGTCGCACCGCGTTTTCTGCCGCGCTTTCGCGGCAAGTAACTGATTATCCAAGCCAAATCAATCCTGGCACGGCCGTTGCACCTTACGGGCAGAACCCGAAGGAAACACGACCATGCCCCTTAGCATCGACAAGACCATCGACGTCCATACCCGGGCCCTGCACCTGCAGGCACGGCGGGCCGAGCTGCTCGGCGCCAACCTAGCCAACGCCGACACCCCCGGATACAAGGCCCGTGACATCGATTTCCGGGCCGCCATGGCCGCGGCGGCCGAAGGCGCCGCCGGCGGCCCCCTGAAAGTGACCCACGTCGGGCACGTACAGCCGGAGGGCTTCACGCCCGACGGTGAGCTGCTCTACCGCCAGCCCCTGCAGCCCTCGCTGGACGGCAACACCGTGGAAACCCAGGTGGAAATGGCCGAGTTCGCCGAGAACGCGGTGCGTTATCTCGCCACCCTGCGTTTCCTCTCCGGCAAGTTCAACACCTATCGAACCGCATTCCGGGGTGAATGATCATGAGCCTGTTCAATGTTTTCGACACCGCCGGCACCGGGATGTATGCCCAGTCGGTACGTCTCAACACCACCTCGAGCAACCTGGCCAATGCCAACAGCGCCAGCAGCAGCATCGACCGCACCTATCGTGCCCGTCAGCCGGTGTTCGGCCAGATCCTCAAGGACCCCTTCCGTGCCGACGGCACGGCCATCGGGGTGAAGGTGCTGGGCGTGGTGGAGAGCCAGGCCCCGCTGCGCCGCGAATACAACCCCGGCAATCCCAACGCCGACGAAGAGGGCTACGTGTACATGCCCAACGTCAACGTGGTGGAGGAGATGGCCAACATGATTTCCGCTTCCCGCAGCTACCAGACCAACGTGGAAGTGATGAACACCGCCAAGGAAATGCTGATGCGGACCCTGGCCATGGGCCAGTAGTCAGGAGAAGACCATGAGCGAAATCAACAAACCCGACGTCACGTCTTTCGAAAGCCTGGGACTGAAGACGGCCCACAAGCCGCTTCAGGCGCAGCGCCTGGGTCAGGAAGACTTCATGAAGCTGATGACCACCCAGCTCAATCACCAGGATCCCTTCAAACCGATGGAAAACGGCGAGTTCCTGACCCAGATGGCCCAGTTCAGCGCGGTCACCGGGCTCAAGGAAATCAAGGAGGAATTCAAGGATCTCTCCGCGGCGCTGCAGTCCAGTCAGGCCCTGCAGGCCTCGAGCCTGGTGGGCAAGCGGGTGCTGGTGCCCGGCAACCAGACCACCCTGCCCGACAAGGGCCCGCTGCGAGGCGCGGTGGAGCTGCCGGCCAGCACCAGCAACCTGCGCATCCAGATCACCGATGCCCGGGGCGAGCTGGTCAAGACGCTCGACCTGGGCAGCAAGCCGGCGGGTACCGTGCACTTCTCGTGGGACGGGAAGATGAGCGTGCCGGGCCGCGACGGGGAGGCCGACAGCGAACAACGGGCGCAGGCCGGCACCTACCGGATCACCGCCGAGGCCCTGGTGGACGGCAAGCCCCAGGCCGTGAACACCCTGGTGGTGGATGCGGTGGAGAGCGTTTCGCTCGGCCAGCCGGGGCAGCCCATGACCCTCAACCTGAGCCAGGCCGGCAGCACCCGCCTGACCAACGTCAAGCAGATCCTGTAACCGGATTTCGCCAGAAGGAGACTCATCATGCCATTCCGTTCAGCCCTTTCCGGCATCAATGCCGCCAGTGAAGAACTCAAGGTGATCGGCAACAACATCGCCAACGCCGGCACCACCGGTTTCAAGCAGTCCCGCGCCGAGTTTGCCGACGTGTATGCGGCCACCGAGGGGGGCAGTTCCAACTCCATCGGTGCCGGGGTGCGCCTGGCCGCGGTGACCCAGCAGTTCGGCCAGGGCAACATCGGCTTCACCGACAACAAGCTGGATCTGGCCATCAACGGCCGGGGCTTCTTCATTCTCGACGACAACGGCACCCGCAGCTATACCCGCTCCGGCGCGTTCCAGGTGGATCGGGACGGCTATGTGGTAAACAACAACAACCAGAAGCTGATCGTCAACAACGCCGACGAGCAGGGCAACATCACCGGCGCGGTCGGCCCCTTGCGACTGGACAATGCCAACATCGTGCCCAATGCCACCGACATGATCGACGTGGGCGTGAACCTCGACAGCGCCCAGAAGCCGCCGACCACCCAGCCCTTCGATCCGGAGATCCCCAACTCCTTCAACCATTCCACCTCGCTGACCATCTACGATTCGCTCGGCACCGCCCACCTGGCCACCATGTACTATGTGAAGACCGATCAGCCCAACGAGTGGAAGACCTACCTGTTCATCGACGGCAAGGATGCCCGCGGCGCCCAGCAGCCGCCCTATTCGGCCGACACCCTCAAGTTCGACGGTGCCGGCGCCCTGGCCAGCATCAACGGCACACCGGTGCCCCCCGGCACCATCGACTACGACAACATCCAGGTGGGCAACGGTGCCGATCCGCTGAATCTCACCATCAACCTGCTCTCGGCCACGCCCATCACCCAGTACGGCAGCCGGTTCAACGTCAGCTCCCTGAAGCAGAACGGCTTCACCTCCGGACGCCTGAGCGGCTTCGACATCAACGATCAGGGGATCATCAAGGCCCGCTACAGCAACGGCCAGTCCAAGGTGATCGGCCAGGTGAGCCTGGCGGACTTCAAGAACCCGCAGGGTCTGCGGCCGCTGGGTGACACGAGCTGGGCGGAGAGCTTCTCCTCCGGCCCCGCGCTGGTGGGCACGCCCGGCTCGGGCAGCCTCGGTGTGCTGCAGTCGGGGGCGCTGGAGAACTCCAACGTCAACCTGACCGAGCAACTCGTGAACATGATCCATGCGCAGCGCAACTTCCAGGCCAACGCGCAGATGATCAGCACCGCCGACACCATCACACAGACCGTCATCAACATCCGCTAGGCTACCGGGAGCTGAACCATGGATCGCATGCTCTACACCGCCATGACCGGCGCCCGCCAGATCCAGCAGGCGCAGAAACTCACGGCCAACAATCTCGCCAACATCAGCACCGGCGGATTCCGGGCGGATCTGGCGGCCATGCGCAGCATGCCCCTGTTCGGCGACGGCCTGCCCACCCGGGTCTTCGCCATGACCGAAAAGGCGGGCGTGGATTTCACGCCGGGATCGCTGGTGACCACCGGCCGCGAGCTGGACATTGCCATCAATGGCGACGGCTGGATTGCCGTGCAGGGGCGCGACGGGCGGGAGGCCTACACTCGTGCCGGGGCCCTGGAGATCAACACCGCCGGCCAGCTCACCACCGCCGCCGGTCTGCCGGTGCTGGGTGACAACGGCCCCATCAACGTGCCGCCCGCGGCGCAGGTGGTGATCGGCAAGGACGGCACCCTGAGCATCGTGCCCCGTGAGAGTACCGCCAACGACATCACCCAGGTGGATCGCATCAAGCTGGTGCGGCCGCCGCTTGCCGATCTGGTCAAGGGCGCGGACGGGTTGTTCCGCATGCGCAGCGGCCGGCCGGCCGAGGCGGATGCTGCGGTCGAGGTGGTCGCCGGCACCCTCGAGACGAGCAACGTCAACGCGGCCTCGGAACTGGTCAACATGATCGAGCTGGCGCGCCAGTTCGAGATGCAGGTCAAGCTGATGCGCTCGGCCGAAGAGAACGAACAACGGGCGGCACGGATCCTGCAATTGTCCTGATATCACAGGCCTGAGCACGGACCTGAACCGACCCCATCATCACAGGAGTCAACCACCATGAGCGGATCCCTCTGGGTCTCCAAGACCGGCCTCGAAGCCCAGCAGAACCGGCTGTCGGTCATCAGCAACAACCTGGCCAACGTCAACACCACCGGCTTCAAGCGTTCCCGCGCGGTGTTCGAGGATCTGCTGTACCAGCACGTGCGCCAGGCCGGCGGCGCCAGCAGCCAGGATACGGAGCTGCCCTCGGGCCTGTCCTACGGCGTGGGCGTGCGTACCGTAGCCACCCAGAAGCTGCACACCCAGGGCAGCATCGTGCAGACCGAGAACCATCTCGATGTGGCCATCCAGGGGCACGGCTATTTCCAGATCGAAATGCCCAACGGCGACATCGCCTACAGCCGCAATGGCGAGTTCCAGCTCAACTCCCAGGGCCAACTGGTCACCGCCAGCGGCTACCGGCTGTCGCCCAACATCATCATTCCCGAGAACGCCATCAACGTCACCATCGGGCGCGATGGCACCGTCTCGGTACTGCAGCCCGGCAACGCCACCCCGGCCCAGGTGGGCACCATCCAGCTTGCCGATTTCGTCAACCGCGCCGGCCTGCAGCCCATCGGCGAGAACCTCTACCTCGAAACCGCGGCCAGCGGTGCGCCGCAGGTGGGCAACCCCGATTCGCTGGGGCTGGGGTCGCTGGTGCAAGGCGCCCTGGAGACCTCCAACGTCAACGTGGTGGAGGAACTGGTGAACATGATCGAAACCCAGCGCGCCTACGAGATGAATTCCAAGGCCATTTCCACGGCCGATCAGATGCTGCAATACGTGAACAACAATCTCTGACAAGAGGTAGCATGAGATGAAGACAACCTGGCAACTGCTGATCCTGCTTGGCCTGGCTGCCGGCCAGATGGCCTGTGCCTTCAAGCCCGTGGGCCAGGACATCAAGGACGAGGAATTCGCCGCCGCCCGCCCGGTGGTGAAATACATTCCGCCAAGAGAGAACGGCGCGATTTATCAGCCGGGCATGGCGGTGGGCCTGTTCGACCGGGTGACTGCGCGGCGTATTGGCGACATCGTCACCATCATTCTCAAGGAGAACACCAACGCCAGCGCCAGCTCCAACACCTCGGCCAGCAAGGATCAGAAAGTGGAGATGCCCGGGCCGACGCTGGCCGGGCAGAAGGTGGAAAAGGACGGCGTGGAAGTGCTCGAAAACCAGGTGGATGCCGGCCGTGAGTTCAACGGACAGGGCACTTCGGCCCAGAGCAGCACCTTCAGCGGCCATATCACCGTCACCGTCTCGGAAGTGCTGGCCAACGGCAACCTGGTGGTGCGCGGCCAGAAGCTGATGCTGTTCAACCAGTCCCAGGAATACATCCGTCTCACCGGCATCATCCGGCCGGTGGACATTCGCCCCGACAACACCATCGATTCCTTCCGCGTGGCCGACGTGAAGCTGGCCTACAGCGGCGACGGCGTGCTGAGCAATGCCAATTCCATGGGCCCGCTGGCCCGCTTCTTCCAGAGCAACGTCTGGCCCTACTGAGGGCAGGAGGTTTCCGTCATGTTGAGAACCCGTGAATTCCTCTTCGTCCTCTGCGCCGGCCTGATCCTCCTGCTGAGCCTGCACAGCAATGTGGCCCGCGCCGACCGGATCAAGGACGTGGCCAAGGTTGCCGGCGTGCGCAGCAACCAGCTCTATGGCTTTGGCCTGGTGGTGGGCCTGGATGGCACCGGCGACAAGTCCAACGGCGCGGCCGAGGAGACCCTGCGCAACATGCTCACCCGGCTCGGGATCGTCCTGCCGCCCAACCAGCGGCTCAAGGTGGACAACGTGGCGGTGGTGGCCATCAGCGCCACCCTGCCGCCCTTCGCCAAGCCGGGCAAGACCATCGACGTGACCGTCTCCTCCTTCGGCAAGGCCAAGAGCCTGCGTGGCGGTACCCTGCTCATGACCCCCCTGCGCGGTGCCGACGATCAGGTCTATGCCGTGGCCCAGGGCAACGTGATCGTCAGCGGCTTCGGCGCCGAAGGCCGCGATGGCTCCAAGGTCACCGTCAACGTGCCCACCGTGGGCCGCATCCCCAACGGTGCCACGGTGGAGCGGGTGGTCCGAACCCCCTTCGGCCAGGACAAGGACATCACCCTGAACCTCAATCAGCCCGACTTCACCACGGCGCACCGCATGGTCGAGGCCATCAACAGGGCCATCGGTCCCGGCACGGCCTATGCCGTGGATGCCGGCGCCGTGCGCGTCAACGCCCCGCAGGATGCCGCCCAGCGCGTGGCCTTCATCTCGCTGCTGGAAAACCTCACCATGACCCCGGCCGAAGCCACCGCCCGGGTGGTGATCAACTCCCGCACCGGGACCGTGGTGATCGGCAAGCACGTGGTGGTGCTCCCTGCCGCCGTCTCCCACGGCAGTCTCACCGTCACCATCACCGAATCGCAGGACGTCAACCAGCCCGCGCCCCTGGGCCAGGGCCAGACCGTGGTCGTGCCCCGGTCCGATATCAACATCAGCCAGGAAGACAATCCCATGTTCCTGTTCAAGCCCGGCGTCTCGCTGGACGAAATCGTCCGCGCCGTCAATGAAGTCGGCGCCGCCCCGGGCGATCTCGTCGCCATCCTGGAGGCCCTCAAGGAAGCCGGCGCCCTGCGGGCCGAGCTCATCGTCATCTGAGCCTCCCTCGGGAGGGGGCGCCAGCCCCTTTCCCCTGTCGCGCCGTCCGGAGCCCCAGGGCGGCTCAAGCGCAACGGAGCCGCCACGCCTGCCGGCTCGGCTGCGTTTGAGCCGGTCGACATTCGATCCTGAACGGTCATTTTGTGACCGCAAGTTGGTGGCGCTGTGAACATGCTCGCGGGGCTTGTTCCGGCTACGGGACCTGATTATCCTTGGTGGAAGTATTTCGCTAATCCGATGCGCGAATTGTTGCATTGACGGGATACCGGATGGGGGTTCAGGCCATGAGCAAGCTGAAAGGTCGCTGGTCAATCACGGAAATGGAGTTGTGGGACAAGGACTATATCGATCTCGTCGAGCCCGGTTATATCAAATTCGAGGACTACAACGTGGGCGAGTTCGTGTTTGGGACGATCAATGGGTTCATTGACTACCGGCTCACGAAGGAAGGCGGTGCGGAAAAGGCCGAGTTCTCGTGGAGCGGGCTTACGTAAGACGAGTCGCTATGTGGGCGGGGCTGGGCCGAACTGACTGACGAGAACACGATACACGGGATGCTGTACATCCACCAGGGTGATGAATCCTGGTTCAAGGGCGAAAGGCAGTCGGCCTTGGATGTCGACCTGGATGCCTATGACCCCAATATCGCACCCGACCCTGAAGCATGGCTGGCGCTAAGTGAAGCGGAGCAGATTGACCTGATTCAGGCATACCATGAGGATGAGGGGGTCGAGCTGGAGGACGAGGCGATGCTGATTCACGCAGGGCTGCATGCGACTGTTGAGTCTCAGGCCGCCGCGGGCCTCGAGCCCGTTCAGGAAACGCTGGACAGGCTCATGCGTGAAGGGCTGGGCAGGCACGATGCCATTCACGCCCTCGCTGCGATCATCGGCGATGAGTTGTTCAATATTGCCGCCGGCAAGCAGCGTAGCCATGATCCAAAGCACTATCGCAAGCGCCTGAAGAAATTGTCTGCCCGAAAATGGCTGCAAGGCCGCTATTGAGGCAGAGGCGGATTAGGTAGGCAACAAGGCGCGACAAAAGCATGTAAACAGTGATTGGAAAAAACATGACACAAGACCTGAGAACACTGATAGAAAAATACAAGGAAGACAAGGAGACTGTCTACAACAGTTGGTTTGTAAATAATGAAGAAAGGTTGAAGGCGTTCCGATCGATCCGAAGAGGTGTTATCGACGTCATTCAGGATATCAAGAGTGGAAATTTTGGCAATGATTTCAAAGGATCGTCGTTGGAGTTCGTTCTGAATTGCATTACTGAACAAAAACAGGTTTTCAAAGGTGCCGCACATCCGTTTTACTGGAAGCCGAAATTGCGGATACCTGACATATACGAAAATGAAAATAACAAAATTGCCTTTGGCCAATTTCTTGAAAAGTGTCTTAACGCAACGAGCGAAGATCAATTGTTGAGAGAAATAATTTTACTTGATCAAAAGAACATCAAGGGGCTAGGTCCTGCTGTTGCCAGTATCTTGTATTTTCTGCATCCGACGATAATACCGCCTTTCAATACGGCGATTGTGAACGGGTTCAACCGATTGTTTCAAGACAAGGTCAAACTGGGAGCGTGGTCAGAATATCTAAGAATGAGGGAGGTCATTATAAGCAAGAACAATCAGTTCAGATCTGACCTCTCAAATGATCTTGGGGCTTTCGCTGGTTTATTATTCGATATCGGTGAGCAAAAACTCTTGATAAGCGAGGGGCATCTTTCAGACAAAGAACGTGAAAAAATCGAAAAGAAGCTCAAAAAAAGACACAAGGAGGTTGTCAGTGAGAAGGAGGAAGAAGATCTGCACACCGAAATGCAATACCATCTCATGACCATAGGTGGATCAATTGGTTATGATGTCATCTCGGCTGCAAATGATCGTTCCAAATGCCACGAAGGAAAAAGTCTGTCGTTTCTCGGTCTTGAAAGATTTCCTGATCTGGACATCGATAAAGATACGTACAAAACAATCAAGCTCATCGATGTGGTATGGTTTGAGAAAGGAACAAATAAAATTGCTTGCGCATTTGAAGTGGAAAAAAGTACTTCAATATACTCGGGGATATTGCGGCTGACAGATCTGCATTTTTCCTTCAAAAACGATCCACCCATGCTGTTTCTGATAATTCCGGACGCCAGAGAAAAAGAGGTTCTCGTTCAGATGCAACGTCCTTCAATCAAAAATAGTGATATTGACATCCACTATATATTGTTCTCGGAGTTAAGAGATAATTGCGGTGCGATATGCAAGTTCGGTGAAGACAGGGAGATTCTCAAAAAAATCGCAAAAGTTGCACATTGAGGTGATCGTGTCTGGGCGACTTGTTTGACTTTTTCAGAATCGGCGAGAAAAAATGAGCAAACTCAAAGACACCAGTACCAAAATGCTGGTCGTGGTGGAAAGCCTCGGGTTGTTGATCATCGCCCTGTCAACGGTTATCGCCATCGGTTTCGAGGTGATGGTGATGGTCGAGGCCATGAAGGTGACATTGGCCGATCTTCTGCTGCTTTTCATCTATCTCGAAGTGCTGACCATGGTGGGGATATACCTCAAGACCGGACAATTGCCGGTCCGCGTGCCACTCTATATCGCCATCGTGGCCATAGCGCGATACGTGATTCTCGACATGAAGAATCTGGACACGCTGCGGCTGCTGGGCCTGGCGGGCGCGATACTCGTCGTGTCCTTGTCCGTGCTGGTGATTCGTTACGGTCACAACCGGTTCCCGTATGACGACAAGGAAGATCATTGACCGCCGGTGAAAAGACCGTGCCTGCATCAGGCGCAAAGGCAGGCGGCGGGATGGCCGCAAGACGGCGGCATCGCGTCTGAAACGCCGTCGAAGAAGGGGGCGGTTATCCCGCGTTTTGCCTACAACACTTCCGAGGAGAAATCCGCCAGTCTCGAGCGTTCCCCCCGCACCAGCGTCACATGGCCGCTGTGCGCCCATTGACGGAAGCGATCCACCACATAGGTCAGGCCGGAGGTGGTTTCGGTGAGGTAGGGGGTGTCGATCTGTGCGATGTTGCCCAGGCAGACGATCTTGGTCCCGGGGCCGGCACGGGTGATCAGGGTCTTGAGCTGCTTGGAGGTGAGGTTCTGCGCCTCGTCGATGATCACGTAGCGGTTGAGGAAGGTGCGGCCGCGCATGAAGTTGACGGAGCGGACCTTGATGCGCTTGGCGATCAGTTCGTTGGTGGCGGCGCGCCCCCATTCGCCGCCCTCGCTGTGGGTGAGCACTTCCAGGTTGTCCATCAGGGCGCCCATCCACGGCGTCATCTTCTCTTCCTCCGTGCCGGGGAGGAAGCCGATGTCCTCGCCCACGGGCACGGTGACTCGGGTCATGACGATTTCGCTGTAGCGGTTGTCTTCCAGGGTCTGTTGCAGGCCGGCGGCGAGCGTGAGCAGGGTCTTGCCGGTGCCGGCCATGCCCAGCAGGGTGACGAAGTCGATCTCCGGATCCATGAGCAGGTTGAGGGCGAAGTTCTGCTCGCGGTTGCGGGCGGTGATTCCCCAGACCGCATTGGCCGGTGAACGGTAGTCGCGCACCGTTTCGATGATCGCGGTCTCGTTGTCGAAACCGCGCACCACTGCCTCGAAGCTGCCATCGGCGCTGTAGAGGAATTCCCCGGGCACCCAGCGGGTGGTGTCCGGCCCTTGCAGACGGTAGAAGGTGCGCCCTTCCTCGAGCCAGGAATCCATGTCGCGGGCGTGACGATCCCAGAAATCCGGCGGGAGTTCGTAAGTGCCGCGATACAGCAGCTCCACGTCTTCCAGCACCTTGTCGTTGTGATAGTCCTCGGCGGGGATGCCGACCACGGCGGCCTTGATGCGCAGGTTGATGTCCTTGGTGACCAGGGTCACGTCCCGCTCGGGCATGCGTTCGCGCAGGGCCAGGGCGGTGCCGAGGATGTTGTTGTCGGGCAGGTTGCCCGGCAGGTGCTCCGGCAGGGCGCCAGGGTAGGCCACGGTCTGGAAGAACAGGCGGCCGCCGGCATTGGGGGGCGGTTCGTCGGTCTCTTCCAGCACTTCGTGCAGGTGGCGGTCGAGGGGCAGGCCCTGTTCGATGTCGGCATGACTGGCGCCCTGCATCAGTTCATCCATGAAGCGGCTGGCCTGGCGGGCGTTGCGGGCCACTTCCGAATGGCCTTTCTTGTTGTTGTCCAGCTCTTCCAGGACCATCATGGGGATGAACAGGTCGTGTTCCTGGAAGCGGAACAGGGCGGTGGGATCGTGCATCAGCACGTTGGAGTCGAGCACGAACAGGCGCTTGCTCATCCCTTGGCCTTCTCCCTGGCCCGTTTCTCCCGGTTCAGGGCCTTGACCGCCTCGAGCACCTCGTCCACATGGCCGTCTACCTTCACCTTGCGCCATTCGCGCACCAGGCGGCCGTCTTCGTCGATCAGGAAAGTGCTGCGCTCGATGCCCCGCACCTGCTTGCCGTACATGTTCTTGAGCTTGATCACGTCGAACAGCTTGCAGACTTCCTCGTCGGCGTCGGAGAGCAGATCGAACCTGAAGCCCTGCTTGGCCTTGAAGTTCTCGTGGGACTTGAGGCTGTCGCGGGAGATACCGAGCACCACGGTGTTCTGGCGCTTGAACTTGGCCAGGTTGGCGTTGAAGTCCTGCCCTTCGCGGGTGCAGCCGGGGGTGCTGTCCTTCGGATAGAAGTAGAGCACCACGTTCCTGCCGCGCAAATCCTTGAGGGCGATGGTCTGGTCGCCGGTGGCGGGCAGTTTGAAATTGGGCACCTTCTTGCCGATTTCCACACTCATCTCGGGTTCTCCTGGATGGGACGTCGGGAAGGCCAGTGTACCGCAGTTCAGAGATCGTCCGGCAGTTCCGCGTTGCGCAGCTGTTCGGCCGCTTCTTCCGGGCTGATGGTGTTGACGAACAGCCCCGATCCCAGCTCGAAGCCGGTGGGGATGGAGGTGCGGGGGCAGATCTCCAGGTGCCAGTGGTAGCTCTGGTGGCAGTCCTCGAAATCCTTGCCGCGCGGGCGGGAATGCAGGAAGTAGTTGTACTGGGCGCCGCCGATCACCGCGTCCAGCCGGGCCATGGTGCGCTTCATCACCCGGGCCAGATCGGCCAGATCCTCGGCGCTGGCGTCCAGATAGTCGCTCTGGTGATGCAGGGGCAGGATGTGCACCTCCCATTCGTAGCGGCTGGCGAAGGGCTTGATGGCGATGAAGCGCTCCCCGCGCTCGACCACGTATTGCCCCACGTTGATGCGCCGCACCACCTCGCCGGAATGGCGATCGTAGATGGTGGTCTCGAAGGTCAGGGCCTCGTCGATCAGGGTGCAGAAGATGCAGTGGTGGTGCTTCTCGTAATAGGTGCGGCTGTTGGTGACCTCGTCCTGCAGGTTCTGGGGCACCACGGGCAGGGCGATGATCTGGCTGTGGGTGTGGGCCATGCTGGCGCCGGCGGCGGGGCCGAAGTTCTTGAACACCAGCACGTAGCGCAGCCGCTCGTCGCTGGCGTAGAGCTGGCCCATGCGCAGCTGGTAGACCCCGAACAGCAATTGCAGGTGGTCCTCCGACATCTCGTGGATGGCGATGCCGTGCTGGTGGTGGTCCACGATCACTTCGTGGCGGCCGTAGCCCTCGATGGCCTGCTGCAGGCCGAACACCAGGTTCGACTGGCTGCGGTCGTCGCCCAGCACCGGGTACAGGTTCTCGACGATGCGGATGGCCCATTCGTCCGACTCGGGCCGGCGCAGGATCTCCGGCGGTGTCTTGTCCTCGTTGCCGCGGCAGAAGGGGCAGGTGGGGACGTGCTTGCGGGTGTCGCGCGGCGCCGGCTCCTCGCTCTGGCGGGGGCGCATGCTGCGGGCCGTGGCGATCAGCACCGATTCGGTGGGCACGATGGGGTTGATGCGGATTTCCCGCACTCCTTGTCTGGAATTGTCGGACATGACGGGAGAGACCTCGGCTTTCGGAAATGCAGGCAAGATACCCCGATCCCGCCGGCTTGTGCAGCAGAGGGTTTTTATGGGGGCCTCAGGGATTTTTGCCGGCGGGTGGCGCGCGGGCCGCGATTCTTGTCAGCGGCCATGGGCCCAAGTACCATGCACCTTTTTTGCGGAGAGTGGCATGTTTCAAGGCAGTATGGTGGCCCTGGTCACCCCCATGCATCCCGACGGCTCGGTGGACGACGCGGCCCTGGCGCGCCTGGTCCAGATGCACGTGGACGCGGGCACCGATGCCATCGTCGCCGTGGGCACCACCGGCGAGTCGGCCACCCTGGACGAGGCCGAGCATTGCGAGGTGGTGCGCCGGGTGGTGGAGCTGGCCGCCGGCCGCATTCCCGTGATCGCCGGCACCGGCTCCAACTCCACCCGCGAGGCCATCGAACTGACCGAATGCGCCCGCCAGGCCGGCGCCGACGCCTGCCTGCTGGTCACCCCCTACTACAACAAGCCCACCCAGGAAGGGCTGTACCGGCATTTCCGGGCCATCGCCGAGGCGGTGGACATCCCCCAGATCCTCTACAACGTCCCTGGCCGCACGGCCGTGGATCTGCTCCCCGAAACGGTCGAGCGCCTGGCGCCGATTCCCAACATCATCGGCATCAAGGAAGCCACCGGCGATCTGGCGCGGGGGCGGGAGATCCTGCGCCGCTGCGGACCCGATTTCGAGCTCTACAGCGGCGACGACGCCACCGCCATGGCGCTGATCCTGGAAGGCGCCCGGGGCGACATCTCGGTGACCGCCAACGTGGCGCCGGGTCCCATGCACGCGATGTGCGCCGCGGCCCTGGCCGGGGATCGGGACAAGGCCGCCGCCATCAACGACCGGCTGATGATCCTGCACCGCAAGCTGTTCGTGGAGGCCAATCCCATCCCCGTGAAATGGGCCCTGCATGCCATGGGGCTGATCGAAGAGGGCATCCGCCTGCCGCTCACCGTGCTTTCCGAAGCCTGCCAGCCCGAGGTGCGCGATGCCCTCGAGCAGGCCGGCGTGCTGTCCCGCTGAATCAAACACCAATCTTGCAGGAATCCCTTATGAACCGGACTTGTCGTGCCTTTGCCTGGATGTTACTGCTGTTCTCGGTGCTGGCCGGGCCGGCGGGTTGCAGTCTGTGGGGCGGCAAGGACACGCCTGCCACCGGCAGGCCCTCATCGGGCAAGGCACTGGAGGTTCCCCCGGGGCTGGACCTGCCGCAGGTCGATCAGCGTCTCAGCGTGCCGGCACATGCGGGGTATACGGATGGTGCGGCAGGCGCTCGCCTGCTGCCGGCAACCCCCCGGGGACGGCTGGTTCAGGAAGCCGGCCTCCGCTATCTGGAGATCAACCTCCCCCCCGAGAAGGTCTGGTCCCGGGCGCAGGCCTTCTTTCGCGCCCTGGGCTTCAAGATCGAAAAACAGGACCCGGCCGTGGGGGTCTTCGAGACCGACTGGCGCAAGAGCCGCGACTTCGAGCCGGAAAGCTGGTTCGGCAAGTTGTTCGGAACGGTCTCGGCTGCCGGCAAGATGGACAAGTACCGGGTCCGCCTGGAACGGGTGGAAGGGGCCCCGGAGAAAACCCGTGTCTATGTGACGCAGCGGGGGGTGGAATCGGTCATCGTCAACGAAGACGACACCAGCGAACTCGATGAAATCCGCTGGCAGTCGCGGCCCAGCGATCCCGAGCTGGAAGCGGAAATCATGCAGCGCTTCCTCGTCTTCCTGGGATTGAGCGAGGCCGAGGCAAAACAGGCCATGGCCGGCGGGCCGCCTGCCGAGCGCGCCACGATTCAGGAATCCGGTGGAGTGCCGGTGCTGGCGGTGAAGGAAAACTTTGCCCGCACCTGGCGCCGGGTTGGCCTGGCCCTCGATCGTCTTGGCCTGGTCGTGGACGATCGGGATCGCAGCAAGGGCCTCTATTTCATCCGCCTGGGGGAAGACTTCATCCAGCACCGGGTGGAGAAGAAAGGCTTCTTCGACCGGCTCTTCCCCGGTGAGGAAAACGTGGCCGACAAGCGCTATCTGATCCGCGTGGCAGCGCAGGGCGAGGGCAGCGTGGTGACCCCCCTGGCGGCCGACGGCCAGCCCGAGAAGGGGGAAATCGGCAAGCTTCTGATCAAGCTGTTGCACGAACAGTTGCGCTAAATGAAAGTTCCAAATACCAGACCATGGTTCATTATGTGCGCTGAGCCCTCTGTCCCAGAGGGCGGTGTTGGAATCAGGCGCCCTTGCCTAAGTGGTTCGGTATTTGGAACTTCCATCTAGGAGCACGGCGTGCGTTTCGCCTCGCTGGGCAGTGGCAGCAAGGGGAATGCCACGCTGGTGCAGGAGGGGGAGACCTGTCTGCTCGTCGACAGCGGTTTCTCCCTGCGCGAGCTGGAGCGGCGCCTGGCGCGTGTGGGTGTCGCGCCGGCGGCGCTCAGTGGCGTTCTGGTGACGCACGAGCACGGCGATCACATCGGTGGCGTGGGGCCGCTGGCGCGCAAGTACGGCCTGCCGGTGTGGAGTACGCGGGGCACCGCGGCGGACGGCCACCTGGGCAGGCTGCCCGACTGGCGACCGCTGGACGTGCACGAGCCCCTGGCCATCGGCGATCTGGCCGTGCAGGCCTATCCGGTGCCCCACGATGCGCGGGAGCCCTGCCAGTTCGTGTTCGGCAATGGCGACGTGCGCCTGGGGCTGCTGACCGATACCGGTAGCGGTACGGCCCACATCACGGCCATGCTGAACGGCGTCGAGGCCCTGATCCTCGAATGCAATCATGACGAGGATCTGCTGGCGGCCGGGCCCTATCCGCCGTCCCTCAAGGCGAGGGTGGGAGGGCGATTCGGTCACCTCAGCAACCGCCAGGCAGCGGCGCTGCTGGCCAGCCTGGACACCGGCGCCCTGCGCCACGTGGTGGCGGCCCATCTGAGCGAGCAGAACAATACGGAACGCCATGCCCGCGCCGCCCTGAGCGAGGCGCTGGGGTGCCAGCCCGAGTGGATCGGGGTGGCGGATCAGGAAAATGGCTGCGCCTGGCGGGAACTTTGAGCGCCAGCGTGTTCCAACCCGAAAATCCACAATCCTTTCGAGGTACAGGCATGAAAAAACAGGCTGAACTCTACGCCGGCAAGGCCAAGACGGTCTACACCACCGACGAGCCCGACAAGCTGATCCTGCACTTCCGCAACGATACCTCGGCCTTCGATGGCGAAAAGATGGCCCAACTCGACCGCAAGGGCATGGTCAACAATTATTTCAACGCTTTCGTCATGGAAAAGCTCGAGGCGGCCGGCATTCCCACCCATCACATCGAACGGATCTCCGACGAGGAATCGGTGGTCAAGCGCCTGGAGATGCTGCCCATCGAATGTGTGGTGCGCAACATCAGCGCCGGCAGCCTGTGCAAGCGCCTGGGCGTGGAAGAGGGACTGGATCTGGAACCGCCCATCTTCGAGTTCTTCCTGAAGAACGACGAACTCCACGATCCCATGATCAACGACTACCACATCATCACCTTCCAGTGGGCCACGGAGACGGAAATCGCGCGCATGAAGGAGCTCACCTTCCAGGTCAACGCGGTGTTGAAGAAGCTCTTCGCCGATGCCGGCCTGCTGCTGGTGGACTACAAGCTGGAGTTCGGCCGTTTCGGCGGCGATCTGGTGCTGGGCGACGAATTCACCCCGGACGGCTGCCGCCTGTGGGATGCCGAAACCCGCAAGAAGCTGGACAAGGACCGTTTCCGTCAGGGGCTCGGCGGCGTGGTCGAGGCCTACGAGGAGGTCGCCCACCGGCTCGGCGTGCCCCTGCCGGCGTGAAAACGGCATTCCCCGTACAGAAAACGGGATCAAGCGTTTTCTGTCATCTGAAAAACGCACTACAAACAAGGGCTTGAGAAAAGACGGGCAGAACGTCCGGTGCTAAAGAAACGGCGCTGCGGGCCGAAGTTATCCATACAAGACGTTTTCGTCTGCGATAACGAAGGTCACGCTCATGGAGATGCCCGTAAAACCGTCTTTCCTCGAAGGCCGTCTGTTCGGTCTGTTCGCCCGCCTGCGGATCAGCCACAAGATCTGGATCGGTTTCGGCCTGCTGATGGGGCTAATGCTGATCATCGCCGTGATCGCCGTGCAGGTGCTCGATTCGGCCCGGCAGCGGCTCGACAAGGTGGTCAACGTCAGCCAGCCGGCCATGCTGAAGGCCATGTCGGTGGCCGCCGCGCTGGATCGCACCAATGGCGCCCTGGGCTTCTATCTGCTGAGCAAGGAGCCCCGGGATCGGGCCATCTATGAATCCATGCTCAAGGCGCTGGAAAAGCGGCTCGCCCAGCTCGAGGCCATGGACGCCGTCAGTGGCAATCCCGCCGAGGCCGAACGGCTGAAGCAGATCCGCGCCGGTGTCGATCGCTACAAGTCCTACCAGGCACGCCTGTTGCGGCTGGCCGAAAATGACAACGAAAACTTCCCCGGCATCGGCTTCTCGGCCAGCCAGATGGCGCCCCTGGCTTCGGCCATTCAGCAGAACCTCACCCAGATGCTCGACTCCGAGCAGGGCGAGGACAATACGGCCGAGCGCAAGGCCCTGCTCTACAAGCTCATGGAATTGCGCCAGACCTGGATGAATCTGCTCAATACCAATCGGGCCTTCATCGCCTTTCGGGGCGAAGACAACATCGCCAACCTCAAGCTGTACCGGGAAGGTTTCACCGAACAGGTGAGGGCGCTCAAGGCGCTGGACGAAGACGTGCTGACGTTCGAGGAGGTGGAGGCCCTGGACGCCATCGAGGGTGACATGCAGAAGTATTTCGACCTGCAGGATCAGCTCATCCAGGTCCACAACAGCGAGAAATGGCGCACCGACGCCTGGCTGTTGCGCAGCGAAATCGGTCCGCTGGTCGAGCGCATCCGCCAGGATCTGGATGCCCTCGGACAGAGTGAACAGCAGATCGTGCGTACCGCCAGCGCCAGCCTGCTGGATTCGATTGACCACACCCGGGGGCTGCTCATGGGTCTGACCCTGGCCGGTTTGATCCTCGGCGGCCTGGGGGGTGTGCTGCTGGCCGCGTTCGTTTCGAGGCCCCTGAAGCGCACGGTGGAGGCCATGGAAGACATCGCCCAGGGCGAGGGCGATCTGACCCGCCGCCTGCCGGTGCGCGGCGCCGACGAAATCGCCATGCTCTCGGCGGCCTTCAACAGCTTCGTGGAGAAGGTGCAGACCCTGGTGCGGGAAGTGACGGGCTCCATCTCCCAGCTCGCTTCGGCGGCCGAGGAGATGTCGCTGGTCACCGACGAGACCCGCAACGGTGTCCAGCGCCAGCGCAACGAGACCGAACAGGTGGCCACGGCCATGAACGAGATGACCGCCACCGTCCAGGAAGTGGCCCGCCATGCCGAATCGGCCGCCGGCGCCGCCCGCCAGGCCGACGAGGAGGCCAATGCCGGCCGCCAGGTGGTGCAGGGCACCGTCGATGCCATCGAACGGCTGGCCGCCGAGGTGGAAAAGGCCGCCGGCGTGATCGGCAATCTGGAACAGGACAGCGAGCAGATCGGCGGCGTGCTCGAGGTGATTCGCGGCATCGCCGAGCAGACCAACCTCCTGGCGCTCAATGCCGCCATCGAAGCGGCGCGGGCCGGCGAACAGGGCCGCGGTTTCGCCGTGGTGGCCGACGAGGTCCGCTCCCTGGCCAGCCGCACCCAGGAATCCACCGAAGAGATCCAGCAGATGATCGAGAAGCTGCAGTCCGGTGCCCGGGATGCCGTGCAGGTGATGGCGCAGGGGCGCAGCATGGCCCAGGAGAGCGTCGAGCAGGCCAGCCAGGCCGGCCAGGCCCTCGACGGGATCACCGGCGCGGTGGATCAGATCAACACCATGAACAACCAGATCGCCGAAGCCGCCCGCCAGCAGGGCGAGGTGGCCGAAGAGATCAACCAGAACGTCATCAACATCAGCCAGGTCGCCGACGAAACCGCCAACGGCACCGACCAGCTCGCCGCCGCCTCCGCCGACCTCGCCCGCCTTTCCGCCGAACTCCAGTCCCTGGTGGCGAGCTTCAAGGTCGAGTGAGCGCGGGTTCACGAGGCTGGTGTGGAAATAACGCAGAGGGCGCAGAGCCGCAGAGAGCGCAGAGGAATTAATCAGTAGGTCGGGCTTCAGCCCGACAATCCTCGGTCGGGAAATCCCCTTGTGTATGTCGGGCTGAAGCCCGACCCACACAAAACAAATCCTCATATCGCTCGGCGTCCTCTGCGTCTCTGCGCCCTCCGCGTTTCTGCCACCGAGTCATTTCCTTCCCCCGAGGGATTTCGCGTACAATGGCGCCGCCCGGCGTGGGCCGGGTCCGTGACCATTTCGTGCGCAATTCATGAGCAAAGAGACCTATACCGCCGAAGCCATCGAGGTCCTCACCGGGCTGGAGCCGGTGCGCAAGCGGCCGGGGATGTACACCCAGACCGAGCGTCCCAACCATCTGGCCCAGGAGGTCATCGACAACAGCGTGGACGAGGCCATCGCCGGCCATGCCACGCAGGTGGAGGTGACGCTGTTCAAGGACGGCTCCCTGCAGGTGCGTGACGATGGCCGCGGCATGCCGGTGGACATCCATCCGAAGGAGAAGCTGCCGGGGGTGGAGGTGATCCTCACCCGTCTGCACGCCGGCGGCAAGTTTTCCGACAAGAACTACAAGTTCTCCGGCGGCCTGCACGGCGTGGGCGTCTCGGTGGTCAATGCCCTGTCGAAGCGGCTGGAGGTGTGGATCCGGCGCGGCGGCAAGGAATACCACATGGTGTTCGAAAATGGCCGCCCGGTGACGAAACTCGAGGTGATCGGTACGGTCGGCAAGCGCAACACCGGCACCACCATCCGTTTCTGGCCCGATCCCCACTACTTCGATTCCCCCCATTTCTCGGTGCCGCGGCTGAAACACGTGCTGCGCGCCAAGGCCGTGCTCTGCCCCGGGCTCACGGTGATCTTCCACGACGAGAACACCGGCGAGACCGAGACCTGGCACTACGAGGACGGCCTGCGTGCCTATCTGGACACGGCCCTGGGCGATGCCGAGCGACTGCCCGCGGATCTGTTCACCGGCAGCTTCAGCGGGAATACCGAGGCGGTGGACTGGGCCCTGGCCTGGGTGCCCGACGGCAGCGCGAGCGTGGCCGAGAGCTACGTGAACCTGATCCCCACCGCCCAGGGCGGTACCCACGTCAACGGGTTGCGCACCGGCCTCACCGAAGCCTTGCGCGAGTTCTGCGAGTTCCGCAACCTGATTCCGCGGGGCGTGAAGATCACGCCCGAGGACGTGTGGGACAAGGTTAGTTACGTGCTGTCGGTGAAGCTGGCCGATCCCCAGTTCTCCGGTCAGACCAAGGAGCGGCTCTCTTCCCGCGAATGCGCGGCCTTCGTCTCCGGGGTGGTCAAGGACGCCTTCGCCCTGTGGCTCAACCAGCACATCGAGGAGGCCGAGCGGATCGCCGAACTGGCCATCGGCAACGCCCAGGATCGGCTGCGGGCCGGACGCAAGGTGGTGCGCAAGAAGGTGACCCAGGGGCCGGCCCTGCCCGGCAAGCTGGCCGACTGCACCGCCCAGGATCCCGAGCGCACCGAGCTGTTCCTGGTGGAGGGCGACTCGGCCGGCGGTTCGGCCAAGCAGGGGCGGGACCGCGAGTTCCAGGCCATCATGCCCCTGCGCGGCAAGATTCTGAACACCTGGGAGGTCGAACCCGGCCAGGTGCTCGCCTCTCAGGAGGTGCACGACATCTCGGTGGCTATCGGCGTCGATCCCGGTTCCAGCGATCTCAAGGGCCTGCGCTACGGCAAGATCATCATCCTCGCCGACGCCGACTCGGACGGCGCCCACATCGCCACCCTGCTCACGGCCCTGTTCGTGCGCCACTTCCGCAGGCTGGTGGAAGAGGGTCACGTCTACGTGGCCATGCCTCCCCTGTACCGCATCGACGTGGGCAAACAGGTCTTCTACGCCACCGACGAGGCCGAACGCCAGGGCATTCTCGACCGCATCGCCGCCGAAAAGCTCAAGGGCAAGATCACCGTCACCCGCTTCAAGGGTCTCGGCGAGATGAACCCCATGCAGCTGCGCGAGACCACCATGGACCCCGACACCCGCCGCCTCGCCCGCCTGGTCATGCAACCGGGCGACGACACCCTGCAACTGCTGGACATGCTCCTGGCCAAGAAACGCGCCGCCGACCGCAAGCACTGGCTCGAGGAAAAGGGCGATCTGGCGGAGATCTGAAGTAGGGGGTGGTGGAAGGAACACCCGTGTTATTTACAGTAACCCGGAACAGAAGAAAGTAACCGATGGCCAGCATGCCGCAAGACGACAACATCGAGATCCTCCCCCTCAAGGACTTCTCCGAGAAGGCCTATCTCGACTATTCCATGTATGTGATCCTGGACCGGGCGTTGCCCCACATCGGGGACGGGCTCAAGCCGGTGCAGCGGCGGATCGTGTATGCCATGTCGGAGCTGGGGCTGAAGGCCGGCAACAAGTTCAAGAAGTCGGCGCGCACGGTGGGCGACGTGCTGGGCAAGTTCCATCCCCATGGCGACTCCGCCTGTTACGAGGCCATGGTGCTGATGGCTCAGCCCTTCAGCTACCGGTATCCGCTGCTCGAGGGGCAGGGCAACTGGGGTTCGCCGGACGATCCCAAGTCCTTCGCCGCCATGCGCTACACCGAGGCGCGGCTGTCGAAGTTCGCCGAGCTGCTGCTGGCGGAGCTGGGGCAGGGCACGGTGGAATGGGTGCCCAACTTCGACGGTACCCTGGAGGAGCCGAAGCTGCTGCCGGCTCAGGTCCCGCACGTGCTGCTCAACGGCACCACCGGCATCGCGGTGGGCATGACCACCGACATTCCGCCGCACAATCTGCGCGAAGTGGTCGAGGCCTGCATTCATCTTCTCGATCATCCGAAGGCCACGGTGGCCGAGCTGTGCGACTTCGTGCCCGGTCCCGACTATCCCACCGAGGCGGAGATCATCACGCCGCGCCGCGAATTGCAGCGGATCTACGAACAGGGCCATGGCGGTCTGCGCATGCGCGCCCGTTACGAGAAGGAAAACGGCGACATCGTGATCACCGCCTTGCCGTACCAGGCTTCGCCGGCGCGCATTCTCGAGCAGATCGCCAGCCAGATGAACGCCAAAAAGCTGCCCATGGTGGTGGATCTGCGCGACGAGTCGGATCACGAGAATCCCACCCGTCTGGTGATCGTGCCGCGCTCCAACCGGGTGGACACCGAGGCGCTGATGGCGCACCTGTTCGCCACCACCGATCTGGAGAAGACCTACCGGGTCAACATGAACGTGATCGGCCTCAACGGCCGCCCCGGCGTGCGCAATCTGCGGGAGATGCTCAGGGAGTGGCTGCAGTTTCGCACCGACACGGTCACCCGCCGCCTGCAATACCGGCTGGACAAGGTCAGCAAGCGCCTGCACATTCTCGACGGCCTGCTGATCGCCTACCTGAACATCGACGAGGTGATCCGGATCATCCGCGAGAACGACAAGCCCAAACAGGTGCTGATGCAGCGCTTCGGGCTCAGCGACGAACAGGCCGAGGCGATCCTCGAGCTGAAGCTGCGCCATCTGGCCAGGCTGGAAGAGATGGCGATCCGCACCGAGCAGGCCGAGCTGGCGAAAGAGAAGGCCGAACTGGAGAAGATCCTCGGCTCGAAAGCGCGCCTGAAGACCCTGATCAAGAAGGAGCTGAAGGCCATCATCGAGGAACACGGCGATGCCCGCCGTTCCCCCCTCGTCGAGCGCGCCGCGGCCCAGGCCCTCGACGAGACCGCCCTGGTCAGCGCCGAACCCATCACCGTGGTGCTCTCGGAGAAGGGCTGGGTGCGTGCCGCCAGGGGCCATGACGTGGACCCGGCCGGCCTCAACTACAAGGCCGGCGATGCCTTCCTGGCCGCGGCCCGCGGCAAGACCAACCAGCTGGCCGTGTTCATCGACTCCACCGGCCGGACCTACGCCATTCCCGCCCACACCCTGCCCTCGGCCCGCGGCCAGGGCGAGCCGCTCACCGGCCGCCTCACGCCGCCCAGCGGGGCCACCTTCCGCGGCGTGATGATCGGGGATGCCGAGGATCGCTGGCTGCTGGCCACCGATGCCGGCTACGGCTTCGTGGCGAAACTGGGCGATCTCGTCACCCGCAACAAGAAGGGCAAGGCCGTGCTCAAGGTGCCCGAAGGCGCCCGGGTGCTGCCCCCGGTCCCCGTGCCCGATCCCGAACACGACTGGGTGGCCGCCGTGTCCAACCTCGGCAAGCTGCTCATCCATCACGTGGGTGAACTGCCCGAACTGCCCCGGGGCAAGGGCGTGAAGATCATGAACATCCCGTCGAAGAAGCTGAAGGCACGGGAAGAATACGTGGCGGCCCTGACCGTCTTCCACGAAGATCAGAGCCTGAAGATTTTCGCCGGCAAGCGCCACAAGACCCTCAAACCCGCCGAAATGGAACCCTACACCGGCGAACGCGCCCAACGCGGCCACCTGCTGCCCCAGGGCTTCCGCAACGTGGAACGCCTCGAGCCCATCGAGTAGGACCGAGGGACGAGTGGCGTGGGCCGAGGGGACGCTTGTTGCCGCTTATGGCACGAAGCCGCTCCTACGGCAAATTGCCAAAACGACACACACCTTACTCGCCCCTCGTCCCTCGTCCCTCGCCACTCTCCCTGGGCGGGGTGATTTCCGCGCCTTCCGTGCGCAGATGTTCCAGTTTTTCCAGCACCCGCTTGGCCCGGGCGATGTGGTCGGCGAGTTTTTCGTTGTCGGGATCGATTTTCGCCAGGGATTGCCAGATGGCCAGGGCGCCGGCCACGTCGCCGCGGCTGTAGCGCTTGCGCCCGGCGGCGATGCCCTGTTCGATGCCCTGGTGGAACTGCCGTTCCAGCGCCTGGCGCAGTTTGCGTGAGGTGGCGTCGCTGGCCGGGTGTTCGGCCAGGCGGTCGAGATGCCGCCGGGCGCGCAGCAGATTGTCGTGGCTGTAACCCTGCTTGAGCTCGGCGATGAGGGCGCGGGTGGTGTCGTTTTCCTTGCGGCGCTTGCGGGCCTGGAATGCGGCCAGGGTCTTGCGGGCCTGGCCGATCAATTCCTGGTCGGGTCGCGGTTTGTCGAGCTTGAGGCGCAGTTCGAGGCAGGCTTCGAGCAGGCCGTAGCGTTTTTCCTCGAGCGCCTCGTGCAGGCACTGATCCAGCCCGCGGGCGGTCTTGCGCACCTGCCGGTCGTAGTCCCGCAGGGCCGGGTAGCGCCGGTAGTCTTCGGGCAGGACGCGGACCACCTCGGTGCGGATGGGCGCGTTCTGGATCAGCCAGTTGGCGCGGTTCATCAGCAGGGCCAGTTCCAGCCGGTGCAGATAGCGTTCGCGGCGGGCCAGAAAGGCGGCATGGGCCTGGCGCAGTTTTTCGCTTTGCGGATAGCGTTCGAGCGCCTGTACGAAGCGCTGCTCGGCGCCATACCAGTCGCCCTGTTTTTCCAGCCGGGCCGCTTCGTGAAGCGTGGCGCGTTCCAGTTCCCGGGCCTTGCGGCGGGCGGTCTCCCGCAGGCGCATGAGGCGGGCGTAGTGGGGATGATCCGGCTTGATCCAGCGCAGGGTGTCGAGTGCCTTGCCGTATTCGCCCGCGGCGATTTGCTGTTCGATGGTTTCCGGCAGATGGCGGCCGAAGGAGGCCAGGTAGGCGCAGCCGGGCAGGCCGGACAGCAGCAGCATCAGCAGGGAGACGCGCAGCGCCACCCGGATCGGCGCGGCAGCGGAAGGCGATCCGATCATGCCACGATCCGCGAACGCAGGATTTCCGCGATCTGGCTTTCCATGGCCGTCCGCCAGGCGCGCGCCACGTCGGTGACCACGTAGGTGGAGACCGGTTCGCTGATCCCGCGCAGCTTGATGGAGCGGAAGCGCTGCGCCTCGATGCGCCATTGCACGTCCTTGTGGGTGTAGAGGGGTTCGGCGATGACGATCTGATCCTGCTCGGCCACGCTCTGCAGGCGCGAGGCCAGGTTCACCGCTTCGCCCACGACCGTGTACTGCATGCGCTGGGCCGATCCCAGGTTGCCGGCCAGCATGGGCCCGCTGTTGACACCGATCCGGAAGTGGATGGTGGGCCGGCCGTCACGCGCCCGCTGCACGTTGAGGCGGGCCACCAGTTTCTGGATCATCACCGCGCAGGCCAGGGCATGGAAGCGGTGGTTCGGATCGTCTTCGGGCACGCCGAAGACGATCATGGCGCAGTCGCCCATGTACTTGTCGATGGTGCCGTGGTGCAGCTCGCTGGCCAGGCTGATGTAGGAGAAGTACTCGTTCAGCATGCCGGCCACCTCTTCCGGCGGCAGGCGCTCGGAGAAGCGGGTGAAGCCGACGATGTCGGCGAACAATACCGTGGCTTCCACGTGCTTGCCGCCGAGCCGGATGTGATCGAGGTTGGCCATGATCTGCTTGGCCACCGAGGGAGAGACGAAGCGGGAGAAGGCGTTCTCCACCTGCGATTTCTCCAGCAGCCCTTCGGCCATCTTGTTGAATGCCTCGGTGAGGTAGCCGATCTCGTCGTTGCGCCGCTCGCTCACGCTCACCGGATAGTGCCCCTGGTGCAGGGCGCGGCTGGCGTCCATCAGGCGGTGGATGGGGCGGGTGAGCCGGTCGCCCATGTAGAAGGCGATGACGATGGCCAGCAGGATCATCAGGGCGGTGGCCAGCACGATGGCGCTGATGGTGTCGTGCAGCGACTGGTTGAGCCGCTCCCGGCTGAAGGTGACCAAGGCGTGGCCGGCGATGACCTGCTGGAAACGGATGGGCGCAATGAAGGAGATCGCCGCCACCGGCCGGCCTCCGCCGTCGCTGGCCGTCCATTCCACGCTGTAGCTTTCCTCGCCGATGCGGCGGGAGCGGGCATAGAGGCGGATGATGTCGTCCGCGGGCTGGATGCCGGCCGCGGCGAGCACCTTGCCGTTGTCGGCATAGACCACGGTGCCCAGCACGCTGTCGTTGCTGCCGATGTTGCTCACCACCACCATCAGGCCGAGAATGTCGTCGGAGAGCACCAGCTCCTTGGAGGATTCGGCGAGCTGATCCACCACCGCCTGGCCGAAGTCGTTGATCTGGTTGCGCAGCAGCTCGGTCTGGTTCTGGACGATGATCAGCCCCAGCAGGCCCATGCCGGCGCTGATCAGCAGAAAGAGCACCAGGGCCAGCTTGTAGGCGATGGGAAAATAGGCCGGCGTGTGGGCGCTGATGAAATCCCGCAGCGCCAGCCGCCAGCGGCGCGGCAACAGGCGCAGCCGTTGCAGGCGGGAAATCGGCGGTGGCGTGTCGGTGGGCTGGTTCATGGGGGCAGGATCCGCCGGCGGGCAGGGGGACGGCTGGTCGTCATGGGCGCGATGGCACTATTATGCCTCATGGGCGTCGGTTTCCGGTGAGGACAAGTCTATACCCGGATTGTTGATATGATCGGGCCCGAGGCCGGCCTTTTTCCCGTGCAAGTGTGAATTCGTGAACCCGTTCAAAAAAAACCTGCCGCAAAACGTGCCGAGTGAGTCCCTGCGGCTCTCGCCCTGGCGTGAAGGCGTTCAGGCGCTCACCATGCTGGGCGCCGTCTGGCTGGCCATGGGGCTGAGCCTGAGCCTGTTCCTGGGGCTGCCCGGCGCGCTGACGCTTGAGGCCCAGGAGGCGGTCGAGGTGGTGATTCTGGTGAGCGTGGCCGGAACGGCGCTGGTCTGGCTGACCGCCCTGCCCCTGAGCCGACACTGGTTCGGCGTGCGGATCCTCCAGCAGCCGGCCGATGCCCAGGAACTGCGCCTGCTGATGACGGTGCGCGAACTGGCCCGCCGGGCCGGCCAGCCGGTGCCGCGGGTCGGGATCGTGGATGCGCCCCTGTGCAATGCCTTCACGCTGGGCTTCGGGCGCCGTTCAGCCTGCATCGTGGTGGGACGGGGTTTGCTCGAGGCCCTCGACGACGAGGCGTTGCCGGCCATCCTGGCCCATGAGTTGGCCCATGTCCTCAATGGCGATCTGCGCACCCTGACCTGGCTCAATGCTGCCGTCAACATGGTGACCGTCCAGCCGGCGCGCCTGGTCGGGCGGCTCGTCGATCAGGGCCTGCTGCGCCGCCGCCGTCCCGGCCTTGGCTATTACCTCACCCTGTTCCTGGCCCAGGCGAGCTGTGGCTGGCTGGCCAGCCTGTTGAGCGGCTGGTTCAGTCGCCAGCGGGAATTCGACGCGGATCGCACCGCCGCCCGGCTGGTCGGCATCCAGGCCATGCGCGGCGCCCTGGAGGCGCTGCGCCGCCTGGAGTCGGAACAGACCTGGTCCTGCCCCGGCTGGCTGAGCGCCGCTGGCTTCGCTTTTCCCTGGGTGGCGCTGCAACGCCTGCTGCGGACCCATCCCGGCCTCGATGAACGCATCCGGCGCCTGGCCGGACCTGTGGCATGACGGGCGCATGGCAGGGCAGTACAATCGCGCCAGTCCATTCATTGCCGAGGAATCTTCATGCCCCTGATCCTGCCCTTCGCCGGACTGCGGCCGGTGCCCGAGCATGCCGCCGACGTGGTGGCCCCGCCCTATGACGTGCTGAATAGCGAGGAGGCCCGGGCCCGGGCCCGGGGCCGGCCCTGGAGCTTCCTGCACATCTCCAGGCCGGAGATCGACCTGCCCGAGGGGACCGATCCCCATGCCCCGGAAGTCTATGCCCGGGGTGCGGAGAACCTGGCGCGGCTCGTCGACGAGGGGATCCTGATCCGGGAAGACCGGCCCGTGTACTATCTCTACCGCCTGATCATGGGCGATCACCAGCAGGTGGGGCTGGTGGCGGCCGCCTCGGTGGCCGACTATGCAAGCAACCGGATCCGCAAGCATGAATTTACCCGTCCCGAAAAGGAGACGGATCGGGTCCGGCAGATCGATGCCCTCAACGCCCAGACCGGGCCCGTGTTCCTCACCTACCGGCACGACGACACGGTGGATGCGCTGGCCCGGCAGATCATGGCGGGCGCGCCGCTCTACGATCTCACCGCCGACGATGGCGTGCGCCACACCTTCTGGATCATCGACGATCCGCAGATTATCGACACGCTCACCCGCCGCTTCGATGCCATGGATCATCTCTACATCGCCGACGGACATCATCGCTCCGCCGCCGCCGCGCGGGTAGCGGAACAGCGCCGCGCGGCCGGCAAGGGCGGCGGGGCGGCCGACTACTTCCTGGCCGTGCTGTTCCCCGACGATCAGATGCAGATCCTCGACTACAACCGGGTGGTGCGGGATCTCAACGGATTGACCCCCGCGGCCTTTCTCGAGGCCATCGGCGAGGCCTTCACGGTGGAAGCGTCCGACGTTCCCGTGAAGCCGCAGCAGCCGGGCGAGTTCGGCCTCTATCTGGATGGCCGCTGGTACCGCCTGCGCATCCGTCCCGGGCAGGTGCCGGCGGACGATCCGGTGGCCCGGCTGGACGTGAGCCTGCTGCAGGATCGGCTCATCGGGCCGATCCTTGGCATCACCGATCCCCGCCGGGATGCCCGTATCGATTTCGTCGGCGGGATCCGGGGACTGGGGGCGCTGGAAAAGCGCGTCGACACCGGTGAGATGGCCGCCGCCTTTTCCCTGTATCCCACCGCCATGTCCGATCTGATGGCCGTGGCCGATGCGGAAAAGGTCATGCCGCCCAAATCCACCTGGTTCGAACCCAAGCTGGCCGACGGGCTGGTCTCGCACGTGCTGGACGAGAAGGGGATCTATTAATCGTCTCATAATTGTCTTAACCGAAATTTGAAGCTCCCATCCTGTAGGAGCGGCGCGAGCCGCGAACTGTGCAGGGACGAGTGGCGAGGGACGAGGGACGAGGAAAAGCGTTTGTGCGGGGCTTCGAATGACGATGGGGACGGTCAAGAATTCGTTATCCCAAGATGAACCTGTTTTCGGGGGGTTACCAAAGGCAATGGCGAGATAGACAGGAGTATGCAGTCCCCGTCATCTGTAGTAGTTCAGACTTGATCTGACAGTTACCGGTTTTTCCGGGGGCGACTGTCAGGTCAAGCTCAGCCTACGAACTTCTCCTGCCAGATTTTCTTGCCGTCCTCCAGCGTTGCCATGGGGGTACGCCCACAACACATCTTGCCCTGGTGGGTTCGTTCCGTATTGTAGTACTCCAGCCATTCATCCAGGTCGGCCTGGAGCGATGCCAGATTCTCATAGAGTTTCTTCCGGAAGGTCACCTGATAGAACTCCTGGAGAATGGTCTTGTGGAACCGCTCGCAGATCCCGTTGGTCTGCGGAGATTTGGCCCGGGTTTTCGTGTGGTCGATATCATTGACCGCCAGGAACAGCTCATAGTCATGGGTGTCGGGCCTGCCGCAGTATTCGGTACCCCGGTCAGTGAGGACCCGCAGGACAGGCAGGCCCTGGGCTTCGTAGAAGGGCAGTACCCGGTCATTCAGCAGGTCGGCGGCCGTAATCGGCGTCTTGGTTGTGTACAGCTTGCAGTGGGCCACCTTGGCGTAGGTGTCCACGTAGGTCTGCTGGTAGATACGGCCTACCCCCTTGAGGGTGCCCACGTAGAAGGTATCCTGTGAGCCCAGGTAGCCGGGATGGGCAGTTTCGATCTCGCCGTGGTTCTCCTCGTCGAGTTTCTTCTTCTCCAACGCCTGGACCTGGGCTTCCGTCAGAATCAGCCCTTCTTCGGCGGCCATCTTCGCCTCCAGGGCCTTCAGGCGGCTCCGGAAGTTGGCCAGCTCGTGGCGCAGCCAGATGCTGCGCACGCCGGTGGGGGAGACGAAGATCCCCCGTTTGCGCAGTTCGTTGCTGACTCGGACCTGGCCATGGGCCGGAAAATCAATGGCATACGCCACCACCGCCTCTTCGACCTCCGGCGCCACCCGGTTCTTGGGGTTCGGGCGCCGACGGTCCGGCTCCAGCAGGGCATCGATTCCGCCTTCCTCGACCGCTTTCTGATACCGGTAGAAGGTATCTCGGGACAGCCCCATGATCTTGCAGGCTCGAGAGACGTTTCCCAATTCCTCGGCCAGATTCAGCAAGCCGAGTTTGTGTTTGATGATTCGTTCGCTACTATGCAACATGAGGGTTACCTCCGTCGTGTTTTGATTGGGTTGGGTTCGCACCCCCATCAAAACCGGTAACCCTCACTTTTTCAACTGTGAGGTGTCAGATCGGGTCTGAACTAATACACCGTCATCGCAACACCGCCTTTCCTCGGCTTTGGCTTCCTGCGTCGCTCTACCTCCTGCATCCCTGCAGTCGTCGCCCCTCGCCCCTCGTCCCTCGCCACTGTCTTTCAGAACGCGCTTTCGAACTCGTAGTCCAGCTCTGCCGCCGGCATCTGCAGGAAGTGGCCCTGGATGAAGTCCACGCTGCACTGCCAGAGCACGGCGAGGCTGTTGGCGTCTTCCACGAAGGCGGCGATCACCTGCATGTTGCGGTTGTGGGCTTCCTGGGCGATCTGCTTGACCTTTTCCTGGTTCTCCACGCTCTGGGCCAGGTTGTGGATGAGCTTGCCGTGGATCTTGACGAAGTCCACCGGCAGTTTCTCGATGGACTGGAAGGTGTTGGGCTCGAGGCCGAAGTTCTCAAGGGCCGTGCGGCAGTGGAGTTCATGGAAACCGTCCACCAGGGCCCGGGCCTGGGCCAGATGATTGAGGGCGGTTTCCTCGTTGATCTCGAAGATCAGGCTCTGGGTGTCGAGCTGCAGGGCCCGCAGGCGCTCGGCGATCCAGGGCAGGAATTCGGCATCGAGCAGGGTGCCTTCGGAGATCTTGACGAAGAAGCGGGTTTCCTGGCCCTCGGCCCGCTTCTGCTGCAGGAGGCGGAACACGTTGGCGATCACCCAGCGGTCGATGAACTTGGTCAGATCCGCCTGATCCGCCGGCGGGATGAATTCGCTGGGCGGAATTTCCTCGGCGTTTTCGTCCAGCATGCGCACCAGCACTTCGTAATGGGCGCCGGGCACACCGTGCAGGCTGACGATGGGCTGGAACAGCAGCTTGAACTCGTTGTTGCGCAGGGCTTCCTTGATGCGGTGTGACCAGGCGCTGACCTGCTGCTTCTCCTCCAGTTCCTCGAGTTTGGGGTTGTAGACGTTGTAGCGGTTGCCGCCTTCCTTCTGGGCGATTTCGCAGCCCTTCTCGGCGCGGATCAGGCAGTCCTGAAGGTTGCTGATGGTCTCGTTGATGTGGGTCACGCCGATGCTGGCGGTGGCCGTGATCACCCGCCCATTGATGGTGGAGCGGTGTTCGACGATGGCGTCGAGAACCTGCCGGGCCACGTCTTCGGCGCGGGCCAGATCGCTGGCGTCCAGCAGCAGGGTGAAGTTGGCGCCTTCGAAGCGGGCCAGAAGGCCCAGATCACCGAAGCGCTGCTTGAGCAACTGGGCCACGTCGTTGAGGAAGTGATCGGCATCGGCGAAACCGATGGTGTTGCGGATCGCCTCGAAGTTGTCCACGTCGATGTAGAGCAGGGCGCCCTGGGTTTCACCGGCCACGGCCTGGCTGATCAGCTTGTCCATCTGATCGAGGAAGTAGGTGCGGTTGTACAGGCCGGTGAGCAGATCCTGCTTGCTGAGGATGTTGAGCTGTTGTTCCAGTTCCTTGCTGTCGGTGCGGTCGCGGATGATGATCTGGGTGCAGGATTCGCCCTCCATGCTGGCGGGGGTGAATTCCATGGTGATGTCGAAGGTGTCGCCGCTGGTGTGGCGGGCGGTGATTTCCAGGGTGTCGTCGGTGCCGATGCCCTTGCTGTAGTTGCGCAGGAACTGCTTGAGGGTGGCGTGATCCTCCTGGCTGACCATGTCGAGGATGGGCATGCCTTCCACGTCTTCGAGGCTTGCCACCCCGAACATGTCCAGATAGGCCTGGTTGGCGTAGATGTGCATGCCGTCGTGCACATAGGCGATGGCGTCGCGGGATTCGTCGATCAGGTTGCGGGCGCGCTTTTCCGACTCGTGCAGCATCTGCTCGCAGCGGCGCAGGCCCTTGCGGTGGCGCAGGCTCGCCACCTCGCGCCGGACCACCAGCAGCAGCCGGGATTCCTGATCGGCGCACACGGCGTCGGCGGCGCCGGCCTCCATTTCCTCGATCCCGGCATCCGGGGTCTGGGGCTCGCAGATCACCACCAGGGGGATGTCGCGGCCGAGCCGTTGCAGGATTTCGAGGGCTTCGCGGGCGGAGAAATAGGTCAGGCGCTGCTTGGCGAGGATGATGTCGACGGGGTTTTCCTGGAGGATGGTTTCCATGTCCTCGGCGTCCTCGGCCCGCAGATCACGGACGATCTGGCCTGCATTGCGCAGGACGTTCACCATGCGTTCGGCTTCTTCCGACGCCTCGAAGAGGGTCAGGACGCGCAGCAGATCTTTTTCGCTCACTCGGTTTCCTTGTGGGGGGCGTTGGCACTCTTGCCTTACCTAATGATGTCGGGATTGCATGACAAAGGCAAGGGGCAGTCCACCGGCGTCAGAAACGGCAGGAAACGGGCCTTCCCGCTCAGATGGCGGACCAGATCTGGCCGAATTCGCTCTCTTCGGCGGTATCCGTGCGGTTTTCCGCCGGTGTGGCCCGGGCGCTGTCCAGGTAGGCGAATTCGAACTGGGCGAACAGGCCGGTGTTCTGCAGTTGCCGGGTCAGGGCGACCTTCACTTCCCGCCCCAGGATGTTGAGCACCAGCTTGTTGCCTTCCCGCCAGGGAACGGGGCCGGTGATCAGGCTGGCCGGCTGGCCGATGGCCGGGTTTTCGGGCAGCAGGAGGGTGCGCTGGTAGGCGGGATTCTCGCCGCCGGCGGCGGCCAGGCTGCGCATGCCGATGGCGGCCGCGTCGGGATTGAGCAGCTCGATGCCCAGTTGCAGGACCCGCTGGGGATTGAATTTCATCCAGCGGATCACGCCGATGCTCCATTTCCAGGCATGGGCGCTGAGCCGGCGGCGGATCCCCACCAGTTCGCCCACCTGGGAGCGAGTGCTGTCGCCCTTGTCGTATTCCAGGCAGAATCCGTTGGCGCTTTCGTTGGTGATGCGCCACTGGGTCAGCGGCGGCAGCTTGGGGGGTTGGGCGCCGTCAGGGCCCGGTTTGCGGGCCGTGGCCGTCTGTTCTGCGAGCGGGTCGGCCAGCGACAGTTCCTCGTGCACAATCCGGGTCAGGCGCACATCGGTGCCTCGGGGATAGACCATTTCCCAGACGTCCGGTTTCTCGTCGCTCACGGCTTCGACCGTTTCGGCCCGGTATTCGGCCGGACGATCGAACGCCTCGTCCTCCAGGTGGCTCTGGTGCTGGTGGCGCAGGTGCTCGTGGATGGTGGTCAGCCCCACCGCCACCTGCACGGCCTCCCGGCGTTCGCTGCGGGGGAAGGCCCGCTGTCTCTCCTCGCCCCAGGCCACCAGCAGGCGCCGCAGCAGGTCATGGGAGAGGTCGGGGCGGCCCATGTCGATGCCGGTGAGCGTGGTGGAGATGACGTCCTCGCTCTCCTGGATGTCCTGGCGGATACGCGCGATGAGGCGGGTGGTGTCGAGCATCCGGCAGTCCCTGCCGCAGCGCAGGCGGGATTTCAGAAAGGCGGTGGGTGGCTGATCGTGGCTCAGCAGAACCACGAACTGGCCGTCCCGCCCGGGTTCGTCGGGCGACTCCGGCAGATGCAGCCGGCAATGGCGGACCCAGCGTTCCAGGGTATTGTAGATCTTGATCACTTCGCCCTGGCGCAGGCGATAGGGGGTGGCCAGCCAGGTCAGCAGGTTGCGCAGGTATTCGTCGGCCACGCTCGACTTTTCCACGAACAGGTGGGTGAAGTCGCTCACGGCGTGGCGGTGCAGGCGGTGGCTCTCCGCGTAGGCGTACATCTTGTGCAGTTCGCCCCAGATGCCGGCGGGATAGGGCGCATAGACCTGGTAGGCGGTGAGCAGGGTGTGGCCGCTGTAACTGATGGCCCGCTGCAGCAGCAGGGCCATGTGCTTCTTGTCGAAGAACAGCCCCGGACGGCTCGCCATGTCTTCGATGGCGATCTTGTAGCCGGTGGCCATGGCCGCGTAGATCCCGCGGGTGGCGGCGGCGATCTTCTGGTTCTTTTCCGGCAGGGGATAGGTGACGCCGAGAAAATGCTTGCGCATGGACTCGGTGACGTATTGCACCGTCTCGCGCAGGCTCTCGAGGAAGCGGGCGCGATCCTGATGGGGCAGTTGCAGACGGTTGGTTTCGGTGAGGGCCAGATAGACCTGGCGGGCGGTTTCGCCCAGGTTGGCCTTGGGCAGGTTGTCCAGCCACGCTTCCACGTTGCGGGCCCGGATGCTGAAAGCGTGCTTGCCCGGCTTTTTTCGTTCAGGGATGTCCAGACCCAGCGATTTGCCCACCACGTGTCTCCTGCAGAAAACGTCATGCTCCTTCGTTTCGGATGCTGGGGGGATCATCCTTGAGATTCGGATCCCGGCGGCACGGGAAGCCGACATGCTCAAATTATGACACGTTTGCTTGACTTTCACATACAAAAGCATGAGGAAAACGTGAAAAATGGCAAAACATAATCAATAAGTTATAGGTCGGAGGGCGGGAGCAGGGGGGTCTTGGAGGCCATCCCGGCCTGTTCGCGAACCAGGCGCGGCACGAGGTAGCCCGGCTGGGTCTCGCGCAGGGCCCGATGCAGGGCCAGGGCCTCCGCGTCCGGCACCTCGAAGTGGCCGGCGCCGGCCACCCGGTCGAGCTGATGCAGGTAGTAGGGGATGACACCCGCGGCGAACAGGGCTTCGCCCAGTCCGGCCAGGCTCTCCAGGCTGTCGTTCACGCCCCGCAGCAGTACCGCCTGGTTGAGCAGAACGGCGCCGCTCGCGCGCAGGCGCGCCAGGGCGTCGCGCACCTCGGCATCGATTTCCTGGGCATGATTGCAGTGGATCACCACCGCCACGGGCAGCCGGCAGGCCGCCAGCCGCTGACAGAGGGCAGCGGTGATCCGCTCGGGCAGGAAGATCGGATAGCGGGTGTGCAGGCGCAGGCGGCGCAGGTGGGGAACGGCCTCGAGCCGGTCGAGCAGCGCGCCCAGGCGGGCATCGGACAGGCTCAGGGGATCGCCCCCGCTCAGGATGATCTCGTGCAGCGTGGCATCGGCTTCGATTTGCGCCAGGGCCGCGGCCAGATCGTGGTTGTCCTGATAGGGAAAGTGGCGCCGAAAGCAATAGCGGCAGTGGCCGGCGCAGGCCCCGGCGGCGATCAGCAGGGCCCGTCCCGGATACTTGTGCAGCAGGGCAGGCGCCCGGCGCGCGGCGTGATCGCCCACCGGATCGGCCTCGAAACCGGGGCGGGATTCGAGTTCCCCGGCCAGGGGCAGCACCTGCCGGAGCAGGGGATCGTGCGGATCGCCGGGCCGCATGCGCGCCACGAAACTCCGCGGCACCCGCAGCGGAAAACGCGCGGCCGCCGCCCGCGCCGCCGGCAGCAGATCGTCGGGCAGGGCCAGCCGGCGCAGCAGTTCGGCCGGATCGCGGATGGCCTGTTGCAGGGCCTTCTGCCAGGCGTTGGTCTGACAGGATGGAAGGGGCTGGGTTATCATATTTGTTTGCCTTTCCGGATTCGGGACATCGAGACGATTCAGAGAGTAGAGGATACCCATGGCAACCTACAGTACCAACGAATTTCGCAGCGGCCTGAAGATCATGCTCGACGGCGATCCCTGCGCCATCATCGAAAACGAGTTCGTCAAGCCCGGCAAGGGCCAGGCCTTCAACCGGGTGAAGATCCGCAATCTCAAGACCGGCCGGGTCCTGGAGAAGACCTTCAAGTCGGGCGAGACGGTGGAAGCGGCCGATGTCATCGATACGGAAATGCAGTATCTGTACAACGATGGCGAGCAGTGGCACTTCATGCACCCCGAAACCTTCGAGCAGGTGGCGGCCGATGCGACCGCCGTGGGCGAGGCGGCCAAGTGGCTCAAGGAGCAGGACATCTGCACCGTTACCCTGTGGAACGGCGTGCCCATCAGCGTCACGCCGCCCAACCACGTGGTGCTGACCGTGGTCGAGACCGATCCGGGCGTGCGCGGCGACACCTCGGGCGGGGGCGGCAAGCCGGCCACCACCGATACCGGGGCGGTGGTGCGCGTGCCGCTGTTCATCAACGAAGGCGACCGGATCAAGGTGGACACCCGCACCGGCGAATACGTTGGCCGCGTCAAGGAGTGACGTGAGCGACTGGCGGCCCGCGGCCAGCCTGGCCGTCCTCCGGCTTCGGGCCCGGCTCCTGGAACGGATCCGGGCCTTCTTCCAGGCGCGGGGCGTGCTCGAGGTGGAAACGCCCTGCCTCTCCCGCGCCGCCAATCCCGATCCCCACATCGAAAGTTTCCGCCTCGCCGGCGTTTCCCGCTGGCTGCACACCTCGCCGGAATTTGCCATGAAACGCCTGCTGGCGGCGGGGATCGGCGACTGCTACCAGATCGCCCGGGTGTTTCGCGCCGGCGAAGCCGGCCGGCGGCACAACCCCGAGTTCACGCTGCTCGAATGGTACCGGGTAGGCTGGGATCAGCACCGCCTCATGGACGAAGTGGCAGCCCTGCTCGGCGAACTGCTCGACGCGCCCCCCGCCCGGCGCCTCACCTACCGCGAAGCCTTTCGCGAGTTCGCCGGCATCGATCCCTTCAACACGGATGCCGCCGGCCTGCGGACGCGGGCCATGGAGGCCGGCATCGCCGTCTCCGGTCTGGGCGAGGACGTCGATGCCTGGCGGGATCTGCTGCTGACCCATCTCGTCGAACCGCATCTGCCGCGGGAGACACCCGTCTTCCTCCACGACTGGCCGGCGAGCCAGGCGGCGCTGGCCCGGATCCGCCCCGGCACGCCGCCGCTGGCCGAACGCTTCGAACTGTTCTGGCAGGGGATGGAACTGGCCAACGGCTATCACGAGCTGACCGACGCCGGCGAACAGCGCCGCCGCTTCGAGGCCGAGAACCGGCGCCGGCAGGCAGCCGGCAAGCCGCCCCTGCCCCTGGACGAATACCTGCTGGCCGCTCTCGAACACGGCCTGCCCCCCTGCGCCGGCGTGGCCCTCGGCGTCGACCGCCTGCTGATGCTCGCCGCCGGCGTCGACGACATCCGCCAGGTGCTGGCCTTCGACTGGGAGCGGGCCTGAGTGTTTTTTTTGGACAGTGGGGAAGGGGAGACGGTGTTGTGTGCGTCTCCAGGGTGGTCTTGATTCGCCGCCGAATCCGGCTGAGGAGCGGCGCGAGCCGCGATTCGGCGGTAGCGGGTGGCGGGTAACTGGTTGCTGGTAAAACCAAAAGGCTTTTCCCCGCGACTTGTCCCCAGCGACCAGCGACCGCATTGTCGCGGCGAGGCGCCGCTCCTACGGGGTGGCCGTACCTCCACGTCCTCCGTGTCCCCTGCCACCATCCCTCATCGAAGCCACCGTCCCGATCCGTTCGCCCATTTTCACGCAGCGGCCGGGCTGCAGATCGGCCTCCCATTGCACCCGTTCGTCGGCGAACAGCAGGATGACGGTGGAGCCCATGTTGAAGCGGCCCATCTCCTGGCCCTTTTCCAGGGTGAGGTTCAGGTGGATCTGATCCCAGTGGCGGATGGTGCGGCCGGTGGGGGGCGTGATCTCGCCCTGCCAGACGGTTTCGATGCTGCCCACGTTGAGGGCGCCCACCAGCACCATGGCCATGGGCCCGGCGGCGGTGTCGAAGACGCAGACCACCCGTTCGTTGCGGGCGAACAGGCCCGGCACCTGGCGGGTGGTGGCCTCGTTGACGCTGAACAGGCGGCCCGGCACGTGGATGGTTTCCTGCAGGGTGCCGGTCAGCGGCATGTGGATGCGGTGATAGTCGCGGGGCGAGAGATACAGGGTGGTGAACACGCCGCCGCGGAACACGTCGCTCCAGCGGCGGGTCTCGCCGAGCAGGGTGTGCACCGAAAAGCGGTGGCCCTTGGCCTGGAACACCGCATCGCCTGCGATGCGCCCGGCCTGGCTGACCTGGCCGTCCACCGGCGAGACCACCGCCTCGGGGGCCGGATCCACCGGTCGGGCTTCCGGTTTCAGGGCCCGGGTGAAGAAGCTGTTGAAATCGGGATAGGCGCGGTAGTCGGGTTCGGCGGCTTCCTCGAGACGCACGCCGAAGTGGCGGATGAACCAGCGGGTGAAGGGGGTCTTCAGCCAGCCGATCCGCATCCGGGCGAGGCGGTGCACGAGGCGCGAGATCAGGTGCTGGGGCAGCACGTACTGCAGCGCCACGAACAGGCGCTCGCGCAGGGCGGGGGCTGCAGGCTTCACGGGGGACGACATCAGTGCGGATGCGGGTGGGGGGCGTCGTCCCGGGACACCACCGGCAGGGTCAGTTCCAGGCGGCTGCCGTCGTCCAGATCGAGGGTGACGGGGACATGGTCACCGGCCCGCAGGGGGCGGCTCGGCTCGATGAGCATGAGGTGCAGGCCGCCCGGCGCCAGTTCCACCTTGCCGCCGGCCGGGATGGTCAGCGACGGCAGCCGCTGCATTTCCATCATGCCGTCTTTCATGCGCATTTCGTGGATCTCCACGGCGGCGAAGAGGGGGCTGCTGGCGCCGGTGACGCGCACGTTGCGCGCACCGGGATTTTCGATGATCAGGTAACCGGCCAGCACGGGTGCCACCGGCGGCCCTTCGGGCACCCGGGCGTGCTTCACCGTGAGGGTGGCGGCCAGGGCCATGGAGGAAAGGAACAGAAACGGCAGCAGCCAAAGCCGGGAAAGGGGGAACGTCATGGGCGAACTCCGGTTCAGGGCAGGGTTTCAAGATGGCGCAGCGAACGGATCACCGCGTCGGCGTCGTAGGGCGGATTGAGCACGGCGGCCATGCGTCCCTGCGGGTCGATGAACACCAGCTGGGCGCTGTGATTGACGGTGTAGCCGTCGCCCTCCCTGTCCTCGAAGCCGTAGACGATGCCGAGCTGACGGGTGAGCTTGTCGATCTCGTCGGCCGGGCCGGTCACGCCGGTGAAGTCCGCATGGAAATAGGTCACGTACTGCTCGAGCAGTGCCGGGCTGTCCCGATCCGGGTCGACCGACACGAACCAGGCCCGGGGGCGGGCGGGATCCTGCGGGTTCACCGCCAGTTGCCGCCAGGCCAGGCGCAGGGTCTGCAGGGCCAGGGGGCAGACGTCGGGGCAGTGGGTATAGCCGAAGAACAGCACGTTCCAGTGGCCCCGGAAGCTGGCGGGGGTGAAGGGCTGGCCGTCGTGGCGCTCGAGACGGAAACCGGAGACGGGCCGCGGCGTCTCCAGCCGCACCAGATTGACCCCCTCGAGGGGCGTGGCCGGCGCTCGGGGCGGGGCATCGTCTCTGCTGCTTGCGAGATAACCGATACCGAATCCGATCAGCAGCAGGCCAGGCAGCAGGAGGAAGAGCGGGGGGCGGCGGACATCCGTCATCCGCGCATTATCGCCAATCGCCGGGTGGCTGACCATGCCCGGGATGAGCGGATTTGAAAAAAATCCCGTGCCGGACTATGGTTGCAGGCAAAACCTGAGGAAAATTCTCAATGTCCAACGTCAGCTATCTGATTCCCAAGCGCCAACGCCCCGTCTGGACTCCGGATCTGGAAGCCCTGGAACTGGTGGCCGAGCCACTGGCGGAGATCCCCCTGCTGGGCTGGGTGGCCGCCGGCGAACCGGTGGATCTCACCCGCGACGACGAGCGGGTGTCGGTGCCGGCCAGCATGGTGCGCCGCAACACCTACGCCCTGCGGGTGCGCGGCCATTCCATGATCGACGACAACATCCAGGATGGCGACATCATCGTCATCGAGAAGACCGAGACCGCGGCCAACGGCCAGTCGGTGATCGCCATGATCAACGGCGAGACGGTCACCCTCAAGAAGTTCTACGTGGAGCGCGACGGCATCCGCCTGCAGCCGGCCAATCCCGACATGGAACCCATCTGGCTGCGCAACGAGGAAGTGCAGATCCTCGGGATCGTCACCGGGGTGATCCGCCAGACCGACGAAGAGTGAAGTTCCTGGTCGACGAGATGCTGCAGCGGCTGGGAAGCTGGCTGCGCGCCGCCGGCTACGACACCGTGATCGCCCGCGACGGGCGTGACGACTACGCCCTGCTGCGTCAGGCCATTGCCGAGGATCGCCTGCTCATCACCCGGGATCGGGAACTGGCCCGCCACCGCCGCGCGCCGGGGCGGGTGATCCTGCTCGAATGTGAAAACCTCGACGACTGCATCCGTGAGCTGGGCGAGCGGCTCGACATCGACTGGCTGCACCGTCCCTTCCAGCGCTGTCTGGTCTGCAACACCGAACTCGTGCCCGCCGACGAAGCCGCCCGCGCCCGCATCCCCGCAGGGGCCCGCGCCCACGCCGACGACGCCTGGTACTGCCCCGTGTGCCGCAAGGTGTACTGGGAAGGCAGCCACGTGGATCGCATGCGCCGGCGGCTGGAGGCATGGCAGGGCGCGGATTCATGAGACGGGGGGATGGAAGTAACACGGAGGTCACGGAGACACGGAGGACACGGGGGGTGTTCTTGATGTTGGACAATCCGTAGGCCGGCTCAAGCGCAGCGGAGCCGGCGAAACTCGCGTCATCCTGCCGTGGCGGCTCCGCTGCGCTTGAGCCGCCCTACGGAACTTGCCCCGATGAAATAGAAACCCCCGTGTCCTCCGTGTCTCCGTGACCTCCGTGTTCATTACACTTCCGCCTGAAAAGAAGTGACATTCCCTGCCGCCGTCATTTTTCGATCGGCGTGTTCGGCTCGTTCCCCCAGTCGGACCAGGAGCCCGGGTAACCCTTCACCGTCTCGAATCCCAGGTATTTCAGCACGAACCAGGTGTGCGCCGAGCGGTGATGGGTCTGGCAGTAGACCACCACGGTCTTGTCGGGCGTCACGCCACGTTCGGCGAGCATTTCGTGCAGGTCTGGTTCGGGCTTCAGACGCAGATCCCGTTCCCGATCCATGGCCTCGGTCCATTCCATGTGTACGGCGCCGGGGATATGCCCCCCGCGTTTCGCATACAGTTTCTCGCCGATGTATTCGCCGCGGCTGCGCACGTCCAGCAACACCACGTCCCGGTCCGAGAGGTGATCGAGAATGTACTGACGGGTGGCCACCGGTTCGAAATTCATCTGCGGCACGTAGCGGCCGGGCGTGGGCCAGTGGATTTGCGTGTCGATGGGGTGGCCGGCATTGGCCCAGGCGCGCAGGCCGCCGTCCAGCAGCGACCAGCGGCGGTGGCCGGCCACCTCCAGGGTGTAGAGCAGCCGGGCCGCCTTGCCGCCGCCCTCGTCGTCGTAGGCCACCACGTGGGTGTCGGGTGTCAGGCCGTAGGCGGAGAAGACGTGTTCCAGCCGTTCCGGCACCGGCAGCAGGCCCATGCGTGGCCGTTCGGTGCGCACGATCCAGGCGTAGTCCATGAACACCGCGCCCGGCACGTGATACTGCACGTAGGTGCCCGGTTCGGACAGATCCACCAGCAGCAGGGAGCCGCTGTCGCGGTGCGCCTCGAGTTCTTCCGGGCTCAGCAGCAAGGGTATGTCCGCGTGATTCATGGGGAAACTCCTGCGTGAATCGGAAGCGCAGTATAGGCAATCCGGGCGCGGACTCCCATCGGCGCGAGGGAGCCTGTATCATTGACCGCCCTGCTCGGGTATTGGCCGGGCACGCACATCCACAACAACCCTTGCACAGAGGCAGTCATGGCAGAACACAGCTTTCATCCCCCCCAGCGCACCCTGATGGGCCCCGGCCCCTCCGACGTCAGCCCCCGGGTTCTCGAGGCCCTGGCCCGGCCCACCATCGGTCATCTCGATCCGGTCTTCGTGGAGATGATGGAGGAGATGAAAGGCCTGCTCCAGTACGCCTTCCAGACTCGCAACGAACTCACCTTCCCGGTTTCCGCGCCCGGTTCGGCCGGCATGGAGACCTGCTTCGTCAACCTGGTGGAGCCGGGCGACAAGGTCATCGTCTGCCAGAACGGCGTGTTCGGCGGGCGCATGAAGGAGAACGTGGAGCGCTGCGGCGCCACCCCGGTGATGGTGGAAGACGAATGGGGCAAGGTGGTCGATCCCCAGAAGCTGGAGGATGCCCTCAAGGCCAATCCCGATGCGAAGCTGGTGGCCTTCGTGCATGCGGAAACCTCCACCGGCGCCCAGTCCGATGCCAGGACCCTGGTCGAACTGGCCCACGCACACGACTGCCTGGCGCTGGTGGACACGGTCACCTCCCTGGGCGGCTCGCCCCTGAAGGTGGACGAGTGGGGCATCGACGCGGTCTACTCCGGCACCCAGAAGTGCCTTTCGGCCCCGCCCGGCCTGTCGCCGGTGAGCTTCTCCGAGCGGGCAGCGGAAGTGATCCGCAACCGCAAGCGCAAGGTGCAGAGCTGGTTCCTGGATCTGAACCTGGTGATGGGCTACTGGGGTTCCGGCGCCAAGCGCGCCTATCACCACACCGCGCCCATCAACAACCTCTACGGCCTGCACGAGGCGCTGGTGATCCTGAAGGAAGAGGGCCTGGAGAACGCCTGGGCCCGCCACGAGAAGCACCACCAGGCCCTGCGTGCCGGCCTCGAGGCCATGGGCCTGTCCTTCGTGGTGAAGGAGGGGGATCGGCTGCCCCAGCTCAACGCCGTGACCATCCCCGAGGGTATCGACGACGCCGCCGTGCGCGGCCGCCTACTCAGGGACTTCAACCTGGAGATCGGCGCCGGCCTCGGCGCCCTGGCCGGCAAGGTCTGGCGCATCGGCCTCATGGGCCACGCCTGCAACGCCCGCAACGTGCGCTACTGCCTGATGGCCCTGGAATCGGTCCTGGCCGACATGGGCGCCGACATCGCCACCGGCGTGGCCCTGCCGGCGGCGGACAAGGTGCTTGCTGACTGATGGGGTGCAAATAACGCAGAGGACGCAGAGACGCAGAGGGCGCGGAGGATTTTGTGCAGATCGGGCTTCAGCACCGATGGGTCGAGCTAACAGGCTGTTGAAAAAGCCCATCCATGGGCTTTTTCAACTCGGGAACGACAAACGCGGTTTCCCGTTCCCTCACATTTTCAATGACTTGGCGTCATTGAAAATGGCGATGCATCCATGCATCGCACACAGGCTGTCGAAAAACGGCGTTTTTCAACAGCCTGCTGGCTCGACCTCACGTGGCCTGGAAGCCGGAATCAAGCAATGCTGCCTGTGGTTTGACGAACAGGTGGCATGACGTAAAACCATCCAACAATCAAATCTCCGCGTCCTCTGCGTCTCTGCGCTCTCGGCGTTCATTCCACCGAACCCGCTATTTTTTCTCCGCCTCGAGCTGTTCGGCCAGGTACAGCCACGTTTCGATCACGCTGTCGGGGTTGAGGGAGACGCTGTCGATGCCCTGTTCCATGAGCCAGAAGGCCAGTTCGGGATAGTCGGAGGGGGCCTGGCCGCAGATTCCGATGTACTTGTTCTGGCGGCGGCAGGCGCGGATGGCCATGCTCATCAGCGACTTGACCGCTTCGTTGCGCTCGTCGAACAGTTCGGCCACCAGCCCCGAATCGCGGTCCAGCCCCAGGGTGAGCTGGGTGAGATCGTTGGAGCCGATGGAGAAGCCGTCGAAGTACTTGAGGAAGCGGTCGGCGAGCAGGGCGTTGGCCGGGATCTCGCACATCATGATGATCCGCAGCCCGTCTTCGCCGCGCACCAGGTCGTTTTCCTTGAGCAGATTGATCACCGTGTGCGCTTCCTCGGGCGTGCGCACGAAGGGAATCATGATGTCCACGTTGGTCAGTCCCATCACCTCGCGCACCTTCCTCAGGGCGAAGCATTCCAGCTCGAAGCAGTCCTCGAAGCGGTGCGACACGTAGCGGGCGGCGCCGCGGAAGCCGAGCATGGGGTTCTCCTCCTCCGGCTCGTAGGCGGCGCCGCCGATCAGGTTGCGGTATTCGTTGGACTTGAAGTCGGAGGTGCGCACGATCACCCGGCGGGGATGAAAGGCGGCGGCGATGGTGGCGATGCCCTCGGTGAGCTTCTCGATGTAGAAGCTCACCGGATCGGCGTAACCGGCGCTGCGCCGGTCGATCTCGGCGCGCACTTCCGGCGGCTGCTTGCGGTATTGCAGCAGGGCCTTGGGATGGATGCCGATGTTGCGGTTGATGATGAATTCCAGCCGCGCCAGGCCCACGCCGTGATTGGGCAGCGTGGCGAAGGCGAAGGCCCGGTCCGGCGTGGCCACGTTGAGCATGATTCGGAACGGCAGTTCCGGCATCTGCGCCAGATTGATCTCCTCCACCCGGTAGGGCAGGGCGCCGCGATAGACGTGGCCCGTCTCCCCCTCGGCGCAGGAGACGGTCACCGTCTCGCCGTCGGGCACCGTCTCGGTGGCGTTGCCGCAGCCGACCACCGCCGGCACGCCCAGCTCGCGGGCGATGATGGCGGCGTGGCAGGTGCGTCCCCCGCGGTTGGTGACGATGGCCGCGGCCCGTTTCATGATCGGCTCCCAGTCGGGATCGGTCATGTCGGTGACCAGCACGTCGCCCGCCCGGATGCGTTCCATCTCGTCGAGAGAGCGGATCACCTTTGCCGCCCCGCTGCCGATCCGCTGGCCGATGGCCCGGCCGCTGGCGAGCACGTCGCCGCGCGCTTCCAGCGTGTAGCGTTGCAGCACCTGGCCTTCGCGGCTTTTCACCGTCTCCGGCCGGGCCTGCACGATGTACAGGCCGCCGTCCAGCCCGTCCTTGGCCCATTCGATGTCCATGGGCCGGCCGTAGTGGTGTTCGATGGCCAGGGCCTGGCGGCCCAGCTCCGCCAGCTCCTCGTCGTTCAGGCAGAAGCGTTGCCGATCCGCCTCCGGCACCGCTTCGATGCGGGTGGCCGAATCGCAGCCCTGCCCCTCGCCGAAGACCATGCGCTGCGCCTTGCTGCCCAGGGTGCGTTGCAGCACCGGGAAGTGGCCGCTGTCCAGGGCCGGCTTGTGCAGATAGAACTCGTCCGGATTCACGGCCCCCTGCACCACCATCTCGCCCAGCCCCCAGCTGCCGGTGACGAACACCACCTGATCGAAGCCGCTTTCCGTATCCAGGGTGAACAGCACCCCGCTGCAGGCCAGATCGGAGCGCACCATCATCTGCACCCCGGCGGAGAGGGCGATCTTTTCGTGGGCGAAGCCCTGGTGGACGCGATAGGCGATGGCCCGGTCGTTGTAGAGGGAGGCGAAGACCGCATGAATGGCCTGCAGCAGGTTGTCGAGGCCGCGGATGTTGAGGTAGGTCTCCTGCTGGCCGGCGAAGGAGGCGTCGGGCAGATCCTCGGCGGTGGCCGAGGAGCGCACCGCGTAACTGGCGGTTTCGCCGTAGCGCGCGGTCAGTTGCCCATAGGCGTCCACCAGCGCCTGTTCCAGTTCGGGCGGAAAGGGCGTGGCGCGGATCCATTCGCGGATCTCCCGGCCGGTCTCGGCCAGGGCCACCACGTCGTCCACGTCCAGCCGGGCCAGGCGTTCGGCGATGCGCCGATCCAGCCCGTCGGTGGCGAGAAAGGCGCGGTAGGCCTCGGCGGTGGTGGCGAAGCCGCCGGGCACATTGACGCCGGCGGCCTGCAGATGGCGGATCATCTCGCCCAGGGAGGCGTTCTTGCCGCCCACTCGGGGCAGATCGTCGAGGCCGATTTCGTCGAACCAGAGGATGGCTTGCATGGGGGCTCCCGTACGGTGGCATGGCCGTCGGTGCAGAACCGGGTTTCTGCTATCCTGCGCCCAGTGTAGTGAGCGGAGCCGCCCGATGGCAAATCCTTCCCGCCCCGTGTTCCTCGTCTCCGACAGCACCGGCATCACCGTGGAGACGCTGGGCCAGAGCCTGCTGCACCAGTTTCCGGAACTGGCGTTCGAGGTCCAGGTGCTGCGCTACGTGAACGACGCGCAGAAGGCCCGCGCGGCGCGCGACCGGATCCGGGCCGCCGGCGAGGCATGCGGGCAGCGGCCCGTCGTCTTCAGCACCCTGATCGAGGACGGCCTGCGCGCCATCCTGGCCGAGAGCGGCGCCCTGTGCCTGGATCCCTTCGCCACCTTCCTGCCTGCCCTGCAACGGGAACTGCATGCCCGTCCCCACCATGCCGCCGGCCGTACCCACGGCGTGATCGACGACGACGATTACACCGCCCGCATCGAGGCGGTCAACTTCGCCCTGCAGAACGACGACGGCGTGAGCACCCGCCACTATCCCGAGGCCGACGTGGTGCTGGTGGGCGTCTCGCGCACCGGCAAGACGCCCACCTGTCTGTACCTGGCCCTGCATTACGGCCTGCGGGCCGCCAACCATCCCCTCACCGAGGAGGATCTCGACGGCGAGCGCCTGCCCGCCGAGTTGCGGCCCTTTCGCGACAAGCTGTTCGGCCTGACCATCGCCCCCGAGCGGCTGCACCGGATCCGCAGCCAGCGCCGCCCCGGCAGCGACTATGCCTCCCTGGAACGCTGCCGCCACGAGGTGCGCCAGGCCGAGGCCATCCTGCGCGCCGCCGGGGTGCCCCTGCTCGACACCACCAGCATGTCGGTGGAGGAGATCGCCACCACCATCATCCAGAGCGTGGAGGAAAGGCGGCATGCCAAATGAAAACAATGGCTTGCGATACGGACCGAGGAAGGTTGAAATCGTGGCGGGGCGCCCCCACTGAGCAGGGGCATTCCGAGTTTGCAAACCGAGGAGTCTGACCGACATGAGCGTGGACACCCACAAGGAAACCCTGAGTTTCCAGACCGAGGTGAAGCAGCTGCTGCACCTCATGATTCACTCCCTCTATTCCAACAAGGAGATCTTCCTGCGGGAGCTGGTCTCCAACGCCTCCGACGCCAGCGACAAGCTGCGCTTCGAGGCCCTGGGCGACGATGCCCTGTACGAGGGCGATCCCGAGCTTTCCATCCTCATCGATTACGACAAGGAGGCCCGCACCCTGTCGATCACCGACAAGGGGATCGGCATGACCCGCCAGGAGGTGATCGACAACATCGGCACCATCGCCCAGTCGGGCACCCGCCAGTTCCTCGAGAACCTCACCGGCGATCAGGCGCAGGATGCCCAGCTCATCGGCCAGTTCGGCGTGGGCTTCTACTCGGCCTTCATCGTCGCCGACCGCGTGACCCTGGAGACCCGCCGCGCCGGTCTCACGGCCGAACACGGGGTGCGCTGGCGCTCCAGCGGGGAAGGGGAATACGAAATCGAAACCATCGAACGGGCCGAGCGGGGCACCACCGTCACCCTGCACCTGCGCGAAGGGGAAGACGAGTTCCTCGATCCCTACCGCCTGCGCAACCTGATCCACAAGTATTCGGATCACATTCCCATCCCGGTCTACATGTACAAGCTCGACGACAAGGGCGGGAAGACCGACGAGAAGGAGCAGGTCAACAAGGCCTCGGCCCTGTGGGCCCGCCCCAAGGCGGAGATCGAGGACGAGGAGTACAAGGAGTTCTACAAGCACATCGCCCACGACTTCGACGATCCGCTCACCTGGTTGCACAACCGGGTGGAGGGCAACCAGTCCTACATCACCCTGTTCTACGTGCCGAAACACGCGCCCTTCGATCTCTACGATCGGGATCGCCGCTATGGCGTGAAGCTCTACGTCAAGCGCGTGTTCATCATGGATGACGCCGAGCAGCTCATCCCCAGCTACCTGCGCTTCATCCGCGGCGTGGTGGATTCGGACGATCTGCCGCTGAACATCTCCCGCGAGCTGCTCCAGCACAACAAGCTCATCGACACCATCCGCGCCGCCTCGGTCAAGCGGATCCTCGGCCATCTCGAGTCGCTGGCGAAGAACGACCCGGAAACCTACCAGACCTTCTGGGACACCTTCGGCAAGGTGCTCAAGGAAGGCCCGGCCGAGGACTTCGCCAACCGCGAGAAGATCGCCAAACTGCTGCGCTTCGCTTCCACCCGCAGCGAGGGCGAGGCCCAGACCGTGTCGCTGGACGACTACGTGGGGCGCATGGTCGATGGCCAGGAGAAGATCTACTACCTCACCGCCGAGACCTGGGCCGCCGCCCGCCACAGCCCCCACCTGGAGCGGCTGGAGAAGAAGGGCATCGAGGTGCTGCTGCTCTACGACCGGGTGGACGAATGGATGATGTCCCACCTCACCGAGTACGACGGCAAGCCCCTGGTCAACATCGCCAAGGGCGAGCTGGATCTGGGCAAGCTGGAAGACAAGGAAGAGAAGAAGCAGCGCAAGAAGGCGGAGAAGGAATACAAGGCCCTGCTCGAGCGCATGAAGGACGTGCTGGGCGGCAAGGTCAAGGAAGTGCGCATCTCCCACCGCCTGGCCGAATCGCCTTCCTGCCTGGTGGTGGCCGAGCACGACATGGCCGTGAGCATGCAGAAGCTGCTCAGGCAGGCCGGCCATCAGTTGCCGGACATCGAGCCGACCCTGGAGATCAACCCCGAGCACCCGCTGGTCCAGCGCCTCAGGGACGAGCAGGACGACAAGCGCTTCGAGGACTGGACCTGGATCCTCTTCGACCAGGCCCTGCTCAGCGAGGGCGGCCAGCTCGACGATCCGTCCACCTTCGTGCACCGCATGAACGAACTGCTGCTGCTCCTGAGCGGCGAGCCGCCGAAACAGGACTGATCCGGGATGCCGCGCTGCATCGCGGCTTGCGCCGCGCCTGCAGGGTGACGCAACCTCTGCAGGCGCGGCGCAAGCCGCGACATCCAAAATCCCCCGCCCCTGCGATCTGCTATGCTCCCCCCTGGGAGGAGCGCAATGGCAACCGACTGCACCCTGGTGGGGGAACTCCGGTTTCTGGCGGCGGCCGATCGGCAACGGTTGATCGAGGCGCTGCGCGAGGCCGGCTACGCCGTCCACGGACCCCGCGTGCAGGAAGGCGTGATCCGCTACGCGCCCGTCGAGCGCATCGAGGATCTGCCGCGCGGCTGGCGGGACATTCAGGAACCGGGTCGCTATCGGCTGCGGCAGACGGACGAAAACCGGCTGTTCGCCTGGGCCGCGCCCGCCGTCTCGCTCAAGCCCCTGGTCTTCCCGCCCCGGGAGATCCTGTTCCAAGCCCGGCGTGACGCCGACGGCCGCCTGCGCTTCGAGGCCCCCGGCAGCGCGGCGCCGAAGCTCGCCGTGCTCGGCGTGCGGGCCTGCGATCTGGCCGGCCTGTTCCTGCAGGATCGGCACTTCCTGCAGGGTGTCCAGCCCGACGAGGCCTACCGCCGGCGCCGCCGCAACCTGTTCCTGGTGGCGGCGCACTGCGCCCATCCCGCCGACACCTGTTTCTGTGCCGCCACCGGCGACGGCCCCGTGGCCCGCTACGGATACGATCTGGCCATCTCCGAGCTGGAGGAGGGCTGGCTGCTGGAGGCCCGCAGCCACGCCGGCCAGGAAATCCTCGATGCGCTGCCCACCCGTGCTGCCGCTGACACGCAGCGCAAGGCGGCCGAAGCGGCCTTCCGCCAGGCCGCCGCGGCCCAGCGGCGGCGCCTGCCCGGAGGCGATCTGCCCGCCCGCCTGGGCGGGCGGCTGGACGCCGAACTGTGGCAGGCGGTGGGCCGGCGCTGCCTGGCCTGCGGCAACTGCACCGCCGTCTGCCCGAGCTGCTTCTGTCATGCCCATGTGGAGGAAACGCCCCTGACCGGGGCGCGCACCACCCGCCTGCGCCAGTGGGATTCCTGCTTCACCGCCGGCCACAGCCTGCTCCACGGGCGCCCCGTGCGCGAGGACACCGCCAGCCGCTATCGCCAGTGGCTCGTGCACAAGCTCTCGGCCTGGCACGAACAATACGGCCGTTCCGGTTGCAGCGGCTGCGGCCGCTGCATCACCTGGTGCCCGGAAGGGATCGACATCACCGCCGAGGCGGCGGCCATTGCGGGGGAAGAGGCATGACGGCCCTGCCGATGGAAGCGGAGATCCTGACCCGCCGCGAGGAATCGCCGGGTCTGTTCACCCTGCATCTGCGGCTCACCGACAGCGCGGCCCAGCGGGCCTACCGCTTCCGCCCCGGCCAGTTCAACATGCTGTATCTGTACGGCGTGGGCGAAGTGCCCATCTCCATCGTCTCCGATCCGCGCGAGACCCGGCACATCGGCCACACCATCCGCGCCGTGGGCCGGGTCACCCGCGGCCTGGAATGGCTGCGGCCGGGGGATCGGCTCGGCCTGCGCGGCCCCTTCGGCAACGGCTGGCCGCTTGGCGACTGCGAGCAGCGGGACGTGATCGTGGTCACCGGCGGTCTCGGTTGCGCGCCGGTCACCGGGGCCATCCAGTACCTGATGCGCCGGCGGGAGCGTTTCGGGCATGTGAACATCGTGCAGGGCGTGAAACATGCCGACGATCTGCTCTGGCGCGAGCAGTACGAATGCTGGGATCGCATGCCCGACACCACCGTGCTCATCGCCGCCGACGAGGCCGGTCCCCTGTGGCCCTGGCACGTGGGCCGGGTGACCGATCTCTTCGATCGTTTGCGCTTCGATCCGGCGCAGGCCATCGTGCTGTGCTGCGGCCCGGAAGGCATGATGCTCGCCGTGGCCGAACAGTTGCAGGAGCGCGGCATCGACGCGGGGCGGATCTGGCTGAGCCTGGAGCGCAACATGCAGTGCGGCATCGGCCTGTGCGGCCATTGCCAGCTGGGGCCGAAATTCGTCTGCCGCGACGGCCCCGTGTTTTCCTGGCGCGAGATCGCGCCGCTGCTGCGGGTGCGTGGACGATGAGCGCGAAACCGCGCATCGCCGTGCACAAGTTCGCCTCCTGCGACGGCTGCCAGCTCGCCTTTCTCAATGCCGGCGAGGATCTGCTGACCCTCGCCGAACTGGTGGAGATCGTCCACTTCCCGGAAGCCGGCCCCCTCGACCCGGCGGCAAAGGTGGATCTGGCCTTCGTCGAAGGCAGCGTCTCCACCCCCGAGGAGGCCGAACGGATCCGGGACATCCGCCGCCACAGCCGCGTACTGGCCACCCTCGGCGCCTGCGCCACCGCCGGCGGCCTGCAGGCCCTGCGCAACTTCGCCAATGCCGGAGAATGGCTCGCCGGCGTGTACGCCACGCCCGAGACGGTCGCGGCCCTGGATACCGCCACGCCGATCCGCGAACACGTGAAGGTGGATTTCGAGCTGTGGGGCTGCCCGGTCAATGGCGAGCAGGTCCTGCAGGCCGTGCGCGACGTGCTCTTCGGCGTGCTGCCGGCGATCCCCGACGAGAAGATCTGCCTCGAATGCAAGCGCCGGGGCAATCCGTGCGTGCTGGTCACCCGCGGCGAGCCCTGCATGGGGCCGGTGACCCGTACCGGCTGCGGCGCCCTCTGCCCGGCCATGAACCGTGGCTGTTACGCCTGCTTCGGCCCCGCCGAAAACCCCAACACCGCCGCCTTCGCCAACCGCCTCGAAGGCCTGGGACTGCTGCCCGATGAAGTGGCCCGGCGTTATCATTTCATCACCAGCCAGGCCCCGGCCTTCCGCGCGGCCGGAAAAAAGGAAGCAAAGGATGAAACGCCCTGATCCTCCCGCAGGCGCGGCGCAAGCCGCGATACTGCCCTCATGACGAACAGGGCGGCCTACGGTGGGGAGGATTCGTAACCATGGCCAATGACCGCATCATCGACGTCCCCGTCCTCACCCGCGTCGAAGGCGAAGGCGCCCTGGATCTGCGCCTCCGCGACGGGGCGATCACGCAACTGCAACTGCGGATCTTCGAGCCGCCCCGGCTGTTCGAGAAACTGCTTGAAGGGCGTCCCTGGTCCGACGTGATCGACATCGTGGCGCGGATCTGCGGGATCTGCCCGGTGGCCTACCAGATGACCGCGGCGCAGGCCCTCGAGGAAATCTTCGGCGTGACGGTGGAGCCGGCCATCGCCGAGCTGCGCCGGGCCATGTATTTCGCCGAGTGGATCGAGAGCCATGCGCTGCACATCCACCTGCTGGCGGCGCCCGACTTCCTGGGCTTCGACAGCGTCACCGCCATGGCCGAACAGTACCCGGACGAGGTGCGCCGGGGCCTGCATCTGCAGGGGCTGGGCAATCGCCTGCTGGCCCTGCTGGGCGGGCGTTCGGTGCACCCGGTGAGCGTCTGTGTCGGCGGTTTCACCCGCCTGCCCCAGCGCAGGGAACTCGATGCCCTGCTCGAGGAATACCGCGAGGCCCTGCCCCTGGCCGAAGCACTGCTGGCCTGGACCGCCGCGCTGGAACTGCCGCAGACGAGGCAGGACTTTCCCGCCGTGGCCCTGCGGCATCCGACCGACTACCCCATCGAGCACGGTCGCCTCGTCTCCAGCGAGGGCCTCGACATCGCCCCCGCAGCCTTCACCGAACACTTCCACGAATCCCAGGTGGCCTATTCCAATGCCCTGCATTGTCACCTGCACGGCCGGCCCTACCTGGTGGGGCCGCTGGCGCGCCTCAACCTCAACCGGGATCGCCTGCCCGGGGCGGTGGCCGCGGTGCTCGAGCGCACCGGCATCGCCTTCCCCAGCGCCAATCCCTTCCACAGCATCGTGGCGCGGGCCGTTGAGATCCTGCTGGCCTTACACGAGGTGATCCGCCTCCTCGAGAACTGGCAGGCGCCGGAACGTTCCCGGGTGCCGTTCACGGTGCGCGGCGGCGTGGGCCACGGTTGCACCGAGGCCCCGCGCGGGATCCTCTGGCACCGCTACGAGCTGGACGAGGCGGGCATGGTCCGCGCCGCCACCATCACCCCGCCCACCAGCCAGAACCAGGCGCGCATCGAAGAAGACCTGCGCCAGGCCCTGCCCCGCTTCGGCCTGGATCGGCCCGATGCCGAACTGCGCGCCTTCGCCGAACAGGTGATCCGCAACTACGATCCCTGCATCTCCTGCGCCACCCATTTCCTGCGCCTCGAGGTGGAGCGGGAATCGTGAACATCACCTCTGCATGCTCCGGAAAGGGACACGGAGGACAAGGAGAGACGCAGAGCACAGACGCAGGCCGTTGTCGGCCCTTGAACATGCTTCGCCTCCGGCAACAAAAGACGCCGTGTTCTCCGTGTCACCGGGTTTCTTCCATCACGGCCCGGCACGGAGTCTCGCCATGACCCCCGTGCGGATCCTCGGCATCGGCTCGCCCTTCGGCGCCGATCGGCTCGGCTGGCAAGCCATCGACGTCCTGGAGGACGTGGCCGACTGGCCGCTGCCGGTCGAGCTGATGCGCCTGGACCGGCCGGGGGTGAACCTGCTGACGGCGCTCGAAGGGCTGGCGGGCGCCATGCTGATCGACGCCCTGGCCGGCGAAGACGGTCCGCCCCGGTGCCTGGACCCGCAAAACTTGGCCCCGGCCGGGCGGCTTTCCTCCCACGCGGTCGGTGTGGCCGACGTGCTGCGTCTGGGCCAGGCGCTCGATCGCCTGCCGCCCCGTCTGGCCATCGTCGGCATTCCCGCCGAGGCGAAGATCCTCGACGGGAAACGCCTCATTCGCATCGTGCGCGATCAGCTCCAGGCCTGGGCCGGATGACCCTCCCGCCGGATCGGCGCCCTCGCCGCGATCACGCAGGGACGAGGGCCAAGGGCCGAGGAAAAGTATTGGCTTCAGATTTCAGTTCACCTCGTCACTCGGCTTTGGCTTCCTGCGTCGCTCTACTTCCTGCATCCATGCAGTCGTCGGCCCTCGTCCCTTGGCCCTTTTCTTGTCGCGGCTCGCGCCGCTCCTACAGGGTGCCGAAAACGCTGTAGGAGCGGCGCAAGCCGCGATATCACACACCCCGCCGCCAGGCGGAAAGCGCACCACCGCCGGCAAAAAGCTACAATACCGCCTCCCATGCTGGATTATCTCGTGCTCTTCGTCCTGGCCCTGCCGGCCGCCTTCTGGTGGAGCAGCTTTCACGCCCGCGAGACGGCCAGACGGGCGGCCCGCCGCCATTGCGAGGCGCAGGGTGTGCAGTTTCTCGACGATTCGGTGGCACTCACGCGATTGCGCGTGCGGCGGGAGGTGACGGGGCGGCTGGCTCTCTACCGGGAATATCGCTTCGAGTTCAGCCACGATGGTGAAGACAGGTTCGCCGGCCAGATCCGCGTCATCGGCCGGCGGGTGCTGGGCGTGGACGGGCTGTGGCAGGCGGTGCACTGAGAGGCGGTTGGAAAACAGAGACGGAAAATCCCGCGTTATTCCGGATTCAGGGAGGCTCGCAGGCCGGATCAAGCGAAGCGGATCCGGCACAAGCGCTTGTCGATGGGTCCGCTTCGCTTGACCCACCCGACGGGTTTGTCCGATCCCCGCCGCGACCCGGGCTCAGGCCGCCTGATGCACGTCCTTGTCGGCTGCCCGGTGGATGTCGGCCAGGGAGATGGTGTCGAGATGGCCGTAGACCAGGTTGGAGAGCTGGTGCCAGAGGCGGTGGGTGCGGTCTTCCTCGGCCCCGCCTTCCTGGGGGGAGATGTTGTCGATGGCGCGCACGATGTCGCCCACGGAGATCTGATCCAGGGGCCGGTTGAGGATGTATCCGCCACCCGGTCCGCGAACGCTCTTGACCAGACCATGCTTGCGCAACTGGGCGAAGATCTGCTCCAGGTAGGAGATGGAGATGTCCTGCAGACGGGCCAGGTAGGAGAGCGTCACGGGGCGGTCCCGGTTGATGGACAGTTCCAGCATCGCCTTGGCGGCATAATCGGCTCGAGATGAGATTTTCATGATTCGCGTCCCCTGTGAATGTTGAACTCGATGATCCCCACGATAGGCTCTATTCCCCAATCATACAATGTGTATATTGTGAACAAATGTTAAATCCGGCCTGCGGACCGCAGGCAAGTGCATGACATTAATGACATTTTCCGATACGAGCCGGAAGGGTCCGGCGCGGGACGATCGATTGAATACTGAATGGGATGGCCAAGCGCATTTTTCAAGTCTTCGTCCCTGCGACAGGTGCTCCCCGCCGGTGACCGGCGTATCCTGCGCTCTGCCCGACCGGAGGAACCCCCTTGTCCATGACCACACCGCAACCGCTCAAGCCCCAACAGCTTCGCCAGACCATCGACCCCGCCCGCCTGCCTTATCGCCGCAGCGACGAGGCCCGCGCCTTCGCCGGCGTGCTCGGCCAGGAACGGGCCATGACCGCCATCCACACCGCGCTGGGCATCGATCAGGAGGGCTACAACCTGTTCGTCTGCGGGCCCACCGGGGTCGGCAAGCACAGCCTGGTGCTGCAGCACCTGCGCGAGCGGGCGGCGGCCATGCCACGGGCCGACGACTGGCTCTACGTGGCCAACTTCCGCGAACGGGGCCGGCCCCAGGCGATCCGCCTGCCCGCCGGCGAGGGCCGGCGCTTCCGGGAGGCCATGGGCAAGCTGCTCGAGTCGCTGGCGGCGGCCATCCCCGCGGCCTTCGCCAGCGAACAGTACCAGCAGCGCGTTCAGGCCCTGCGCGACGCGGAACAGGCCAAGGTGGACAAGGCCTTCGAGGCCCTGCGTCAGGAGGCCGCCCAGGCCGGGATGATCGCCGTCCACGAAGCGGAGCAGATCACCTTCGTCCCGGCCCGCGACGGCAAGCCCCTGACCGACGAGGAATACGATGTCCTCTCCGATGCCGAGAAGCAGCGCATCGACGAGACCGTCAAAACCCTGCAGGGCCGGCTGCAGGCGTTCCTGCGCCAGCGCCAGAGCTGGCACAACGCCATGCACGACGCCCTGGCCGAGCTGAACCGGGAAGTGGGCATGTTCGCGGTGGCCCACCTGTTCGAGGAACTGCGCGCGCGTTACCAGGAGCATGCCGGCATCGTCCAGTACCTGCAGGCCATGGAAGCGGACGTGATCGACAACCTGAGCCTGTTCCTGCCCGACACCCCCGGCGAGCGGATCGATACCGACGCGCCGCCGTTTCGCGCCTATCAGGTGAACCTGCTGGTGGACAACGGCGAGGCCGAGGGCGCGCCGGTGGTGCATGAAACCTTCCCCCTGCACCAGAATCTGGTGGGGCGGGTGGAATACCAGCCGCAGATGGGCGTGCTGGTCACCGATCACACCCTGATCCGGCCCGGGGCCCTGCACCGGGCTAATGGCGGCTTCCTCGTTCTCGACGTGCTCAAGGTGCTGCAGCAGCCCAATGCCTGGGAGAGCCTGAAACGGGCCCTGGCCACCCGCCGCATCACCATCCAGTCGCTGGCCGAGATCTACAACCTGTTCTCCACCGTCACCCTCGATCCCGAGCCCATCCCCCTGCAGGTGAAGGTGATCCTGATCGGGGAACGCCAGCACTACTACCAGTTGCTGCAGGCCGATCCCGAATTCGAAAAGCTGTTCAAGATCCCGGCCGATTTCGACGACGCAATCCATCGGAGCGACGAGGCCCTCGCCGACTATGCCGGACTGGTGGCCACCCTGATCCGGCGCTACCGCCTGCGGCCCTTTGCCGACGACGCCGTCGCCCGGGTGCTCGAGTACAGCGTGCGCAAGGCCGAGGACATCACCCGTTTCTCGCTGCACCTGCAGGCCATCACCGATCTGCTGCGCGAGGCCGACTTCTGGGCCGGCGAGGCGGGCAGCGACCTGGTCCGCCGCGACGCCGTGCAGCGGGCGCTGGACGAACAGGTGGCCCGCCAGGACCGCTACTACCGCCGCCAGCTCGAGGAATACCGCCGCGGCACCCTGCTGCTCGATACCGAGGGCGAGGTGATCGCCCAGGTCAACGGCCTGTTCGTGGTGGAGATGGGCCAGTTCAGCTTCGGCCAGCCGGCGCGCATCACCGCCACCGCCCGCCTCGGCGACGGCGACGTGCTCGACATCGAACGCGAGGTGGAACTGGGCGGCGCCATCCATTCCAAGGGGGTGTACATCCTCACCGCCTTCATGGCCGCCCGCTACGCCCGCAACTGTCCGCTGTCCCTCTCGGCCACGCTGGTTTTCGAGCAAAGCTACGGCCACGTGGAAGGCGACAGCGCCAGCGTCGGCGAGCTGTGCGCGCTGCTCTCGGCCCTGGCCGAAGTGCCGGTCAGGCAGTCCCTGGCAGTCACCGGCTCGGTCAACCAGCACGGCCAGGTGCAGCCCATCGGCGGCGTCAACGAGAAGATCGAAGGCTTCTTCGACGTGTGCCGCGAGAAGGGCCTCACCGGCGACCAGGGCGTACTGATCCCCGCCACCAACCTCGACAACCTGATGCTGCGTCAGGACGTGGTGGACGCCGTGGCCGAAGGGCGTTTCCACATCTGGCCCATCCGTACCATCGACGAGGCCATCGAGCTGCTCACCGGCCAGCCGGCCGGCGCAGCCGACGCCGAAGGCCGCTTCCCGCCCGGCACCGTCAACGAAAAGGTCGACACCCGCCTGCGCCGCTTCGCCGAACTGCGCCACGAATACGGCAAGGGCGAAGAGCACGACGACGGCAAGGACGGCTGAAAACCCCTACATTCAGCCGGATGAAGTCGCCGGTGTGGCGCGGTATCATCGCCGTTCCCACCCTGCGAGGTTTCTTCATGAGCATTCAGGCCACCATCGAAAGAAAACTGCAGTCCGCCCTCGAGCCCGTGCATCTCGAAGTCATCAACGAGAGTCACATGCACAACGTGCCGCCCGGCTCCGAATCCCACTTCAAGGTGGTGGTGGCCAGCAAGGCGTTCGAGGGCCAGCCGCTGGTGGCCCGCCATCGTCGGGTCAACGAAATCCTCGCCGAGGAACTGCAGCAGATCCACGCCCTGGCCCTGCACACCTACACCTTCGACGAATGGCAGGAACAGGGCTTCGCACCCCAGTCGCCTCCTTGTCATGGGGGTAGCGGGTAGCGGGTGGCTGGTGGCTGGTGGCTGGGAAAGGCGTTGGGTTTTTCCGGCTACCCGCTACCAACATATCGCGGCTCGCGCCGCTCCTACCGCCGGCAGGGGTCTTGGACAGTGTCGTGTAGGAGCGGCGCAAGCCGCGACCCATGCAGGGCCGAGTGGCGAGGGACGAGGGCCGAGGAAAAACGCGACTGGTTGGCTTCGGTGACCTCGGTCCTCGCCACTCGTTCCTCGGCACTGTCTGTTCGCGGCTTGCGCCGCTCCTGCAGCCGGTAAGGTACGTAGGCGCAGCGTAACGCACCGCCAGGGCGGTTGGCCGGTAATCGCATCCTACCCGCTCTCCGCCACCATCAAACGCGACAGATTCTCCCGCGCCCGCCGCATGTCGTGTCCGGCGGCTTCCAGTTCCGCCAGGCGGCGTTGAGTGATGGCGCATGACATGCACGGACGATCCCATTCAATTCAATTCTCCGTGTCTCCTTGCCAGGGCACCGGAACAAGCCCCGGTCTGCGGCAGACGTTATGGCCGGTATGGATTGGGCGCCGCGGATCTGCTATCTTCTGACCAGAATGGTCAGTATGGAGGTGCGTCATGCGTTACTGGCAACTGCAGGAGGCGAAGGCCAGGCTCTCGGAGGTCATCAGGGAAGCGGAGCGGGAAGGGCCGCAGGAAATCACGCTCCATGGCAAGCCGGTGGCGGTGGTGCTGTCGCGTGAGCAATACGAGCGGCTGACCGGTACGGGGGAATCGCTGGTGGATTTCATGCGTCGCTCGCCGCTGTACGGCATGGAGGAAATTGATCTGGAGCGGGTGCAAGACCTCACCCGTGACATTGCGCTTTGAGCTATCTGATCGATACCAATGTCCTCTCCGAGCTGCGCCGCAGGGCGCCGAATCCGGGGGTTGTGGCCTGGTTCGAGGAACGTCCGGCAACCACACTCCACCTCAGCGTGCTGACCCTTGGCGAAATCCGCAAGGGTATCGAGGCGCTTGAGCACGGCCGGCGTAAACTCGGGTTGCTGGACTGGCTCGAAACGGATTTGCCCGCCTTTTTTGCAGGACGCATCCTGCCCATCGATGAAGCGGTGGCCGATCGCTGGGGGCGCTTGCTTGCCGCCGCGGGGCGCCCCCTGCCGGCCATCGACAGCCTGCTTGCCGCCACCGCCCTGACCCACGGGCTGGCCCTGGTTACGCGTAACGTGAGCGACTTTCCTGCCCAGGACCTCGAAATCATCAATCCCTGGCGGGATGCGCCGCCCTGACTCGCATCGCGGCCGATTCATACGAAAACCCCAAAGCACAATTCTCCGTGCCCTCCGTGTCTCCGTGCCCTCCGTGTCCCTTTCCAGAGCGCCGGAACGAGGCTCAGCCTTCCGGTCTCAGCAAAGCCAGTTTTTCCCGCGCCCGCCGCATGTCGTGTCCGGCGGCTTCCAGGTCCGCCAGCAGGCGTTCGCCTTCCGCGTGCAGGGCGGCGAGCTGTTCCGGCTCGAACAGGTTCACGGCCGCTTCCAGGGCTTCGGTTTCCTCGCACAACAGGGTGGGCAGCAGTTCGTCCTCGCCGATGGGGGAGTCGGGCAGCAGCAGATCGGCTACCAGGGGGTGTTCCACGAGCTGCATGTGAAAGGCGCGGGCCTGTTCCTCTTCGTCCAGCTTCTGCAGGGCCAGGGGATCGCCGGCCGCGCCCTTGCGCACCGCGCGCATGATCACCTCGATGAGCTGCCGGATGGCCTGGCGCACGGCGTCATGATCGCCGGGCAGGGCGCAGACGCGGGTATAGCTCTCGTCCAGCCGGGCCTTGATGTCCAGCACGGTCTCGGCCTCGGCGTTCGGCGGCAGGGCCACCGCCGCTTCCACCAGCTTGCGAAAGTCTTCGAGAAAGCGGTTCTGCGCCGCGGCATCGGCCATGCGCGCGGCGTCCACGGCGGCCTGATCCACGCGCAGGCCCGCCTCGCCGAACAGTGGATTGGCGTGCCGGCGCTGCAGGTGGCGTTCACGGGGTCCGGGATCGGGGCTGAAACGGAGCATGGGATTCGGCTCTGGCAAGGGGCGGGAGATTATCCGCCAGGAACCGGCGCCGATCCACCTTGGCGGGAGGAGTGGAAGGGAACATGGATGTCACGGAGATTTGGCGTTTTGGGCTTTCGTATCTCCTCAGCCACCCGCTCCCGTGGGCGCGGCGCAAGCCGCGATTCGGCTCAGGGCGGTGCGCTGCGGCGCGAGCCCGCTGCGCAGGCTCGAATTTCCGCCGCCCGTTCCGGCGCGCCCGCAACCGGATTGTTCAACCGTTGCCGTGCGGGTCGAGCAGGGTGATCCAGTGCACCACCGGCACGGGGCTGTTGGCGGCCAGGTGGGTCTGGCAGCTGACGTTGGCGGTGGCGACGAGTTCGGGGCCGCGGGCGAGGAGTTTTTCCAGCTTGTCGTCGCGCAGGCGGCGGGCGAGGTCGGGTTGCAGCAGGCTGTAGGTGCCGGCGGCGCCGCAGCAGATCCGGGCGTCGTCGAAGGGCAGCAGTTCGAAGCCCAGGCGGGCCAGCAGGCGTTCGACCCGGCCGGCCAGTTTCTGGCCGTGCTGCAGGGTGCAGGGCGGGTGGAAGGCGATGCGCCGGCCGCGGCCGGGCTGGCCGAGGGGGGAGAGATCTTCCCGCTCCAGCAGTTCCACCAGATCCAGGGTGGCTTCGGCCACGGGGCGGGCGCGGTCGTCGTCCGGCAGCAGATCCGGATATTCCTTGAGCATGAGGCCGCAGCCGCTGGCGTTGCTGAGCACCGCTTCGGCGCCGCCGTCGAGCAGCGGCTGCCAGGCAGTGAGATTGGCGCGGGCCCGTTGCCGGGCCCGATCCGGAGCGGACAGATGCAGATCCACGGCGCCGCAGCAGCCGCCGGCGCGGACCACGCCGATCCCCAGGCGGTCGAGTACCCGTGTCGTGGCCGCGTCGATGCTCGGGTCCAGCGCCGGTTGCACGCAGCCGCCCGGCAGGATGACCCGCCGGGGATGATCGCTGGCCGGCAGCGGTCCGCCGTCGCCGGGTGCCGGAATGCGCGCGCGCAGGCCGGCCGGCAGGAGCGGGCGCAGCCGCCGGGCGAGGCCGAGCAGCCGGGCGAAGCGCCGGGCGTCGGGCAGCAGCCAGCGCAGGACGGCCCGTTGCAGACGCTGGAGGCGGGGGCGGGGATGGCGTGCTTCGAGCCGTTCCCGGCCGATTTCCAGCAGCCGGGAATAGCGCACGCCGGAGGGGCAGGTGGTCTCGCAACTGCGGCACAGCAGGCAGCGATCCAGATGGCGGCGGGTGTGTTCGCCCACCGGCTGTTCCTCCAGCATCTGCTTGATGAGATAGATGCGCCCGCGCGGGCTGTCCCGTTCGTCGCCCAGCAGGCGGTAGGTGGGGCAGGTGGCCGTGCAGAAGCCGCAGTGCACGCAGCGGCGCAGGATGGCTTCCGCCTCGCGGCCTTCGCGGGTGTTCAGCACGGATTCGGGGAGGCGGGTCTGCATGGCGGTTACAGGTCGGGATAGAGGCGGCCGTAGTTGAACAGCCCCTGGGGGTCGAAGACTTCCTTCAGGCGCAGGTGCAGCTGCCAGGCGGCCATGGGCAGGGGATGGAAGGCGTCCACGTCGTCCGGCCGGTGGCGGAAGGCCGTGGCGTGGCCGCCGTGGGCCTCGGCCGCAGCGCGGATGGCTGCGGCCGGCCGCGTCGAGCGCAGCCAGCGCTGGGCGCCGCCCCAGTCGAGCAGCAGGGGTTCGTCGTGCGCGGGCAGGGGCGCCGCCGGCGGCAGCGAGAGCCGCCACAGGGGCGCCTCGCCCGCGAAGAAGGGATGGGTCTGCTCGCGCAGGGCGGTCCAGAAGGTGTCGGCGTCGTCCAGGGTTTCGCCGCCGATCCGGCGCGCGGCGTCGGCCACGCCGGCGGGGCTGCCTTCCAGGCGCAGGCAGAGCCGGCCGTCCACGTGCGCGGCGCCGCCGAGGGGCAGGGATTCCCCGCCCAGGCGCCGCAAGGTGTCGAGGGCCGCGTCGGCGGCACATTCGAGCACGCGGGTTTCGCTCGCCTCGGGACGGGGCAGGACCTTGAGCGAAACGTCGAGCAGGATGCCGAGGGTGCCGAAGGCGCCGCACATCAGCCGGGCCACGTCGTAGCCGGCCACGTTCTTCATCACCTCGCCGCCGAAGTGCAGGATGTCGCCCTTGCCGCTGAGCACGGTCACGCCCAGCACGTGATCACGCAGCGAGCCGCTCCAGGGCCGACGCGGGCCAGAGAGGCCGCTGGCCACCGTGCCGCCGAGGGTGGCGCCGGGGCCGAAGCGGGGCGGCTCGAAAGGCAGGTGCTGTCCCTCCGCCGCCAGCACCGCCTCGAGCTCGGCGAGGGGGGTGCCGGCGCGGGCGGTGACGACCAGCTCGGTGGGTTCGTAGCTGAGGATGCCGCGATGGCCGGCCAGGGACAGCGGCTCGCCCCGCACCGGGTTGCCCAGAAAGGCCTTGCTGCCGCTGCCGGTGAGACACAGGGGCGTGTGCGTTTCCATGGCTTCCCGGACCCTGGCCTGCAGGGCATCGCGCTGATCGGCATCCATCAGAAACGCTCCAGCTCGGGATGGGGCAACCGGCCGTGATGGACGTGCATGGCCCCGAACTCGGCGCAGCGGTGCAGCGTGGGGATGGCCTTGCCGGGATTGAGCAGGCCGTCCGGGTCGAAGGCCTTTTTCAGGGCATGGAAGTATCGCAGCTCGTCGGCGTCGAACTGCACGCACATCTGATCGATCTTCTCCCGCCCCACGCCGTGCTCGCCGGTGATGGTGCCGCCCACCTCCACGCAGATCTCGAGGATTCGGCCGCCGAATTCCTCGGCCTTGCGCAGCTCGCCGGGGCGGTTGGCATCGTAGAGGATCAGGGGGTGCAGGTTGCCGTCGCCGGCGTGGAACACGTTGGCTACCGACAGGCCGTATTCTTCCGAGAGGGCGGCGATGCGCTCCAGCACCTCGGCCAGGCGCTTTCTGGGAATGGTGCCGTCCATGCAGTAGTAGTCGGGGGCCAGCCGCCCCACGGCCGGGAAGGCCGCCTTGCGACCGGCCCAGAAACGGGCCCGTTCCTCGTCGTCACGGGCCACGCGCACCTCGCTTGCGCCGGCTTCCTGCAGCAGGGCACGAACCCGCTCGGTCTGGGCCGCCACTTCCGCCTCGCAACCGTCCAGCTCGCACAGCAGGATCGCCGCCGCTTCGGTGGGATAGCCGGCGTGCACGTAGTCCTCGGCGGCCCGTAGCGAGGGATTGTCCATCAGTTCCAGGCCGGCCGGGACGATGCCGGCGCCGATGATCAGCGCCACCGCCTCGCCGGCGGCCGGGATGCTGTCGAAGGCGGCCAGCAACACCTGGATGGTGGGCGGGCGCGGCAGCAGGCGCAGGGTCACCTCGGTAACGATGCCCAGCAGCCCTTCCGAGCCGTGCATCACCGCCAGCAGATCGTAGCCGGGTCCGTCCAGCGCCTGGCCGCCGAGGCGCAGGCGCTCGCCTTCCATGGTCAGCATTTCGATGCCCAGCACGTTGTGCACGGTGAGGCCGTATTTCAGACAGTGCACGCCGCCCGAGTTCTCGGCCACGTTGCCGCCCAGGGTGCAGGCAATCTGGGAGGAGGGATCGGGCGCGTAGAACAGGCCGTGAACGGCGGCCGCCTCGGAGACGGCCAGGTTGGTCACGCCCGGCTGGACGGTGGCGGTGCGGTTGGCTGCATCGATTTCCAGGATCCGGTTGAAGCGGGCCAGGCTCAGCAGCACACCCTCGCGATGGGGCAGGGCGCCGCCCGACAGCCCGGTGCCGGCCCCGCGCGCCACCACCGGCACTTCGTTCACCTGGCACAGTTCCAGGATCGCCTGCACCTGTTCCACCGTCTCCGGCAGCACCGCAATCAGCGGCAGCGCCCGGTAGGCCGACAGGCCGTCACACTCGAAGGGCCGCAGATCCTCCTTCTCCGTCAGCACCGCCTCGGACGGCAGGATCCGGCGCAGCGCCCGGGCCAGGGCCGCGCGGTTTCGTTCGTGCAGCGATTGCGTCATGGGGCCGCATCATAGCAGGCCTTGGCGGGGCAATAACCCTGGAGAATGTCGAGGAAAATGCTTGAACGTGCAGGTGTTCGGGATGGGGTGGAAGGGAACACGGAGGGCACGGAGGCACGGAGGACACAGAGAATCGGTTGATATTTCGTAAACACGAACACCGCTCGCTCTCGCCAAACCCCCTTTTCTGTCGCATCACCAGCCAATCGCATCCTCCGTGAACTCCGTGCCTCCGTGCCCTCCGTGTTCTTTCCACCGTGGCGCCGATATGTCACCGATCATGGATGTTCCGGAAGCGAACGATTCGCCGGCGCTGGCGCTTGTCGGGGCGTTTTGCCGGGCGGGGGGCGGCGAGGCGGCGCTGTTCGCGCAGGGCTTCGCGGCGGGCGCGGCTGGTTTCGTCCTCGCTGTAGAGGGTCCGGGCTTCGCTGGCGGGGCCACGGCGGTCGGCCAGGGCCGTGATGGTGATTTCCCAGATGTCGCCGCCGCGGGTGATGCGCAGGCGGTCGCCGGGGCGCACGGCTTTCGATGGCTTGACCCGCTGGCCATTGACGTGCACGTGGCCGCCCTGGATGGCTTCCACTGCCAGGGCCCGGGTCTTGTGGAAGCGGGCGCACCAGAGCCATTTGTCGAGGCGTTGGGATTGGTCCATGCGGAGATCATCCCACAGCCCGGCCGCCTGTGCGAACATGGCGATCCGTTTTCCGGCTTCAGGAGAGTGTCATGCCCGCGCCCCGTACCCCGCTGCTGGCGGTGGACATCATCATCGCCCTCGCCGATCGGCCCGGGCGGCCCATCGTGCTCATCGAGCGGCGCAATCCACCGCCCGGCTGGGCGCTGCCCGGCGGTTTCGTGGACGTGGGCGAGCCGCTGGAAGCGGCGGCGGTGCGCGAGGCGAAGGAAGAGACCTGTCTCGACGTGACCCTGCGCGCCTTGCTGGGTTGTTATTCGGATCCGCGGCGCGATCCGCGCGGCCATACGGTCAGCGCCGTGTACGTGGCCGAAGCCGTGGGCGAGCCCCGCGCGGCGGACGATGCCCGCCACCTGGCGCTCGTGGATCCCCGTGCCCCGGGGCGGCCGCTGGCCTTCGATCACGAACTCATCCTGGCCGATTACCGCCACTGGCTGGACACCGGCGAACCGGCGCCCTTGCGCCACGTGTGACGTCAGGTCTCTGAAATCTCAGGCACTTTTTTCCAACGCGCGGCCGCATTTCCATTCCGGTATAATCGGGCACTTGTGTTTTTCGCACCTTCCCCCATATCGATTTCATTCCCCAGCCATTTTCAGGAGAACGCCCCATGGCGACCATCGAACTGACCAAAGAAAACCTGGTAAACACCGTCAACGAGAATCCCTTCGTCATCATCGACTTCTGGGCGCCGTGGTGTGGACCCTGCCAGTCCTTCGCTCCCGTGTACGAGCAGATTTCGGAGAAGTATCCCGACATCGTCTTTGCCAAGGTGAACACCGAAGAGGAGCAGGAAATCGCGGCCCAGTTCAACATCCGCTCCATCCCCACGCTGATGATTTTCCGTGATCAGATCATCATCTATTCCGAAGCCGGCGCCCTCCCGGCCCAGACCTTCGAACAGCTCATCGAGCAGGCGAAGAACCTGGACATGGACGAAGTGCGCAAGCAGGTGGCCGAGGAACAGCAGCAGGCCCAGGGACAGTGACGAGCGCCAAGAAAAAAGCCCCGGCGATTCCGATCGTCGGGGCTTTGTTGTTGATGTAGGCCGGCTCAAGCGCAGCGGAGCCGGCGTTTGGGTATAACGCATTTTTTGCCGGCTCCGCTGCGCTTGAGCCGGCCTACGGAGCTGTTTCCTTTCGCCGCAGCCGGTTCGTTATGACAGAACCCCCTCGAAGGGCTGCACGTCCACCAGGGTGCCGGCGTCCACGCCGCCGCTTTCGCGGGGGAGGACGATGAAGCAGTTGGCGCGACTCATGCCGCTGAGGATGTGGGAGGCCTGCTGGCCGACGCTGCGCACCACCAGTTCGCCTTCGGCGTTGCGCGCGAGGATGCCGCGCTGGAAATCGGTGCGGCCGGGGCGTTTCTTCAGGGGCTCGGCGGCCGGGACGCGGATCGTCAGCGGGGCGGGGATGTCGCGCTCGCCCATCAGGCGGCGCAGGGCGGGGCGGGCGAACTGGTAGAAGGTCACCAGGGTGGAGACCGGGTTGCCCGGCAGGCCGAAGAAATAGGCCCCTTCCACCTCGCCGAAGGCCAGCGGCTTGCCCGGTTTCATGGCGATCTTCCAGAAGTCCACCTTGCCCAGCCGGTCGAGGGTTTCCTTCACGTAGTCGGCATCGCCCACGGAGACGCCGCCGGAGGTGACGATGGCGTCGGCCTGCGCGGCGGCGTCGTGGAAGGCCTGTTCCACGGCTTCGCGGGTGTCGGGAATCACGCCCAGATCCAGCAGTTCCACCCCCAGTTCCCGCAGCATGCCGAAGATGGCATAGCGGTTGGAATCATAGATCTGGCCGGGGCCGAGGCTGCCGCCGGGGGCCACCAGCTCGTCGCCGGTGGAGAAGAAGGCCACCTTCGGTTTGCGGTGAACCATGACCTCGGGCACGCCGAGCGAGGCGAGCAGGGCCAGTTCGGCGGCGCGCAGGCGCTGGCCGGCGTCCAGCACGGTGTCGCCGGCGCGGATGTCCTCGCCCGGCTGGCGCACGTTCTGGCCGGGCCGGTGGCCGCTGGCGATGACGATCGCATCGCCGTCCCTTTCCGTATGTTCCTGCATGATCACCGTGTCGGCGCCGGCCGGCACCTCGGCGCCGGTCATGATGCGCACGCACTGCTCCGGCGCCACTTCACCCGCCCAGGGCCGTCCGGCCCACGCGGTGCCGACCACCGTGAGACGGGCCGTGCCTTCTGCCGGCAGATCGGCGGCGCGCACGGCATAGCCGTCCATGGCCGAGTTGCGGTGGGGCGGCACGTTCACCGGGGAGACGACGTTTTCCGCCAGCACGTGCCCCAGCGCATCGAAAAGCGGCAGGCGGCGGGTTTCGCTCACCGGGGAGACGAGGGCGAGGATTCGCTCCCGGGCCTGTTCCACGGTCAGGGTGCCGGGGGGCAGTTCGTCACAGCCGCAGGGGCTGGGGGGAATGGCGCTATTCATGGACGACTCGGTTCTGTTGAGACTGGGGATGTCGGCCTGAAGGCCGGCCTACGGGGGCGAAACTATACCATCGGGGCCTGCGGAGTGGATCGCAGGAAGTCCAGCACGAACCCGGCGATGGCGTCGGTATCGTTGAGATCCAGCACCGGCAGGCGGGTCTCCACCGGCAGCGGCCCGTCACTGGCCACGGCGACGATGTGGGGATCCTGGGGAAACAGCAGGGGTTTGCCGAGGGCCGGGCGGTGCAGCTCGATCTTGGGAAAGGCCTCGTGGCGGAAGCCTTCCACCAGCACCAGATCGGCGCGCGCCGGATCGATCAGCCGGACCAGTTCCGCGAGCCGCGGATCGGCCGTCTGCGCCGGGGTTTCGACGATCAGCGCCCGCCGGTGGCGGGAGGCGATCAGCACCTGGTCGGCGCCGGCCTTGCGAAGCGCGTAGCTGTCCTTGCCTGGCACGTCGATCTCGAAATCGTGATGGGAATGCTTGATCAGCGCGGGCCGCAGGCCCCGCTCGCGCAGGGCCGGGATCAGTGCCTTCAGGAGGGTGGTCTTGCCGGTCCCGCTGTAGGCGGCGAAGCCGAGCAGCGGCAGGGGAAAATCAGTCTCGGACATGTTGCATTCGCTCCTGGAAACGGGAGAGATCCCGGGGAGTGTTGAGGTTGTCGAAGGCGTCGGGCTGATCGCGGAAATCCACGACCACAGCCGGCTGCCGGGCCAGCCAGGCGCCCAGGCGCCGTTCGCCCCGGGCGAGATAGTCGGCCAGGTCCGTCCGGCAGCGGCGATGGACCAGACAGAAGGCCGGCTGGATGCGGTCGGCCACGCTGGCCACGGCCGCGCTCGCCGGGCGGGCGGTGGCCGCCGACAGCAGGCGCGCACCGAGATCGGCGGGGAGCACCGGACAATCCACGGGCACCACCAGCAGCCATTCGCTGTCGATGCGTTCAAGCGCGGTCAGGATGCCGGCCAGCGGGCCGGGCCGATCGGGCAGGCTGTCCGGCCAGACCGGCAGGCCCAGGGCCCGGTAGCGGTCCAGGTTGCGGTTGGCGCTGATCGCCACCGTGCGTACCTGCGGGCGCAGCCGGCGCAGCACGTGCTCGACGAGGGGCAGGCCGTCGAGCGTCAGCCAGCCCTTGTCGCGGCCCTGCATGCGCCGGCCGCGCCCACCTGCGAGGATCAGGCCGGTGAGGGATTCTGGAGCGGTGGCCGACATGCCTGGCAGTATATCAATGGCCGACTAAAGATATGCCCATCCCGGCCGATACTGCCCATACAACCCGTTCGAGTCGGCATGCATGAGCATATCCTCCATCCTGAACAAGGCGATCTTCGGCGCCGAAAAAGGACTGCGCGACGCGCGCGACGTTTCCAGCCAGCTGGCCGTGGCCACGCCGGACCCGGCCGAAGCGCCGTCCGGGACTTCCGGTGCCCGGGTGGAAAAGGCCCGGGATGCGGATCTCGGCCGGATCGTCGACGAACAGGCCTAGCCCGGATATTGCACCATGTCGAGGGCGGGCGGTGACTCAAGCTATTGAAGAGAAATGGCATATTGAGGATTATCGGCTTGTTTCGGCAGACACATTTCGTTCCTGCCCGCCCTCTGCGCCGGCCCTTGCGGCTTTGGTGGCAGACCTTCCCTGGTCTGCCCCCTTCGGGCGCGCTTTGCGCGACCCGTTTCGTTCCAGACGAAACGGTCGCTCGCGCTCGCTTGCGCTTCACGAAAGCCGTAGCGATGGCTACGCCTTTCGCTCCAGCGCGGCGCGAGCGCGGCTGCAAAGACCGCAATCATCCGGCGCCCATGGTGCAATATCCGGGCTAGCCCCGTCACGGAGACACGACATTCCATGCAGGAAATCGAAGTGGAAAAGCTCCGGGTTCGCGTGCAGGATCTGACCGAACTGCCGGCCGCGTCCCCCCTGGTGGCCAGCCTGCTCGATGCCATTGGCAACGAGGACGTCACGATCCGCGAACTGGCGGCGCTGATCCGCCAGGAGCCGGCCCTCGTGGCGCGCATCATCGGCCTGGCCAATTCCGCCTATTTCGGCCATCCGGAACCCATCACCTCGGTCGAGGAGGCCATTTTCAAGTCGCTGGGGCTGCAGCTCACCAAGAGCCTGGCGCTGAGCATCGCGCTGGTCGGCAGTTTCGGTCAGCAGCCCGGCACCCACCGCTTCGACCTCTACCATTTCTGGAGCGATGCGGTGCTGGCCGCCACCCTGGCACGCATGCTCAGTGGCCATGTGCAGGCCACTCCCCGGCCCACCTCCGACGATGCCTATCTGGCCGGCATGCTGCACAACTTCGGCATGCTACCGCTGGCCTTTCTCTATCCCGAAGCCACCGATGACGTGTGCGAGGCGGCCAGCGGCGAGGCCGATTTCGCCCGCCGCATGCAGCAGGCCATCGGCACCAATCAGTACGAGGTGGGCGTACTGCTGGCCCGCCACTGGCAGATCCCCGAGCAGGTGGTGGCCGTGATCGGCCATGCGCACGAGGCCGATTACGAAGGCGACTACCAGCCGCTGGTGCGTCTGCTGCACGGCGTCACGGGGGTGGTGCATCACCTGCGTGAGGGCGAAGCGCCCGATGGGGATGAGGGCGAGGAAGTCTTCGCGCCGCTGCGCTCCCTCGGCATCGACGAGGTGCGCATTCGCGGCTGCCTGGAGAGCCTGCAGCGCAAGGAAGCGGCGCTGGAATCCATGGTGCATGTACTGGCCCACTGAGCGGACAGAGAACCATGGATACCCAGCCGTTCGTCGCCGCCTTCCAGGAGATCAACAACCGGCTGATCCGCCTGATCGGCTCCATGTCGGCCCTGCGCGAGCTGTCCACCCTCGAGCCGCGCCACGTGGACGAGCAGGCGCTGCTGGACACCTCGCTGCGCATCCTGCTCGACAACCACGAACTCGATCATGCGGTGATCTTCCTGCGCGAAGACGAAGCGCTCGAGGCGCGGGCCAGCCGGGGCTGGCAGGCCGGCGCACCGTTGCCGGACGAGGCCGTGATGCCCCGCCTCTCCGAACTGGCCGCGGAGGCGCTGGCCCGGCGCGCGGTGTGCTACCGGCGCGAGACGCCGGGCCTTCCGGCTACGGAAGGCTCGGCCATCGCCCTGCCGCTGGCCAGCGGCGACAATCCCCTCGGCGCCCTGTGCGCCTGGGCGCCCGACAGCGACTTCTTCACTCCGTCTCATGAGCGCAGCCTGGTCATCTATTGCAACTTTCTCGCCCAGTCGATCCTCAACAACCGCCTGCTGCAGCAGATGGATGCGCTGGTGAAGGCGCGCACCGAACAGTTGCACGACGCCCTCTCCGAAGCCAAGGAACTCAAACGGCGCTACGAGGAACTGTCGGTCATCGACGATCTGACCGCCCTGCACAACCGCCGCTTCTTCTTCCCCGAGGCCCGCAACCTGGTGGCGGCCGCCATTCGCTACGAAACCCCCATGTCGATCCTGATGATCGACATCGACCGCTTCAAGCAGATCAACGACACCTACGGCCATGCCACCGGCGATCGGGTGCTCAAGCGCATGGCCAAACTGCTGCTCGCAGAGAAACGCGAGGCCGACATCCTGGCCCGCTTCGGCGGCGAGGAGTTCATCATGCTGTTGCCCGAAACGGGCGTGAAGGGCGCCACCACCTTTGCCGAACGGCTGCGGCAGAAGATCGCCGATCTGGACTGCGACGGCGGCGAACGGCCCTTCCGGCTCACCGCCAGTTTCGGGGTGGCCAGCCTGACCTTCCCCGCCGGCAGCGATGCCGGGCAGGTGCTCGAAACCCTGGTGCAGCAGGCCGACGCGGCCCTCTACCGCAGCAAGGCCGACGGCCGCAACCGGGTCAGCCGCTATTCGGACATCGGTTGCGCGATCTGAGGGTGAGTACCAGGGATCGGGTTTTTTCGGCGCCGCCGCGCCCGCCCTGACCAAAGGCAGATAGGCAAATCCGCCCCCCTCACCCATACTACTGTCAAACAAAAGGCAGGGAAGGCACAACAACAACCTCGTCCTGGCCGGTTACCGGCCCGGAGGTGTGTCATGCGGTCACGATGCCAGCGCAGGCGTTACCTGCGCCTGCTGTTTCTGTCGTTCCTGCTGCCGTTTCCGGTGGCCACGCTGGCGGCCGATGCGCCGGCGGCGGCCATTCGTCTCGGCATTCTGTCCATCGCGCCCCCGGCGCGCATCCATCGCAACTGGCAGCCGTTCGCCGATCATCTTGCCCGGGTGCTGCATCAGCCTGTGGTGCTGGTGGTGCCGCGCGGTTTCGGCAAGCTGGCCCGGGCCGTCGAAGCCGGCGAGGTGGATTTCTTCTACGTCAACTCCTACGTCTTCTACCGTCTCAAACAGGCCGGCCGGGCGCAGGGCGTGGCGCAGATGGAGAACCTCGACGGCAAAGTGACCAGCCGCAGCGAGATCTTCGTGCGCCGCGATTCGGGCATTGGCAGTCCCGCCGATCTCAAGGGCCGCGCCATCGCCTTCGTCAGCCCGCTGGGCGCCGGCGGCTACCTGGCGCCCCGGGCCTATCTGGCCCGCAACGGCCTGGCCACCGGGCAGGACGTGCAGCCGGTCTTCACCCGCAATCTCGCCAATTCCATTCATCAGGTCCTGCTCGGCGACGTGGAGGCGGGCACCATGTGCGGCGTGAACTTCCGGCTCATGCAGCGCAAGCTGAATACGGGTGAACTGAAGATCATCGGCCACACCGAGGCCTACCCCGAGAATCTCATCGCCGCCCGCGCCGATCTCGACCCGGCCCGCGTGGCCCGTTTCCGCGAAGCGGTGCTGAACATGGCGCAGACGGCGGCGGGCCGGCAGGTGCTCGACCGGATGCGCGGCATGAAGATCCGGCGCTTTGTGCCCTACGATCCGGCCATCGAGGCCATCACCCGGCGGCTGCTGCGGGAAAGCGGACTCGAATGAGCCTCGTTCCCCGCAGCCTGTTCGCGCGCCTGGCCTGGAGCCTGACCGTGGTGCTCACCCTCGCCATGCTGGGCATGGGCTATCTGCTCCTCGACGAAAGCCGGCAGCGCTTCGAGCAGGAACGCCACCGCCTGGCCGTGGCCAGCGCCCGGGTGCTGGCCGAAGCCGGCGTGGATGCCCTGGCCGCCCGTGACTACGAGCTGCTGGATCGCTGGGTGCACTCGGTGATGCTCACCGACGACATGGCCTGGGTCTATCTGGATCGGGCCAACGGCCAGATCCTCAGTCATACGGATCTCGACCAGGTGGGCCGTTACGCCGAGGCCCTGGGCGCCCTGCCGCGGCCCCTGACCCGCCTGCGCCGCGATGCCCGGGGCGAGCCGGTCTTCGAGGCCGTGCACCCGGTCTGGCTGGGCGAGCGGCACCTGGCCAACGCCCATGTGGCGTACTATCCCGGCCGTGTAGCCTTCTTCTCCAGCCTGGCCTTCGACAAGCTGGTGGGGATGCTGGCCGTTGCGCTGCTGTTCATGCTCCTGGCCACCCTGCTGATCGTGCGCCGCCATCTGCATCCGCTGGGGCGGTTGGCCGAACAGGTCGAACACCTCTCCCTCGATGCGCTGAACCTGAAACTGGCCCCGGCCCTGCTGCAGCGGAACGACGAGGTGGGCGCCCTGGCCCGGGCCTTCGATGCCCTGGCGCGGCGCATCACCCGTCTGGTGAGCGAGCTGCGGGATGAGGAGCAGCGCCTGCAGGCCACGGTGGCCGAGCGCACCCAGGCCCTGCAGCACAGCAACCGGGAGCTGGAATCCTTCTGTCACAGCGTCTCCCACGATCTGCGCGCTCCGCTGCGGGCCATGGACGGCTTCAGCCAGGCCCTGCTGGAGGATCACGGGGAAAAGCTGGACGAGGAGGGGCGGCAATACCTGCAACGGATCCGTGCCGCGGCCGAACGCATGGGCCAGCTGATCGACGATCTGCTGCGCCTGTCGCGCATCTCGCGCCAGGCCCTGCAGGTCGAACCGCTGGATCTGGTGCCGCTGGCGCGGCGCATCTTCGACGAGTTGCAGGCCGGCGAGCCCGCGCGGCAGGTCACGCTGCGGCTGCCGGAAAGCCTGCCGGCCAGCGGCGATGCGCGGCTGCTGCGCATCGCCCTGGAGAACCTGCTGGCCAATGCCTGGAAGTACACCTCGCGGCGCGAGGCGGCCGAAATCGCCCTGGGCGCCGAAACGGAAGCAGGCGAGACCGTCTACTGGATCCGCGACAATGGCGAAGGCTTCGACATGACCTACGCCGACAAGCTGTTTCACGCCTTCCAGCGCCTGCACCACCAGGACGAGTTTCCGGGCACCGGCATCGGCCTGGCCACGGTGTCGCGCATCGTGCAGCGCCACGGCGGCCGGATCTGGGCCGACGCCGAACCGGGCCTGGGCGCCATCTTCTTCTTCACCCTGGGCCAGACCGCGTCTGCCGTTACTCCGCCAGAAAGAGCGTAGGCCGGCTCAAGCGCAGCGGAGCCTGCATGGCGACATGATACGAGTTTGCCGGCTCCGCTGCGCTTGAGCCGGCCTACGGGGGCCTATTACGGGCGGTATCAAAGCGTGGTGACCACGCCCCAGGCACTCATTCGCCTTGCCTCTTTCTCCCCAGCCGCGCCAGCGCCCAGCCCACGTGTTCGCGCACCAGCGCCGAGGGGTGATCGCGGCGGGCCGCCAGCGCAGCGACGGCTTCCGGGGAGGCCGGGCCGTTGCCCAGGGCCACCGCGAGGTTGCGCAGCCAGCGCTCATGGCCGATGCGGCGGATGGGCGAGCCGGCCAGGCGGTCGAGGAACTGGCGCTCGGACCAGCCAAACAGATCGACGAGCGCCGGGGCATCCAGGCCGTGGCGGGGCGCGAAGTCGGCCAGAGCCGCCGGCCGGGCGAAGCGGTTCCAGGGGCACACGAGCTGGCAGTCGTCGCAGCCGTAGATCCGGTTGCCCATCAGAGGGCGCAACGGCTCGGGAATGGCACCCGGATGTTCGATGGTCAGATAGGAGATGCAGCGCCGCGCGTCCACTTGGCGCGGGCCGACGATGGCGCCGGTGGGACAGTCGTCGATGCAGGCGGTGCAGTCGCCACAATGTTCGTTTTGCGGCGCATCCACCGGCAGATCCAGATCCGTGTAGATCTCGCCCAGGAAGAACCATGAACCGGCTTCCCGGGCGAGCAGGTTGGAATGCTTGCCCACCCAGCCGAGCCCCGCGCGGCGGGCGATGGCCTTCTCCAGCACCGGCGCGCTGTCCACGAAGACCCGGTAACCGAAGGGGCCGACGGCCTCGGCGAGGCGTTCGGCCAGCCGTTGCAGCCGCTTGCGCATCAGCTTGTGATAGTCCCGCCCCAGCGCATAGCGCGACACGTAGCCGAGGCGGGAATCGCCCAGCACCGCCCAGGCGTCGGCGGCATCGGGGGGCAGGTAGTCCATGCGCACGCTGATGATCCGGCGGGTGCCCGGCACCAGTTCCGCGGGCCGGCTGCGCAGCGTGCCGTGGCGCTGCATCCATTCCATCTCGCCGGCCATGCCCGCCTCGAGCCAGGCCAGCAGACGCGGCTCGTCCTCGGCGAGATCCGCATCGCAGACGCCCACGGCGGCAAAGCCCAGCTCGGCCGCCCACTGCCGGATCCGGCTGACGAGATCCGCCGCATCGTCGATCGTGAGGGCCTTGGCCTGCTGGTTTTGTCCGGGTTGCATAGGGACTATGATAGCGGCATGTCTTCGCTGCCCGTGAACCTTTATCGCGCCGAACAGTGCCGGGAACTGGATCGCCTGGCCATCGAAACCCACGGCATCTCCGGCAACATCCTCATGGAGCGCGCCGGCGAGGCGGCTTTCGACGCCCTGCGCGAAGCCTGGCCGGCGGCCCGGCGCGTGGTGGTGCTGTGCGGCGTCGGCAACAACGGGGGCGACGGTTTCGTGCTGGCCCGCCTGGCCCACGAACGGGGGCTGGAAGTGGATGTCTATCAGGTCGGCGACGCCGAACGCATCCGCGGCGATGCCCTGGCGGCCCGCCAGCGGCTGATGGGCGTGGACGTCACGCCCCGGCAGTGGAGCGGCCAGCCGCTGGAGGGCGCCGACGTGCTGGTGGACGCCCTGCTCGGCACCGGGCTCGGCGGCGAGGTGCGCGAGCCCTTCCGCGGCGCCATCGAGGCGGCCAATGCCAGCGGGGCGCCGATCCTGGCGCTCGACATTCCCTCCGGCCTGGATGCCGATACCGGCATGCCCCATGGCCTCGCCATCCGCGCCGCCGAGACCATCACCTTCATCGGCCTCAAGCCGGGCATGCTCACCGCCCGCGGTCCCGACTACTGCGGCCACATTCGTTTCGACGATCTCAAGCTGCCGGAAGAACTCTACGCCCAGGTCCCGCCGGCGGCCCGCCGTCTGGTGAGCGGGGAACTGCGCCGGGCGCTGAAACCCCGCCCCCGTTCCGCCCACAAGGGCGAATTCGGGCACGTGCTGCTGGTGGGCGGCAACCAGGGCATGAGCGGCGCGGTGCGCCTCGCCGGGGAGGCGGCCCTGCGCACGGGAGCGGGGCTGGTGAGCATCGCCACCCGCCGGGATCACGCCCCCCTGATCAGCGCCTGCCGCCCGGAACTGATGAGCCACGGCATCGAGTCGGCCGAGGCGCTGAAGCAGCTCTCGGCCCGGGCCACGGTGATCGCCGTGGGCCCCGGCCTCGGGCAGGACGACTGGGCGCGGGAGATGATCGCCATCGCCGTGGCCCGCAATCTGCCGGTGGTGATCGACGCCGACGCCCTGAACCTGCTGGCCCACATTCCCCTGCAACGGCCCGACTGGGTGCTCACGCCCCATCCGGGCGAGGCGGCGCGGCTGCTCGACACCGACACCGCCAGCGTGATGGCCGACCGCTTCGCCGCCGCGCGCGAGCTGTCCGAGCGCTTCTCCGCCACCGTGGTGCTCAAGGGCGCCGGCACCATCGTTCAGCCGCCGGAGGCGCTGCCCGGCGTCTGCACCGCCGGCAACCCGGGCATGGCCACGGCCGGCATGGGCGACGTGCTCACCGGGGTGATCGCCGCCCTGGCCGCGCAGGGCCTGCCCCTGCCCCGGGCCGCGGCGCTCGGCGTCTGCCTGCATGCCGAGGCGGGCGATCTGGCGGTGCGCGGCATCGGCGAGCGGGGCCTGGTGGCCGGCGACATGATGGCGCCCCTGCGCCGCCTGGCCAACGAAGAGGGCAACTGATGGAGCGTTATCTGCCCGACGAGGCGGCCACCCTGGCCTTCGGCGCCGAGCTGGCCCGGATCATCCCGCCGGGCCTGCGGATCTGGCTGCACGGTGATCTCGGCGCCGGCAAGACCACCCTGGTGCGCGGACTGTTGCGCGCCCTCGGTCACAACGGTCCCGTGCGCAGCCCCACCTACACCCTGGTGGAAACCTACCCCCTCGCGGAGAAGTCACCGGTGCATCACTTCGATCTCTACCGCCTCGCCGATCCCGAAGAGCTGGAATACCTCGGCGCCCGCGACCTGCTCGGTGGCAGCGAAACCTGCCTGGTGGAATGGCCGGAGCGGGGGACTGGCTTTCTCCCGGCGCCCGATCTCGAAATCTTCCTCAGCCACCGCCCCCCCGGCCGCACCGTGCGGGTGCTCGGCCACGGCGAACGGGGCCTCGTCGTGGCGCGACAGCTCGAGCGTTCTCTCCCGGCCTGACGCTGCCCCGAAACCGAATCGAAGGGCACCCTCTCCCCGCTTTGCGGGGGAGACGACTGCAGGGATGCAGGAGGTAGAGCGGAGCAGGAGCCAGAGCCGAGGGACGGGGTGAGGGGGGCAACATTTCAACATTTTTCTCAAGAAGATCCCCTATCCCCCTAAGTTATATGGAAAATCGCTTGAATTTTCCGTAACCTCGTGCACAATTGAAGGAAACACCACCAACCACCGTGGGGGATGCCATGAAGGCATGGTTGCGGAACATCGGCGGCATCGTGCTGCTGGCGGGCCTGGCCCTGCCGGCAGTGGCCGACGTGGCGGTGAAGGGCGTGCGCATGTGGCCCGCGCCCGACAACACGCGGCTGGTGTTCGACCTCAGCGCCCCGGTGGAACACACCATCTTCACCCTGCGGGTCCCCGATCGCCTGGTCATCGACCTCAAGCAGGCCCGCTATCCCGCCGGCAAGCTCCCCGCCCTCGCGTTCGACAAGTCCTACGTGCGCCAGATCCGCTATGCCCGCCGCCAGGACCGGGTGTTGCGCTTCGTGCTCGATCTGCGCCAGCCGGTGCGCCCCAAGAGCTTCGTGCTGCGTCCCCAGGGCAGCTACGGCCACCGCCTGGTCATCGATCTGTATCCGCTCGAGGCCACGGGCAGGCCGAAGCCCCGCCCCGTGCCCCATCAGCGGCCGCGCTCCCGCGACGTGATCATCGCCATCGACGCCGGCCACGGCGGCGAGGATCCGGGCGCTATCGGCCCGCGCGGCACCCGCGAGAAGGACGTGGTGCTGGCCATCGCCCGGCGCCTGGCGGAACTGGTGCGCAAGGAACCGGGCATGAAGCCGGTGCTGATCCGCAGCGGCGACTACTACGTGGGCCTGCGCAAGCGGGTGGAGAAGGCCAGCCGGGCGCGCGCCGATCTGTTCGTTTCCATCCATGCCGACGCCTTCCGCAACCGCCGCGCCCGGGGCTCCTCGGTGTTCGTGCTCTCCAACCGCGGCGCCACCTCGGCCATGGCCGCCTTCCTGGCCGAAAGCGAGAACCGCGCCGACCTCATCGGCGGCGTGAGCCTCGACGACAAGGACGATCTGCTCAAGATGGTGCTGGTGGACATGGTCAAGAACTCCACCCTCGAAGACAGCCACGAGGTGGCCCAGACGATCCTCACGGATCTCGGCAAGGTGAATCATCTGCACAAGCGGCGGGTGGAACAGGCCGGCTTCCGGGTGCTCAAGTCCACCAACATTCCCTCCATCCTGGTGGAGACCGCCTTCATCTCCAATCCCGAAGAGGAGCGCAAGCTGCGCAGTCCGCGCCACCAGCAGGCCCTGGCGCGGGCCCTCATGAACGGCATTCGTCGCTATTTCCGCGCCAACCCGCCGCCCGGCACCCGCCTGGCCCAGGCCCCGCGCCGGCACGTCATCAGCCGTGGCGAGACCCTCTCCGGCATCGCCGCCCGCTACCGGGTCAGCGTCAACGCCCTGCGCCGCCACAACGGCCTGCGCTCCGACCGCATCAAGCCGGGCGACGTGATCCGCATCCCCTACAGTTGATGCCATTAAATAGCTGTTCCGAATCCCCCTACACTCAGTGACAAGCATGAAGCCCTCAAGGGGGGCAGATCGTTTCGTGACCTTCGGCCGCAGGGACGATGTGCAGGACGCACAAGTGTCGCGAGAGGGCAGGATGCCCGAAGCGACTGCGGCCGTAGAGCTTACAAGGATGTATTCACAGCGTGTCACGAAACGATCTGCCCCCCTTGAGGGCGTGCCTGGTTCTTGTTGCTCCAGTTTAAAGTGTCCGAGGATTCGGAACACTTTTAGCCCGGATATTGCACCAAGGCGCCGGATGATTGCGGTCTTTGCAGCCGCGCTCGCGCCGCAGCGCGGCCGTCGTTCGCCCCCGCTACCCACGCCTCCCCGGGAATTGTTAAGCTACGGGCCATGCCCGTCCCCGACCCCATCGCCGGGCGTCCGGCGATCCGCCGCCTGCCCGACTATCTCGCCAACCAGATCGCCGCCGGCGAGGTGGTGGAGCGGCCGGCCTCCATCGTCAAGGAGCTGCTCGAGAACAGCCTGGACGCCGATGCCCGCACCCTCACCGTGACCCTGGAGCAGGGCGGGATGCGCCGCATCCAGGTGCAGGACGACGGCTTCGGCATTCCCCGCGAGGAACTGGCCCTGGCCCTGCAATCCCATGCCACGTCCAAGATCGCCCGGCCCGAGGATCTGGCGGCCATCCGCAGCATGGGCTTTCGCGGCGAGGCGCTGGCCAGCATCGCCTCGGTGGCGCGGGTGGAGCTGGTGTCGCGGCTGCGGGGGGCCGAGCAGGCCTGGCGCCTCGCCAGCCTGCCCGGCGAGGCGCCAGGCGAGCCGGAACCGGCCGCCCACCCGCCGGGCACCAGCGTGAGCGTGGCGGATCTGTTCCACAACACCCCGGCACGGCGCCGGTTCCTGCGCGCCGAGCGTACCGAGTACCGCCATTGCGAGGAGGTGGTGCGGCGCCTGGCCCTGGGCCGTTTCGACATCGGCTTCCGCCTGCGTCACAACCGCCGCACCGTCTTCGAACTGCCGCCGGCGACCGACGAGGCGGCCCGGCGCCGGCGCCTGGCCCGTCTGTGCGGCAAGGCCTTCGCCGAGCACGCCCTGCAGCTCGACTTCCGCCGCGGCGATCTGCGCCTGCACGGCTGGCTGCTGCCGGCCAGGCACGCCCGGGCCCAGGCCGACATCCAGTACGTCTACGTCAACGGCCGGACCATCCGCGATCGGGTGCTCACCCACGCCCTGCGCCAGGCCCATGCCGCCTGGCTGCCCGACGGCCGGCATCCGGCCTGGCTGCTGTTCCTCGAACTGGACCCGGCCGAGGTGGACGTGAACGTGCATCCGGCCAAGCAGGAGGTGCGCTTCCGCCAGACCCGCCTGGTGCACGACTTTCTGGTGCACTGCCTGGAGCGGACGCTGGCCGCGGAGGCGCCGGCGGATCAGACGCCGGCGCCGGCCTATGCGCCGCAACCCCTCGACTGGCACCGTCCGGCCACCGGCCCGGCCAGCCCGGTCACGCCACCGCCGCGCCGTCCGTCGGCGCCGCCGCGGATCGCCGAGCGCCCGGTGCCGGCCTATGCGCCGTCGTCGCCGGGCCAAACGGTGGAGGAGGGCGCGCGCCGGATCGGGCGCTATCTGCTGTTTCTACACGAGGAAAAGGTCGGCGTGGCGGATTTGGGCCGGCTGGTCGGCGAGCGGGTCCGGGCGCTGCCGGCGCAGGGCGAGGTGCCGGGCCGGCCGTGGCTGATCCCGGCGCCGGTGCCGGTTCCCGCCGCGCTGGTGGCCGGCCTGCCGGCGTGGGCCGAGGCCCTCGCCGCGCTCGGTTTCGACGTGAGCGAGGCCGGCCCCGAAACCCTGCTGCTGCGCCAGAGCCCGCTGGCGCTCGAGCCGGTGGACGTGCCGGCCCTGTTGCCGGGATGGCTGGCCGACCTTGCCGCCGGCGCCGAGCCCCGCGCCGCGCTGGCGGAACGCGCCGCCGGCCACCTGCGGCCCGACTGGCAGGGCGAACAGTGGCTGGCCTGGCTTGCGGCCGAAGGCTTCCCGGCCGCCGCGGTGCGCTGGCTGGAGGAAGGGGATCTGCGGGATCTCTTCACCGCGCCATGAGCGGTACGCCCCTGCCCGTGTTGTGCCTGATGGGCCCCACCGCCTCGGGCAAGACCGATCTGGCCGTGGCCCTGCACGAGGCCCTGCCGGTGGACATCGTCAGCGTCGATTCGGTGATGGTCTACCGGGGCATGGACATCGGCTCGGCCAAGCCGGCGCCGGCGATCCTGGCGCAGGCGCCGCACCGGCTGGTGGACATCCTCGATCCCGCCGAGCCCTATTCGGCGGCCCGTTTCCGCGAGGACGCCCTGCGCGAAATCCGCGCCATCCACGCCGCTGGGCGGGTGCCGTTGCTGGTGGGCGGCACCATGCTCTATTTCCGGGCCCTGTTCGGGGGGCTGTCGGCCCTGCCGTCGGCCGATCCGGCGGTGCGCGCCCGGCTCGAGCAGGAAGCGGCCGAGCGGGGCTGGCCGGCCCTCCATGCGCGGCTCGCGCAAGTGGATCCGGCGGCGGCGGCCCGCATCCATCCCAACGATCCCCAGCGCATCCAGCGCGCCCTCGAGGTGCATGAACTGACCGGCCGCCCGCTGAGCGAGCTGCAGGCGGCGCCGGCCGGCGAGGCGCTGCCGTACCGCTTCGTCAAGCTGGCGGTGGCGCCAGCCGAGCGCAGCGTGCTCCACGAACGCATCTCCCGACGCTTCCGGCAGATGCTCGAGGCGGGGCTGGTGGAGGAAGTGGAAGGGCTCTTCCGGCGCGGCGATCTGCATCCGGGGCTGCCTGCGATCCGCGCGGTGGGCTACCGGCAGGTGTGGCAGTACCTGGCCGGTGAACTCGACCGGGAGGCGATGGTCGAACGGGGCATCATCGCCACCCGCCAGCTCGCCAAGCGCCAGTTCACCTGGCTGCGCTCCGAGACGCAAGTGGCCTGGTTCGACAGCCTGGCGGCGGATCGGCTGCCGCGCGTCTTGAAAATGGCGGAAAAGGCCATATCCTGAGTACAAGATCCACGAAAAGTGTGGTGAAAGTCTGACCATCTTCCGATTTTGCTTTGCCCCCGCATCAGTTACACTAGCTGCAGGATGGTGAACAAAGCCGACGTGACAAAACAATATAAAACGCGGAGACAATAATTATGAGTAAAGGACAATCCTTGCAGGATCCGTTTCTCAATGCCCTGCGCAAGGAGCGCGTACCCGTGTCCATCTTTCTGGTCAACGGCATCAAGCTGCAGGGCCAGATCGAATCCTTCGACCAGTTCGTCGTGCTGCTGCGCAACACGGTGAGCCAGATGGTCTACAAACATGCCATTTCCACCGTCGTCCCGGCCCGGAACGTCAAGCTGCCCATGGCCGACGAGCACAAGGGTAATGTCTGACCGCCCGGCACGCGTGATGGAAGTGAGGGTGGTGCCGGTTGTTTGAGCGTCCCCAGGGCGGCGAGCGCGCCGTCCTCGTCCATGTCGATCTCCCCGCCGAGGCGGACCGCGAATCCCTGCAGGAATTCCGCGATCTGGTGGTCTCCGCCGGTGCCGAGCCGGTGGCCACCGTCACCGGGACCCGCAGCGCCCCGCATCCCCGCTATTTCGTCGGCACCGGCAAGGCCAAAGAGATCGGCGCGGCGGTGCGCGAGGCGGGTGCCGACATCGTCCTGTTCAACCACGCCCTCACCCCGGTGCAGGAACGCAACCTCGAGAAGTTGTTCCAGTGCCAGGTGCTCGACCGCACCGGCCTCATCCTCGACATCTTCGCCCAGCGGGCCCGCACCCACGAAGGCAAGCTGCAGGTGGAGCTGGCCCAGCTCCGCCACCTGTCCACCCGCCTGGTGCGGGGCTGGACCCACCTCGAGCGCCAGAAGGGCGGCATCGGCCTGCGGGGGCCGGGCGAAACCCAGCTCGAAACCGACCGCCGTCTGATCGGCGATCGCATCCGCCAGCTGCGGCGGCGGCTGGAGAAGGTGGGCCGCCAGCGCGAGCAGGGCCGGCGGGCAAGGCGCCGCGCCGAGCTGCCCACCGTCTCCCTGGTGGGCTACACCAACGCCGGCAAGTCCACCCTGTTCAACCGCCTCACCGCGGCCGGGGTGCATGCCGCCGATCAGCTTTTCGCCACCCTCGATCCCACCCTGCGTCGGGTGGAACTGCCCACCGGCTATCCCATGATCCTGGCTGACACGGTGGGCTTCATCCGCCACCTGCCCCATGATCTGGTGGCGGCCTTCCGCTCCACGTTGCAGGAAACCCGCGACGCGGATCTGCTGCTGCACGTGGTGGACGCCTCCGACGAGCGCCGCCAGGGCAACATCGAACAGGTGCAACAGGTGCTCGAGGAGATCGGCGCCGGGGAACGGCCGGTGCTGACGGTCTACAACAAGATCGACCGCCTGCCCGGCGCCGAACCCCGGGTGGAGCGGGATGCCGAGGGCCGGCCGGTGCGGGTCTGGGTGTCGGCCATCACCGGCGAAGGCATCCACGAACTGCTGGGGGCCATCGACGCGCGGCTCAATGCCGACATGCGCCGCCACACCCTGCACCTGCCGCCCGCCGCCGGGCGCCTGCATGCCCGCCTGCACCAGATGGGCGTGGTCAACGACGAGACGCCGGCCGACGACGGCGGCTGGCACATGACCGTCGCCATGCGGCAGATGGACTGGCAAAGTCTCGATCGCCACGAGAACATTTCCCGCTTTCTGGGGTCCGATGACAGGGCGCCGCGCCTTGCGGCCGCCGGCGAAGCCCCATAGAATCGCACATTCGGCCGAAACGCCTACACCAACAATCGGCCGTCATCGCCCGATTATCATCCACGGAGACCGTCAATGGCCTGGAACGAACCTGGTGGCTCGGGGGACAAGGATCCCTGGGGCCGGCGCAACGACGAGCAGGGTCCGCCCGATCTCGACGAAGTGCTGAAGAAACTGCAGCAGAAGTTCGGCGGCCTGTTCGGCGGCGGCGGACGCGGCGGCCGTGCCGGCGGCTCCGGCGGTGGCGGCATGAGCCTGAGCATCATCCTGGCCGGGCTGCTGGTGGTGTGGGCCCTGTCCGGCATCTACATCGTCAAGGAAGGGATGCAGGGCGTGATCCTGCAGTTCGGTGCCTTCAAGGGCATTGCCGGCCCCGGTCCCCACTGGTATCCGCGCTTCATCCAGTCGGTGGAAATCGTCGACATGAACCAGGTGCGCAGCGTCAATCTCGGCCGGGTACCCGACGAGGCGCTGATGCTCACCCAGGACGAGAACATCATCGACATCAAGTTCACCGTGCAGTACAACATCAACGACGCGCGTGAGTACCTCTTCGACGTGCGCGATCCCGATCTCACCCTGCGCCAGGCCACCGAAAGCGCCGTGCGCGAGATCGTGGGCAAGAACACCCTCGACTTCATCATCACCGAAGGCCGCACCCAGGTGGCCGCCGATGCCCAGCGCCTGATTCAGCAGATCCTCGACGGCTACAAGACCGGGATCACCGTCATCAAGCTCAACATGCAGGACGCCCAGCCGCCCCAGCAGGTGAAGGCCGCCTTCGACGACGCCACCAAGGCCCGCGAGGACCGGGTGCGCCAGGTCAACGAAGCCCAGGCCTACGCCAACGACGTGCTGCCCAAGGCCCGCGGCCGCGCCGCCCGCATGGTGCAGGAGGCCGAAGCCTACCGCGCCGAGGTGGTCTCCATCGCCCAGGGGGAAACCCGCCGCTTCAGCCAGATCCTGAGCCAGTACCGCAAGGCACCCAAGGTCACCCGCGAGCGCCTGTACCTGGAAACCATGGAAGAGGTGCTCGGCAAGACCGGCAAGATCCTGGTGGACGTGAAACAGGGCAACAACCTGATCTACCTGCCCATTGACAAGCTCGAAGGGGCCCGCAAGGGCCGCGCCCTGAACGAGACGCCCCTCGATGCCATGCAGGTGGCCCCCGGCCCCGATTCCACCGCCGGCTCGCCCGGCACCCGCCTGCGTGACCGGCTCCGCACCCGGGAGGTACGCTGATGAATTCCCGTCAGATTCTGATCCTCGTTGGCCTGGTCGTGGTCCTGGTGCTTGGCCTGTCCTCCATCTTCACCGTGGACGAGCGCGAGCTGGCCATCAAGTTCCGCCTCGGCAAGATCGTGCGTGCCGACTATGAACCGGGCCTGCACTTCAAGGTGCCGCTGATCAACAACGTGCGCAAGTTCGACAAGCGCATCCTCACCCTGGATGCCCGGCCCGCCAACTACCTGACCAAGGAAAAGAAGAACGTCAACGTGGACTTCTTCGTCAAGTGGCGGATCCATGACGTGGTCACCTACTACAAGGCCATGTCCGGCTCCGAGCGCAAGGCCATGGAGCGGATCTACGCCACCATCAACGACGGCCTGCGCAGCGAGTTCGGCAAGCGCAGCATCCAGGAAGTGATCTCCGGCGAGCGCAGCGAGATCATGAATACCATGACCGAAGAGGCCAACCGCCAGCTCGGCAAGTTCGGCATCGCCGTGGTGGACGTGCGGGTCAAGCGCATCGACTTCAGCGAAACCATCAGCGAATCGGTCTACCGGCGCATGGAAGCCGAGCGTCTGCGGGTGGCCAAGGACTTCCGCTCCCGCGGCGCCGAGGAGGCCGAAAAGATCCGTGCCCGGGCCGACAAGGAGCGCACCGTGCTGCTGGCCGAAGCCTACAAGCAGGCCCAGACCGTGCGCGGCGAGGGTGACGCCAGGGCCGCCGAGATCTACGCGAAGGCCTACAAGCAGGATCCGGAGTTCTTCTCCTTCTACCGCAGCCTGCAGGCCTACCGCAGCGCGTTGGGCGGGCAGGGCGACGTGCTGGTGCTCGAGCCCGATTCGGACTTCTTCTCCTATTTCGGCAGCCGGGAGGCGGGGCGCTAACAGGCCCACGCCAGCGGGAGGAGGATCATGTGGCACACGCTGTTGCTGGCCTTCGGCCTGATGCTGGTGCTCGAAGGCCTGATGCCTACCCTCAACCCCGGCGGTTACAAGCGCACCCTGCGCATGCTCCTGGAGATGGACGATCGCACCGTACGGCGCATCGGCCTGGCCAGCATGATCAGCGGGGCGCTGCTCGTCTATCTTCTCACGCACTGACCGGCTGAACCGCCATGACCACGTCTCCACGCTGGCTCCTGCCCGACGGCATCGAGGAAATCCTGCCCGCCCCGGCCCGGCAACTGGAACAGCTCAGCCGCTGCCTGCTGGATCATTTCGATCGCTGGGGTTATGACTTGGTCATCCCCCCGCTGGTGGACTACCTCGAATCCCTGCTGGTGGGCAGCGGCCACGATCTGGATCTGCAAACCTTCAAGCTGGTCGATCAGATCAGCGGCCGTACCCTCGGCATCCGTGCCGACATGACCCCGCAGGTGGCGCGCATCGACGCCCACCACCTGCGCACCGCCGCGCCCACCCGGCTTTGCTATCTCGGCACCGTGCTGCACACCCGGCCCGACGGTTTCGCCGGCGCCCGCAGCCTGCTGCAGGTGGGCGCGGAGCTGTACGGCCATGCCGGCATCGAGAGCGATCTGGAAATCCTGCGCCTGATGGCCGAAACCCTGGCCCTGGCCGGGGTGGCGCCGGTCTATCTCGATCTCGGCCACGTGGGCATTTACCGGGCCTTGGTGGCCGACGCCGGCCTCGACAGCGAACGGGAAAGCGAACTGTTCGATGCCCTGCAACGCAAGGCCAGGCCGGAGATCCACGAGCTGCTCGCCGAATGGGCGCTTCCCGCGGAACATGCCAAACGCCTGTTGGCCCTGGCCGATCTCCACGGCAGCGTCGAGGTGCTGGCCACCGCCCGCGACGCCCTGGCCGGCGCGCCCGAAGCCGTGTTCGGCGCCATCGACACCCTTGATCAGGTGGCCCGCCGGGTGGCCGAGCAGATCCCCGCCGTCACCCTCCATTTCGATCTGGCCGAGCTGCGCGGCTACCACTATCACACCGGCCTGGTGTTCGCTGCCTACACCCCGGGCCGGGGCCAGGCCATCGCCCTCGGCGGCCGTTACGACGGCATCGGCCAGGTTTTCGGCCAGGCGCGACCGGCTACCGGCTTCAGCACCGATCTGCGCACCCTCGCCGCCGTCGGCAACCTGCCGGCCGAAGCCCCGGCCGCCATCTTCGCGCCTGCCGGCGCCAGCGACGAAGTCATCGCCGAACTGCGCAAGCGGGGCGAGCGCGTGATCCGCGAACTGCCGGGGCAGGCCGGCGAGCCGGACGAGCTGGGCTGCGATCGCCGTCTGGTCGAACGCAACGGCAAATGGGAGGTCGCGCCGCTTGAGTAAATCCGCACGTTGCAAAATCGTTCTGACACAAACGGCGCCGCTTCGGGCCGGATGTGACCGGATGTAGGCCGGCTCAAGAGCAGCGGAGCCGGCGAAAGTGCCATCAACCGACCTCCCGCCGCAAGAACGCTTGCAACGCCCGGAAAACGGTCCGGTTTCATTACAGGTAACACAATGGTTCAGGAGTCCAGCATGGGCAAGAATGTCGTCGTCATCGGAACCCAGTGGGGAGACGAAGGAAAGGGCAAGATCGTCGATCTGCTCACCGATCGGGCCAGCGCCGTGGCCCGCTTCCAGGGCGGACACAACGCCGGCCACACCCTGGTTATCGGCGAAGAAAAGACCGTACTGCACCTCATCCCCTCGGGCGTGCTGCGCGAGCACGTCCAGTGCCTGATCGGCAACGGCGTGGTGTTGGCCCCGGATGCCCTGATCAAGGAACTGCGCATGCTCGAGGAAAACGGCGTGCCGGCCCGCGAACGCCTGCGGATCAGCGAAGCCTGCCCGCTGATCCTGCCTTACCACGTGGCTCTGGATCATGCCCGGGAGAAGGCCCGCGGCAAGAAGGCCATCGGCACCACCGGCCGCGGCATCGGCCCGGCCTACGAAGACAAGGTCTCCCGCCGCGGCCTGCGCCTCGGCGATCTGTTCCACCGGGAACGCTTCGCCGCCAAGCTCGGCGAAGTGCTCGACTATCACAACTTCGCCCTGCAGCACTATTTCAAGACCGATCCGGTCGATTTCCACAAGGTGCTGGACGAAACCCTGGCGATGCGCGAGGAACTCGAGCCCCTGGTGGCCGACGTCACCGCTCTACTGCACGAGCACCGCGAAGCCGGACGCAACATCATGTTCGAAGGCGCCCAGGGCGCGCTGCTGGACATCGACCACGGCACCTACCCCTTCGTCACCTCCAGCAACACCACCGCGGGCGGCGCCGCCACCGGCACCGGCATGGGCCCGCGCCACTTCGACTACGTGCTCGGCATCACCAAGGCCTACACCACCCGCGTCGGTTCCGGCCCGTTCCCCACCGAACTGTACGATGGCGACAGCCTGCTCGACGAAGTGGGCGAACACCTGGCCCGCGCCGGCCACGAATTCGGCTCCACCACCGGTCGCCCTCGCCGCTGCGGCTGGTTCGACGCCGTGGCCCTGCGCCGCTCCGTGCTCATCAACAGCGTCTCCGGCCTGTGCATCACCAAGCTCGACGTCCTCGATGGCCTCGACACCATCCGCATCTGCGTCGGTTACAAGGTCGATGACGAAATTCGCAACGATCCCCCCGTCGGCGCCGAAGGCTTCGAAGCCGTCGAACCCGTCTACGAAGACATGCCCGGCTGGAAGGAATCCACCGTCGGCGTCCGCGAATACGACGCCCTCCCCGCCAACGCCCGCGCCTACCTCAAGCGCATCGAGGAAATCGTCGGCATCCCCATCGACATCATCTCCACCGGCCCCGAACGCAACGAAACCATCGTGCTGCGGCATCCCTTTGATTAGGGCCGAGGGACGAGGGCCAAGTGGCGAGGAAACGGCCGGGCTTTGCCCGGCCGTTTTCGTATTGGGGTACATAAAAAGGCGTATCGGAAGTGGTTGAAAGAGGGCAGGGCGCGGTCTACGCTTGAAAAGTCAATGAGGAAAAGCCCTGGAAGGCGAAAACCCGCCCAACCAATTCTGCCTAGGACACAAATGTCAAATTAGGCCGAATTCTGCCTATCCTGGTTTTCTACCATCAATCTAATACGATGCTGGGCTAATAAATCAATCGAGATATTCCAAAATGGAGAAATGCATTATGAGTCAGAAAGAAAAGGTCATTACGCCAAGCGATAGAAATACGGCACTTAATGTTATTGGAGTAAGCGTTACTGTACTCACTGATTCAAAAGCGCAAAAGATTACCCTTCAGTCTGGTGTTGAAGGTGCAGGTCCACCTCCTCATAGCCATCCTTGGGATGAGTCATTTTATGTGACAAAAGGCAGTGTTCAGTTTACCTGTAATGGTCAAACGACCAGCTGTCACGAGGGCACTCTTGTCAATGTGCCTGCTGGCACTGTACATGCATTTAGCTTCGGTGAAGGGGGTGGTGAGATGATTGAAATAACATCATCCAATAGCAAAGCCATTCCAATGTTCTCGGCGCTCGATCGTGAAATACCGCCAGGCCCACCAGATGTCGCAAAAGTTGTAGATGTGGCAGGCGAATATGATGTCAAGTTTCATCTTTGATACCGCCCAACAAGCCGCTCCAGCTGACAGGCAAAAGCGTCGCGATTTTTGCAAAGCAAAAATACGCGCCACTTTTGCCTGCCGCTGAGCTATGTCGTTAGACTCGAGAATAGGAGAGCGTGAAATCGGGAGGAAATCATGAAATCCAGAACAAATATGATAAACATTATATTCGGCATGATTGTGCTTATTGCATTGGCTGCTTGTGGTGGAGGTGGCAGCGGAGATGGGGGGACAACAGGAGGTGGAGGAACAACTACTATATCGGCGAATGGGCTATGGGAAGGGACGTTTACAGAAATTGGAGTAGGAACATTTGATGTTAGCGGCCTACTCTATAATGGAAGAATTATTGCAATAAGTGAGTCAGCCGGTGCAATTTATGACGGAAGTTATACCGTAAGTGGTAATAGTATCTCGGGTAACGTAACAGCATATCAAATTAATGGCGGCCCATATGCTACCGCAACAATTTCGGGAACCGTGACAGAGCAAGGATCGATATCAGTTTCTTTTAATACATCTTATGGAACGAGTGGAACAATGTCGCTCACCTTTAATAGTATTTACAATCGCGCATCGTCATTGTTGCTGGTTGCTGGTAGTTGGAACTACACAAGTGGTTCTTATAGTCTCACTGTAACCGTGCAAAATGATGGGGCATTTTTTGGTCAGGACTCTGCTGGATGTGTTATATCCGGAACTATTGGGTTATTGGATACAACGCACAACCTGTACAGCATGACTACTTCTATAACCTCTTGTGGTAGCCTGAATGGCTCATATACTGGATTAGCTGGGTTGCTTGATAATGTCTCTACCAACGATACGTTACAGGTAGCTATATCAAATAGTAATTATATATTGCTTTATCCATTTTCCAGGCAATAGCCTAACAATGGGCTCCAAGGGACGTCGGCGCTAGCGCGCCGTCGCCCCTGAGCCCAAACGTTATGTGCAATAAAAATGATCGACAGAGAATCAAGAAATAAATTAGCAGAAGAAGTCAGGCACTTCGTAGAAGGATTCAATACAAATTTTGAATATGATGACGTTGCATATGATATTAATACAAAAGACATCGGTATAATTGAGATCAGGAAAAATATTTGGCTTATATATGATGACTTACAAGAGCATAAAATGGAAGGTAAATGGACTTTGTCTAATGAACAAATGGATATTATTAAAAGAGCCATTGTTTTTTTAAAAAGCGATATTGAGTACAAGTGGCCTAAATGGCCGCTTTACTACAGAATTACTCGCCCCATTACTTGGCTACTCTCTTTGGGCTACCTTACAAAAGTGCTAGATAATCATTTCAACAGTCACGGTGACCCAAATACATGGCCATTTTTATCAGAAGAAGAATATGAGAATGCTAAATCAGCTCCAATATACTGTTCAAAAAGCACATAACAAACTCATCCAGGGGACTTTCAAACCTGTCGCGGCTTTTGCAAAAAAACCACAAAAGCCCCGCCAGCTTTGAAAGCCCCTGATGATGGCGTTATGCTTAAAATGAAAAAGATACGGAAGTCGCTAAATCATCAAGTTAATGGAAAATTTGCAGCAACCATTATTGGGGTTGTGGCCATTACCATTCCGATTATTGCTTTGCGAGATATAGATTGGGAAAACGTAGAGCCTAGCTTTCTATCAGTGGTTGTTCCTATCTTATATGCAGTTTCGATGGCTGGGTTTATTTTTCTCGCTCTTGGAAAACAAGGAAGAAACATCACATCAAAAGAGATGGATGAGAAGATGGCAAGGGTTCATTCGCAAATTAAGAAAAAGTCGCTTCCAGTTTGGTGGCTACTTGCCATGGTGTGGTTGATATGGTCTCTATATCTTGTCTGGAAATTAAGAACAGTAGCATAGCAAGGCAAATTCACTTGGTCGGCAAAAACCCTGCTCGTTCCTCGCTCTGTTTTACCGCCTGTGAATTGCGGCGTCATCTCCGCCTCACCAACGTCACCCCATCCCCAATCGGCACCATCGCCATCTCCACCCGCTGATCTTCGTGCAATTTCCGGTTGAGCTGGCGGATTGCCTCGGTATCAGGGTCTGTTGCAAACGGATCGGCCACGGCACCACCCCACAGGGTGTTGTCGATGGCAATGAGTCCACCCGGCCTGACGAGGGTCAGGCAAGCTTCATAGTAAGTATCGTAGTTGACCTTGTCTGCATCGATGAAGGCGAAGTCGTAGGTGTCTGTTTCCCCTGTGTCCTGCAATGCCTGCACAGTGTCGCGGGCATCGCCCAGGTGTAGGGTGATGCGGTCGGCGAGGCCGGCTTTTTGCCAGTAGCGTTGGGCCAGGCCGGTCCATTCCCGGCTACTGTCGCAGGTGATCATCTGGCCATCTTCCGGCAGGGCGCTGGCGAGCCAGAGGGTGCTGTAACCAGTGAAGGTGCCAATCTCGAGCACGCGCCGGGCGCCCATGAGGCGCAGCAGCAGGGCCATGAACTGGCCCTGTTCCGGGCTGATCTGCATCACGGCTTCGGGCAGGCGGGCGGTTTCGGTGCGCAATTCGGCAAAGACCGGGGGTTCGCGCAGGCCGTGCGCGCGCAGATAGGCGAGCAGGTCCGGGGTGAGATTCAGGGTCTGGTTGGCCATGTGGGCATTATACGGAGGATAGGGCCGGCCGAGGCGGGATCGGGGCTGGCACGGAATCTGCAGTATTGCGGGCATGCAGACTGCCATCCCCAACCTTGCCACTGCTTCGCCACCCGAGAGTTATACAGATTTCGGGGGGCTGGCCGATCTGCGCCGGCAGGCGCAGGCCGATCCGGAGCAGGCCCTGGCCGGCGTGGCCCGTCAGTTCGAGAGCCTGTTCATCAAGATGATGCTCAAGAGCATGCGCGAGGCGAGTTTCGGTGATCCCTATTTCGACAGTGCCCGGCAGGCACTGTACCGGGACATGTTCGACAACCAGATCAGCCTGGACATGGCCAAGGGCCAGGGGATCGGGCTGGCCGAGGCGCTGATGCGCCAGTTGCGGCGTTATCTGCCGCCGTCGTCCCGCAAGGCAGAGAACGGCGCGGGCACGGCAGGGGCGGCGGACGGCTTCGTCTGGCGGGCTACGGCTCCGCAGCTTCCCCGGCCAGGGCCGGTGTCCGCCGCCCCGACGGAACCGGGGCCCACCGATCCGGCTCCGCCGGGCAGGACGCCGGCTGCCGCCACCACGGCAGCGGCAAGCACTCGCCGGGAGCCGGGTGAGGATTTGCCGGCCTTTGCCGGGCCGGCGGATTTCGTGCGGCGGCTGTGGCCCCATGCGGAGCAGGCCGGCCGGGAGCTGGGTGTCTCGCCCCGGGCGCTGCTTGCCCAGGCGGCGCTCGAGACCGGCTGGGGCAAGCACATCAGCCGGGATGCCGAGGGCCGTTCCAGCCACAACCTGTTCAACATCAAGGCCGATGGCCGCTGGCAGGGACCTGCGGTGACGGTCAGCACCCTCGAATTCCGGGATGGCCTACCGCAGCGGGAGATGGCCCGCTTTCGGGCCTACGATTCCTTTGCCGACAGCTTCCGGGACTATGTGCAGTTCCTGCGCGGCAGTCCGCGCTACCGGCAGGCGCTGGAACGGGCCGACGATCCGGAGGCCTTCGTGAGCGAGTTGCAGGCCGCCGGCTATGCCACCGATCCGCGCTATGCCGACAAGATCATCGACATCCTGCGCCGCGACACCCTGCAGACGGCGGCCCTGGATGCAAGCGAGGTGATGCGCCATGGCGGGTGACATCCTCGGGATCAGCACCTCCGGTGCGCTGGCGGCCCAGCGGGCGCTGTCCACCACCGGACACAACATCGCCAACGCCAATACCGAGGGCTATTCCCGCCAGCGGGTGGAGCTGGACGCCCGGCCGCCCCAGATGAAGGGCAACGGGGCCGTGGGGACCGGGGTGCAGGTGAGCAATGTGCGCCGCATGTACGACGACTTCGTGACCCGGGAAGTGCGGGACAACACCTCGGTCAGCTCGGAACTCGACACCCATTACCACTACACCAGCCAGGTGGACAACCTGCTGGCCGATCCCAAGGCCGGGATGGCGCCGGCCATCCAGAGTTTCTTCGCCGCAGTCAACGGGGTGGCGGACGATCCCCAGTCCACCTCGGCCCGCCAGGTGCTGGTGAGCGAGGCCCGGTCGCTGGCCGATCGCTTCGACTATCTGAACAACCGTTTCGCCTCCCTGCGCGAAGGCGTGACGGCCGACATGAAATCCACGGTCACGCAAATCAATGATCTGGCTTCGGCCATCGCGCGGGTCAACGACATGATCGTCAAGGCCCGGGAGGTGGGCGGGCGGCAGCCCAACGATCTGCTGGATCAGCGGGACAGACTGATCCGCGATCTGTCGCGCCTGGTGTCGGTGCGGGTGATGGAGCAGGACGACGGCCGGGTCAACGTGTTCGTGGGCAACGGCCAGGGCCTGGTGATCGGCTCCGACCATGCGAAACTGGAAGTCCAGGTGAGCCGCTTCGATCCGGACGAGAGCGAGATCGCCTTCATCGGCAACGGGGCTTCGTCCGTGGTGACCCGCTTTCTCACCGGTGGGCATCTGGGCGGGTTGCTGGACTTCCGCCGCCAGATCCTCGACTCGGCCCAGAACGAACTGGGCCGGATCGCCATCGGCATGGCCGAGACCTTCAATGCCCAGCACCGCAAGGGCATGGATCTGCACAGCCGCCTTGGCGGCGACTTCTTCGCGCCGCTGGCGAAGACCACGCCCAAGGTGCTGCCCCATTTCGACAACCGGGGCGACACCATCCTGGGCGCCGAGATCACCGACATCGACAAGGTGAGCACCAGCGACTACACCCTCAGCTTCAACAACGGCCAGTACCGGCTGGTGCGGCTCAGCGACGAGGCCCTGATCGGCACCTGGGATCAGTTGCCCATCGAAGTGGAAAGCGAGGGCCTGCGCCTGTTCGTCGACAGCGGCTCCCGCATCGAGGAGGGCGACAAGTTCATCATCCGGCCCACCCGGGCTGGGGCCGAACAGTTCCGCCCGGTGATCGAAGACGTGTCGCAGATTGCGGCCGCCGGCCCCCTGCGTACCGAAGCGGCCATCGACAACATCGGCGACGGCGTGATCGGCCCGGCACAGGTGGTGGATGTGAACAATCCGGTCTTCGACCACGCCAGCGATACTCTCAAGCCGCCCTTCGTGATCCGCTTCCTCGACGAGACCCATTTCGAGGTGCTGGACAACACCGGCGAGCCGATCCGCTTCCGCACCGCGGCAGTGCCGCCCGCGCCGGCCATCACCACCGATGCCGAGGGCAATCCGGTCCCCGCGCCACCCCCGGCCGATCCCGAGGCGCCGGCCCTGACCACGGTGCTGAGCTACGATCCCAAGACCGGCACCGACGTCTTTCCCACGCCCGGTGGCGACGATTTCGGCTTCCGGGTGCGGATCACCGGCAATCCGAAGGCCGGCGATCGCTTCCGCATCGACTTCAACACCGATGGCACCGGCGACAACCGCAACGCCCTGGCCCTGTCGGATCTGCAGGCCGCGCCGGTGCTGGCCAATGGCACCACCAGTTACACGGAAGCCTATTCCCAGCTCGTTTCCCGCGTGGGCAGCAAGACCCACGAGCTGGACGTGAACGGCAAGGCCCAGCGGCTGCTGCTGCAGCAGTCGGAGGAGCGGGCCAGCGAAATCGGCGGGGTGAACCTGGACGAGGAGGCGGCCAACCTGGTGCGTTACCAGAACCTCTACCAGGCCAACGCCCAGGTGATCTCCGTGGCCAACAAGATGCTCGAAACCCTGATGAACGCCTTCCGGTAAACCGTCATGCGCATTTCCAGCCATCAGGCCCAGCAGGTGGCCATCGACGCCATGCTCGAGCAGCAGGAAAAGCTCAGCCACGTGCAGAAGCAGGTGGCCACCGGGCGCAAGATCTTCAAGCCCTCGGACGATCCGGTGGCCGCGGCCAAGATCGTCAAGCTGCACGACATTCTCGGCACCAACAAGCAGTATCAGGACAACATCGCCGCGGCCCGCGCGCGGCTGAACCTGGAAGAAGGCGTGCTGACCAACGTCACCACGGTTCTGCAGCGGGTGCGCGAGCTGGCGGTGATGGCCAACAACGACACCCAGACCAACGAGAGCCGTGCTTCCATCGCCGAAGAGGTGGATCAGTTGCGGGAGGAGCTGGTGGGGCTCGCCAACTCCATGGACAGCACGGGCGAGTTCCTGTTCGCCGGCACCCGCAGCCGTTTCCGCCCGTTCACTCGTAACGAGTTCGGCGAATACGACTATCATGGCGACGACGGCCAGCGGCATTTGCAGATCGGCCCCCGGCGCCAGATCGCCACGGGGGATTCGGGCACCACCGTGTTCCGCAACATCCGTGATGGCAACGGTGATTTCACCATCATCGATCATCCCGACAACCGGGGCTCGGGGATCGCCGATCCCGGCAACATCGTCGGCGCCTACGATCAGCGGACCTATGCCATCGTCTTCGAAACGGTGGATCCGGCGCAGCAGGGCGGCGAAGGCGAGCCCTATCTCAGCTTTTCCGTGATCGACGATCAGGGCAATACCATCCGCCCCGCCGGCACGCCCTATACCCCCAGGGCGTCGATCCAGTTCGCCGGCATCGTCACCAGCATCGAAGGCAAGCCTGAGGCCGGTGATATCTTCGTGATCCGGCCCAGTTACCGCCAGGACATGTTCACCACCGTGCAGCAACTGGCCGAAGCACTGCGCGAGCCGCGCGGCGACGAGCCTTCCCGGGCCAAGCTGCACAATACCGTGAACCGGGTGATCGCCGGCCTGGACCAGGCCCTGGGCAACGTGCTCGACGTGCGCGCCGACGTGGGCGCCCGGCTCAACGCCCTGGACGGCCAGGAATCCATCAACGAGGGCTATTCCCTGCAGGTGAAGGAAGTGCTCTCGGAAGTGGAGGATCTGGACTACGCCAAGGCCGTGGCCGAACTCAACCTCAAGCTCACCGGCCTCGAGGCCTCCCAAAAGGCCTTCACGCGGGTGCAGGGCATCTCGCTGTTCAACTATATTTGAGAGGCCATCGCAGGCTGGCGCCGCAAGGGCCGGTTCACTCCGGATAACCTCTCCCCCGCTTGATGTGCATTTCCCGTAGGAGCGGCGCAAGCCGCGAACTGACTGTAGTCGTCGCCACTCGTCCCTGCACGGTTCGCGGCTTGCGCCGCTCCTACAGGAGATAGCCTGAAAATTCAGCCCCGCCCTTCTTCCCCCTTGCTCCTGCACCCTAAAATCACCCCGGTTTTCAACCATTTGCGCAACGGCCAATTTTTGCCACCCGAGGTATAAAGCTTCCCCGTTCCCGGACGCTAGTGTTCCCGGGAGCGGTGAATATATCGGGTTTCCGATGTATATCCGCTAGAGATGAAAGACTGCAACCGTCCCGCCGGGTCGCTTGCAGGGCAGAACAGGAGAGTGCGTTATGCCTCAGGTAATCAACACCAACATCATGTCGCTGAACTCGCAGCGTAACCTGAACAAGTCCCAGGAAGCCTTGCAGACTTCCCTGCAGCGGCTGTCTTCGGGCCTGCGCATCAACAGCGCCAAGGACGACGCGGCGGGTCTGGCGATTTCCGAGCGCTTCACGGCGCAGATCCGCGGCCTGAATCAGGCCGTGCGCAACGCCAACGACGGCATTTCCCTGGCCCAGACGGCCGAGGGGGCGCTGTCCGAGGCCGGCAACATCCTCCAGCGGATCCGTGAGCTGGCCGTGCAGTCGGCCAACGCCACCAACTCCGCATCGGATCGTCAGGCGCTGCAGGCGGAAGTGGGCCAACTGGTCTCCGAGCTGGATCGCATCGCCACCTCCACCGAATTCAACGGCCAGAAGCTGCTCGACGGCACCTTCGGCGCGGCCGTGTTCCAGGTGGGCGCGAACGCCAACCAGACCATCCAGACCACCACCGCCAACTTCCGCACCAGCCAGTACGGCAACTACCGCGTGGAAGGCACGGCGACCAGTGCTGCCGGCACCAACCGGGTAGCAGGCGGCTCCCTCACCGTGGCCGGGTCGCTGGGCACCGAAACCTTCACCATCGATACCGGCGAATCGGCCAAGAAGATCGCCGAGATGGTCACTGCCAAGGCGGATGAGACCGGCGTGAAGGCTTACGCCACCACCGAGCAGAAGGTGAGCTTCGACACCGCCGGCGCCTATGTGCTGAGCATCAAGTCGGACAACGCCGATCCGCAGCAGATCTCCTTCACCATCTCCGGCACCGAGGGCAACGATGGCCTGGCCGGCGCGGTCACCGCGTTCAACGACGTGGCCTCCAAGACCGGTGTGACCGCTCGGGTCAGCGACGATGGCAAGAGCATCGTGCTGATGAACTCCACGGGCGAGAACATCGACATCACCGTGGCCGCCGGCAACACCAACTCCGGCAACATGGTCATCGGTGGCGCCACCCTCAGCTCCGGTACCGCCGGTGCGGCCTACATCACCGGTCAGGTGGTCTTCGACTCCGACAAGTCCTTCTCCGTCTCCGGCGACGTGGGGCAGGTGGTCGATGCCGCCACCGTGGCGTCCGAACTCAACTCGGTGGCCGAGCTGGACATCAGCTCCGTGGAAGGGGCCAACCTGGCGCTGGCCACCGTGGATGCCGCCCTGGCCAACGTGAACAACCAGCGGGCCAAGTTCGGCGCCATCCAGAGCCGCTTCGGTTCCACCATCGCCAACCTGTCGACCAACGCCGAGAACCTGTCGGCTGCCCGGTCGCGGATCCGCGATGCCGACTTCGCGGCAGAGACTGCCGAGCTGACCCGCGCGCAGATCCTGCAGCAGGCCGGTACGGCGATGCTGGCCCAGGCGAATGCGATGCCCCAGAACGTTCTGAGCTTGTTGCAGTAAGCCATGACGGTGACACGGTGGCCCGCCCCGGCCGAGACCGGCCGGCGCGGATCGCCCCGACAACAAGCGAGGTGACGTTATGGCAGCACAGAGCATCGCCAATGTGACACTGCTGGCCGGGACTGTCGAAACCCGCAGTACCCGCGATTCCGGTGGCACAACGGTCGAAACCCGGCAAGGGATTGCCGCGGCTGCCGTCGAGGTCGAGGCCTCGGAATCCATCAGCCAGGAGACGCTCCAGGAAGCCGTCAGTCAGCTGCAGGCCTTCGTGCAGAAGCAGCAGCGGGAAATGGACTTCAGCGTGGACGACGACACGGGACGGTTCGTGGTCCGCGTCTACGACCGGCAGACCAAGGAGCTCATACGCCAGATCCCCTCGGAAGAGATGTTGGCCATCTCCCGGCACATTGCCGCGGCCCTGGAAGGCCAGGAGGAAGCCAAGGGATTTCTCATCGAGCTGAAGGCGTAAAAGGTGGTATCGGATTTGCATACGGGTCTCCATGGAGGGAGACAGGGCGGCCGGCTGGGATGCCGGGATTGCCGCCTCCCGTATGCAAAACCGCAACCCCCGAGGTAGGACATGCCCGCCATTCCATCCACAGGCAACGGTTCCGGACTCAACGTGCCCGAGCTGGTGGACAAACTGGTGTCGGCAGAAGGCGCCCCCGTCACGGCACGGCTCGATCGCAAGGAAGCGAAGGTCCAGGAAGGACTGACCGCGATGGGCGCATTCAAGGGAGCGGTATCCGGGTTGCAGGCCACCCTCGGTGGCCTGGCCCGTCCGGATACCTTTGCCCACATGCGCGTCGCCGTGGACGACGAAGCGGCGCTCAGCGCCACGGCCACGGCCCGGGCCCGACCCGGGCGTTACGAGGTGGAAATCGTGCAACTTGCCCAGGCACAACGACTGGCCAGCGACCCCGTCGAATCGGACGTGGCCCCGCTGGGTACGGGCACCCTTACCATTCAGCTTGGCCATGTCGATCCCGACAGCGGCCAGTTTCGCATTCAATCCGGACAGACGCCGAAAACCGTCACCATCGAGGCGGCGGACGGCTCGCTGCGCGGCATTGCCGAGGCCATCAACCGTGCCGAGGCCGGCGTGCGCGCCTCGGTGGTCAACGACGGCAGCGGCTATCGGCTGCTGGTCTCCTCGACCTCGGCCGGGCGCGACGGCAGCGTGCGCCTGCTGGTGGACGACGACGATGGCGACAGCACCGATCGCCAGGGGCTGTCGTTCCTGCTGCACGATCCGGCCGCCGGCGGGAGCGTGGACGCCAACGGCCAGCCCCTGCCGGCGGCCGGCAGCCACTTGCAGGAACTGGTGGCGGCCCAGGATGCGGTATTGCGCATCGACGGGCTGACCATCCACCGTTCCGGCAACACCATCGACGATGCCATCGAGGGCGTGAGCCTCGAACTGCAACCGGGCAGTGAGGGTCAGCGCGCGGTCTTGCAGGTGGCGCCGGATACCGAAAAGGTCGTCGGCGACGTGCGCGACTTCGTGGCCAGGTACAACGAGCTGATGCAGATGGTCAATCAGCTCACCGGCTACGACCCCGAGAGCCGCACGGCCGGCCCCCTGAGCGGCGATGCTGCGGTGCGCGGCATCGCCCAGCAGCTGCGCAACCTGATCGGCCAGGACTTCAGCGCGGTCAACGATCGCTGGACCTCCCTGGCCAGCATCGGCATCGAGACCCAGCGCGACGGTACGCTCAGCCTGGATGAAACCCGTCTGCAGCAGGCCATCGAGGACGACCTGCAGGAAGTGGCCCGGCTGTTCGCGGTGGCGGGCGAGGCCAGTGATCCGCTGGTGGACTATCGCGGCTACACCGAGGCCACCCGTCCCGGACGCTATGCCTTGACCATCGAGCGCCTGCCGGCGGCCGGCGAGCTGGCCGGGGCGCCGATTGCCGGCCCGCTCGAACTGACCCAGGATGCCACGTTCCGCATCGCCGTCGATGGCGTGCAAAGCGGTACCCTCACGCTGGCGGCCGGGCAGTTCGCCTCGTTGCCCGCGCTGGCGGCGGCGCTTCAGTCCGCCGTGCAGGCCGATGCCGCGCTCGGCAACGCCAAGGTGGCGGCGAAGGTGGCCGTGGACGGGGACCGGCTGGTGATCCAGTCGGCCAAGGTGGGGGCCGATTCGACGATCGCGATCCTCGCCATCGACCCGCGGCTGGCGGAACTGACGGGCCTGGCCGCCGGCCCCGGCCGGCCGGGCCAGGACGTGGCCGGCCGCTTCGACGGTGTACCGGGCGAGGGCCGGGGCCGGGTCCTGATCGGCACCGGCGCGGCAAAGGGACTGGAGGTGGCGATCCGCGGCGGCAGCACCGGGCCGCGGGGCGTGGTGAACTTCTCCAACGGCATCGCCGCGCAGATGGAGAAGCGGATCACCGGCTATCTGGATCCGGATGGCCTGTTCGATGCACGGATGGAAGGCTATGACGCCCGCCTGCGTGACATCCAGCAACAACGGGATCAACTGGCGCGGCGGCTGTCGCAGGCGGAGGAGCGCTACACGCGCAAGTTCTCGGCCCTCGACGCTACCCTCAGCCAGATGCGCAGCACCAGCGAACGGCTGGCCCGGGAACTCGAAGGGCTGCCGGGCGCGCGCAAGAGCAAGTAGGTTCTCCGTTCACCGGCGGGGAAGACGTGATGACACACCGCAAGCAGAGGAGCAACAGCATGAACATGGCGAAGCTGCACAGCGCAGTTCAGGAATACACCCGCGTGGGCGTGGCCAGTGGCGTGGCGGCGGCCGATCCCCATCGCCTGATCCAGATGCTGATGGATGGCGCCCAGGAGAAGATCGCCATCGCCAAGGGCCACATGGAACGGGGCGACATCGCCCGCAAGGGTGGCCACATCAGCTGGGCCATCTCCATCATCGACGGCCTGCGGGCCAGTCTCGACGTGGAGAAGGGCGGCGAGATCGCCCAGAACCTCGACGATCTCTATGACTACATGACTCGCCGCCTGGCCCGGGCCAACATCGAGAACAATCCCGACATGCTCGACGAGGTGGCGTCCCTGCTGCGCTCCATCAAGTCGGCCTGGGACGAACTGCCGGGCGTCACCGATGACTCGGCCTGATGCCGCCGCGGTGGATCACCTGGATTGCGATCGGCATGCCGAGGTGCTGTGCAGCCTGACCCGGCGCATGCTCGCCGCCGCGCGGCAGGACGACTGGACGACGGTGAGCCGGCTCGAAAACACCCGGCAACGGGTGCTCGACGAACTGCTGGCCCATCCCCGCTTTCATGATCGCCTGCCGGCGCTGGCCGAACGTCTCAACGCGGTGCTGGCCATGAGCCGGGAGTGCATCTTGCTCGGCGAACAGTCCCGGCAGAGCACCACCGTGCAACTGCTCACCCTGCAGCGCGGCCGGCACATGTCCCGCGCCTATCTGCAGAATCCGGTCCGGCCGTGAATCCCGGCGGGGACGACCATCGCGGCCTGCACGTCTCGCTGCGCGTCCCCCTGGCGTGGCGCCCCCTGAGCGCGGGCGAGGCGGACGGGGTCCTGCAACGCACGGCCATGGTTCTGCAGTTGCTCAATCTTCAGGGCGAGGGCAGTCCGCTGCCCGAAGCGGGCGAAGAGGCCAGGCAGGCCTGGCGACATCTGGATCGCAAGCTCGATGTCATCATCGCCATGCTGGGCCTGCTGCTGGAACAGGCTGGCGAAGGGGGGGACGTGGTGCCGAGCCGGCTCGATCCCCGGGGCATCGAATGGGCGGCCCGGACGGGGCCGGAAGCGGGTCGGCCCGTGGTGGTGCGCCTGCAGATCCCGGGCGCGCCGGCGCTGGAACTGCCGGGCACGGCGCAACCTGCCGCCGACGGCCGGTGGCGGGTGGCCTTCGACGCCTGGCCCGAAGCGGCCGCCGAGCAACTGGAGAAATGGATCTTCCGCCAGCACCGCCAGGCCGTGGCCCGCGCCCGCCAGAAGACGCCACCGTCCTGAACCTCGCAAGCGCTTCGACCTGCCTCCCCCTGCCACGCCATTCAACGCAACACGCCCCATCGGACAACGATACGAATCGCCACGGAAACGGCGGCTCCGCTGCGCTTGAACCGCCCGACATCTGATGCACGTTCAAACCCTGTTCGTGATTCTTGCCCACAAAACCATCACGGCTTTGAGGCGCTCAACCTGTAACCAATGTCACATTTCCCGCCTGACAAAGATTTAGGTAAAGAAATTCCGCGAGTGTCCGATTTTTGACAGGGCAAGGGCCGGGGCGCTAGTATCGCTGCACAGAGATGGTGTCCCCCGCCGTCGTCCCGCACCTGTCACCTGCGCCAGCGGTGCTCGGGTGAACCGGGTTCTCCCTACGCGAACGGAATTTTCAGATGGCACCCATGGACAAGACACTCTCCGATCGAAACGTCCTGATCATCGACGACAACCCCGAACAGCGGGAAGCCCTCCGGCAGATTTTCGAATTCGTGGACTACGGCGAGGTGGACACCGCCACCCACGCCCAATGGCGCGACCGGCTCGCGGCGCCCGATCAGTATGAACTGGTGGTCAGCGGCTGCCTGCAGGACGAGGCGGCTACCCGGGAGGCGGTCAAGGCCCTGCGCGATGCCCTGGCGCCCGAGGTGCCGATCCTGCTCATCTGCCAGCGGGATGCGCCCCATCCGGTCAGCGCCGCCCTGTCCCGGCTCATCACCGGCGTCATCGAGCAGCCGGTGCGCTACCGGCAGTTCCAGCACGTGCTGCGGCAGGCCGACATCCACCGCCGCCAGACCCTGCGCCCCGGCAGCGGCACCCAGACCCTGTTCCGATCGCTGGTGGGCAACAGCACCGGCATCCAGGTGGTGCGCAAGCTGATCGAGCAGGTGGCCAACACCGGCGCCAACGTGCTCATCACCGGCGAGTCGGGCACCGGCAAGGAAGTGGTGGCCCGCAATCTGCACTATAACTCCTCGCGGCGCGACAAGCCCTTCGTGCCGGTCAACTGCGGCGCCATCCCGCCGGATCTGCTGGAGAGCGAGCTGTTCGGGCACGAGAAGGGCGCCTTCACCGGCGCCATCAGCAGCCGCCAGGGCCGTTTCGAAATGGCCCAGGGCGGCACCCTGTTCCTCGACGAGATCGGCGACATGCCCCTGGCCATGCAGGTCAAGCTGCTGCGGGTGATCCAGGAGCGGGTTTTCGAGCGGGTCGGCAGCAACAAGAGCATCCAGACCGACGTGCGGATCATCGCCGCCACCCACCGGGATCTGGAAAAGGAGATCGCCGAGGGGCGTTTCCGCGAGGATCTGTTCTACCGCCTCAACGTCTTCCCCATCGAGATGCCTCCCCTGCGCGAGCGCGCCGAGGACATCCCCCTGCTCATCGACGAGCTGATCACCCGCATGGAACACGAAGGCCGTGGCAGTGTGCGCCTGACCCCGGCCGCGGTGGCGGCCCTGCAGCAGCACAAGTGGCTCGGCAACGTGCGCGAGCTGGCCAACCTGATCGAACGGCTGATCATCATGTTCCCCAACGGCGTGGTGGACGTGCGCGACCTGCCGGAAAAATACCGCAAGGACTTCAACCTCGACGAGCTGCCCACGGTGGAACTGGAACAGCCGGCCAGCGGACCCACGGTGGTGGATCTCAACGCGCCCGTGCGCCTGCCGGACGAAGGCATCGATCTGAAGGAGCACATGCTGCAGCTCGAATCCTCCCTGATCAAGCAGGCCCTGGACGAGGCCAATGGGGTGGTGGCCCATGCCGCCCGGCGGCTCAACATGCGCCGCACCACCCTCGTCGAAAAGATGCGCAAGTACGGCCTGCAACGGGCCGAAAAGGTGTCGTAATCTTGACTCTTTCCCGCGCCCTGCCTCCAAGTTATTGAATCACAAGTAGTTCAAAATCAGGCACGCTTCTTGCTCCTGTCTCTCCGACGTCAAGGGGAGACACATGAACGAGAACGCGATGCCCACCGCAGGACTGGACCGGCAAGGCCTGGAAGACGCCTTCCGCCTGTTCAACCAGCTCTCGCAGCAACTGACCGATTCCTACCAGCAGCTCGAAGGCCGGGTGGCCGAGCTCAGCGCCGAGCTGGCCGCGGCCCGCGATGCGCGCATGCGCGAGCTGACCGAGAAGGAACGCCTGGCGGCGCGCCTCGAAGGGCTGCTGCAGGCCCTGCCCGGTGGCGTGGTGGTGCTCGACGGGGAAGGCATCGTGCAGGAATGCAATCCCGCGGCGGTGGATCTGCTGGGCGAGCCCCTGCGGCATCGCGCCTGGAGCGAGATCATCGCCCGCACCTTCGCCCCCCGCGCCGACGACGGCCACGAAATCTCCCTGGCCGACGGCCGCCGGGTGAACCTCTCCACCTGCCCGCTCGGCGACGAGCCGGGCCAGATCATCCTGATCACCGACGTGACGGAAATGCGCCGCCTGCAGGATCGGCTGCATCACCAGCAACGGCTGGCCGCCATGGGCGAGACCGCCGCCTCCCTGGCCCATCAGATCCGCACGCCCCTGGCCTCGGCCCTGCTGCATGCCAGCCAGCTCAAGCGGCCGCGCCTCGCCGATGCCGACCGGCAGCGCATCGGCGAGCGGATCGTCGAACGCCTGCGCCATCTCGAGCAACTGGTCGACAACATGCTGCTCTACGCCCGCGGCGGCGAGACCGGCGAGGCGCGTTTCACCACCGCCGCGCTGTTCGAGGAACTGGCCCAGGTGCTCGAACCCCAGTTGCACAGCGCCCGCATCGAACTGGTCATCGACAACACCTGTCCGCACGCGCTACTGCAGGGCAACCGGCAGATGCTGGTGAGCGCTCTGCTCAACCTGGGCATGAACGCCATCCAGGCCATGGGCCGCGACGGCTGCCTGCGCCTGAGCGCCACCGCCGGTGAGGAGGCCATCTGCCTTGCGGTCAGCGACACCGGCCCCGGCATTCCGCCGGAACAGCAGGCGGCCGTGTTCGATCCCTTCTTCACCACCCGCCAGGAAGGCACCGGCCTGGGGCTGGCGGTGGTGGCGGCCGTGGTACGCAACCATCAGGGCCGCATCGAACTGGATTCGGTACCGGGGCAGGGCTGCACCTTCCGCCTGTGCCTGCCGCGGTGCCAGCGCCAAAACCCGCCGGATGCCGAGGGGGCACCGGCCGACATTTCCATCGCCGGCTGAACCGGCAAGCGAGAGGACGTGAGCATGCAAACCACCATCCTGGTCGTCGAAGACGACGCCGCACTGAGCGAAGCCCTGGCGGAAACCCTGAGCCTGGCCGGTTATCGGGTCCACACGGCCGACAACGGCCAGGCGGCCCTGCCGATCCTGGAGACGGAGGCGATCTCGCTGATCGTCAGCGACATCAACATGCCGAAGATGGACGGACAGGCCCTGCTGCGACAGGTGCGCAAGGACCATCCCGACATCCCCGTGGTGCTGATGACCGCCTACGGTTCCATCAGCCAGGCGGTGGACGCCATGCGCGAGGGCGCGGTGGACTACCTGGTCAAGCCCTTCGAGGCGGAAGTGCTGGTCAACATGGTCGGCCAGTACGTGCAGAACGACACCGACGGCCGCGACATGGTGGCCGAGGACCCGGCCAGCCAGGAGCTGGTGCGCCTGGCTCGCCGCGTGGCCGAGAGCGACGCCACGGTGCTCATCACCGGCGAAAGCGGCGTGGGCAAGGAAGTGCTGGCGCGCTTCATCCACGGCCATTCGCCCAGGGCCGACGGCCCCTTCGTAGCCATCAACTGCGCGGCCATTCCCGAGAACATGCTCGAGGCCACCCTGTTCGGTTACGAGAAGGGCGCCTACACCGGTGCCTACAAGGCCAGCCCCGGCAAGTTCGAGCAGGCCCAGGGCGGCACCCTGCTGCTCGACGAGATCTCCGAGATGGATCTGGGCCTGCAGGCCAAACTGTTGCGGGTGTTGCAGGAGCGGGAAGTGGAACGGCTCGGCGGCAGCAAGACCATCGAACTGGACGTGCGGGTGCTGGCCACCTCCAACCGCGACATGAAGCAGGCGGTGGCCGAAGGCCGTTTCCGCGAAGACCTCTACTACCGCCTCAACGTATTCCCGCTGCATATCCGGCCCCTGCGGGAACGGCCGGACGACATCGTGCCCATCGCCCGCAGCCTGCTGCAGAAACACGCGGCGCGGGCCGGGCGCCCGGGCCTGCAGCTCACCGAGGCCGCCTGCGAACGCCTGCGGGCCTATCCCTGGCCGGGCAACATCCGCGAGCTGGACAATGCCATGCAGCGGGCCCTGATCCTGGCCGGCGGGCAGACCGTGGACGTGGGCGATCTCCATTTCGAAACCGACGCCGCGCCGGCCGCGCCGCGCACGGCGGCGGCCCCCGCGCCGGCCGAGGCCCCGGCCGGCGGCCATCTCAATTCGGATCTGCGGCAGCGGGAATGGGAAGTGATCCTCAAGACCATCCGCGACGTCAATGGCAGCCGCAAGGCCACCGCCGAGCGGCTCGGCATCAGCCAGCGGACCCTGCGCTACAAGCTGGCCCGCATGCGCGAGGCCGGGATCCGGATTCCCGATCTGCACGGCATGGAACCGGCTTGACACCGTTGGAGGGCAGACCATGAGCAACGCAACCATCAGTCCCGATGCCCTGCTGGCGCAGATGCGCGCCATGGCCGAGGCCGCCCAGGGCCAGAGCGCGAAACCGGCCGCTGCCGAAGGCGCGCCCCAGGCCGATTTCGCCGATCTGCTCAAGCAGTCCATCGAGAAGGTCAACATGACCCAGCAGGAAGCCGATCGCCTGACCACGGCGTTCCAGAACGGCGATCCCAACGTGCAGCTCGCCGACGTGATGGTGGCCCTGCAGAAATCCAACGTTTCCTTCCAGGCCATGATCCAGGTGCGCAACAAGCTGGTGAACGCCTATCAGGAAATCATGAACATGCAGATCTGAGGCATGGCAACGCGCACACACCACGCAACCATCGGGTAAGGCAACATGAGCGATGATCTGATCAAGGCCGGTGAGGCCACGGCCATGGAGCCGGCTGCTTCCGGCGCCGTGCCGGCGCCGGGGCAGGCGCCGCTCGGCGGTCCGGCCAGCCTGCAGGGCATGCTGGCCCTGCCGGTGGTGCGGCAGGTGGGGCTGCTGCTGGGGCTGGCGGCGAGCGTGGCCCTGGGGATCGCCGTGGTGCTGTGGTCCCAGTCGCCCGATTACCGGATCCTGTATGCGGGCGTGGACGGCCGCGATGCCCAGCGCATGATCGAGGTGCTGGATGCCACCGGGATTCCCTACCGGCTGGATGCCGAGAGCGGCGCCCTGCTGGTGGCGGCCGATCGGCTCAACGACGCCCGGCTCAAGCTGGCCGCCGAGAACCTCACGCCCACCCAGGGCCAGGGCTTCGAGATCCTCGACAAGGACAGCGGCTTCGGTTCCTCCACCTTCATGCAGTCGGTGCGCTACAAGCGCGCCCAGGAGGGCGAGCTGGCACGCACCATCATGTCCATCAACGCGGTGCAGACCGCCCGGGTGCATCTGGCGATTCCGAAGGATTCGGCCTTCGTGCGCAACCGGCGCAAGCCCAGCGCCTCGGTGATGGTCAAGCTGGCGCCCGGCCGCCGGCTCACCGCGGAGCAGATCACGGCCATCGTCAATCTGGTGGCGGCCAGCGTGCCCAACCTCACCGCCGAGGAAGTGACCCTGGTGGACGACAAGGGCCGCCTGCTGTCGTCCGGCGATCGGGACCGGGATCTGTTGCTCACCGCCAGCCAGTTCGACTACACCCGCAAGCTGGAGCAGACCTACGCCGAGCGCATCGAGAACATCCTGGGGCCGCTGGTCGGCCTGCACGGCGTGCGCGCCACGGTGAATGCGGACATCGACTTCACCGTGACCGAGCTGACCCAGGAGCGCTTCAATCCCGACCTGCCGGCCATGCGCAGCGAGCAGCAGTTCGAGGAAAGCTCGAGCGGCGGCATCATGGAAGGCGGGATCCCCGGGGCCCTGTCCAACACCCCGCCGGGGCCGGCGGCGGCGCCGGAACAGGCGACCAATGGCAACGCCAATGGCGAGGCCAACACGAAACCCGAACCGCCGAAGCGCTCCATCAAGCGTACCACCCGCAATTTCGAACTGGACAAGACCATCAGCCACACCCGTCAGGCGCCGGGGCGGATCCGCAAGCTGTCGGTGGCCGTGGTGCTCGACGTGCCCACCACCACCGACGAGGAAGGCAAGGTCGTCCCCCAGCCCTACACCCAGGAACAGTTGCAACGCTTCACCGAACTGGTGCGCGAGGCGGTGGGCTTCAACGCCCTGCGGGGTGACACGGTCAAGGTCATCAACGCGCCCTTCAACCTGCCACCGGCGCCGGAGGTGCCCGAGGAGGCCATCTGGGAGAAGCCCTGGTTTGGCACCGTGGTGCGTCAGGTACTCGCGGGCCTGCTGGTGCTGGGGCTGCTGTTCGGCGTGCTGCGCCCGGTCATGCGCTCCCTGGCCAAACCCCAGGTGCGGTACGTGACCGAAACCGGCGAGGAGATCCCCGAGGATCAGCTCACCCTCAGCCACGACGGCGCGGCGGCCGCCGCCGGCGAGAGCCCCGGCCGGCTGCCCAAGCCATCGAGCTATGAAGACAACCTCAACATGGCCAAGCAGCTCGCCAGCCAGGAACCCAAACGGGTGGCCCTGGTGGTGAAAGGCTGGCTGGAGGATGGCTGAGCAGCGGAATTGCACGTATTGGGTGTCTCAGGATTGCCTTGACGTGATTTCTTCGTAGGAGCGGCGCAAGCCGCGAAAACACAACGCATCGCGGCTCGCGCCGCTCCTACAGGATGGGCGATTCAGGTTTCGGGCAAGACAATGGTGCAATGACAAGGTGAACGTAAACCTGACACTTGCATAAACCTGATCGTTACAATCAATCCGACCGTAGGTCGGGCTTTAGCCCGACATGTCGGCCTGATAACAAAAGGGTACTGCGCCTGATTTGCTGCACCGATTTGTTGCAACGATCAGGCAAACGCCATTCCCTTCATGGACGCAAAGCGTATCGACGATGAGCGAATCTGCACAAAACGCCAAGAAACTGACCGGCATCGAACGCTCGGCCATCCTGCTGATGACGCTCGGCGAGAAGGATGCAGCCGAAGTGCTCAAGCTGATGTCGCCCAAGGAGGTGCAGAAGGTGGGCGAGGCCATGGCCCAGCTCGGCGCCGTGGATCGGGAGACGGTGGACGCGGTTTTGGCCGAGTTCTGCGACAAGGTGGACGAGCAGACCGATCTGGGGATCGGCAACGAGGAATACCTGCGCAAGGTCCTGGTGGGCGCCCTGGGTGAGGACAAGGCCGGCAACATCATCGACCGGATCCTCATGGGCCACAACGCCAAGGGCCTGGAGTCGCTCAAGTGGATGGAACCGCGCGCGGTGGCCGACATCATTCGTCTCGAACATCCCCAGATCATCGCCATCATCCTCTCCTATCTGGAAAGCGATCAGGCGGCCGAGATCCTCGCCTATCTGCCGGAGAACATGCGCGCCGACGTGCTGATCCGCATCGCCACCCTCGACGGCATCCAGCCCAGCGCCCTCAACGAGCTGGACGAGATGCTCGAGAAACAGTTCGCCGGCAATTCCGACAACATCAAGACCGCCGGCTTCGGCGGCGTGAAGACGGCGGCCAATCTGCTCAACTTCGTGGATTCCGCCCTCGAGCAGCAGATCATGGAGCAGATCAAGGAGAACGACGAAGAGCTGGGCCAGAACATCCAGGATCTGATGTTCGTGTTCGACAATCTGGTGGACGTGGACGACCGCGGCATTCAGGCCCTGTTGCGCGAGATCTCCTCCGAGAACCTGATCGTGGCCCTCAAGGGGGCCGACGAAGCGGTGAAGGAAAAGATCCTCAAGAACATGTCCAAGCGCGCCGCCGAGATGCTGCGTGACGATCTGGAGGCCAAGGGCCCGGTGCGCCTGAGCGAAGTGGAAGCGGCGCAGAAGGAAATCCTGGCCGTGGCGCGGCGCATGGCCGAGGCGGGCGAGATCTCGCTGGGCGGAGGCGGCGATGAGTTCGTCTGATCATCCCGCGCCGGAGCAGCTCAGCGCCTACGAACGCTGGGAACTGCCCAACGTGGGCGAAGAGCCGGAAGAGGAACTGCCGGCGCCGGTTACCGCCGAGGAGATCGAGGCGATCCAGCAGCAGGCTCGCGAAGAGGGTTTCGCCGAAGGCAAGGAAGCCGGTTTCGCCGCCGGCGTGGAAGAGGCCCGCGGGCTGATGGAGGCCCGTCTGGCCCAGTTCGATGCGGTGCTCTCCACCCTCACCACGCCCCTCGAGGAACTGGACGAACAGGTGGTGGAGCAGATCGCCCATCTGGCCATGGCCGTGGCCCGGCACCTGGTGCGCCGCGAACTGCGCACCGATCCGGGCCAGGTGGTGGCCGTGGTGCGCGAGGCGCTCGCCGCGCTGCCGGTGGGCGCGCGCAAGGTCTGCGTGACCCTGCATCCCGACGACGCGGCCCTGGTGCGCGAGGCCCTGGCGGTCCACGACGAGGATGAGGACGCCCTGCGCTGGAAGATCGTCGAGGATCCGCTGCTGACCCGCGGCGGCTGCAAGGTGGAGGCAGAAGACTCGCGCATCGATGCCAGCGTCGAAAAGCGCCTGAACCAGATCATCGTCACCGTGCTGGGCGGAGATCGGGCCGATGACTGAGCGGCCCGAAACCGAACGCAGCGAACGCTGGCGCCAGGCGCTGATCGATCTGGAGGCCCGCCTGCAACACGTGCCGGAACTGGTGGTGGAAGGGCGCCTCGAACGCATGGTGGGCATGACCTTCGAGGCCGTGGGCTGCGAAGCGGTGATCGGCGCCCGTTGCCTGGTGGAAGCCGGTGCGGGTCGGGACATCGAAGCGGAAGTGGTGGGCTTCGACGGCAACCGGCTGTTTCTCATGCCCACCGGCAACGTGCAGGGCATCCGGCCCAACGCCCGGGTCACGCCCACCCAGCGGGTCTACGAAGCCGCGGTGGGCGAAGCCCTGCTGGGACGGGTCATCGACGGCACCGGCCGGCCGCTCGACGGGCACGGACCGCTGCACCTGGAGGACCGCATCCCCCTGAGCGGACGACCCATCAACCCCATGGAACGGGCCCCAATCCGCGCGCCGCTCGACGTGGGCGTGCGCGCCATCAACGCCCTGCTCAGTGTCGGCCGCGGGCAGCGCATGGGCCTGTTCGCCGGCAGCGGGGTGGGCAAGAGCGTCCTGCTCGGCATGATGACCCGTTACACCACCGCCGACGTGATCGTGGTGGGGCTCATCGGCGAGCGCGGCCGCGAGGTCAAGGAGTTCATCGAGAACATCCTGGGCGAGGAAGGCATGCAGCGGGCGGTGGTGGTGGCCGTGCCCGCGGATCAACCGCCGGTGATGCGCATGCACGGCGCCTACCAGGCCACCGCCATCGCCGAATACTTCCGCGACCAGGGCCGCCAGGTGCTGCTGCTGATGGACTCCCTGACCCGCTTCGCCCAGGCCCAGCGCGAAATCGCTCTGGCCATCGGCGAGCCGCCGGTCACCCGGGGCTATCCGCCTTCGGTGTTCGCCCGACTGCCGCAACTGGTGGAACGGGCCGGCAACGGCCCGCCCGGCGGCGGTTCGATCACGGCGTTCTACACGGTGCTCACCGAAGGCGACGATCAGCAGGATCCGGTGGCCGACGCCGCGCGGGCGATCCTCGACGGCCACGTGGTCCTGTCGCGGGAGCTGGCCGAAGCGGGCCACTACCCGGCCATCGACATCGAAGCCTCCATCAGCCGCACCCTCAACGAGATCGCCACCCCCGAACACGTGGCCATGGTCCAGCAGTTCAAGCAATGGTATTCGCTCTACCAGCAGAACCGCGATCTGATCACCGTGGGCGCCTACACCCCCGGCAGCGACAGCCGGGTGGACGAGGCCATCAACCGCTATCCCGAACTGGAACGCTTCCTGCGCCAGGATCTGAACGAGGCGGCCACTTGGGAAGACTGCCTGGCGGCGCTGCGCGCCGTGACGGGCTCGGCCGCCAACGCCTCGTCCTCCGCATCGTGATGGCATGCCTTACCATGACTGAATGCACGAGGTGACCGATACGATGGCCCGCAAACCCCGCAGCCAACGCTTCCAGCCCCTGCAAAAGCTGGTCGAACGCAAGGAAGAAACCGCGGCGAAACAGCTGGGTCTGGCCCGGCGCAAGCTGGCCGAGGCCGAGCAACGCCTGCTCGAGCTGCGCCGCTTTCGCGAGGAATACTGCCGCCAGCTTCAGCAAAGCGGCCAGCAGGGCCTGGACGGGCGGCGCCTGCAATCCTTCCACCAGTTCCTCAGCCAGCTCGATGTCGCCATCGGGCAGCAACAGGAACAGATCGAAAGCTGCCGCCTCGATTGCGAACGGGAAACCCGCCACTGGGAAAACTGCCATCGCGAGCAGCGCATCCTGCAAAAGACCGTGGAACGCTTTCGCGTCGATGAACAGCGCCAGGCCCGCCGCCGCGAACAGAAACTCGAAGACGATCAGACCACCGGCCGCTATGCGCGGAAGCGAAAAGGCTAAGCGGAATCCATCACCTGAAGCCGCGGTTCTTTTCCCTTTCATCTTGCACCTTTCCCTTGTTAACTGTCTCATCATTGTCTTGACCGAAATTTGAAGCTTCCATCCTGTAGGAGCGGCGCGAGCCGCGATGAATTGCGTTTTCGCGGTTCGCACCGCTCCTACAAAAAATCGTGTCAAAACAATTTTGAGCCATTTAAACCTGGCATATCCCTTGCAAATCACCCCGCAGAGTTCCATCGAAACCTGCGAGGCAACATGTCCGACTCTCTTCCCGTACCCCAGACACCTCCGGCCTCCCCGACCGCGCCGTCGAACGCCAGTGGGAACAGCGCCGTGCCGGCATCGCCGGATGGCGCGGCGCCGGGTGGTGCCGAGCGTCCGCCTTTCGAGGGGCTGCTCGACGCCGCGCTGGCGGCGCCCGAGGGAACGATGCTCGAAATGCTGCCGCTGACGGCGGCGGCAAATCCACTGGCCCCCTTGCCGCAACCCGGCAAGGATCTGCCGGACGATGGCGGCCTGCCCTTGGCCTGGAACGGCTTCTTCCTGGTCGGTGAGCCGGCTACTCCCACGCCGGCGCCCGCCGCCGGGAACGCCCCGCCGCCCTCCCTGCTGCTGGCCGCCGTGGAAGGCGAGGGCGCAAACGACACCACCCAGGCCCATGTGCAACTGCTGGCCGCCCGGACCCGCCTGCAGGGCGACGATGGCAGCGTGCCGATGCGCGATCCGGCCTTCGCCCGCCGCCTCGAAATCCTGGCCGCCAATCCGGCCGACGTGCAGGGCGCCATGGCCACGAACCACGGCCACCGCGCCGACATGGCCGCGCTCGCCCCCCTGCCGGCCCATGCGCTCGCCGGTGGCGATCGGGCCCTGCCCCAGGCGCCGGCCATCACCGTGCCGCCGCAGCACCCCCAATGGAGCCAGGCCGTCGGCGAACGGCTGCACTGGATGGTGGGCCAGCAACTGCAATCGGCAGAGATCCGCCTCGATCCGCCGGAACTGGGCAGCCTCGACGTGAAGGTGATGGTCAACAAGGACCATGCCACCGTCCACTTCGTCACCCACAACCCTCACGTGCGTGACGCCCTGGAAGCGGCGACCCCCCGCCTGCGGGAGATGTTCGCCGAAGCCGGTCTCAACCTGGGTGACGTGAACGTCTCGCAGGAATCCTTCCAGCAGCAGGCGGCCCGGGAAGAGGCCGGCGGCCAGGCCATGGCTGGTGCCGGCGGCCCGGGCGATGAGGAAGGGGCCATCGACGCGGTGGGGGAGGTGAGCGCGTTGCCGGTGCGCCGGGGGCGGGGATTGCTCGATACCTATGTATGACCGGCTGTCTTGACCGGCGCCAAATCGAATCTTCGTGAAAAACCCTGTCGGATTGCCGTCAGACAAACATGGCCACCAGCCCTGATATGTTTCGTGACAAACCGAAATGGCGGTTGTGCCACCGATATTTACCGGCCGGTGCACAAGGTAGGCCGGCTCAAGCGCAGCGGAGCCGGCGAGTTTCTGATGGAAGTGACGGCAACATCGTCATGAATTTTTCCATCCACCTGCCTAAAGCCCCGCGGATCGCGGCCGATGGATAGGGAAAGCCACCCGCGTCACGGTGGCAGCACGACAGGAAACGACATGGCCGAGAGCACGCCGATTCAATGTCCGCCGACGCTGGACATCGCCGCCGTCGCGGACTTCCACCGCCAGCTGTGCGAGGCCCTCGATGCCGGTACAGCGCTGGAACTGCGCGCCGCGGACCTGGAGCGCATCGACACCGCCGGCCTGCAGTTGCTGGCCGCCTGCTGCCTGGATGCGGTCAGCCGGAACATTCCCGTGCAGTGGGCGGAGACCTCCCGCGGGCTGCACGAGGCGGCGGCGCGTCTGGCGCTGGCCGATGTGCTGCAACTTCCCGAACCCCCGAACTCCTGAACCTTCCAAGCGAGACGAAACCATGGCTACGATTCTGGCAGTTGACGATTCCGCCTCCATGCGACAGATGGTCGCCTTCACCCTCAAGGGCGCCGGGCACGACGTGGTGGAAGCCACCGATGGCGTCGATGCCCTGAACAAGGCGAAAGGCAAGCGCTTCGACCTGGTGATCTCCGACGTGAACATGCCCAACATGGACGGGATCACCCTGATCCGGGAGCTGCGCAGCCTGCCGGCCTTCAAGTTCACGCCGATCCTGATGCTCACCACCGAAAGCACGGCTGACAAGAAACAGGAAGGCAAGCAGGCCGGGGCCACCGGCTGGATCGTCAAACCCTTCAATCCCGATCAGTTGCTGGCCACCATCCGCAAGGTGCTGGGCTGAACGCCGATCGCCAGGGAGGCGCCCCATGAGCATCGACCTTTCCCAGTTTCTCGACACCTTCTACGAGGAGAGTTTCGAAGGCCTGGAGACCATGGAGCAGGAGCTCCTCAATCTGGAATCGGGCAACCACGATCCGGAAACCATCAATAGCATCTTCCGCGCCGCCCATTCCATCAAGGGCGGCAGCGGAACCTTCGGCCTCGACAGCGTGGCCGAATACACCCACGTGCTGGAAACCCTGCTCGACGAGATGCGCGACGGCCGCCGTGCCGTCACCCCGGAGATCATCGCGCCGCTGCTCGAATCGGTCGACGTGCTGCGTGACATGCTCACCGCCCTGCGCGCCGGCGAGGAACCGGATCCGGCCCCCGTGGCCGCCTCCCGGCAGAAGCTCGAAGCCGTGCTCGGCGCCGCCGAAGGCGGGGATGCCGCGTCCGCCGCCACCGAAGCGGCTCCCGGCGCCCCGGCGGCAGGCTGGCGGATCCGCTTCCGCCCCCATCCCCACCTGCTGCAGACCGGCAACGATCCGGTGCGCATGTTCCGCGAACTGGCCGAGCTGGGCGACCTCGAGGTGGAGGTCGACACCGACGCCCTCCCGGCCCTGGCCAACCTCGCCCCGGAGGACTGTTATCTCGGCTGGACGCTCACCCTGCGCGGCGACGTGGCCCGGGAGGCGGTGGACGAAGTGTTCGACTGGGTGGAGGGCGACTGCGACCTGACCATCACCCCGCTCGATTCGGCGCCGCCCGAAACGCCTTCGGCACCGGCCGAGACCGCCGCCGCTACGCCATCGCCGGCGGCGAAGGCCGACGCCCCGGCGGCGTCCGCCCCGGCAAAGAAGCCGGCGCGACCGGCCGAGGCCAGCTCCATCCGCGTGGCCATCGACAAGATCGACGAACTCATCAACATGATGGGCGAGCTGGTGATCACCCAGTCCATGCTCAGTCAGCTCGGCGAAGCGGAACAGTTCGGGCCGGAGCACATCGAGCGCCTGCGCGACGGCCTGGCCCAGCTCGAACGCAATACCCGCGAGCTGCAGGAAAACGTCATGCGCATCCGCATGCTGCCCATCAGCTTCGCCTTCCAGCGCTTTCCGCGGCTGGTCCACGACCTGGGCGCCAAGCTGGGCAAGCAGGTGGAGCTGCAACTGTCCGGCGAACAGACGGAACTGGACAAGACGGTCATGGAGAAGATCGGCGATCCGCTGGTGCATCTGGTGCGCAACTCGCTCGATCACGGCATCGAAACCCCCGAGCAGCGGCGCGCGGCGGGCAAGCCGGAAACGGGCATCATCCACCTCAATGCCTTCCACGAAGGCGGCAACATCGTCATCGAGATCCGCGACGACGGCGCCGGCCTCAACCGGGATCGGATCCTGGCCAAGGCCATTGAGAACGGCCTGGTGGCGCCGGACGAGCACCTCAGTGACGAGCAGATCCACGATCTGATCTTCGCCCCCGGCTTCTCCACCGCCGAGGTGGTCTCGGACGTCTCGGGCCGCGGAGTGGGCATGGACGTGGTGCGCAAGAACATCCGCGCCCTCGGCGGCACGGTGGAGGTGCACAGCGAGCCGGGACAGGGTTCCACCTTCACCATCCGCCTGCCGCTGACCCTGGCGATCCTCGACGGCCAGAGCGTGCGGGTGGGCAAGGAAATCTACATCGTGCCGCTGATCGCCATCATCGAATCGCTGCAGGTGGAGCCGGAGGCCGTCAAGTCGGTCACCGGCGCGGCACAGGTCTACTGCCTGCGCGACGAATACATTCCCATCGTCCACCTGGCCGAGGTGTTCGGCGTGCAGGCCGATGCCCGCCGCCTGGAAGACGGCCTGCTGGTGGTGGTGGAGGGCGAAGGCAGCAAGATCGCCCTGTTCGTGGACGACCTGCTCGGCCAGCAGCAGGTGGTGATCAAGAGCCTGGAAACCAACTTCCGAAAGGTGGATGGCATCTCCGGCGCCACCATCCTGGGCGACGGCACGGTGGCGCTGATTCTCGACATCACCGGCCTCATCGGCCTGTCACGCACGCGGGGCCGGCGCAGTGACGCCAGCCGGGCGGCCTGAGGAGAGACGGTTCATGATGGACGCCATGCAGATCGATTCGGCTCTCACCGGCGAGGTGGGCGACGGCAGCGAAGACCAGGTGCTGACCTTCACCTTGGCCGACGAGGAATACGGCGTGGACATCCTGCGCGTGCAGGAGATCAAGGGCTGGGATTCGGTGACCGGCATCCCCAACACTCCCGACTACATCCGCGGCGTGATCAACCTGCGCGGCACCATCGTGCCGGTGATCGACATGCGCCTGCGTTTCGGCCTGCCGCCACTCGAGTACGGCCCGCTCACGGTGGTCATCGTGCTGCGGGTGGAGAGCGGCAGCCGCACGCGCATCATGGGGATCGTGGTGGACGCCGTCTCCGACGTGTACAACCTGCCCGAGGACCGGATCCGCCCGGCGCCCGATTTCGGCGGCGCGGTGGAGAGCGAGTTCATCACCGGCCTGGCCGGCGTCGAGGACAAGATGGTCATCGTGCTGGACGTGGATCGGCTGCTCAATTCCCGCGAACTGGCGGTGATGGACAGCCTGGGCGAGTGAACGGCAGGGGATCATGCGCATGCTGGCCGTAATCAACCAGAAGGGCGGGGTGGGCAAGACCACCACCACCCTCAACCTGGCCCACGCCCTGGCCCGCCAGGGGCGGCGCGTGCTGGCCATCGATCTCGATCCCCAGGCCCATCTCACCGCCGGCTTCGGTGCCCTGCAGCACGAACAGGCCGGGGTCGACAGCCTGATGCTGGGCGAAGCGGCGCTGGCCGAACGGGTCCTGCCGGTGCGCGAACGGCTCGATCTCCTGCCTGCCGGCAGCCGTCTGGGGGAACTGGAACACCTGCAGGAAGGCGGCGCGCGGCGCGGATTCCTGCTGCGCGAGGCACTGGATGGCGCCGCGCACTACGATGCCGTGCTGATCGACTGCCCGCCTTCGTCGGGGATCCTGGGCATGAACGCCCTGCTGGCCTGCCGCGAGGTGTTGATCCCGGTGGCCGGCGATTTCTTCTCCCTGCAGGGCCTGGCGCGGCTGATGGCCATCTTCGAACACATCGAGTCCACCCTGAATCGGGAGATCCGCAAGTGGGTGGTGCTCACCCGCTTCCACGCGCGGCGGCGCCTGGCCCGCGAGGTGCGCGACAAGCTTCTGGGCTATTTCCCTGACCAGGTCCTGCGCACGCCGATCCGCGAATCGGTCGCGCTGGCCGAAAGCCCCGGCTTCGGCCAGACCATTTTCGAATACCAGGCCCGCAGCCACGGTGCCCGGGATTACCAGGCGCTGGCCGAGGATCTCTGGCAGGGACAGACCATGACCAGCGAGGCGCCTTGCCATGCCTGAACGCGCCGCCCCTGAACCGGACAAGGCCCGGCGCCGCCTGACGCGCCCGCGCAAGCGCCGCGCCCCCGAGTGGCCCTGGCGGGCCCGGGTGGCGGCGAGCCGTTGTTGCATGCTGGACGAGATCCTGGCCGGGATTTCCTTCTCCGGCGGCTGACTTTCTTTCCAAGGAGCGAACATGACTGCCAAGAAACAGAAACTGGGCTTCGACCCGCTGGCCTGGATGAACGAGGAGGCGCCGCCGGCCGACGAACCGGCGCCCACCGCCACCCGGCGCACCACGAAGCGCAAGGCCGTTCGCAAGGCCCCGACCGGGGACGGCCTGCCGCTCGACGTGGAGACCCTGGAGAAGAGCTTCGCCAAACTCGAGCCCAAACTGGAGACGGTGGTGAGCCGCTTCTACGAAGAGCTGTTCGCCCGCCATCCCGAAGTCAAACCGCTGTTCGCCAACACGAGCCGGGCGCGTCAGCAGCAGAAACTGGCGGGCGCCCTGAAACTGGTGGCCGCCAACCTGCGCAAGCCCGACGCCCTGGTCAAGGCCCTGCGGGAGATGGGCGCGCGCCACCAGGGCTATGGCGCCCGGCCCGAACACTATGCCGCCGTGGCCGACACCCTGCTCGACGTGATGGGCGAGGCCGCCGGCCGCGCCTGGACCCGTCCCGTGCAGAAGGCCTGGCGGGACGCACTGAACCTGATCGCCGAGACCATGATCGGCGCCTACGAAAAGGAGGACGAACCCATGCCCATGACAGCAACGGCTGCGGCCGCGCAGGGCGGCGAAATACTCGGCGACATCGAGGTGCTCAAGCAGATCCTCGAACACGCGCCCATCAACATCATGATTGCCGATGCCGACGAGAACATCGTGTTCGTCAACCGGCAGGCCCGCGAGGTGCTGACCGAACTGGAAGACGAGCTGGCCAAATACCTGCCCGGCTTCAAGGCCGAGATGGTGCTCGGCGGCAGCATCCACCGCTATCACAAGGATCCGGAGGCCATCAAGCGCATCCTGCATGCCCTGCAACCGGGCGAGGTGCGCAAGGGCGTGATCACGCCGGGTCCCTTCCTCTTCGAGCACGAAACGCGGGTGCTGGCCGATGCCGAAGGCAACCGCCTCGGTTACGTGGTGCAGTGGCACGACAACACCGAGCGCCGGCGCAAGGAAGAGGAAGCCTTCCGCCTGCAGCGGGCGCTCGACAGCGCCCAGACCGCATTCATGATGATCGACCGGGATCTGGTGATCACCTACATCAACGACACCACCCGGGATCTGCTCAAGTCCCACGAGGCAACGCTCAAGAGCCTCTACCCGGCCTTCGATGCCGATGCCATCGTCGGCACCTGCATCGACATCTTCCACAAGCACCCGGAACACCAGCGCCGGCTGCTGTCGGATCCGGCCAACCTGCCCTACGAGACCGACATCCAGGTGGGCCCGCTGGTGTTCCACATCCGGGTCGGCGCCATCCACGATCTGGACGGCAACTACATCGGCAACACCCTCGAATGGGACGACGTGACCGAGAAGCGCGCCTCGGAGCTGGAGGTGATGCGCCTCAAGTCGGCCATCGACGGCGCCACCACCAACATCATGCTCTGTGACGAGAACCTGAACATCACCTACGCCAACCCGGCCGTGGTGCAGATGCTGGAGAACCGCCTGCCCGAGCTGCGCAAGACCTGGCCGAGCCTGGATCCGCGCAACCTGGTGGGTCAGAACATCGACCAGTTCCACAAGCACCCCGAACACCAGCGGGCGCTGCTGTCCGATCCGGCGCGCCTGCCGTATCGCGCGGCCATCCAGGTCGGCGATCTCGATTTCGAGGTCAATGCCACCATGGTCACCGATGCCGACGGCAACTACATGGGCAACATGGTGGAATGGAAGGATCTCACCGAACAGCGCCAGGCCGAGCAGGCCATCGAACGGCTGATCAACGCCGCCATCGAAGGGCGTCTCGACGAACGGCTGGAGGCCGACAACTACCAGGGCTTCATGCAGGAGCTGGCCGTGAGCATCAACCGGCTGATGGATGCCATCGTCGAGCCGGTGCAGGCCGGCAAGGAAGCCCTCAAGCGGCTGGCCGAGGGCGATCTGACCCGCGTCATGGACGGCGAGTTCCAGGGCGAGTTCACCGAACTGCAGGATGCCATCAACAGCTCCATCAACAACCTCAAGGGCATGGTGGGGCAGATCATCACGGCGGCCGGCAGCATCACCGCCAGCGCCGGCGAAATCTCGCGCGGCAACCAGGATCTCAGCCAGCGCACCGAGGAACAGGCGTCCAGTCTCGAGGAGACCGCCTCGAGCATGGAGCAGATGACCTCCACCGTGCGCCAGAACGCCGACAATGCCCGCCAGGCCAACCAGCTTGCCGCCGCGGCCAGCGAACAGGCCAGCAAGGGCGGCGAAGTGGTCAACAAGGCCGTGGAAGCGATGGCCGACATCAACCAGTCGAGCCGCAAGATCGCCGACATCATCGGCGTGATCGACGAAATCGCCTTCCAGACCAACCTGCTGGCCCTCAACGCCGCGGTGGAAGCGGCGCGCGCCGGCGAGCAGGGACGCGGCTTCGCGGTGGTGGCCGGCGAGGTACGCAACCTGGCCCAGCGGTCCGCGGGGGCCGCCAAGGAGATCAAGGCCCTGATCAGCGACAGCGTGGACAAGGTCGAGGAAGGTTCCAAGCTGGTGGACGAATCGGGCCGCACCCTGAACGAAATCGTCGAGGCGGTGCGCAAGGTCAGCGACATCATCGCCGAGATCGCCGCCGCCAGCCAGGAACAGTCCAGCGGCATCGAGGAAGTCAACAAGGCCGTCTCGCAGATGGACGAGATGACCCAGCAGAACGCCGCGCTGGTGGAAGAGGCGGCGGCGGCCTCCGAGTCGATGGAAGAGCAGGCCCGGCAGCTCATGGAGCTGGTGCGCTTCTTCAAGACCGGTGACGAACAGTTCGCCGCGCCGCCCAGCACGGCCGCCTCCGCCGGCGCCGGGGCCTCGAGCGGCGCGCCTGCCGCCGCGCCGCCGGCCGCGGGCGAGCCGCCCGCCCGGCCCCGTCCGGCGCCGCACGCCAACCCGGTCGAGGACGACGACGAGTGGGAAGAGTTCTAGATGGCCACCTCGGCAGCGGCGGCGGCCGGGCGCGAACGGGAGTTCGAGCTCGGTGACGCCGAGTTCGAGACCATCCGCCGCCTGGTCGGCGAGCGCACCGGCATCGTGCTCTCCGACGCCAAGCGCGACATGGTCTATGGCCGTCTGGCCCGCCGCCTGCGGGCCCTGGGCCTGCGCAGCTTCGGCGACTACCTGGCCCGCCTGCTGGACGGCGACGCCGAGGAGATGGTGGCCTTCACCAATGCCCTGACCACCAATCTCACCGCCTTCTTCCGCGAGGCCCACCATTTCGACTATCTGCAGCAGACTCTCCTGCCGGCCCTGCTGCGCGAGAAGCGCCAGCGGCGCCTGCGGATCTGGTCGGCCGGCTGTTCCACCGGCGAGGAGCCCTATTCCATCGCCATGGTGGTGCGCGAAACGGTGCCCGACGACTGGGACGCGAAGATCCTCGCCACCGATCTCGACAGCGACGTGGTCAGTCACGCCCGGGAAGGCATCTACCGCGCCGAACGGGTCGAGGGCCTGAGCCGCGAACGACTCAGGCGCTGGGTGCGCCGGGGCAGGGGGGACAAGGCCCACCTGGTGCGCATGGCGCCGGCCCTGCGCGAGATCATCACCTTCAAGACCCTGAACCTCATGGAGCGCTGGCCCATGCGCGGGCCCTTCGATCTGATCTTCTGCCGCAACGTGGTGATCTACTTCAGCAAGGAGACCCAGCGGGTGCTGTTCGATCGTTTCGCCGACTACCTGCCCAGCGGGGGGCATCTGTTCATCGGTCATTCCGAATCCCTGCACCGGGTCAGCGATCGCTTCCGCCTCCTGGGCCAGACCATCTACCGGAAGGTGAAATAGCCATGGCCGCCCGCCCGGCGCCCGTCGCTCCCGCCACCACTCTGCGCGGTTTCGAGCACATCAACCGCTACTGGGACAAGGTGCACCGCCTGTATGCGGCCAAGATCCTGCCGGGCCAGTTCTACGTGACCCTGCACGACGAGGCCATCGTCACCGTGCTCGGCTCCTGCGTGGCCGCCTGCATCCGCGACCGGGTGTTCGGGATCGGCGGCATGAACCACTTCATGCTGCCCGACGACGGCGGGGGCGAGCGGCTGCTGCAGCCGGGCAGCCTGGCCACCCGCTACGGCAACCATGCCATGGAACAGCTCATCAACGAGATCCTGAAAAACGGCGGACGGCGGGAGAACCTGGAAGTGAAGATCTTCGGCGGCGGCCAGATCATCCGCAACATGCGCACCCTCGACATCGGCCGGCGCAACATCGACTTCGTGCACGAGTACATCCGCACCGAAGGGCTGACGCTGGTGGCCGAGGACACGGGCGACATCTATCCGCGCAAGGTCATGTATTTCCCGGCCACCGGCCGCGCCCGGGTCAAGCGCCTGCGGCACATGCACAACGACACCATCGTCCGCCGCGAACTGGACTACCGCGAGGCGCTGGTGCAGCAGCCGGTGGCCGGCGACGTGGAGCTGTTCTGAAGGAGAAGTCATGCAACCGATTCGCGTGCTGATCGTCGACGACTCGGCCCTGGTGCGCCAGGTGCTGAGCGAAATCCTGGGCACCGATCCCCGCTTCGAAGTGCTCGGCACCGCCAAGGATCCCTACGACGCCCGGGAGAAGATCAAGCAACTCAATCCCGACGTGCTGACCCTGGACGTGGAGATGCCGCGCATGGACGGCGTGACCTTCCTGCGCAATCTCATGCGCCTGCGTCCCATGCCGGTGGTGATGATCTCCTCGCTCACCGAGCAGGGGGCCGAGATCACCCTGCAGGCCCTGGAGCTGGGCGCGGTGGACTTCGTCTCCAAGCCGAAGATCGGCGTGGCCCAGGGCCTCGAGGAATATGCCGACACCATCCGCGAGAAGGTGGCCATGGCCGCCCGGGTGGACGTGCAGCCCCTGGCCGACCGCCTGGCTCGCCGCCGGCAGGCCACGCCGGACGATCTGCCCGCCGTGGATCCCAAGCTCAGTGCCGATGCGGTGATCGCCCGGGGCGGGCGGCGGACCTTCCGCACCACCGAGCGGATCATCGCCATCGGCGCCTCCACCGGCGGCACCGAGGCGATCCGCGAGATCCTCGAGGCCCTGCCGGCCGACGCGCCGGGCATCGTGATCAGCCAGCACATCCCGGCCGCCTTCAGCGCCCCCTTCGCCGCGCGCATGGATCGCCATTCGGCCATGACCGTCTGCGAGGCCGCCGACGGCCAGCAGATCCTGCCGGGCCACGTCTACATCGCGCCCGGCGATCGGCATCTGCTGGTGGAGCGCAGCGGCGCCCGCTATCTGTGCCGCCTCAACGACGGCCCGCCGGTCAACCGCCACAAGCCGAGCGTGGACGTGATGTTCCGCGCGGTGGCTCAGCACGTGGGCCCCAATGCCATCGGCGCGCTGCTCACCGGCATGGGCGACGACGGCGCCCGCGGCCTGCTGGAGATGCGCGAGAACGGCGCGCCCACCCTCATCCAGGACGAACGCACCTCGGTGGTCTGGGGCATGCCGGGCGAGGCGGCAAGAATTGGCGCGGCCGACGAGGAATTGCCGCTGCCGCGCATCGCCGCCCGCCTGCTGGCCCTCGCGCGCGCCGAGTGATCTTCATAACCATCTGTCTTTTCAGACGATTTCTCCCTCGCCGGCCGGCTCGCCGCCCTCCGGCACGAATCCTGCAATGAATCCGCCACGGACGGCCGCGCCCCTTCCCCGGGCGGCGGCCCGGAAAAAGGTGACCGGGTTCTCAAGTTTTTCCCGGGTCTGTCGACACAGAGAGACACGCGCCGACAGCCACAGCCGGCTGGCGGGCCCTGCAGGACGAGCCAGAGCATGTATCCCGTACAGAAGACGCACGAAGCCGACGACCTCATCGAACAGCATGCGCCCCTGGTGCAGCGCATCGCCTATCACCTCAAGGCCCGTCTGCCGGCCTCGGTGCTGGTGGACGACCTCATCCAGGTGGGCATGATCGGCCTGCTCGACGCCTGGCAGCAGTACGACCCCAGCCAGGGCGCCAGTTTCGAGACCTACGCCACCATCCGCATCCGCGGCGCCATGCTCGACGAGCTGCGGCGCAACGACTGGGCGCCCAAGTCGGTGCACCGCAAGGCCCGCGAACTGCACGAGGTGGTCAAGCGCATCGAGGACCGCACCGGGCGCGAGGCCCGGGCCTCGGAAATCGCCGCCGAGATGAACATCAGCCTCGAGGAATACCACCGGCTCCTGCAGGAATCCAACGCCTGCCGCATCCACAGCTTCGTCGATCTGGGCGTGGACGAGGACGGCCTGGGCCTGGACGGACGCTCCCATGCCGCCGGCCCCTGCGACGGGCTGCAGGAAGAACAGTTCCGCGACAACCTCATCGAAGCCATCGAAGCCCTGCCCGAACGGGAGAAACTGGTGGTCAGTCTCTACTACGACGAGGAATTCAACCTGCGCGAGATCGGCGAAATCCTCGGCGTCAGCGAATCCCGGATCAGCCAGCTCCTGAGCCAGGCCCACAACCGCCTGCGCGGCTTCCTCAGCGACTATACTGGGAAGTGACAAAGGCAAAAGAACCGCAGGGTGTGCTCGCACCGCAGCCTCGTAGATCGGCTCTAGCGCAGCGGAGCCGACATGCCGGCAGTCTTCATCCAGTCAACCGTACCGGACCCATAACATAGTGTGATCCGCGCCACGGTTTGTCACGCCCCCTGGGCGCTATGATGAACGTTCCCCAGACCGGGGCACACCGGTCGGCGGTACCCACCATGAGGAGAGCACGATGTCCGTCTCGAACATCTACATGATCACCCCCAGCCCCCTGCTGTCCGGGCTCATCTGGTTCATCGGCATCACCATCGTCCTGTACCTGGCGCGCAGCCATGCCCACCGCACCATCAGCGCCCTCGCGCGCGTGGTGCACAACGCCATGCGTCTCAGCGCCCGCGCCGTCAGCGGGGCCGAACAGCGGCTGCAACAGCGCAACCGCGAGGTGCTGCTCGAACAGGGGCGGGAAGCCACCGAACGGCAGATCGAGCGGGAATTCGAACGCATCGACGCCACCGTGCGCCGGGATCTGGCCGAGTATCCGGCCCTGCACCGCCACCTGAGCGAAGAGATCCTCAAGATCGACGAAGACTACAACGCCAGCATCGAGGTCCCCCCGGCCCCGCCCGGCTGGGTCAAGGCCGTGGAGGCGGTGGCCAAGATTCCCGCCGCCAAGGGCGACCCCATGGTCGGCCGGGTGCTGGAAGACATCCACCAGTCCCTCAACAAGGCCAGCATCAAGGCCATCGAGGAATACCGCAAGGAGAGCCACGAGCGGCATCGCATCCTCAACCGCATGATGCCCCACTGGCGCAAGCTGCAGCAGCTCCTCGGCCAGGTGGACAAGAACGTCACCAGCCTGCTGCAGCGTTCCGCCGCCATCGACCGGCACATGGAGAACTACGAGGCCATCATCCAGCAGACCGATCCGGCCGTGCGCATGCTCTCCTCCTCGTCGCTGACCCGGTTCTTCATCTCCGCCTTCGTGCTGGCCATCGCCGTGGGCGGGGCGCTGATCAATTTCCACCTCATCGCCCGGCCCCTGTCGGAGATGGTCGGCGGCACCAGCATGATCCTGGGCTTCCAGCTCAACAACGTGGCGGCCCTGGTGATCATTCTCGTGGAGCTGACCATGGGGCTGTTCCTCATGGAGGCCCTGCGCATCACCCGCCTGTTCCCGGTGATCGGCGCCCTCAACGACAAGACCCGGGTGCGCATGGCCTGGACCTTCTTCTTCATCCTGCTGTTCCTGGCCACCGTCGAGGCCGGCCTGGCCTTCATGCGCGAACTGCTGATGGAAGAGGATGCCGCCACCCGTGCCCTGCTGCGGGGCGACGAGACGGCTCAGCTCACCCAGAGTTCCTATCTGTGGATCACCACCGCGGCGCAGATGGGCATGGGCTTCGTGCTGCCCTTCGCCCTGATGTTCGTGGCCATCCCGCTGGAGACCTTCGTGCACTCCCTGCGCACCGTGTTCGGGCTTCTCGGCGTGGGCCTGCTGCGCAGCCTGGCCTGGCTGCTGCGGGTGCTTGGCAACGGCGCCCGCTATGCCGGCATCGCCTTCAACAACTTCTATGACCTGGTGATTTTCGCGCCCCTGTGGGTCGAGCGCCTGATCCAGCAGAAGCGGGCCGCCGCCCCGCCCGGCGAGAAGTCGCAGGACTTCCAGGAGGTGGCCTCATGATCCGCCGCCTGCGCAATCTCACGGCACTGCTGCTGTCCGCCACCCTGCTGGCCGCCTGCGGTGACGACACCCCGCGCACCCGCGGCGTCTACATGCTGATGGACACCTCGGGCACCTACACCAGGGAACTGAAACAGGCCCAGCGGGTGATCAACTACATCCTCGCCAACCTGCAGCCCGGCGACTCCTTCGCCGTGGCCCGGGTCGATACCGGCAGCTTCAGCGAGAAGGACATCATCGCCAAGGTCACCTTCGACGATCGGCCCAGCCGCGCCAACCAGCAGAAGCGCGAATTCCGCGACCGCATCGACCGCTTCGTCAAGTCGGTCAAGGGCAGCGCCTACACCGACATCACCGGCGGCATGCTGCAGGCCATCGAATGGCTCAACGAATCCCGCGCCGGCCACAAGACCATCCTGATCTTCTCGGATTTGAAAGAGGACCTGAAGGAAGGCTACGTGCGCGACATCCCCCTGCAACTGGGCGGCTTCAAGGTCGTGGCCCTCAACGTCACCAAGCTGCGCTCCGACAACGTGGACCCCCGCGAATACCTCAACCGCCTCGCCGCCTGGCAGGAACGGGTCGAATCCGGCGGCGGCTCCTGGCAGGTCGTCAACGACCTCGAACGCCTCGAATCGGTCCTCGTACTGTAACCCCCGCATATCCCGGCCCCGCCACACCCCATCACGGCGGGGCCGCCACCGCGCCTGCCCTGGCCACCACGCCCCAGGCGCGGCACAAGCCACGACACACCCGCCATGCTTTCCCCCTTCACCTGCGTAGGCGCGGCGCAAGCCGCGATACCCCCACGATGCTTCCCCCACCCGTAGGAGCGGCGCAAGCCGCGATACCCCCGATGCTTCCCCCACCCGCAGGAGCGGCGCCCCCGCCGCGACACGCCTGCGATGCCTTCCCCCTTCACCTGTGTAGGAGCGGCGCAAGCCGCGATACCCCCCGATGCTTCCCCCACCCGCAGACGCACCACCCCCCATTCTTGTCGAAAGGCCCTCCCCTCGCTACACTCGGCAAACCGCAGCCATTTTCCCCATCGGCTAAAGTCAATCGCCACACCGGCCGATGCAAGGAAAAACACCGCCCGATCCCGACGAATGAGCACATGAGCCACACCATCCGCCAGATCCGCCGCCGCACACCCATGTGGGTGTTCGAGAAGAACTACACCCTGTTGCGGCGGTTGCTGCCCTTCCTGCGCGAGGTGGCGCCGGGGACCCGCATGGAGGCCCGCCAGGACGGGGAGCGGGTGATCGTCACGTTGCTCGAGAACAGCCCCTATACCCAGGTCCTGGCCCTGCGCCAGGACTTCCCGGAAGGCAGCGGTTTCCTCCAGGCGCTCGATTTCCACGTGCGCCTCTACGACGACGCCTGCGTGGCCGACGTGATTCGCTACCAGGCCGAGCGCCGCCTGCGCGGCCGCTATCCCTATCCCAACGAGCGCATGTATCAGCCGGACGAGAAGCGCCAGTCCAACCTGCTGCTGCACGACTGGCTGTGTCTGTTGCACCGCCGCCGTTTCCGGATCGACGCCGCCTGTCCCCAGGCCTGCTGAACGACGGAGCGACAGGGATGCCACAGCCAGCACGTCGAGGAACGACCTCTCACCGCCGCAGCCTGCCGGCAAGCCTTCTGCTTCTGCTGGCCCTGATCCCCATGCCCCTCCCGGCCGCCGGCAACCTGGCGCCGGCCCTCGATGCCCTGCAGGCGGGCGATCTCGCCTCCGCCGTCGGCCAGCTCACGGCGCCGGCCCAGAGCGGCGATGCCGCCGCGGCCTACGATCTGGCCATCGCCATCGAGCGTCAGGGCGGCGATCCGGAGCAGGTGCGCTTCTGGCTGCGCCAGGCGGCCCGGCACGGCCTGGTGCAGGCCTACCAGCGCCTCAATGCCGGCGCGGTGAAACCGGCGCCCCAGGCCCGGGCCCTGGTGCTGGTGACCCCCGACGACTGGATCCGCCACCAGAACCCCCGCCACTACACCCTGCAACTGGCCAGCAGCACCAATCGCCGGGTCATCGATCGCTATTACCGCGAGAACGGCCTGGAAGGGCAGGGGGGTTACTACCGCAATCGCCGCGAGGGCCAGGACTGGTATGCCCTGGTCTACGGCGCCTATCCCACCGTGAGCGAGGCCAAGGCGGCCATCGGCAACCTCCCCGAGGCCCTGCGCAAGTGGTCTCCCTGGGTGCGCCGCCTGCGCGACATCCAGCGGATCATGCAGCCGCTCGCCCCCCCGGCTCCCCCCGGCGGTTGAGTGCCCGCCATCGCCTTCCCGCCTGGGCCAATTTGTGATACGAATCACATCCTGATACCATCCGCGGGGATATGCAATTAGTCATATTCTGCATAACGCATTGAAATAAAAACAAGAAATGTATCGCGCCGGACTCTGTGAGACTAAAGTCACACTGCGGCTCTGCCGATACACGATACAGTCCCTGGCCGTCGCGCCATCGTTGACCTGACCACGAGAGAGGAGCCATGTCCTGCAGCCACTCCACCCATTGCGAACTCTATCCCCTGATGGCCATGGAACCGGCGCTCAAGCTCTGGAAGCAACACTACTGCGAAGGGAACTTCGAAAAATGCGCCCGCTATGTCCTCTCCACGGAGGGCAAGCCGGTGCCCCTGACCCTGCTGCCCAACGGCAAGCAGCTCGCCCCGCGCAGCAAGGATGAAATCAACGCAGCGGCCCTCTTCAACGCCATCCAGAAGCACCGCCTGCCGCTGATCCGCTCCATGTACAAGACGGGCGTGGCCAACACCGAGGCCACCATCAGTGACGGCACCACGCCGCTGATGGCCGCCGCCACCCTCGGTCACCTGGATATCGTCGAGTTCCTGCTGGAGCACAACGCCAATCCCTTCCGCCGCAACAAGGCCGGCCAGACGGCCCGGGATCTCGCCGAAGCCGGCGGCCACGCCGAATGCGTGGCCCGGCTCGATGCCGTCATGCAGGCCCACAGCCCGGAGGAATACGACAGCCCGGCGCCGCGCGAGGCAAACGCCGACGAATCGGCCGAGGACAGGGAGGGGTCGAGCATCGTGTCCTTCCTGCGCAAGCTCAATCCATTCAAGACCGCCACGTCCTGAGGTCGGGAGGCGAAAACGATGACGGAATACTGGCCCTGGTGGCTCGGCGCCCTCGGACTCGGGGGCGTGAGCATTCTCTATCTGCTGTTGATCGGCCGGCTCCTCGGCGTCTCGGGAAGCTGGGCCAAGGTGGTGGCCTGGAAGGAGAACCGTGAACAGCTCGAGGCGGCCGAAGCCCTGGTGGAAGACACCGAGGCCATGGAAAACGCCCTCATGGCCGAGACCCTGGCCGAGTTCGGCGAGGACGCCATCCGCGAGCTGCAGGCGGAATCCGCGACCAACGAAGCCGCCGAACCGACCGCCACGGCGTCGCTGGACGATCTGGAATCCACCACGCCCTGGACGGCGCACTTGGTGTTCCTGCTCAGCATGTTCGTGGGCGCGTTCCTGGTGGCCTGGTTCACCGGCCAGTTCGAATTGCGGCTGGATCTGTCCGCAACCCATAGCCGGATCTTCGGCTCCCTGTGGGAAGTGTGGCTGGCCCTGCTGGTGGGCGGCATGATGGTCGGCTTCGGCACCCAGATGGCCGGTGGTTGCACCTCCGGTCACGGCCTCTCGGGCTGTGCGCGCCTGCTGCCGGCCAGTCTGCTGGCCACGGCGGTGTTCATGGCCAGCGCCGTCTTTCTCTCCCTGCTGATGGAGGTGATGATCCGATGAACGTCCGTCGCGTGAAACAGCACCTGGCCTACGGCATCGTCGGCCTCATCTTCGGCGGCGTGCTCACCCGCATCGGCTTCGCCGATTACGACGAGCTGCACAAGATGTTCATTTTCGCCGATCTGCGCATGCTCTACGTTTTCGCCGGTTCGGTGGCGCTGACCATGATCGTCTACGTGATCCTCAACCGCCGGATCCCCAGGCAGCACAAGATCATCCAGCCGGGCACCGTCCCCGGCAGCATGCTGTTCGGCTTCGGCTGGGCCATCACCGGCGCCTGCCCGAGCCTGGTCTTCGTCCAGCTCGGCATGGGCGCCCTCCCGGCATTGATCACCGGCGTCGGCATCTTCATCGGCGTGTGGCTCTACCGCAAGGTCCACGGCCGCTTCTTCGGCTGGGACACCGGCACCTGCGGCGTCTGAACCCCGTGCCCCGTATCCCCCTGTAGGCACTGCGCAAGCCGCGACCCCGCACGGTCTCTCACCGTCCCCCGTAGGAGCGGCGCAAGCCGCGACCCGCGCGGCCTTTCCCCCGTCACCCGTAGGAGCGGCGCCCTCGCCGCGACCCTGCGGTAACTGGTGGCAAGGAACGGGTTGCTGGCAAAACCGCAAAGCCCTTCCCGGCGACCTGTTCCCCTGCCACCCGCTACCAGTCTCTCCTGCCGAGCCCCCACGCCTGCCACGTCACCTTGCTTGACACTCCCTCGCCCCCGGGCGTAACTTGCAACGAAGCCTAGCCCGGATATTGCACCATGGGCGCCGGATGATTGCGGACTTTGCAGCCGCGCTCGCGCCGCGCTGGAGCGAAAGGCGTAGCCATGGCTACGGCTTTCGTGAAGCGCAAGCGAGCGCGAGCGAAAATCCGCAAGGGCCGGCGCAGAGGACGGGCAGGAACAAAATGTATTTGCCAAAACAAGCCGATAACCCTCAATATGCCATTGCTCTTCAATAGCTTAAGTAACCGCCCGCCCTCGACATGGTGCAATATCCGGGCTAGGTGGAGGAAGCCATGACTTCACGCACCACTTCGCAGGATGAACTGGAAGAACTCAGGCAGGCCTTCGAAAGCCTGCGCGCAGACGTGGCCGCCCTGAACGACCGGCTGCAACAGGTGCTGCAATCCCGCCCGGCCGAGTCGGCCGAGGCCGAAACCGGCAGTGGCGGGGAAGACGTGGCGCCCGATCTGGAAGCCCTGCGCCGCAAGGCCGAGGAACTGCGCCAAAGCGGCGAGGCCGCGGCCCGCGAACTGGCGCGGGAAGTGGAAGCCCATCCCCTGCTCAGCGTGGGGGTCGCCTTCGGCGTCGGTTACCTGCTGGCCCGGATCAGCGGCGCGTTTCGCTAGGGAGCAGGACTTGTGAAGACCACCATCTCCGATCTCGTCATTGCCTTCTTCGATCTGCTCGAGGCCGAGGGGCGGGCCCTGCGCCGCAATGCCATGAACGTGGGTTATGGCCTCGGCATCGTGCTGCTGGCCATGCTGGTGGCCGGCGTGGCCGTCGCTTTCCTGTTGTGGGGCCTCTACCAGTTGCTGCTCGGCTGGTTCTCGCCGCCGGTGACGGCGCTGCTCATGTCCCTGCTGGCGCTGTTGCTCTCCCTGCTGCTGCTCGGTGTCGCCCGATGGCTGACCCGCTGAATCCCGACGAAGCCCGCCGCCGTTTCCTGGCCGTCAGCCAGGGGCGGCGTCCGGCGGATCCCGCGCTCGACATCGCCACCGCCAAGGCCCGCCTCCGCCAGGCCGATCCGGGGCTCGACATCGCCCCGGCCCTGCGTCTGCTCGGCGAAGGCCGCTGGCAGCCGGCCCTGCTGAGCGTCGTTCCCTGGCTGCTCAGCGAAACGGGCCGCGCCTGGCTCGCCCCGGCCCTGCTGCGCGCCATGCAACTGGCCATCGACGGGCTCGCCCGCCTGCGCAGCCGGCGTACTGACGACCCCCCGGATACGTCCTCGGCCGGTACGTAGGCCGGCTCAAGCGCAGCGGAGCCGGCAAAACCCTTCATCCGGTCTAACGCCCTATTTCGCCATCCCCCTGCGCGCCTCGTCGCCGGGGCCGATCAGGATGGCGATCCAGCGGGTCTCCTCCCGGCTGCCCAGCACCACCTTCAGAAACATGGTCAGGGGCACCGACAGCAGCATGCCCACCGGCCCCAGCACCCAGCCCCAGAAGATCAGTGACAGGAACACCGCCAGCACCGACAGGCCGAGGCCGTGCCCCATGACCTTCGGCTCCAGAATGTTGCCCATCACGATGTTCACGGTCAGATAGCCACCGGCGGTCAGCAGCGCCAGTTGCAGGCCGCCTTGCACCAGGGCCAGCACCACCGCCGGAATTGCCGCAATGATGGAGCCGATGTTGGGCACGAAGTTGAAGAGAAAGGCCAGCAAGCCCCACAGCAGGGCGAAGTCCACGCCGAGGAACGCCAGCCAGAGCCCCACCGCCAGGCCCGTGATCAGGCTCACCGTGGTCTTGATGGCGAGATAGCGCAACAGATCCTGGCCGAAGACGTGAAAGCTGTCGAGCGTGCGTTGCGCGGTGGCGCTGATTTGCCGCAGCTTGTGGGGAAAGCTCGGCACCTCCAGCAGGATGAAGATGGTGGTCAGAAAGATGAAGAAGGCATTGGTCAGCATGTTGCTCAGGCTGGCGAACAGGCTGCCGGCCAGTTGCATGATGGCGCCCGGATCGAACACCCGCGTGGCCTTGCGGAAGAAATCCTCGGAGAGGGGAATGCCCTGGGCGCCCAGCCAGGCCTGAAGTCCGGCCAGGCTCTCGTGCAGGCGCTGGTTGTAGAGGGGATAGCTGCGCGAGAAATCGGTAATCGAGGCGCCGAGTACCGCCACCAGCAGCACATCCAGCAGCAGCCCCACGAGGATGATCACGGTGAGCGCCGCCCAGTAGGGCAGGCCACGGCCCTGCAGCCACAGCAGCGGCGGCATGGCCACGAAGGCGGCGAACACGGCCAGCAGGAACGGCACCAGCACCGGCGCCGCATGCTTGAGGCCGGCGATGATGATCACCAGCGCCGCGCCCTGCACCAGCAACCCGGCGCGGCTCGGCAGCGGAAGGGGCTCGGTCATGGCCTTGCGATTCCTGGACAGGGTGTCATCGCCATCGACCATAGCGAATCCCGTGCACCCTGTCCATTGGCAGCAGACGGCCCGGGTGGCTGCGCCTCGACGGGACGGCATGTTAAACGTCTCAAAATTGTGCTGACATAAACGGGATAGGTGGGGGACGGGGGCAGGCCGGCTCAAGCGCAGCGGAGCCGGCAAAAATCGTGTCGTCCAGACATGGCGGCTCCGCTACGCTTGAGCCGTATATGGTCTCCTCCCGTTTTGCAAGACGTTGTACCAAACTTCGACAGGGACAGGATTGCGCTCGTATATCCGGCCTGTTTGTGAGGCTTTTTGCGCCTCTGGCCTCGATGAGATCTGCGCGTATCGTCCTAATCGCCCTAGCGGCTTGTCCCAGCCTACGGCTCAAGCAGGTTTTCGATACGCCGGTCTGACCTGTTTGTCATCGCTCGCCACAGCGTCTTCGCAATCGTCGGCAGGCTAACTCTCCAAATCGTTCCTCGCGGGCCCTGCCCGCCTTCAGACCGGGCGGTAATCCGCCCGGTATTCCGTCTTGTTCCTCAATACCGCCCACCCCATCCGGGCCATCTTGTTGGCCAGCGCCACCACCGCCTTGTTGTAGCCGCGCTCCGCCCGGATCCGGTTGATCCAGCGGCTGAGCCGGTCATCCTTCCCCGCCGCCGCCTTCACCACCGACCGCGCTCCATGCACCAGCAGACTGCGCAGATAGCCGTCTCCCCGCTTGCTGATCCCCTGCAGCCGTTCCTTCCCTCCGCTACTGTGTTGGCGGGGCACCAGACCCAGGGATGCGGACACATCCCGTCCCCGCCGCCAGGCCCGGCCGTCGCCGATCTGGCTGTAGAAAACCGGCGCCACCACCGGCCCGTAACCCGGGATCGCCCGCAGCCGCTTCACCGCCTCGTTCCGGCGGCTGTAGCCTTCCAGTTCCCGGGTGTAAAACGCAATGTGCGCGTCCAGCTCCTGAAACCGCCGGTAACTCTCCCACAACAGCTGCCGAAACCACTCGCTCAGGCCATTCTCCGCCTCCGACAGCACCTCCGGCAGGCGACGCCGCAGCGTATTCACCCCCTTGGGCAGAACAATCCCGTATTCCCCCAGCAGACCCCGTATCTGGTTGACCAGCGCCGTGCGGTCCGCAAGACAGCGCTCGCGCAGACGGTGCAGCGCCTGGATGTCCTGCTGCTCCGGTGTCTTCACCGACACAAACCGCATTTCCGGCCGCACCACCGCTTCGGCTATCGCCAGCGCGTCGTTGTAATCGTGCTTGTTCCCCCGCACAAACGGCTTCACGTACTGCGGCGGAATCAGCTTCACCTCGTGGCCCAGTGCCTGCAGCTCCCGCGCCCAGTAGTGGGCGCTCGCGCAGGCTTCCATCCCCACCAGGACCGGCTCCAGGTTCGCAAAATACGCCAGCACCTGCCCTCGCCTCAGCATCCGCTTGCGCACCACCTTGCCCCGCTCGTCGCAGCACACCACGTGAAACACGTGCTTTGCCAAATCCAGTCCAACCGTCGTAATCTTGCTCATGGTCTCCTCCTCCTTCTTCGATGGATGGTGAAGTGCTTCCATCTTGGCGCATCGTGACGCCGTTTTTAAGGGGGGGAGGAGACCATCTCATCGCCCTACGGATGGGAGGTAAAACTGTTTTGAGACGATGAATACCTCCTTGCCGGACCGGCATGATGAACTCGACCTGGCGCCCTGTTCGGGCTAAGCTGAAAGGCGTGTTTCCAGCCGTTTGACCCGACATGCCTTCCCTGTTGTCCCTGCTTCAGCAACTCCTGCAACGTCTCTATGGTGTCGAGGTGGAGGAATCCATCGACGACTACGTGATCAGCGATGCCCGTCTTGCGCACATTCTGCGCGGGCGACCGAGCACGGCGCCGGAAGAGCTGCTGGTGCGGGAAGGGGAGGAGACGCTGGAACTGAGCCTCTACCTGGCGCCCGAACTGCTCGAGGCCCTGGAACGAAGCCGCCCGCTGGAGCGCCTGGAAGGGCAGGAGATCAACGCCTTTTGCACCCTGCTCGAAGGCGTGAGCCATTTTCTGTATCTGATCAGCCGCGCCCGGGAGGCGCGCAGTGTCACCCGCCTGGAGCTGGAGTTGCAGGCGGAAATCGACAAGTATGCGGTGCTCGGCTATCTGCTGAGGGCCCAGCGCCAGGGCACCCTGCCGGCCTGGCTGCCGCGCTGGCTGTTCGAGGCGGTGCGCTACCGTGCCGATCTCGCCGCCGAGGAGCGCGTGCGCTACGTGACCGCCAACGCCTATGCGCGCCGCTATTGCCGGCGCCTCCAGGCCCGCTTTCAGTGGGCCTGGAACGGAAGGGCGCTGCAGGTTGAGCTGCGCCGTTTCCACGCCTTCGGCCAGGCCGAGAAGTTGCGTTACATCAATCGCCTGGCCTGATTGCTGCCGGGAGTCAGGGCCGGCGCTTGTCCCAGAACTGTTGGGCCAGACGTTTCATGGCTTCGGCGTCCTCGGCCATCTGCGCGCTGGCACTCTCGCTGATCCGGATTCGGTCAACGCTGGTTTCCGAGGTCTGCTTGATGGTGACGATGTTCTCGGTCACTTCCTGGGCCACGGCGTTCTGTTCGTCCAGCGCGGCGGCGATCTGGGCGCTCATGTCGTTGATCACGCCCACGGCCTCGGCGATGGCGTTGAGAGACTCCACCGCTTCCTGCCCGGCCGAGACGCTCTGTTCGGCCTGCTGGCGGCTTTGCTCCATCACGTCCACGGCGCGGCGGGAACCGGTTTGAAGCTGCTCGATCATCTCCTGAATCTCGCGGGTGGAATCGTGGGTGCGGTTGGCCAGGGTGCGCACCTCGTCGGCCACCACGGCGAAGCCCCGGCCCTGCTCGCCGGCCCGGGCGGCCTCGATGGCCGCGTTGAGGGCCAGCAGGTTGGTCTGCTCGGCGATTTCGCTGATCACGCTGACCACCGAGCTGATCTGTTCGCTGTCCTGGCTCAGTTGCGCGATCACCTGGCTGGCCTGCTCGATGTCGCCGGCCAGGCTCTGAATGGCCTCCATGGTGCGATCCACGACCTGGCGGCTGTGGCCCACTTCCTCGTTGGCCCGGGTGGCCGACTCGGCCGAGAGCGAAGTATTGTTGGCCACCTCCTGGATGCTGGCCGACATCTCGGTGACTGCCGTGGCCACCTGATCCGTTTCCTGATGCTGTTGATCGACGGTCTGGCGGTTGTCGTTCAGCGCCTCGCTCACCCTGCCGGCCTGCTGGACGATGCTGCTGGCCGCTTCGTTTATGCGGCCCACGATGCCCGCCGTCTCCGCCTCCAGGTAGCGCAGGGCCAGCAGTAGGGTGCCCGTTTCATCGTTGCGGCCGGTGAACACGTAGCGGGCGATGGGGTTGTTGAAAATCTTGCGCGCCTTGGCGATGCTGCAGCAGATGGGCGTTACTTCCCGCCACATGAACGCCGGTACGATGACCGCGGCCGGCAAGAGGGCCAGCAGGGCCTGCACGGGCGAAATCGCGCCCATGGCCAGGGGCACGGCGGCAGTGGCCAGGGCCACGCCGGTGAAGGTCAGCGCCAGCTTGACCTGGAAGCGCATCGGCCGGCGTTTCAGCCAGCGGGGCGGCTTGCCGGCATTGAGCCGGGCATAGAGCTTCTCGGCGCGGGCGATGTCCTCGGGGTGGGCCTTGCGCCGCACCGACTGAAACTCGACGATCTCGCCGTTGTGCATGATGGGAGTAACATAGGCATTCACCCAGTAGTGATCGCCGTTCTTGCAGCGGTTCTTGACGATGCCCATCCACGACTGGCCGCTCTTGATGGTGGCCCAGAGATCGGCGAAGGCCGCCGGCGGCATGTCGGGATGCCGCACGATGTTGTGGCTCTTGCCCACCAGTTCTTCCCGGGTGAAACCGCTGATGGCCACGAACTCGTCGTTGGCATCGGTGATGATGCCCTTGGGATTGGTGGTGGTGAGGATATTGGCATCTTCCGCCACGGGTTGTTCGTGGTTGGTGACGGGGTAGTTCTTCTTCATTCTTGTTGTACCTCATGCAGGCAGCATTGGCAGATCAGTCAGCTTTGCTGCCGGAGAGGGCAGCGCTGCGTGTACCATTCTTAGCGTCCTCTTCCGTCAAACCTTTACTCCTTTCAGTGAGTGTGCGTGTACAGTGGCGGTAGAGGGGCAAATGCGGTAAAGATCCGGTTGCGTTGACCGCTAAAAAGACAATGAACCGCCCGCGAGCGCCGCTGTGTGTCGCGCCGGCGGGAGAGCTTCGGGAGCCAGATGGATCAGTTCGTCGACAAGGGGCACGGGGTGCCCATTCACTTCATGGCGCAGGCGGAAGTGGAGCCGTTGCGCCGGCTGCTTGCCAGGATTCTGCGCACGCTCGTGCATCTGCCCTGGTTGCATGCCGATGCCGGCGGGATCTTCCTTGCCGATGCCGAGGATGGCACCCTCGAGCTGCTCACCCACATCAACTTTCCACCCCATATCCAAGGGGCATGTACACGGGTGGCGCCTGGGTACTGTCTTTGCGGGCGAGTGGCCGAAACTGGCGAGTTGCTGCACGCGGGCTGCGTGGATCACCGCCATGACATCACCTACCCGGGAATGGCCGATCACGGCCATTACGTGGTGCCCATCAAGGCCGGGGAGCGGCTGCTCGGCGTGCTGACGCTCTATGTGCCGGCCGGGCACCGCGCCTGTGAAGAGGAAACCGATACCCTGCGCGATTTCGCTGCCACCATGGCGGCGGTCATCCAGACCATGCAGCTTCGCCGTGACAAGGCGCTGATGGACATGGTGGTGGAGCAGAGCAGCCACGGCGTGATGATTGCCGATCGCGCACAGCGCATCCAGTGGGTCAATCCGGCTTTCGAACGGACCACCGGTTACCGCCTCGACGAGATCCGCGGCAAGACACCCCGGCTGCTCTCCTCCGGCCGGCACGACCGACACTTCTACCGGCGCATGTGGCGGGCCATCCAGCGCCACGGCCAGTGGCAGGGGGAAATCTGGAATCGCCGCAAGTCGGGGGAGATCTACCCCGAATGGCTGAACATCGTGGCCCTGCGCAACGCCCATGGCGAGGCCGAGCGCTATGCGGCCATGTTCGTCGATCTGACCGAGATCCGGCGCGCCGAGGAACACATCCGCCGCCTGGCCTATTTCGACAGCCTCACGGGGCTGTCGAACCGCAACCGTTTTCTGGAGGAACTGGCACGACTCCTGGCGGAGGAGGGCGGCGTCATCGTGCTGGTGGTGGACCTCGACTGTTTCCACGAGGTGAACGATGGTCTCGGCCATGCGGTGGGCGATGCCATGCTCCGCGAAGCGGCCCGCCGCCTCGAGTCGCTGGTGGCCGATGGTCTCCTGGCACGCGACAACCCCGACCAGTTCCTGATCGCCGTGCGGCCGGCGGACCGCGAAGGGCTTGCCGAACACTGTCAGGCCCTGGTCGATACCATCGGCCGCGCCTTCCGCGAGGACTTTTCCCACGGCCAGCAGGCCCTGAACATGAGCGCCACGCTGGGGGCGGCGATCGCCGCTGGCGATGATGCCCCGGGGGAACTGCTCAAGCGCGCGCTCCAGGCGTTGCGCCAGGCCAAGCGTGACAGCCGTGGAGGATACCGGGTTTTCGACGCGGAACTGGGCCGGCAGTCGGAATTCGACAACTTCGTGATGCTCAACGTGCGCCACGTGGTGGCGCGGGGCGAGCTGGAACTGGCCTATCAGCCCCAGGTCGATGCGCACGGCCGGGTGGTTGGCGCCGAAGTGCTGGTCCGCTGGAACAGTCCCGAACGGGGCGCGATCCCGCCGGATCGGTTCATTCCCCAGGCCGAGGAGAGCGGCGCCATCGTCGACATCGGCCGCTGGGTGGTCGAACAGGGCGCCGCGCAACTGGCGGCCTGGCGCCGCGGGGCGGTGGTGAGCTGCGACGGTTTCCGGCTGTCCATCAACCTTTCGCCCGCCCAGGTGATCGGCTGCGACGTGAGCGACGGTTTCGCGGCCATCTGCCGCCAGCATGATCTGCCGCCTTCCACCATCGAGGTGGAAATCACCGAAACGGCGCTGGTGCGGGGGTTCGGCCGGATCCGCAGCCAGCTCACGGCGCTGTCGGACCACGGTTTTCACATCGCCATCGACGATTTCGGCACCGGCTACTCCTCTTTGTCACGCCTGCATGCCTTTCCCATCGACGTCTTCAAGATCGATCGCAGCTTCATTGCCCGCATGGAGGAGGGTGGCCCCCACCTGGCCATCGTGCGCGCCATGATCGACATGGCCCATTCCCTGGGCTACGCGGTCGTGGCCGAAGGCGTGGAGACCGAACACCAGTTCAACCGCCTGCGGGAACTGGGCTGCGACCGTTTTCAGGGATACTGGCTCGCCAGACCGCTGACCGCCGATGCCCTGGCCGCGTTTGTGCAGGCCCACTGAAACGGAGGCGGTTCAATCGGTTCGGACCGCCCTGTTCCCGGGCGCAGGTGCGAATCGGGGAAAAATGGGCGAAAATGATCCGCCGTGCACGCCGGGAGGCCATCATGTCCCCCATTGAACAACGTCTCGAAGCACTGGAAAGCCGTCTGGCTTTTCAGGACAGCACCCTGGAATCCCTCAATGCCGAGCTGGCCACCCAGCAGCAGCGGATCGCCGAACTGCAGGCAACCGTGGCGCGGCTCGAGCAACAGCTTGCCCAGGCCATCGCCCGCGCCGCCGTCGCTCCGGTGGACGAGCCACCCCCGCATTACTGACAGGATGTGGAAAATCCCCTCCCTGGGCTTTTTCAAGGCGGGAATGGAAAACGCGGTTTCCCGTTCCCTCGCATTTTCAATGACCTGGCGTCACTGAAAATGGCGATGCCTCCATGCCTCGCAACAGCCCGTTGGGTTCCGCTCAACACTTCAGAAAACGTCACGAAAACCGATATTGTGTAAATGGACTGGAACCCATATGCCACCTGCATGCTTCGGCGCCACGAAAACCCGGCCGGCTTGACAGGTGCCGGCGCACTGCGGACATGACATTGCCTGATCCGGACGAGATTCACCGCCTGCTGGCCCGGCCGGCGTGGCGGCTGGGTTTTCGGGGGCGGCTGGAGAAGGACTACCGGCAGCACCTGCTGGCCGAATGGCAACGGCCGGCAACGCTGGCCGTGGCCCTTGGGGCGCTGCTGTTCGCGGCCTACGGGATCCTCGACAAGCTCGCATTCCCGGCGTATGCCCCGGTTTTGTGGCGGATACGGTTCGGGGTGGTGTTGCCCCTGGTCCTGGCTTGTCTTCTCGTGCTGCCCCGTCTGCGAACAGAAAGCGCCTTTCAGCGCATCCTGCTGGCGATGATCCTCATCGTCGGTTTTGGCATCACCGCTTTCAATATGGTCATGCACACCCATTATTATCAGGGACTGGTACTGGTATTGTTGTTCGGGTGCGTGGTCCTGCCCATGCGGTTCCCCTATGCGCTGATCAGTGCCATCGTGTTGCTGGCGGCTTACGTGGCTATCCGACCGGCGCTGGATCCCCACGAGTTGGCATCCTTCGTCGGCATGTTCGACACCACCACGGCTGCCCTGTTCGGCCTGTTGGCCAATTTCCTCCTCGACCGCTATCGCCGCCGGGACTACCTGCGCAGCCGGCTGCTGGAACGGTTGTCCCGACAGGACGGGCTGACCGGTGTCGCGACCCGCAAGGCCTTCGATGACAACCTGGCCAGCGTGTGGGCGCAGGCAGGGCAGGCTGCGAGGCCGGTTGCGCTGCTGTTCCTCGATCTCGATCATTTCAAGGCGCTCAACGATCGGGCGGGTCACCAGGTGGGGGACGAATGCCTGCGGCGGATCGCAGAGGTCTTGCGGCGGCACACCCGCCGGGAAGGGGATTGCGTCGGTCGTTATGGTGGTGAGGAGTTCACCCTGCTGTTGCCAGGGGTATCGGAAGCAGAAGCCCGACAGGTGGCCGAGCGGATTCGGGAAGAAGTGGCGCGCCTGGATCTGACATCACTGCTGCCGGAATCGGTACCTCACGGGGTGACGGCCAGTATCGGCGTGCTGTGGGTGGCCCGGCCCGGGGAGTTGCCCTGGGCAGAGGCGCTCAAGCGGGCCGATGCCGCCATGTACCGGGCCAAGCAGGCGGGCAGGAACCGGGTGGAAGTCGAAACCGATGGTCAGGTCCCGCAATAGGTCACGAAGGGGCCGAAATCGTCCGGCGGGGGGCTGGCATGGGCGTCCGCCTCCGGCTGCACGGTGAACGGCTGGCGGACGACGGCGAGAAGACGCCGGAACGGCGCCAGATCCCCTTCCACGGCCGCCGACAATGCCGCTTCCACCAGGTGGTTGCGCGGAATGTACAGGGGGTTGACCCCATCCATGGCGGCGGCCCGCGCCTCTGCCGTCTGCGGCTCCCGGGCCAGCCGCGCCTGCCAGCGTTCGAGCCAGTCACGGGCTTGCCGGGGGTGGCTGAACAGATCCAGAAACGGGCCGTTCGCGCCCCGCAACACATCAGACAGGTTCCGGAAGGCGAGCGTGTAATCCGCGCCACCGCGGTGCATGCGCTCCAGCAGATCGTCGATCAGCGCCGCGTCTTCGTCCTCTGCCGTCGTCAGCCCGAGTTTCTGCCGCATGCCGGCCAGCCAGTGGTGGCGATAGCGTTCCGGCACGGCCCGGATCACCTCGCTGGCCCGCTCCACGGCCCGCCGGGAATCCTCGTCGATCAGCGGCAACAGCGCTTCGGCCAGGCGGGCGAGATTCCAGACCAGAATGGCGGGCTGATTGCCGAACGCATAGCGACCGTCCCGATCGATGGAGCTGAACACGGTGTCCGGCGCGTAGCGGTCGACGAAGGCGCAGGGGCCGTAGTCGATGGTCTCGCCCGAGAGGGTTACGTTGTCCGTGTTCATCACCCCGTGCACGAAACCTGCGCGCATCCAGCGGGCCACGAGTTGCGCCTGCCGCTCGGCTACCCGCTCGAGGAAGGCCAGGTACCTGTCCGGGCGGTCGGCCAGATCCGGATCGTGGCGGCTGATGGCGTAATCGGCCAGCCGCCGCAGATCGGCCACCCGTCCGCGCGCGGCGGCGAATTCGAGGCTGCCCACCCGCAGGTGGCTCGCCGCGACCCGGGCCAGCACCGCGCCGGGCTGGGGGGATTCCCGGTACACGGGCTCGCCCGTGAGCACCGCCGCCAGGGCCCGTGTAGTGGGGATCCCCAGCGCGTGCATCGCCTCGCCCATCAGGTACTCCCGCAGCACCGGCCCCAGCGCCGCCTTGCCATCCCCGGCACGGGAGAAGGGCGTCGGCCCCGAGCCTTTCAGATGCAGATCGCGCAATTTGCCGGCGGGATCGCGGATCTCGCCCAGCAACAGGGCCCGCCCGTCGCCAAGTTGCGGCGCGAACTGCCCGAACTGGTGCCCGGCGTAGGCCATCGCCACCGGCCGCGCCCCGGCCGGCACGCTCGCGCCACAAAGAAGCTGCGCCCCCTCGCTCGACTCCAGCTCGCCCGGCAGCCCCAGTTCCCCCGCCAGTTCCGCGTTGAACAGCAGAATCCGCGGCGAGGGCACCTCGTCCCCTTTCCAGGGCACGTGAAAGCCTTCCAGCTTGCGGGCATAGTCGTCTTCGAGGGGGAGATGCAGGGCAGGGGAGCGCATGGTCGGAATACCGCTGAGAGATTGGAATGAGTATAAACAGGTGGGAGAAGGGCTTCTACGACACAAGTTGCAGGGGATTGGCCCGTCTGGCTTTTCTTATCATTGAAAAGCCTTGTGTTTTCAATAGCCTGACGTGAAGGGAAAGATTGGCCTGTTCTGCTCTGTCAGCCGGAGTGTGGGCGGATCGCCATCACTCGTCTGACAAATTCTTCTCTCTCCCTCCGTTGTTCCGCCGTATATTTTCCATTCCGTTTGGTGAGACGAACATAGTCTTTGAGAATGATGGCAGCACGTCTGACCTTGTACGTTCGCAGATAGGGAAACAGTTGTGCCAGGAGGGTCAGCGCCTGTCGGTTGTATAGTGCGTAGGTATGGCTGGGGGTGTGATGACATCGGGTGGTGCGCTTGCTGGTGATTTTTCCCGCGCCAACGGTCTGGAGAACATACTGCAGTAACGAGTGATCGGTGTTGCTGATGGTCAGGGCGAGCTGGTGATTTTCATTTCGATGCTTGCGCGTGAGGGTGATCGTGCCTTCGCCGTCGATCAGACCGGCAATATAGGCTGCATCGGCCGTGCAGAGGGTATTGACGATCCGGTAACCAACCATTCCCTGTCGTTCCAGCTTCCGCTGCCGTGTGAGACTGTATTGGTTGTCTCAAAATTGTCTTGACGTGAATTGTTTAATGCAGGAGCGGCGCAAGCCGCGAAAACGTTTCTCTTCGCGGCTTGCGCCGCTCCTACAGGATAGCACCTGGCAATTTCGGTCAAAACAATGATGAGACGATTAATAAAACCCCTGGCCGGATGGCCAGGGGTACGGATTGGTGGAGGCGGCGGGACAGCGATTCCACATCTTTCGATATGGGCTGGACTATACCTTCATCCTGCCGGAGCAGGATGCGGGGCGTGTTATCCACCGCGCAGTGTTGCGATGAATCCTAGTGCCGGCTCCATCCTGGTGGATTCAGCCGGTCTATGAGTCTCTACAGGGCAGGCCTGAGGTTGGCCCTCTTCCTACCCCTCGGTATTGCCATGACGGCTTGCGCCGCTTTAGGTTTCACCGATGTGAGCCCCGTTTTCACTCTACCCTTGCGGGCAGAGGCGACCCGTGTTGATCGAACCCGCGTCCGCAGGTCCTCCGCCTTCGGCTCTACATGCTTAGCCGCGTCTATTGATTTGACTGGCCGTTACCCGACGGGCAGGGAAAGCGGCCAGCGAGTCCGGTAAGGTTTTAACGCCGCGGTCCCGGACGAACCTTGGCGCGATCCTGTGAAAGATGACCCCTGGGATCCGGACCGCACAGGCACGGTACCGGCCAGAGGGCACCCTACCGGGTTTTAAGCGGCGAGTGCGTAGTTGTCGTCGTTGGCAACTATATTAATGTGCAGCTGGATTTACGAGGTTCTCTGCCCCTCGGCATGCACCTCCGGTTTCGCGACCTGCGTCGAAGCCATGTCGCCCCCTTGGTGTTCAATCCCTTGAGACATTCATTCTAGCGTAAAGTTCGGGGGATTTGGGGATTCTGGGCCTGGCTGGGAGCGGGTGGCGGGGTTTAGCGGCGGCTGCCCTTGAGCAGGCGCTGTTTGTCGCGCTGCCAGTCGCGCTCGCGGGCGGTGGCGCGCTTGTCGTGGGTCTGCTTGCCCTTGGCCAGGGCGATCTCCAGCTTGGCGCGGCCGTTCTTCCAGTACATGGCGGTGGGAATGAGAGCATAGCCCTTGCGCTCCACGGCGCCGATCAGCTTGTTGAGTTCCTCCCGGTGCAGCAGCAGCTTGCGGGTGCGGGTGGGATCGGGCTGAATGTGGGTGGAGGCGGTGGGCAGGGGGGTGATCAGGGCGCCCAGCAGCCAGGCCTCGCCGTCCTTGAGCAGGACATAGGCATCCCGCAGCTGGACCCGTCCCTCGCGCAGGCTTTTCACTTCCCAGCCTTCCAGCACCAGCCCGGCCTCGAAACGTTCGCCGAGGGTGTAGTCGTGGCGGGATTTCTTGTTGAGGGCGATGGTGCTGCCGGCGGGTTTGGTTTTCTTCTTTGCTTTGCCCATGCCGGCATTATACCCGGCTCCCGGCCCGATTCGGCATGGGGGCTTGAGCCGGCGGCGGCTTTTCCACAAAATGGCGGGGTTTGTGCCCGGCGCAGGGGCGGGGCTCCCGGAACCACGACAGGAAGAGGACATGAGCGAGATTCGCGAATCGGTGCACGGCCAGTGGTCTTCCCGCTGGGCCTTCATTCTGGCGGCCACCGGCTCGGCGGTGGGGCTGGGGAACATCTGGAAATTTCCCTACATCACCGGCGAGAACGGCGGGGGCGCCTTCGTGCTGGTGTACCTGGTGTGCATCGCCATCATCGGCATTCCCATCATGATGGCGGAGATCATGCTCGGCCGCCGGGGCCGCCAGAGCCCCATGAACACCATGCGCACCCTGGCCCTGGAGGCCGGCGCCCCGGGCCACTGGGCCTGGCTGGGCTGGCTGGGGGTGCTGGCGGGCTTCCTGATCCTGTCCTATTACTCGGTGATCGCCGGCTGGGCCCTGGCCTACGTGTTCCGCACCGCCGTGGGCACCTTCGACGGCCAGACGGCGGACGGCGTGGCCCACATTTTCCAGAGTTTCCTCGCCGATCCGGAAGGGCTGCTATTCTGGCACACCCTGTTCATGGTGATGACCATGCTGGTGGTGGCCCGCGGCGTGCGGGGAGGGCTGGAGAAGGCGGTCAAGTTCATGATGCCGGGGCTGTTCATCATCCTGCTGGTTCTGCTGGGGTATGCGCTGAGTACCGACGGTTTCGCCCGGGGCGTGAGCTTCCTGTTCAAGCCCGATTTCGATGCCCTGCTGTTCAAGGTGGGCGAGGACGGGGCGAAGATCTGGAATCCGGGGCCGGTGCTCACGGCCCTGGGGCACGCCTTCTTCACCCTCAGCCTCGGCATGGGGGCGATCATGGTCTATGGCTCCTACCTGCCCTCCCATACTTCCATCGCCCGCACCACCTTCTTCATCGCCGGCGCCGATACCCTGGTAGCCCTGCTGGCGGGGATGGTGATCTTTCCCATCGTGTTCGCCAACGGCCTGGAACCGGGGGCGGGGCCGGGGCTGCTGTTCCAGAGCCTGCCGCTGGCGTTCGGCCACATGCCCTGGGGGGGCTTTTTCGGCACCCTGTTCTTCATTCTGCTGACCTTCGCCGCCTGGAGTTCGAGCATCTCGCTCATCGAGCCGGCGGTGACCTGGCTGGTGGAGAACCACGGCATGGACCGGCTCAAGGCCTCGGTGATCATGGGCATCGCCTGCTGGGCGGTTGGCCTGCTGACCGTGTTTTCCTTCAACGTCTGGTCCGACGTGCATCTGATCACCGGGTTCGAAACCTTCAGGGACAAGACGATCTTCGATCTGCTCGACTATCTCACCGCCAACATCATGCTGCCGCTGGGCGGACTGCTGATCGCCCTGTTCGCCGGCTGGGTGATGCGCACCGAGGCCAGCCGCGACGAGCTGGAGCTGGGTGACGGCCTGGCCTACAAGCTGTGGCTGGCGCTGGTGCGTTTCGTGACCCCGGCGGCCGTGCTCGTCGTCTTCCTGCACGCCATCGAGATCATCTAGGTGGGGTGAAGGTGTGCTCTGGTAGAATGATCCCATGACCGAAGTTCGCAAGAGCGCCCTGGTCCCCTACACGGTGGAGCAGATGTACCGTCTGGTGGCCGATTTCGAGCGCTACCCGGAGTTTCTGCCCTGGTGTGGCCGGGCGGAGCTGCTCAAGCGGGAAGGGGAACTGGTGGAGGCGCGGCTCGACATCGCCTACAGCGGTCTGCACAAGTCCTTCACCACCCGCAACCGCCTGATCGAGAACGAGCGCATCGAGATGGGCCTGCTGGAAGGGCCGTTTCGCGCCCTGCAGGGCGTGTGGATGTTCCAGCCGCTGGGCGAGGCCGGTTCCAAGGTGGCCATGGAGATGGAGTTCGAATTCGCCAGCCGCCTGCTGTCCGCGACCCTCGGCCCCATTTTCAACCGCATCGCCGGCTCGTTGGTGGATGCCTTCATCGAAAGGGCGAAGCGCGTCTATGGCTGACAAACAGACCATTTCCATCGAAGTGGCCTATGCGCCGGATCCGGATCGGCAGGTGGAAATCCCGCTCGAGGTGCCGCTCGGCACCACCCTGGAGGAGGCGATACGCCTTTCCGGGATTCTGGAGGAGTTTCCCGACATCGAGCTGGGCGGAAAGAACAAGACCGGGATCTACGGCAAGCTGGCGAAGCCGGACACGGTGCTGCAGGACCGGGATCGGGTGGAGATCTATCGCCCCCTGATCGCCGATCCGAAGGCGGCGCGGCGCAAGCGGGCCGAGAAGAAAAAGGCGGAGACCACCGCCGGCGAGGCCGCCACAGGCGACACCTGATCCGGGGCGGTCAGTGGGCGTGACCGCCAGTCGTGGCTTCCCGCGATACCGGTGGATAGTCGGGATCGAAGCCCATTCCTACCTCGTCCGTCCCGCCCCGCAGGGCGCGCTTGTCGATCCGGGCCACCCTGTCTCCCTCGAAGAAGACGGTCAGATGCTGGCGGGTCAGCTTGCCGCCGCCCGGCTTGAAGGTGTAGACGTAATCCCAGCGGTTCTTGTGGAACGGATCCTGGACGAGCGGCGTGCCCATCAGGAAGCGCACCTGCTTGCGGGTCATGCCTTCCTTGAGCTGGGCGATGATTTTCGTGTCCAGGGTGTTGCCCTGCTGCACGTCGATCCGGTAGATGCTGCAGGCGGGCAGGAGGAGGGCGGCCAACAGAGCTGGAATGAGAAGATTTCGCATTTAGAAGTCGAATCTCAGGTATAATCGTCGTACCCGGAATGGTACCCCATCCCGACGGGGTCCGACAGCGACGCGAGGCCAGCCAAATGGAAAGCCAGGATCTGAAACGGGCCGGACTCAAGGCCACCCTGCCACGCCTGAAAATCCTCAGGTTTCTCGAAGAGAGCGACCAGCGCCACATGAGTGCCGAGGAGGTCTACAAGGCCCTGCTCGAGGCGGGTGACGAGGTGGGCCTGGCCACCATCTACCGGGTGCTCACCCAGTTCGAGTCGGCGGGGCTCGTGACCCGTCACCACTTCGACGAGGGCCATTCGGTCTTCGAACTCAACCTCGGCGAGCATCACGACCACATCGTCTGCGTCCGCTGCGGCCGGGTGGACGAATTCGTGGACGAGGTCATCGAAGAGCGCCAGCACCGGATCGCCGAGGAAAAGGGCTACGAAATGACCGATCACGCCCTGTACATCTACGGCGTCTGTCCCGACTGCCAGAAAGGACAGGGCCGAGGGACGAGGGGCGAGGGACGAGGAAAGGCAAGTTTGCGGGGAGAAAAATCCTGACAGTATATTGAGATTCGGCGTTTTCAATCTCCGGTTGATCCCCCAACATCCGTTCCCTCGTCCCTCGTCCCTCGTCCCTCGTCCCTCGTCCCTCGTCCCTCGTCCCTCGTCCCTCGTCCCTCCACGCCTACGGCGTGCCTGGCGTGCCCGCCCGCTCGATCATCTCCCGCGCATGGGAGCGGGTCTGCTCGGTGATTTCGATGCCGCCGAGCATGCGCGCCAGCTCGTCCACCCTGGCCTCCCGGTCCAGGACGGCGATGTGGCTGTGGGTCCGGTTCCGCTCGGCGGTCTTTTGCACCTGCAGATGATGATGACCCAGGGCGGCCACCTGGGGCAGGTGGGTGACGCAGATCACCTGGCGCTGCTCGCCCAGGGTGCGCAGCAGCTGGCCGACGATCTCCGCCACCCGGCCGCCGATCCCCACGTCCACCTCGTCGAAGATCAGGGTGGGGATGCGTGAATTCCGGGCGGTGATGACCTGGATGGCCAAGCTGATCCGTGACAGCTCGCCGCCCGAGGCCACCCTGGCCAGGGGTTTCAGGGGCTGGCCGGGATTGGCGCTCACCTGGAAGGCGATCCGCTCGAGGCCGGTGGCGGCCGGGGTGTCCGTCTCCAGTGGCGACACGCTCACCTCGAAGCGCCCCCCCTCCATGCCCAGCGTCTGCATGCTCTCGGTCACCGCCTTGCCCAGTTTCTGCGCTGCGCTGCGGCGGCTCTTGCCCAGTTTCTGCGCCAGTTTGCGGTAGGTTTCCAGGGCCGCATCCACCTCCGCCTGCAGGTTGCCGGCGCGCACCTCCGCCTGTTCCAGATCCGCCAGTTCCGCCTGCAGGCGCGGCAGCAGGGCCGGCAGTTCGCCCGGGTCGCAATGGTGCTTGCGGGCCAGATCCTGAACGCTGGCCAGGCGCGCCTCGAGCCAGGCCAGGCGCTCCGGGTCCAGTTCCAGGCCGTCCAGATAACGGCGCAGCTCCGAGGCGGCCTCGCGGGCCTGGATCACGGCGCTGTCGAGCAGCTCGGTGACGCCGGCCAGTTGCGGATCGGTTTCGCTCATTTCGCCCACGTCGTGCAGGGCGCTGGCCAGCAGGTTGCCGGCGCAGGCCGGATCGTCGCCGTCCAGGGTCAGCAGCACCCGCTGGCCGGTCTCCAGCAGGCCGCTGGCGTTGGCCAGGCGCCGGTGCTCGGCCTCCAGTTCCGCCAGCTCGCCCTCGGCCAGGGCCAGCTCCTCCAGCTCCTGCACCTGGTAGCGCAGCAGTTCCAGGCGGTCGTCCCGTTCGCTGGCGGCCTGGCGCAGGCGCGCCAGCTCGGTCTGTTTCTGCCGCCAGTCCTGCCAGGCGTCCGCCAGTTCCGCCAGCAGCTTGCCGTGGCCGGCGAAATCGTCCAGCAACTGGCGCTGGGCGTCCTGGCGCAGCAGCGACTGGTGTTCGTGCTGGCCGTGCAGGTCCACCAGCATCTCGCCCAGCTCCCGCAGGCTGGCGGCGGGGGCGGGCTTGCCGTTGATGAAGGCCCGCGATTTGCCGCCGGCGCTGATCACCCGGCGGATGATGCACTCCCCGGCGCTGTCCAGCTCGTGTGCCCGCAGCCAGGCCTCGGCCTCGGGGGCATCCTCGGTGCTGAAGGTCACGGAAATCTCGGCCTTCTCGGCGCCGTGGCGGATCACGCCGCTGTCGGCCCGGTCGCCCAGGGCCAGGCCCAGGGCATCGAGCAGGATCGACTTGCCGGCGCCGGTCTCGCCGGTGAGCACCGTCAGGCCGCCCTCCAGCGGCAGATCCAGGCCCTCGACGATGGCGAAGTTCCAGATGTGGATGTGGGTCAGCATGGTCTCAGTACTGTTCGCTCCAGTGCAGCTTGGCGCGCAGGATTTCGTAATGATCGTGCTGGCAGGGGTGCAGCAGGCGGATGGGTTTCTCCTTGCGCCGAATCAGGATGCGGTCGCCGGAGACCACGCCCAGGTTGATCTGCCCGTCGCAGGTCACCTGGGCATGGGAATGGGGATTCTCCTTCACGATTACCTCGATTTCCGAATCGCCGTCGATGAGGATGGGGCGGTAGCTCATGGTGTGGGGGCAGATGGGCACGATCAGCAGGGCGTTGAGATCCGGCTCCAGAATCGGGCCGCCGGCCGACAGGGCGTAGGCGGTCGAACCGGTGGGGGTGGAGATGATCAGGCCGTCGGAGCGCATGGTGTTGACGAAGCGGCCGTTGATGAAGGTCTCGGTCTCGATCATCCGCGCCACTTCCCACTTGTGCACCACCACGTCGTTGAGGGCGTCGCCCACGCTGTCCTCGCCGCCGGCGTGGTGCACGATGCGGGTGGCGAGCATCAGCCGGCGCTCCTCCTGGAACTGGCCGTCGAGGATGGCGCCGATGCTCTCGGCCATGTTGATGGGCGGCACGTCCACCAGAAAGCCCAGGCGGCCGAGGTTGACGCCCAGCAGCGGCACGTCGTGATCCACCATCTGGCGGGCGGTGCTCAGCAGGGTGCCGTCGCCGCCCACGGTGATCACCAGGTCGCAGCGTTCGCCCATTTCCGCCAGGCTGGCGGTGGGCAGGCCGGGATTGGCGATGTTGCTGGCGGTCTGCTGGTCGAGGAGCACCTCGCAGCCCCGCTGTTCCAGGATCCGGCTCAAATCGAGCACGGTGGCGGAAACGTCGGCTTCGCCATATTTGCCGATCAGGCCGATGCGGTTGAAAGCGTTGTCCATGAATGGTCCCGGTGGTTGGTGGGCCTGTCGGCGGAAGGGGCCCGGCTTGACAGGGTCGTGTCCGGCCGGTACCGTTTTATCGTTTTGGCACTCCGATGGCAAGAGTGCCAGAAGGGCCCTTGAAAGGGGGCAAAGCCCGCCCCATCCAGGAAGTACCGTGACGAACCTGCCCAGTATAAATGATCGTGCCCTGACGCTGCTCAAGACCCTGGTGGAACGCTACATCCAGGAGGGTCAGCCCGTGGGTTCGCGCACCCTGGCGCGGGAGTCGGGCATGAACCTCAGCCCGGCCACGATCCGCAACGTGATGGCCGATCTGGAGAATCTGGGCCTGGTCACCTCGCCCCACACCTCGGCCGGCCGGGTGCCCACGGTGCAGGGCTATCGCCTGTTCGTGGATCGCCTGCTCACCGTCCAGCCCCTCGATACCGAGACGATCAGCCGCTTTCGCGAAGAACTGGCCGCCGGCCAGAATCCCGAAGACGTGATCGACACCGCCTCCTCCCTGCTCTCGGAGGTGACCCGCCTGGCCGGCCTGGTCATGCTGCCGCGGCGGGAGCGGATGGTGCTGCGGCACATCGAGTTCCTGCACCTGTCCGAGCGCAAGGTGCTGGTCATTCTGGTCATCAACGACCAGGAGGTCCAGAACCGGATCATCACCACCCAGCGCGACTTCACCCCGGCCGAGCTGCAGCAGGTGGCCAACTATCTGAATGCCGAATTCGCCGGCCGCGAGCTGGAGAGCATCCGCAGCGGCATCATCGAGAGCATGCAGCAGAGCCGCGACGACATGCAGGCCCTGATGCAGACCGCCGTGGACATGGCCGACCAGGTGGTGCGCAGCCGCCGCGAGGGCGACTGCGTGATCGCCGGCGGCACCAACCTCATGAATTACGCCGAGATGGCCGACGTGGACAAGCTGCGCCAGCTCTTCGAGGCCTTCGAGCGCAAACTGGACATCCTGCACATCCTCGATCAGTCCATCGAGGCGGAAGGGCTGCAGATCTTCATCGGCGAGGAGTCGGGCTACTCGGCCCTCGGCGACTGCAGCCTGGTCACCACCCCCTACAAGGTCGACGGGGACGTGATCGGCGTGCTGGGGGTCATCGGCCCCACCCGCATGGCCTACGACCGGGTCATCCCGGTGGTGGACATGACCGCGAAAATTCTCGGCTCCCTCTTGAGCCCGGCCTGATCACGCCCCATATCGGCGCCACATCCCGTTTTCCAATCCAACCCAGACCATGGAGTCCAGGAACCACATGAGCGAACAAGAACCCACCCCGGAAGCCGGGGCCGAGGAGCGCCCGAGCGGGGCGAGCGACGAGGCGCCCAGTCTCGAGACCCTGCAGGCGGAGCTCGACGAGGCCCTGCGCAAGGCCGAGGAAGAACACGATGCCCTGCTGCGCGCCCGCGCCGACATCGAGAACATGCGCCGGCGCCACGAACAGGAGCTGGAGAAGGCCCGCAAGTATGCCCTGGAGCGTTTCGCCCAGGCGCTGCTGCCGGTGGTCGACAGCCTGGAGATGGGCGTGGCCGCCGCCCAGGCCGAGAACGCCACCCTCGACAAGGTCCGTGAAGGCACCGAGCTGACGCTCAAGATGCTCCAGGACGTGCTCGAGAAGTTCGGCATCGAGGCCGTGCACCCCCACGGCGAGCCCTTCAATCCCGAGCTGCATCAGGCCATGTCCACCCAGGAGAGCGACGAGCACGCCCCCAACACGGTCATGAACGTGATGCAGAAGGGCTACACCCTCAACGAGCGCCTGATCCGCCCGGCCATGGTGGTGGTCTCCAAGCCGGCCAGCGGCGGGAAAGCGGAAGCGGCCCCCGAAAAGGGCGGAAAAATCGACGAACAGGCTTGAAGCGGCCCGTTCCGGCCCCATTGATGGGCTATAGAAAAGTACCAACACGAATACGACAAACCCCAACCGGAGAAACAAGGCATGGGCAAAATCATCGGAATCGACCTGGGCACTACCAACTCCTGCGTGGCCGTCATGGAGAACGGCAAGCCCAGGGTCATCGAAAACAGTGAAGGGGATCGCACCACCCCGTCCGTCGTGGCCTTCACCGCCGACGGTGAGGTGCTGGTCGGCGCGCCCGCCAAGCGGCAGGCCGTGACCAACCCGGAGCGGACCCTGTTCGCCATCAAGCGCCTGATCGGCCGCAAGTTCGACGACGCCGAGGTGCAGAAGGACATCGAAATGGTGCCCTACAAGATCGTCAAGGCCGACAACGGCGACGCCTGGGTGGAAGTGGACGGCAAGAAGATGGCCCCGCCGGAGATTTCCGCGCGCGTGCTGCAGAAGATGAAGAAGACCGCCGAGGACTACCTGGGCGAGGAAGTCACCGAAGCGGTGATCACCGTCCCGGCCTACTTCAACGACTCCCAGCGCCAGGCCACCAAGGACGCCGGCCGCATCGCCGGGCTCGACGTCAAGCGGATCATCAACGAGCCCACCGCCGCGGCCCTGGCCTACGGCATGGACAAGAAGGGCGGTGACCGCAAGGTGGCCGTGTACGACCTCGGTGGCGGGACCTTCGACATCTCCATCATCGAGATCGCCGACATCGACGGCGAATCCCAGATCGAGGTGCTGTCCACCAACGGGGACACCTTCCTCGGCGGGGAAGACTTCGACATGCGCCTGATCGACTACCTGGTCGACGAGTTCAAGAAGGAGCAGGGCATCGATCTGCGCAACGACCCGCTGGCCCTGCAGCGCCTCAAGGAGGCCGCCGAGAAGGCCAAGATCGAGCTGTCCTCCTCCAGCCAGACCGACGTCAACCTGCCGTACATCACGGCTGATGCGTCCGGTCCCAAGCACATGAACATCAAGGTCACCCGCGCCAAGTTCGAGTCGCTGGTGGAAGACCTCATCGCCCGTACCATCGAGCCGTGCAAGATCGCGCTCAAGGATGCCGGCCTCTCCGCCTCCGACGTGGACGACGTGATCCTGGTGGGCGGCCAGACCCGCATGCCCAAGGTCCAGGAGGTGGTGAAGGACTTCTTCGGCAAGGAGCCGCGCAAGGACGTCAACCCCGACGAGGCCGTGGCCGTGGGCGCCGCCATCCAGGGTGGTGTGCTCGGTGGCGAGGTCAAGGATGTGCTGCTGCTCGACGTCACCCCGCTGTCGCTGGGGATCGAGACCATGGGCGGCGTGATGACCAAGCTGATCGAGAAGAACACCACCATTCCGACCAAGGCCACCCAGATCTTCTCGACCGCGGACGACAACCAGACCGCCGTGACCGTGCACGTCCTCCAGGGCGAGCGCGAGCGTGCCGACGCCAACAAGTCGCTGGGGCGTTTCGACCTCACTGACATTCCGCCGGCACCCCGCGGCGTGCCGCAGATCGAGGTCACCTTCGACATCGACGCCAACGGCATCCTGCACGTCTCCGCCAAGGACAAGGCCACCGGCAAGGAGCAGTCCATCGTGATTAAAGCTTCTTCCGGTCTGTCCGAAGAAGAGATCGAGAAGATGATCAAGGACGCCGAGGCCCACGCCGCCGAGGACAAGAAGTTCCACGAGCTGGTCGAGGTCCGCAACCAGGCCGACGCCCTGATCCACGCCACCCGCAAGTCCATGGACGAGCTGGGCGACAAGCTGGAGGCCGACGAGAAATCGAAGATCGAGGCCGCCATCAAGGATCTGGAAGAGGTCATCAAGGGCGACGACAAGGAGGCCATCGAGGCCAGGACCAAGGCCCTCTCCGAAGCCTCCGCCAAGATGGCCGAGCGCCTCTACGCCCAGCAGCAGGGCGGCGCCCAGGCCGCCGGTGGTGCCGGCGGGGCGGAAGCGGCCTCCGGCCAGGCCACGGGCACCGACGACGACGTGGTCGATGCCGAGTTCGAGGAGGTCGACGACAGCAAGAAGTAACGTTCGATCAGAACGTTATGCCCGGCAAGTGGCTGCGTGCGGGAGCACGCAGCCACTTGCGCGTTAATGACCGTCTCATCGTTGTCTTGAACGAACCTGGCCAGGTCCTATCCTGTAGGAGCGGCGCAAGCCGCGAAAACGTACTCTCGCGTCAAAACGATTTGAGACATTTGAAACGATCTGGATCCGAACGCGGCCGGCGGGCACAATGACGCCCGTTTCGCCGCAGCAACCTGACAGCAGCCGATGTCCAAGCGTGACTATTACGAAATCCTCGGGGTCAGCCGCACCGCCACCGAGGCCGAAATCAAGAAGGCCTTCAAGCGTCTGGCCATGAAATACCATCCGGATCGCAATCCGGACGACGAGGAAGCCCTGGAGCGCTTCAAGGAGGCCAAGGAGGCCCACGACATCCTCACCGACGCCCAGAAGCGCGCCGCCTACGATCAGTTCGGCCATGCCGGCGTGGATCCGGGCGCCGCGGCCGGCGCCGGCGGCTTCGGCGGCGCCAGTTTCTCCGACATCTTCGGCGACGTGTTCGGCGACATCTTCGGGGGCGGTGGCGGCCGGGGCGGCCAGCGGGTCTACCGGGGCGCCGATCTGCGCTACAACCTGGAACTCACCCTCGAAGAGGCGGTGCGCGGAACCACCGTCAACGTGCGGGTGCCGACCCTGGTGACCTGTGACGAATGCGGTGGCACCGGCGCCCGCAAGGGCACCCGGCCGGTGACCTGCACCACCTGCGGTGGCCACGGCCAGGTGCGCATGCAGCAGGGCTTCTTCTCCCTGCAGCAGACCTGTCCGCGCTGTCACGGCAGCGGGCAGATCATCGAAACCCCCTGCCCCAAGTGCCATGGCCAGGGCCGGGTGGAACAGCACAAGACCCTCTCGGTGAAAATCCCCCCCGGCGTCGACACCGGCGATCGGATCCGCCTGGCGGGAGAGGGGGAAGCCGGCGAGAACGGCGGCCCGCCCGGCGATCTCTACGTGCACATCCATGTGCGCCCGCACGAGATCTTCGAGCGCCGTGGCAACGATCTCTACAGCGAAGTGCCCATCTCGGTGGTCACCGCCGCCCTCGGCGGCGAGCTGGACGTGCCCACCCTCGACGGCCGCGTGAAACTGAAGATCCCGCCGGAAACCCAGAGCGGCAAGCAGTTCCGCCTCCGCGGCAAGGGCGTCAGGGCCGTGCGCGGCCAGGAAGTGGGCGATCTGATCTGCCGCGTGGTGGTGGAAACGCCCGTCAACCTCACCAGGAAACAGAAGGAACTGCTGCGCGAGTTCGAAGCCTCCATGGCCGCCGACAGCGTCCACCACAGCCCCCGCGCCTCCTCCTGGCTCGACGGCGTGAAAAAATTCTTCGAGGACATGAAAGGCTGAAAACCCCCTTGGTCGCAGCTTCCCCCCGGCTGCCAGTAATTCGAAAATCAACAGTAGGAGCGGCGCCCCCGCCGCGATAGAATGCCACAGGCTCGGTGTGCAGGATGCGCACGCTCCGCAGCACACCCACGAAACGCCCCGGCCCAATGGAAACACGCTGAGTAAGGGAGAACGGCATGGGACTGCTCGATGATCTCCGTAACCAGAAAGAGAGTCGCGAGGCCCGCGAGGCCCGGGAAAAGGCGCGGCAGGCGCGCCTCCTGGAGGCCTACCGCGAGGAAATCCACCCCCGCATGCTCGATGCCTATCGCTATCTGAGCGAACTGGCCGACCACCTCAACTACCTCAAGCCCCGTACGGTCGCGCGTTACCCCCTGCTGCCCGGTGGCCGGGAACTGGAATTCCTGCAATCCGATTACAAGATCACCATTGACAATGCCGAGGAGATACGGAGCATCAATCTCCGCTGTGTCTGTAGCTTGCCCAAAAAAGTGCGTTTCGAGATGGAAGGGCAGGAACGGATCCTGAGCCAGACCGAATTGCTGGATCGCTACAAGCTGAAGTACTACCGCAAGGATCGCAAGGACGACGATTACGAACTGATCGCCACCGAATTCGTGCTGGAAGGCCCCATCAACATCAATGTCAGCCTTGAGGGAGATGTGGAGAATACGGCCATCAATCTGTATCTGCGCAATATCGACAAGGCGGGTACGACCCGTCACGTGCTCAAGGCCCGGCATGTCACGGATGAATTCCTCGACAAGCTGGGCAAGTTTCTTCTGCGGGAATCCGACAAGCTGATGGAACTGGAAATCTCCGAGGAAGAGAAACAGCGGATCCGGGAAAAGGTCGAGGCGGAACGCCAGCAACGCCTGCGGGAACTGGAAGAAGCCGAACGCCAGGCGGCGGAGGCCGCCAAGGAAGCGGCGCGGCAGAAATCCTACGCCGAATCCCTGCGTCGCCTGTTCCGGCGCGAACGCGACGACTGATGTCGTCCTTGCGGCACATCGCTGCCCTCGAATGTCCCGGAAATTATCGGTAGGAGCAGCGCCCCCGCCGCGATAGAATAACGTCTCACAACCACAACACACATTCCGGGAAAACAGCAACATGAACCACATCGGAATCGCCGGCGCCTCCGGGCGCATGGGCCGGGCGCTGGTGGAAGCCGTTCATCACACGCCGGGCATGCGGGTGACCGCGGCCGTCGAGCGGGCCGACAGCCCGGTGCTGGGGACGGACGCCGGGGCCATCGCCGGGATCGGGGAGATCGGCGTGCCGGTCACGCAGGACCTGGCCGAAGCCCTCAGGCAGGTCGACGTGCTCATCGATTTCACCCTGCCCGAACCCACCCTCGAACATCTGCGGATCTGCCAGCAGGCGGGAACCCGCATGGTCATCGGCACCACCGGTTTCGACGCGGCCGGCAAACAGGCCATCCGCGAGGCGGCCGACGACATCGGCATCGTCTTCGCCCCCAACATGAGCGTGGGCGTGAATCTCTGCTTCAAGCTGCTGGATCTGGCTGCCCGGGTGCTGGGCGACGAGGTGGACATCGAGATCATCGAGGCTCATCACCGCCACAAGGTCGATGCCCCGTCGGGCACCGCCCTGCGCATGGGCGAGGTGGTGGCCGAAGCCCTGGGCCGCAATCTGGATGAGGTGGCTGTCTATGGTCGCCAGGGCCACACCGGTGAGCGGGAGCGGCGCACCATCGGTTTCGAGACCATCCGCGCCGGCGACATCGTCGGCGAGCATACCGTCATGTTCGCCGACATCGGCGAGCGGGTGGAGATCACCCACAAGGCCTCCAGCCGCATGACCTTCGCCAAGGGCGCGGTGCGGGCCGCCGGTTGGCTGATGGAGCGCGACCGGGGCCTATTCGACATGCAGGATGTGTTGGGGCTGAGGGAAAAGTGAAAAGATAAAGGATACAAGGGGTTGGAAGAACCTCCGGGTTGAAATCCCTCGAAGTGGCCTCGCAATCCGGCTTCCTTTCCTCTTTCATCTTTTTCCGGCTTCCCTTATAATTATGCCGGTCTAGAGGGATTTTCCGGACCTTTCCTTGAAATTTCGAAGCGGGAGGCGCCCCGGCGGGGTAGCCTCCCGCTTTGTACGTGCGCCCTGCGGAGGTTCATTTGAGGCATCCTGCCCTGCTCGCCCTGGAAGACGGCACCGTGTTCCGCGGTGAATCCATCGGTATTGCCGGCCAGACGGTCGGGGAAGTGGTCTTCAATACGGCCATGACCGGCTATCAGGAAATCCTCACCGATCCCTCCTACGCACGCCAGATCGTCACCCTGACCTATCCCCACATCGGCAACACCGGCACCAACGAAGAGGACGAGGAATCCTCGGACGTGCATGCCGCCGGTCTGGTGATCCGGGATCTGCCGTTGGTGGCCTCCAACTGGCGCTCGGAGGAAACCCTCGAGGAATACCTGCGCCGCCACAAGAAGGTGGCCATCGCCGGCATCGACACCCGCAAGCTGACCCGCCTGCTGCGGGAGAAGGGCGCCATGAACGGCTGCATCACTGCCGGCGACGACATCGACGAGGCGGCCGCCATCGAGGCGGCCCGGGCCTTTCCGGGCCTCAAGGGCATGGACCTGGCGAAGGAGGTCACCACCGGCCAGCCCTACGAGTGGGCCCAGGGCAGCTGGAGCCTGGAGGAGGGCCTGCCGAACGCGCCCCATCCCGTGGAAGAACACCTGCCCCGGCACGTGGTGGCCTACGATTTCGGCGTCAAGCGCAACATCCTGCGCATGCTGGTGGATCGCGGCTGCCGCCTCACCGTGGTACCGGCCCGGACCCCGGCCGAAGAAGTCCTGAAGCTCGATCCCGACGGCGTGTTCCTCTCCAACGGCCCGGGCGACCCCGAGCCCTGCGACTACGCCATTGAAGCCATTCGCCAGCTTGCTGACCAGAAGGTGCCGATGTTCGGGATCTGCCTGGGCCACCAGCTCCTCTCCCTGGCCTCCGGCGCGCAGACGGTGAAGATGAAGTTCGGCCACCACGGGGCCAACCATCCGGTGCAGGATCTGGACACGGGCCAGGTGATGATCACCAGCCAGAACCACGGCTTCGCGGTGGACGAAGCCAGCCTGCCCGACAACCTGCGGGCCACCCACCGTTCCCTGTTTGACGGTTCCCTGCAGGGCGTGGAACGCACCGACATTCCCGCCTTCAGCTTCCAGGGCCACCCCGAAGCGAGCCCCGGCCCGCACGACGTGGCGCCGTTGTTCGACAAGTTCATTGAACTTGTCGAACAGGGCCGAGGGTCGAGGGAGACGTCGTAGGAGCGGCGCGAGCCGCGACCATGCGGTGGCGTATGGTTTTCCCAGCGACCAGCCACCAGCAACCCGCTACCGCCGCATCGCGGCTTGCGCCTTTGCGTTGGATTTTTTGAATCAAAGACCCATGCCAAAACGTACCGACATCCACAGCATCCTCATCATCGGCGCCGGCCCCATCGTCATTGGCCAGGCCTGCGAATTCGACTATTCCGGCGCCCAGGCCTGCAAGGCGCTGAAGGAGGAGGGCTACCGGGTCATCCTGGTCAACTCCAACCCGGCCACCATCATGACCGATCCGGAGATGGCCGACGCCACCTACATCGAACCCATCACCTGGGAAGTGGTGGCGCGGATCATCGAGAAGGAGCGGCCCGACGCCCTGCTGCCCACCATGGGCGGACAGACGGCGCTCAACTGTGCCCTGGATCTGGCCCGCGAAGGGGTGCTGGAGAAGTACGGCGTGGAGATGATCGGCGCCAGCCGCGATGCCATCGACAAGGCCGAGGATCGCGAGCGCTTCCGCGAAGCGATGACGAAGATCGGCCTCGACATGCCCCGTTCGGCCATCGCCCACAGCCTTGAGGAGGCCCTGCAGGTGCAGGCTTCCATCGGCTTCCCCACCATCATCCGGCCCTCCTTCACCATGGGCGGCTCCGGTGGCGGCATCGCCTACAACCGCGAGGAGTTCGAGGAGATCTGCCTGCGCGGGCTGGATCTGTCGCCCACCAACGAGCTGCTCATCGAGGAATCCATCCTCGGCTGGAAGGAATACGAGATGGAGGTGGTGCGGGACCGCAAGGACAACTGCATCATCGTCTGCTCCATCGAGAACCTGGACCCCATGGGCATCCACACCGGCGACTCCATCACCGTGGCCCCGGCCCAGACCCTCACCGACAAGGAATACCAGATCATGCGCGACGCCTCCCTGGCGGTGCTGCGCGAGATCGGCGTGGACACGGGCGGCTCGAACGTGCAGTTCGCCATCAACCCCGAGAACGGGCGCATGATCATCATCGAGATGAATCCCCGCGTCTCCCGCTCCTCGGCCCTGGCCTCCAAGGCCACCGGTTTCCCCATCGCCAAGGTGGCGGCCAAGCTGGCGGTGGGCTACACCCTCGACGAGCTGCAGAACGAGATCACCGGCGGCGCCACCCCGGCCTCCTTCGAGCCGGCCATCGACTACGTGGTCACCAAGGTGCCGCGTTTCACCTTCGAAAAGTTCCCCAAGGCCGATCCGCACCTCACCACCCAGATGAAATCGGTGGGCGAGGTGATGGCCATCGGCCGCACCCAGCAGGAGTCGCTGCAAAAGGCCCTGCGCGGTCTCGAGATCGGCGTGGACGGCTTCGACGAAATCCTCGACCGCGAGGCCGACGACGCCATGGACAAGCTCAAGCAGGAGCTCAAGAGCCCCGGCCCCATGCGCCTGTGGTACGTGGCCGACGCCTTCCGCATGGGCCTGGACGTGGAAGATCTGTACCGGCTCACCTTCATCGACCGCTGGTTCCTGGTGCAGATCAGGGAGATCGTCGAACTGGAGGAACAGGTACGCGCCGGCACCCTGGCCGATCTGGACAAGGATCGCCTGTTCCGCCTCAAGCGCAAGGGCTTCTCCGACCGCCGTCTGGCGAAGCTGCTCGGGATCAGCGAGCAGGCCATGCGCGAGCACCGGCAGGCTCTCGGTGTGCGCCCGGTCTACAAGCGGGTCGACACCTGCGCCGCCGAATTCGCCACCAACACCGCCTACATGTACTCCACCTATGAAGAGGAGTGCGAGGCGGCCCCGACGAATCGCGACAAGATCATGGTCCTCGGCGGCGGCCCCAACCGGATCGGCCAGGGCATCGAGTTCGACTACTGCTGCGTGCATGCCGCCTTCGCCATGCGCGACGACGGCTACGAGACCATCATGGTCAACTGCAACCCGGAGACCGTCTCCACCGACTACGACACCTCCGATCGTCTCTACTTCGAGCCGCTCACCCTCGAGGATGTGCTGGAGCTGGTGGAACTGGAGAAACCGAAAGGCGTCATCGTCCAGTACGGCGGCCAGACCCCGCTCAAGCTGGCCCGGGATCTGGAGGCGGCCGGCGCGCCCATCATCGGCACCAGCCCCGATTCCATCGATCTGGCCGAGGACCGCGAGCGCTTCCAGCAGATGATCGAGGCACTGGGCCTGCGCCAGCCACCCAACCGCACCGCCCGCGCCGAGGAGGAAGCCGTGCGCCTGGCGGAGGAGATCGGCTATCCGCTGGTGGTGCGCCCGTCCTACGTGCTGGGCGGCCGGGCCATGGAGATCGTCTACAACGAAACCGAGCTGCGCCGCTACATGAACGAGGCCGTGCGCGTCTCCAACGACTCGCCGGTGCTGCTCGACCGCTTTCTCGACGATGCCGTGGAGGTGGACGTGGACGCCATCGGCGACGGTGAACAGGTGCTGATCGGCGGCATCATGCAGCACATCGAGCAGGCGGGCGTGCACTCGGGTGACTCGGCCTGTTCCCTGCCGCCCTACGGCCTTTCGCAGCAGGTGCAGGACGAGATGCGCGAGCAGGTGCGCAAGATGGCCCGGGCGCTGAACGTGGTGGGCCTGATGAACACCCAGTTCGCCATCCAGGGCGATACCGTCTACGTCCTGGAGGTCAACCCGCGCGCCTCGCGCACCGTGCCCTACGTCTCCAAGGCCACCGGCCGCCCGCTGGCCAAGATCGCTGCCCGCTGCATGGTCGGCAAATCCCTGGCCGAGCAGGGCATCACCACGGAAGTGGTGCCCGACTATTTCTCGGTCAAGGAGGCCGTGTTCCCCTTCAACAAGTTCCCGGGCGTGGATCCCCTGCTGGGACCGGAGATGAAGTCCACCGGCGAGGTGATGGGCGTGGGGCGCAGCTTCGGCGAGGCCTATGCCAAGTCGCAGATCGCCGCCGGCGTGAACCTGCCGCGCGGCGGCAAGGCCTTCCTCAGCGTGCGCGATACCGACAAGCCGGGCATCGTCGAAGTCGGCCGGCAACTGGTCGAACTGGGCTTCGAGCTGGTCGCCACCCACGGCACCGCCCGGGTGCTGATCGCCGCCGGCCTGCCGGTGCAGGCCGTCAACAAGGTGAAGGAAGGGCGGCCGCACGTCGTGGACATGATCAAGAACGACGAGATCGCGCTTATCGTCAACACCACCGAAGGCAGCCAGGCCATCGCCGATTCGGCCACCATCCGCAGCAATGCCCTGCAGCACAAGGTGACCTACACCACCACCCTCGCCGGCGGCCTGGCTCTGTGTACTGCCCTGCGTGAAACCGACCTGACGGCGGTCAACCGCCTTCAGGATCTGCACAAGGAGATTGCCTCATGAGCCGAGCCCCCATGACCGTCAAGGGCGCCGAGAAACTGCGCGCCGAACTGAAGGAACTCAAGAGCGAAAAGCGGCCCAGGGTGATCCAGGCCATCGCCGAGGCCCGCGAGCACGGCGATTTGAAAGAGAACGCCGAATACCACGCGGCCCGCGAGCAGCAGAGCTTCATCGAAGGCCGCATCAAGGAGATCGAAGCGATCCTCTCCAACGCCGAAATCATCGATCCCGCCAAGGTGGGCGAGTCGGCCGGCAGCAAGATCGTCTTCGGCGCCACCGTCGATCTCTACGACATCGAGGCCGACAAGGAAGTGACCTACCAGATCGTTGGCGAGATGGAAGCCGACATCAAGCACAACCTCATCTCCGTCACCTCACCCATCGCCCGCGCCCTGATCGGCAAGTCCGAAGGCGACGAAGTCGTGGTTCAGGCGCCGGGCGGCGAGCGGGAATACGAGATCGTCAAGGTCCGGTACGAGTGAACCAGGCGCGTACTTCAGTGGAAGTTACGCAGAGGGCGCAGAGACGCAGAGGACGCCGAGTTCATGTTATATGGGGTGGTTTGTTGATCAACGATGCTGGGCTCAATTTTCCCGATATCTGTCGGGACATGAAAATCATTCAACACAATTCCTCTGCGAACTCTGCGTCTCTGCGCCCTCTGCGTTCCTTCCACCGGACCCACTAGATGCACGCCGGCGAACGCATCCTTCTCACCCTCTGGATCGGCGGCATGTGGACCGTCGGTTACGTGGTCGTGCCAACCCTGTTCGACATGCTCGATTCGCGGATCCTGGCCGGGGCCATCGCCGGCAGGCTGTTCACCATCCTGAGCTTCATCGGCATCCTCGCCGCGATCGTGCTCATCGCCGGGCAGTTCCTGCGTGCACCGGTGCCCTGGCGGCGCAACTGGCGTCTCGGGGTGCTGGCGGGCATGCTGGTCATCCTTTTGATCGGCCAGTTCGGCCTGCAACCGCAGATGGCCGCCCTCAAGGCCGCCGGCCTCGCCGATCCCGCCACCGCCGCGGCTTTCGGCCGCCTGCACGGCATCGCCTCGGCCCTGTTCCTCGTCAACAGCCTCCTGGGACCGGTGCTGGTGATCTTCGGCCTCGGCGCCAGCCGCGAGGAATGACGATCCACCACAAAGGCGCAAAGGACGCAAACCCCTGTAGGAGCGGCGCAAGCCGCGATACAAACTCCGCCGGAATCCCCTGTAGGAGCGGCGCCCTCGCCGCGACCTTGCGGTTGCGGGTAGCGAGTGGCGGGTAGCGGGTAAAGCTCAACGCCGTTCCCAGCGACCCGTTACCGCATTTTCGCGGCGAGGGCGCCGCTCCTACACGCCGGATCCCTTCGCGCCTTCGCGTCGGTTCTTCAGGGCAACACGATCCTGGGCTTTTCCGCCGGCCGGTAGAAGGCCGCCACGTGGCCGATGCTGAGTACCCAGTCGGCACCGGTTTCCCGGGCGATCCGGTCGATCATGGCCTGGCGTTCCTCCCGGTCGGCGGCGTTGACCCGCACCTTGATCAGCTCGTGGTGGGCCAGGCGGCCGTCGATTTCGGCCAGCACCGTCTCGGTGAGGCCGGCGCCGCCGACGATGACCACGGGCTTGAGATGATGGGCGAGCTTGCGCAGATGACGGCGCTGAGTTTGCGTAATGGGCATGAAATCAGAGAAACGTGAAAGGATACAAGAGGAAAGAGGAACGGCGTATTATACCCCTTACCGGCATCCTTGTATCTTTCCACTTTCCTCTTTTCGCTGATTTCCATGGCCAAACGCAGCAAGACCTCCGGCAAGTGGCTGAAGGAACACTTCGACGATCCTTACGTGAAGCGCGCCCAGCAGGAAGGCTGGCGCTCGCGGGCGGTCTACAAGCTCATGGAGATCGACGAGCGGGATCGCCTGCTGCAGCGGGGGATGACGGTGGTGGATCTGGGCGCGGCGCCCGGGAGCTGGTCCGAATGGGTGGCGCGCAAGGTGCAGCCCGGCGGGCGGGTCATCGCGCTGGACATCCTGCCCATGGACAGCCTCCCCGACGTGACCTTCATCCAGGGCGATTTTCGCGAGCAAACCGTTCTGGATCAGTTGCTTGCCACCATCGGCGAGCAGCCGGTGGACCTTGTAATCTCGGACATGGCCCCCAATATCAGTGGCATGAAAGCCGTCGATCAGCCCCGGGCCATGTACCTGGCCGAACTGGCGCTGGATCTGGCGGAACAGGTGCTCCGTCCCGGTGGGGATCTGCTGATCAAGGCCTTCACCGGCGAGGGCCTGGACGCGTTCAAGCGCCAGTTGCGCGCCCGGTTCGGCAAGCTGCAGGTGCGCAAGCCCAGGGCCTCCCGGCCCCGTTCCCCCGAAATCTACCTCCTGGCCCGGGATTTTCGCCCCGGCTGAGGGCGTTTCGGACAAAAATCGGGGACATTATTCCCCGCGGGGACGCAACCTGCCGTGTTTTGCGTAGTCCAATAGCCGGAAAACCGGAATGGATGCGGGGATGACTTCTCCGGCCATTCCTATATTATTACCCTGTTGGAAACCGATTCATCCATCAACCCGAACGAGGCACGGAGTCTGACTCCGGCGATGAGGTAACGTTTTGAACGATCTAGCCAAGAACATTCTGCTGTGGGTGATTGTCGCCGTCATCCTGATGATGGTGTTCAACAATCTCAACACCACGTCCGCCAGCACGCCCCTGGCCTATTCGGACTTCCTGCAGAGCGTGCGCGCCGGCGAGGTGAAGGAAGTGGTGATCAAGGGCGGCAACGTGATCAGCGGCAAGCTGACCAATGGCGCGCGTTTCTCCACCTACAGCCCCGAGACCGACAACAAGGCCATGATTGGCGAGCTCATGGACCACGGCGTGAAGATCACCGCCCAGCCCAACGAGCCGTCCATCTGGACCCAGATCTTCATTTCCTGGTTCCCCTTCCTGCTCATCATCGGCCTGTGGATCTTCTTCATGCGCCAGATGCAGGGCGGCGGGGGCGGCAGCCGGGGGGCCTTCTCCTTCGGCAAGAGCCGCGCGCGCCTGCTGGGCGAGGATCAGGTCAAGATCACCTTCGCCGACGTGGCCGGCGTGGACGAGGCCAAGGAAGAGGTGGCCGAACTGGTGGAATTCCTGCGCGATCCGGGCAAGTTCACCCGCCTGGGCGGCAAGATCCCTCGTGGCGTGCTGATGGTCGGCCCGCCCGGCACCGGCAAGACCCTGCTGGCCAAGGCCATCGCCGGTGAGGCCAAGGTGCCGTTCTTCACCATCTCCGGCTCCGACTTCGTGGAGATGTTCGTGGGCGTGGGCGCCTCGCGGGTGCGCGACATGTTCGAGCAGGCCAAGAAGCACGCGCCCTGCATCATCTTCATCGACGAGATCGACGCCGTGGGCCGCCATCGTGGCGCCGGCCTGGGCGGCGGGCACGACGAGCGCGAGCAGACCCTCAACCAGCTGCTGGTGGAGATGGACGGCTTCGAGGGCAACGAGGGCGTGATCGTCATCGCCGCCACCAACCGGCCGGACGTGCTCGATCCGGCCCTCCTGCGCCCCGGCCGCTTCGACCGGCAGGTGGTGGTGCCTCTGCCCGACATGCTCGGCCGCGAGCAGATCCTCAAGGTGCACATGCGCAAGGTCCCCATCGCCGACGACGTGGATGCCAAGATCATCGCCCGCGGCACCCCCGGCTTCTCCGGCGCCGATCTGGCCAACCTGGTCAACGAGGCGGCCCTGTTCGCCGCGCGCGCCAACAAGCGCCTGGTGAGCATGGAAGAGTTCGAGAAGGCCAAGGACAAGATCATGATGGGTGCCGAGCGCCGCAGCATGGTCATGAACGAGGACGAGAAGAAGCTCACCGCCTATCACGAGGCGGGGCACGCCATCGTCGGCCTGTCGGTACCCTCCCACGATCCGGTGTACAAGGTCACCATCATTCCCCGCGGCCGTGCCCTGGGCGTGACCATGTTCCTGCCGGAGGAGGATCGCTATTCCTACAGCAAGGAGCGCCTGGAGAGCCAGATCGCCAGCCTGTTCGGCGGGCGCATCGCCGAGGAGCTGATCTTCGGCCCCGAGCACGTTACCACCGGCGCCAGCAACGACATCCAGCGGGCCACCGAGATCGCCCGCAACATGGTCACCCGCTGGGGCCTGTCGGAGAAGCTCGGTCCGCTGACCTACGGCGAGGAGGAGGGCGAGGTGTTCCTGGGCCACTCGGTGACCCAGCACAAGAACGTCTCCGACGAGACCGCCCACATCATCGACGAGGAGATCCGCTCCATCGTCGATCGCAACTACGCCCGGGCGCGCAACATCCTCACCGACAAGATGGACAGGCTGCACATGATGGCCGAGGCCCTGATCAAGTACGAAACCATCGATCAGGATCAGATCGCCGACATCATGAACGGCCGCGAACCCCGGCCGCCGGCCCACTGGGACGATTCGGAACCGCCCCGGGGCTCGGCCCCGGCCGGCGAAACCGACGATCGCCGCGGCAAGGAAGCCGGCGAAGGCCCCATCGGCGGCCCGGCCTCCGAACACTAGCTCGCTGCACGTGGGCGTGGCGGTAGGTCGGGCTTCAGCCCGACACTCGCCCGCCTGCTGATTGCCGACATGCGTATCGGATGGGTGTCGGCCTGAAGGCCGACCTACAGCGCCACCGGATGTGGAACCGCACGTCCGGTGGTTTGAGAGGACGGCGGGGGTGATCCCCTCTCTCCCTGCCCGCTCCTGGATTCCGCATCATGCTGAAGCTTGGCGATTACCCCCTCCCCACGCCCGCGGTCATGGGCATCCTCAACGTCACCCCCGACTCCTTCTCCGACGGCGGGCGTTTCATCGGGCGCAACGCGGCCCTGCGGCGGGTGCGGGCGATGATCGCCGAGGGCGCGGCCATCATCGACGTGGGGGGCGAGTCCACCCGCCCCGGCGCCCGGGCAGTGAGCGTGGACGAGGAACTGGCGCGGGTGATTCCGGTCATCGAGGCCATTCGCAGCGACTCGGACATCCCCGTTTCCATCGACACCAGCAAGCCCGAGGTGATGCGCGCGGCGGTGGCCGCCGGCGCCAGCCTCATCAACGACGTGCGCGCCCTGCGCGAGCCGGGGGCCCTCGAGGTCGCGGCGGCACTGGGCGTGCCCGTGTGCCTCATGCACATGCGCGGCGAGCCGCGAACCATGCAGCAGAACCCCCATTACGACGATGTGGTGGAGGAAGTGCTGGCCTTCCTCGACGCCCGCGTGGCCGCCTGCGAGGCCGCCGGCATTCCCCGCAGCCGCCTGATCCTCGATCCGGGCTTCGGTTTCGGCAAGACGCTCGAACACAACCTGGCCCTGTTCCGGGCCCTGCCGCGTTTCGTCGCCACCGGCCTGCCGGTGCTGGTGGGCGTCTCCCGCAAGTCGATGATCGGCCAGGTGCTGGAGGTGCCGGTGGAGGATCGCCTGGCCGGTAGCCTGGCCCTGGCTACCCTCGCCGTCGGGTTAGGTGCCGCCATAGTTCGTTCGCACGATGTCAGGGAAACCGTCCATGCGGTTAGAATGGCCGCCGTGGTCAGCAACGGAGAGGAGTGAGCGACATGGAAAAACGCCGTTATTTCGGCACCGACGGGATCCGCGGCCGGGTAGGGGAAGGGCCCATCACCCCCGAGTTCGTGCTCAAGCTGGGCTGGGCGGTGGGCCGGGTGCTCGGCCGCGATGGCGGCAAGGTCCTGATCGGCAAGGACACCCGGATCTCCGGTTACATGTTCGAGTCGGCCCTGGAGGCGGGCCTGTCGGCCGCGGGCCTCGACACGGCGCTGCTCGGCCCCATGCCCACGCCGGCCATCGCCTATCTCACCCGCACCCAGCACGCCCGCACCGGTATCGTCATCTCCGCTTCCCACAACCCCTATCACGACAACGGCATCAAGTTTTTCTCCGCCGAAGGCACCAAGCTGCCCGATGATGTGGAGCTGGCCATCGAAGCCGAGCTGGACAAGCCCCTGGCCTGCAACGACTCGGCCCGCCTGGGCAAGGCCACCCGCCTCGAGGACGCCGCCGGGCGTTACATCGAGTTCTGCAAGAGCACCTTCCCCTGCGGCCGGGATCTGGCCGGGCTGAAGATCGTCGTGGACTGCGCCCACGGCGCCACCTATCACGTGGCCCCGGCGGTGTTCGACGAACTGGGCGCCCGGGTCACCGCCATCGGGGTCGAGCCCGACGGCCTGAACATCAACGACGGCGTCGGTTCCACCCACCCCGCAGCCCTGCAGCGCCGGGTGGTGGAAGAGGGCGCCGATCTGGGCATCGCCCTGGACGGCGACGGCGACCGTGTGCTGATGGTGGACGGCGACGGGACCCTGCTCGACGGCGACGAGCTGCTCTACATCATCGCCATGGAACGCCAGGCCCGCCAGGCCCTGGAAGGCGGCGTGGTCGGCACGCTCATGACCAATCTGGGGCTGGAACACGCCTTCGCCCGCGAAGGCGTGCCCTTCGCCCGGGCGAAGGTCGGCGATCGCTACGTGCTCGAACGCATGCGGGCCAGCAACTGGCGGCTGGGCGGCGAATCCTCGGGCCACATCATCTGCCTGGATCGCACCACCACCGGCGATGGCATCGTCTCCGCCCTGCAGGTGCTCGCGGCCATGGCCCACACCGGCCGCAGCCTGGGCGAACTGCGCGCCGGCATGACCAAGTACCCCCAGGAGCTGATCAACGTGCGCCTGGAGCGGCGTATCGACGTGCTCGGCCTGCCGGCCGTCCAGGCCGCCGTGGCCGAGGCCGAGGCCCGCCTGGCGGAGCGGGGCCGGATCCTGCTGCGGCCCTCCGGCACCGAACCGCTGATCCGGGTCATGGTCGAAGGCCAGGACGCCGCCGAAGTGGCCCGGGTGGCCAGCGAACTGGCCGAGGTGGTGCGCACCGCCATCACCGCCGCCTGACTTCCCGCATTGATTTATGCGCCGCCGGCGGGTATCCTTTCGCGCTTTCCGAAGACCGTCCGCAAACCGCAGAATCTGGAGAGGCATCCATGCGTCAACCCCTGATCGCCGGCAACTGGAAGATGAACGGCACCCGCGAGTCCATCAAGGCCCTGCTCGACGGGATCAAGGCCGGGATCGGGGACGTGAAGGTGGCCGAAGTGGCCGTCTGCCCGCCCTTCGTCTATCTGGCCGACGTGCAGGCCCAGCTCGAGGGCACGCCCATCGCCTGGGGCGCGCAGAACCTCAGCACCGAACTCAAGGGCGCCTTCACCGGCGAGATCGCCGCGCCCATGCTGAATGATTTCGGCTGCAAGTACGTGATCGTCGGTCACTCCGAGCGCCGCACCCTGTTCGGCGAGGACGATGCCACCGTGGCCACCAAGTTCGCCGTGGCCCGCGCCAATGGCCTCAAGCCCATCCTCTGCGTGGGCGAGACCCTCGAGGAGCGCGAGAAGGGCGTGACCGAGGACGTGGTGGCCCGCCAGATCCAGGCCGTCATCGACAGGGAAGGCGTCGCCGCCCTGGCCGACGGCGTGATCGCCTACGAGCCCGTCTGGGCCATCGGCACCGGCAAGACCGCCAGCCCGGAACAGGCCCAGGCCGTGCACGCCTTCATCCGCGGCATGATCGCCGGGCAGGATGCCGGCGTGGCGGAGGCCCTGCGCATCCAGTACGGCGGCAGCATGAACGCCGGCAATGCCGCCGAACTGCTGGCCCAGCCCGACATCGACGGCGGCCTGATCGGCGGCGCCTCGCTCAAGGCCGAGGATTTCCTGACCATCTGCCGCGCCGCGGGCTGAGCCCGGCGCCCGAAGAAACCGAGATGCTGCACAATATCATTCTGGTCATCCACGTCCTGATCTCCGTTGCCCTGATCGGGCTCATCCTGATCCAGCAGGGCAAGGGCGCCGAGGCCGGTGCGGCCTTCGGCAGCGGTGCGTCGGGAACCGTGTTCGGCGCCCGCGGCGCCGCCTCGTTCCTGACCCGCACCACGGCCATCCTGGCCACCCTGTTCTTCATTACCAGCCTGAGCCTGGCCTACCTGGCCTCCATGGAGTCCAAACCGGTCAGCGCGGCGGAGAAACTGGAGCAGATCCAGACCCCGGCCCCGGTCTCCGACGTCCCCAGCGTCGAGACCCCGGCCACGGCCCCGGCCGGCGGCAGCGACGTGCCCGCCGCCCCGGCGGCGCCGGCCCAACCGCCTGCGGAGAATGCCGGGAAACCATAGGAAAACGATTTCAAGCCGAAGTGGTGGAATTGGTAGACACGCTATCTTGAGGGGGTAGTGGCGAAAGCCGTGCCGGTTCGAGTCCGGCCTTCGGCACCATACGCTGTAAGAAACAACCGGGGCCTGTCCCCGGTTTTTCTTTTTTTCCCGTCGACCCGTCACGGTTCCGTGCCGGCTGACGCGGGCCCTCCATGGCCCGCGCCCTGCGGGCGCCGCTGCCGCGGCGTCCGGTTCCGCTCCCGGCGGAACCGTCGAGTCCGGCCTTCGGCACCAACTTGAAACGAAAAAACCGGGGCTTTGCCCCGGTTTTTTCGTTTCAGGGACGAGGGACGAGTGGCGAGGGCCGAGGAGGGGGAAATCGTTGCCTTGTTCCCCGTAGCGTAGGGCGGGTCAAGCGAAGCGGACCCGCCATGGAAGAATCCCCTGCATTTCACGTTGTAAAAATCCGTTTTCCTGGCGGAAAAGACCGTTCTCCCTGCCGGTGATCTTTTTCGATTTCGGGAAAATCCGCAGGGTCAATCCCTCGCAAACGGGAATGGCTCGCGATTCCTGATGAAAGGATTAAGGTACTGTTTTATCTGTCATATTTGTTCCATTCCTGGACAGCGTTTACTTTATGCAACGATAAGAATCGCAAACTTGACACCCCCTTGCCGCCTGCCTAGACTGCCTCGAATGTGCTGCCACGGCAGACGCGATAACGAAAAGAAAACCGCCCTCGCGGTCAACCATCGGGGTAGAGGAAACGCATGCTGGAAAACTACCTGCCAATCCTGATCTTCATCCTCGTTGGACTGGCAGTCGGCGGCATGATGATCATGCTGGGTTTCATCCTCGCCCCCAACCGCCCCGACAGCGAAAAGCTCTCGCCCTACGAGTGCGGTTTCGAGGCCTTCGAGGATGCGCGCATGAAGTTCGACGTGCGCTATTACCTCGTCGCCATCCTCTTCATCATCTTCGATCTGGAAATCGCCTTCCTGTTTCCCTGGGCCATCGTGCTCAAGGAGATCGGCTGGTTCGGTTTCATCGCCATGAGCCTGTTCCTCGGCATCCTGGTGATCGGTTTCATCTATGAATGGAAGAAGGGGGCTCTGGAATGGGAGTAGAAGGCGTCCTCAAGGAAGGTTTCGTCACCACCCAGGCCGACAAGCTCATCAACTGGGCGCGGACCGGTTCCCTGTGGCCCATGACCTTCGGCCTCGCCTGCTGCGCGGTGGAGATGATGCACTCGGCCGCGGCCCGTTACGATCTGGACCGCCTGGGGATCATCTTCCGCCCCAGTCCCCGCCAGTCGGACGTGATGATCGTGGCCGGGACCCTGGTCAACAAGATGGCCCCGGCCCTGCGCAAGGTCTATGACCAGATGGCCGAGCCGCGCTGGGTGATCTCCATGGGCTCCTGCGCCAACGGCGGCGGCTATTACCACTATTCCTATTCGGTGGTGCGCGGCTGCGACCGGGTGGTGCCGGTCGACATCTACGTGCCGGGCTGTCCGCCCACCGCCGAGGCCCTGATCTACGGCATCCTGCAGTTGCAGAACAAGATCCGCCGCACCAACACCATCGCCCGCTGAGCCCATGTCCGCCTACTACGAAGAACTGCTGGAAACCCTGCAGGAGCGCCTCGGCGAGGCCGTGGTCAACCCGCGCGTGGCCTTCGGCGAGCTGACCTTCGAAACGCCGCCGGAGAAGCTGCTCGCCACCTGCCGCGCCCTGCGCGACGACGACGCCTTTGCCTGCGCCCAGCTCATCGACCTGTGCGGCGTGGACTATTCCGAATACGGCGAGATGCCCTGGGACGGGCCGCGCTATGCGGTGGTCTATCACCTGCTGTCGATCCGCCACAACCACCGTATCCGGCTCAAGTGCTTCATTGACGGCGAGCCGCCGCGCATCGACTCGGTGCTCGACATCTGGGCCTCGGCCAACTGGTTCGAGCGCGAGGCCTTCGATCTCTACGGCATCCTCTTCGAGGGCCACCCGGATCTGCGCCGCATCCTCACTGACTACGGTTTCGTCGGCCACCCCTTCCGCAAGGACTTTCCCCTCTCGGGCAACGTGGAGATGCGCTACGACCCGGAACGCCAGCGGGTGGTCTACGAGCCGGTGACCGTGGAGCCGCGCATCAACCAGCCGCGGGTGATCCGCCACGACAACCGCTACCTGGATCCGGCCAGCGAGGAGGGCGGCGATGCCTGAGATCCGCAATTACACGGTCAACTTCGGGCCCCAGCATCCGGCCGCCCACGGCGTGCTGCGCCTGGTGCTGGAGATGGACGGCGAGGTGGTGCAGCGCGCCGATCCCCACGTGGGCCTGCTGCACCGGGCCACCGAGAAGCTGGCCGAATCCAAGATCTACAACCAGTCCATTCCCTACATGGACCGGCTCGACTACGTCTCGATGATGGTCAACGAGCACGCCTACGTGCTGGCCATCGAGAAGCTGCTGGGCATCGAGGCACCCATCCGCGCCCAGTACATCCGTGTGATGTTCGACGAGATCACCCGCCTGCTGAACCACCTCATGTGGCTCGGCACCCACGCCCTCGACGTGGGCGCCATGACCATGTTCCTCTACTGCTTCCGCGAGCGCGAGGATCTGATGGACATGTACGAGGCGGTCTCCGGCGCGCGCATGCACGCGGCCTATTACCGCCCGGGCGGGGTGTACCGGGACCTGCCCGACAGCATGCCCAAGTACACGGAAACGAAGTACCGCGACAAGGACGAAGTCCGGCGCATGAACGCCAACCGCGAAGGCAGCCTGCTCGACTTCATCTGGGACTTCACCGAGCGCTTCCCCGGTTACGTGGACGAGTACGAAACCCTGCTCACCGACAACCGGATCTGGAAGCAGCGTACCGTCGGCATCGGCGTGGTCAGCCCCGAACGGGCCCTGCAGCTCGGCTTCACCGGCCCCATGCTGCGCGGCTCGGGGATCGAATGGGATCTGCGCAAGAAGCAGCCCTACGAGGTCTACGATCGGCTCGACTTCCAGGTGCCCATCGGCGTCAACGGCGACTGCTACGACCGCTACCTGGTGCGGGTGGAGGAGATGCGCCAGTCCAACCGCATCATCCGCCAGTGCGTGGAATGGTTGCGCAAGCACCCGGGCCCGGTGATGCTCGAGAACCACAAGGTCACCCCGCCGAGCCGCGAGGAGATGAAGAGCGAGATGGAAGCCCTGATCCATCACTTCAAGCTCTTCACCGAAGGCTACGTGCTGCCCGAGGGCGAGGCCTATGCCGCCGTCGAGCACCCCAAGGGCGAGTTCGGGATCTACCTGGTGTCGGACGGCGCCAACAAGCCCTACCGCCTCAAGATCCGGCCGCCCGGCTTCATCCATCTCGCCGCCATGGACGAGATGGCCCGCGGGCACATGCTGGCCGACGTGGTGGCCATCATCGGCACCATGGACATCGTATTCGGAGAAATCGATCGATGATGACAGGCACCACCGCAAGCGCCGGCCGCATCGAACTCATCAGCGAGGCGTCCCGCGTCGAGATCGATCGCTGGATCGCCAAGTACCCGCCCGAGCAGAAGCGCTCGGCGGTGATGGCCGCCCTGCGCATCGTCCAGGATCAGAACGGCGGCCACCTGACCACCGAACTGATGGACGCCGTGGCCGCCTACCTGGAGATGCCGCCGGTGGCCGTGTACGAGGTGGCCACCTTCTATTCCATGTACGAGCTGGAGCCGGTGGGCAAGCACAAGATCTGCGTGTGCACCAACATCTCCTGCATGTTGCGTGGCTCCGACGAGGTGGTGGCCCACCTGAAGGAACGGCTCGGTATCGGTTTGGGCGAGACCACCCCCGATGGCCGCTTTACCCTCAAGGAAGTGGAATGCCTCGGCGCCTGCGTGGAGGCCCCCATGTTCCAGATCGGCCAGACCTACTACGGCAACCTCACGCCGGAGAAGATCGACGAAATCCTGGAGGGGCTGGACTGATGCGCAGCACCGTCAATCAGGCAGGAGGGCCGCGGCATGGCCAATGAAGTCTGCTTCCGCACCCTGCACCTGGAGCGGCCCTGGACCCTCGACAGTTACCGCAGCGTCGGTGGCTACCGGGTGGTGGAGAAGATCCTGCGCGAGAAGATCCCGCCCGAGGAACTGATCGAGGAGCTCAAGACCTCGGCCCTGCGCGGCCGCGGCGGCGCCGGCTTTCCCACCGGCCTCAAGTGGAGCTTCATGCCGCGCAACGCGCCCGGGCAGAAATACATCGTCTGCAACTCCGACGAGGGCGAGCCCGGCACCTGCAAGGACCGCGACATCCTGCGCTACAACCCGCATCAGCTCATCGAGGGCATGATCATCGCCGGTTACTGCATCGGCGCCACGGTGGGCTACAACTACATCCGCGGCGAGTTCTGGGAGCCCTACGAGCGCTTCGAGGCGGCCCTGGAAGAAGCCTACGCGGCCGGCCTGCTGGGCAAGAACCTGTTCGACTCGGGCTTCGACTTCGATCTCCATACCCATCTCGGCGCCGGCGCCTACATCTGCGGCGAAGAGACCGCCCTGCTCGAATCCATCGAGGGCAAGAAGGGCCAGCCCCGCTTCAAGCCGCCGTTCCCGGCCGGCTTCGGCCTCTACGGCCGGCCCACCACCATCAACAATACCGAGACCCTCGCCTCGGTGCCGGTGATCCTGGAAAAGGGCGGCCAGTGGTTCCTGGAGATGGGCAAGCCCAACAACGGCGGCACCAAGCTGTTCTGCGTCTCCGGCCACGTCAACCGGCCCGGCAACTTCGAGATCCCGCTGGGCACGCCCTTTGCCGAGCTGCTGGAGATGGCCGGCGGCGTGCGCGACGGGCATGAATTGAAGGCGGTGATTCCCGGCGGCTCCTCCACCCCGGTGATTCCCGCCGAGGTGGCCATGGAGATGGACATGGACTACGACTCCATCGCCAAGGCCGGCTCCATGCTCGGCGCCGGTTCGGTGATCGTGATGGACGAGACCACCTGCATGGTCCGCGCCCTGGCCCGCCTGTCCCATTTCTACTACGAAGAGTCCTGCGGCCAGTGCACCCCCTGCCGCGAAGGCACCGGCTGGCTGGCGCGGGTGATCCACCGCATCGAGCACGGCGAAGGCCGGCCCGAGGATCTGGACCTGCTCGACGACGTGGCCGGCCGCATCGCCGGCCGCACCATCTGCGCCCTGGGCGACGCCGCGGCGATGCCGGTGCAGAGTTTCCTCAAGCATTTCCGTGACGAGTTCGAGTATCACATCGAACACCGCACCTGCATGGTCGGGCCCGGGGCCCGAAACGAAGGCTGAGACGCGCCATGGTCACCATCGAAATCGACGGCAAGACGCTCCAGGTGCCCAAGGGCAGCATGGTCATCGAGGCGGCCGATGCGGCCGGCATCGTGATCCCCCGTTTCTGCTATCACAAGAAGCTGTCGGTGGCCGCCAACTGCCGCATGTGCCTGGTGGAAGTGGAAAAGGCGCCCAAGCCCCTGCCGGCCTGCGCCACCCCGGTCACCGACGGCATGAAGGTCTTCACCCGCTCGCCGCTGGCCCTCGAGGCGCAGAAGAGCGTCATGGAGTTCCTGCTCATCAACCATCCCCTCGACTGCCCCATCTGCGATCAGGGCGGGGAGTGCGATCTGCAGGATCTGGCCATGGGCTTCGGCAAGGACGTCTCGCGCTTCACCGAGAACAAGCGGGTGGTGCCCGATCCCGACATCGGCCCGCTCATCGCCACCGGCATGACCCGCTGCATCCACTGCACCCGCTGCGTGCGCTTCGGCCAGGAGATCGCCGGCATCCAGGAACTGGGCGCGGTGGGGCGTGGCGAGCACACCCGGATCGGCACCTACGTGGCGCGCGCCGTCACCTCCGAACTCTCCGGCAACGTCATCGATCTGTGTCCGGTGGGCGCGCTCACCTCCAAGCCCTTCCGCTTCAAGGCCCGGGCCTGGGAACTGACCCACCACGCCGGCATCGCCGCCCACGACTGCATCGGCTCCAACATCGAATACCACGTGCGGCGCAACGAAGTGATGCGCGTGCTGCCGCGGGAGAACGAGGCGGTCAACGAAACCTGGATTTCGGATCGGGATCGCTTCAGCTACCCCGGCTTCTACAGTGACGATCGCGCCACCCGGCCGCTGATCCGCCAGGGCGAGGAGTGGAAAGCGGTGGACTGGGAGACCGCCATCGCCTATGCCGCCGAAGGGCTCGGCCGGGTTCGCGAGAAATACGGCGCCGAGCGCCTCGCCGCCCTGACCTCGCCCAACGCCAGCGTGGAAGAAGGCTACCTGCTGCAGAAGCTGATGCGGGCCCTCGGCGCCCACAGCGTGGATCACCGCCTGCGCCGGCTCGACTTCCGCGCGCCCGACAGCGAACCCCTGGCGCCGGCCCTCGGCATGGCCATCGCCGATCTGGAGACGCTGGACGCGGCCCTGCTGATCGGCTCCTGGACCCGCAAGGATCAGCCCCTGCTCGGCCACCGTCTGCGCAAGGCCGCCCTGCGCGGAGCGCGCATCGCCGCGCTCAATCCCCTGCGTTACGAGTTCAACTTCCCGCTCTCCGAGCATCTGGTGCATGCGCCGCCGGTCCTGCCCGCGCAGCTGGCGGCCATCGCCAAGGCCCTGCTGGTGCTCAGCGGCCGGCCCGCGCCCGAAGGCCTGGAGCGGCTGCTCGAGAACGTGGAGGTCCACGAAAGCCACCGGCGCATCGCCACCGATCTCTACGAAGGCGAGCGGACCGGCGTGTTCCTCGGCCTGCAGGCCCAGAGCCTGCCCAACCTGACCGAACTGCGGGCCCTGGCCAACGTGATCGCCGAACAGGCCGGCGCGGCGCTGGGCCATTTCAGCGACGGCGCCAATGCCGTGGGCCTGGCCCTGGCCGGCGTGCTGCCTCACCGGAGCGTGGGCGGTCAGGCGGTGGAGAAGGCCGGCCACGCCGTGGATGCGATTCTCGGCGGCGAGTCCCGCGGCCTGATCCTGCACGGTTTCGAACCCGAATTCGACACGGCCAACCCCGGCGCGGCCCTCGCCGCCCTGCAGACGGCCGATTTCGTGGTGGTGCTCAACGGCTACGACACCCCGGCCATGCGCCGCTATGCCGACGTGATCCTGCCGGTGAGCCTGGTGCACGAGAGCGGCGGCACCTTCGTCAATGCCGAGGGCACCTGGCAGACCTGGCGCGGTGCCGTGCGCCCCTGCGGCGAGGCGCGGCCGGCCTGGAAGGTGCTGCGGGTGCTCGGCAATTTCCTGAAACTCGACGGTTTCGAGCAGGAAACCGTGGAAGCCGTGCGCGACGAGCTGCGCCAGGCCCTCGGGCAGATCGCGCCGGATACCCGCTCCCCCTGGCAGGCCCCGGCGAGCCTCGCGGGGCAGGGCGGCGAGCTGTACCGCATCGGTCATCTGCCCCTCTATGCAGTGGATGCGGTGGTGCGCCGCTCCCAGCCGCTGCAGGAGACCACCGATCACATCGTCGGCGCCCTCTATCTCAACCGCGCCACGGCCGATCGCCTGGGCCTGTCCGAAGCCGACACGGTGCAGGCCAGTCAGGACGGCCACACGGCCACCCTGCCGCTGGTGATCGACGAAGGGGTGCCCGATGACTGCGTGTTCATTCCCCAGGCGGTGCCGGGCAGTGATTCGCTGGGCCCGGCCTGCGGCCCCGTTGCGTTGCAGAAGGTGACGGCATGATGGACTGGTTCGTGGAACTGTGGCAGGCGGTCCCCCTCGGGGTGCAGACCGTGGTGATCATCCTCCTGCAGATCATCGCCATCGTGCTGCCGCTGATGCTGTGTGTCGCCTACCTCACCTACGCCGAGCGCAAGGTGATCGGCGCCATGCAGATCCGCATGGGGCCCAACCGCGTGGGCTTCTTCGGCCACCGGCTGTGGGGACTCGGCCAGCCCATCGCCGACGCCGTGAAGCTGATGTTCAAGGAGATCGTCATCCCCGCCGGCGCCAACCGCGGCCTGTTCCTGCTGGCGCCGGTGCTGTCCATCGGCCCGGCGCTGGCGGCCTGGGCCGTGGTGCCCTTCGATGCCCATCTGGTGCTGGCCGACATCGACGCCGGCCTGCTCTACGTGCTGGCGGTCACCTCCATCGGCGTGTACGGGGTGATCATCGCCGGCTGGGCCTCCAACTCCAAGTACGCCCTGCTTGGCGCCATGCGTTCCGGCGCGCAGATCGTCTCCTACGAGATCGCCATGGGCTTCGCCCTGGTGGGCGTGCTGATGGCTGGCGGCTCCCTGAACCTGGGCGAGATCGTGCGTGCCCAGCAGGGCAGCGTCCTGCACTGGTTCTGGCTGCCGCTGCTGCCCCTGTTCGTCATCTATTTCGTCTCCGCCGTGGCCGAGACCAACCGCGCGCCCTTCGACGTGGCCGAGGGCGAGTCGGAAATCGTCGCCGGCTTCCACGTGGAATACTCGGGCATGGCCTTCGCCGTGTTCTTCCTCGCCGAATACGCCAACATGATCCTGGTCTCGGGCCTGACCGCCATCATGTTCCTGGGCGGCTGGCTCTCGCCCCTGCAGGGGCTGCTGCCCGAAAGCGCCTTTGGCGTGCCGGTGATCGGCGCCCTGCTGGGCGACGGCATCCACTGGTTCATCATCAAGACCGCCTTCTTCCTGTTCCTGTTCCTGTGGTTCCGCGCCACCTTCCCGCGCTACCGCTACGATCAGATCATGCGTCTGGGCTGGAAGATCTTCATTCCCATCACCATCGTCTGGCTGCTGGTGGTGGGTGTCATGATTCTCGCCGGGCTGCCGCCCTGGTTCGACGGGGCGTAGGAGGACTGCCATGACCGCATTCGCCCGTTTCCTCAAGAGCCTGTTCCTGCTGGAGCTGTTCAAGGGCCTGTCGGTGACCGGCCGCTATTTCTTCGCGCGCAAGTTCACCCTGCAGTACCCCGAGGAGAAGACCCCGCTCTCGCCGCGCTTTCGCGGCCTGCACGCGCTGCGCCGCTATCCCAACGGCGAGGAGCGCTGCATCGCCTGCAAGCTCTGCGAGGCCATCTGCCCGGCCCTGGCCATCACCATCGAGGCCGAAGAGCGGGAAGACGGCACCCGCCGCACCACCCGTTACGACATCGATCTGACCAAGTGCATCTTCTGCGGCTTCTGCGAGGAATCCTGCCCGGTGGATTCCATCGTCGAGACCCACATCTTCGAATACCACGGCGAGGAGCGGGGCGATCTCTACATGACCAAGGACCGCCTGCTGGCGGTCGGCGACAAGTACGAGGCCGAGATCGCCGCGGCCCGCAAGCAGGACGCTCCCTACCGCTAACCGGACGAGACGCAGGACATGGGCATCGAAAAAATCATCTTCTACGTCTTCGCCGCGCTCTCCGTGTACGGGGCGCTGATGGTGATCACCGTGCGCAACCCGGTCAAGGCGGCGCTGTACCTGGTGTTCACCTTCTTCGCCAGCGCCGGCGTGTGGATCCTGCTGGAGGCCGAGTTCCTGGCCATCGTGCTGGTGCTGGTCTACGTGGGGGCGGTGATGGTGCTGTTCCTGTTCGTGGTCATGATGCTCGACATCAATCTCGCCCAGTTGCGGGCCGGTTTCGTGCGCTACCTGCCGGTGGGCGTGGCCGTGGCGGTGGCCTTCGCGGTGATGCTCATCATGCTGGTGGGCGGAGACTGGTTCGGCGGCTTCGCGCCGCCCCCGCCGTCGCCGGCCGAGGTCAGCAATACCCGCGAGCTGGGCCGCCTGCTGTACACGGTGTATGTCTATCCCTTCGAGATCGCGGCGGTGATCCTGCTGGTGGCCATCGTCGCCGCCATCGCCCTGACCCTGCGCCGGCGCAGCGGCGTGAAGTACCAGACCCCGGGCCAGCAGATCGCCGTGCGTCGCCAGGACCGGATCCGCATGATCGACATGCCGTCGGAGGAGCGCAAATGATCACCCTCAACGATTACCTGATTCTGGCGGCCGTGCTGTTCGCCATCAGCATCGCGGGGATCTTTCTCAACCGCAAGAACGTGATCATCCTGCTCATGTCCATCGAGCTGATGCTGCTGGCGGTGAACCTGAACTTCATCGCCTTCTCCCATTTCCTGCAGGACATGGCGGGGCAGGTGTTCGTGTTCTTCATCCTCACGGTGGCCGCCGCCGAGGCGGCCATCGGACTGGCCATTCTGGTGGTGCTGTTCCGCAACCGGCAGACCATCAACGTGGACGACCTGGACTCCCTGAAGGGCTGACGACGTGAGCGCAGACGACATCAAACTCATCGCCATCGCCATCGTGCTGGCGCCCCTCGCCGGGGCCGCCCTGGCCGGCCTGTTCGGCGCCTACCTGGGGCGCAAGGGCGCCCACTGGGTCACCATCCTCGGCGTGGCCGTGGCCTTCGTGCTCTCCGCCGTGCTGTTCAAGGCCCTGGTCTTCGACGGCGCCGAGGCCTTCAACGGGCCGGTGTACACCTGGCTGGCCACCGAGGGGATCCGCTTCGAGATCGGCTTCCTCATCGATCGCCTCACGGTGATGATGATGGTGGTGGTCACCTTCGTCTCCCTGATGGTGCACGTCTACACCATCGGCTACATGCACGACGATCCCGGCTACACCCGCTTTTTCAGCTACATCTCGCTGTTCACCTTCTCCATGCTGATGCTGGTGATGGCCAACAACTTCCTGCAACTGTTCTTCGGCTGGGAGGCCGTGGGCCTGGTCTCCTACCTGTTGATCGGTTTCTGGTACAAGCGGCCCACCGCCATCTACGCCAACCTCAAGGCCTTCCTGGTCAACCGGGTGGGCGACTTCGGCTTCCTGCTCGGCATCGCCGCGGTGCTGATGGTCTTCGGCAGCCTCGACTACGCCACCGTCTTCGAGCGCGCCCCGGCCGTGGCAGGGCAGTATTTCACGATCCTCGAAGGGCACGAGTGGGAAGTGCTCACGGTGATCTGCCTGCTGCTGTTCGTCGGCGCCATGGGCAAGTCGGCGCAGGTGCCCCTGCACGTGTGGCTGCCCGATTCCATGGAAGGCCCCACGCCCATCTCGGCCCTGATCCACGCCGCCACCATGGTCACCGCCGGCATCTTCATGGTGGCGCGCATGTCGCCCCTGTTCGAGCTGTCCGAGACGGCCCTGTCCACGGTGCTGGTGATCGGCGCCACCACCGCCTTCTTCATGGGGCTGCTGGGCCTGGTACAGAACGACATCAAGCGGGTGATCGCCTATTCGACCCTCTCCCAGCTCGGTTACATGACCGTGGCCCTGGGCGTGTCGGCCTATGCCGCCGGCATCTTCCACCTGATGACCCACGCCTTCTTCAAGGCCCTGCTGTTCCTCGGCGCCGGTTCGGTGATCGTGGCCCTGCACCACGAGCAGGACATGCGCAAGATGGGCGGCCTCTACCGCTACATGCCCATCACCTGGATCACCTTCCTGATCGGCAACCTGGCGCTGATCGGCACGCCCGGCTTCGCCGGCTTCTATTCCAAGGATTCCATCATCGAGGCGGTGGCCGAATCCCACATCTGGGGCGCCGGCTACGCCTACCTGGCCGTGGTGGCGGGGGTGTTCGTCACCGCCCTGTACAGCTTCCGCCTCTACTTCCTGGTGTTCCACGGCAAGGAGCGCATGGACGAGCACACCCGCGCCCACCTGCACGAGACCCCCTTGGTGATCACCGTGCCCCTGATCCTGCTGGCCATCCCCTCGGTGGTGATCGGTGCGCTGTACGTGGGCGACATGGTCTTCGGCAACTGGTTCGGCAGCGCCATCGTGGTCAGCGAGGGCCACGACGTGCTCGGCGAGCTGGCCCGCGAGTTCCACGGGCCGCTGGCCATGGCCACCCATGCCCTGACCACGCTGCCCTTCTGGCTGGCCGTCGCCGGCGTGGCCACCGCCTGGTTCCTGTACATGAAGCGGCCGGATCTGCCGGACAGGCTGGCCCGGCGCCTGGCCTGGCTCTATCGCCTGCTCACCGAGAAATACTACTTCGATCGCTTCAACGAAGTGGTCTTCGCCGGCGGCGCGCGAGCCATCGGCGACTTCCTCTGGCGGCTGGGGGATCGCCTCCTGATCGACGGTCTGGTGGTCAACGGTTCGGCGAAGCTGGTCGGCTTCTCCGCCGCCGTGCTGCGCCATCTGCAGACCGGCTATCTCTACCACTACGCCTTTGCCATGATCCTGGGGCTGCTGGCCCTGCTGGGCTATTTCGTCCTGTGGACGCCACAGGGCTGAGGACTGCGACAGAACAATGAGAACGACAGGGGTTGACGGGAATGTTTGCTGACTGGCCGCTGCTGAGCCTGGTGATCTGGGTGCCCATCTTCGGGGGCCTGCTGGTGCTCGCCACCGGGGGCGACGAGAAGGCGCCGGCGGCCCGCATTCTGGCCCTGGCGGTGGCCATCCTCACCTTCGCGCTGAGTCTGCCCCTGTGGACCGGCTTCCAGCTCGGCACGGCCGAGATGCAGTTCGTGGAACGCTCCGCCGAACCCTGGATCCCGGCCTTCAACATCTACTACCACCTGGGCGTGGACGGCATCGCCATGCCGCTGATCCTGCTGACCACCTTCTCCACGGTGCTGGTGGTGATCGCCGGCTGGGAGGTCATCCAGACCCGGGTGGCCCAGTACATGGCGGCCTTCCTGATCATGGAAGGCCTGATGAACGGCGTGTTCGCGGCGGTGGATGCGGCCCTGTTCTACGTGTTCTGGGAGGCCATGCTGATCCCCATGTTCATCATCATCGGGATCTGGGGTGGCCCCAACCGGGTCTATGCCACCCTCAAGTTCTTCCTCTATACCTTCTTCGGCTCGGTGTTCATGCTGGTGGCGCTGCTCTACCTCTACAACGTCTCCGGCAGCTTCGCGATCCCCGACTTCCACCAGATGAAGCTGGGCATGAATGCCCAGATCCTGATCTTCCTGGCCTTCCTCATCGCCTTCGCGGTGAAGGTGCCCATGTGGCCGGTGCACACCTGGTTGCCGGACGCCCACGTGGAGGCGCCGACCGGCGGCTCGGTGATCCTGGCGGCCATCATGCTCAAGCTGGGCGCCTACGGCTTCCTGCGCTTCTCCCTGCCCATCACGCCCGATGCCAGCGGGGCGCTGGACTGGCTGATGATCAGCCTGTCGCTCATCGCCGTGGTCTACATCGGCTTCGTGGCCCTGGTGCAGGCCGACATGAAGAAGCTCATCGCCTATTCCTCCATCGCCCACATGGGCTTCGTCACCCTCGGTTTCTTCCTGGCCTGGCGGATCCTCGACAACAGCGGCGATCTGCGCGGCGCGGCCATGGGCATCCAGGGCGGGCTGGTGCAGATGATCTCCCACGGTTTCATCTCCGGCGCCCTCTTCCTCTGCGTGGGCGTGCTCTACGATCGCATGCACAGCCGCCAGATCCGCGACTACGGCGGCGTGGTCAATACCATGCCGGTGTTCGCCGCCTTCATGGTCCTGTTCGCCATGGCCAACTCGGGCCTGCCCGGCACCTCCGGTTTCGTGGGCGAATTCCTGGTGATCCTCAGCGCCTTCAAGGCCGATTTCTGGTTCGCCTTCCTGGCCGCCACCACCCTGATCCTGGGCGCCGCCTACAGCCTGTGGATGGTCAAGCGGGTGATCTTCGGTGACGTGGCCAACGAGCGGGTGGCGAAACTGCAGGACATCACCGGCCGGGAGTTCCTGTTCCTGATGCTGCTGGCCATCGCGGTCATCGGCCTGGGCGTGTGGCCCGCGCCGCTGCTGGAGGTGATGGACGCCAGCGTCGCTCACCTGCTGCAGCAGATGATGACCAGCAAGCTATGATTCCGCGAGCCGAGAACGCCTCATGACCTTCGAACTGTCCGATCTGCTGACCCTGTTGCCCGAAACCGTGCTGCTCGGGATCACCTGCGCGATCCTGATCGCCGATCTGTTCATCCCCCAGCGCAGCCGCATGGTCACCTACCTGATGGTCCAGACCGCCCTGCTGGTGACCCTGCTGCTGATCCTCACCTCCTTCGCGGGCGAGCGCCAGGTGATCCTCTCCGGCACCTTCGTGCGCGACACGGTGGGCGACGTGCTCAAGATCGCCGTGCTGCTGGCGGCCTTCGTTACCTTCCTCTATGCCCGCGACTATCTGCGCGCGCGCGACATGTTCCGCGGCGAATACTATGTGCTCGGCCTGTTCGGCGTGCTGGGCATGCTGATCCTCATCTCGGCCCACAGCCTGCTCACCCTCTATCTGGGACTGGAGCTGCTGTCCCTGTCCATGTATGCCATGGTGGTGCTGCAGCGGGATTCGAGCCTGGCCTCCGAGGCGGCCATGAAGTACTTCGTGCTTGGCGCCATCGCCTCCGGGATGCTGCTCTATGGCATGTCCCTGCTCTATGGCGTGACCGGCAGCCTGGATCTGGCCGCCATCGCCGCGGCCCTGCAGGCGGGCCAGGCCCCTGGCGTGATCCTCTCCTTCGGCCTCGTGTTCATCCTCATCGGGGTGGGATTCAAGCTCGGCGCCGTGCCGTTCCACATGTGGATCCCCGACGTGTACCACGGCGCGCCCACCGCCGTGACCCTGTACATCGGCGGCGCGCCCAAGATCGCCGCCTTCGCCATGCTGTTGCGCCTGCTGGTGGAGGGCATGCCCGGCCTGCACGAACACTGGCAGGCCATCCTGGTGGTGCTGGCGGTGCTGTCCATGGCCGTGGGCAACGTCCTGGCCATCGCCCAGACCAACATCAAGCGCATGTTCGCCTATTCCACCATCTCGCATGTGGGCTTCCTGATCCTCGGCGTGCTCACCGGTACCGACAGCGGGGTGGCCGCGTCCCTGTTCTACACCCTGACCTACGTGCTCATGGCGGTGGCCGGCTTCGGCATGATCCTGTTCCTCAGCCGCCAGGGTTTCGAGGCCGACGAACTGGACGACTACAAGGGGCTGAACCAGCGCAGCCCCTGGTATGCGGCCATGATGATGGTGATCATGTTCTCCATGGCCGGGGTGCCGCCCTTCCTCGGCTTCTGGGCCAAGCTGGCCGTGCTCGAGCAGGTGGTGGCCGCCGGCATGACCTGGCTGGCCGTGGTGGGCGTGGTGTTCTCCATCATCGGCGCCTTCTACTACCTGCGCATCGTCAAGCTCATGTACTTCGACAAGCCGGAAGACACCAGCCCGCTCAATCCCAACGTGGAGATGCGCATGGCCCTGAGCCTCAACAGCCTGGCCATCCTCTACCTGGGCGTGTTCCCCGGCGGCCTGCTGGCCCTCTGCCAGGCGGCCATCCTGCCGTAACCCCTGCCTGCCCAGCAGATAGCGTAGGCCGGCTCAAGCGCAGCGGCGCCGGCCTACGCTTGCCACAGACCGGTCCCGTTTGTGTCAGCACAAATTTGAGACGTGTTATTGCGGGTTTACGGCTCGTCCGTCCTGGAAAGGCGTTTGGGTGCCTGACAGCCCCCCCTGCAGGCCAGTCAACGTCAAGGCGTATCATGTCGGTCGGGCTTCAGCCCGACACGCAATCGGTGCCATACCCGTGTCGGTCTGAAGGCCGACCTACGGGAAGGGGGTAGGCCGGGCTTCAGCCCGACATGCAATCTCCCGCCTCCCCTGGTGTAATATCCGGGCTAGCCGGTAGTTGCAAATCATTGAATCCTTTAAAAATCCTGCCGCACTTATTGCAATCTGCACCAAAATAGCGGATTTTTATGTCTTCCCGCCCTCAGGCGCTTCCCCCTCGCGCCGAATTGGGCTTTAATTGTCCTGTCATTTGCAATCTGCAATCCCGGTCGGCCCCCATGCAATTGCGGCACAAGTTCTTCATCGTTCTCTCCCTGCTCAGCGGGATCCCCTTGCTGATCCTGCTGTTCGGCGTGGTGGATCAGATGGAGGCGGAAGTGACCGCGCGCACCCGCAGCGAGATGCTTGGCACGCTCGACAAGATGGCCGGCGAGATCGGGCTGATTCTCAACAACCAGAAAGCCATCGCCCGCGGGCTGTCCCGGGTGCCGGCGGTGCGGGAGTTCGCCGCGGTTGCCGCCGATCCCGGGCATCCCGATTACCATCGCTATGCGGATCGACTCGAGCAGTTCTTTCTCAATTACCAGCTCTCGGTGCCCGCCATCCAGGCCTTGCGGTTCATCGATCGCAACGGCCATACCCTGGTCAAGGTGAAGGAAGGCCGGCCCATCGAACCGAAGCGGATCGACGAGGAAAGCGGCCGGCTGTTCATCGCCGATCAGGCCAATCGCAGTTTCTTCAAGCAGGCCATCCAGGAAGGCAACGGCATCTACATGTCCAACTTCGAGCTTGGCCAGGTGGCCAAGGGGGCCGATTTCTGCCCGGCCATGGTGCGTTATTCCGTGCCGCTTTTCGATGAGGTGGATCGCCTGGAGGGAGTGCTGGTGGTCAACATGTGGGGTCAGCGGCTCGACACCACCATCGAAAGCGCCCTGGGCGGCCACGACGTGAATGCCTATATCGTGGAAATGGACTGGAGCGGGCCGCGGGACGGCATCTACCTCTATCACCGTGACAGCGCCAAGCGTTTCGCCAACCAGCTCGGCAGTGAATATCGCCTGTCCCGTGAGCTGAGCGATGCCGAGTGGCAGCAGATCCACGAATCGGTCGATTACGGCAGCCTGTTCCGTGACGATGGACGGATGTTGTTCTATCGCAAGATCAATCCCTACCCGGATCGGCTCAACCAGTGGCTGCTGGTGCTGGAGACGGATCGGGCCACGGTCTATGCCCCGATCATCCGCATGCGCACCTCCATCTGGCTGTTGCTGGGCGCCCTGCTGCTGGCCAGTCTGATCATTGCCAGCTGGGCATCGGGACGCCTGACCGCGCCGGTGCACCGTCTGGCCGGGATCATCCGCCGTTACGCCGATGGCGATCGTGGCGCCCGCTACGCGCCCCAGGTGAACCGGCGGGACGAGGTGGAGCAGGCGGGCACGGCGTTCAACTATCTGGTGCAGCGGCTGGAGGAGACGGAAAAGGAGCGGGAATCGGCCGTGCGCGCCGCCTGCCAGTCGGAACGGCTGGCAGCGCTGGGCCAGATGGCCGCCGGCATCGGCCATGAGATCAACAACCCGCTGATGAACATCATGTCCCTGGCGTCCCTGGTGGAGGAATCGCTGCGGCCCGATCAGGGCGGGCTGCGTGAGGATCTGCAGATTCTCAAGAAGGAAGGCGAGCGGTGTGCGCGCATCGTGCAGGGGATCCTGAGCTTCGCGCGGGAGAAGGAGCCGACCTACGAAGCCTTCGACATGCGCCGCCTGCTGGAAGACACGCTGGAGTTGCTGTCCCACCGGCTGCAATCGGGCGGAATCGTCGTCGACAAGCAACTGGATCCGCGCATGCCGATGGAAGGCGATCCGAATCTGTTGCAGCAGGTGCTGGTCAACATCCTCCTCAACGCCATCCAGGCTTCGCCCGAGGGGTCGCGCATTCGCATCCTGGCGCGCCAGCGGGATGACGAAATCGAAATCGAGATCACCGATTCGGGCAGCGGCATCGCTTCCGAGCACTCGTCGAAGATTTTCGATCCCTTCTTTACCACCAAGCGCGAAGGGGAGGGGACCGGCCTGGGGCTGTCCATCAGCTACGGTATCGTCAAGCGCCACCAGGGGCGGCTGTGGATCGAGAACAATCCCGAAGGTGGGGCCAGCGTGTATATCCGCCTGCCCGTGAAAAGTGCCCGGGACAAAGACGTCATGCAGGATGTGGAGGAGATGCTCAATGCCGGATAAGAAACCGCGTATTCTGTTCGTGGATGACGACATGGTGACCTGTCGGGTCATGCAGCGCAACTGCGACAACGCCAACTATGACTGCGAGGTGTTTCAGGACCCGCGCGCCTGCCTCAAGCGATTCGAGGCCGAGGGCGCGGATCTGGTCATCACCGATCTGCGCATGCCCGGCATGACCGGCTTCGAACTGCTCACCCGCCTGCGCGACATCGACAGCGACGTGCCGGTGCTGGTGATGACCGGCTACTCTTCGGTGGAAAATGCCGTGGAGGCCATGAAACGGGGCGCTACGGATTTCATCAAGAAGCCCTTCGACTTTGCCGAGTTGCGCCTGCTGATGGAGCGTTCGCTGAAGAATGCGCGGCTGCGTGACGAATACCGCCTGCTCAAGCGTCGTCTCGGCGAAAAGCGTCATCACTATGGCATGATTGGTGACACGCCGGCGATGAAGCGCTTGTACGCCACCATCGACAAGGTGGCCGAGGTCAGTTGTTCGGTGATCATTACCGGTGAATCCGGCACCGGCAAGGAACTGGTGGCCCGCGCCCTGCACGATCACGGACCGCGCAAGGACAAGCCCTTCGTGGCCGTGGACTGCGGCGCGCTCACCACCACCCTGCTCGAAAGTGAACTCTTCGGCCACGAGAAGGGCGCCTTCACCGGGGCCACCCAGCGCAAGCACGGCCTCATGGAACAGGCCGATGGCGGCACCCTGTTCCTGGACGAGATCTGCAACATCTCCGATACCATGCAGATCAAGCTGATGCGGGCCATCGAGGAGAGCACCATCACCCGTGTCGGGGGCAGCACCCCGATCCCGGTGGACGTTCGGATCATCGTGGCCAGCAACCGCAATCTGGCGCAGATGGTCGAAGATGGCCACCTGCGCCATGATTTCTACCATCGTTTGAACGTGGTGACGATCCATGTTCCGCCGCTGGCCGAGCGACGGGAAGACATTCCCGCCTTGGTCGAGGCGTTCGTGCAGGAATTTGCACAACGCTATGGCCGCCAGATCCGGGGCTTCGACAAGACCTCACTCGTCCGCCTTTGCGAAGCCCACTGGCCGGGCAACGTGCGGGAATTGCGCAACGCCATCGAACGCTGCGTCATCCTTGCCGATGGCCCGATCCTGCACTGGGAGCCGGAGTCCGCATCGGCCGTGGGGGCGCTTCCCGGCGGTGAACAGGCGGTCGTCTTCTCCGACAGCCGTTTCTGCTCCCTGAATGAACTGGAACAGCAATACATTGAGCACGTCCTTGCCTGTTGCCAGGGCAAGAAAACCCGTGCCGCCCAGATCCTCGGAATCGACAAGACCACACTGTGGCGCAAACTCCGGCGCTACGAAAGCGAGGCCGAAGCAGTGTAAATTACACTCCTGCCACCGACAGGTGCTGCAAAATGCAAGCGCTGCGCCGCCAACCGGTCGGCCCGGATTTGCCTACAAGCTGCAAGCGATTGATCTCCATTGAAAATACCCAGGGCGATGGATGTGGAACGATGCTTGCACGTCCATGGCTGGCTATCGCCAAGCATTACAACAATGACTCTGGAGGAGATATGATGAAGCTTACCGTGCAGAAGATGCTGTTGCTGTTTGCCACCACGCTGCTGGCCGTGGGGCTGTCCGTTGCCCAGGCCGGTGACGCCAGGAATGGCTACAGCAAGCAAAAGGTCGTCTACCATGTGAACAACATCCACCATGCCAAGGGCGCATTTCGCAACATCAAGAACCACCTCAACGCCGTGGGGGATGAAAACGTCGAGATCATCGTGGTCACCCACAGCAGCGGGGCATTCTCGCTGGTCGACGATGCCATGGGCAAGAAGGATCCGAAGACCGGCAAGCCCTACGACTTCACGGACACCATCGCCAGCCTGGCCAATCGGGGTGTGAAGTTCCAGATCTGCGCCAACACCATTCGTGGCAAGAACATCGACAAGAACAAGATCAGCGAATATGCCGAAATCGTTCCCTCGGGCGTGGCCCAGGTCGCCGAACTGCAACAGCAGGGGTACGTCTACATCAAACCCTGATCCTGCGCAATTGGCAGATAACGAAAACGGGCGCTCTCGGGCGCCCGTTCTTGATCCACGGGCCGGAAAACGCGTTGGCGCCGCCGCAAGGGGCGCAAAAAAAAGGCGTACCCACAAGGAGTACGCCGGACCACAAGGGAGAAATCGTCGGTCGTCAGTCGTTGATGCGGGCTTCCTGGCTGCCGCTGTTGCCCTGGTTGTCGACCCAGGCGATCTTCAGGGTATCGCCGGCCTTGGCGCCACTGAAGCGGAAGGAGATGAAGGGGTTCTTGGAGACCCCCGGTCCCCACAGGCAACGCAGCACGGTCTTGCCGTTGTGTTCGCAGTTGACCTCGGTGATGTAATGGGCCGGGATTTTCTTGCCGGTCTTCTTGTCCTTGCGCATCCCGGTTTCCATGGGGTGAAAGATGATGGCTTTTACGGTGGTTTTGCCCTTGTCCATCCAGGCACGGATTTTCATCTTGTTTTTCATGCTTTTCTCCTTCGTCAACCGCCGCAACCGCCGAGCGTCACCTTGACCCCCTTCTTGGCGCGGTAGAGTTTGCCGCCGGCCTTGACCACGGCAATCACGTCGGAAGTCTTGGCCATCTTGATCCGGCCGGTCACGAAACCATCCGTCATGTCCGAAAGTTCGTAACTGGCGGTGAGGGGGAAGGTGTTGACCGGAACGAAGACGGAAATGCTCTCTACCCCGGGCAGATCGGTGGTGACCGTGACCGAAACCACTGCCCCGTTTTCGGCGATGTCCGGTGCCTTGACGGTGACCCGGTCACTGTCGATGGGGGCCGCGTCGCCCAACAGGGCCGACAGGGCCTCGGGCAGCTTGCGCGCCTCGAAGGCGCTGGCCGGCCACGCGGCCAGAACGGCGCGGGGCGAGAGGAGACCGGCACTGGCCGCCAGGGCCAGGCTGCCGCCGGTCAGGGCGGTCTGAATCAGCATCCTGCGTCTTGTGGGCACGTTGAACTCCTGGTTGGGAAACTCCCATCCATCGAAGCAAAACACATGCCACTACTGAAAATCCAATAAAATCAATGCATTAAGTTTTTCTTCTCCAGACTGGCCGAATGGCGGCATTGCAATTGGCAATCCGCAGGCGTGCCTTGCACCCCTGGCGGGGGCGTGAAGGCGGCGGGGGAGCGGGTTTTCAGCCGGTTCGTTAAGTCGCTGTGCGGACTTGAAAAAAATCGGCAACTTGGTAGAATGCGCAGCCTCAACGGATGCGGGGTGGAGCAGTCTGGTAGCTCGTCGGGCTCATAACCCGAAGGTCGTTGGTTCGAATCCAGCCCCCGCTACCAATTCCTTACGAAAAAAGCGCCTTCGGGCGCTTTTTTCGTTTCCGTGGTGTGTCCAGGTATTGCGGTGCTGACCGGAACCCCATCGCCGGCGATTCGGCTAGCGGCTGCCGTGAATCAGCAGGTATTCGTGGGGGACGACAAGCTGGCCGTCTTCGCGGATGAAGTCCCGGGCCAGATGGGCAATCGTTTGGCGTATCGCCGGCGCCTCTTCGGGGGGAAGCGCGTCATATTGCTGTTTGAGGATCTCGGAGGCTTCCACCAAATCCCAGTAGGCGTCGAAAGTGTTGAAACGGTAGTCGAACTGGCGGCGCTCGACGGTATATTCGCGGAATCCTGCTTCCTTCAGCAGTGTCTCCATGCGCCCCGGGGCGCCCAGTGAAGTGACCTTGGGCAAGGGGGGATACTCGGATTCGGGGATCCGGCCCCGAAAGGCCTGATGGGACCAGTACAGGGTGGGCATGGTTTCCGGCGTGCTCCAGACCGCCAGGGCGAAGCGGCCGCCGGGTTGCAGCACACGGTGCATCTCTCGCAGGCCCGCGAGCGGATCCTCGAACAGCATGACGCCGAAGCGGCAGAGAACCCGGTCGAAGCTGTGAGCCTCGAAATCCAGTTTCTCCGCCGGCATGGGCAGGAACCGGAGCCGCCGGAGGTTGGCATCTTCGGCCTTCTTTTGGGCCACGTTCACCATGCCCGGGGCGGCGTCGATACCGATGATTTCGGCCTTGTCTTCCAGGCGCCGGGCCAGGGTCAGGGCGGGTTCACCGGTGCCCGAGGCCATGTCCAGAATGCGATGCGCCGCGTTTGCCTGCAGGGCATCGATCAGGGCTTCGCCGACCGGTGCGATCTGTGGCAGCCAGAGATCGAATTTTTCCGCGATCCGGTTCCAGTCCGGCTGATTGTCTTCTGCGCCCATGGTATGCCTCGCTTGCGTCGGGACGCAAAGCATAGCGCATGTCTCGGGGGGAGGGGAGAAAGCCGGCAGGGGCGCCGGAACTGCCGGGTTCCTCTCACAGGTGGATGGCCTGCTTCGAGGGCGGTTGAACCGGGGCCCGCGACAGCCTATGAGCGGATTTCCGCGTCGCCCAGGCCGGTTCCTGCCAGCCGGAAGATGTAGCGGCCCCGGTAGTAGTGCCGCTTGTGCTCTGCGTCATCGGTGAAGGCGGCGCGGTCGTGAAGCACGTTGTTGCTCACCAGTCCCATGCCCGGTTCGAGCAGGCCGCGGAAAATCCAGGGTGAATCGCCGTGCAGGATCGCCTGGAGGGCAGCCAGGGCCTCGCGGGTGAGCGCGTCCTCCTTCCAGATCACGTTGTTCACGCGGATAGTGTAGCGCATGTGCAGGTTGCCCTCGGGGGTGATGCGGAACACCGGGCCGGTCTCCTCGGGGCGGGCGATTCGGCCGTCCTCGATGCGCGCCGGGATGGTCAGCACGTCGGGGGCCATGAGGGCCCGGATGTAGTCGGGATTCTGCTCGCGCAGCAGGAGGTAGGCGATCTCGTGATCGAGCAGGGCGTTCTCCCCGCCCTGCGCGGCCCGTTGCACCACATGCAGCAGCAGTGCCTGGATCTGGCGATCCGCCGGGTTGTAGTAGCCGTCGGTGTGCCACTGGATGGCCCGGTTGGTGTAGGGAATGTAATGCCGCCGCACACCGTCTTCGCGCACGGTGAGCGAGGTCAGGCCGGTATCGTCGGCCAGCCAGTTGCGATCCATGCCGGTGAGGCCGAAGTGCCGCGCCAGCGACAGGGGGATCTCCGGATCCGGATCGGTTCCGGTGCGGCTGGCGTACAGGGCCATGTTGGTCTTGCGGCAGCGGACCAGCAGGGCGTCGAATTCCTGGGGTTTCAGGCGCCGCGGATCGTCCAGTTCCACGACCAGATCGCCGAGATCCCGCGGATAGTCCTGCAGTTTGCGATCCCGCCAGTAGCGATAGGCGTCCTCGTCATCCGGGTGAAAGGGATTGGGACGCGTGAGAGCGGTTTGGGGATGGGCTGTGAGCATGTGCAATGTTCCCGTAATGGCCGAGAGGGGCAGTCTAGCGCCAGGGCCGAAACGGGATCTTGATGCAGGTCAACAGGCGTGGCCGTCTCGGGCCATCAACGCCGTTTTCCGAAGGGACAGCCCCGGACGGATGGCCCGATCAGTCCCGGTCGCGGGTGAGCCCGTATAGCCGCCTGATTTCCGCAGGCCAGCGTTGGCGATCCGGGGTTTCGAGGATCAGGGGCAGATCGTCGAAGCGCGGATCGTTCATGATGTATTCGAACACGGCCATGCCCAGGTGGCCCTTGCCCAGGCTCGCATGGCGATCCACCCGGCTGCCCAGTTCCGGCTTGCTGTCGTTGAGGTGCATGCCCCGCAGATAATCGAATCCCACCACCCGGTCGAACTCGGCGAAGGTGGCCTCGCAGGCTTGTGGCGTGCGCAGATCGTAGCCGGCGGTGAAGGTATGGCAGGTGTCGAGGCAGACCCCTACGCGGGAGGAGTCTTCCACCTTGTCGATGATGTGGGCCAGGTGCTCGAACCGATGGCCCAGGTTGGTGCCCTGGCCGGCGGTGTTCTCGATCACGGCGATCACGCCCGGCACCTGCTCCAGGGCCAGGTTGATCGATTCGGCGATGCGGTCCAGGCAGGCGTCTTCAGGGATCCGCCCCAGATGGGCACCCGGATGGAAATTGAGCCGGTCCAGCCCGAGTTGCGCGACCCGTTGCATTTCGTCGATGAAGGCGGCGCGGGACTTGGCCAGTCCGTCCGGGTCGGGATGGCCAAGGTTGATGAGATAACTGTCGTGGGGCAGCACGTGGCGGGTTTCGATGCCCGCCGCGTCGAGGTTTTGCCGGAAGGCGGCGATGGCAGTCTCCGCGAGGGGCGGGGCCGACCACTGGCGCTGGTTCTTGGTGAACAGGGCGAAGGCCCGGGCGCCGATTTCCCGTGCGTTGAGCGGGGCATTTTCCACCCCGCCGGCGATACTGACATGGGCGCCGACGTATTTCATGGCGTGAAGTATCCGCAACCCCGCTGCCCGCCGCAAGCCGGATTCGAACGTCCTGCCGGCAGAACGGTTGCTTGAATTGTGCTCCGATTTCCCCGATCATTGCGCCTCCAGCCGACCCATCCCCTTTCCGGAGATTTCCTGCCCATGTCCACGGATATCCATGCCGATCGCGTCCTGATCCTCGATTTTGGCTCCCAGTACACCCAGCTTATCGCGCGCCGGGTGCGCGAGGCCGGGGTCTACAGCGAGATCCATCCCTGGGACATGGCCGAGGAGGATATCCGGGCCTTCGCGCCGAAGGCCATCATCCTCTCGGGCGGGCCGGAGACGGTCACCGCCGAGGAAGCCCCGAAGGCGCCGGAGGTGGTCTTCGAGCTGGGCGTGCCGGTGCTGGGGATCTGCTACGGCATGCAGACCATGGCCGCCCAGCTCGGCGGCAAGGTGGAGATGGCCGAACATCACGAATACGGCTACGCTCAGGTGCGCGCCCGTGGCCATACCGCCCTGTTGCGCGACATCGAGGATCACACCAGCCCCGAGGGCTATGGCCTGCTGGACGTGTGGATGAGCCATGGCGACCGGGTGGTGGAGATGCCGCCCGGCTTCAAGCTCATGGCTTCCACCGATAGCGCCCCCATCGCCGGCATGGCCGACGAGGCGCGCCACTTCTACGGTATCCAGTTCCATCCGGAGGTGACCCACACCCGCCAGGGCCAGCGCATCATCGAGCGTTTCGTGCTCGACATCGCTGGCTGCGCTGCCCTGTGGACCGCCGACAACATCATCGAGGACAGCGTGGCGAAGATCCGGGAACAGGTGGGTTCGGATCAGGTGCTGCTGGGCCTCTCCGGTGGTGTGGACTCGTCGGTGGTGGCGGCTCTGCTGCACAAGGCCATCGGCGACCAGCTTACCTGCGTGTTCGTGGACAATGGCCTGTTGCGCTATCAGGAGGGCGATCAGGTGATGACCACCTTCGCCAAGCACATGGGGGTGAAGGTGATCCGCGTGGATGCCGAGGATCGCTTCCTGCGCGCCCTCAAGGGCGTCACCGATCCGGAACAGAAGCGCAAGATCATCGGCAACCTGTTCATCGAGGTATTCGAGGAAGAAGCCGAGAAACTCACCGACGTGCAATGGCTGGCTCAGGGCACCATCTATCCGGACGTGATCGAATCGGCCGGCGCCAAGACCGGCAAGGCCCATCTGATCAAGTCCCACCACAACGTGGGCGGCCTGCCCGAGTTCATGAAGCTCAAGCTGCTCGAACCCCTGCGCGAGCTGTTCAAGGACGAGGTGCGCAAGCTGGGCGTGGAGCTGGGCCTGCCCTATGACATGGTCTATCGTCATCCCTTCCCGGGCCCGGGCCTGGGCGTGCGGATCCTCGGCGAGGTGAAGAAGGAATACGCCGATACCCTGCGCCTGGCCGATCACATCTTCATCGAGGAACTGCGCAAGCAGGATCTCTACGACCAGGTGAGCCAGGCCTTCGTGGTCTTTCTGCCGGTGAAATCGGTGGGCGTGACCGGCGACGGCCGCCGCTACCAGCACGTGGTGAGCCTGCGCGCCGTCGAAACGGTGGACTTCATGACCGCCCGCTGGGCTCACCTGCCCTACGAATTCCTCGAGAAGGTCTCCACCCGCATCGTCAACGAGGTGCCGGGCCTGTCCCGCGTGGTGTACGACGTGACCGGCAAGCCGCCGGGCACCATCGAGTGGGAGTGATGGCACCCACAGGCAATGACTGGCACTGGCAGGTATTTCGGCAGAAGCTTCAAGATCTCGCAGTTAGGCGATAGACTGTATAAATACAGTGTCGCAAGGACGCGTATCATGCTCCAACTGGCGGCGGCCGGGATGGCTACCTGGGACCGGGATGCTGGGTGTTACCAGCGCCACCGTCCCGAGCAGACCCTTCTCTATCAAATCGTCGAGGAGTATTACCCGGCGTTCATGGCGCACATGGTGTCGCAGGGCAGAGACTGCCAGGGTGTGTCGAGCAGGAGTTTGAAGACTGCCTCAGGTGTGGCCGTCTCGAACATGGCTTTTGCCCGAGCTGCGGGGCGCGACGCATGGCCGAAAGTGAAGCGTTGCTGATCGATGAAGTCTTACCCGGACAGCCCATACGCCAGTGGGTGTTGAGTTTCTCGTTTCCATTGCGCTTTCTGTTTGCCAAGCCAGCCCGAGATCATGGGAAGTGTGCTGGGCATCGTCTACCGTGTCATTGCTACGCATCTGGTTAAAAAGATTGGTTTCTCAAAAAAGACCTAAAAAGACAGGTCAAACGCTTGATCAATCAGGCGTGAACTCCCGTGGACTTGGTGGAAAAGGGCGTCTATTCTTCCTATACGTCAGGCGAGACGGACGAAGACACCTGAATCATTCACTCAGCCAGATCAAGGAGAACAAGCCATGACGACCAAGATCCTCGAAGACATCCAGGCCAATCCTGTCACCACCAACGACCCGAAGCTGGTCATCCAGATGCCCAATGGCAAGTTGCCGGTTGGTGGCCACAGCTTTCAGCTAGAAGTGGAAGACGATTCCGGCAACGTGTCCCAGCCCGCCCAGGTGATGGTGATCGTTATCGATGACCAGGCGCCCACCGCTGTGCTGACCGTGTACGACGAGGATGGGAGGCCACTGCCAAACAACCGCTTGCCCTTCGGCAAGGGCCTCATCCTCAGTGGCAAGAGATCCGTCGATGTGGGCGGCGGAAAAATTGTCAAGTACACCTGGTCATTGGTGGACTAAGCATGATCGCCGACTTTACCCGCCGTCGGCTCTACACTACCCACCACCCGCAGCTGGCGGTGAAGGGCAACCTGCCTGTGGGGGTGCATACCTTCGAGCTGGTGGCGCAGGACGACAGCGGCAACCGCAGCCGGCCGGCGCGGGTACGGGTGATCATCACCCCGCTGTTCCCTGTTCCGCTGCGTGACGACATTCTACGCCCGTCGGGACGGTGATCGTCCCGCAGCTGCCCATCATTCGCTGAACGCCGTTTCGCGCAGGAGAGAAGAGCGTGTCGACCACCACCGACACATTGTCCCGGCAGGAGGCCGTGGAGCGGGTCCACTACGCCACCGGCGTGATGCTGGGCACCGAGGATTTCCAGGCCGTGCAGGACTATCTCCGCCGGCGCCTAGCCCGTACCCTGGCCTATGGCTCCGGTCACGGCACCCTAGTCGGGCTGGAGGTCAGCTAACAGTCGGCGCAGGCGGCCACGGACACCCACCAGCTGCAGGAGGAGGCCCTGAAGGTTGCGCCCGGGCTGGCCATCGACCGCATCGGACGGCGCATCGAGGTGTCCGCCACCCACCCGCTGACGAAAGATTTTAAGGACACCATTCAGGCATGCACCCAACTGGATCCAGCGCGGCGTTTCGCAAGGCCCTGTTGTAAGAAGGTGTCGTCTGCCTGCTTGCCGGTGATGTCGATACCGGTAAGGCAGTGCTGCACGACTACATCAGTGCTACGATAGGGTTTGAGGGACTGTCCCCGGTTTTCGACAAGTCGAGCAAGAGTCTCCTGCGCATGTTCGGTCTGAAAGGGAACCCCAGGCGAGCAACCTGTTCGCGGTGATTGGTTATCCGCAGAAACAGGAGGGAAACACCTGGGAGTCAAAGCCCGGAACGTTGCCAAATGCGATGTGTATCAGTGTTCAATCGACAATATTTTTCGAGCATTTTGAAGGATTTTCTGAGCATGGTATTTCTCATGGAATTACCGTTTAGCTGGAAACTAAACCGTTGAAAATAAAAGCTAAAAGAGGCCTGTTGATAATAGAGTTGGGAATGACGCCGTGAGCGAAGTGGTGCTGATCACGGTCACGGGCCGCGACCGCCCGGGCCTGACGGCGGCTCTGTCCGCCATCCTGGCCCGCTACGATGTGCCGGTGCTCGACATCGGCCAGTCGGTGATCCACGACAGCCTGCTGCTGGGCATGCTCATCGAGGCGCCGGGCGAGGAGGGCTGCGCGGTGTTCAAGGAACTGCTCTTCAAGGGCCACGAGCTGAACCTGACCCTGCGCTTCACACCCATCAGCCTCGACGAATACGAGCAGTGGGTCGCCGCCCAGGGACGGGCGCGGCACATCGTGACCCTGCTCGGCCCGCGGATCACGGCAAAGCACCTGGCCCGGGTGACCGAGGTGGTCAGTCGACACGGTTTCAACATCGATCAGATCACCCGCCTTTCCGGGCGTATCTCCCTGCGCCACCCCGAGACGAAGCCGCGCGGCGCCTCGGTGGAGATTGCGCTCTCGGGCGAGGTGGAGGACATTGCCGCCATGCATGCGGACTTCCTGGCCATCTCCCAGGACTGGGAGCTGGACGTGGCCGTGCAGGAAGACAACCTCTACCGCCGCAACCGCCGCCTGGTCTGCTTCGACATGGATTCCACCCTGATCCAGACGGAAGTGATCGACGAGCTGGCGAAGGCGGCCGGGGTGGGGGAGCGGGTGGCGGCCATCACCGAGGCGGCCATGCGCGGCGAGCTGGACTTCGCCGAAAGCTTTCGCCAGCGCCTGGCCCTGCTCGAAGGGCTGGACGAAGCGGTGTTGCGGCAGATTGCCGAGAACCTGCCCATCACCGAGGGCGCCGAGCGCCTGATCCGCCATCTTCGCCACTTCGGGTACAAGGTGGCCATTCTCTCCGGCGGCTTTACCTATTTCGCCGAATACCTGCAACGCCGGCTGGGCATCGACTACGTGTATGCCAACCAGCTCGACATCCGCCACGGCAAGCTCACCGGACGGGTGAAGGGCGAGATCATCGACGGCGAGGCCAAGGCCCGCCTGTTGCGCGAACTGGCCGAGCAGGAAGGCATCAGCCTGGAGCAGGTCATCGCGGTGGGCGATGGCGCCAACGATCTGCCCATGCTGGCCATCGCCGGTCTGGGCATCGCCTTCCACGCCAAGCCGCTGGTCAAGGCCCGTGCCCGCCATTCCATCGCCACCCTCGGTCTCGACGCCATTCTCTATCTGCTGGGGATGCGGGATCGGGAAATCGCCGAGCTCGAACGCCAGGGCTGAGATCATGACCGCGGAAATCGACGCGCGCTTCATGTGCCGGGCGCTGGCGCTGGCCCGTCAGGCCGAGCAGGCGGGCGAGGTGCCGGTGGGCGCCGTGCTGGTACACGAGGGCGAAATTGTGGGCGAGGGATTCAACGCCCCCATCGGTGAGCACGATCCCACCGCCCATGCCGAGATCCGCGCCCTGCGTGACGCCGCCCGGCGGCTGGGCAACTACCGGCTGCCCGGCACCACCCTCTACGTGACTCTGGAGCCATGCAGCATGTGCGCCGGGGCCATGATCCACGCCCGCATCCAGCGCCTGGTCTTCGGCGCGGCAGATCCGCGCACCGGCGCCGCCGGCAGCGTTTTCGACATTGCCATCTCGCCGCGGCACAACCACCGCATTGCCGTCACCGGCGGGGTAATGTCCGAAGAATGCGGTGATCTGCTCAGGGCCTTCTTCCGGGCCCGGCGCTGAGCGGCCCGCGTGCCGGGTGCGGAATGCACCGGGGAACCGGGCTTTCCCGGCCGTGGTCCAATTCCCTGTTGCATGGCCGTACCCAGCGGCGATAATGCCAGCCCCCTGTTCATGGAGAAACCCGCCTGATGAAATCCGTCGTCACTTCCCTGATTTTCATGTGTCTGATGCTTCCCGCGCTCGCTCGCGCGGCCGGCGAGGATCTGGCCGCCATTCTCAGGAAATATCCGCCGGCGCCGGTGGAGATGACCCTGCGCAAGGTCAGCGAGCATGTGTATTACGTGCAGGGGGCAGCGGGCACCGCCATTGAGAACGAAGGCTTCATCTCCAACGCTGGCGTGGTGATCACCGGCAAAGGCGTGGTGATCATCGATGCGCTGGGCACGCCTTCCCTGGCGGCCATGCTGTTGCAGCGGATCCGGAAGGTGACCCGCCAACCCATCGTCAAGGTCATCCTCACCCATTATCACGCCGATCACATCTACGGTCTGCAGGTCTTCAAGGAACTGGGTGCCGAGATCATCGCCCCGGCCGGGGCGATGGACTATCTCAATTCACCGCAGGCCGCCGCACGGCTGGAAGAGCGGCGCTTCTCGCTCGATCCCTGGGTCAATGAGCGAACCCGCCTGATCAATCCGGACGTGTATCTGAAAAAAACGCAAACCTTCTCTCTGGGGGACGTCCGGTTCCAGCTCAGCTTGCTGGGGGCGGCCCATTCGGACGGGGATTTGACGGTTTACGTGGAACCGGATCGGGTGCTGTTTTCCGGAGACATCATCTTCGAAGGCCGGGTGCCCTATCTGGGCGATGCCGATACCAAACGCTGGCTGGAAACGCTCAGGAAGATGGAAACGGGCGGGTTGGCCGCGCTGATTCCGGGCCATGGGCCGGCCGCCCGCGATCCGCTTGAAGCCATCCGCGCCACACGCCATTACCTGGAACGGATCCGCGAGGTCATGGGGCGTGCCGTGGAAGAGATGATTCCGTTCGACGAAGCCTATTCCGCCGCTGACTGGTCCGAATTCGAAAAACTCCCCGCTTTCGAGGCCGCCCACCGGCGCAACGCGTACCAGGTCTACCTGTCGATGGAAGCCGAACAGTTACAGTAGGTCGGCCTTCAGGCCGACGCGAGACGGATGGTCTTCTCGCAGGCCGACACGCCGGATTGATAACGGCCTTGAACCACCGTCAGAGCACGGGCGAAGAGAACACCAGAATCGACTTCGGCGTCTTTGCCGGCGGGGCTTCCCGCTTGATGGTCCAGCGCAGGATTTCATGATAACTGCGGATGTTCTCCACATACCGCACCGGCTCATGACCGCGGGCATAGCCGTATTTCGTCTTGCGATACCACTTCTTGCGCCGTAACAGGGGCAGGTTTTCCTTCACGTCTGCCCAGCGCGTCGGATCGCCATCGCGCTGTTCGGTGATCCACATGGCGTCGCGCACATGCCCGTAGCCCACGTTGTAGGCGGCCAAAGCGAACCAGGTCCGATCCGGTTCGGGGATGTCGGCGAAGCGGTCGATCAGGCCCCGCAGATAGCGTGCGCCTCCCTCGATGCTCTGGACCGGATCGGTGCGCTTCGCGATGCCGAGCTGACGGGCGGTGGTTCGGGTCAGCATCATCATGCCGCGCACGCCGGTGGGCGAGACGGCCAGCGGATTCCAGTGAGACTCCTGGTAGGCCACGGCCGCGAGCAGCATCCAGTCCAGATCGTTTTCCCGTGCTGCCTTTTCGAACAGTGCACGGTAGTTGGGCAGGCGCCGATTCACGTGGCGCAGATAGGTGGGTGTGCCCGCGTAGTCGTAATTGCTCACATGGCCGTAATGCCGTGCCAGAAGATGCTTGAGTTCCCCGCTCTTGCGCAGCTTTTCGAAAAACTGCCTGGCGGCTTGCAGAAGGCTGTCATCGGCAGTACGCGGAAAGGCCCAGGCCAGATGCTGTTCGGCGGAGATGTCGAACGCCACCTGCACTTCGGGATGGTAGCGGCGCACCAGCGACACCTCGTTGGAATCGGCAATGGTGAAATCGATTACCTCTTCGGCCACCAGGTTGAGCAATTCGGTGCTGGTGGTGTCCTCGCTTTCCGCCCAGTCCAGCTCGGGATATTTCGCCTGCAGGGCTTCGAGCTGCTCCACATGGGAACTGTGGGCAACGACTTCCAGATGCCCCTCGATCAGATCGTCGATGCCGCGTGGACGCAGGCCGCCACGACGATAGACGACCTGCTGGGTGATGCTCTGGTAGGGCGGGGCAAAGCGCAGGAAGCGCTTGCGGCTCTCCGTCACCGTCAGACCGGCGGCAGCCAGGTGCGCTTCGCCGCGGGCAATCCGCTTGAGCAGAACGGGAAGGTTCTCCTCCTCGATGAGGCGAACCTTTACCCCCAGCGAATCGGCGAACGCCTTCACCAGATCGTATTCCGGGCCCGTCGGACCCTGAGGGCCAAGATAGTAGGTAGTAGGACTGTTGCGGGTAAGCACCCGCAGCTCACCGCTGGCGAGAACCTCCTCCAGCGTACTGCGCTGGGGCGCACAGGCGTTCAGCGCCAGCCCGACTACGGCGGCAAGAACGACAAGGCTGGAGAAAAGGAGTTTCCGCATATCCGGCTGACCATGAATTCCGAAAATATATCGACTGGTTCACATTTTTCTGAACCGTCGAATCCGATCGGACCGCGATTCCAGCGGCGCCATGCGGGGGGACATGGAAATCGATCATACTTTATTATAAGTTCCTAATATTCAGTTTCCATAGCCAAATCGGAGTATTCAGCTAAGGAATTGCTTGTGAAAAATGTCGCAAATTGCTGAAAGTAAATGAAAATACATGAATGTGAACCAATGTCACATGTGACATTTTCAGCGCTCACGGTCAAAAAATGAACATTCCGTGGAAAAACAGGCAAATCCATGAAATAAATGTGGGCTGAATCTCCGCAATTGTTCCGAATCTGCGGTATGATCCCGGCTCGAAACACCCCACCCCACCAATGACCTCTTTCACCACCACCCCGGAGAGGTGCCGGAGCTGGCCGAACGGGCTTGACTCGAAATCAAGTGTGCCCTTGCGGGCACCGTGGGTTCGAATCCCACCCTCTCCGCCAATATTCTTTTTTAATCAATAGTTTGAGTTTTGGTTCAGGCCATTTCCACGCACTGCTCATCAGGGGATCTCGCGGCCTTCACCGAAATCCAGCGTCCAGAAGCGCGGCTTTGGCGCGGGTTGGCTGGCAAGGGTGCGGCTCAGGGCTTGCACGGGTTCGGTCTGGCCGTCGTCGGCCAGGCGGAAGGTGCCGAAGTGGATGCCGATGCTGGTGTGGGCGCCGAGCAGGTGGTGGGCGCGAACGGCTTCGTCGGGGGAGATGTGGACGCGGGCCATGAACCATTCGGGACGGTAGGCGCCGATGGGCAGGAGGGCCAGGCGAGGGGCGCCCAGGCGCTTGCGGATCTGCCTGAAGTGGGGGCCGAAGCCGGTGTCGCCGGCGAAATAGACCCGGCCTGACGGGCCCTCCAGGACGAAACCGGCCCACAGGGCCTTGTCCCGATCGCACAGCCCCCTGGCCGAGAAGTGCTGGGCGGGCACCACGTGCAGACGTCGGCCGTCGCCAAGCTTTGTGGTTTCCCACCAGTCCCGCTCCACGATCCGGTATTTGTCAATCCCGAGTTTCGCCAGCAATGGGCCGTTGCCGAGGCCCGTGACGAAGCGGGGGTGGTGGGCGGCTTCGAGCCGGCGGAGGGTGGGGGCATCGAAGTGGTCGTAATGGTTGTGGCTGAGGAGAACCACATCGATGGGTGGGAGATCGGCAAAACGGATGCCGGGCGGGCGCATGCGCCTGGGCCCGATCCAGGAGAAGGGGCTGGCGCGTTGCGACCAGATGGGATCGGTGAGGACGTTGAGGCCATCCATCTGGATCAGCACGGTGGCGTGGTTGATGAAGGTCACGCGCAGGCGACCGTGAGTTACTTGCCTGGGCGGTGGCGGGCCCGGTTTTGCCGCGATCCAGTGCCAAGGCCCCGGCGCCCGTGTGCGCATCCAGCGCAGAAATTCATTGAAGCTGCGGTGCCGGATGGGGAGCTGGTTGATGAAGCGTTGGCCGTCGAAATGATCCGAGACGGGTCCCCAATACCCCGGACCGGACAGCAGACAACCCGTGACCCATGCGCCCACCAGAAACAGGGCCAGCAAGCCGATCGGAACGAGCAGGATTCGCAGGCTTCGGCGGGCAAGCCGGGCGAGAATTCCAGGGTGGATGGGGGGTGGCATGGGGCGGCGTGGCGGGGATGCCGATTGGGCCGGATTCAGCGGTTGCCGATGCGCGCCAGGGCGAGATGGGCATATGGCCAGATCAGCACGCTCAGGAACAGCAGCCCGGCATACAGCGGTGACTTTCCGAACAGCCACACGGCGAGGGGAAAGGCGAGGACGATGGTCAGGGTACAGTCGATAAGCAGGGTGCGCGTGCGCCGGCGGCGCAGTTCCGGGGATTCCCGGCCACTGAGATGCAGCACGGCCAGGGGGCCGAGGTAGTGCAGGGGCAGGAAGAAGCCGAGGGCGATGAGCCAGATGGCGGTGTCGCTGAGCATGGTTCCTGACGCTTTCGGGCGTTGGCGTGCGATCCGGTTCGTTTCCGCCATCATGTTAGCATGATGCGTGGGCCGGAATCCGGGGGATGGTGGCCGATTGGTACAGGACAGGAGGGCTTGGATGACGACGAAAGCATCACCGCCGGAGACCTCGGTCTTTCGGGAGCCGAAGTTCTGCCGGTGCCGGGTCTGTCATGCCCATTTCTATGGTGAGACCGTGGCCGAGGCGCGGGAGGCCTGTCTCGATCATGCCTATGCCGAGCATCCGGAATGGGAAGAGGTGGCCTGCTGGTGTCCGGATTGACGGGGTTGAAGGCGTGTCAATCATGTTGCATGTGAACGATCGGGTGGCGATTCCCGAAAGCGAGATCGCGTGGCGGGCCATTCATGCCGGCGGGCCCGGCGGGCAGAACGTCAACAAGGTGGCGACGGCGGTGGAGTTGCGCTTCGACATCACCCGCGCCTCCCTCCCCGAGTCGTGCCGCCAGCGCCTGTTGGCGATGCGCGACCGGCGCATCAGCCGGGACGGGATACTGGTCATCAAGGCCCAGACATACCGCAGCCAGGAGCAGAACCGGGCGGAAGCCCTGCGTCGTTTGCGGGAACTGCTGGCTGCCGCCTGCCGGGAGCCGAAACGGCGGCTCCCCACCCGGCCGACCCGCGCGGCGCGGCGCCGGCGGCTGGAGGCGAAACGCCATCGTTCCCGGATCAAGGCACAGCGCCGCGCGCCTGGCCCGGAGGAGTGAACGTTTCCCCGTTGCTCAATCCCTGGCGACAGTGTTTTCGCGGCGAGGACGCCGGTTTTAATCGCGGCGCGGGTGGCGCTCCTGCGGCGGGAGGTTGCCCTCCCTGGATGCAAGATGGGTGCGCCGATCAGGCTCGGGCCTTCTCTGCCGCTGCCGGCTGCGCGGCACAGGCTTCGGGATCGAGGCCCAGTTGCCGGGCGGCCTGGCAGAGGGCCGATTCCCGGGTATCGAAGCGGTTTTCCGGCGGCACCTGGGCGAGGATCTGCTGTTTTTCCAGGAAGGCGCGGACCCGGGGCTGCATGCCCACGAGGAAGACGGTGCGCCCGGCGTTGCGGGCGTCGTTGATCATGTCTTCCAGGGCGCGCGAGGAGGTGAAGTCCACCGCCGGCACGTCGGTCAGATCCAGCAGCAGGATGTCGTATTCGTCGAAAGCGGCCAGTTGGCGCACCATCCCCTTGGCGGCGCCGAAGCTCAGGGGGCCGGCCATGTGATAGAGCAGGATTCGGCCCCGGGCCTGTTCCAGAATTGCCGCTTCACGGGGCGAGAGCGGGGCTTCGGGATGAGGTTCGGTCATGGCCTGGATGCTCTGCAACTGCAGATCGGCCATGCGCTTGAGGAACAGGAAGCTGGCCATGATCATGCCGACCGCAACGGCGGTGATGAGATCCACGAATACCGTGATGAAGAAGACGGTGAACATGATGACGACACCGCCGCGCGGGGCGGTGCGCAGGCGGCGCAGGTAGTCCCAGTCGATGATGTCGGTGCCCACCTTGATCAGGATCCCGGCCAGCACGGCATTGGGAATGAAGCGGGCATAGCGCCCGGCGCCAAGGACCACCGCCAGCAGGATGAGGGCATGCAGGGCGCCCGAGAGAGGCGTCTGGCCCCCGGCGCGAACGTTGACCACGGTGCGCATGGTGGCGCCGGCGCCCGGCAGCCCTCCAAACAGGCCGGCGATGGTATTGCCGATCCCCTGGCCGATGAGTTCCCGGTCCGAATCGTGGTGGGTGTGGGTGATGTTGTCGGCCACCAGCGAGGTGAGCAGGGAGTCGATGGTGCCGAGCAGGGCCAGCACCAGCGCAGACTTGATCATGCCCACGATGAGGTGCCAGTCACTGACGAAAGTCGGCCAGTGGGGCTGGGGCAGGCCGGAGGGCACGTCGCCGAGGATCGGCGCCTGGCCACGGAAGAAGATCAGCATCAGCCCGGTGCCGACCAGCAGGGCGAGCAGGGGGGCAGGGAGAATGCGGTTGATGCGGGCCGGCAGCAGGTAAACGATGCCCAGCGAGAGCAGTCCGAGGACGGTGGCGGCGGTGTGGGGATGTGCCAGCACCGAGGGCAGATGCTCGGCCGAGGCCAGCGGCCCGCCGGCGGCCGGATGGCCCAGCAGGGGGCCGATCTGCAGCAGGATGATGATGACCCCGATGCCGCTCATGAAGCCGGATGTGACCGGATGTGGCACGAGGCTGATGAACTTGCCGAGTCGGAGCCAGCCGAAGAGGATCTGGAACAGGCCGCCGAGCATGACCACGGTAAAGGCAATGGCCGCCCCCTGGGCCGGATCCTGCGGGAACATGCCCGTGTACTGGGTGAAGATGGCGGCCATGACCACGGTCATCGGACCGGTCGGGCCGGAGACCTGGGCCGGCGTGCCGCCGAACAGGGCGGCAAAGAAGCCCACGAAGATGGCGCCATACACCCCGGCGATGGGGCCGGCGCCGGAGGACACCCCGAAGGCCAGGGCCAGCGGCAGGGCCACCACGGCAGCGGTGAGACCGCCATAGATGTCGCCCCGCAGATTGCGGAAATGCAGACCGTGGATTCCGAACATCAGTTTGTCCTCCGCTGAACTGCAAGACGGAAAAGGCGGCATTATACGCTTCTTCCCGGCAGGGAGACGAGGAGTGGAAAAACCGTGCCGGTTTGCCGCAGCGAGGTCGCCGCGCCGATGGAGGAAAGGCAGGGAGTCGGGATGCGGGGCATAATACGCCGGCTTGCCCTGGAGATGTGCCGTGTCTTTATCGCGTTCGTTTATCGCCCGAATCTGCGGACTGGTTTTCGCGCTGCTCGCGTTTTCTGCCGGGCCCTTGCAGGCGGGGCAGGCGCGGGTCGCGGTGGCAGCCAATTTTCTTGGCGTGCTGCGGGATCTGGCGCCTGCCTTCAGGGCGGCCAGTGGTCATCGCCTGCGGATCAGTGCCGGCTCCACGGGCAAGCTGTATGCTCAGATACGCAACGGCGCACCGTTCGACGTGTTCCTGGCCGCCGATGCCGAGCGTCCGCGGCGGCTGGAGGCGGAAGGCTTCGCCGTGCCCGGCAGTCGCTTTACCTATGCCGAGGGAAGGCTGGTGCTGTGGTCGCCGCAGGCGGGCCGCTTTGCCGACGGGCTGGCGTGGTTGCGCCGCGGCGAATTCCGGCGCCTGGCCCTGGCCAGCCCGCGAACCGCGCCCTATGGCCGGGCGGCCCGGCAGTTCCTGAGCCGTCATGGCCTGTGGGATCGCCTGTCGCGCCGCCTGGTTCGCGGGGAGTCGGTGGCGCAGGCTTACCAGTTCGTGGCCACAGGGGCCGTGGAGGCCGGCTTCGTGGCCCTGGCCCAGCTTCGCCGGGGCTCGCCGCAGGGCGGCAGCCGCTGGCGGGTGCCGGCAGCGGATCACGCGCCCATCGTGCAGCAGGCGGTGCTTCTCAAGCGGGGTGAGCAGAATCCCGCTGCCCGCGCCTTCCTGGCCTTTTTGCGCGAGCCGGCGATCCGCAAGCGGATCACGAACGCCGGTTATGATCTGCCCGACGATCGCCTCTGAACATGGACTGGCAACCCTTCTTTCTGAGCCTGAAACTGGCGGCGGTGACCACCGTCATCCTGCTGCTTATCGGCACCCCGCTGGCCTGGTGGCTGAGCCGGACCCGGCACTGGCTGCGGGAGCCGCTCAACGCCGTTGTGGCCCTGCCCCTGGTGCTGCCGCCAACGGTGATCGGCTTCTATCTGTTGCTGCTGCTGGGAACGGAAGGGCCGGTGGGGCGGCTCACCGCCCAGCTCGGTCTTGGCACCCTGCCGTTCACCTTTCCCGGGCTGGTGGTGGCCTCGGTGTTCTATTCCCTGCCGTTCGTGGTGCAACCGTTGCAGAACGCCTTCGTGGCCATCGGCGAGCGGCCGCTGGAAGCGGCGGCCACCCTGCGCGCCGGTCCATTGGATCGGTTCTTCAGCGTGGTGGTGCCGCTGGCCCGGCCGGGTTTTCTCACCGCCGCGGTACTGGCCTTCGCCCATACCATCGGTGAATTCGGGGTGATTCTCATGATCGGGGGCAACATTCCCGGCGAGACGCGGGTGCTGTCGGTGGCCATCTACGATCACGTGGAGAATCTGGAATATGCCCAGGCCCACTGGCTCTCGGCGGTGATGATCGGCCTGGCGTTCGTGATCCTGCTGGTGCTGTACCGCATCAACGGCCGGCTCGACCCGGATCCCCGGCCATGAGCGAATCCCTGCTCGTACGCTTTCGCCTGCAGCGGGCGGACTTCTCCCTCGATGTGGATCTGGAACTGCCGGGGCAGGGGATCACGGCGGTGTTCGGGCCTTCCGGTTCGGGCAAGTCCACCCTGTTGCGTTGCATCGCCGGCCTGCAGCGGGCCGAAGGCTGCCTGCGCGTGGCCGGGGAGACCTGGCAGGCGGGCCGCGAGTTCCTGCCTACCCATCGCCGTGCCGTGGGGGTGGTGTTCCAGGAAGCCAGCCTGTTTACCCATCTTGGCGTGCGCGGCAATCTCGAATACGGCTGGCGGCGGCTGCCGGCGGCGCAGCGGCGGATCGAAATGGCCCAGGTCATCGAGTGGCTGGGGCTCGGTCCCCTGCTCGAACGCCATCCCCGCACCCTCTCCGGCGGCGAGCGTCAGCGGGTGGCCATTGCCCGGGCCCTGCTCACCAGCCCGCGGCTGCTGCTGATGGACGAACCCCTGGCGGCGCTGGATCTGCGCAGCCGGGAGAAAATTCTGGGCTATCTGGAGCGCCTGCACGAACATCTGCCGGTGCCGGTGCTCTACGTGACCCACGCGCCGGACGAAGTGGCGCGGCTGGCCGATCACCTGGTGCTGCTGGAAAACGGCCGGGTGCGGGCCTGCGGCGAGCCGGCCGAACTGCTCACCGATCCGGGCGGCCTGGCCGCGCGTCACGGCGGCGCCGCGGTTCTGCGGGGGCGGGTGCTCGTCCATGACGAAAACTGGCATCTGACCCGCATCGGCAATGACCACTGGGCCATCACCGTGCCGCGTTCGGATCTGCCGCCGGGTCACGAGGCGCGGGTGCGCGTGCAGGCCAGCGACGTGAGCCTGGCCCTGACCGCCCCCGGCGACACCAGCATTCTCAACATCCTGCCGGCCACGGTCGGGGAGGTTCGCGATCTCGACGCCGCCCAGCAGATCGTGCGCCTGCGCCTGGCCGACGGCCAGCCCCTGCTGGCCCGGATCACCCGCCTCTCCGGCGAACGGCTGGCGCTGGCGCCGGGCAAGGCGGTGTATGCCCAGATCAAGAGCGTGGCGCTGGTGTGACTGGTCCCTCGCCCCTTACCCCGACCCTCTCCCCGACGGGGAGAGGGAGCCCTTCGTTCGGGAAATGACCGCATCAGGTGAGGGGCTCACGGCCGTGGATAGAACGCCACCACTTCCAGTTCGATCGCCGCGTCGAGCCTCTGCTGCAGGCGGCGCACGAGGGCGTCGCGGTCGAAGCGCGTCTCGCGGGCGCGGGGCAGGATGAGGCGCACCCGGGCCACCGGCCCTGCCGGGGTCTGGCGCACCGCCAGCAGTTCCAGGCGCTCGCCGTGGCCCAGACTGCGCAGGCTGGCGAACTGCCGGTAGATCCGGTTTTCCTGGATGAGGACCTGGGTGGAGAAGAACAGCGGGACGGCCACGGCCAGCAGCACCAGCAGCTTGTAGAAGAAGGCCGTGCGGGCATAGCGCAGGGAGGTGAAGCCCAGCAGGTAGAAGGTGGCGCCGGCGGCGAAGACGATGCCCACCAGGTTGGTGAGAAACAGCAGGAAGGCGCCGCCGAAGAGGGTGGCGTTGCCCAGGCCGATGCCGATCCCGGCCACGCTCAGGGGCGGGATCAGGGCCACGGCGATGGCCACGCCGGCCAGGCTGCGGGCCAGTTCCTCGCGGGCATGGGCATAGGCCGCGGCGATGCCCGAGACCACGGCCACGCCCAGATCCAGCAGCGTGGGGTTGAGGCGGGCACGGATTTGATCGGTGAGGTGGGCCAGGGGCAGGCTCCAGGCGAACAGGGCCGCCAGGGCCAGCGCCATCAGCACGCCGGCCAGCAGGGTGCGGGTGCTGTGGCGCATGAGCATCGTGTCGAGCCGGATCAGGCCCATGGAGAGGGCGACCAGCGGGGCCATCAGCGGGGCGAGGATCATGGCGCCGATGATCACCGGGCCCGAATTCTGGTACAGCCCGATGGTGGCCAGCAGAGTGCTGAGGAACATCAGCACCAGATAGACGGAACCGGTGCGGGCCTGCCTGCGCAAGAGGGTGAACAGCTCGGCAAACTGCGCCTCCGGGGCGATGGGCAGCAGGGGCAGGCTGCGGCGGGTGAAGAATTCCACCGCCTCGCTGCCGGTGGGCACGGGATCGAGGCGGATGCTTTCCTTGTCTTCGGCTGTTTGCAGGTTGTCCATGGCCTGGGGGATGCGGCAGCGCGTGGGTACCGCTTCAAGCGTGATCCGTTCCACGTCGCGGGGCAGGCCGTCGATGCGGCAGGGCACCGGGCCGCCGATGGCCTCGACGACCAGCTGCGAACTCTTGACGAAACCGAGGCCGCGCGGCAGCGCCTCGCTGGCCCGCCCCCGGCGCGGACGGAACAGGCTCTGCAGCAGCGAGACGAGACTGGTGGGCGCATGCACCAGGGCGGTGACGCGGCCCTGGAGCGGCGGATCCGCAAAGCGTTCCGGATGATGGCGGGCCATCCAGGCTTCTTCGGCCGCCTCCAGGGTCAGGGCGGCCAGCTCGATGCGCTGTCCCTTGGCAGTGGTGAGCCGGAAGGCTCGCATGCGCAGGAAGAACAGGGTGCGGAAGAAGGTGCGCAGGCGCGCCAGTCCCGTCTGCCCGTGCAATTCCGGCACGCTGCCGAGGCGCACGGCATTGAGCACCGGCTGCCCGTCGGCCAGCAGCATGAAGCGGGCGGGGGCCAGATTACCGTCTTCCAGGCGCTCGAGCAGCCTGGCCGGTTCGGCCTCGAGGCCGAAGGCCTGCCGGGTCAGCGGATTGCCGGACCAGGGGAAGGGCAGAAGCACGATGGGCCGTTCCCGCGCCTGCTGCCACAGGTCGATGAAGCGGGTGTCGTCGAGCAGGCAGGTGGCCAGGGCTTCGTCGGGAAGCGACGGCAGGGTGCCCGAGAAGCGTTCGGGATTGACCGGCATGCCGTAGCGCGCCTGCAGGGCCGCCAGGATGCCGTCCACCGTCTCGGGCGGCACGTCGTCCTGGATGAACAGATGAATGGCGGGATAGGACATGCCGGATTGACGCTGCGGGCCTGGGCCTTTGGAAGGAAACCGGTTCGATGGTATGCGCTGGCCCCGGGATGTGCAAACATGTGCCGGCCAAGCGTCCGGAGTCTGCAGAACATGAGTACCATCGCCATCTCCCGTTCCCACCGGCTGTCCCGCGAGGAACTGCGCCGGCGCGTCGAGGCGCTGGCGCGCAAGCTCGAATCCGAGTTCGATGCCCGCTGCCACTGGGAGGGCGATTGCCTGCACGTGGCGCGCAGCGGAGCCAGCGGGGTGATCGAAATGGACGCGCAGTGCGTGCGCGTCAGCCTGAAACTCGGCCTGCTGCTGCGTCCCCTGCAGGGCACCATCCGGCAGACCATCGAGGAGACGCTGGATCGGGAACTGGGTGCCGGCTGAGGCGCTAGTCGTCCGTGTCGCCGTCCACCCGGTGGATCTCCGCGCCGACCACGGCGCCGGTCTGGGGATCGAGCACCAGGCGAAGGTCGAGCGGATGGCCACAGAGGGGGCATTCCTCGATCAAGTCGTCTTCGGTGGCGTTCTCCTGCAGCTCGATGTTGAAGTCCTTGCCGCAATAGGGGCAGTGCAGATCGACCTGGATGAGGGGCATGTCGTTCTCCTTGTTGAATTGACGGACAGGATACCGAAACTTCGGCACGGATGCCTGATCGGGATATCGTGCTTTCGTCCGGGCCTTGCAAGGGGTAGAATGCGGCTCGCTTTTATGGCGGCCCGCATGGGTCCCCCCGCGACGACTAGCCGTGAACCCCGCCAGGCCCGGAAGGGAGCAACGGTAGCGGTGAACTCGGGCGCCGGGGTGTGGCTGGTGCGGGTTGCCACCCTTCATGCCGTGGCGAGGGACGAGGACAGACGGTTCGGTGCCCCGTGTTCCCTTGCACCGTGTGCCGGCCATTCTTCGCCAGGGCTTTGTGCCGCTGTCTTTCCCCTCGCCTGGGCCGGGCTTATCCATTAGAATGATTTTTCCCTTTCCGAATCCCCGGCGTTCTACGCAAAATCAATGACTTATCAGGTTCTGGCGCGCAAGTGGCGGCCGCGCAACTTCGAGGAGATGGTGGGCCAGGCGCACGTGCTGCGGGCCCTGGTCAATGCCCTCGACAGTGACCGGCTGCACCATGCCTTCCTCTTCACCGGCACGCGGGGCGTGGGCAAGACCACCATTGCGCGGATCCTGGCCAAGTCGCTCAACTGCGAGCAGGGGGTGAGTTCGAAGCCCTGCGGCGAATGCGCCACCTGCCGGGAGATCGACGAAGGCCGCTTCGTGGACCTCATCGAGGTGGACGCCGCCTCCCGCACCAAGGTGGACGAGACCCGCGAGCTGCTCGACAACGTGCAGTACGCGCCCACCCGTGGCCGCTACAAGGTGTATCTCATCGACGAGGTGCACATGTTCTCCGCCTCCAGCTTCAATGCCCTGCTCAAGACCCTGGAGGAGCCGCCGCCGCACGTGAAGTTCCTGCTGGCCACCACCGATCCCCAGAAGCTGCCGGTGACCATTCTCTCCCGCTGTCTGCAGTTCAACCTGCGGCGCCTGCCGCTGGAGCAGATCCAGGGACAGTTGCAGAAGATCCTCGAGGCGGAGGGGCTGGAATACGAATCGGCCGCGCTGCGGCGCCTGGCGCGCGCCGCCGACGGCAGCATGCGCGACGGCCTGAGTCTGCTGGATCAGGCCATCGCCTTCGGTGGCGGCGCGGTGCGCGAAGCCGACGTGCAGGCCATGCTCGGCACCATCGATCAGGATGGCGTGTTGCGTCTGCTTGAGGCGCTGGCGGCGGGCGAGGGCGGGGCGGTGCTCGAGGTGGTGGCCGATCTGGCCGAACGGGCCCCCGACTTCGGCGATCTGCTGGCCGAACTCAATTCCGCGCTGCACCAGGTGGCCCTGCTGCAGCAGGTGCCCGGCGCGCTGGACGAGAGCCTGGGCGATGTGGAACGGCTGCAGGCGCTGGCCGGGCGGCTGGCGCCGGAAGAGGTACAACTGTTCTACCAGATCGGAATCACGGGGCGGCGCGATCTGCCGCTGGCCCCCGATCCGCGCAGCGGCCTGGAAATGGTGTTGCTGCGCATGCTGGCCTTCCGGCCCGACGAGGGCCCGGCGGCGGGCCGCCCGCGCCCCGCTGGCGCCGCGTCTCCGGCGGCCGTCGAGGCCACGGGCAAGGCACCGACGCCGGCGGCGACAGCGCCGGTGGCCGGCAGTGCCGCGCCCCCGACCGAGACGGGAGACTGGCACACGATCGCCGCCGCCCTCCCGGTCAAGGGGCTGCTGCGCCAGCTCGTGAACCAGTGCGTGCTGGAAGAACTGGCAGACGACCATGTGCGCCTGGCCCTGGGCCCGGCCGGCGCGCCCCTGCTCACGCGGGAGCGGGAGGCGGCGCTGGCGAAGGCGCTGAGCGAATACCTCGGCCGGCCGGTGAAGCTCACGGTGGACGTGAAGGCGACCGAGGGCGAAACGCCCGCCGCCCGCGAGGCCCGCCTGACGGCCGAGCGCCAGGCCCGCGCCGAGGAACGGATCGCAAACGATCCCAACGTCCAGTCGATTCTCGAGACCTTCGATGCCCGGGTGCGGCCGGGGTCGGTGCAGGCGGTGGACGGCAACGACTGAATGAACTCATCCGCCCGGCCCGTCCGGGTTCACCCTGTTGGAGGAGATGATATGAAAGGTGGTATTGGCAACCTGATGAAACAGGCCCAGCAGATGCAGGCCAACATGCAGAAGGCCCAGGAAGAGATGGCCCGCATCGAGGTGACCGGGCAGGCCGGCGGCGGCCTGGTCAAGGTCACCATGACCTGCCGGCACGACGTCAAGCGGGTGGAGATCGACGACAGCGTGATGGACGACAAGGAAATGCTGGAGGATCTGGTGGCGGCGGCCATGAACGATGCCGTGCGCCAGGTGGAGAAGACGGTGCAGGAGAAGATGAGCAGCCTCACCGCCGGCATGGGCCTCCCGGCCGGATTCAAGCTGCCGTTCTAGGGGCCATGACCTCGCCGCTGATCGGCCAGCTCATCGAGGCGCTGCGCTGCCTGCCGGGGGTGGGCCCCAAATCGGCCCAGCGCATGGCCTATCACCTGCTGGAGCGGGATCGCGCCGGCGCCCGGCAACTGGCCGAAGCGCTGGAGGCGGCCGCGGAACAGGTGGGCCACTGTCAGCGTTGCCGCACCCTGAGCGAGCAGGCACTGTGCGCCGTCTGCGCCAGCGAGAAGCGCGACCGCGGCCTGCTGTGCGTGGTGGAATCGCCCATCGACGTGCAGGCCATCCTCCAGGGCACCGATTATGCCGGGATGTTCTTCGTGCTCATGGGACACCTGTCGCCGTTGGACGGAATCGGCCCCGAAGCCATCGGGCTCGATCAGCTCGCCACGCTGCTCGACAGCGGCGAGATCCGCGAAGTGATCCTGGCCACCAACCCCACCGTGGAAGGCGAAGCCACGGCCCACTACATCGCCGAGATGGTCAAGCGCCGCGCCATTCCCGTCTCGCGCATCGCCCACGGCGTGCCCATGGGCGGCGAACTCGAATACGTCAACAGCAGCACCCTCGCCCAGGCCCTCGCCGGCCGGCAACCCATCGGCTGAATCCTTCCGGCCGCCGCGTCTGCCGCTGTGACGAACAGTGGCAAGGGCGGATCAACGCTCGCTGAAATCCAGCCGCGGCAGTTTGGCCAGCACTTCGCCGGCGCGCAGGCAGACGCGCTTGAAATACTGATAGCTTCGTTCGTCGATGGTGCAGGCGTTGCTGTGGCGGTCGGCATAGAACAGGCCGATGGGCCGGCCGTCGATGACCACCGACATGGCGGCGAAACTGTTCACCTGCACGAGGTCCCGGAAGGCCTCGGGCACCAGTGGCCAGAAGCGCTCGCGGGTGGTGTCATTGATCACTACCGCTTGGGTTTTGGCCATCAGGCGGGTTAGCAGGTGCGGTTCGTCCAGGGACACGATGAAGCGGCCGAAATCCGGATCGTTGTCGGCGCCGATGATCTTGGCGGCCACCAGCCGGTTTTCCTCGGCATCGTGGCGGGCGAAGACCACGCGGTTGAGGCCGATCCCGTCGTGCATGCCCTTGAGCACCAGGCTGATCACGTTGTAGGCGTGTTCCCGCAGCAGTTCGGGGCGCTGCAGGGTGGCCAGCAGGTTCTGCAGGATCCGCAACTGGGGCATGAGGCAGACTTCGGCCGTCTCGTCTTGCGCCGTCTCCACCTTCGCCTCGTCCGCGACCGGCTCAACGTGAATCAGCGGCAGGCGGGCGGCGGCCGGCACGGCCCGGTAGATCCTGCCGTCCCGAGCCACGCTCACGGCCAGCCGGTGGATGCGCCCAATCAGCTCCGGGGCATCCATGTCCAGCCATTCGGCTGCCCGCGCCTCGATTTCCCGGGTCTTCTCGCCGTACCAGTCGATGGCCGCGCCGCGGGCGAGTTGCACCGCCAGCATGATGCCGTAGGCGCGGGGGAATCGGGCGTTCTCGGGGTGCAGGGCTTCGAGCACCAGGCGGGGCAGGCGCCACAGGCGGGCGAGGCGGGCGGTGAGCTGGTCGAGGGTGAAGCCGAGTACCAGGTACTGGGCCTCTTCCGAGGAGACATGCTGTTCGTGCCGCAGCCGGTCCACCTCGTCGAGTTTCTCCGGCGCATGCAGGGAGAGAAACATTTCGCCGAGAAAATGCAGCTGGGTGGCGGCGAAGACTTCGTCGGGGGTCATGTCACGGCGCAGGCTGGCCCAGTCGGTGGCCTGGCGGGCCGCGTGGTAGGCCCGGGCGAAGGTCTTGTGCAGGCGATCCCGGCCGGCGGCATCGGGATGGTCGTCCACCACCGGAAGGCGGGCCGGCAGTTCGCTGACCTTTTCCGTGCCCAGCATCATCAGCGCCTGCTGCACCGAGGTCACGTCGGAACGCAGGGGACCCGCGGCCATGGCGTTGGTGACCCGCAAAAGGTGCACCACCAGGCCCGGATCCTTCTCCACCTCGGCCACCAGTTCGGCAATCGGGGCGTTGTCACGGGCGCAGTGGCGACGCAGGATGGCGATGGTGTCGGGCAGGACCGGCACGGCCTGCCGGCCGATGCGTTCGATCCAGGCCTCGATACCGTTTTCCGGGGCGCCGGCCTGCGTGGTTGGGGTTTGCATATCCCCCCTATCGTCCACGCGCTTCCTTCCTTTAGCTGCGAAGTGAAAAACCTGACGCCTGGCCGTGGGGCAAAAAAATTTTTGGCCAGGGGTCAAGTTTGCCGCCAGGCGAGACGATAAGAGGTCAGACCCGTTCCGTTCATCACCGCCACGGGTGATGCCGCACAACAAGGGAAGCCTGATCGCCCATGAAAGTCATAATTGGTGTCATCGTCGTTCTGGGTTGCGTGTTTGGTGGCTATGTGCTTTCGCACGGAAAACTGGCCGCGCTTTGGCAACCATTCGAACTGCTGATCATTGCCGGTGGCGCCACCGGCGCCTTCATCATCGCCAACCCGCCCACGACCATCAAGGCCGTGTTCAAGGGGCTGCCGGGGCTGCTCAAGGGCAACAAGTACAACAAGCAGACCTACATGGACCTGCTCACCCTCATGTACAACCTGTTCGCCAAGGCGCGCAAGGAAGGGCTGATGGCCCTCGAGGCCGACATCGACGAGCCGGAACAGAGCGATATTTTCAAGGAGTTCCCGAAGCTGGCCAAGAACCATCATCTGATCGAATTCATCTGCGACTACCTGCGCCTGATGGTGGGCGGCAACATGAACGCCTTCGAGCTGGAGAGCCTGATGGATCTGGAACTGGAGACCCATCATCACGAGGCGGAAAAACCCAGTCATGCGGTGACCAACACCTCGGATGGCCTGCCGGGCTTCGGTATCGTCGCGGCGGTGATGGGCGTGGTGATCACCATGGGTTACATCAGCGAGCCGCCGGAAGTGCTCGGCGCCCACGTGGGCGCGGCGCTGGTGGGCACCTTCCTCGGGATTCTCCTGGCCTACGGTTTCGCCGGGCCGATGGCCAATGCCATGGCCGAGCAGGCCGAGGAAGACAGCAAGCTGCTGGAGTGCGCCAAGATCTGCATCATGGCCACGCTCAACGGCTATACTCCGCAGATCGCCGTGGAATTCGGCCGCAAGGCCCTCTACAGCCACCTGCGGCCCAGCTTCGCCGAGCTGGAAGAGCACATCAAGAACCAGAAGAAGTGACGGCGTAGCGCGCAGGCGGGATACGGACCGTGGCAGAGGACAAGAAACAACCGATCGTCATCAAGAAGGTGGTCAAGGGGGGCGGCGGCCATCACGGCGGCTCCTGGAAGGTGGCCTATGCCGACTTCGTGACCGCCATGATGGCCTTTTTCCTGCTGCTGTGGCTGTTGGGCATCACCGACGAAATCCAGCGGGAGGGCATCTCCGACTGGTTCAAGAATCCCACCGGCATCAAGGGGCCGGGCGGGGCCAGCACCAGCCTGATCAAGCTCGGCGGCGCCAAGGACATTCCCAAGGGCCGCGGCAAGAAATCGGAACAGCACAAACCGGAAACCACGCCGATCCCCGAAAACAAGGTGCAGGTGGTGGAGATCGAGAAGGACAAGCGGCGGCTCGATCAGTTGCTGACCAAGCTGAAGGCGGCCATCGAGAGCTCCGATCAGCTGCGCAACTTCAAGGATCAGTTGTTGCTGGAGATCACCCCGGAAGGCCTGCGGGTGCAGATCGTGGACAAGGCCAACCGGCCCATGTTCGACTCCGGCAGCGACGAGCTCAAGCCCTATACCAAGGTGATCCTGCGCAAGTTGGCCCGGATCATCACCCAGGAGGTGCCGAACCGGATCAGCATCACCGGCCATACCGATGCCACTCCTTTCCCCAAGGGCTATATCGAATACGAGGATCGTTACGGCAACGACTACCGCAAGCCCTACAGCAACTGGGAACTCTCGGCGGATCGCGCCAACGCGGCCCGGCGGGAACTGCTCAAGGGCGGCATGCCGCCCGATCAGATCGGCCGCGTGGTGGGGCTGGGCTCCTCGGTGCTGTTCAACAAGGCCAACCCCCGCGATCCGGTCAACCGCCGGATCAGCATCATCATCATGAACAGGCAGGCCGAAGAAAACCTGCAGAAGAGCGAAGGCCCGAAAGCGCCGGGGGCGAAGGAAGCGCCGCCCCACGGTGGGCACGTGCCGGCGCATTCCTGAAGGGCTGTTACCGATGTGTCGCGGCTTGCGCCGCTCCTACGCGGCTGGTGGCAAACCCTGTAGGAGCGGCGCGAGCCGCGAGAGGCAGGGACGAGTGACGAGGAACGAGGGCCGAGGAAAAACGCGGATTTCGCGGTTTCAATCGTTCTGGGCAATCTGATCTGGTGTCTTGCAATCGTTCATCGCGGCGGGGCGCCGCTCCTACGCGGCTGGTGGCAAACCCTGTAGGAGCGGCGCGAGCCGCGAGAGGCAGGGACGAGTGACGAGGAACGAGGGCCGAGGAATAACGCGGATTTCGCGGTTTCAATCGTTCTGGGCAATCTGATCTGGCGTCTTGCAATCGTTCATCGCGGTGGGTGGTGTCAATCCCTGTAGGAGCGGCGCCCTCGCCGCGACCGCTTGTCATGACTGCGGATTCTCCAACGACTCCAGAATCCGCAGATAGCTTTCATATCGCCGGCGCGAGATACGGCCGTCTTCCACGGCGGCGCGCACGGCGCAGCCCGGTTCGTTGCGGTGCAGGCAGTCGCGAAAGCGGCAGGCCTCGGCCAGCGGCCGGAACTCCCGGAATCCCGTGGCGACCTGGTGGAGCTCGATGGCCCACAGGCCGAATTCGCGGATCCCGGGGGAGTCGATCACGGCCCCGTTGCCACCGGGCAGAGGATAGAGCCAGGCGGTGGTGGTGGTGTGGGTGCCCTTGCCGGTGGCTTCGGAGATGGCGCCGACCCGGGCCTTTGCATCGGGCAGGATGGCGTTGATCAGGGAGGATTTGCCCACGCCCGACTGACCGACGAAGATGCTGGTATGGCCCTCGAGGGTCCTGGCCAGGTCGGCGAGGCCGGTGGGCCGGGTGACGCTGGTTTCCACCACCGGGTAGTCGAGCGCCCGGTATTCTTCCAGCCGCGGCACGAGCCGGGCGCGACTGTCTTCATCGAGCAAATCCACCTTGTTGAGCACGATGACCGGCGGGATGCCGAGCACTTCGGCGGCCACCAGGTAGCGGTCCACCAGGCCGGGGCTGAATGCCGGTTGGGGGGCGGTGACGATCAGGATCTGATCGACGTTGGCGGCGATAATCTTCTTGCGTCCGTGTCCATCCGGACGGGCCAGTTCGGTGCGGCGGGGCAGACGTTCCTGGACGATGCAGTCGCCCCGGGCGTCCTGGCCCCAGCGCACCTCGTCGCCACAGACCAGATCCCCCAGTTTGCGGCGGCTGGTGCAGCGGTGCAGCGTGCCTTCGGCGTCCTCCACGATCAGGCGGGCACCGAAGCGGGCCACCACCCGCCCGGTTTGAAGGCTGGCGGGGGCCGGGCGGGGGGAGGCTTGTCCGCGTTTGTGTTGCCCCATGCGGATCAGGCGTCGAGGCGATCGATGCGGGCGGCGCAGATGAAATCGTTTTCGGAGAGGCCGCCGATGGCATGGGTGCTGTAGCGCACCACGCAGCGGTTGTAGCCCACTTCCAGATCGGGGTGGTGATCGCTGTGATGGGCAATCCAGGCCACGGCATTGACGAAGGCCATGGTGTGATAGTAGTCGCGGAAGTGGAAAACCCGTTCGATGGCGGTGTGATCCGCGCTCAGGGTCCATTCGGGCAGTTCGGCCAGCAGTTCGGTCGCCTGCTCCAGGTTGAAGGGCGCCGTGTCCGGCGCGATGGCGTGGCAGGGGCGATCGGCAAGGGCGGTCATGGCCGGTCTCCGAAGTGGTAGAAATCGTGATTCAGATAGTGCACGACGTCGTCGATCTGATCCGCCGGCCAGGGCATGCCCAGGCTGTCCTTGCAGCGGTTCACCTGGCGGCGCAGGCCCTCGAGGCTGTCGATGCGGCGATCCGGGCGGGTGTAGATCGCGGTGCCGTCGCCGCCCACCATGCCCGCGTGGCACTTGATGCAGTTCTCGTCGTGCAGGGACTTGCCACGAGCGAGATCGGGTGAGGCGTTCGCACCGGCGGCAAGGCCCCCGAGCAACACGATCAACAGGGTTCTTGGCAACATTCTCTCGCTCCTCGTTCAGGCCGGTTGGGGTTGTTCCTTCAGTTTACGCGACAAGTGGGCGATGCGCACCGGTGCCGGGGGGTGGGAGTCGTGAAAGGCCGAGTAGAGCGGATCGGGAGTGAGCGTGCTGGCGTTTTCCTCGTACAGTTTCACCAGGGCGCGGATCAGGGTGCGCGGATCGGCCTGGCGGGCCGCGAAATCATCGGCCTCGAATTCATGCCGGCGGCTGAATCCGGCCAGCAGGGGCGAGAGGAACACGCCGAACAGGGGGGCAACCATCATGAAGAGGATCAAGCCCATGTAGGTCGAGGGGGTGCTCACCCCGAGGCCCTGGTAGAACTCGGGCATCTGCATCAGCTGCGCCAGGAGCCACAGGCCGGCCAGGGAGAGGAGCGCCATCAGGATGATGCGCTTGCGGATGTGGTGGCGCCGGAAGTGGCCGAGTTCGTGGGCCAGGACCGCTTCCACCTCCTCGGGGCTGAGCGACTTGAGCAGGGTGTCGTAGAAGACGATCCGCTTGTTGGTGCCCAGCCCCGAGAAATAGGCGTTGCCGTGGCTGGAGCGGCGGGAGCCGTCCATCACGAAGACCCCGCTGCTGCGGAAACCGCAGCGTTCCAGCAGGCGCACGATGCGCTGGCGCAGGGCCTCGTCGTCCAGGGGCTCGAACTTGTTGAACAGGGGCGCGATGAAGGCCGGCCAGGCCCACTGCATGAGCAGGCTGAAGCCGATCCACACGGCCCACACGTAGAGCCACCAGAGCGGCCCGGCCGAGTCCATCAGCCACAGGACCAGCGCGATCAGCGGGGCGCCGATGAGCAGCGTGAGCAGGAACTGCTTGACGAGATCCGAGACGAAGGTGCCCGGCGTGGTGCGGTTGAAGCCGAATCGGGCCTCGAGCCGGAAGGTGCGATAGAGGGCGAAGGGCAGCTCCAGCAGGCTGCCGATCACCAGCACGCTCAGGATCACGCCGACGCCGGTGGCTAGGGGCGGGAGCCCCAGCCCGCGCCAGGTCTGATCCAGCCATTCCAGGCCCCCGCCGAGTGTCCACCCCAGGAGCAGGAGGCTGCCGTAGAGCAGTTCCCCCATGCCGAGGCGGGTGCGGGCCACGGTGTAGTCGGCCGCCTTGCGGTGCGCCGCCAGCGGGATCTGATCCCGGAAGGCCTCCGGCACCGCGTCGCGATGGGTCAGCACGTGCCGGATCTGGCGGCGATCCAGCCAGATCTGCAGCACCAGGGAGAGGGCCAGGGCGGCCAGGAACAGCTCGGTGATCAGGTTCATGTGGTAAGCTTCGCGTGCGTGTCGGTGGGCAGGTTAGCGGCTGCGCTTCGGCATGGCAAGAATCCCCTTTTAGAACCCCTTTGGCGGGAAAGGTTTTGTCGACATGGCGCAAAATCCCAATCACCTCATCTGGATCGACCTGGAAATGACCGGGCTCGACACCCGCAACGACGTGATCATCGAAATCGCCACGGTGGTCACCGACAGCGAGCTGAACATCGTGGCCGAAGGGCCGGTGATCGCCATTCACCAGAGCGAGGCGCGGCTGGCCGGGATGGACGAATGGAACACCCGCCAGCACGGCCAGTCGGGCCTGGTGCAGCGGGTGCGCGACAGCCGGATCGACGAGGCCGAGGCCGAGCGCCAGACCCTGGCCTTTTTGCGCCAGTACGTGCCCGCCAAGGCCTCGCCCATGTGCGGCAATTCCATCTGCCAGGATCGCCGTTTCCTGGCCCGCTGCATGCCCGATCTGGAAGACTACTTCCACTACCGCAATCTCGACGTGAGCACCATCAAGGAGCTGGCCAAACGCTGGGCGCCCGAGGTCTACAAGGGCTTCAAGAAGGACTCCAGCCACCTGGCGCTCGACGACATCAAGGATTCCATCGCCGAGCTGCGCTACTACCGGGAACACTTCTTCCGCCTGCCGGCCTGAGATGCCTGTACGCCGTTGCCCTGCCGCGACAGGATGACGGGGGGCGCATGGCTGGCCGTTCCGAATTGCCGAACGGTTTCAGCCAATGATTCAGTCTCCGGCTCGCCCTTGAGGCGGGAGAGACGTTTCGTGACGCGCCGTGAATACATCCCTGTAGGCTCGGCGGCCGCATCCCTGCGGCCGACGGTCACAAAACGTCTCCCCCGCCTCAAGGGCTCTGTGCTCTCAGAAAGCCGATGTCCCGTTGCCGGAGAGACGTCATGCGCACCGCCGCACCTCTCCAACCCGGGGGCTGTCGCGTTCCGATCCCGTCACCCCCTGCCCGCCGTCTGCTTCCCATCGCGTCAAGTCTTCGACGCCGGTCCGGTCCACCCTCGCCAAGTCCCTGATCGAAAAGCCGCTTCGCTTTTCCGGCTGGCATGGTACAGCTCTTGCATCCGAGTTCGGGAAAACCGGTTTTCCACGCGGAGCGCAAACAGGCATGGCAGACGAAGAACTCGATCTCGATACCCAGGGCGGCGGCAAGCTGACCAAGATCCTCATTCTCCTGGTGATTGTGCTGCTGCTAGCCGTCGGCGGGCTGGGCGCCTGGCTGTTTCTGGGCAAGGGCGGTGAAGAAGGCGAAGGCAAGGCGGACGCCGGTGCGCAGGCGGAGCATGCCGCAGTGGAACACGCGCCGGCCCACTATCTGCCGCTGAAGCCCGAGTTCACGGTCAATTTCGCCGACGATCGCAAGGCGGCCTATCTGCAGGTGGAGATCACCGTCATGGCCCGCAAGCCCGAGGCGCTGACGGTGGTGGAGGAGGAGATGCCGGTGATCCGCAACGACATTCTCAACCTGCTCTCCAGCAAGACCTATGACGAACTCAGCCACCGGGCCGGCAAGGAGGCCCTGGCGGCCGAGATCCTCAAGACCATTCAGGGCATCGTGCAGGCCCGCCTGCACGAGCCCGGGGTGGAAGCCGTGTACTTCACCAGTTTCGTGATGCAATAGGCCAGTCTCATGTCCGTCAACGATCTGCTTTCCCAGGACGAAATCGACGCGCTCCTGCACGGCGTCGACGAAGGCGAGGTGGAAACCGAGGGCGAGGGCTTCTCCCAGGACGGGGTGGTACGGCCCTTCGACTTCGCCAGCCACGATCGCATCGTGCGCGGGCGCATGCCCACCCTGGAGATGATCAACGAGCGATTCGCGCGCAAGATGCGGGTGGCCCTGTTCAACATGCTGCGGCGGTCCGCCGAGATTTCCGTGGGCGGCGTGCAGATGGTCAAGTTCTCCGAATACGTGCACAGCATGTTCGTGCCGACCAGCCTCAACATCGTCAAGGCCAAACCGCTGCGCGGCTCGGCCCTGTTCGTGTTCGATCCGCGGCTGGTGTTCATCCTGGTGGACAATTTCTATGGCGGCAACGGCCGCCACGCCAAGATCGAGGGGCGCGATTTCTCGCCCACCGAGCAGCGGGTCATCCACATGGTGCTGGAAGACTGTTTCCGTGAAATGGCCGATGCCTGGAAGCCGGTGCTGCCTCTCGAATTCACCTTCAGCAGCATGGAGGTCAATCCCCAGTTCGCCAACATCGTCAGTCCCAGCGAGGTGGTGGTGGTGTCCACCTTCCACATCGAGCTCGACGGCGGCGGCGGGGATCTGCACGTGACCATGCCCTATTCGATGCTCGAGCCGATCCGCGAATTGCTCGATGCCGGGATCCAGAGCGACACCAGCGAGAAGGACGAGCGCTGGAGCATTTCCCTGCGCGAGGAGGTGAAGACGGCCGAGGTGGAACTGTCCTCCACCCTGACCCGGATCACGACGACCCTGCGTGACGTGCTCAAGTGGCAGGCCGGCGATGTGCTGCCCATCGAGATGCCCGAGACCGTGATGCTCAAGGCCGAGGACGTGCCCATCCTCAAGGGCAGGTTCGGGGTCAGCAACGGCAATCTCGCCATCAAGATCACGGGCCAGGTGGAGCGGCCCAAGACCGCCAATCTGACCCTGGCCCCGGTCATCAACCAGTGACTGCCGAATCGAGGAAGCCAAGATGAGTGACGAAAACGAAAGCGACGTAATGGACGAATGGGCCGAGGCCATGGCCGAAGCCGGGGCCGCCGAGAGTGAAGGCGGGGAGACGTCTGCGGAGCAACCCCAGGCGGCCGGCGGCGACGTGGCCCAGGCCGAACTGGAGACGCTGGAAGACACCGGCACCCGTCACGACGGGGACGAGGAGATCAATCTCGACGTGATCCTCGACGTGCCGGTGACCGTCTCCATGGAGATCGGCCATACCAAGATGAACATCCGCAACCTGCTGCAGCTCAACCAGGGCTCGGTGGTGGAGCTGGACCGGCTGGCCGGCGAGCCGCTCGACGTGCTGGTCAACGGCACCCTGATCGCCCATGGGGAAGTGGTGGTGGTCAACGAGAAGTTCGGTATCCGGCTGACGGACATCATCAGTCCCTCCGAGCGAGTCCGGAAACTGGGCTAGGGCCATGCGGGGACAGGGGGGAACAGGCGGGATACTGCTGCTGCTCTGCGGCTGGGTTCAGGCCGCCGAGCCGACGCAGGTCGAGGCCCTGCGCAACGCCGGGGAGGCCGTGGGCACCGGCAGTCTGTTGCAGATGCTGGCGGGCCTTGCGGTGATCCTCGGCCTGATCCTCGGCATGGCCTGGTTCATGCGGCGGCTGGGCGGCCTGCCCGGCACCGGCGGCGGGGCCCTGAAAGTGCTGGGCGGGGTTTCGCTGGGCCAGCGGGAGCGGGTGGTGCTGCTGCAGGCCGGCGACAAGCAGTTGCTGATCGGCGTGGCGCCCGGCCAGATCCGCACCTTGCACGTGCTCGACGAACCGATCGTCACCGGCTCGCCCGAGCCGGCCGCCGGGTTCGCGGCGCGCCTCGAGGCCGTCATGAAGCGGGGCGGTGGCAAATGAAACGTGTGGTGTTGCTGGCCTTCCTCGCCTTCCTGCCGGGCCTGGCGGGGGCCGCGCCCGGCCTGACCGCCATCACCGTCACGCCCGACGGCCAGGGTGGCGAAACCTGGAGCGTGAGCATCCAGATCGTTGCCCTGATGACGGCCCTGACCCTGTTGCCGGCGCTGCTGCTGATGATGACCTCCTTCGCCCGGATCCTCATCGTGCTGTCCATCCTGCGCCAGGCCCTGGGCCTGATGCAGGCCCCCTCGTCGCAGATTCTGATCGGGTTGTCGCTGTTTCTGACCTTCTTCATCATGGCGCCGGTGTTCGACCGCATCTACAGCGAGGCGCTCACGCCCTATCTCGACGAGAAGATCAGCCTGCAGCAGGCCGCCGAACGGGCCAAGCAGCCCCTGCGCCAGTTCATGCTCGGCCAGACCCGCGAGGCGGACATCGCCATGTTCGCCCGCATCGGCAAGGAAGCGGAATACGCCACGCCGGCCGACGTGCCCTTCACCGTGCTGGTGCCGGCCTTCGTCACTTCCGAACTCAAGACGGCCTTCCAGATCGGTTTTCTGCTGTTCATTCCCTTCCTGATCATCGATCTGGTGGTGGCTTCGGTGCTCATGTCCATGGGGATGATGATGCTCTCGCCGATGATCATCTCCCTGCCGTTCAAGATCATGCTCTTCGTGCTGGTGGACGGCTGGAACCTGATCATCGGGACGCTGGCTTCCAGTTTCTACCTCTAGCCACCTGTTTTCATCTTTGATGAAAACAGGTGGCAGGGCCGAGGGACGAGTGACGAGGGACGAGGAGGGGATGACAAAAGACGTCGTTCCATGGTGCAAACATCAAGATCTGCATGAGACAAAGAAAATGACAGGAAACAACTCGAAGCCGGGGACCCGCCTTTCCTCGTCCCTCGCCACACGTCCCTCGGCCCTGCTTGCATCATGACGCCTGACAGCGTCCTCACCATTTTCCAGCAGGCTCTGCAGCTGCTGTTGCTGATGATCATGGTGGTGCTGGTCCCGGCACTGATCATCGGTCTGCTGGTGAGCATGTTCCAGGCGGCGACCCAGATCAACGAGATGACGCTGAGCTTCATTCCCAAGTTGCTGGTTACCCTGGTGACCCTCCTGCTGGCCGGGCCATGGCTGCTGCGCCTGTTGGTGGACTACACCCAGAATCTGATCCACGACATTCCCTTCCTGATTGGGTGAGCCATGGTCATCAGCGGTCCGGAAATCAATGCGCTCGTCGGCTCCTGGCTCTGGCCCCTGTTCCGGATTGGCGGCATGGTGATGACCGCGCCGGTGTTCGGCACCCGCAGCGTGCCGCCCCGGGTGCGGCTGATGCTGGCACTGGCGATCACCCTGGTGGTGGCGCCCCTGCTGCCGCCGGGCCCGCAACTGCCGCTGGGCAGCCCGCTGATGCTGTTTCTGCTGGTGCAGCAGGTTCTGATCGGCGTGCTGATGGGTTTCGCGGTGCAACTGGTGTTCGCCGCGGTGATCACCGGCGGCCACACGGTGGCCATGCAGATGGGCCTGGGCTTCTCGATGATGGTCGATCCCCAGAACGGCCAGCAGGCGCCGGTGCTCAGCCAGTTCTACGTGCTGATGATCATTCTCGTCTACCTGGCCCTCAACGGCCACCTGGTGCTGATCGAGGTGCTGGTGGACAGCTTCCGCACCCTGCCCATCGGACCGAGCGGTCTGCAGGCGGAGAGTTTTCGCCAGGTGGTGGGCTGGGGCAGCCACATCTTCGCCGGCGGGCTGGCGCTGGCCCTGCCGGCGGTGGCGTCGCTGCTGCTGGTGAATCTGGCCTTCGGGATCATGACCCGGGCGGCGCCCCAGCTCAACCTGTTCGCCATCGGCTTTCCGGTCACCATGATGATCGGTTTCGCCGTGGTGCTGATCACGCTGCCCGGCGTGATTCCCCAGGCCGGCAGCCTGTTCAACCAGATCTTCCATCTGCTGACGCGGATCCTCGCCGGGGGAGGCTGAGATGGCCGAAGACACCGGACAGGAACGCACAGAACAACCCACACAGCGACGGCGCCAGCAGGCCCGCGAGAAGGGCCAGATTGCCACGTCGCGCGAGCTCAACACCATGCTCATGATGCTGTTCGGTGGCGGGGCCCTGCTGATGCTGGGGCCCCACCTGGCCGGCCAGCTCGCGGATCTGTTTCGTGAGCACCTGGTCATGTCCCGCGAGGTCATCTTCGATCCGCTGGCCATGCTGCAGCAGTTTCGCCGGGCCCTGATCGATGCCCTGTGGATCGTGCTGCCGTTCTTCGCCGTGGTGGTGGTAGCCGCCGTGGCCGGGCCGGTTTCCATGGGCGGCTTCAACTTCAGCACCAAGGCCCTGGCCTTCAAATGGGAAAAGCTGGATCCGATCAAGGGGCTCAAGCGGGTGTTCGGCTGGCGCGGGCTGGTGGAGCTGGTCAAGGCGCTGGTCAAGTTCGCGATCATCGGCGGCGTGGCGCTGATCTACCTCCAGCACCAGTCCGAGGCCTACCTGAATCTGGGCAACGAGCCCCTGCCCGAAGGGCTGGAGCATGCCGGGCACCTGTTGCTGGTCGGCTTCCTGGTGATCTCCTCGGCACTTGTCCTCATCGCCCTGGCCGACGTGCCCTACCAGCTCTGGGAGCACACCCGGCAACTGAAGATGACCTTCCAGGAAGTGAAGGACGAGAACAAGGATACCGAAGGCAACCCGGACGTGCGCGGCCGCCTGCGTCGCCTGCAGCGGGAGATGGCCCAGCGGCGCATGATGGCCGAGGTGCCCAAGGCCGACGTGGTGGTGACCAACCCGGAACACTATGCCGTGGCCCTCAAATACGATCCGGACAGCATGGGCGCGCCGAAGGTCATCGCCAAGGGCACCGATCTCATCGCCATGCAGATCCGCACCATCGCCCGCGAACACGAGGTGCCGGTGATGGAAGCGCCACCCCTGGCCCGCGCCCTGCACCACACCACCGAAATCGATCAGGAGATCCCGGCCGCCCTGTACCTGGCCGTGGCCCAGGTGCTCGCCTACGTGTTCCAGTTGCGCCGCGCCGGCGGCAAGGCCGAGGAACGGCCGGCCTTCGTCAAGGATTTGCCGATCCCCGATGACATGCGGTTCTGATGACCAACAGGTGATGAGTCACATGCGCGATCCCAATCCGAACCGTTGTTCAGAGCCCTTGAGGCCGGAGAGGCGTTTCGTGACACGCCGTGAATACGTCCCTGTAGGCTCGACGGCCGCATCCCTGCGGCCGACGGTCATGAAACGCCTCTCCGGCCTCAAGGGCATGTCAGATGTCTGGGGATGCGCTGAAGCGATCGGAAATTCGGCGCCGATAATCCCCGGGATGATCCCTTCACCCCGTTTCGGATGGAGATGAGAGAACATGGCTGAACAGGTCGCCGTTCTGAACACCTTGCGCAACGTCAGCCGCCAGGGGCTGGGGGCGCCGCTGCTGCTGATGGTCATCATGGCCATGATCGTGGTGCCGCTGGCGCCCTTCGTGCTCGATGGCCTGTTCAGTTTCAACATCTCGCTGGCGCTGGTGGTGCTGCTGGTGACGGTCTACACTCGCCGTCCACTGGACTTCGCCCTGTTTCCCACCATTCTGCTGATGACCACCCTGATGCGTCTGGCCCTCAACGTGGCCTCCACGCGGGTGGTGCTCCTCGAAGGCCACACGGGCCCGGATGCGGCCGGCCAGGTGATCAAGGCCTTCGGCGAATTCGTGATCGGCGGCAACTACGCGGTGGGCATGGTGGTGTTCGCGATCCTGGTGATCATCAACTTCGTGGTGATCACCAAGGGGGCCACCCGGATCTCCGAAGTCAGCGCCCGGTTCACCCTGGATGCCATGCCCGGCAAGCAGATGGCCATCGATGCCGATCTCAACGCCGGGCTCATCGATCAGGACGAGGCCCGGGCCCGGCGCGAAGAGATCAGTGCCGAGGCCGAGTTCTACGGTTCCATGGACGGGGCGAGCAAGTTCGTGCGCGGCGATGCCGTGGCCGGGATCCTGATCCTGTTCATCAACATCATCGGGGGCCTCATCATCGGCATGGCCCAGCACGATCTGAGCTTCGCCCAGGCGGCCCGCAACTACACCCTGCTGACCATTGGCGACGGCCTGGTGGCGCAGATCCCGGCGCTGTTGCTCTCCACCGCCGCCGGCATCATCATCACCCGGGTTTCCAGCTCCCAGGACATGGGCGAGCAAATTATCCGCGAGCTGTTCGCCAATCCCCGGTCCCTGGCCGTGACCTCGGGCATCCTGGCCGTGATGGGCCTGATCCCCGGCATGCCCAACTTCGCCTTCCTCACCATGGCGGCCCTGTGCGGCGCGGGCGCCTGGTGGCTGCACAAGCGGCAGCAGGCGGTGCGTGAGGAAGAGGCCGCACCGCCGCCGGCGGCGGCCGAGCCGGAGAACAGGGAACTGAGCTGGGACGACGTGACCCCGGTGGACGCCATCGGCCTGGAAGTGGGCTACCGCCTGATTCCGCTGGTGGACAAGGCCCAGGGCGGCCAGCTCATGGCCCGCATCAAGGGCGTGCGCAAGAAGCTCTCCCAGGAGCTCGGTTTCCTGATCCCGCCGGTGCACATCCGCGACAACCTGGATCTGTCGCCCACCGGCTACCGGCTCACCCTGATGGGGGTCACGGTCGGGGAGGCGGAGATCTATCCGGACAAGGAGCTGGCCATCAATCCCGGTCAGGTGTTCGGCACCATCGAGGGCATCCCCACCACCGATCCGGCCTTCGGCCTCGAGGCCATGTGGATCGATCCCGCCGATCGGGACCGGGCCCAGACCATGGGCTACACGGTGGTCGATCCCAACACCGTGATCGCCACCCACCTGAGCCAGCAGTTGCAGTTGCATGCCAGCGAGCTGCTGGGGCACGAGGAGGTGCAGCACCTGCTGGACAAGCTGGCCAAGTCGGCCCCCAAGCTGGTGGAGTCGCTGGTGCCCGACACCCTCGGCCTCGGGGTGGTGGTGAAGGTGCTGCAGAACCTGCTGGCCGAGGGCGTGCCGATCCGCGACATCCGCACGATCGCCGAAACGCTGGCGGAATACGGCAGCCGCAGTCAAGACCCCGACACCCTCACGGCGGCCGTGCGGCAGGCCCTGGGCCGGCTGATCGTCCAGCAAATCAACGGGATGCAGGCCGAGCTGCCGGTCATCACCCTCGATCCGGCGTTGGAACAGATATTGCAACAATCCGTGCAGGCCAACGAAGGGGGCGGCATGGGTGTCGAACCGGGCCTGGCGGAACGGCTGCACTCGGCCCTGGCCGACGCGGCCCGGCAACAGGAAGCCGCCGGCCAGCCGGCGGTGCTGCTGGTCTCCAGCGCCATCCGCAGCCTGCTGTCCCGCTTCGTCCGCCACGGCATTCCCGGACTGCACGTGCTGGCCTACAACGAGATCCCGAGCGACAAGCAGATCCGCATCGTTGCCACCGTGGGCCAGCCGGCCGGGGTGGACGATCAGACGCAACAGCCCGGATAAACCAGAGGGTGGAGACGCATGAACATCAAACGATTTCACGCCCGCGACATGCGCAGCGCCATTCGCCAGGTGCGCCAGAGCATGGGGCCCGATGCGGTGATTCTCTCCAACCGCAAGGTCGACGGCGGCGTGGAACTGGTGGCGGCGATGGACTACGACGAGTCCCTGCTGGCCGCCCGCGTGCCGAGCCCGTCGGCCGACGAGGCCTCGCCCCGGGAGGAAGCCTGGAAGGACGTGCGCTACAGCCGCGACATTCCCGAACCGCCGCCGAGCTTCACCGCCACCGGCCCGGCGTCGGCCGCCGAGCCCCCGCGGGCCCGGACGGAAGCGGAGGATCCGGCCATCGTCGAGATGCAGAACGAACTGAAGTCGCTGCGCAGCCTGCTCCTGGGCCAGTTGTCGGGGCTGGCCTGGGGGCAGGAGACGGCGCGCCATCCCAACCGTGCCCGGCTGCTGCAGCGGCTGCTGGCCATGGGGCTCAGCTCCAGCCTGGCGCGGGAGCTGGCCGACGGCTGCGACGAGCGGCTGGACTTCGAAGACAGCTGGCGGCAGGCCCTCGGCCGCCTGGCCCATCGCCTGCCGGTGGCCGACAACCCCATCATCGACCGCGGTGGCGTGGTGGCCCTGGTGGGCGCCACCGGCGTGGGCAAGACCACCACCATCGCCAAGCTGGCGGCCCGCTACGCCCTGCGCCACGGCAACCGCGCCGTGGCCTTCATCACCACCGATCACTACCGGGTGGCGGCCCATGAACAGTTGCGCAGCTACGCCCGCATCATGGGCGTGCCCATGGTGGTGGCCACCGATGCCGCCGCCCTGCAGACGGCCCTCGACAACCTGGCCGACAAGCGCCTGATCCTGATCGATACCGCCGGCATGAGCCAGCGCGACATGGCCCTCAACGAGCAGCTCGCCCTGCTCACCAGCGGCAGCCGCCCCATCGACACCTGGCTGACCCTGGCCAGCAACGCCCAGCGGGGCGTGCTGGGGGAGATCGTCCAGGCCTGGCGCAAGGTCCCCCTGTCCGGCTGCATCCTCACCAAGATCGACGAGACCACCAGTCTCGGCGGCGCCCTGTCGGCGGCCATCGAGCACGATCTGCCGGTGGCCTACACCAGCGACGGCCAGCGGGTACCGGAAGATCTGCATGCCGCCCGCGCCCACAGCCTGGTGAGCCGCGCGGTCAGCATCATGCAGCAGGTGGCGGCCGGCAGCCGCGACGAACACATTTCTCTGGCAATGAGTGGAATGGTGGCCCATGCCCACGGTTGAACAAATGCGCGATCAGGCCAGCGGCCTGCGTCGGATCCAGTCGCCCCGCCCGGTCCGGGTGATTACCGTCACTTCCGGCAAGGGCGGGGTCGGCAAGACCAATGTTTCCCTGAACCTGGCCATGGCCCTGTCGGAGCTGGGGCAGCAGGTGACCATCATGGATGCGGACCTGGGCCTCGGCAACATCGACGTGCTGCTGGGCCTGCATCCCGAATACAACCTCTCCCACGTGATCAACGGCGAACGGGATCTGGAGGAGATCATCGTGCCGGGGCCCGGCAACCTGTCGGTGATTCCCGCCGCCTCGGGGGTGCAGATGATGGCCGAATTAACCCCTTCCCAGCATGGGGGATTGATCCGGGCCTTCAGCGAACTGCACCACGAGATTGATGTATTATTGGTGGATACGGCGGCGGGCATTGCCGACAGCGTGATCAGTTTCAGCCGCGCCGCCCAGGAAGTGCTGGTGGTGGTGTGCGACGAACCGGCGTCCATCACCGATGCCTATGCGCTGATCAAGCTGCTCAACCGGGAGCACGGCCTGTTCCGCTTCCGCATCCTGAGCAACATGGTGCGCAGCGCCCAGCATGGCCGCGAGGTGTACGAAACCATCACCCGCGTCACCGATCGCTTCCTGGACGTGGCACTGGACTATGTGGGGCACGTGCCCCATGATGAGCACGTGGTGAAGTCGATCCGCAAGCAGCGTTCGGTGCTCGAGGCCTTCCCCCGCAGCCGCGCGGCCCAGGCCTATCGCACCCTCGCGGACAAGGTGAACAAATGGCCCATCCCGGGCGGGGCGGGCGGACATCTGGAGTTTTTCGTGGAACGACTGGTACAGGGCATTCCCGACACCGTGGAGGCACTGCCATGAACGGCATCGCCATGTATGCTTCGACCCGGCCCCACAATCAGGATGACCTGGTGGAAAAGCATGCGCCGCTGGTCAAGCGCATCGCCTGCCACCTGATCAACCGCCTGCCGGCCTCGGTCCAGCTCGAGGATCTGATCCAGGCGGGCATGATCGGCCTGCTCGAGGCCTCGCGCAATTACGACGAGACCCAGGGTGCCAGCTTCGAGACCTATGCCGGCATCCGGATCCGCGGCTCCATGCTCGACGAAATCCGCAAGAACGACTGGGCCCCCCGCTCGGTGCACCGCAAGGCGCGCATGGTGGCCGAGGCGGTGCGCGAGATCGAACACACCCAGGGGCGTGACGCCCGCGACACCGAAATCGCCGAATCCCTCGGCATGAGCCTCGACGAGTACTACAAGATCCTGCAGGACAACTGCTATCACAAGGTGCTCAGCTTCGAGGACATGGGCAACGGCGAAGACTCCATGCTGGACAACATGACCGACGGCGGCCCGGGGATCCTCGACGGCCTGCAGAAGGAAGACATGCAGCGGGTCATCTCCGAAGCCATCGCCAGCCTGCCCGAACGGGAACGCCTGGTCATGGCCCTGTACTACGACGACGAACTCAACCTGCGCGAAATCGGCGCCGTGATGGGCGTCTCCGAATCCCGCGTCAGCCAGATCCACAGCCAGGCCGTGATCCGCCTCCAGGCCCGCATGGCCGCCCGCTTCGACACCGACCGCTGACCTTCCGGTACCACGCCTGTTCCCTGACGCCCCCCTGTAGGAGCGGCGCGAGCCGCGATGCGGCGGTAGCGTGTTTCGGGTGGCGGGTAGCTGGGAAAACCAAACGCCTTGTCCCGCCACCCGTCCCCAGCCACCCGCCACCGCATGGTCGCGGCTCGCGCCGCGCCTACAGATGCGATCCTTTCCTCCCTTGTCACCCCCACATCTCCCCTCATTTTCTTTCTCCCTCCACCCTCAAGTTTCCCCGTCAGCGGGCCGATAGTGTCCCCAGAGACAACCATCCCGCATCAGACACATCGACCCAGCATTGCCGGAGGAACTGCGTGGACAAGAACATGAAGATTCTCATCGTGGACGATTTTTCCACCATGAGACGGATCATCAAGAACCTGTTGCGTGATCTCGGCTTCACCAATACCGAGGAAGCCGACGACGGGACCACCGCGCTGCCGATGCTGCAGACCGGCAAGTTCGACCTGCTGGTCACCGACTGGAACATGCCCGGCATGCAGGGCATCGATCTGCTGCGCGCCGTGCGCGCCGACGAGAAACTGGCCAACCTGCCGGTGCTCATGGTCACGGCCGAGCAGAAACGCGAGCAGATCATCGAGGCGGCCAAGGCCGGCGTGAATGGCTACATCGTCAAGCCCTTCACCGCCCAGACCCTCAAGGAAAAGCTCGAGAAGATTTTCGAACGGGTCGGCGCCTGACGACGGGGAGGGGGCATGAACGACGCAGCACACGCCGAACGGCGCATCATCGATGAAGACAATCTGGCCCGGGTACGGGATCTGCTCGAATGCATGGAGCGGGGTGACGAGGAGGGCGCCCGCGAGATCGTCGACGAACTGGCCGACGTGCGCGAGACCACCCTCTACCAGGAAGTGGGCAAGCTGACCCGGGAGCTGCACGACGCCATCTCCGCCTTCGGCATGGACGACCGCATCGCCAATCTCGCCGAGCACGACATCCCGGATGCCCGCGAACGACTCAACTACGTGATCGCCAAGACCGACGAGGCGGCCAACCGCACCCTCACCGCCATCGAGGAATCGCTGCCGCTGTGCGAGAAGCTGGAAAGCGAATCGGGGGATCTGCATGCCCGCTGGCAGCAGTTCCGGCGCAAGGAGATGAGCCTCGACGAGTTCCGCGAGCTGAGCCGCACCCTGGAAGCCTTTCTGGCCGAACAGAACCGCAACGCCGGCGAAGTGCGGGCGCACCTCACCGACGCGCTCATGGCCCAGGACTTCCAGGACCTCACCGGCCAGATCATCAAGCGGGTCATCACCCTGGTGGAAGAGGTGGAAGCCAACCTGGTGAACCTCATCAAGGTGGCCGGCCTGCCGGAGCGGGAGAAACCCGCCGACGATGGCAGCCTGGCCGGGCCGGTGGTGCCCGGCAAGGAAACCGCCACCACCGTATCCGGCCAGGACGAAGTGGACGATTTGCTGTCGAGCCTGGGTTTCTAAATGAAAGTTCCAAATATCAGACCATGGTTCATTGTGTGCACTGAGCCCTCTGGGACGGAGAGTCCTTTCGTGACCGTCGGCCGCAGGGACGATGTGCAGGACGCACAAGTGTCGCGAGAGGGCAGGATGCCCGAAGCGACTGCGGCCGTCGAGCCTACAGGGAGGTATTCACGGCGTGTCACGAAACGACTCTCCGTCCCAGAGGGCGGTGTTGGAATCAGGCACTCTTGCCCAAGTGGTCCAGTATTTGGAACTTGTATTTAGGCACGCACCACGAAGAAGAGAAACGATGGACGACGAACTCCTGCAAGATTTCCTGGTGGAAGCGGGCGAGATCCTCGAGCAGCTCGATGAGCAGCTGGTGAGTCTCGAGCAGCAGCCGGACGACATGGACATGCTCAATGCCGTGTTCCGGGGCTTTCACACCATCAAGGGTGGCGCCGGTTTTCTCGGCATCGACCCCATGGTGCAGCTCTGTCACCGTTCCGAAGACATCTTCAACCTGCTGCGCAACGGCGAGCGCACCATCACCCCGGAACTGATGGATGCGGTGCTGCCGGTGCTGGACGTGCTGCGCGAACAGTTCGAGCTGCTCTCCGCCGGCGAGATGCCCCAGGACGCCGACCCGGCCATGCTGGCGGCGCTGGAACGCTACACCCAGCCTGAAGGGGCGGTCCCGTCGGAACCGGCCGCCGCAGCGCCGGCCGAACCTGCCCCGACAGGCGAGGCGGCCGCCGCCGAAGACGACATCACCGACGAGGAGTTCGAAGCCCTGCTCGATGCCCTCGAGAACCCCGAGGCGGCAAAGCCGCAGGCCGCCGAGCCGGCCAGCGACGAGATCACCGAGGAGGAGTTCGAGGCCCTGCTCGACGAATTGCACGGCAAGGGCCAGTTCAAGGGCGCGCCGGTGCCGCAGGACAAACCGGCGGACGCACCGGCTGCGGCGGATGCGTCGGCCAGTGACGAGATCACCGAAGACGAGTTCGAAGCCCTGCTCGACGAGATCCACGGCAAGGGCCAGTTCAAGCCCGAAGCGGTGAAGGCGTCGGATGCCGGTGCCTCTCCGGCCCCCGCGCAACCGCCAGCCACTCAGGCCGGGAGCGCCGGCCAGCAGGCGCCGGCTACCGGCGAAGTGCTGCCAAAGAAGACCGCCGCCAAGGCGGTGGCCAGGCCGGCGAAGGAAAAGCCCCAGGCCGAGACCTCGGTGCGGGTGGACACCGCGCGCCTCGACGAGATCATGAACATGGTCGGCGAGCTGGTGCTGGTGCGCAACCGCATCGCCCGCCTCGGCGAACGCTCCGGCAACGAGGAGATGCAAAAGGCCGTCGCCAACCTCGATCTGGTCACGGCCGATCTCCAGTTGTCGGTGATGAAGACCCGCATGCAGCCGATCAAGAAGGTCTTCGGGCGCTTTCCCCGGGTGGTGCGGGATCTGGCCCGCAGTCTCAACAAGGAAATCCGCCTGGAGATGATCGGCGAGGACACGGATCTCGACAAGAACCTCGTGGAAGCCCTCGCCGATCCGCTGGTGCACCTGGTGCGCAACTCGGTGGATCACGGCATCGAAATGCCCGACGAGCGCGAGAAGGCCGGCAAGCCCCGGGAAGGCACGGTGATCCTCAGCGCCTCCCAGGAGGGCGATCACATCCTGCTGTCCATCGAGGACGACGGCCGCGGCATGGATCCGAACAAACTGCGGGACATTGCGGTGGAAAAGGGCCTGATGGATCGGGAGGCGGCCAACCGCCTGGAGGACAAGGAGTGCTACAACCTGATCTTCGCCCCGGGCTTCTCCACCAAGAAGGAGATCTCCGACATCTCCGGCCGGGGCGTGGGCATGGACGTGGTCAAGACCTCCATCACCCAGCTCAACGGCTCCATCGACATCGACTCCCAGCTCGGGCGCGGCACGCGCATCGATATCAAGGTGCCGCTGACCCTGGCCATCATGTCCACCCTGATGGTGCGCCTGCACAACCAGCTCTTCGCCCTGCCGCTGGTCAACGTGAGCGAGATCTTCCATCTGGATCTCACCCGCACCAACGTCATGGACGGCCAGCTGGTGATCCTGATCCGCGAGCGCACCCTGCCCCTGTTCTATCTCAATCACTGGCTGGTGCGGGGCCAGCGCAACGCGCCGCTGCCCAAGGAAGGCCACGTGGTGGTGGTGCACATCGGCAACCAGCGGGTGGGCTTCATCGTCGACGAGCTGATCGGCCAGGAGGAAGTGGTGATCAAGCCGCTGGGCGCGCTGCTCCATGGCCTTGCCGGGCTGGCCGGGGCCACCATCACCGGGGACGGGGGGATCGCCATCATCCTCGACGTGCCCGGCCTGCTGAAGATGTATGCCTGATCCCAGGCACCACGGAAAGACACAAGAAGGAAGTCAACCATGGCCATTCGGGTACTGGTCGTCGACGATTCGGGATTCTTCCGCCGGCGAGTGAGCGAAATGCTCAACGCCGACCCGGCGCTGGAGGTGGTGGGGCAGGCGGCCAACGGCGAGGAGGCCATCGCCCAGGCGGCCAAGCTGCGCCCCGACGTGATCACCATGGACATCGAGATGCCGGTGCTCGACGGGATCAGCGCCACGCGGCGGATCATGGCCCGCACGCCGACCCCCATCATCATGTTCTCTTCCCTGACCACCGAGGGCGCCAAGGCCACGCTCGACGCCCTCGATGCCGGCGCGCTGGACTTCCTGCCCAAACGCTTCGAGGACATCGCCAGCGATCGGGAAGAGGCCAGGCGCCTGCTCTGCCAGCGGGTGCGGGATCTGGGCCGCAAGGGCCGCGCCGGGATCCGCAAGCCGGTCACCACGCGGCCGCCGGTCACGGCCCGTCCGGCGGCCCGTCCGCAACGGGCCGCCAGCGGCCCCATCCGCCTGCTGGCCATCGGCACCTCCACCGGCGGGCCGGTGGCCCTGCAGAAGGTGCTCACCCGCCTGCCGGCGAATTTTCCGGCGCCGATCCTGCTCATCCAGCACATGCCCGGCACCTTCACCCCGGCCTTCGCCAAACGGCTGGATCAGCAGTGCGCCATCCGCGTGCGCGAGGCGGCCGACGGCGACCGGCTCGAACCGGGCCTGGCCCTGCTGGCCCCGGGCGGCCGCCAGATGCTCCTCGACGGGCGCCCCGGCAGCGCCGTGGTGCGGATCGGCGACGATCCGGGCCAGACCTACAAGCCCTCGGTGGATCTCACCTTCACCTCCATCGCCAAGGTCCATCCCCGCGACACCCTGGCGGTGGTGCTCACCGGCATGGGCGCCGACGGCGCCCAGGGAGCCCGCCTTCTCCATGAGCGGGGCTCCAGCGTCTGGGCCCAGGACGAGGCGAGCTGCGTGGTCTACGGCATGCCGGCGGCCGTGGTGGAGGCGGGGATCGCCGAGCAGGTGCTGTCGCTCGACGAGATGGGTGACGCCATCGCCAGACGGGTGCGCTGATGGACGTGCTGAGCCTTCTGGGCCTGGTGCTGGGGATCTCGGCGATCCTCTTCGGCCAGTATCTGGAGGGCGGCCACGTCACCACCCTGCTCAACGGCCCGGCCCTGCTGATCGTGATCGGCGGCACCTTCGGCGCGGTGATGCTGCAATCGCCGCTGAAGGTCTTCCTGCGCGCCATGCGCATGCTGTTCTGGGCCTTTCGCGCCCCGCGGCTGGATTTCGAGGACGGCATCGACAAGCTGGTGAAGTGGAGCCACATCGCCCGCAAGGAAGGCCTGCTGGGTCTGGAAGACGTGGAGGAGCACGAGGCGGATCCCTTCACCCGCAAGGGGCTGCAACTGCTGGTGGACGGCAGCGAGCCGGAGAGCATCCGCAGCATCCTCGACGTGGACATCGGCACCCGCGAACGCTTCGACATGCAGGCCGCCCGGGTCTTCGAGAGCATGGGCGGCTATGCCCCCACCATCGGCATCATCGGCGCGGTGCTGGGCCTCATCCAGGTGATGGGCAATCTCTCGGACCCGAGCAAGCTGGGCGCCGGCATCGCGGTGGCCTTCGTGGCCACCATCTACGGCGTCGGATCGGCCAACCTGATCTTCCTGCCCATCGCCAACAAGCTCAAGGCGCTGGTCCGCCAGCAGACCCACTACCAGGAGATGATCGTCGAAGGCATGGCCTCCATCGCCGAGGGCGAGAATCCGCGCAACATCGAAACCCGTCTGCTGGGTTTCCTCCACTGAGGCTGCCAGCATGCGAGGCCGTCGCCGCCGCCACGAGGACGATCACGAAAACATCGACCGCTGGCTGGTCTCCTATGCCGACTTCATTACCCTGCTGTTCGCCTTCTTCGTGGTGATGTACTCCATGTCCTCGATCAACGAAGGCAAGTACCGGGTGCTCTCCGATACCCTGCTGGAAGCCTTCAAGACGCCGCCCAAGTCGGCCGAGCCCATCCAGGTGGGCGAGCCGAAGAAATCCCTCGATCCGGTCGAGCCCGTGATCGAAAAGCCCGACATCGTCTCCCTGCGCCCCGAACCGGCGGTGGACACGGCCCAGACGGCGCGCATCGCCCAGCGCCTGCAACAGTCCCTCAAGTCGCTGGTGGATCGGGACATCATCCGCATCAAGCATGACAAGCTGTGGGTGGAGGTGGAACTGAACAACCGCATCCTCTTCGCCAGCGGTGAAGCGGAGCTGCAACCCTCGGCCTATCCGGTGTTGCGCCAGCTGGCCCGGGAACTGCGGGACCTGCCCAACCACATCGACGTGGAGGGCCACACCGACAACCTGCCGATCCGCACCGAGCTGTTCCGCTCCAACTGGGAGCTGTCGGCCGCCCGCGCCGCCAGTGTGGTGCACCTGCTGACCCGGGAGGGGATCGACCCGGCCCGCCTGTCGGCCATCGGCTATGGCGAGTTCCGGCCCATCGCCGACAACCGCACCGCCGAGGGCCGCCGCCGCAACCGCCGGGTGGCGATCATCATCCTGGCCGACAAGCACGCCCGGCGGATGCTCGAAATCGAACGCCACGGCCGCCTGCCGCCCGCGGCCTCCCCCGCGCCGTAAATCGCGGCACGAATCTTGTATCATTCCGACCTGAGTCCCCGGGCCCCCGTGTGTCCCGGGGGCGGGCACGGCCATGGCCTTCCGCCCCGGAAGACGGATGCCGCAGGCCTTGCCGCCATCGAAACCGACGCAGGAGCCTGCCTTGCAAGTCTGGGCCGTTGCCAATCAGAAGGGCGGAGTGGGGAAGACCACTACCGCCGTCTCCCTCGCCGGCCACCTGGTCCGCCGGGGACAGCGCGTGCTGCTGGTGGATCTGGATCCCCACGGCTCCCTCACGGCCTATTTCGGTCACGACCCCGACAGCCTGGAAAACTCCATCTACCGCCTGTTCCAAGGGCCGGGCGCCACGCCCGAGGTGCCGGCGGCGGAGTTGCTGCTGCCCACGGGAATCGAGGATCTGGCCCTGCTGCCGGCCTCCACGGCCCTGGCCACCCTGGATCGTCAGCTCGGCAGCCAGGAAGGCAAGGGCCTGGTGATCCGCCAGGCCCTGCAGAGCCTGGCGGGGCGTTACGACACCGCCCTCATCGACTGCCCGCCGCTTCTGGGGATCCTCATGGTCAACGCCCTGGCCGCCTGCCGGCTGCTGATCCTGCCGGTGCAGACCGAACCGCTGGCCCTGAAGGGACTGGAACGCATGATGCGCACTCTGGAGATGATCATGCGGGCCCGCCGCGACGGGCTCGACTATCTGATCGTGCCCACCATGTTCGACCGCCGCACCCGCGCCGCCCTCGACAGCCTGCGCCAGTTGCGCGAGACCTATGGCGACAAGGTCTGGGAGGCGGTGATCCCGGTGGACACCAAGTTCCGCGAAGCCAGCAAGCGCGGCGTGCCCCTGCCCATGATGCTGCCCTCGTCACGGGGCGCCCGGGCCTACGAGGCCCTGCTGCGCACCCTCCTCGGCGAGGCGCCCGAACCGCTGCGCGCCGGAGGCGAATCATGAGCGCCGAGAAGCCCGGCATTCTGGTGGACGAGAAGGCCGCGCTGGATCTGTTCCTCGAGGCCCTGCTGCGCGAAACCGAAACCGAAACAGTCGAAACCGCGGCACCCGAAGCCCCGGCCGAGGCCCCGCCGGCCGACCCCGCGCCGGTGATCCCGGCCGTGGAAGCGGCGGCCCAAACCGCTACTGAAACCGAAACCGAAACCGCAAGCCCCCTGCCGCCCGGGGTGCCCGAATGGGCCCGGGAACCCTTCCAGGCCATGCTCTTCAAGGTCGCCGGCCTGACCCTGGCCGTGCCCCTCGAGGCGCTGGGCGGCGTGGTGGAATGGCCGGAGAAGCTCACCGAGATGCCGGGCCATGCCGATTTCTTCCTCGGCCTGCTGACCCACCTGGACGCCACCGTGCCGGTGGTGGATACCGCGCGCCTGGTCTTCCCCGCCGATCGCCTGCCCGCGGACGACGATCCTCTGGCCCGGGTGCGGCGCATCGTCCTGATCGGCGGCGGCCGCTGGGGCCTGGCCTGCGACGCGGTGGAGGAGGTGATCACCCTCCGTCACGACCAGGTCCGCTGGCGCAGCGAACGCACCCGCCGCCGCTGGCTCCTGGGCACCGTCATCGATCACATGTGCGCCCTCATCGACACCGACGCCTTCGCCGAAAAACTGGCCAGCGGTGAGGAATGAGAAACGGGCCGTTTCAGGCCTGGGTGGAAGGAACACGGAGATCACGGAGGCACGGAGGGCACGGAGAGAAACAGGGTAGCTCAGACATCCCAACAAAAAGTAGGCCGGCTCAAGCGCAGCGGAGCCGGCAGCGGCAAGGTCTAACAGGCTGTTGAAAAACCCTCTGACGGCACGATCCGGCGTTGGAAAGTGGCTCAAAATGCTCATTTACTGGCGTGTAAACTGCGCTTTTTCGCCACTTTCCGCCTTGTCTCGCACTCGTCAGAGACTTTTTCAACAGCCTGCTAAAGGTTTTTTTCCTTTCACCATCAAGATCCCCCCGTTCCCGCCGATGATGTAGCAAAGCGGACCGTCTGTCCGCCCACGCCTGAATGGCATGGTTCCTGCAACCTGTCTTGCGAGTCTCCCGCCGTGCGTCGGCAATTTGACGCCCCGGGATCGCCAGAGGAGAAACCGCGGAATGACTGAACTGGCCCAAGTGGAAAACGACCCCATCATCCAGTGGGTGACCTTCAAGCTGGACAACGAGAAGTACGGCATCAAGGTGATGCAGGTCCAGGAAGTGCTGCGCATGACCGAAATCGCGCCGGTGCCCGGCGCGCCCGACTACGTGCTCGGCATCATCAACCTACGCGGCAACGTGGTCACCGTGATCGACACCCGCCTGCGCTTCGGCCTGCCCGAACGGGAGCCGGACGACGACACCCGCATCGTGATCGTCGAGGCCGAGGGCAACGTGGTGGGGATCCTGGTCGACTCGGTGGCCGAAGTGGCCGATCTGCAGGCCTCGGAAATCGAGACCGCCCCCAACGTGGGCAATGACGAAAGCTCCAAGTACATCCAGGGCGTAAGCAGCCGCGGCGACGAACTGCTGATCCTGGTGGACGTGAACAAGCTCCTCAGTGACGAGGAGTGGGCGGAGGTCGCCTCCCTGTAGGCGCAGCGGTCATGGCGGAGATCGGCAAGCTCACTCCGATCACCGGCCTGCCCTGGCCATCGCGCCACGTGCAGGCGCCCGGCGGCGAGTCCCGCCGCGAACGCCCGCCCCGGCGGCCACCGCCGCCGTCCGAGCACCGGGACGAAGACGACGCCCCCCACATCGACGAATACGCCTGAGGCGCCACCATGACCGAACTCACCGCAATGGCCTTCGATCTCACCAACCTGCTGCTGGCCGGCTGCCTGATCCTGCTGCTGCTGAACCTGCTGCGTGGACGCCGGCAGGGGAGGGCGGCACGCGATCCCCGCCTCGAGTCCCTGCAACGGGATCTGCGTGCTCTCACCGCGGCCGCCGTCGGCATGGGCGAACGGGTCCTGGAAGTGGAACGCCGCCAGCGGCGTCTCGCCGAGAAGCAGGAAAGCCTCGATCTCTTCGACGCCGCCAACCAGCCCTACGAACAGGCCATCCATCTCGCCCGTCAGGGCGTCGGGGCCGAAGAGCTGGTCGCCACCTGCGGCCTGTCCCGTTCCGAGGCCGAACTCATCACCATCATGCACCGCCTGGAAGGCGACCAGGAACCCCCCTCCCGCGCCGCAAGCTGACACCGCCCGTCCTCGACTTGGTGCAATATCCGGGCTAGGCGCGGCGCCCTCGCCGCGACCTCACCCTTGCCCCGCTCCCCATCTCCCGCCACAATGCCATCCCGCTACCCCGTGGCCCGACCATGCCCGAAACCCCCGTCATCCGTCTCCCCCGCAGCCGCGACGCCCTCGGCACGCCCCGGGCCGCCGCGATCCTGAAACAGGAGATCGAAGCCCTGCCGGCGGCCTGTCTGCCCCTGCAGGCCCTGCTCACGCGCACGGCCTGTGCCCTCGACGACTTCGGCGTGACTGTCCTTGCCATCGATGAGAACACCGATCCGATGCGCATCCGGATCGGCGTGTTTCTCCAGGGGCTCGATCCCGGCTGCAGTTGCGCGGACGATCCCACCCCCGTCGAGCCGCTGCCCGAATACGGCGAACTGGAAGTGGAAATCGACCGGCGCACCGCGCAGGCGCGTTTTCGCCTGCCCTGATTTCCGGCACCGACGCACGGGCCATGCCGGATTCGCCTCCGCGCCTTGGGACGGCCCCGACGATTGGGTAAACTTGCGGCTCGCTGACAGCTTCTTTTCGCCGCCGCACGAGGATTCCCCATGAAGCGACTGATCTGCCTGCTGGCCGGTTGCCTGCTGCCGGTTGCCGTGGCCGTGGCCGCCGACGAGCCCCGCCATGTCTACGTGGGAGGCGGGGCCTATTTCCAGACCCAGCCCTATGCCGGCGCGGATGCCATCGTCCTGCCCTCGCCGGTGCTGTTCGCCGACAACCGCCTGTTCTACGTGCGCTGGACCCGCGTGGGGATGTACGTCTTCGGTCAGCAGAACTGGGGTGTGTCCGTCACCGCCCAGCCCCGCCCCTTCGGCTACAAGGGCAGCGATGCGCCCATCCTGGCGGGGATGGCCGAACGCCGGTTGAGCTGGGAGGCCGGACTGGCCCTGGGCGGGGAGTTCGACTGGGGATTCGCCGAACTCACCTGGTTCCGCGACGTTCTCGACAACTCCAACGGATCGCTGTTGCGCCTGGAGCTTGGCCGCTTCATCGAACGGGGCAAGTGGACCTTCGTGCCCAGCGTCTTCGCCATCCGCTATGACGCGGCCTTCAACGACTACTACTACGGCGTGCGCCCGGGCGAGGCGACCACCTGGCGGCCGGCCTACCGCGCCTCGGCCGGCGTCAACTTCGCGGCCCAGGCCTACGTGAAGTATTCCTTCACCCCGCGCTGGCACTTCCTCGGCAACCTGCGCGGCGATTTGCTGGCCGGCACCATCCAGGACAGCCCGCTGGTGGACAAGGGCGCCATGTTCTCCGGCCTGCTGTCGGTGATGTATTCCTTCGATTACTGAGGCGACGCCGACTCGCGCCCCGCACATTCTCCACCGCCGGTCAGGCAGGGTTTTCCGCCTCCGGCTCGCCTGCCGGTGTCTTGCCCTGCATGTGATAGGCGAAGGCAATCACCTCGGCCACGGCCACATAGAGCGCTTCGGGTATGGTTTCGCCCAGTTCCAGACGGAACAGCAGGCGGGTCAGTTCGGGGTTGTCCTGGAGGGGGATGCCGTGGCGGCGGGCGATTTCCCGGATCCGTTCGGCCACGTCGCCGGCGCCCTTGGCGGTGACCCGCGGCGCCCGCTCGCCATCGTAGTGCAGGGCCACGGCCAGCGGCGGGGCGGGTCTGGATACCTTGCTCATCTCAGGCTTCCTCGCGCAGCAGGGGAGGCGGCTCGTCGCCGTCGTCCGGGGGCGGACCGCAGCGGCATTCCAGGGCGCCGACGTTCAGGCCGGCCTGGCGCAGCCGGCTGCCCAGGGTGTCGAGCCAGTGACTGAAGAGGCGGGCGGTGTCGGTCCGTTCCACCCAGAAGCGGGTGGCCACCGCGTCGTTCTGCAGGGTGATGATTGCCGCCACCGGCCCCAGGCCCTCGAGTTCGAAGGCCAGGCGCACCGACCAGCGCCGGGCATGGGCGGGCGCGTCGCGCTGCCGGCTTTCCTCCTCGATCCGCAGATCGAACAGATCCACCCCCGCGTCGTGGCGGATGGGCAGCTCCATGGCCCACAGGGGGCGGCCCTCGGCCTGCGCATGCAGCGCATGCAGGGCGTGGGAATGGGTCCGGGCGATGGCGCCTTCTACCTGTCGCAGCAGATCCGCCACCGCCGCCTCGGGACGGCCGGCATTGGCCAGGCTCGGGGGCGCCGGCGGCTGGGCCGCCGGGGTGACCCGCACCGCGTCGTGATGCCGCGCATGGGCCTGCGCGCCGGCCGCCGCCCAGGGATTGGGCGGGGCCGGGGGGGGCGGCGGCATGGCCGGTGTCTGGCGCGGGGGCGGATAGTCGCTGGCCGGCGGGCTGGCGGGCGCGGGCGGAGGGCCGGGCAGATGGCGGCGCAGGACCGCGGCCAGGCGCAGGAGCTGGCCGCGCAGATCCGCCCCGGGCCGGGCCGGGTCGCCCTGCAGGCTCGCCGCCAGGGCCGCTTCCAGGAACGGCCCGCTGGCCCGCATGGCCTGGGCGAGACGCTGCGGCTGGCTCAGGGCTTCGCGGCTGGCCAGGCTCAGCCACAGATCCCGCAGCAGGGTCAGCACCTCGCGGGGCAGGGGCAGGTTCTCGCCCTCGCGCCGGGCCAGGGCCAGGTTGGCCAGCAGGGGCGGCAGGGGGAGCTGGCGGGGCAGGGTCTCGCGCAGGGCCTGTTGCACGCGGGCCGGATCGATGGCCTGCGCCGGCGGCGCCAGCAGGCGCAGTTCGAGCTGGGGTTCCTTGGCCAGGATCTGCACCGGCAGGCGCTCGCCGGCGCGAAACGGCAGCGTGGGCGGGCGGGCGGCTTCGAGCAGCGCGCCCTGGATGTTCAGCAGCAGGCTGCCCCGTTCCCCGCGGCCGACCACGGTGGCCTGGAGGATGTCGCCCACGCGCCAGCTCTCGAGCAGGGCGGGGAGGTCGCGGGCGGCAACGGTCGGGGCGGGGCGAGCGGTTCCCGCCTGCAGGGGCTTAAGGTCCATGGCGATGGGGCCGATAAGAAGCTGTCGGGTCTTTCCCTATCAGCGGACGGTCCGGCGGAAACTTGACCGGCAGGCCGCCATGGGGCGCCGCCGGTTCCACATTTTCCGGGAGATGGCCTGAGTCGATGAGCAAACCTCTCTACGTGCGCCGGGAAAACCGGGTCCAAGGCCCGTTTCCGCCCGGCCAGATCGCCCAGTGCCTGCTGATCGGCCGTTTCCGGCTCAGTGACGAGGTGAGCGAGGATCGGGAAACCTGGCAGCCCATCCGCAGCCGCGGCGATCTGATCCCGGAGGTCCTCAAGGGCGATCCCCAGGATCCCGCCTTCCAGGAACGCCTGCAGGCGGCGCGGCGCTGGGCCGACGAACGGCGCCCGGCGCATGCGCCGCAGGCAGGCGACCGCCGCACGCCCGAGGATCTGCAGACCCTCGAATACCGTCACAACCGGGAATCGATCTACCGGCAACTGAGTCGCCGCCGGGAGTGGTCCATCCGCCAGGCCCTGTTCGTGCTGGCCCTGGCCGCGGGCGTGGTGTGGCTGGGCTTTCGCTTCGCTCCCCAGGAACGGCCCGCCGAGGCCAGTTGCCAGGCCCCGCCGGCGCCCGGCGTGGACTGGCACAACTGCCTGCTGTCCGGATTACAGGCCCTGAAAGTCGATCTCAGCCGGGCCCGGCTCGACAGTGCGGTGCTGGTGGGGGCCAACCTCTTCGCCAGCCGCTTCGACGGCGCCCGGCTCGACTATGCGGATCTCAGCGTGGCCAACCTGAGCTTCGCCAGTTTCCGGGGCGCCTCGCTCAAGGGCGCCACCCTGCGGCAGGCCGATCTGACCCGTGCCGATCTGCGCAACGCCAACCTCGCCTACGCCAATCTCACCGGCGCCCGAATCGCCGGCGCCCGTCTCGAAGGCGCCCGTCTCGACAACGCCATCTGGATCGACGGCCGCACCTGCCTGCCGGGATCCGTGGGCACCTGTCGGGTCGCCACGACCGACAACTGACCTTGCCGATATGTCTGTCATGCCGGCATCTGGCACGCCCTTGAAGCCGGAGAGTAGGTCGGGCTTTAGCCCGACACGTCGGCCTGATACCCAAGGGACACGCCGAGCCCGACCTACCGCTTATTGTAACGATCAGGTAATAGAGTAGGCCGGCTCAAGCGCAGCGGAGCCGGCAACCCCCTCAGTTCCCGAATTCCTCCACCGTATAGCGTTCGAAACGAATGGTGTCCGACCAGTAGTCCACCGGCAGGCTGGCCTTGATCTTCAGGTTGGCCAGGAACTGGCGCGGGTCGGGCAACTGTTCCCACACCGAAGGCAGGAAGGTGGCGCGGTGGTTGCCCTCGATGAGCACCAGTCCGTCGATGCCGGGGCGCAGTTTGGCGAGCAGATCGGCCTCCGATTCGACAGGGAAGGGCTCGGGCTTGCTGAGGATGGAGATATGGTATTCCAGGCGCGGATATTCCTCCGCCGTCACGGGCGGGAAACGGGGATCGCGGAAGGCCGCGGCGAAGGCGTTTTCGGCCACGTCCTCCACCAGGGGGCGAATGGCCTGGAGGGAGCCGATGCAACCGCGCAGGCGGCCGTCGAGGTTCAGGGTCACGAAGGCGGCGCCGGGCTCGCGCAGAGATTCGGGATAGTCCTCGAGGCGCACGGGCAGGGGGTGACCGGTCTCGAGACCGTGGCGAATGGAGGCGGCGGCCACCTCGAGCAGGATGCGGCGCTCTTCGGGCGTATGTTCGTTCATGACACCACCCAGGCGCCGTAACCCACCACCTGATCGCGAGGGCCGGCGGTGTCGCCGGAATTGCGCAGGTCGAGGGTGTGCACGTGCAGGTCGTGCCGCCGGGCCAGATCCAGCAGGCCGGTCACCGGGATCCGGCCGCAGGCCTGTTCGAAACCGATGGCCTCGGGTTCGCGCTGTTCGATGGCCCGGGCGGTGGCCGCATCCAGGCGCCGGGCGGTCTCGTAGTCGTGATAGTGGCTCAGATCGGAACTGATCACGAACAGGGTGTGGGGATCGCCCCACAGGCTTTCGAGCACCTCGCTCACTTCGCCGGCGGTGGCATCCCCCACCACCAGCGGCACCAGCACGAAGCTGTCGAGTGCCTCCTGCAGGAAGGGCAGGTGCACTTCCAGGCTGTGTTCCAGGGCGTGAGCCTCATCGAGGCGGATCACCTGGGGAAAGCGCGCTTCCAGTGCTTCCACCGTGGCCCGATCCACCGGAATCACCCCCAGCGGGGTCTGGAAATGGGTGGCCGAAGAGGTGGCCAGGCCGCGGAACGGCACCCGGTGGGAAGGGCCGAGCAACACCACCCGGCGGAACCGATCCCGGAAGGGGATCAGCCGCGCATAGGCGCTCGCGGCCACCGGCCCGGAATAGACGTAACCGGCATGGGGCGCGATGATCGCCCGCGGCGGCTCGGTCAGATCGTCCTGGCGCGCCAGGGCCGCCTGCAGATAGCCGTCCACCGTCCGCCGGAGTTCCTCGGGATCGGCGGGGTAGAACATTCCCGCCACCGCCGGTTGTCTGATAAGATCGTTCATGCCGTCGTAATGGTGCTGAAAGTCCTCCGCTTCAAGCCCCCGCCGGCGCCAATCCCGACGCTTCCGGCCAGCCCAGGACCGCATGACCATGAGCGACACTCCCATCCGTATCGGCATCGTCACCGTCTCCGACCGCGCCAGCCGGGGCGAATACGAGGATCTCGGCGGTCCCGCCCTGCGCGAGTGGTTCGAGAAGGCGCTGGCCAGTCCCTGGGAAGCGGTGACCCGCATGGTGCCCGACGAGGTGGACCGCATCGAGGAGGTGCTGCGGGAGCTGTGCGACGTGGAAGGCTGCTGTCTGGTGGTCACCACCGGCGGCACCGGGCCGGCGAAGCGCGACGTGACCCCCGAAGCCACCGAAGCGGTCTGCGAGAAGATGCTGCCGGGCTTCGGCGAGCAGATGCGCGCCGTCTCCCTGAAGGTGGTGCCCACGGCGATCCTTTCCCGGCAGACCGCCGGGATCCGCGGCGAGAGCCTGATCGTCAACCTCCCGGGCAAGCCCTCGGCCATCGACGATTGCCTGCGTGGCGTGTTCCCCGCCATCCCCACCTGCATCACCCTGATCGACGGCCCCTGGCTGGAAGTGAACGAGGACTTCATCCAGGTGTTCCGGCCCAAGCACATCCCCCGCCCCGCGTCGTGAGCGACGCCCCGGCCACGCTCACCCTGCGGGATCTGATCCTCGAAGGCCGCGACGCGCTCGATACGGCGGGTGTCTGGTTCGGCCACGGCACCGACAACGCCCTGGACGAGGCCGCCTGGCTGGTCTCCCACGCCGTGGGGTTGCCGCCCGACTTTCCCGATGCCGAGCTGGACCGGGTGCTGACCCCCGGCCAGGTCCAGGCGGCCCGCGATCTCGTTGCCCGGCGCATCGAAACCCGCCAGCCTGCGGCCTATCTGATCGGCGAGGCCTGGTTCGCCGGTCTGCCGTTCTTCGTGGACGAACGGGTGCTGGTGCCGCGCTCCCCCCTCGCCGAGCTGATCGCCGAGCGTTTCCAGCCCTGGCTGGTGCCGGAGCGGATCCGGCGGGTCCTGGATCTGTGCACCGGCAGCGGCTGTATCGCCATCGCCACCGCCCTGGCCCTGCCCGAGGCGAAGGTGGATGCCAGCGACATCTCTCCCGGAGCGCTCGAGGTGGCGCGGCGCAACGTGGACCGCCACGGCGTGCAGGACCGGGTGGGGCTGTACGCGGCGGATCTGTTCGACGGCCTGCCAGCGGGGGAGTATGATCTGATCCTCAGCAACCCGCCCTACGTGGACGCCGAAGACATGGCCGCGCTGCCGGCCGAATACCGGCAGGAACCGGCCCTGGGGCTGGCCGCGGGCGAGAAGGGGCTGGACCTGGTGATCCCCCTGCTGCAACAGGCCGGCCGCCATCTGGCGCCGGACGGGGTGCTCATCGTCGAGGTGGGCAACAGCGCCGAAGCGCTGCAGGCGGCCTTCCCCCGGGTGCCCTTCGTCTGGCTGGAGTTCGCCCACGGCGGGGAAGGCGTGTTCCTGCTCGACGCCGCGCAACTTTCGGCCCATCAGGCGGCCTTCGACGCCGCCGCCGACCGCCTTTCGCAGGGCCAACCGTAACCGGCAGCGTGCCGGGGAGAGACCTCATGAGCAACATCCTCTTCGACAAGGACCTCATCCGCCGTTACGACAAGGCCGGTCCCCGTTACACCTCCTATCCCACGGCGGTGCAGTTCACCCCCGAATTCGACAGCGCCGCCTACCGCGCCGAGGCCGAAGCCAGCAACGCCGCGGGCGGCCCCCTGTCGCTGTATTTCCACATTCCCTTCTGCGACACGGTCTGTTTCTACTGCGGCTGCAACAAGGTGGTCACCAGGAATCGCAGCCGCGCCGCGCCCTACCTGGAGCGGGTGCACCGCGAGATCGCCATGCAGGCGGCGCTCTTCGATACCGCCAACCGGCCCGTGGAGCAGCTCCACTGGGGCGGCGGCACGCCCACCTTCATCAGCCACGAGGAAATGCGGGCCCTGATGGCCGTCACCCGCGAACACTTCCGCCTGCTGGACGACGATACGGGCGAGTATTCCATCGAGATCGATCCCCGCGAGGCCCATGGCGACACCATCGCCGTGCTTCGGGCGCTGGGCTTCAACCGCATGAGCCTGGGCGTGCAGGACTTCGACCCCCAGGTGCAGAAGGCGGTCAACCGCATCCAGTCCGAGGCCGAGACCCGTTACGCCATCGAGACGGCCCGCGAGGTGGGCTTCAAGTCGGTGAGCATCGATCTGATCTACGGCCTGCCACTGCAGAACGTCGAGACCTTCGATCGCACCCTCGACAAGGTGCTGGCCCTAGACCCGGATCGCCTCTCGGTGTTCAACTATGCCCACCTGCCCGAGCTGTTCAAGACCCAGCGCCAGATCCGCGCCGAGGATCTGCCCAGCCCCGACACCAAGCTGGCCATCCTCAGCCACTGCATCGACCGCCTCACCGACGCCGGTTACGTCTACATCGGCATGGATCACTTCGCCAAGCCCGACGACGAACTGGCCATCGCCCAGGCCAACGGCACCCTGTACCGCAACTTCCAGGGCTACTCCACCCATGCCGAATGCGATCTCGTGGCCATGGGCGTCACCGCCATCAGCATGGTGGGCCGCAGCTACGCCCAGAACGTCAAGACCCTCGACGAATACGCCGAACGCATCGATGCCGGCGAGCTGGCCGTCTTCCGCGGCGTGCGGCTCGACGACGACGACGTGCTGCGCCGCGAGGTCATCTCCCAGCTCATCTGTCACTTTACCCTCGACATGCCGGCCATCGAAGACCGCTTCGGCATCGACTTCCGCGACTACTTCGCCACCGAGCTGGCCGAACTGGAACCCATGCAGGCCGACGGCCTGCTGCGCCTGTCCGACACCCGGATCGACGTCCAGCCCCCCGGCAAGCTGCTGATCCGCAACATCTGCATGGTGTTCGACAAGTACCTGCGCCAGCAGAAGGCCCAGCGTTTCTCGAAGGTGATCTGAGTCACTTCTTCAGTGAGTCGAAGTCGTTCCGAATTTCCTGTCATCAGGTTGTCAGCAGTACAAAGCCCCAGAGGCTGGCGAGGCGTTTCGTGACCGTCGGCCGCAAGGATGCGGCCGTCGAGCCTACAGGGAGGTATTCACGGCGTGTCACGAAACGCCTCGCCAGCCTCTGGGGCGTGCCAGAAAGTGGTTCAATAGCCGATAATGTTCGGAAATTCGGAACAACCATCGTCAGGTCGCGCTATCCGCCCCACCCGCAAGCGGCTACAATAGCCGCCATGTCAGGAAACAGCTTCGGAAAACTCTTCACGGTCACCACCTTCGGTGAGAGTCATGGCCCGGCCATCGGCGGCATCGTCGACGGCTGTCCGCCCGGCCTCGAACTGAGCGAGGCGGATCTGCAGCGGGACCTGGACCGGCGCAAGCCCGGCCAGAGCCGCCACACCACCCAGCGCCGCGAGGCCGATCGGGTGCGCATCCTCTCCGGGGTCTTCGAGGGCGTGACCACCGGCACCCCCATCGGCCTGCTGATCGAGAACACCGATCAGCGCTCGAAAGACTACTCGGACATCAAGGACAGCTTCCGTCCCGGTCATGCCGACTACACCTACCAGCAGAAGTACGGGCTGCGCGACTATCGCGGCGGCGGCCGTTCCTCGGCCCGGGAGACGGCGATCCGGGTCGCCGCCGGCGGCATCGCCAAGAAATACCTGCGCGATCGCTGCGGGATCGAGATCCGCGGCTATCTGGCCCAGCTCGGCCCCATTCCCTTCGAACGCTTCGACTGGGCGGCGGTGGAGACCAACCCCTTCTTCTTTCCCGATGCCGACAAGGTACCGGAACTGGAAGCCTACATGGACGCCCTGCGCAAGTCGGGCGACTCCATCGGCGCACGGGTCAACGTGGTGGCCACCGGCGTGCCGCCGGGCCTCGGCGAGCCCGTCTTCGATCGCCTGGATGCGGAGCTGGCCCATGCCCTGATGAGCATCAACGCCGTCAAGGGCGTGGAGATCGGGGCCGGTTTCGCCTGCGTGGAACAGAAGGGCACCGAACACCGCGACGAGATCACCCCCGAGGGCTTTCTCTCCAACCACGCCGGCGGGGTGCTCGGCGGCATCTCCAGCGGCCAGGACATCCTCGCCAGCATCGCCCTCAAGCCCACCTCCAGCCTGCGCCTGCCGGCGCGCAGCATCGACGTGCACGGCGAGCCCATCGAGGTGATCACCAAGGGCCGCCACGATCCCTGCGTGGGGATCCGCGCCACGCCCATCGCCGAGGCCATGATGGCCATCGTGATCATGGATCACCTGCTGCGCCACCGCGCCCAGAACGCCGACGTGGAATCCCCCACCCCCGTCGTCCCCGCGGGGCGTACGTAGGTCGGGCTTCAGCCCGACCATTCAACTTTGCGTTGCACGCAAATGCCCTACTGGCGCCTGTCCGGCTTCTATTTCTTCTATTTCGCCAGCCTCGGCGCGCTGATCCCCTACTGGAGCCTGTACCTCAAGGCCGAGGGATTCGCGGTCGCCGAAATCGGCAACCTCATGGCCATTCTCATGGCCACCAAGATCGTGGCCCCCAACATCTGGGGCTGGATCGCCGATCACACGGGCCGGCGCATGGCCATCGTGCGCAGCGGCTGCCTGCTGGCGGCCCTGAGTTTCGCCGCCGTGTTCTTCGCCAACGGCTTCTGGGCCCTGGCCGCGGTGATGATGGTGTTCAGCTTCTTCTGGAATGCCGCGCTGCCCCAGTTCGAAGCCACCACCTTCCACCACCTGCGTGGCCAGACCCACCGCTACAGCTCCATCCGGCTGTGGGGCTCCATCGGCTTCATCCTCACCGCCTGGGGACTCGGGGGGCTGATGGCGGGGCAGGGGGTGAGCCTCTTGCCATGGCTCCTGCTGGGCCTGTTCGCCGCCATCTGGATCAGCAGCCTGCTGGTGCCGGAAGAGGCGGCCGGCCATCTGTCCCTGGATCACGAACCGCTGCGACGCATTCTGCGCAAGCCCCACGTGGCAGGCCTGCTGGTGGTGTGCTTCCTGATGCAGGCCAGTCACGGGCCCTATTACACCTTCTACACCATCTACATGGAGAGCTTCGGCTATTCGCTGGGGGTGATCGGCGCCCTCTGGGCCCTTGGGGTGATCGCGGAGGTGGGGATCTTCCTGCTCATGCCCCGGCTGGAACCGGCCTTCGGTCTGCGCCGGCTGCTTATCGTCAGCCTCCTGCTGGCCATGCTGCGCTGGTGTCTGATCGGGCTGTTTCCCGAGGTAGTGTGGCTGATGGTGCTGGCCCAGACCCTGCACGCGGCCAGCTTCGGCATCTACCACGCCGCCGCCATTCACCTCGTGCACCGCTATTTCGGCGCCCGCCACCAGGGCAAGGGCCAGGCGCTCTACAGCAGTCTGAGCTTCGGCGCGGGCGGGGCGCTGGGCAGTTTCGCCAGTGGCCAGATATTCGGCACCCTGGGGCCGCAGAGCATGTTCCTGGGCGCCGCCCTGCTGTGCCTGGCCGGTGGCCTCATCGCCTGGCGAACGATTCCCGCCGACAGCGTCCCGGCCCGGGACTGATCAGCGCACCACCAGGCGATCTTCCACCCGCTCGACGCCGGCCTGCTGGGCGACGAAGCGCACCAGGGCCTGGCGGCTTTGCGCCGAGGAGACGACACCCCGCAGATACACCACGCCGCCCCGGCATTCCACCCGGATCGCTGCCGGCTCGCCAAGCTGTTGCCACAGCCGCCGGCTGCACTCGGCATCCTGCCGCGCCCCGGCCAGATCCCGGCCGCCGGCGGCATGTGGCGCGCCCGAGCCCAGGTAGACGCTGGCGCAGGCGCCCAGCAAGAGGGCCAGAAAGGGAAGGAATCGCCACATCCTTTCAGTATACCCCTTTTGTGGTAAAGGGCATGGCAGGGAAAGTGAAGAAATTCCCGCCATTGTCCGATAACATTTTCAGGCAAAGACGGTAACCGAGCGAGACAGGGATGCACAATCTTTTCCACCCCACCGGCAGGTGCTTCATCGGTTTCCGGGCGTTGCAGGATACGCTGCCCCCATGCTGAGCCGCTGGTGGCAGGAACTGCGCCATTCGGGCCTGCGTTTCCGTTACTGGGGCGCGTCCTCGGTGATGGTGATCCTGCTGGTGGCGGGGGCCTACAACGCCCACCGTTACATCGGCGAGGTGAGCCGCCACAATACCGCCGATCTGCAGACCCAGCAACGCATCGGGCATCTGGTGCGGCAGGTGCGCGACGAGCTGTGGCAGGCGGAAACCGTGCTCAATGCCACCCTGATCACCCCCCGCCTGGAGGCCTCCGAAAAGATCAGCGAACACCTCGAGGCGGCCTCGGTGCTGGTCCGGCGTCTGCAGAAGATGGCCTTCCCTCCGGAGGTGCCGTTGCGCAAGTCCATCGACGACCTGGCCGAATACATCGACCGGATCCGCAAACGGGTCGAGCGCCTGTTGCGCTATCGGCGCAACATCGAGTGGGTCTATCCCATGCTGCCCTTCATCGATCGCTATCTGCGGCAGAACCATGAAGCCTTTGTCACCCAGGCGGATCTGGCGCTGGCCGAAATCGCCGAGTCCGAACCCACGGCCGAAAACCTCCGCCTGCTGCACAAGCTGGAGCGGGTGAAGAGCCTCTGGACCAGCAAGGTGCTCGATTTCCGCGCCCTGGTGATCCGCTACGCCGGCCTCAACGAGCGGCGCTATATCGCCCAGGAACGCAACATCGACATTCTGCAAAAGCGCATCGACACCCTGCTGGCGGAACTGGTGGCGGAGGCCACGTCCGGCGAGGTGGGGCTGCAGACCGAGGAGAGCCTGGCGCAGATGCAGCGCCTCTCCCGGGAGTGGCAGCGCCAGTATGGCCGCTTCCGGGATCTGCGCGAAACCCGGATCTGGCGCAACGATCTGCATTTCGTGCAGACCCAGATCCGCCCCTTGCAGAGCCGCGTCAACCAGATCATGCATGAAGTGGACGATGCCCTGGCCGCCTGGAGCGGGCAGAACGTCCGGCGTCTGGAGGCCGCGACCGTGCAGTTGACGGCGGAAATCTGGATCTTCCTGCTGCTCGCCGTCGGCTTCATCCTCTTTGTCTACCTGCTCGTGGATCACTCCATCCTCAAGCCCATCCAGCGCATCGCCACCCAGATCGCCGGCGAGGGCCGCAAGCTCGAGCACCTTTCCCTGCAGGAAACCGGCAGCCGCGAGATCCAGTTGCTGGTGGATGCCTACAACCACATGCGCCGCGAGATCCACCAGCGGCAGACGGCCCTGGAGCACCAGGCCATGCACGATGCGCTGACCGGCCTGCCCAACCGGGCGCTGCTCCAGGACCGGCTCGAGCAGGCCATGCACCTGGCCAACCGCCAGCAGGCCGAAATGGTCTTCGTGCTGATGGATCTGGATCGATTCAAGGAAATCAACGACACCCTGGGGCATCCGGTCGGGGATCAGGTGTTGCAGCAGATCAGCCAGCGGTTGGCCGCGAACCTGCGGGAATCGGATACGGTGGCGCGCCTCGGCGGGGACGAGTTCGCCATCGTGGCCACCGATTTGCGGGCGCACGAAGTGCCGGCCTTCCTCAACAAGATCGTGCACGTGGTCAGCCAGGTGCTCACGGTCGGCGGTCAGGATCTCTATGTGGGCGCCAGTCTCGGCGTGGCCCTCTATCCGCGGCACGGCCAGGATGCCGCCACCCTGATCCGGCGCGCCGACATCGCCATGTACCGGGCCAAGCGCAACAAGCGTGATTTCGTCATCTACGATCCGGCCTACGAGAAAGACGGTATCGACAATCTCTCCCTGCTCGGGGATCTGCGCGCCGAACTCGATCGCCCGAGCGGCGCCCTGCGTCTGCACTACCAGCCCCAGATCACGCTGGCCGGCGAGGCGCCGTCCAGCGTCGAGGCCCTGCTGCGCTGGCAGCATCCCCGCCAGGGATTCATCTCCCCCGAGTCCGTCATCCGGCTGGCCGAGCAGTCGGGGCTGATGAATCCGCTCACCCGGCGGATCCTGGCCCAGGCGATCGCCGACTGCGCCGCCTGGCAGGCGGCGCATCCCGAACTGGGCGTGGCGATCAATCTGTCGGCCTGGGATCTGCAGGATGCCGATCTGCCCGACCACATCCGCGCCCTGCTGGAGCAGTATGGCCTCGCCGGCGAGAAACTGACGCTGGAGATCACCGAAAGCGCGGTGATGAGCGACCCGGTGCGGGCCCGCGAGGTCATGCAACAGCTCAATCGCCTCGGCGCGTCGCTGGCCATCGACGACTACGGCACCGGCTTCTCCTCGCTCGCCTATCTCAAGCTGTTGCCCGTGGCCAGCCTCAAAATCGACCGCTCCTTCGTCATCGACATGCTGGAAGACGAGAACGACGCCATCATCGTGCGTTCGACCATCGAACTGGCCCACAACCTCGGCCTTGAGGTCGTGGCGGAAGGCGTGGAAAACGACGAAGTGCTCGACCTGTTGCGAGCCCAGGGCTGCGACGCCGCCCAGGGCTACCACATCGCCCGCCCCATGCCCCTCGACAGCCTGCGGCAATGGCTACGCGGCACCTCCGACAAGGCCTCCGCCTAGCCCGGATATTGCACCAAACCTCATGACAGGCGACGCGAATCGGGACAAGTGTGTTACCGGGCCATTGGTGCGCAGGCAAGCACCAATGGCCGGCTCAAGCGCAGCGGAGCCGGCATCTCCAGGTGCGATGTATATCGTCAGCTAAATGAAAGTTCCAAATACCAGACCATGGTTCATTGCGCGCACTGAGCTCTCTGTCCCAGAGGGCAGTGTTGGAATCGGGCATGCTTGCCTAAGTGATTCGGTATTTGGAACTTCCATTTGTAGCACGCAGCCCTTGAGCCACCTACAGTGCATCCCGTCCCGCCTCGCGCTCCTCGCGCGCCACCGACAAGGCCTCGAGCATCGCCCGCGCGGCATTGGACAGGGTTCGGCGGCCATGCCACACCACCCCCAGCCGGCGTGAAAGCCGCATGCCGTGTACCGACAAGGCCTGCAGTTCACTGCCCAGCATGCTCTGCGGCAAGACGCTCCAGCCCAGGCCCACGCTCACCATCATCTTGATGGTTTCCAGGTAATTGGTTTCCAGACGCACGGGAATCGCCAGATCCGCCGGCCGGAACGCCGCCTCGATCACCTCGCGGGTATAGGTGCCCCGGGCCGGCAATACGGCCGGATGGCGGCACAGTTCCGCCGGCGCGACGCAGAGCGTATCGGCCAGCGGGTGTTCGGGGCCCACCACGAAACAGAGCGGGTCGGGCCAGATTTCCCGGCTCTCCAGCTCCGCCGGTGGCGAAAGCGGCAGGGTCACGATGCCCAGTTCCCGCTCGCCGCGGCGCACCTCCTGGCAGGCCTGTTCCGAGTCCATGAACTGCAGATCCAGCTCCACCTCCGGCCAGCGGGCGGTGAAGGCCCGCAGCACCGGCGGCAGCCGGTGCAGTCCGATGTGGTGGCTGGTGGCCAGATGCAGCGGACCGGCCACCTGCCCCGAGAGATCGTGCAGAGCGCGGCGGGCATCCTCCAGGGCCAGCAGGATGTCCCGAGCCCGGGGCAAGAGTGCCCGTCCGGCCTCGGTCAGGCTCACATGGCGACCGATGCGGTCGAACAACCGGGTGTCGAGTTCGCTTTCGAGCTGGGCGATGCGCTTGCTGACCGCTGGCTGGGTCAGAAACAGGGCCATTGAGGCGCGGGAGAAGGAACCGTGCTCGGCCACGGCCACGAATGCCTGCAGTGCCTGAATATCCATAACTAACAAGAATATAAATTATGAAAATAATGAATTTGCGTAATAGGCTAACACAACCCTAGACTATCCAGCCATGGAGAAAGCCTGGAAGGCATCCCGCAGGAGAACCCGATGACCGGCAAGACCCTCTACGACAAGCTCTGGGACGCTCACGTGGTGCGCGACAATGGTGACGGCACCGCGCTGATCTACATCGATCGCCACCTGGTGCACGAGGTCACCTCGCCCCAGGCCTTCGAGGGCCTGCGCCTGGCCGGGCGCAAGCCCTGGCGGGTGGAGGCCAACCTCGCCGTGCCCGATCACAACGTGCCCACCACCGATCGCTCCCGGGGCATCGCCGATCCCGTCTCCCGCCTGCAGGTGGAGACCCTCGACGAGAACTGCCGCACCTTCGGCATCACCGAATTCCGCATGGACGACATCCGCCAGGGGATCGTGCACGTGATCGGCCCGGAGGAGGGCGCCACCCTGCCGGGCATGACCGTGGTCTGTGGCGACTCCCATACCTCCACCCACGGCGCCTTCGGCGCCCTGGCCTTCGGCATCGGCACCTCCGAGGTGGAGCACGTGCTGGCCACCCAGTGCCTGGTGCAGAAGAAATCGAAGGCCATGCGCATCACCGTGGACGGTCCGGTGCCCGAGGGCGTCACCGCCAAGGACATCATTCTCGCCATCATCGGCCGCATCGGCACCGCCGGCGGCACGGGCCACGCCATCGAGTTCGCTGGCGAGGCCATCCGGGCCCTGTCCATGGAAGGGCGCATGACTCTGTGCAACATGGCCATCGAGGCCGGCGCCCGCGCCGGCATGGTGGCGGTGGACGACAAGACCATCGACTACGTGAAGGGCCGGCCCTTCGCCCCGCAGGGCGAATTGTGGGACCAGGCGGTGGCCGACTGGCGCAGCCTGCACAGCGATCCGGATGCGGTGTTCGATGCCGAAGTGACTCTCGATGCCTCCACCCTGGTACCGCAGGTCACCTGGGGCACCTCGCCCGAGATGGTCACCGGCATCGACGGCCGGGTGCCGGATCCGGCCGCCGAGTCCGATCCGGTGAAGCGGGAAGGGATGCAGAAGGCCCTCGACTACATGGGCCTCGAACCCGGCACGCCCATCACCGCCATCCGGCCCGACGTGGTCTTCATCGGCTCCTGCACCAATTCGCGGATCGAGGATCTGCGCGCCGCCGCCGCCGTGGCGAAGGGCCGCAAGGTGGCCGACAGCATTCAACAGGCCCTGGTGGTGCCCGGCTCCGGCCTGGTGAAGAAACAGGCCGAAGAGGAGGGGCTCGACCGGATCTTCATCGACGCCGGCTTCGAATGGCGCGAACCCGGCTGCTCCATGTGTCTGGCCATGAACGCCGACCGCCTCGAACCGGGCCAGCGCTGCGCCTCCACCTCCAACCGCAACTTCGAAGGCCGCCAGGGCCCCGGCGGCCGCACCCACCTGGTCAGCCCGGCCATGGCCGCGGCAGCGGCGATCACCGGCCACTTCGTGGACGTGCGGGAACTGCCGGTGAACTGCAAATAACTCGGAGGCCACGGAGACACGGAGGACACGGAGTATGCAAATGCACGGAAACCGTTTTGGGTGGCGTTCAATGCCGGGCTGCTCTTTTCCTGTCAATCTCCGTGATCTCCGTGTCTCCGTGACCTCCGTGTTCATTACACTCAAAGGTTGAAAGAAGCCGATGGAAAAATTCACGAAACTGACCGGCATCGTCATGCCCCTCGACCGGCCCAACGTCGATACCGATGCCATCATTCCCAAGCAGTTCCTGAAGTCCATCAAGCGCACGGGGTTCGGGCCCAATCTGTTCGACGAGTGGCGCTATCTGGATCACGGCGAGCCGGGCATGGACAACAGCCAGCGGCCGATCAACCCGGACTTCGTGCTCAACCAGCCCCGCTATCAGGGCGCGCAGATCCTGCTGGCGCGGGAGAACTTCGGTTGCGGCTCGTCCCGGGAACATGCCCCGTGGGCGCTGCTCGACTACGGGTTTCGGGTGATCATCGCGCCGAGCTTCGCCGACATCTTCTACAACAACTGTTTCAAGAACGGCATCCTGCCCATCGTGCTGGATGCCGAAACGGTGGACGAACTGTTCCGCGAAGTGGAAGCCAACGAGGGCTATACCCTCACCGTGGATCTCGAAAGGCAGACCATCACCAAGCCCGACGGCACGGTGATCCGTTTCGAGATCGACGAATTCCGCAAGCACCGCCTCCTCGAAGGCCTCGACGACATCGGCCTGACCCTCGAACACGCCGACGAAATCCGCGCCTACGAAGCACGCCGCAAAAAAGCGGCCCCGTGGCTGTTCAGACACCTGCCGGAGTCGGTGTAAGGAACACGGAGGGCACGGAGACACGAAGAACACGGCGTTTTCCATTTCCAACTATGACAATCTCCGTGTCCTCCGTGCCTCCGTGTTCTCCGTGTTATTTGCAGAGTACCCGATAAAGGAAACATACATGACAAAGAAAATCGCCATTCTCCCCGGTGACGGCATTGGCCAGGAGATCGTCGCCGAGGCCGTGAAGGTGCTCGAATGCCTGCGGGACGACTACGGCCTGCAGGTGGAGCTGGAAGAAGGCCTGGTGGGCGGTACCGCCTATGACGCCACCGGCACGCCGTTGCCCGAGGAAACCCTGAAACTGGCCAGGGAGGCCGATGCCGTGCTGCTCGGCGCCGTGGGCGGTTACAAGTGGGAGTCGCTGGACATCGCGGTGCGGCCCGAGAAGGGGCTGCTGGGGCTGCGCGCGGAGCTGGGGCTGTTCGCCAATCTGCGCCCGGCGATTCTCTATCCTCAGCTCGCCGACGCCTCCACCCTCAAGCCCGAGGTGGTCTCGGGGCTGGACATCCTGATCGTGCGCGAGCTGACCGGGGGCATCTACTTCGGTCAGCCGCGCGGCGTGCGCACCCTGGACAACGGTGAGCGCCAGGGCTACAACACCCTGGTCTATTCCGAATCGGAGATCCGCCGGATCGGCAAGGTGGCTTTCGCGATCGCCGCCAAGCGGCAGGGCCGGGTCTGCTCCGTGGACAAGGCCAACGTCCTCGAGTGCACCGAGCTGTGGCGCGAAGTGATGAGCGAGGAGGCCAAAGCCCATCCCGACATCGAACTGAGCCACATGTACGTGGACAACGCGGCCATGCAGCTGGTGCGGGCACCCAAGCAGTTCGACGTGATGGTTACCACCAACATGTTCGGTGATATCCTCTCCGACTGCGCGGCCATGCTCACCGGCTCCATCGGCATGCTGCCCTCGGCCTCTCTCGACGAGAACGGCAAGGGCATGTATGAACCGATCCACGGTTCGGCCCCGGACATTGCCGGGCAGAACGTGGCCAACCCGCTGGCGACCATTCTCTCGGTGGCCATGATGCTGCGCTACACCCTCGACGCCCCGGCGATGGCCGAGCGCATCGAGCAGGCGGTCAGCACGGTGCTCGACGAGGGTCTGCGCACCCAGGACATCTGGAGCGAGGGCACCCGCAAGGTCAGCACGTCCGAGATGGGCGACGCCGTCGTCTCCGCCATGCGCAGACAGTGAAGAAGCCCGAATTCTGAAACGAGGAATACAAGATGAAAAAAGTCGGTCTGATCGGTTGGCGCGGCATGGTCGGTTCCGTGCTCATGCAGCGCATGCGCGAGGAACACGATTTCGACGCCATCGAGCCGGTGTTCTTCACCACCTCCCAGCACGGCCAGCCGGGCCCGGACGTGGGCAAGCCCGTCCCGCCCCTCAAGGACGCCATGGCCATCGACGCGCTGCAGGCGATGGACGTGATTCTCACCTGTCAGGGCGGGGGCTACACCGAGAAGGTCTATCCGCAACTGCGCGCCGCCGGCTGGCAGGGTTACTGGATCGACGCCGCCTCCACCCTGCGCATGGAGGACGAGAGCATCATCGTGCTCGATCCGGTCAACCGCGAGGTGATCGACCGGGGGCTGGCCGAAGGCGTGAAGACCTACGTGGGCGGCAACTGCACCGTGAGCCTCATGCTGATGGCCCTGGGCGGGCTGTTCCGCCGTGATCTGATCGAATGGATCACGCCCATGACCTATCAGGCGGCCTCCGGCGCCGGCGCCCGCAACATGCGTGAACTGCTGGCCCAGATGGGCTCCCTGCACGCCAGCGTGCAGGATCTGCTCGACGATCCGGCCGCCGCCATCCTCGAAATCGACCGCCGGGTGACCGCGCACATGCGCAGCGACGCCTTCCCGGTGGACAACTGGGGCGTGCCTCTGGCCGGCAGCCTGATCCCCTGGATCGACAGCGAACTGCCCTCCGGCCAGAGCCGCGAGGAGTGGAAGGCCGAGGTGGAGACCAACAAGATCCTCGGCCGCGGCGAGCACCCCGTGCCCATCGACGGCCTGTGCGTGCGGATCGGCGCCATGCGCTCCCATTCCCAGGCGCTCACCATCAAGCTGCGCCGCGACGTGCCGCTCGACGAGATCACCGACATGCTCGATGCCGACAACGACTGGGTCAAGGTGATCCCCAACGAGAAGGAAGCCACCATGCACGAGCTGACCCCCGCCGCGGTCAGCGGCACCCTTACCATTCCCGTCGGCCGGCTGCGCAAGCTGAGCATGGGCAACGAATACCTCTCGGCCTTCACGGTCGGCGATCAGCTCCTGTGGGGCGCCGCCGAACCCCTGCGGCGCATGCTGCGGATCCTGCTCGAAGCGTGAGCGCAACGGTCCCGTGACGACAATGCATCCGACTACAATGTAGGAGCGGCGCAAGCCGCGACAATGCGGTAGCGGGTGACGGGTAACAACACGTATTGCCCAGCCACCCGCCACGAGCGACCAGCCACCGCCTCGTCGCGGCTTGCGCCGCTCCTACAGGTGTTCATGAACCCTCATCCCACCCGTCACACAAGTTACCGTCTCCCATGGAAAGCAAACCCGACATCGCCATCGTCGGCGCCACGCATCTGATCGGCGAAACCCTGATCCAGCTCCTTCACGAGCGGGATTTTCCCCTGGGGAGCCTGCATCCCCTCGACACCGGCGAGGCCGTGGGCGAATTCGTGGCCTTCGGCGAGGAACGCCTGCGGGTGCGGGATGCCGAAAGCTTCGATTTCTCCGGCGTGGCGCTCACCTTCACCGTCGGCGATCCGGAAACCGCGCGCCGTTACGGCGAGGCGGCGGCCGAGGCCGGCAGCCGGGTGGTGGATGCCAGCGGCGCCTGGGCAGAGGATCCCGACGTGGCCCTGGTGATCCCCGAGATCAATCCTCACGAACTGGACGCGATCCGCTACCGCGGCATCGTTGCCAGTCCCGACTGTCACACCGTGTTGCTGTGGCTGGCGCTCGCCCCCCTGCGCGAGCGCTTCGGCCTGCGGCAACTCTTCGTCACTGCCTGCAACGCGGTCTCCCGCCAGGGCAAGCCCGGCATCGAGGAGCTGGCCAGACAGACCACGGATCTGCTCAATGTGCGGCCCATCGAACCCGAACGGTTTCCGCAGCAAATCGCCTTCAACGTTCTGGCCCGCACGGCCGATATCCTCCAGGGAGGCCACAGCGCCGACGAGCTGCGCCTGGTGGAGGAGACCCGGCGGCTCCTGCCCCATGCCGAGTTGGACATCATGGTCACGGTGGCGCAGATCCCCGTGTTCTTCGGTGACGTGCTGCAGATCTATGGCGTGCTCGAGGTGCCGGTGGACGTGGACAGCCTGCGCGCCGTGCTGGCCGAAACGCTGGGGGTGGAATACATCGAAGCCGGCGGGGAGGAAGCCGAGCCCAGTCCGGTGACCGACGCGGCCGGCTCCGACGCGGTCTATCTCACCCGCCTGCGCCTGGCCCCGGAACGGGGCGACGTCTTCGGCGCCTGGATTCTCGGCGATTGCAGCCGCAAGGGAAGCGCCCTGAATTGTGTTCAAATCGCGGAAATTTTGGTAAAAGACTATTTGTAAGCTATAGTTACTGCATACTTATAAAGATTATTCAAAGATAGATTCTGCAAGTCATTGAATTATTTGGAAAATTGAGGGCACGCCGTCGGCGTGGACAGATTCCCCTAAGGAGTGGAGACGTAATGATGATGCGCAAGCTGGTCGTTTTCCTGGCCACCGCCCTTTTGCTCATGCCGCTCGGCGCCCAGGCCCTGGGCTTCGGCCGGATCATTGTCCATTCGGCGCTCGACGAACCCCTCGATGCCGATATCGAACTCATCTCGCCCACGCCCGAAGACATCACCAATCTCAAGGTCAAGCTCGCCTCTCCCGAAGCCTATCTGCGGGCCGGCATCGACCGCTCCTACCTGCTCGGGGATCTGCGTTTTCGCATCCGGCAGGACGAGCAGGGCAAGTACTACATCCACGTCAGCAGCAAGCAGCGGATCAAGGAGCCGTTCCTCGACTTCCTGCTCGAGATGAACTGGCAGAACGGCCGCATGGTGCGCGAATACACCATCCTCCTGGATCCGCCGGATCGCATCCAGCGCCAGCCGGCGATGGTCGAGGCTCCGGCCACCCAGGCGCCGGTCAGCGCGCCTGAACCCGTTCCCGCCCCGGTTCCCGCTCCGGCCGTGGCGGCCGAGCCCGCTCCTCCGGCCCCGGTGGCCGAAGCCCCGGCGGAAGCCGCGCCGCCCGCGCCGGCCGTGCCCGAGGAGCCCTTCCCGCGGACCGAGATGAAGGAGGCCGCCGTTCCGGCCGAGCCGGAACCGGCCGCCGCTCCCGAGACCCCGGCGCCCGCGCCGGTGGCTGAAGCCGAGGCGCCGGCACCTGCCCCCGTACCGGAACCGGCTGCCGAGACCCTGGCCGAGACCCCGGTACCGGCCCCCGAAGGCGAAGCTCCGGCAGCGTCCGATGCCGAACCGGCCCTGCCTGAGCCGGCCGCCGCCGCGCCGGCGCCGGCCGAACCGGCGCTCGCCGCCGAAGAGGAAGAACTGTTCCCGCGGATCCCCCTGGCCGAGTTCGCCGAGGCCGCACGCGCCGCCCCCGCGCCGGTTACCGGCGAGCTGGACTACGGCATCGTGCAGAAGGGCGACACCCTGTGGAAGATCGCCGAGAAGCTGCGGCCCAGCGATTCGGTTTCCATCTACCAGGTCATGATGGCCCTGCTGGTGAGCAACCCCGAGGCCTTCGTCGACGGCAACATGAACCGGCTCAAGGTCGGCCACGTGCTGCGGATCGACGATCCCGACATCATCACCTCCGTCAATCCCCGCGAGGCCGAGATGGAATACCGGGCCCAGCTCCAGGCCTGGCAGGACTACCGGCAGAGCGTGGCCGGCGAGATGCCGGCAGAGACCCAGCCCGTGGTGGCCGGGGAGGCCGCGGCGGGTGAGACGGAAGGCGAAGCCGCCAGCGGCGAACTCACCCTGGCCTCGCCGGACGGGGGCGATCTGCAGGCCGGCACCGGCACCAGCGAAGAGGCGGCCCGCAACGAACTGCTGACCCTGCGCGAGGAACTGCGCCAACTGCGCGAGGACAGCGCGGCCATGGGCGGTCACAACGAACAGCTCAACCGCGAACTGCAGGCCCTGGAAGAGGAACTCAACCGCAAGCAGCGCGCCCTGTCGATCAGCGACGACGAACTGGCGGCGCTCCAGCAGCAACTGGCCAGCGCCCGCGAAGCGGCCGCCGCCCAGCCGGCACCGGCCGCAGCTGAAGAAACCGCCGGCGAGGCGGCCGCCGGCAGCCAGGCGCCGGCACCGGCCGAGACGCACGAAGCCGACCAGGGCCACGAGGCCGGCACGCACGACCAGGCCATGGCCGAAACCGAAACGCCGGCGACCGCGCCCGCCGCGCCTGCCGGGGGCGAGGAAGAGGTGGCCATGGCCGAGACCAAATCCCCGGTCGAGCTGGCCGAGGAGATCGCCCAGCGCGAGGAACAGCGGCCGCAGGCTGCCCCGGCTCCGGCCGCGCCTGCCGCCCAGGACGAAGGCGGCATCATGCAGACGGTCATGGGCGTGGTGGCCGGGATCGGTGACGGCCTGCGGGGCGCGTTCGGCGGCCTGCCCGGCAACTCCCTGCTGATGTTCGTCGGCCTGCCGGTCCTGCTGGTGCTGCTGCTGATCGCGGCCATCGTCATCCGCCGCCGCCGTTCGGCAGAGGACTACCAGGAGAGCATTCTCACCGGCGAACCGGCGGCCGCCGCGGCCGGGGCAGGGGAGGCGGCTGCCGCCGGCCCCGAGTCCGAGGAGGAGTCGTCCTTCCTGAGCGACTTCGCGGTCAGCGGCGCCGGCGCCATTCAGACCGAGGACAGCGAGGTCGATCCCCTCACCGAAGCCGACGTGTTCGTCGCCTATGGCCGCTACGAGGCCGCCGAGGAGCGCCTCAAGGAAGCCATCGAGAACGATCCGAACCGCGCCGAGCTCAAGCTCAAGCTGATCGAGCTGTATCACACCACCAAGAACAAGCCGGCCTTCGAAAATGCCGCCGAGGAGTTCTATGCCAGCCTGGGTGACGGCGCGGCCGAGAACCCCATGTGGCAGAAGGTGGTGGCCATGGGCGTGGAACTGGTGCCCAACAATCCGCTGTTCAGCAATGCGGGCAGTGCCGCGGCCGCCGAGGCCGCGGCCGAAGTGGCCGCCTCCGACACCTCCAGTGTCAGTCTCTCCGACAGCCAGGTGATGGACATCGGACTCGATACCGGCGTCTTCGACGTGGCCGATCTGGGCACCAGCGAGCCCAAGACCGAGGCGAAGAGCGACACCGGGGCCGAGGCGCCCGTCAACCCGATGGACTCGGGCGTGATGGAATTCACCCTCGACACCGAACCCGCCCCGGCGGCAGCGGAAGAAAGCGCCGCGCCGGCGAGCAGCCCGACCGCGAGCGAAGAGAGCGGCCTGGACTTCAACCTCGATCTCGAAACTCCGGCGGAGACGGCCAGCGAGCCCGCGCCGGAGAAAGCGACGCCGGCTGCCGAAGGCGGTCTCGATTTCAGCCTCGATACGGAAACCGAAGCGAGCGGAGAGACCGAAACACCGGCCGCCGCCGGCGAAGACAGCGAGGCGACCCTGGACTTCAATCTCGAAGTGGACGAGGCGCCCACCGCCCAGATGACCGCCGAGGCGGCCGCCGAAGCGGGGCTGGACTTCACGCTCGACACCGACACCGGCAAGGAAGACTCGGGCACCCTCGACTTCGATCTCGATCTGGGTGCCCAGGCCCCGGCCGGCGACGAGGACGAGACGGCGGAAATGAGCCTCGATCTCGAGGCCCCGGCCGCAGAAGCGCCTTCCGCCTCCGATACCAGCATGGCCATCGACATCAGTGACGACAGCACCGCCACCATGCCCGAGCCCAGCGGCATGGACTTCGAGCTGGATGCCACCGATGCCAGTCTCGACATCGGCACCGGCGACGAGGTGGGCACCAAGCTGGATCTGGCCAAGGCCTACATCGACATGGGCGATCCGGAAGGCGCCCGCAGCATCCTCGACGAGGTGCTCGACGAAGGCAACGAGGAACAGAAGCAGGAAGCACAGCAACTGCTCCAGCAGATCGCCTGATCCCTGTTTCGCCAACCAGCCCGCGGGCCCCGGCAAGTCGCTTGCCGGGGCCCCTGCACGTCTGAATCATGCGTATCGCACTCGGCATCGAATACGACGGCCAGCCCTTCTGCGGCTGGCAGTATCAGGATCACAGCCCCTCGGTTCAGGAAGCGGTGGAGAACGCGCTCTCCTTCGTCGCCGCTCGGCCCGTGCAGGTGGTCTGCGCCGGGCGTACCGACACCGGCGTGCATGCCGCCTGCCAGATCGTCCATTTCGACACCGAAGTGGAACGGGATGCCGAAGCCTGGATCCGGGGCGGCAACGTCAACCTGCCCAAATCGATCAGCATCCTCTGGGCGCAACCGGTGGCCGAGGATTTCCACGCCCGCTTCAGCGCCGTGCGCCGCCGCTACCGTTACGTGATCTTCAACCGCAAGGTGCGCCCGGCCATCCTGTACGGCAAGGTGGCCTTCGAGTACCGCCCGCTGGCCGTCGAACTCATGCAGGCGGCGGCCGCGTATTTGCTCGGCGAGCACGATTTCAGCGCCTATCGGGCCATGGCCTGCCAGGCCAGGAGCCCCGTGCGCACCCTCTACCGCCTGGACGTGACCCGCCGCGATGAACTGGTGATTCTGGATCTGGAAGCCAACGGCTTCCTGCACCACATGGTGCGCAACATCGCCGGCGTGCTCATGACCATCGGCGCCGGCGAACGGGCGCCAGAGTGGGCCCGTGAGGTGCTGGAGACCCGGGATCGCCGTCTCGGCGGTGTCACCGCCCCGCCCGGTGGCCTCTATTTCATGGAAGCGATCTATCCCGAGCATTTCGGGATTCCGCGGCTTCCCCCCATCTCGTCGCTCTGGTAACCTGCAGGGTTTTTCATCGACCCCCGCGAACATATGCGAACCCGCGTCAAGATCTGCGGCATTACCCGGGCGGAAGACGCCCTGGAGGCGGCCCGCCTCGGCGCCGACGCCATCGGCCTGGTGTTCTACCCGCCCAGTCCCCGCGCGGTCACGCCCGCCCAGGCGGCGGAAGTGGTGCGCGAGCTCCCGCCCTTCGTCACCCGGGTGGGGCTGTTCGTGAACGCGGAGCGGGAGGACATCGCCGCGGCCATCGAGACGGCCCAGCTGGATCTGCTCCAGTTCCACGGCGACGAGAGCCCGGCGGCCTGTCGCGGCCACGGCCGCCCCTGGATCAAGGCCCTGCGCATGGCCCCGGAGATGGACGTGGCGGCGCAGATGGCCCGCTATCCCGATGCCCAGGGGATCCTGCTGGATGCCTGGCGGCCGGGGGTGCCGGGCGGCACCGGCGAAACCTTCGACTGGGATCGGATCCCCGCGCAGCGCCCGCGGCCCCTGATCCTGGCCGGCGGCCTGGCACCGGAAAACGTGGCCGGGGCGATCCGCCGCGTGCGTCCCTGGGCGGTGGACGTCTCCGGCGGGGTGGAACGGGCCAAGGGCATCAAGGACGCCGATCGCATGGCGGCCTTCATTCGAGAGGTCATGAATGTTGAGCACTGAAGCTGCAATCGAACCCTACGACATGCCGGACGAACGGGGCCATTTCGGCCCCTATGGCGGCATGTTCGTGGCCGAAACCCTGATGGGGCCGATCCGCGAGCTGCGCGAGGCCTACGCGAAGTATCTGCGGGATCCGGACTTCCAGGCGGAGCTGGACTTCGAACTCCAGCAGTACGTGGGCCGTCCCAGCCCCCTGTACTTCGCCGAACGCTGGAGCCGCGAACTGGGCGGGGCGCGGATCTACCTCAAGCGCGAGGATCTCAACCACACCGGCGCCCACAAGGTGAACAACACCGTCGGCCAGGCCCTGCTCGCCAAGCGCATGGGCAAGACCCGGATCATCGCCGAGACCGGCGCCGGCCAGCACGGCGTGGCCAGCGCCACGGTGGCCGCGCGCCTGGGCCTGGAGTGCGTGGTCTACATGGGCGCCGAGGACATCGAGCGCCAGGCCATGAACGTCTATCGCATGAAACTCCTGGGCGCCACCGTGGTGCCGGTCACCTCCGGTTCGCGCACCCTCAAGGACGCGCTCAACGAGGCCATGCGCGACTGGGTCACCAACATCGACGACACCTTCTACATCATCGGCACCGTCGCCGGCCCCCATCCCTATCCGGCCATGGTGCGCGACTTCCAGGCCATCATCGGCCGCGAGGCCCGCGAGCAGATCCTCCAGCACGAGGGCCGGCTGCCCGATGCCCTGGTGGCCTGCGTGGGGGGCGGCTCCAACGCCATCGGCCTGTTCCATCCCTTCATCGGGGATCGGGACGTGGCCATGTACGGCGTGGAGGCGGCCGGATACGGGCTCGACACCGGCAAACACGCCGCGCCCCTGTGCGCCGGCAAGCCGGGCGTCCTGCACGGCAACCGCACCTATCTCATGGAAGACGCCCACGGCCAGATCATCCCCACCCACTCCATCTCCGCCGGGCTCGACTATCCGGGAGTGGGGCCCGAACACGCCTGGCTCAAGGATACCGGCCGCGCCGAATACGTCGCGGTCACCGACGACGAGGCCCTGCAGGCCTTCCACGATCTGACCCGCATCGAAGGGATCCTGCCGGCCCTGGAATCGAGCCATGCCCTGGCGTATGCGAAGAAACTGGCCCCGACCCTGGGCCGTGACCAGATCCTGATCGTCAATCTCTCCGGCCGCGGCGACAAGGACATCCACACCGTCGCCAACCACGAGGGGATCACGCTGTGAGCCGCCTGCAGACCCGCTTCGCCGCCCTGCGCGCCGCCGGCCGCAAGGCGCTCATTCCTTACGTCACCGCCGGCGATCCGGCACCCGAGCACACCGTGCCCCTGCTGCAAGCCATGGTCGAGGCGGGCGCCGACATCCTCGAACTGGGCGTGCCGTTCTCCGATCCCATGGCCGAAGGGCCGGTGATCCAGAAGGCCATGGAGCGGGCCCTGGAGCACGACGTGACCCTGGACGAGGTGCTGGACATGGTGCGCCGCTTCCGCGAGCAGGACGCCGAGACCCCCGTGGTGCTGATGGGCTATCTCAATCCGGTGGAGATCAAGGGCTATGCCGCCTTCGCCCGGGACGCCGCCGAAGCCGGCGTGGACGGCGTGCTGGTGGTGGACATGCCGCCGGAGGAGGCCGACGATCTGGTGGCCGCCCTGCGCGCGCACGATCTGGATCTGATCTTCCTCATCGCGCCCACCACCGATCCCGCGCGCATGCGCACGATCACGGAACTGGGCAGCGGATTCCTCTATTATGTCTCCCTCAAGGGCGTCACCGGCGCCGGCCACCTCGACGTGGACTCGGTCCGGGAAAAGGTGGCCGCCATCCACGAGTTGACAGAATTGCCCGTGGGAGTAGGCTTCGGGATCAAGGACGCCGAATCGGCCGCCGCCATCGCCGCCGTGGCCGACGCCGTGGTGGTGGGCAGCGCCCTGGTCAGGCGCATCGAGGCCCACGTGACCGAGCCGGAGCGCATCGCCCCGGCCGTGACCGAACTTCTCGGCGAGATGCGCCGGGCCCTCGATGCCGGAGCGTGATAGGGTTCCCCCTCACCCCGGCCCTCTCCCCCTGAGGGGGAGAGGGAGTGAACGTGCCAGGGCAGGCAGAGCACAATATCGAACGAAGGATTCCCTCTCCCCTCCGGGGACAGGGTGAGGGGGAGAACGCAAAGCCTCCCCCCACCGGAAACAAGCAGGACTGACACATGAACTGGTTCTCCAAACTCCTCCCGTCCCGGATCCGCACCGAGACGAGCACCAAGAAGAGCATCCCCGAAGGCCTGTGGGATAAGTGCACGGCCTGTGGCGCGGTGCTCTACCGGGCCGAGATCGAGCGCAACCTCTACGTCTGCCCCAAGTGCGATCACCACATGCGGGTCGGCGCCCGCTGGCGCCTGGATCACTTCCTCGATCCGGAAGGCCGCATCGAGATCGGCGAGAACCTCAAGCCGGTGGACGCCCTCAAGTTCCGGGATCTGAAGAAATACAAGGATCGCCTCCACCAGGCCCAGAAGGCCACCGGCGAGAACGATGCCCTGATCGTCATGCAGGGCCAGCTCAAGCAGATCCCGGTGGTGGCCGCGGCCTTCGAATTCCGTTTCATGGGCGGCTCCATGGGTTCGGTGGTGGGCGAGCGCTTCGTGCGCAGCGTGGACCGGGCCATCGAGCTGCGCGCGCCCCTGATCTGCTTCTCCGCCTCCGGCGGCGCGCGCATGCAGGAAGCCCTGTTCTCCCTGATGCAGATGGCCAAGACCTCCGCCGCCCTGGCCCGGCTGGGCAAGCACGGCGTGCCCTTCATCTCGGTGATGACCGATCCCACCATGGGTGGCGTCTCCGCCAGCCTGGCCATGCTCGGCGACATCAACGTGGCCGAGCCCAATGCCCTGATCGGTTTCGCCGGCCCGCGGGTCATCGAACAGACCGTGCGCGAGACCCTGCCCGAAGGCTTCCAGCGCAGCGAATTCCTGCTCGAACACGGCGCCATCGACCTCATTATCGACCGCCGCGAAATGCGCGACCGCCTCGCCCGCCTGCTGGCCATCATGACCCACAAGCCGACGCCGTAGGCGTCGGCAGGGCCGAGTGGCGAGGGACGAGTTGGGCATGCCAGTAGGAGCGGCGCAAGCCGCGATAAAAGGGTAGCGGGTTGCTGGTGGCTGGCAGCTGGGAAAACAAACGCTTTTACCAGCCACCCGGCCCCAGCTACCCGCTACCGCCGCATCGCGGCTCGCGCCGCTCCTACAAGGAATCTCTCTGATCTTTCGTGAGCCCCGTGGTTGATCATCCCCGCTTTTCTTCCCTCGACGACTGGCTCCGCTACCAGGAATCCCTTCACCCCGCCGAAATCGAACTCGGCCTCGATCGGGTGCGCGCCGTGTGGCAGCGCCTGCACGCTGGGCCGCCGCCTTTTTTCACCATCACCGTGGCCGGCACCAACGGCAAGGGCTCGAGCGTGGCCATGCTGGAGGCCGTCCTGCGCGCCGCCGGGCATGCCACCGGCGCCTACACCTCGCCCCATCTGCTGCGTTACAACGAGCGGATCCGCCTCGGTGGCGAGCCGGTCGGCGATGCCGAGCTGGTGGCAGCGTTTGCCCGCGTGGATGCGGCGCGGGGCGAGGTGCCGCTCACCTATTTCGAGTTCGGCACCCTCGCGGCCCTCGACATCTTCTGGCGCCAGGCACCAGCCGTGGCGCTGCTGGAAGTGGGGCTGGGGGGGCGGCTGGATGCGGTGAACATTCTCGATCCCGACATCGCCCTCATCACCGGCATCGGCCTCGATCACACCGACTGGCTGGGGCCCGATCGGGAAGCCATCGGCGCGGAGAAGGCCGGCATCCTGCGTCCCGCCCGCCCGGCGGTGTTCGCCGGAGACGACATGCCCGCAAGCATCGCCGCGCGGGCCGCCGACCTCGGCGTGCCGCTGGCCGTGGCCGGCCGGGACTACGCCTGCCGTTGCGACGCCAGCGGGCTGATCTGGCAGGGCAGGGAAGGGGCGCGGCGCCATCCGCTGCCGGCCCTGCCGGGCCGCCACCAGTGCGCCAACGCGGGAGGCGTGCTGGCGGTGCTCGAGCACCTGCCGCCGGCCCTGCGGCCGGCGGCGGAAGCCATCGACCGGGGCCTGCGCGCTGTGCGCCTGCCGGGCCGCTTCACCCGCCGTCCCGGCCGGCCCGAATGGATCCTCGACGTGGCCCACAATCCCGACGGCATGCGTGCGCTGGCGGCGCTGCTGAAGCGACCGCCCGGCGCCGGCCGCACGCTCGCCATCGTGGGCATGTTGCGCGACAAGGCGGTGGCCGAGGCCATGCAGGCCCTTTCTCCCCGCGTCGATCACTGGCTGGCCTGTTCGCCCGGCGGGCCCCGCGCACTGCCGGCAGCGGAACTGGCGCAGGTGCTCGGCGGACTGGATCGCGGCGCGCCGGTGGAAACCTGCGCCGATGTCGCCGTGGCGGTGGCCCGGGCCCGCGAACTGGCTGGGCCGGACGACCGGGTGCTGATCTGCGGTTCCTTCCTCACGGTGGCGGGGGCCATGGCCGCCGGCGTATAATCGCGCTTTCCGGCCATCCCGCAGCGGTCAACCAGGTTTCGTGGACGAGCATTCCTTCAAACAACGCATTGTCGGCGCAATCGTCCTGGTGGCCCTGGCCGTCATCTTCGTGCCCATGATCCTCTCCGGCAACCGGGATCGGGACTTCATCGACGCCGACACGGTCATCCCCGAAAAGCCCCCGGAACTGCAGTCGCTGCGGGTGCTCGAGATCGAAAATCCCGTGCCACCGCCCCGGGCCGAGGAAACGGTGCGGATCCCCATCGACGAGCGTTCCCCGTCGGCAGCGCCCGCCCCGGCCACCGGCAAGGTGCCGAAGGCCCCCGCCGCTCCGCGTGCTTCCGCCGGCGAACCTGCCAAGCCGGCCGCGCCGGCCCCCGGCAAGGCCCCGTCCACCGCCAGGCAGGGCGAGGCGCTGGCCTGGGCCGTGCAGGTGGCCAGTTTCCGCAAGCGTGACAATGCCCTGGCCCTGAAGGCGAAGCTGGCCAAGCAGGGCTTTCCGGCCTTCGTGGAGAAGGTGACGCTGGCCGGCGGGCAGCCCCGTTACCGCGTCCGGGTCGGGCCCTGGGTGAAGAAGGCCGATGCCGAGGCCCAGCGCAAGCGCATCCTGGCCCGCTTCAAGCTCGAGGGCCTCGTGGTCCGCCATCCCTGAAACCCGTCATGCTGATCGTCGACTACGCCATCCTCGCCATCCTGCTGGTCTCCACCCTGATCAGTTTCGTGCGCGGCTTCGTCAAGGAAGCCCTGTCGCTGGCCGGCTGGGTGCTGGCCTTCTGGGTATCGCTGGGCTTCGCTTCGCCGCTGGCCGGGTATTTCCGCAACAGCATCGGCGATCCCAACCTGCGCCTGATCACCGCCTTCGCGGTGCTGTTCGTGGCCACCCTGATCGTGACCAGCGTGGCCAACTTCTTCGCCTCGCGGCTGGTGCAGGCCACCGGCCTGTCGGGCACCGATCGGTTTCTGGGGCTGATTTTCGGCTTCCTGCGCGGCGTGCTGCTGGTGGCCGCGCTGGTCTTCATCGGCGGGCTCACGAGCCTGCCCCAGGAAAGCTGGTGGAAGGAATCGCTGTTGCTGTTCCGCTTCGAGGTGATCGCCCAGTGGATGCGGGCTCTCCTCCCGGCGCACCTGCCGGGCGGAATCGGATAATCACGCTGTCGATGGGCCCCGCCGGGTCCGTGTTGAACGAGGAAAGCCATTCATGTGCGGAGTCATCGGGATCTTTGCCAGAAGTCCGGTCAACCAGGCGCTGTATGACGGCCTCACGGTCCTGCAGCACCGGGGCCAGGATGCCGCCGGCATCGTCACCTGCGACGACGACCGGCTGTTCATGCGCAAGAGCAACGGGCTGGTGCGCGACGTCTTCCACACCCGCCACATGCTGCGCCTGAAGGGCAACATGGGCATCGGCCACGTGCGCTATCCCACGGCGGGCAACTTCTCCTCGGCCGAAGCCCAGCCGTTCTACGTCAACTCGCCCTTCGGCATCACCCTGGCCCACAACGGCAACCTCACCAACGCCGCCCGGCTCAAGCGGGATCTGTTCGTGGAAGACCGGCGCCACATCAACACCGATTCCGACTCGGAGATCCTGCTCAACGTCTTCGCCCACGAACTGCAGAGCTGTGGCAAGCTGAAGATCGAGCCGGGCGACATCTTCGACGCCGTGGCCGGCGTGCACCGCCGCTGCCGTGGCGCCTATGCGGTGGTGGCCATGATCACCGGCTACGGCATCCTGGCCTTTCGCGATCCCCACGGCATCCGCCCCCTGGCCATCGGCCGCCGCCAGACGGCCGACGGCCCCGAATACATCATCGCCTCCGAGAGCGTGGCCATCGACGTGCTCGGTTTCGAGCTGCTGCGCGACGTGCAGGCCGGCGAGGCGGTGTTCATCGACATGGCCGGGGCCCTGCACGCCCGCCAGTGCGCCGAGGCGCCGGAGCTGACGCCCTGCATCTTCGAGCACGTCTACTTCGCCCGTCCCGATTCGCTGATGGACGGCATCTCCGTCTACAAGGCCCGCCTGCGCATGGGCAAGTACCTGGCGCGCAAGATCGAACGGGCGTTTCCCAACCACGACATCGACGTGGTGCTGCCGATCCCCGACACCAGCCGTACCGCCGCCCTGCAGCTGTCCTACACCCTGGGCGTGAAGTACAGCGAAGGCTTCATCAAGAACCGCTACATCGGCCGCACCTTCATCATGCCGGGCCAGACCCAGCGCAAGAAGTCGGTGCGCCAGAAGCTCAACCCCATCGGCCTTGAGTTCAAGGGCAAGAACGTGCTGCTGGTGGACGACTCCATCGTTCGCGGCACCACCTCCCGGCAGATCATCGAAATGGCCCGCGAGGCCGGCGCCAACAAGGTCTATTTCGCCTCCGCCGCGCCGCCGGTGCGCTATCCCAACGTCTACGGCATCGACATGCCCGCCGCCCACGAACTGATCGGCCACGGCCGCAGCGAGGACGAGATCTGCGAGGCCATCGGCGCCGACCGCCTGTTCTTCCAGGATCTCGACGATCTGGTCAAGGCCGTGAGCAAGAAGGTGGACATCAAGCGTTTCGACACCTCCGTGTTCAACGGCGAATACGTCACCGGTGACGTCACCCCCGAATACCTGGCCGAACTCGAAGCCCGCCGCAACGACAAGGCCCGCGCCGACAAGCTCGACAAGGACAACGAAGTTCTGGAGATTCACAACACGGCGTGAGCGTGTGCATTCGACGCAAAGGCGCGTAACGGATTGTGAATCATCGGTGAACACGGACAACGCCCCGTAGGAGCGGCGCAAGCCGCGACATGGTGGTTGCGGCTTGCGCCGCTCCTGCCTCTCCACGCTGAATGCGGTCCGGGTTCTCCCCATGACGATTTCGCACTCTTTGCGTTGGTTCGCTCCTTGATTTAGCCTGTCTCTTCCATTGAGGACGACGACCATGGATTTCGACAACGACGACTGGGGTTTCGACACGCTGGCGGTGCGCGCCGGGCAGCATCGCACCGCCGAGCACGAGCATGCCGAGCCCATCTTCCCCACCTCCAGCTACGTGTTCGACAGCGCGGCCCAGGCCGCGGCGCGATTCCGCGGGGACGAGTCGGGCAACATCTATTCCCGTTTCACCAACCCCACCGTGCGCACCTTCGAGGAGCGCCTGGCGGCGCTGGAAGGCGGGGCGCGCTGCGTGGCCACGGCGTCGGGCATGTCGGCCATCCTGGCCACGGTCATGGGGCTGCTCCAGGCCGGGGATCACATCGTCTCCTCGCGGGCCATCTTCGGCAGCACGGTGGTGCTGTTCAACAAGTACGTCAAGCCCTTCGGCGTGGACGTGAGCTTCGTGCCGCTCACCGATCTGGCCGCCTGGGAGGCGGCCATCCGGCCGGAGACGAAGCTGCTGTTCCTGGAGACGCCCTCCAATCCGCTCACCGAGATCGCCGACATTCGCGCCCTGGCCGATCTGGCCCATGCCCACGGCTGCCGGCTGGTAGTGGACAACGCTTTCTGCACGCCGGCACTGCAGCGGCCGCTGTCCCTGGGGGCCGACATCGTCATCCACTCGGCCACCAAGTACATCGATGGCCAGGGCCGCTGCGTGGGCGGCGCCGTGGTGGGCGATGCCGAGGCGGTGGGCGAGGGGGTGTTCGGCTTTCTGCGCACCGCCGGGCCCAGCATGAGCCCCTTCAACGCCTGGGTGTTCCTCAAGGGCCTGGAGACCCTGCGCCTGCGCATGCAAGCCCACAGCGCCAATGCCCTGCGTCTGGCCCGCTTTCTCGAAGCTCATCCGGCGGTGGAGACGGTGTTCTATCCGGGCCTGCCCAGTCATCCCCAGCACGAACTGGCGAAAGCCCAGCAAAGCGGCTTCGGCGGCATCGTCTCCTTCGTGGTGCGCGGCGGCCGGGCAGGCGCCTGGACGGTGGTGGACCACACCCGCCTGTGCTCCATCACCGCCAATCTCGGCGACACCAAGACCACCATCACCCATCCTGCCACCACCACCCACGGCCGGCTCTCCGAGGAGGAACGGGCCGAGGCGGGGATCGCCGACGGCCTGATCCGCGTGGCCGTGGGCCTGGAAGACGTCGGCGACATCGAGAAGGATCTTGCCCGGGGGCTGGAAAAGATCTGATCCGCCTCATGGGCGTACCCGATCCTGGATCGGCGGCCCAAAATGTTCGGGGATTCGAAACGGCTATCTGGCTGCCAGCGCCGGATACCACGTTGCCAGCAACTGCCGCGTGTCGGGATTCAGGGAAAGCCGCTGTAGCGCTTCGGCACCGAACCAGCCGGCAGCGCCGGCATCGTCGGCGGCGCGGGGTTCGCCGTCGAGGTATTCGCCCATCAGATCCACGATCACATAGTGCCAGCGCAACGCTCCGTCCGCGTCCCGTTCGATGAGATCGAAGGCATGCACCGGCTCACCGGCGCGGATCCGGATACCGGTCTCCTCGCGGATTTCCCGCTCGGCCGCGGCCTGCAGGGTCTCGCCCGGCCGCACCTTGCCACCGGGAATGGCCCACTCGCCGGCGCGCGGCGGCCGGGCGCGGCGCACCAGCAGCACTTCGCCGTTGCGGAATACCACCGCACCCACGCCCACGCGGGGCAGACAGGGATCATGCATGCGAATGTCTCAGCGTGAAGGTTTCCTTCCGGAATGATACCTTGCCCGGATATTGAACCAAGGCGCCGGATGATTGCGGCCTTTGCAGCCGCGCTCGCGCCGCGGTGGAGCGAAAGGCGTAGCCATGGCTACGGCTTTCGTGAAGCGCAAGCGAGGGCGAGCGAAAAGCCGCAAGGGCCGGCGCAGAGGGCGGGCAGGAACAAAATGTGTTTACCAAAACAAGCCGATAACCCTCAATATGCCATTGCTCTTCAATAGCCTGATTAACCGCCCGTCCTCGACTTGGTGCAATATCCGGGCTTGGCACAGGCAAAAAGAGTCGGACGCGACCTGGCCGGCAGCCGCGTCCTGGGGGAGGAAAGGAAGGGCCGGGTCCGTCAGAAGGCCAGACGGCGCCGGCTCTGGCGCCGCCCGCGCCGCCGGGCCCGGAACCGCTGCCGTTGCACGAGAATCGCCAGTCCCCCCAGCGCTAGGACGATGCCGGAGACGAAGGGCAGGGGTTCGGGATGGGTAAAGGCCACGGCGATGCCGCCGAGCACGTAGGACACCGGCAGGATCTCGTAGAGTGGAGTGGGCAGTTGCATGGCAGGCCTCCTTGTGCCTCGCGTCATTCAGTTATAGCAGCCAGGGCAGAAGCGTCAATGACACAAGCACCGAATCCGATCAGGGATATGCCATGAACGGGGCTTCCCCGGCGCAGCCCCGGGCCTACCTGTTGCGGCTCTTCGCCTCGGCCTTGGCGGCCGTGAAGGGCGATGTGGCCGTGCGCCGGGCCCTGGCGGCATCGGCAACGGATCCCCGTCCGGTGCGCCTGCTGGCCATGGGCAAGGCGGCGGTGGCCATGGCCGGGGGCGCCGCCGAAGTCCTGGGAGCACGCCTGGCCGACGGGCTGGTGATCACCCGGCACGGCTATGGCGGGCCGTTGCCGCACCGGCTGCGGCTACTCGAGGCGGGCCATCCGGTTCCCGATGCCGACTCGCTCCTCGCCGGCGAGGCGGCCGCCGCGGCGGTGGCCGATTTGCCGCCAGGCTGGTTGCTGTTGGCCCTGATCTCCGGCGGCGCCTCGGCATTGGTTGAGGTGCTGCCGGAAGGCATGACCCTCGAGGAACTGCAACGCCTCAACCGCTGGCTGCTCGGCAGTGGCCTTTCCATCCACCAGGTCAACCGGATCCGCCAGACGCTCTCCCGGGTCAAGGGTGGCCGGCTGGCGGCGCAGCTCGGCCGGCGCCCGGCCGAGGTGCTGCTCATCTCCGACGTGCCCGGTGACGACCCGGCCCTGATCGCTTCCGGGCCCTTCCATGCGCCGCCCGCCACGCCACTGCCGCCGGCGTTGCCCGATTGGGTGGCGGCCCTGCTGGCGCGTCATGCGCAGCCTTTTCCCGACGTGCCGGCCATTCCTCACCGAATCGTGGCCAGCAACCGTGTGGCCCGCGAAGCGGCAGCCAAAGCCTGCCAGGACTTCCCGGTGTTCGATCATGCCGAACCCCTGCAGGGCGAGGCGGAGGCCATGGCCCAGCGGATCGTCGCCGAACTGGCGCAGGCGCCGGTCGGCCTCCATCTGTGGGGCGGCGAGACCACCGTCACGCTTCCGCCTGATCCCGGCCGCGGCGGTCGCAATCAGCACCTGGCCCTGGCGGTCGCCCTGGCCATGGCCGGCCGGCGCGATCTCTGGCTGCTGGCGGCGGGCACCGACGGCAGCGACGGCAACAGCCATGCCGCCGGCGCACTGGTCGACGGGGATACCGTGCGCCGAGGCGAAGCCGAGGGCCTGTCGGCCGCCGACTGCCTGCGCCGTGCCGATGCCGGTACCTTCCTCGCCGCCAGCGGCGATCTCGTCGACACCGGCCCCACCGGCACCAACGTGATGGATCTGGTCCTGGCTCTCAAAACCGGCACCTGAACTCACCGCAGGAGCGGCGCCCTCGCCGCGATGCGGCGGTGGCGGGTAGCAGGTGGCCGGGAAAACCCCGGTATAATGCCGGTAATGACCCACACCAACCTTCACCTCCAGGCGCACGCGGCGCTGCTCGAGACCGATCCCGATGCCAAGATCGCCGCCGTGGGCCGGCTCGAGAGTGACTGGCAGGCGGGACGGCTGGCGGCGGAACCGGTCGCGGTGGAGGCGGTGCCGGTGCCGGGGCGTCCGCCGCGGCCGGAACTGGTGGCGCCGCGCGATCTGGCCAGGCGCCGGCTCGGTACGCCCGAGGGCCACGCGGCGCTGATCCATGCCATCTGCCACATCGAGTTCAATGCCATCAACCTGGCCCTGGACGCCGTGTACCGCTTCCCCGATCTGCCCGCCGACTTCTACACCGACTGGCTCCGGGTCGCCCGGGAAGAAGGGGCGCATTTCGGTCTGCTGCGGACGCATCTGCGCGGCCTGGGTTTCGACTATGGCGACTTCCCCGCTCACAACGGCCTGTGGGAGGCGGCAGTGGAGACCGATCACGATCCGCTGATCCGCATGGCGCTGGTGCCCCGGGTACTGGAGGCCCGGGGCCTGGACGTCACCCCCGGGATCATGGCCAAACTGGAAGAGATCGGCGATACGGCGGCGGTGGAGATCCTGCGGATCATCCAGCGTGACGAGGTGGGGCACGTGGCCATCGGCACCCGCTGGTTCCGGCATCTGTGCGCGATCCACAAACTCGAGCCGGAAAGCACGTTCCGGTCGTTGCTATCGGCCAGCCGACAGGGCAGAATCCGGGGACCGCTCGACCGGGACGCCCGCTTGCGGGCCGGTTTCACCGAGGCGGAACTCGACTATCTGGAAGGAACGGGATGAATCCAATGCTGCGCATCATCGGTTTTACGCTTCTGCTGATCCTCGTCGGCGCCTGTCAGCAGGCCGAACCCGAGGCCACGGCGCAAAGCGCTGAACCGGCCGCCGCCGGCCACGACATCCTGCTGACCTTCATCGAATTCGAGAAAGGCGTCGAACCCTACCGCACCCGGGTCATCGTCACGCCCGACTTCATGCGTTTCGACGATGGCGAGGGTTCGGTGGACTTCGTGCTCTTCGACCGGCGCAAGCGGATCGTCTACAGCGTCAACAGCGAGGATGAAACGGTGCTGGCCGTGCATCCCAAGTCCATCGAGATCGAGCCGCCCATGAAGCTGAACCTGGAGGCCCATGCGCTGGGCAACATGCAGGATGCGCCGGCCATCGACGGCAGGATCCCGCAGCATTACCAGTTCCTCGCCAACGGCGAGATCTGCTACGACACGGTGAGCGTGAAGGGCCTGCTGCCCGATGCGGTGGATGCCCTGCGCGACTTCGCCGCCGTGCTGGCCTCCGACAGCAAGGTGACCTTCAACACCATCCCCGCCGATCTGCACGACGCCTGCGACATGTCCATGAACACCTTCGCCGCGGGCCGCCACTTCGCCTACGGCTTCCCCATCCAGGAATGGAGCCCCAAGGGCGCCGGACGCACCCTCATCGACTTCCGCACCGACTACCGCGCCGATCCGGCCCTGTTCGTCCTGCCCAGGGAATACACCCATTTCACCGTGCAGGAATTCCGCGAGGGCAAGGTCAACCCGGAGGCTGACGCGACCACCCTCTAACAGCCTGCCAAGGCACGCAGGCGCCAGGGAGGCATAGAGCCGGTTTTTCTCCCTCCATTGTAGGTCGGGCTTAAGCCCGACACGCCCCATCGGTGCAATGCATGTCGGGCTGAAGCCCGACCCACGGATCGCTTGTTAATCGTCTCAAAATGGTTTCACCTCCCATCCGTAGGGCGATGAGATGGTCTCCTCCCCCCCTTAAAAACGGCGTCACGATGCGCCAAGATGGAAGCACTTCACCATCCATCGAAGAAGGAGGAGGAGACCATGAGCAAGATTACGACGGTTGGACTGGATTTGGCAAAGCACGTGTTTCACGTGGTGTGCTGCGACGAGCGGGGCAAGGTGGTGCGCAAGCGGATGCTGAGGCGAGGGCAGGTGCTGGCGTATTTTGCGAACCTGGAGCCGGTCCTGGTGGGGATGGAAGCCTGCGCGAGCGCCCACTACTGGGCGCGGGAGCTGCAGGCACTGGGCCACGAGGTGAAGCTGATTCCGCCGCAGTACGTGAAGCCGTTTGTGCGGGGGAACAAGCACGATTACAACGACGCGCTGGCGATAGCCGAAGCGGTGGTGCGGCCGGAAATGCGGTTTGTGTCGGTGAAGACACCGGAGCAGCAGGACATCCAGGCGCTGCACCGTCTGCGCGAGCGCTGTCTTGCGGACCGCACGGCGCTGGTCAACCAGATACGGGGTCTGCTGGGGGAATACGGGATTGTTCTGCCCAAGGGGGTGAATACGCTGCGGCGTCGCCTGCCGGAGGTGCTGTCGGAGGCGGAGAATGGCCTGAGCGAGTGGTTTCGGCAGCTGTTGTGGGAGAGTTACCGGCGGTTTCAGGAGCTGGACGCGCACATTGCGTTTTACACCCGGGAACTGGAAGGCTACAGCCGCCGGAACGAGGCGGTGAAGCGGCTGCGGGCGATCCCGGGTTACGGGCCGGTGGTGGCGCCGGTTTTCTACAGCCAGATCGGCGACGGCCGGGCCTGGCGGCGGGGACGGGATGTGTCCGCATCCCTGGGTCTGGTGCCCCGCCAACACAGTAGCGGAGGGAAGGAACGGCTGCAGGGGATCAGCAAGCGGGGAGACGGCTATCTGCGCAGTCTGCTGGTGCATGGAGCGCGGTCGGTGGTGAAGGCGGCGGCGGGGAAGGATGACCGGCTCAGCCGCTGGATCAACCGGATCCGGGCGGAGCGCGGCTACAACAAGGCGGTGGTGGCGCTGGCCAACAAGATGGCCCGGATGGGGTGGGCGGTATTGAGGAACAAGACGGAATACCGGGCGGATTACCGCCCGGTCTGAAGGCGGGCAGGGCCCGCGAGGAACGATTTGGAGAGTTAGCCTGCCGACGATTGCGAAGACGCTGTGGCGAGCGATGACAAACAGGTCAGACCGGCGTATCGAAAACCTGCTTGAGCCGTAGGCTGGGACAAGCCGCTAGGGCGATTAGGACGATACGCGCAGATCTCATCGAGGCCAGAGGCGCAAAAAGCCTCACAAACAGGCCGGATATACGAGCGCAATCCTGTCCCTGTCGAAGTTTGGTACAACGTCTTGCAAAACGGGAGGAGACCATATACGGCTCAAGCGTAGCGGAGCCGCCATGTCTGGACGACACGATTTTTGCCGGCTCCGCTGCGCTTGAGCCGGCCAACCCCCGTCCCCCACCTGTCCCGTTTATGTCAGCTCAATTTTGAGACGTTCAATAACAGGATCCCGATGGCCTGACAGGTAACGATCCCAGGCCCGGTCCTTCAGACCGTAAAGATCTCTCCTGTCACCCCCTGGCTGTCCGGCCCCATCAGGTAAAGGTAGGCCGGCATGAGGTCGGCCGGTTGGGGGAGGGTGCGGGGATCCTCGCCGGGGAAGGCGTGGCGGCGCATGGGGGTGGCGACGGGGCCGGGGTCGAGGCTGTTGGCGCGAACCGAGGTATTGTTTTCGGTTTCGTCGGCGATGATCTGCATGAGGTTGTCGGCGGCGGCCTTGCTTACACCGTAGGCGCCCCAGTAGGCCTTGCCGTGACGGGCGACGGCATCGGAGGTGAAGATCAGGGCGGCATCCGGGGCCTGGCGCAGCAGGGGCAGGCAGGCGCGGCTGAGCATGAAGGGGGCGTTGAGGTTGATCTGCATGATCCGCGCCCAGAGCTTGAGATCGAACTGCTCGATCATCATGCGGGCGCCGAGCAGGGCGGCGTTGTGCAGCACGCCGTCGAGGCGGCCGAATTCCCGCTCAATGGTGGCGGCCAGTTCCTCGTGATGCTGATAGTGGGCGCCTTCCAGATCCATCGGATAGATCGCCGGCTGAGGGTGGCCGGCACCTTCGATGGCATCGTAGACCATCTCCAGCTCCCGCACGATGGGCCCGAGCAGGATCACGGTGGCACCGTGGGCTGCGTAGGTCTTCGCCGCCTCGGCCCCGAGGCCGGAGCCGGCGCCGGTGACGAGGATGACGCGATCGCGGAGCAGGTCGGGAGCGGGCCGGTAGTCGGCGGGAATGGTCTTCATGGAACGGCCTGTGGCGTGGGTGAGTCGAGGATCGAAAGCGCGCATTGTACCCCACTGCGCACCGCGCCTTCGAGGGTGGCGGGGTAGCCGGTGTCGGTGAAGTCGCCGGCCAGCCACAGCCCCGGCAACGGGGTGGCGTTGCCGGGTCGCCGCGCGTCGATGCCCACCTCGCAGCGGAAGGTGGCCCGCTTCTCCCGTACCACGAAACCGGCACGGGGTGGTGGCCAGAGAGGAAAATGATTGGCGAGTTGGGCGCTTACCGCCTGGATCAGTGCATCCTTCGACAGTGTCATGTGCGAACCGCCGGCACTGATCACCACGGCCATCATGCCCGGCTCTCCCGCTACGCGCCGATCGAACAGCCACTGGCCCGGGGCCGACAGCAGGCCGAGCATCGGCTGCGTCAGGCGCACCTGTGGCGGATAGTGCAGATAGACGGTGGTTATGGGTTCGTTGCCGAAACGCCGGGCCATGTCCGCGATGCCCTTCAGGGACGGATGATCGGGCAGCAGCCTGGCCAGGGCATGATGGCCGGGGGCAAGGACCAACCGGGCGTGTCGCCGTATGCCGAGGCCGCGGCCCTGCAGCCGGAAGCGTCCATCGGCTTCCAGCGTGATTGCGTCGATGCGACCGCGCACCACTTCCGTGCCCCGCGCGCGCAGCCAGGCGACGGCCGGCTTCGGCAGCAGGGCGCCCAGGGAGCGCCGCGGGACGAGCAGGTCGGAGTCATGCCGCCGGCGCAGGAAGGCATCGCACAACACGCGGGCGAACACCCGGGCCGAGGCCGTGTCGGGAGGCGTGTTCATGACGGCCAGACACAGGGGTTCCCAGAGCGTCTTGCAAAGGCGTGACGACTGACCCTGTTGGCGCAACCATTGTGACACGCTGATGTCGTCGTCCGCCGGCCAGCGAGCCGCCTTCCAGCCGGCACCGAAGCGCAGGGCGCGCAGGCGATCGGTGAAGTCAAGTCCCTGTGCGCGCAACAGCCCGGCGAGCAGATGCAGCGGCGCCGGCAGGGCAGGGGCGCGCAGGGCCAGTTCCGCCTGGCGCGGCGTGCCCAGCAGGGTCAGGTCGAGAGGCAGGCGCAGGAAGGCCTGTTCCGGATCGAGGCCGAGGGTGCGCATCAGGGCCAGGGTCTGACGATAGGCGCCGATGAACAGGTGCTGGCCGTTGTCGAGGACGAGATCCTGCCAGGGCAGATCGCGGGCCCGGCCGCCGGGGCGGGTTGCGGCCTCGTAGAGGGTGACGGGCTGGCCGGCATCGACCAGGGTGATCGCCGTGGCCAGGCCGGCCCAGCCGGCCCCCACGATGCCGATGCGCGCTTCGTTCATGCGGCCCGCGGCAGGCCGCCGCGCAGCCGCCAGCGGGCGCTCAGCGCCAGCCAGAGCTTGCGCAGGGGAGTGAGCCGTACCCGCCGGCTGAGCACGTGCAGGCCGTCGGCCACCACTTCGTCCAGGGTGGCGCGGTAGATGGCAGCCATCACCAGGCCGGTGCGCTGGCGGCGGGCGTCCTCGGCCGGCAGCAGCGACAGCGCCTTGTCGTAGTAGCCGTAGGCGCGTTTGGCCTGGAAGGCCATCAGGTCGAGAAAGGCCGGGGTCTCCCGATGGGCGAGGAGGTCGGATTCCGGCACGCCGAAACGCTGCAGTTCGTCCTGCGGCAGGTAGATCCGGTCCCGTTCCGCATCCTCGCGCACGTCGCGGATGATGTTGGTGAGCTGGAAGGCCAGGCCCAGGTGGTGAGCGTACTTGCGGGTCTCGTGCCGGCTGTAGCCGAAGATCTCGGCGCTCATCAGCCCCACCACGCCGGCGACCCGGTAGCAGTACAGCGACAGGGCGGTGAAATCGGGATAGCGCCGGGTGTCCAGATCCATGGCCATGCCGTCGATGATTTCCAGGAACTGCTCTTCGGCGAGGTTCACGCGCTCGATGACCGGCTGCAGGGCGCGGGTGACCGGATGCAGCGGCCTGCCCGCGTAGAGGCGCCCAATCTCCTCGCGCCACCACGCCAGCTTGGCTCGGGCCACGCCCGGATCTCCTGCCCGATCCACCACGTCGTCCACCTCCCGGCAGAAGGCATACAGCGCAATGATGGCGCGGCGCTGTTCGGCGGGCAGGAAGAGAAAGCTGTAATAGAAACTGGAGCCGCTGCGGGCCGCCTTGTCCTGGCAGTACTGGTCGGGCGTCATGAAGGGAACCGGCGGTTGACGAAGGGCGATCTTAGCATCGACCGTCGCCGTTGGAGCGGCGCAAGCCGCGAAAAACCATGGATATCGTGAGCGGGCTATCTGGTGATCATGGCCCGCCACAGGATCCCGGCGTAATCCCGCCGACGCAGCCGCGGCCGGCGGAACACGTCACCGCCGTGCTCGGCAAGCCGGTCGAGCACCGTGAAGGCAGCCTGGATAATCAGGCGGATCTCCAGCCCGAAGCGGCCGCGCAGCCGCCGCCCCAGCGGCGCGCCGGCGTGCAGGAAAATGCGCGCGCGGCGGATTTGGCGCTCGACCAGGCGCTGCATGGCCGCGTCGCTGAGCCCCTCGGCAAGGTGTCGCTCGCTCACGCCGGCCTCGCGCAGCTCGTCCTGTGGCAGGTAGATCCGCCCGTGTTCGTGGTAATCCTGCTGCAGGTCCTGGAGGAAGTTGACGAGTTGCAGGGCGGTGCAGATCCGATCCGAGTCGGCCAGGTTGGCCGCGGAGGCTTCCCCGGCCAGATGCAGCAGCAGCCGCCCCACGGGATTGGCGGAACGGCGGCAGTAGGCGTGCAGGGCGGCGAAATCGGGATAGCGCCGCACGCTCACGTCCTGGCGGAAGGCGCTGAGCAGATCCAGGAAGGGCTCGCGGGGCAGGTGATGTTCGTTGATGACGGCTTCGGTGGCCACCAGGATCGGATCGGCTGCCGGGATCTCGGCCTGGCGCAGGGCTGCGCTCCAGGCATCGAGCCGTGCGAGGCGCTCCGCGGGGGAAAGATCGCCCTCGTCGGCGAAGTCGTCGGCGGTGCGGGCGAAGGCGTAAATCACGGCCACCGGCTCCCGCAGGGGCCGGGGCAGGAGACGGGAGGCAACCGGAAAGTTCTCGTAATGGCGCCGGGCCAGTTCTCGGCAATGGGCGATGGCCGCTTGCACGGTGGGGGTGGTCATCGGTATGGTGGGGAAAAATCCGCTGGCAAGGGAGATGAAACCGTGCGCATGTTGAAATTCCTGCTCTCCGGTGTGCTGCTGGGGCTGTTGCTGGGCCTGTGGTTCGGCTACAACCTGGGCCGTGACGAACCGGTGTTCAGCAATCCGTTCGCGGAAAAGCACCTGCAGGACAAGGTCAGGGAGACCGCCTCGGAAGTGCTCGACGAGACGACCAGGGCCGTCAAGGAACGTCTCAAGTAGGCTGTCTAAAATACAGACACCTGCATGGTTGTTCGGGAATATTAAGTCATTTTGCTGCTGGCAACCTAACCCTGACGACCGCCCTCATGGCCGGAAAGGGGTTGCGTGACACGCCGTGAATACATCCATGTAGGCTCTGCGGCCGCATCCTTGCGGCCGAAGGTCACGCAACCCCTTTCCGGCCATGAGGGCTTCGTGCCAGTAGCGAAAATTGATCGATATTATCGGAACAACTCTCTAGCACGCCCGCCATGTGACACTGGCCAATTACGTCTTTGACCCATTGTTTTCCGCTGTGTCGCTTTCTCTTTCCACCGGAACCCGGGTGCCGCTTTCCACCGGCTCCAGGGCCTGCAGCGCCTTGCGGGCCTCGATGCCCATCTCGGCGAACTTCTGCGCGCCCGGCAGCACCCGGCTGTCGAAGGAGCCGACGGCGCTGTTGTAGTGTTTGACGCTGGTCTCGAGACTGCGGCCCAGTTTTTCCAGGTGGCCGGTAAAGGTCAGCAGGCGCTTGTAGAGATCCTCGCCCAGTTCGCGGATCTTCTCGGCGTTCTCGGCGAGTTGTTCCTGCCGCCAGCCGAAGGCCACGGCCCGCAGCAGGGCCACGAAGCTGGTGGGCGTGGCCAGGATCACCTGCTGGCGCAGGGCGTCTTCCAGCAGCACGTGATCCTGATCCAGGGCGGCGGCCAGGAACTGATCGCCGGGGATGAACAGCACCACGAAGTCGGGCGTGTTGGGAAACTGTGACCAGTAGGCCTTGCTGGCCAGTTCGGTCACCCGCTGGCGCACGTTGCGCGCGTGGCGCAGGAGTTGCGTGCTGCGTTCGCCGTCGTCGCCGGCCTCGATGGCCGCCAGGTAGGCGTCCAGCGGGGTTTTCACGTCCACCACGATCTCGCGCCCGTCGGGCAGGCGCACGATCATGTCGGGGCGCTGGCGGCCCTCGTCGGTGTGCACCGTTTCCTGCTCCACGAAATCGCAGTGCTCCACCATGCCGGCCAGCTCGGCCAGCCGCTTGAGGGTCAGCTCGCCCCACTGGCCGCGGACCTCGGGCCGGCGCAGGGCCTGCACCAGGTTCCGGGTCTGGTCCTGCAGGTTGGCCTGGGTCTGGGCCATGCTCTGCAGGTGTTCCTTGAGCGAGCCGTAGGCTTCCTTGCGTTCCTTCTCGATTTCGCGGATTTGCCGTTCGGTCTTCTCCAGGGCTTCGCGGATGGGGCGGACCAGGTGTTCGATGGCCTTTTCCTTCTTCTCCAGCTCGGCGCCGGCCTGGGCCTGGAGCTTTTCCAGGTTCTCGCGGGCCAGGCGCAGAAACTCTTCGTTGTTGCGGGCCAGGGCCCGGGCCGAGAGGGCGTCGAAGGTCTTGCCCAGTTCCTCGCGGGCGGCCTCCATGGCCGCGATCTTTTCCTCGTGGTTGCGCCGTTCCAGATCGAGGGTGGTGGTCAGTTCGGTGTTGCGTTCGCGCAGTATCGCCAGGCGGCGGCCGAGCCAGACGGCCACCATCAGTCCGCCCAGCAGCAGGCCGGCCAGGGCGACGCCGAGGAGCGTGAGCACGGTGGGATCGGTGGGGTTCAAAGTCGCTCCAGCCAGGTCAATATGTCGTCGGGGCGATCCACCAGGCCATGGGCGCCCCAGGTTTCGGGTTGGTCGTCGGCAGCCAGATAGCCGAAGCGGGCCACCAGGGTCGGCATGCCGGCCTGCCGTCCGGCCAGAATATCACGCTTGGCATCGCCCACGTAAACGCATTCGGCCGCGTGGCTGCCGGTGAGCCGGCAGGCGTGATGGAGCGGCGCCGGATCGGGCTTGCGCTCTGGCAGGGTATCGCCGCTGACCACGCAGGCGGCCCGCGGCAGCAGGCCCAGTTTCCCGAGCAGCGGTTCGGTGAGCCAGCCGGGCTTGTTGGTCACCACCCCCCAGCGACGACCTTCGGTTTCGAGCTGCGTCAGCACGCGTTCCATGCCGGGGAACAGGCGGGTCTCGTCGGCGATGTGGGCGGCGTAGTGATCGAGCAGTTGCCGGCGCAGCGGCTCGAAGTCGGGATGTTCGGGTTCGATACCGAAGCCCAGACGGATCAGCGCCATGCCGCCGTGGGAGACGGCTGGCCGGATGGCCGCAAAGGGCAGGGGCTCGCGGCCATTGGCCTCCAGCACGGCGTTGAGCGCATTGGCCAGATCCGGCGCCGTGTCCGCCAGCGTACCGTCGAGATCGAAGAGAACCGTTTTGATCATGAAATGGCGTGAGCGCGAATACGGACCGCGAGATTGTTGGCTCCTCGCGTAGGCCGGCTCAAGCGCAGCGGAGCCGGCGTTTCCGAATGACATGATTTTGCCGGCTCCGCTGCGCTTGAGCCGGCCTACGGTGTGAGGAAGAAGCAGGGGAGATGATTAACGATTTGCCGTTGCGTCCTCGCCACTCGTCCCTCGTCCCTCGCCACTCTCGCGCACACAGTGCGCGAGATAGTTCACGTCCACGTCCGCCCCCAGCCGGTAGATCCGGGTCAGGGGGTTGTAGCTCATGCCCGTGATCTCGCGCACCTGCAGGCCGGCGTGGCGGGCCCAGGCTTCCAGCTCCGAGGGGCGGATGAACTTCTCGTACTCGTGGGTGCCTTTCGGCAGCAGGCGCAGTACGTATTCGGCGCCGACGATGGCGAACAGCCAGGCCTTGGGATTGCGGTTGATGGTGGAGAAGAACACGTGCCCGCCGGGCCTGACCAGGGTGGCGCAGGCCCGGATCACCGATTCGGGCTCCGGCACGTGCTCCAGCATCTCCAGGCAGGTGACCACGTCGAACCGCCCCGGCTTCTCGGCCGCCAGTTCCTCGGCGGTGGTCTGGCGATAGTCGATCTCGAGCCCCGATTCATGCTGGTGCAGCCGGGCCACGGCCAGGGGCGCCTCGCCCATGTCGATCCCGGTCACCTCGGCACCCTTCGCGGCCAGGCTCTCGCTGAGAATCCCGCCCCCGCAGCCCACGTCCAGCACCCGCTTGCCCGCCAGGCCACCGGCGCGGCGCTCGATGAACTCGAGGCGCAGGGGGTTGATGTCGTGCAGCGGCTTGAATTCGCTCTCCGGATCCCACCAGCGATGGGCCAGGGCCTCGAACTTGGCAATCTCGCGGGAATCGACGTTGGTTTCGGCGCTCGTGTTCATCCCGCGAAGGATACCCCAGAACCCGGCCGGCGGGAACTTCGTTCGGCACACCGGCAGGGGACACGAAGGTCACGGAGTCTGTTTGAATGAGGTGCTTGCACCATTCGGCTGCGGTTTGCACAGACCCGTAAAAGCGACTGTAGGAGCGGCGCAAGCCGCGAACATTCGGTAACCGATGTCTGGTGGCTGGGAAAACTCAATGCCACTTCCAGTCACCCGTCCCCGCTTGTTCGCGGCTCGCGCCGCTCCTACCGGCTTGCACCTCTTGCCCTGCTACGGCTGAGGTCGATATGCCGCTTTCCTCTGCCTTTCAGGCATTCCCCAGCAGTTTGTCCCGCCAGTGTCTTGCCCGGCCCAGCAGCTCGGCCTCGTCGAGCGTGGTCAGCTCGCGATCGCGCAGCAGTGGCTGCCCGGCCACCCAGACATCGGTGACGTGTTCGCGGCCGGCGGCATAGATCAGTTGCGAGAGGGGATGATAGACCGGTGCGGTTTCGAGCGTGTCGAGGCGCACGGCCACCAGATCCGCCGACTTGCCGGGCACGAGGCTGCCGATCTCGTCGTCGAGGCCGAGGGCGCGGGCGCCGGCCAGGGTGGCCATCTCCAGTACGGCCGGGGCGGGCAGGGCAGCGGCGTCGGCGGCCACGCCCTTGCCCAGCAGGGCGGCGGTGCGCATCTCGCCGAGCAGATCCAGATCGTTGTTGCTGGCCGCGCCGTCGGTGCCCAGGGTCACGTTCAGACCCGCCTCGCGCAGACGCGCGGCGGCGCAGAAGCCGCTGGCCAGTTTCAGGTTGGATTCGGGGCAATGCACCACCTGCACGCCACGCTCGGCGCAGTGGGCGATCTCCGCTTCGGTGAGCTGGGTCATGTGCACGGCCACAAGGCGCGGGCCGAGCAGGCCGAGATCGTCGAGCCGCTGGATGGGCCGCCGGCCGTGTTCCTTCAGGGACTGTTCCACTTCCGCGGCCGTCTCGTGCACGTGCATGTGGATGGGCAGATCCAGCTCCTCGGCCAGGGTGACGATCCGGCCCAGCGGGCCATCGGCCACCGAGTAGGGGGCGTGAGGGGCGAAGGCGGTGCGGATCCGGGCATGGCCACGCAGTTCGTCGTGCAGGGCGATGCCCTTGTGCAGGTAGTCGTCGGCGTCGCGCGCCCAGGCGCTGGGGAAGTCGATGACGATCAGCCCCATCACCGCCCGCAGTCCGGCCTGATCCACCGCACGGGCCGTTTCCTCGGGGAAGAAGTACATGTCGTTGAAACAGGTGGTGCCGGACCGGATCATCTCGGCGCAGGCGAGCAGGCTGCCGTCGTGAACGAAACCGGCGCTCACCTGCTGCTGCTCGGCCGGCCAGATGTGTTCCTGCAGCCAGGTCATCAGCGGCAGATCGTCGGCCAGGCCACGCATCAGGCTCATGGCGGCGTGGGTGTGGGCGTTGACCAGCCCCGGGATCAGGATGTGCTCGTCGAGCCGCACGCGGCGGCGGGCCGAGAGCCGCTCTGCCTCCTCGGCAGGCAGGATGGCCGTGATGCGGCCATCGCGGATGGCCACGGCGTGATTCTCGAGCAGCGTCTCGGCCGGCTCCACCGGCGCGATCCAGGCGGCGTGGATGAGGGTATCGACTTCGGTCATGGTCATGGACGGTTTTTCGGGGAGTATACCCTCTGGCCGCGGGTTTCCGGAAAGAACACCGCCGCGCGGGGCGGCTCAAGCGCAGCGGAGCCGCCATGTGGCCGGGGTATTCCCGCCCTTCTGCGTTTCTTCCACCATCGTTCAATGAAGCCGCTTGACCCCACGCCGGCAGGAAACAACAATGCCGCTTCCGTTTCGTCCGGAGAATGCCATGTCCCTGGAGACGCGCCCCCACGATACCATTCGCGCCATGCGCTGGGCGGAGAATCGCCTGCAACTGCTCGACCAGCGCCGCCTGCCCCGGGAAGCGGTGTGGCTCGACTGCCGTACGGCGCAGGAGGTGGCCACGGCGATCCGGGAGATGGTGGTGCGGGGCGCGCCGGCCATCGGCATCACGGCTGCGTTCGGTGTGGTGCTGTCGGCCATGGCCCACGCCGAGGCGCCGGATCTTCCGCAGGCCATGGAAGCGGATCTGCGCCTGCTGGCCGAATCCCGCCCGACGGCAGTCAACCTGTTCTGGGCCCTGGACCGCATGCGCCGGGTGCTCGCGGCGCGGCCTGCCGATCCGCTGGCGGCGCTGCTGGCCGAAGCCCGGGCCATTCACGAGGAAGACGTCGCTGCCAACTACCGCATGGGCGAGCTGGGCGCGGCCCTGATCGCCAGCGGCTCGGGCGTGCTCACCCACTGCAATACGGGTTCCCTGGCCACCGGCGGTTTCGGCACGGCCCTGGGGGTGATCCGCCAGGCCTGGGGGGAGGGGCGCCTGTCACGGATTTTCGCCGACGAGACCCGGCCCTGGCTGCAGGGCGCCCGGCTCACCGCCTGGGAACTGGTGCGGGACGGCATCCCGGTGGAGCTGCTGGTGGAAGGGGCCGCCGCGGCCCTGCTGCGTTCGGGGCAGGTGCAGTGGGTGATCGTCGGCAGCGACCGGATCGCCGCCAACGGCGACGTGGCCAACAAGATCGGCACCTATTCGCTGGCCGTCCTCGCCCGTCACCATGGCGCGAAGTTCATGGTGGTCGCTCCCGGCAGCACGGTGGACATGCATACGCCCGACGGGGCCGCGATCCCCATCGAGACCCGGGCCCCGGACGAGGTGCTCGGCTGCGCCGGTCACCCCGTGGCCGCCGCCGGCGCGGGGGCCTGGAACCCGGTGTTCGACGTCACGCCGGCGGAACTGGTGGATGCCATCGTCACCGAACGGGGCGTGGTGGCGCAGCCCGATGCGGCAAAGATGCGGGCGCTGATGGAGGGCGCCGCCTGATCCCGCAACGGGGGCGATGCGGTTTTCCCGTGCAGATCGATATTTCCATGGCCAGAGACGAAAAACCGCCTCTGAGTCGCCCAATTTCGGGCCAAACGCCCTGAAACGCGCTCTCGCACGGCTTTTGCGGGCTGCAGTGGGAGGGGCCGATATGGTAGAATAGCCCTTTCAGGAAAGCTGACAGCCCAAAGAGCCCCGAACCTCCCTTCATGAGCGAATTCGCCCGAGAAATCCTCCCGATCAACATCGAGGAGGAAATGCGCCAGTCCTACCTGGACTACGCCATGAGCGTCATCGTCGGCCGCGCCCTGCCGGACGTGCGTGACGGTCTCAAGCCTGTTCACCGCCGCGTGCTCTACGCCATGCGTGAGCTGGGCAACGACTGGAACAAGCCCTACAAGAAGTCGGCCCGCGTGGTCGGCGACGTGATCGGCAAATACCATCCCCACGGCGACACCGCCGTCTACGACACCATCGTGCGCATGGCCCAGCCCTTCTCCCTGCGCTACATGCTGGTGGACGGGCAGGGCAACTTCGGTTCGGTGGACGGCGACGCGCCGGCGGCCATGCGCTACACCGAAGTGCGCATGGCGAAGATCGCCCATGAACTGCTGGCCGACATCGATCGCGAGACGGTCGACTTCGTGCCCAACTACGACGAGTCGGAACAGGAGCCGGAGGTGCTGCCGGCGCGGCTGCCCAACCTGCTGGTCAACGGTTCGGCGGGCATCGCCGTGGGCATGGCCACCAACATCCCGCCCCACAACCTCACCGAAATCGTCAACGCCTGCCTGGCCCTCATCGACAACCCTGCCATCACCATCCAGGAACTGATGGAGATCGTGCCGGGTCCCGATTTCCCCACCGCCGGCATCATCAACGGCGCCCGCGGTATCGCCGAGGCCTATGCCACCGGCCGGGGCCGGATCTACGTGCGCGCTCGCACCCACGTCGAGGAGGCCGACAACGGCAAGCAGGCCATCATCGTCACCGAACTGCCCTACCAGGTGAACAAGGCCCGCCTGCTCGAGCGCATCGCCGAGCTGGTCAAGGAAAAGAAGATCGAAGGTATTAGCGCCCTGCGCGACGAGTCCGACAAGGAAGGCATGCGCGTGGTCATCGAACTGCGCCGGGGCGAGAATCCGGACGTGCTGCTCAACAATCTCTACCAGCACACCCAGATGCAGAACGTGTTCGGCATCAACATGGTGGCGCTGGTGGAAGGCCAGCCACGCCTGCTCAATCTCAAGCAGATCCTCGAGGCCTTCATCCGCCACCGCCAGGAAGTGGTCACCCGCCGCACGGTCTTCGATCTGCGCAAGGCGCGGGAGAAGGCCCACGTGCGCGAGGGCCTGGCCATCGCCCTGGCCAACATCGATCCCATCATCGCCCTGATCAAGTCGGCCCGCAGCCCCGCCGAGGCCAAGGAGCAACTGGTAAACACCCCCTGGGAGCCGGGCGTGGTGATCCAGATGCTGGAGCGCACCGGCGCCGGGGCCTCGCGTCCCGAGGGCCTGCCTCCGCACGTGGGGCTGCACGACGGCAAGTACCACCTCTCCGAGACCCAGGCCCAGGCCATCCTCGACATGCGCCTGCACCGCCTCACCGGGCTGGAGCAGGACAAGATCCTCGCCGAGTACGAGGAGCTGCTCAAGCGCATCGAGGAACTGCTGGCCATCCTTGGCAGCCACGCGCGGCTGATGGAAGTGATCCGCGAGGAACTGACCGAACTGCGCGACCAGTACGGCGACGCGCGCCGCACCGAGATCGTCGCCAGCCACGAGGATCTCACCATCGAGGATCTGATCGACGAGGAAGACGTGGTGGTGACCCTCTCCCACGAGGGCTACGTCAAGGCCCAGCCGCTGGACACCTACCGGGCCCAGCGCCGCGGCGGCAAGGGCAAGTCGGCCACCTCGGTCAAGGAAGAGGACTTCATCGACAAGCTGTTCGTGGCCAACACCCACGACACCATTCTCTGCTTCTCCAGCCGCGGCAAGGTCTACTGGCTGAAGGTCTACCAGTTGCCCCAGGCCGGACGCAATGCGCGCGGGCGGCCCATCGTCAATCTCCTGCCGCTGGAGGAGGGCGAACGGATCAACGCCGTGCTGCCGATCCGCGAATACGCCGAGGACCGCTTCGTGTTCTTCGCCACCGCCAGCGGCACCGTCAAGAAGACCCCGCTCAAGGACTTCTCGCGCCCGCGCCTGTCCGGCATCATCGCCATCGAACTGCGCGAGGGCGATCAGCTCGTGGGCGTGGAGCTGACCGGCGGCGATCAGGACGTGCTGCTGTTCACCTCCGCGGGCAAGGCCATCCGCTTCAATGAAACCGACGTGCGTCCCATGGGCCGCACCGCCGTGGGCGTGCGCGGCGTGAAACTGGGCAAGGGCCAGAAGGTGATCTCGCTGATCATCGCAAGCCAGGGCGACGTACTCACCGCCACCGAGAACGGCTACGGCAAGCGTACCCCCATCGACGAATACCCGCGCCATGGCCGTGGCGGCCAGGGGGTCATCTCCATCCAGACCACCGAACGCAACGGCCCGGTGGTCGGCGCCGAACTGGTCCAGCCCGGCGACGAGGTGATGCTCATCACCACCTCCGGCACCCTGGTCCGCACCCCCGTCGACGACATCTCCGTCATGGGCCGCAACACCCAGGGCGTGCGCCTGATCAGCCTCGGCCAAGGCGAAAAACTCTCCGGCATCGAACGCATCGTCAACATGCAGGACGAGGATGCCGAGGGCGAATGAGACAGAAGTGTAATGAACGCAGAGCGCGCAGAGACGCAGAGGCCGCAGAGGAATTTGGTTTTGGTTAAAGCGAGTGGGAAGCAAATCGATTGTTATCCCGTATCGGAACAGGGTAACCCGTCTTCCCAACAATAGACTCCGCGCCCTCTGCGTCTCTGCGTACTCTGCGTTATTTGCAGCAGACTCGACCTGGGAGAAAAACAAGATGTCCCGTGTATACAATTTCAGTGCTGGCCCCGCCATGCTGCCGCAGGCAGTGCTCGAGCGGGCCCGGGAGGAAATGCTCGACTGGCGTGGCAGCGGCATGTCGGTGATGGAAATGAGCCATCGCGGCAAGCAGTTCATGTCCATTGCCGAGCAGGCCGAGGCGGATCTGCGCGAGCTGATGGGGATTGGTGAGGATTACGCGGTGCTGTTCCTGCAGGGCGGGGCCAGCACCCAGTTCGCGGCCGTGCCCCTGAACCTGGCCGGGGAGGGCGGCCAGGCCGACTACCTCAACACCGGCGCCTGGTCGAAGAAGGCCATCGCCGAGGGCAAGCGGTATGTCGCGGTCAACGTGGCCGGCAGCAGCGAGGCGGAAAACTTCACCACCGTGCCCCGCCAGGCCGATCTGCAGCTCGATCCGCAGGCGGCTTACGTCCACTACACGCCCAACGAGACCATCGGCGGCGTGGAGTTCCCCTACGTGCCCGAGACCGGCGGCGTGCCGCTGGTGGCCGACATGTCCTCCACCATCCTCTCCCGGCCCATCGACGTGGCGAAGTTCGGCGTCATCTACGCCGGGGCCCAGAAGAACGTCGGCCCCGCCGGCCTGACCCTGGTCATCGTGCGCAAGGACCTGCTCGGCCGGGCCCGCGAGGTCACGCCCACCCTGCTCAACTGGCAGGTGCAGGCCGACAACGGCTCCATGTACAACACCCCGCCCACCTACAGCTGGTACCTGGCGGGCCTGGTCTTCGACTGGCTCAAGCAGCAGGGTGGGCTCGAGGCCATGGCCGAAATCAACAAGCGCAAGGCCGGCAAGCTCTACGCCGCCATCGACAGCTCCGACTTCTACCACAACCCCGTCGATCCTGACTGCCGTTCCTGGATGAATGTCCCCTTCACCCTGGCCAACCCGGCACTCGACAGCCTCTTCCTCGAGGAAGCCGCCGCCCGGGGCCTCACCACCCTCAAGGGCCACCGCTCCGTCGGCGGCATGCGCGCCAGCATCTACAACGCCATGCCCGAGGAAGGGGTGGACGCCCTGATCGAATTCATGGCCGATTTCGAAAAGCGGCATGGTTGAGACGGGAGTGTAATGAACACGGAGGGCACGGAGAGCACGACGTTTTGGATGTTGGTGGTGTGAGGATAATTGCCAATAATCTTCACCAACCTCGAGCAAACCAATGGATCGTCAATACATCAAGCCCTTCTCCGTGTCCTCCGTGCCTCCGTGCTCTCCGTGTTATTTCCAGTCACCCTGAAGGACTGAACGATGTACAAGATTCTGACCCTCAACAACATCTCCGTCGCCGGCCTTGAGCGTCTGCCGCGGGATCACTACGAGATCGCCTCCGAGATCCAGCATCCGGACGCGATTCTCCTGCGTTCGTACAACATGCATGACATGGCCATCCCGCCCACCCTGAAGGCGGTGGGGCGGGCCGGGGCCGGGGTGAACAATATCCCGGTCGAGAAGATGTCGCAGCACGGCATCGCCGTCTTCAACGCGCCGGGGGCCAATGCCAATGCGGTGAAGGAGCTGGTGATCGCCGGCATGCTGATCGGCTGCCGGAACCTGTGCCCGGCCTGGGACTTTGCCCGCAATCTCCAGGGTACCGACGAGGAGATCCACAAGGCGGTGGAAGCCGGCAAGAAGAATTTCGCCGGCTTCGAGCTGCCGGGCCGCACGCTCGGCGTCATCGGGCTCGGGGCCATCGGCCGCTACGTGGCCAATGCGGCGCTGGACCTGGGCATGAAGGTCATCGGCTACGATCCGGGCATCACCGTGGAAGGCGCCTGGAAACTGTCCTCGGAAGTGGAGCAGGCCGACAACGTGGAGAGTCTGCTGTCCCGGGCCGACTTCGTCACCTTCCACGTGCCGCTGGTGGACGAGACCCGGAACATGATCAATGCCGAGCGGCTGAAGCACATGAAGGACGACGTGATCATCCTCAACTTCGCTCGCAACGGCATCGTGGACGACGCCGCGGTCAGCGAAGCCATCAAGGCCGGCAAGGTCTATGCCTATGTCTGCGATTTTCCCAGCAACCTGCTGAAGAACCACGAGCGGGTAGTGACCCTGCCACACCTGGGGGCATCGACGAAGGAAGCCGAGGAAAACTGCGCCATCATGGTGGCCGAAGAAGTGCGCGACTACCTGGAAAACGGCAACGTGCGCAACTCGGTCAACTTCCCCGAGGTGCGCATGGCCCGCAACGGCGGCCATCGCCTGGCCATCGTCAACCGCAACGTGCCCAACATGGTGGGCCAGATCTCCGCCGCCCTGGCCGAGGAGAACCTGAACATCCTCGACATGCTCAACAAGTCCCGCGGCGAGCTGGCCTACACGCTGATCGACATCAACGCGGCGCCCTCCGATGCCCTGGTGAACAAGCTGCAGGCCATCGACGGTGTCCTCGCCGTCCGGGCCCTGTAGAATCGCTGTAGGAGCGGCGCAAGCCGCGATACCATACGCGCAAACCCACGGACAATCGGTGTCCTCGATTCCATGACAGACGACCTCGACAGCCTGCGCCAGCAAATCGACCGCATCGACGAGCAGATCCAGGAACTGATCAGCGCGCGTGCGCGGGTGGCCGAGGCCGTGGCCCGGGCCAAGCAGGAAAGCGGCGATGCCGTCTACTACCGCGCCGAGCGCGAGGCCCAGGTCCTGCGCAAGGTCATGGAACGCAACCGGGGTCCGCTCAGCGACGAGGAGATGGCCCGGCTGTTTCGCGAGATCATGTCCGCCTGCCTGGCCCTCGAGCAGGTGATGACCATCGCCTTCCTCGGCCCCGAAGGCACCTTCACCCAGGCTGCGGCGCTCAAGCACTTCGGCCACTCGGTGCAGACCACCCCCCTGGCCACCATCGGCGAGGTCTTCCGCGAGGTGGAATCGGGCGCGGCCTCCTATGGGGTGGTGCCGGTGGAGAACTCCACCGAAGGCGTGGTCAACCACACCCTGGACGAGTTCATGCACTCCTCGCTGCGGATCTGCGGCGAGGTGACCCTGCGCATCCATCATCACCTGCTCGGCCATGGCCAAGAACTGGAAGGCATCCGCCGGGTCTATGCCCACCAGCAGGCCCTGGCCCAGTGCCGCAAGTGGCTCGACACCCACCTGCCGCGGGTGGAACTGGTGGACGTGAGCAGCAATGCCGAGGCGGCCCGGCGGGCGGCGGGCGAGGACGGCGTGGCGGCCATCGCCAGCGAGACGGCGGCGGAAATCTACGGCCTCGACATCCTGCAGCGCAACATCGAGGACGAGCCCGACAACACCACCCGCTTCCTGGTCATCGGCAAGCGCGAGACCCCGCCCTCGGGCGTGGACAAGACCTCCCTGCTCATCTACACCGACAACCGGCCCGGCGCGCTCTACGCCATCCTCGAACCCATCGCCCGCAACGGCCTGTCCATGAGCCGCATCGAGTCCCGCCCCTCCCGCCAGGGCATGTGGAACTACGTGTTCTTCATCGACATCGAAGGCCACGCCCAGGACGAGAACGTGGCCCGGGCCCTCGAGGAACTGCGCGCCACGGCCAGCATCGTCAAGCTGCTGGGTTCCTATCCCTGCGCGGTTCTGTAATCATTCGGCTTTCGTTCCCAATCAACCGGTAAGGATCGATCTCTCATGTCCCGGAAGCTGGTTCCCGTGATTCTCTCCGGCGGCAGCGGTTCGCGCCTGTGGCCCATGTCCCGCGCCCATTACCCCAAGCAGCTCCTGCCCCTGGTCACCGAGCAGACCCTGTTGCAGGACACCGTCTCGCGCCTCGACGGCCTAACGACGGCCGCGCCGGATCTGGCGGTCGCCGATCCGGTGGTGGTCTGCAACGAGGAGCACCGGTTCTTCGTGGCCGAGCAGCTCCAGGAACTGGGCCGCAGCCGCCGCCGGATCCTGCTCGAGCCGGTGGGCCGCAACACTGCCCCCGCCCTGACCCTGGCCGCCCTCACCGTCGCCGCCGAAGATCCAGACGCGGTGCTGCTGGTCATGCCGGCGGATCACGTGATCCGGGACATCGCCGCCTTCCACGCCGCGATCGCCGAGGGCGTGAACCTGGCCGCGCGGAATCAGCTCGTCACCTTCGGCATCACGCCGAATCGCCCCGAGACCGGCTACGGTTACATCCGCAAGGGCGAGCCCCTGAGCGATGCGGCGGCACGGCTTGTCGCCTTCGTGGAGAAACCCGATGCCGCCACCGCCGAGGGCTATCTCGCCGCCGGCGACTACCTCTGGAACAGCGGCATGTTCATGATGACCGCCGGCAACTGGCTTTCGGCCATTTCCGCCCTGCAGCCGGAAATGGCCGAATGCGTGCGGGCGGCCTGGCAGGCAGGTGAGGCCGATCGGGATTTCTACCGCATTCCCCGCGACGCCTTTGCCGCCTGTCCTGCCGATTCCATCGACTATGCGGTGATGGAGAAACTGGCCGGTCATCCCGTGGATGATCTCGGTGCAGCGGTCATTCCCCTGGCCGCCGGCTGGTCCGACGTCGGCGCCTGGTCTTCCCTGTGGGAAGTGGGTGAGAAGGATGCACAGGGCAACGTCACGCGCGGCGATGTCTTCACCCATGATTCGCGCAACTGCCTCATCTACAGCGAATCCGGGCACGTGGCCGCCATCGGCCTCGAAGGCGTGGTGGTGGTGGAAACCGCCGACGCCGTGCTGGTGGCCCACCAGGATCGTGCCCAGGAGGTGAAGCAGGCCGTGGAATGGCTGCAGGGCCAGGAACGGGACGAACACCTCTATCACCGCAAGGTCTACCGTCCCTGGGGCAATTACGAATGCATCGACGCCGGCGAGCGCTATCAGGTCAAGCGCATCACCGTGAAGCCGGGCGCGGCGCTCTCCCTGCAGATGCATCATCATCGCGCCGAACACTGGATCGTGGTGCGCGGCACGGCCCATGTGACCCGCGATGACGAAACCTTCCTGGTGACCGAGAACCAGTCCACCTACATCCCCATCGGCGTGAAACACCGGCTCGAGAACCGGGGCAGTATTCCCCTGGAGATCATCGAGGTCCAGTCCGGCAGCTATCTCGGCGAGGACGACATCGTGCGTTTCGAGGATGTCTACGGCCGCGAGGAGAATACCCCGTGACCACCTGCGATTTCCTCTCCCTGGCCACGCCCGGTGTCCAGCGTCTGCAGCCCTATCAGCCGGGCAAGCCGCTGGAGGAACTGGCCCGCGAGTACGGCATCACCGAGGCGGTGAAGCTGGCCTCCAACGAAAATCCCCTTGGTCCCCCGCCGAAGGCGCTGGCGGCCGTTGCCGCGCAGATGGCGGATCTGGGCCGCTATCCGGACGGCAACGGTTTCGCGCTGCGCCAGGCGCTGGCGGCGCGGCATGCGCTGCCCGCCGATCGGATCACCCTCGGCAACGGCTCCAACGACGTGCTGGAACTGATCGCCCGGGCCTTCGCCGGCCCGGCGCAGGAGATCGTCTTCTCCGAACACGCCTTCGCCGTCTATCCCATCGTCACCCGGGCCGTGGGTGCCAAAGCCGTCGTGGTGCCGGCCAGGGAGCATGGTCACGACCTTGCCGCCATGGCGGAGGCCATTGGCGAGGACACCCGGATCGTCTTCATCGCCAATCCCAACAACCCCACCGGCACCTGGCTGGGCGAAGCGGAACTGGCGGCATTCCTCGCCCGGGTGCCGCCCTCGGTGCTGGTGGTGCTCGACGAGGCCTATTTCGAATACGCCAGCGATCCGGCCATGGGCCTGGAAGACTATCCCGACGGCAGCCGCTGGCTGGATCGCCACCCCAATCTCATCGTCACCCGCACCTTCTCCAAGGCCCATGGCCTGGCCGGCTTGCGGGTAGGATATGCCCTGTCCCACCCCCAGGTGGCGGATCTGCTCAACCGCGTGCGCCAGCCCTTCAACGTCAACAGCCTGGCGCTGGCCGCCGCCGAGGCCGCCCTGGGCGATGCGCAGCACCTGCAGCGCAGCATCATGCTCAACGTGGCGGGTCTGGCGCAGTTGCAGGAAGGCTTCGAGCGGCTGGGCTTGGCCGCGCTGCCCACCGCCGGCAACTTCGTCTGCGTGAAGGTGGGGCAGGGGATGGCCGTCTACGAGGCCCTGCTGCGCGAGGGCGTGATCGTGCGCCCCGTGGACAACTACGGCCTGCCCGAATACCTCCGGGTGAGCGTGGGCACCGAGGAAGAGAACGCCCGCTTTCTCGCGGCGCTGGAGAAGGTGCTGGCGCGGTGAGCGGGACACGGATCGAACGCCTGGCCATCGTCGGCGTCGGCCTCATCGGCGGCTCCCTGGCCCTGGCCCTGCGCGAGGCCGGCGCGGTGGGCGAAATCGTCGGCTGCGGCCGCAATCCGGCGCATCTGGAAACGGCGCAACGCCTCGGCGTCATCGACCGGGGCGAGACCGATCCGGCCGCGGCGGTGCAGGGCGCCGACATGGTGGTGCTGGCCGTGCCGCTGGGCGCCATGCGCGAGGTGATGGAAGCCATCCGATCGGCCCTGGCCCCTGACGCGGTGGTCACCGACGTGGGCAGCGCCAAGACCTCGGTGATCCGCGCCGCCCGGGCCGTGTTCGACACGCTGCCTTCCGGCTTCGTCCCCGGCCACCCCATCGCCGGCACCGAGAAGAGCGGCGTGGAAGCGGCCTTCCCCGACCTGTTCCGCCAGCGGCGGGTGATTCTCACGCCGGTGCCCGAAAGCAGTGAGCCGGCCGTGGCCCGGGTGCGGGCCCTGTGGGAAGCCTGCGGCGCGCAGGTGGTGAGCATGGCGCCCGAACATCACGACGAGGTGCTGGCCGCCACCTCCCATCTGCCGCACATGCTGGCCTACGCCCTGGTGGACACCCTCGCGCGCCGCGACGACAGCCAGGAGATCTTCGACTTCGCCGCCGGCGGCTTCCGTGACTTCACCCGCATCGCCTCCAGCGACCCGCGCATGTGGCATGACATCTGCCTTGCCAACCACGACGCCCTGGTGACCATGCTCGAAGCCTTCAGCGACGACCTGCGCCTGCTCGCCGACGCCGTGCGCCGCGCCGACAGCCGCTTCCTCCTGGACACCTTCACCCGCGCCAAGGCCGCCCGCGACGCCTTTTGCGACGGGGTCGGCGACAGGGAATCGTGACGGGGGCTACCAGCATGAAAAATCCAACGCAAAGGCGCAAAGGTGCAAAGACCGCAAAGCTTGCGAATGAAAATCCGGGTTGGTTCAAGCATAACGGACTCGGCCGAACTGTTGCGCGAAATCCTAAACCCGGCAATCCGGCTGTAGGAGCGGCGCAAGCCGCGACAAAAACAGGGCCGAGGGACGAGTGGCGAGGGACGAGGTTTTCGAAGCCAGGCATAAGCGTTTTTCCTCGTCCCTCGTCCCTCGCCACTCGTCCCTGCATGATTCGCGGCTTGCGCCGCTCCTACGCGGTTGATCCGGCCTTTGTGTTAGCCCTCTTCCGTTCAGAATCAGGATTTCCACCATGCCCCAAAACCTGAAGTTCATCGTCAATCCCGGCGGCCGCCTGCACGGCGAACTCCGCGTGCCCGGTGACAAGTCCATCTCCCACCGCAGCATCATGCTCGGCGCCATCGCGGAGGGGGTGACGGAGGTCAGCGGTTTCCTCGAGGGCGAGGACAACCTGGCCACCCTCAATGCCTTCCGCGCCATGGGCGTTGGGATCGAAGGGCCGAAGAAGGGCCGGGTGACCATCCACGGCGTGGGCCTGCACGGCCTGAAGGCGCCCGCCGAATCCCTGTACCTGGGCAACTCCGGCACCTCCATGCGCCTGCTGGCCGGCCTGCTGGCGCCCCAGCCCTTCGACTGCGAACTCACCGGCGATGCCTCCCTCAGCCGCCGGCCCATGCGCCGGGTGACCGAACCGCTGGCGCAGATGGGTGCGCGCATCGAGACCACCGCCGAGGGCACACCGCCCCTGCGGATCCACGGCAATCCCGAACTGCACGGCATCGACTACGTGATGCCGGTGGCCAGCGCCCAGGTGAAGTCCTGCCTGCTCCTGGCCGGCCTCTACGCCCGCGGCAAGACCTGCGTGACCGAGCCGGCGCCGACCCGCGATCACACCGAACGCATGCTGGAAGGCTTCGGCTACCCGGTGCGGCGCGAGGGCAACCGGATCTGCGTGCAAAGCGGCGGCCGCCTGACGGCCGCGCCCATCGACGTGCCGGCCGACATCTCCTCGGCGGCCTTCTTCCTGGTCGGCGCCAGCATCGCGCCCGGATCCGATGTCCTGCTCGAACACGTGGGCATCAACCCGACCCGGATCGGGGTGATCAACATCCTGCGCCAGATGGGCGCGCTTCTTTCCATCGAGAACGAGCGCCGGGTGGGCGGCGAGCCGGTGGCCGATATCCGGGTACGGGGGGGCGACCTGCGGGGCATTCGCATCCCGGAAGCGCAGGTGCCCCTGGCCATCGACGAGTTCCCGGCCCTGTTCGTGGCCGCCGCCTGCGCCGAGGGCGAGACGGTGCTCACCGGCGCCCGCGAGCTGCGGGTCAAGGAGAGCGACCGCATCCAAGTGATGGCCGACGGCCTTCGGATCCTGGGCATCGACGCCCAACCCACCGACGACGGGATGATCATCCAGGGCGGGCAACTGGGCAGCGGCACGGTGGACAGCCACGGCGATCACCGCATCGCCATGAGTTTCGCCATGGCCGCCCTGCGGGCCAGCGGGCCCATCACCATCCGCGACTGCGCCAACGTCAACACCTCCTTTCCGGGTTTCGTGGCCCTGGCGCGCGGCGCCGGGCTCGACATCAGCGAGGTGTCGGAATGAGCGCCGCGGCCCCCGTGCTGGCCATCGACGGCCCCAGCGGCTCCGGCAAGGGCACCATTGCGGCCCTGGTGGCCGGCGAACTGGGATGGCATCTGCTCGATTCCGGTGCCCTGTACCGCCTGGTGGGCCTCGGCGCCCTCAACCATGGCATCGATTTCGACGATGCGGCGGCGCTGGCCGCCTATGCCCGTGATCTGGATGTGCGTTTTGACCTTGAGCCCGGCGCCACCGAGGCCCGGGTGCTGCTCGAAGGCGAGGAGGTGGGCAGCCGGATCCGCACCGAGGCGGTGGGCATGGCCGCTTCGAAGGTGGCCGCCATTCCCGCCGTGCGCGAGGCCCTCCTGCAGCGCCAGCGCGACTTCCGCCGCCCGCCGGGGCTGGTGGCCGACGGCCGCGACATGGGCACGGTGGTCTTCCCCGACGCCGAACTGAAGATTTTCCTCACCGCCAGCGTTGAAAAACGCGCCGAGAGACGCTATAAACAGTTGATACAAAAGGGAATCGATGCTAATCTCGCCGACCTCCTGACGGAGATCGCCGAGCGCGACGCCCGCGACACCTCCCGCGCCGTGGCCCCGCTGAAACCTGCCGAGGATGCGGTCATCCTGGATACCTCCGAGATGACCATCGAGCAGGTGCGCGACCGGGTGCTGGCCCTGTGCCGCGAGCGTTGCCGTCTGTCCCCGTGAAGGAGACTCTGAACAATTCATCCCTGAATTGTCAGAGATTCGGAAACCGAAAATGCGATTTTCGGTTTCCTCACAAACGCCATCACCTGCGGTGATGGCGTTTGGCGGCACATCCCTGTGCCGCAGGAAGCGCTGAATCATCAGCACTTCCTCATGAGAAACGGGCGGCCGCCTGCGTGCGGCCATTGTCATCAACCAACCTGCGGCGCAAGCCGCTAAACAACGTGGGTCGCAAGACCCAAGGCGAAAATCAACATGAGCGAAAGCTTTGCAGAGCTGTTTGAAGAGAGCATTGCCAAGACCCAGATGCGTCCTGGCGCCATCATTACCGGCACCGTGGTCAAGGTGGACGACGACTTCGTCACCGTCAATGCCGGTCTGAAATCCGAGGGGATCATCCCCATCTCCCAGTTTACCGACGAGAACGGCGAGATCAACGTCAAGGTTGGCGACGCCGTGGAAGTCGCCCTCGATACCGTCGAGGACGGTTTCGGGGAAACCCGCCTGTCCCGCGAGAAGGCCAAGCGGGCCGAGACCTGGAAGAAACTGGAAGCGGCCTTCGAAGCCGGCGAGAACGTCAAGGGCGTGATCACCGACAAGGTCAAGGGCGGCTTCACCGTGGAGCTGGGCGACATCCGCGCCTTCCTGCCCGGTTCCCTGGTCGACATCCGGCCGGTGCGCGACACCGCCTACCTGGAAGGCAAGGAACTCGAATTCAAGGTCATCAAGCTGGATCGCCGCCGCAACAACGTGGTCGTCTCCCGCCGTGCCGTGGTGGAAGAAGAGGGCGGTGCCGAGCGCGAAGCCATGCTGGCCAACATGCAGGAAGGCACCGTGCTCAAGGGTGTGGTCAAGAACCTCACCGATTACGGCGCCTTCGTGGATCTGGGCGGCATCGACGGCCTGCTGCACATCACCGACATGGCCTGGAAGCGGGTCAAGCACCCGAGCGAAATCGTCGAAGTCGGTGACGAAATCGAAGTCAAGGTGCTCAAGTTCGACCGTGAGCGCATGCGCGTCTCTCTCGGCCTCAAGCAGATGGGCGAGGATCCCTGGGTCGACATCTCCCGCCGCTATCCGGTCGGCACCCGTCTGTTCGGCAAGGTCACCAACATCGCCGACTACGGCTGCTTCGTGGAGCTGGAAGAGGGCGTGGAAGGCCTGGTGCACGTCTCCGAGATGGACTGGACCAACAAGAACATCCACCCGAGCAAGGTCGTGCAGCTCGGCGAGGAAGTGGAAGTCATGGTCCTCGATATCGACGAGGAGCGCCGCCGCATCTCCCTGGGCATGAAGCAGTGCAAGGCCAACCCCTGGGAGCACTTCGCCGCCACTCACAACAAGGGCGACAAGGTCACCGGCACCATCAAGTCGATCACCGACTTCGGCATCTTCATCGGCCTGGAAGGCGGCATCGACGGTCTGGTGCACCTGTCCGACATCTCCTGGAACGTGCCCGGCGAGGAAGCCGTGCGCAACTACCAGAAGGGCGAGGAGATCGAAGCCGTGGTCCTGTCCGTGGATCCCGAGCGCGAGCGCATCTCCCTGGGCATCAAGCAGCTGGAGAAGGATCCGGTCTCCAACTTCATCGCCGAACATGCCAAGGGCAGCATCGTCAAGGGCACCGTGCGGGAAGTGGATGCCAAGGGCGCCGTGATCGATCTGGGCGAAGGCGTGGAAGGCTACCTGCGCGCCTCCGAGCTGTCCCAGGATCGGGTCGAGGACGCCCGCACCGTGCTCAGCGTCGGCGACGAGGTGGAAGCCAAGTTCGTCGGCGTGGACCGCAAGAACCGCACCATCTCCCTGTCCATCAAGGCCAAGGACACCGATGCCGAACAGGCCGCCATCAGCGACTATAAGAGTGGCGCCGCGCCGGCGACGACCACGCTGGGCGATCTGCTCAAGGAAAAGATGGAAAGCGGGGAATAAGGTCCTCACAGCGTGAGCAACACGGAAGGAGTGACGATGACGAAGTCCGAACTGATCGATCGCCTGGCCCAGAAACAGGTGCAACTGGCCTACAAGGACGTGGAACTGGCCGTGAAGACCCTGCTGGATCACATGGGCAACACCCTGGCCAATGGCGAACGGATCGAGATCCGCGGTTTCGGCAGCTTCTCGCTGCACTATCGTCCCCCGCGCATCGGCCGCAACCCCAAGACCGGCGAATCGGTGCAACTGGCCGCCAAGTACGTGCCGCACTTCAAGCCGGGCAAGGCCATGCGCGAACGGGTCAACAACAGCATGGGCAAGGTGCCCATCAGCAACTGACCGTTTTCCGCAACGCCCTCCCGAAACGGCATGCCGCACACCACGGCATGCCGTTTTTTTTCGCCATCCCCCAAATCCGTAGGAGCGGCGCAAGCCGCGATATGTCGTAACCGTGCCCTTCAGTAGGAGCGGCGCCCCCGCCGCGATAGCGCTGCCCCGGAATCGTCCCGCACATCCGTCACAAATGCCTGTAAAATGATCCCGTCACCGCCAGGAGGCCACACCCCATGCGCCGAATCCTCATCCTGCTCGCATCGCTTGCCGTCGTCGTGCTGGGCATCCTGTTCGCCGTGCTCAACGCCGAGCCGGTGATCCTCAATTACTACTTCGGCCGCCAGGCCATGCCCCTTTCGCTGGTGCTGGTGCTGGCCATGTTGGTGGGTGCGCTGCTCGGCGTGCTGGCCTGCAGCGGGGTGCTGGTTCGCCAGCGACGCACCATTCACAAGCTGCGCCGCGCCGCGGAACTGGCCGAGAAGGAAGTGGAAAACCTGCGCGCGATTCCCATCCGGGACGAGCATTGATGAATCCCGAAATCCTGCTCTTTCTCCTGCTGCCATTGGCGGCCCTGTCCGGCTGGTGGCTCGGCCGCCGCCAGGGCCGGGCGCAGCGGGAGGAGGGCGGGGTGCTGCCCGGCCGCTATCTCAAGGGCCTCAACTACCTGCTCAACGAACAGCCCGACAAGGCCATCGATCTGTTCATCGAAATGCTCGACGTGGACAGCGACACGGTCGAAACCCACCTGGCCCTGGGCAGCCTGTTCCGGCGCCGCGGCGAAGTGGATCGCGCCATCCGCATCCACCAGAACCTCATCGCCCGGCCCACGCTCAGCAAGGAACAGCGCGCCCTGGCGCTGGCCGAACTGGGCCAGGACTACATGCGCGCCGGCCTGCTGGACCGCGCCGAGACCCTGTTTCAGGAACTGGTGGAAAGCAGTTCCCATCGCTACACGGCCCTGCGCCAGTTGCGCGACATCTACGAACAGGAAAAGGACTGGGACAAGGCCATCGACGTGATCCGCCGTCTCGAACAGATCACCGGCAAGGGCATGCGCGACATCGTGGCCCAGTATTACTGCGAGAAGGCCGAACAGGCCCACCGCCAGGGCGAGAACACCGAGGCCCGAAAACGGCTGCGGCGGGCGCTCGCCGAAGACCGGCAGTGCGTGCGGGCCAGCCTGCTGGAAGGGCGGATCGCCGCCGAGACCGGTGATTGGCGCGGCGCGGTGAAGGCCTATCTGCGGGTGGCCGAACAGGATCCGGACTACCTGCCGGAGGTCGTCGAGCCCCTCAGCCGGGCCTATCGTGAACTCGGCCGCATGGACGAAATGGTGAGTTTCCTGCGCCGCAACCTGGCCGAACATGGCGGCATCTCCCTCATGCTGGCCCTGGCCGAACGGATCCGCCAGGATCAGGGCGATGCCGTGGCCGCCGACTTCATCAAGGAATACCTCAAGGAACGCCCCTCGGTACGCGGCATGGATCGGCTCATCGAGCTGCACCTGGCCAGCACCCCCGACCCCATCCGCGAGAAGCTGCAGGTGCTCAAGGACGTGACCGATCAGCTCATTGCCAACAAGCCCGTGTACAAGTGCCAGCAATGCGGTTTCACCGGCCGCACCCTGCACTGGCACTGCCCCGGCTGCAAGAGCTGGAACACGGTCAAGCCCATTCACGGCGTGGAAGGAGAATGACGTGACCGAAAACCCCATCATCGTGGCCTTGGATTTCCCCGCCGCCGAGCCGGCCCTGTCCTTCGTGGATCGCCTCGCGCCCGGCAGCTGCCGCCTCAAGATCGGCAAGGAACTGTTCACCGTGGCCGGCCCCGACCTGGTCCGGCGCATCGTCGATCGGGGCTTCGACGTGTTCCTCGATCTCAAGTATCACGACATTCCCAACACCGTGGCTGCCGCCTGCCGCGCCGCCGCCGGCCTTGGCGTGTGGATGCTCAACGTCCACGCCCTCGGTGGCCGGCGCATGCTCGAGGCCGCTCGCGAGGCCGTCGAGGGCGCTGGCCATCGGCCCCGCCTCATCGCCGTCACCATCCTCACCAGCATGGGCCCCGACGACCTGGCCGAGATCGGCCTTGCCGGCGAGCCGGCCGAGCACGTCCGGCGTCTGGCCGCCCTGGCCGAGTCCGCCGGCCTCGACGGCGTGGTCTGCTCGCCCCGCGAAGTTGCCATGCTGCGCACCGAGCGGCGCAAGGATTTCCTCCTCGTCACCCCCGGCATCCGCCCCGCCGGCAGCGAAACTGGCGATCAGAAACGGATCATGACTCCCGCCGACGCCCTGCGCGCCGGCTCCACCCACCTCGTCATCGGCCGCCCCATCACCCAGGCCCCCGACCCCGTCGAAGCCCTGGCGGACATACGCGAACAGGTTCGGCAGGCCTGAGGGCGTGCGGATCCTCCTCACCCCGGCCCAGTCCCCCAAAGGGGGAGAGGGAGTGAGCGTGCAAGCCTCTGAAATCCAATCACAATATCGATCGAAGGGGCCCCTCACCAGCGGGACAGAGTGAGGGGAAAAACCGGCCTTGATGTAGTCCCCGTCCTACAAACATTTCCGCCTCTTCCTACAGCATTCTCCCTCGCACAGGCGCATCATGCGGAATGATCCCGCAATCCCGCTCAATCACAGAGTAAGGAGGCTCGCCATGAAAGGACTGTTGCAGACTGCATTTCTCGGCCTGGCCCTGCTCCTGGCCGTACCGGTACACGCCGATCCGGTCGACATCAATACCGCCGACGCCAAAACCCTCGCCGCCAACATCAAGGGCGTCGGCGCCAAGAAGGCCGAAGCCATCGTCGAATACCGCCGCAAGCACGGCCCCTTCAAGCGCCCCGAAGACCTTGCCCGCGTCAAGGGCATCGGCCCCAAACTGGTCGAAAACAACCGCGACGTCATACGCGTCGGCAAGAACCGCCGCTGAACCGCCGCATCACTGATCGGGACACCGGCCGGTTTGCCGGTTGCAGGTTGTATCGCGTGGCTGCGCACCGCCTGCCCGGCATTTCCGGCAACTTGGCCGTGTTGCAGGCCGAACGTACTCGGCCGGCCTGTGATAAAATTTCCCGCACCGGCCATCCTTCACGGCGAGCCCCGATTTGAACCGACTCACCCTGTTCGCACGGACCCTGCGCATTCACCAGTGGGTCAAGAATCTGCTCATTTTCATCCCCTTTCTGCTCGGCTGGCAGCAGGTGGGCTGGACGCCCGTGGGCGAGGTGTTGCTGGCCTTCGTGGCCTTCGGCCTGTGCGCCTCGGCCAGCTACGTGATCAACGATCTGCTGGATCGGGAGGCCGATCGCCGGCACCCGAGCAAGCGCCACCGGCCCATTGCCGCCGGCGCGGTGGCGCCCGGCACGGCGCTGCTGCTGGCGGCCCTGGCCCTGGCGGGGGGGCTGGGCCTGGCTGCCGCCGGCGGCCACAAGCTGCTGATGGTGGTGTCCGTCTATCTCCTCGTGACCGTGACCTACTCACTGTGGCTCAAGTCCATCGCCATGCTCGACGTGGTGACCCTGGGTCTGCTCTATACCCTGCGGATCATCGCCGGCATCATCGCCGCCGGCGTGGAGCTGTCCTACTGGATCCTGGTGTTTTCCATGTTCTTCTTCGTCAGCCTGGCCATGCTCAAGCGCTATTCGGAACTCTACAATCTGCGCCAGCGCGACGAGGAGACCGCGCAGGGGCGGGGCTACTGCGCCCAGGATCTGGAACTGATGGCCGCCCTCGGCGGCGCCTCGGGCTACATCGCCGTGCTGATCATGGTGCTCTACATCCACGACCCGGTGATTGCCGAGAAATACGCCCATCCCCAGTGGCTGTGGCTGGTGTTCCCGGCCCTGCTGTACTGGATCAGCCGCATGTGGCTCATCGCCCACCGCGGCCGCATGGACGAGGATCCGGTCCTCTACGCCATTCACGACCGCCCCAGCTATATCGTGGCCGTCGTCTGCGTGCTCGGTTTCGTGCTCTCGCTCTGATGACTGCAGTGACACGAAAAATGACGCGCCGGATGCCTTCTTCTGCACCCACCGGAACGAAAGGCTCCCTCTCCCCCGCCTTGCGGGGGAGAGGGACGGGGTGAGGGGGCAAACAGGCAGATGCCCACCCCCGATACCTACACCTCCTGGGGCCGCGTTCACCGTCCACGGCAGATCGTCTGTCCACTGCGCTGGCGCCACGAGCCGTTGCCACCCTGCGACGCCCCGAGCCGCCTGCCCCGGGGCCGCGGCCGCAGCTACGGCGACTGCTGTCTCAACGACGGCGGCGCCCTCCTGCCCACCACGGCGCTCGATCACTTCATCGCCTTCGATGCGGAGCAGGGGATCCTGCGCGCCGAGGCGGGCGTCACCCTGGACGCCATCCTGCGCCTCATCGTTCCTCGTGGCTGGTTCCTGCCCGTCACTCCCGGTACCCGCTTCGCCACCCTGGGCGGGGCCATCGCCAACGACGTGCACGGCAAGAACCATCACGCCGATGGCACCTTCGGCCGCCACGTCACGTGCCTGGAACTGCTGCGCTCCGACGGCAGCCGCATGGAATGCAGCCCGCAGCAGAACGCCGACTGGTTTGCCGCCACCGTCGGCGGCCTGGGGCTCACGGGCCTCGTCACCTGGGCCGAGATCCGCCTGCGGCGGATCGCCAGCAGCGAGATGGAGCAGCAGCAACTGCGCTTCGCGAACCTCGACGAATATCTTTCCATCGCCGTCGAGAGCGACGCCGAATGGACCTACACCGTGGCCTGGGTGGATTGCCTCTCCAGCGGGTCGAAGCTCGGGCGCGGCGTGCTGTTCCGGGGCCGGCACGCCGAATCGGGTCCGCTGGAGTTCCCCGAAGCCCCCCGCCGCCTCGCCGTGCCCGTGGATCTGCCTTTCTCCCTGGTCAACGGCGCCAGCCTGCGCCTTTTCAATGCGCTCTACTATCGCGGTCATCCCACCCGCACCCGCAGCCAGCGCATGCCTTTTCTGCCCTTCTTCTATCCGCTGGACGGCATCGCCAACTGGAACCGCCTCTACGGCCGCCGCGGCCTCTACCAGTTCCAGTGCGTGATCCCGCAAGGGCAGGAGACGGCCATGCACGAGATCCTCGCGCGTATCGCCCGCAGCGGCCAGGGCTCCATGCTCGCCGTGCTCAAGCGCTTCGGCGACCAGCCCTCGCCGGGCATGCTCTCCTTCCCCCGGCCCGGCCTCACCCTGGCGCTGGACTTCGCCAACCGCGGCGAGCCCACCAGGCGCCTGCTCGGCGAGCTGGAACAGGTGACGATGCAGGCCGGCGGCACCCTCTATCCGGCCAAGGACGCCCTCATGCGTCCCGAATCCTTCCACAAGGGCTATCCGCGCTGGCAGGAATTTTCGGCCTTTCGCGATCCGGCCTTTTCCTCCAGCCTCTGGCGGCGTGTCACGGGAGAGAGCGCATGACCGACAACATCCTGATCATCGGCGCCACCTCGGCCATCGCCGGCGCAATCGCCCGGGCCTATGCCCGGCGCGGCGCACGCCTGTTCCTCGCCGGGCGCGATGCCCGGCGCCTCGAGATCCTCGCCGACGATCTGCGCGTGCTGGGCGCGAAGGCCGTGGCCGTCCACGACATCGATCTGGCCGACTTCGCCGTCCACGCGGAACTGATCGAAAGCGCGTCCGCTTGGCTCGAACGCATCGATCTCACCCTGATCGCCCACGGCATCCTCGGCGATCAAAGGGCGGAGGAGGGTGACTTCGCGCAGGCCCGGCGCAACTTCGAGATCAACGCCCTGAGCCCCATCTCCCTGCTCACCCATCTGGTGCCCGTGTACCGTGCGCAGGGGCAGGGCACGCTGGCGGCCATTGCCTCGGTGGCCGGCGATCGCGGCCGCCAGTCCAACTTCGTCTACGGCGCGGCCAAGGGCGCCCTGGCCATCTACCTGCAGGGCCTGCGCAATCGCCTGTATCCCGACGGGGTGCACGTGCTCACCATCAAGCCGGGCTTCGTCGACACCCCCATGACCCGCGACTTTCCCAAGGGGCCCCTGTGGGTCGGCCCCGAGGTCATCGCCCGCGGCATCGTCCGCGCCGTGGCGCGCCGCCGCAACGTGGTCTATCTGCCCTGGTTCTGGCGCCCCATCATGGCGATCATCAAGGCCATTCCCGAGCCCCTTTTCAAACGCCTGAAACTGTAGGCGCGGCGCAAGCCGCGATTCCCGTATGCCCAAACCCGAAGACAATCCCAAAATCCTCCTCCCCGGCGCCGCCGGCCTCGTCGGCCAGAACCTGGTCATCGAGCTCAAGGCCCGTGGCTATCGGGACATCGTCGCCATCGACAAGTACCGCGAGAACCTCGATCTGCTGCGCCGCCTGCATCCCGACATCACCTGCATCGAGGCCGACGTCTCCGAACCCGGCCCCTGGCAGGACGCCTTCGCCGGCGGTGACGTGGTGGTCATGCTCCAGGCCCAGATCGGCTCCAAGCATTCGCAGGACTTCATTCGCAACAACATCGAGTCGGCGAAGCAGGTGATCGCCGCCATGCAGCAGCACCGCATCCCCCACATCGTGCACATCAGCTCCTCGGTGGTCGAATCGGTGGCGAAGGACGACTACACGGAAACCAAGAAGGCCCAGGAGCGGATCGTGCTGGAGAGCGGCATCCCCTACACCATGCTGCGGCCCACCCTCATGTTCGGCTGGTTCGACCGCAAGCACCTGGGCTGGCTGTCCCGCTTCATGCGCCGGGTGCCGGTGTTCCCCGTGCCGGGGCGGGGGCGGATCATCCGCCAACCGCTCTACGTGCGCGACTTCGTGCGCATGATCGCCTCGAGCATCGAGCACGGCCCCCACAACGCCATCTACAACATCACCGGCCAGGAGAAGATCTACTACGTGGACATCATCCGCACCATCCGCAAGGCGGTGCGGGCGAAGAGCGTGATCCTGCCCATCCCCTACAGCCTGTTCTGGCTGTTGCTCAAGACCTACGGCCTGTTTTCCGCCAATCCGCCGTTTACCACCGATCAGCTCAAGGCGCTGGTGGCGGCGGACGAGTTCGAGGTGATCGACTGGCCCGGGATCTTCGGCATCGAGGCCACGCCCTTCGCCCAGGCCATCGACGAAACCTTCAATCACCCCGAGTATTCCCGCCATGTGCCCCGCTTCTGAGCCACAACGTGTTGCCGTGCTCGGCGGCGGGCCCATGGGCCTGGCCTGTGCGCTGGATCTGCTGGATCGGGGGTATGCTGTCGATCTCTACGAGGCCGACGATCGCCTGGGCGGCATGTCCGCCCACTTCGACTTCGAGGGCCTGAGCATCGAGCGTTACTACCACTTCATCTGCAAGCCAGACCAGCCCATGTTCGACGAGCTGGAACGCCTCGGCATCGCCGATCGCCTGCGCTGGACGCCGACGAAGATGGGCTACTGGCACGAAGGGCGGCTCTATCCCTGGGGCAACCCCCTGGCGCTGTTGCGCTTCTCGCCCATCGGCCTGCTCACCCGCTTGCGCTACGGCCTGCACATGTTCCTCTCGGCCCGGCGCCGGCGCTGGGAGGATCTCGACGAGGTCAACGCCGTGGACTGGATCCGCCGCTGGAGCGGCGAAGAAGGGTGGAAGGTGCTCTGGGAGCGGCTGTTCCGCCTCAAGTTCCACGACTATACCGACAATCTCTCCGCGGCCTGGATCTGGTCGCGGATCCGCCGTGTCGGCAATTCCCGGCGCAGCCTCATGCAGGAAGAACTGGGCTACCTGGAAGGCGGCTCCGAGACGATGCTGAAGGCCTACCGAGCCGCCATCGAGGCGGCGGGCGGGCGCATCCACCTGCAGCGACCGGTCACGGGCATCGAACGGGACGGGAAGGGCGGTTTTCGCCTGGCGACACCGGCGGGGGAGGCCGTCGCCGACCGGGTGGTGAGCACCATTCCGCTGCCCTTCGTGCCGCGCATCGCCCACTGCCTGCCCGAGGCCGAGAAGGCCCGCTATGCCGGCATCAACAACATCGGCGTGGTCTGCCTCATCTACAAGCTGCGCCGCCCGGTCACGGAAAACTTCTGGCTCAACGTCGCCGATCCCGGCATGGCCATCCCTGGGATCATCGAATACTCCAACCTCACCGGCCAGAAACCGCACATCGTCTACGTGCCATACTACCTGCCCCGCGAGCACGAAAAGTTTCGCCAGAGCGACGACGCCTTCATCGAAGAGGCCACCGGCTACCTCAAGCGCATCAACCCGCAACTGACGGACGATGCCATCCTCGCCGTGCACGTCTCCCGCTACGGCCACGCCCAGCCCATCTGCGAGCCCGGCTTTGCGAAGAAGCTTCCCGACATTAGCACCGCCGTGCCGGGGCTCTATGTGGCCGACACCTCCCACTACTACCCGGAGGACCGCTCCATCTCCGAGAGCGTCCAGCTCGGCCGGCGCCTCGCCGCCATGGTGGATGAGGACCATCCCGCATGCTGAGCGCCGAGTTCCTGCGCTTCCTGTTGGTCGGCGGCTTCGCCGCCGGCGTCAACTTCCTCTCGCGGATCGGCTTCAGCCACTACCTCGACTACCGCTGGGCCGTGTTCTGGGCCTACCTCGTCGGCATGCTCACCGCCTACCTCCTGAGCCGCCTCGCCGTTTTCGAACCCAGCGGCAAACACCCTGCCCACGAAATGGCCTGGTTCACCTTCGTCAACATCCTGGCCCTGGCCCAGGTCTGGGGCATCAGCATCGGCCTGGCCGAATACGCCTTCCCCGCCCTCGGCTTCACCTGGCACCCCGAATCCACCGCCCACGCCATCGGCCTCGCCGTCCCCGCCGTCACCAGCTACCTCGGCCACAAGCACCTCACCTTCAGTAAAGTGGCGAGGGACGAGGGACGAGGGACGAGGGGAAACTGATTGCCTCTCCCCCAAAAATCCCAACCCTGTAGGAGCGGCGCAAGCCGCGATAACCTCCGTTTCAAGACACAAGCACCGGGTTGCTCAACACCCGTAGGAGCGGCGCCTCGCCGCGACAGTCATTCAGCTTCCACTGCAGAACGCTTTCATCCTGCCGGCCAATGCTCGCAAATCGGCCTTGCCAGATTATCCGGTAGCGTTCGGATACCGTCCTGCAATGCATTGCGGAAACCTTTCGGCATCTTGCGCACGGCTTCCAGTGCCAGCCAGACATCGCCGGGCCGTTCTTCAAGAAGCATTTCCAACAACTGTTGCGCCTGCTGCCGATCCTTCCCGGTCTTGGTAGCTTGCGAGGCCGGCCTGCGCGCAGCCACCACCAGTTTGTGCAGGGCATATCGTGCAGGTGCGGGAATATTGGCGAGAAAACCGGAACGAAAGGGAACGGCCACAATCTGCGTATCTTCAAGCAGAAACTCAAGATACCGCACCGGATAGGCATGGCATTTCAGATGTGGCAGGTAAACCGGCTGGCCGGTGGGGCGGCCCTGTATCGGGGTCAATACATCCACTTGCATGGATTGATTGCGGATCTTGTAACTGGTCGATGGCGATTTGCGATCCAGGGCCGGGATCGGAAAGAAACCCATGCCCGATTCCAGCAGCAATGTTTCCAGATCCGGGGCATCAGGCGAGAAGACGACCTCGATTCGTCGTGGACTGGCGATGTCGACATCCTGGGTCTGGTACAGCGCGTGTTCCCACTGCACGCCCAGCATGTTGCCCATCAGGGGAAACGCAATCGAGCCTACCAGCGTGCCGCCAGCCAGAAAGACCCCGCCCTGTGACAAGACTTCCAGCACCCGGCCCTCCGCAAAGCCCGGCACCATCAAGCCTCCCTTTGCCAGCAGCGACACGAGCGTTTCCCGGGCGGCAGCATCTTCCCGGGCCTGTGTCTGCAAATCCTTCTGATTTTGGATTTGGGCGAGGAGTTCGGGGGTTTCCGGCCCCAGGGAGAACTGACGGCGAGTGCTGCCTACCACCAGCTCCAGATACCAGTACCGTCGCCCCTTGATGACCTTGGGAGCAAAGGTGACACCACGCGGATTGGGCATGGCCGCAAGACAACGCTGAAGCAACTCGGCATAGAGTAACTGGAGGCTGGGATCGAGGCGTTTCATGGTTATAGGTAGTATATAAATAAACTGCCTATAATTCCATCTGATGACACGATAATAATGTGTCTATGTTCGATAACCATAAAAAATGCCCGGCCTCCATTCCGGAAACCGGGCATCGATATGGAGACCTCCGTGTCAACCCCCCACATCCTTGTTGACTGAAACTATAGCCAACCCGACTCACCAATGCTGTCGGACGATTCGGCAAATCCTGTAGGACGAATCCTACTGCTGTGGGAGCAGCGCAAGCCGCGACGGGATGCTTTTTCGCGACTTGCGTCGCTCCTACAACTATTTCCCGCACCGCAACGCCCGGCCACCCGGCCCTTTACGACTGATCCGCGGCCGCCCCGACTTGGTCACGATCACGGCGCGGCTGGCCTCGGCAAAGCGCGGATCGCAGAGCGTGAACGTCCCGTTGGTTCGAGTCCGGCCGTCGGGCCGATAGGTGAGATAGTGGCGGGAACCGAAAGCCCGGTAGGTCGCCCGGGTGCCGTTGTCCGGCGCCTGGCGAAAGGCCAGGATGCTCTCGGTCGGATCCCGTTGGCGGTTTCGGTTGGCATCGAGAAACACGATCCAGCTGTCGGTCCAGTCGGCCAGCCGATCGCAGGTCAGACCGTCCCGGCTGTGACAGATCACCACGTCCCGGTTGTGTCGAATGGCCTCGGACCGGGCCATCTGGAGCATCCCCAACAGCGTATTCGCACGCGTGACGATCCGGTTCTCCACCAGCACTGGCTGTAGCCACGTCATGCCATGGTGCAGGCCGATGAACACGACTGCCAGCGTCACCACCAGCTCGATCAGGGTAAAACCGCCAACCGCTTCGGGCGCGGAAAAAGAACGAATCGGAAGAGACTCCCCGGAACCGGCATCCTGCCGATCCCGGGAAGCCGAAGTGAAGACATCCATGTCAACCCCCCACATCCTTGTTGCAATGAACCATAGCGCAGGCCCCATGGCAGCGCTGTCAGCCATCACGGTCACATCATGTAGGAATATCCCGATATCACTGACGCACGACAACACGCATCAAATGATGTAAAATCATATGCATCCCATGTATGCCGGAGACCCTGATGCGAACCACCCTCAACATCGATGATCAGCTCCTCGCCGAAGCCCAACGCCTCACCGGGATCCGCGAGAAAACCGCCCTGGTGCGGGAGGGTCTCGAAGCCCTCATCGAACGGGAAAGCGCACGTCGTCTGGCCAAACTGGGTGGAACCGAGCCCAAATTGCGATCCGTACCGCGCCGCCGGTCCGAGCCTGCGTGATTCTCGTCGATACGTCGATCTGGATCGATCACTTCCGGCTGGGAGACGAACACCTTGTCGAGCTGCTGAAGGCGGGTCGTGTTCTGCAGCATCCCTTCATCGTCGGCGAGCTGGCCTGCGGCAATCTCCGGCAGCGTGCCGAGATCCTGAGTCTGCTCCAGGATCTGCCAAAAGCCCCCGTTGCCGATGACACGGAAGTGCTCGTCTTTATCGAGAAACACGCATTGATGGGGCGCGGGATCGGATACATCGACGTTCATCTTCTCGCGGCAACCGCCCTTGCCGACTTCGCGAGGCTGTGGACACGGGATCGGCGGCTTGCCGCCGTCGCCCGTGAGTTGGGGCTGCATCACGAAACGTCGCAATCCGAATAGAAAACGCCCGGCACCTCACGGCGACCGGGCGTTCGTTTGAGGAGACATCCCTGTCAACCCCCACGTCCTTGTTGGGCAATACGATACCGTAGCCGGTCTGCCGGATCTGTCAGTCATTACAGTCATATCACGTAGGAATATCCCGACATCCCGGAATTGGATTGTAGGCGCGGCGCAAGCCGCGATTCGCCCGGATTGGCATTGCCCCTGTGTCCGTAGGAGCGGCGCCCTCGCCGCGACAATCATCCTCCCCGGTTACCCGTTCCCTGCCACCCGCGCAATCCGCCCAATCGCCTCCTCCAGATTCTCCATGCTGGTCGCAAACGACAGCCGCACGAATCCCGGACTGCCGAAGGCCGACCCCGGCACCAGCGCCACGCCTACCTCCTCGATCAGGTACTCGGCCAACTGGACGTCGTCATCGATGCCGGGCAGCCTAGAGATCAACTCGCGCATGTCCGGAAAGGCGTAGAAGGCGCCCTCGGAGGGCAGGCAGGTCACGCCCTCGATGGCGTTGAGCAGTTCCAGCACCCGGTCGTGGCGGGCCCTGAAGGCCTCGAGCATGATCTGGATGCATTCCTGCCCGCCATTGAGCGCCGCGGTGGCCGCCGCCTGGGAGATGGACGCCGGATTGGACGTGCTCTGGGACTGGATCTTCTTCATCGCCGCGATCAGCGGCTGTGGCCCTGCCGCATACCCGATCCGCCAACCGGTCATGGAATAGGCCTTGGAGACGCCATTGAGCACGATGGTCCGCGAATACAGATCCGGGCAGGCATTGACGATGTTGGCGAACGGCTCGTCCGCCCAGTAGATGTGTTCATACATGTCGTCGCTGGCCACCAGCACCTGCGGGTGTGCCCGCAGCACCTCGCCCAGTGCCGCCAGCTCGGCGCGGCTGTAGACCATGCCCGTGGGGTTGGACGGGCTGTTGAGTACCAGCAGCCGGGTCCGTGACGTGATGGCCGCCTCGAGCTTTTCAGGCGTAATCTTGAACCGCTCCCCGATGCCGGTCTCCACGATCACCGGCTGACCGTCGGCCAGCAGCACCATGTCGGGGTAGGAGACCCAGTAGGGCGCCGGGATGATCACCTCGTCGCCGGGGTTCAGCAGCGCCTGGCACAGGTTGTAAAAGCTCTGCTTCCCCCCGCAGGAGACCAGAATCTGATCAGGGGTATAGTTCAGTCCGTTATCCCGACGGAACTTGTCCACGATGGCCTGCTTCAGTTCCGGCGTGCCGTCCACGGCAGTGTACTTGGTGAAACCGGCGCGGATGGCCTCGATGGCGGCGTCCTTGATGTGCTCCGGGGTGTCGAAATCGGGCTCGCCGGCGCCCAGGCCGATGATGTCCCGACCCTCGGCGCGCAGGGCGTTGGCGCGGGCGGTGATGGTCAGGGTGGGGGAGGGGCGGACCCGTTGAACCCGGTCGGAGAGGCGGATGTCCAAGCTGCTGTTCCTGTTGCGATGTGGGCGTAAAACCCTGATATCATACTCGATTCCCGCCAGTCACAGAATGCCATGACCCGACTTTTTCAACTCCAGGCCCCCTACGAGCCCGCTGGCGACCAGCCCGAGGCCATCCGCCACATCGTCGAGGGCCTGCGCGCCGGCGAGGCCGGCCTGACCCTGCTTGGCGTCACGGGCTCTGGCAAGACCTACACCATCGCCAACGTCATCCAGGAGCTCCAGCGCCCGACCCTGATCCTGGCCCACAACAAGACCCTTGCGGCCCAGCTCTACGGCGAGATGAAGGAGTTCTTTCCCGACAACGCCGTGGAATACTTCGTCTCCTACTACGACTACTACCAGCCGGAGGCCTACGTCCCCTCCACCGACACCTACATCGAGAAGGACGCCTCCATCAACGAGCACATCGAGCAGATGCGCCTGTCGGCCACCAAGGCCCTGCTCGAGCGGCGCGACACCATCACCGTGGCCACGGTCTCCGCCATCTACGGCCTCGGCGACCCCGGCGCCTACCTCAACATGGTCCTGCACCTGGATCGAGGCGACCGCATCGACCAGCGCAAGATCCTGCGCCGCCTGGCCGAGCTACAGTACACCCGCAACGACACCGAGCTTCAGCGGGGCACCTACCGGGTGCGCGGCGAGATCATCGACGTCTACCCGGCCGAGTCGGAGCGCGACGCCGTGCGCATCGAACTGTTCGACGACGAGATCGATCAGCTCAGCTACTTCGACCCCCTCACCGGCGAGGTGCTGCGCAAGGTGCCGCGCCTGACCATCTATCCCAAGACTCACTATGTCACGCCCCGGGAAACCATCCTCAAGGCCATCGATCAGATCAAGGCGGAACTGGCCGAACGCCTCGAACAGCTCCGCGCCGCCAACAAGCTGGTCGAGGCCCAGCGCCTGGAAGAGCGCACCCGTTTCGACATCGAGATGATGCAGGAAATGGGCTACTGCTCCGGCATCGAGAACTACTCCCGCTACCTCTCCGGCCGCGCCCCCGGCGAGCCGCCGCCTACCTTCCTCGATTACCTGCCCGACGACGCCCTGCTGGTGATCGACGAATCCCACGTCACCATCCCCCAGCTCGGCGCCATGTACCGCGGCGACCGGGCCCGCAAGGAGAACCTGGTCGAGTACGGCTTCCGCCTGCCCTCCGCCCTCGACAACCGGCCCCTCCGGTTCGAGGAATTCGAACGCCTGGCACCCCAGACCATCTACGTCTCCGCCACCCCCGGCCCCTACGAGGAGGCCCACTCCGGCGCCGTCATCGAACAGGTGGTCCGCCCCACCGGCCTCGTGGATCCGGAACTGGAAGTCCGCCCAGCCACCACCCAGGTGGACGACCTGCTCTCGGAGATCCGCAAGGTCACCGCCGCCGGCGAACGGGTGCTGGTGACCACCCTCACCAAGCGCATGGCCGAGGATCTCACCGACTACCTCACCGAGCACGACGTGCGGGTGCGCTACATGCACTCGGACATCGACACCGTCGAGCGCATCGAAATCATCCGCGACCTGCGCCTCGGCGAATTCGACGTCCTGGTCGGTATCAACCTCCTGCGCGAAGGCCTCGACATCCCCGAAGTTTCCCTCGTCGCCATCCTCGACGCCGACAAGGAAGGCTTCCTGCGCTCCGACCGCTCCCTGATCCAGACCATCGGCCGCGCCGCCCGCAACGCCCACGGCCGCGCCATCCTCTACGCCGACACCGTCACCGGCTCCATGCAGCGCGCCATCGACGAAACCGAACGCCGCCGCGCCAAACAGATCGCCTGGAACGAAGCCCACGGCATCACCCCCACCACCATCACCAAGGCCGTCGCCGACATCATGGAAGGCGCCTACGGCCCCGCTGCAAGTGGTCAAAAATTCGCCAAAGTCGCCGAGGAAACCCTCACCTACGCCACCCTCACCCCCGACGAACTGCAAAAGAAAATCCGCCAACTCGAACAACAAATGTTCGAACACGCCCAAAACCTCGAATTCGAAGCCGCCGCCCGCCTCCGCGACGAAATCCGCCACCTCGAAACCACCGCCCTCGGCCTCCCGGATCCCATCACTTAACCCCTCGCTACCCGTCCCCAGCTACCCGCCACCCGCTACCCCTTGCGTAGGGTGGGTCAAGCGCAGCGGACCCACCAAACCGCGGTAAATAAAATGACCCCACTTCGAGGGGGAGGCGACTTCTATCCTGTCAGTGGGGAAAAACAACTCTGCACTCACCACCACCAATATCACTTCGAATGTGACCAACATTACCAAATTTTCCAATAAAACCACTTGAACCTATAAAACGTATCAAATACGATAAAAGTGTGAGTTCGTTCACAAATCCGGCAACAATCAGAAAACACGCACAACCCACACGGAAGTATGATAAAAATTCCATCAAAACAATTCCTTACGATAAATCCCATCCAGACACTTTACAAAGTTAACAGCCTGTATTAGTGTTCAAGCTGTGAACGCAATGGAACTGCATCGTGTTGGACGAAGTTGCCTACAAACTCCTCCAGTTGATTCAGCAAACCCCCCAGCTGAGTCAACGGGACATGGCCGAAAACCTGGGCATCAGCCTCGGCAAGGCCAATACCAGCATCAAGCTCTTGCTGGAAAAGGGACTAATCAGAATCCATGAAGCAGTAAGACGTTCACCCACCATTCCCTATATCTATACCCTTACGCCGCTAGGTATTCGTGAACTGCCACGAATCGCCGCTCGGTTTCTGGTGGAAAAAGAGAACGAGATCAGGGAATTGCAGGAAGAAATCAGGGAACTTCGGAAAGTCAGCGCCAGAGCGCGAGACAAGGGGGGCAGAAAGTGAACAATACACAACGCAATTGGTATCTCGTCTATACCAAACCCCGCAACGAAACCCTGGCCCGTGATCACCTTGATCGTCAGGGTTATGAAACCTATTTGCCGTTGCTGTCCCGCACCAGCCGGCGCCGCGGCCGCTACCAGACCGTCATCGAACCCTGCTTCCCGCGCTACCTGTTCATCAACCTGAACACCGTTACCGACAACTGGTCCCCGATCCGCTCCACCATCGGCGTCTCAAAGATGGTTACCTTTGGCGGATTCCCGGCCCAGGTTCCCGGCGATTTGGTCACTCAATTGCGCGCCAACGAAGACGCACACGGCCTCCAGCGCTGGCCCGAGCCCGAAGATTTCGCCCCCGGTGCCAAGGTCACCATCATCGACGGCCCTTTCGCCGGTTACGAAGGCATTTTCCAGGCCCGGCGCAGCAACGAACGCGCCGCCATCCTGCTCGACATCGTCGGCAAGAACACCTTGGCCACTCTGGACATTCACAACCTCAAACCCGCAGGCACCTGAATAGTCCAGAAACAATACCAACAGCCCTTCTCCCCTCAAGGGAAGAGTGTTGGGGTGAGGGATAAACCAAAACTGCAAGGAGGCAGGAAGTAGACCGAAGCAGAAACCCTCCCCCTTGGGGGAGAGGGCTAGGGTGAGGGGAATCACTCACCAAAATCAAACGAAGCCATGGATCGGCTTCCACGCCCAACCTTCCATGCCCGCCAATTGGCCAGGCAGGGCGGTAGCGTGCCAAAACCCAATCCTTGCCGCGCCTCACATGGAAATGCCGGCAAAACCGTAGGATCGGCGCCCCCGCCGCGACAAAAGAACTCAACGAAGCCAAGGAACGGCTTCCACGCTCAACTCCCATGCCCGCCAATTGGCTAGGCAGGGCGGTAGCGTGTCAAAACCACTCCCTGCCGCGCAACACATGGAAATGCCGGCAAAATCGTAGGAGCGGCGCAAGCCGCGACAACCCACCCCGACCGGAGCAGCAGACAAACCCGCACCATGATCTGGCACACCGTTTGCAAATTAACTCGAAAAATCGCAAACAGGTGCCAAATCCATGACGCAAAACACCGCTCCCCGAATCATCAGGCTGGCTAACTTCCTGATTTTTGTGACCATATCAACAATCCAATTGACGGCTTGTGGTGGCGCCGCTCCAGAATCCGGCACCGGCAATACCTTGCCGACCATCATCAATGACGGTTATTTCATCGACTCAACTGTCCAGGGCCTAAGCTACACCGCCGGTTCCGCAAATGGCGTTACCGCTGAAGACGGTTACATGCAATATCAGGTCGGGAAAACCTTCACCGCCAAACTGGGCAAGGTCACGGTCGGCAGTACTCTCGGACGAGAAATCGTCACTCCGGTTGACCTGGTCAGTGGTAAACACACCGGGAATGCCACCGTCCAGAATATCAGCCGATTTTTGGTGTATCTGGACAATGACGCGAATCTTGTTAACGGCATCCAGATCAATGCCAACTTGCAGCAGGCTGCTAATGACTGGACTGTCCGATTCAACTCGAATTTTCTCAATGATATCGACCAGGATGTTACACCGGATGTACTAGCGTACAATGCCGCTAACCGTGCTCTCGTGGATGCAGCCACAATCCAGAAACACCTCAATGCCTCTATCGCCTGCGCCTATTCCGGCGCATATGAGGGCACTTACGAACAGAATGGTGGAAACACCAACAACGGTCAGTGGATATTCTTCCTTAAAAGCGACGGCACCATGCTGGCCTTGACCAAGGCCCCGGACCAGGTATATCGCCACACCGGCACAATTCTGTATGACGCGACTAATGCCCGAAACCTCAAACCCATCTATTTTGATCCACAAACCGGTGAGCCGGTACTGGATGACACCGGTAATCCCACATTTGACCTGACTCAAAATATCCCGGTGATCCGCTCGGATCATGCTAGTGAACTCCGCTTCATACAAACTGATTCTGTCAGTGGAACAGTTTCCTATGAAACCGAAATGACCTACACCGGGAACTTCGATGCAACCCATCGTTACGAATTCGATACCAGTTCTACATTCACGGGCATCGTTTTTTCCGGGACATGGGTTCGAACCTACAACATCAATGGTTCCAGTCCCAGCGACCAGGTTGGTGTCTTCTCTGGCTCCAAAATTGGTACCTATGTCGATGCAACCACATACAACCCGGCAAATTACACCTACTACCGTGGCATTATCGAAACCGACACAATGTTGGCTGAAATCTCCATCGCAATACAGAAGAATACCGGAAATGTGGTCGCAACAAGCTACGAGGCTACCGTCAGCGGCACAGGAGACCAGGCCCAAATCAACATAAATAACCAATCCTATACGGGGACCACAGCAAACATCACCACGGATTCAGACGGTGTTCTCCGTGAAGGCACAATCACCCTGAATGGCAACACCCTGAGCCTGACATCCACAAACCCCGCCGATCCCCTAGGCAGCACCATCATCACAGGTACATGGGGAACCGGCAATATCACCGCTTGCCAGGAGGCCATTATCCCGCGCCCCTGACGCACAGAGCGCGGCCAGAAAAGCGGATATGAGCCGGTTTAAGCCAGCAGAGCCGAAGAAACTTTGCACAATCAATGATATAGAGTGCGTTCACGCATCAGTGCAGCAGATTTATCTGGAAGATAGAAAATATTCAAAATCGAATACGACACGCCCTCTCGGGTACATGCCCGATATCCAAGTTACTCAAGTTTCTCGAATTCTGATTTGCCCTTGGTAGCGTCTCAAGCACAGCTGAGCCGCTACCAAGGACCAGTTTTGCCAATGCCAATGGCCTCGAATCGACCGACACTGGCAAACAGCACAACACCTGACGAAAAAACTCATCTCTGGCACCCAAAATGAATCAGGAACGTATTACACCCGATAACGAAAAATATATGCTCATTCCCCGAGAATACCTCATCACCGAACAACCCGATGATGAGATCAGCCTCATTGATATCGTCCACATATTCAGCCAGCACAAAAAAGTCTTCTATGCCACCTTCGTTATCGTCCTTCTTGTCGGCATTGCTTTGGCATTGACGCTCCCACAAAACTACGAATACCAAAGTACAATCGAGATTGGACGTACCGGATCTGGCGTCATTGAAAATCCCGAAACTGCCAAAAGTAAAATCGAAAACAGCTTCATACCCACCGTGCAGCATCAAATTGCAGAAAAGTGGGGTCCAGAAAAGGTGTTTGAGATCAAGGCATCGATCCCCAAGGATGCCAACGTGGTACTACTTAAATCCAAAGGCCAGCAAGAAGACGCCGATATCCACAAAGAGGCACAACAGGCGGTTCTCTCGTTGCTCAGGAAGAACCATTCCCCCATGTTTCAGAACTTCCGTAACCAGCTCCTGCGGAAACTGGAACTGGCCCAAATCGACCTCCAAAAATTGCAGGACGATAGCCGTTTCAACACCCAGGTGCAGTCATTCCGGAACCGAATCTCCGCCAAGCAGAATAAGCTTAAGGAGCTTCAGAACAAGATCGAACTCGTTGATCAAAAGATGGCAGGTCTGAACAGGCTTCGCAATATCAAACTGAAGGATTTGGAAAAAGCCAACATCCAACTTGCCGAATTCCGCAAAATCCAGCTCAACCTGTTCTCGGATAAATCCGGCGACAGCAGTCAGAAACTCCTCACCCAGTCGATGATTACCGGCGAAATCCAACGCCTCACAAAGCGCGTATCCGAACTGGAACAATATCTCCAAGTCACCGCCGAAGAACAAAAGAAAAGCCTCTTGAACCAGAAAACCGCAATCATCCGCTCCGTCGAACAACAAAAACGCGAACTGCAGAAACTCCACTCCGAATTCGAAGACTTCCAACTATCGCGCAAGGATCGGATCCAGAAAAAACAAATCGAAATCAAGTCCATCCAGGACAAACTACAGAATCTCGTCGAAACCCGCTTCTCCAGCCCAGTCCAACAATCCATCAAACCCGTTGGTTTGGGCAAGGGCTCGATCGTTGTTATCAGCACTTTTCTCGGCATCATGCTGGGAATGATGTTCGTATTCATTGCCCATTTCAGGCAAAGCCTGAGAAAATCAGATGCAAGATAACCCTTTGCTTGATCGTATAACCGATCCGGTAGAACTGATCGGCAACCAAAAACTATCGGGTCATTTTAAAGGCGTTAAAACCCTCAAGGCAGAAATCACTGCCTTGGAATCCCGAAAAGATATCGAGCCGTTCGTAAACGGCTTGAGAGCACTTGAAGAAAAATTACAGCACCTCAAGTCCATCCATATTGACGAAAAGAAGATCAAGGCAGTAACCATCGACCAACAAGCTTTGGTTGATCCAATGCCAAGCAAGCCGCAATACAAGATGATCGTCTCTGCGGGTGGTTTTCTGGCATTCATTTTGGCGTTATTGTCGGCATTCGTTGCCGAGTTTATGTTTCGTGTCAGAGAAACCCTTTCCGGTGATAATGCCTAAATGGATATGTTTTGCGTATTCCTGAGTAGATTGATTGTTTCAAGGACTGACATAAAAATATAGCAATCATTAGCCTTGGCTACGTCACTCCGCTGCTTATTCGTCATTGAATTGGAAATCTTCAAATTGCATTACAGTTTTTGTGAGGTTTATGGGGCAGTAATGAAGAAGCCAAAAATATGACACGTTCTGGATATGTGAACGCATTCTTGACTATAACGTATGTCATTGTGCTTTTGATCTACGACAAGCACTTTTACATCTGGTCTCAGGTTACTGTTCTGATGGGGGAAGGATGGCGATCAATTTTGGCGAATCCCCACGCGACTCGATATGTGCTCGTTTATCCTGCAATATTCTTATCAGAGTTATTGGGCGCTGAGGCAAACGAGGTCTTCTCCTGGTATGTGGTTTTTCTTGTTATTCTAACCGCGCGCATACTGGCAGTGACTACAGTCATGATTTCTGGCCATAAAGGTAAGGTGGCTGGTAACTGGTATTTCTTGTATCTGCTTGCATATGGTGCGGTGACGTTTTTCATGAATGGCAGGCTGGCTTTTGCCTTCTTGGGAATCTCCTTGATTATGTTTGCGCAGGTGCGCTACCTCATTGCTAATGTGCCACGCGTGGCAACCACTTCTTTTCTTTTTCTTCTGGGGTTATTTTTTACGTCTGTCAGTTCTGGTACGCTAGCTGTTGGTAACGGGATCATCGTTTTGTTTTTGCTTGCGCTTGGGATTTCCCGGTTTCCTCGGATACGTGTGAGAGACATGTGGCTCGGGATGATCGTAACCCTGTTTCTACTGTTTCTGGTAGGGCCGTTTTTGAAAATATTTATCAAAAAGAACTTGGGTTTTTATGGCGGCTCTGTTGTGAACATGTTGTCGCACGGATATGGGGCTATTCTTAAACTGTCGGGTGGAGATCTCGGCGTTATCATTGCTGTCATGATGACTGCAGGTTTTCTGCTATTGTCGGTGTTGCCGCTGGTGTTGAAACTGGTCGTCCAGCGCAGCCCTCTGATCGCTCCCTTGTGTATCAATGCCGCCGCCGTTTTTGTTGGCGTCTTTGGGTGGTCCGCCGCCGCAACAGCGCTCACTGGACTAATGCCGCTTATTTTTCTCGGTGTGAGACGATGCGCCATGGGTTTACTCTCAAGGCCCTTGCATTTTCAAACTGCCACAACCGGTAAGTCATGAGTATCAGGGATAAGCGCTGAGAAACACTGGCGTCGAATTCGGTGATTCAATCACCTGACCAACGTCAGCAAGATTGTGAAAAATTAAAGATGGGGTTGAGATAAACAACGACAAAACCGAGAGCAACAGGGACGCCGCCTGAACGCTGCGTACATCAGATTCGACTATCGTTCCACAAATTTATGCAATGATTGAGTCAAGTTAGTTGCAAGATTGGAAACACAAATTATTGTCTAACAGTATATGGATATCCATCGGTATTCTATGTGGGCGTTTTTTGGGTTTTATTCGTGAAGCAGTTTTGGCATCTAGGTTTGGAGCTACTGCGGATGCAGATGTCGCTGTTCTGTTGCTCACGATACCTGATTTTCTAGTTAATATTCTGGTGGGTGGTGGTTTGTCAGTTGCGCTGATACCAGAGTTTTCTCGGCTTGGGAGGGGAATGCGTAGTCAATGCTTGTTTGTGCAGAGTAGCTTGGTTATTGGTATTATGTTCACTGCACTAGCAGGACTATTAGTATATTTTTCTGATGCATTGGTGTCTTCTGTGGCGCCCGGTTTTCCATTGGCGGCCAGGGAGCAGGCTGCAGCGATGATGGATCTGGTTTTATGGGTTATCCCCTTGACGACACTGGCAGGTGTTTCAACTGCCTATCTGCAAGCAACCGGTCGTTTTGCTGTACCGGCAATGGGAACATTTATATTTAATACGACAGTCGTTGCTGGTTTGTTATTCTTTACAAATAGTGCATGGCAATTACAGTTGTTGGGGCTGTTTATCATATTGGGCGGAATGTTACGTTTAGGGAGTCAGTTCCTAGTTTTGCCCAGAATCGGTCTTGCTTGGAGATGTTTTCGTTGGCAGTTGCTGAAACACACGGTAATCAGCAGGTATTTTTATGCAGTCTTGGCCAGCGGATTGTTATTATCCTTACCGGTAATTGCCCGGGCAATCGCTTCTTTACATGGTGAAGGTGCGATTGCATTATTTAATTATGCTTCCCGACTGGTTGAGTTTCCATTATCAGTAACGGTAACAATATTGGCTGTCGGATTATTTCCGTTGTTATCGGACAGCTTTTCTCGCAATAGAGATGAGTCTTACGACATGATTACGACGAGTCTGAGTGCTGTTGTTGTTATTGCATTGGCCGTTTTGTTACCACTGGGCTGGTTTAGCGAAGATATATCCCGGCTTGTATTCGGCTGGGGGAAAATGGAAAATGAGCAGACGGAAATAATAGGCCGTCTATTGTTTATTGGCTTGTTTGCGCTACCAATACAGGGCCTGTCCAGTGTTATTGTGGCTATATTTAATGCCAAACGTGACACGAAGGCTATGGTGCCAATCAATCTGGTTGCTATTGTTCTTTTTGTGCCATTGAGTTGGAAGTTTGCAGATTTGTGGCAACTGGAAGGTCTGATGATTGCTGTGGTATCGATATACGTATTTGTACTATTTTTCCAGCTTGTTCTGTTGAAACGCAGGCATGGTATAAGTGTGAGTTCCCTGTTGTTAAATATAAATCTGATGCGTGCGGTATTGATTATGCTGGTGGTCGGAGAAGGTTGTCTTGTCCTTGCAGAATGGTTCAAGGGCAACGTATTTTTGAACGTGACGCTTGCTGCAATAGTGGTTGCGATTATGCTTGCCGTCGGTGCATTGAGCATGGGGCTGCATCGCCATCTAAAACGGGAATTTTGAAAGGGTCAGTGTGATGCTCAAACTAATGCTGATCTGCAACGACCCTGAAAAGGCAAAGCATGCCGTAGCGAGCGGTGTTGATAGAATATTTGTTGATCTGGAGATTAATGGCAAATGGGAAAGGCAGGGTCACCGTGACACCTTGATTAGTGGCCATTACATCGATGATATTGCAAAAGTAAGGGTTGCAATCCCGGATTCAGAGCTTCTTGTTAGACTGAATCCGCTTTATGAAAATACACCGGAAGAAATTGATAATGCGATTGATGCTGGGGCAGACATTCTAATGCTTCCGATGTTCAAGGAAGTAGAGCAAGTTTCTGAGTTTGTTGCCTATGTCGATGGTCGTGTCCGAGTAATTCCATTAGTGGAAACCGTTTCAGCAGTCAATCAATTTCAATCTATTGTGCAGTTGCCTGGGATTGATGAAATATATATCGGCTTTAATGATTTGCATATGGAAATGAATATGAAATTTATGTTTGAGCCATTGATAAATGGAATGATGGATAAAATGGCACAACAAGCACGGGATGCCGGTGTTGAGTTTGGGTTTGGCGGGATTGCAAGAATGAATGAAGGACTCTTGTCTGGCGCCATTGTTTTGTCAGAACATGTAAGGTTGGGTTCGAGCTCAGTTATTTTATCCAGGACTTTTCAACGCCCCGGTGAGTCTCTTAGTAAATTTAAGGCCAAGCGTGATTTTGCCGTTGCAATTGGCGAGTTGCGAGAAGAAGAAAAAAGATTGCGGCTACGTAATGCTTCGGAGACAGAAAAAGATCGTTTGCAATTTATTGAAAGTGTAATATCGGTTGTTCGCGATTTATCAGAAGTCTGATTTAACAGGCTGTTGAAAAAGCCCCCAATTTCGCCACAATGGCCCTGATTCTGTTGTTTTGGAGCATTCCTTGATGCGCGGACCCGACACACATCAAGAAACGCTGTTCAGTGCAGTCATTCCAGAGGAGCGCGTCCCGGCGGACCACCCGCTGCGGCCCATCCGGGAGATGGTGGACAAGGCACTGGAGCGGCTGGACGACGATTTTGCGGCCTTGTACGCCGAACACGGTCGGCCCTAGATTCCGCCGGAGAAACTGCTTCGAGCCCAGCTGCTGATGGCCCTGTACACCATCCGCAGCGACCGGCAACTAGTGGAGCAAATCGACTACAACCTGCTGTTTCGGTGGTTCGTGGGCTTCTCGATGGATGACGAGGTCTGGAACCACTCCACTTTCAGCAAGAACCGGGACCGGCTTCTGGAAGGGGACATTGCCCGCCGCTTTTTTGCCGAAGTGCGAGCCCAGGCCGAAGCGGCGGGCCTGCTGTCGAAAGAGCATTTCAGCGTGGACGGCACACTGCTGGAAGCGCTGGCCTCGCACAAGAGCTATCGCCCGAAGGACGAATCGGAGCCGCCGGGTGGTGGGGGCGGAGGCCGCAATCCCACGGTGGATTTCCGGGGCGAGAAGCGCTCACGCGACACGCATGAATCGAAGACCGACCCGGCCGCGCTGCTGTTCAAGAAAAGCGCGGGGACGGCGGCGAAGTTGTCGTACATGGGCCATGCCATGATGGAAAACCGGCATGGCCTGGTCGTGGAAGGCGAGGTGACCCAGGCGACGGGCACGGCCGAACGGGAAGCCGCCGTCGAACTTGTGGATGCGCTCGGTGTGGAAGGTCGAGCCACGCTGGGCGCGGACAAGAACTACGACACGCAGGACTTCGTGGCGCAGATGCGAGAGCGGAATATCACGCCCCACGTGGCCCAGAATGACACCCGGCGTGCGTCGGCGATTGACGGACGCACGACCCGCCACCCGGGTTATCAGCAAAGCCAGAAAATCCGCAAGCGGATTGAAGAGGTCTTTGGCTGGTTGAAGACCGTGGGTGGTTTGCGCAAGAGCCGGTTTGTGGGCAAGGAGAAGCTGGAGTTTCAATTCATGCTGACTCTGGCGGCCTACAACCTGGTTCGGATGCGCAATCTGGGGGTGGTGTCATGCTGATGCGTGTCATCCAGAGGGCTGATGTGCCTGAAACACGGATTTTGGGCAGAAAATCACCCGAATCCAGCCAAAATACGCAGTTGTCTGCTGAATACGGCGGGTGCAGGTTTTCTGGGTGGATAGAGTTGGCCGTATTCGATCGGGATTTTTCAACAGCCTGTTAAAATATTCTTGCGTTATAAACAGAAAAATTGAAGTGAATTATCGATATTCTTGTTTCGCGACGAACTGCATGCTTAGTACGGGAAGTTTCTGATCATGTGTGGAATTTTCGGCTACTTTAGCCGTGATGGCAGTCAGCTTTCGCGAGAACGGATAGAGGCTATGGGGCAAATCCTGGTCCATCGTGGACCAGATGACGTGGGTATCCATTTCGACCAGGGTTGCGCCCTGGGAAATCGTCGCCTTTCTATTCTCGATATCGCCGGAGGTCACCAGCCCTTCGTTTCTGCCGATGGTCAAGTGGTAGTCGTACAGAATGGTGAAATCTTCAACCACGTCGAGTTGGCTGAGGAGCTTGCCGCCAGCGGCTACCCCTGCACCACCCACTGCGATACAGAGGTATTGTTGCGACTCTACGAACGCGACGGCATCGAGATGCTAAGCCGCCTCAACGGCATGTTTGCGATTGCCATATTCGACCGTCGCGAACGGGCGCTCTACCTCGCTCGCGATCGTATTGGTGTCAAGCCGCTTTACATGCATAACGATGGCACCCGGTTGCTGTTTGCCTCAGAAATCAAGTCATTGTTGCGTGCCGGTATCAAACGGCGTATGTCCAACGTAGCTCTGCACCACTTCCTTACGTACAACTATGTGCCCCAGCCGCTTACCATATTTGAAGATGTGGTTCACCTATCGCCTGGCCACTGGTTGCGTATCGATGCCAATGGGGTAACCACAAACCGCTGGTGGAGCCTTGCGAATCAACAGTTTGAGTACCATAGCGAGGAAGAGTGGATCGAGCAGTTCAACACCCTACTGGACGATGCCGTTCGTCTGCGCTTGCGCTCTGATGTTCCCTTTGGCGCCTTTCTCTCCGGGGGAGTAGATTCCAGCAGCGTAGTGGGAGTAATGAGCCACCATCTCGAAGACCCGGTGCGCACCTATGCAATTGGCTTTCACGAGCCACGTTTTGACGAGTCACCCTTTGCCGCGGCGGCGGCCGAACGCTTTGGCGCCCATCATACCCTGCGGAAGGTCAAGGCTAACATGCTCGATCTCTGGCCGCTTGCCATATGGCACTGTGACCAGCCTCATGGCGATATCTCCTTTCTACCTACCTGGCACGTTGCCCAACTAGCTGCCGAAGAGGTGAAGGTGGTGCTTACCGGCGACGGCGCCGATGAGCTGTTTGCTGGATACGATAAATACAAGCATTTCTTTACCGGCAACGGAGCCGACGTAGCAGATGATGCTACTTTCCAGCGTGCCTACTACAGAAATCTTAGCTTGTTTGACGATGACGATAAAGCCAGCCTCTACACTGCAGATTTCGCTGCTGGTGTTGCTGCTTATGATAGTTTCGATGTGGTCGCACCCTTGTTCGATGAGGCAAAGGGTATGGATCGAATTAACCAGGCTCTCTATATCGATATGCAGTTGCTCCTTTCCGGTAACAACCTGGTGAAACCAGATCGCATGGGCATGGCAGTGTCGTTGGAGGCTCGTACACCCTTCCTCGACTGGCGAATGATGGAACTCGCCTTCCGCATACCCGGTGATCTGAAGCTGCGAAACGGCGAGACCAAGTACCTTTACAAGAAGGCAGTTCGCGATCTTATCGGTGACGATCTTGCTTATCGAAAAAAGCAGATGTTCACCGTGCCGGTAGGTGAGTGGTTTCGCGGTGCTCTTGTTTCCTTTGTTGAAGCGGTACTGTTTGATGAAAGAACCCTGAACCGTGGTATATTTCGACCCGATGCTGTGCGTGCCATTTACAATGCTCACCAGGTTGGTATGGCTAATTATACCCGTGAGATTCGAGCCCTGATTGCGGTGGAACTATGGGCACGCATCTTTTTGGATGATGAAGGGACTGAGGCACCTGACTACCAAGCACTGGGGTTGGGCAGGGTACTGCCCACGTTGCCGAGCTGATAAACCGAATGCAACCGAGTTGAGAGATTGCTAATGCGAGTGATAGCCAAACTGGACGTCAAGCCACCCTATGTGGTCAAACCCGTCCATTTCGAGGGATTACGCAAGATGGGACTGCCTGCAGAACTCGCGCAGAAGTACTACGCACAGGGTGCGGATGAGATCTTCTACATCGACATCGTCGCCTCCCCCCCTCTGTCAGGATAGAAGTCGCCTCCCCGATGTGGGACTCTAATAGACCTTGAGGGGGCGGAACGAGGAGCAACCATGCGCTATACACCCGAACGCAAAGAGGCGGTACTGAGGAAGATGCTGCCGCCGCACAACCGCAGCATCCCGGTGCTGGCCGAGGAAGAAGGCATCTCCGAGGCCACCCTGTACAACTGGCGCAAAGCCGCCCGGGCCGAGGGCCGCCTGCTGCCTGATGGCGACCAGAGCCCCGAAGGCTGGAGCGCGGCGGACAAGTTCGCCGCCGTAGTGAAGACGGCTGCCCTGAACGAAACCGAATTGTCCGCCTGGTGCCGGGAACGGGGCCTGTACCCGGAACAGGTGCAGGCCTGGCGCCGGGCCTGCGAGCAGGCCAACGACTGGGACCGGCAGCAGGCCGAGCGCCTCCGGGCTGAACGCAAGGCCGACCGGGAACGGCTCAAGGCCCTGGAGCGGGAGCTGAAGAAGAAGGAAAAGGCCCTGGCCGAGACCGCCGCCCTGCTGGTGTTGTCAGAAAAAGCCGAGGCGATTTGGGGGGAAGGCGAGGACGCATGATCAGCACCCCGAATCGCCGCAGAGCCCTCGAGCTGGTCGAACAAGCCATGGCTCAGGGCGCCCGGCAGGAAAAGGCCTGTGAAATCCTGGGCATCTGCGCCCGCACCTATCAGCGCTGGACCCGGGAAGGCGGTATCGAGTCCGACCGCCGGCCTGAGGCCGCCCGCCCGGTGCCGGCCAACCGTCTGAGCGAGGCCGAGCGAGCGAAGATAGTGGCCCTGTGCAACCGACCGGAATTCGCCAGCCTGCCCCCGTCGCAGATAGTGCCCCTGCTGGCGGATGCGGGCGAATACATGGCCTCGGAATCGACCTTCTACCGGGTACTGGACGAAGCCGGACAGCTTCACCGCCGGGGCCGGGCCCAGGCCCCAAAGCGGCCGTCGAAACCGAAGAGCTACCGCGCCACGGCGCCGAACCAGGTGTGGAGCTGGGACATCACCTACCTGGCCAGTGCCGTACGCGGCGCCTTCTACCGGCTCTACCTGGTGATGGACATCTACAGTCGCAAGGTCGTGGGCTGGGAAGTGCATGGGCAGGAATTGGCCGATTTGGCGGCCGGGCTCGTCCGCCGGGCCTGTCTGGCCGAGGGGATCGCCCGCCCGGGGCTGGTGCTGCATGCGGACAACGGGGCGCCGATGAAGGGCGCCACCCTGATGGCGACCCTGCAACAGTTGGGCGTGGTGCCCTCGTTCAGCCGACCCTCGGTGAGCAACGACAACCCGTACTCGGAGAGCCTGTTCCGGACCCTGAAGTACACCCCGGCCTGGCCCGGCAAGCCCTTCGAGAGCCTGGAGGCCGCGCGGGAATGGGTCCATGAATTTGTTTCCTGGTACAACGGGACTCATCGTCACAGTGCCCTGAAGCTCGTTATGCCGAACGAGCGGCATGAGGGGCGGGACAAAGCCATCCTCGCCCAACGCAAGGCGGTGTACGAAGCCGCCCGACAGCGGCATCCGGCACGCTGGAGTGGCGCCACCCGTAACTGGGAGCCGGTCGGGGAGGTGTGGCTGAATCCCGACCGGCCCCAGGCAGAAGACGGGCCGGAAAACGAGAGAATCGCAGCTTGAAAATTGCGACAACTATCTTGACAAACACCGTGTGTGAGGAAGATTGTTTGGGTTGTGCTGAAAATTGGATTTGAATCTATTCGGTATTGACATATCTGACTCAATGAGCAAGGCAACAAAGCTATGCAATGCGCATGAGAAGCTGGAAGCGGATTCAATAGAACCATCTCGACGCATAAAATTCGGGAAAATAGCATCATCAGCGTGAATTTAATTGCTATACCCTGTTGAAATATTGATCGCCGATACGAATATGTGCTGTTAGCGTCAATTGATTAGAGGTTCCTTAAGGAAAACGATTGTCATCTCATTGGGATTAACGAAAGAATATCAATGGTCGCCATGCAAATTAGTGATAAACAAAAAGAATTAATTCGCAACACTGTTATTATTACCGGTGTGCCGCGGTCTGGAACAACCCTGTTGGGTAATATTATAGGCTCTCTTGCGGGACTGGAGTATCATTTTGAGCCACCCACCTTTTATATGATTACCTCACTGTATGCTGCTGGCCAACTTCCGTTGAAAGTCGCGAGTAATTTGTTGTCGATATATTTTTGTGAAGATCTGCTGTTGGAATCGGTGCATGGTCGCGGGGTAAATATGCGACCTTTTGATGATAGCTTGATATTGAATCGTATAAGTTGGGCAGAATTGAATCGTCGCTGGCAACAGGTGGGTAACCGTCATGATGCCCTGGTATGGATAGGGCGTGAACATAGCCGACTCGCAGTCAAAATGCCTAACGTCATGGATGCTGTCGATTTGTTCTGTCATGCCATGCCTTCGTCACACCTTGTTTTGGTGATACGTGACGGTCATGATGTTGTACGCTCGATTTTGCGCAAGGGTTGGGTGACTGACGAAGGTCTGCAATATGATCTTTGGCCATATCGCAAGACTGAACAGAATGTGCCCATTCCTTACTGGGTGCCTTTGGATATGGAGTCACGTTGGCCAACAATGAGTCCGGAAAGCCGGGCTTGTCTCATGTGGAGCGTGCATGCTGAAACAGCAAAAAAAGTAGTTAAATCTGGAAAGTTTCCCGATGAGCGTCTCACCATTGTTCGATATGAGGAATTATTGCGTAAACCAGTAGAGACTATAGGTGAAGTTGCACTGAAGCTTGGTCACGACCAGACGTCATACACAAGGCGCAGTATAGAAGATGTGCGTTCACCGGCCTCAATACTAAACGGTGTTAATACTGATTTTTATTTGGCGACAGATAGCGATATTCTGGAAAACTTTATCCAGGTCAATTCCGCATGGGGATATAGCTCAAAATGAAATTGAATCCGATTTGAATCTATGTTGAGGGTTGATTTGTCGTGAAACGCCTCCATGAGTTAATGGATATGTCAGATCGCGTGGTATTGATTACCGGCGGTGCTGGGCATATTGGGCAGGCAATGGCCTTCACTCTCGCTGAGCTGGGGGCCAGCCTGTTGTTATTGGATATTGACGATGCCAGGTTAAAAAAATGTGCATCGAGAATTACTGATGAATACGGCGTTACGGTAAACTATTTAACTATTGATCTTGAGGACAATTCGCAGGTAGCGTCCGTTCCAGAGCATGTAAAAGCACTGTACGGCCGATTAGATGTATTGATAAATAACGCGGCGTTTGTAGGTGTGTCGAATCTAGATGGCTGGAGCGTGGAGTTCTGTGACCAGAGCTTAAATACTTGGCGTAGAGCCTTTGAAGTTAACCTGACCAGTGTTTTTTCGCTTGTCCAGGGTTGCCGTGATATGCTTGAAGCCACTGGCAACGGTGTGATTATTAATGTTGCCTCAATTTACGGCGAATATGGACCAGATCTGAGGTTGTATGCAGGAACTTCTATGAATAATCCTGCAGCTTATGCTGTAAGTAAAGGAGGATTGATTCAATTTACCCGATGGTTATCTACCGTTCTTGCGCCAAAGATTAGGGTTAATGCAATAAGTCCGGGAGGTGTTTTCCGTAATCAGCCAGAAACTTTCGTTAGTCGTTATATTGACAAGACACCATTAAGGCGGATGGCCTCAGAGGACGACTTCAAAGGAGTCGTTGCGTTCTTGGCAAGCGAAATGTCAAGTTATGTGACAGGGCAGAACATCCTGGTAGATGGCGGGTGGAGTGTCTGGTAGTGTAAATGAGCTATGCTTGATTCTGATGTACGGCGGGATTGAAGAAGGCGGCGTACCCTGCTGAAATCGGTTTTGCAGAACTGATGAACAGCAGAGGAGGTACGCCACCATGAGCAAAGATAACGTAGTTGCCTTTCAGTCGCCAGAGGGGTTTGAGGACCCGCTAACGGAGCTACTGCGCACCGGCGCCAAGCGATTGATTCAGCAGGCGATCGAGGCGGAGCTGGCCGAGTTGCTGGCACAGTATGAAGGACAGGTGGACGAACAGGGCCGGCGGGCGGTGGTACGCAACGGATACCTGCCGGAGCGGGAGATTCTCACTGGCGTGGGACCAGTGGCGGTGAAGGTGCCGAAGGTGCGCAGCCGGACGGATGAGCCGGTGGTGTTCCGCTCCTCGCTGGTGCCGCCCTATGTGCGCAAGGCCCGGCGGGTTGAAGCGGCCCTGCCGTGGCTGTACCTGAAGGGCATTGCCACGGGGCAGATGCAGGAGGCGCTGGAAGTGCTGGTCGGCGCCGAGGCAAAGGGCCTGTCGGCCTCGGTCATCAGCCGGCTGAAGCGGGAATGGGAGGCGGAATACGCAGAGTGGTGCCGCCGGGACCTGAGCCGGGAACGTTGGGTCTACTGGTGGGTGGACGGCATTTACAGCGGTCTGCGCGCCGAGCGCCAGAAGCTGTGCGCACTGGTGGTCATCGGGGTGAACGAACGGGGTGAGAAGCACTTCCTGGCCATCGAGGACGGCGTGCGGGAATCGACCCAGAGCTGGCGGGAAGTCCTGCTGGAGCTGAAGGGGCGCGGTCTCACCGTTCCCCCGAAACTGGCAACCGGTGACGGTGCTCTGGGCTTCTGGTCGGCGTTGGACGAGGTGTACCCCGAGACCCGGCATCAGCGCTGCTGGGTGCACAAAACAGCGAACGTGCTGAACTACCTGCCCAAGGCGGTGCAATCCAAGGCCAGGCAGGCCCTTCAGGAAATCTGGATGGCGGAAGACCGGGCATCGGCGCAGAAGGCCTTCGACCACTTCGTGCGGACATACCAGGAGAAATACCCGAAGGCGGTCACCTGCCTTGAGAAGGACCGGGAGGCCCTGCTGGCCTTCTACGATTTCCCGGCCGAGCACTGGGTGCACATCCGGACGACGAACCCGATCGAGTCGACCTTTGCCACGATACGACACCGGACAGACCGGGCCAAGGGATGCGTGAGCCGGAACACCATGCTGGCCATGATTTACAAGCTGGGGATGAGCGCCGAGAAACGCTGGCGCCGGATCCGTGGATTCAACTACCTGGCCAAGGTCATTGAGGGAGTGAAGTTCAGAGACGGAATTGAAGTAAACGATGACGAAACCGAAACCAACAGGGACGCCGCCTGATCAGGCCGTACACCAGATTTGACTATAGCTCAATCTGACATAATGTCATTTCTAATTGGTAGTGAAGAAAATGAATACAAAAGTTTTTTGGTGTAAAAACTGTCTCAATATGTCTACGCGACCGCGCATTGAGTTTGATGAAAGGGGTTGGTGTAATGCTTGCGTGTGGATGGAAGAGAAAAAGCGTATGGACTGGTCACGGCGCAAGCAGGAATTGTTTGATTTGCTGGAGAAATACCGCTCTCGCAGCGGGGGTTATGATTGTCTTGTGCCCGTAAGTGGTGGTAAGGATGGTTCTTATGTTGCTTATCAATTGAAGCACGTTTATGGTATGAACCCGCTAACCGTTACGGTGCGTCCAGCGTTGTCACTGGAATTGGGGGAGCGTAATTTAAGGAATTTCATTGATTCTGGATACAACCACCTGCATATTTCTCCGAACAGTAAAGTGATGCGTCGGTTCAATAAGTATGGCTTTGTCGAAAAAGGCTTTCCCTATTATGGCTGGTTGACAGCTATTTTGACATCGATAATTAGAACAGCTCTGAATTACGATATTCCTCTCATTTTTTATGGCGAAGATGGTGAGGTGGAATATGGTGGTTCAACTGAAACACGTGATCGTGCTCTGTTTGATATTGAATATATGAAGAGCATCTATCTCGAAGGAGGCTATGACAAGGTTATCAGTATGTTGGATGATGTTCCTGAGTCAGATCTCTATTTTTGGCGTTTTCCATCCAAACAGGAGATGAAGGGCAAGGAGATATATTTGACTCATTGGTCATATTATGAGCCTTGGGATTCCTATCGAAATTACCTTGTTGCAAAGGAGCATTGCGGGCTTGAAGAAAAAGACGAAGGTAATCATGGAACATTTACTAATTTTGCCCAAAATGATCAGGCTCTTTACTCTCTGCATACCTATATGATGTACCTTAAATTTGGCTTTGGTCGAGCCACCCAGGATGCTGGCATAGAAATTCGCCGTGGCGCAATGACTCGTGAGCAGGCAGTACATCTTGTCAGGCTGTATGACGGGCACTATCCGGAAGAGTTTGTCGATCTCTATCTAGATTATTATGATATGACAATGGAGTCCTTCAATGCAGTTATTGACCGTTGGGCCAACAAAGATCTGTTTGAAAAGGTTAACGGCCGTTGGAAAGCAAAATTTGAAGTGAAGTAGGTGGCCGTTACATGTTGGCAATTATTGACATCGGTATCGGTAATTTGCGTTCTGTTGTGAATGCTTTTCGTTATGTTGGCGCTGACCCTACCGTGGTGACTGATCCGAGGTTGCTGGATTGCGCGAGCAAGATTGTGTTACCCGGGGTTGGCTCATTTAAATACGCAATGGAGACTCTTCACTCTACCGGTTTTGGGCTTGCAATCACGCGAAATGTCAAAGAGCGCAAGGTTCCCATGTTAGGGATATGTTTAGGTATGCAGTTATTAGCAAACTATAGCACGGAAGACGGTGCAACAAATGGGTTGGGGTTAATAGACTGTATTGTTGAAAGGTTTTCCTTAAATCAACTGAAGACTGGGTTGAAAGTGCCTCATGTGGGTTTTGATAGCGTTGAAATTTCCGAAGGCTCATTGCTCTTTTCTGGATTTCCCCGGACGGCAGATTTTTATTTTACCCATAGTTACCGTATGCAGAGTGCCGAACATGATGCAGTTGCTGGGATTTGCCGGTATGGCGAAGCATTTGTGGCTGCCGTTGAAAAAGATAATATTTTTGGAACGCAGTTTCATCCAGAGAAAAGCCAGTCAAACGGGCTAAAACTGTTCCGGAACTTTGTTGAACAAATCTGATGGTTAAAAAACGCCTTATCTTTACATTGTTGTACGATAAAGGGGCATTTATGTTAAGCCGGAATTTTCGTTTGCAACGTGTTGGCGACGTAAACTGGTTGAAAAAAAATTATAATTTTAGTCATATTGCTGAATCTATCGATGAATTGGTTATCCTGGACGTAACTCGAGACGCGAGGGATCCAGATAAATTTTGTGCTGATGTCGAACGTGTAGTAGAAGGCTGTTTTATGCCTTTGGCACTTGGTGGAGGTGTTGCTTCCCTTGGATATGTGCGTCAACTGATGGAGGCCGGTGCTGATAAGATTATTGTGAATACTGTATTGTATAAAGACCCTGAGTTTGTGCGCGATTTGGTGCGGCATTATGGTAGTCAATGTGTTATTGCCTCTATTGACTATAAAAGAGCGGATGATGATTATGTTGTCTATACTAACAATGGTAGAGATGTTGTCGAATCATCCTTGGAATCAGTGCTGAAAATGGTACTCCAATTGGGGGTCGGGGAGATTTATCTGAACTCTATTGATCAGGACGGGGCAGGGCAAGGATATTGTATGGATGTGCTGTCCCGTCTTGGGGGAGAGATAACTGTTCCAATTATTATGGCTGGTGGGGCTGGTAACTTCCGTCATCTGCTCGTGGGGATCGAGCACTCTTCTGTTGATGCTGTGGCCACGGCCAATCTGTTTAATTTTATTGGGGACGGCCTGCCAAGGGCGCGTAATGAGCTGCTTAGTGCGGGTATTTCTTTGGCGCGTTGGTAAATACTAACCCGGCAAAAAGACACCCGATATTAAGTCAGTGCATAACGCATGTGAGACTCGTGAAAGTATCGTTTGATTGAATCGCTGCTTTTCTGCAATGAGCGCAATACCGAACGAGCACGGGAAACCAATGCTTCTTTGGTTGCCTCCACGCTGCGACCCAAACGGTGGTTTTTGACGTGATTCCGAACCAGCTCATTGTTCTGGTCTACTGATCTTGGACACCCCGAGGAGTGCTAAACTCCCACGACAATTGAGGTGTTCAAAGACATGGCGAGAAAGACCTATACGACGGAGTTCAAACGGGAAGCCGCGGCGATGGTGCTGGACCAGGGCTGTGGCATCCGACAAACCTGTGAAGCCATGGGGGTTGGCGCGACGGCCCTGCGGCGGTGGGTGAAGCAGCTGCGGGACGAACGGGCAGGCATCACGCCGCCGACCAGCCTGGCGCTGACGGCGGAGCAGCAGGAAATCCAACGGCTGCAAAAGGAACTGCGGCGACTGGAAAGGGCGAATGACATCCTAAAAAAAGCCACCGCGCTCTTGATGTCGGACACGCTGAAAAACGGCGTGTAATCACCGGCCTCAAAGAGCGCTATCCGGTGGAAGAACTGTGTGCCGTACTGGAGCTGCCGCGCAGCAGCTACTATGCGGCACAGAAGCGGGCAGGCCGTGTGGATGCCGAGCGGGGCCGACTGCGGGCGCGAGTCGGTGTTTGTCAAGTGTAGTAGTTCAGACTTGACCTGACAGTCGCCCCCCGAAAAACCGGTAACTGTCAGATCAAGTCTGAACTACTACAGCTGAAGATTTTCTATCTGCCACCCTATTCACCCGAGTTGAATCCGGATGAGCTGGTTTGGAATCACGTCAAAAACCACCGTTTGGGTCGCAGCGTGGAGGCAACCAAAGAAGCATTGGTTTCCCGTGCTCGTTCGGTATTGCCTAGAGTTTAGAGTTTCGGAGTGACGACGCCCCAGAAAAAGCGGCAAAAATGACTTGACAAAATGGCAGCCCTGCAGCTGCCGCGCCTTGCATTCCTCTTGAGCGCAAGAGGAATGCAAGGCGCGGCCTTCAGAAGAAAAGTCCCCACTTCTGGAGGCCGCTATGGACAAGGGATATGGCCGTATCCCCCGCCCACTGTGTGATTGGATAACATTTTTGAGCTCCGCGCTACCCCCAAGGTCGGTGCGGACCTTTCTGGAGCTGCTGATAGGCGCCATGCTGACGCCGGCAGGCTTTGTCACCGAGGCCTACCTGCTGCTGGGCATGCGCAATCACTGGACCAGTTACTACAAGTGGCTCCAGGCGGGGAGGTGGTCGTGGCTGGGTCTGGCCCGGCAATTTGTCCGCCTGGTATGGGACGTGGCGTCGCCGGAGGTGGTGTATCTGGCCATTGACGACACGCTGACGCTGCGGGCCTCGAAGAAGGCCCCGGGCAGCCAAATCCATCACCAGCACGGGAACAAGCCGAATCTGGCGCGCTATGTGCGAGGCCAGTGCTGGGTGAGCCTGGCCTGGGTGCTCAGGAAAGGAACACGCAGCGTGGCGGTGCCGCTGCTGTTGCGGCTGGTGCCGGGGTCGGGGAACAGCGGCAAGCTGGTGGCGGCCAGGGTATTGATTCGGGCCGTTTGCGGGTGGCTTGGGGAGATGCCGGTTCGGGTACTGGTGGATAGCTGGTACATGCGCCGGAGCTTCATCGAGGCCATGCTGTCGAGGGGGTTCCACGTCATTGGCCAGGTACACATCGATACGCGGTTGTATGCCGAGCCGCCGCAACGGCGTCCGGGACAGCCGGGACGCCCTCGCAAGTACGGCGAGAAGTACACCCCGGAGCGGGTCGCCCAGCTTGAGCGTACCGAGACGACACTGCATCTGCATGGCAGGGAACAGGCGATGCGGTATCGAAGCCGGGTGGTCCTGGCGCGCTTTCTGGGTGGTTTGCCGGTCCGGGTGGTGTGGTGTGAGTATGCGGACGGCAAGGGGCAGTGGAAGAAGCCCCGCCTGTTGCTGAGTACCGATACGAGCCTGTCCCCCGAGCAGGTGATCGAGGACTATGGACGGCGCTGGTCAATCGAATCGATGTTTCACCAGCTCAAGCAGGCCTGGGGGCTGAAGGAGGCCTGGCAGCAAAGCCGTCAGACTCTCCATCGGTGGGTGCAGCTGATCCAGGTGGGGTATGGGCTCATCCAGTTGCTGGGCTATCTGGATGACGCCGCTGTGCGGCAACTGTGTCAGCACTCGCCGTGGCGCAAGGACCATCCGGTCACGGCCGGCCGGCTCCGCAAGGGACTGCTGCAGGTTTTTCAGCAGGTACCGGTTCGCCTCTGGTGGAACCGCAAAAGCAAAAAATTCGAGCCGCCAGATTGGCGGGGAGGCCAGCCTGATGAGCAAAACGCCGAAATTTCCTTGCCGTAGCGGTTCTTGGGCAGCAACCAACCCAAACTGGCAGCACGTTGCGTGCAGGCCAGGGGGATGGTTTCGCTCTAAACTCTAGGGTATTGCGCTCATTGCAGAAAAGCAGCGATTCAATCAAACGATTCTTTCACGAGTCTCACATGCGTTATGTACTGGCTTAATGTCGGGTGTCTTTTTGCCTGGTTAGTATCTGCTCATGAATAACAGAAAGTTGCTCTTTGTAACCTATGGTGGTGGGCATGCAGACATTGTTGCACGTCTTGTAAGAAAGATTGAACTTTATGCTAGTCTGGAATATTCCATTCTAGCTTTAACGACTGCTGGTTCTATATTTGACCGGTATGGTATTGCCTACAAACGCTGCAGCGATTATTTTCCGATCAGGGGTTATGAGTCTGCCAAGGGCATTGGTAAGAAGTTATCAGCCGATATCTGGTACCCATCTTCTGGTATACCTTATGACGATTCCTGCGCATACCTTGGCGTGTCAATGGTTGACTTGATCAACATGGTGGGCGAGCAAAAGGCATGGAAGTTATATGAAGAATCAGGTCGTAAAGTTTTTTTTCCTACCGGGTTTATCAATCATGTATTGGATGTGGAGAGACCGGATCTCGTAATCACGACTTGCTATACTCGTATGGAAAAGGCTGCGGTTGTTGTTGCAAGGCGCCATAATATAACAAGTATATTGATTGAGGATCTGTTGGGCTATTCACTGCTTGGCGAGCGTTCACTGGATAGCAGTGAGCTGGTGGTGAAGCCAGATGCGCTACCTGATCATGTTATAGTCTTAAACGACTACGTGCGCCAGCGTTTCTTGCAGGCGGGGCTGGATACAGAGCGGGTACATGCATTAGGTCAACCTGTTTTTTCAGAATGGGTGGAGCAATATGAATCTGTTATGCCGGTCGATGATTTAGTCAGGTTGTCTGAAGCTGGCAGGCCTGTCATTACCTATGTGTCACCGGCACGTCGTGATGTGCTATATGAGCAATCGATGCATATGGTGCAATTAGCTGTTAAGAATCCCGATTGGATCGTCTGTATTAAATTGCACCCATCTGTAAGTGTCGGAGAATTTGAGAGCAGAATTGACAGCTTGCCAGAGAACGTTTGTCTGTTGCAAGGTGAAGATATCCTTTCAGTAGTAAAAATTTCTGATGTGGTGTTAATCTTTCGATCAACCGTAGGCTTGCTATGTATTTTTTGTGGGGTTCCATTAATAGTTATGGATAAGTCAGGCGAACCAGAGATTATTCCTTATCTGTCTTATGGTGGTGCGAGGCTTGTCAACCGATATGAGGAATTGGAGCGGACAGTCGTTGAGGCTCTGAAACAACGTGACGATGAAAAACTTTCACGACGGGCATCCTCGCCTGTATTCGAGAATCCACCCAATGCAGCCGAAAATATACTCTCGTTTTTTGCTTCTTCCCCGCCGCGTTGTGACATTAACGGTAATTGGATAAACGAATAGCATGCGTATCCTAGTGGCAGGCACAGGTTCTATTGGTCTTAGGCATATCCGTAATATCAGGAATATTGATCCAGATTCTGAATTTGTCTTTCTCCGTGCGGATGCAAGGCGGGATGCACTGTCGTCAGAATATGAAGCCACCATCGTGTCATCCTTTCAGCAGGCTCTATCCATGAGTGTGGATTGTGTTGTTATTGCAACGCCATCAGCCCTCCATGCAACATTGATTGTTGATGCGATTAAAGCCAATATTCCTATGTACATCGAGAAGCCGGTTGTTGTGAGTCGGCAGGAATTGACGAAAGTGAAAGTGGCGCTAAGCTCTCATAACTATCGAGCGGCAACGATGGTGGGCTGTAACTTACGTTTTTTGCGCTCCATGCAAAAATTACGTGGTATGTTATCGAGTGGTGATATTGGCGACGTAGTTAGGGCGTGTATGCAAGCCGGACAATGGTTACCTGATTGGCGCCCGAATCAGGATTATCGCAATAGCTATAGTTCCGATCCTCGGCAGGGTGGAGGTGTTGTACTTGATCTGGTGCACGAGCTTGACGCCGCACGTTGGCTGCTGGGCGATTTTGATTCGGTTCGGTCATTAACAGAAAAGTATGCGCCATTAAATATTGAAACCGAATCTGTGGCAGCAATTATTCTTGGGTCCTCCAAAAGAGGACAGGTGATCTCCATTGGTCTGGATTATATTGCCCGCCCTCCGATCAGACGCTATGAATTTATTGGTTCAAAAGGTACCCTGCATTGGGACTTGCTTTCATGTTCAATGTGGATTGATACCCCTTCCGGTCGAGAATATGTTACCCGTAACCCGGATGATTTTGACGTTGCGCAGACTTATAGAGATGCAATGTCTGAGTTTTTGCATGCGGTAGTTGAGGGAAATCAGACTTCACAGGATATTGCTGAAGGTTTAAAAAGCGCGGAATTGGCCGTTCTCGCCAAGGAGTCCTAATGACTACGATTGCAACAATCTGTGCCAGGGGCGGTTCCGTTGGGGTGCCGGGCAAGAATATCAAGCCGTTATTGGGTAAACCTCTGATTTGCTATACCATCGAGCAAGCTCTTGCGGTTCCAGAAATTGATAAGGTCTTCGTCTCTACCGACTCAGAGGCAATTGCTGAAGTGGCGAGCCAAGCTGGGGCTGAGGTCCCATTTTTACGCCCTGCTGAATTGGCTACGAGTAATGCTCCAAAACTGGCGGTTATACGACATTTGGTCGATTGGGTCGATGCTCATGTTGAACCGGTGACTCGAATAATCGATCTTGATCCTACTTCACCTCTGCGTGATATCTCCGATATCGAGACCTGTATGTCGATGCTGGACGATCAGACAGACGTGGTGATCACTGCCTACGAGGCAGATAAGAATCCCTACTTCAACATGGTCGAGGCCAGGCCAGATGGGAATATCCGGCTTGTCAAGTCACCCCCTTGCGGAGTAGCGGCGCGTCAGGAGGCGCCCAAAGTCTATGCGATGAACGCATCCATTTATTGCTGGCACCGTCATACCCTGTCCAAGGGATTGTGGGAAGGTCGGACTCGCCTGCATGTGATGCCCCGCGAGCGGTCGGTGGATATCGACAGCCCCCTGGATTTCCATATTGTCGAATTTTTGTTGAAACAACGCTACGGACAGCTCTGATTATGATGGCCAAGCGCTTGTTCGATATTATTGTGGCTGGGATCCTGCTTGTCTTTTCACTTCCTGTCATGGCCGTCATTGCAATAGCCATCAAATTCGATAGCACCGGTCCGGTATTCTTCCGCCAGGCTAGGGTGGGGCGAGAAGGGCATACATTTGAAATGCTTAAGTTTCGCACTATGGTACCCGATGCCGAAGAATTAGGTGGTTTTAGCACAGCACGTGACGACCCTCGCATAACTCGTTGCGGCCGCTTTCTTCGAAGGACTAGCCTGGACGAACTGCCCCAGCTAATTAATGTACTTTTTGGAGACATGAGTCTGGTCGGTCCACGCCCTGATGTTCCCTCCCAAAGGGAAAATTATACTGAGGAAGAGTGGCAGACCCGCCATCGGGTTCGTCCCGGAATCACTGGGCTTGCTCAAGCTTCTGTTCGCTCGGAGGCCAAGCCGGGAGAACGTAAAACCCTTGACTTGGAATATGTGAACAAGGCTTCCTTTTGGCTCGATCTTAAGATCCTGATCTGGACAGTGCGGCAAGTTGTTAGTAAAGGCAGCTTCTGATGAGTAATAACTTATCCTGCATGAACCCCTGCTACATCATCGCCGAAGCTGGTGTAAACCATAACGGTTCGGAGGAGCTGGCCTTCAGGCTAGTGGATGCCGCGGTCGATGCCGGGGCTGATGCGGTGAAATTCCAAACCTTCAAGACGGAAAAGTTGGTCACCCAAAGGGCGAGGAAAGCGGCCTATCAGCAGGTGCAGACGGGGGCGGGCGATCAGTTCGCAATGCTCAAGGCGTTAGAACTCTCTGATGCGGCCTACCAGCGTCTGGCTGACTACTGTGCTGATAAAAAAATCGAGTTCCTTTCTACGCCCTTCGATGAAGAGTCGGCTGAATTCCTGATCGGTCTGGGCTGCCGTCGACTGAAGATCCCTTCCGGCGAGTTGACCAATCTACCCTTTTTGCGCTTTCTCGCCGCTAAAGGACTGCCGATGATTCTCTCAACGGGTATGGCGGACCTTGATGAGGTGGCCGAGGCGGTGGCGCTAATCGCTGCTGTGCGCGAGGAACATGGATTTGCCGAGCCACTCGCCGAAGTGCTCACTTTGCTCCATTGTACTTCCAACTATCCGAGCCCCCTGGCTGATGTGAATTTACGCGCCATGCAGACTCTGGCCGATACTTTCCGCGTGCCAGTGGGCTATTCAGACCACACCGCTGGTATTATGGTTGCTCCCATCGCTCGGGCCCTGGGGGCGACTGTGTTCGAGAAGCACTTCACTCTTGACCGCAGCCTGCCAGGACCAGACCACGCCGCTTCGCTGGAGCCGGGCGAGCTTGTACGAATGGTACAGGCAATCCGTGACACCGATACCCTCCTTGGCAGCCCCGAAAAAGCCCCCACTGGCCCCGAGCTGGAAGTCCGCATTGCCGCACGCCGCAGCGTCACCCTGGCGCTCGATGTGGCTGCCGGGGTCACGTTGACCCGTGAGATGCTTACTCTTATGCGACCGGGTGATGGCCTCCCGCCAGCCAAACTCGAGGAGGTGATCGGTCGCACCTTATGTCACCCCATGCAAGCGGGCGAAACCTTGCACGAAGAGGATCTCGCGTGAGATGCGCCGTATTCTCTACATCACCGGCACTCGCGCTGATTTTGGACTGATGCGTACCACATTGGAGCGAATCCACGCCTCCACAGAGCTGAGCCTTTCGCTACTGGTTACAGGCATGCATCTCGATCCTCATTATGGTGAAACGGTTCGCGAGATCGAGGCAAGTGGTTTGCCGGTCGTTGCACAGGTGCCTGTGACATTGCGCAGCGATGATGGTGCAGTGATGGCGCGCGCTATTGGTCAGGAATTACTCGGTATGGTCGACATTATAAAGCATGAACGCCCGGATCTGGTATTGCTGCTTGGCGACCGGGGCGAGATGCTTGCCGGAGCGATTGCCGCCCTGCACCTTAACATTCCAGTAGTCCACCTGCATGGCGGCGAGCGTTCGGGTACCGTGGATGAGCCAGTGCGCCATGCCATTTCCAAACTGGCCCACTACCACTTTACCGCCACCACAGGAGCACGTGAGCGGCTAATCCGCATGGGCGAGCGGGCTGAGCATATCTTTGTAACCGGCGCGCCGGGGCTTGATGGCCTGGTCGAGTCGGTGCGACGTGGACGTACAGAACTGGCGGAGCAGATGGCTTTTGATCCAGAACTTCCCATCGCTCTGGCGGTATTCCACCCGATTGTGCAGCAAGTGGATGAGGCTGCTGACCAGGCCGTGATCCTGCTCGATGCTCTGGCTGCAATTCCCAGGTTACAGGCTCTTTTGATGATGCCTAATGCTGATGCTGGCGGCGAGGCAATCCGTGAGGTGATGCAGCAGACAGAAGGGCGTTTCAAAACGCTGCTCCATTTACCGCGCGCCGATTTCATCGACTGGATGGCGGCGGTAGACGTCATGGTAGGAAACTCCAGCAGCGGCATTATCGAGGCCGCCTCGTTGGGCACGCCGGTGGTCAATGTCGGCGACCGTCAATTGGGGCGCGAGCGCAGTGCGAATGTACGTGATGTTCCTGTGACGCGTGAGGCGATCAAGGAGGCACTGCACGCGGCGCTTGCTGAGGGGCGCCAGGAGGTGACCAATGTCTATGGTAACGGGCGTGCCGGGGAGCGTATCGTTGAGCTGCTTGCTACACTGCCCATCGGCCCTGAACTGCTAATGAAAAGCAATGTCTACTGAACGTTTCATTTTCGGTGCCGGTGGCCATGCCAGGGTGGTGCTCGATGCTCTGCAGAGCAGAGGCGAGACAGCCCGGTTGTTCGATGGTGAACCGGCATATGCCGGTAAAAGTTTGCTCGGGGTAGAAATAGAGTATGCTGACATGGCGACCAAACTCCCACCCTTGGGCCACTTGGCGATCGGTGATAATCAAATACGAAAACGGTTATTGTCAGAACTGGGGGGCGGGTTACGTGGCTGGTTCAGTATTATTCATCCAGATTCTACTCTTGCAACTTCTGCCGAACTGGAAGATGGAGTGTTTGTCGCGGCGCGTGCCGTGGTGGCTCCGCTGGCGCGAATTGCGACTGCAACCATCATCAATCATGGGGCGGTGGTCGACCATGATTGCCGCATTGGGAAATGCTGCCATATAGCGCCCAATGCAACCCTTGGGGGTAATGTGAGTCTCGGTGATGGTGTGTTGGTCGGCAGCGGAGCAGTAGTGTTGCCGGGCGTGGTAGTGGGTGATAATGTCATTATCGGTTCCGGTGCGGTAGTAACCGCTGATGTGAAATCTGGCTGCACCGTGGTCGGGGTGCCTGCTCGTGAGAGAAAAAACAATGCATGATGTGCAACGCCTTATCGTTCGATCCGGGCTCTCGTTGCGTGAGATGTTCGAGTATATGGATAAAGGCAGGCAAGGCATCCTGCTTCTGGTGGATGAGTCAGGAAAATTGCTGCGCACGATTACGGATGGTGACTTGCGGCGCTTATTGCTCAAGAATGTATCACTGGATATGACGGATTTCGAATTGCCAGCCAAGCCACCTGTCACGGCACCGGTGACTAGCTCAGGCAATCAACTACTGGCATTGATGCGGCGTGAGAAAGTAAATCAAATTCCCCTGTTGGATGAGAGTGGCAAACCCGTGAGCATCGTCCAACTTCACGATCTCGAAGAGCCGATATTATTATCTACTCCGCACATGGGTAACCAGGAGCTGAATTTTGTAAACCAGGCTTTTGATACCAACTGGATAGCTCCTTTAGGCCCTAATGTTGATGCCTTTGAAAAAGAACTGGCTGAGATGGTGGGTATCGAACATGCCGCCGCCCTAAGTTCTGGGACAGCTGCGCTCCATCTTGCTCTGATTCTGCTTGGAGTTAGACGTGGCGATACCGTGTTCTGTTCAAGTCTGACATTTGTGGCAAGCGCTAACCCGATATTGTATCAGGGCGCGACGCCAGTTTTTATTGACTCTGATACGAATACGTGGAATATGTCACCCCGCGCACTTGAGCGAGCATTACTTCATGCCGATGCGTCCGGGAAGCTGCCTAAGGCAGTAATTGTAGTGAATCTCTACGGGCAGAGTGCAGATATGGACTCGATTAAATCTTTATGTGATCGATTTGATGTTCCGATTATTGAAGATGCGGCCGAGTCACTGGGTGCAACATATAAAGGCAAAGCAAGTGGAACGCTAGGTACGATTGGTGTTTACTCATTTAATGGAAATAAGATTATCACTACATCTGGCGGTGGAATGCTGGTATCTGACGATGCCGATCTTGTGGAAAGAGCACGTTTTTTATCCACTCAGGCGCGAGATAACGCACCTTATTATCTCCATTCCCAGGTTGGTTATAATTACCGTATGAGTAATGTGCTTGCGGGGATAGGTCGTGGCCAGCTAAAAGTGCTTGATGATCGTATTGCGGCGAGACGTAATATCTTTGACCGCTATAAGGAAGGGTTGAGCGATATTCCTTATATTCAGTGGATGCCTGAGGCGGATTATGGAATAAGCACTCGTTGGCTGAGCTGCCTTACTATAGATCCCAATAACAGTCCACTTACAGTGGATGAGCTAATCACTCACCTTGCTAACAACGATATTGAGGCTCGTCGAGTCTGGCGACCAATGCATATGCAGCCCTTATTTAAAGATTGCGAGTATTTTTCATATGTTCAAAACAAGAGTGTTTCGAATATGTTATTTGAAAATGGACTGTGCTTGCCATCCGGGTCTAACATGACTCTGGAGCAACAGAGTCGTGTAATTGACGTAATTATTGATGCCTTTAACCAGTATCAGTGAGATTCCCACCATCAGTGAGCTATGCTTGAAACTGGTGTACGGGGTGATTGAAGAAGGCGGCGTACCCTGCTGAAATCGGTTTGTCATGAACTGAAACAGCAGAGGAGGTACGCCACCATGAGCAAAGATAGCGTAATCGAATTTCCGGCGCCAGAGGCGATTTCGGACCCGCTGACGGAGCTTCTCCGCCAAGGCGCCAAACGCCTGATTCAGCAAGCCATCGAGGCGGAATTGACCGAGCTGCTGGCCCAATACGCCGAGGTGCGGGACGAACAGGGCCGCCGGGCGGTGGTCCGAAACGGCTACCTGCTACGGCGGGAGATTCTGACCGGGGTGGGCCCGGTGTCGGTCAAGGTGCCAGCCGGACGTGCGAGCCGGTGGTATTTCGCTCCTCGCAGGTCCGCCCTATGTGCGCTAGGCCCGGCGCGTGGAGGCAGCCCTGCCGTGGCTGTACCTGAAGGGCATTGCCACGGGGCAGATGTAGGAGGCCCTGGACGTGCTGGTTGGCTCCGAAGCGAAGGGCCTGTCGGCCACGGTGATTGGCCGCCTGAAGCGGGAATGGGAGGCCGAGAACGCCGACTGGTGCCGCCGGGACGTAGCGGGACCGCTGGGTCTATCCGTGGGCGGACGGCATCTACAGCAGTCTGAGAGCCGAGCAACAGAAGCTGTGCGTGCTGGTGGTCATTGGCGTCAATGACTGGGGCGAGAAGCATTTTCTGGCCATCGAGAACTGCGTGCGGGAATCGACGCAGAGCTGGCGGGAGGTGCTTCTGAACCTGAAGCGACGCGGTCTTGCCAATCCACCGAAACTTGCGGTGGGCGACGGCGCCCTGGGCTTCTGGGCGGCGCTGAAGGAGGTGTACCCCGAGACCCGGCACCAGCGCTGCTGGGTACACAAGACGGCGAACGTGCTGAACTACCTGCCGAAGGGTGTACAGCCCAAGGCGAAGCAGGCGCTGCAGGAAATCTGGATGGCAGAGAATCGGGCCTCGGGCACAAAGCCTTCGAGCACTTTGTGCAGACGTACCAGGCCAAGTACCCGAAGGCGGTTGCTTGCCTTGAGAAGGACCGAGATGCCCTACTGGCCTTCTACGACTTCCCGGCCGAGCACTGGGTGCACATTCGGACGACGAATCCGATCGAGTCGACCTTCGCGACGATTCGGCATCGGACGGACCGAGCCAAGGGATACATGAGCCGAAACACCATGCTGGCCATGATCTACAAGCTGGGCGTGAGTGCCGAGAAATGCTGGCGACGAATCCGGGGATTCAAGCTCTTGGCCAAGGTGATTGAAGGAGTGAGATTCAAGGATGGCATTGAAGTGAACAACCATGATTCCGAGGACAACAGGAACGCCGCCTGATCATGACATACACCAGATTTGACTATAGTTCCGAACTTCGCAGTCAGATCGCAGTGCCCGTTCAGTGCCACGCCCACTTGCCAGCGCCAGCCCGGAATGAAAGGTAATGTCGATGTCGGATTGCTCGATGATGAAGCGGCACACTGGTTACCTCGCAGGTGAGTTTAGTTGTGTCCCTCATAATACCGTTGCGCACTATATTCATCGAGTAAAAGGGGGCGTTTTTCTGCTTTGTAAAGCACTGATTAAGCTGGAAAGATAGTGGGTCTCAGAGGTCTGCTTTGAGAAAAGCATGGAATATGATGTCTGGGATAGTCAACGAAAGGAGCTTTTGTGAGAAGTTACTTGCGTAAAGCATTGCACAGCACCCGGAAAACTCTGCTTGTGGCACTGCTGGATTTGGCTATGATCCCGTTGTCTTGGTTGGGTGCCTACTGGTTGCGTTTCAATCTGGGCGCGATTCCTCCCGAGATGTTGACGGCCATGCAGCAGGCGCTGTGGCTGCTGGTACCGGTGCAGGGTGCCTGCTTCTGGTACTTTGGTCTCTACCGCGGAATGTGGCGCTTTGCCTCCATGCCCGATCTGCTGCGGATCCTCAAGGCTGTTGCGGTAGGTGTTGCGATTTCCTTTGCACTGCTTTTCCTTTGGACACGCCTTCACGACATCCCTCGCACGGTGCCGATTCTCTACATCATCTTGCTTGTGGGTTTGCTCAGTGGGCCCCGCTTTTTTTACCGCTGGCTCAAGGATTTCCGTCTTCCTTTGGGTGTCGGTAAACGGGTTCTGGTGGTGGGTGCCGGACGTGCGGGCGAGATGCTGGTGCGCGATCTGCTGCGAGATCCTGGCCACGCCTATCGGCCCGTGGGTTTTGTCGATGATGAACCGGGCAAGGAGGGACGGGAGATCCACGGCATCCGGGTATTGGATAAGTGTGATCGCATACCTCGACTGGTGAAGGAATTGTCGGTCGAGGCGGTGATTCTGGCTATTCCGTCGGCCAATTCGAAGCAGATCCGCAGGCTGGTTGAACTGGCCGAGGAGGCCGGAGTGCCTATACGTACCTTGCCGCGCCTCGCAGACTTGATGTCTGGCAAGGTGGGTGTGAACGAACTGCGCGAGGTTTCCATCGAGGATTTACTGGGTCGCGAGCCGGTTTCCCTCGATTGGAACGCCATCCGTGCCGGCCTGTCGGGGAAGAGGGTAATGGTGACTGGGGCAGGTGGATCCATCGGCTCCGAGCTGTGCCGACAGCTCGCCCAGTTGGGGCCGGGCGAGCTGATCCTGCTGGAAAACAGCGAATTCAATCTTTACGCCAGCGAGTTGGAACTTGGCCGCGATTTCCCCGACCTTTTGCTGCATGCTCGGCTATGCGATGTGCGCGATGCCGGGGCTGTGGAGCGGGCCTTCGCGCGTCATCAGCCAGAGGTGGTGTTTCATGCAGCGGCCTATAAGCACGTCCCCATGCTCGAACATCAAGTGCGTGAGGCAGTGCGCAATAATGTGCTGGGTACGCGGGTTGTGGCGGAAGCCGCGGATCGCCACAGGTGCTCGGAGTTTGTGCTCATCTCGACCGACAAGGCAGTGAATCCGGCGAACGTCATGGGTACCACGAAACGGGTGGCGGAAATCTTTTGCCAGAACCTGGATGCCCGTTCGAATACCCGTTTCATTACCGTTCGTTTTGGAAACGTTTTAGGGTCCGCCGGCAGTGTGGTGCCGCTGTTCAGAAAGCAGATTGAGGCGAGCGGGCCGGTAACAGTCACTCACCCCGAGATCGAGCGCTATTTTATGACCATTCCCGAGGCGTCCCAGCTCATCATGCAAGCCTCGGTGATGGGGGAGGGTGGTGAAATCTTTGTGCTGGATATGGGAGAGCCGGTAAAGATCCGCTATCTGGCAGAGCAGATGATTCGCCTTGCGGGACAAGAGCCGGGAGAGGATATCGAGATTGTCTACACAGGCTTGCGCCCCGGTGAAAAGCTGTATGAGGAGCTGTTCCATGAGCAGGAGTCACTGACCGGTACCGGTCATGAGAAGATTTTGCTGGCGCGGTATAGACAGGTAGAATGGGCAGAGCTAACAAATATACTGGATGAGATGGCAGAAGCCTGTAACAGTCATGATGATGAGGTTTTGCGACGATTGTTGGTGCGATTGGTCCCGGAAAGCAATCTGATCGGAAATGGGAAGAAAAAGGTAGGAGGTTTGGTGGTGGTGAAATAGACCGAGGTTCTGTGTCAGGACAACGATTCTATCAGCTCGGTTGTCCAGTGTTCCGGATGGGTTTCAAGGGCCGTAATGGCCCGTTTTTTGTCTAGAATGCTAAACGGAGGGCGTTCGGCAGGCGTTGAATATTCGCTGGTAGGGATGGGGATAATGTTTTTGCAGGGGAGCGCGGTGCATTTTTGCAATTCGTTGTATATGGCGACGGCGAAATCGTACCAGGTGGCGCTGCCGCTGTCTGTCCAGTGGTAAATACCCCTTGCACTTTCAAGGGTGGCAAATATATATAGTGCTTTTGCAAGGCTATAGGTGCTGGTGGGCGTGCCAAACTGGTCGGAGACAACGCGGATTTCTTCGCGTTCGTGCATTAGACGGATCATGGTTTTGACGAAGTTGTGGCCGTAGGGGGAGTGGACCCAGGCTGTGCGTACGATTAGGTGTTCAGGTCCGAGGATCTTCTGGATGGCCTGTTCGCCGGCGAGTTTGGTTTCGCCGTAGACGTTCAGGGGGTTGGGTTCGTCTTCGGGGGTGTAGGGGCGGCACTTTCGGCCGTCGAAGACGAAGTCGGTGGAGATGTGGATCAGGCGGCAGCCGGATTCCAGTGCAGCGATGGCGAGGTTTTCGGGACCATGGCCGTTGATGGCCATGGCGATGTCTGGTTCGGATTCGGCCTTGTCCACGGCGGTGTAGGCGGCGGTGTTGATGATGACGTCCGGTCGGATTTCGCGGACGGTTTCGAGTACCGCGTTGCGGTTGGTGATGTCGAGTTGGCTGCTGGTGAGGGGGACGATTTTGTGCTCACGGGGTGTCAGATGCTGCAAGGTGAGGCCGAGCTGGCCGCCGGCGCCGGTGATGAGGATTTTTTTGTTCATCAAGCAAAATTCATGGTGGATTGGTTTTGGATTCGGTATGTCTGGCTGAAACCCGGCCTACGCATGTGCTTTACCGTCTCGAAACGGAATTTGCACAACTTGACGCCTGCCCGAACATCAGGACATATTCTGTAGGAGCGGCGCAAGCCGCGAGCCATGCAGGGCCGAGTGGCGAGGGACGAGGGCCGAGAAAAAACACGGCTGGTTGGCTTCGGTGACTTCGGCCCTCGTCTCTCGTTCCTCGGCATTGTCTGATTCGCGGCTCGCGCCGCTCCTACATGTAACCCGCTTTCGCACGAGAGTAAAGATTATTTTGCGACGAATAGTGAACGTTCCAAATTAATCTTACACAAAGCATCGTAGGCTGGATCAAGCGCAGCGGAGCCGGAATTTCGGGATGCCGATCCGGTGCTGTGGTCGTTATCTGGGAGTTGTTCGGATTTTCATGGGAAGTATTCGGCTTCGTCGAAGCGAAGCCCTTCGCGGTCTTTTTGCGAGAGGATTGGGCCAGTGGTGATCGGCCAGTTGATGGCCAGTTGCGGATCGTTCCAGCGGATGCTGCGTTCGTGTTCCGGAGCGTAATAGTCAGTGGTCTTGTACAGGAATTCGGCCGTTTCGCTGACGACGTAGAAACCGTGGGCGAAGCCTTCGGGGATCCAGAGCTGGCGCTTGTTGTCAGCGCTGAGAGCGATGCCGACCCATTTGCCGAAGGTGGGTGAGCTGCGGCGCAGATCGACGGCGACGTCGAAGACCTCGCCGGCCACGACGCGGACCAGTTTTCCCTGGGGCTGTTGAATCTGGTAGTGCAGACCGCGCAGGACACCTTGGGCTGAGCGGGAGTGGTTGTCCTGTACGAATTCGCCGGTGAAGCCGGTCAGTTCATGGAAGCGTTGAGCGTTGTAGCTTTCGAAGAAAAAGCCGCGGTCGTCTCCGAACACGTGGGGTTCGAGGATCACGACGTCTGGGATGGAGGTGGGGGTGGCTTTCATGGCTGTTGTGGGTTTTCTCCCCTCACCCCTACCCTCTCCCCCCTGGGGAGAGGGGGTGGTCTTCTTCCAGGATTCGGAGGAGGTATTGGCCGTAACCGTTTTTGGTGAGTGGTTTGGCCAGAGTTTCGAGTTGGGTGTTGTCGATATAGCCGAGGCGCCAGGCGATTTCTTCGGGGCAGGCGATTTTGAGGCCCTGGCGTTTTTCGATCGTTTCGATGTAGGTGGCGGCATCGAGCAGGGATTCGTGGGTGCCGGTGTCGAGCCAGGCCATGCCGCGGCCGAGGTTCTCGACGTTCAGCCTGCCCTGTTCCAGGTAGGTGCGGTTGATGTCGGTGATTTCCAGCTCACCTCGGGCGGAGGGTTTGAGACTGCGGGCGATTTCGATGACGGCATTGTCGTAGAAGTACAGGCCCGTGACGACGTAGCGGCTACGCGGGTGTTCGGGTTTTTCCTCAATGGAGACGGCGCGGCCGGTATCGTCAAATTCCACCACGCCGTAGCGTTCGGGATCCTTGACCGGGTAAGCGAAGACGGTGGCGCCTTGTTCACGTCCCGCGGCGCTGCGCAGGAACTTCACGAGATCGTGGCCGTAGAAGATGTTGTCGCCCAGGATCAGGGTGCAGCGATCGGTTCCGATGAAATCTTCGCCGATGAGAAAGGCCTGGGCCAGGCCGTCCGGAGATGGCTGGACAGCATATTCGATGCGAAGGCCCCAGTGGCTTCCGTCACCGAGCAGTTGTTCGAAGCGCGGTGTGTCCTGGGGCGTGGAGATGAGCAGGATGTCGCGCAGGCCCGCCAGCATCAGGGTGGTGAGCGGATAGTAGATCATCGGTTTGTCGTACACCGGCAGCAGTTGCTTGGAGACGACCCGGGTGACCGGGTGCAGCCGGGTGCCGCTGCCACCAGCGAGGATGATGCCCTTCATGCGCCGACACTCCCTGTCAGGCCCAGCCGCTCGCCGCTGTAGGAGCCGTCGAGCACATTGCGGATCCATTCGTCGTGGCTCAGATACCATTCGACGGTCTTGCGCAGGCCGGTTTCGAAGGTTTCGTCGGGCACCCATCCAAGTTCGCGCTGGATTTTGCCGGCATCGATGGCGTAGCGCCGGTCGTGGCCGGGGCGATCGGCAACGTATGTGATCAGTTCCCGGTATCGGCTAACACCGGCTGGTTTTTCCGGGCGAAGCGTTTCGAGGATGTCGCACACACCGTGGACGACTTCCAAGTTAGTCTTTTCGTTGTGGCCACCGATGTTGTAGGTCTCACCGGTCCGGCCTTGTTCCAGTACGTGCAGCAGGGCGCGGACATGGTCGTCCACGTAGAGCCAGTCGCGGATCTGCTGGCCGTCGCCGTAGACGGGCAGGGGCTTGCCGGCGATGGCGTTGAGGATCATCAGCGGGATCAGCTTCTCCGGGAACTGGTAGGGGCCGTAGTTGTTGGAGCAATTGGTGATCAGCACCGGCAGGCCGTAGGTGCGGTGCCAGGCCCGTACCAAGTGATCGGAGCTGGCCTTGGAGGCCGAGTAGGGCGAGCTGGGTGCGTAGGGCGTCTGTTCCGTGAATAGGTCTTCCGTGCCTTCCAGATCGCCGTAAACCTCGTCGGTGGAGATGTGGTGGAAGCGAAAGCGGTCGCGGCGCCCGGTCGGGAGGGCCTCCCAGTAGCGGCGTGCCTCCTCGAGCAGGATGTGGGTGCCGATGACGTTGGTTTGCATGAACTCGGCCGAGCCGTCGATGGAGCGATCCACGTGGGATTCGGCGGCCAGGTGCATGATGGCATCGGGCTGGAAATCGGCCAGGAGGTGACGGACGGTGTCGGTGTCACAGATGTCGCCGTGGTGGAAACGGTAGCGTTCCGAGTGTTCGACCGGTTGCAGTGACTGCAGGTTGCCGGCGTAGGTGAGCTTGTCGAGGTTGAGAACCGTGTCCCGGCGTTCGGCGATGATGTGTCGGATCAGGGCCGAGCCGATGAAGCCTGCGCCGCCGGTGACGAGTATTTTCATGGTGGTGAGTGCCGCGAGATTTCAGCCGCGCAGTGGGGTGACCGTGGCGCTGGCCGCTGAACGGTCCGCCAATGCAGGGACGATACCGCGGTCGGCCAGAAACGCGAAGAGCAGGTCCACGCTCTCTTCCAGCGACTGGCTGTCGGTTTCGATGACCAGCTCCGGGTTTTCCGGTGTCTCATAGGGAGACGAGATGCCAGTGAAGTTGGGAATCTCGCCCTGGCGGGCGCGCTTGTAGAGGCCCTTCACGTCTCGCTGTTCGCAGACTTCGAGCGAGCACTTACAGTAGATCTCAATGAAGTCGCCTTCGTCGAAAAGCTGGCGGATGCGGTTGCGATCGTCCCGGAAGGGGGAGATGAAGGCGGTCAGGGCGATGACGCCGGCTTCCACGAACAGTTTGGTCATCTCGCCGATGCGGCGGATGTTTTCCTTGCGGTCTTCGTCGCTGAAGCCGAGGTCGCTGCACAGGCCGTGGCGGACGTTGTCGCCGTCGAAGACGAAGGTGCGGCAGCCGGCCTGGTGGAGCCGTTCTTCCAGGGCATGGGCCAGGGTTGACTTGCCAGAGCCGGACAGGCCCGTGAACCAGAGCACGGCGGCACGGTGTTTCTGCAGGGCTTCGCGGCGTTCGCGGGTGACGGTGGCGTGGTGCCAGACGATGTAGTTATCCATGGATGAACGAGTTCCTTGTCGTGCGCGGTGCCGGGTTGGTGCGCTGATTTTCGGGGTATTATACCTGGCTGAAGGGGTGGGAGTCATTACACGTTGGTTGTAGGCGGTTTGGTGGTGTCCCCTCACCCCGGCCCTCGGCTCTGGCTTCCTGATTCGCCTTGTCTCCTGCATCCATGCAGTCGTCTCCCAGAATGGGAGTAGGGAACTTGAATCGCGGCTTGCGCCGCTCCTACAGGGGGTGGAAGGAACCCTTATGTTCGACACCATGCATGTACTGCATGCCGATTGCACGTACACGCTCTCTCCCCTCTGGAGAGAGGGCCGTGGTGAGGGGGAACACGTTTGCATATGACAAAATCATTGACTTATCGCTACGCTACCCTGTGGTGGCTCATCGGCTGGGGCATGGTGGCGGCGGTCACGGGGCTTTCGCTGATGCCGGATCCGCCGGAACCGGTGGAATTCGGGCATGCCGACAAGCTGGAGCATTTGCTGGCCTACGGGGTGATGATGGGCTGGTTTGCGCAGCTCGTGGAACGAGGGCGGCAGGTTCGCTGGGCACTGGGGCTGGTCGGGCTGGGGGTGGGACAGGAATTCGTGCAGGGGTGGAGTGGGTACCGGATGTTCGATGTGCTGGACATGCTGGCCAATGCCTCGGGCGTGCTGCTGGGCTGGTGGCTGGCGCGGGGCCGGCTGGGCGGGAGTCTGGCGAGGCTGGATCGGTGGTTGGTGGCGTGGGCCGGGGGCGGGCCAAGGGCTTGAATTCACGGGGGGCTTCCGGTACATTTCGCGGCCTGACAACAGTCGCGTAGCTCAGTTGGTTAGAGCACCACCTTGACATGGTGGGGGTCGTTGGTTCGAATCCAATCGCGACTACCAGATGACAGGGACGAGTGGCGAGGACCGAGTGACGAGGAGAGGGCTTTTGCTACTCATCCATGAATACATCAAAAAAATCAGGGGTTTGCCCCTGATTTTTTGTTTTTGGGACATTCTCACCTGTAGGTAGGTCGGGCTTCAGCCCGACCATGGCATCAAAAGATATGACGTTTGTCGGGCTGAAGCCCGACCTACGGATCGGCTGGTTCGACGACAAATTTTACCTGCACGTGGCCTTTGGTAGGGGCCACCACTGCGAAAGGACGGTTATTCATGCCCACCATTACCCTTCCCGACGGCTCGCGCCGCAGCTACGATCACCCTGTTTCCGTCATGGATATTGCCCGGGACATTGGTCCGGGGCTGGCTCGGGCCACGATTGCCGGCAAGGTGGACGGCAGGCTGGTGGATGCCTCCACGGTGGTCGATCACGACGCCGAGGTGGCCATTGTCACCGAGAAGGATCCGGAGGGGTTGGAGGTCATTCGCCACTCCACGGCGCACCTGCTCGCCCAGGCGGTCAAGGAACTCTATCCCGAGACCCAGGTGACCATCGGGCCCGTAATCGAGGACGGGTTCTACTACGACTTCGCCCGGGACAAGCCCTTCACGGAAGAGGATCTGGCCCGCATCGAGAAGAAGATGCAGGAGCTGGCGAAGCAGGACATTCCCGTGGAGCGCACGGTGATGCCCCGGGAGGAGGCCATCGACTTCTTCCGCAACCTGGGCGAGGAGTACAAGGCCGAGATCATCGAGGATATTCCCAAGGGGGAAGAGCTCTCCCTCTACCGGCAGGGCGACTTCATCGATCTGTGCCGCGGCCCGCACGTGCCCTCCACCGGCAAGCTCAAGGCCTTCAAGCTGATGAAGGTGGCCGGGGCCTACTGGCGCGGGGATGCCAGCAACGAGATGCTGACCCGCATCTACGGCACTGCCTGGCCGGACAAAAAGGCCCTCAAGGCCTACCTGAAGCGGCTCGAGGAGGCCGAGAAGCGGGATCATCGCCGGATCGGCCGCCAGCTCGACCTGTTCCACGTCCAGGAAGAGGCGCCGGGGATGATCTTCTGGCACGACCGGGGCTGGCGGATCTACCAGCAGGTGAAGCAGTACGTGCGCGAGAAGTTGCGCGCCCACGGTTACCAGGAGGTCAACACCCCCGTGCTGGCCGACCGGGTGCTGTGGGAGAAGTCGGGCCACTGGGAGAAGTTCCGCGACGACATGTTTATCACCGAGTCGGAGAAGCGGATCTTCGCCATCAAGCCCATGAACTGCCCCTGCCACATCCAGATCTACAACCAGGGGCTCAAGAGCTACCGCGATCTGCCCCTGCGCATGGCCGAATTCGGCTCCTGCCACCGCAACGAGCCCTCGGGCACCCTGCACGGGCTGATGCGCGTGCGGGGCTTCACCCAGGATGATGCCCACATTTTCTGTACGGAAGAGCAGATCCAGGGCGAGGTCTCCGATTTCATCGATCTGCTCCACGAGGTCTATCGCGATTTCGGTTTCGACGAGGTCATCGTCAAGCTCTCCACCCGCCCCGAAAAGCGGGTCGGCTCCGACGATCTGTGGGACAAGGCCGAGCACGCCCTGGAGAAGGCCCTCAACGACAAGGGTCTGGACTGGGATCTCCAGCCGGGGGAGGGGGCCTTCTACGGGCCCAAGATCGAGTTCTCCCTGAAGGACTGCCTGGGCCGGGTCTGGCAGTGCGGAACCATTCAGGTGGACTTCAACATGCCGGCCCGTCTCGATGCCAGTTACGTGGCCGAGGACGGTTCGAAACAGGTGCCGGTGATGCTCCACCGGGCCATCCTCGGCTCCCTGGAACGGTTCATCGGCATCCTCATCGAGCATTACGCCGGCGCCATGCCCCTGTGGCTGTCGCCGGTGCAGGCGGTGGTGATGGATATCACCGATCGCCAGGCCGAATACGTGAAAAAAGTCGAAAAAACCTTGCGGGATGCCGGTTTACGGGTCGAAACCGACTTGAGAAATGAGAAGATCGGCTTTAAAATCCGCGAACATACGCTGCAGAAAGTTCCCTATCTGCTGATCGTCGGCGATCGGGAAGTCGAAAATTCCACTGTGGCCGTGCGCACGCGCACCGGCGAGGATCTCGGCGCCATGTCCCTCGCGGACCTGACCGCCCGCCTCACCGCGGAAGTCGCGAGCCGCGGCCGCAGTCATTTGGAGGGTTGAAGTATCGCAACCAAAAGAACACGCATCAACGCGGACATCACGGCGCCGCAGGTCCGGGTGGTGGACGCCGAGGGCGAACAGCTGGGGGTCATGCCCATTGAGGAGGCCCTGAAGATCGCCGAAGAGGCGGATCTGGACCTGGTGGAAGTGGCCCCGCAGGCCGATCCGCCCGTCTGCCGCATCATGGACTACGGCAAGTTCCTGTTCGAGGAGAACAAGAAACGCCATGCGGCCCGCAAGAAGCAGAAACAGATTCACGTCAAGGAAGTGAAGTTCCGCCCAGGGACGGAAGAAGGGGACTATCAGGTCAAGCTGCGTAACCTGAAGAAGTTCCTTAGCAACGGGGACAAGGCCAAGGTCACCCTGCGTTTCCGCGGCCGGGAAATGGCCCACCAGGATCTCGGTGCCAAGCTCCTCAAGCGCATCGAGGAGGATTTGGCCGAGTACGGCACCGTCGAGCAGTATCCGAAGATGGAAGGCCGGCAGATGGTGATGGTCATTGCCCCCAAGAAGAAGTGACGACGGGTCCCAAGGCATACCTGCGTCACGTTTCGTTCAATCGTCAAGATGGAGTAACCGAAATGCCCAAGATGAAGACCAATCGCGGCGCCGCGAAGCGCTTCAAGCGCACCGCCTCCGGCGGCTACAAGCGTGCCCATTCGTTCAAGAACCACATCCTCACCAAGAAGAGCACCAAGCGCAAGCGTCAGCTGCGCCCCATGGACATGGTGGCCGACGCCGACGTGCCCATGCTGCGTCGCCTGATGCCCTACAGCTAACGAGGAGGAACGAACATGCCACGCGTCAAACGCGGCGTCACCGCCCGCGCCAAGCACAAGAAAGTCATCGCCCAGGCCAAGGGCTACTACGGGCGGCGCAAGAACGTCTTCCGCGTCGCCACCCAGGCCGTCACCAAGGCCGGCCAGTATGCCTATCGTGACCGCAAGCAGCGCAAGCGTCAGTTCCGCGCCCTGTGGATCGCCCGCATCAATGCCGGTGCCCGCGAGAATGGTCTGTCCTACAGCCGCCTGATCAACGGCCTGAAGAAGGCCAACATCGAGATCGACCGCAAGGTCCTCGCCGATCTGGCGGTCTTCGACAAGCCGGCCTTCGCCGCCCTGGCAGAACAGGCCAAGGCCAGCCTGGCCGGCTGACCGCCGCGGCCTGCGCCGCGACGGCAGACGGAACCCGCCCCTCGGGGCGCAAGAAGGGAAGGCCGATGGTCTTCCCTTTTTCGTGTGAGGGCCGAAGACCGACCTGCAGCAGGAGCGGCGCCCTCGCCGCGACGAGGGACGTATCAATCATGGTAGGAGCGGCGCGAGCCGCGATGCGGCGGTAGCGGGTCGGGGGTAGCTGGTAGTCGAGAAAACCGAATGCCGTTTCCGGCCACCTGTCCCCGGCTACCCGCGACTGCATAATCGCGGCTTGCGCCGCTCCTACAGGGGGCGTCAATCGTGGGGTGATGCCTCCGGCCTGAAGATGAATCGCGGCGAGGGCGCCGCTCCTACAACTCGTCCCTCGCCACTCAAGAAAAGGGGATAACATGCAAGACGAACTCGATCGGCTCGTTGCCGAGGCCAAAAAGGCGGTGGCGGCGGCTGACGATTTGCAAGGCCTCGATCAGGTCCGGGTCGAGTATCTCGGCAAGAAGGGCAAGCTGACCGAACGCATGAAGACCCTCGGCCAGCTCCCGCCCGAGGCGCGGCCGAAGGCGGGGCAGGCCATCAACCAGGCCAAGCAGGCGGTGCAGCAGGCCATCGAGGCCCGCAAGGCCGAGCTGAAACAGGCGGCCCTCGAGGCGAAGCTGGCCGCCGAGAAGGTGGACGTGACCCTCCCGGGCCGCCAGATTCCGGCTGGCAGCCTGCACCCGGTCACCCGCACCCTGCAGCGCATCGAGGATCTGTTCGCGCGCATGGGTTTCGAGGTGGCCGAGGGGCCGGAGATCGAGGACGACTTCCACAACTTCGAGGCCCTCAACATCCCCGAATCCCATCCCGCCCGGGCCATGCACGACACCTTCTATTTCCCGGATGGCCGGCTGCTGCGGACCCACACTTCACCGGTGCAGATCCGGGTGATGCAGAACGCCGAGCCGCCCCTGCGGGTCATCGCGCCGGGGCGGGTCTATCGCTGCGATTCGGATCTGACCCACACCCCCATGTTCCACCAGGTGGAAGGTTTCATGGTGGACGAGCAGGTCACCTTTACCGATCTCAAGGCCATCCTGAACGATTTCCTGCACCGCTTTTTCGAGCGCGAGGATCTGGCCGTGCGCTTCCGCCCGTCCTACTTCCCCTTCACCGAGCCCTCCGCCGAGGCCGACATCCAGTGCGTGATGTGCTCGGGCGAGGGCTGCCGGGTGTGCAGCCAGACCGGCTGGCTGGAAGTGCTCGGCTGCGGCATGGTCCATCCCAACGTCTTCGCCCACGTGGGGATCGACAGCGAGAAATACACCGGCTTCGCCTTCGGCATGGGCGTCGAGCGCCTGGCCATGCTGCGCTACGGCGTGGACGATCTGCGGCTGTTCTTCGAGAACGATTTGCGGTTTTTGAAGCAGTTTGCGTGAGAAGAGGGTAGGAGCGGCGCAAGCCGCGATAAATCGTGTAGGTCGGCGTTCAGGCCGACAATCATGTCCGCCGCGTGGATGTCGGCCTGAAGGCCGACCTACAAAACCTTCCTCGCGGCTTGCGCCGCTCCTACGGGAAAACACAACAGAGATTCGAACCGGATAGACAGGCATGAAATTCAGCGAAAAATGGCTCCGTGAATGGGTCGATCCGCCGGTGTCCACCGAGGAGCTGGCCCACCAGCTCACCATGGCCGGGCTCGAGGTGGATGCCGTCGAGCCGGTGGCCGGTGAGTTCAGCAAGGTGGTGGTAGGGCGGGTCCTCAAGGTCGAAGCCCATCCCGATGCCGACAAGCTGCGGGTCTGCGAGGTGGACGTGGGCGGCGACGAACCGCTGCAGATCGTCTGCGGCGCGGCCAACGTGCGCGAAGGGCTGAGGGCGCCAGTCGCGCTGGTGGGGGCGAAGCTGCCCGGCGGGTTCAGGATCAAGAAGTCGAAGCTGCGCGGCGTGCCCTCCCACGGCATGCTCTGCTCGGCCAGCGAGCTGGGCCTGGCCGAGCAGTCGGAAGGGCTCATGGAATTGCCGGACGATGCGCCGGTGGGGGCCGATCTGCGTGAATACCTGGAACTCGACGATGTGACCATCGAGCTGGGCCTGACGCCCAACCGGGGCGACTGCCTCAGTATTGCCGGTGTGGCCCGCGAGGTGGGCGTGCTCAACCGGGTGCCCGTCGAAGGGCCGGAAATTCCGCCCCAGGCCAATGCCATCAAGGACACCCTCGCGGTGCATCTGGAGGCGCCCGAGGACTGCCCGCGCTACGCGGGCCGGATCATCCGGGGCATCGACACCGCGGCCACCACGCCCCTGTGGCTGCAGGAGAAGCTGCGGCGCAGTGGTCTGCGCAGCCTGGGTCCGGTGGTGGACGTCACCAACTACGTGTTGCTGGAACTGGGCCAGCCCATGCATGCGTTCGATCTGGCCCGCATTGCCGGGGGCATTCACGTGCGCCGAGCGACCGCCGGCGAGAAGCTGACCTTGCTCGATGGCCAGGAAGTGACCCTGACCGAGGGCACCCTGCTCATCGCCGACGATCAGCGCCCCCTGGCCCTGGCCGGCATCATGGGTGGCGCCGAGAGCGCCGTAGGCGACGCCACGACCGACATCTTCCTGGAGAGCGCCTGGTTCTCGCCCCTGGCCATCGCCGGCCGTGCGCGTTCCTACGGCCTGCACACCGACTCTTCGCACCGCTTCGAGCGTGGCGTGGACCCCGAACTGCAATTGCAGGCCCTGGAACGGGCCACCTTCCTGTTTCTGGAGATCGTCGGCGGCCAGGCCGGCCCGGTCATCGAACAGGTCGTTTCCGCGCATCTGCCGCCGCGCACGCCGGTGCGCCTGCGCGAGGCCCGTATCGAGCGGGTGCTCGGTACCGCCATTCCGGCCGACGAGGTGGTCGACACCCTGAGCCGCCTCGGCATGCAGATGGAAGGCGGGCAGGGCACCTGGCAGGTCACGCCGCCGTCGTTCCGCTTCGACATCACCCTGGAGGTGGATCTCATCGAGGAGGTGGGCCGCATCCACGGCTACGACAACCTGCCCGAGACCACCCCCGCCGTGCACCTGCGCATGCCGCAGCGGCCCGAGGCCCAGGTGAGCCTGGAGCGGATCCGCGAGCGGCTGGTGGATCTGGGCTATGCCGAGGCCATCACCTACAGTTTCGTCGATCCGGACCTGCAAAAACGCCTGGATCCGGACCATCCGGCCATCGAACTGGCCAATCCCATCGCCAGCGACATGGCGGTGATGCGCACCTCCCTGTGGCCCGGATTGCTGCAGGCGGCGCAATACAACTTGAATCGACAGCAAAATCGGTTATGCTTGTTCGAGTGCGGTCTGAGATTCATCAGGCAAGAGCCTGAAATCAAACAGGAAATGATGGTTTCCGGTGTGCTGTCCGGAAGCGTTGCACCGCAACAATGGGGGATTCCCCCGCGCAACGTGGACTTTTTCGACGCCAAGGGGCATGTGGAAGCCCTGCTGGACCTCACCGGGCGTCGTGCGGACTTCACCTTCAAGGCCGACAGCCATCCCGCCCTGCACCCGGGCCAGAGTGCCGCCATCGTGGATCGCGACGGCCGCACGGTGGGCCGGGTTGGGGCCCTGCATCCGGCCCAGGCCAGCGCTCTGGGTCTGTCGCAGACGGTGTATCTGTTTGAATTGGAAGCAGATATTTTGCAGACGGGGAGGGTGCCGGCCTACCGGCCGCTGTCGAAATACCCTTCCATCCGCCGGGACATTGCGCTGGTGGTAGATGCCGACATCCCGGCGGCCCGGGTGCTCGAGACCATCCGCGAGGCGGGCGCAGAGCACCTCACGGACATCGAGCTGTTCGACGTGTATACGGGCGAAGGTATTGATTTAGGAAGAAAAAGTCTGGCATTGGGCTTGACCTTGCAGGATCTTTCGCGCACTCTTAAGGATACTGAAGTCGAGGCCGAAGTGGTTCGCATCCTCGATGTGCTGAACAAGAAGCTTGGGGCTACACTAAGAGCATAACAACATGGCGTTGACGAAGGCCGACCTCGCGGAGCGCCTGTTCGAAGAACTGGGGCTGAACAAGCGCGAAGCGAAAGAGATTGTCGAGATGTTCTTCGAGGAGATCCGTGGGGCACTGGAACGGGGCCAGCAGGTCAAGCTTTCCGGCTTCGGGAACTTCGACCTGCGCGACAAGAAGGAACGGCCCGGCAGAAACCCCAAAACCGGAGAGGAAATCCCCATCACCGCCCGGCGCGTCGTCACCTTCCGCCCCGGACAGAAACTCAAGGCAAAAGTAGAGGCTTATGCTCGAACCCACGAACAACAATGAGCTCCCGCCGATTCCGAGCAAGCGCTATTTCACCATCGGTGAAGTGAGCGAGCTCTGCGCCGTCAAACCCCACGTCCTGCGCTACTGGGAACAGGAGTTCCCCCAGCTCAAGCCGGTCAAGCGCCGCGGCAACCGCCGCTATTACCAGCGCCAGGACGTGATCATGATCCGCCAGATCCGCAGCCTGCTCTACGAGCAGGGCTACACCATCGGTGGCGCCCGCCTGCAACTGTCGGAGAACCACAACAACCACACCGATCCGCTGCACAACGACAAGGCCATCCTGCGGGAAATCCGCCAGGAACTCGAGGAAGTGGCCCGCCTGCTCACCCTGGATCGTTGAAACGACACCTTCCATCCTGCCCCGGCCTGGGGTAAGATACCGCGCCTTCCACGGGCGCCTTTCAAACGGCATACCGATTCTTTCGGGGCGTAGCGCAGTCTGGTAGCGCACCGCAATGGGGTTGCGGTGGTCGGAGGTTCAAATCCTCTCGCCCCGACCAATTCAGGGCCGAGGGACGAGTGGCGAGGGACTAGGGTCGTTCGCTGCAGTTCCTGGCACGATTCTCGAAGTTCCCGCCCGATTTCTCCAATTTCCCGGCATTTTTCTGTAGGAGCGGCGCGAGCCGCGACCACGGCGGTAGCGGGTTGCGGGTGGCTGGTAGCTGGGAAAACCGAGTGCCGTTTCCAGCTACCCGTCCCCAGCTACCCGCCACCGCATAATCGCGGCTTGCGCCGCTCCTACTCCGATGTTGCGCCACCCCGCCGCGGATCGCCGGCACCAGCGAATTCCCCTTCCCGATGCAACACGGCATGCACGCCGCCGAAAAAGAGGTTGGGTTCCGGCCAGAGGGTGTGGTCGGGGAAGTCGGCCAGGAGGCGGTCGCGGGTTTTGGGGTCGAAGCCGGCTTCCAGATCCAGGTGCCGGCCTTCCACGTGCAGGCGGGGGGCGGTGATGGCCGAGTGCAGGGGCCGGTTCTGATCGACGAGGCGCGAGATCACTTCGAGCATGGCGCTGCGGATCCGGTTGGAGCCGCCGGAGCCGAGGGCGATGGCGGTGCCGTCGGCCAGCTCCAGCAGGGCCGGGGTCATCATGGAGATCATGCGCGTGCCGGTGGGCCAGCGGTGGAAGCCGGCGGGGTTGATGTCGGCTTCGCCGAGCATGTTGTTGAGCATGATGCCGGTGCCGGGAATGAGGTGGCCGCAGCCTTCGCCGTTGCTGGTGGTCAGGCTGGCCCGGTTGCCCTCCGCGTCGATGACGCTGATGTGGGTGGTGCCGCGGCGGGCGAGGGCGCCGTGGAGCCGCCGGCGCCAGCGCTCGAGCCGATCCGCGCCCAGCAGGGGAAGCAGCGATTCGGCCAGGGCGGGGTTCTCCAGGGGCTGGCGGGCCTCGGCGGTGAGGGCCAGTGTGCGGGCCAGGGCGGGCAGCCAGCCCGCGTCCGCACGCAGGGTGTGCCGTTCGAGGCTGGCGAGCAGTTGCAGCCCGAAGGCCACCAGCAGGCCGCCGGTGGAGGGGGGCGGGGTGAGGAACAGGCGGGCGTCCCGGTAGGGCAGCGAGAGCGGCGCGCGGACGGCCACGCTGTAGTGGCGCAGGTCATCCCGGCGAAGATGGCCGCCGCCTTCCCGGCACAGGCTCTCGACGCTGGCCGCGATCTCTTCCCGGTACAGGCGTTCCCCTTCGCGGGCCAGGGCCTCGAGGAAATCGGCCTGTTCGCGCTGGCGCAGGCGCTGGCCGGCGCCGATCACTTGGCCGGAGTCCTGCGGATCGGCGTAGATGGCGCGGCTTTCCGGGGTGGCCAGATAGATGGGGGCCACGATGCGGAAGATCCCGGCCTGGAAGGTGTTGAGGCGGATCCCCTCCCGGCCCAGGGCCACGGCCGGGACGATCAGTTCACGCAGCGGCAGGCGGCCCAGATCCCGGTGGATGGCCAGCAGGCCGGGAATGGCGCCGGGCGTGGCGGCCGCGCCGAGGCCGATGTGGAACTCCTGCCGGGCGGTGCCGAAGTCGGCATGGATGGGGTGGAAGTCGATCTCGTCTGCCGGGCGCTTGCGGCGGGGGGTGTGGACGAAGAAGTCCCAGGCGCGGACCGGCCCGCCCCGCGGCGCCGCCAGCAGGAAGCCGCCACCGGCCAGGGAGCAGAGTACCGGTTCGGCCATGCAGGCGGCGAAATGGGCAGCCACCACCGCATCGAAGGCGTTGCCGCCGGCATGCAGGATTTCCGCCGCCGCCTCGGCGGTGGCCGGATGGCCGGCGGCAACCATGCCCTTCAGGGTCGTCATGGTGAACGGGTGGAGGCTTGTGTCATGGGGGCATTTTCCTCTCGGGATAGGCCGAGGGGAACAGCGTACCCCAACGGGCAAGGTTCGGGGGGCGGGGCATCGGTGGTAGAATTACTGGTTCGATTGGCCTGTCGATTGATTTTTCGGCCATTTTCCACAAGTCAGCGGAGCCGACGTGAAGTTTCTTCCTCTTTTCATGAACGTGCAGGGCCAGCCCTGCCTGGTGGTCGGTGGCGGCCAGGTGGCTTCGCGCAAGGTGTTCATGCTCCAGCGCGCCGGGGCCGAGGTGACCGTGGTGGCGCCCGAGTTGTGCGACGAGCTTTCGCAGCGGGCGGAGAAGGGTGAAATCCGTCATCTGCCCGAGAGTTTCCGTCCCGGCCACGTGGACGGCCAGATGGTGATCATCGCCGCCACCGACGACGAGGCGGTCAATCGGCAGGTGTCGGAAACCGCCAAGGGGCGCGGAATCCCGGTCAACGTGGTGGATGCGCCGGCGCTGTGCAGTTTCATCGTGCCTTCCATCATCGATCGGGACCCGGTGCAGATCGCCATCTCCACCGGCGGCGCCTCGCCGGTGCTGGCGCGCCTGCTGCGGGCGCGCCTGGAGACCTTCATCCCCGCTGCCTACGGCCGCCTGGCGAAGCTGGTGGAGTCCTACCGCGAGCAGGTCAAGGCCCGCCTGCCCGACAGCAATGCCATCCGCCAGTTCTGGGAACGGATCCTCGAGGGGCCGGTGGCCGATCGGCTGATGGCCGGCAAGGATCGGGAAGCCCGGGAACTGCTCGAGCAGGCGGTGGCGAAGGCCGAGCCGCCGCCGAAGACCGGCGAGGTCTATCTGGTGGGCGCCGGGCCCGGCGATCCCGATCTGCTCACCTTCCGCGCCCTGCGCCTGATGCAGCAGGCCGATGTGGTGGTCTACGACCGGTTGGTCTCCGCCGAGGTGCTGGATCTGGTGCGCCGCGATGCCGAGTTCATCTATGCCGGCAAGGCGCGCAACCAGCACACCCTGAAGCAGGAGAACATCAACGCCCTGCTGGTGCGCCTGGCGAAGGAGGGCAAGCGGGTGCTGCGCCTCAAGGGCGGCGATCCCTTCATCTTCGGCCGGGGCGGCGAGGAGATCGAGACCCTGATGGCCGAGGGCGTGACCTTCCAGGTGGTGCCGGGGATCACGGCCGCCGCCGGTTGCGCCGCCTACGCCGGCATCCCGCTCACCCACCGCGACTACGTGCAGTCCTGCCTGTTCGTCACCGGCCACCTGAAGGACGACAGCCATGAACTCAACTGGGAGGCCATCGCCCAGCCGGGCCAGACCGTGGTCTTCTACATGGGCCTCTCCCAGATCGAGGGCCTGTGCGCCAAGCTCGTGGAACATGGCCTGCCCGCCGATACCCCGGCCGCCCTGGTGGAGAAGGGCACCACCCAACAGCAGAAGGTCCACATCGGCGATCTCGCCACCCTGCCGCGGCTGGTGAAGGAAAACGACGTCAAACCCCCGACCCTGATCATCGTCGGCGAAGTGGTAAAGCTCCACGACAAGCTCGAATGGTTCCACCCCGACGCCAGCGGCGCGGCGACGTATCCGATCTCGGGGTGAAGGGCTGCGTTCGGGGTTGATGGAACCGTAGGAGCGGCGCAAGCCGCGACAGGCGGTAGCGGGGGACGGGTGGCTGGTGACAGCCGGTTTTTCCCGAGAGGGGCCTCCAACACAATCCGTTGCTGCATTTCGCGGCTTGCGCCGCTCCTACCTTGCCGGGAAACTCGAACGCCTTTCCCCGCTACCGCCCATTGCGGCTTGTGTCGTTCCTACCCGGACGTTTGCCTCTTGCCTCTTTCCTCTGCCGTCAAATGCACCATGTAATAGAGGGCGGGTACCAGTAACAGGCTGACGAGCAGCGAGAAGAGCAGGCCCCAGACGATGACCACGGCCAGGGGCTGGAGCATTTCGGCGCCTTCGCCGAGGCCGAGGGCCAGGGGCAGCATGCCGGCAGCGGTGGTGAGGGTGGTCATGAGAATGGGGCGCAGGCGCACCCGGCAGGCTTCGAGAATGGCTTCGGTGAGGGGCAGGCCGGCTTCCCGTTCGATCTCGATCTGTTCCACCAGCACGATGGCGTTGTTGACCACGATGCCGGCGAGCATGATCAGCCCAAGCCATACGGGAATGGAGACGGGCAGGCCGCTGACGTAGAGTCCGGCGCTGACGCCGAGCAGGCTGAAGGGCACCCCGAGCAGGATGATCAGCGGATTGCGCAGGGATTCGTACTGCACCGCCATGACCACGAATACCAGGAACAGGGCCAGTCCCAGGAGCACCTTGCCCAGCCCCTCGCTCTCCTGCAACTGCTGGCGCACGCCGCCGTCGTAGAGGCTGTAGCCGTCGGGCAGGGGGAAGTCGGCCAGGGCCGCGTCCACCGCGTCGAGGGCCTGGCCCAGGGGCAGGTCCGGGCCGAGGCTGGCGCTGATCTCCACGATCCGCCGCTGGTTGTCGCGCTTGATGCGATCCGGCGAGGCGACGATGGCCAGCTGCGCCACCTCGCCCAGGCGCACGGGCTGCCCGTTGCGATAGCCCACCAGCAGGCGCCGGGCCCGTTCCAGGCTGTCGACGGCGTGGCGGGGCAGGCGCAGGCGGATGGGATAGCGGCGATCGCCCTCCCGGTAGTCGGAGATCGGCCGCCCTTCCAGGGCCACCTGCAGCGCCCGGCCGATGGCCTCGGTATCGATGCCCAGCGTGGCGGCCCGTTCGCGGTCCACGCGCACCACCAGTTCCTCGCGCAGGGCCTCGTAGTTGTGCTGCACGTTGCGCAGCCCCGGGATCCGGCGCAGGCGATCCACGGCGGCATCGCCCAGCCGGCGCAGGGTGTCGAGGTCGTCGCCCTGGATGCGCACGCTGATGTCGTCGTCGCCCCGCCCCAGATGCACGCCGCGCACGCCCCGCACGCGCAGGCGCACCCGGTAGCCCACCAGGTCCAGCCTGCCGATGGCCTGCTGCATGCGGCGCACCCACTGCTGGCTGGACAGGGTCCGCTCGCTGGCCGGGACCAGTTGCACGTAGAGGCCGCTGAAATGGCTGGACTGGAACTCGGAGCGGCCGAAGATGAAGCCGCCCACGGTCACGAACAGGGACTCGACCTCGGGACTTTGCAGAATCACCTCCTCGATCCGCTGCACCGTGGCATCCATGGCGTCCAGTTCGGTGCCCGGATCGCTGCTCACGCTGATGATTACCCGGCCTTCGTCCACCTGCGGCAGGAAAATCGGCGTGCGGGCCAGCAGCAGCCATGCGGACAGCGCCAGCAGCGGCAGCAGGCCGAACAGCAGCCAGCGGCCGTGGGGCAGCAGACGGGCGGCCAGGGCCGCGTAGCGTTCGCGCAGGGCGTCGAGGGCGCGGCTCACGACGCGGGGCGGGCGCCCGGCGAGCCGGCTGCGGGCGCCGAGGGCCGGGACCAGGGTGATGGCCACCACCAGCGAGGCCAGGATGGCGGCGGAGATGGTGACGATGAGTTCCCGGAACAGCAGGCCGATGAGCCCGCTGATGAACAGGAAGGGCAGGATGGCCGCCAGGTTGGTGGTGGTGGAAGCGGTGATGGCGCCGGTGACTTCCGCGGCGGCGTTGCGCGCCGCCTCGTCTTCCCCTTCGCCGGCCTGCTGGTGGCGGGTCATGTTCTCGAGCATGACGATGGTGTTGTCCACCAGCATGCCCACGCCCACCGCCAGGCCGCCGAGGGTCATGATGTTCAGGGTCAGGCCGAAGACGGCCATGATGATGAAGGTCACCAGGATGGCCAGCGGAATGGCCAGACCGATGATCAGGGTGCGGGTGAGGTCACCCAGGAACAGCCACACCACCAGCATGGCCAGCAGCGCCCCGCCGAGCACCGCCAGCGCCGCGTTGCGCAGGGAGTGGCGAATGAACACGGACTGATCGGCGATCACGGCCACGTCGATGTCATCCGGAATCACCCGCTGCTGGCGCAGCCAGGCGAGCCGCTCGCGCACCGCGTCTACCACGGCCACCGTATTGGCGCCCGGCTGTTTCTGGATGGAGAGCTTGATGGCCGGCTGGCCGTCGAGACGCACCCGCAGCCGTTCGTCCTCGTGGGTGTCGAAGATCCGGGCCACGTCGCCCAGGCGTGGCGCGTTGCCGCTGGCGTCCGGCTCGCCGATGGGCAGCGCCGCAAGCCTGGCCGGTTCGCGCACCCGGCCGTCGGCCCGGCTGGCCAGTTCGCGGCCGGCCACCAGGATCCGCCCGCCCGGGTATTCCCGGTTCTCTGCCGAGAGCGCCGCTTCGATGTCGGCGAAATCGAGCCCCAGCGCGGCGAGCCGTTCCTGATCCACCTGGATGCGGATCTCGCGCACCTGGCCGCCGCCCACCTCGGCGGCCGCGACCCCGGGCAGGTTCAGGAACCAGTTGCGGAAGGCGTAGTCGACCCAGTCGCGCAACTGCACCGAATCCCGCCCGCGGGAGCTGACCGCCAGTTCCAGCACCGGGATCTGGGCCGGATCCCGCTTGTAGATGATGGGCGGCTCGATGCTGGTGGGCAGGAAGCGCCGGGCCCGATCCAGGCGGGTGCTGGCGTCACGCAGGGCGCGGTCGATGTCGGTGCCGTAGGGGAAGCTCAGATCCACCGAGCTGCGCCCCTCGGTGGTGGTGGACTGTACGGCGATGGCGTTCTCGGTGATGGCCAGCTGTTCCTCGAGCTGGCGGGTCACTTCGTCTTCCATGATCCGCGCCGGCACGCCGGGATTGAGCACCCGCACCCGCACTTCCGGGTAGATGATGTGGGGCAGCAGATCCACCGCCAGGCGATCGAGGGAGAACAGCCCCAGCACCACCACCGTCAGCGCCAGCATCACCGTGGCCACGGGGCGGCGGATGGACCAGGCGGCGAGCCCCCCGGTGCGCGGGCGCACGGCCATGTTCAGTCGTCCCCGCCGGCCACGCGGACGGTCCGGCCGTCACGCAGCCCGGTGAAGCCCTTCACCACCACCCGCTCGCCCGCGGCCAGGCCCTGGCGCACGGCGATGTGCTCGCCCAGTTGCAGTCCGGTGACGATCCGCACCTTGCGCACCCGGCCATCGTCATCCAGGCGATAGACATAGGCGCCGTGGCTGTCGTGGCGCACGGCGAGGAAGGGCACGTGCAGCCTGGCGGCGGTGCGCACCGGCAGGCGCACGCGCACGAACTGGCCGGGCAGGGCGCCGGCGGGCGGCGTGAAGGCGATTTCGATCCGTCGCTTGAGGCTGCGCGTGTCCACGCCCGGCGTCAGGCGCAGGAGGCGGCCAGCGAGGAAGCGGGTGCCCAGGGCATCGATCCGCAACTGCACCGGCTGGCCGGGGGCCAGGCCTTCGGCGAGCAGCTCCGAGAGAAACACCACGGCCTTGAGCCGGGCCGGATCGATGAGGGTCAGCAGATGGGTGTGCAGGGGCGCCACGTCGCCCGGCTCGAGACGCCGTTCGCTGACGATGGCATCGAACGGCGCCAGAATGCGGGTGCGGGTGAGGCGGGTCTCGAGCTGGCTGACCTCCGCCTGGGCCAGCTTGATGGCCGTATCGGCGCGGGCGATGTCCTCTTCGGAAACCAGTTTCTGACGAAACAGGGCGTCGAGCCGCTGCCGGTCACTGCGCGCCTGGGCGAGGCTGGCCCGGGCCTTGCGCAACTGGGCCTGGATCAGCCGATCGTCGATGCGCACCAGCAGTTCGCCGCGGCGCACCCGGTCGCCCGCATGCCAGGGCAGCTCAAGCACGCGGCCCGCTTCCTGGTTGAAGATCTGCACGCGGCGGCTGGCTTCGAGCCGGCCGCTGGCGGTCTGTTCGCCCGCGAGCGGACCGTCGCCGACCGTGGCCACGGCCACGGTGATCGGGGAGCGTTCCCGTTTTCCGTTGCGCGCCGGGTGATCGTCGTCACTGCAGGCTTGCAGGAAGGCCAGGGCAAGGAGGAACAACCAGAGGCGGGCAATCCGGGACATGCTGTGTTCCATTCGGGTCGGGCTTTCCCACAAGGTTGACAGGGAGATGCCGCAACGGTTCAGGGGGCGGTTCGGCCTTATGATAATATCTCCCACCTTTCTTCGATAGCCGGGAATCATGCGCATCGAACGTTACACCGAAGCCCCCACGGTCGGCAGCCAGGAGTTGCGCAATCTCAAGCGCATGTTTCCCTATGTCTGGCAGTACCGCGGCCGGGTGTTGCTGGCGCTGGCCAGCCTGATCCTGGCCAAGGTCTCCACGGTGGGGATCCCCGTGGTGCTCAAGCACATCGTCGATGCCCTCGACACCAGCCAGGGCCGCCTGCTGGCCCTGCCTATCGTGCTGTTTCTGGCCTACGGCGCCCTGCGCCTGGGCAGTTCCCTGTTCAACGAACTGCGTGACGCGATCTTCGCCCGGGTGCGCTATCACGCCATGCGCCGGCTTTCGCGGCAGGTGCTCGAACACCTGCACCGGCTGTCGCTGCGCTATCACCTGGAGCGGCGTACCGGCAACATCATCCGCGATCTGGAGCGGGGCACCCAGAGCATCAGTTCGATTCTCAATTACCTGGTGTTCAACATCCTGCCCACGGCCGCCGAATTCGTGCTGGTGGCCTTCCTGCTGCTGGGCCAGTACGACTGGCACTTTGCCCTGGTGACCTTCCTCACCGTGGCCGTGTACATCGCCTTCACCCTGGCGGTGACCGAATGGCGCATGCACTTCCGGCACACCATGAATCGCCTCGACTCCAAGGCCAACGGCCAGGCGGTGGACAGCCTGCTCAACTACGAGACGGTGAAATACTTCAACAACGAACGCTTCGAGCTGCAGCGCTACGATCGCACCCTGGGTGAATGGGAGAACGCGGCGGTCAAGAGCCAGACCTCCATGGCCCTGCTCAACTTCGGCCAGGGCGCCATCATCGCCGTGGGCGTGACCCTGATCATGATCTACGCCGGGCAGGGCGTGGTGGACGGCAGCATGACCCTGGGCGATCTGGTGCTGGTCAATACCCTGATGCTGCAGCTGTTCATCCCGCTCAATTTCCTCGGCATCGTCTACCGCATGCTCAAGCACACCCTGGCCGACATGGATCGGGTCTGGAAGCTGCTCGACGAGACGCCCGAGATCGGCGATGCGCCCGATGCCCGGCCGCTGGTGGTGCGCGAGGGCGAAGTGGCGTTCGAGCACGTGGCCTTCGCCTACCAGCCCGAGCGGCGGATCCTCGAAGACGTGAGCTTCACGGTTCCCGCCGGCCACAAGGTGGCCGTGGTGGGGCCCTCGGGCGCCGGCAAGTCCACCCTGGCACGGCTGCTGTATCGCTTCTACGACGTGGAGCGCGGGCGGATCACCATCGACGGCCAGGACATCGCCCATGTCACTCTCGACAGCCTGCGCCAGGCCATCGGCATCGTGCCCCAGGACACGGTGCTGTTCAACGAATCGATCTATTACAACATCCTCTACGCCCGGCCCGACGCCAGCCGCGAAGAGGTGGAGCAGGCGGCGAAACTGGCGGCCATCCACGACTTCATCGTCAGCCTGCCCGAGGGCTACGAAACCCTGGTGGGCGAACGGGGCCTGAAGCTCTCCGGCGGCGAGAAGCAGCGCATCGCCATTGCCCGGGTGATCCTCAAGAACCCGCCGATCCTGATCTTCGACGAGGCCACCTCGTCCCTCGACTCCCGATCCGAGCGGGCCATCCTCGACGCCCTGCGCCAGGTGGCCGAACAGCACACCACCCTGGTCATCGCCCACCGCCTCTCCACCATCGTCGATGCCGAACGGATCCTGGTCATGGACCAGGGCCGCATCGTCGAACAGGGCACCCACGCCGAACTCCTCGCCCAGGGTGGACTCTACGCCCAGATGTGGGAACTGCAGCAGGAGGAGCGGCAGGTGGTGGCAAAGGAAGCCGGGCTTGAGGAGGTGGGGGAGGAAATCTCCTTGTAGGAGCGGCGCAAGCCGCGATGCGGCGGTAGTAGGTGGCTGGTAGCTGGTAGCTGGAAAAAAACCGTCAACACTTGTTCCAGCTACCCGGCCCCAGCTACCAGCCACCAACTGGTCGCGGCGAGGGCGCCGCTCCTACAGGTCAGATCCGGCTATAATGGGTGTTCACAGCGAGGAGAATTGTCATGGCCGAGATGAAACGTTCCCAGATGGCGCCGGCGCCCGATGAGCTCAGCGGCTGCGCGTCCGCCGAGCCGTTCGCCCTGCAGGTGATCGACGACAGCATGGAGCCCGAGTTCAAGAAGGGCTGCATCATCATCATCGATCCGGAAGGCCTGGCCACCGATGGTTCCTACGTCATTGCCCTGATCGAAAACGGCTACATCTTCCGCCAGCTCCGCCGCCACGAGGACAAGTATTACCTCGTGCCCCTCAACGAAGCCTATGCCCACGAAGCCCGCGAGATCGCCATCGAGCAGGTCAAGGGCGTGATCATCCAGCAGGCCGCCCCCAATGGCCGGCGCAAGGACCGCAAGAAATACGAATACCGCACGAAGAGCGAGGTCAATCCCGGGTGTGGGTCCTGCGGGCAGGGGTGAGAACCCCAGCCAGGCTCGGTGGAAGGAACGCAGAGGGCGCAGAGACGCAGAGTTTTTTGCAGAAAAGCTTTCCACCCCGTGTAGGAGCGGCGCAAGCCGCGATAAATCAGGGCTGAGGGACGAGGCTGTCGAAGCCAATCAACCACGTTTTTCCTCGGCCCTCGGCCCTCGCCACTCGTCCCTGCATTGTTCGCGGCTTGCGCCGCTCCTACAGAAACCGGCCACGGGCCATCAAATCAAAACAAATCTCCGCGTCCTCTGCGTCTCTGCGCCCGCTGCGTTGTTTGCAGACAGCCTGATCATTTCGCATTGCTGCTGAGCTGCTCCGGGCGCAGGCGGGGGGTGAAGTATTCGTCGGCTTCGTCTTCCGAGACCGGCTGGCCCTGGCCGTTGACCATGGGCTGTTCGTAATCGGCCCAGCCGCGCAGGCCGGTCTTGAGGGAGACGACGTTGGTGTAGCCCATCTTCTGCATCACCTCGCAGGCGAACACGCTGCGGTTGCCGGAACGGCAGATCACGACGATTTCCTTGTCCCGGGCTTCCACCAGTTCCGGCACGGTTTCCTCGTAGTCGTATTCGCAGGCGGTTTCGAGCACGCCGCGGGGGACGTTGAGGGAGCCTTCGATGTGCATGGCCTCGAATTCGTAGGGCTCGCGCACGTCGAGCAGCATCACTTCCCGTTCCTGAAGGATCTCCTCCAGATCCCAGGGAAAGATTTCCCTGACGTGTTCGGCCGCCTCGGCGACCAGTTCATTGAAGCGTTTCATGGCGTTTCGCTCTGAATATTGAATGTCTCAAAATTGTTTTGACGTGAATGGTTCGTTGTAGGAGCGGCGCAAGCCGCGAAGGGATACCGTTTCGCGGCTTGCGCCGCTCCTACAGGATGGAACCTGCCAATTTCGGTCAACACAATTCGGATCAGCTGTCTAGCCGTTGTTCCCGGAGGCGTTGCGGGAGAAGCCGTGTTCGACGGCCATCACGGCGGCTTCCACGCGCGAGTGCACGTCGAGCTTGCGCAGGATGGCTTTCACGTGCAGCTTGACGGTGCCGTCGGAGATCCCGAGGTTGCGGGCGATGGCCTTGTTGCTCTGGCCCTCGGCCAGCAGGCCGAGGATTTCGGTCTCGCGCGGGGTCAGTTCCGAGAAGGGGCTGTCGTCTTCCGGCTCCTCGGGCTCGCCACCGCCGCCCTGCACGGCCTTGGCCAGAATGGGGGCCAGATCCGGGGCCACCACGGTCTTGCCGGAGACGATGTCGCGCAGGGCCAGCACCAGCTCGTCCGGCTCCATGTCCTTGAGCAGGTAGCCCTGGGCGCCCTGGCGCAGGGATTCGAGCAGATCGCTCTCCTCGGTGCTGGTGGTGAGCATGACGATGGGCAGTTCCAGCCCCTCCTGGCGCAGCATCTTCAGCACCCCCAGGCCGTCGATGCCGGGCATGCGCATGTCGAGCAGGATGACGTCCGGTTGCAGTTCCTCCACCAGGCGCAGGCATTCCTGGCCGCTGCCCACCGAGGCCACCACCTCGATGCCGCGGCTGGCCAGCAGGCCTTCGAGGCCCACCCGGAACAGGGTGTGATCGTCGATCAGCAGCACGCGCAGACTCATGGCAGCACCTTGGCCGTGGGCAGGTCGACCCGCACGCTGTGGGTTTCGTCGTCCGGGGCCGGTTCGGGATAGCGGAAGTGCAGGATGACCCGGGTGCCTTCGCCCGGTTCGCTCTCGATGCGCACGGTGCCGCCGATCCGCTTGGCCCGCTCTTCCATGATGGACAGGCCCAGGTGATCGCCCGAGGTGCGATCCGATTCGGGCAGCAGGGTCATGCCCACGCCGTCATCCTCGATCAGAATGTGGCAGTCGCCCTGCACGTCGGAGCGCATGATCACCCGCACCGCATGGGCCTGGCTGTGCTTGCGGATGTTGTTGAGGGCTTCCTGGATGATGCGCAGGGCCTGGACCTCGACGCTGGCGGGCAGTTGCAGGACGTTCCACTCCTTCTGCAGGAAGATGGAAATCTCGCTCTGGTTGCGGAAGCGCTCCACCAGATGCTCCACGGCCGGTACCAGGCCGCGCTTGTCGATGGGCGCGCGGAAGTGGGTGATCAGCTCGCGCAGTTCGGCGTAGGCCTCGTCCAGGTTGTTTTCGATCTTCTCCAGTTCGTACCAGATGGCCGGCTCCTGGCCCTGGCGCAGGGTCTCGTCCAGCACCCGCACCTGGAAGCGCAGGCTGGCCAGGGTCTGGGCCAGGGAGTCGTGCAGCTCGTGGGCCAGGCGGGTGCGTTCTTCCATGATCGACAGGCGGTTGGACTCGTCATCGTGACGGGCCTTGTCGATGGCCATGCCCAGGTGGCGGCCGATGGAGGTGAGCAGGCCCACCATGTCTTCCTGATCGGCGAAATCCTCGTGATCCACGAACAGGTTGTACACGCCCAGGGTCTTGTCCCGGTATTGCAGGGGCACGGCGATCATGCCGATGTTGTCGTCGTTGAAGAAGGAGCGGCCGACGATCTTGTCGCAATGGGTGATGTTCTTCTCGAACAGCACCGTCCCGTCCCGGTAGGCGCTGCCGCACAGGCAACTGTCGGAGGGGATGAGCTGTTCGCGCTTCATCAGATCCTCGTCCAGGCCGATGCTGGAGACCAGGCGCATCTGGCCGTCGTCGGTCATCAGCCGCACCACGGCGGCGCGGGCATTGACCACGTCGCGCAGGGTGTGCAGGAAGCGGGTCAGCAGATCCTCCAGATCCCGGGAGACGTTGATGCTGGCGGCCACGTCGTAGATGATTTCCAGCGAGTGGGTCTTGCGCTCGATGTGCTCGGTCTGGGCGCGGACCTGGCTCTGCATGTCGTGGGTGAGGGCCTGCAGCTTGTCGCTCAGCTCGTTGATGTCCTCGTACAGGGCGTTGAAGTCCCGGGAGGCGGTGCGGGGCAGGCGGGCGCCGAGCTTGCCTTCACGCAGATCCTGGGCCCACTGGCGCAGGGCGGTGAGGGGTTCGAGCAGGGTGCGCTGGATCTGCCGCACCAGGCGGGTGGTCAGCACCAGGCCGAACAGGGTCGGCAGCCAGATCAGCAGGTGGCCGGTGGGCGGGTAACCGGCTCGCTCGATCAGCCAGCTTCCGGCCGCGGCCATCAGGATCAGCAGGCCGGCGATGCTGAAGATCAGCACGCACAGATGGCTGCGCCACAGGCGGCCGCGCTGGCGGCAGCATTCCGTGTCGAAGGCGCTGCCGTCGTCGGGATGCCGGATCTGGTCGGGATGCGTCGCCATGAGCCGTTGATTATACCCCGGAAGCGTCCCGGAACGGTTACAGGGCGTGTTCCGTGCCCGAATCGTCGTTCTGCGGCGGCGTGTAGTTGGGATCGTTGGGGTTGAGGAAGATGAAGTTGTACTCGCCATCGTCGAGCTGTACGTAATCGAGGGTACAGCCGTTGAGCAGATCGATGCTGGAGGGGGCGATGACGATGGTGACGCCTTCCTCGGTGAAGCTGAGATCGTTCTCGGTGGTCTCGTCGGCAAAGCCCATGGCGTACTGGATGCTGCCATCGGTTTCGCGGCGGGCGGCGATGCGCAGGGGCATGCCTTCCATCTGGCCTTCGCGGGCCGACTTGATGATCTGTTCCGCGGCGGCGGGGGTGACTGTGAACATGGGATGACTCCGTGTGTGGATTAATAACCTAGCGCAATAGTCAATTATACACGATGGGCGGCCCGTTGTGCGCGCACGAAGTTCACGAAGCGCGGTGCCCAGTGATTGTGGGAAGTGTCGCGAAGATGGGCGTAAGCGGCCAGCAGGTTGCGGTAGACGATGCCGTCGTGGTTGCCGTCGACACCCATGCCGCGGTGTACCCGGTAGGCGAAGCGGGTCCCCTCGGGCAGGGGTTCCAGGGCCGAGTAATGGAACTCGTGGGCGGGGAAGATCCGCTGGCCCGGCTGCCCCGGCCAGGGGTGGGCGGCGGTTTCCTCGAGCTGGACGTAGCCCCGGCCCACGGGCCGGTCGTGCATGACCACGGGCACGGGCAGGATGCCGACCATGTCGGCTTCCCGGCCTTCCCAGCGCAGGCGGCGGGACAGATACATCAGCCCGCCGCATTCGGCGTAGGCCGGCAGCCCCGCTTCGATGGCCTCGCGCACCGCCTCGCGCATGGCCCGGTTGGCGGAGAGGCGCTCCATGTGGGTCTCGGGAAAGCCGCCGCCGAGGAACAGGCCGTCGCAGTCCGGCAGCCGGCTGTCGGCAAGGGGCGAGAAGGGCACCAGTTCGGCCCCTGCCGCTTCCAGAGCCTCGAGATCGTCGGGATAGTAGAAGCCGAAGGCCGGATCGCGGGCGATGGCGATGCGCACGTCGCGGCGGACAGCAGGTTGCGGCCAGGTGACGTCGCTGGCCGGCAGGGGCGGAGCCTGTGCGGCGATGGCCAGAATGGCCTCCAGATCGACCTGGGCCGCGACCCGTTCGCCGATGTGTTCGACGAAGGCGCGGGCATCGCCGCTCTCGTTGCTCGGCACCAGGCCCAGATGACGCTCGTGGATGGTCATGGCCGGGTCGTGATAGACGGCGCCGACCACCGGCACCTCGGTATAGTGTTCCAGCACGGCACGCAGCTTGGCCTCGTGGCGTGCGCCGCGGATCTGGTTGAGGATGATGCCGGCGATCCGCACTTCCGGTTCGAAGGCCTGGTAGCCGAGGACCAGGGGCGCGATGCCCCGGGTCATGCCCTGGACGTTGATCACCAGCACGACGGGCGTGCGGGTGAGGCGGGCGAGGGCGGCGTTGCTGTTGCTGCCTTCCAGATCCAGGCCGTCGTAGAGCCCCTTGTTGCCCTCGATGAGGGCCAGATCGGCCTCGCCGGCATGGCGGGCGAGACTGGCGAGGATTTCCTCCCGCGCCTGGGTATAGAAATCGAGGTTGTAGCAGGGACGGCCGGCGGCCAGCCCCAGCCACATGGGATCGATGTAGTCGGGCCCTTTCTTGAATGGCTGGACGTGCCGGCCCCGTTCCCGCAGGGCGCGGCACAGGCCGATGCTGAGGGTGGTCTTGCCCGAAGACTTGTGGGCGGCGGAGATCAGCAATCGGTTCATGTGCGGGATCCGAAACGGCAAAAGGGGATTTTGCAATCCCCTTTTGCGCAGGTCCGGTGTGGCAGGACTGGACGCTTACTTGTGATGGGGATCCACCACCTCGTCAGCCAGGCTCTCCGGCAGGAACTGCAGGACCTTCACGGCCAGCGCCACGATGATCATGGCCACGGCCATCCCGCCCAGGCCCAGCAGGACTTCCGGCAGGCTCGGCGTGTAGCTGTTGACGATGCCGTCGAAGAAGGAACTGGAAACTTCCTTGCCGGGGAAGATCAGCAGCGGATAGGCCTGGCCGCCGATGATGATGACGTACATGGCTGCCAGCCCGCCCAGGATCACCAGGGCCGAGGCGAAGCCGATCAGGCCGCGGTTTCGGCCCCAGGTGGGGTGGTAGACGATGGCCAGGGGCACCAGGCTGCCGAGCAGGATCCAGCCCAGCCAGAAGAGCTGGGTGTAGACGCCGCCATTGAGCAGGATGAAGGCCTCCACGCCGTGGTACTGGGTGATGTAGAGCTTGGTCAGATGGTAGGCCAGCAGCAGGAGCAGGGTGCCGGCCACGAACACGCCCAGCAGGTTCTTCAGCCGCCGCAGCAGGGCATCACCGAGGGGCCGGCCGGTCCACTTGTAGGCGGCCATGGTGACCAGGATCAGGATCGCCAGGCCGAAGGCGAAGGACATGACGATGAACAGCGGCGCCATGATGGCCTCGTTGTAGGCCAGGCGGGCCACCAGGAAGCCGAAGATGGAGCCGGTACCGGTGGTGAGGATCAGGCGCCAGACGAAGGCGCTGACCCCGGCCACCTTGGTGTACTGGGTCTTGGTCGGGTCCATCATGGTCCACAGGTAGATGGCCACCAGCAGGAAGAAGCCGTTGTAGAGGATGATGTTCCAGGCGAAGATCGACTTGAAGTTGTAGTAGGTCATGGCCACGATCAGGCGATCGGGCCGGCCGAGATCCAGCACCAGGATCATCAGGCCGCCGGCCAGCAGGGCGATGGCCAGCAGGCCGGAAAGCCGTGCCAGGGGCTTGTAGGCGGTCTTGCCGAACACCGAGGCGATGGAGGCCGTGTTCAGGGCGCCCGATGCGGCCACGATCAGGAACACGGCGAACACGTGCGGCGTCCCCCACACGATCTGGTTGGTCATGCCGGTGATGTAGTGGCCGTAATGTTCCATGAAGTACACGGCGATCAGGCCGGCACCGGCAAACGCGCCCAGTAACGCCAGCAGGGCCAGGTAGCCCGCGCTGTTCCCCTCGATGGTGCTGTATCGGATGTTTTTCATTTTCTGCACTGCTCGCTCTGGAGGTTAGAGACCCTGATAACGGATGCCGGTGTTCAGGCCCAGGTCGGCCCGGATCTGTTCGCCACCGCGCTCGCGCAGTTCGCGGGAGATGGCACTCTCCGGATCCTTGAGATCACCGAAGATCATGGCCTGTTCCGGGCAGGCTTCGACACAGGCGGGCTGACGGCCGGCATCGACCCGCTGCACGCACAGGGTGCAGGATTCCACGGTGCCCTTGCCCCGGGGGGCGTTGACCTTCTGGTCGTGCAGTTCTTCATGAATGAAGGACCGCGCCTTGTAGGGGCAGGCCATCATGCAGTAACGGCAGCCGATGCAGATGTGCTTGTCCACCAGCACGATGCCGTCGGCGCGTTTCATGGAGGCGCCGGTGGGGCACACGTCGACGCAGGGCGGATGCTCGCAGTGCTGGCACATCAGCGGCAGGGTCTGCACGTGGCCGGTCTGCTTGTCGGTGAGCTTGACCTTGCGGATCCACTGGGCCTTCTGCTCCGGCGAGGATTTCGTCTCCGGACTGTTGGGGCCCCAGCCGTATTCGTCCTGGCAGGCGGTGACGCAGGCGTCACAGCCTTCGGCACACTTGTTGGTGTTGATCAGGATCCCCCAGCGCTGGCGATCGCTGGCCGGCAGTTCCGGCGCCCGGGCGTGGGCCACCTGCTGGAGGATGACGCCGGGGGCCACGGTCAGGCTGGCCACGGCGGCTACCTGGCCGAAGAAACGGCGCCGGGCCTGGTCGGTGGTGTTGGTCTTCTTCTCGTCCATCAGCGTGCCTCATCGACGTTGGCGGAAACGGTCAGGGCGCCGGTCCGGCCGGGATTCAGATCGCCATGAGGGTTGGCCATGGCGCCTTCCTGAATCTTTTCCGGATCCGGCGTGTCGCGATGACACTCGAAACAGTCGATACGGACCGCGGCATAGGTATGGCAACTGCTGCAGAAGTGCTCCTTTTCGCCGAAGCGGGCGTACTGGCCGTCCGCCTTGGGCGTGATGTGGCAGTTCACGCACTCGGCGAGACTGAACTGCTTGGTGCGGATCCCCTGACGCAGGGTTTCGTCACGGTGATGCAGGAGGTACTGCATGTGATGCTTGCGCATGTCCTCCTCGGGACGAACGCAGCCAAACTCCGGGTTGGCCTTGGCGCGGGGTTTTGGCACCCCGGCCAGCGGACCGGTGTCGTCGGCGATGGCGGGCAGGGCGAGGACCAGCCCTGCCACCATGAGGCACTGCCTGCTCAGTTGTCCAAAGGTCACGATCCGGACTCCTATGATTGTTATTCACCCATGGCCATGTCGATGTAGCCGGTCGGGCAGACGTCGGCACAGATGTGGCAGCCGATGCACTTCTTGTAGTCGGTGGCCACGTAACGACCCATGGTGTGCTTGTCCTTCGGCACGCGGTACACGGCGTCCTGGGGACAGAAGATCACGCAGTTGTCACACTCGAAGCACATGCCGCAGCTCATGCAGCGGTCGGCTTCCTTGACGGCTTCCTCTTCGGGCAGCGGCTTCATGCGCTCGGCGAAGTGACCCAGCACTTCCTCGGCGGTGGGCACGTCTTCCTCGCGCTTGTGACGCGGGGTGTACTCGAAGTGGCCCAGGAACAGCTTCTCGGCCGGGATGATTTCCTGCTTGGCGCGATCCTCGAAGTTGTGGATGGCGAAGTCGGACTCGGAGGTGCCCCAGACGGAAGTGTGGTCGTACTCGGCGGGGGCGAGGCCGGCTTCCTGCATCTTCTCCAGCAGGTTGAAGTGATGCTTGTCCACCTTGGGCCGCTTGCCCAGCTCTTCGTTCTTGAGGTAGTGATCCACGCTCTCGGCGGCGATGGAGGCCTGGCCGATGGCGGTGGTCAGCAGGTGCGGCCGCACGATGTCGCCGGCCACGAAGTGACCGGGACGGCCGGGGACCTGGTAGTGCTGGTCGGCGTCGATCAGCTTGCGCTCGTTGCCGATGTCTTCGAAGCCGTCCAGCTTGCCGCCCTGGCCGATGGCAGCGACGATGAGATCCAGCTCGATGTCGTACTCGGAGCCTTCAATGGGGGTCTTGCCGTCGCTTTCCAGCTTCTGCACGCGGACGGCCTTGGCGCGGCCGTTCTCGTCGAGCACCAGCTCGACCGGGTTCACGCAGTCGATGATCTCGATGCCTTCGCGCTGGGCGTCGTGGATTTCGTGCTCGGCGGCGTTCATCTTGTCGATGGGCGAGCGGCTGAGCAGGATGACCTTGGCCGGCTTGCGCTTGGCATCGTCGCCGTAGTTGTGGGTGGTCTTGCCGGCGATGACGTTCTCCGGCAGCTCTTCTTCGGACATGCCTTCGATGGTGCCGAGGCGGCGGGCCACGGAGGCCACGTCGATGGAGGTGTCACCACCACCGACCACGACCACGGTCGGGCTCACGGCCTGCAGGCGGCCCTGGTTGAAGGCTTCCAGGTACTCGATACCGATGACGGCGTTGGGCGCCTTGTCGGCACCGGGGATCGGGAGCTGGCGGCCGGACCAGGCGCCCACGGCCCAGACGATGGCGTCGAAGTCCTTCTCCAGATCCTCGACCTTCACGTCCTGGCCGACGCGGGTGTTGAGCTTGAGCTCCACGTCCATGTCGATGATGCGGTTGATCTCGCCGTCCAGCACGTTGCGGGGCATGCGGTAGCCGGGAATGCCGAAGCGCATCATGCCGCCCAGGCTGTCGTGATCGTCGAACAGGGTGACGCCGTGGCCACGGCGACGCAGCTGGTAGGCCGCGGCCAGGCCGGCGGGACCGCCCCCGATCACGGCGACCTTCTTGCCGGTGTCGGGGCCGGCTTCGAACTTGAAGCCGCCTTCCAGGGCCTGGTCACCGATGTACTGTTCCACCGAGTTGATGCCGACGTGGTCTTCCACCTCGTTGCGGTTGCAGCCGTCTTCACAGGGTGCGGGGCAGACCCGGCCCATGACCGAGGGGAAGGGGTTGGCGTCGGTGGAGCGGCGGAAGGCGTATTCCTGCATGCTCATGCCCTCGGCCGGCTTCTCGATGCCGCGCACGATGTCCAGCCAGCCACGAATGTCCTCGCCGGAGGGGCAGCTGCCCTGGCACGGCGGCGTGCGGTGCACGTAGGTCGGGCACTTGTGGGAGGTGTCCTGAACGAAAATCTTGTCCGCCCAGCTTTCCCACTGGTTGTCGCCGTCCTTGAAGCGCCGGAACGTGAGCTTTTCGTTTTGCATTTCGTCGCGGGAAGTAGCCATGCCAATTCTCCTGTGTAAGCGATTCTTCTGAATTCGAAGGGATTCGTTGTTCGGTTATTCGTCGTCGGCCTCGTCACCGGCGTCTTCGGACGGCGCATCACTGAGGATGAGCGCGTCGCCGACCAGCTGGTGGACGCTGACGATCTGATCCATGGTGAAGCCGTAGTAGGGCAGCACCTTGGCAAACTGGGTCTTGCAGATGGCGCAGATGGCGGCCAGGTTGGTCACGCCATAGTCGTCCACCACGCTCTTGTAGGCGGCCATGCGCGGCATGGCGCCCTTGACGCGCAATTCCATGAGGTCGTCGGTCAAAAGACCGCCGCCGCCGCCGCAACAGAAGGTGGCTTCGCCGATGGTGTTCTCCGGCATGTCCACGTAGTTGTTGCACACGGTCTTGATGATGTTGCGCGGAATTTCCAGCTGACCTCCGGGCTTGTCGCCCATGCGCGAGGCGCGGGCCACGTTGCAGGAATCGTGGAAGGTCAGGGTCATGTGATCGTTTTCGGACGGATCGAACTTCAGCTTGCCCTTCTGGATGGCATCCCAGGTGTATTCGCAGATGTGCTGCGGCACGGGGTAGTTGGGATCCAGGAAGTCCCAGGGGCCGGCCAGGGTATTGAGGAAGCTGTAGGCCACACGCCAGGCATGGCCGCACTCGCCGAAGATGATGCGCTTGACGCCCAGATCCTTGGCGGCCTTGCGGATGCGGCGCGAGATGCGGCGCATGTTCTCGTAACTGCCGATGAACATGCCGAAGTTGGCCGCTTCCGAGGCGTAGGAGCTGAGGGTCCAGCTGGCGCCGGTCTCATGGAAGACCTTGGCGTAGCCAATCAGGCCGTCCACGTGGGGCTCGGCGAAGAAGTCGGCGGAGGGGGTGACCAGCAGGATTTCGGCGCCCTTGACGTCCAGCGGGAACTTGATGTCCACGCCCGTATCGTCCTTGACCTCTTCCTCGAGGCCTTCGAGGGTGTCGGCCAGGGCCGGCTCGGGCAGGCCGAGGTTGTTGCCGATCTTGTGGACCTTGGCGATGATTTCGTTACAGTACTTCTGGCCCATGCCCACCGCGTCCATGATCTCGCGGGCGGCCATGGAGATTTCGGCGGTGTCGATGCCGTAGGGGCAGTACACGGAGCAGCGGCGGCACTGGGAGCACTGGTGGAAGTAGCTGTACCACTCGTCCAGCACTTCGCGGGTCATGTCCACGGCGCCAACCAGCTTGGGGAAGAACTTCCCGGCAAAGGTGTAGTAACGGCGATAGACCTTGCGCAGCAGATCCTGACGGGCCACCGGCATGTTCTTGGGATCGGCGGTGCCCAGGAAGTAGTGGCACTTGTCGGTGCAGGCGCCACACTTGACGCAGGAATCGAGGAACACCTGGAGGGAGCGGAACTTGCCTTTCAGTTCGCCCAGCTTCTTGACGGCGACCTCTTCCCAGTTGTCGACCAGTTCACCCGGATAACCCAGGGGTTCCTGGAAGTCCGCCTTGGCCACGTAGGGCTTGCTGTGCGCCATCGCACCTTCCTTGAGCGGCGGGATGTCCAGAAACGCTTTCAGTTCGGGGATGTCAAAATCGGCCACAGTATTGTCCTCAATCGTTTTTGTCGCGGCGAAGGTTCAGGTCAACCGTCTGTCAGTTGCCGGATTCGGCGGCATCCAGTTCGGCCGCCCACGGCGCGATGTGACGTTTCTCGCGCGCGTTGTCGACCTGATTGCGGGTCGGACTGAAGAAGACGCCGGGCGCATGCAGCAGCTTGCTGATGGGGAAGACGATCAGCAGCGTGGCGACCAGGGCCAGATGCAGGAGCAGATTGAAGTCGTCGGGCAGCGGCCGGATGCTCCCGACCATGAGGCCCCGGAAGAAGTCCTTGACCATGACGATATCGGTATGGGTCACGAAGGTCATGGACATGCCGGTGATGACGATGCCGAGCAGCAGGGCCAGCATCAGGTGATCGGAGGGGCTGGTGATGTAGCGGATCCGCTCGACGAAGACGCGGCGGCCCCACAGGCCGAGCAGGCCGATGAGCATGCCGAAGGCGGCATACTTGCCGAAGGGCTGGATCAGGTTCACCCACCACCAGACGGGATCGGTGAAATAGCGCAGATGGCGGGCCAGCACCAGGAACATGGCCATGTGGAAGAGCCAGCCGAACAGCCAGATCCACTTGTTGGACTTGAACAGAGAGGCGAACAGGACGACTTCCCGTGCCATGCGCAGAACCACGCCGGTCTGGGTGACAGGGGCCGGCATGGTGGGAATCTTGAGGGGAGCGGGTGTCTTGGCGTAAATCCAGATTTTACGACCGACGCCGACCAGGAAGATCAGGGTCGCGGCGTAAAACAAAAGCGCATAGATAACGGACAGGGCAGACATGCTTCTGTTCCCTCTATCTGTGGAATTCGTAGGTTGGTCGAAAAGGCGGGGAGCCGTGGCTCCCCGCCGTTTTCGGGTACGGCTTTATACGCAGCCGGTCGGCTTCGGCAGACCGGCGTACTTGCACGCCTGCTTGCCGGGGCCATAGGGGAACAGTTCGTACAGGTACTTGCTGTTGCCCTTTTCCTTGCCCAGCTTCTTGCCGATGGCCTTGGTCAGAACGCGAACGGCCGGGGCGATCTGGTACTCGTCATAGTACTCACGCAGGAAGTTGATCACTTCCCAGTGGGCATCGGTCAGTTCGGTACCGTCTTCCTTGGCCATGGCTTCGGCCACGGCGGGGGTCCAGTCGTTCAGGTTGGCCAGGTAGCCTTCCTCATCAGTCTCGATGGTCTTACCTTCTACTTCGATAGGCATGGTCGATCTCCTCGTTTGAAAACTTGAAACAACAACTCAACAATGGTTACAGCCAGGCATTCACCTTGTCGTTTTCCACCGTCAGATCCACGAAGCCCTTGTAATCGACGACCTTGATGCCGTCGATCAGCTTGTCTTCGGACAGTCCGCGGGCCTTCAGATCGGCGCCGAGAACATAGATGGAAACATTGTCCATGGCGTTCTTGACGGTATCGGCTACCGTGGAACCCTGCAGGGCGCCGTACACGCCATCCTCGAACAGCAGGACGGCATGGCCTTTCCCGGCAAGACGCAGGCAGGTCTGCAGAGAAGGACGGTCGAACGGTGACTTGTTCACAGTGTGCAATGTGGACATGGTTTTCCTACCCTCTCTCAGAAGCTCAGAACAACGTCTTGCTGTTCGAGAATTTCCGCCATTTCGGCAGCCGTGACGACGCGAATGGAATCCTTTTCGGCCCAGTCGTCGTCCTCGTCCTCGTACTTGAGGGGCATGAGGTCGTCGATGGTGAGACCGCGGGCTTCCAGGGACTCCTTCTCGACGTAAATCTTGTTCACGTCGTAGTCGCCCAGGGCCGAGTAGGTCGGCGAGAAGTTCTTGATGCCGAGCTCGGTGGTGTCCTGACCCTTGACCAGCTGGAACACGCCATCGTCCATGAACGCGAGGCTCACGTCCTGTTCGAAGGCGGCGCCGATCAGCACGACTTCCAGGGCTTCCCAGGCGTAGATGGTGCCGTAAGGGGCCTTGCGGTTGACATACATGAATTTCTTGACATCAGACATGGCTAATCCCCTTAGTCGCCGAACACGACGAGACGGTCACACTGGATCCCGGCTTCGATCAGCTGGCCGAGGCCGGAGATGCGGAAGCCCGGGGCGATGTTGTTGGCATCCTTCCCGTTGCGTTCCTGTTCGCCTTCGTCCACGATGCCGCGACGCTGGGCAGCCGCCACGCACACCACCAGATCGATGTTGTGCTTTTCGGCCAGTTCGGACCAGCTCTGGACGATGTTGATGTCGTCCTGGGGCGGCGTGGTCAGGCGGGTGCCGTTGTTGACGCCGTCATGATAGAAGAACACACGGAAGATCTCGTGACCCGCGTCCAGCGCGGCCTTGACGAAATTCAAGGCCGACACGGACGCTTCGTGGGTGTAGGGACCTTCGTTTACCTGTATCCCAAACTTCATCAGCAGATTCCTCAGAAGCGGATGTGGGTCGAGGCGTTGAGGCTAGCCCGGGCACCACGCCAGTTGTCGATGTGGTACTTGGTGAAGGGCAGACCGGTCTTCTCGAAGAAGCGCGGCCAGCCGATACGCTCGATCCAGTCGTTGATCCGCTCCCAGTCCTTGGCGTCTTCCTTGTAGGTGCGCAGGATCTGCTTGACGATGGCCGTGGCTTCCGGCCAGCGCGGCGGGTTGTTGGGGATGCCGGCAGCGACCAGCTTCTGGAAGGTGGGCTTGCCACGGGCGTTGGAGTGGTTGCCACCGACCCAGATGGCCAGCTTGGTGTGCTCCGGATCGTTGATCTGCATGGGCGGGCAGGGCGGGAAGCAGGCGCCGCAGCAGATGCACTTCTTCTCGTCCACTTCCAGCGAGGGCTTGCCGTTGACCATGGCCGGACGGATGGCGGCGACCGGGCAGCGGGCTACGACCGACGGGCGCTCGCACACGTTGGCGACCAGATCGTGGGCGATCTTCGGCGGCTTGGTGTGCTGGACGTTGATGGCGATGTCACCCTGGCCGCCGCAGTTGATCTGGCAGCAGGAGGTGGTGATGTGCACCCGGTTGGGCATGTTGCAGTTCTTGAACTCGTCGATGAGCTCGTCCATCATCGCCTTGACCACGCCGGAAGCGTCGGTGCCGGGGATGTCGCAGTGCAGCCAGCCCTGGGTGTGGGAGATCATGGCCACCGAGTTGGCGGTGCCGCCGACGATGAAGCCGGCTTCTTCCAGGGCGTCGATCAGCGGCTGGACCTTGGCTTCGTCGGCCACCATGTACTCGATGTTCGAGCGGATGGTGAAACGCACGTAGCCTTCGCCGTACTTGTCGCCGATTTCGGTCAGCTTGCGCAGGGTGAACAGGTCCAGGATGCGCTGGGTGCCGGCCTTGACGGTCCAGATCTCGTCACCGCTGTGGGCCACGTGACGCAGCACGCCGGGACGCGGGTGCTCGTGGTACTTCCACTGGCCGAAGTTCTTGCGCATGACCGGATGCATGTACTGGAAGCCGTCAGGGCAACCGGATTCGATCGGCTGACGCATTTCTTCTAATGCCATTCGTCTTCTCCTGATTAACTTGATACGTTAGTGAATCGACAAACCCGGGATCAGCCGGCCGCCTGTTCGGCCTTGCGGGCAAACCACTTCTCGGCTTCCTCGTCCCAGCCGTCCATGCGGACGTAGGAGGACTGGCGCGGGTTGTTGACCATGTGCGGATCCACTTCGACGCCGATGCCTTCGAGGAAGTTGACCAGGCCGATACGCTCGATCATCTCACCGGTACGCTCGTGCTCGAGCGCGTTTTCGGCAAAGAAGTCGATGACCTCTTCGGCCAGTTCGACCAGGCTTTCGTAGTCCTCTTCGGTTTCCAGCTTCTTGAAGGGCACGATGACGGTACCCATCAGGTCGCCGATCTTCAGGGTGCGCTTGCCGCCGATGAGGATGGTGACGCCCTTGTCGTCCCCCGGAGAGAGGGCCTTGTTCATGACGTTCAGGCAGTGCATGCAGCGCACGCAGTCATGATTGTTGACGTCCAGGGTGTCGTCGTCGTTCAGGGTCATGCACTGGGTCGGGCAGCGGGTGATGACGTTGTCGATCACGTACTGACGGCCCTTGGCTTCGATGAACTTCTTGACTTCGTCCTGATCGATCTTCATGTCGTCACGCCAGGTGCCGATGACGGCGAAGTCGGAACGCTCGATGGCGTTCTGGCAGTCGTTGGGGCAGCCCGAGACCTTGAACTTGAACTTGTAGGGCAGGGCCGGACGGTGCACGTCGTCGGTGAAGTTGTTCACCAGCCAGCGCTGGATGGCGTGCTCGTTGGCGCAGGACTGTTCGCAGCGGGCGGCGCCGACGCAGGACATGGCGGTACGCACGCAGGGACCGGCACCACCGAGGTCCCAGCCGTACTCGTTGATCTCGTCGAAGAAGTGCTGGGTGTTTTCGGTGGTGGTACCGATGAACATGATGTTGCCGGTCTGGCCGTGGAAGGTGATGAGGCCGGAACCGTACTTCTCCCAGCTGTCGGCCAGCTGGTTCAGCATGTCGGTGGTGTAGTAGTTGCCGGCGGGCGGCTGAACGCGGAGGGTGTGGAATTCCTTGGACTCAGGGAAGGCATCGGCGACTTCGGAGAAACGGGGAATGATGCCGCCGCCATAGCCGAAGACGGAAACGGTGCCGCCTTTCCAGTAACCCTTGCGGGTTTCGTAGGAGTGTTCCAGCTGGCCGAGCAGGGAACCGACGGTTTCGTTGATGCGCGGATCCGGGTGTTCGTCACGCAGGCGCTTGAAGCCGGAGATGAAGCTGGGCCAGGGACCCTTTTCCAGCTCGTCCAGCATCGGGGTGTCATGAATCTTCTTCGCCATGGCATTCTCCTTGAGGGGTTAGCCGTTAAGCCTTGGGTTGAATCGAAAAACCTTGCACATCCCACCGCGGCGGAATGCGACGTGTCCGAGTTGCTGCGAAGTCTAGGGCGGCCGGAAAAATGTGACCACCTTCCTCATGGGGGAGTGGGGCGTATCCCCTTATCCCCAATGGGGTATGGTCGACCCCGTCCGGATTTTCGCCCTGCCGACCGCACGCTTGGCCCGCTGGCCGTATCACCAGCAGGATATACCGTACAGGGGCAGGCCGTGTTTCAATCCCCGTCCGCAAGCGGCCCGGCCGACGCCCCCTTGAAACGGGCGGCGCCGGTGCCCATGAAGCCTAGTTGAACTTGCGGCGTTTGCCAATCCCTAGTATTTTACTCAGGAAAGCCGCGCAAACTGTGGGCGTATTCTACTCGGGGCCGCCAGGAAAGCAAATGTCCGATCCGTCAGTCCATTCCGTCCGGTTTGCCGGGGGCTCGCCCTTCGATCCCGACGCCGGCGATGCGTGGCGCCGCTGGCGGGATGCGAAGCTGGCCGGCTATCCGGCCAGCGCCGCTGATCTGCTGGTGGAGCTGCGCGACGGCTTCCGCCTGCGCGAGAGCGAGCTGGCGGCCCTGCGGGAGCGGGTGCGGCGTGCCGGCTTCGCCATCTACCAGGTCCCGGCTCGCCAGGCGGAGGACAAGGCCGTGGTGCGGGCCATCGGCCGGCAACTCGGCCTGCGGCGTCTGGATGGCAACCTGTGTGCCGACGAGGACAACATCACCGCCCTGCGGGTGACGGACGAAGGCCGGCAGCGGTTCTACATTCCCTACACCGATCGGCGCCTGAGCTGGCATACCGACGGCTATTACAACGCGCCGGCGCAGCGCATCCGGGGGATGGTGCTGCACTGCGTGCGGCCGGCGGCGCGGGGCGGCGAGAACCTGCTGCTGGATCACGAGATGGCCTGGCTGGATCTGCGCCAGCGCGATCCGGCCCTGGTCCGGGCCCTGATGCATCCCGCGGCCATGATCATCCCGCCCAACGTGGAGAACGGGGTGGAGATCCGCGGGGAGCTGCGCGGCCCGGTGTTCAGCGTGGACGCGGGCGGCGCCCTGCACATGCGCTACACCGATCGCACCCGCAGCATCGCCTGGCGGGACGACGCGGCCACGCGCGCCGCCCGCGAGCACCTGCGGGCGCTGCTGCACGGGGATTCCCCCTGGATTCTGCGTCACCGCCTCGAGCCGGGGCAGGGCGTGCTGAGCAACAACGTGCTGCACGCCCGCACCGCCTTCGAGGACGGTGACGGACCGGGCCGCCTGCTGTACCGGGCCCGCTATTACGACCGAATTGCCGAAACCTGAGCCGGGAGGCCAAGACATGCTGTATCTGAGCGAACTGTTGTTGCAACGGCACGATCTGGAGAATTTCGAGGAACTCTGCCAGGCGGTGGCCGCCAAGGCCCGGGAGGGTGAGATGTTCTTCCGCATGGACGTGCGCCCGCCGTTCCCCGACACCCCCGAGGACTGGGAGGAGCGCCTCGAAGCGCGCTTCACCTCGGCCCGCTGAGCGGAGGCGGCGGCATGAGTGATCAGAACCTGTTCTGGAGCGAGGAGCGGGACGAGAAGGCGGCCTGGCAGGTCCCGGATCGGGTCCAGGACGTGATCTTCCGCATCGAGTGCAAGTCCATCCCCCAGGAACACGCCCATCTGCTGGCCGAGGCCCTGCAACAGGCCCTGCCGTGGCTGGCCGACGAGCCGCAGGCCGGCATCCATCCGCTGCTCGGCGCCGAGTCGGGCAACGGCTGGGAGCGGCCGGACACGGAAATCCTCTACCTGTCGCGCCGCCAGCGCCTGACCCTGCGCCTGCCCAAGACGCGCCTCGAGGACGTGCAGGCCCTGGTGGGACAGACGCTGGACATCGGCGGTCATCCCCTCAAGGTGGGCGCGTTCACCACCCGCAAGCTCAGCGATCTGCCGACCCTGTTCGCCAAGGGCGTGATCAGCGAGCCCGGCCAGAGCGAGAGTGAATTCCTGCAGACCGTGGCCGAACGCCTCAAGGCGCTGGACATCCGGATCCGCAAGATGCTGTGCGGCAAGGAGGGCCAGATCGCCGGGCCCGACGGCATTCTCCATACCCGTTCCCTGATGCTCGCCGAGCTGGATCGGGAGGAATCGGTTCGCCTGCAGGAGGAGGGGATCGGCCCCGGCCGCCAGTACGGCTGCGGCCTGTTTCTGCCGCAGAAGGACATCAAGCCGGTCCGCCCTGACTGATCCGACCCTCCCGGTGGGGATATTGTCTCTCGCCGTGGATCGGGTTTAATTGCGCCCGTTCGAATTTTGCACCCTTTCGTTTCCGGGGCCCGGCCCCGCATCCAAGAGGAAATCGACATGTCCTTTGAATTCAACGGCAAGACCATCGAAACCACTGAAACCGGCTATCTGGTCGATCCCAACGACTGGACCGAGGAGATGGCCCAGTACCTGGCCGATCAGGAAGGCCTCGGCGAGCTGACCGAGCGCCACTGGGACATCATCAACTACCTGCGCGACGAATACTTCAACAACAACCAGAACCAGCCCAACGAACGCGCCATCCTCAAGGCCATGAGCAAGAAGTGGGGCCAGAAACTGGCGCAGAAGGACACCTTCTCCCTGTTCCCCAAGATGCCTTCCAAGCAGGGCGGCAAGGTGGCCGGGCTGCCGGAAAGCCGGCGCAAGGGCGGCTACTGATCCCGGGATAGCCTTATAGACCAAAGTGGATATGGCCAGCCCGTGCGGCCACTGCTAGATTTGCCGCCACGGATTTCCGGTCCACCCGTTTTCCATATACCTTAATATACAGGGGCAGAAAATGAGCGAAAAAGCCAAACTGATCCAGGAAATGCTCGAATTGCAGAAGAAGTTCATGGAATACGAGCACGAGCACGGCGTGACCGCCGAAGAATACTACGTGCCGAAGGAAGGCCACCCGCTGCACGGCTACCGTGAGCGCTACGCCGAGCTGGCCGACAAGGTCAACGCCCTGGCGCACGCGGAAAAGGGCTCCAAGCGTTTCTACTGAGCGCTTTCCCAACGCCGAAAAAAGGGCCGCAAAGCGGCCCTTTTTTGTGTGATATAATCATTAAAAAACAATAAGATATAATGTGTTTTTAATGTAAATTGGTAGGCCGGCTCAAGCGCAGCGGAGCCGGCAAAGAAGCATCATCCACAAATGCCGGCTCCGCTGCGCTTGAGCCGGCCTACCCGATTTTCCTGTTTCCTCATTCCTCAGTCGTTCTACGTCTCCGCCCACATCCGCACCAGGTTCACGTAGGCCACGTCCACCCGTTTGGTCTCCGGTTCTTCGGGGCGGTGTTTGAGCAGGCTCTCGCGGGCCTGGTTGAGCTCGTAGAGCAGTTCCCGGCGGGCCGGGTCGCGGACCATGCTCTGGGCCCAGGTCACGGCCACCAGGCGCTCGCCGCGGGTCACTTCGGCCACGTGGTGGAGGCTGGAGGAGGGGTAGACCACGGCGTGCCCGGCCGGCAGCTTCACCCGTTGATCGCCGAAGGGGGTGCGTACCACCAGTTCGCCGCCGTCGTATTCGTCCGGCTCGCTGAGGAACACGGTGGTGGACACGTCGGAGCGGTAGCGGCCCTGGGGCGGCCCCATGACCGGATCGTCCACGTGATCGCCATAGGTCATGCCGGGCGCGTAGCGGGCGTAGAAGGGGCTGGCGACCTTCAGCGGCAGCACCGCCGACTGGTATATGGGATGCTGCACCAGGCTGCCCATGACGATCCGGTTGAGGGGCTGGATGAGCCGATCCTCCGGTCCCAGTTCCTCGTTGTGCTTGACCCGCCTGGCCGCCTTGCCGGCGGACAGACGGCCATCGATGAAGCGGCCGCGGGCCAGGAGATCGCGCACCTCGCGAAGCTGTTCGGGGCGCAGAACGGCGGGTATTTCCAACAACATTGCTCAGGTACTCATCGGCGACGGTTCGCGCTAGAATAGCACAGCGAATTTCCCCAACCCCTTTTCTGAATTTGGAGCCTGGCATGATTCTCAACGTCGTCGTCGATGGAAACACCTTTCCCGTGGAAGTCCCGGATCACCTGGTGCGGGAGGCCGGCGAGTTCTTCGACAGGATCGATGCCGACATGGACAAGGGCTATCTCGTCGGCCGCGAGTGGGTGGACAACCCCACCCTCGAACACCGCGTGCAGGTGGTGGCCGATCGCATGCTTACCGCCATGGAGACCGAAAACGAATCCATGCGCGTGATGATGGCCGCCTACATCCTCAATCGCGTGCCCGGCATCAAGGGCGTGCGCGTCGCCACCGATGGCGACATCATGGAATCGGAACTGTTGATGGATCTCTCCCAGTTCTGAGCGCGCACGGTCCCCTGTAGGCGCGGCGCCCTCGCCGCGACGAACGCTGCCCGCCAACGCCGGTCATTGACGAGTGGCTGACGACCGGGAAAACCCGCGCCTTCCCCTGTCACCCGTCCACCGCATGGTCGCGGCTTGCGCCGCGCCTACAAGGTGCCGAAAACGCTGTAGGCGCGGCGCAAGCCGCGATACAGGGGACGAGTGGCGTGGTTCGACGAAGCCGCAAGAGCAACGGTTTTCCTCGTTTCTCGTCCCTCCATGGCCGCGGCTCGATCTGCGCCTGCCCCGTTGCGGTCAGGCACCCTGTCGCCGGTGCTATGATGGCTTCCGGTGCACCACGGGAGCCCTTCGATGCCTGAATCGCCGCTGTCTGCGCCTCACAGTCTTTCGCCAGAGACGGTCTTGGAACGGCTGGCCAGCCGCGCCTCGGGCCTGTCGCCGGAGGAAGCGGCCCGCCGGCTGGCGCGCTACGGGCCCAATCGCCTGCCGCGCCCGACGGGCGATGGCCTTGTGCGCATCTTCCTGCGCCAGTTCGCCAGTCCGCTCATCTACGTGCTGGTGGCTGCGGCCATTCTCTCGGCGGTCATCGGCGACTGGAGCGATGCCGGCTTCATCACCGCCGTGCTGCTCATCAACGCCGTCATCGGCACCTTCCAGGAATTTTCCGCCCAGCGTGCCGCCGAGGCCCTGCAGCGGCTGGTGAAGATCCGCAGCCGCGTGCTGCGCGGCGGCGAGGACTACGAGATCGATGCCGAGCAGCTGGTGCCGGGCGACATCGTGCTGCTCGAGTCGGGCAGCGGGGTACCGGCGGATCTGCGCCTGCTGGACAGCCATGATCTGGAAATCGACGAGTCGCTGCTGACCGGCGAGTCCCTGGCGGTGGGCAAGCAGGCCGACCTGTGCCTGCCGGACGACACGCCGCTGGCGGAACGGCGCAACATGGCCTTTGCCGGCACGCTGGTCCTGCGCGGCCGTGGGCATGGCGTGGTGGTCGCCACCGCCCTGGACACGGCGCTGGGGCAGATCGCCAGCGACGTGCTGGCGCGGCCGGCGGCGCGCCCGCCGCTGGTGGAGCGCATGGAGCGCTTCACCCGCTGGATCGCCATGCTGGTGGGCGTGGCGGCCCTGCTCATGGCCCTGATCGCCCTGTATCGCGGCATGCCCCTGGCCGAGGTCTTCCTGATGGCCGTGGCCCTGGCCGTGTCGGTGATCCCGGAAGGCCTGCCCGTGGCGCTGACCGTGGCGCTGGCGGTGAGCATGCGCCGCATGGCCCGGCGCAACGTGCTGATCCGCCGGCTGGTGGCGGTGGAGTCGCTCGGCTCCTGCACCTTCGTCGCCACCGACAAGACCGGCACCCTCACGCTCAACCAGCTCATGGCCCAGCGGCTGGTGATCCCGGAGCCGGAGCCGGAAGTCTGGCAGGTGACGGGGGAAGGGCTGGCGCCGGACGGCGAGGTGATCACGCCCCGCGGGCCGCCGGCGCCGGAGGAATGGGCCCTGCTGCGCCGCATCGCCGAGGCCGCGGCGCTGGCCAACGAGGGCTTCCTGGGCCGGCGCAACGGCGAATGGATCCGCCACGGCGACGCGGTGGACGTGGCCCTGCTGGTGCTGGCCCACAAGGCCGGGGTGATCCGCGACGAGCTGCTGCTGCGCCTGCCGGAAGTGGCCACCATTCCCTTCGAATCGGAACGCATGTATGCCGCCAGCCTGCATCGTGCCGAGGAGGGATACCGGATCTGCGTCAAGGGCGCGGTGGAACGGCTGCTGCCCATGTGCAGCCGCATGGCCACCCGGCAGGGCGAGGTGCCGCTTCAGGCGGAGCACGTGGCCGGCGTGGCCGAGCGTCTGGCCGCCGACGGCTTCCGGGTGATTGCGCTGGCCGACGGCGAGCTGGAACTGGCCGATCCCGAATCCCTGGGCGAGGGGCATCTGCGTGATCTCACCCTGCTGGCGCTGGTGGGCATGATCGATCCCCTGCGCCCCGAGGCGGCGGAGGCCGTGGCCCGTTGCCGGGAAGCGGGGATCGAGGTGGCCATGATCACCGGCGATCACCCGGCCACGGCCCTGGCCATCGCCCGCGAGCTGGCGCTGGCGCAAGACGCGGCGCAGGTGGTCACGGGACCGCAACTGGCCCGGGTGAGCGGCCCGGAGGCGCTGGACCGACTCACCGCGCGGGCCCGGGTCTATGCGCGGGTGGAGCCCCACCAGAAGCTGGACATCGTGCTCTCCCTGCAGCGCCAGGGGCATTACGTGGCGGTCAGCGGCGATGGCGCCAACGACGCCCCGGCGCTGCGCGCCGCCCAGGTGGGGGTGGCCATGGGCCGCCAGGGGACCGACGTGGCCCGCGAGAGCGCCGATCTCATCATTACCGACGACAACTTCGCCTCCATCGTGGCCGGGGTGGAGGAAGGGCGCATCGCCTACGGCAACGTGCGCAAGGTGATCTTCCTGCTGGTCTCCACCGGCGCCGCCGAGCTGGTGCTGTTCCTGCTGGCCCTGTTCAGCGGCCTGGCCATTCCGCTTCTGGCCGTGCAACTGCTGTGGCTGAACCTGGTGACCAACGGCATCCAGCACGTGGTGCTGGCCTTCGAGCCGGGCGAGGGCCACGAGCTGCGCCAGCCGCCCCGGCCACCCGACGAGGGGATCTTCAACCGCCTGATGGTCGAACGGGTGGTGCTGAGCGCGCTGGTGATGGGCGGGGTGGCCTTCTTCCTCTACCAGCTCCTGCTCGAGCGGGGCTTCTCTCTCGACGAGGCGCGCAACGGCACCCTGCTGCTGATGGTGCTGTTCGAGAATCTGCACGTGTTCAATTCCCGCTCCGAGACCCTCTCGGTGTTCCGCCACAGCCTGCTGCGCAATCCGCTGCTGGTGCTGGGGGTGCTGGCGGCGCAGGGGATCCATATCGGCGCCATGTACCTGCCGGGGCTGGCGGACGTTCTGCACATCCGGCCGGTTTCGCCCGAACACTGGCTGGAACTGCTGGGCATGGCCCTGTCGGTGCTGGTGGTGATGGAGGCGCACAAGGTCGTGTGGCAGTGGCGGGAAAAGAGGAAAGCGAAAAGAGACAAGGGACAGTAGGCCCGGACGCGTTGCCGATCCCGGGGACGATTGTTCGTTGTCGCAAAATGTCTTGACGCAAATTGCTTGAGGCAGGAGCGGCGCAAGCCGCGAAAACGTCGCCCGTCGCGGCTTGCGCCGCTCCTACAGGATGGAGACTGCATCGAATTCCGCAGTCTCTCTGTAGGCCGGCACAAGCGCAGCGGAGCCGGCGAAAAGGTGTCCTGCCAAAATGCCGGCTCCGCTGCGCTTGAGCCGGCCTACGCAGGTGAAAAACCATTTTGAGCCCCTTTATGCAAGGGTGTCGCGCCCCTATGCCGCTTCGCTCTTCTTGCCGAGTTCTGTCAACAGTTCCTCGAGGATGGCAAAACGATCCTCGGCGTCCGGCAAGGTTTTGACGATGCGCAGCTTGTCGTTGCCGTCGAGGCGGTAGGTGTCGGGCTGGCCCTGGATGAGCTGGATGATGCGCATCGGATCGATGTCGGGTTCCTCGCCGAAGACAAGGCGCCCGCCGCTGGCGCCAAGATCGATCTTCTCGATGCCGAGGGGCGTGGCCAGCAGTTTGAGCGCAGTGATGCGGAACAACGTCTGGAGCGGCTCGGGGAGCAGGCCGAAGCGATCGATCATCTCCACCTGCAGTTCGCGCAGTTCGGCCTCGCTTTCGGCGCTGGCGATGCGCTTGTAGAGGATCAGGCGCTCGTGCACGTCGGGCAGGTAGTCCTCGGGAATCAGGGCCGGCACGTGCAGGTTGATCTCGGTGGCGTGATGCAGGGGCTGCTCCAGGTCCGGTTCCTTGCCTTCCCTGAGGCTCTGCACGGCGCGTTCCAGCAGTTCCGTGTAGAGCGAATAGCCGATTTCCATGATCTGGCCGCTCTGTTCGTCGCCCAGCAGTTCGCCGGCGCCGCGGATCTCGAGATCGTGGGTGGCCAGGGTGAAGCCGGTGCCCAGGGATTCGATGGATTCGATGGCCTCCAGGCGCTTGCGGGCGTCTTCCGAGAGGGCCTTGCGGTTGGGCACCAGCAGGTAGGCGTAGGCCCGGTGGTGGGAGCGGCCGATCCGGCCGCGGATCTGGTAGAGCTGGGCGAGGCCGAACTTGTCGGCCCGATCCATGATCAGGGTGTTGGCGGTGGGGATGTCGATGCCGGTTTCGATGATGGTGGTGCACACCAGCAGGTTGAAGCGCTGGTGATAGAAGTCGGACATCACCTGTTCCAGTTCCCGCTCGCGCATCTGGCCGTGGGCGATGCGCACGCTGGCCTCCGGCACCAGCTCGGCGAGCTTCTGCGCCGTCTTCTCGATGGTCTCCACCTCGTTGTGCAGGTAGTAGATCTGGCCGCCGCGGCGGATCTCGCGCAGGCAGGCCTCGCGGATCAGCGCCGGCTTGGGCTCGGCGACGAAGGTCTTGATGGCCAGCCGCCGCGCCGGCGGCGTGGCGATGATGGCCAGATCGCGGATCCCCGACATGGCCATGTTGAGGGTGCGCGGGATGGGCGTGGCGGTGAGGGTCAGCACGTCCACCTCGGCGCGCAGGGCCTTGAACTTCTCCTTCTGGCGCACGCCGAAGCGGTGTTCCTCGTCGATGATCACCAGGCCCAGATTTTTGTATTTCACGTCGTCCTGGAGCAGCTTGTGGGTGCCGATGACGATGTCCACCTTGCCGGCCGCCAGATCGGCGATCACCCGATCCTGGGCCTTCTTGCCGCCGAAGCGTGACAGGGCCTCGATGCGCACCGGCCAGTTGGCGAAACGGTCGCGGAAGTTTTCCAGGTGTTGCCGGGTGAGCAGGGTGGTGGGCGCGAGCAGGGCCACCTGCCGGCCGGCCTGCACGGCCACGAAGGCGGCGCGCATGGCCACTTCGGTCTTGCCGAAGCCCACGTCGCCGCAGACCAGCATGTCCATGGGCTTGTCGTCCTGCATGCGGGCCAGCACCTGATCGATGGCCGCCTGCTGATCCGGGGTCTCCTCGAAGGGGAACTCGGCGGCGAAGGCCCGCCAGGCCATTTCGTCGAGGGGATAGCGGAAGCCGGTGCGGGCTTCGCGCCTGGCGTAGATGGCCAGAAGCTCGGCGGCCACGTCGCGCACCTTTTCCCGGGCCTTGCGCTTGGCCTTCTCCCACTGGCCCGAGCCGAGCTTGTGCAGGGGCGCGTTCTCGGGCGCGGCGCCGGTGTAGCGGCTGATCAGGTGCAGGGAGGCCACCGGCACGTAGAGCTTGTCGCCGCCGGCGTATTCCAGGGTCAGGAACTCGGTGGGCGCGCCGCCCACCTCCAGGGTCTGCAGGCCGAGATAGCGGCCCACGCCATGGTCTTCGTGGACCACGGGAGCGCCCACGCTCAGTTCGGCCAGGTTGCGGATGATGGCGTCGCTGTCGCGGGTGGACTTGCGCCGCCGCCGGCGCTGCAGCACCTGCTGGCCGAAGAGCTGGGGCTCGGCGATCACGGCAAGCGGCGGATCGGTGAGCAGCAGGCCCTTCTCGAGCGGGGCCACGGTGATGGCCAGCGGCACGTCGCTGTCGAGAAAGGCGGGCCAGTTGTCCACGGCAGCGGGGTGGATGTCGTGGCCACGCAGCAGATCCAGCAGGTATTCCCGCCGGCCGGTGGTTTCCGCGGCGAACAGCACCCGCCCGTCGAAGCCGCGCAGGAAGTCTTCCAGCACGGCCACGGGATTCTCGGCACGCACGTCGAGGGTCAGCGCCGGGGGCTTGCCGGTGGCGAAGTTGTCGCCGGCCTTCTCCAGCTCGAAGGCCTGGTAGCGGATCCGCGGCCGGGCGCGGAAGGCGGCGAACAGTTCGGGCACCGGCAGGAAGACCTCGGCGGGCGGCAGCAGGGGGCGTTCGCGATCGTGGCGCAACTGCGCGTGGCGCTCGCCGATTTCGGCCCAGTGGGCCTCGGCGGCGCCTTCCACCGACTCGGTGGTGACGATGGTGGCCGAATCGGGCAGGTAGTCGAACAGCGTGGCGGTGCGTTCGAAGAACAGCGGCAGGTAGTAGTCGATGCCGCCGGGCGCCATGCCGTTGCTCACCTCGCGGTAGAGAGGCGAGTCCTGCGGGTTGCCCTCGAAACGGGCGCGGAAGGCCTGGCGGAAGCGGCTGATGCCGTCCGGATTGAGGGGGAATTCCCGGGCCGGCAGCAGTTCGATGCGCTCCACCTTTTCGATGGAGCGCTGGGATTCGGGGTCGAAGCTGCGGATGGAGTCGATTTCGTCGTCGAACAGCTCGATGCGGTAGGGCAGGGGGCTGCCCATGGGATAGAGATCCAGCAGGGCGCCGCGCACGGCGAATTCGCCGTGCTCCATCACCGTGGCCACGCAGCGGTAACCGCTGCGCTCCAGGCGCTGGCGCATGGCTTCCAGATCCAGGGTGTCGCCGGTGGCCAGCAGCAGGCTGTGGGCCTGCAGGTACTCGGGCGGCGCCAGGCGCTGCATCAGCGTCTGGGCCGGCGCCAGCAGGATCCCCTGGCGCAGATCCGGCAGCCGCGCCAGACAGCGCAGCCGCTCGGAAACGATGTCCTGGTGGGGGGAGAAGACGTCCCAGGGCAGGGTTTCCCAGTCGGGGAAGGGAAGGATCGGCAGATCCGCCCCGTCGAGGAAGAAGCGCAGGGCGGTCTCGAGCTGCTGGGCCTCGGCCGGGCTGCCGGTGACCACCAGCAACGGTCCGCCGGCCCTGCGTGCCGCCGAAGCGATGGCCAGCGCCGGCCCATTGCCATACAGGTGCCCCCAGTCGCGGATCTCGCCGGGCTTTTCGGGCAGGCGGGGGTGAAGGGGGCTGATGCGTTCGTGAGTCATGCAGGCGCGGCGCGTGAATGGTGAAAACCCCGTATTTTACACCGCAAACGGTTTTTCTGGGGTGATTTCAACGGGAAGACGATCGGGGCAGCGTCGAGAGCTGCGATAGGCGGGCCTGCCAGGATTTTCCAGCTAACCACCAATCGGTTACCTGTCACCGGAATATCGCGGCGGGGGCGCCACTCCTACTTGAGTAGCGCATGGTCGCGGCTTGGGCCGCTCCTGCGGTTTTCAGAGCCCTATGGCGCGTGTCGACCAACAAAACTCAGTGATCTCCGTGCCTCTGTGCCCTCCGTGTTCCTTCCACTCACCTCTCGACGAATCAGCGAATCTCCTCGAGACTGAAGCGTTTTTCCATGACGGTGGGGGCGATGAGGGCGTAGCCCTGCTGTTGCCAGTGGGCCAGCTCGGTGATGGCGGAGGGGACCACTTCGATGAAGTCCTGGAAGTCGTCGATCCGGTAACCGTAGTCGGCGGCGGCGAGGCCGCAGACCTTGAAGCGGACGCCGAGCTGGGCGTAGTAGCGCATGCGATCCACGGCATTGCGGTATTTTTCGTAGTTGTGTTTCGCCACGGTGACGATTTCGGTGCCGTGGATGACGACCACCAGATCCATCATCTCCGGGGCGAAGCCGTAGGGTTCTTCCATCAGGGGGTTGATCAGGGAGCGGATCCAGTAGAGGGCGGCGTGGATCTTCTGCGGATCGTCGAAGTAGAAGTCGAAGACCACCTTCGGCTCTGCATAGGGCGTGGCAACGAAACGGGCCGGGTCGGCGCGCGCGGGCAACAGCAACAGCAGGAGGAGACAGGCGGTAAGATAGCGCATGGGACACCTCCATCGGGTGTCGGGAGATACGCTGAGTATAGACGGCCCCGCGGCCGGCGGTGGCGAAGGCGACGGACGGCACTGGCCGCCCGTCGCCGACGGGGATCAGAACTTCAGGTAGAGGCCGGCAAACGGGCCACTGAACTTGATGTCGGCGGTAATTCCCGCAACGTCGTCCAGGGTGTAAACCTGGCTGCGGTATCCCGCCTCGACGCCCAGCAGAAATGCGCTGGTGTAGGCGACTTTTGCCGTGAAATCCGACACCGTGGTTCCCGAGTATGTGACGTAGGCCATTTCCGCGGAGAGCAACAGGCCCGGCATCGGGGAGGCGCCGACCAGGCCATAGACCATGGGAATCGTTGCGCTGGCGCTGTCCGAGGTGGTGCCGCTGAGGCTGCCCGTGGCCGTGTAGCTCAGATCAAGCAGTTTTGCGTTCAATCCGAGATCGAGGCTGACCACGTTGTCGAGGATTTCCCAATAAAGGGTGATGTCCGTCTGGTCGAAGCTGGCGCTGCTGGTAACGTCTTCGCTGGCACTGTAAGTCGTGCCGTTGATGGTGATGCTGCGGGTCAGGGTGCCGGCGCCACTGTGCTCGACATTGACCTTGGAAAGCCGAATGTTGGGCAGAATGGGAATCGGGTGCTCGAGGGTGGCAAAGAAATAGTTCTGATTTTCGTCGCCCCAGTACAGATCGTTTTCGATATCGACGTTGATATTGTCACTGGTCTTGCGGAAATAACCGGTGGGGCTGTCCTTCCAGATGCCGGCGCCAACGGAAAAACCGATGAAGTCCGCGCTGGCAAGACCGGGGGTCAAAAGCAGGCTGCCCAGAAATGCAGTGGTAATCAGTGTTTTCATGCAACGTGTTCCTCGTTTTTTGTCCATGACGGGTGGCTCCCACCTTACCTGACGCCATATCGGCAGGTGAGGCTGGGAACTTTAACGAAATTTTGTCGGGAGAAAAATGGAACCTTCAGCGGTTTTTCGTCGTCGCCTCGTCGCGATAGCGGCGCAGGAGGTCGTGGTAGGCGTCGATGCGCCGGTCGCGCAGGAAGGGCCAGATCCGGCGCACCTGCTCGGCGCGGGACAGATCGATCGCCTGGATCAGGATTTCCGGCTCGTTGGGCGGGGCTTCGGCGAGGATCTCGCCCTGGGGGCCGGCGATGAAGCTGTGGCCCCAGAAGTCGATGCTGCCGCTGCCATCGGGCGCGGTTTCGGTGCCGATCCGGTTGCAGGCGAGCAGGGGCAGGCCGTTGGCGATGGCGTGACCGCGCTGCACGGTGCGCCAGGCATCGAGCTGGCGGGCCTTCTCGTCCTCCTCGTCTTGCGGATCCCAGCCGATGGCGGTGGGGTAGAGCAGCAGTTCGGCGCCCGCCAGGGCCATCAGCCGGGCCGCTTCCGGGAACCACTGATCCCAGCACACGAGCACGCCGAGCCGGCCCACGGCGGTGTCCACCGGCGTGAAGCCGAGATCGCCGGGCGTGAAATAGAACTTCTCGTAGTACCCGGGATCGTCGGGGATGTGCATCTTGCGGTAGCGGCCGGCCAGGCGGCCGTCGCTGTCGAAGACCACGGCGGTATTGTGATACAGGCCCGGGGCACGCCGTTCGAACAGGGAGGCGACGATGACCAGCTCCAGTTCCCGGGCTAGGGCGCCGAGGGCCTCGCTGCGGGGGCCGGGAATGGGCTCGGCCAGGTCGAACAAGGCCGGATCCTCGGTCTGGCAGAAGTAGGGCGTATCGTGCAGTTCCTGCAGCAGAACGAGACGCGCACCGCGGGCCCGGGCCTCGCGCAGGGCGGCATCGACGTGATGCCGGTTGGCGGCCGGATCGGGACTGCAGGCGTGTTGCACGAGGGCCACGGTCAACGAAGGGTGATTCATGGGGCGGTGGACTCCGGCCTCAAGGGCGTGCTGGATGTTGGACCAGCAGCCAAAAGCGCATCAAGACAAAAAGCCGACTTCGCCAGGGTTTGAAGCGGCCTGCACACTGGAATCCGGAACGGCGATTCCGCTGCCTTGGAGTATACTGCTCCCCTGTGCGTCACGGAAAGCCGGAGGAAAACATGCCGTTCCCGCGATACCTGTTGTTGATCCCCATGCTGCTGTCCCTGCTGGGCTGTGCCGCCCAGGAACAGCAGCGTCATTTCAACGAGACCGCCTTCGCCTTCGAGCGAGCCATCCGCTGGCAGACGCTCGACGATGCCGCGGCCTTCCAGAAGAAACCCCAGTCCATCTCGCCACGGCAACGGGCGCTGATGAAGTCGATCAAGGTCACCGGCTACGACGTGATCCGCACCAGCCCGGCGGGCAAGAACAGGCTGCGGCAGGTGGTGGAGATCCGGTATTACAACGAGCACCGGGCCATCGAGCGGAACATGAGCGTGGAGCTGGAGTGGGAATACGATCCGGAACGGGAGCGGTGGCAGCTGGTGTCGAAGTTGCCGGAGTTTGGGGAGTGAGGCAAATCGCGGCTTGCGCCGCTCCTACAGGGGTGGTCGTTTTCAGAGTAGGAGCGGCGCGAGCCGCGATGAACGGTGGCCGGCAACGCAGGCCATGGGCGAGTGTCTGATGACGGGGAAAACCGAATACCTTTCCCGGCCACCCGCTGCTGGATGATCGCGGCTTGCGCCGCTCCTACAGGGGTGGTCGTTTTCAGAGTAGGAGCGGCGCGAGCCGCGATGAACGGTGGCCGGCAACGCAGGCCATGGGCGAGTGTCTGATGACGGGGAAAACCGAATACCTTTCCCAGCTACCCGCTGCTGGATGATCGCGGCTTGCGCCGCTCCTACAGGGAGGGGCGTTTTCAGAATGAAGGATCAGGGGAGGGTGCCGGCGGGCAGTTGCATGGTGAGGCAGTGGAGGCTGCCGTTCTGGCGGATGAGGGGGCGGCAGTCGATGCCGATGATCTCCCGGTCGGTGAAGGCCCCGGAGAGCGTGGCCATGGCCATGGCGTCGTGGGGATCGGCATACAGGGGGACCAGCACCGCCTCGTTGATGATCAGGAAATTGGCATAGCTGGCGGGCAGGCGCCGGCCCCGGTCGAAAATGGGGGCCGGGATCGGCAGTTCGAGGATGCGGTAGGGGCGGCCTTGGGTATCGCGCAGGGCGGCCACTTCCTCGCGCAGGGCCCGCAGTTCCCGGTAGTGCCGGTCGTGGGGATCGTCGCAGACGGTGACCGCCAGGGTGCCGGGATCGCAGAAGCGTACCAGCATGTCCACGTGACCGTCGGTATCGTCGCCGTCCAGCCAGCCGTGGGTCAGCCAGTGGATCCGCTCGACGCCCAGGTACCGGTTCAGCCGTTCGGTGAGGGCGGCCTGGTCGAGGCCGGGATTGCGTCGCGCGTCGAGCAGGCAGGAGACGGTGGTCAGGAGGGTGCCTTCGCCGTCGGTGTCGATGGCCCCGCCTTCGAGCACCAGATCGATCCGTTCTAGGGGCACTTCGTCGAAGACGCCCTCGGCATGCAGGGTGGCGGTGATGGCATCGTCCCGCGCATGGGGGTATTTTTCGCCCCAGCCGTTGAAGCGGAAGTCCAGGAGGCGGGGCTGGCCGGCCTCGTGCACGGTGAGGGGGCCGAAGTCGCGGGCCCAGGTATCGTCGGACGGGGCGATGGCGTAACGGATCCTCCGCTGATCGATGCCCGCGGCCTTGAGGCGGCGGGAGACCTGGATCTGATGGGGGCCGTCATGGCAGACCACCAGCAGCCGTTCCCGGGGCGTGATGGCCCGGGCCAGGTCGAGACAGACGTCTTCAACGGCAGGCAGATCCGCGGCCCAGTCGGTGCCGGCATGGGGCCAGACCAGCAGCACGCCGTCCTGCTCCGCCCATTCGGGGAGCAGGCGGCGCTGGCTAGCGTCAGTCACCTGGGGCAGGGGCGGGCGCCGGTGCCGGTTCGGCGTCCGGGACGCTGGGCCGGGGGATGCCGGCGGCGTTGGGCACGGCGTCGATCACGTATTCGTATTCGAAATAGACCGTGAAATCGTCGTAGACCCAGCGGGTGATGGGCGGCTCGCCCACCGAGGGCAGACGCTCGCGGGGCGGGCCGAACTTCGCTTCCACCTGTTCCATGGTCATGCCGCGGCCGGGCAGGGTGATGCGCACCGGCGCCGGGGCCGCTGCCGGACTGGCCGCGTCGGCAGCCTCGGCGGCGGGTGCCGGGATGCTGAGGGTGTCGGCCGGCAAGGGACCGGCCAGGACCAGGAACAGCAGGCTGAGAGGCAGCAGGGGGCGGGGCATCGCGGGCTCCTTGGTGGTTTTTCAAAGGAATATACTCTATCAATGACTTGCAGGCAAAACCTCAGATCATGTCTCCATTCCACCAGCGGTCGGCTGAACCGGCGCTGAACCCGTGCGTTTTCCCTCTCCCCTGATTCCGGCCACCCTGATCCGGCGCTACAAGCGCTTCCTGGCCGACGTGCGTCTGGACGACGGGCGGGAGCTGACGGTGCACACCCCCAACACCGGCGCCATGACCGGTTGCGCCGAGCCCGGCAGCCGGATCTGGCTGCGCGACACGGGCAATCCCGCCCGCAAGTATCCCCTGGCCTGGGAGCTGTCCACGACGCCTGGCGGCGCCCTGGTGGGCGTCAATACCCATCTGGCCAACCGCCTGGTGCGCGAGGCCATCGAAGGGGGCGTGATCCCGGAACTGCGTGGCTATGCCCGGATCCGCCAGGAAGTCCGTTACGGCGAGGAGGGCAGCCGCATCGATCTGCTGCTGCAGGAACGGGGGCGCGCCGACTGCTACGTGGAGATCAAGAGCGTGACCCTGGTGCGGGGCGAGGGCGAGGCGGCCTTTCCCGATGCGGTGAGCGCCCGCGGCAGCAAGCATCTGCGGGAACTCGCCCACATCGTGCGCGGTGGCGACCGGGCGGTGCTGCTGTTCTGCGTGCAGCGGGCCGATGCGCGCCTCGTGCGCCCGGCCGCCGACATCGATCCGCTCTATGCCCGGACCCTGGCCGAAGCCCGGCGGGCGGGTGTGGAGATCCTCGCCTGGCGGGCCTCGGTGTCGCCGCAGGCCATCGAACTCGACACCCGCCTGCCGGTGGAGATCGAGGGCTGAGCGGTAACGGCGGGCGGTTTTTTGTGGTTTAATGCCGCCCCATGTTCCGTCCCCTGGAAATCGCCATCGGCCTGCGCTATACCCGCGCCAAGCGCCGCAACCATTTCATCTCCTTCATCTCCCTGACCTCGATGCTCGGCATCGCCCTGGGCGTGACTGCGCTCATTACCGTGATGTCGGTCATGAACGGCTTCGAGAAGGAAGTGCGCGGGCGCATCCTCGACATGGTTTCCCATCTGACCGTGACCGGTTTCGAGGGCCGCCTGCGCGACTGGTCCGACGTGGTCATGCAGTTGCGGGAGAATCCCCAGGTGCTCGGCACCGCGCCCTACGTGGAGGCGCAGGGGATGCTGATCCACGGTCGCAAGGTCCAGGGCACCCTGATCCGGGGCATCGATCCGGCGCTGGAGCCGGCGGTCTCCAACGTGGGCCGCAAGATGGTGGCGGGCACGCTGGATGGGCTTCAGCCGGGCCGTTTCCGCATCGTGCTCGGCCGGGATCTGGCGCGCATCCTGCGCGTGGAGGTGGGCGACAAGGTGACCCTGGTCACGCCCAGCGCCAACGTCACGCCGGCCGGCGTGATGCCACGCCTCAAGCAGTTCACGGTGGCCGGGATCTTCTACGTGGGCATGTTCGAATACGACAGCTCGCTGGCCCTGATTCATCTGGCCGATGCCCAGCGCCTGTTCCGCCTCGGTGAGGCCGTGACCGGGGTGCGGGCCCGGCTGAAGGATCTCTTCCGGGCCCCGCAGGTGCGCTACGAGCTGCAGCAGGGCGGCCTGATGGACTACTGGGTGCGGGACTGGAGTTCCTATCACGCCAACTGGTTCCGCGCGGTGAAGATCGAAAAGCGCATGATCTTCCTCCTGCTGCTGCTGATCGTGGCGGTGGCCGCCTTCAACATCGTCTCCACCCTGGTGATGCTGGTCACCGACAAGCAGAGCGATATCGCCATCCTGCGCACCCTGGGCGCCAGCCCGCGCAGCATCATGGGGATCTTCATGGTTCAGGGCACGCTGATCGGCTTCATCGGCACCCTGCTGGGGATCGTCGGCGGCGTGAGCCTGGCGCTCAATCTGGATACGGTGGTGCCCTTCGTCGAGCGGCTGTTCGGCTTCCACATCCTCGATCCCGGCATCTACTACATCAGCGAACTGCCCTCGGATCTGCACTGGGACGACGTGTGGACCATCGTCGGCGTGGCCTTCGTGCTGGGCCTGGTCTCGACCCTCTATCCGGCCTGGCGCGCCAGCCGCGTGCAGCCCGCGGAGGCCCTGCGCTATGAGTGAGCCGGCGATCATCCTCCGCTGCCAGGGGCTGACCAAGACCTTCCTTCAGGGGCCCGAGCCGGTGGAAGTGTTGCGTGGCATCGATCTGGCCGTGGCCGCCGGGGAGCAGGTGGCCATCGTCGGCGCCTCCGGCTCCGGCAAGAGCACCCTCCTGCACCTGCTCGGCGGACTGGACGTGCCTACCGCCGGCGAGGTCACCATCGGCGATCAGTCCATGTCGGCCCTGGACGAGGCAGGCCGGGGGCGGTTGCGCAACCGCATGCTGGGCTTCGTCTACCAGTTCCACCATCTGTTGCCGGAGTTCACCGCCCTGGAGAACGTGGCCATGCCGCTGCTGATCCGCGGCGAGCCGGTGGCCCGTGCCGAGGGGCGGGCCCGGGAGGTGCTCGAGCAGGTGGGGATCGGCCACCGCCTTGGTCACAAGCCGGGGGAACTCTCGGGCGGCGAGCGCCAGCGCGCCGCGGTGGCCCGGGCCCTGGTCACCCGGCCCGCCTGCGTGCTGGCCGACGAGCCGACCGGCAACCTCGACAGCCATACGGCGGCCCAGGTGCATGATCTGATGCTGGAACTGAATCGCCGCCATGCCACCAGCTTCGTGGTGGTGACCCACGATCCGCGCATCGCCGCGCGCATGGATCGGGTGCTGAAGATGACCGACGGCGTTCTCGAGGAAGTAAAGGATATCAATAACTTGTCGTAACTACTTCAGGTGGTCTTCAGGGTTTGCCTGAAGTTTCGCCGCTTCCCGTTCGAGCCGTTTCCGGCGCCGTTCCCGCAAGTGGGAAATCACGTGCAGCCGCCAGAACAGGCGGGTCAGGCCGTAGCCGCCGGCCGCCGAGATGCTGCCGACGATGAAGCAGCCCAGCAGCAGGGGCTGCCAGATCAGGCGCAGTTCGTGTTCCATCCACTCCCAGCTCAGGGAGAAGTTCACCGGGTGCAGCGGCGCGCCGAGGATCCACGTGCCCACCTTGTAACAGAAGTAGAACATGGGCGGGATGGTGATCGGATTGGTGATCCAGACCAGACCCACGGCAATGGGCAGGTTGACCCGGAACACGATGGCCGCGGCCGCGGCCACCAGCATCTGGGTGGGCAGGGGAATGAAGGCGCAGAACAGTCCCACCGCCATCGCCCCGGAGACGGAGCGGCGGTTGAGGTGCAGCAGGTTGGGATCGTGCAGCAGCTTGCCGAAGAGCCGGTTGAGCAGGCGGTGGTTGCGGATCTTCTCGTGATCCGGCATATAGCGTCTGAAGAATTTGCGGGACATTGAGGTTGGAATGGAAACCGGCCTTCGACGCGCCATTATCGCCCATTTGTCAGGGAATCGACAGTGAACGGCTGGCTGTCGCGCAGCCTGGCGTTCGCCGCCGGATGCCTGCTTCTGCAGGGCTTCGCCGCTCTGCCGCCGTTGTGGCTGGTGACCGCGCTGCCGCTGCTGCCCCTGCTGGCGCGCCCCTTTCCCCGACCCCTGCCTGCCGGCCTGCTGTGGCTGCCGGCCGGTTTCCTCTGGGCACTGTTCCAGGCCCATCTGCTGCTCGACGAGAACCTGCCTCCCCGGGCGGAAGGGGTGGATCTGTGGCTCGAAGGGCGGATCGCCTCCCTGCCGGCTCGCACCCCCCGCCGGGTCCGTTTCGAGCTGGCCGTGGATTCGGCCCGCCTGGCGGCGACAGGGCAGCCGGTGGCGATGGTCTCCCGGGTGCGGCTGAGCTGGTATGGCCGCTTTCCGGATCTCGTCCCCGGGGAGACCTGGCGGCTGCGGGTTCGCCTGAAGCGGCCCCACGGCTTCCGCAATCCCGGCGGTTTCGACTACGAACGCTGGCTGTTCCGCCACGGGATCCGGGCCACCGGCTACGTGCGCGCCGATCCCGGCAACCGGCGCCTGGCGACGGCCCGGGGAGACGTCGTGAACCGTCTGCGTCACGGCTTGCGCCAGCGTCTCGAGGCATGGCTGCCCGACACGCCGGCCGCCGGCCTGTTGCAGGCCCTGGTGGTGGGCGATCGCAGCGACATCGGCGAGCAGGAATGGGCGGTGCTGCGCGCCACCGGCACCAATCATCTGATGGCCATCTCCGGCCTGCACATCGGCCTGCTGGCGGGTCTCGGTTTCTGGCTGGGACGGTGGCTGTGGCGGTTCTCCGGCCGGGGCCTGCTGTGGCTTCCGGCACCCCGTTTCGGGGTGCTGACCGCCCTGTTCCTGGCCACCGGCTACGCGGCCCTGGCCGGCTTCTCGGTGCCCACACAGCGGGCCCTGATCATGGCCGCCGTGGGCCTGCTGGCCCTGTGGCGCTATCGCCGGGTGGCCAGCGGCCAAACCCTGGGCCTGGCCCTGTTGCTGGTGCTGGCGTTCGATCCGCTGGCCGTCCTGGATCCCGGCCTCTGGCTCTCCTTCGCGGCGGTGGGGCTGATTTTCTATGGTCTGCAGGGCCGCCTGCGGGCCGCCGGACGGCTCGGCCAGGCGTTGCGGGTCCAGTGGTGGATCTCTCTGGGCCTGCTGCCCCTGTTGCTGCTGCTCTTCGGCCAGGCATCGCTGATTTCGCCCCTGGCCAACCTGCTGGCGGTGCCCCTGGTGGGGCTGCTGGTGGTGCCCCTGGCACTGCTCGGCAGCCTGCCGGGATTGATCTGGCCGGTGGGCGGCGAGTTTCTGCTGGCGGCCGGCACCTGGCTCATGCAGGGGATCCTGAGCGGCCTCGGCATCCTGGCCGGCTGGCCATACGCCCAGTGGGGCGGGGCGACGGTCTCGGGCTTGGCCACCGTCCTGGCCCTGGCGGGCATGCTGCTGTTGCTCATGCCGAGGGGCATGCCCGGGCGGTTCGCCGGCGCGCTGCTCCTGCTGCCGCTGCTGTTTCCGCCGTCCTCGGGGCCGCCTCCCGGGCAGGCCGACTTCACCCTGCTCGACGTGGGACAGGGACTGGCGGCGGTGGTCCGCACTCGCGGGCACGTGCTGATCTACGACACCGGGCCCCGCTTCGGGCCGGACTTCGAGGCGGGCAGTGCGGTGGTGGTGCCCTTTCTGCGGGCGGCGGGCATCGGCAAGATTGATCGGCTGCTGATCAGCCATGGCGACAGCGATCACCGTGGTGGCGCCGCGGCCATCCTCCGTGCACTGCCGGTGGCCGACTTTCTGGCCAGCCGCAGGCTCACCATCGGCGGGCGCCGCTCGCGGCCCTGCCGGGCGGGGGAGGGCTGGGAATGGGACGGGGTGCGTTTCGACCTGTTGCACCCGCAGGCAGGTGAAGGCCGGGGCAACGATGCCTCCTGCGTGCTGCGGGTGGCCGCCGCCGGCCGGGTGCTGCTGCTGACCGGCGACATCGAACGGCCCGCCGAGCGACGTCTGGTGCGGCGCCTGGGCACGGCCCTGCGGGCGGACGTGCTGGTGGCGCCACACCACGGCAGCCGCAGTTCCTCCAGCCCGGCCTTTCTGGAGGCCGTGCGGCCCCGCTGGGTGCTGTTTCCGGTCGGCTATCGCAACCGTTACGGTTTTCCCGATCCCCGCGTGCGGGCACGCTATGCGCAACGGCGCGTCCGCATGCTGGCCAGCGCGGCCTGCGGCGCCGGTGCCCTGCGGCTTGGCGGCGAGCCCCTGCAGATGCGCTGCTACCGCCGCGCCGCGCGCCATTACTGGCATGATCCCGGACCCTGAACCGGTCGTTTGTCCTCGGCCTGTCCAGTCTGCTAAAGTTGCCGCACTGCGAAACACCCCGTCCTCATCTTCAACCCCAAGGAAACCTCACATCGTGTTCGAGATGGTTCAAGCGGGCGGCTGGCTCATGCTGCCCATCCTGTTGTGTTCGGTCATCGCCCTGGCCATCGTCGGCGAACGCTTCTGGTCCCTGCAGACGAAACGCATCACGCCGCCCAACCTGGTGGCCCAGGTCTGGCAGTGGCACAAGTCCGGCAGTCTCGATGACGAGCACATCCAGGCGCTGGCGAAGAACTCCCCCCTGGGCCGGATCCTGGCGGCCGGCCTGGTCAACCGCCACCATCCGCGGGAGATCATGAAGGAAGCCATCGAGGACGTGGGCCGCCAGGTGGTGCACGAACTGGATCGCTATCTCAATACCCTGGGCACCGTGGCCGCGGTGACGCCCCTGCTGGGCCTGCTCGGCACCGTGATCGGCATGATCAAGGTCTTCGCCGCCATCACCGCCCACGGGGTGGGCAACCCCGGCGTGCTGGCCGGCGGAATCTCCGAGGCCCTGATCACCACCGCCGCCGGCCTGTCGGTGGCGATTCCCAGCCTGATTTTCTACCGTTATTTCCGTGGCAAGGTGAACGGCCTGGTGCTCAAGATGGAAGAAGAGGCCCTGAAGATGCTGGACGTGATGCACGGCGAGCGGGAAGCCCGGGAGCCCTGAGTCATGCGCCTGCAAGACAACCGCCGGGACGAGGAGCCGGAGGTCAACCTCACGCCACTGATCGACGTGGTGTTCCTGCTGCTGATCTTCTTCATGGTCTCCACCACCTTCGACAAGCAGGCGGAACTGAACATCGAGCTGCCGGAAGCCAGCGGCAAGGTCACCGAGACCAGGCAGTTCAAGGTGGAAATCAGCATCGACGCCCAGGGCCACTATTTCATCAACAACCGGCGGGTGCGCGACGAGAAGCTGGCCACCCTCAAGCGGGCCCTGTCCGACACGGTGGAAGGGCATGACAGGCCGCAGCTGATCATCAGCGCCGATCGCAAGACGCCCCACGAATACGTGATCCGCGCCATGGATGCCGCCCGCCAGCTCGGGCTCACCCACCTGACCTTCGCCACCCGGCAGTCTGCCCAGGACTGATGGCATGAGCCGCGCGGACGCCCAAGCCGACGGGGTGGCCATCTACCGTCGCCTGCTGCGCTACGTGCGCCCCTACATCGCCATGTTCCTGCTGGCGGTGCTGGGCATGATCCTCTTTTCCGGCACCGAGGCGGCCTTCGCCCGCATCATCCAGCCGCTGCTGGACGACGGCTTCGTGGCCCGCGATCCCAAGGCCCTCACCTGGATCCCGACCCTCATCATCGCCATCTTTGCCCTGCGCATCGTCAGCAACTTCCTCTCCGACTACGGGATGAACTACGTGGCCCGCAGCGTGATCCGGGATCTACGCCGGGAGATGTTCGCCCAGCTCATGCGCCTGCCGGTGCGCTTCTACGACACTACCTCGTCCGGCAACCTGCTGTCGAAGCTGCTCTACGACGTGGAGCAGCTGGCCTTCGCCACCTCCACCGTGATTACCATCATCATCCGCGACAGCCTCACCATCCTGGCCCTGCTGGGCCTGTTGCTGTACTACAGCGTGGAGCTGACCCTGATCCTGCTCGCCGCCGCGCCGCTGCTGGTGTGGCTGGTGATGTTCGTCAGCAAGCGTTTTCGCAAGCTCAGCCGCCGCATCCAGGAATCCATGGGCGATCTGTCCAGCGTCTCGGAGGAGATCATCGGCGCCCACCGGGAGATCCGGGTGTTCGGCGGACAGGACTACGAGGCCCGCCGCTTCGCCGACATCAACCAGCGCAACCGCCGCCAGTTCCTCAAGCTGGCCGTCACCAATGCCCTCAGCTCGCCGGTGATCCAGTTCATCGTGGCGGTGGCCTTCGCCCTCATGATCTATTCGGCCTTCGAGCTGGATCTGCAGGTGGGCGAGTTCGGTTCCTATCTCACGGCCATGCTCCTGCTAATGCAACACGCCAAGCGCCTGACCTCGGTCAACGTCAACCTGCAACGGGGCATCGCCGCTGCCCAGAGCGTGTTCGAGTTTCTCGATCAGGCGCCGGAACGGGACACGGGCACGCTGGCCCTGCCGCGGGCGCAGGGCGCCATCCGTTACGAAGGCGTCTCCTTCCGCTATCATCCCGATGCCGAACCGGTCCTGCAGGACATCGATCTCGACATCGCCCCCGGCGAGACGGTGGCCTTCGTGGGCCGCTCCGGGGCCGGCAAGACCACCCTGGTCAACCTCCTGCCGCGCTTCTATGAGGCGGACACCGGCTGCATCCGCCTCGACGGCCACGACATCCGCGAACTGCGCCTGGCCAACCTGCGCAGCCACATGGCGCTGGTCAGCCAGCACGTGACCCTGTTCAACGACACCATCGCCCACAACATCGCCTACGGCGCCCTGGACACCGCCAGCCGGGACGATCTGGTGCGCGCGGCGAAGGCCGCCCACGCTCTGGAATTCATCGAGAAGCTGCCCGAGGGCTTCGACACCCTGGTGGGGGAGAACGGCGTGTTGCTCTCGGGCGGCCAGCGCCAGCGCCTGGCCATCGCGCGGGCCATCCTCAAGGATGCGCCGATCCTGATCCTCGACGAGGCCACCTCGGCGCTGGACACCGAATCGGAACGTCACATCCAGGCGGCGCTCGAGGAGCTGATGCAGAACCGCACCACCCTGGTCATCGCCCACCGCCTGTCCACCATCGAGCGGGCGGATCGCATCGTGGTCCTCAGCCAGGGCCGCATTGTCGAAAGCGGGCGGCATGACGAGCTGCTGGCCCGGGGAGGGCACTACGCCGCCCTCTACCGTCACCAGTTCAGCGAGGCGGTGCCGTGATCGCCGATCGGCTGCCCCAGATCTGGTATTCCCGCAACGGGCTCAGCCAGGCCCTGCGGCCTCTCTCGTGGCTGTTCTGCGGGCTGGTCAACCTGCGTCGCCTGCTCTACCGCCTGCGGATCCTGCCTTCCCGCCGCCTGCCCGTGCCGGTGATCGTGGTCGGCAACCTCACGGTGGGCGGCACGGGCAAGACGCCGCTGGTGATCGCCATCGCCCGCATTCTGCGCGAACACGGCTACCGGCCCGGCATCGTCAGCCGGGGCTATGGCGGGCGGGCCCGCCGCTGGCCCCAGCAGGTGCGCCCCGACAGCGATCCGGTGATGGTGGGAGACGAGCCGATCCTGATCGCCCGCCAGACCGGCTGCCCCATGGCCGTGGGGCCGGAGCGGGCCGAGGCTGGCGAGGCGCTGCTGCGCCACAACGACTGCGACATCCTGCTCTGTGACGATGGCCTGCAGCACTACGCCCTGCGCCGGGATCTGGAAATCCTGGTGATCGATGGCGAGCGCCGTTTCGGCAACGGCCTGTGCCTGCCGGCCGGCCCCCTGCGCGAACCGGTACGGCGGCGCGAGACAGTGGATTTCCTGATCTGCAATGGCACTTCGGCCCATTCGGGCGAGCTGCCCATGCGCTATCGTATCGGCGATCTGGTCAACCTGGCCGATCCGACTCGCCGCGTGCCGCTGTCGGACTGGCAAGGACGACCGGTGCACGCGGTGGCCGGCATCGGCCATCCGGCGCGCTTCTTCGAAACCCTGGAGCGGGCCGGGCTGCAGGTGACGCGCCATCCCTTCGCCGATCATCATCCCTACACGGCGGCCGATCTCCATTTCGGCGACGACCGGCCGGTGGTGATGACCGAGAAGGATGCGGTAAAGTGCCAGCGGTTCGCCCGCGCCAATCTGTGGTATCTGCCCATCGAGGCGCAACTGCCCGCTGGCTTCGCCCAGCATTTCATCAACCGGATCGAGGCCCGACATGGACAAAAACCTGCTTGATATCCTCGCCTGCCCTGTCTGCAAGGGGCCCCTGATCTACGATCAGGAAAAACAGGAACTGATCTGCAAGACCGACCGCCTGGCCTTCCCCATCCGTGACGACATCCCGGTGATGCTCGAGGACGAGGCGCGCCAGCTCGAAGCCGACGAGGTCAGCTGAGCGTGGCCTTCCGGGTCGTCATTCCGGCCCGGTACGCCGCCAGCCGGCTGCCGGGGAAGCCGCTCCTGCCGCTGGCCGGCCGGCCCATGATCGCCCATGTGCACGACTGCGCGCGCCGCAGCGGCGCGCAGACGGTGATCGTGGCCACCGACGATGCGCGCATCGCGCAGGCGGCCCGGGATTTCGGCGCCGACGTGCGCATGACCGCCGACACCCATCGCTCCGGCACCGATCGCCTGGCGGAAGTGGTCGCCGCCGAAGGCTGGGCCGACGACACCATCGTGGTCAACCTGCAGGGCGACGAACCCCTGATGCCGCCGGCCTGCATCCGCCAGGTGGCCGAAGCCCTGGCCGCCCATCCGGAGGCCGACGTGGCCACCCTCTGCACCCCCGTCCACCATCCGGCCGAGCTGTTCGATCCCCACGTGGTCAAGGTGGTGCGCGATGCGGCCGACCATGCCCTCTATTTCAGCCGCGCGCCGATCCCCTGGCACCGGGACGAATTCGCCGGCGATCCCGACACCCTGCCCGCCGACACGCCCTTCCTGCGTCACATCGGCCTGTACGCCTACCGCGCCGGCTACCTGCGCGACTACGTGACCGCCGCCCCGGCGCCGCTGGAGCGGGCCGAATCGCTGGAGCAGTTGCGTGTGCTGTGGCACGGCGGGCGCATCGTGGTGCCCGTGGCGGAGGCGATCCCCGGCCCGGGAGTGGACACGCCGGACGATCTGGCCCGGGTGGAACGGATCCTGTTGGGGGAGGGGACGTGAATCGCGGCTCGCGCCGCGCCTACAGGTAGCCGCCCGGAATCATCGCTGTAGGCGCGGCGCCCTCGCCGCGACCTGCATCTGACTCACTCGATCAGATCCAGCGCCAGAAACTCGCTGGACAGCTCCGTGCGATCCTCGTTGAGCACCGGAATGGTGTAGGTGACCGGCGAGCGGCGGGTGGCCTCGCCGTGCTGGTTTGGCTGGATGGTGGGGGTCTCGTCGATGCCCTGCAACACGAGGGAAGGGCCGTCTTCGAGCACTTCGATCACCTGGCAGCGCTGGCCCTGGTGGATCATGCGCAGGCCGATGAGGCTGCGCAGCTGTTCGAGGGTGATGATGATTTCGCTCATGGGGCGGATGGTCGGGTCGTTACCCGGCCATTTGACCTCATGCCGCGAAATCCCGCAAGCGTATCGGAATGCGCTTGGCGCCCCAGTCGCCGGGCCTGGCCTCGAACACCCCGGCACAGGGCGTGCCGCATTGGTTGCAGCGGCCCTGCGCATCCAGGTTCCAGGTGGAGAGCACGTACCAGTCGCGGCCGATCAGCTTCTGGCCGCACTGGTGGCACCAGGTGCTCTGGCCTTCCTCGTCATGGACGTTGCCGGTGTAGGCGTAGCGGATGCCGTTGTCCATGGCGATCTTGCGGGCCTTGATCAGGGTTTCCATCGGCGTCGGCGGCACGTCCAGCATCTTGTAGTCGGGATGGAAGGCGGTGAAGTGATGGGGCACGTCGGGCCCGAGTTCCTTCACCACCCATTTCGTCATGGCGTCGATTTCCTCGTCCGAATCGTTCCAGCCCGGAATCAGCAGGGTGGTGATCTCGAACCACACATCGGTTTCGTGCTTGAGATAGACCAGCGTGTCGAGTACCGGTTGCAGATGGCCGCCGGTGAGCTTGTAGTAGAACTTCTCGGTGAAGCCCTTCAGATCCACGTTGGCGGCATCCATGTGGGCATAGAACTCCTTGCGCGGTTCGGGGCTGACGTAACCGGCCGTGACGGCCACCGACTTGATGTCCTTCTCGTGACAGGCATCGGCCGTATCGATGGCATACTCGTGGAAGATGACCGGGTCGTTGTAGGTATAGGCCACGCTGCGGCAGCCCGTTTCCGCGGCAGCCCGGGCGATGGTCTCGGGAAAGGCCTCGTCCGCCAGGGTATCCACCTCGCGGGACTTGCTGATGTCCCAGTTCTGGCAATACTTGCAGGCCAGGTTGCAGCCGGCGGTGCCGAAGGAGAGCACGGGGGTGCCTGGCAGGAAGTGATTGAGGGGCTTCTTCTCGATGGGATCGATGGCAAAGCCGCTGGAGCGGCCGTAGGAGTTCAGCACGATCTGGTCGTGGCGGTTCTCCCGCACGAAACACAGGCCCCGCTGGCCTTCATGGAGCTTGCATTCCCTGGGGCACAGATCGCACTGGATGCGGCCGTCCTCCAGCTTGTGCCAGTAGCGGGTGGCGACCACGTGGGGATCACCGTCGATGATCTGGCGTTGGTGGTTGTTCATGGGGCGATAGGCGGGTTGCTGGATCGAATGATTCCAGAATGGGGGCAAATCCGGGGCATTGCAAGGCCCGGCTGTCATGAAATGCCGGTATGGAAATTGCGCGATCGGGCAGTCGGCGAAGGGAGGTGGAAGTAACGCAGAGTGCGCAGAGACGCAGAGATCACAGAGGGCTGGTAAGTCTGTTCTGTCGGATTCAGGTGATTCTGTTGATGGCAAGCAATCTTGCTCGTCTTCGCCTTTCTCGGCGTTCTCTGCGTCTCTGCGCCCTCTGCGTTATTTGCAGGCCGTAGGGCGGCTCAAGCGCAGCGGAGCCGCCATCTCGGGATGACACTTTTTGCCGGCTCCGCTGCGCTTGAGCCGGCCTACACACGCCCCACACCGGAGCCGTTTGTGTCAGCACAATTTTGCGACGTTTCAGCCCTTCTTCACCAGGCTGGCCACCTCGGCCGGGGCGCGGGACTTGCGGTAGAGATGCTCGTAGCAGTAGTTGGTGGCCTGGACGAAGCCGTCCACGCTGCCGCAGTCGAAGCGGCGGCCCTTGAAGCGGTAGGCCATCACGCAGCCGCGCTGGGCCTGGGCCATGAGGGCATCGGTGAGCTGGATTTCACCGCCCTTGCCGACCGGGGTCTCGCGCAGCAGATCGAAGATGTCCGGAGTGAGAATATAGCGGCCGATGATGGCCAGGTTGCTGGGCGCCTCGCCGGGCGCCGGCTTCTCCACCATGGTCTCGACCCGGTAGATGTCGTCGCGCACTTCCTCGCCCTTGATGATGCCGTACTTGTCGGTCTCGCCGGCGGGCACTTCCTCGATGGCCACGATGGTGCAGCGGAACTGCTTGTAGAGCTGGACCATCTGGGCCAGCACGCCGTCGCCGTCGGTGATGCAGAGGTCGTCGGCCAGCACCACGCCGAAGGGCTGATCGCCGATCAGGGTCTCCCCGGTCAGGATGGCGTGCCCGAGGCCCAGCATCTGTTTCTGGCGGGTATAGGTGAAGGTGCAGTTCTGGATCAGGTGACGGATGTCGGTGAGGCGATCTTCCTTGTCGGTGCCGGCGATCTGCGCCTCCAGCTCGTAGCTGATGTCGAAGTGATCGGGGATCGCCCGCTTGCCGCGCCCGGTGACGAAGGCCATGTCGGTCATGCCGGCCTGAAAGGCCTCCTCGACGCCGTATTGCACCAGGGGCTTGTTGACCACCGGCATCATTTCCTTGGGCATCGACTTGGTGGCCGGGAGGAAGCGGGTGCCGTAACCGGCAACGGGAAAGAGGCATTTGCGGATCATCGGTCCTTGTCCTTCTCAGGTGGTCCTGTGCGGAAAAACCGCTTGGAGTGTGCCAACATTCGCTGGCTCCGGCAATAGGCCGAAGGCATAATGTGCGCCCGTATCCGTGTAACCCGAAAAGGTGTCCGTTCGATGAAAACCGACAAGATTTCCGTGCTCTTCGTCTGCATGGGCAACATCTGCCGTTCGCCCATGGCCGAGGGGGTGTTCCGGCGGCGGGTGGAGGAGGCGGGCCTGGCCGAACGGGTGCATGTTGACTCGGCGGGCACCCATGCCTACCACGTGGGCGAACCGCCCGATCCGCGGGCCCGGGAGACGGCCTCGCGCCGCGGCATCGAGCTGGATGCGCTGCGGGCCCGGCGGGTGACCCATGAGGATCTCGGCCTGTTCGATTTCGTGCTGGCCATGGATCGGGACAACCTGGCCATCCTGCACGACATGGCCGAGGAGGCGCATCGGGAGCGGATCCGCCTGTTCATGGAGTTTGCGCCGGAGATGAAGGTGCGGGAGGTGCCGGATCCCTATTACGGCGGGCAGGGGGGCTTCGATCAGGTGTTCGATCTCGTGGAGGCGGCGGCCGAGGGGTTGCTGGCGGAGATACGCCAGCACCTCGAATCCCGCTGACGAATCGGGATAAGCGGCAGCGTTCCTGCCCACGCAAGAAAACGGGGAGCCTTGGCTCCCCGTTTTCTTGCGGGTTGACCGCTGCCGGGTTGAAAAAGCCCAGGATGGGCTTTTTCAACCGCCTGTTAGTGACTGCCGCTCTCGTCAGCGGCCCGGGCCGGTTTTTCCGCATTTTCCTCGGCCGGTTTCAGGTATTCGGGCTTGGTGAACACCTGCTGGAGTTTCGGCTCTTCGCGTTTGGCGGCCGGGGCAGGAGCCGTTTGGCCGGCGCCGGACGGTTTCGCCTCGTTCGCGGAAGGCGCGGCGGCCGGCTTGTCCTGAGCGGCGGTGTCCGCCGGCCGGCTTTTGGCCGCAGGGGGCGCGGCGTTGTCGGCCGACCTGGCGGCCTTGTCCGGCTCGGCGGGGGCGGGTTCGACGGCCTTCGGCACGGCGTTTTCCGGCACGTTCGCCGCACTTTGTGCCGCAGGTTCGCTGGCAGTCCTTGCCGGCGCGGCGTCAGCGGCGGAGTTCTGTCTGCTCTCGCTCCTGGGTTCGGGCTGCGCCTCGGGCCGGGATTCGCTGGCCGCTGGCTGGGCGGTGTCGCTGGTCGCTGCTGCCGGTGCGTTTTCGGTGGCGGGCGCGGTTGCCGGGGCCTCGCGTTCCGCCGTGGCCGCCCGGGACTCGTTCGGGGCATCCGCCGTGGCGGCGCTGTCGCCTTGCGACTTGCGGCGGCGGCGACCACCGCGGCGGCCGCGGCGGCTGCCGGAGCCGGTGCTGGCGCCCTGTGTCTGTCCCTGGGTCGAAACGGGGGCCGAAGTGGTGGTGTCGGGCTGCTCGCCGGTCACGCTGGCCGCCTCGGGCGCCGCGGTTTCGGCACCGCCGTTGCCGCCGCTGCGACGGGCCTGGCGGGCGGCCTGGGCTTCCTCGTTGGCCCGCTGCGCCATCTGCCGTCCCTGCTGGCGGGCCTGCACGCTTTCGTTACGGCGGGAACCGGCCCCCTGGCCGCCGCCACGGCGGCCACCCGCCTGCCGTTGTTGCGCAGCCGGCTTTTCGCCACCGCTGGCGGCGGCCGCTTCCGGCTTGCTGCGCGCCGGCCGGGTTTCCTTCTCCTGGGCGGCCTGGCGTCCGCCGCCCTGGGCCGAGCCACCGCGGTTGCGGCCGCCCTGCTGACCACCGCGTCCCCGGCCCTGCTGACCGCCGCGGCCGCCGCGCTGGCCCTGCTGGGCGCCCTTGCCACGGCGCCCGTTGCTGCGGCTCTTGTTGCCCGATCCGGCCGTTTTCCGGGCCGGTTCCGGCTCGCTGCCCTTGCCGAACAGGGCCCGCCACAGGCGCACGAACAGCCCCGGTTTCCCGGCGGCGGGAGCCGCTTCCTCGGTTTTCGCTTTGGCCGGCGTGCTGGGCGCCGGCCGGGGCGTGGCCGGGGCCACCGACTTGACGGCAGGCTCCTCGACCGGCTTCTGCTCGCTGACGGCGCCCTGGGCCGCTTCGGCTTCCTCTTCGGGATTGTGGGTGGCCAGTTCGTAACTCGGATGCTTGCTGACCTCGCCGTCCTCGCCCTCGCGGATCCGCTCCACGTCGTAGTGGGGGGTGTCGAGGTGGGTGTTGGGCACCAGCAGGATCTGCACCTTCTGGCGCTTTTCGATGTCGGAGAGGATCCGGCGCTTCTCGTTGAGCAGGAAGGTGGCCACGTCCACCGGCACCTGGGCGATGACCTTGGCGGTCTTCTCCTTCATCGCCTCTTCCTCGATCACCCGCAGGATCGACAGGGCGATGGATTCCACGCCGCGGATGGTGCCCTGGCCGCTGCAGCGGGGGCAGACCATCTGGCTGGACTCGCCCAGCGAGGGGCGCAGCCGCTGACGGGACATCTCCAGCAGGCCGAAGCGGGAGATCCGGCCGATCTGGACCCGGGCGCGGTCCATCTTCAGGGCCTCGCGCAGGCGGTTTTCCACCTCGCGCTGGTTGCGGGCCGGGGTCATGTCGATGAAGTCGATGACGATCAGGCCGCCCAGGTCGCGCAGGCGCAGCTGGCGGGCGATTTCGTCGGCCGCCTCGAGGTTGGTGTTGAGCGCGGTTTCCTCGATGTCGCCGCCCTTGGTGGCGCGGGCCGAGTTGATGTCGATGGAGACCAGGGCCTCGGTGTGGTCGATGACCAGGGCGCCGCCGGAGGGCAGGCGCACCTCGCGCTGGAAGGCCGATTCGATCTGCGACTCGATCTGGTAGCGGGTGAACAGCGGCACCGGATCCTGATAGAGCTTGATCTTGTTCAGGTTGTGGGGCATCACCTGGGCCATGAACTCCTTCGCCTGCTCGTAGACGGAGGGCTCGTCGATCAGGATCTCGCTGATGTCGTTGCGCAGGTAGTCGCGGATGGTGCGGGTGATCAGGTTGCTTTCCTGATAGATGAGGAAGGGCGCGGGACGCTCCTTGGCGGCTTCCTCGATGGAGCGCCACAGGTTCAGCAGGTAGTCGAGGTCCCACTGCAGCTCCTCGACGCTCTTGCCCACACCGGCGGTACGGATGATGACCCCCATGTCGGAGGGGATCTGGAGCTGGTTGAGGGCTTCCCTGGCCTCGGCCCGTTCCTCGCCCTCGATGCGCCGGGAGACCCCCCCGGCGCGGGGATTGTTGGGCATCAGCACCAGGTAGCGGCCGGCCAGGCTGATGAAGGTGGTCAGGGCCGCGCCCTTGTTGCCGCGCTCCTCCTTGGCCACCTGCACGACCACTTCCTGACCCTCGCGCAGCACGTCCTTGATGTTGACCCGGCCGGAGGTGTCGGCGTCGGGGCGGAAGTAGGTGCGGGAGATTTCCTTCAGGGGGAGGAAGCCGTGACGTTCGGCGCCGTAGTCGACGAAGGCGGCTTCCAGGCTGGGCTCGATGCGGGTGATTTTGCCCTTGTAGATGTTGGATTTCTTGCTTTCCCGCTGAGCGGTTTCGATGTCGAGATCATAGAGTTTCTGACCGTCGACGAGCGCCACACGCAGCTCTTCCGGCTGCGTGGCGTTGAACAGCATTCTTTTCATGACAAAACCTTGCGTGTTGGCGCTCGACCACGGTCATGAATCGACCAGTGGGATCTGCCAGACCGGTATCTGTGCTCGCATGACCTTGCCGCCGAAGGGGGCGGTGTGCGCGAATGTGCCTGCGCCCGATCATGCCCGGGCCTGCCCACCACAATCCGGAATCAACTCAGACAATGGGAGCGCGGTTGTTCATCCAGGTTACTGACCGCAGCATTCGTGAAAATGTGGCGGGCAGTAGGTGTCGTTTCGGGTCACCGCGAAAGTGTCGCGTCGGTGACGGATCGCAAATGATTTCGGTTTGCACCGGCTGCGCGCCGTGATGCCGGTTTTCCGCGCAGCTTCCGGATTACCGGAATTTGAACACTATATCAATGATTTGTTCCCTCAGCAAATGCGCGGGAACCTGATAGAATGGATAAATGCAGGAAAACGACAGCAAACAGGGCACGAACAGGGTTCAACTTGTCGAGATCGGCCCGGATTTGGCCGGCCAGCGGGTGGACAACTACCTGCTGGGGCGGCTCAAGGGCGCGCCGCGCAACCTCATCTATCGCATCCTTCGCCGGGGCGAGGTGCGCGTCAACAAGGGGCGCATCCGCCCCGACTATCGCCTGCGTGCCGGGGACGTGGTGCGGATCCCGCCGGTGCGGCTCGATGCCCGGCCGGCGCCGGCGCGGCCGGCCAACGCGGTGCTGGAGACGCTCGCCGCGGCCGTTCTCCACGAGGATCCGCACCTGCTGATCCTGAACAAGCCCAGCGGCCTGGCCGTGCACGGCGGCAGCGGGCTGCGCTACGGGGTCATCGAGGGCCTGCGGGCCCTGCGCCCGGAGGCCCGCTACCTGGAACTGGTCCACCGGCTGGATCGGGAGACCTCCGGCTGCCTGATCATCGCCAAGCGGCGATCCACCCTGCGGATCCTGCACGACCTGCTGCGGCAGAATCGCATCGACAAGCGCTATCTGGCGCTGGTGCAGGGGCGCTGGGAAGGGGGAACCCGTACCGTGGATGCGCCCTTGCGCAAGAACGTGCTGCGCTCCGGCGAACGGATCGTGCGGGTCGATCCCGCCGGCAAGCCTTCCCGCAGCGTCTTCCGGCCGCTGGCCGTGGGGGAACTTGCCTCGCTGGTCGAAGTCCGACTCGAGACGGGGCGCACCCACCAGATCCGGGTGCACGCGGCCCATATCGGCCATCCGCTCGCCGGCGACGAGAAATACGGCGATGCCGGATTCAACCGGCAGATGCGGGAGCAGGGCTTGCAGCGGCTGTTCCTGCATGCCCATTCCCTGCGCATTCCGCTGCCGGGCGAGAAGCCGCTCGCGGTCCGCGCTCCGCTGGACGACGAACTGATCACTCTGCTCGACCGACTGGCACTGGCACATGACTTCTGAACCGACCCGCCTCCTCGTCTTCGACTGGGACGGCACCCTGATGGACTCCCAGGCCCGCATCGTCGCCTGCCTGCGTGCGGCGATCCGTGAAACGGGCCTCCCGCCCCGGGACGAAGCGGCACTGCGCAACATCATCGGCCTGGGCCTGCGCGAGGCGCTGATGGCCCTGTATCCGGAGGCCGCCGAAGCGGAGTGGGATGCGCTGGTGCACCACTACCGGCGCCACTTTCTCGAGCTGGACGACACCCCCAGCGTCCTGTTCGAGGGCGCCGAGGCACTGATCCGGCGGCTTCACGAGCAGGGCCATTTTCTGGCCATCGCCACCGGCAAGGGCCGTCAGGGGCTCGATCGGGTGCTCGCCGAGACCGGCCTGGCGCCATACTTCCACGCCACCCGCTGCGCCGACGAGAGCTTCTCCAAGCCCCATCCGGCCATGCTGCTCGACATCCTCGACGTGACGGGCATGGCGCCGGACCAGGCCCTGATGATCGGCGACACCGAATACGATCTGCAGATGGCCAGCAACGCCGGCGTGCCGGCGCTGGGGGTCACCTACGGCGTGCACGATCGGGAACGCCTGCTGGCCTGCCGGCCGCTGGACTGCGTCGATTCCCTGGCGGAAGTGGGGCGCTGGCTGGACGGCTGGCTGAGCCGGGCGGCCTGAACCGGCATTGCAAAATCGTGCCAACCGGGCGATGCTTCCGCCTGATTTCATCCAATACGAATCAGCAAGGAATCCCACATGACCGGCCAAACCGCACCGGAGCCTTCGCGCCATGACGACGACTGGCAGCGCGAGGTGGTCAACCGCCTGGCTTTCGCCGCCCTCAACGAACAGCGTCGTGCCCGGCGCTGGAACATCTTCTTCAAGGTGGTGCTGCTGGCTTACCTGTTCCTGATCTTCTTCGCCCTCTACCTGCCGCGCGAGGGCGGCAAGCCCCTGACCGTGGGCAAGCACACCGCGCTGGTGGAGGTGAAGGGGGTGATCGCCGCCGACGCCGAGGCCAGTGCCGACAACATCGTCAGCGGCCTGCGCGCCGCCTTCGACGACGAGAACACGGTGGGCGTGATCCTGCGCATCAACAGTCCCGGCGGCAGCCCGGTGCAGGCCGGCTATGTCTACGACGAAATCCGCCGCCTGCGGAAGAAGCATCCCGACGTCAGGCTCTACGCCGTGGTCGCCGACATGTGCGCCTCCGGCGGCTATTACATCGCGGCGGCCGCCGACGAAATCTATGCCGACAAGGCGAGCATCGTCGGCTCCATCGGGGTGCTGATGAACGGTTTCGGCTTCGTCGATGCCATGAAGAAACTGGGCGTGGAGCGGCGGCTGTACACGGCCGGCGAGCACAAGGGCATGCTGGATCCCTTCTCGCCGGAGAAGCCCGACGAGGTGGCACACGTCAAGTCCATGCTCGCCGCCATTCACCGGCAGTTCATCGACGCCGTGAAGACGGGCCGCGGTGAACGCCTGGCCGACGATCCGACGATCTTCTCCGGCCTGTTCTGGACCGGCGAGGAGGCGAAGAAACTGGGGCTGGTGGACGGCCTCGGCAGCGCCAGCTACGTGGCCCGGGAGATCATCGGCGAGGAGAAGATCGTCGACTATACGCCCCGCCCCGACTACCTGGAACGCTTCGCCGAACGCTTCGGCATGGCCATGGCCGAAACCCTGGCCCGGATCACCGGCGCGGAGAGCGCACGACTGCGCTGACGCCTGGCATCCCCGCGCCGGCAACCCCTTGTGGGAGCGGCGCAAGCCGCGAAAATACGGTTGCTGGTGTCTGGCAACATCACCAGGTTTTCCTGGCTACCCGCCATCAGCTCCCCGCAACAGCCTGCTAAAGGATGGGCATTCCCGCCTTTTCCAGCATGCGCACCAGGCGGATCAGCGGCAGGCCGATCAGGGTGTTGGGATCCTCGCCTTCCAAGCGTTCGAAGAGCACGATACCGAGGGCCTCGGACTTGAAGCTGCCGGCACAGTTGTAGGGCTGTTCACGCTTCAGGTAATTCTCGATCATCGTCTCCGACAGTTCCCGGAAGTGGACATGGAAGGGCACCACTTCCGACTGCACCTGGCCGCTTGCCGCATTCACCAGGGCCAGCCCGGTGAGGAAGGTGACGCGGCGGCCCGAAGCCTGCCGCAACTGCGCGACGGCCCGTTCGTGACTGCCGGGCTTGCCCAGGATCTCGCTATCGATCACGGCCACCTGATCGGAGCCGATCACCAGCCCCGACTCCCGTTCCCGCGCCACGGTCCGTGCCTTGGCGATGGACAGCCGCTCCACCAGTTCTGCGGGCGTCTCGCCCGGGCGTGGGGTCTCGTCCACGTCGGGAGAGACCACGTCGAAGGGGATGCCGAGCTTCTCCAGCACGGCGCGACGGAAGGGGGAGGTGGAGGCCAGCACGAGGTTCATGGGCGGGATTATCGTGGCATGCAACGCGGGAAGCAAATGACGGGGCGACGGTGGAAGGAACGCATGGGTTGACAGAGGTAGGCCGGCTCAAGCGCAGCGGAGCCGGCAAAAACATGTCATGCCGAAATGCCGGCTCCGCTGCGCTTGAGCCGGCCTACGGGGTGGATCAACAACTTGAGACATTGAAAAATCAGTCGATCACGATCAACGCCTCGTCCGGCGTCACGCTTTCGCCCTTTTTGACGTGGATCTCGGTCACCACGCCGGCGATGGGGGCCTGGATTTCGGTTTCCATCTTCATGGCTTCCGTGATCAGCACCGGGTCGCCGGCCTGCACTTCGTCACCGACGTTGACCAGGATGTCGACGATGGTGCCGGGCATGGTGGTGGTGACGTCGCCGGGACGGGTGGCGCGGGGGCGGGCGCCGGCGGCGGCCGGCTGACGGGGGCGTTCATCGCCGCCACCGTCGCCGAGTTCGATCTCTTCCAGCGGTTCGATCAGCACCTCTTCGGGCACGCCGTCGATGCTCAGGTAGTAGGGCCGCTTCTCGGCGCTGCCGTAACCCTTGCCGGTGATCCTGATGTGATAGGTCTCGCCGTGCATGGTGACGTTGAATTCGGTGGCGGCCCGCTGGCCGCCGTTGCCGGGCGTGTCGGCCGTCTCCAGCGGTTCGGGCACCAGGGTGCCGGCCTCGCGCTGTTCGAGGAATTCGCGGCCGATGTCGGGGAACATGGCATAGATCAGCACGTCTTCCTCCGAATGGGCGAGGGGACCGATCTCCTTGCGCAGCTTCTCCAGCTCGTCCGGGATCAGATCGGCGGGGCGGCATTCGATCACGTCTTCGTTGCCGATGGCCATGTGCCGCACCTGGGGACTCACCGGGCCGGGGGGCTGGCCGTAGCGTCCCTGCAGATAGAGCTTCACCTCGTTGGTGATGGTCTTGTAGCGTTCGCCGGTGAGCACGTTGAGCACCGCCTGGGTGCCGACGATCTGCGAGGTGGGCGTGACCAGCGGCGGATAGCCCAGCTCCTTGCGCACCCGGGGGATCTCCTCCAGCACCGCGTTCATGCGCCCCAGGGCGCCCTGTTCCTTCAACTGGTTCGAGAGGTTGGAGATCATCCCCCCCGGCACCTGGTTGACCTGGACCCGGGTGTCGATGCCGGTGTATTCGCTCTCGAACTGGTGGTACTTTTTGCGCACCTCGCGGAAGTAGAAACCGATTTCCTGCAACAGGGGCAGATCCAGTCCGCTGTCCCATTCGGTGTCGCGGAAGGCGGCGACCATGGACTCTGTGGGCGGGTGGGAGGTGCCACCGGCGAAGGCCGAGATGGCCGTGTCGATGCCGGCCACGCCATTCTCCACGGCCTTGTAATGACACATGGCGGAAAGCCCGGCGGTGGCGTGGGCATGCAGGAACACGGGCACGTCGAGTGCTTCCACCAGCGCACGCACCAGCCGGGCGGTGACCTGCGGCGTGAGCAGCCCGGCCATGTCCTTGATGGCGATGCTGTCGCAACCCATGCCCTGCATGGCCAGACCCTGTTCCACGAAACGCTCCAGGGTATGGATGGGGCTGGTGGTGTAGCAGATCGTTCCCTGGGCGTGCTTGCCGGCGGCCTTGACCGCCTCGATGGCGGTCTGCAGGTTGCGCACGTCGTTGAGGGCGTCGAAGATGCGGAAGATGTCCATGCCGTTGTCGGCGGCCCGGGCCACGAAGGCGCGCACCACGTCGTCGGCATAATGGCGGTAACCGAGCAGGTTCTGGCCGCGCAACAGCATCTGCAGCCGGGTGTTGGGCAGGGCCTCGCGCAGCTTGCGCAAGCGCTCCCAGGGATCCTCCTTCAGAAAGCGCACGCAGGCATCGAAGGTCGCTCCCCCCCAGACCTCCAGAGACCAGTAACCCACCCGATCCAGCTTCTCGCAGATGGGCAGCATGTCCTCGGTACGCATCCGCGTGGCGATGAGCGACTGATGCGCATCGCGCAGGATGGTGTCGGTGATCTTGATCTTGGGCATTTTGCTCAGGCTCGGTGGAAAGAACACGGAGAGCACGGAGACACGGAGGTCACGGAGTGGATGATCGCATGGGCCTGCATGATGCCGGATTTCACGATGTTGGCAGTTTCATCAGGTGACATTGAGCCGATACGATGAAAGTTGCATGGATTTGTGGTTTTCCTTTTGTTCATCTTCCTGTTCTCCGTGTCTCCGAACTCTGCGTGTTCCTTATTACTCCATTCCGGATTCACAACCCCATGTTGGCCGCCAGGGCGGCGGCCACGGCGGCGGCCATGTCGCGGGTGGAGCGGCGGACGGAGTAGGCGGTCAGTTCGGGGTGGGCTTCGACGAAGCCGGTGTCGAAGCGGCCGGCCTGGAATTCGGCGTTGCGCAGGATCTCCAGGTGATAGGGGATGGTGGTCTTGACCCCGAACACGCCGATGTCGCGCAGGGCGCGGTTGGCGCGGTCGAGAAGGCCGTCCCAGGTCAGGGCCCAGACGATCAGCTTGGCGCACATGGAGTCGTAGAAGGGCGGGATCTCGTAGCCGGTATAAATGGCGCCGTCGGTGCGCACCCCGGGGCCGCCGGGAGCGAAATAGCGGCTGATGCGGCCGAAGCTGGGCAGGAAATCGTTCTTGGGATCCTCGGCGTTGATGCGGAACTCCATGGCGAAGCCGCGCTTCTGTACCCGGTCCTGGGTGTAACCGAGCTTCAGCCCCGAAGCGATGCGGATCTGTTCCTGGACGATGTCGATCCCGGTGATGGCCTCGGTGACCGGATGTTCCACCTGCAGGCGGGTGTTCATCTCCATGAAATAGAAATTGTCGCCGCCGTCCATCAGGAATTCCACGGTGCCGGCATTGGTGTAGCCGCAGGCGCGGGCGGCGCGCACGGCCAGATCGCCGAGGATCGTCCGCTGTTGGTCCGTGAGCTGGGGGGAGGGGGCGATCTCGATGAGCTTCTGGTGACGGCGCTGGATGGAGCAGTCCCGCTCGAAGAGGTGGATCACGTTGCCGTGATGGTCGGCCAGGATCTGCACCTCGATGTGACGGGGATTGGCGATGAACTTCTCCAGGAACACCTCGGCCCGGCCGAAGGCCTTCTCGGCCTCGGAGATCACCCGATCGTAGTGCCGGCGCAGATCGGCCTCGGAATCACAGCGGCGGATGCCGCGCCCCCCGCCGCCGGAGGTGGCCTTGAGCATGACCGGATAGCCGATTTCCGCGGCGATGGCCAGGGCCTCCTCCAGGCTGGCGACGTTGCCTGTCGAACCCGGCGTGACGGGGATGCCGGCGGCGCGCATGGTGTCCCGGGCCCGGGTCTTGTCGCCCATCATCCGGATCACCTCGGCGTCGGGGCCGATGAAGCGGATGCCGCGGCGCGCGCAGATCTCGGCAAGTTCCGGATTTTCCGAAAGAAAACCGTAACCGGGGTGGAGCGCGTCGCAGCCGGTGGCCACCGCCAGGTTGACCAGCCGGTGCGCATTCAGATAGCCGGCGACCGTATCGGGCCCCAGGCTGTAGGCCTCGTCGGCCTTCTTCACGTGCAGGCTGTAGCGGTCGGCCTCGGCGAACACGGCCACCGAGCGGATCCCCATCTCGGCGCAGGCGCGGACAATGCGCACGGCGATTTCGCCGCGGTTGGCGATGAGAATCTTGCGGATCATGGGGATGTCGCGGGTCCTGTGGGGCGGCGCACGCCGACTGCTCACAGGTGTAGGGAGAAACCCCACCAATGTCAAGTCTTGCCCGTGTCGAAAGCGTGACGGAACAGCCGGAAATTCAAGGATTTTTTTGACACCATCGGGGGAGAATCGGTAGAATTCGCGGCTTATGTCGAATTGGCAGGCGCGTTTGCCCGTACAGGTGGATCCCTTCCGGATGGCGGAAGCCCGCCGGATCCTGGAAGGGGAGGTTCCCCTGCGCCAGATGAAACGCCTGGCGGCGCTGCTCGAGGACGATTCGGGCAAGGCCCGGGTCCGGCTCGAGTTCGGGATCGACGAGATGGGCGTCCGCTTTCTGCAAGGGACGATTCGGGCGGCCCTCTCCATCCAGTGCCAGCGCTGTCTGGAGCCCATGGCCTGGCCGGTGGAACTGGCGCTGTCCCTGGGCCTGCTGCATCCGGGTGAGGACGAATCCCGGGCCGGCGTGCATGAGCCGCTCATCGTCGATCCGGTGCCCATGCACCTGATCGACCTGCTGGAAGACGAAATCCTGCTGGCGCTGCCGCAGATTCCGCGTCACGCCCTCGAGGCCTGCCCGGCCCGGGAATACGTGGAACCGGCAACGACACCGGATCGGAACGACACGGCCCGCGCGAAGGCCAACCCCTTCAGCGTGCTGGCCGGCTTGAAAACCGCGACATCCAACGAGGAATGACGAGACCATGGCTGTTCAACAGAATCGCAAGACCCCTTCCAAGCGCGGCATGCGCCGCTCCCACGACAGCCTGAAGAACCCGGCGCTGTCCATCGAGTCGACCACCGGCGAGACGCATCTGCGTCATCACGTGAGCCCCGACGGCTACTATCGCGGCCGCAAGGTCGTCGCTAGCCGCGACGACTGAAGCGGCCCCCGCCGCAGCGGCCCACGGGGCCGCGCACACCGGCAGACGGGACAGGGGCGACCCTGTCCCGTGTCGTTTTCACGGACAGGACCCTGGCCACCGCATGAACCAAGAGAGCATCGTTGCGCTGGATTGCATGGGCGGTGATTTCGGCCCCCCCGTGGTGGTGCCCGCCGCCCTGCGTGCCCTGGAGAAGCATCCCGAGCTGTCGCTGATCCTGGTGGGGCTGGAGGATCGCATCCAGGCCGCCCTGGACGAGGCGAAGCCCGGTGCCCTGGCCAACCGCCTGCGCATCCACCACGCCAGCGAGGTGGTGGGCTCCGACGAGCTGCCTTCCCACGCCCTGCGCAGCAAGAAGGACTCGTCCATGCGGGTGGCCATCAACCTGGTCAAGGCCGGCGAGGCGGGCGCCTGCGTCAGCGCCGGCAATACCGGGGCCCTGATGGCCACCGCCCGGTTCGTGCTCAAGACCCTGCCCGGCATCGACCGGCCGGCCATCTGCACCGTGCTGCCCAACATCCAGGGCGGCCACACCCACGTGCTGGATCTGGGCGCCAACGTGGATTCCAGCGCCGCCAGCCTGATGGAGTTCGCCGTGATGGGCGTCGCGCTGGCCCAGGCGGTGGACAACAATCCCCGGCCCAGCGTGGGCCTGCTGAACATCGGCGAGGAGGAGATCAAGGGCAACGATCGGGTCAAGGAAGCCGCGCGCCTGCTGTCCGAGAGCACCCTCAACTACATCGGCTACGTGGAAGGCGACGGCATCTACATGGGCGATGCCGACGTGGTGGTCTGCGACGGCTTCGTGGGCAACGTGATGCTCAAGACCACCGAGGGGGTGGCCAAGATGATCAGCCACTTCATGAAGGAGGAGTTCCGGCGCAATCCCCTGACCCTCCTAAGCGGCCTGGTGGCCATGCCGGTGTTGCGCCGCCTGCGCAAGCGCATCGATCCCCGCCGCTACAACGGCGCCAGCCTGCTGGGCCTGCAGGGCATCGTCATCAAGAGCCATGGCGGGGCCGATGCCTTCGCCTTCAGCCAGGCCATCGGCGAGGCGCTGGTGGAGATGCGCCAGAACGTGCCCCAGCTCATCACCGAAACCCTCGAGAACCAACTCGTGAAGAAGGAAGCCTCTTGATCTATTCACGCATCGCCGGCACCGGCGGCCATCTGCCGGAACGCATCCTCACCAACCAGGAACTCGAGCGCATGGTGGACACCAGCGACGAGTGGATCACCGAGCGCACCGGCATCAAGAAACGCCACATCGTGGAAGGGGAGACCACCTGCGATCTGGCCGAACAGGCGGCCCGCAAGGCCATCGACGCCGCGGGCATCAGCACGGCCGACATCGATCTCATCATCGTCGCCACCACCACCCCCGATCGCATCTTTCCCAGCACCGCTTGCCTGCTGCAGTCGCGGCTGGACGTGCACGGCAGCCCGGCCTTCGACGTGCAGGCGGTGTGCACCGGCTTCGTCTACGCTCTGAGCCTGGCCGACATGTTCATCAAGAGCGGCAAGGCGAAACATGCCCTGGTGGTGGGGGCCGAGACCCTGTCCAACATCGTCGACTGGACCGACCGCAGCACCTGCGTGCTGTTCGGTGATGGCGCCGGCGCGGTGGTGCTCTCGGCTGGCGAGGCGCCCGGGATCCTCTCCACCCACCTGCACGCCGATGGCCAGTACAAGGAACTGCTCACCGTGCCGGCCGGGCTCTCGGAGCACCCGGAAGTGCTCAAGTCGGGCAAGGCCTTCATGGCCATGAAGGGCAACGAGGTGTTCAAGGTGGCGGTCAACACCCTGGGCCGGATCGTCGACGAGACCCTGGCCGCCAACGGCCTGCAGAAATCCGACATCGACTGGCTGGTGCCGCACCAGGCCAACATCCGGATCATCGCCGCCACCGCCCGCAAGCTGGACATGCCCATGGACAACGTGGTGGTCACGGTGCAGGATCACGGCAACACCTCCGCCGCTTCCATCCCCCTGGCCCTCGACATCGCCGTCCGCGACGGCCGCATCCAGCGGGGCGACACCCTGCTGCTGGAAGCCTTCGGCGGCGGCTTCACCTGGGGCTCGGCGCTGTTGCGTTACTGAATCAGATACCCTGCAAAGAACACGGAGCACACGGAGACACAGAGGACACGGAGATAGTGGCGTCGTGGCGAGACAACGGAATGACGAGCACAGATCGACATTCTGTTTCGTCTCCGTGATCTCCCTGCCTCCGTGTGCGCCGTGTTCCTTCCACCGAACATGAACAAGAGGTTGAAATCATGACACTGGGATTCGTCTTTCCCGGCCAGGGATCACAGTCGGTCGGGATGTTGAAGGAACTGGCCGAAGCCTTTGGCGAGGTGGAGCAGACCTTTGCCGAGGCCAGTGAGGCGCTGGACGAGGATCTGTGGGCCATCGTCCAGAACGGACCGGCGGAGAAGCTCAACAGCACCGAGATCACCCAGCCGACCATGCTTTCGGCCGGCATCGCCGTGTGGCGGGTGTGGCAGGCCCAGGGCGGGCCCGCGCCGGCGATGATGGCCGGCCATTCGCTCGGGGAGTATTCGGCGCTGGTGGCCGCCGGCAGCCTGGAATTCGCGCATGCCGTGCGGCTGGTGGCCGAGCGGGGGCGCCTGATGCAGGAAGCCGTGCCGGCCGGCAGCGGGGCGATGGCGGCCATCCTGGGGCTCGACGACGAGGCGGTGATCCGGATCTGCGCCGACGCCGCCGGCGACGAGGTGGTGGAGGCGGTCAATTTCAACTCGCCCGGCCAGGTGGTGGTGGCGGGGAACAAGAGCGCGGTGGAGCGGGCCGTGGCCCTGGCCTCGGAGCGGGGCGCCAAGCGCGCGGTGATGCTGCCGGTCAGCGTGCCCTCCCACTGTGCCCTGATGCAACCCGCGGCCGAGAAACTGGCGGCCATCCTCGAGGACATCCCGGTCCAGGCCCCCTCCATTCCCGTGATCAACAACGTGGACGTGGCCGCGCCGAGCGATCCCGACGCCATCCGCGACGCCCTGGTGCGCCAGCTCCACAACCCCGTGCGCTGGGTGGATACCATCCGCAAGATGCAGTCCGAGGGCGTGGAGACGCTGGTCGAATGCGGCCCCGGCAAGGTGCTGGTGGGCCTGAACAAGCGCATCGAACGGCGCATGCCGGCCCTGCCGGTGTACGATCCCGACACCCTCGCCGCGGCCCTCGAGGTGGTAGCTTCCTGAGCCGCGATGGAAGGAACACGGAGAACACGGAGTGCCCTTGTAGGTCGGCCTTCAGGCCGACATGTCGGGCCAAAGCCCGACCTGCTTGTCCCCTTGCCCGCCGTGTTCCATCCCGGAGCGCCTGAACAACGATTCACCAAATGGGGAGGATTGACATGACACTGGAAAACGACATCGCCTTCGTCTCCGGCGCCAGCCGGGGCATTGGCCGGGAGATCGCCCTGGTCCTGGGGGCGCAGGGGGCCACGGTGGTGGGCACCGCGACCTCGGACAAGGGCGCAGACAACATCAGCGCCTATCTGCAGGATGCCGGCATCACCGGCATGGGCGTGGCCATGGACGTGACCGATCAGGCCAGCGTGGATGCCGCGCTGGAGAAGGTCGGCGCCGAGTACGGCGCGCCCACCATCCTGGTCAACAACGCCGGGATCACCCGCGACAACCTGCTGATGCGCATGAAGGACGAGGAGTGGGAGGCCATCATCAACACCAACCTCACCTCCATCTATCGCCTGAGCAAGGCCGTGCTGCGGGGCATGATGAAGGCGCGCCGGGGACGGATCATCAGCATCGCCTCGGTGGTGGGCGTCTCCGGCAACGCCGGCCAGACCAACTACGCGGCGGCCAAGGCCGGGGTGATCGGCTTCTCCAAGTCCCTGGCGCGGGAGGTGGGCAGCCGCGGCATCACCGTCAACGTGGTGGCGCCCGGCTTCATCGACACCGACATGACCCGGGCCCTGCCCGAGGCCCAGCGCGAGGCGCTGCTTTCGCAGATCCCGCTCGGCCGGCTCGGCGATCCGGCCGAGATCGCCCATGCGGTGAGCTTCCTCGCCTCTCCCGGCGCGGCCTACATCACCGGCGAGACGATCCACGTCAATGGCGGCATGTACATGGCCTGACGACCGCAAGCCATTGATATTAAAGGCATTGAAAACCCGAATCCGTCCCTGCGCCGAGTATGGCATCCGGACGGCATTTTCACTACAATAGCGGCCGCAGCGCGCCCTGTCAGCGAAAGGGAGGCGGGCCGCGGCTGAACGATAACCACAAGAGGAAATGACGACATGAGCAGTGTTGAAGAACGCGTTGAAAAGATCGTGGTCGAGCAGCTGGGCGTGAAGCCCGAGGAAGTGTCCCGCGAATCTTCCTTCGTCGACGATCTCGGCGCAGATTCCCTGGATACCGTGGAACTGGTAATGGCCCTGGAAGAGGAGTTCGAAACCGAAATTCCCGACGAGGAAGCGGAGAAGATCACCACCGTCCAGCAGGCCATCGACTACATCAAGTCCCACACCTGATCTTCCCGCTGTCGCGATTTCCCGGCCGCACCACACGTGCCTGTGGGTGCGGCCGTTTGCATTTTCTGCAGCCAACTCCTGGATGAAGAGGACACCCCGTTGAGCAAGCGTCGTGTTGTGATCACCGGACTGGGCATGGTCTCGCCGGTCGGACTGGACGTGAAGACGTCCTGGGAAAACGTGCTGGCCGGCAAGAGCGGCATCGGCCCCATCGAACATTTCGATACCACCGGCTTCCCGGTGACCTTCGGCGGCTCGGTGTGGGGCTTCGACGTCTCCACCGTGCTCACGCCCAAGGAAGCACGCAAGATGGATACCTTCATCCACTACGGCCTGGCGGCGGCGAAGGAGGCCATCGCCGACGCCGGCCTCGAGGTCACCGAAGCGAACGCCGAGCGCATCGGCGTGCACATCGGTTCGGGGATCGGCGGGCTGCCCGGCATCGAGAAGGGTCACAGCGCCTATCTCAAGGGTGGCCCGCGCCGGATCTCGCCCTTTTTCGTGCCCAGCAACATCATCAACATGATTTCGGGCAACCTCTCCATCATGTACGGCATGAAGGGCCCCAACCTGGCCATCGCCACGGCCTGCGCCACGGCCACCCACAGCATCGGCGATGCCATGCGCCTCATCCAGTACGGCGATGCCGACGTGATGATCGCCGGAGGCGCGGAGATGGCCACCAGTCCCTGCGGCCTGGGCGGCTTCGCCGCGGCCAAGGCCCTGTCGACCCGCAACGACGATCCCCAGACCGCCTCGCGGCCCTGGGATCAGGACCGCGACGGCTTCGTGCTGGCCGATGGCGCCGGCGTGCTGGTGCTGGAGGAATACGAGTTCGCCAAACGGCGCGGCGCGAACATCCTTGCCGAGCTGATCGGTTTCGGCATGAGCGGCGATGCCTACCACATGACGTCGCCGGCCCCCGGCGGCGAGGGCGCCAGCCGCTGCATGAACGTCGCCCTGAAGAACGCCGGCGTGAATCCCGAACAGGTGCAGTACATCAACGCCCACGGCACCTCCACCCCGGCCGGCGACAAGGCCGAGGTGATGGCCGTCAAGGCCAGCTTCGGCGATCACGCCTACAAGCTGGCCATGAGCTCCACCAAGTCCATGACCGGGCATGCCCTGGGCGCGGCCGGCGGCATCGAGGCGGTGTTTACCGTCAAGGCCATCGCCGAGCAGGTGGCGCCCCCCACCATCAACATCTTCAATCCCGATCCCGACTGCGATCTGGATTTCGTGCCCTGGGAAGCACGGCAGATGCCCATCGAAGTGGCCCTGTCCAACTCCTTCGGCTTCGGCGGCACCAACGGCACGCTGGTCTTCCGCAAACCGCAGTAGGTCGGCCTTCAGGCCGACGCCGGCACTTTCATTTAGACGTGACGCCCCATGTCATCGAGCGTTCGGGAATGGCCGATCTGCTGGCACTGCACCACGCTTTTCCCGAAGACTTCCCCTGTCTGTTGCACAGTGCCGTGGCCGATGCCGGCCGGCTGGAGAGCGCCCGTTACGACATTCTCTTCGCCTTTCCCCGTGACGCACTGATTCTGGGTAGCGACGGCGTGCTGCGTCTGAACGGGACAGTCATGCCCGACCACGACTTTCTGGCCACCCTGGATCGGCTCCACGCCGAGGCAGCCCGGGAGGCGCCGCGGCTGACGGGTGAGGTGCCCTTCCGCGGCGGCTGGTTCCTGTTTCTGGGCTACGAGCTGGCCGGCCAGATCGAGACCCGGCTGCGCCTGCCGAGGGGCCGGGCCGACTTTCCGGTGGCCGTGGCCCTGCGCATCCCGGCGGCCATCGTCAACGATCACGCCAGGGGTGAAACCCGCCTGTTGGCCGAGGCTCCGGCCGATCTGGCGCGCCTCGAGGCGGCCCTGGCCGAGGCGCCGGCGGTGCCATCCCGGCGCGGGCCGACGGTGACAGTGGTGGAGGATCCGCCGGAACGCTACCTCGCTCAGGCCCGGCGGGTGCATCGCTACATCGTCGACGGCGACGTGTTCCAGGTGAACCTCTCCCGCGCCTGGCGCGGGCCGCGCCCCGCCGGACTCGAGGCGGCCGAACTCTACCGTCGCCTGTGCCGAAGCAATCCCGCCCCCTATGCGGGCATCGCCCGCCTGCCGGGCGGTACGGTACTCAGCTCGTCGCCGGAACGGCTGCTGCGGATCCGCGGCGGCATCGCCGAGACCCGGCCCATCGCCGGCACCCGGCCGCGCGATACCGCCGCCGGCGCCGATGCCGCGCTGAAGGCCGAACTCATCGGCCATCCCAAGGAACGGGCCGAGCACGTGATGCTGATCGACCTGGAGCGCAACGATCTTGGCCGGATCTGCGTGCCGGGGAGCATCGAGGTCAGCGAGATGATGACCCTGGAAAGCTACGCCCACGTGCACCATATCGTCTCGAACGTGCGTGGCCGCCTGCGCCCGGGGGTGACGCCCGGCGCAGCCATCCGCGCCGTGTTTCCCGGCGGCACCATCACCGGTTGCCCCAAGGAACGCTGCATGGCCATCATCGCGGCGCTGGAAGAGACCGCCCGGGGGGCGTATACCGGTTCCATGGGCTATCTCAATCATGACGGAAGTCTGGATCTGAACATCCTGATCCGTACCATTACCGTGCACGATGACGAGGTCATTCTGCGAGCCGGTGCCGGCCTGGTGGCCGATTCGGTGCCCGAACGGGAGCTGACGGAAACCCGGCACAAGGCCCGCGGTCTGTTGCAAGCACTGGAGGGTTCCCTGACATGATTCTGGTGAATGGCGAGACGACAGAGCGCCTGCCCATCGACGATCGGGGTCTGGCCTATGGCGACGGCCTGTTCGAGACCCTGGCGGTGTTCGACGGCGAGTGCCCCTGGTTCGAGCGGCATCTGGCCCGGCTCGGCGTGGGCTGCGACCGCCTCGGACTGCCCCGGCCCGATCCGGCGCAACTGCGGGAAGAGACCGAACGCCTGGCCCGCGGACAGCAGCGGGCCGTGATCAAGTGGATGATCACCGCCGGCAGCGGGGGGCGTGGCTATGCCCGCCCCGAGCCGGTTCAGCCCCGGCGCATCGTCAGCCGTCATCCCTGGCCCGACTACCCCCTGGCCCACTGGGAGGAGGGGATCGGCCTGTTCGCCTGCAAGCTGCGCCTCTCGGCCCAGCCGGAACTGGCCGGCATCAAGCATCTCAACCGTCTCGAGCAGGTGCTGGCCCGCCGCGAACTGCCGCCGGACTGTGCCGAAGGGGTGCTGTGCAATGCCGATGGCGAAGTGGTGGAGGGCATCGCCAGCAACCTCTTCGTGGTGCGCGACGGCACCCTGATCACCCCGCCCATCGGCGATTGCGGCGTGCACGGCCTGATGCGCCGCTGGGTGCTGGAGACGGCCATGGAAGAGGACATCGACACCGCCATCGAGCCCCTGCGCCCCGAGGATCTGGCACAGGCCGGGGAAATCTTCATGACCAACACCCTGATCGGCCTGTGGCCGGTGCGCCGTTACGGCGCGAAGATGCTGGAACGGGGCCCCATCCAGCAGCGGCTGTTCGCACGGCTGCTCGAAACCTATCCGGTGCTCGATGGCCGGCCGTAGGCGTCGCCTCTTCCTGCTGGGCGTGCTGGTCCTGGCCCTGGCCGGCGGCACCCTGGCCTGGCGGATCGACCACTGGCTGGACAGCCCGCTGCGGCTGGAAGCCCCCCTGACCTACGAACTGGCGCCCGGCAGCAATTTCATCCGGGTGGTCAACGATCTGACCCGCCAGGGGATCGTCGACAAACCCCGCTGGCTGCGCTGGTATGCCCGCCTCAGTGGCCAGGCGAGCCGGATCAAGGCCGGCGAATACCGCTTCGAGCCGGGGCTCACGCCCCGGCAACTGCTGCGCGAGCTGGTCCAGGGGCGCGTGCGCCAGTATTCCCTGACCCTCATCGAGGGCTGGAACTTCCGCCAGCTCAAGGCCGCGGTGGCGACCCATCCGGCCCTGCGCCAGACCCTGCGCGGGCTCGACGATGCCGCCATCATGGCCCGCATCGGCCATCCCGGCGAGCATCCGGAGGGCCGCTTCCTGCCCGACACCTACCATTTCCCGAAGGGCACCCGCGACGCCGACTTCCTGGCCCGCGCTTACGACGCCATGGCCCGCGTGCTGGCCGAGGAATGGGCGGGACGGGCGCCCGATCTGCCCCTCAAGACGCCCTACGAAGCGCTGATCCTCGCTTCCATCGTGGAGAAGGAAACGGGCCTGGCCAGCGAACGGCCGGCCATCGCCGGGGTGTTCATCCGCCGCCTGCGCAAGGGCATGCGTCTGCAGACCGATCCCACCGTCATCTACGGCATGGGCGAGGCCTACCGAGGCAACATCCGCAAGCGGGATCTGCTGAAGGACACGCCCTACAACACCTACCGCCGGCGCGGCCTGCCGCCGACGCCCATCGCCATGCCGGGCCGCGCGGCCATCCATGCCACCCTGCACCCCGACGACAGCGACAATCTCTATTTCGTATCCCGCGGGGACGGCAGCCACCAGTTCTCGGCCACCCTCGAGGAGCACAATCGGGCCGTGATCAAGTACCAGCTCAAGGGGCGGCGCAAGCCGTTCTCATCGTACAATCCCGGCTCATGACCACTTCTGACACACGCGGCCGCTTCATCACCGTCGAAGGCACCGAAGGAGTCGGCAAGACCAGCAACCTCGATTTCATCGAAAGCTGGCTGCGCGAGGCCGGCAAGGCGGTGGTGCGTACCCGGGAGCCGGGCGGTACCGCGCTGGGCGAGACCCTGCGCGCCATCCTGCTCGATGCCGGCCAGGACGGCATCACCGACGATGCCGAACTGCTGCTGATGTTCGCCGCCCGGGCCCAGCACCTGGCCGAGGTCATCCGTCCGGCCCTGGCCGCCGGCAAGTGGGTGCTGTGCGATCGCTTCACCGATGCCACCTACGCCTACCAGGGCGGCGGACGGGGGATCCCCGCGTCGCGCATCGCCGTGCTGGAGCAGTGGGTGCAGGGCGAACTGCGCCCCGATCTGACCCTGCTGCTGGATCTGCCGGTGGACAGGGGCCTGGCCCGGGCCGGCGAGCGCAGCGCGCCGGATCGTTTCGAACGGGAACAGGCCGAATTCTTCGAGCGGGTGCGGCAGGTCTATCTCGAACGGGCCCGCAGGGAACCGGAGCGGTTCCGGATCATCGATGCCAGCCCGCCCCTGCCGGAAGTGCAGGCCCAGATCCGCCAGGCGCTGGAGGCGTTTCTCGTCTCATGAGCGTTCTTCCCTGGCATACCGGCACCCTCGCGGAACTGCTGCAGCGGCACCGGGACGGCCGTCTGCCCCATGCCCTGCTGCTCGCCGGGCCCGCGGGCATTGGCCGGCGCGGCTTCGCCGAGGCCCTGGCGGCCGCTCTGCTGTGCCTCGAACCGACCGCCGACGGCACGGCCTGCGGCCGCTGCCCGGCCTGCCAGCTGCGCGCGGCCGGCACCCACCCCGATCTGCTGCACCTGGGGCCCGAGGATTCGCAGGTGATCCGGATCGATCAGATCCGCGATCTCATCGAACAACTGGCCCTGAGCCGGCACCAGGCCGCCTGGCGGGTGGTGATCCTCGATCCAGCCGATGCCCTGAACATCGCCGCCGCCAACGCCCTGCTCAAGACCCTGGAGGAGCCGCCGCCCCGGACCCTGATGATCCTCCTGGCCATGCGTCCGGCCCGCCTGCCGGCCACCATCCGCAGCCGCTGCCAGTTGCTGCGCATGCCGCTGCCCTCGCCGCAGGCGGCCGTGGCCTGGCTGCAGACCCAGGGCGTCGAGGCCCCGGCGGCGGCCCTGCAACTCGCGGGAGGCGCACCGCTGATCGCCCGGGAACTGGATGCCGATTTGCTGCGTCGCCATGCCGAACTGTTCCGGCAATGGGTGGCGCTGGCCGCGGGGGAGGGCGATCCGGTGAAACTCGCCGGCGAATGGATCAAGCCCGAGGCCGAATGGCCGATACAGTGGATGCAGCAGTGGCTCGGCGACATGATCCGCCTGCGCCATGGCGGTCCGCCCCGCATGGCGGATCTGTCAGGTGCTTTGCAGCCGCTCGCCGAGGCGATAGACTTGCAACGACTGCATCGCCTGCTGGAGCGGGTCGACGAGGCCCGCCGGCTGCTCGCCAGCCAGGTGAATGCCCAGACCCTGGTGGAAGGGCTGTTGATCCACTGGAGCAACCTGCCCCGCCGCACGGCTTGATCAAGAGGGACAATCGCATGGCTACACCCGCCGGACGTCAGGGGATCCTGTCCCTGACCATCAAGGACAAGAGCGCCCTGTACGCCGCCTACATGCCGTTCGTGAAGAACGGTGGCCTGTTCATCCCCACCAACAAGAAATACAAGCTCGGCGACGAGGTCTTCATGCTCCTGACCCTGATGGATGAGAAGGAAAAACTGCCGGTGGCGGGCAAGATCGTCTGGATCACCCCGGCCGGCGCCCAGGGCAACCGCGCGGCCGGGATCGGCGTGCAGTTCTCGGATCAGGACGATGGCCAGGCCCGCACCAAGATCGAAACCTACCTTGCCGGCGCGCTGAAATCGGATCGCCAGACCCATACCATGTAAAAGGGCCGAGTGGCGAGGGACGAGGGACGAGGGTTTGGGATAGAATAAAACGGATTTCAGGTCCCGGCTCCAGAGGGCGGTGCTGGACGAATCGACGTTGCCGCCCGAAATCGTGATCGAAACACCCGCTTGATCAAAAAACCAGCAGGATCTCCCCATGTTTCTCGTCGATTCCCACTGTCATCTGGACCGGCTCGATCTCACGCCCCATGGCGGGGATCTCGAGGCGGCCCTGCAGGCGGCGCGCGACAACGGGGTGGGGCATTTCCTGTGCGTGAGCATCGGCATGGCCAACTTCCCCGAGGTGTTGCGGATCGCCCGTGAACATCCCGACGTCTCCGCCTCGGTGGGGATGCACCCCAACGAACAGGAAGACAGCGAGCCGGACGTGGATCGGCTGGTGGCCCTGGCGGCCGATCCCAAGGTGGTGGCCATCGGCGAGACCGGGCTCGACTACTTCCGCAGCGAGGGCGATCTGGAATGGCAGCGGGATCGCTTCCGGACCCACATCGCGGCGGCCCGGCGCACCGGCAAACCGCTCATCATCCACATGCGCGAGGCCACCGAAGACACCCTGCGCATCCTGCGCGAGGAGGGCGCCGATGCGGTGGGCGGGGTGATGCACTGTTTCGTCGAGGACTGGGACACGGCCAGGGCCGCCCTGGATCTGAACTTCCACATTTCCTTCTCCGGCATCGTCACCTTCAACAGCGCCAGAGCGCTGCAGGACGTGGCCCGCAGGCTGCCCGCCGAGCGCATGCTGGTGGAGACCGATTCGCCCTATCTGGCCCCGGTGCCGAAACGGGGCAAGCCCAACCAGCCGGCCTGGGTGCGCTACGTGGCCGAATTCATCGCCGGCTTGCGTGAGGAGCCACTGGAACAGATCGCCGAGACCACCAGCGCCAACTACTTCCGCCTGTTCGGCGGCGAGGCGCGCGCAAGCGAAATCGCATGACCCCGCAGGAACCAAGACAACGGGACTGGAAGCTCCTGAGCTTCTACGAGAAGTTCGAGGAAACCGTGGCCATCCTCCTCACGGCCGTGATCGCCGTGATCATCGTGGCGGCGCTGATCAATCTGATCGTGAACGTGACGGTACTGCTGGTCGACGGACTGGTGAACCCGGCCGAGAAATCGGTCTTCCAGGCCATCTTCGGCATGATCATGACCCTGCTCATCGCGCTGGAGTTCAAGCACTCCATCCTCAAGGTGGTGGCACGCCGGGAAAGCATCATCCAGGTCAAGACCGTGATCCTCATCGCCCTGATGGCGGTTGCGCGCAAGTTCATCATCCTCGACATCAACACCACCTCCGCCGCCACCATCGCGGCGCTCTCCGCGGCCATCCTCACCCTCGGCGCCGCCTACTGGCTGGTACGCATCCGCGACGACCGCGCCACCGACTGACTGTCCCACGGCAAAGACACCTTTCAGTCATTTCCTCCGCACCGCAGGCCGGCTCAAGCACAGCGGCGCCGGCCCACCCTGACCATATCCCTCGAAAAGGCTTGCAATTTGCCTTGCGCGCCTATACCCTACTGTTTTAGTCAGGTAATCACAGTCGCACAACGAGAACGATCAGGAGGTAATGTCATGTCACAGGCACAAGCCACAAGCCCCGTTTCGGACGTCGAGATCCCGCCCCGCGATGGCGACGGCTATCTGGTGGACATGAACCAGTGGACACCGGAAATCGGCCGCGCCATGGCCGAGGCCGACGGCGTGGTGCTGGACGACGAGATGTGGGAGCAGATCCTCAAGGCCCGGGAATACTACGAGGAGTACAGCGTGGTGCCCCCGATCCGCAAGTTCGCCAAGTACATCGGCGCCAACCAGAAGGATCTGTTCAAGAAATGGATGACCGGCCCCATGAAGCCGATCACCAAGTACGGCGGGCTGCCCAAGCCGACCGGCTGCGTCTGACCCCCCAGACGCTCAGCGCTGTTTGCCACGCGACGACGGCCGCCTCCTTCGGGAAGCGGCCGTTTTCTTTTGCGCCTTCCCTTGAATTTGGCGCCTTCACCCAACCGGGAAGCAACACAACCACCTCTCGGATCCCAGTGTGCCCTCCTGTTGCAGCGCAGCCTGCGGGACTTCCTCACCCGGACGATCTGTCCTCCGGGGAGAGGAGGAAACCGCGTTCAGGCGGAGAGGGTTGGCGGGTATAATGGGATTCCATCCCGAATTCGGAGCCCGCATGTCCAAACGCAAGATCCGCGTCGGTCGCAGCCCCATCCACGGCAAGGGCCTGTTCGCGGCCGCCCCCATCGCCGAAGGCGAGGTGCTCGGCCATCTGCGCACCCGGGCGGCCCGCAGGGACGGGCCCTACGTCCTCTGGCTCGACGACGGCCGCGGCCGGGAAGTGCTCTGCGACTTCCGCTACATCAACCACCATCCCGAACCCAACGTGGCCTACTACGACGACCTGACCGTGGTCGCCCTGCGCGACATCGAACCCGGCGAAGAACTGGTGCACCACTACGGCGACGAGTGGGAAGACGCCTGATGACGGAAGCGTGGGAGCGGCGCACGCCGCGATGAACGCGGCCAGGGAACGCAGGCCATTGACGAGCGGCTGACGACCGGGAAAACCAAACGCCTTTCCCAGCCACCCGCAGCCTCATGTGGTCGCGGCTCGCGCCGCTCCTACGGGGGATTGCGATTTCCTGAGTAGGAGCGGCGCAAGCCGCGATGAACGAGGCCAGGGAACGCAGGCCATTGACGAGCAGCTGACGACCGGGAAAACCAAACGCCTTTCCCAGCCACCCGCAGCCGCATGTGGTCGCGGCTCGCGCCGCTCCTACGGGGGATTGCGATTTCCAGAGTAGGAGCGGCGCAAGCCGCGATGAACGAGGCCAGGGAACGCAGGTCATTGACGAGCAGCTGACGACCGAGAAAACCAAACCCCTTTCCCAGCCACCCGCCCCCGGCGACCCGCTACCGCTGTTGGGCGTCCACGGGCCGTGGGTGGCGTTGTTCGTCGATGGCCACGTAGGTCAGTTCCGCTTCGGCGACCTGTTCGCATTCGAAGCGGCCGCGTTCCCGCTCGGCCCAGGCGCTCACCCCCACGCGGATCGAGCTGCTGCCCACGCGCAGGACCTGGGCATAGAAGCTGACCAGATCGCCCACGTACACGGGTTTGAGGAACCGGAACTCGTGCACGGCCACGGTGACCACCCGCCCGCGGGCCCGGCGGTGGGCTTCGATGCTGCCAGCGATGTCGGTCTGGGCCATGAGCCAGCCGCCGAAGATGTCGCCGGCGGCATTGGTGTCGGCAGGCATGGCCAGCACGCGGATGGCCGGTTCCCGGTCGGGCAGAGTGTCGCTGCCGGCCATCAGTGCCCCTTGTAGAGCTGATCGATGATGGCCTCGTACTCCTGGTGCAAGGGCTTGCGCTTGATCTTGAGGGTGGGGGTGATGAGCCCCTGCTCGATGGTCCAGGGTTCGAGCCGCGCGTGCACGCGAATGATCCTGGCATAGCCGGGAAAGGCCGACAGGCGGGCATTGATGCGTTCCAGGAGCGCTTTTTCCACGTCGGGATGCTGGAGGTTGCCCGGATCGGGCGACAGGCCGAGTTCGCCGGCCAGTTGTTCCCAGTGGTCCTCGTCCAGTACCACCAGGGCGCTGAGGAAGGGTTTGCCCTCGCCGACGATCATCACCTGCTCGAACAGGGGATCGGCGGCGATGGCCAGTTCCATGTCGGCAGGAGGCACCTTCTCGCCATTGGCCAGGACGATGATGTCCTTGATGCGGCCGGTGATCCAGATGTGATCGTCTTCGATGCGGGCCACGTCGCCGGTGTGCAGCCAGCCGTCGGCGTCGATCACCTCGGCAGTGGCTTCCGGCCGGTTCCAGTAGCCGAGCATCACGCCGGGGCTGCGCACCAGCAGCTCGTCGTTCTCGCCCAGCTTCACTTCCACGTCGGGCAGGGGCTGACCCACGCTGTCGGGCCGGTTGTCGTCCAGCCGGTTGGTGCAGACCACCGGCGAGAGTTCGGTCATGCCGTAACCCTGGGAGATGGTCAGGCCGAGGCCGATGAAGACCCGGGCGACCTCCAGCGACAGGGGGGCGCCGCCGGAGACGGCCAGGCGCAGGCGCCCGCCCAGGCGCTCGTGGATCTTGCGGGCCACCAGTTTCTCCAGCAACGGCCAGAGCAGCAGTTTCGGTGACCAGGGCGCCCGGCCCTGCTGGTGTTCGAAACGCTGCCAGCCCACCTCCACCGCCAGATCGAACAGCTTGCGGGCCAGCGGCGGCTTGTGTTCGAGCTGTTCGCGGATACGGTTGTGAACCCGTTCGAAGATCCGCGGCACGGTGATCAGGATGGTCGGCCGGATGATCTGCAGATCCTCGGCCAGCTTGTCGATGGCCCGGGCATAGGCCACCCGGGCGCCGACCAGCATGGGCAGATAGTAGCCGGCGGTGCGTTCGAACATGTGCGAAAGCGGCAGGAAGGAGAGGAACACGTCGTCGGTGTAGAAGGTGTCGCAACTGGCGGCGGCGCTGGCGTTCCACAGGATGTTGTCGTGGGAGAGCATCACCCCCTTGGGATTGCCGGTGGTGCCGGAGGTATAGACGATGGTGGCCAGATCGCCGGGCGCGATCTCCGGCAGGGCCGGCGCCGCGGCCGTCTCCGGCAGCCAGTCGGCGAAGGTCTTCAGGCGCATGTCGTGCACCTCGGGCACCGGTTCGATGGACAGCAGGGTCTGCACCTTGCCCAGGCGCGGATAGATCTCGCTCAGCACCTCCCAGTGGCCGGCATCCTCGAACAGCAGGATGCGAACCCCGGCGTCTTCCAGGATGTAGCCGATGTTCTCGGCCCGGTCGTTGGTGTACAGGGGCACCACCACCAGGCCCAGCCCGAGGGCCGCCTGTTCGAACACCACCCAGCTCGGGCAGTTGCGCATGAGGATCCCCACCCGATCGCCCGGTTCGAGGTTCTCGCGCTGCAAGGCGGCCTGGCAGCGGGCCACGCGCTCGGCCATCTCCTGCCAGGTGAGATCCACCCAGCGTTCAGCATGGCGGTCGTAATGGGTGTAACCGATGGCCTCGGGGCTGCGCCGTACCCGTTCGCGGAACAGGCCGTGCAGGGTGCGGGCCGTGTCACGGAGAATGTAGTCGGTCTGGCGTTCAGGCATCGTCGTCTCCCGTTTCCGCGATCAAATCCGCCCAGCCCGGATCAGGTTCGAAGCGTTCGCCATGGCTGCGGGCCAGGGACTTGAGCAGGGCTTCGAGCTGTTGCGGCCCGCGCTCGCGGATGTAGTGCACCGGACCGCCCCGGAAGGGGGCGAAGCCGGTGCCGAAGATGATGCCGGCATCGGCCAGATCGCCGTCGGCCACCACCTTTTCCCGCAGACAGGCGACCACTTCGTTGAGCATGCGCAGGATCAGCCGGTCCTGCAGATCGGTCGGCGCGCGGTAGCCCTTTTCCGGTTTGGGTTTCACCGGACGGCCCTGGCGAAAATCGTAGAAACCGCCACCGGACTTCTTGCCGAGCCGCCCGGCTTCCACCTTGTCGCGCAGGATGCCGGGCACCTCGCCGCCGAAATGGCCGGTGAGGTTCTCCGCCACCTTGAGGCAGATGTCGAGCCCCACTGTATCGGCCAGTTCGATGGGCCCCATGGGCATGCCGAAGTCGGTGGCGACCCGGTCGATGATCGCCAGCGGAATGCCTTCTTCCACCATCACCACCGCTTCCATGAGATAGGGCATCAGCACGCGGTTGACCAGAAAGCCCGGCGTGCTGGTCACCGGCAGGGGCAGGCGGCGGATGCTGCGGGCGAAGGCGGCGGCCCTGGCTACCGTTTCGGCCGCCGTCTCGGGGCTGTGGACCACTTCCACCAGCGGCATCTTGGCCACCGGGTTGAAGAAGTGCAGGCCCACCAGCCGGTCCGGATGAGCGAGGGCCGGTGCCAGTTCCTGCAGGGGAATGCTGGAGGTGTTGGTGGCGATGATCGCCGACTCGGGCAGGCGGGGCTCGATCTTGGCGAACAGATCGCGCTTGACCTGCGCATCCTCGAAGATGGCCTCGATCACCAGTTCGGCCTTGCCCAGGCCGTAGCCGGGCAGGTCCGGCATCAGCCGATCGAGGGCGGCGGTGGCCGTGCGGCGGGGCTTGAGTTTCCTGCGGTAGAGATCCGCGGCGCGCCTGACCACCCGCCCCAGGGTGTCGTGATCCCGATCCTGGATGCTCACGCGGTAGTCCTGCATGGCGCACCAGGCCGCAATGTCGCCGCCCATCACGCCGCCCCCGACCACGTGCACGTGGCGCGGTCGGAAGGCCTGCTGCTTGCCCAGCGACTTGAGCCGCTCCTGCAGGCCGAACACCCGCACCAGGTTGCGCGAGGTCTTGCCCGTCATCAGCCGGGCCACCGAGGCGGCCTCTTCCCGCAACATGCGCCGGCGATCGCCGAAATGGCGCACCCAGAGATCGATCAGGGCCCAGGGCGCCGGATAGTGGGCCCGGGGCGCCTTCTTCGCGACTTCCCGTTGCAGGAGTTTCGCCACCAGTGGCCGCAGGGCCGGGGCGTTGAGGGCGCGCAGCCAGGCCGGCAGGGGCTTGCGGCGCGGCGGATCGAGCACGCAGGCGCGGGCGGCGGTGTGCAGATGGCGGCGGGGCACGGCATGGTCCACCAGGCCGATGCGTTTCGCCGCGCGGGCCGAGAGATTGCGCCCGGTGAGCATGAGGTTCATGGCCTGCAGCACGCCCAGCCGCTCGATGCTGCGCAACGTGCCGCCGAAGCCGGGATGGATGCCCAGTTTGATTTCGGGCAGGCCCAGCCTGGTGGCCGGATCGTCTTCGGCCACGCGCCAGTCGCAGGCCAGCGCCAGCTCCAGTCCGCCGCCCAGGGCGAAGCCGTGCAGCATCGCCACGGTGGGACAGGAGAGACCCTCAATGTAGTCCATGATGGCCTGGCCGCGCTGGATGGCCTCGAGGGCCGCCTGTTCGGTTTCCAGGCGGGTGAATTCCTGCACGTCGGCCCCGGCGATGAAGCCGTTGGGTTTGTCGGAGAGGAAGATCAGGCCCCGGGGCGGCTGGCGCAGCAGTTCCTCGAGATGGCCTTGCAGCTCCTCGAGCACCGCGCGGCTGAGCACGTTGGTGTCGCCGTCGGCCTTGTCCAGATGCAGCCAGACGATGCCGTCGGCATCGGTTTCGCGGTGCCAGTGGCGTGCGGTCTGGGTCATGGTATCGGTCTCCCGGTTCATGATGCGATCCTCTCGACCAGCACGGCGCCGCCCTGGCCGCCGCCGATGCACAGGGTGGCGATACCCAGGCGGGCGTCGTGCCGCGCCAGCACGTGCAACAGGTGCAGGGTGATGCGGGCGCCGCTGGCACCGACCGGATGACCGAGGCTGATGCCGCCGCCGTCCACGTTGAGCCGTTCCTCGTCGATGTGGCCGAGCGCCGCCTTCAGGCCCAGTTCCTTGCGGCAGTAGTCGTCGTCGGCGAAGGCCCGCAGGCAGGCCAGCACCTGGGCGGCGAAGGCTTCGTTGATCTCCCAGAAGTCGATGTCCTCGAGCTTCAGGCGGTGGCGTTGCAGGAGCGGGGCGGTGGCGTGGACCGGGCCGAGGCCCATCTGGGCCGGGTCCAGCCCCGCCCATTGCGTATCGACGAGGCGGCCGAGCACCGGGAGATCGTACTCTTCGATGGCCTTCTCCGAAGCCAGGATCAGCAGCGCCGCGCCATCGCTGATCTGGGCGCTGTTGCCGGCGGTGACGTTGCCGAAGGGCTTGTCGAACACCGGCCGCAGTTTGGCCAGTTTCTCGAGCGTGGTGTCGGCGCGCAGGCCGTCGTCGTGCAGATGGGGTTTGCCGCGGGTGTCGTAGAGGGGCTCGACCTCCTGCAGGTAACCCTTGTCGATGGCCCGGGCCAGGCGTTCGTGGCTGCGCAGGGCGAAGCGATCCATCTCCTCGCGACTGATCCCGAAGCGGAAGGCCAGGTTCTCCGCGGTCTGGCCCATGGACAGGCCCACCACCGGATCGGTGAGGCCGCGCAACAGGCCGATGATGGGCTTGAGGTGGGCCGGGCGCAGTTGCGCCAGGGTCTGTAGGCGCTGGGGCAGGGAACGGGCGGCGGTCCAGGCGCCCAGCCAGGCGGCCATCGCCTCGCTGAACAGGATGGGGGCGTGGCTCATGGCTTCCACCCCGCCGGCCAGCACCAGCTCGGCGCGACCGGAGGCGATGTTGCGGGCGGCCGTATCCACCGCCTGCATGCCCGAGGCGCAGTTGCGCTGCACCGTCCAGGCGGGCACCGACTGGGGAACGCCGAGGCGCAGGGCGGCCACCCGGCCGATGTTGACCTCGTCGGGGCCGGGCATCACGCAGCCGAGAATCACTTCGTCGAAGGCCCCGGGCTCGAAGGGCTGGCGCGACAGCAGGGGCCGGCCGCAGCCGATCACCAGATCGGCGGCATGGAAGGGGCCGGGCCGGTTGCGGGCCTTGAGCTGGGGCGTGCGGCTGCCGTCGACGATGAACACCGGCCGGCGACGGGCGGTGGCGCGGCGGGCAGTCTTCTTCTTGTTGTTGCCGGTTTTGGCCATGAGGGATCCTTGTGCTGATTATTCCAGATTGATGTCGAACTCGTCGACGCGGATGACCTCGTCGCGGGCCGCCTCGGCCTCGCGGATCAGGTCGGCTTCGGCGGCATCGATGATGCCGCGTTCGAGGGCCGCCTCCAGCACGCCTTCGAGGCCGCGCCAGTCGGGCGTGAAGTCCTTCAGCTTGTGGCGGATGCGGCGTTCGGCCGGTTCGGCCTTGATCACCTTGCGCAGGGCGTCTTCGATGCGGCCGAGCTGGTCGTCGGTGGATTCGGGGATGAACAGCCCGGCGGTCAGCCGATCCCGGGCCGGGGAGGGCGCCAGCAGCAGATCGGCCACCTGGTGGCCGAGCCGGTCCGAGGGCGGCCGGAAGTGGCGGCCGAGGGGGAAGACCAGCAGGCGCAGCAGCCAGGCGGCCGGCCGGTTGGGCAGATTCTGGAACAGGCCGTCGAAGGCCTGCTGGATCTGGTGCAGGGAATGCTGGCAGGCCCAGTGCAGCAGGGGACGATCCTCCTTCGGGCTGCCCTGATCCTCGAAACGCTTGAGCACCGCCGAGGCCAGATAGAGATGGCTGAGAATGTCGCCGAGCCGGCCCGAGAGCTTTTCGCGCCGCTTGAGGCTGCCGCCGAGGGTCATCATGGCCACGTCGGTGGAGAGGGCGAAGGCGGCGCTCATGCGGGTCAGATGCTGGTAGTAGCGGCGCACGGGACGCCTGCTCCGCACCCACACCAGATGCGAGCCGGTGAGGCCGTGCCAGAGGCTGCGCACCACGTTGTGGAAGAAGAAGCCGATGTGGCCGAACAGGGCCCGGTCGAACTGGCGCAGCGATTCGTCCGGATCGGCTTCGCCGAGGGCCGACAGCTCCTTGAACACCCAGGGATGGCTGCGGATGGCGCCCTGGCCGAAGATGATCATGGTGCGGGTGAGGATGTTGGCGCCTTCCACGGTGATGCTGATGGGCACGCCTTCGTAACCCCGGCCGAGGAGATTGCGCGGGCCCAGGCAGATGCCGGCACCACCGAGCACGTCCATGCCGTCGTTGATCACCCGGCGCATGTTCTCGGTGAGATGGTACTTGACGATGGCCGAGATCACCGCGGGCTTTTCGCCGCGGTCGAGCGCCGCGGCGGTGAGGCTGCGCGCGGCGTCCATGATGTAGGTGAGGCCGCCGATCCGGGCCAGGGCTTCTTCCACCCCCTCGAAGCGCCCGATGGGGAGCTTGAACTGGCGGCGGATCCGCGCATAGCCGCCCACCGCCCGCGAGGTCAGCTTGCCGGCGCCGGTGGACAGGGCCGGCAGGGAGATCCCGCGCCCGTCCGAGAGGCATTCCATGAGCATGCGCCAGCCGTGGCCGGCCATCTCCCGGCCGCCGATGATCCAGTCGAGCGGTATGAACACGTCGCGGCCGCGGGTGGGGCCGTTCATGAAGGTGATCTCCATCGGCAGATGCCGGTGACCGGTTTCCACGCCGGGCGTGTCGGTGGGGATCAGCGCCAGGGTGATGCCGAGATCGCGCCGGTCGCCGAGCAGGCCATCCGGATCGTAGAGGTGGAAGGCCAGGCCGAGGAGAGTGGCCACCGGCGCCAGGGTGATGTAGCGCTTGTCCCAGGTGAGGCGGATCCCCAGCACGTCCTGCTCGCCCTGGAAGTCCTGCCGGCAGACGATGCCGTAGTCGGGGATCGCGCCGGCGTCGGAGCCGGCCTTGGGACTGGTGAGGGCGAAGCAGGGGATCTCCACGCCCTTGGCCAGGCGCGGCAGATAGTATTCCTTCTGCTGCTCGGTGCCGTATTCCATGAGCAGCTTTGCCGGGCCGAGGGAATTGGGCACCATCACCGTGACCGCCGCGGTGATGCTGCGGGTGGCGATCTTCATCACCACTTCCGAGTGGGCCAGGTTGGAGAAGTCGAGCCCGCCGTAGCTGCGGGGGATGATCAGGCTGAAGAAGCCGTTGTCTTTCAGATAGCGCCACACGTCGGTCGGCAGATCCTTCTGCTCGCGGGTGATCTGCCAGTCGTCGAGCATCCGGCAGAGGTTTTCCACCGGGCCGTCGAGGAAGGCCTGTTCCTCGGGCGAGAGTTTCGGCGGGGGGAGGGAACGCAGCTTCTGCCAGCGGGGACGGCCGGAGAAGAGTTCGCCGTCCCACCACACGGAGCCGGCGTCCAGCGCCTCCCGTTCGGTCTGGGACATGCGGGGCGTGACGCGCCGGAACAGTTTGAGGGCAGGCCCGGAAATCCAGCGGCTGCGCCAGGGATGGGAAGTACGGGTCTCGTTCATGCGCGATCTCCTTGCGGTGGCATGGTCTGCAGCAGGTTTACCCGGGGCGCCCGCCGGGTGGGCTTCGGCGGGTCGCCGGCTTCCGCGGCCACGGCCCGGAAGCAGTCGTTGAGGTCGTTGCAGACGACGTCCGTGTCCTGCCAGGGCAGGTGACGGTAGATGGCCACGTCATCCCGCCCGAACAGCGGATACTTGATGATATCGAAATACGGCGAATAGTCGAAATCCCGGGGCGAGACCAGGCGCGGATTGCGCTGGTGGAGATGGATGCGTTCACCGTCGATGCGCTCGGCGAAGGGCAGCAGGGGAAAGCGCACCGACTGGAAGGCCTCGGCCAGCAGGGTGGAGCAGACCGTGCGGGTGGGATCGCCGGCATTGTGACGGAACAGGCTGGAGCGCCAGCGCCGGGGGATGATGCCGTAGGGAAAGAGGAAGCGGGCCAGATCGAAGAGCTGGCGCATGTCGTAACCGGTGCCCAGCCGTTCGAGGGTATAGGCGATGACCTTGCGGGCATCCTCGGGCGACAGGCCGCTGGGCCGGCAGATCCGCAGGTGTTCGCGTCGATATTTGCTCAGGGGGTGAATCACGGTGCCCTCGTCCAGCAGGCTTTCGAGGATGAGCTGGGTCTCGGGGGCGACATCGATGTGTGCCTCCACCCGCTCGCGCAGGGCGGGTTCCTCGATGTCGTAAAGGCGGCCAATGTACAGGGCGGAATGGGTCCAGGGGCTCTGGGTGATCTGCTTGATGACGTTGGAAACCCGGCTGCGGCCTTCCACCAGGATCACGTCGCCGGGGCGGATCTCGTAGCAGAGCCGATCGAAGTTGAGCAACAGCACCGCGTCATCGGGCGGCGTGGGCTCGTAGGTCAGCCAGCGGGCGATCGCCTGGCCGATACGACGGATGATGCGGTTCTCCATGCGCCTGCTCCTGCGGTTTTTTTCCTGACGGACTGTTGTTCGTGCAAGATGCGTTCCTTCTCCCTCATGCAATATGACCCGCGCCGGGACAAAAGGTGCGGTCGGAAACAAATACCTTGTCCATATTGAAGTCTAGCAGGCGCCGGCGAAATCGCGCCCCGCCTCAAGGGCTCTGTGCCCACAGCAAACAGGTGACCGGAAATTCGGAACAACCCTCTCTGCATCCTGGATGCAGCAATCAGGTTTCCGCGGGACAGGCTTCCGCCAGGGTCACGGCCTGGTCAAGCTGCGCCAGGGGGGTGTGGAAGTGGGGAGAGAAGCGCACGCCCGGACCGCGGCGGGCGCACAGTACCCGGTGTTCCATGAGCCAGGCGTAGAGGCGTTCGGCCGATACCCGGCGATGGCGAAACAGCACGATGCCGGCATGACGATCGGGATGGGTGTCGGTGAGACATTCGAGCCTGTCGCTGGCGCCGATGCGCCGGAAGAGGTGACGGGCGCGTTCGAGCACGGCCCGTTCCACCGTCTCCATGCCCGTGTCGAGCAGGAGGCCCACGCTGGCATGCAGGGCATGGATGCCGAGCATGTTGGGGCTGCCGCATTCGAAGCGGCGGGCGCTGCGAGCAATTTGCCAGTCGCGCCGGTCGAAGTCGATGGTTTCCACCATGTGCCAGCCGAACTGGTGCAGGCGCAGGCGTTCCCGGGCGTCGGGATGGCTGTAGAACAGCGCCAGCCCTTCGGGGCCCAGTAGCCACTTGTGGCCATCGGCCATCAGAAAATCGATGTGCGCGGCGGTCACGTCGAGGCGCAGGGCGCCGAGACTCTGGATGGCGTCCACGCAGAACAGGATGCCGTGTTCCCGGCAGAAGCGCCCCAGCCGTTCCAGATCGACCCGCAGGCCGCTGGCGTATTGCACGGAACTGATCGAAAGCAGGCGGGTGTGTTCGTCGCAGGCATCGATCAGGGCGTCTTCCGGGGTGTTGCCCCGGTGCAGATCGACCTCGATCACGTCCACGCCCTGATCGGCAAGGGATTCCCAGACGATGCGGTTGGAGGGAAATTCCTCGTTGCTGATCACGACCCGATCTCCGGCATGCCAGCGCAGGCCGTGGGCCACCACGGAGAGAGCTTCGGAGGTGCTCTTGAGCAGGGCGATGTCGGCGTCCGCGGCGCCGATGAGGCGCGCCAGCCGGGCCCGCAATTCCGCTTCGACCTTCAGCCAGCGGGGATAGTGGCGGGAGCCGTGGCGGGCATTTTCACGGGCGAAGGCTTCCACGGCCTGCCGCGTGCAGCGGGGCCAGGGCGCCACGGCGGCATGGTTCAGATGGATGAGATCGGGATCGAGTTCGAACGGCATGGGCGTCGGCGGCCGATGGCGGGACGGACGACCAGCCTATAGAGAGGCGCTTGCCCACGCAACCGGCATGCTCCTTCCCCCTCACCCAAGGATTTTTCTTTCCCCGGCTAAAGCCCCTGCCAAAGCTGCCGATATGGCCAAAAGGAATATGACCATGCGCATATGACCGGATAGTCCTAACAGGTGCAAGCCGTTTGGCGTCCCATGCGCAAGTGCCTGTTTCACGAAAGGGAAGACGATTCGACGTGGCCCAAGAGACCGAACTGAAGATCTCCGCGCTGGGGCTCGATGCCACGGGCCAGCGTGTGCTGGACGTGGTGCTGGGCCTGCTGCAGGAGGAGGGCGTGCCCTGCCGGCAGCTCTCGGCCAATGATCCATCCGGGCATCTGGTGATCGTGGACAGGGAGGCGGCCGAGGGTGAACGGTGGCTGGCGGATCTGGCGCCGGGACAGGTGAAGCTGGTGCTGGGCGGCGCGCCGGTGCAGGGCCGGAATCTGGCCTTTCTGGCCAAGCCCTTCAACGTGGGTGCCCTGCGCGACATGCTGTTGCGCATCGTGCGCCAGATGCGGGCGCAACTGCAGGCGGCACAGCCGCCGCGGGCCTCGGCCGGCAAACCGACAGCAGCCGGTCTGCTCGCGGCGCTGAGGCAGGCCCGTGACCGCGGACAGGCCCTGCAGGTGCTGTGCAATGGCAAGGCGCTGCTCCATGTCTCCGGCGCCACCCGGGCCTGCGCCTTCGCGGCGGGACAGAGCGTGGAGACGCTGCTGGCCATGGGTGAGGCGCTGGCGTTCCAGCCTCTCGACGATGCCGCCTTCCGGCAGGCCACGCAGGGCCTCACGCTGGGTGCGCTCGATGCGCTGATCTGGCAATGCGCCCTCGCCTCCGAGGCCGAGAGCCTGCCGGCCGGTCTCGACGACGACACGCCCGTGCGGCTCAAGGCCTGGCCCAACTTCACCCGCCAGGGGTTTCGTCCCGATTTCTTCCGCATCGCCGCCGTGCTGGCGCGCCAGCCGGCCAGTTGCGCGGCGCTGGTGGAGAGTACCGGCCTGTCCCGAAGCTGTGTCAGGGCGTTTCTGCACGCCTGCGAGGCGGTGGATCTGCTGGTATTCGAACCGCCCGCCGGGGCGGATGACGGCAAGGTCACGCCGATCCGCAAGACGGACGGGCCGGCCCGGCATGGCTTGCTGGCCCGCCTGGCCGAACGACTGGGCTGGAGGCGGGCATGATGGATCCCGCCCTCGAGAAAATCATCTTCACCGGCCCGGTGGGTGCCGGCAAGACCTCGGCCATCGCCGCCATCAGCGACGTGCCGCCGGTGAGCACCGACGTGGCCTGCCTGGGTGACGAGCGCCGGCTCAAGGCCACCACCACCGTGGCCATGGACTACAGCTACATCGATCTGGGCGACGGCCGCAGGGTGCATCTGTACGGCACCCCCGGTCAGGCCCGTTTCGATTTCATGTGGGAATTGCTCACCCGCAACGGCCTGGGGCTGGTGCTGCTGATCAACAACGATCATCCCGAACCGCTGGCCCAGCTCGATTTCTATCTGGACGCCTTCGGCGAGTTCATCGCCCGCACCGGCGTGGTGATCGGCATCACTCGCGTCGGCCTGGCCGACCGGGCCCGGCTCGAGGATTACCAGAACCGCCTGTTCGACCGGGGACAGGTCTATCCGGTCTTCGAGGTGGATGGCCGCTCCGGCGACGACGTGCGCATTCTCGTCCAGGCCCTGCTGGCCGTGCTGACCGTCTGACACAAGGAGAACATCATGGATGTGATCGAGGAAATCCTCCGCCATCAGGACACCGCGAACGAACCGCAAAACGACGGCGCGGATGAAGGCTCGCGGGTGCTGCGGGCCCATCTTGCGCGGATCCTGGCGGCCCTGCACGACGACTGCGCCGAGGTGATCGGCAGCATCGTCAGCGGCGTGGACGGCATTGCCTGGGCCGAGCGCCTGCCGGCGGAATTCGATCAGAACCGTTTCGCGGCCATGAGCAGCGCGCTGCTGGCCCTGAGCGACAACCTGATCCGGGAAGCGAGCGGCGGTTCGCCGCGCAAGGTGCTGATCGAGAGCGAGGGCGGCAACGTGTTCCTGATGCACGCCGGCAGCCGGCTGTTGCTGACGGTCTTCACCCGCCCCGACTCCAGTCTCGGCATGTCGCTGGCCCATGCCAACCATGCCGTGGATCAGATCGCGGCCCTGGTGGCGCGTTACGAGTAAGTCCCGTTTTTTCCGGCCGCCGGCACATCGGCGGCCGTTTCACTGGCACGTTTCCGGGCGCATCCCGGCTTGAAAAGGAGAAGACACATGGCAAGCATCAATGAAGTCTGCAAGGACATCGTGGAAGGCGTGGAAGACGCCTTTGCGGCCGCGGTCGTGGATCTGAACACCGGGTTGCTGCTCGGCGTGCATCACACGGTGCCCTATTTCACCACCAGTTACCTGGATGCCGTGGCCGCCGCGGCGGTGGACATGTTTCGCGGCAAGGGGGTTCGCGGCGTGGAGAAGCGCCTGTCCCAGCAACGGGGCCAGGAGGTGAAGAACACCATGCAGGAAATCCAGATGACCACCGAGAAGACCTATCACTTCATGGCCATCATTCCCGGCAAGCCCGATGCGCTGGCCGTGCTGATCACGGGCAAGAAGGCCAACCTCGGCCTCGGCTGGTCGGGCTTGCGCAGCGCCATGAACGAACTGGCGCCATTGTGTCCATGATCCCCGGCAGGAGGCGAACCTGTGACCGGCTGCGGCGTTTGCCCGCGCCTGCCGGGGAGGAACTCAAGGATCGCGCCGGGCGGCCGCAATAGGGCCTGCACGGGTCGGCCGCCCTCGCCGGCAGGAGTGAAACCACCCCGCGTCTTGCGGAACCACCAGGGACACACGCTGAATCATGTCCATCCGTTTTCGTCCAATCGCTCTGCTGCTGTTGCTGGCCGTGGGAGTCGTGTGCAAGGCCAGGGCGGCCGAAGGCGTGTATCGCCTTGCCATCGTACCCCAGCAACCTCCCACGACCGTGTTGCGCCTGTGGTCGCCGCTGGTGCAGCAGCTCCGGGAACGTACCGGCATTCCCCTCGAATTCGTCACCTATGCGAATATCGAGCGCTTCCATGCCGCCGTGGCCGATGGGCGAGATGATTTCGTCTATCTCAATCCCAAGCAATACCTGCGGGCCCGCGCCATTCAGGGCTACACGCCCCTGGTGCGGGAACGGGACCGACGTATCCGCGGCATCCTGGTCGTCCGCCGTGACAGCCCCATCCATGCCGCCCGCGAACTCGAAGGCGCGGACATCGCCTTTCCGGCGCCCTCGGCCTTTGCCGCCAGCATTCTGGTGCGGAGCTGGCTTTCGGGGCAGGGCATCGCCTTTGCCCCGCACTACGTGCGCTCCCACGATTCGGTGTATCTCAACGTGGCGCGTGGACTCTGTCCCGCGGGCGGAGGGATACCACGCACGCTGAACATGCAGCCGCCAGCGGTTCGCAAGGCCTTGCGGGTGCTGGTGACCACCCCGGCTTTCACCCCCCACGCCCTCGCCGTCCATCCCCGCGTGCCACGCGCGATTGCCGCTGCCGTGCAGCAGGCGCTGGTGTCCATGGAAGACCGGGAAGCCGGCAAAGCGGCGCTCCGGCGCCTTGCCATCACCGGCTGGATGCGGGCCAGGGATGAGGACTGGAACGACGTTCGCCAACTGCATACGGAGGCCTCACCGTGATACGCCGACTTCGCAAGCGACGACCACTGGGCCTGGCCGGCCGCATCGTCCTGGCCAATACGCTGATGATCCTGATTCTGCTTGGGCTGGTCATGTTTTTCATGGTCCGGGAGTTCCGCGTGGCACCGGAGAAGGAGTTCCGGGAGTTCAGCGAAAACCTGGCCCACGTGTCCGCGGCGGCCATCACCGATGCCGTGATCACGCAAGACCTGGCCATTCTGGAAAACTTCGCCCGGGAAATCATTCAGGGACACGACATCGTGTTCGTCAATGTGAAGGATGCCGAAGGACATGTCCTCGTCTCGCGCACGGCCGCGGAGACGCCGGGCCACGAAGAGCACCACCGCACGCCGCCTCTCGTCATCGTCTCGCCCATCGAAAGCGCCGGCAAGACCTTCGGCCGGCTCGAAATCGGTTACGAGGGGCACGAAATCGCCCAGGCCTTCGCCACGGCCACCCGCAACACCCTGCTGGTCGGCTTCGCCGGCATTCTGATCATCGGCGTGCTCACCCATCTTCTGCTGCGCTACTTCAGCCGCCGCCTGAACAATCTGCGCGACGCGCTCAGCGGACTGGTGCAGGGCGACGTGGATTTCAACGTCAATCTGCCCGTGCATGGCGAGGACGAGGTGGCCCAGATCGCCATGTTCTTCAACCTGTTCGTGGGCAAGCTCAAGGACATGGTGGAGCAGATCCTTTACGTGGCCGAGGGGCTCTCGGGCAGCAGCCTCAAGGCCCAGGAAATCACCACCACCACCAGTTCGGCCATCGAGGCCCAGGCCCAGGCCATCGGCCGCTTCGCCCAGAACATCGATCACCTGGCCCGCTCCAGCGAACAGGTCAGCCAGGAGACCGAAGAAGTGGTGCAACAGGCCCAGGAAGTGGCCGAGCAGGCCGTGGGCGGCCGCCAGGAGATCCATTCCGCGGTACAGGCCATGGAAGCCCTGCAGGCCAACGTGGCCGATACCCGGGCCATCGTCGGCGAGCTGGCCGACAACAATGCCCATATCAGCAAGGTGCTGGACATGATCGTCAGCATTGCCGAGCAGACCAACCTGCTGGCGCTCAATGCCGCCATCGAAGCCGCCCGGGCGGGCGAACATGGCCGGGGCTTCGCCGTGGTGGCGGACGAGGTACGCAATCTGTCCCTGCGCACCACCGAGGCCACCGGGGAGATCCGCAGCCTGATCGAGACCATCGAGGCCGGCAGCGAGCGGGCCGTCTCGAGCATGGAGCGCAACGGCCGCCAGGCCGAGGACAGCCTGCGCCAGATCCGTCAGGCCGGGGAGGCCTTCACCCGGATCGCCCAGGCCATTGAAGGCATCCGCGATCGCAGCACCAACAGCGCGCAACTGGCCCGCGAGGAACGCCAGCTGGCCCTGGAGATCAACGACACCATCGCCCAGATCGAACAGCGCATCCAGGAGCTGGTGGCCATGGCCCGCCAGAGCATCTCCGACAACAGCGATCTGTCCCAGTACTCGGTGCAGCTCGAAGCGCTGGTCGGCACCTATTCGGGCAAGCCGCAAAAGGTCACGCCGGCCAAGGCAGTGGAAGCCGACATCGAGCTGTTCTGATCGGTGAGTAATACTTTTGAGACATTATCACTGCCCCCGCTGCAGCCGTTCCGCCAGGGCGACGGGGAAATCGAAGCGACGCATGTCGGCCACTGTGCGTTCCAGATCATAGGCCAGGCGGTGAAAGCGGTATTCACCAGAAGCGAGATCCACGATGGCCAGTTCCACGCCGGGCTCGCCGCAGCGGGGCTGGCCCACCGAGCCGGGCGAGAGAAGGGCATGTTCCAGTGCGGCCAGGTTGCCCGCCGGTTCCTGCCACAGGCCATCGCTTCCCCGTTGACGGCCGTAGAGCTGCTGCAGGTGGGTATGGCCGTGGAAGCAGAGGCGGATCCCCCGCTGCTGCAGGTTGTCCAGGTTGTCCTCGTAGCTCATGCGATACACGTAGGCATTGAAGTACGCGGCATCCACGGGCGCGCCATGCACGGCCAGCCAGTCGTCCTCGGCATGCCAGCAGGGCAGGGCGCTCAGCCAGGCCCGGCTGGCGTCACTCAGACGCTCGCGTGTCCAGGTCCAGCTCCAGTTGGCCAGTGAAGTGGTGCCGCCACTGATCTCGCCGGTGACCACCGCGTTGTCGTGGTTGCCGCGGATGGCCAGCAGATCCGTGCGCGACCGCAGCAGTCGCACGCATTCCTCGGGATGCGGGCCGTAGCCCACCACGTCACCGAGCACCAGGATCCGCGACACGCCCGCCTCCTCGAGAAAGGCCAGGGCGGCTTCCAGGGCCGGCAGGTTGCCGTGGATGTCGGCCAGCAGGCCCAGCCGTTGCGCGTGGCGGGCCGCAGGGCGGGCAGGTGCTGCCGGCACGTGCGTCTTGCCGAGGGCCGCCAGCAGGCGGTTGCGCGCCGCCTCGCGTTGTTCGGGAAGATGACAGGCGGCGAGCGCCGAGACGAGATCCGGCAGGGCCTCCACGCCCTGCTGGAGACAGCGGGCCAGTGGCCCGGGCTCGAGCCCGTCCAGGCAGCCGAGGCGCAGCAGGTGGGCGAGGAAATCGTGCAGGGGATGATGATCCTGCCAGGGATAGAGATCGTCGTCCACGTAATGGATCCGCCCCGCGGCATCCCGGCCGAAGTTGGACAGGCTTAGGTCCAGCGCCAGGCCGGCTGCCCGGGCGCAGTGAAAATACCGCGCCAGGATCTGTTCCAGATCGGCCATGCCGAGGCAGTTGCCATCGAGAATGGCGAGGATCGGCGTGCGGTTGCCGGGCCACCAGCACAAGCGGTTCCGCGCATCGCGAACCGGCAGGGCGAACCAGCGCTTGTCCGGCGGATGCACGCCGAGGCGGCGTTCCTGCGCCTGCTGTGCCCGGATCGCTCTGATGGCCGCCTCGTGATCCAGATCCGCTTCGTGCAGCTTGTAGAAATGTCCCCCGATCTCCAGCACCCGGGTCGTCGGCCGGCCGGCGCGGGCGCGGCCGTGCCCCGCCTGTTGCCAGTCGTCGGGGCCGGTGGCGGCAAGCAGGTGCAGCAGATCCTCCGCCGGGCCGTCCGGGCCGGGGCAGGGCGCCGCCGGGTCGATCTGCCAGCGTGTCATGGCGGCAGGTTGAAGGTCACCAGCCGCCAACGCTCGGTGGCCAGCAGGATCCGGCGCGGGCGCACCACGTGGGTCTGCCCGGCGATCTGCACATGCAGCCGGATTTCGCCCTCCGGCACGCTCGCCGGGATCAGCAGGCGGGCCGGGTGGCCGGCTTCGCGATCCAGGGCGAAGTGAAAACCGTCCACGGTGGGATGCGAACCATCGAGCGGGTGCAGCCGCACCGGCCGGGCGGGGCCGTCGATCAGTTCGACGCCGAGATGGAAATCGGCCTCGGCGGCCTGTTTCGCCCAGCGCACCAGGCCCATGCGCAGGTGGGCATGGGTCCCGGGCTCGCGCGCGGGATCCACCACCCCGACCAGATCGCCGACCACGAGTCCCGCCGGCACGCCTTCCGCCGGGCAGGCCAGCAGATATCCCCGCGCGCTGATGTTGCGGACCGCGCAGGCGAACAGGTTGCAGTCGGCCGCATCGGCCGAATCGAGATCCATGACCGCGATGCCGTCATGCACCTCGGCCTCGAGGGCGCTGGCGATCCGCTCGGGCCGTTCGAGGAAGTGCCGGATCGAATCCAGCCCGGCGGCGAGGTGAATAGTTCTGTCGGCGGCCTGGCGCGCCTCGCGCCGTTCCCGGGGGCGGCCCAGCCTAGCGGCCAGATCCTTCATCAGCAGGGCGTCGTGTCCCTGGCTTTCTTCGGCCATGCGTTGCAGACGCGCCACGACACCGGACACGTCGAGGGTGCCGCCTTCCGCGCCCTCGGGAAAGGCACCGGCAAGGGCGCAGGGCTGCGGGGGCGCGTCCTCGTCGCAGACGAAACGGTAGACCGGCCGATCGGCGGGGCTGTCTTCCAGGGGACCGAGCCGGGCCGCTTCGCAGACGCTGTCGAGCAACAGGTAGTTCTCGAAGACCGCCTGGCCGCTCATGTGATAGGGATCGGCGATCCCCAGAAGCAGGGTCTGAACGTAGAGGCGCTCCACGGTGGGCACGGCGGCATAGCCGCGGATCTGGCGCAGCCGCTGCCGGTGCAGGTTGCGGAAGCGGGCATAGCGGAAGAGCTGATGGAACTCGAGCCAGGTCAGCGGGGGCGGCGTCTCGTGGGCGCGGAAGGCGTAGAGCAGGGCGTGGGCCAGCAGTTCCATGGCACGGAACACGGCGGTGAGCAACGCCGCATCCCGCACGCCCTTGCCGCCGGCGTCGAAGTGCTGGCGGACGATGATCTTGTAGCCGGCGGCAAGCTGCAGGTACAACCACATGATGTCCTGGGCCAGGGCGCGCCGCTCTTCCGGGCTGACGGGCAGCATGCTCAGGCGCAGATCGTCGTAGGAGAAAAGGATTTCGTCGAAGGCCTCGTGCAGCACCTCGAGCAGCTTGAGGCGCTCGTCGGGCGGCATGGCCATCTCGTTGAAGGGCCGGATGCGCCCGTCGAGCCGGCGCACCGTCTCGGCCACGTTCATGATGGGCAGATCGAACAGCCATTGGCGCAGCCGCCGCGGATTGCGTTCCACCGCCGAATCGAGCGCCGCGTGCTGGGTCGGCGAGGTGAGCAGCAGAAAGTCCATGGCAGCGGCGAAATCCGGTTCGTCGAACGGGCAGGCGTGGCGGAGGCCGTCCAATGCACGGCGAATCCGCAGGCCTATGACGAAAGAGATATCGACCGATCGAACGCGGTCTTGAGCCGATTCCTACAAATGCAGACTGGCCGCATTGGCCGAACGGCCGCTCTGATCCCACACCTCGGCGAAGAAACGCCGCAGGCTCGCGGCCCAGCCCGGATCGTTGAAACTGGCGGTGGCCTCGAAACGCTCGGCGCGGCGCCGGTCGAACACGCCCAGCTCGTCGACGATCAGGAAACTGTGGTGGTAGCTGCGCGGGGTGCGCCGGATCTGCACCCGGCTGCCGAGCCGCCGCGAGAGATCCAGCAGGCGATGCCCGCGCCGGGCGGCGCGGTCGATGTCCCAGGCCAGGATCCGGATTTCTCCGCCATGGCTGGCGCCGGCGATGTTGCGGGCCGCCTCGGCGAAGGACGGCGTGTTGTAGAGATCGGGGTCCAGATCGTGGGTGAACAGCCACAGCGACTGTTGCGCCTGACGCGCCATGACCAGCGCCATGGCGGCACAGTCTTCGCGGCTGGATATCCGCAGCAACTCCCGATCTTCACCCAGGCGGTATTCGTCGAAGGACGGCATCGGCAACTCTCCGGAAACGGCTGGCAACAACCTGAACCATAGCAAAACGCACGGCCAACCGCCGAAGGGGCTGCCTGAGCGCCCGCCGCGGTCTCCCGGCATACATGCGCATAATGTATATTATGTTAAATAGTGGAGAACGGGAAAACGGGCGGCCTGTTCCGCCCGTTTTCCCCCTGCACCGCCGGCGTCAGGGGTTGCCCACCACGGCCACCCAGAACGGGAAGCGGGCCGTGGGGATTTTCTTCACGACCTTGCCGGTTTCGAGATCGATGACGGCCACGGCGTCTTCCGCGGTCAGGGTCACGTAGAGCCAGCGGCTGTCGCGGCTGGCGCGAATGCCGTGGGAACCCTTGCCCACCGGAATCCTGCGCACGGCCAGGCTCCGGGTATCGATGAGGGTGACGAAATCATCGGCAATGGCCGCGGTGGCGGCGTAACGGCCATCGGGAGTCACGTCGATTCCCCCGTGTCCCTTGCCCACGGTGATCACGCGCCGTACCTGGCCGGATTCCAGATCCACCACCGCCACGTGCTGCACGAAGTCGCGCACGAAGGCCGTCTTCTCATCCGCCGAGAGATCCAGGTTGTGCGGGCCGGTGATACCGGGGAGCGGGATCACCCGCACCAGCCTGCGTTTGGCGGTGTCCACCACGCCAAGCCCGGCGCCGCCCTGCAGCGTCACGTAGGCCAGGCGTCCATCCCGGGTGAAACGGGCGTTGTGCGGCCCTTCCTTCACGGCAATGCTGCCCACCACCTGCAGTTTGTCCAGATCCACGACGCTGAGGCTGGCCGAGCCCTGATTGCTCACATAGGCCCATTTGCCGTCCGGGCTGATCTTGACGCCCTTGGGCGCCTTGCCAACCGCCAGCACGGCGAGTTGCCGGCCGCTGCGGGTGTCGAAGACATGGACCTTGCCGCTCGAGGGACTGGTCACCAGCAGTCGCTTGCCGTCCGGGGTCACCGCATCGTAGAGCATGTTCGGCCCGCCCTGCCAGGATTTCCGCGAGGGGAACACTTCCACCGTGCCGCTCTTTTTCATGCTGACGTAGACCGGTTCGGGAAATTCGCGCGCACTGGCCTGGTCGGCGGCCACGGGGGCGGATTCCTCACAGGTGCCCGGCGTCAGGCTGGCGAAGTAGGCGGCGAGATTCTCCATGTCGGCCGGGCTCAGACCCGCGACCATCGCGGCCATGGTGGGATTCCTGCGCGTACCGGCCTTGAAGGCCTGGAGTTGTTTCAGCAGGTAGGCCTGTTTCTGGCCGGCCAGATTGGGATATTCTTCGGTCACGCCAATCCCGTTCGAACTGCCCTGACCGTCCGAACCGTGGCAGCCTGCGCACATGGCGGCCTTCTGGCGGCCGGCCTGCACGTCTGCCGCCTGTGCGCTCACGACGGTGGCCAACAACACGCCAGCAACCAGGCTTGCGCCATAGCGGAATGTTTTCATGATCTTCCTCGCTTTTTCTTGTGGATTTGCGGATGTCGGTATCGACGATGGCACTTCTCTCCCTGCAGGGCGTCACCGGCAGCCGAATTATTCCCGCAGGGCGCGGGAATAATTCGTTCCCCGGCAACGCCCTGATGGACATGCCGCACCGAGATCGCTTCCAGCAGCTCACCCGGCCCTGGCAGGCGCGTCTGCTGGGGGTGGCCCTGCGCTACGCCCGGGAACGGGAAACGGCCGAGGACTGGGTGCAGGAAACCCTGCTGCGCGCCTGGCGGGATTTCGACAGCCTGACGGATACCACGGCCGTGTATGCCTGGCTGCTGCGGATCCTCGACCGGGTCATGGCCGACGACATCCGGCGCCAGCGGCGCCGCCAGCATCTCGCGCCCGTGATCACCGTGGACGACGAACTGCTGCAGGCGCATCCCGCGGCCGCACCGGGTCCCTTCGAGAATCTGCTCCAATCCCGGGAACACGCTCGTCTCGAAGCGGCGGTCATGGCGCTGCCGGAGCCGTTTTCCCGGGTGGTCATGCTGCGCGATCTGGAAGGACTGCCCTACCGGGAAATCGCCCGTATCCTGGGGATCCCGCCGGGCACGGTCATGAGCCGCCTTTCGCGGGGGCGGCGCCTGCTGGCCGCCAGCCTGCTGCGGGACGCACCCGCGGCCACGACGAGGAGAGCCGCCGATGAATGATGAGGGGAATCCGGTTTCGCCGGCGCTGCGGGAACTGCACCTGCGGCTGCAGGACCTGCTGGCCGGATACGTGGACGGCGAACTCGACCCGGAAGAGACGCGGCTGGTCGAGGCCCATCTCGCAGGCTGCGAGGCCTGCCGGCAGGACGTGCAGCGCCAGCACCTCCTCCATCAGCGGCTCTCGCGCATTCCGCCTTCGCCGGACAGCGCGGCCGGCCTGGACGAGAGTGGAGACAAGCTTGCAGGTCCTTCCCGCAGGGCAGCGGGCCGCCCGACGTTCCACGGCAGGCGCGTCGCCCGGCGGCTGTGGCAGCACGGCGGCTGGGCTGCCGCGATCCTGCTGGCACTGCTGCTCGTGAGCCGGCCAGGGCCGCAGGAAAGCCCCGCGGCGGTACCGATGGTCCGCGACGTCCTCGCCGAATATCAGCAGGTGAGCCGGACCCGCCTTCCTTCCCCCGTCCCTCCCCTCCCCGGTGACGAGGAGGCCGTGCCCCTGCCATGGCCGGGCACCCGGGTGCTCAGCCGCTGGCCGACACGGGTCGGCGGCGCGCCCGCCGAGGCCTATGCCTTGCGCAAGGGCAACCGGATCCTGTTGCAGTTCCGGGTGGACGACGAGGTCTTCTTCCGCAACCCCGAGGTCCGGGCGGCACTTGCCCGTCAGGGCCGTTACAGCGTCCGCAACGGCGATCTGGTGGTGCTGGCCCTGCCCCTGGAGCGGGGCGGCGTGCTCCTGGTCGGGCCCGCGGAATCCCTGCCGGAGAGACACCTTCCGACCGGCTCCTGAGCGGCGCGACCGGCAAACGGCATCAGCGATAGCGGCGCAGATACCACCACTCGAAGAACCGCTTGGCCCAGTGCAGGAACACGCCGCCGGGGATGACCAGGCTGCGCCGGGGATTGCGGTAGACCAGGATGCCCTTGTCCAGGGAGTCGATGATGCAGATCAGCTCGGTCTTGAAGGTGGCGGTGGCCGGCCGGCCCTGCAGTTCGGCGATGAGGTTGTCGGCGGCCGCCTCGGCCTGCAGATCGGCCATGTGGGCCTGCTTGGGCATCCATTCGGGGCCACTGAAGCTGCCACTGTCGCCGGCCACGTAGACCCGTTCGCTGTCGGGCACCTTGCAATGGGGATCGGCACGGAAGAAGCCGCCATCCGAAAGCGGCAGCCCGCTGTCGGCGGCGAAGGCCGGACCGGTGAGGCCCGGCATGAAGATGATCAGATCGGCGTCGAACTCGCCGCCTTCGGTGCGCACCGACTTGTCGGTGAACGCCTTCGGCTTGTGTCCCAGGTGGGTCTCGATGCCGCGGCGCTGCATTTCCCTGAGCAGGCCGTCCACGGCCTTCTCGCCCAGCCGCTTGCCCGGGCGCGGCGCGGCGCTGAAGAAGATCAGCTTGAAGCGATCCCGCCGGCCCTGGCGGCGCAACAGGGTGTCGAGTCCGAACAGCACCTCGAACATGGGGCCGCCGCGCATGGCTGCCGGCTCCTTGGGATTGCCGCCGAAGCCCATGGCGATGGTGCCGCCCTCCATCGCCTCGAGCCGATCGCGGATCCGCTCGGCGGCATCGATGCCCTCGCAGATGGTGATAGCATGCTCGATGCCCGGCAGTTTCTTGAGAAAACGCCCCCCGGCGGCGATGATGAGGCCATCGTTGTGCAACACCTCGCCGTCTTCGAGGCGAACTTCCCGGCCGCCGGCACCGATGCCCGCCACCCGTCCGCGGCGGAAGTCGATGTCGTGGCGTTTGAGAAAGCGTTCGAGATCGACGCGCAAATCGGCGCCGCTGCGCATCCGCGAAGGGATCCAGATGAGGCTCGGCAGATAGACCAGCTCCGGTGCCGGGGCAACGAGGGTGATCCGGGCGCTGCGATCCTTCTGGCGCAGGCGACGGGCAGCGGTAAGGGCGGCGAAACCGGCCCCGATGACGGTGATCTGGTGCATGCAGGCTCTCCCTGGGTGTATGCGGTTCCGGGCGAACGAAACGGTCGGCGATTGTAGCGCATCCGCGCTCGGCATGGTCAAAACCCGCCCGGGGAACCTCTCGGGAACCATCGGGGGAAGGCCCGGTCAAAAACGGGTTATTGACATAATAATGGTATGGTAGCCTTGCGGCGGGGCAGGCAGGATCGCCAGGCTTCTTTGTTAAAGTGGGTGAAAACGCGCTAGAATCAAATACTTTCAGGGGATTTCTCAGGTAATCCTCAGAAACCGGATCGAGTGACGGACAGCGGCACGCATGAAAGGACACCACAGCATCGGCACCGGCCTGCCGGAAAAGGTGAGGGAATGACGGTCCACGCGATCTCGGAGCGGGGACAGCAGTTTCTCCTGCGGCTGCGACAGGGTTTTCTCGATCCGGTGAGCAACGCGCGTCTGGCGCGGGCCGTGGCGCTGGTGCTGCTCGCGCTGGTGGCCTGGACCGCCGCGGGCCTCACCTGGCAATGGCTCATCCCGCCTCCCCCGCTGCCCGAAGCCGCCACCTCGCCGAGCGCTGGCGCCACTTCGTCTGCGGGGCGGTCGCCCATCCCGATCCGGGAACTGGTCTCCGCCCACCTGTTCGGCCAGGCCAGCGTCACGCCGGTGGCGGTCAAAGGCCCCATCGTGGCGCCCGAGACCCGCCTGCGCCTGTCGCTGCACGGGGTTTTCGCCTCCGACGATCCCGCGCTGGCCATGGCCATCATCGCGGAAAAGGGCGGCCGGGATCGGGCCTACCGCCGTGGCGACGCCCTGCCCGGCGGCGCCACCCTGCACGAAATCTATCCGGACCGGGTCATCCTCTCCCGCAACGGCAAGCTCGAGACCCTCAAGCTCAAGCGCAAGCACGGCACGGCGAAGATGAACCCGTCGGCCAGTGCGGCGCCTGGCCGGCCACCGGCCGGTCGCCAGACGGTCCGGCGCGTGCCCCAATTGCGTTCGGTCAGGCAACTGTATCGCGACAATCCCCAGCAGCTTCTGAAACAGATCCGCATCACGCCGGTGATGAAGGACGGCCAGCTCATCGGCTATCGCTTCAATCACAACGACCGCGCCCTGATGCGCGCCGCCGGCCTGTTGCCCCAGGACATCATCACCGAAATCAACGGGGTGTCGGTGCAGGATACGGCCGGCATGTTCTCCCTGCTGCAGAACATCGACGATCTCCAGGAACTGCAACTGGTGATCCAGCGCCGCGGCATTCCCCAGCAGCTCACGCTCAAACTGAACTGACGGTCTGAACAATGATCACAAGAAACCGATTCTGTCATTTCCTGCTTCTGCTGCTGATCGTGGTGCAGCCGATCCGGGCGGAGGAAGGCAAACTGACCCTCGACTTCCGCGATACGGACATCAATGCGGTCATCGACGCGGTGGCCAAGCTCACCGGCCGCAACTTCATCATCGACCCGCGGGTCAAGGGCAAGGTCACGGTGATCACCCACAAGGCCCTGACCCCGGACGAGGTCTACCAGGTGTTCCTCTCGCTGCTCAAGGTGCACGGCTTCGCCGCCGTGCCCGGCACCCACGCCATCAAGATCGTCCCCGAGGTCAACGCCAAGCAGGACACCATCCGCACCGTGCGCCGCGCCCGCTTCGACGAGGGGGACGAAATGGTCACCGAAGTGATCCCCATCCGGCACGTGGCCGCCGCCCAGTTGGTGCCCATCCTGCGCCCGCTGGTGCCGCAGCGCGGCCACCTGGCCGCCTATCCCCAGTCGAACGTGCTGATCGTCTCCGACAGCGCCGCCAACGTGGCCCGGCTGGCGGAGATCATCGCCCGCATCGATCAGGCCGTGAACCAGGAAATCGAGGTCATCCCCCTCAAGAACGCCGTGGCCTCGGAGATCGTGCAGATCGTCAAGCAACTGCATCCCTCCACCGCCAAGGACAAGACCGGCGTGACCCTGGTGGCCGACGATCGCACCAACAGCGTGCTGCTCGGTGGCGACCAGAGCAAGCGGCTGCAGCTGCGGGCCCTGATCAGCCACATGGACGTGCCGCTGGAAATCAGCGGCAATACCACCGTCATCTACCTGCGCTACGCCAAGGCCAAGGATCTGGTGCCGGTGCTCACCGGCGTGACCAAGAGCCTGGGCAAGACCGGCAAGGGCAAGAGCGCGGCACGCACCGACATCAACATCCAGGCCGACGAGAGTTCCAACGCCCTGGTGATCAACGCGCCGCCCAACATCCTGCGCACCATCCGCGCCGTGGTCCGGCAGCTCGACATCCGCCGCGCCCAGGTGCTGATCGAGGCCATCATCGCCGAAGTGTCCTACTCCAAGTCTTCGGAACTGGGCATTCAGTGGGCGGTGGACGGCACCGACGGCGGCAACAAGAACGGCCCCATCGGCCTGCTCAACTTCCCCAGCTTCGGCTCCGGCATCCTTTCCCTGCTGGAATCGCCGCCGGCCGCCGCGGCCGGCATGTCGGGATTGAGCGTTGGCCTCGGCAGCTTCAACAGCAACGGGGATCCGCAACTGGCCATGCTGATCCGCGCCCTGGCCGGCGACGCCAACACCAACATCCTCTCCACCCCCTCGCTGGTCACCCTCGACAACGAGGAAGCCCGGATCGTGGTGGGCCAGAACGTGCCCTTCATCACCGGCCAGTATGCCAACACCGGCGGCGGCTCCACGCCCCTCAACCCCTTTCAGACCATCGAGCGCCAGGACGTGGGCCTGACCCTGCGCATCAAGCCGCAGATCAACGAAGGCGATGCGGTGAAACTGGAAGTGGACCAGGAAATCTCCAGCATCGCCAACAGCACCGTGGGTGCCGATCTCATCACCAACAAGCGACAGATCACCACCAGCGTGATGGTCGAGGACGGGCAGATCCTGGTGCTCGGGGGGCTCATCGAGGACAACCTGACGGAAGGCGAACAGAAAGTGCCGGGGCTCGGCGACATCCCCCTGGTCGGCTGGCTGTTCAAGTACAAGAGCGTGCGCAAGACCAAGACCAACCTGATGGCCTTCATCCGCCCCACCATTCTCAAGAACCGCACCCTGCAGAACCAGTACACGGCCCGCAAGTACAACTACCTGCGCGAAATGCAGATGGTGGAGCGCAAGGAAGGCATGACCCTGTTCCGCAACAGGGAAATCCCGGTGATGGACGAATTCGCCGCCATCCCGCCGCTGCCGCCCGTCTATCAGCCCGATCAGGGCCAGCCCGGGATCGAAGCCCCCGGAGAAGCGAACTGAGCCCATGGAAGCCGAAGCCCGCCGCCAGCCCGACGTCCGCCTGCCCTTCTCCTTCGCCAAGCGCCACGGCATCCTGGTGCTCGACGAGGCGGCCGATCGCCTGCAGGCCGTGTGCCGGGCCGACATCCGCAGCGAGGCGCTGCTGGAGGCCCAGCGCCATTTCCGCGCGCCCCTGGACGTGCGCGAGGTGGACGAGGCGGAATTCAACGCCCTGCTGCAGAAGGCCTACGAGGATCGCAGCTCCCAGACCATCGAATCGGTGGAAGGCATCGGCGAGGATCTCGATCTCGACAGCGTGGCCGAGGCCCTGGCCGAACCCGAGGATCTGATCGAAAACGAGGACGACGCGCCGATCATCCGCCTGATCAACGCCCTGCTCACCCAGGCCATCCGCGAAAACGCCTCCGACATCCACATCGAGCCGTTCGAATCGCGCCTGGTGGTGCGCTTCCGGGTCGATGGCGTATTGCGCGAGGTGCTGCAGCCCAACCGCGCCCTGGCGCCGCTCATCGTCTCGCGCATCAAGGTCATGGCGCGGCTCGACATCGCCGAGAAGCGCGTGCCCCAGGACGGCCGGATCTCCCTGCGCATCGCCGGCCGGGCAGTGGACGTGCGGGTCTCCACCCTGCCCTCGGGCCAGGGCGAACGGGTGGTGATGCGGATCCTCGACAAGCAGGCCGGCCGCCTGGATCTGGAACACCTGGGCATGGATCCACAGACCCGCGAACTGCTCGACCGGATCATTCACCGCCCCCATGGCATCGTGCTGGTCACCGGCCCCACCGGCTCGGGCAAGACCACCACCCTGTACGCCATCCTCAGCCGACTCAACACCCGCGACCGCAACATCATGACGGTGGAGGAGCCCATCGAATACTACCTGGACGGCATCGGCCAGACCCAGGTCAATCCCAAGGTGGATCTCACCTTCGCCCGCGGCCTGCGGGCCATCCTGCGCCAGGATCCGGACGTGGTGATGGTGGGCGAGATCCGCGATCTGGAAACGGTGACCATCGCCGTGCAGGCCAGTCTCACCGGCCACATGGTGTTCTCCACGTTGCACACCAACACCGCCATCGGCGCCATCACCCGCCTGCGCGACATGGGCGTGGAACCCTTCCTGCTCTCCTCCAGCCTCGAGGGCATCCTCGCCCAGCGGCTGGTGCGCACCCTGTGCCGCGAATGTCGCGAGCCCTACACGCCCGGCCCGGCGGAGCTGGCCAAGCTCGGCATGGCCGATCGCGAAGTGCCCACCCTGTACCGGGCCACGGGCTGTCCCGCCTGCAACCAGCAGGGCTACCGGGGGCGCACCGGGATCTACGAACTGGTGGACGTGGACAACCCCCTGCGCGAGATGATCCACGACGGCGCCGGCGAACAGGCCATGGAGGCCCACGTGCGCCAGCGCCGCCCGGATCTGTTCCAGGACGGGGTGCGGCGGATCCTGGCCGGCGAGACCAGCGTCGAGGAAGTGCTGCGGGTCACCCAGGAACGCTGACGTGAAACACCGGAACTGAAGCCGTGGGCGCCTACGAATACACCGCACTCGACCCGCGCGGCGCCGAGAAGAAAGGCATTCTCGAGGGCGACAGCCCGCGCCAGATCCGTGCCCAGTTGCGCGAGCAGCAGCTCGTGCCCCTGCAGGTGGTGGAGGTGGCCCGCAAGGAGCGGGCCCGGGAGCGCCGCGAAGGCCGCAGCCGCCAGGGCGGCGTGAGCGTCACCGCCCTGGCCATCATGACCCGCCAGCTGGCCACCCTCACCCGCTCGGCCACGCCCCTGGCCGACGCCCTGGCCACCGTGGCCCGCCAGACCGACAAGCCGCGTCTCAAGAGCCTGGTGCTGGCGGTGCGCGCCCAGGTACTCGAGGGCCACTCCCTGGCCGACGCCCTGGCCCGCTTTCCCAACGTGTTCGACGATCTCTACGTGGCCACGGTGCGCGCCGGCGAACAGTCCGGCCACCTGGACCTGGTGCTCGAACGGCTGGCCGAATACACCGAGTCCCGGCAGATGATGCGCCAGAAGGTCCAGCTCGCCCTGCTCTACCCGGTGATCCTCACGCTCATGGCCGTGGCCGTGGTCAGCGCCCTGCTGGCCTTCGTGGTGCCGGAAGTGGTCAAGGTGTTCGAGAACACCGGCCAGACCCTGCCCTGGCTGACCCGGGCCCTCATCGCCACTTCCGACTTCCTGCGCAGCGCCTTTCCCTGGCTGGCCTCGGGCCTCGCCCTGGCCCTGCTGATCTTCGCCCGCCTGCTGAAGCGGCCCGACTTCAAGCGGCGCATGGATGCGCTGGTCCTGCGCCTGCCGGTGGCCGGGCGACTGGTGCGCGGCATGAACACCGCACGCCTGGCACGGACCCTGAGCATCCTCTCCGCCAGCAACGTGCCCCTGCTCGACGCCATGCGCATCGCCGCCGAGGTGCTGGGCAACCTGCCCATGCGCCAGGCGGTGGAACGGGCCGCCGAACGGGTGCGCGAAGGCGCCAGCCTCGCCACCTCGCTGGAGAAGGAAGGCCATTTTCCGCCCCTGTTCATCCAGCTGGTCAGCGGAGGCGAGGCCAGCGGCGAGATGGAGAAGATGCTCGATCACGCCGCCAGCGCCCAGGAACGGGAACTGCAGACCCTGATCGCCACCCTCTTCGGCCTGCTGGAACCGATCCTGATCGTGGTCATGGGCCTGGTGGTGATGGTCATCGTGCTGGCCATCCTGCTGCCCATCTTCGATCTCAATTCCCTCGTCAAGTAACGCATTCAGAACCCAAGGAGCAGAGCAACGTGCAAACCCATCCGATCCCCCGACAAGGCGGTTTCACCCTCATCGAGATCCTGGTGGTGGTGATGATCCTCGGCATCCTCGCCGCGGTGGTGGTGCCCAACATCATGAGCCGCCCCGAGGAAGCGCGCATCGCCAAGGCCAAGCAGGACGTGCGGGCCCTGGAGACGGCGCTGGATCTCTACAAGCTGGACAACTTCGCCTATCCCACCACCGATCAGGGCCTGGAGGCGCTGGTCAGCAAGCCCACCGTGCCGCCGGTGCCGAAGAAGTACCGCAAGGAAGGCTATCTGAAGAAGGTGCCGCAGGACCCCTGGGGCAACGACTACCAGTACCTGAACCCCGGCGAACACGGGGCCATCGATGTCTACTCCCTGGGGCCGGACGGCACGCCCAGCGACGACGACATCGGCAACTGGAACCTCGAGGACTGAGCCGCCGCCTTGCGCCTGCCATGCCGACAGACCGGATTCACCCTGCTGGAGATCCTCGTGGTGGTGATGCTCATCGGCATCATCCTCTCGGTGGCCGTGCTCGGCACCGGCGGCGATCGGGCTGCGCTGGCCGAGACCGAGGCGCGGCGCATGCTGGCCCTGTTCCGCCTCGCCCAGGAAGAAGCCATCCTCGGACGCCGGGAACTGGCGGCCCGCATCCTGCCGGACGGCTACGAATTCCAGGTGCGGGAAGACGATCACTGGCTGCCGCTGCAGGGCATCGCCGTGCTGCGCCCGCGGCGGCTGCCCGGCGATCTGACCATCCGCCTGCGCCAGGACGATCTGCCCGTGCCCCTGGACGACACGGAAAAGCCGGCCCGCATCCTGTTCACCGCCAGCGGCGAAACCATTCCCTTCGTCCTGGAACTGGGCTGGGCCTTCGAGTCGCCCCGCTGGCGGCTGCGCGGCGAGGCCAGCGGCGAGCTGCGCCTGGACGCCCTCGACGACGGCGCCGCATGAACCGGCAGCGCGGCTTCACCCTGCTGGAGGTCATGGTGGCGCTGGCCATCGTGGCCCTGACCCTGGGCGCCATCATCCGTGCCAGCGGCGTGTACGCCGGCAACGCCGCCTACCTGAAGCAGAAGACCTTCGCCCAGTGGATCGCCGAGAACAAGGCGGTGGAATACCAGGTGCTGGAGAAGTTTCCCCGCCCGGGCCGCGACGAGGGACGGGTGACGTTCGCCGATCACGAGTGGCGCTGGCAGGTGCGGATCTCCGCCACCGACGACAGCCGCCTGCGGCGGCTCGACATCCGCGTCGCCCCGGCCGATCGCGATCCCGAGGCCGATCCCGTCGCCACCCTGGTGGCCTTCGTCGGCAAGCCCGCGCCATGATCCGGCCTCGCCCACAGCGCGGTTTCACCCTGCTGGAGCTGCTGGTGGCCCTGGCCATCTTCGCCCTGCTGGCGGTGATGGCCTACGGCGGCCTGAGCAAGGTGCTCAGGACCGAAGACATCCTCGACCAGCAGCTCGACCGGCTGGCCGAAGTGCAACGCACCTTCACCTTCCTGGAGCGGGATCTCCTGCAGCTCATTCCGCGGGACATCCGAGACCAGTACGGCGATACCCGTCCCTTCCTGCAAGGCCGCGATCCGCTGCAGGGCAGCGGCGAACCCCTGCTGGCCCTGACCCGCAGCGGCTATGCCAATCCGCTCGGCGTGGCGCGCAGCGAACTGCAACGGGTCGACTGGCGCCTGAAGGACGAGGCGCTCTATCGCGAGACCTGGCCGGTGCTCGACCGGGCCCAGGACAGCGTTCCCCGCGCCGTGCGCCTGTGCACGGACGTGCAGGACTTCCGCCTGCGCTTCCTCGACGATAAGAAGAAATGGCACCGGCAATGGCCGCCCGAGGGCCGGCAAGCCGGGGGCCTGCAGGCGCCGCTGGCGGTGGAGGTGACCCTGGAACTGGCCGACTGGGGCGAGCTGCGGCGGCTGGTGCCGCTGGGCGCGGTGAGCCTGTGATGGGCGGCCGGCAGCGGGGCGTGGCCCTGATCACCGTGATGCTGGTGGTGGCCCTGGCCACCACCGCGGCCGTGCACATGGCCAGCCGCCAGCAGATCGACATTCGCCGCACCGAAAACACCCTCTACGACGGCCAGGCCCGCATGTACCTGCTGGGCGTGGAGAGCTGGGCCCGCCAGTTCCTCGCCGACGATCGGCGCAAGAACAAGATCGATCACATGGGCGAGGACTGGGCGCTGCGCCTGCCGCCCCTGCCCATCGAGGGCGGAACCCTGAGCGGCCGGATCGACGATCTCCAGGCCCGTTTCAACCTGCACAACCTGGTGGCCGAGGGCGAGGCCGGCAAGGTGGCCCGGGCCCGTTTCGCGCGCCTCCTGCGGCAACTGGAACTGCCCGCGGCACTGGCCAACCGGATCGAGGATTGGCAAGATAGCGACATCGAGGCCCGCTTCCCCGACGGCGCGGAAGACGACACCTATCTGGGCCAGACGCCGCCCTATCGCGCCGCCAACCGGCCCATGGCCCACGTCAGCGAATTGCGGCTGATCCGGGAACTGACCGAAAAGGACTACGACACCTTGCTGCCCTACGTTACCGCCCTGCCGCGGCCCACTCCGATCAACGTCAATACCGCCAGCGCCACCGTGCTGGCTACGCTGGCCGACGATCTGCCCCGCCCGGAGATCGAGGCCCTGCTGGAGAAGCGCGAGGACAGCCCCTGGCAATCGGTCCAGGACTTCCTGGCCGAACCGGTATTCGCCGGCAAGGCCATCCCCGAGGAAGGCCTGAGCGTGGGCAGCGATTTCTTCCGCGTGGAGGCCGAGGTGGTGCTCGGGCAGTCGCTGCGCCGGCTGCGCAGCGTGGTGATGCGCGAGGACGACGGCCGGACCACCATCTACGCCCGCAGCGAGGGGGATTTCTGATGGCCAGCACCCCGCTGTTGCGACTGATCCCGCCACCGGAGGCCGACAGCCGGGATCCGGCCCTGTGGCGCGCCTGCTGGGTGCGGGACGGGGAGATGCCCCGCCACCTGCACTGCGGCAGCCTGGCCGAGGCGGGGCGTTCCCTGCAGGGCGTGCCGCCGGTGGTGTACGTGCCGGGCGAGACGGTGCTGCTGACCACGGTGCCGTTGCCCCGCGGGCGACGCGCCCAGCTGCTGGCCGCCCTGCCCTACGCCCTCGAGGAACAGCTCATCGACGACGTGGAGCGCCTCCACTGCGCCCTCGGCGCGCCCGAGGGAGATGGCCGGTGGCAGGCCGCGGTGGTCGATCGGGCCTGCATGGAAACCTGGCTGGCGGTGCTCGGCGCCGCCGGCATCACCCCGGCGGCGCTGCTGCCCGACAGCCTGCTGCCGCCGCCCGTGGCCGAGGGCTGGCGCCTTGTCTGCGACAGCGAACGGATCGTGATCCGCCAGGGCGCGAACCGCGGCTTCGTCTGCCAGGCGCCCCTCCTGCCCGCCCTGCTCAAGCGGGCGGTGGCCGACGACGGCTGCCCCGAACGCTTCGTCCTGCACGGCTGCGAAACGCCGTTTGACCTCGAAGCACACTGCCCCGACAGCCGGATCGAAACCGTGGCGCCCCCCGGGGGCGAGGCCGGCGCCCTCGATCCCCTGCTGCTGGAGGCCAGGCCAACGGATCTCAACCTGCTGCAGGGCGACTATTCGCCCCGCAGCCAGCTCGCCGCCCTGCTGCGCCCCTGGGCGCCGGCCGCCGCCCTGCTGGGGCTGCTGCTGATCCTGGGGCTGACCAGCCTGATCACCGAATACCGTGAGCTGCGCGACTACAGCCAGCGGCTCGAGGCGCGCATGCAGCAGGTGTTTCGCGAAACCTTCCCGGAGGTGAAGCGGATCGTCAATCCCCGCACCCAGATGCGCCACCGCCTCGCGGCGCTGCGCGGCGGCGATCAAGGCGGGCCCGGCTTCACCGCCATGCTGGCCCGGCTCGCGCCCCTGGTGCGCCGGCACGAGAAGGTGGAAGTGACCCACCTGCGCTACGCCAACGGCCGTCTCGAGATGCGCCTCGTCACCCCGGATCTCAAGACCCTCGACGCGCTGCGCGAAACCCTGGCGCAGAACACGCCCTGGACCATCGAACTCAAATCGGCCAACGCCAGCGGCGAGCAGGTGGACGGCCGAATCGTGATCACGCCATGAACGAACTGCAACGCAAATGGCAGGCCCTGCAACCGCGCGAGCGCCGCATGCTGGCGCTCACCGCCGTGGTGCTGATCGCCGTGCTCTTCCACCTGCTGGTGTGGACGCCGCTGCGCACCGGCATCGACGAAACCCGGCGCAAGGTCGCGGCCCAGGAAAAACAGCTGGCCGAACTGCAGGCCATGGCCGCCGAGGTGCGGCGCCTGCGGGGCAACGGCCGGGCGAACGCCCCCGCGCGCCTGCAGGGTTCGCTGCTGGGCACCATCCAGGCCAGCGCCGAACGCAAGGGGCTGGGCGGCACCCTGAAGAAGGTCCAGCCCTCCGGCCAGGACGGGCGCAGCGTGATCCTCTGGGTGGAGAACGCCCCCTTCGACGTGCTGATGGACTGGCTCGGCCTGCTGGGCCGGCAATACGGGATCCGGGTGAGCGAGATCAGCGTGGAGCGGCGCGACGAACCGGGGCGGGTCAACAGCCGCCTGATCCTGGAGGCACCGTGAGAAGCCTCCCCCGCCTCAACCGCACGGCCCTGCGCTGGACGCTGCTGGCGTTCGGCCTCTATCTGCTGTTTCTCGCCCTGCGCCTGCCCGCCGGCGTGGTTCTGCCGCGCCTGCCGCTGCCGCCCGCCCTGCACTACGCCCACGCCAGCGGCAGCCTCTGGTCCGGCACCCTGCACGACGTACGGATCCGCCAGCTCGGGCTCGGCCAGCTCCACTGGTCATTCACGCCGTGGACACTGTTCACGGGCAGTCTGGGCGCCGATCTGCGTCTCGAAGGCCGCCGCGGCCGCCTGCGCGGCTGGCTGGGCTACGGACTCGGCGGCACGCTGGAAGCCCGGGGGATTCGCGGCCGCGTGAACCTGGCCAGCCTCGACGGCCTCACCCGTCCCCTCGTGCTCGACGGCACCCTGCACCTCGAGTCCCTGACCGCCCGCTTCGAACCCGGCAGCCGCCTCACGCTCGCTGGCCAGGCCGAATGGCGTCCGGCGCTGATCGGCGGCGTGCAGGATCTCTCCCTCGGCCGCGTGCGCCTGGAGGCCGCCGAACGGGCCAACGGCAGCCGCATCCGGATCCGCAACCAGGGCGGCGATCTGGCCCTCGACGGCCACCTCGATCTCGACCCCGCCGGCACCTGGCGGCTCGACCTCACCCTCCAGAACCGCGACGCCAGCCGCAAGGATCTCCAGCAACTCCTGCGCTTCCTCGGCCGCCCCGACAGCGCCGGCCGCTACCGCCTCCAGCGGACGGGGCGGATTTGGTAGCGGCTAGCCGGGGGCGGGTAGCGGGGAAAGGCGTTGGTTTTCCCGCTCGTCAGCCATTCTTCAATGACCGGCGTTGCCGGGCAAGCGTTCATCGCGGCTTGCGCCGCTCCTACCGGAAACGGCCACCCATCTGTAGGAGCGGCGCAAGCCGCGACCATGCGGTGAACGGGTAGCGGGGAAAGGCGTTGGTTTTCCCGGTCGTCAGCCATTCTTCAATGACCGGCATTGCCGGGCAAGCGTTCATCGCGGCGAGGGCGCCGCTCCTACCGGAAACGGCCACCCTTCTGTAGGAGCGGCGCAAGCCGCGACCATGCGGTGAACGGGTAGCGGGGAAAGGCGTTGGTTTTCCCGCTCGTCAGACACTCGTCAATGACCGGCATTGCCGGGCACCGTTCATCGCGGCGAGGGCGCCGCTCCTACCGGAAACGGCCACCCTTCTGTAGGAGCGGCGCAAGCCGCGACCATGCGGTGAACGGGTAGCGGGGAAAGGCGTTGGTTTTCCCGCTCGTCAGCCATTCTTCAATGACCGGCATTGCCGGGCACCGTTCATCGCGGCTTGCGCCGCTCCTACCGGAAACGACTACCCCCCCTGTAGGAGCGGCGCAAGCCGCGACCATGCGGTGAACGGGTAGCGGGGAAAGGCGTTGGTTTTCCCGCTCGTCAGACACTCGTCAATGACCGGCATTGCCGGGAACCGTTCATCGCGGCGAGGGCGCCGCTCCTACCGGAAACGGCCACCCTTCTGTAGGAGCGGCGCACTCGCCGCGACCTGGCCGTGACTGGTGGCAGGATACACCTTCACCGTGCTTCCCGGTCCTCGAGCCGGCGGCGGATGAGTTCGGCTTCCTCGGGCTGGCCGAGGGCTTCGTAGGCCTTGGCCATGAGGCGCTGGGCCTGGCGGTTGGCCTGGGTGTCGTCGTAGTTCTCGCCCACGAAACGGGCGCGATCGATGGCCTGCTGATAGCGCTTTTGCATCATCAGGCGCTGGATCTGGTGCACTTCGTATTCGGCCAGCAGTTCGCGGATGTAGGCCAGATGACGGTAGGCCTGTTCGGTATAGGTGCTGCGGGGAAAGTGGCGGATGAGTTCGGTGAAATGGCCATAGGCTTCGCGCAGGGTCATTGGGTAACCCTGCGCGCCCGGCTGGTCGGCGAGCAGGCGCCGCTGTTCCGCTTCGCCCATCTTGAGGGTGATGAGCCCGCGCAGATAATGGACATAGGCCTGCCGGGGCGCCGGCGGATAACGGCGGATGATCTCCTCGGCCTGTTGCCGCGCGGCCGGATAATCCCCCTTCTTGTAGAGCGCATAGGCCAGGGCGGTTTCCGCCTGGTAGCGCAGGTTCTCGTCGGCCGCCGAATCCCGCAGGGATTCGAGCGAGTCGATTGCCTCATCGAAACGTCCGGCCCTGACGGCCTGCATGGCCTGCGTGTATCCGGCCTGCCAGACTTGCGGTTCGGGGGCGGTGGCGCAGGCGGAGAGGAAAATCAGCAGCAGCGCGGGCAGCAGACGGAGCGGGTTCATGCGGGTGGAACATCCCTGCTTCTTCGGAAGCGCCTACTGTACCGCATCGCCGGTGAACAGGACAAATGGCGTCAACCTCAGAACCGCCACCGGTAACTCACCCGCAGCCCCACGTTGCGCGTTTCGCTGCGCGGCTCCAGGATGGGAACACCAACGGGCGTGCCGTTGCGGGTGACGGCCGCCAGATTGCTGCGCCCCAGATTCCAGGTGGCGTACCAGGGTTCGAAGAGGATCGCCCGTCCCGAGGGCAGTTCCCAGCGCCAGCGCAGGGCCAGGCGCAGGCCGTCCTCGGTGGCCAGCACCACGTCGGTATCGTCATAGCCCTGATAGCCCTTGAAGTCCACCGCCATGGTGCCGAACAGCATGCGGCGATAGCGCCCTTCCACGTGCACTTCGTGCCGGCCCGATTGCCAGAGCCGCAGCGCGCCGCCGGCCAGCACGTAGGCCCACTGGTACTCTTCCAGCAAGCCGGCCACGGGCGAGCCGTCCACCGCGGTGCTGTTCAGGATGTCACGGTACCAGTAGTGATAGCCAAGGCCGCCGAACAGGCGGAAGCGGGGACGCTTCACGGAACCGAAGGCGCGGCCGCCGAGCAGGCGAACATCGAAGAGAAAGGTACGGGTATCGGTGCGCACCGGTTTCCCGGTCTGGGTCTGGCCATCGTATTCGACGATGCCCGGATGCCATTCGCCTTCCGCGGCCAGGAACCAGCGCGCCCCGGCCAGTTGCCAGCGGGCGGCAAGGCCGGGCAACAGCCCCGTTTCCTTGTCCAGCAGGCTGTTGTCGGTGTCGAACTCCCGGTAGTCCATCCACAGCAGCTCGCCACCGAGATCGACTTCCTGCTGCAGGGGCGCGGCGAACACCAACCAGGGTGCACACAGCCACAGCATCCCCGCCAGCAGCGGGGCCCGGAGGATGCGCAGGTTCACCGATCCCGGGCCTGCTGGCAGAAGGGGCGTTCGTCCGGATTCTCCACGGCGCTGGCGATGATCTGCACGAACCGGCCCAGTTCCTCGATGCTCACCGCCTCGAGCAGACGGTTGAGCAGTGCCGGCTCCACGGCCGCCTGAACGCTGCGCCCATCCTGCAACTGAATGGTGATGCCGGCGGCATGCATCTCGGGCGCCTCATCGGCCTCGAACAGGGCCTGTTCCTCGCTCAGCAGGCGATCGTAGGTTTCGTCGATGGCATCGAGTCGCGCATCGTCCACCTCCTCGTCGATGCTCACGACCAGCTCGGCCTCGTCGGTACGGGTCTGGCAAGGCACGTTCAACCGTTCCAGTTCGATCACGAACCGGTCACGGGAACGGGTGTTGAAGAAGACGTAGTCGAACATGGCGGTGATGATAGCTTTTTCGTGGCGGCCTGTCAGTGGGGCGCCGTTCGCGGATGGTCACCGACGCCTTGCGGCCTTTCGAATGGAGGCCTGGCGCAAGATGCGGTAGCGAGCTCGTCAACCACTCGTCAATGGCCTGCGCTGCCGGGCAGCGTTCATCGCGGCTCGCGCCGCTCCTACAGGAGGGTGCCGTTTCTGGATTAAATGAAAGTTCCAAATACCAGACCATGGCACATTCTGTGCCCTGTCCCAGAGGGCGGTGTTGAAATCGGGCATGCTTGCCCAAGAAGCGGCGCGAGCCGCGCGACAGGGCCGGTTTTGGTTCGAGACGGATTCAGTGGCCGACGGCCTGCGCCACCTGCCGGGCGATTGCCGCATGCAGGCGGTCGGGCAAGCGGCGGTCCCGCGGCAGGATTCGATCCGCGCCGCCGCTGTCGGCGCGCGACAGGCCGTCGGTGCCGGTCACCAGCAGGCAGTGGCAATCGCTGTCGCCCTGGCGGCTGTGCTTGACGGCGGCGATCAGGGCCGCGCCGCCCAGGCGCCGGGGTTCGCCGGCGGTGACGAGGATGGCATGGCGCCGATTGAGATAGTATTCCAGGCCGGTGAGCCCGTCGTCGGTGCGTTCGATCTGCAGGGGCAGATCCGCGAGACGCTCCTGCAGCAGGCCGGCCAGAGAAGCGGAGGGCTCCACCAGCAAGAGGCTCAGGACCTTCCCCCGCCGGTCGCCATCCAGGGCGCGCAGGGCCTGGCGGATCGGTTCGGCCTGCTGGATGGCCTCGCTGCCCAGTTGCTGGATCCGGCGCAGGATGTCCACGTGAGCCAGCAGGCGCGCCCGATCCGCTGCCGTCTCGCCGGCGTCGGCCAGGTGCGTCTCCAGCTGGTGGCAGGCGAAGGACAGCACGTCGATCCCGTGCGTGGCCCCCAGCCCCTTGAGGTTGTGGACCTGGCGGCAGAGTTCCTCCGGATCGGCCCGGGGATCGAGGATCAGGCGTTCGATGGCATCGATCCGGCCCGGCAAATCCTGCAGAAACTCCTCCCGCAAACGGCGCAGGAGACGCTGGATGTCCTGGGGGGCGCTGGCGTCCATGAAAACGGGCCTCTGACAGGTTGTTGAAAATGACGTTTGACAACAGCCTGTTTAGCGGACGTTCCGGCGTTTTCTGTAATTCCCGGCTTTTTCCGCGGTCGTCAGACTTCCTGCAGTCTGCCCGGTTCCCGCAGGCGCCGGATGTGGCGATACAGCGTTCGCTCGCTGACCCCGAGCAGCCGCGCGGCCCGGGAGCGGTGGCCGGCGGTCTTCTCCAGCGCGTCCAGCACCAGTTCGTCGGTGAGCCGGCCGCGGCGGCGGACCAGTTGTTCGGTCAGTTCGGGCGAATAGGCGCGGGCCGCCTGTTCGCGCAGCAGTTCCCGATCCTCCAGCACGATGTGATCGGGCCGCAGGATGTCGTCACAGGCGAGGATCATCGCCCGTTCGATGATGTTGCGCAGTTCGCGCACGTTGCCCGGATAGTCGTAACCCAGCAGTTTCTCGATGACCTCGCTGGAGAGGGGGATGTGGCGCTCGCCTTCGGGCATGTGGGCCAGGAAATGTTCGGCCAGGGCCACGATGTCGTCCTTGCGCTGGCGCAGCGGCGGGATCTTCACCGGGAAGGCCGACAAGCGATAGTACAGATCCTGACGGAAGGCCCCCTCCTCCACCATGCGCTGCATGTCGCGGTTGGTGGCGGCGATGACCCGCACGTCGACCTTGATGTATTCGTTGCCGCCGATCCGGCGGATGGTGCCCGATTCCAGGGCCCGCAGCAGCTTGGTCTGCAACGGCAGGGGCAGTTCGCAGATTTCGTCGATGAACAGGGTGCCGCCGTTGGCGGCCTCGAACAGGCCGTGCTTGCGGGCGGTGGCGCCGGTGAAGGCCCCTTTCTCGTAGCCGAACAGCTCGCTTTCGATCAGGGATTCGCCCAGCGTGCCGCAGTCCACCACCACGAAGGGCTTGTCGCGCCGCTCGGAATAGTGATGGATGTATTCGGCCACCTTTTCCTTGCCCACGCCGCTCTCGCCGAGCAGCAGCACCGTGGAAGTGGTGGGCGCCACCCGCTGCAGCAGGCTGGCCATGCGCAGGAAGGCCGGAGAACGCCCGACCAGCAGGTTTTCTTCCTCGTCAGGCTGGGTGAGCACGTGGATGTGTTCGCCCATGTAACGCACCTCGCCTTCCGCGTCGAGAATCGGCGAGGCCTGGAGCTGGACGTATTCCTCCCGGTTGTGGTGATCGTAGTGGATGTGCATCACCTGGGTCGGCTTGCCGCTCTGGAACACCGCCTCCAGCGGGCATTGCTCGCCATGCTGGCTGCAGGGCACGTCCGAATGATGCGAAACTTCATGACAGCGCCGCCCTACCAGTTCGCCCGGTTCGGCCCCGTAATGGCGCTGATAGGCCGTATTGGCCGCGACGATCCGGTAGTCACGGTCGATGATGACGAACGGCCCGGGCAGGATGTCGATGAGCTGTTCGCAACTGGGCTTGTCCTGCGGCGTGATTCCTGATTCTTTGTCCATGATTCGAAGCTCCTGTGGCATGAATGTCATGTCAGTCATGACATAACTGTCATATTCAGAGTATAGAAGAAACCCGCGCCACTCTCCAGCGACGCAGGTTTCATGCCGGCAATCAGCGCAGTTTTCCGATCCCCAGCGCCTTGAGAATGTACTTTTCGTACAGGTTCTCGGTGGTGCCCTTCTTCATCTTCTTGATGAAGTATTTCTCGAAGGCCACCTTGGCCAGATGGACCCACTTGCCCTTCTTCATCCAGGCCACGTTGCGCGGCGGGATCTGCGGCATGGCCACGAAGGCGATGCCCGTATCCCCCATGTCGGCCAGGCAGATGGCGTTCCAGGTGGCTTCGGTGTCGGGCGCCTTGCCTTCGATGTCTTTCTGGATGTTGTGGGCCGTGGCGCAGACCATCGACTCGATCATGTAGCCGGTCTTGGGCGTGCCGGTCGGAATCGGCGTGGCCTCCACGGGCGGGATGGCGATGCACACACCCACGGCGTAGATGTTGTGCCACTTGGGATTGCGCTGATACTTGTCCACCTTGACGAAGCCGCGCGGATTGACCAGATCCTCGCCCACCTTGGCCACCGCATCCACGCCCTTGAAGGCCGGCAGCATCATGGAGAACTTGAAGGGCAGCTCGTGCTCCTTGATCACCTCGCCCTTTTCGTTGTGCTCGTCCACGTACATCTTGCCGGCCTCCACCTTGGTGACCTTGGCGTTGGTGATCCAGTTGATGTGCTTGTTGCGCAGCTCCGATTCGAGCATGCCCTTGGAATCCCCTACCCCGCCAAGGCCCAGATGGCCGATATAGGGCTCGGAGGTGACGAAGGTCATGGGCACCTGATCACGGATCTTCCGCTTGCGCAGATCCGTGTCCATGATGAAGGCGAACTCGTAGGCCGGCCCGAAACAGGAAGCCATCTGCACGGCCCCCACCACGATGGGGCCGGGATCCTTGACGAACTCCTGCCACTCGCCCCAGGCCTTCTCGGCATGGTCCACGGTACAGATGGACTGGGTATGGCCATTGACGGGTCCAAGCCCTTCCACTTCCTCGAAGGCCAGCTTGGGACCGGTGGCGATGACCAGGTAGTCGTAGTCCACCACCTGCCCGTCGGCCAGGATGACCTTGTTCTCGTCGGGCTTGATCTCGTCGGCGGCCACCGGGATGAAGTTGATGTTCTTCTTCTTCAGGTAGGGCGCGAGCTTGAAGGTGGTGTCCTCGCGGGTGCGCCAGCCCACCGCCACCCAGGGATTGGACGGCACGAACTGGAAGGTGTCGGTGTTGGAAATCACCGTGATCTGGTGCTGCTTGCCCAGCAGATGCCGCATGTCGTAGGCCGCGGGCAGCCCGCCGGTGCTGGCACCGATGATGACGATATGAGCCATGTCTTGCTCCTCCGGTTTTATTGTATGGACAGGTCGGCCAGGGGGATGAATCCCGGGCCGCGCGCCTGACTGTCAGCATGATTCATGCCAACATGACATGACGCTGTCCTGACAAAACCGTTTCTAAAGCCAGGCTGGCAATGGCCGCTAACGAAGGCACCCCCAAAGCTGTGACAGAGGTCTCAAAAAATGACAATAAAAATGCGAGTACTGCTGACCCTGATCCCGTCAGCAGCCATCAGTGTCGCCCTTGCGGGCTTCATCGCCAGTTGGCTGGCACCGGCAGGCGGCTTCCTGCACGATACCCTCATCGTCGTTGTGAGTCTGCTGCTGCTTGCAGTGGCGAGCGGTTTGCTGCTCTCCTGGTGGCTGCAACCGTTGCGCGCACTGGCCGATGCGCCGCAGACCGCCGATCCCCTGCTCCGGCCCCTGGCGGAACGGCTGACCGCCCAGCAGGAACGGCTCGACCATCTGGGCGGCGAAGTCGGCCGCCTGTCGAACGATCTCTCCTTCACCGCCTCGGACATCTTCTCCAGCATGGAGAAGGCCGAGAACAGCATCGCCCGCCAGCAGCAGGAAACCGATCAGGTGGCCACCGCCATGAACGAGATGACGGCCACGGTCGAGGAAGTCGCGCGCAATGCCGCCGAGGCCTCCGGCGCCGCGCAGGCGGCCCTGGACGCCAGCAACGAAGGCCTGGGTATCGCCCGCACCGCCCGCGAGGACATCCAGGTACTGGTGGACAAGGTGGACAATGCGTCCCAGGTGATCAGCCGGCTCGAGGAAGAGAGCGGCAACATCGGCGTGGTGCTCGACGTGATCAAGAACATCGCCGAGCAGACCAACCTGCTGGCCCTGAACGCGGCCATTGAGGCGGCCCGGGCCGGCGAACAGGGCCGCGGCTTCGCCGTGGTGGCCGACGAGGTGCGCACCCTCGCCTCCCGGACCCAGGAGTCCACCCAGGAGATCGAAGAGATGATCTCCCGCCTGCAGGCCGGCGTGCGCGATTCGGTGGCCGTGATGCAGGTGGCCGTGGAAAAGGGCCAGGAAGGCTCCGAACAGGTGGGCCGCACCCTCACGGCGCTGGACACCATCCTCCAGGCCGTGAACACCATGTCCGACATGAACTCGCAGATCGCCACCGCCGCCGAGGAACAGACGGCCGTGGCCAACGAGATCAACCAGAACATCGTCAACATCAACGAACAGGGCGTGACCACGGCCAGCGACGCCGAGGCCGCGCGCAAGGCCTGCGAGAAACTGGCCGACTTCTCCAACCGCATGCAGGATCTGCTGGCGCGGATTGGCGTGCAACCCGCCGGTCTGGATCTCTCGGCGGCCAAGGCCGCCCACCTCAACTGGAAGACCCGCCTGCGCGCCTTCCTCGACGGCAAGGAGGCCCTGTCGCTGGACGAGGCCGTCTCGCACCGCCACTGCAAGTTCGGCAAGTGGTACTACAGTGAAGGGCTGGAGAAATTCGGCGCCATTCCCGCCATGCGCGAAGTGGAAAAACCCCACGAGGAGCTGCACGAGATGATCCGCCTGATCATCGAATACAAGGAACGGGGCCAGATGGACCAGGCCGAACAGGCCTACCAGGAAGTGGCCCGGATCTCCGAGCGCATCGTCAGCCTCATGGACGAAGCCGAACGTCAGGCAAAGTGACCCGCTTTGGCCAGGATGTCGCCGGTGCCGACGAACCCTGACAGGCAGTTGGAAAATGGCGTTTTTCGACTGCCTGCCAGGAGAGGCATCTGACAGGGAGTTGGTGCCCGGGGCCGGAATCGAACCGGCACGGTGTCGCCACCGAGAGATTTTAAGTCTCTTGCGTCTACCAGTTTCGCCACCCGGGCGGCGCGGGCAGCCATTCTACCGAAGTGCCAACAGGATGGGTATGCGGCGTTTGGAGTTCTGACAGCCTGCTGAAGCGAGTAGGAGCGGCTTATCCCAGCCACCCGTCCTCAGCCACCCGCTACCACAGAATCGCGACGAGGGTGCCGCTCCTACGGATCAACATTGGCGGCTCTGGTGACTCATTCGGTCTCGGGCGCCACGATCGGCTCGATGATGATTTCCACGCGGCGATTCTTGCGCCGGCCTTCGGGGGTGGCGTTGGAGGCGCGGGGGTGGTCTTCGCCGGCGCCGGCGGTGGTGATGCGCTCGGGGATCACGCCCCGCTGGCGCAGCGCGCTGGCGACCGCTTCGGCGCGGCGTTCGGAGAGCTTCTGGTTGTAGGCCCGCGAGCCGGTGCTGTCGGTATGGCCGATGATGGTGAGGTGGGTCTTGCCGTACTTGTTGATGATCCGGGCGATCTTGTCGAGCACCGGATCGAAGGCGGGCTGGATGCGGGTGGAATCCACCTCGAAGGCGGTGGCCGCGGTCATGCCCACCAGCAGGCGGTTCCGGGGCAGCTTTTCCAGGTAGATGATGCCGCGGTTCAGCTCGGGGGCGAGCTGTTTTTCGAAGTCCTTCTTCTGCTTGTCCATGTAATGGCCCACGGCGCCGCCGGCAATGCCGCCGACGATGCCGTAGAGCACGCCGTATTTGGCTTCCTTGCGGGTGGCCAGCCCCAGCAGGGCGCCCGTGGCGGCGCCGATGATGGCGCCCTTCTCGGTGTCGGTCATCTCGCGGGGACGGCCGTATTCATCGGTGGCGCAGCCGCCGGCGGCGAGGCTGAGGATCAGGGCGTACAGGAAGGGACGGATTCGGCGGGGCATGTCGGTTCTCCTGCGGCACCGCGCGACGGCCCCGGCGAGGCCGTGGCGCTGTAGGAAAGAAGAAAGATGGAGGCTGGGCCCGGAGTCGAACCGAGGTACACGGCTTTGCAGGCCGCTGCATAGCCACTCTGCCACCCAGCCAGGAGGACCCATTCTACGCGAGAACCGGGTCCCGGGACAAAAAAAACCTCGGCGCGGTGAACGGGGCCGAGGCTTGGGGTTTGGAGCGGGAAACGAGACTCGAACTCGCGACCCCGACCTTGGCAAGGTCGTGCTCTACCAACTGAGCTATTCCCGCTTGGTTGAGGACGCGTATTTTAACCTCGCCGCCGGCGCTGTCAAGCACCCTCTTGCCCGCCGGAACCGCCGTTGAGGCTGGGCCAGGCGGCACGCAGATAGACCACCATCGACCACAGGGTGAGGAAGGCGGCCACGTAGATCAGGATGAAGCCGATCTCCAGGGTAGGAAAATCGCCCAGCGGCTGTTCGTAGAGCAAAAAGCCGATGGCCAGCATCTGGGTGGCAGTCTTGAACTTGCCGATGATGGACACGGCCACCTTGGCCTCGTCACCCACGTGAGCCATCCATTCACGCAGGGCCGAGATGGCGATCTCGCGGCCGACGATGATCACCGTGGGCAGGGCCAGCCCCCAGCCCGGATGCTTGCTCACCAGCAGGACCAGGACGATGGTCACCACCAGCTTGTCGGCCACCGGGTCCAGAAAGGCGCCCAGATCGGATTGCAGGCGCAGGCGCCGGGCCAGATAGCCGTCGAACCAGTCGGTGATGCTGATCAGGAAGAACAGGGCCGTGAGCACCACGTGGGTCCAGCCGAACAGGGGCACGTAGAACAGGATCACGAACAGCGGAATCAGGGCGATGCGCAGGAAGGTCAGCTTGTTGGGCAGGTTGAGTGCCATGTTTCAGGTTCCGTCCGCGTGAAAGGCATCGTAGATCTGCTGCGCCAGCCGCGTGCTGATGCCCGGCACCCGGCTCAGATCCTCGATCCCGGCACGCGCCACTTCCTGCAGGCCGCCGAACTGCTTGAGCAGCCGTTGGCGGCGCTTCGGCCCCAGACCGGGAATGGCTTCCAGCGGCGAGGTATTGCGGCGCCGCTGGCGGCGCTGTCGATGGCCGGTGATGGCGAAACGGTGTGCCTCGTCCCGGATCTGCTGGACGAGGTGCAGCGCCGCGGAATCGGCAGGCAGTATAATTTCCGCCTCCCGGGCGGACAAGTGAAGGGTTTCCAGGCCGGGCTTGCGCCCCGGCCCCTTGGCCACGCCCACCAGGGTCACGCCCCGGATCCCCAGTTCGTCGAATACCGCGGCGGCCTGTGCCACCTGGCCCTTGCCGCCGTCGATGAACAGCACGTCGGGCAGGGCCCCCTCCCCCGCCTTCAGCCGCCGGTAGCGCCGGCTCAGGGCCTGGTGCATGGCGGCGTAGTCGTCGCCGGGGGTGATGCCCTCGATGTTGAAACGCCGGTAGTCGGACTTGCGCGGCCCGGCCGTATCGAACACCACGCAGGAGGCCACCGTGGCCTCACCCCGGGTGTGACTGATGTCGAAACATTCGAGGCGGGTGGGCAATTCGTCCAGCTCCAGCGCCTCCTGCAGGGCCTCCAGGCGCGCGAGCTGGCTGGCCCGGCTGTTGAGACGGATGGCCAGGGACTGGCGGGCGTTGTCCGCGGCCATGGCCACCCAGCGGGCCCGCGGCCCGCGCAGGGCGTGCCGGAGACGCACGCGGTGGCCCGCTGCGCCGCTCAGGGCCTCTTCCAGGGCTTCGCGCGATTCGACCCCATGGCTGAGAAGGATTTCCGCCGGCACCACGGCGCCGGGGCGCAGATAGTGCTGGGCCACGAACCGCTCCAGCAGGGCGCCCTCCTCGCCGGCTTCCAGCGCCCCGTCCAGACGCGGATACCAGGTCCGGTTGCCCAGGTTGCGCCCGCCGCGGATGCTGAACACCTGCACGCAGCCCATGCCGCCCTCGATGGCCGCGGCCAGCACGTCCACCTCGCCCTTCTCGCCGCTGATGTACTGGGTTTCCTGCACCCGCCGCAGGGCGGCGATCTGATCCCGGTAACGGGCAGCCTGCTCGAATTCCAGGGCGGCCGAGGCCGCTTCCATGCGCTTTACCAGCGCATCGATCACCTCGCTGCTCTTGCCCTCGAGGAACATCACCGCGTGGCGCACGTCCTCGGCATAGGCCTGCGGATCGGCCAGCCCGGTGCAGGGGGCGGGGCAGCGCTTGATCTGGTACTGCAGGCAGGGTCGGGAGCGGTTGTTGTAGAAGCTGTCCTCGCACTGGCGCACCGGGAACACCTTCTGCAGCAGGCGCAGGGTCTCGCGCACCGCCCCGGCGCTGGGATAGGGGCCGAAGTAGCGTCCCTTCGCCCGCCGCGCGCCGCGGTGCGGGCCGAGGCGGGGAAAGTCGTGATCGCTCAGGAAGATCCAGGGAAAGCTCTTGTCGTCGCGGTAGAGAACGTTGTAGCGCGGCTTGTAACGCTTGATCCAGTTGTTCTCGAGCAGCAGGGCCTCGGTTTCCGTGTGGGTCACGGTGATCTCGATATCGTGGATCTTCGCCACCAGCACCCGGGTCTTGGGGCTGTCGAGATTCGCACGGAAATAACTGGCCAGGCGCTTTTTCAGGTTGCGCGCCTTGCCCACGTAGATCACCGTGCCCTCGGCATCGAGCATGCGGTAGACGCCGGGGCGGCCCGGCACGGTGCGCAGGAAATCGCTGGCGTCGAATGGGGTGGTGGCGTCGCGCATGGCGGCCATTGTATCAGCCGTCTTGCAGGCTGTTGAAAAACATCGTTTTTCGACAGCCTGTGTGCGATGCATGGATACATCGCCATTTTCAATGACGACAAGTCATTGAAAATGTAAGGGAACGGGAAACCGCGTTTTCCGTTCCCGGGTTGAAAAAGCCCACGGATGGCTTTTTCAACAGCCTTCCAGGTGGCCCCGGATGCGGCGGAACACGGCCCGGAACATGGCCGGAGTGAGCCGTTTCGTCTGGGTGTTGTAGCGGCTGCAGTGGTAGGAGCTGGCCAGATACCGGCCCATGGGGAGTTCGGCGAAGGCGCCGTGAACGAAGGGCCAGTCGCGGATTTTCAGTGCCAGGGCCCGCAGCACCGCCTCGTGGGCGATGCGGCCGAGGGCCAGGATCACCGCCCGGCGGGGCAGCGCGGCCAGTTCGGCGGCCAGGAAGGGGTTGCAGGCGCGGATCTCTTCCCCGGTGGGCTTGTTGGCCGGGGGCAGGCATTTCACGGCGTTGGTGATCCGGCACCGTTTCAGCCGCAGACCGTCGTCGGCGGCGGTCGATTCCGGCCGGTTGCTGAAGCCGAATTCGTGCAGGGTGGCGTAGAGCAGGATACCGGCATGATCACCGGTGAAGGGGCGCCCGGTGGCGTTGGCGCCGTGCAGGCCCGGGGCGAGCCCCACGATCAGCAGTTGCGGACGGGCACTGCCGAAGGGCGGCACGGGCCGGCAGTGATAACCGGGATGCTCGGCCCGGACGGTGTCGAGAAAGGCCGCCAGCCGCGGACAGCGCCGGCAATCCGGATCGAATTGGGGTGCGTTCATGGAAGGGGAAGAAATGACTTCAGGTTTGCTGTATATCTGATTGATTATACAGCAATTACGCCTTTACGTTCACGGTGCTTTCCACCACGCCGTGCAGCAGGGCCAGGCGCGCCAGTTCGATGTCGTTCTGCACGCCGAGCTTGGTGTAGAGGCGCGAGCGGTAGGTGCTGACCGTCTTGGGGCTGAGGCACAGTTTCTCCGAGATGCTGCTCACCGACTGGCCGTCCATCATCATCAACAGTACCTGCATCTCCCGCTCGGAGAGGCTGTCGAAGGGGGAGCCCTCGTTGCCGTTGCAACTCGACAGGGCCATCTGCTGGGCGATCTCGGGCGTGATGTAGCGCTTGCCGGCCACCACCGAGCGGATGGCGCGCAGGATTTCCTCGATCCGGGCCCCCTTGGTGAGGTAGCCCATGGCGCCGGCCTTCATCAGCCGCTGGGGAAAGAGATCGTCGTCATGCATGGTGACGATGATGATCCGCAGTTCGGGGTTGCGGCGCAACAGCTTGCGGGTGGCTTCCAGACCACCGATGCCGGGCATGTTGATGTCCATCAGCACCACGTCGGGGCCGGCGGCCTCCACCTGCTCGAGCGCGGTCTCGCCGGAAGCGGCCTCCCCCACCACCTGGATGTCATCGGCGTCTTCCAGCAAACGCCGGATTCCCGTGCGCACCAGGTCGTGATCGTCGACCAGCATTACCTTGATCATGCAAATCCCCGGACAGCCAGATGGGCGGCGGAAAGGATAGAACTTTCCGGTACTAAACGCGTATCAGACAGGAATCTACAACATTGGCCGGATTTTGTGTAGGTCCAAATCGTGACAATCACGGGCAAACCCCACCTGGATCAGGATTCGGGTTTGTGGCATGGCGAGGCAAGACGGGAAATCGAAATGGCGGAGGGACAGGGATTCGAACCCTGGAAGGGCGTCAACCCTTGCCGGTTTTCAAGACCGGTGCTTTCAACCGCTCAGCCATCCCTCCAGAGAGGGCCGAGGGACGAGGGCCGAGGGACGAGGAGGACACTTCACCTCGCCACTCGGCCCTCGTCCCTCGGCCCTGTTTGCATTGAGGATACCCCAACCGCCCCTCCCCTTTCCAGCCGGGCGGTGTCGCAGGCGGTGAAATCGGGGGTTGCGTCGGGGAACCGTTCGGGTAAGCTGTTGTCATATTTGCCAGCACAAATACAATCACCGAGAAGGGGATAATTTATGTATCAAAATCAGTCTGTTGTTCAACGCACCGCAGACTCGGTCCTGTCCACCAACAAGGTTCTGCGCAACACCTACATGCTGTTGTCCATGACCTTGCTGTTCAGCGCCGTCATGGCGACCGTGGGCGTGACCATGCAGGTTTCCTATGGCGCCGCGCTGGTCGCCGACATCGTGGCCATCGCCATGCTCTGGTTCGTGCTGCCGCGTACCGCCAACTCGGCCACCGGCATTCCGGTGCTGTTCGCCATCACCGGCCTGCTGGGCTTTGGCCTCGGCCCCGTGCTCAGCTATTACCTGTCGGTCAATCCGAGCATCGTGATGACCGCGCTGGGCGGTACCGGGGTCATCTTCCTGGGGCTGTCCGCCTACGCCCTGACCACCCGCAAGGATTTCAGCTTCCTGGCCGGATTCCTGATGGTGGGCATGTTCGTGATCCTGGGGGCGGCCCTGCTGAACATCTTCCTCGGCATTCCGGCCCTGTTCCTCACGGTCAACGCCGCGGTGATCCTGATCATGAGCGGTTTCATCCTGTACGAGACCTCGCAGATCATCCACAACGGCGAAACCAACTACATCATGGCCACCGCCAGCCTGTTCCTGTCGCTGATCAACATGTTCCAGGCACTGCTGCACATCCTGGGCGCGTTCAGCGGGGATGACTGATCACGGGGTAACGACTTACCCCTCCATCAACGAGCCCCGGCCCCGCGCCGGGGCTTTCGTTTCCCAGAGGAGTGAAATCACATGGACTGGCTGAAAATCGGATCCGCGCTGTTTCTGGTGGCCATGATGGTGCTGATCTTCCCGCGCATGCGCCAGGCCGTGAAAACGGCGCCCAAAGGTACGGCGAAAGACTGGCAGGCGTTTCTCCTCCCCATCGCGGGCGTGGTGCTGTTCGTGATCCTGCTCATCGCCATGGTGCGATGAAAATGTGAGCTTCTTCACAAAACACCCCGAAAGCCCCTTGCTCTCCGGGCGGCTCCGGATATAGGCTTTGTCGGAACAGGGATGACACACCACCAGGGAGAGGAACCATGCCCGAGCCGGCCACCCCGTACAACCGCGCCCGCCTGAGCCTGGAGATTGCCGGCGCCCCCTGCACGGTCCTGTGGCTGGAAGGCTTCGAAGCCCTCAATCACCCCCACCGCTTCGAGCTGGAACTGCTGCTCCCGGGCGGCGCCGACATCACCGCCCTGCTGGGCCAAAGCGCCCGCCTCACCCTCACCGGCCAGGACGGCCGCGCGCGCACCCTGCCGGGCCTCATCGCCTTCATCGAAGCCACCGGCCGCCACAGCGACGGCCGCATCCGCGCCCGGGCCGAACTGCTCTCTCACCTGCACCGCCTGCGCCTGCAGCGCGACTGGCGGGTCATCCTGCGCCGCCGGGTACCGGAAATCCTCGCCGACACCCTCTACCGCCACGGCTTCAGCGAATCGCAGGTGGAATTCCGCCTCGCCCGGGACTACCCCGTGCGGGCCCACACCGTCCAGGCCGGCGAGCGGGACCTCGACTTCCTGCGCCGCCTGGCCGCCCGGGAAGGGCTGCTCATCTGGAGCGAAACCGATGAAGACGGCGCCGAGCGCCTCGTCATCGCCGACAGCAACACCGCCTGCCGCTACCTGGAAGCGCCCCTCGTCACCTGCACCCCCCAAAGCGGCCAGGTTCCGGAATCCGCGCCCCCCGGCCTGTACCGCCTCAGCGAACACCACCGCCTGCTCAGCGAGCGCATCCTGGTCCACGACCACCCCGAACAGCTCGCCGGCGAGCCGGTCCTGGCCCGGGCCGACCGCCGCCACCCCCTGCCCGGCCACGGCCGGCAACACTTCCACGGCCTCGGCAGCCCCGGCATCGAGGCCGCCGGGCGACAGGCCCGCCACCTGGCCGAACACCTCGACGCCCAGCGCAGCTACCTCACCGCCCACGGCACCCGGATCGACCTGGCCCCCGGCCGGCTGTTCACGCTCGACAGCGGCCCCTTTCGGATCGACAGCGGCGACGTGCTCGTCACCGCCGTGCGCCACAGCGCCGGCGAAGGCGCCGCCTGGGGCCTCGACGACAGCGACTGCGCCTACACCGCCGAAGTGCGCCTCATCCGGCGCGACACCCCCTGGCGCCCCGCCTGGCCGGCGAAGCCCGACATCCCCTTCAGCTTCGCCGCGCGCATCGAATCCGACGGCCCCTACGCCCGGCTCGACGAACAGGGCCGCTACCGGGTGCGCCCCGCCTGGGACGAAGGCGGCACCGCCCACGCCGAGGCCAGCCCGCCCCTGCGGCGCATGCAGCCCCTGGCCGGCCAGGCCGACGACGGCGGCCCCGCCGGCTTCCACTTCCCCCTGACCGACGGCGAAGAAGTGCTCATGAGCTGCCTGGACGGCGATCCGGACCGGCCCATCCTCCTCGGCGCCACCCCCACCGCCGAGCGCCCCGGCCCGGTCACCGCCCGCAACAAGACCCGAAACGTCCTCGCCACCGCCGGCGGCAACGCCCTGACCCTGGACGACGAACTCGAGCGCGAAGCCATCACCCTCACCACCTGGGGCGGGGCCAACATCCTGCGCCTGGACATGCAGGCCATGGCCAACCGCATCCGCCTGGCCAGCAGCCAGGGCCACCTGGAACTGTTCGCCCGCAGCCTCATGAAAATCCAGGCCGGGGAAAACCTCGAAGAGCGCATCGGCGCCGACCGCACCCAGGTGGTCGAAGGCGCCTCGCGCACCGAAACCCAAAGCGGCGAAATCCACCACCAGGCCAACACCGACCTCACCGCCCGGGCCGCGAAGCGCCTCGACCTCACCGCAGGCGAAAACGCCGAACTCATCGCCGGCAAGCGCCTGGTCATCGAGGCGAAGAACAACGCCAAAATCACCGTGCGCGGCCCCCGCGCCAGCTTCACCGTCCAGGGCGGCAACCTCACCTTCCAGGGCGCGAAGGACATCCGCATTGCCGGCAAGGGCGGCGGCGACATCACCTTCGAGCAATCCGGCGCCGGCGTCAGAATCGACACCGCCGGCAACGTCCACCTCTGGGGCAAAAACATCCAGCTCGGCGGCGACGGCGGCGTCTCCTTCGGCGGCCCCGTGAACTGGAACATCGGCAGCCCGAGCATGCCCGGCGAGGCGGGCGTGGCCGCGCCGCTCGAGCCCGCGGCCATCGACCCCCTCACGCCCCCTGAACCGCCTCCGCCGCCGGACAACGTCCCCTGGGTCGGCATCGAGCTGTGCGACGCCCTCGGGCGGCCGGTGCGCGGCATCGACTACCAGTTGAGCCAGGGCCCGGACCATTGCCGCGGCACCCTCTCCGAAACCGGCCGGGCGCGGGAAATCCTGCCCCGCGCCGAGCCGGTCCACGTCGAGCTGCATCCCGGCGTTGACGAAGCCGCGCTCGAGCAGGAAATCCGCACCGCCCGCCGCGAACTGGCGCAAGTGCTCGACGGCCTCTACGAGCGCGCCGCCCGCGAGGCCGAACAGGCCCGCGCCCGCCTGGCGCAGGCCGGCCCGGCCGGGCGGGCGTTCATCTACTACCGCGCCTTCCTCTCCGGCAGCCGGGACGGCGTCCTCGACGCCGTCCCGGAACTGCCGCCCGAACTCGAGGCGGCCCTGGGCGCACTCTGGGACGCCCTGCTCGACGCCGATCTCGCGGCCTTCGAGGGGGCCATCGCCCGGCTCGAGGCCGCCGGCGCGCAACTGGTGGCGCAGACCGTCGAGGCCCTGCGCCAAATCCTCTACGACGCCCCCAGCCGGCAACTGCTGGCGGATTTCGTCGAGCGTTACGCCGCCGACTGCGTCACCCTGGAAGATTTCGCCTACGGCCTGGGTTATGCCCGGGGCGCCGCCGCGGTCACCGTCGTCCTGCTGCTGCTGGCGCTGCTGACCGAGGGCGCCGGCCTGCCGGCGGCGGTTTCATCCATCGGCGGGCGCCTCACCGTGGGGCTGTCCCGCCTGCTCGGCCCCCTGCGCCGGCTGGGGCAGGCCCTGCGCACCGCCCGCCAGAAGCGACTCTCCGGCAGGCAGTCCCTGCAACAGGACCACAGGCTCGAGGAGCCCCCGCCCGAGGGCCGGGTGCGCCCGGGCCGCAAGGCCCGGCCCACCGCCCTGCCGCGGCTCGAGCTGCCCTGTTTCGACGCGGCCGACAGTCTCGGACGCAAGGGCATGAGGCCGGACAGTCCTGGCGGCCGGGCCTACATCCGGCACTATCAGCGCCAGCTCGCCCAGCAGCAGGAGGCCATCAACAGGATGACTCCCATCGAATACCTCGCCGCCCGGGAGGCCTATCTCAAGCAGGGGCGCAATCCGCTGGCGGCGGAGGCGCAATCGAAAACAAGGAAACGATTTCAGGATGATGTGACAAAAAGCATCAAGAAATCCCTCGTCAACAGCGGCAAGTTCGATTTCGATCAAGCAGATGCCGAGGCCGCCCGCCGCGCCGAGGCGCTCATGAAAAAACTCGCCGCCCTGCACGAGCCCGACCAGGTGGCGGGCGGGTGGCTGATCCCCGAGCCGCGGCGCATGGGCCGGGCCGACGTCAACAGCTCCATCGGCAGCCGCTGGACCCAGGGCAGCCCCAGCCGGGTGGAGCGGATGGACGCCGCGGCCCGCAAGGCCGTCAACACCGGCCGCGGCGACGAGCCGATGAATGTATCATTGCGCCTATGCGGCGCGCGCGACCGCAAGGCCGGAAGGAGGAAACCGTCATGAGTGAAAACGGAAAATATGAACGCGATGGTGGTTTTGCCCATTTCGTCAAAAAAATGGGCGAAGCCACCTTCCCCCAGCCCGCCGACAGGGCGGTCATCGAACGCTTCCGGGGCCGGCTGCCGGCGCAGTTGCTGCGCTACTGGGAACACGAGGGCTGGGGCGGCTGGCACGATGGCCTTTTCTGGGTGGTCAACCCCGAGGACTTCGAGGCGGTGAAAAATGCCTGGTTCGCCGAAACGCCCCTGGAGCCCGAGGCCGACCGCTGGCACGTCATCGGCCGCACCGCTTTCGGAAGCCTCTATCTCATGGGCGAGAAATCGGGGGCTGAAATGATAATCGAGCCCTCATTCGGATTTATTACTGCCTCTCAAGACAAGCTGCGCCCGCAGTCAGAAAAGGAAAAACAACTCGAAGCCCAACTCTTCTTCTCCAACCGCGGCCCCGAGGAATGTGACCAGAACGATACCAACGACAAACCCCTCTTCCAGCGCGCCCTGAAGAAGCTCGGCCCGGTGGGCCCGGACGAGATGTACGGGTATCGCCACATGCTCGTGGCCGGCGGCCAGAACGTGCTCGACAACCTCGAGAAGACCGACCTGCTCTCCCACCTGATGCTCCTGCGCGACCTTCACGGCCCCGCCAGCCTGCCCTTCTGGGACTACGACATCGGCGCCTTCGCCAGCCAGGCGCTGGAGGAGTGAGCGCAATCATCAATGACCCGCGACTTGGTGGTTGTGGTGGTGGCTGAACGGTGCATTGGCGCTGCAAGAACTGACACATCGATAACCAGATTCCGAACAACAAAGGTCTTCAGGCTGGCGATTCATCCGCAGCCTGCACTACCCGGTGCTCGGCGCGAATGTTTTCCCGGAACAATTCAGGCGGCAACGGCCTGGACATCCCCTCCGGGAGCTACCTGAAATTCGCCCCCGACGGCCAGGCGTCGGAAATTGGCGTAAAACGGGCGCGCACCCCGCAATCCCGCCCCCGCCTCGCGGTGGCGCTGGACTTCGCCGACATCCTGGGCGCCGAAGACCGCCGCATTGGTCCTCTGTTCACTCAATTCGAACAGCAACGCGAGGGCGGCCCCTTCCACATCGAGGTCAACCCCCGGCACCGTCTCCCGGCGGTGCGGTGGATTGACGACATTCGCCTGTACATGGTACAGAACCACCGCATCACCAGAATCGATACGCGGTTTGAATATCGTAACGAAAACAACCAGTACCAATTGCACATTGTCCGCGCGGCAGATATCGACTATTCGGGTTTGCGGAAGAAAGCCTATTTTATTGAGTTTCGGTTCACAGACGCCTTGTTGTCCCACCCCGCCTTCGCGCAGTATGATGCGGACACGCCCTGGATATGGCGAATGGAATTCGTGGACCGGCAACGGGAAGCCATCGAACTGCTACACCAGATCAGGAAGAAATCGGACGATCCCATAGCCTACAATATGCTGCTGCGGGAAGAGGAACGAATCCGCAAGACTGTCAGAGGGCTGCGAATACGGCGACACGAAGTGCACGGTGAAATACCCGACCTTGTCGAATACAGCAAGAATTTTCCGGTGGAGTACAAATTTCCGTGGACTTCAAAGAGAAAATCAGGGGACGAAAAGGCCTGAGCGCTACCGCCATAATTCTGGTGGTAACGCTGATTGTTTTTGTCATAACCAGAGATAACACAACCATGCAAGAACCGGTTTCAGGTGAGTGGGCAAAAATTCTGAAAGCTCCTCCTGAGGAGTTGACGAAGTACGCATCAGAACACCCATTGCGATTGAAGAATGCCGTATTGAAAAGAGAAAGTCTTTCAAGAAGCCATTTGGTTGGGTTGCGGTTTGAGAACGTCGTATGGGACGATGGTTTTGCTCAGGATGGGAGTATTGTCAACTCGGAATTTATTGGCGGAAAGTTGCTAGATGTCAGTTTTGCTGGCTCAAAGCTTGAAAATGTTGTTTTTGATGGCGTTGAAATGCATGTTGTCGAATTTGTCGGCGCCGAACTCATCAACGTCACCTTCCGCAACTGCAAGATTTACAATTCCGAAATCCGCAACCTGATCAACAGCAAGGTGCTTGTTGAAAACAGCGAAATTTTTGACACCAATTTTTTTGATTCACAGGTTGCGATGACCTTCAGGAATGTCAAGGTGGAAAGAAAAGCCTACATGACCGATTTGGCTGAGGGGTCGACGGTATTGATTGAGGATAGCCACATTGGCCCATATTCGGACTTCAGCCGTTCGAGGCTGTTGTCTTTCGTGATCAGAAACACAACAATCGACAACTCTCGCGCAAATGGCATCACTGCCAAAAAAGTGGTTCTCGACAATGTGGTATCGGATTTTGCGATTGCAGATTCCACTGTGGGATCTGTGGAAATTAGATCTTTATCTGGCCGGTTTTCCCTCGGCGGGACGAAAGCCGTATCGGCGGTCATTGAAGATTGTTCAGCGCAAAAAATCTACCTCGATGAATTTGTCGCAGATCGTCTTTCGCTGAGAAACTGCAATATTGAGAAGTTCGTCCTCGATGCCGCCATCGTCAAGGACGCAACGCTTGCCAACCTGACGGTGGGCGAGCTGGTGCTCGATTCGCTCAAGGCAGGGAAACTGGTATTGAACAACGTGCTGGTCAATCACAAGCTGTCGGCGCAGGGCGCCATGGCGGAGGACATCCCCGCCCCGAACTGGCGGTCTGCGGCGGGCGCCGCCATCGAGGCCGAAGGCAGCAATATCCCAATGCCGCAGGCATCATCTACACCATAGCGATTGATTCGTCAGTTACGCCTCCAGGCGGGATTGGCCGTTCATGTAGGCACGCAGCGCGTCGGGGATGACGATGCTGCCGTCTTTCTGTTGGTAATTCTCGAGAATGGCAACCAGGGTGCGGCCGACGGCGAGGCCGGAGCCGTTGAGGGTGTGGACGGGTTCGGGTTTGCCGGTTGCGGGGTTGCGCCAGCGGGCCTTGAGGCGGCGGGCCTGGAAGTCGAGGAAGTTGGAGCAGGAGGAGATTTCCCGGTACTTGCTCTGCCCCGGCAGCCAGACTTCCAGATCGTAGGTCTTGGCGGCGCTGAAGCCGATGTCGCCGGCGCAAAGGGCCATCGTGCGATAGGGCAGTTCCAGCCGCTTGAGCACTTCCTCGGCGTGGCCGGTGAGTTCTTCCAGGGCGTCCCAGGAGTCGCCGGGGCGCACGATCTGCACCAGTTCCACCTTCTCGAACTGGTGCTGGCGGATCATGCCGCGGGTGTCCCGGCCGTAGGAGCCTGCTTCACTGCGGAAACAGGGGGTGTGGGCGACGAACCGGCGGGGCAGATCCGCGTCCTCGAGGATGGTGTCGCGCACGATGTTGGTGACCGGCACTTCGGCGGTGGGGATCAGGTACCAGGGCTGTTCGGTGCGCAGGCGGAACAGGTCTTCCTCGAACTTGGGCAACTGGCCGGTGCCGAACAGGCTGTCGGCGTTGACGATGTAGGGCACGTAGGTCTCGGTATAGCCGTGCTCGCGCGTGTGCAGATCCAGCATGAACTGGATCAGCGCCCGATGCAGGCGGGCGATGCCGGCGGTCATGACGGCAAAGCGCGCGCCGGTAATCTTCGCCGCGGTCTCGAAATCGAGCTGGCCCAGGGCCTCGCCCAGATCCACGTGATCCTGCGGTTCGAAATCGAACTGGCGGGGTTCGCCCCAGCGACGGATTTCCACGTTGTCGGCTTCGTCCTTGCCGTCGGGGGTGGTTTCGTGGGGCAGGTTGGGCAGGCTGGCCAGCAGCGCTTCCAGTTCCCGCTGCACCACGGCCAGCTCTTCCTCGGCCACCTTGAGCTTTTCGCCCAGGGCCGAGACTTCGGCCAGGATGGGGCCGGCATCTTCGCCCTTGGCCTTGGCCTGACCGATGGCCTTCGACTTGGTCTTGCGCTCGTTCTGCAGATTCTGCACCCGTACCTGGAGTGCCTTGCGCTGTTCCTCCAGGGCGCGGAACCGATCCACGTCGAAGTCGAAACCCCGGCGGGCCAGTTGATCACGGACGAATTCGGGATCGCTGCGCAGCAGCTTGGAATCGAGCATCTCGTTGTTCCTTGTTCAGACGTTGACCCGGGCCGGCCAGGTGACGATGTGGCCGGGCTTGAAGTCTTCGTGCAGGTGATCGAGGATGGCCTGGATCTTGGCCGGATCATCGAAGAATTCCAGCACCAGGGGCAAATCCAGGGCCAGATCGATCAGCCCCGCGTCGTGAATGGTCCCCGAGTCGCCGAAACCCGCGATGCCGCGAAACACGGTCACGCCGCGCAGCCTCTCCCACTTCTGCAGGCGCTTGAGCAGGCTCTTGAGCTGCGTCTCGCCCTCGGTGAGGTAGATCCGCACCATGGTCACGTCGTTGGTCTTCATAGCTGTCTCCCCAGCAACACCCCCAGCCAGGCGGCCAGCAGGCAGAACACGACGCTGACCAGCACGTTGGTCAGGGCCCGCCAGGGTTCCCCGGCCTCGAGCAGGTTGAGCGTCTCGATGGAAAAGGTGGAAAAGGTGGTGAAGGCGCCGAGGAATCCCACCAGCAGCAGGGCTCGCCATTCGGCGCCCAGGGCGGCCCGTTCGATGAGCAGGATGTACAGCAGGCCCATCAGCAGGGAACCCAGCACGTTGACGGCCAGCGTGCCATAGGGAAAATCGCGCCCGGCCAGGCGATAGACGCCGGTCGAGGCCAGGAAGCGGGCCACGGCGCCGAACGCGCCGCCGAAGGCGATGGCCAGCAGTTGGTTCAAGGGGCGATTCCTCGTGTGCTTGTCCAGGCGGCCGGGAAACGGTGTCTTCCGGCGGCCTGTCAGTTCTTCTTGCCGGCCTTCGCATCCAGCTCACGCAGATGGGCCAGCTTTTCGGCGATTTTCTGTTCCAGGCCGCGCGGCACCGGCTGGTAGTAGTGGCGCTCCCCCACTTCCTCGGGGAAGTAGCTCTCGCCGGCGGCATAGGCCTCGGGCTCGTCGTGGGCGTAACGGTAGCGCTTGCCGTAGCCCAGTTCCTTCATCAGTCTGGTCGGTGCGTTGCGCAGGTGCAGGGGCACCTCGGCCGAGCCGGACTGCTTCACGTCGGCCATCGCCGCGTTGAAGGCCTTGTACACGGCGTTGCTCTTGGCCGCGCAGGCCAGGTAGACCACGGCCTGGGCGATGGCCAGTTCGCCTTCGGGGCTGCCGAGACGCTCTTGCACGTCCCAGGCGTCGAGCGCCAGGGTCAGGGCGCGGGGATCGGCGTTGCCGATGTCCTCGCTGGCCATGCGCACCACGCGGCGCGCAATATACAGGGGGTCGCAGCCGCCGTCGAGCATCCGCGCCAGCCAGTAGAGGGCGGCATCGGGCGCGGAACCCCGCACCGACTTGTGCAGGGCGGAGATCTGATCGTAGAAGGCCTCGCCCTGCTTGTCGAAACGGCGCACGCCGGTGCTCAGGACTGCCTCGAGGGTTTGGGGGGCGATGCGGGTCACGCCCTCATGCTCCTCGCCCAGATCGGCGGCGATCTCCAGCAGGTTCAGCGCCCGGCGGGCGTCACCGTCGGCCACCTGGGCCAGTTTCTCCCGCACCTGCGGGTCCAGCTCGATGCGCCGATCGCCGAGCCCGCGGCGGCTGTCGTTCAGGGCCCGGTCGAGGATCACCAGGATGTCGGCGGTGTCCAGAGCCTTGAGCACGTAAACCCGGGCCCGGGACAGCAGGGCGTTGTTGAGTTCGAAGGACGGGTTTTCGGTGGTGGCGCCGATGAAGGTCACGGTGCCGTCCTCGACGAAGGGCAGAAAGGCATCCTGCTGCGACTTGTTGAAGCGGTGCACTTCGTCCACGAACAGGATGCTGGCCCGGCCCGAGGCCTCGCGCAGGTTGCGGGCCCGGTCCACCGCCGCGCGGATGTCCTTCACCCCCGAGAGGACGGCCGAGAGGCTGATGAATTCGGCCTCGCAGTAGCGGGCGATCATGCGTGCCAGGGTGGTCTTGCCGGTGCCCGGCGGCCCCCAGAAGACCATGGAGTGGAGGCGTCCCGATTCGATGGCCGTGCGCAGTGGCTTGCCGGGCGCCAGCAGGTGGCGCTGGCCGGCGATCTCGTCCAGGGTCTGCGGCCGCATGCGATCGGCCAGCGGACGGCCGGCGGAATCCGCCCCGGCCTCCGCCGGCGTGGCGGTGTCGAACAGATCGCCGCTGCCGTTCATGGGCCGTCGCGGATCACGTCCACGCCGGCGGGCGGCGTGAAGCGAAACAGGGCCGGATCGAGGTCGGGATTGCGACGGAAATCGTGCAGTTCGAGCCGGGTGGTCTGGCCAAAACTGTCCTGCAGCTCCATGACCCGCAGGTTGTGCTGGTCGAATCCCAGTTCGATGCGGGCGAAGTGGCTGCCTTCCTGTTTCGGCACCAGTGCATACCAGAACAGTCCGCCATCCTCGCCCTGGGGGGTTACCGTGTAGAGGGCGTCGAGGCGCTCGGGGTTGCTGAGAATCATGGCCGGGCTGTTGTCGATGAGATCCTTCTGCGGCTTGATGGTGACCTGGGCCAGATCCTTGTCATAGAAGTAGAGATGCTTCCCGTCGGCCACGTAGAGCTGGTAGTAGGGCTCGGTGTATTCGAGATTGAAGCGATCCGGCCGCTGTACCCGCAGGATCCCCTTGACCTCTTCCTGCTTCTCCTGGTTGGCATCGAACAGGATCTGGGTGAACTCGGCCGTGAAGCTGTCGAGCCCGTGAAAACGGGCCTTGAGACTGCCGGTGGCTGCCCCCACGGGCGTGGCCAGGATCAACAACAGGATGATGGAGGGGAGAAATTTCATGAATTGGGTCGTGTTCGATCGACTGTTACGGTTGGACGTGCAAAAGGCGCCAGGGTTCGTCATTTTCTCGTCCCCCGTCACTCATCGGGCGGCGGAGGCGCCAGCACTTCACGCTGGCCGTTGGCCTCCAGCGGGCCGACGATGCCGGCCAGCTCCATGGCCTCGACCATGCGCGCAGCCCGGTTGTAGCCGATCTTGAGGCGGCGCTGGATGCCCGACACCGAGGCCTTGCGGGTCTCGGTGACGATGCGCACCGCCTCGTCGTAGAGCGGATCGGCCTCGCTGTCGCCGCCCTCCCCGCCGGCACCGCCCCCGCCAGACTCCTCGGGCGGACCGTTGAGCACCTCGTCCAGATACTGGGGCTTGCCCCGCTGGCGCAGGTTCTCGACCACCTTGTGCACTTCGTGATCGTCCACGAAGGCGCCGTGGATCCGAATCGGCACCGCGGTGCCCGGCGGCAGGTAGAGCATGTCGCCGTGGCCGAGCAGCTGTTCGGCCCCCATCTGGTCGAGAATGGTCCGCGAGTCGATGCGCGAGGAGACCTGGAAGGCGATCCGGGTGGGAATGTTCGACTTGATGAGGCCGGTGAGCACGTCCACCGAGGGCCGCTGGGTCGCCAGAATGAGATGGATGCCGGAGGCCCGGGCCTTCTGGGCCAGCCGGGCGATCAGCTCTTCCACCTTCTTGCCCACCAGCATCATCATGTCGGCCAGTTCGTCCACCACCACCACGATGTAGGGCAAGGGCTGCAGCGGCTGGGCCGGCAGTTCCGAGTCGGCCGGGTGCAGGGGATCGAGGATCGGCTGGCCGGCCGCCTCGGCCTCCTTCACCTTGCGGTTGAAGCCGGCGATGTTGCGCACCTTGAGGGCCGCCATCAGGCGGTAACGCTGATCCATCTCGTGCACGCACCAGCGCAGGGCGTTGGCGGCTTCCTTCATGTCGGTGACCACCGGCGTGAGCAGATGCGGAATGCCGTCGTAGACCGACAGTTCCAGCATCTTGGGGTCGATGAGAATCAGGCGCACGTCCCGCGGCGTGGCGTTGTAGAGCAGGCTGAGGATCATGGCGTTGAGCGCCACCGACTTGCCGGCGCCGGTGGTGCCGGCCACCAGCAGGTGGGGCATCTTCGCCAGATCGGCCACCATGGGCTGGCCGCTGATGTCCTTGCCCAGGGCCAGGGTCAGGGGAGACTTGGCATCGGCGAACTCGGGCGCGCGCAGGGTTTCCGACAGGCGCACGATCTCGCGCTGTTCGTTGGGGATCTCGAGGCCCACGGTGGTCTTGCCGGGGATGACCTCCACCACCCGCACCGAGATGGCCGACAGGGAACGGGCCAGATCCTTGGCCAGGTTGGAGATCTGACTCACCTTCACGCCGGGGGCCGGCTGCATCTCGTAGCGGGTGATCACGGGGCCGGGGTGCACTTCCACCACTTCCACCTCGATGCCGAAGTCCCGCAGCTTGCTCTCCACCAGCCGTGACATGGCTTCCAGGGCCTCCGGCGACATGCGCTTGCTGGAGGGTTTGGCGTCGTCGAGCAGCGCCAGTGGCGGCAGGGCCGAATCGGCATCGGTCTCGAACAGGGGCACCTGGCGCTCGCGCTGAACCCGCTCGCTCTCGCGGACCGGCTTCGCCGGCGGGGCCTTGATCACGGGTGCCTTGCGGGGCTTGCGCGCAGTCTCCCGTTTCACCCTGGTTTCGAAACGGGTTTCCCGGGCCTTCTTCGCCCGCCGGGCCTGCCAGGCCTCGCGCAGCGCCAGCAGACGGGCACGCAGCCAGTCGAACGCGCCAAGGGTCAGGGCGCCGGTCACGTCCATCAGGCGTAGCCAGGAGAGATTGGTGAACAGGGTGAAGCCGCTGAAAAACAGGGCCAGCAGGAGAATCGTGGCGCCGATGAAGCTGAACGCCCCTTCCATCGCCTGTCCCACCAGGCGGCCCAGCACCCCGCCGGCGTCGACCGGCAGGGTCTGGGCCGCGCCGACATCGTGCAGGCTGGCCAGGCCGCAGCCGGCGGCCAGGGTGAGCAGAAAGCCGGCACTGCGCAGGCTGAAGGCCCGCCAGTCGAAGGGCGCCTCGGAACGCCGGTCCTGGAACAGCAACCAGCCGGTATAGGCCACCATGAGGGGAAACAGGTAGGCCAGATAGCCGAACAGGGTCAGCAGCACGTCGGCGAACCAGGCCCCGGCGGGTCCGCCGAGATTGGCCACCTTTCCGCCATCGAGGCCGGAACTGGACCAGCCGGGATCGTCGGGGGAATAGGTGCCGAGGGCGAGCAGGAAGTAGACCGCTCCGAAACCGAAGATGAACAGCGCCCCTTCCCGCAGGCCCCGGCGCAGGTGGGCGGCGAGCGGCGTGCGCTCGCGTTCGACGGTCTTGGGGCGTGCCTGGGCCACGTTCTAAACTTCTTTGTGAGAAATTGCTCGTAAATTATTCAATTTCAACAGGAAATGCAAGAAATATCCGTCTGTTTTCCGGTTTCCGTCATGTGCAAGACCGGATTGATTATTCCGCTTTTCCTCGTCCCTCGCCCCTCGTCCCTCGCCCCTTGATTGCCGGCAGGACCAGCTTCCCGGCATCCACGTTGATACCGGCGGCCAGGGCCGGATCCTGGCGCCAGTCGGGGCTGGTCAGGCGCAGGATATAGGGCACCAGTACCGCCGACAACGCCTGGGAAGCGGTGCGCGGCACGGCGCCGGGCATGTTGGTCACGCCGTAGTGGATGACCCCTTCGTGGACGAAGGTGGGTTCGGCCCAAGTGGTGGGCCGGGTGGTCTCGATGCAGCCGCCCTGATCCACCGAAATGTCGATGATCACGCTGCCCGGCTTCATCCGGGCCACGGTTTCGGCGTCGACCAGGTGCGGTGCGCGGGCGCCGGGAATGAGCACCGCGCCGATCAGCAGATCGGCCTGCAGCACGGCCTCGTGGATGGCGGAGCGAAAGGCGTGCAGGGCCGTGACGTTGGGCCCCAGCGCACGCATCGCCGCCTGTTTGTGACGGTTGCGATCGAACACCGTCACGTTGGCGCCGAGGGCGGCGGCCAGGGCCGCGGCGTTGCCGCCGGCATGGCCGGCCCCGAGAATCACCACCCGTCCGCGCGGCGCGGCCGGCACCCCGCCCAGCAGCAGGCCGCGGCCGCCGTTGGGCATGTGCAGCAGGGTGGCGCCTTCCTGCACGGCAATGCGCCCGGCGATGTCGCTCATGGGCGCCAGCAGGGGCAGCTCGCCGTGCTCGGTCACGGTCTCGAAGGCCACGGCCGTCAGGCCGATGCGCTGCAGGGCGGCGGTCAGCTCCGGCTCGGCGGCCAGGTGCAGGAAGGAGAACAGAATGTGCTCGGCGCGCAGCCGTTCCCACTCCACGGGCTGGGGTTCCTTGACCTTCACGATCAGCGCCGCCTCGCCGTAGAGCGTGTCGGCATCGGGCACGATGCGCACGCCGAGCGCGGCATAGGCCTCGTCGGCATAGCCGCTGTCGACCCCGGCGCCGCTTTCCAGCAACACCTCGTGGCCGTGATGGACCAGCTCGCCGGCCGCTTCGGGCACCAGGGCCACGCGGCCCTCGAGGATCTTGATTTCGCGGGGGATGCCGATTTTCATGGTTCTTGTTCCACTCCCTTGCATTGCGTAACATTCCCGGGTCGAAAAAGCCCGGGAACGGCTTTTTCCACAGCCTGTCAGGGGTTGTCAGTCCTTGGAAATCAACGCACTGGAGTCTATCACATGAGCGAAGTCAAACATTGCCGTCTGCTGATCCTCGGTTCGGGCCCGGCCGGCTACACCGCCGCCGTCTATGCCGCCCGCGCCAATCTGGAACCGGTGCTGGTGACCGGCATGCAACAGGGCGGCCAGCTCATGACCACCACCGAAGTGGACAACTGGCCCGGTGGCGAAGAGGGCCTGACCGGCCCCGAACTGATGGAACGCATGCGCAAGCATGCCGAGCGCTTCAACACCGAGATCGTCTTCGATACCATCCACAAGGTGGACTTCAGCGCAAAGCCCTACACACTGTTCGGTGACAACCAGAACTACACCTGCGACGCCCTGATCATCGCCACCGGCGCCTCGGCCATGTACCTGGGCCTGCCCTCCGAGGAGAAGTTCAAGGGCAAGGGCGTCTCGGGCTGCGCCACCTGTGACGGCTTCTTCTACAGGAACCAGCCGGTGGCCGTGGTCGGCGGCGGCAACACGGCCGTCGAGGAAGCCCTGTACCTGTCCAACATCGCCTCCCACGTGACCGTGATCCACCGGCGCGACAAGTTCCGCTCGGAAAAGATCCTCGCCGATCAGCTCATCGAGAAGAGCAAGAACGGCAACGTCACCATCAAGTGGGACTCGGTGGTGGACGAGATCCTCGGCGACGATTCGGGCGTGACCGGCGTGCGCATCAAGAACGTCAAGGACGGCAGCACCGAGGAGATCCCGGTGATGGGCGTGTTCATCGCCATCGGCCACAAGCCCAATACCGACATCTTCGAGGGCCAGCTCGAGCTCAATCACGGTTACATCGTGGTGAAGAGCGGCACCGAAGGCAATGCCACCGCCACCAGCCGTGAAGGGATCTTCGCCGCCGGCGACGTGGCCGACCACATCTACCGCCAGGCCATCACCTCGGCCGGCTCCGGCTGCATGGCGGCGCTGGATGCGGAGCGGTATCTGGACAACGAGTGATCGGCACGTCGGTCGAACTCGCCCGTCTTCGGTGGGTCCGCTGCGCTTGACCCACCCTACGGATTACTGCAAATAACGCAGAGGACGCGGAGGCGCAGAGGTCGCTGAGAGAAAAAGCGACCTGTGCGCCTTTTCGTTTTGCCGCCATGCAATTCACCGTCATCGACAGCCTGAAATCGGTTGCCAGCGACGAATGGAACGCGCTGGTCGAGGCGGACAATCCGTTCGCCCGGCACGAATTTCTGCTGGCACTGGAACGCCACGGGGCGGTGGGTGAAACCTTCGGCTGGTATCCGCGCTACCTGGTCGCCCATGAGGAGGGGCGTCTCGTCGGCGCGGTGCCGCTCTATCTCAAGGACAATTCCTACGGTGAACTGGTGTTCGACTGGGCCTGGGCCGAGGCCTGGGAGCGGGCCGGGCAGGCCTACTACCCCAAGCTGGTGGCCGCCATCCCCTACACCCCGGCCAGCGGCCGGCGGCTGCTGACCGGCGACGGGCCGCAGGCCGAAGCCGTGGCCCGCGCACTCATCGACGCCGCCGTGGACTACGCACGAGAGTTGGGCGTCTCCTCCCTGCACTGGCTGTTCACCGATGCGCGGGACACCGCGCTGCTGGACGCGCATCCCGAGCACCATCTGCGCCTGGGCGTGCAGTTCCACTGGCAGGATGCGGGCTACGGCGACTTCGACGGCTACCTGACCGCCCTCAGCGCCAGCAAGCGCAAGAAGATCCGCCAGGAACGGCGCCGGGTGCGGGATCAGAGCATCGAACTGGTGCGTCTGCACGGCGACGAAATCGACGCTGGGCAGTGGCGCCTGTGGCAGCGCTTCTATACCGCCACTTTCGAGCGCAAGTGGGGCCATGCCACCCTCTCCGAGGGCTTTTTCCGCGAGATCGGCCGCACCCTCCCCCGCCACGTGCTGCTGGTGCTGGCCCGCCACCGGGGCGAGACGGTAGCCGGGGCCTTCTGCCTGCGCGGCGAGCGCACCCTGTATGGCCGCCACTGGGGCTGCACCCGCCATCTGGATCAGCTCCATTTCGAGGCCTGCTATTATCAGGGGCTGGAATACTGCCTCGAGCAGGGCCTGTCCCGCTTCGAGCCGGGCGCCCAGGGCGAGCACAAGATCGCCCGCGGCTTCCTGCCCGCCCGCACCTGGTCGGCCCACTGGATCGCCGATCCGACCTGGCGGGAACGGATCAGGCAGTTCCTGGCCCATGAACGGGCGGCGATGGAAGACCACATCACCGAACTGGCCAGCCATTCGCCGTTCCGGAAAGGGTGAAACCCAACGCAAAGGTCGCAAGGCGGGATCGGCGGGGTTTGAGGCATAATCAGCCATATTGCGCCCGATGGCCGATACGGCCTGTCCAAACGATGACAGTAACAGACCAGCAAAATCGTCTTTGCGCCTTCGCGCCCTTGCGTTGAAACAACCCCGACCATGACGAAACCCGTTCTCTATTCCATCGTCGAATCGCCGGCCCATCCGGATTTTTCGGATCTGTACGCTCGTCTGGGCTACGAGGCGCTGCGTTTCACATCCATGCGCCAGGCCATGGCGAAGCTCAAGCGCACGCCGCCCGAGGTGGTGGTGGCCGAGTTCTTCTACGGCTGGGGCAACAACTATGCCGGCGTGAACATCAGCAATCTGGACGTGCTGCTCTACAGCCTGCAGAAATACGCGCCGCGGGCAAAGGTGATCGCGATGGTGGAAAAGGCCGAGCGACAGTACGTGGACAAGCTGAACGCCATCTTGCCCCTGCACGGGGTCCTCGTCCACCCCGTCCCGGTCGAGGCGATGGAAGCCCTGCTGGAATGAGATGAGCACCGGCGCCCCCTTCTGGCTGAACTTCGCCGATCCGGAGGATTTCCCGGCGGTGGAGTTCGCCCTGCGCGACCCGGACGGGCTGCTGGCGGTGGGCGGCGATCTCACCGTCACGCGCCTGCTGGCGGCCTACCGCCGGGGGATCTTCCCCTGGTACAGCGACGATCAGCCGATCCTGTGGTGGTCACCCGATCCGCGCATGGTGCTGTTTCCGGAAAAACTGCATCTCTCGCGGAGCCTGCGCAAGACCCTGCGGCATAACCGATTCCGGCTCACGGTGGATCACGACTTCGAGGCCGTGATCCGCGCCTGCGCCGAGCCCCGTCCGCACCAGCCTGGCACGTGGATCACCCCCGAGATGCGCGCGGCCTACCTGCGCCTGCACCGCACCGGCCACGCCCATTCGGTCGAAGCCTGGCTGGACGGCGAACTGGCCGGCGGGCTCTATGGCGTGGCCATCGGCCGGGTGTTCTTCGGCGAATCCATGTTCACCCGCGTCACCGATGCCTCCAAGGTGGCCTTCGCCGGCTTCACCCGCTTTCTGCAGGCCGCCGGCTTCGGCCTGATCGACTGCCAGGTGCACAGCGAACACCTGGCCAGCCTGGGCGCCGAGCCAATCCCCCGCCCACGCTTCACCGATCTGCTGACACGGCTTTGCAGCGCCCCCTCCCCGGTGACACAATGGCGAAGACGGCTGCCGGAGACCGCCTCCTGCCTGAGCGCCGCGGACGTGCCGCGATGAACGACGAAAACCGCCTCTTCCAGACCCTGAACCGCCTGCGCTTCTTCGTGAGCCTGCCCCACGAATGCGGCTACCTGCCGGAAGAGGAAGCCACCAGCCTGTTCGTGGACCCCACCCTGCGCCTGGACATGGCGCTCTATGGCGAACTCTCCCGGGCCGGCTTTCGGCGCAGCGGCGAACACGTCTACCGGCCCCACTGCGCGCGCTGCCGCGCCTGCATTCCGGTGCGCATTCCCGTGGCCGACTTCCGGCCCGATCGCAACCAGCGCCGCTGCCGCAAGCGCAACGCCGACGTGACACTGACCATCCGCAACGCCGGCTTCGAGCCGGAACACTTCCGCCTCTACCGCACCTACATGCAGGCCCGCCATCCCGGCGGCAGCATGGACGACGACGATCCGGCCATCTACCGCCGCCTGATTGGCGCAAGCTGGTCCGACACCTGCCTGTTCGAATCCCGCCTCGGCGACAGGCTGCTGGCCGTGGCCATCGTCGATCGCCTGCCCGACGGCCTCTCGGCCGTCTACACCTTCTTCGATCCGGCCGCAGCAGAGCGCAGCCCCGGCACCCTGGCCATCCTGCAACAGGTGGAACAGGCCCATGCCGAAGGGCTGGATTACGTCTATCTCGGCTTCTGGAACCCCCGCTCAGACAAGATGGCCTACAAGAGCCGCTTCCGACCGCTTCAGTTCTACGACGGCCGGGCCTGGCGAGACGAAGCCCCCAAGGAGTAGGAGCGGCGCAAGCCGCGAAAAAACAGGGCCGAGGGACGAGTGGCGAGGGACGAGGTTTTCGAAACCAGGCATAAGCGTTTTTCCTCGTCCCTCGGCCCTCGCCACTCGTCCCTGCATGTTCGCGGCTTGCGCCGCTCCTACAAATATTCAACAGGTTACAGCTTATATTTCATGTTGTTTCACGATTCGGCTATCGCGCCTTCTGCACCTGGCTAAAGCCCCCGTCCTTTCCCGCCGCTAGATCGGATGAGGCCGGCATTTGCCGGCATGGCTTCCCGGAGGATGCCATCATGCTGAGCTTCATCTATCGCCTGGCCCGCGAGTACGAGCGGGAACACGGCCATTCCCCCAATCTCCTGCGGCTCAATCCCGGCCATTTCGCTCTGCTGCGCGCGGAGCTGGAACGGATCCCGGATCTCGGGGCCCTGCGGCGTTTTCTGGGCATGGAGATCGTCATCGACGGGGATCTCGTGCATCCCCACGTGAGCTGGAGCGCCGTGGACTGGGGCCGGGCGCTGGCGGTTTGAGGTGTCTTGCCGCCCGGGCTTGAAAAGCATCGGCGGCGAACCCATCGAGGGGCTCAGAGCCGCGCATGGCGAGCCGAGTGGATCGCGCGGCTTGGCTTCGGCAGGGTTTTCAGGCATCATTCGCGCCTGCGATTTTCACCGAGTACCCCGACAGGATGGCAAAAGAAGAACACATCGAAATGGAAGGCACGGTCATCGAGACCCTGCCCAACACCATGTTCCGCGTGAAGCTGGACAACGGCCACGTGGTCACCGCCCACATCTCGGGCAAGATGCGCAAGCACTACATCCGGATCCTCACCGGCGACCGGGTCACGGTGCAGCTGACGCCCTATGATCTGAGCAAGGGGCGGATCGTGTTTCGGGGGCGCTAGGCGCCTTCTGTCGCGGCTTGCGCCGCTCCTGCAGCCAGGCAGAAAAAAGCCCCGAATTTCGGGGCTTTTTTGATGGGTATCGCGGCTTGCGCCGCTCCTACAGGTTCTCTGCGGTTCAGGTCGTCACGGCCTTCTTGCCCTTCATCTCGAAGGCCAGTTCCTCGTCTTTCACCGTGATCCGCAGGTGCCCGCCGCCGGCCAGTTCGCCGAACAGCAGGGCCTCGGCCAGGGGCTTCTTGATCTTCTCCTGGATCAGGCGGGCCATGGGCCGGGCGCCCATGTCCGGATCGTAGCCGTGCACGGCCAGCCAGGTGCGGGCCTCCTCGTCCAGCTCCAGGGTCACGCCCTTCTCCTCGAGCTGGCCTTCCAGTTCGAACACGAACTTGTTGACCACCTGGCTGATGGTTTCCGGGCCGAGCTGGCGGAACTGGATGATGCCGTCGAGCCGGTTGCGGAACTCGGGCGTGAAGCTGCGCTTGATCACTTCCATGGCGTCCGAGGAGTGATCCTGCCGGGTGAAGCCGATGGAGGCGCGGTTGAGCTGATCGGCGCCGGCGTTGGTGGTCATCACCAGGATCACGTTGCGGAAGTCGGCCTTGCGGCCGTTGTTGTCGGTCAGGGTGCCGTGGTCCATCACCTGCAGCAGCAGGTTGAACACGTCCGGGTGGGCCTTCTCGATCTCGTCGAGCAGCAGCACCGCATGGGGATGCTTGTTGATGGCCTCGGTGAGCAGGCCGCCCTGGTCGTAACCCACATAGCCGGGCGGCGCGCCGATCAGGCGCGAGACGGTGTGCCGCTCCATGTACTCGGACATGTCGAAACGGATCAGCTCGATGCCCATGATCCGCGCGAGCTGACGGGTGACCTCGGTCTTGCCCACGCCGGTGGGACCGGCGAACAGGAAGGAGCCGATGGGCTTTTCCTGGTTGGCCAGCCCCGAGCGGGACAGCTTGATGGCCGCGGCCAGGGATTCGATGGCCTCGTCCTGCCCGTAGATCACCATCTTCATGTCGCGCTCGAGGTTCTTCAGCACCTGCATGTCGTCGCTGGAGACGGTCTTGGGCGGGATGCGGGCGATCTTGGCCACGATGGCCTCGATGTCCTTCACGCCGATGGTCTTCTTGCGCTTGGAGGGTACCTGCATGCGCTGGTTGGCGCCGGCCTCGTCGATCACGTCGATGGCCTTGTCGGGCAGGTGCCGGTCGTTGATGTAGCGATCGGCCAGCTCGGCGGCGGTGCGCAGGGCCTGGTGGGTGTAGCGCACCGCGTGGTGTTCCTCGAAGCGGCTCTTGAGTCCTTCGAGGATCTGCACGCACTCCTCCACGCTCGGCTCGGGCACGTCGATCTTCTGGAAGCGCCGGGCCAGGGCGCGATCCTTCTCGAAGATGCCGCGGTATTCCTGGTAGGTGGTGGAGCCGATGCAGCGCAGGTCGCCGGAGGCCAGGACCGGCTTGACCAGGTTGGAGGCGTCCATGGCCCCGCCGGAGGCGGCGCCGGCCCCGATGATGGTGTGGATCTCGTCGATGAACAGGATCGCGTGGGGCTCCTTGCGCAACTGGGCGAGCACCGCCTTGAGGCGTTTCTCGAAATCGCCCCGGTACTTGGTGCCGGCCAGCAGGGCGCCCAGGTCCAGCGAATAGATGACCGAGTCGGCCAGCACCTCGGGCACCTCGCCCTCCACGATGCGCTTGGCCAGGCCCTCGGCCAGGGCGGTCTTGCCCACGCCCGCCTCGCCCACGAACAGGGGGTTGTTCTTGCGCCGGCGGCACAGCACCTGGACGGTGCGCTCGATCTCGGCCTTGCGGCCGATGAGCGGATCGATCTTGCCCTGGCGGGCCAGTTCGTTGAGGTTGGTGGTGAACTGCTCCAGCGCGTTCTGCTGCGGGCCCTCGCCGCCTTCCTCGTCCTCGTTCTGCTGCTCGCTGCTCTCCTCGTCCTGGATCTTGGAGATGCCGTGGGAGATGTAGTTGACCACCTCCAGGCGGGAGATGTTCTGCTTCTTGAGGAAGTAGACCGCCTGGGACTCCTGTTCCGAGAAGATGGCCACCAGCACGTTGGCGCCGCTCACCTCGCGCTTGCCCGAGGACTGCACGTGGAACACCGCCCGCTGCAGGACTCGCTGGAAACCCAGGGTCGGCTGGGTCTCCCGCTCGTCGTCCGGCGGCAGCAGGGGCGTGGTCTCGTCGAGGAAGTTGGTGAGATCCCGCCGCAGCTCGTTGAGATCGGCGCCGCAGGCGGTGAGGATCTCGGCCGCCGAGGGGTTGTCGAGCAGGGCCAGCAGGAGGTGCTCCACGGTCATGAATTCGTGGTGCAGTTCCCGGGCCCGCTTGAAGGCCTGATTGAGCGCGCTTTCCAGTTCTTTGTTCAACATCGTTTACCTGCCTTTGCCGTTAGCTGTCGGCTTCCATCGTGCACAGAAGCGGATGCTCGTTCTGCCGGGAATAGTCGTTGACCTGGGCCACCTTGGTCTCGGCAATGTCCCGGGGATAGATCCCGCACACCCCTTTGCCCTGGGTGTGCACGTTGAGCATGATGTGAGTTGCCTTTTCACGATTCATGCCAAAAAACGCCTCGAGCACGTGCACCACGAACTCCATGGGGGTGTAGTCGTCATTGATCAACACCACCTTGTACATGGGCGGGCGCTTGAGCTTCGGCTTGGCCTCCTGCAGGGCCAGATTGTCGTCGTAACGGCCGGGAATGGACTTGTCGCTCATGGTTTCGATTCTAGCTGAACGGGGTGAAAACTGCCCACCTGCGCGATCTGTGGATTCCTTCACAGGCCGGCCGGCGGGGATTGTCTATATTTAGCACATCCGGCGGGATCGTCCGGATACGAAAATAGCATTAACCCTGTGATTCTAAACCTTTTTTCCGGAATGTACAGGGGGAGTTCCCAACCCAGACAAGGAGGCACGGAAGGTATGTCTATCGGTACTGTCAAGTGGTTCAGCAACGCCAAGGGCTACGGTTTCATCGCTCCCGCCGACGGCGGCGAGGACATCTTCGCCCACTTCTCCGCCATCGAGATGGAAGGCTACAAGACCCTCAGAAAGGGCCAGCAGGTGGAATTCGAATACATTCAGGGCCCCAAGGGCATGCACGCCACGGAAATCCGTCCCGTGCCGGAATCCGGTCAGGATTCCCCCTGACAGGCTTTTCTGCCCGCGCCGGTCTGCTCTCATCCTGTGACAGCGGGCACCGGAAATCATTCCCCGCCCAACGAAAAAGCCCCGCTCTCGCGGGGCATTTTTCTGCCGAGGGGCAAGCCGCTGCCGCTCACATGTGCGCGATGATGGCCTCGCCGAAACCCGAACAGCTCACCTCCGTGGCCTCGGGCATCAGCCGGGCCAGGTCGTAGGTCACGGTGCCGGCCCCGATCGCCGCCGACATGCCCTGGACGATGCGGTCGGCCGCCTCGGTCCAGCCCAGATGGCGCAGCATCATCTCGGCCGACAGGATCAGCGAACCGGGATTGACCTTGTCCTGGCCGGCGTATTTCGGTGCCGTGCCGTGGGTGGCCTCGAACAGGGCCACCGTATCGGACAGGTTGGCGCCCGGCGCGATGCCGATGCCGCCCACCTGGGCCGCCAGGGCGTCGGAGATGTAGTCACCGTTGAGGTTGAGGGTGGCGATCACGTCGTACTCCTCCGGGCGCAGCAGGATCTGCTGCAGGAAGGCGTCGGCAATCACGTCCTTGATGACGATTTCCCGGCCGGTATTGGGGTTTTGGAACCGGCACCAGGGACCGCCGTCGATCTCGGTGGCGCCGAACTCGGCCTTCGCCAGCGCATAGCCCCACTCCTTGAAGGCCCCTTCGGTGAACTTCATGATGTTGCCCTTGTGCACCAGGGTCACCGAGGCGCGATCGTTGTCGATGGCGTACTGGATGGCCTTGCGCACCAGCCGCTCGGTGCCCTCGCGGGAGACGGGCTTGACGCCGATGCCGGAGGTCTCGGGAAAGCGGATCTTGGTCACGCCCATCTCGTTCTGCAGGAAGTCGATGACCTTCTGCACCTCGGCGCTGCCGGCCGGCCATTCGATGCCGGCGTAGATGTCCTCGGAGTTCTCGCGGAAGATGACCATGTCGGTCTTCTCCGGCGCCTTCAGGGGGCTGGGCGTGCCGTCGTAATAGCGCACCGGGCGCAGGCAGACGTAGAGATCCAGATCCTGGCGCAGGGTCACGTTCAGGGAGCGGATGCCGCCGCCCACGGGGGTGGTCAGCGGGCCCTTGATGGCCACGCTGAACTCGCGGATGGCCTGCATGGTTTCGTCGGGCAGCCACACGTCGGGGCCGTAGACCCGGGTGGCCTTCTCCCCGGCGTAGATTTCCATCCAGGCGATCTGCCGCTTGCCGCCATAGGCCTTCTCGACCGCCGCATCGGTGACCTTGCGCATCACGGGGGTGATGTCCACGCCGATGCCGTCGCCCTCGATGAAGGGAATGATGGGCCGTTCGGGCACGTTCAGGGCCCCTTCGGCAGACACGGCGATCTTCTCGCCCTCTGCCGGCACTGCAATCTTCTCGTATCCCATGAAAACTCCGGAAATGCGTGTGGAAAAGGCAAAGTGGGCGGATTATAGCAGCAGGCGGGGACGGCCGTGGGCCGCTACAATGTGCCGCCATGGCCCGTCTCGTTCTCCTGCACAAGCCTTTCGGGGTTCTCTGCCAGTTCTCCGGCGATGACGACACGCCCCGGCTGGGCGACTTCGTCCCGCTGCGCGGCGTCTATCCCGCCGGCCGGCTCGACAAGGACAGCGAAGGCCTGCTGCTGCTCACCGACGACGGCCGCCTGCAGCACTGCATCAGTGACCCGCGCCACAAGCTGCCCAAGACCTACTGGGTGCAGGTGGAAGGCATTCCGGACGAGGCGGCCCTGCAGCGGCTACGCGAGGGCGTGGAACTGAAGGACGGACGCACCCGGCCCGCCTGCGTGGAACGCATGGCGGCACCGGACGTGCCGCCCCGCGACCCGCCCATCCGCTACCGGGCCGCGATCCCCACGTGCTGGCTCCGCCTGACCCTCCGTGAGGGTCGCAACCGGCAGGTGCGGCGCATGACCGCGGCGGTCGGCTATCCCACCCTGCGCCTGATTCGCTATGCTGTCGGCGACTGGACGCTGGACGGGCTCGCGCCCGGCCAGTGGCGCTGCCTCGACATCGATCCGGAGTCCGTCTGCCATGCCCAGCCCCGCCCATCCCGCCGTCCATCTCACCGTGGCCGCCATCGCCGAGCGCGACGGCCGTTTCCTGCTGGTCGAGGAACGGGTCGCTGAGCGCCTCGTGCTCAACCAGCCGGCGGGCCATCTGGAACCGGACGAGGATCTGCCCGCCGCCGTGGTTCGCGAAACCCGGGAAGAGACGGGCTGGCGGTTTCGCCCCACGGCGCTGGTGGGCATCTATCACTGGCGACATCCCGATTCGGGCGAACTCTATGTCCGGCACGCCTTCAGTGGCGAACTCGAGGCGCAGGAATCCGCTTCGCCGCCCGATCCCGACATCCGGCGCTGCCTCTGGCTGACCCGCGAGGAACTGGCCGCCCACCCCGAACGGCTGCGCAGCCCGCTGGTGCTGGCCGCGATCGACGACTACCTGGATGGACAGCGTCATCCCCTGGACCTGTTCCGCCACCTCGAAACCTGACCCCGCTTTCCCCCACCCGTAGGGTGTGCTTGCGCAGCGAGCGCACCAAATATCTGCGGTCGGCACATGAATGTTTCCATGAAAATGGCACGAAGCCCTCCGGGACAGAGCGTCGGTTCGTGACCGTCGGCCGCAGGGACGCGGCCGTCGAGCCTACAGGGATGTATTCACGGCGCGTCACGAACCGACGCTCTGTCCCGGAGGGCGGGGTTGGGGGTTGGCTACTCATCGGCTCCGAGCAACTCCGGTGCGCTCGCTGCGCGAGCACACCCTACGGGTTGCGCATGACGCCACCGACCCGCCACCCGAAAGGCTGCTGTTCTGGTAAAATGGCAGTCTTCCATCTCCAAACCGTTCGCGATGTCCTCCCCATCCGCCCAGCACGTGGTCGTCGGCCTGTCCGGCGGCGTCGATTCCTCCGTGGCCGCGCTGTTGCTGCAGCAGCAGGGCCATGCGGTGCAGGGCGTATTCATGAAGAACTGGGAAGGCGACGACACCGAGGACTACTGCGCTGCCGAGGCCGACCTGGCCGACGCCCGGGCGGTGGCCGAGGCACTGGGGATCCCCCTGCAGGCGGTCAACTTCGCCGATCAGTACTGGGATCGGGTCTTCGCCTATTTCCTGCGCGAATACCGCGCCGGCCGCACCCCCAACCCCGACATCCTCTGCAACCGCGAGATCAAGTTCCGCGCTTTCCTGGATTACGCCCTCTCCCTCGGCGCGGAGAAGATCGCCACCGGCCACTATGCCCGGATCGGCCGCGATGCCGACGGCCGTTACACGCTCCTGCGGGGGCTTGATCCGGCCAAGGACCAGAGCTATTTCCTCTATACCTTGGGACAGGCACAGCTCTCCCGCAGCCTGTTCCCCATCGGCGAGCTGGAAAAGCCCCGGGTCCGGCAACTGGCGGCCGAACGCGGCCTGGTGACCAGCGCCAAGAAGGACAGCACCGGGATCTGCTTCATCGGCGAGCGCCACTTCCGGGATTTCCTCAAGCGCTACCTGCCGGCCCAACCGGGCGAAATCCGTCTGCCCGAAGGGGAACGGCTGGGCCGTCACGAGGGTCTGATGTACTACACCCTGGGGCAGCGCCAGGGGCTCGGCATCGGCGGTGTGCGCGGCCACGCAGGCGCCACCTGGTACGTGGCGGGCAAGGACCTGGCCAACAACGTGCTGTGGGTGGTGGACGGCCATGACCACCCGCTGCTCTTCAGCCGCGAGCTGCGCGCCATCGATCTGCACTGGGTGGCCGGCGAGCCGCCCGCGCTGCCGGCACGCCTCACCGCCAAGACCCGCTACCGGCAAGCCGATGCCCCCTGCCGCATCGAGACCATCGAAGACGGCCAGGCCCGGGTCCGCTTCGACGAACCCCAGTGGGCCGTCACCCCGGGCCAGTCCATCGTCTTCTACGACGGCGAAACCTGTCTCGGTGGCGGCATCATCGACTGGACCGACAACCCGCTGCATCCGGCATGAGCACACTGCGCGACAGAACCCTGGCCCTTGCGGGCCTCTTCCAGGCCGCCAGCCTGGTGAAGGAAGTGGCCAACCGCGGCATGGCCGACCGCCACGACGTGGAGATGACCCTGCGCACCCTGTTCGTGACCGAGCCGCAGGACACAGACGACGTCTACGGGCGCGTGGAATACCTGCGCACCGGCCTGCAGACCCTCATCGACCAGCTCGAGGGCCACAGCGGCAAGCGGGATCTGGACATCGCCCGCTACGTGGTCGGCCTGCTGCACCTGCAGCGCAAGCTGAAGAAGAATCGCCCCATGCTCGCGCGGGTGGCCGAAGGCATCGAACGGGCCCGCCGCCAGAGCGAGCACTACGCCATCGACCACCCCAACGTGATCGCCAACCTGGCCGACACCTACTCGGAAACCCTCAGCACCCTGCATCCCCGGATCATGGTCTCCGGCGAGAGCCAGCACCTCACCCACCCCGACAACGCCAACCTGATCCGCGCCCTGCTCCTGGCCGGCATCCGCTCCGCCGTCCTCTGGGACCAGCTCGGCGGCAGCCGCTGGCAAATCCTCCTCCGACGCCGCCGCTTCGTGGACGAAGCCCGGCGCATCCTCGACGAGGAAATCCTGCGGCACTTCCATTGAACTGACAGCGGTGGAAGTAACGCAGAGGACGCAGAGACGCGGAGGACGCCGAGAGAAATCTTCTGAGTCAGCTTGAACATGGTTCAGGCAATTTCTCGGTTTCAAGCATACTCCTTTGATTTTATTGTCGATTCTGAAGTTGTTTGCTATTCCTGATCAGAGATCTCCGCGCCCTCTGCGTCTCTGCGGCCTCCGCGTTCTTTCCAGTCACCACGACCCTTGCCCCGTTTCGCGTATAATCCGCGCCTGTTTCGGCTCCGTCCGACCCCGAAGGAGATCCCATGAGCAACAGCTTCAACGCCCGTGACCGGCTCGAGGCCGGCGGCAAGTCCTATGAAATCTTCCGGCTCGATGCCGTGCCCGGCAGCGAGCGGCTGCCCTATTCCCTGAAGATCCTGCTGGAGAACCTGCTGCGCCACGAGGACGGGGTGAGCGTCACCGCCGACGACATCCGGGCGCTGGCGGCCTGGGCGCCGCAGGCGGAGCCGAGCCGGGAGATCGCCTATACCCCGGCGCGGGTGCTGATGCAGGACTTCACGGGCGTGCCGGCGGTGGTGGATCTGGCCGCCATGCGCGACGCCATGGCCGAACTCGGCGGCTCGCCGCAGAAGATCAATCCCCTGCAGCCGGCCGAGCTGGTCATCGACCACTCGGTGCAGATCGACGCCTTCGGCACGCCGAAGGCCGAGGAAATCAACGAGGAGAAGGAGTACACCCGCAACCGGGAGCGTTATGCCTTCCTCAAGTGGGGACAGAAGGCCTTCTCCAACTTCAAGGTAGTGCCGCCGGACACCGGCATCGTGCACCAGGTGAACATCGAATACCTGGCCCGGGTGATCTTCGGCCAGGAGAAGGACGGGGTGCTGCAGGCCTATCCCGACACCCTGGTCGGCACCGACTCCCACACCACCATGGTCAACGGCCTGGGTGTGCTCGGCTGGGGCGTGGGCGGCATCGAGGCCGAGGCGGCCATGCTCGGCCAGCCGGTCTCCATGCTGATCCCGCAGGTGGTGGGCTTCCGCCTCACCGGCCGCCTGCCGGAAGGCGCCACCGCCACCGATCTGGTGCTGACCGTGGTGGAGATGCTGCGCCAGCACGGCGTGGTGGGCAAGTTCGTGGAGTTTTTCGGTGAAGGGCTCGATCACCTCTCCCTGGCCGACCGCGCCACCCTGGCCAACATGGCGCCCGAATACGGCGCCACCTGCGGCATCTTCCCCATCGACGACGAGACCCTGAACTACCTGCGCCTCACCGGCCGCAGCGAGGCGGAGCTGGCCCTGGTGGAGGCCTACGCGAAGGAACAGGGCCTGTTCCGCGAGCCCGGCGCGCCCGAGGCCGAATACACCTCGGTGGTGGAACTGGACATGAGCAACGTCGAGCCCAGCCTGGCCGGGCCCAAGCGGCCCCAGGACCGGGTGCCCCTGAAGGACGCCAAACCCCGCTTCAACGAGGCACTGGCCGCCCTCAAGGCCGAGCGCGACATCGACAGCCGGCCCGCCAGCACCACCATCGACGGCCAGGAAGTCACCCTCACCGACGGCGCCGTGGTGATCGCCTCCATCACCTCCTGCACCAACACCTCCAACCCCTCGGTGATGCTGGGCGCGGGCCTGGTGGCGAAGAAGGCCGCCGAGAAGGGCCTGACCGTCAAGCCCTGGGTCAAGACCTCGCTGGCCCCCGGCTCGCGGGTGGTCACCGAATACCTGAAGCAGGCCGGCCTGCTCGACGATCTGGAAACGCTCGGCTTCAACGTGGTGGCCTACGGCTGCGCCACCTGCATCGGCAACTCGGGCCCGTTGCCCGCGCCGGTCTCGAAAGCCATCGCCGAAGGCAACCTCTCGGTCTGCTCGGTGCTCTCCGGCAACCGCAACTTCGAAGGCCGGGTGCATGCCGAGGTGCGCATGAACTACCTGGCCTCGCCGCCCCTGGTGGTGGCCTACGCCATCGCCGGCACCCTCGACATCGATATCCAGAACGACCCGCTGGGCGAGGACGCCGACGGCAACCCGGTTTATCTCAGGGACATCTGGCCCAGCCAGCACGAGATCCAGGAAGCCATCCACACCAGCGTCAACCGCGAGGAGTTCACCGAGGCCTACCACGAGGTCTACGCCGGTGCCGAACGCTGGCAGGCCCTGGCCTCGCCCGAGGGCGAACGCTTCGCCTGGGATCCGGCCTCCACCTACATCAAGAACCCGCCCTACTTCGCCGGCATGACCCGCGAGCCCGGCGAAGTGCAGGACATCCGCGGCGCCCGGGTGCTGGCCCTGCTGGGCGATTCGGTGACCACCGATCACATCTCCCCCGCCGGTGCCATCAAGCCCGACTCGCCGGCCGGCCAGTATCTGCTGGCACACGGCGTCAAACCCGAGGACTTCAACTCCCTCGGCTCGCGGCGCGGCAACCACGAGGTGATGATGCGCGGCACCTTCGCCAACATCCGCCTGCGCAACCTGCTGGCCCCCGGCACCGAGGGCGGCGTGACCCTGCACCTGCCCGACGGCGAACAGATGTCCATCTTCGACGCCGCCATGAAGTACCAGCAGGAGCAGGTGCCGCTGCTGGTGATCGCCGGCAAGGAATACGGCTCCGGCTCCTCCCGCGACTGGGCCGCCAAGGGCCCGCGCCTGTTGGGTGTGCGCGCGGTGATCGCCGAGAGCTACGAGCGCATCCACCGCACCAACCTGGTGTGCATGGGCATCCTGCCCCTGCAGTTCCGCGAAGGCGAATCGGCGCAAAGTCTCGGCCTCAGCGGCCGCGAGGTGTTCGACATCGAAGGCCTTGGCGACGGCACCGCGAAGGAGGTTACCGTCACCGCCACGGCCGAAGACGGTAACAAGACCACCTTCACTGCCCGCGTGCGCATCGACACCCCCAAGGAAGTGGAGTACTACCGCCACGGCGGCATCCTCCACTACGTGTTGCGCCAGCTCGCCGGCGCCTGAACCGACACGGCTCCTGCAGGCCGGCGCAAACGCGGCGGCGCCGGCCTGCACCGTCCTGTCCTCGCCTGTCGGGTGATCCGGTTCACGCTTCGGCAATCCATTCGGAAAGTCGTACCTTTTTCGTGAACCCCGGCACTCAAGTCGCTGTCCATCCGTCCGATAGTTCGTGTGGACACTGCCCGAAACCGATCGAATACCGACAGGAGAATGCTTCATGAACAAACCGGCCCTTGGCCCGCAAATCGGCTCCCACCTCGGCAAGCCCATCTACAAGACCGTGGAAAACGACGGCGTGACCTACATCTTCGACCGGCTGGCCGAATGCGACAGTGAAGGCTGTCCCCTGGATCAGCTCGCCAGCAACGAAATGCTGGTGCAGCCGGGCCTGATCTACCGCAAGGTCTCCTGACAGGCCGTCAGGCGAGCCGGGCGGGGCGCCAAGCCTCGCCACGGTTCATCCACGCCTGTAAAATAGCCGGCTCCTGCAACCCACGGAGCCGTCATGGAACTCAGTCCGCTTACCGCCGTCTCGCCCGTCGATGGGCGCTATGCCTCGAAAACCGCCGATCTGCGGCCGATCTTCAGTGAATACGGCCTGATCCGCCATCGCGTGCTGGTCGAGGTGCGCTGGCTGCAGAAGCTCTCGGAACATCCGGGGATCCCGGAAGTGCCGGCCTTCTCCGCCCATGCCAACGCCATCCTCGACGATCTGGTGGAGACGTTCTCGGAGGAGGACGCCCAGCGGGTCAAGAACATCGAGCGCACCACCAATCACGACGTCAAGGCCGTCGAATACTTCATCAAGGAAAAGATCGCCGGCAATGCCGAGCTGGACGCGGTCAGCGAATTCGTCCATTTCGCCTGCACCTCGGAGGACATCAACAACCTGGCCTACGGGCTGATGCTGCGCGAGGGCCGCAACCAGGTGCTCCTGCCCCTGTTCGACGAGGTGATCGCCGCCCTGCGGGAAATGGCCCACGAACTGGCCGACGCCCCCATGCTGGCCCATACCCACGGTCAGCCCGCCTCGCCCACCACCGTGGGCAAGGAACTGGCCAACGTGGCCGCCCGCCTGTTGCGCCAGCGCCGCCAGGTGGCCGACGTGGCCCTGCTGGGCAAGATCAACGGCGCCGTGGGCAACTACAACGCCCACCTGGCCGCCTACCCCGAGGTGGACTGGCCCGAATTCGCCCGCGAATTCGTCGAATCGCTGGGCCTGGAATGGAACCCCTACACCACCCAGATCGAGCCCCACGACTACATCGCCGAGCTGTTCGACGCCATCAGCCGCTTCAACACCATTCTGCTGGACTTCGACCGGGACGTGTGGACCTACATTTCCATGGGCTTCTTCCGCCAGAAGACCATCAAGGGCGAAGTGGGCTCTTCCACCATGCCCCACAAGGTCAATCCCATCGACTTCGAGAACTCGGAGGGCAACCTGGGGATCGCCATCGCCCTGTTCGAGCACCTGGCCCGCAAGCTGCCGGTCTCCCGCATGCAGCGGGATCTCACCGACTCCACCGTGCTGCGCAACCTGGGCGTGGGCTTCGCCCACACCGTCATCGCCGTGCACTCCACCCTGCGCGGCCTGTCCAAGCTGGAGGTCAACACCCCGCGCCTGAGGGAATTCCTCGAGGCCAACTGGGAAGTGCTCGCCGAGGCCATTCAGACCGTAATGCGCCGCTACGGCATCGAAAAGCCCTACGAGAAACTCAAGGAACTCACCCGCGGCCGGCGGGTGGACGCCGCCGCCATGCAGGACTTCATCGACGGCCTGGAAATCCCCGCAACCGAAAAGGCCCGCCTCAAGGCCATGACGCCGGCGGACTACACGGGCAACGCGGAAGAACAGGCCAGAAACATCTAAGGCGAGGGCAAGGTAGGTGCTATCCTGTAGGAGCGGCGCAAGCCGCGAAAACATCTCCCTTCGCGGCTTGCGCCGCTCCTACATTAAACAGGCTGTCGAAAAACCTTCCTCTTCGCCGGGTGGGCCAATCGATTGCAACGTCCCAGAGAAGTGATGTCATCGACTTGAAATCCGGGTTTACAAAAAACTTTTCAGCTTTCCCCCCATCCCGGTATCCTGACGTGCATGCCTGATCGCGCCCTCATCCTGCTTGGCGGACTGACGCCGGCCCGGTTCCTCGCCGAATACTGGCAGAAGAAACCCCTGCTGGTGCGTCAGGCCCTGCCGGGTTTCCGTTCGCCCCTCTCCCCCGACGAGCTGGCCGGGCTGGCCTGCGAAGACGGCGTGGAGGCCCGCCTGATCCTGGAACGGGACGGAGCACGGCCCTGGCAGCTCGAACACGGCCCCTTCCCCGAGGCCCGGTTCGCCAGCCTGCCGGAAAGCCACTGGACCCTCCTGGTGCAACGGGTCAACCAGTGGCTGCCCGAAGTCGCCGCCCTGCTCGATCACTTCGCCTTCCTGCCCGACTGGCGGCTGGACGACGTGATGGTCTCCTACGCGGCCGATCAGGGCAGCGTCGGCCCCCACACGGATCAGTACGACGTGTTCCTGATCCAGGGCCTGGGCCGGCGCCGCTGGCAGATCGATGCGACGGTCGGCGACGATGCGCCCCTGCTCGAGCACCCGGATCTGCGCATCCTGCGCGAATTTTCGCCCACCGAAGAATGGATCCTCGAACCGGGCGACATGCTCTATCTGCCGCCCGGCCTGGCCCATTACGGCGTCGCCCTGGGCGACGGCTGCATGACCTTCTCGGTGGGCTTCCGGGCGCCCACCCACCGGGAACTCGTCACCGCCTGGGTGGACGACGTGATCGCCCTGCTGCCGGACACCCTGCGCTTCGCCGATCCGGATCGCGCCCCGGCCACCCATCCGGGTGCCCTCCCCGCCGCCGACCGGCAGCGGATCCGCGAGATCATCCGCCAGACCTTCATGGACGATGAAACCATCGACCGCTGGTTCGGGCGCTACATCACCGCACCGGCCGGCGAGGCGCCCGCCACGGCGACGCGCGTGGCGCGCCTTGTCGGTGCGCTTCGCGACGGCCTGCCGGTGCGGCGCAGCGAAATGGTCCGCCTGGCATTCCTGGCAGAGGACGATCGCTTCCTTTTCTTCTGCAATGGCGAGGAGATCCCCGTTCCCGAACCGCTGCGTCCGCTGGCCATCCACCTCGCCGACGGCCGGCGGATCGACGCCAGCCTGCTGCCCCTGCTCGAGGTGCCCGCCGCGCGGGAGTGGATCACCCCCTTGCTGGAACAGGGCCTGCTGGAATTCGACGATGACAATGCGGATTGAAACCGTCGCGTTCGATGCCGAACCCGGCATCCGCCGGGTCCGCGAACAGGTCTTCATGCGGGAACAGGGCGTCCCCGAAGAACTCGAATGGGACGGCGAAGACGCGCATGCCATTCACGTGATCGCCCGCAACGACGATGGCGAGGTGATCGGCACCGGCCGCCTGTTGCGCAACGGCCACCTCGGCCGCCTGGCCGTCCTGCCACCCTGGCGCGGCCAGGGCGTCGGCAGCGCCCTGCTCCAGGCCCTGCTCGAAGCGGCCCGCGGGCTCGGTCTGAAGCAGGTGTATCTCCACGCCCAGCTCCAGGCGCTCGGCTTCTACGCGCGCCATGGCTTCAAGGCCACGGGCAACGTGTTTCCCGATGCCGGCATTCCCCACCGCTCAATGCGCCGGCCCCTCGACGCGGAGGCAACGCCGTGACGCCGCACGACAGCCCCTCGGGCGGGCCCGTGTCGCTCGAACGCCGTGCCGAGCACTACGCCACCGCGCTCGACATGCTGCGCCGCACCCGCCACAGCGTGCACATCTTCTCCCGTCAGCTCGACGGCAAACTCTACGACACCCGGGAATTCGCCGACGCCCTGGCCCGTCTGGCGACCCGCCAGCCGCGGGTGCGGATCCGCATCCTGGTCCAGGAGATCGCCCCGCTGATCGCCCACGGCCACCGCTTCATCGAACTGAGCCGGCGGTTGACCTCGACGATGGCGATCCGCCACGTGCATCCCGACTATCGCCGCTTCAACCAGGCCTTCATGGTTTTCGACGATCGGCGTATCATCCATCGGCAACTGGCCGATCGCTTCGAGGGCATCGCCTGCGACAACGATCCGGAGCGGGCCCGCCATTGGCTGACGTTCTTCACCGAGGTCTGGGAAGTGAGCCGGATCGATCCCAATCTGCGGAGACTGCATCTGTGAATCCCCTGCGCCTGCTGTGTCTGCTATGCCTGCTGCTGGCCCTGCCGGCGAACGCCGAAGAAGGCCTGTTCATGCAGACCGTGCGGCTGTCGCACCAGAGCGCCGACAACATCGTGCCCCTGGTCCGTGGCCTGCTGCCGAAAGGCGCCGCCATCGAAGGCCGGGGAGACACGGTGGTGATTCGGGCCCGCAAGGCCGAACTGCCCGCCCTGGTGGAACTGGTCGCCCAGCTCGACACCCCCCTGCACCAGTTCGAAATCCTGGTGTCCACCAATCCCGACGTGCTGCGGGAAAACCTTCCCGCCCCGCCGCCCCCCTCCCCCCCGGCGGAGCCGTCCGACGACCGGATCACCATCCGCAAACCGGCAGATCGGGAACCCGGCATCCGCACCTATCGCACCCGGGGGCGGAAACTGGCGCCGGACACCTACGCGGTGCAGGTGGTGGAAAACCGCTGGGCCGTGATCCGCACCGGCAAGGCCATTCCCGTGGCCAGCCGCCAGCGCAATCCCGACGGCACCGTGACCGAAATCATCGAATACCGGCAACTCGACAGCGGCCTGCGCCTCAGGCCCCGGCTCGTCGGCGGCAAGGTGCTGCTCGACATCGAACCTTTCGATGAAACGGAATCCCGCCGTGGCGGCGGCCGCCTGCAACGGCGCGGGGCCGCCACCACCGTCGCCGTCCGCCCCGGGGAATGGATCGCCATCGGCGCCGTGAGCGGCACGCCTCGGCAACGCCCCGCCGGCAAGGTGTACGGCACCCGGCGGGATCATCCCGACGACTACGATCTGTTTGTGCGGATCGATGTGATCCCCGGCACCTGATCCTCATTCAGCAAGCAACCGCCTCATGACCGATTCCGTCCACTACACGGTTCTCCCGGCCCGGCCGGAAGCCCACCTGTTTCGCCTCACCTGCCGTATCCCGGCCCCGGATCCGCTGGGCCAGCGCCTGAGCCTGCCGGCCTGGATCCCCGGCAGCTACATGATCCGGGACTTCGCCCGGAACGTGATTCGCCTCACCGCCCGCAGCGAAGGCCGGCCGGTGCCGGTGGAGAAGCTCGACAAGAGCACCTGGCAGTGCGCGCCGACCACCGGCGCGCTGGAGATCGAATATGAGGTGTATGCCTACGATCTTTCGGTCCGCAGCGCCCACTTCGATCACGACCATGCCTATTTCAACGGCACCAGCCTGTTCCTGCAGGTCCACGGCCGCGAAGCACAGGCCCACACGGTGGAACTGCAACCTCCGCCCCATACCGATCAATGGCAGGTCGCCACCAGCCTGCCGCGGGACGGCGCGCCCGAATGGGGATTCGGCCGCTACCGGGCGGCCGACTACGACGATCTGATCGATCATCCGGTGGAGATGGCCGCCTTCCGGCGGATCGACTTCCACGTCGCCGGCCGCCCCCATCACGTCATCATCAGCGGACGGCACCGGGTGGACGCGCCGCGCCTGGCCCGGGATCTGCAGCGGATCTGCGAGACCCAGATCGCCCTGTTCGGCGAGCTGCCAGCCGACATCGAACGCTATCTGTTCCTGGTCATGGCCGTGGGGGACGGCTATGGGGGGCTGGAACACCGCAGTTCCTGCAGCCTGCTGTGCAGCCGCGACGATCTGCCCCCGCCCGGCATGGACAGAATCACGGACGGCTACCGGCAGTTCCTCGGCCTGTGCAGCCACGAATACTTCCATCTGTGGAACGTCAAGCGCATCAGGCCGGCGACCTTCGTGCCCTACGATCTGTACCGGGAAACGCCGACCCGCCAGCTCTGGGCCTTCGAGGGCATCACCGCCTATTACGACGATCTGATGCTCGCCCGCAGCGGCGTGATCCCGCCCGAGAGCTATCTGGAATTGCTGGGGCAGACCATCACCCGGGTCCTGCGCGGTCACGGCCGGCACCTGCAGAGCGTGGCCGAATCCAGCTTCGACGCCTGGACACGCTTCTACAAGCAGGACGAGAGCGCGCCCAACACCCTCGTCAGCTACTACACCAAGGGCAGCCTCATTGCCCTGGCGCTCGACTTCACCCTGCGCCGGGAAACCGCTGGCAAGTACTGCCTTGATGACCTGATGCGCCGCCTCTGGCACGACTACGGCAAGACCGGCGAAGGCGTGCCCGAAGGCGGGATCGAAGCCCTGGCCAGCGAACTGGCCGGCACGGATCTGCAGGACTTCTTCGCCCGATACCTCCATGGCACCGACGATCTTCCCCTGGCCGATCTCTTTCGGCTGGCCGGGATCCATTTCGGCCTGCGCCCGGCCCGCAGCGCCGACGACAAGGGCGGCACGCCACCGAACCCCGACGAAGCCCCGCCCGTCGCCCTCGGCGCCCGCCTCGCCCGCGATCCCGCCGGCGCCCGTCTGACCCACGTCTTCGAAGGCGGCGCCGCCCAGGCCGCCGGACTTTCCGCGGGCGACATCATCATCGCCCTCGACGGCCTGAAAACGGAGCGCGAATCAATCGAAAAGCGCCTCGCCCGCTATCCGATCGGCGAGACGGTCGAGGTGCATTACTTCCACCGCGACGAACTGCACCGCACGGCTCTGGAAATCCGCGAAGCCCCCGCCGACACCGCCTGGCTGGCCATCGAAGCCGAGGTGACGGCCGAACAGCAGGCATTCCGGGAAGCCTGGCTGGGCATCCGGCGAAACGATCAGGCCGGATGAAGCCGGCCTGTCCCGCACCAAACGTCCGCCCCTCTGCAGGAGCGTCGCAAGCCACGTCAGCAATGCCATCGCCGGTTCAACCACTCGCTACTGCGTGGCCATGATTTTTCCCGCTCTCCCTTCTCTTACGTAGAAATTGTGCTGACACAAACGGCGCCGGTGCGGAGCGAATGTAGGCCGGCTCAAGCGCAGCGGAGCCGGCAAAAATCGTGTCATCCCGAGATGGCGGCTCCGCTACGCTTGAGCCGTATATGGTCTCCTCCCGTTTTGCAAGACGTTGTACCAAACTTCGACAGGGACAGGATTGCGCTCGTATATCCGGCCTGTTTGTGAGGCTTTTTGCGCCTCTGGCCTCGATGAGATCTGCGCGTATCGTCCTAATCGCCCTAGCGGCTTGTCCCAGCCTACGGCTCAAGCAGGTTTTCGATACGCCGGTCTGACCTGTTTGTCATCGCTCGCCACAGCGTCTTCGCAATCGTCGGCAGGCTAACTCTCCAAATCGTTCCTCGCGGGCCCTGCCCGCCTTCAGACCGGGCGGTAATCCGCCCGGTATTCCGTCTTGTTCCTCAATACCGCCCACCCCATCCGGGCCATCTTGTTGGCCAGCGCCACCACCGCCTTGTTGTAGCCGCGCTCCGCCCGGATCCGGTTGATCCAGCGGCTGAGCCGGTCATCCTTCCCCGCCGCCGCCTTCACCACCGACCGCGCTCCATGCACCAGCAGACTGCGCAGATAGCCGTCTCCCCGCTTGCTGATCCCCTGCAGCCGTTCCTTCCCTCCGCTACTGTGTTGGCGGGGCACCAGACCCAGGGATGCGGACACATCCCGTCCCCGCCGCCAGGCCCGGCCGTCGCCGATCTGGCTGTAGAAAACCGGCGCCACCACCGGCCCGTAACCCGGGATCGCCCGCAGCCGCTTCACCGCCTCGTTCCGGCGGCTGTAGCCTTCCAGTTCCCGGGTGTAAAACGCAATGTGCGCGTCCAGCTCCTGAAACCGCCGGTAACTCTCCCACAACAGCTGCCGAAACCACTCGCTCAGGCCATTCTCCGCCTCCGACAGCACCTCCGGCAGGCGACGCCGCAGCGTATTCACCCCCTTGGGCAGAACAATCCCGTATTCCCCCAGCAGACCCCGTATCTGGTTGACCAGCGCCGTGCGGTCCGCAAGACAGCGCTCGCGCAGACGGTGCAGCGCCTGGATGTCCTGCTGCTCCGGTGTCTTCACCGACACAAACCGCATTTCCGGCCGCACCACCGCTTCGGCTATCGCCAGCGCGTCGTTGTAATCGTGCTTGTTCCCCCGCACAAACGGCTTCACGTACTGCGGCGGAATCAGCTTCACCTCGTGGCCCAGTGCCTGCAGCTCCCGCGCCCAGTAGTGGGCGCTCGCGCAGGCTTCCATCCCCACCAGGACCGGCTCCAGGTTCGCAAAATACGCCAGCACCTGCCCTCGCCTCAGCATCCGCTTGCGCACCACCTTGCCCCGCTCGTCGCAGCACACCACGTGAAACACGTGCTTTGCCAAATCCAGTCCAACCGTCGTAATCTTGCTCATGGTCTCCTCCTCCTTCTTCGATGGATGGTGAAGTGCTTCCATCTTGGCGCATCGTGACGCCGTTTTTAAGGGGGGGAGGAGACCATCTCATCGCCCTACGGACGGGAGGTAAAACCGCTTTGAGACGATGAATAACCAATCCGCAGGCGTCCTCTCAGTCCGCCAGCAGGGGATCCAGCTCGTCGTCCATGTCCAGCTCGGCCAGATCGTCGAAGCCGCCCACGTGGCGGTCGCCGATGAAGATCTGCGGGACCGTGTTGCGGCCGGTACGCTTGATCATCTCGCGCAGGGCCGCCTGGTCGCCCTCCACGTTGATCTTGGTGATGGCCACGCCCTTCTTGGTCAGCAGCTTTTCGGCGCGCTGGCAGTAGGGGCAGGTTTCGGTGCAGTACATCACGACTTCAGGCATGGCGTCCTCCAGAAGAGACAAACGGTTCAAGGGATGTTCGGTTTCATACGGGGTGAATGCTGTTCACGTCCAGGCTGGCGAAATGGGGTTCCAGCCAGCGGTGGAGCTGGTGATCCACCCGTTCGATGAGCTGGGCTTCGGGCAGGGCCTTGCGCATCACCGAGGTGGCGATCAGGTTGATCCGCACCCGATCCGGCGTGTAGTGCTGGGCCAGTTCGTGCAGGGCGTTGGCCGCCCCGGGGCGCACGGTGGGCAGGGTGAAGGCGGTCACCTGCACGGTCTGAAAACGCAGGCTGGAGAAGATGGCGCGCAGGCGCCGGGTGATCTCCTCGCGCACCAGGCCGCTGACCAGCCAGCCGGTGCTGCGCGTGGCGTCCAGCAGATCGCTTTCCACGGCGTCGGTGTGCTCCTGAAAATAGTCCAGGGCCGGAAAGTAGCCCAGCCGGGTTTTCTGCACGTGGGCAATCACCTGGCGGGCCAGTTCCTGGCCGAGCACGTATGGCGAGGCGACCGAGTGCTGTTCCACCAGTCGCGCCTCCACCCGCACCCGCAGGCCGATGGCGACCCGCGCCATGTGCAGGTTCATGCGCCCCTGCCGGCCAGCATCGCGAGCTGCTCGAGCATGGGCCGGGTGACCGGTTCGATCTTGCGCCGCATCACGGTGCCGATGGCATCGGTGCGGGCGAAGATGGGATTGACCAGCGGCACGCCGACCCAGGACAGGGCGCGCATCGCCACCAGCAGCGGCTCGCTCTCGGGCAGGGCTGCCCGCACTGCGGCCCAGGGACCGGCGGTTTCGGCCTGCAACGCCTCACGGGCCGCGGCCACCAGGTCGGCCATTTCGACCGACGGGGACGGACCGGGGCGCACCGGCTGAAAGTAGCGTTCGATCCCCTCCAGCAACAGCACCACCACGTCCTGGGTCGCAGGCTTCTTGACCACCGTCGTCACGGTTTTCACGAAGGCCTGGCCCGCCGGCGACAGCACCCGCACAAGCTGACGGGCCACGGGATTGTCCAGCGCCGCGAGCGTTTCACGCCACTCGACAAGGCGGGGATGGGCCGCCGCGTCCATGGGCAGATCGTCGGGCACCGCGCGCAGAAAACCCACCAGCAGGGCATTCTTGCGCTGGCCCTTCGACCACAGGCTGTCTCGGGCCGCGGCATCGATAAGCCCCGGCTGCAACACCAGTTCCACCGAGCGGATCATGTCGCGCGGATCTTCCTCGAAGGGCAGGAATTCCACCAGGAACGCGGCCAGTTCGGGCCCCATCTTCCCTTCCACCACGGCCTGCTTCTCGAGCATCCGGCGGGCGTTCTCGGCGCTCGGCATGGCCCACCAGGCGCGCCGGGCCAGCTCGTCGGTCAGGCCGGCCGCATGCACCACCGCCACCACCGCTTCGGGCTCGCCGAGTTTCAGCAGCCGCTCCAGGCTGTCGTCCCGGGCCTGGCCCATGCGGGTCCAGCGGCGCAGGAAGATGGGATAGCCGCCGGGCGAACCCAGCACGTGGCTGGAGATCACTTCCTTGACCTTCTTGATGTACTGCTCGTCGCGGCAGTTGGGATTGAGCGGCACCCTGGCCTCGCCCTTCGGCGAAAGCCCATAGACGATCATCTTTGACTCGTCGATGCGAATGGCCTCGATGTCCTGGTTGAGCAGGACGTTCAGCCGCAGGCTGTCTTCGTTGCTGAGATCCATGACCGCGGTATCGTTATTCAGTTGAGCTGGATGCGCTGGCCCCAGGGCACCGGTTTGCGGCCCTTGATCAGCCAGATCACCGGAAACGGCGGGGCGTGGGCCGGAAACGGGCCCTCGGCATCGGTGAAATAGACCAGCAAATCCGGTTGCCGGTCAAGCCGTTCGGCCCATTCGAATACCGGCCGGAAATCGGTTCCGCCGCCGCCCTGAAGATCCGCCGGTTTGGCAAACTCTTCCCACGGTTCGTATTCCCACGGTCCCTTGCTCGCCAGCTTCGAATCGCAGGCCTGGAGGGTGATCCGGGCCCGCATCATGCTCTTGATGGCGTCGATCTCGGAGATGAACTCCTGGATCTCGCCATCGGAGATGGAGCCGCTGGTGTCCACCGCCACCACGAGGTTGATCTGGGCACTGCGCAGGCTCGGGTAGATGGCCGGATCGCCGCGCCGGGTGGAGGGCCGGGTGTAACTGTAGTCGTCTCGGGCCACGGCGGTCATGTAGCGGGCCAGCAGGCTGCGCCAGGGCAACTCCGGCTGCAGCAGGAAGTCGATCAGGCGCGCCATCTCCCCGTCGAGCTTGCCCGCCTGCATGGCCTGCTGGGCGGCGCCGGCCATGCGCTGTTTCCACTGCACGCTGAGATCCTCGCGCTCCTTGTGGGTCAGCGGCGGAGGTTGCGGCGCGCCCTGGCCTTCCAGGGGCGCCTCGCTCGGCTGCTGGCGGCCTCCACCCTGATCCTGTTCGGCGTCCTGCCGGCTGCCCTGCCCTTCGCCGCCCTGTTGCGGGTTGCGCTTTTCCTTGCCCTGATCGGGCTTGTCCTGCGGCGGGGGCGATTCCTTTTCCGGGGGCTGCTCGCCCTGGGGATTTTCGCCGCTTTCGTTTTCCTGATCGTAGACGTGCTGATCCATCGGCTCCTGGTTTTCGAACTCGTCCAGCAGCGGATAGATCTCCTCGGCGGTCATGCCTTCGTAGCTGCGTTCCACCCAGGCATTGGGCGGCGGCACGAGGCCGTCCTTGACCAGAATGGGATTGATGGCCAGGTCACAGGCCAGATCCCAGCGGTGCTTGATGCGATGCTGGCGCCGGGCGAAGTGGGACAGCGCACAGTGCAACGCCTCGTGGGCCAGCACGAACTGGGTCTGCTCGATGGTCAGCTCGGCGATGTAGTCGGGATTGTAATAGAAGGTTTTGGCATCGGTGGCGGTGGTCTTGCACCACGACGCGTCGGCCATCTCCATCGGCAGGCGCAACACCAGCGCGCCGAGAAACGGCTTGTCGATGATCAGCCGCGTGCGGGCTGCCGCCAGTTTGGTTTCAATGTCGTCAGTCATGATGAAACAAGTGACGAGGGACGAGTGGCGAGGGCCAAGGGAATCACTTGCAAGGCCAGGCTTTGCCTGACGCTCACTACGGCCATCCCCACCCTCCTCGTCACTCGGCCCTATCCATACAACATGATGTCGGCTACGGCGTTCGACCACTGGGCGAACTGGGGCACGCTGAACAGTTCCTCGCCGACGGCGCGGTGCATGTCGGAGACCAGCATCACCCCCATCTCCTTCTGCGGGAACACGCCGGCGTAGTCGAGGATGTGGCCGTAGACGGTCGGGGCCTCTTCGCTGCCCTTTGCGCGAATGGCCCGGCCCACCAGCGAGGAAGCCACGGCGTATTGAAGGTCGATTTCCTTCGGCGCCGGCACCTTTTCGCCGCGCAGGATGGCGTCGATGTCCGGGAGCTGATCCAGGTTGTCGATGAAGGCGTTGAGTTCGATGCCAGCCGCCGGCCCCACGCAGGCCTGCAGGGCGCCCAGCCGCAGCTCGCTGTTATGCTCGAACTTCTGCAAGGCCCGGTGGGCGAACTCCCAGGAGCGCGGCGAGGGGAAGGCCACCGGGTTGTGGGCCGGATCGAACTCGAACAGCAGCTCGGGCCGGAAGCGCACGAAGGCGATCACCCGGTCGTCCACGCCGTTGCGGTAGGCCCAGGCCACCCAGTCGTCCACGTTGACCTCGAATTCGAAATGAGAGAAGCGGTTGGCCAGCGGCGCGGGCATGGTGTAGGTCACGCCCCGATCGCCCTGGCGGTTGCCGGCGGCGAAGATGGCCCAGCCCTCGGGCACCTGGTAGTCGCCCAGGCGCCGATCCAGAATGAGCTGGTAGGCGGCGGCCGAGACGCTCGGCGGGGCCGAGGTGATTTCGTCAAGAAACAGGATGCCCTGTTCCCCATGCCGTTCGGCGTCGGGCAGCATGGACGGCACCGCCCACTCCACCCGCTCGCCCTCGCGGAAGGGGATGCCGCGCAGATCGCTCGGCTCCATCTGCGACAGGCGGATATCGATCAGCGGCACACCGTGGCGTTCCGCCACCTGGGCGACGATCTGGGACTTCCCCACCCCCGGCGGCCCCCACAGCATCACGGGCGTATGATGGCCCTCCAGGGTGGAGGTGAATTCCTTGTCGAGAACGGTGGCAAGCTGGGCTGGACGCATTTGAACTACTCTTGTTTGGAAAATACCGGTGGAAGGAACACGGAGGGCACGGAGGCACGGAGATCACTGAGACAGTCCGGTCAATATTTATCCGGCTTTCGTGAAACGGTTTCTCCGTGTTCTCCGTGCCTCCGTGCCCTCCGTGTTGATTGCACTAACTGCCGGACAGGCTCAGAAACCGGCCTTGGCGTACCATTTCTTCGCCTCTTCCGGATCCTGCTCCACGCCGTTGCCCTGTTCGTACATCATGGCCAGGGTGGTCATGGAGCCGGCCAGGCCCTGTTCGGCGGCCAGGCGGAACCATTTTGCGGCTTCCGCCGGATCCTTTTCCACGCACTCGCCTTCCAGGTACATGAAGCCCAGGCCGTGCTGGGCCAGGGCATGGCCCTGTTCGGCGGCGGCGCGCATCCACTTCACGGCCAGTTCCTCGTTGCGGGCCATGCCGAGGCCGTTCTGGTAGATGATGGCCAAACGGTGCTGGGCCTCGGGGTTGCCCTCCTCGGCGAAGGGGGTCAGCAGGGGGACGGCACGGGAGAAGTGCTTGGCCTCGAAGGCGGCCATGGCGCTGGCGAAATCGACGGCGTCGCTGGTTTCGGACATTGCTGGCATGACTCCATGGTTTGGGCACGGATGTGCAAGCGCGTTAGTATATCCTGAAGTTGATAACCTAGTCACTAACTCGGTTATTCATCCAATGGGAGAGTGGTGCCCAAAATTCCCCCCTCCATGGGGATATACAGCATCGCAAAGCCACTGCTGTATACTCCGGTTTCCCTGAATTATTCCGTATGGAATATAAGGTTATAAGCACTATGTCCACGCCTGCCGAAAAGGCCATGCGGGAAGCCATCCAGAAGGTGGCGACCGGCCCCGAGTACAGCAAGGATCTCAGTTTCGAGGAGGCCCGTGCCGCCATGCGTCACGTGCTCTCCGACGAGGCCGACGACGTGCGCACTGCTGTCTTCCTCATCGCCCTGCGCATGAAGCGGGAGACCGACGAGGAGAACCGGGGCATTCTCGCCGCCATCCAGGAGACCAACGTCACCGCCGAGGTGGACGTGGACGAACTGGTGGACGTGGCCGATCCCTACGACGGGCACAGCCGCGGCCTGCCCATGAACGCCTTCGTGCCGGCCGTGCTGGCGGCCTGTGGCGTGCCGGCCTTCTGCCACGGTCTCGACAAGGTCGGGCCCAAGTACGGCATCACCGCCCACAAGGTCCTCAGGAGCGTCGGCATCGACGTAGGCAGGAGCCCGCAGCAGGCCGCCGCCGACATTGCCGAACACGGCTGGGCCTACGTGGACCAGGCGGCCTTCGCGCCACGCCTGCATGCCCTGATTCCCCTGCGCGAGCGGATCATCAAGCGCCAGGTGATCACCACCGTGGAAGTGCTGACCCGGCCCCTCACCGCCCGCAGCAAGACCCATCTGCTCACCGGATACGTCCACAAGGCCTACCCGCCCATCTACACCTCGCTGGCCCGGGCCGCCGGCTACGACTCGGCCATGATCGTGCGCGGCGTCGAGGGGGGCATCATTCCCTCGCTGCAGCAACCGGCCCTGTTGCATCACTACCACGGCGAGCAGGACGCCGAAGTCACGGAACTGGCGCCCCAGGCCCTGGGCATCGAACAGACCACCCGGGCGGTTCCCCTGCCCAGGGATCTGCCGCCGGCACCGGCGGCCGACGCCATCGCCACGCCCTTCGACGTGGACGCCGCGGCCCGGGCCGCGGCGGAGGCCGGCCTGGCGGCCCTGCACGGCGAGAAGGGGCCCGCCTACGATGCGCTGGTCTATGCGGCCAGCATCGTGCTGCATCATCTCGGCCGGGCCGCAAGCCTGGCCGACGCCGGCGAACAGGTCCGGCACGTGCTCAACGACGGTCAGGCGGCGGCGCGCTTCGATGCGCTCGTGACCTGAGCGGAGATTTGAACCTTGGTCCTTTAACTGAGATAATTCACCGATTCACAGAGGAGACTTCGATGAACAAAGAATACTATGACGCCGTCACCAAGATGGAAGAAATGGGTGTGGATCCCGAATACATCCAGGGCTGGCAGGGCGGTTACGTCCACAACCCCAAGCGTGAAGAGCAGCGCCTGACCGAAGCCTACGAAGCCGGCTTCGAAGACGGTCGCGCCCGCACCACCGAAAACTTCGAAAAGTGGGTGAAGAAGTAAGCCCCCCGCTTGCCGAAACGTGAAAAGGGCTCCCTCGGGAGCCCTTTTTCGTTGCGCCGGGGAAAACCGGCGATTTCACATAAACAGATTCGGCACGGACCGCTTCAGGTGCGTCATGATTTCCGGCACCTCGATGTCGATGATCTGCTGGCTGACCCACTTCTCGTCCTCTTCGCCGAAGGCCTTCTTCAGCTTGTCGCCGAACAGGCGCTTCATGCCGAAACTCGGCCCCTCTTCCTCGCTGTAGCCGAATTCGGCATATTCCCCCATGCGCGCGTTGAGCAGATCGATGAACTCCTGGCCCCAGTTGCCGTCGCCGGCGAAATCGCGCTTGTTGTCGTCATAGTGGCCGGCCGTCTTGCGCGCCAGCTCGGTCATGAAGCGCAAGCGCTCCTCCTCGCTGAAGCGGTCGATGGTCATGCGATCGGCGATGTGGATGGCGAAAGCCAGAAACTCGGCGATGATGTTCAGCCGCTGCAGATTGGTCTCGGTCTGAAAACCGGCATTTTCCATGCTCAGCACCCCGTTGCCGCCCAGGCGCCAGATGATGAAAGCCAGGGCACCGGCGATTTCCTCGACGGTATGGGTCTTGTCCTTGCGGTTCCAACGACTCTTGACGCGCACGATAACCTCACTCAGGGTTCAGGGGCCGGGTATTATACGGCAGTGGCCTGACGGCGACCGCTAGCCCGGATGTTGCACCATGTCGAGGGCGGCTGTCCGGGTCAGGTGGCCAGCAACAAAATGACGCCCATTTGGGAACAGCCACCTAGCCATGGGCGCCACTATTCTGTACTATTTTACTCAGTTATTGATCGCGCTGACAAGCCGGAGCCACGCATGACCGCCAACGCCCCCGCCTGTGCCCTGCCCGAACTCCAGGCCGCGGTTCAGCAGAATTGCCACATCGCCGATGCCCTGCATGCCGGCAACTACACCCTCTGCGTCTACCTGCTGAAGATGCGCGAATTCTATCGCTGGGAACGCGGTCTGCCGTTCCAGCATCCGCTGGCCAACGACAGCGTGGGCGAATGGCTGCGGGAACGGGAAAGCCTCTGGGCTTCCCTGGAGTCGGCCGACTTCAGGCCAGTGCGGATCGGGGAGGCAGAGTTCGACCCCTTCGACAGCGCCGGCATCAATGCGGCGCTGGAAGCCCATGGCCTGATCTACAGCGGGGGCATCGGCGCCGCCGGCAAGCCGCATTTCTTCCTCGGCCGCCTGCACCGCCAGCACCGGCACCACGACTACACCGTGTACATCGCCGATCGGGAATATGCCCGCGATCTCGGCGCCCCGCCGGCCATGGCCCAGGGCCGCACCATCTGGCTGCGGCGCGAATCCCTCAAACGTTTCCTGTGGGAGAAGCTCGAGGAATGGCGCTGGACCCGGGCCGACAACGCCATGGCCCGCGCCATCGCCGGCTACGATTTTCCCGCCGACGTGGAAGGCGCCCTGGAGGCCATGACCGAGGCCGAACTGGACAGCGCCCTGCTCCACGAAATCGGCGAGGTGGAAGCCGGCCGCCGCCTCGGCCCCGACTGGGAAGCCCTGCTGGCCGAGCTGCCGCGCTCGCGCCTGGAGCTGCTGCTGCGCGCCGTGCGCGATCACCTCGCCGACAGCCTGACCACCCTCCCCGCCCTGCTCGATCCCGAGCGCAGCCCCTCCCTGCATTTCTGGATCGCCAACCTCAACGGCCTGCGCAAGACGCTCTGGCCCGGCATCGAAACGGCCTACCGCGCCTGGCTGGAAAGCGGCAAGACCCACGCCCTGGCGGCGGCGGTGGATGCCGGGCAACGGCACTGGCCGGCCCTGGCCGACGACGCCCTGCGCCTCTACCGCGAACAGGGGCTGGAAGCGCGCGAGGCGATCACCCGCTTGCTGGAAGACAACCCGCTGTAAGATACTATTGAGTGTCTCAAAATTGTGCTGACACAAACCGGTCCGGTATGGGGCGGGTGCAGGCCGGCTCAAGCGCGGCGGAGCCGGCAAAAATCGTGTCATCCCGACATGGCGGCTCCGCTACGCTTGAGCCGCCCTACGGGCGGGAGGTAAAACCCTTTTGAGACGAGGACTAGCGCACGGCGCAGCTCGTTTTGTCCCGGCAACCTTGCCGGTGCCCCTGCGCCCGGGCCGGCCGACAAAACCCATCCATTTCCGAGGCACGCCTCCGGCGTGAAAGCAGATCCCATGACCGACAACTCCCGCCCTCCCCTGACCACCCTCCGGGAAGTCAAACCCCTCTCCTTCATCTTCGAGAAGCGCCACGCCCTGCCGGCAGACGTCTGCCGCGACATGATCGCCCGCTTCGAGGCCCACGAAGAAGAACAGTATGCCGGGCGCATCGGTCAGACCGTGAGCCAGGATACCTCGGTGAAGAAGACCACCGATCTGGTGGTCTCCGGCAAGGAACACTGGAAGGACATCGACCAGGCCCTGTTCCGCTCCCTGGCTACCGCCATCAAGGAATTCCGGGAAACTTTTCCCTACTTCAAGGGTCCCTTCAAGGACATGGGCTACGGCATCCAGCGCTACCGGGCCGGCGAGTACTACCACTGGCACATCGACGGCGGCAGCCACGAGTTCAGCCAGCGGCAGCTGGTGGCCCTGTGGTATCTCAACGACGTGCCGGGACCGGGCGGCGAGACCGAGTTCCTCTACCAGGACGTGAAGGTCACGCCCACCGAGGGCACGCTGGTGCTGTTCCCGCCCTTCTGGACCCACGAGCATCGCGCTGCCACCGTCCAGCAGGGCGTCAAGTACATCGCCACCACGTGGGTGGTGTTCGCCTGAGGCCAGCCGAATACAAGGAGCCGCCATGCTCGACGATCTGCTGCAAAACAACCGCGCCTGGGCCGAGGACATCGAGTCCCGTCATCCCGGCTTCTTCCGCAAGCTTTCCCAGCAACAAAGCCCCGAATTTCTCTGGATCGGCTGCGCCGACTCGCGGGTGCCGGCCAACGAGATCGTCGGCCTGCTGCCGGGCGAGCTGTTCGTGCACCGCAACGTCGCCAACATCGTCACCCATACCGACTTCAACTGCCTGTCGGTCATCCAGTACGCCGTGGACGTGCTGAAGGTGAAACACATCATCGTCTGCGGTCACTACGGTTGCGGGGGTGTCGCCGCGGCCCTGACCAACCGCAAGCACGGCCTCATCGACAACTGGCTGCGCGAGATCAAGGACATCTACCGCCAGCATGAAACCCGCTTCCGGCCCCTGGACGAGGCGCGGCGCGTGGATCTGCTGTGCGAACTCAACGTGGCCGAGCAGGTGAAGAACGTCTGCCACACCACCATCGTGCAGGACGCCTGGGATCGTGGCCAGGAACTCGCCGTGCACGGCTGGATCTACAGTATCGAGGACGGGCTGATCCGCGATCTCGGCAAGACCATCACCGGCAAGGATCAGATCGAAGGCATCTACCGCACCCTCGACCCGCAGCCGCTTCCCGACGCCTCCTGACCGTGCCCCCTGACTGGCGCATCCTGCCACCGCGGACCGCCGCCGATTTCACTGCCCTCTACGATCTGCGCTGGCGCCTGCTGCGCGCCCCCTGGGGGCAGCCCCGGGGCAGCGAACGGGATGAACACGAAGCCACCGCCATCCACGCCCTGGCCCGCCACGCGCAAGGCGAACTCCTCGGCATCGGCCGCCTGCACCGCATCGCAGACGGCACCGGCCAGATCCGCTACATGGCCGTCCTGCCCGAGTGGCGCGGCCAAGGCATCGGTAGCGCCCTGCTCTGCTGGCTCGAAGAGCGTGCCCGGGAAGCGGGCCTTGCCGAAATCGTGCTCAATGCGCGGGAGCCGAGCGTGGCGTTCTACCGCCGGCTGGGCTACGTGGAGACCGGTGAAGGGCCGACGCTTTTCGGCGTGATCCGGCATCGGACGATGCGCAAGGCGTTGGCGGCGTCCTGAACGGCGCTCTCCTCAGCCGCCGATCCAGAGTGCGTTCTTGGTCAGCGCCACGCCCACCATGTAACCGAACACCAGCAGGGCAGCCGCCCCGCCGAGAAAACGGGCGCGTGGCGTTTTCGCGAAACGCATGACATACAGCCCCAGGCCGATATAGACCAGGAGCGCCGTGAGCTTGGCCGCGAGCCAGCCGGCCATGCCCGGAGACAGGCCGAGCTGCCAGGCCAGGCCGATCCCGAACAGGAACAGCAGGCTGTCGTTGAGATGGGGCAGCCAGCGCATCCAGCGCGGGCGGCGGGCCGGGTCGTGGCGCAGCACATACAGCCAGCGCCAGAGGAACAGGACGAGGGTGATGGCGACGGTGGTGACGTGCAGGGACTTGAGCAGCAGATAGCTCACGCGGCACCGTCAGCGCAGATCGGCAAAGCGGGACTCGAGGTAGCGGATGATGTCGTCCGATTCGTAGAGCCAGCGCACGGAACCGTCTTCACTGGTGATCTGCAGGCAGGGCACCTGCAGCTTGCCCCCCTCGGTGAGCAGGCGGGCCTTGCAGGCCGCATCGTTCTTCGCGTCACAGGTATCGATGTTCAGGCCCAGCCGCCGAATGGCCCGGCGCACCTTCACGCAGAAGGGACAGGCGAGATACTGGTAGAGCACCAGCGAGCGGGCCTGGGCGTCGGCCTCGGCCTGGGCCTCGGGAGAACGGATCATGGGTTTGGGGGCGGTGAGCCGATCCACCAGCAGGATGATCCGGCCAAGCAGCCAGCGAATGAACTTCACGTTGCGATACCTGTTGCGTTGCCGTGGGAGACGGAGGCGGCAATTCTACCACGACCGCTATTCGCGCGCGGCCGGTTCGTCGGCCTCCCCAGGCGCGGGAAACAGCACCGATTCGTAGCCGAAATGGTGCAGATCGCGAATGCGGAAAGGGTAAAGAATCCCATCGAGGTGATCCACCTCATGCTGCACCACCCGGGCGTGAAAGCCCTCGGCCTCCCGTTCGACCGGCTGCCCTTGCGGATCCCAGCCCGTATAGCGGATCCGCCGGGGCCGATAGACCAGGCCCCGCAGGCCCGGCACGCTGAGACAGCCTTCCCAGGCCCCTTCCTCCGTCTCGTCGAGCACGGTGATCTCGGGGTTGATCAGGACGGTGGTGGGTACCGGTTCCACCTCGGGATAGCGGGGATTGGCCTCCACGCCGAAGACGACCACCCGCAGGGAGACCCCGATCTGCGGCGCCGCCAGACCGGCCCCGTCGCAGGCGGCCATGGTGTCGAACATGTCCTGCACGAGCGCATCGAGTTCCGGCGTGTTAAAATTGACCACCCGCTGGGCCTTCTCATAGAGCAGCGGATGGCCCATTTTCAGGATTTCCTTGACAGCCATAACAGTCCTCCAGCGAAAAGCCTAGCCCGGATATTGCACCAAGGCGCCGGATGATTGCGGTCTTTGCAGCCGCGCTCGCGCCGCGCTGGAGCGAAAGGCGTAGCCAATGCTACGACTTTCGTGAAGCGCAAGCGAGCGCGAGCGAAAAGCCGCAAGGGCCGGCGCAGAGGACGGGCAGAACGAAGTGTCTTTGGTGAAATCGTCCACAAGTTTCAACAAGACCTTGTTATTCAAGGATTTGTTTGTCCGCCCGTCCTCGACTTGGTGCAATATCCGGGCTAGCATACTCCGAACCGACACCGAATCATCGCCTGCCGACAGGAATCACTCGTGAAAACCTCCCTGCTTGTCCTCGCCCTGCTGCTGCCCCTGACCCTGCCTGCCCAGGAAGAGGTACGCTACTACGACGTGGAAGTGATCCTGTTCGAGAACCTGGATCCGGCGGCGCGCGCCTCGGAGCACTGGCCCGAGAGCGTGGAACTGGAAATGGACGAGCGGACCATCGAAATCGGCCAGCCCTGGCCCGGCCCCATTCCGGCGGAATACGATCCGGCCCGCAGCTTCAAGCCCGTGCCGCCGGCCGAATACCAGCTGACCGAGCAGGCCCGCAAGATCGACGAGTCCCCTACCCGGCGCCTGCTCCTGCACACCGCCTGGCGGCAGCCCGGCATGCCCCAGGACACCGCCCTGAAGGTGCATTTCCGCCGGGAAATCCCGGCAGTGGCCGAACCCGCTCCGCTCACCGAGGCAGAGCCGCCCCTCACTGACGCTCAGCCGGGCATTCCCCCCGAGGCGGGCGAACTGGAGGGGCTGATCCAGGTCATCCTCGCCCGCTATCTGCACGTGAAGGCCGACATCGTTTTCCGCCCCGAAACGCCGCTCCCGTCACAGGACGAATCCCTTCCGGAAGGCTTTCAACCCCTGCCAGCCAACCGCTTCACGGACACCGGCGCCGAAACGACTGCGCCGGCGGAGGGGCGTCCCGAGGACGCGGAACCGATCGCCCCCGTCACCACGCCGCGCGCCGTGGTCTACCATCTGAACCAGATGCGCCGCCGGATGCGCAGCCGTGAACTGCACTATCTGGATCATCCGGTGCTCGGGATGCTGATCCGGATCACGCCGGTGGAGGAAGGCTAATTCGCCGCAGCCTCGCAGGCCGACTCGAGCGCAGCGGAGCCGCCGTGCAGCGTTTGCCGGCTCCGCTGCGCTTGAGCCGGCCTACGGCGTAGTGAAGAGCGATTCCTACAGCAACGGCAGGGTATATTCCACCAGTCGGCGCACCCGTTTCATGCCGGCACTGATGTGCTGTTCGATGTCGGCCATGCGGATCTCGCCGTCGCCGCGGCCGGCGGCCATGTTCACCACCAGGCAGATGCTGGCGTAGCACAGCTCCAGTTCCCGGGCCAGCACGGCTTCGGGCATGCCGGTCATGCCGACGATGTCGCAGCCGTCCCGTTCCAGGCGGTTGATCTCGGCCGCGGTTTCGAGGCGCGGGCCCTGGGTGGCGGCATAGGTGGCGCCGTCGAAGACCTTCAGGCCGGCCGGATCGGCGGCCGAGACCAGCCTTTCCCGCAATTCCCCGCAGTAGGGCTCGGTGAAATCCACGTGCACCACCGGATCGTGATCATGCTCGAAGAAGGTATTCTTGCGCGACCACGTGTAGTCGATGATCTGATCCGGGATCACCAAGCTCCCCGCTTCCATGTCGGCACGGATCCCGCCCACGGCATTGACGGCGATCACCTTCTCGGCCCCGGCCTCCTTGAGCACCCAGATGTTGGCCCGGTAGTTCACCGCATGGGGCGGGATGGTGTGACCGCTGCCGTGGCGCGGCAGAAACAGCACTTCGTGACCGGCGAAGCGGCCATGGATGAGCACGCCAGAGGGCTCGCCGAAAGGCGACTGGACCACTTCCCGGCCGGTGATTTCCAGCCCGTGCAGCGAGGTGAGGCCGGTGCCTCCGATGATGGCGATCCTGGACATGGTTCGTCTCTGCTCCCGAATTACAAGCCTTTCACCGCATGGATGCCGGGCACGTTGCGCAGATAGCCCTTGTAGTCCATGCCATAGCCGAAGACATAGCGATCCTCGACCTCGATACCCACGTAATCGGCACGGATGCCCTGTTTGCGCGCGTGGCGTTTCTCCACCAGCACCGCCGTGTGCACGCTGCGGGCGCCGCGCTCCCGGCAGTAGTCGACGATGGCCGCCAGGGTCACCCCCTCGTCGAGAATGTCGTCGAAGACGATGATGGCACGATCGGCGAAATCGATCCCGGGCTCGGTCTGCCAGTGCAGTTCCCCGCCGGTGGTCTTGTCGCCGTAACGGGTGGCGTGGATGTAATCCACCTGGAGGGGAAAGTTCAGCCGCGTGAGCAGGTGGCCGGCCGGAATCAGGGCGCCGGTCATCACCACCAGAAACACGGGGTTGGCCTCGGCGTGGCTGGCCGTGAGTTCGGCGGCCAGGCGATCCAGTTCCCGCTCCACCTCTTTGCGGGTATACAGGCAATCGGATTCGGCGAGCACCCGCCGGACTTCTTCGGGGCGGATGCTCATGCGCCCACCCGTACCGGCGCATCGGCCTCACCGGCAAGCCGCAGGGGATCGGGCAGATGCACGGTGGAGGTGGGGAAGGCGATCTCGGCCCCGTGGGCGGCGATGATGTCGCTGATCCGGAACAGCACGTCCTGCTTGACCTCGTGATAGCGGATCCAGTTGGTGGTTCGGGTGAAGGTATAGACGAAGAAGTCCAGCGACGAGGGGGCAAAGCTGTTGAAGTTGACGATCATGGTTTGGGTCTGGTCGATTTCCGGGTGTGCCTGGAGCATCTTCTTCACCTCGGCGACGATGGCCGGGAGCTTGTCGATGTCGTCGTAACGCACGCCGATGGTTTCGTAGATTCGCCGGTGGGTCATGCGCGAGGGGTTCTCGAGGGCAATGCTGGCGAACACCGAATTGGGCACGTACAGGGCACGCTTGTCGAAGGTGCGGATCTGGGTAGTACGCCAGCCGATGCGCTCCACCGTGCCCTCGATTTCCTTGTCGGGTGAGCGGATCCAGTCACCGATGGCGAAGGGCCGGTCCAGATAGACCATCAGGCCACCGAAGAAGTTGGCCAGCAGATCCTTGGCGGCAAAACCCACGGCGATGCCGCCGATGCCGCCGAAGGCGAGGATGGCCGAGATGTTCACGCCCAGGGTCTGGAGAATGACCAGGGTCGCGGTGATCAGTACCGAGACCCGCAGCAACTGGCTGATGGCGCTGGCGGTGGTCCGGTCCACCGGCGCGCCGGCCAGTTCCTGTTCGTGCAGGATGTTGCGCTCCATGAAACTGATGAAGCGGATCAGGAACCAGGTGATGGCGAGCATGATGCCCACCTCGCGCACCACCTCCGCCGCCTTCACCTGCATGATTTGCAGGGCAAAGGCCAGCCCCAGGATCCAGATGAGCAGCGACAGGGGCCGCCGCAGGGCGTGCAGCAGGGCGTCGTCCCAGCGGTTGCGGGTCTTGTCGAGCTGTTTCTGCAGCCGCTTCAGGAGCCGTTTCTGAATGAAGTCGACCAGCAGGGCGATGAAGACGATGGCGAAGATCTTGACGATCCAGAGCTGTTCACGATCGAACTGCGCGATCCATTGGCGGATTTCTTCCAGGCTCATTTTCGTGGTTCCCGTTACGTAACGGCCGTGGCCGCGTGCTCCCTTGACTCATCTATCCGGCTAAATACAAGTTCCAAATACTGGACCACTTGGGCAAGAGTGCCTGATTCCAACACCGCCCTCTGGGACGGAGAGTCGTTTCGTGACACGCCGTGAATACCTCCCTGTAGGCTCGACGGCCGCAGTCGCTTCGGGCATCCTGCCCTCTCGCGACACTTGTGCGTCCTGCACATCGTCCCTGCGGCCGACGGTCACGAAACGACTCTCCGTCCCAGAGGGCTCAGTGCCAATGAACCATGGTCTGATATTTGGAACTTTCATTTAGATTACTGTTCCGACATATCGATCAATCTTTGCGACAGTCCGTAGGGCGGCTCAAGCGTAGCGGAACCGCCATCTCGGGATGACACGATTTTTGCCGGCTCCGCTACGCTTGAGCCGGCCTACACCCATCCCCACACCGGCGCCGTTCGTGTCAGCACAATTTTGAGACGTTTAATACCTGAGCTGGGGCCGCCCTTGTGGCCGGAAGTGTCAAAAGTCGAACGCCAGGCTGGGATCATCCTGATATTTTTCCAGCGTGGCAACCGCTTCCTGCCACTTGCCCATGCTGTGGAGCTGCCGGCGGGTGATGTCGTGCCGGCCGTGCATGCGGGCCAGGCGCAGGTAGCTGACCGGGTCGTGGGGATCGCCGATGTGTTCCACCACTTCGATGGCCCCGGCCCGGTTGTTGCACACCAGCAGCATGTCGCAGCCGGCCTGGCGCGCCAGGGTGGCCCGATCGGCGAAGGTCTCTCCGCCCGCGGCCGCGCCGGCCATGTTCAGATCGTCGCTGAAGATGACCCCCTGGAAGCCGAGCCGCTTGCGCAGCACGTCCTGCAGCCAGAAGGCGGAGAAGCCGGCCGGCCGGGCGTCCACCTCGGCATAGACCACGTGGGCCGGCATCACCGCCGCCAGGCCGTGGTGGACCAGGCGCTTGAAGGGCACGATGTCGTGGGCATAGATGTCCTTGTAGTCGCGCCGGTCCACCGGCAAGTCGGTATGGGAGTCGGCCGCCACGGCGCCATGACCGGGAAAGTGCTTGCCGGTGGCCGCCATGCCCGCCTCGTGCATGCCCTTGATCCAGTGCCGGCCCAGATCGGTGACCACGTCCGGGTGGGCATGGAAGGCACGGTCACCGATGACTTCGCTGGCACCGTGATCGATGTCCAGCACCGGCGCGAAGCTGAAGTCGATGCCCACGGCGCGCAGCTCCACGGCCATCACCCAGCCGGCGGTTTCGGCCAGGCGCCGCCCGCGGTGGAGATCCTGATCGAACACCCGGCCCAGATGGCCGGCCGCCGGAATCAGGGTGAAACCGTCCCGGAAACGCTGCACCCGGCCGCCTTCGTGATCCACGGCCACCAGCAGGCGCGGGCGGCGCAGAGCGTGGATCTCGCTCACCAGGGCTTCGAGCTGATCCACCGAGGCGAAATTGCGCGAGAACAGGATCACGCCGCCGACGCCCGGATGGGCCAGCAGTTCCCGCTCTTCGGGCGTGAGTTCCACGCCCTCCAGATCCAGCATGATGGGGCCGAGCGACATGGGGGGTCGTGTCCTGTGCCTTATTCGTGAATCCAGACGCGGGTGCCCGCGGGCACGGCGTCAAAGACCCGAATTACATCATGATTTCGCATCCGGATACAGCCATGGGAGCCCGGAATGCCAAGCGGTTCCGGGTCCGGGCAGCCGTGGATGTAGATGAAGCGGCGCATGGTATCCACCTCGCCGAGGCGGTTGCGACCCGGCTCCAGGCCGCTGAGCCAGAGGATGCGGGTGAGGATCCAGTCCCGGCCGGGATGGCGGGCGGCGAGCGCCGGCGACCAGATCTCCCCCGTCGGCCGGCGGCCCACGAAAACCGCGCCGGGCGGCTGACCGGCGCCGATGCGGGCCCGCACCACGTGCCAGCCCCGCGGCGTCTGCTCGCTGCCGGCGCGCTCCCCGGGCCCGTTGCGGGCCGTGGAGACGGGAAAGCACTCCCGGGATCCGTCGTCGTGGTGAATCACCAGGAGCTGCCGGCCGATGTCCACCTCCAGATGCACGGCCTCAGCCCCATTCCGAGAAGGGATGCTTGCGCAGTTCGGTGTTGTAGTAGCGGGGATCGTCCGACACCTCCCTGCCCACCCAGGGTGGACGCACGAAGGCCTCGTGCTCGTCGGCCAGTTCGATTTCGGCCACCACCAGCCCCCCGTTGGCGCCTTCGAACACGTCCACCTCCCACTCGTGGCCCTCGAACCAGACCGGATAGCGGATCTTCTCCACCAGGGGTTTCGCGCACAGCGTCTCCAGGAGAATGCGCGCATCGCTCACCGGGATCGGATACTCGAACTCCTGCCGGCGCACACCCAGGGTGCGCCCCTTGATGTTCAGATTGGCCTGGTGCCCCGCCAGCCGCACCCGCACCGACGCCAGCCCCTCCCCCACCAGATACCCCTGCCGGATGGGAATGCCCTCCCCCGCCGAGGCACGCCAGCTGTCGTCGATGACCAGAAACTTGCGTTCAATTTCGATGGGCATGGGAATCGTCTCCTTGCATGGCTTCGATGGGGAGCTGTGGAAGGAACACGGAGGTCACGGAGGCACGGAGAACACGGAGAGGTAATATGCTCAGCATAATATATCGGTCACGCCCGAAACAAAGCCATGCCACCTGATCTGAACCGCAAACACCGTGGTCCGGCGCTCACGTCCATCAAGCCACCGCCCTTCACACGTTTCCCTGCAATACCAGCGATTGTGTCAAAAAACAGATTCTCCGTGTCCTCCGTGCCTCCGTGACCTCCGTGTTCCTTCCATCGACCGCTGCCGGTTCAGTCATCCCGCGTGAACAGGGCGACGGATTCGACGTGGGCGGTGTGGGGGAACATGTCCATCACGCCGGCCTTCTCCAGGGTATAGCCGTGTTCGTGGACCAGGATGCCGGCGTCCCGGGCCAGGGTGGCGGGATTGCAGGAAACGTAGACGATCCGTTTCGCGCCGATGTTGGCAACGAAGGGCAGGATCTCCACGGCCCCGCTGCGGGGCGGATCGAACAGGATCTTGTCGTAGTGCCGGCCGCGCAGCCAGGGGGCATCGGGATCCGGTTCCATGAGATTGGCCACGTGGAATTCGACGTTGTCGAGGGCGTTGCGCGCGGCATTGTCACGGGCGCGCTGGACCAGGCCCGCTTCGCCCTCCACGGCGACGATGTCAGCGCCGGAACGGGCCAGGGGCAGAGAGAAGTTGCCAAGGCCGCAGAACAGCTCCAGCACCCGCTCGCCGGACCGGGGCGCCAGCAGTTCCAGCGCACGGCGCACCATGCGGCGATTGATTTTACTGTTCACCTGGGTGAAATCGGTGGGCAGAAAGCGCAGGCGCACGTCGAAGTCGGGCAGGGCATACTCGAGCGGCGGCCAGTCGTCGCGCAGGGGGCGGGCCGTGTCGGGGCCGCCGGGCTGCAGCCAGATCTGGAAACCGCTCTGCTCGCCGAAGGCGGCCAGCTTCGCCGTGTCGGCCTCGCCCAGGGGATCGAGGTTGCGGAACACCAGTGCGGCTTGCTCGTCGCCGATGGCCACCTCGATCTGGGCGATGCGGCTGGCCGCTTCCAGTGAACCGATGAGGTCCGAGAGGGCTTCCAGGCGGTGACCCACCCGCGGGTCGAGCACCTCACAGGCGCGCATGTCGGCCAGGTACTGGCTGAACTTCTCGCGAAAGCCCACCAGCACCCGGCCCTTCTTCGGTACGTTGCGCACCCCCAGGCGGGCCTTCTGGCGATAGCCCCAGACCGGACCGGTGAGCGGTTCGAGCCATTCCTGCGGGGCCACCTTGCCGATGTGTTCGAAGGCGTCGGCCAGGGTCTGCTGCTTGAAGCGGATCTGCGCATCCGGGGCCATGTGCTGCAGGCTGCAGCCGCCGCACAGGCCGTAAAAGGCGCAGGCCGGCGCCACCCGCATGGGTGAGGGGTTTTCGAGCACTTCCTCGGCGATCCCCGCATCGAAGCGCTTGCCCACCGAGCGGTAGCGCAGGCGCACCGTCTCGCCGGGCAGGGCGTTGTCCACGAACACGGTCTTGCCCTCGAGGCGGGCGATGCCCCGGCCTTCGTGGCTCAGGGATTCGATGGTGGCGACGACGGGATCTTCCGGCAGGCGGGGCCGGCGGCGGCGACGGGCCATGCTCAGGAGGTCTCCGGCCAGTGGGCGAGAAACTGCTCGAAATGGGGCTTGTTCTCTGTCTTGAGAGTCTCGCGCACCCGTTGCAGCTCGTCGCGGTATTCGCCGGGGGTGAGATTGCCGTTGACCATCTCGAAGCGCAGGTACACGAGATAGGTGTTGAGCACGTCGGTCTCGCAGTAGTTGCGGATCCCGGCGATGTCGCCGGCCTGGTAGGCGTCCCACACGGCGCCGCCGCTCATGCCCATCTTGCCCGGAAAACCCAGCAGGGTAGCCACCTCGTCCAGGGGCGCCACGGCGCGCATCTCGTAGCCGGCGATCACGTCCATCAGATCCGTATGCCGGCGGTGATAGCGGCTCAGGTAGTTGTTCCAGCGAAAGCTCTGATCGGTATCGCCCGTCTCCCAGTAACGGGGGGCCTGGATGCCGTGCAACAGGGAACGGTAGTGCAGTACCGGCAGATCGAAACCCTTGCCGTTCCAGGAGACGATGGTGGGGACGTATTTCTCGATGCCGTGGAAGAAGCGCTCGATGATCTCCTTCTCGTCGGCGGACTCGTCGCCCAGCGACCAGACCGCCAGCCGGTCGCGGCTGCGCAGCACCACCGAGATGGCCACCACCTTGTGCAGGTGCAGGCGCAGGAATTCGCTGCCGGTCTCCTGGCGGCGCTTGTGGAACATGACATTGGCCACCTCCTTGTCGGAGAGGCCCTCCAGACCGTAGAGGCGACGACCGCCCTCCACGTCCGGCACGGTTTCGATGTCGAAGACGAAGACGTTCATGGAAATTTCCGCAAGGGCGCGCCGGCTCAGGCCGGAAACACGCCGGTGGACAGGTAGCGATCACCCCGATCGCAGATGATGGACACGATCACCGCGTTCTCCACCTCACGGCTCAGGGCCAGGGCGGCGGCCACCGCGCCGCCCGAGGAGATGCCGCAGAAGATCCCTTCCCGGGCAGCCAGGGCCCGCGTGGTCTCCTCGGCCTCTTCCTGGGTCACGTCCAGAGTGCGATCTACCCGCGAGGCGTCGAAGATGCTGGGCAGGTATTCCGGCGGCCAGCGGCGGATGCCCGGAATCTTCGCCCCCTCGGCCGGCTGCACGCCGACGATCTGCACCTCGGCGTTCTGCTCCTTGAGGTATTGCGCGGTGCCCATGATGGTGCCGGTAGTGCCCATGGCGGAGACGAAGTGGGTGATCCGGCCGTGGGTGTCGCGCCAGATCTCGGGGCCGGTGGTCTCGTAGTGGGCACGGGGATTGTCGGGATTGGAGAACTGATCGAGCACCTTGCCCTTGCCCTCGGCTTCCATCTGCTTGGCCAGATCCCGCGCGCCCTCCATGCTCGCCTCGCGGCTGACCAGGATGATCTCGGCGCCGTAGGCCTTCATTACCTGAACCCGCTCCACGCTCATGTTCTCGGGCATGATCAGCACCATGCGGTAGCCGCGAATGGCCGCGGCCATGGCCAGGGCGATACCGGTGTTGCCAGAGGTGGCCTCGATGAGGGTGTCCCCAGGCCGGATCTCGCCCCGCTCCTCGGCATGGCGGATCATGGACAGGGCCGGGCGATCCTTCACCGAGCCGGCGGGATTGTTGCCTTCCAGCTTCACCAGCAGGGTGTTGCTGGTCTCCCCCGGCAGACGCTGCAGACGCACCAGAGGCGTGTTGCCGACGAAGGCTTCGATGGTGGGAAATTCGTGCTCGCTCATCCGCCTAGTGTATCGGATCCGCCGTCCGTCAGGAAACGGGCGACAGCGATTGACGCCGGGCGGACGGTGGCGTAGCTTTTGGCTTCCCGGTTTGCGCGAGGCCGTGAACATGAGCGACGTGGTGGACATCTCCCTGGCCCTGGAACAGGCCGGCGGCAGCGCCGATCTGGCCCGCGATCTGTTCGGCATGCTGCTGGCGGATCTGCCGGATCTGCGTGACAAGGTGAACGCCGCCTTCGCCAGCGGCGACCGGGAAGCCCTGTGGGATCACACCCACAAGATCCACGGCTCCACCGCCTACTGCGGCGTCCCCGCCCTGCGCGAAGCCGCCCATGCCATGGAGCAGGCCATCAAGGCCGGCGACGGCGCCGATCTCGACACCCCCCTCGCCGCCCTCAACAGCGCCATCGACCAACTGCTGGAACAGGGCCCGGCCATCCTCGAATCGGGCGATTGGTCCTAGCATTTCGCCATCCAGGATCCGGTAACGGCATTTTCAGCGCAAAGGCGCGAAGGGAGACGTTTTCGCGGCTTGCGCCGCTCCTACGGGATAACCGCCTTGTCACGCTTGTTTGCCGGCTCCGCTGCGCTTGAGCCGGCCTACATCTGCACCTCGTCCCTTATCAGGATCACATAGGCAATGGCGTATTCGTCTTCGTCAGAGAGGCTGAGGTGGGCGGTGGCGATGGCGTTTTCCTGCATGAACTCGGCGGCCTTGCCGGTGAAGCTGAGCACGGGACGGCCAGCCGGTTCGTGGTCGACGGCAATGTGGTGGAAGGCGAGGCCGCCGGTGAAGCCGGTGCCCATGGCCTTGGCGGTGGCTTCCTTGGCGGCGAAGCGCTTGGCGAGGAAGTGGGCGGGACGGGCGTTGCGGCGGAAGGCGTCGAGTTCGTCCGGCCCGAGGAGGCGTTCGGCAAAGCGTTCGCCGTAGCGTTCGAGGTTCTTTTGCATGCGCGCCACGCGCACGATGTCGGTGCCGATGCCGAAGATCATCCGCGGCGGGCTTCCGTCATCAGGCGTTTCATCTCCCGCACCGCTTCCTCGAGGCCGGTGAAGAGGGCGCGGGCGATGATGGCGTGGCCGATGTTGAGTTCGCGCACGCCGGGGATGGCGGCGATCTCGGCCACGTTGTGATAGTGCAGGCCGTGACCGGCATTGACCTGCAAGCCGAGTTCCCGCCCCTGCGCCACCGCCTGCTCGATGCGTTGCAGCTCGGCCTGGCGGCTCGCCGCGTCGGGCGCATCGGCATAGTGCCCGGTGTGCAGCTCGATGACCGGCGCGCCGACCTCGGCGGCCGCGTCCACCTGTGCCGGCTCGGCGTCGATGAACAGGGAGACCCGCACGCCGGCCTCGGCCAGGCGCGCGCAGGCATCACGAATCCGTGTCCGCTGGCCGGCCACGTCCAGCCCGCCTTCGGTGGTCAGCTCCTCGCGCCGTTCGGGCACCAGACAGCAGTCGGCCGGCCGGATCCGGCAGGCGATGTCGAGCATCTCGGGCGTGACGGCCATCTCCAGGTTCATGCGCGTCTGCAGCATGCCGATCAGCATCTCCACGTCCCGCTCCTGGATGTGCCGCCGATCCTCCCGCAGATGCAGGGTGATGCCGTCGGCCCCTGCCTGCTCGGCCAGCAGCGCGGCCTGCAGCGGTTCCGGGTAACGGGTGCCACGTGACTGGCGCAGGGTGGCCACGTGGTCGATGTTGACGCCAAGAAGAATGGGATCGGATTGGTTCATGGGTCAGATTCCGGTTCAGAGCAGGCGCTGGCGGCGGTAGAGTTCGCGGGATTGTAACGGCCGGTCTCCCAGATGAACAGCCAGGGCGGCGCGCATGAGGCGTTTGGCCTCGCGCCGGCCTTCGGCGTCGAGTTCCCCGTCGCGGGCCAGGGCCAGCAGGGTGTGGCCATGCACACGCACGCCCCGGGACTCCCCTTCCCCCGCCGGCACCGGGCCCTGCTCCGGCAGGTAGTCGTAGAGGCGCCCGGGGGCCACGGGGGCGCCGCTGCCGGCTTCCCGTTCGAGCTGCAGGCCATAGCCGATTTCCTGCAGCAGCAGACGTTCGAAACGGCGCAGCACGGCCTCTTCGTCGGTGCCCTGGCCGAGGAGCGCCAGGGTCTGGCGATAGACGTCGAACAGGTGCGGATGGGGGTCGCCCCGGTGCAGGAGGCGGATCAGCAATTCGTTGAGATAGAAGCCGCTGAACAGCCCGCCCGTGGCCGGCAGCAGGGCGAGGCCGGCGGGCTCGGCCGCCGTGAGGGTGGCCAGTTCCCCCTGGCCCCGCCAGCTCAGCAGCAGCGGCGCGAAGGGCTGCAACTGTTCGGCCAGGCGCTTGCGGCCCCGGCGGGCGCCCCGGGCCACCAGGCCGAGGCGGCCCTGCTCGCGGCTGAAGACTTCCAGCAGCAGGCTGGTATCCCGGTAGGGCCGGCTGTGCAGCACGAAGGCCTCCTCCAGGCTGGCGGCGTGGACGCTGCGGCGCGGAGCAGACATGGCCGTGGGGCTATTCGAACTCGTTGCGGTAACCGAGGCTCTGCAGGGCCCGTTCGTCGTCGGACCAGCCTTCCTTGACCTTGACCCACAGCTCGAGAAACACCTTCTGGCCAAGCATGGCCTCGATGTCCTTGCGGGCCTGGGTGCCGATCTGCTTGAGCCGCTCGCCGTGGCGGCCGATGACGATGGCCTTCTGGCTGGGCCGGTCCACCCAGATCAGGGCGCCGATCCGCACCAGCCTGCCCTCCTCCTCGAAGCGTTCGATTTCCACGGTGAGATCGTAGGGCAGTTCCTGGCCGAGGCTGCGCATCAGTTTCTCGCGCACGATCTCGGCGGCCAGGAAGCGCACGCTGCGATCGGTGATCTGATCTTCCGGAAACATGGGCTCGGCGACGGGCAGCAGGCGGTACAGCTCGTCTTCGAGATCGGCGAGATTGTCGTGCCTGAGGGCGGAGACCGGCACCACGGCGGCAAAATCGTGCTTGCCGCCCACCTCGGCCAGGAAGGGCAGCAGGGCCGGCTTGTCTTCCAGGCGATCCACCTTGTTGACCACCAGAATGGTGGGCAGGCCGGCCCGTTTCACCTGCTCAAGCACCAGATCGTCTTCCTCGGTCCAGCGCAGGGCCTCCACCACGAACAGCACCACGTCCACGCTGGGCAGCACGCTGCTGGCGGCCCGGTTGAGATAGCGGTTGAGGGCCCGCTTGCCCTGCCTGTGCAGGCCCGGCGTGTCCACGAACACGAACTGGGCCCGCGCCGTGGTCTTGATGCCAAGGATCTGGTGGCGGGTGGTCTGGGGCTTGCGCGAGGTGATGCTGAGTTTCTGCCCCAGCAGATGATTGAGCAGGGTCGACTTGCCCACGTTGGGGCGGCCGACGATGGCCACCAGGCCACAGCGATAGGATGCGGATGGGGTTTGCGCGTTCATGCCTGTTCCAGTCGGGCCAGGGCCGCGGCCGCGGCGGCCTGCTCGGCCTTGCGGCGGTTGCTCCCGGTGCCCCGGGTCGGTTCGTCCAGGCCTTCGACGTGGCAGGCCACTTCGAACACCTGATCATGGGTCTTGCCGCGGATGGCCGTGACCCGGTAACGGGGCAACGGCCGCCCCCGGGCCTGCAGGTATTCCTGCAGACGGGTCTTGGGGTCCTTGAGGATGCCGGTCGGATCGAGTTCCCCGATGCGCTCGCCCAGGTGGCGCAGCACGAACTCGCGGGCCGCCGCCAGTCCGCTGTCCTGGTAGATGGCGCCGATCAGGGCTTCGACCGCGTCGGCCAGGGTCGATTCGCGCCGGTAGCCGCCGCTCTTGAGTTCGCCGGATCCCAGGATCAGGTATTCCCCCAGATCCAGATCACGGGCGATGCCGGCCAGGGTTTCGCCCTTGACCAGGCTGGCGCGCATGCGGCTGAGCTGCCCCTCCGTGGCTTCGGGAAAGCGCTGGTAGAGGGCTTCGCTGATCACGAAACCCAGAATGGCGTCGCCCAGGAATTCCAGGCGCTCGTTGTTGCGCCGCCCGGCGCTGCGGTGGGTCAGCGCCGTCTCGAGCAGGGCCGGCTGGCGGAACCGGTAACCGAGCGCCGCCTCCAGCCGATCCAGGGCGGCGCTCAACGCACGGGCACCTCGATGGACTTGTCGAAACTCACCACCACGTCGAGGTTGCCGAGGAGGTTGCGCCGCACTTCGTAGTCGAAGCCAATGACCATCGAATCACCGGTGCGTTCCACGTAGATGTCGTCATTGGTCACGCCCTCGACCATGTTGATGTCGAGCCGCTTGCGCAGGGTGCGCACGACCTCGCCCGGCGACATGGCACCGGTTTCCGGTTCCGCCTCCAGATCCTTGAGGATGCTCACCGCCTTGAAGCTGTCCAGGTAGATGGGGACGATCTTCAGGGTGATGAGCGTGAAGAAGGCGATCAGCAGAAAGACCAGAATCCAGCCGATGGTGGTCATACCCTGCTGGCGATGCAAAGACCTCATGCGGCACCTCGCGTGTCGGTTCATTCGATGACCGTACCGATGCGTCCCGGCTTCGGCCAGTGGCCCCATTGCCAGTTCATCCAGATGAGCATGGCCTTGCCCACCAGGTTCTCGTCCGGCACGAAGCCCCAGTAGCGGCTGTCACGGCTGTTGTCGCGGTTGTCGCCCATCACGAAATAGCGGTTCGGCGGCACCTTGACGATGAAGTCGCCGGCCGGCACCATCTCGTTGACCAGGATGTCGTGCACCACGCCCGTGAGATCCTCCCGCCGGCGCTGAATGTTGGGGAAGGCCGGATCGTAGGGCCCCAGCGGTGTCTGCTCTGCCGGTTTTCCGTTGATATACAGAACCTTATTATAGTAGCCGATTTCATCTCCCGGTACCCCGACCACCCGCTTGATGTAGTCCACGGAAGGGTTCTCCGGGTAACGGAAGACGATCACGTCGCCCCGCTGCGGCTGGCCCAGGTCGAGGACCCGGCTGTGGGCCACCGGCAGGCGGATGCCGTAGGCGAACTTGTTGACCAGGATGAAATCGCCCACCTCCAGGGTGGGCAGCATGGACCCGGACGGGATGCGGAAGGGCTCGGCCACGAAGCTGCGCAGCACCAGCACCACCAGCACCACCGGGAACAGGAAGCGGGCGTATTCCACCAGCAGGGGTTCCCTGCGCGCCGCCTCGCCTTCTTCCGCACCAGACGACGCCTGGCGATGGCGGGCGAAAAACAGGGCGTCGATACCCCACACGATGCCGGTGGCGAAGGTCAGCACCACCAGCAGCAGTTCGAAGTCGAAATCCATGGTCTATTTTTCCTTGCCGACGGAGAGCACGGCGAGAAACGCCTCCTGGGGAATCTCCACCTTGCCCACCTGTTTCATCCGGCGCTTGCCGGCCTTCTGTTTTTCCAGCAGCTTGCGCTTGCGGGTCACGTCGCCCCCGTAGCACTTGGCAGTGACATTCTTGCGCAGGGCCTTGACCGTGGTGCGGGCCAGGATCTTGGAGCCCACCGCGGCCTGGATGGCCACGTCGAACATCTGCCGGGGGATGATTTCCTTCATGCGTTCGGCCAGTTCCCGGCCCCGGGACTGGGCCGCGTCGCGGTGCACGATGACCGAGAGGGCGTCCACCTTCTCGCCATTGATCAGGATGTCCAGCTTGACCAGATTGGCGGCCTGGAAGCGGGCGAACTCGTAGTCCAGCGAGGCATAGCCCCGGCTGACCGACTTGAGGCGGTCGAAGAAGTCCAGCACCACCTCGTTCATAGGCAGCTCGTATGTCAGCGCCACCTGGTTGCCCAGATACTGCATCGACTTCTGCACGCCGCGCTTCTCGATGCACAGGTTGATCACGTTGCCCACGTAGTCGGGCGGGACCAGAATGTGCGCCGTGATGATGGGCTCGCGGATCTCGTCGATGTGGTTGGGCTCGGGGAGATCGGCCGGGTTGTCGATGCGGATGGTCTCGCCGGCGGTGGTGAGCACCTCGAAGACCACCGTGGGGGCGGTGGTGATGAGATCCAGGTTGTATTCCCGCTCCAGCCGCTCCTGGATGATTTCCATGTGCAGCATGCCGAGAAAGCCGCAGCGAAAGCCGAAGCCGAGCGCCTGGGAGGTTTCGGGCTCGTAGAACAGCGCCGCGTCGTTGAGGCGCAGCTTGGAGAGCGCCTCGCGCAGATCCTCGTAGTCGTCGCCCTCCACCGGGAACAGGCCGGCGAACACCTGGGGCTGGACCGGCTTGAAGCCGGGCAGCGGCGCTTGCGCCGGCCGATCCACGTGGGTGATGGTGTCGCCCACCGGCGCGCCGTCGATCTCCTTGATGCCGGCAATCACATAGCCCACCTCGCCGGCCCGGAGCATCTCCGTGTCCTGGCGCTTGGGCGTGAAGATCCCCACCTTGTCCACCTGGTGGTTGCGGCCGGCGGCCATCACCCGGATCTTGTCCTTCTTCTTCAGAGTGCCCTGCACCACCCGCACGAGGGAGATGACCCCGAGGTAGTTGTCGAACCAGGAATCGATGATCAGGGCCTGCAGGGGCGCCTCGCGATCGCCCTCGGGCGGCGGCACGGCCGCGACGATGCGCTCGAGCAGATCCGGCACGCCTTCGCCGGTCTTGGCCGAGACCCGCACGGCGTCCTGCGCCTCGATGCCGATGATCTCCTCGATCTCGTTGATGACCCGCTGCGGATCGGCCGCCGGCAGATCGATCTTGTTGAGCACCGGAATCACTTCCAGCCCCTGGTCGATGGCCGTGTAGCAGTTGGCCACGCTCTGGGCCTCGACGCCCTGGGAAGCGTCCACCACCAGCAGGGCGCCCTCGCAGGCGGCCAGGGAGCGGGACACCTCGTAGGAGAAGTCCACGTGGCCGGGGGTGTCGATGAAATTGAGCTGGTAGGTCTGGCCGTCGGCGGCGGTGTATTCGAGGGTGACGCTCTGGGCCTTGATGGTGATGCCCCGCTCGCGCTCCAGATCCATGGAGTCGAGCACCTGCTCGGCCATCTCCCGCTCCGTCAGTCCGCCGCAGATCTGGATCAGCCGGTCGGCCAGGGTGGATTTGCCATGATCGATGTGGGCGATGATGGAAAAGTTGCGGATATGGGTCAGATCGGTCACGGCGTTCTGCGATGCATGGAGTCCGGTGTCAGTGCCCGATACGGAAAAAGGCGCCTGCAGCGCCTTTTTCCACCCGGGTTCGGGAGTGGGGATTGTAGCCGATTTCAGCCCTGGCCGAAATAGCGGCGCAGGGCCGTCTCGTCGAGGAAGTAATAGCAGATCTCGCCCCGCTCGCCGGCCAGCACGGGGATTCGGCTGCCGTATTCGGCCTCCAGGGCCTCGTGGCCGAGAATGTCCACCACCTCCAGCCGGAAATCCCGCTCCGTGCGCAGCCGCTGCAACTCCTGGAGCATCTGCTCGCACAGATGGCAGCCGCTGCGCACGAAGACGGTGAGCCGCTCGGCCACGGGGCCTACTTCGGGATCTTCAGGGGCAGGAACACGGGCGCATCGCCGCGCTGTATCAGCACCGGCACCGACCGGCCGGCCGGGAGCGACTTGACCAGCTTGCGGAACTGCGCGGGATCGGTCACGTCCTGGTTGTTGATCATCAGGATCACGTCCCCGGGGCGGATCCCCGCCTCGCGGGCCGGCCCCTTGCCCACCTTGCGCACCAGCACGCCACGCTTGCCGGTGCCCAGATCCTTGCGCTGGGCCTCGCTGAGTTTCTCCACCACCAGTCCCAGGCGATCGGTCTTGACCTTGTCCGGGTGGGGTTTGCCGGCCTTCCCGGCCAGTTCCTCTTCGGCGGGCAGTTCGGCAATGGTGACCTTCAGGGTCTTGCGCTTGCCTTCGCGGATCACCACGACCGGCACCGTGCGGCCCACGGGGGTGCGGCCCACCTCCAGCGGCAGATCCGACGACTGGTGGATCCGCTTGCCGTTGTATTCGATGACCACGTCACCCACCTGCAGGCCGGCCTTGGCCGCCGGACTGTCGGGCATGACCTTGAGCACCACCGCGCCTTCCGGGCGATCCATGCCGAAGGATTCGGCCAGTTCGCGGTTGACGTCCTGGATCAGGATCCCCAGCCAGCCACGGACCACCTTGCCGTGGGCCTTGAGCTGCTTGACCACGTCCATGGCCACGTCGATGGGAATGGCGAAGGACAGCCCCATGAAGCCGCCCGTGCGGCTGTAGATCTGGGAATTGATGCCCACCACCTCGCCGGCGCCGTTGAACAGCGGCCCGCCCGAGTTGCCGGGGTTGATGGCCACGTCGGTCTGGATGTAGGGCACGTAGTTCTCGGAAGGCAGGTTGCGGCCGATGGCGCTGACCACGCCGACCGAGACCGAATGATCGAAACCGAAGGGCGAGCCGATGGCCATCACCCACTCGCCCACCTTGAGCTTCGCCGAGCTGCCAATCCTGACGATGGGCAGATTGTCGGCCTCGACCTTGAGCAGGGCCATGTCGGAGCGGGGATCGGTGCCCACCAGCTTGGCCTTCAGCTCCCGCCGATCCGACAGCCGCACGATGATCTCCTCGGCGTCCTTGACCACGTGATTGTTGGTGATGATGTAGCCGTGGGAGTCGATGATGAAACCGGAGCCGAGCGACTGGCTCTCCATCTCCGGCGCCTCGTCATCCCCCTGCTCGCCGAAGAAGCGGCGCAGCAGATCGCCGAAGGGCGAATCCTCGGGGATGTCGGGCATTTCCATGCCCGGCGGCAACCGATGCGGATGCCTGACCTTCTGCGTGGTGCTGATGTTCACCACCGCGGCGCTGTTCTGCTCCACCAGTTTGGTGAAATCGGGCATGCAGGCGCATTTGGCCTGATCGTCCTTGCCGAAACTGAATGCGCTCGCCTGGCCGGCGACCAGCAACAGCAACAACAGCCAGAAGGGGCGGAAACGGATTGCCTTCGGATTCATGGCGTCCTCGAAGTGATTGCTGATGACGGGAGATGACGTTGACTGTCCTTCAACCAGGGAAGGACTGTACCGCAAAGCCGCCCGGTTGCAAACGTCGCAGAATCACGGGCTGATAGCGGGGATCGCGGCGGATCCGCCGGTGGAAGCGGCGCAGCCAGAACAGGCCGGCGAGGAAACCGAGCACGCCCCCGGCCACGGCGGCGCCCTCCCCCTGCGCGGCCAGCAGCCCGGCACCGGCGATGAGGGTCAGCAGGGGCACCAGATAGACGGCCACCGCGCCCCGCAGCATGGCGCTTTCGTCGAGCCCGACGATCACCCGTTCGCCCGGCTGGGCCTGGAGCGGATTCAGGGCACAGAGGTTCACCGCGCGCCGGCCCAGAACACCGGCCAGCACGGCCGTGCCGCAGCCCTTGCGCAGGGAACACTGGCCGCAACTGCTCTCCCGCTCGGCGGTGATCCAGGCCCGATCGCCCTCGAGGCGGACCACGGTGGCATACTGCTCAATCATCGTCCTGCTTCAGGCGTACCGCGGTGCTGATCTTTTGCACGGTGAGATGGGGTACCTCGCCCACCACGGTCACGTGATAGTCCCCCAGGGAACGGCCATGGGCATTGACGGCCCCCATGCGGGTGGCCCCGATCAGATTGGCGGCATCCCGCTCCACTTCCTCCTCGAGGAACACCGACACCGAGGCGAGGCCGTCCGAGTAGACCAGGTGTTCCACGGGATGGCTGCTGGCCGGCAGCCGCTGCATGCGCTGCATGTCTTCATGGAAGCCGGGCGGCATCCAGCCGATGATCACGTCGGGCGGGTTGTCCATCTCCAGCGGCGCATCCCGGCGGGCCTCGTAGCGGGTGAAGCGGCTGGCGTCCACGGCCGGCTGCAGCCACGCATCGGGCACCTGCTCCAGGAAACGGATGCGGGTGAACATGAACTGCTCGACCGGCTGGCCCTGCTCGTCGACGAGGTGGGTCTTGAGCAGCAGGCCCGTCTCGCGGTCGATCCACAGCCGGTGACCGTAGCGGTAGGCGTCGCGGGGCTGGATGTCGATGCGCTGGGTGGTGCGGCCGGCCACCTGCTGCTCGCCGGCCAGCCGGAAACGGTAGATGGCCGTGAGGTTGTCGATGCGCATGGGAAAGGCGGGCGGAAACTGCTTGCGCGGCCGCTTCGACTCCACCACCACCGACTGGGCATCGGGCATGATGCAGGCCACGCGGTCGTCGTTGCGCACCACCTCGCGGCCGCTGCCGTCGAGGGCGATCAGGCGTTCCTGTTCACCCTGTTCGTCGGCGCGGTGGATGATCCGCATGGAAGTGAGATTGTTGTCGTGGCCGTAGACGAAGGTGCCTTCGTAGTTGAGGGTATGGGCGGCCCGCTGCATCTTCTGCAGCCAGGCTTCGACCTCTTCCAGCGGCTCGGCCGCCAGGACCAGAATCGGAAACAACAGGCCCAGGGCCAGGAGGGACGACCGGGACGACGGCATGCTATTGACCATTGACGACGGCATTCTCGATGCGCGGAGCGGAACGGGGCGGCGGCGCGGCTTCGGGCGGGTTGGCGCTGACGATGCGCATGTAGGGCAGGACGCCCTGCATGTTGGAGGTCACCGAGTATTCGTTGTGGTTGACCAGGTAGTTGCTGAGCTTGGAGCGCACGGCGGGGTTGAGTTGCCGGTTCTCGGGGACGAACTGCACCACCCGGGCCGGCGGGGTGCGTGCCACCAGGCGGGCGTTGCCGGCCACCTGGGCCACGGCCGGCGCGGCCTCCTGGGCGCCGCGCTGCTGCTGGACGGTCATGACCGTGACCGCGGAGACGGTGGCGGCGATGGCCAGGCCGGCCACCTGGCGGGCCACCCGGCGGGCGCGGGGCGGCAGCTGCCAGCGGCGCGGCGCAAGCACCGTGGGCTCGTTCTCCAGGGCGGCGCTGACCCGGCCGGCGATGTCGAATTCGGCATAGGTCAGGTGCTCGGTCATGGCATCGCGGATCAGGTGATAGCGGCTCCAGCGGGCCTGCAGCTCGGGATCGCGGGACAGGCGTTCGGCCAGGCGACGGGCATCTTGCACCTCGTCGTCCATGAAGGCGGAGAGTTCTTCGTGGAGCTTGTCGTTCATGTTGATCACCTGCTGACGCTTCGCAACGGGATGTTCGGATCTTGCGCTTCCGGCTATTCCAGCAGGGGGCGCAACTTCTTGTCGATGGCCTCGCGGGCCCGGAAGATCCGCGAGCGCACCGTGCCAATGGGGCATTCCATGGCATCGGCAATCTCCTCGTAGCTCATGCCTTCCAGTTCCCTGAGCGTGATGGCGGTCTTCAGATCCTCGGGCAGTTCGTCGATGGCCCGGAAAACCGTCTCCTTGATCTCGTCCCGCAGGACTTCCCGTTCCGGCGAGGCATATTCCTTGAGCGCCGATTCGCCTTCGTAGGTCTCGGCCTCGGTCGCGTCGATGTCCGACTGGGGCGGCCGCCGCCCCTGGGACACGATGTAGTTCTTTGCCGTGTTGATGGCGATGCGGTACAGCCAGGTGTAGAAGGCGCTGTCACCGCGAAACCTCGGCAGGGCCTTGTAGGCCTTGATGAAGGTTTCCTGGGCGAGATCCTGGACCTCCATGGGATCGCGCACGTAGCGGGAGAGGACTTTCATGATCCGCTGCTGGTACTTGCGCACCAGCATGTCGAAAGCCCGCTTGTCACCCCGCTGGGCGCGCTCGACCAGAGCCTGATCCGATTCGAATTCGCCCATCCGGGCTGCTTCCTTCTCTAGCTGTGACAGAAAGGCCGCCCGGAACCTACCCACATTGACCGTATAATCCGGGTGGAGTTCGCACGGCGGAAGATTTTTTCGTTATAGTGCGGTGAAACGACGGCTCATTCTAAACCCATCCCGGCGGGAAACAGAAATGGCATCCCCCGGTGCTGGGAACCGCCTGCGGGGAACGGCATGCAGATCGAAAGCGACGTCCTCATCATCGGCAGCGGCGCCGCCGGCCTCTCGCTGGCCCTGCGCCTTGCGGACACGCATCATATCTCATTGATTTCAAAAGGGAAGCTGGCGGACGGTTCGACCCTCTACGCCCAGGGCGGGATCGCCGCGGTGCTGGGCGACGACGATTCCATCGAAGCCCACATCAACGACACCCTCAATGCCGGTGCCGGCCTGTGCGATCCGGAGGTGGTGCGCTTCGTGGTGGAACGGGCCGCCGGCAACATTCGCTGGCTGCTCGAGACGGGGATCCGCTTCAACCTCGATCCCGACGGCACCGGCTTCGATCTGACCCGCGAAGGCGGCCATTCCCACCGCCGCATCGTGCATGCCGACGATGCCACCGGTCGGGCGGTGGAGACCACGCTCGAAGACAAGGTGCGCGCCCACCCCAACATCGACATCCACGAACACCACATCGCCGTGGATCTGATTACCCGCGCCAAGCTGGGCCTGCCCGGCAACCGCTGCCTGGGCGCCTACGTGCTCGACAAGGCCGACGACACGGTGCGGGTGTTCCGCGCCGCCAACGTGGTGCTGGCCACCGGCGGGGCCAGCAAGGTCTATCTCTACACCAGCAATCCCGACACCTCCACCGGCGACGGCATCGCCATGGGCTGGCGGGCCGGCTGCCGAGTGGCCAACCTGGAATTCAACCAGTTCCATCCCACCTGCCTCTACCACCCCCGGGCCAAGAGTTTCCTGATCAGCGAGGCGGTGCGCGGCGAAGGGGGCCGCCTGCTGCTGCCCGATGGCCAGACCTTCATGGAGCGCTTCGATCCCCGCGCCGAACTGGCGCCCCGGGACATCGTGGCCCGGGCCATCGACCACGAGATGAAGCGCCTGGGGATCGAGCACGTGAACCTGGACATCAGCCACAAGCCGGCCGAATTCGTCAAACGCCGCTTTCCCACCATCTACCGGCGCTGCCTGGAGTTCGGCATCGACATCACCCGCGAGCCCATCCCGGTGGTCCCGGCCGCCCACTACACCTGCGGGGGGCTGGTGACCGATCTGCGGGGCCGGGCCGATCTGGACAGTCTCTATGCCATCGGCGAGACGGCGCACACCGGCCTGCACGGAGCCAACCGGCTGGCCAGCAATTCCCTGCTCGAATGCCTGGTGTTCGCTGAGGCCGCCAGCGAGGACATCCGGGCCTGCGCGCGGCCGCGGCCCACCGAGACCATTCCCGAATGGGACGCCAGCCAGGTGACCGACTCGGACGAGGAAGTGGTGGTGAGCCACAACTGGGACGAGCTGCGCCGCTTCATGTGGGACTACGTGGGCATCGTGCGCACCGACAAGCGCCTGCAGCGGGCCGCCCACCGGGCCGCCCTGCTGCTGGCGGAAATCGAGGAGTACTACGGCGACTTCGTGATCACCGGCGACCTGCTGGAGCTGCGCAACCTCGCCCTGGTGGCGGATCTCATCATCCGCTCGGCCAGCGCCCGCAAGGAGAGCCGCGGGCTGCACTACACCCTCGACTACCCCGAGCCGGACACCCGCCATCCGCCGCGCAACACGGTGCTGGCGCCGGACAACTATCCCGGCAGCGACGAGACTCCGCTCTCCGCCGAGGCCTGACGCAGGCGCACCCGCAGGCGCCGGAACGTCTCGGCGTCGAGGTTGTCGGGCAGAATCACCACGTTCAGCGGCCGCCCGCCCTGCGCGCGGGCGAAGCGCAGCACCGCCATCCCGCTCCCCAGCCAGGAATCCCCGCGCAGCCGCAAGGCCTCCCGCTCGCCGTCCGCCCCGAGGCGGAACCAGCGATCCTCCGCATCCAGCAGCAGGTGATGCACCCGGGAGAGGGTCTCGTTGCGCGACAGGGAAAACAGGCTGATCCCCAGCAGCACGAACAGCCCCACCCGCAGCCACAGGGGCACGCCCAGCGGATAGGCCAGCACCATCAGGGCCAGACCATGCACCAGAAACTGGGCCCGCAGCAGCAGGCGGGAGGGCTGGACTTCCAGCCGCAGAATGCGGCCTTCCACGAAACGACGCGCCATGCACGACCTCCTTGTCCGATGAACCTGTAACAGGCTGTTGAAAAACAGCGTTTTTCGACAGCCTGGCAACCAAATTGAAGCGCAGATCGGCGCCCTCCGCTGTCGGACAATTCCGACAGGCGTGTCGGAAAACGCGATCAATCCATGGCTGCGCGGATCTGCCGGGCCAGGGCGGCGAGTTCGGGATCGGCCGGGATCACGCGGCCCAGCAGGTATTCGATCAGCAGGGGATCGGGGGTTCTGAGCAGGCGTTCGAAGGCCCGTTTTCCGGCGTCGTCCAGATCGGCATGGCGGCGTTCGACGAAGTTGCTCAGCAGGGCGTCCAGTTCGGCCATGCCGCGGCGGCACTGCCACAGCAGACGCGCCCGTTCCCGATCCGGCCCGGGCGGCATATCAGATCATGTCCTTGACCATCAGGCGCTTGATGGTGTTGATGGCGGCAGTGGGATTGAGGCCCTTGGGGCACACGTTCACGCAGTTCATGATGGTATGGCAGCGGAACAGCCGGTAGGGCCCCTCCAGATCCTCGAGCCGCTCGGCGGTGGCCTGGTCGCGGCTGTCCACCAGGAAACGGCAGGCCTGCAACAGGGCGGCCGGCCCCCGGAACTTCTCCGGGTTCCACCAGAAGGAAGGACAGAAGGTGGTGCAACAGCCGCAGAGGATGCATTCGTACAGGCCGTCGAGCTTTTCCCGCTCCTGCGGGCTCTGGCGGAACTCCACTTCCGGCTCGGGATCGTGAACGATGAGATAGGGCTTCACCGAGCGGTAGTGATGATAGAACTGGCTCATGTCCACCACCAGGTCGCGGATCACCGGCAGTTGCGGCACCGGGCGGATCTCCACCGGCTCGCGCAGGCCGGCCAGCGGGGTGATGCAGGCCAGGCCGTTGGTGCCGTTGATGTTCATGGCATCGGAGCCGCACACGCCCTCGCCGCAGGAGTGGCGGAAGGTGAGGGTCTCGTCCTGTTCCTTGAGCCGCAGCAGGGCATCGCGCAGCATCATGCCGGGCTGCACGTCGTCGAGGACGAAATCCTGCATGTACGGCTCGGTGTCCGTCTCCGGGTTGTAGCGGTAGATCTGGAAGCGCATGCGGGCCATGGTCAATAGACACGCTCCTTGGGCGGGAAGGATTCGACCGACAGTGGCTTGAGGGTCACCGGCTTGTATTCCAGCCGCCGTCCCTCACGGAAGAACAGCGTATGCTTGAGCCAGTGCACGTCGTCCCGCTCGGGATAGTCGATGCGCGAATGGGCGCCGCGGCTCTCCTTGCGGGCCTGGGCGCTGACCACGGTGGCCACGGCGATGGCCATCAGGTTCTCCAGCTCCAGGGCCTCGATGCGGGCGGTGTTGAACACCTTGCTGTGATCCTGCAGGCGCACGTCGTCCATCCGCCGCTCCAGTTCCAGCACCTTGGCCACGCCCGCGTCGAGTACCTCCTGGGTACGGAACACGCCGCAATATTCTTCCATGGTGGCCTGCAGCTCGGCGCGCAGGCCCGCCACCGTCTCGCCATCGCCCTTCGCGTCCCAGCGCGCCAGCCGCGCCAGGGCCCGGTCCACCGTTTCCGGCGGCAGGGGCCGGTGATAGCGGTTCTCCCTGAGGTAGTCGATGATGTGGTTGCCGGCGGCGCGGCCGAAGACCACGATGTCGAGCAGGGAGTTGCCGCCCAGGCGGTTGGCGCCGTGCACCGAGACGCAGGCGCATTCGCCGGCCGCGTACAGGCCGGGAATGACCTCCTCGCCCTGCTCCACCGGGGCCACCACCTGGCCGTGGCGGTTGGTGGGGATCCCGCCCATGGTGTAGTGGGCGGTGGGGAACACGGGCACCGGCTCCTTCGCCGGATCGATGTGCAGGAAGGTGTGGATCAGATCCAGGATGCCGGGCAGGCGCTTCTTCAGCACCTCCTCGCCCAGGTGATCGAGTTTCAGGAGCACGTGGTCGCCGTTGGGCCCGCAGCCGCGCCCTTCGCGCACCTCGGTGGCGATGGCCCGGCTGACCACGTCGCGGCTGGCCAGATCCTTGGCATGGGGGGCGTAGCGTTCCATGAACCGCTCGCCATCCCGGTTGATCAGGTAGCCGCCCTCGCCCCGTGCGCCTTCGGTGATCAGCATGCCCTTGCCGGCGATGCCCGTGGGATGGAACTGGAAGAATTCCATGTCCTGCAGCGGCAGGCCGGCCCGCAGGGCCATGCCCAGGCCATCACCGGTATTGATCCGCGCATTGGTGTTGGTGCGGAACAGCTGCCCCGCCCCGCCGGTGGCGATGAGGGTGGTCTTGGCCTCGATCACCAGCGGTTCGCCGCGCTCGATGTCGAGCACCAGGGCGCCGAGAATGAAGCCTTCCTCGTCGCGCAGCAGATCGATGGCGAAGTATTCGTCGAAGAAGTGGGTCTTGGCGCGGATGTTCTGCTGATAGAGGGTGTGCAGCATGGCGTGGCCGGTGCGGTCGGCCGCCGCGCAGGTGCGCGCCGCCTGTTCGCCGCCGAAGTTCATGCTCTGGCCGCCGAAGGGCCGCTGATAGATCTTGCCGTTATCCAGCCGGCTGAAGGGCACCCCGGCATGTTCCAGCTCGTAGACCAGGTGCGCCGCGGCCCGGCACATGTACTCGATGGCATCCTGATCGCCCAGGTAGTCGCTGCCCTTGATGGTGTCGTACATGTGCCAGTGCCAGTTGTCGGGCAGCACGTTGCCGAGCGCGGCGTTGATGCCCCCCTGGGCGGCCACGGTATGGGAACGGGTGGGAAACACCTTCGATACCACGGCCACGTTGGCCTCGGCCCGGGCCAGTTGCAGCGCCGCCCGCAGGCCGCCGCCACCGGCGCCGATGACCAGGGTGTCGAAACGGCGGTATTCGGGTTTCGTCATGGCAGATAGACCGAGATGAGAATGAGGGCGCTCCACACCGCCAGGCCCATCAGCAGCAGCGCCACGGCCACGAGCAGCAGCAGGCGCAGCTTGAGATTGGGCACGTAGTCCATCAGCACGTCGCGGATCCCCACCCAGGCATGGAAGAACAGTGACAGGAAGAACAGGGCGAAGGCCACGCTGACCACCGGCCGGCCAAGCAGCGCGCGCCAGCCCGAATAATCCGCGCTGCCGCCCGTGGCCAGCCAGAGCACGGCCGCGAGCACGAACAGGGCCAGGTAGGCGGCGCTGAAACGCTGCAGCAGCCAGGCCCGCATGCCCTGGGCACGGAAGGTCATGCCAGCCTCCACGTCAGCAGGAGGAAGAACACGGCCACGATGGCGAACACGCTCCAGGCCGTGGCCCGGGCCGTCTGCAGCCGCAGGCCGAGATCCAGATCCAGCAGCAGGAAGCGCAGGCCGGCGAAGAAGTGGTGCAGGATGGCCCAGCCCAGCAACAGGCCGAGGAGTTTCATGCCGGGCAGGGCGAGCCAGTGCAGGACGCGCTGATAATCCCCTGCGCTGCGCAGGGAAAGATGCAGCAATCCGACGGCGAAAGGCAGGGAAAGAAACAGCAAGACCCCGCTGATCCGGTGGGTAATGGAGACCAGCGCCGTGATCGGCTGGCGGATCTGGAACAGGTTGAGAAATCTTGGCCGTGCGCTTCGGCTTGGCATTATAATTGTCGCTCGCGTTCGGTTCCGCTGAACATCCGATTCCCTTTCTTCAACCTTACGACCGTTGTCGCGGCTCTGCAAGTATAGCCGACATCGTATCAGGAGTTTCCATGCACCGAGACTGGCAGCAATTCCTCGAAACCCAGGGCGCCCGGATCACATCCGGCCGGGTGACGGACTTCGGCGATCCTGCCGCCGAACGGCAGGCCGCCGCACAGGGCGAGGTGATCGCCGATCTCTCCCACTATGGCCTGATCCGCGTCAGCGGCGAGGACGCCCGGGAATTCCTGCAGAACCAGTTCGGCAACGACGTCAATGCCGTGAGTGACAGCCAGGCGCAGCTCTCGAGTTACAGCAATGCCAAGGGCCGGATGCTGGCCATCTTCCATCTCTTCCTGCGCGATGGCGACTACTTCCTGGTGCTGCCGGCCGACATCCTTGACGCCACGCTCAAGCGCCTGCGCATGTTCGTGCTGCGCAGCCAGGTGAGCCTGGAGGAGGCCAGCGACGCGCTGGCCCGTTTCGGCCTCGCCGGCGCGCGGGCATCGACGCTGCTGGCCGACATCGTCGGCAGCGTGCCCGAGCGGGACTGGCAGGTGCGGCACCAGGACGGCCTGAGCGTGCTGCGTCTGCCCGGCCCCCTGCCCCGCTTCGAAATCCACGGTCCGGCCGAGGCGGTGGTGGCCCTCTGGCAGCGTCTGGCCCGCCAGGCCACCCCGGTGGGCGCGGCGGTCTGGACCTGGCTCAACATTCGCGCCGGGCTGCCGGATCTGCATGCCGAAACCGTGGAAGCCTTCGTGCCCCAGATGGCCAACCTCGAGGCCCTGGACGCCATCAGCTTCAAGAAAGGCTGCTATCCGGGCCAGGAAGTGGTCGCCCGCATGCACTATCTGGGCAAGCTCAAGCGGCGCATGTACCTCGCCCATGCGGACACCGCCGAGCTGCCCGCTCCCGGCAGCGCCGTCTTCGCCGAAGGCGAGGACCAGGCCGCGGGCAAGGTGGTGGAGGCGGCCCCGGCCCCCGCAGGCGGCGTGGATCTGCTGATGGTGGTGCAGATCGCCAGCGCAAAGAACCCTCTGCACCTGGGCGCGCCGGCGGGACCGGCCCTGACCCTCGAGGCGCTGCCCTACACCGTGCTCGCCGACTGAGAAAATTCCGCCTTCACGCCCTCAAGACCCGCGCCCGGCAGCCGATATCGTCACTGACGCAGGCGGTTGAAAAACCCGGTCTTCAACGCGGCTGACGGGAAGTCCGGGTGGTTTCGCCCTTCCCCGCCTGCGTCCACCCCTGCGGCCCGCGCCGGCGGGCCGGGCGAAACCCGACAAGGAGCCCCCATGTCACTGGAAGCGAACTTTCTCAACGAACTGCTGGCGGATCTGGAGAACGACAAACTGGTGCTGCCCACCCTGCCGGAAGTGGCGCTCAAGGTGCGCGACACCCTCGAGGACGAGGACGCCTCCATGATGGACGTGGCCAAGGTAATCACTTCCGACGCCGCCCTCTCCGCCCGCCTCATCCAGATCGCCAACAGCCCCCTGCTGCGGGCCAGCCGCCAGATCGAGAGCGTGGAGGCCGCGGTGACCCGCATGGGCAGCGACATGGTGCGCAACCTGGTGACCAGCATCGCCATGGAGCAGATGTTCCAGGCCACCACCGACGCCACCGACAAGCGCCTGCGCCAGACCTGGGAACACAGCACCGAAGTGGCGGCCATCAGCCAGGCCCTGGCCAGCCAGTTCTCGGATCTCAAGCCCGACCAGGCCCTGCTCGCGGGGCTGGTGCACGACATCGGTGTCCTGCCGATCCTCACCCGCGCCGAGGACTATCCCGAACTGCTGGCCGACGAGGCGATGCTGGATCGGATCATCCGCAAGGCCCACACCCGCCTGGGCGCGGCCATCCTTACCAAGTGGCTGTTCCCCCCGGAACTGGTGGCCGTGGCCGCCGATCACGAGGATCTGGAACGGGACCCGGGCGGCGCGGCGGATTACGTGGACGTGGTGATCGCCGCCAACCTGCAGAGCGTGTTCGGCAGCGATCACCCCCTGGCTGCGGTGGACTGGTCCAGCGTGCCGGCCTTCGCCCGTCTGGGGATCGCCACCGACGTGAGCGTGGTGGAAATGGACGAGACCAGCGCGCAGATCGAGGACGTGCGGGCGGCGCTTTCGGGGTGAGGCGGGATACCAGCCACCAGCTACCGCATAATCGCGGCGGGGTCGCCGCGCCTGCGGAAGGGGTCATTCATCGCGGCTTGCGCCGCTCCTGAACAAAAAATCCCTTTGCGTTGAAAACCCCGGCCGCACCGCGGCACTTCGGTAACGGCCTTCAGCCTTCCTCGTCCCTCGGCCCTCGTCCCTCGCCACTGCGCCCGGCGGCCTCCGCCGGGCGCATGTGGGGGAACAGCAGCACGTCGCGGATGGAGGGCGAATCGGTGAACAGCATCACCAGGCGGTCGATGCCGATCCCCTCGCCGGCGGTGGGCGGCATGCCGTGTTCGAGGGCGGTGATGTAGTCCTCGTCGAAGAACATGGCCTCCTCGTCACCGGCGGCCTTCTCTTCCACCTGCTTGCGGAAACGCTCGGCCTGATCCTCGGCGTCGTTGAGTTCGGAGAAGCCGTTGGCGATCTCGCGCCCGCCGACGAAGAACTCGAAGCGGTCGGTGACGAAGGGATCGGCGTCGTTGCGCCGGGCCAGGGGCGAGACCTCGGTGGGATAGGCGGTGATGAAGGTGGGATCCATCAGCCGGTGCTCCACCGTCTTCTCGAAGATCTCGATCCAGACCTTGCCCAGCCCCCAGTTGTCCTTCAGCGGAATGTCGAGCCGTTCGGCCACGGCGCGGGCCCGGTCCAGATCTTCCAGATCGGCCTCGGTGACGTCCGGGTTGAAGTGCAGGATCGACTCCTTCACCGTCATGCGGGCGAAGGGCTTGCCGAAGTCGTAAAGCTCGCCCTGATAGCTGATCAGGGTCTTGCCCAGCACCTTTTCGGCGGTGTCGCGCAGCATGGCTTCGGTGAGATCCATCAGATCCCGGTAGTCGGCATAGGCCTCGTAGAACTCGAGCATGGTGAATTCGGGATTGTGGCGGGTGGAGAGGCCCTCGTTACGGAAGTTGCGGTTGATCTCGAAGACCTTCTCGAAACCGCCCACCACCAGGCGCTTGAGATACAGCTCGGGCGCGATGCGCAGGTAGAGTTCCATGTCCAGGGCGTTGTGATAGGTGATGAAGGGCCGGGCCGTGGCGCCGCCGGGGATCACCTGCATCATCGGCGTCTCCACCTCGAGAAAACCCCGGTCGATGAGGAAGCGGCGCAGGTGATCGATGATCCGGGTGCGGATGCGGAAGGTCTCGCGGGAGACCTCGTTCATGATGAGGTCCAGATAGCGCTGGCGGTAGCGTGCCTCGGTGTCGGTGAGCCCCTTGAACTTCTCCGGCAGGGGACGCAGTGACTTGGTGAGGAGGCGCAGGTTGTCCACCCGCACCGACAGCTCGCCCTTCTTGGTCTTGGTGAGCACACCCTCGGCACCGAGGATGTCGCCGATGTCCCAGCTCTTGAAGGCCTGGTACTGTCCCTCGGGCAGCGCGTCACGCTCGATCCAGAGCTGGATGCGGCCCGACATGTCCTGCAGGGTGGCGAAGCTGAGCTTGCCCATCACCCGCTTGAGCATCATGCGGCCAGCCACGGCCACCCGCCGGGGTTCGGCTTCCAGCTCCTCCAGCGACTTGTCGTCGTACTCCGCGTGCAGCTCGCCGGCCATCACGTCGCGGCGGAAGTCGTTGGGGAAGGCGACGCCCTGCTCCCGCAGGGCCTGGAGCTTGGCCCGGCGCTGGGCGATGAGCGCGTTTTCGTCCTGCTTGTCGGTCATGTCGGTTCTCTTGATGGTGTCGTTTTTCAACGCCAAGACGCGAAGGCGCAGAGGAGACGAAGATTGATTGTCCGTCTCATCATTGTTTTAGATCCTCCCATCCTGTAGGAACGGCGCGAGCCGCGATGAGCTGGATTTCGCGGCTCGCGCCGCTCCTACGGAAAATCGTGACAACTTCGCGCCTTTGCGTTGGCTGTTCCAAATGCTCACAATCCCTGCTTCAGGGCCGCTTCGATGAAGGCGTCGATGTCGCCGTCGAGGACCGCCTGGGTGTTGCTGGTCTCGACGCCGGTGCGCAGATCCTTGACCCGGGACTGGTCCAGCACGTAGGAGCGGATCTGGTTGCCCCAGCCGATGTCGGCCTTGGCGTCTTCCTGGGCCTGTTTCTCCGCCAGCTGCTTCTGCAGCTCCATTTCATAGAGCTTGGCGCGAAGCTGCTTCATGGCGTGGTCCTTGTTCTGGTGCTGGGAGCGTTCGCTCTGGCACTGGACCACGATCCCGGTGGGAAGGTGGGTGATGCGCACCGCCGAATCGGTGCGGTTCACGTGCTGGCCGCCGGCGCCCGAGGCGCGGTAGGTGTCGATGCGCAGATCCGCCGGGTTGATCTCCACCTCGATGCTCTCGTCCACCTCGGGATAGACGAACACCGAGGCGAAGGAGGTGTGGCGGCGGTTGCCCGAGTCGAAGGGCGACTTGCGCACCAGGCGGTGCACGCCGGTCTCGGTGCGCAGCCAGCCGTAGGCATAGGGGCCGGTGAACTTCACCGTGGCGCTCTTGATGCCGGCCACCTCGCCCTCGGAGAGTTCGACGATCTCGGTCTTGAAGCCGTGCTTCTCGCCCCAGCGCAGGTACATGCGCAGCAGCATGTTGGCCCAGTCCTGCGCCTCGGTGCCGCCAGAGCCGGCCTGGATGTCCATGAAGGCGTTGTGGGCGTCCATCTCGCCCGAGAACATGCGCTGGAACTCGAGCTGGGAAAGCTGCTTTTCCAGCGCGTTCAGATCCGACTCGATCTCGCCAATGGTGTCCTCGTCCTGCTCCTCGACCGCCATCTCGAGCAGCTCGGCGGCCTCGCTCAGCCGCGTGCCCAGCTCGTCCAGGCCGTGGACGATTTCCTCCAGCTTGGCCCGCTCCCGGCCCAGCTCCTGGGCCCGTTCGGGGTCGTTCCAGACGTCCGGATCCTCGAGTTCGCGGACGACCTCGTCCAGACGTTCGCGCTTGGCATCGTAGTCAAAGATACCCCCTCAGGGCATCCACGCGCCCTTGCATGTCCTGGATTTTCGCACGGATGGGATTGACTTCGAGCATGGATTCCTCACCACGGTAAAAGTCCGCAATTCTACACCAAAAGCCAGGGACGGTTGTGTTCAGCCATGCTGATGCATTGCTTCACAAACACACTCTGAGGTCTGGGCGGTGGCGGCCCCCTACCAATGAGCCGTTCCGAATTCCAGGAAATCTGCTTGTCGCGTGCACAAAGCCCGTGAGTCCGGGGAGGCCTTTCGTGACACGCCGTGAATACCTCCCTGTAGGCTCGACGGCCGCATCCCTGCGGCCGACGGTCACGAAAGGCCTCCCCGGACTCTCGGGCGTGCCCGATGCAGTGACAATATCGAAAAATGTTTCGGGAATTCGGAACGACCATTGCCCCTCTACCCGCCAGTCTCAAAGCGGTTGTATGTGCTGGATGATGAGTTGCAGCGAGCGCTGGCCGCGGTATTCGTTGACGTCCAGCCGGTAGGCGGCCTCGATGTACTGGGTCTCCGGCGGCCAGTCGCGATCGTGGGTGTGGAAGGCGATGGCATCCACCAGCCGCCCGGTAACCAGGGTGCGCAGGGTCAGCTTGAGATGCCGGTCACCCACCACCCGGCGGTTGACCAGCTCGAACTTGCCGTCGAACAGCGGCTCCTCGAAGCCCTGTCCCCAGGGGCCGGCGTTGCGGATCGATTCGGCCGTGGCCAGCTCGAATTCGTCCTCCGGCAGGCCGCCGTCGGTCAGCAACACGCCGTGGAGGTCGGACTCCGCCAGATGGCGGCGCACCTCGGCATCGAAGGCGGCGGCGAAATCGGCGTAATGTTCGGCCGGCAGGCTCAGCCCGGCGGCCATGGCGTGGCCGCCGAAGCGGGTGATGAGCCCCGGATGCCGGGCCGCCACCGCATCCAGGGCGTCGCGGATGTGCAGGCCCCGTACCGAGCGGGCCGAACCCTTGATCTCGCCGTTGTCGCCGGTGCGGGCGAAGGCGATCACCGGCCGGTGGAGGCGGTCCTTGAGCCGGGAGGCGACGATCCCCACCACGCCCTCGTGCCAGTTCTCGTCGAACAGGCACAGCCCCACGGGCAGGCCCTCGTCGTCGAGTTGCATGTCGCGCACCAGGGCCATGGCCTCGCGGCGCATGTCGTCCTCGATGTCGCGCCGCTCGCGGTTGAGGCGATCCAGGCGGTTGGCCAGTTCCCGGGCCGTGGCGGGATCGGGGCTGAGCAGGCATTCGATGCCCAGCGACATGTCGTCGAGCCGGCCGGCGGCATTGAGCCGCGGCGCCACGCAGAAGCCCAGATCGCTGCTCACCAGGCGCGCCGGATCCCGCCCGCCGGCCTCCAGCAGGGCGGTAATGCCGGGCCGCCCGTGGCCGGCGCGGATTCGGGCGAGGCCCTGGGCGACCAGGATCCGGTTGTTGTAGTCGAAGGGCACCACGTCGGCCACCGTGCCCAGCGCCACCAGGTCCAGCAGCACCGCCAGGTTGGGCTCCTCGCGCCGGTCGAAGGCGCCCTGTGCGCGCAGGGTCGCGCGCAGCGCCAGCATCACGTAGAAGATCACGCCCACCCCGGGCAGGGCCTTGCTGGGAAATTCGTCGCCGGGCTGGTTGGGATTGACGATGGCCGCCGCCGGGGGCAGCGTGTCGCCGGCCAGGTGGTGGTCGGTGATCAGCACGTCGATGCCGGCCGCGTTGGCCGCTTCCACCCCCTGAATGCTGGAGATGCCATTGTCCACGGTGATGATCAGATCGGGCCGGCGTTCGGCGGCCACCTCGACGATGGCCGGGGTGAGGCCGTAGCCGTACCGGAAGCGGTTGGGCACCAGGTAGTCCACCTGATCGAGCCCCAGCATGCGCAGGGCCTGGATGGCCAGCGCCGTGCTGGTGGCGCCGTCCACGTCGAAATCGCCCACCACCAGCACCCGCTGCTGCTTTTCGAGAGCCCGCACCAGCAGGGCCACGGCGGCGTCGATGCCCTTGAGCGACTGCCAGGACAGCAGGTTGGCCAGGCCGTACTCCAGCTCCGCGGGCGAGGTCACGCGCCGCGCGGCATACAGCCGCCGCAAGACGGGATGCAGATCCCCCAGATCCGGCAGGGGGTCGGGAACCGTCCGGCGAACGAGGCGTGGCGAACCGGTCATGGGCGGCCCAGGGTCTCGATGGGGCGCGCGCGGCGCCACAAGCGCCAGCGCTGCCGGGGGCTCAGATGGAACCGGCGGCCATGTTCGTCGTGCAGCCGCATGGCAAACTTCTCTTCGTTCATTCTTCTTGTCAGAACACGCAGTATCTCGTCGTTGAAACGGGCCACCCCCGCCAGCCAGGCCAGCGGATCGCGGCGCACATCGGCCGGCCACAGCCGGGTGTCCAGCACCAGGGCCTTGCCGGGCGCGGCGCTCGTCCCGAGCGCTTCGAGGGGATGGTGGGCCATACCGAAGCCGGCCGCCACGGCGGCAAGCACCGGATCGTCCGTGAAGATCCGCTGCCAGCGGGGGGCTGGCGGTGGCGCCCAGCGCCCCGCGCCCCAGAACCACACGCTGTTGACCGGCAGCAGGCCCCGGGCCTCCCGTTCGCGGTTGACGGGGTGATCGTGCAGGCACATCTGGATGCCGTTGAGCCGCTGGCGCCACGGCCCGGCCGCGGGCAGATGGGCGGCGATGTCCTCGCCGGCCACTTCGGGCAGCGGCGCGCCGACCGCCGGGATCTCGCCCTCGCCATGCAGATACCAGCGCCCGGGATGGGGCGCGGCGATGTGCCAGCCCTCCGCGGCCAGATAATCCCGGATCGCCGCCACCAGCGCCGCGGCCTCGTCGGCCGAAAGCCGGGGGCGGGCATCGACCAGGCGCAGGCAGTCCCGATCCGGCAGCAGGCACACGGGATCGGCCCGCAGCCACACGCCACTCTCCCCGCCCAGGCCATCCTGGCGGGCGGACAGCGCCGCCAGCGGCAGCGGCCCTTCGGGCTGGCCGAACAGGCGGGCCAGCATGCCGCCGACACTGTCCGGCGCGGCGCGGAACACGTCGGCCCGGGCCAGCGCCGTCTCCAAATCGCCGAGATCGGGCCGCTCGGCCGCCGGCAGGGCGCGCAGCGCCGGTTGCGGCGTGAACAGGCCGGGGACGAAGATCTCGAAGCGGGCGGCGGCCTCAGGCACGATGCAGCCGAATCGCAACCGGCGGGAACATCAGGCCATGTTGTCGAGAATGGCCTTCTTCACCTGGTCGAGCGTGGCGTCGATGGTCAGCATGGGGCCGTCGCTGCTCTGGCGGATCGCGGTGTCCGGATCCTTGAGGCCGTGGCCGGTCAGGGTGCAGACGATGCGGCTCCCCTCGGGGATCCGGCCTGCCTTGATGTCCTTGATGGCGCCGGCCAGCGAGGTGGCCGAGGCCGGCTCGCAGAACACGCCTTCCTTCTCGGCCAGCAGTTTCTGCGCGGCGAGGATTTCCTCGTCGGTGCATTCGTCGAACCAGCCGTCCGATTCTTCCTTCACCTTCCAGGCCTTGTCCCAGCTCTGGGGGTGGCCGATGCGGATGGCGGTGGCCACGGTCTCGGGGTTGTCCACCATCTGCCCGCGCATGAAGGGCGCGGAGCCGGCGGCCTGGTAACCGACCATACGCGGCTTGCTGTTGACGATGCCATGGTCGTGGTATTCGGTATAGCCCATCCAGTGGGCGGTGATGTTGCCGGCATTGCCCACGGGAATGCAGTGGAAATCGGGCGCCGTGCCCAGCTCCTCGAGGATCTCGAAGGCGGCGGTCTTCTGGCCCTGCAGGCGATAGGGGTTGATGGAGTTGACGATGGTCACCGGCGCTTCCTCACCCACCTCCTTGACCAGCTGCATGCCGGCATCGAAGTTGTCGCGGATCTGGATCACCACCGCGCCGTGCATCATGGCCTGGGCCAGCTTGCCGAGGGCGATCTTGCCGTCGGGGATCAGCACGAAGGCGCGGATCCCGGCGCGCGCCGCATAGGCCGCGGCGGCGGCCGAGGTGTTGCCGGTGGAGGCGCAGATGATGGCCCGGCTGCCCTCTTCCACCGCCTTGGTCACGGCCATGGTCATGCCCCGATCCTTGAAGGAGCCGGTGGGATTGAGGCCCTCGTACTTGACGTAGATGTCCACCTCCGCGCCGATCTCGCGGGGGATGTTGTTGAGCCGGATCAGGGGCGTGTTGCCCTCGCCCAGGCTGATGATCCGGGTATCGTCGTGCACCGGCAGGCGATCGCGGTACTTGTCGATGAGGCCGGTGTAGCGGTTGCGAAATGGCATGTCGTTGGCTCCCGAAATGATGATGGCCGTTGCTGGCCAGGCGCATTGTGCGCGTATGGTCGATCCCTTGCAGGAGCGGCGCAAGCCGCGATCCAGGGGGAACAGGTTGCGGGTGGCTGGTAGACGTTTTTACCCGCTACCCGTTCCCAAGCTACCCGCTACCGCATGATCGCGGCTTGCGCCGCTCCTACAGGGTTGTCCTGTGCCTTTGCGTTGAAACCGTTTCTTCAGTCCCGCCCGAGGCTTTCCACGCGGATGCGCACCACCTTGTCGTGGATGGTGGGCAAGCCTTCGATGGCGTCGATGGCGGCGTTCATGCTGGCCTCACGCACCCGGTGGGTGAGAAGGATGATGTCCACCTTGTCGGTGCCGGGGCGCGGTTCCTTCTGGATGATGGCTTCGATGCTGATCCCGGCATCGCCGAGGATGCGGGTGACTTCGGCCAGCACGCCGGGGCGATCCTCGGCCAGCATGCGCAGGTAGTAGGCGGTCTCCACCCGGGCCATGGGCAGGATGGGCAGATCCGAGAGGGCGTTGGCCTGGAAGGCCAGATGCGGCACGCGGTTCTCCGGATCGGAGGTCAGCACCCGCACCACGTCCACCAGATCGGCCACCACCGCCGAGGCAGTGGGTTCGGCGCCGGCGCCGGCGCCGTAATAGAGGGTGGGCCCCACGGCGTCGCCCATCACCAGCACGGCGTTCATCACCCCGTCCACGTTGGCGATCAGGCGCCGTTCCGGGATCAGGGTGGGATGCACCCGCAGTTCCACCCCTTCGTCCGTGCGCCGGGTCAGACCCAGGTGCTTGATGCGGTAGCCCAGCTCCTCGGCGTAGGCCACGTCTTCGCGGGTGATGGTGCTGATCCCCTCGGTGTAGGTGGCCTCGAACTGCAGGGGAATGCCGAAGGCGATGGAGGCGAGAATGGTGAGCTTGTGGGCCGCGTCGATGCCTTCCACGTCGAAGGTGGGATCGGCCTCGGCGTAGCCCAGTTCCTGGGCCTCCTTGAGCACGTCGGCGAAGTCACGCCCCTTGTCGCGCATCTCGGTGAGGATGAAGTTGCCGGTGCCGTTGATGATCCCGGCCAGCCATTCGATGCGGTTGCCGGCTAACCCCTCGCGGATGGCCTTGATGATGGGAATGCCGCCGGCCACCGCCGCCTCGAAGGCGACCATCACCCCCTTTTCCTGGGCGGCGGCGAAGATTTCGTTGCCGTGTTTGGCGATCAGCGCCTTGTTGGCGGTGACCACGTGCTTGCCCTGCGCGATGGCCTGCATGACCAGCTCCCGGGCCAGGCCGTCGCCGCCGATCAGTTCCACCACGATGTCGATGTCGGGGTGGTTGACCACCGCGAAGGGATCGGTGGTCAGATCGATGCCGGTGGTCTCGCAGATTCGGGGCTTGTCCAGATCGCGCGCGGCGGCCTGCACGATGCGGATGCCGCGTCCGGCGCGGCGGGTGATCTCTTCTGCATTGCGCGCCAGCACGGTGACCGTGCCGCAGCCCACCGTGCCCAGTCCCAGCAAACCGACCTTTACCGCTTCCACGTGTTCTTCCTCTTTGCCTTATTGCGCGTTTGAATGGGGTTGCCCGGTGCGGCGGAACATGTCGCGGATGCCGCGGATCGCCTGCCGGGTGCGATGTTCGTTCTCGATGAGGCCGAAGCGCACGTGATCGTCGCCGTATTCGCCGAAACCGATGCCGGGCGAGACGGCCACCTTGGCCTCCTTGAGCAGGAGCTTGGAAAACTCCAGCGAGCCCATGTCACGGTAGGCTTCGGGGATCTTGGCCCAGACGAACATGGTGGCCTTCGGCTTCTCCACCTGCCAGCCCACCGACTCGAGGCCGTCGCAGAGCACGTCGCGCCGCTTGCGGTACATCTCGGCGATCTCCCGCACGCAGTCCTGGGGGCCTTCCAGGGCGGTGATGGCCGCCACCTGGATGGGCGTGAACATGCCGTAGTCGAGATAGGACTTCATCCGTGCCAGGGCCGCCACCAGCTTGGCGTTGCCCGACATGAAGCCGACCCGCCAGCCGGGCATATTGTAGCTCTTGGACAGGGAGTAGAACTCCACCGCCAGATCCTTGGCGTCCGGCACCTGGAGGATGGAGGGGGCCTGGTAGCCGTCGAAGACGATGTCGGCATAGGCCAGGTCGTGCACCACCCAGATCCGGTGCTCGCGGGCGATGGCCACCACCCGCTCGAAGAAGGCCAGATCCACACACTGGGTAGTGGGATTGCCGGGGAAGTTGAGCACCAGCATCTTGGGCCGCGGCCAGGAATCCTTGATGGCCTTCTCCAGTTCCTCGAAGAAGTCCATGTCCGGCACCAGCGGCACGTGGCGAATGTCGGCGCCGGCAATGATGAAGCCGTAGGGGTGGATCGGATAGGCCGGATTGGGCACCAGGACGGCATCGCCGGGGCCTACGGTGGCCAGGGCCAGGTGGGCGAGGCCTTCCTTGGAGCCGATGGTGACGATGGTCTCGGTTTCGGGATCGAGTTGCACGTCGTAGCGGCTCTGGTACCAGTTGGCGATGGCCCGGCGCAGGCGCGGGATGCCCCGGGACAGGGAGTAGCGATGGGTATCGGGCCGCTGGGCCACTTCCACCAGCTTGTCGACGATGTGCCGTGGGGTGGGCTGGTCGGGGTTGCCCATGCCGAAGTCGATGATGTCTTCGCCTCGGGCACGGGCGGCCGCCTTCAGCTCGTTGACGATGTTGAAGACGTACGGCGGCAGACGCTTGATTCTGGGAAAATCGTCGTTCAAGAGGAACCCGGCTGAAAATCAATGACTTGAGCGCATGACGGCCCGGATCGGACAGGTGGCGGGCCGCCTCCACAAAAGCTGGTAACATTACCGGCTGACGGGCGGCAGGTCAATTGCCGCCTTGCTTTCCGGCAGGGAGTGAAGATGAAATTCGTCCTCGACAATTCAGCGGAAATCCGCGTCCAGGGTTACGAGGCGGGCGCCATCCGCTTGGCCCTGCCCCGTCAGCTGGCCGGCGATCTGCCCTACGATGCCGAAACGGGCCTGGCAACCGCCGCCACCAGTTGCCTGCTGGGGCGCCATTTCGTGGATCCGCACTGGCCGCCGGGCGATTTTGCCGCCCTCGAGGCCGACCACCTCGCTGCCCTGCTGGCCCACGAACCGGAGGTGGTGCTGATCGGCACCGGCACCCGCCTGCGCTTTCCGGCGCCCGAGGTGCTGCGCCCCCTGCAGGCCGCCGGCATCGGCTTCGAGGTGATGGACACCCCCGCGGCCTGCCGCACCTTCAACATCCTGGCCGGCGAGGACCGTCTGGTGCTCGCCGCCCTGCTGCCGCCGGACGGCTGATCGCCGGTTAACCCGGATATTGCACCAGGGATTCGATTCTCAGGGCGAAGGTGGCAAAGCAGGCGCAAATCGTAGCCTGCCATCCATGGCCTTTCGGACGGACATTGCTCGGAAGATACCGAACCCAACCCGTTCAAGTCGGCCGCCTTGGTGCAATATTCGGGTTAATCCGGTGTCGGGAGGGTGAAACGGAACACGGCCCCCTCCCCCGGCGCCGATTCGGCCCAGATCCGGCCGCCGTGGCGCTCGATGACGCGCTGCACCGTGGCCAGGCCGATCCCCGTGCCGGGAAACTCGTGCTCGCCGTGAAGACGCTGGAAGGGCATGAACAGTTTCTCCGCATAGCGCATGTCGAAACCCACGCCGTTGTCCTGCACGAAGAAGACCTGCGCCTCGCCCAGCGTCTCGCTGCCGAAGACAATCGTCGCGGCCGGCTCGCGACACGTGTACTTCCAGGCATTCTCGAGCAGATTGCGCAGGGCCACGCCGATGAGATCGGGATCGGCCTCGGCCACGAGGTTGGGCTGAATGCGGATCTCGACCTGGCGTTCCGGGGCCTGGCGGGCCAGTTCCGCCAGGATTGCCTCGGCCCGTTGCGACAGATCCACCGACTCGCGCGCCAGCGAGGCGCGGGTGGAACGGGACAGCTTGAGCAGATCGTCGATGATCATTTCCATCTGCGCGGCCCCCTTGCGGATCCGCTGCAGGAAGTCCTGATGCTCGGCTTCCAGCCGCTCCCGGGTTTCTTCGATGACGATGTCGCTGTAGTGATACATGGCCCGCAGGGGCGCGCGCAGATCGTGTGAAACCGAGTAGATGAAGGCCTCCATCTCGCGGTTGGCCCGTTCCAGTTCCTGCATGTGCACCTCGTTCTCGCGGCACAGCTCCCGCACCCTGCCGAAATTGCGCAACACCGGCGTGAACATGGTCGTCAGCGGGGCCTCGCTGGCCACCGGACGGGTGGCCAGCAGGAGGAAGGCGCTACGTGCGTCGATCGGCAGCTTGAGGGCGACCCGCCAGCCGCCCGCCGCGCCGAACGCGGCATCCAGCAGCGCCCTGTCGCTGTGCAGCTCGGCGGCGCCCTGCACCAGGGCTTGCGGCAGTTCCAGGAACCGCCCGTGCTGGTCCGCCAGCCGCGGATCGCCGATCACCGTGTCCAGGCGGGCCCGGACCCGGTCGCTGTCCCCGAGCACGTCGATGTCGCGCAGGTAGAGGCCGCAGGGAAACCCGGTGTGGAACAAAAGCCGTTGGAGGAAGCGTTCGGTGAGGGGACGGGCACGCACTTCGCCGCTGAGAATCATGGCCAGTTCATAGAGGATGCCCAGAATCAGTTCCTGGTTCATGCCCGCTTCCAGTCGGCGCAGACCAGGGTGGCATTGTGGAACAGCGGATAGCCGTCCCGCGTGGAACTGCCGATCTCGCCCAGCGAGAGGGCGCCGGCCAGGGGCACCGCGCTTTGCGCGGCCAGCTGCGCAAGTTCCTGCCGCGCCTTGGCGGCATCGTGCAGGCGCCGGCCGGCGCAATAGAAGGTGAGGCGGAAATCCTGGCCTGCGCCCCCGAGTTCGCCGATCAGATGGTTCACGGTCGCCTCGGGCGAGACGGCCTCGGCCGACAGCAGGGTGAGCATGGCGTTTTCGGGCACCTCGCCGATGCACACCAGCGCCCCGGCCTCGTCGATGGCCACCGGAATGCGCACCAGCACCTCGCCGCTGGCCCGGATGATGCCGAAGGGGAAATGCACGCCGTATTCGTAGAAGTTTTCCGGGGTGATGGTCACGCCATAGCGCTTGCGGGCCAGGCCGCGGTAGACCTCGAGGGCCGGATGCCAGTCGATGGTGATGATCCGGTTGCCCTCGGTGGCGGTGGCCGTGATGAGCTGCCGCGTAGGCTGATAGCCGTGCTGCAGCACGCCGCCCGGCAGGGTCGGCAGGGCCAGGACCAGGACGGCATCGGTCACCACCCGCTCGGCATCGAACAGGCAGGGCATGGGCTGAAAGGTTTCGCTGCCGGCATTGGCGCCCAGGTAGTGCACGCCGCGCCCGAGGCGGCGGTAGAGGGCAGCCAGCCAACTTTCGATGTTGGGCACCAGGGCGTCGAACAGGAGCATCAGGGTGCCGCGGGGCGTGGGCCCGGAGACCGCGTCGGCCACCTTCAGCATGGCCTCGAGGGCCGGGGAGTCCGCGGGCGGGCTGGCGGTGAGACCTTCCACCAGCGCCCAGGCCGGCAGCGCCTCCAGGTGGATCAGGAGCAGCCCCTGGCGGTGCAGCCTGTCGCCGAACACCAGTTCGGGAAACAGGGCGCCCACCAGGGGCAGGCCGGTTTCCCGGCAGAGCGCTTGCAGGCCGGGGATCGCTTCGCGCGCCGTCTCGGCCACGAAGGCCAGCACGGCGCCCTCGGGCTTCGCCCGGGCCCAGTCTTTCAGGGTCTGTCCAATCTCGGCCGACGCAAACGTTTCGAAGTGACAAATGGCTGGCATGGGCCTGTCCGGGCAATGTCGCGCGTGGCCACCGGAGCCGGCTCCCCCGCCCGCGCGATCGGGTATCTGAATAATGCCTTTGTCGGCCAAAAACCCGGAGGCTGAAGTGTTGCGCAGCGAAATCCGGGTTACTTGAACAGGGCTTCGACCGAGAAGCCTTCCTTCTCCAGAATGTCGCGCAGCTTCTTCAGCGCCTCGATCTGGATCTGGCGCACCCGTTCCCGGGTCACGCCGATGCTGTTGCCCACTTCCTCGAGGGTGGAGACGTCGTAGCCGTGCAGGCCGAAACGGCGCTCGACCACCTCGCGCTGCTTGTCGCTGAGCTGGTTGAGCCACTTGTCGAGGTTGGCGCGCACGTCGTCGTCCTGCAGGAGGATCACCGGATCCACGTTGTTCTCGTCGGGAATGGCGTCGAGCAGGGGGTTGTCGGCATCGTGGCCCATGGGCGTGTCGACCGAGGCGATGCGCTCGTTGAGGCCGAGCATGCGCTTGACCTCGTCGATGGGCTTGTCGAGCATCTCGGCGATCTCTTCGGCCGAGGGTTCGTGGTCGAGGGTCTGGGCCAGGTGGCGGGCGGCCCGCAGGTAGATGTTGATTTCCTTGACCACGTGGATGGGCAGGCGGATGGTGCGGGTCTGGTTCATGATGGCCCGCTCGATGGTCTGGCGGATCCACCAGGTGGCATAGGTGGAGAAACGGAAGCCCCGTTCCGGATCGAACTTCTCCACCGCCCGGATCAGGCCCAGGTTGCCCTCTTCGATGAGATCCAGCAGCGCCAGCCCGCGATTGAGATAGCGCCGGGCGATCTTCACCACCAGCCGCAGGTTGCATTCGATCATCTTCTGGCGAGCGGCCATGTCGCCCTTGAGGGCCAGACGGGAGTAGTGTTTCTCTTCCTCGGCGGTCAGCAGGGGGGAATAGCCGATTTCGTTGAGATACAGGCGGGTGGCATCGAGCTGGCCGTCGGGGATGGCCCCCGGGGCGTAGCGGACCGGGTCTTCCTCCACCGCCGCTTCCTCGGCGACGGGCGGAATGACGTCTTCGGTCTCGTCGGCGAGCAAGGGATCGGTGGCCCCTTCCGGCAGGACGTCCACCTCCGTGTCCTGCCCGTCGGCGGGCTTGCCCGAGTCTCCTGTTTCCATGACCATCGACTCTCCTCTTTACCCTTCTGGTGGCAGGTAGCGAAGCGGGTCCACCGGTTTGCCGTTGCGGCGAATTTCGAAGTGCAGCTTGACCCGATCGGTTCCCGTGGAACCCATGTCGGCAATCGTCTGCCCGGCCTTGACTTCGTCGTTCTCGCGAACCCGGATTCGCCGGTTGTGCGCGTAGGCACTGAACCAGATATCGTTGTGCTTGATGATGACAAGGTTACCGTAACCGCGCAATCCATTGCCACTGTAGACCACCTTGCCGCCGGCCGCGGCGCGCACCGGCGTGCCGGCACGACCGGCGATGTCGATCCCCTGACGGCGGGGATCCCCGGCCTTGAAACGGCGAATCACCTTGCCCCGTACCGGCCAGCGCCAATGCAGCGGTTTGGCGGTTGCGCTGGCCGGGGCGCGGCGGGGGGCCGCCTTGGCAGAGCGGGCCGGTTTCGCCTTTGCGGCGGTGGATTTTGTGACGCGCTTCGCGCTTTTCGCGGCGCGCCTGCCCGCCTTCACCCGCAGGCGCTGGCCCGGATAGATGGTGTAGGGCGGTCGGATGCCGTTGCGCGCGGCCATGGTGCGGTAATCGAGGCCGTACTGCCAGGCAATGGAATAGAGCGTCTCGCCCTTGCGCACCGTGTGGTAGTCGGGCTGGGGAAGCCGGCCCCGGGGCGGCATGGCGCCGCGCGTCGCCGTGGCCGAACGGGCATGGCGGTTCGAATAGCCTTCGCCGTAATCGACGAAGCGGGTGCTGCAGGCCACAAGGGACAGGAAAAGCGGTAGCAGCAGAAGGGGCCAGCGTGCCATCAAATCCCGTAGACGAGGAAGACCACTGCGCCGGCGGCCACCAGGATCCAGCCCACGCGATCGATGTAGCGGTGGATGATGGCCTCCATGCGCGCCCCGCCCAGCTTCATCAGCCAGGCGACCAGGTAGAAGCGTGCGCCGCGCCCGATCAGGGAAGCCAGCACGAAGGGCAGGAAGCTCATGGTCACCACCCCGGCGGTGATGGTGAACAGCTTGTAGGGGATGGGCGAAAAGCCGGCCAGGAACACCACCCAGATCCCCCAGGTGTCGAACCACTCGCGCACGGCCAGATACTTCGGCCAGTAGCCGGCCTGGTGCAGCAGCGGTTCCACCAGCTCGAAGGCGAACATGCCGATCAGATAGCCGGCCACCCCGCCCAGCACCGACATCACGGTGGTCACGGTGGCGAAGAACCAGGCGCAGCGCGGCCGGCGCAGGGCCATGGGGATCAGCATCACGTCGGGCGGAATGGGGAAGAACGACGATTCGGCGAAACTCAGGCCGCCCAGATACCAGGTGGCATGGGGATGTTCGGACCAGCGCAGCACCTTTTCCATCAGCCGGGAGAACAGTTTCATTCGGTAGCTCCCGCCCGCAGGGGCACGAAGGTCACCCAGCCGAGGAAACGCTCCTCGTAACTGTCGCCGTGGCGGGTGAACAGGCGCAGGCGCTGCTGGCCCGGCGGCCCGCTGGGGATCACCAGGCGGCCGCCATCGGCGAGCTGCTCGAGCAGCTCCCGGGGCACTTCCTCCGGGGCCGCGGCGACCAGGATGCCATCATAGGGCGCGTGTTCCTTCCAGCCCCAGGTGCCGTCGGCATGCTTGTAATGGACGTTGCGCAGGCCGAGCCGGCGCAAACGCTCCCGGGCCTGATCCTGGAGCCCGGCGATGCGCTCCACCGTGTACACCTGGGGCACCAGTTGCGCCAGGATCGCCGTCTGGTAGCCCGAGCCGGTGCCCACTTCCAGCACCTTCTGCGGCACGCCGTCCTCGAGCAGGGCTTCGGTCATGCGGGCCACGATGTAGGGCTGGGAGATGGTCTGGCCGAAGCCGATGGGCAGGGCGGTATCCTCGTAGGCGCGGCTGGCCAGGGCCTCGTCGACGAAAATGTGGCGCGGGGTGGTGGCGATGACCTCCAGCACCCGCTCGTCACGGATCCCGGCCTCGCGCAGGCGCCGGACCAGCCGGTCGCGGGTGCGCTGGGAGGTCATGCCGATCCCCTGCAGATCCTGCGAGGAATTCATGCCAGGGCCTCCAGCCAGTCGCCCAGGGGGGGAATGCTCTCGTGACGGGTGAGATCCACCTGCAGGGGGGTGACCGAGACGTAGCCGTGGCGCAGGGCGTGGAAGTCGGTACCGGGCCCGGCATCCTGCTCGGCACCGGCCGGCCCCACCCAGTAGATGGGCCGGCCGCGGGGATCGGTCTCCCGGATCACCGGCTCCGACTTGTGGCGATGGCCCAGGCGGGTGGCCTGGATGCCCTGGATGCGATCCAGCGGCAGATCGGGCACGTTGACGTTGAGGATGGTGTCCTGCGGCAGGGGATGACGGCGCAGATTCTCCACCAGGCGCAGGACGATTTCAGTGGCGGTGTCGTAGTGGCCCGCCTCGGCGCCGACCAGGGAGACGGCGATGGCCGGCAGGCCGAGGAAACGCCCTTCCATGGCCGCGGCCACGGTGCCCGAATAGAGCACGTCGTCACCCATGTTGGCGCCGGCGTTGATGCCGGAGATCACCATGTCGGGCTCCTGGGCCAGCAGACCGGTGATGGCCAGGTGCACGCAGTCGGTGGGCGTGCCGTCCACCCGGATCACCCCGTCGGGCATCTCCCGGGCGCGAATGGGCCAGTCGAGGGTCAGGGAATTGCTGGCGCCGCTGCGATCCCGATCCGGGGCCACCACCGTCACTTCCGCCACTTCCCGGAGCCGGGCGGCCAGGGCGCGGATGCCCGGCGCCTCGTAGCCGTCGTCGTTGCTCAAGAGTATCCGCATGCTGGGTGAATCGTTCCTGCCGGGCGTTCGTCGCCAGCAACTATACCGGAAAACCTGCCGCCGCTCATCGCCGCCGGGGCTTTGATCCCGAACGCCGGATGGGGCAACATGGGCGGCCCTCCGGCCACCGCAGCTTCCCCATGTCCGACGACAAGATCAGCGACGAGGATCGCGCCCTGTTCCGCCAGGCGGTGGCCGGCACCCGGCGCCTGGAGGCCGCGCCGCGGATCACGGCCCGCAAGCGCCGCCCACCGCCCCGCCCGCTGCAGCGCGAGCGGGACGAGGCGCAGGTGATCGACGATCTGCTCTCCGAACCGGTGGATCCGGCCGATCTCGAAACCGGCGAAGAACTGCTGTTCGCCCGCAGCGGCCTCCAGCACAAGCTCCTGCGGCGCCTGCGCCGCGGCGAACTGGCCATCGAGGCGGAGCTGGATCTGCACGGCCTCACCCGCCTCGAGGCCCGCCAGGCCCTGTCGGAATTCCTGCACGCCTGCCGCGCCCGGCGCTGCCGCTGCGTGCGCATCATCCACGGCAAGGGCCGCGGCTCCCACCAGAAAAGGCCCATTCTCAAACAGTACGTGGATCACTGGCTACGCCAGGTGGACGCGGTGCTGGCCTACTGCTCCGCCATTCCGGCGCATGGCGGGACGGGGGCGATCTACGTGTTGCTCAGGCGGGGATAGCCGAGGCCAATCAAGGGTGTATTTTCAGCGCAAAGGCGCAAAGACGCGGAGAACGCAAAGCGCTGTAGAGCGATGAGATGGTCTCCTCCCCCCCTTAAAAACGGCGTCACGATGCGCCAAGATGGAAGCACTTCACCATCCATCGAAGAAGGAGGAGGAGACCATGAGCAAGATTACGACGGTTGGACTGGATTTGGCAAAGCACGTGTTTCACGTGGTGTGCTGCGACGAGCGGGGCAAGGTGGTGCGCAAGCGGATGCTGAGGCGAGGGCAGGTGCTGGCGTATTTTGCGAACCTGGAGCCGGTCCTGGTGGGGATGGAAGCCTGCGCGAGCGCCCACTACTGGGCGCGGGAGCTGCAGGCACTGGGCCACGAGGTGAAGCTGATTCCGCCGCAGTACGTGAAGCCGTTTGTGCGGGGGAACAAGCACGATTACAACGACGCGCTGGCGATAGCCGAAGCGGTGGTGCGGCCGGAAATGCGGTTTGTGTCGGTGAAGACACCGGAGCAGCAGGACATCCAGGCGCTGCACCGTCTGCGCGAGCGCTGTCTTGCGGACCGCACGGCGCTGGTCAACCAGATACGGGGTCTGCTGGGGGAATACGGGATTGTTCTGCCCAAGGGGGTGAATACGCTGCGGCGTCGCCTGCCGGAGGTGCTGTCGGAGGCGGAGAATGGCCTGAGCGAGTGGTTTCGGCAGCTGTTGTGGGAGAGTTACCGGCGGTTTCAGGAGCTGGACGCGCACATTGCGTTTTACACCCGGGAACTGGAAGGCTACAGCCGCCGGAACGAGGCGGTGAAGCGGCTGCGGGCGATCCCGGGTTACGGGCCGGTGGTGGCGCCGGTTTTCTACAGCCAGATCGGCGACGGCCGGGCCTGGCGGCGGGGACGGGATGTGTCCGCATCCCTGGGTCTGGTGCCCCGCCAACACAGTAGCGGAGGGAAGGAACGGCTGCAGGGGATCAGCAAGCGGGGAGACGGCTATCTGCGCAGTCTGCTGGTGCATGGAGCGCGGTCGGTGGTGAAGGCGGCGGCGGGGAAGGATGACCGGCTCAGCCGCTGGATCAACCGGATCCGGGCGGAGCGCGGCTACAACAAGGCGGTGGTGGCGCTGGCCAACAAGATGGCCCGGATGGGGTGGGCGGTATTGAGGAACAAGACGGAATACCGGGCGGATTACCGCCCGGTCTGAAGGCGGGCAGGGCCCGCGAGGAACGATTTGGAGAGTTAGCCTGCCGACGATTGCGAAGACGCTGTGGCGAGCGATGACAAACAGGTCAGACCGGCGTATCGAAAACCTGCTTGAGCCGTAGGCTGGGACAAGCCGCTAGGGCGATTAGGACGATACGCGCAGATCTCATCGAGGCCAGAGGCGCAAAAAGCCTCACAAACAGGCCGGATATACGAGCGCAATCCTGTCCCTGTCGAAGTTTGGTACAACGTCTTGCAAAACGGGAGGAGACCATATACGGCTCAAGCGCAGCGGAGCCGCCATGGCGGGTTGACATCAACTTTTGCCGGCTCCGCTGCGCTTGAGCCGGCCTACCCCCTACCAAAGGTACGTACCCGGCACTTGCCGAGACAAAAACCTTTGCGCTCTTTGCGCCTTCGCGCCTTTGCGTTGGATCTTCCTCACCGAACCTCGATGATTTCACGCAGCACGGTGGTCGCATAGGCACCGGCGGGAAGGCCAAAGGTGAGGGTGAGCGTGCCGGCGTCGGGATCGTGAGACCATTGCAGATCGGGGACCGGCAGGCGCAGGGGGCGGCGTTCCTGCTCGAGGCCGGCCTGTTCGAGGCCGGTGCAGAAAATGGGATGGCGCTCCGGCAGGCCGGCCTCCAGGGCACGCGCCTCGCTGCGGGTGGGCAGTTCGCCGCGGCCCCACAGCGGGCCGCTGGTGTGGAGATCGAAGGCGGCGATGCGCCGGGCGATTTCCTCGTCGTCCGGGCTCTCGAGCAGGAAGTGGCTGCGGCTGCCTTCGAGCATCAGCACCTCACCGGCAAGCGGCCGGTTCCAGGTGCCGGCGGCCACCCGGCTGGCGAGGAGATGGTTGAACAGGAAGGCCCGGGCGGCGGACAGATACAGGCCACGCTGGTGCCGGTCGCGGACACGCCGACCGCGGAACATGGCCTCGGCGGCCGGCAGGTTGCCGCCGTCGCGGCCGAAGCGCTGTGCGCCGAAGTAGTTGGGCACGCCGCCGTGGCGCACCGCCTCCAGCCGGGCCCCCAGGATGTCGGGATCGGCCGCCACTTCCCGCACCACGATCCGGAACCGGTTGCCCGCCAGCGCGCCGCGGCGCAGCTTGCGCCGGTGGCGCTCGGCGCGCAGCACCGTCACGCCCTCAATCGCCAGCGCCGACCAGTCGGGCGCGTCGCGCCCGGCCAGATCCACGCTGAACCACTGGCGGGTGAGCGCCCGGCGGTCCTTGAGCCCCGCATAGCCCACGTCGCGGCGCTTCACGCCGGCAAAACGGGCCAGTTGCCCCGCCAGCCAGTCGGTATTAGCGTTGCACTTTTGTACCCACAGCAGCACGTGCTGGCCCTCGCCGTCGGGCGCGAAGCCGGCCACCTCCTCCACCTCGAAATCCTCCGGCGCGGCGCGCAGGAGGCCGGTGCCGGCGGGACCGCCGTGGGCATGCGGGAGGCTGTCGGAGCGGGCGATGTCGTCAGGCATCATCGAGCAGAACCACGGCCAGCACGGCGATCCCTTCCTTGCGGCCGGTGAAGCCCATGTGCTCGGTGGTGGTGGCCTTGAGGCCCACGCGGTCGGGCGTGGTTTCGAGATCCTCGGCGAGGATGACCTGCATCTGCGGCAGATGGGTGGCCAGCTTCGGGGCCTGGGCGATGATGGTGATGTCGGCGTTGACCAGGCGGAAGCCCCGCTCGCCCACCAGGGAAACCACGTGGCGCAGCAGGATGCGGCTGTCGATGCCGGCATACGCCTCGCTGCTGTCGGGAAAATGCTGGCCGATGTCACCCAGGGCCAGGGCGCCGAGCAGGGCGTCACACAGGGCGTGGATCACCACGTCGCCGTCCGAATGGGCCTCCAGGCCGTGGGTGTGGGGGATGGTGACGCCGCCGAGCACCAGCCGTCCGCCCTCGCGGAAGCGGTGCGCATCGAAGCCCTGGCCGATCCGGATCATGCGCCGGCCTGCCGCTGCAGGAAAAACTCGGCCAGGGCCAGATCCTCGGGCCGGGTGATCTTGATGTTGTCGCCGTGGCCCTCGACCAGGCGGGGCCGGTAGCCGGCCCGCTCCATGGCCGCCGACTCGTCGGTGACCAGTTCCTCGGCCTCGATGGCCTCCTCCAGGGCATGGCGCAACAGACCGAGGCGGAACATCTGCGGCGTGAGGGCATGCCACAGGCCTTCCCGTGGCTCGGTGGTCACCACCCGGCCGTCGGGCTCGGCGCGCTTCATGGTGTCGCGCACCGGCATGGCCAGCAGCCCGCCCACCTCGTCGGCCTCGAGGGTGGCGAGGAGCTTCTCCAGATCGTCATGGCGCACGCAGGGGCGCGCGGCGTCGTGCACCAGTACCCAGTCCTCGTCGGCCGCGTGCAGGCCCAGATCGGTCAGGGCGTTGAGCACCGAATGGCAGCGCTCGACACCACCGGCGCAGGTCCACAGGGGCACAGGCAGGGACAGGTCGAGCGCGGGCCAGTATTCGTCGGTCTCGGAAATGGCCACCATCACGCCCTGCACGCCCGGCAAGGCCGCCAGGCGTTCGATGGCATGCACGAGAATGGGCTTGCCCTGCAACGCCAGATACTGCTTGGGCACGTCGGCCCCCATGCGCCTGCCGACGCCAGCGGCGGGGATGACGATCCACAACGGGGTCATGGCTGCGAGTTCCGGACCAGGGGGTTTAACGCAAAGGCGCAAAGACGCAGAGAACGCAAAGGCTGGTTTTTTGTGGCGAAGACGCTATTCCGTAGCCCGGATGCAGGCCCGAAGGGCCGGAATCCGGGAAATACCGTTCGGTGTTCCCGGATTCCGGCCCTTCGCGCCATCCGGGCTACCTGGTCACCGTTCATCTCCTCGTCCCTCGTCACTCGGCTTTGGCATCCTGCGTCGCCCTACCTCCTGCCTCCCTGCAGTCGTCGTCCCTCGGTCCTCGATAACCTGGATGTAGGTCTCGCCCTCCTTCACCATGCCCAGTTCGCTGCGGGCGCGTTCCTCGATGGCTTCGGTGCCGGTCTTGAGATCCCGCACTTCGGCCTCGAGGGCGCGGTTGCGGGCCTCGAGGGTGGCGTTTTCCGCCTGCTGGGCCTCGATGGCCTTTTGCAGGCGCCATACGGTGGCCAGGCTGCCCTCCCCCACCCACAGATCGTACTGCAGGAGCACCAGCAGGATCAGCAGGGTGGCAACCAGCCAGCGCATCTCAGCCGCGCTGGCCGAAGGCGTCCCGGCCGGGATAGGCCGCCTTGTCGCCCAGCCGCTCGGCGATGCGCAGCAACTGGTTGTACTTGGCCACCCGATCGGAACGGGACATGGAGCCGGTCTTGATCTGGCCGGTGCAGGTGGCCACGGCCAGATCGGCGATGGTGGTGTCCTCGGTCTCGCCGGAGCGGTGGGAGATGACGGCGGTGTAACCGGCCTGCTTGGCCATCGCGATGGCGGCGAGGGTTTCGCTGAGGGTGCCGATCTGGTTGACCTTGATCAGAATCGAGTTGGCGATGCCCTTGTCGATGCCCTGCTGGAAGATTTCCGTGTTGGTGACGAACAGATCGTCGCCCACCAGTTGCACCTTGCCGCCCAGGCGCTGGGTGAGCAGGGCCCAGCCGTCCCAGTCGTTCTCGTCCATGCCGTCTTCGATGCTGATGATGGGATACTTGTCCACCCAGCCTTCGAGCAGATCGACGAACTCGGCGGCCGAGAGCGACTTGTTCTCGGAAGCCAGCACATAGCGGCCGTCCTGGTAGAACTCACTGCTGGCGGCGTCGATGCCGATGGCGATGTCCTCGCCCGCGGTATAGCCGGCCTTGTCGATGGCTTCGAGGATGATTTCGATGGCCTCCTCGTTGGAGGACAGATCCGGCGCGAAACCGCCCTCGTCGCCCACGGCGGTGTTCATGCCCCGGTCGTGCAGCACCTTCTTCAGGGTGTGGAACACCTCGGCGCCATAGCGGATGGCCTCGGCCATGCTCGGTGCGCCCACCGGGATGATCATGAACTCCTGCAGATCCACACTGTTATCGGCATGGGCGCCGCCGTTGATGATGTTCATCATGGGCACCGGCATGCGGAAATCCTCGCCGGTGTGCAGGTATTCGTAGAGGGCCTTGCCGTCGTCGGCGGCCGCGGCGCGGGCGCAGGCCATGGACACGGCGAGAATGGCATTGGCGCCGAGGCGCGCCTTGTTGGGCGTGCCGTCCAGATCGATCAGGGTCTGATCGAGGCCGGCCTGATCGGCGGCATCGCGGCCCAGCAGGGCTTCGCGGATCTCGCCGTTGACGTTGCCCACGGCCTTGAGCACCCCCTTGCCGCCATAGCGTTCCGGATCGCCGTCGCGCAGCTCGATGGCCTCCCGCTCGCCGGTGGAAGCCCCCGAGGGCACCGCCGCCCGGCCCATGACGCCCGACTCGAGGATCACGTCGGCCTCCACGGTGGGGTTGCCCCGGGAGTCGATGATCTCGCGGGCAATGATGTCTTTGATCATGCTGCTGGTGTTGGACATGAATGCTCCTGGTTCACAATCGAAGGTTTTGGGTTCTTGTTGAATCTTTCGGGCAGGAGCGGCGCGAGCCGCGACACGAAAAACGGCGTAGGTCGGGCTTTGGCCCGACTTGTCGGCCTGAAGGCCGACCTACCGTCGCGGCTCGCGCCGCTCCTGCAAACTGTTCCGGTTCGTTACAGCGTCTCCTCGATGAAGCCGCGGGCCTTGACCGTCTCGTCGATCACCTTGAGGGTCTCGAGCAGCTCGCGCAGGCGCGGCAGGGGCCAGGCGTTGGGACCGTCGGAGAGGGCCTGGTCGGGATCGGGGTGGGTCTCCATGAACACGCCGGCCACGCCGGCGGCGACGGCGGCGCGGGCCAGGACCGGGACGAACTCGCGCTGCCCGCCGGACGAGGTGCCCTGCCCGCCCGGCTGCTGGACCGAGTGGGTGGCGTCGAACACCACCGGGCAGTCGGTCTCGCGCATGATGGCCAGCCCGCGCATGTCGGAGATCAGGGTGTTGTAGCCGAAGGAGACGCCCCGCTCGCAGACCATGATCTGCTCGTTGCCCACCTCACGGGCCTTGGCCACCACGTTGGCCATGTCCCAGGGCGCCAGGAACTGGCCCTTCTTGATGTTCACGGGCTTGCCCTGGCGGCAGACGTTCTGGATGAAATTGGTCTGGCGCACCAGGAAGGCCGGGGTCTGCAGCACGTCCACCACGCTGGCCACTTCCTCGAGCGGCGTGTCTTCGTGCACGTCGGTGAGCACCGGCACGCCGATCTCGTCCTTCACCTTCTGCAGGATGCGCAGGCCTTCGGCCATGCCCGGGCCGCGGTAACTGCGGCTGGAGGTGCGGTTGGCCTTGTCGAAGGAGGACTTGTAGATGAACGGAATCCCCAGCGCATCCGTGATCGCCTTGAGTTCGCCGGCGGTATCCAGGGCGAGCTGTTCGCTTTCGATGACGCAGGGGCCGGCGATCAGGAACAGGGGCCGGTGTATGCCGACCTCGAAACCGCAGAGTTTCATTCGTTGGCCGCCTGCTGGACGTGCTGTTCGCCATGGGCCCGGGCCGCCTGCACGAAGCCGCTGAACAGGGGATGGCCGTCCCGTGGCGTGGAGGTGAATTCGGGATGGAACTGGCAGGCGATGAACCACGGGTGATCGTCCAGCTCGATCACCTCCACCAGGCTGTCGTCCAGCGAGGTGCCGACGATCTGCAGGCCGGCGCGCGCCAGCGGCTCGCGATAGTTGTTGTTGAACTCGTAGCGGTGGCGGTGGCGCTCCACGATCACGTCCTTGCCGTAGATGTCATGCACCTTCGAGCCCGGCTTGAGCTTGCAGGGCTGGCCACCCAGGCGCATGGTGCCGCCCAGGTCGGAGTTCTCGTCGCGCTGCTCCACCCGCCCGTCGTGGGTGATCCATTCGGTGATGAGCGCGATCACGGGGTGGCGGGTGTCCTTGTCGAATTCGCTGCTGTGGGCGTCTTCCAGCCCGGCCACATGGCGGGCGTATTCGATCACCGCCACCTGCATGCCCAGACAGATGCCTAGGTAGGGCACCTTGTGTTCGCGGGCGTACTGCGCCGCGGCGATCTTGCCTTCCACGCCCCGCTCGCCGAAGCCACCGGGCACCAGGATGGCATCCACCTTCTCGAGACAGCCGGTGCCTTCGCGCTCGATGTCTTCCGAATCCACGTAACGGATGTTGACCCGGGTGCGGGTGTGGATCCCGGCGTGGATCAGCGCCTCGGAGAGGGACTTGTAGGCCTCGGTGAGATCCATGTACTTGCCCACCATGGCGATGGTGGTCTCGCCGGTGGGATGCTCGAGCTTGTCGATCACCGCCTGCCACTCGGAGAGATCGGGCGGCGGGGCGCTCAGGCGCAACTTGTCCACGGCAATCTCGTCCAGCCCCTGCTCGGAGAGCAGCATGGGGATCTTGTAGATGCTGTCCACGTCCAGCGCGGCGATCACCGCCCGCTCCTCCACGTTGGTAAACAGGGCGATCTTGCGCTTCTCGTCCTCGGGAATGGGCCGGTCGGCCCGGCAGATCAGGATGTCGGGCTGGATGCCGATGGAGCGCAGCTCCTTCACCGAGTGCTGGGTGGGCTTGGTCTTGAGCTCGCCGGCGGTGGGAATGTAGGGCAGCAGGGTGAGATGGATGAACAGGGCATTGTCGCGCCCCTCCTCCACGCCCATCTGGCGGATGGCCTCGAGAAACGGCAGCGACTCGATGTCGCCCACCGTGCCGCCGATCTCCACCATGGCCACGTCGTGCCCTTCGGCCCCGGCCCGGATGCGGCGCTTGATCTCGTCGGTGATGTGGGGGATCACCTGCACGGTGGCGCCCAGGTAGTCGCCCCGGCGCTCCTTGCTGATCACGTGTGAATAGACCCGCCCGGTGGTGAAGTTGTTCTTCTGGGTCATGGTGGTGCGCACGAAGCGCTCGTAATGGCCCAGGTCGAGATCCGTCTCGGCGCCGTCCTCGGTCACGAACACCTCGCCATGCTGGAAGGGACTCATGGTGCCCGGATCCACGTTGATGTAGGGATCGAGCTTGAGCAGGGTGACCTTGAGCCCCCGGGCTTCGAGGATGGCAGCCAGCGAGGCGGAGGCGATGCCCTTGCCCAACGAGGAGACGACACCGCCGGTGATGAAGACGTATTTGGTCATGAAAGGCCCAGCCGGTTGCGGGAAAGAGGGACGCCGGGGGTGGTGCGGAACCGGCGCCGTCGCCGGGGGGATATTGTCGTCGTTTTCGGACAGGGTTTCAATCGCGTTCGCCGCTGCGCACCCTGATCACCAGCCCGGTTTCCCCCGCCCCGGCGGCGAAGGGCGCACAGACACAGTAACCGGGCACGGCGGCGATGGCCTCGCCCACGTAGAGCAGCGGCAGGCGCGCCCGCTCCCAGGGGGGCACACGCCATTCCTGAAGCAGTTTCTTCAGGGCATGATGGCGTTCTCCCCGCCCCGCCGGGCGCAGGCGCTCGCCGCCCCGGCGAAAATCAATGCGGATATCCTCCCGTCCGCGCAGATCGGCGCGCAGGCCCTCGCCCGTGATCTCGCGCACTTCCAGACAGCGGCCATCACCGAGCAGCAGGGGCTGGCGCAGGTCCCAGGGCTGCATGGGCGGCATGGCCGGCGGCGTCTCCGGCAACAGCCAGAGCCTGCCGTCATGGCGCCGGATCCGGGCGCCGCGCCAGCGCACCTCGGGCATGGCGTCAGGGGCGGCGGTCAGCACCTCGTCCAGGATCCGTTGCAGGTGCCGGACATCGGGCAGCGGCCGGGCGTTGATCCGGCCGATCCAGTAGCGCAGCAGACGCCGCTGCCGGACCGCCGGCAGGGCCCGGAGTGGGGCCACGGCGATCCGATCGGGCTGCGTTTCGGCCAGGCTTGCCCAGTCGGCCGCCGCCTGCCGGGCCAGGTCATCGGCGGCCTCCCGCTGCAGGCGGGCAGCCCGCACCAGCGTGGCATCGGCCGCCGGCCAGCGCGAACGCAGGCGCGGCAGAATCTCGTGGCGCAGGAAGTTGCGATCGGGATCGGTGCCGGCGTTGGCCGGATCCTCGATCCACTCGAGCCCTTCACGCCGAGCCCAGGCCTGCAGGTCGGCGCGGGTGAAGTCCAACAGGGGCCGGTACAGCTGGCCCGCCCCCAGCGGCCGGGTAACGGGCATGCCGGCCAGCCCCTCGGGACCGGCGCCGCGCAGCAGACGCAGCAGCACCGTTTCGGCCTGATCGTCGCGGTGATGGGCCAGCAGCAGATGGTCGCCCGCCGCCAGCACTTCGGCAAAGGCGGCGTAGCGCGCCTCGCGGGCGCGCGCTTCGGGACTCTCGCCCGGACCGGGCGCGGCATCCACTTCGATGAGCCGGAAGGGAATACCTCGCGCCGCGGCGAAGCGCCGACAATGCTCGGCCCAGGCCGAGGCATCGGGATGGAGGCGGTGATTGACGTGCAGGGCCCGCAGTTCGACCGTGGGGGGGCGCAGGCGGCTCAGGGCATGGAGGAGAACGGCGGAATCACAGCCGCCGCTGAAGCCGATCCACCAGCGCCCTTGCCGGGGCAGGGGTTCGAGGGCGGCCTCGAGGCGGCTCAGGCTGAAGCCCGGGCGCGGCATCCTACTCGTTGTAGTTGCCGTACTTCATCAGGCGCTCGTAACGCTGATCCAGCAGCTTGTCGATGGGAATGGTCTCGAGCCGCTCGAGCGACTCGAGGAGCGCCGTCTTCACCGCTGCGGCAGTGGCATCCGGATCGCGGTGGGCACCGCCGAGGGGTTCGTTGATGATGAAATCCACCAGCCCCAGCTCTTTCAGGCGCGGCGCCGTCAGGCCCATGGCCTCGGCGGCTTCGGGGGCCTTCTCGGCGCTCTTCCACAGTATCGAGGCGCAGCCCTCGGGCGAGATCACCGAATAGGTGGAATACTCGAGCATCATCAGCCGGTCGCAGACCCCGATGGCCAGGGCGCCGCCGGAGCCGCCCTCACCGATCACGGTGCTGACGATGGGTGTCTTGAGGGCCGCCATCACGTACAGGTTGCGGGCGATGGCCTCGCTCTGGCCCCGCTCCTCCGCGTCCACGCCGGGATAGGCACCGGGGGTATCGATGAAGGTGAGGATGGGCAGCTTGAACTTCTCGGCCATCTCCATCAGGCGCTTGGCCTTGCGGTAACCCTCGGGGCGGGGCATGCCGAAGTTGCGGCGCACCTTTTCCTTGGTGTCGCGGCCCTTCTGCTGGCCGATCAGCATCACCGGCCGGCCCTCCAGCCGGGCCATGCCGCCGACGATGGCCGCATCGTCGGCGAAGGCCCGGTCGCCGTGCAATTCCTCGAAGTCGGTGAAGATCCGCTCCACGTAGTCGAGGAAGTAGGGGCGCTGGGGATGGCGGGCGAGCTGGGCGATCTGGGCCGACTTGAGATTGGCGAAGATCGACTCGGTCAGTTCCCGGCTCTTGGCCTGCAGGCGCTGGATCTCCTCGCTGATGTTGATCTCGCTGTCGGAGCCCACGTAACGCAGCTCCTCGATCTTGGCTTCCAGCTCGGCGATGGGCTGTTCGAAATCCAGGAAGTTGAGATTCATGAAAAGGTTCCGGGTATGAATATCAATGGCTTACCGGATATTCCTCCGGCAATTTGTGAAAATATGGCGCATCCTGGGCAGATTCTATCACTTCCTGTCACGGAACACAGGCCGCGGTTCACGCGGGAAATCCCCGTCCGAATTGAGCTTGATCAAGGTTCCGGCCGGGTTTTTGCCTGACAGTTCTGCCATGAAGCCGGAGGGGGGCTCCGGCAGAGGCACCACCCGGGAGGATCGCATGAAAGAGAAGACTCGCCATTGGCTCGTACCCGCCCTGCTGCTGTTCTCGGCGGCAGTGTTGTTCCATGCCGGCCAGGCCCATGCCTGGACCAAGGAAATCGACAAGCTCAAGGACGTAAACATGATCTGCGAATGGAAACCCGAGTCCCAGTGCTCCTGGGCAGTGCGGATCGGCGCCAATCAGCCCGGCGTGGACATGCACGGCGCTTCCATGGCCTCCATGCGGCTCGACAAGGCCAACCTGCAGCGCGCCAATCTCGAGAAGGCCATCTTGCAACTGGCCAGCATGGAAGAGGCCAACCTGATGCTGGCCAACCTGCGCGGCGCCCATCTGCACGGGGTGAACTTCCGCCATGCCGATCTGCGTTTCGCCGATCTGCGCAACGCCAACCTGCTCGACGCCGATCTCTCCGGCGCCAACCTGCTCGGCGCCAACCTGCAGAACGCCATCCTCATCCAGGCCCGCTTCGACGGCGCCATCTGGACCGACGGGCGGCGCTGCGGGAAGGATTCGATCGGGGGATGCCGGTAAAGGGGCTTCGGCAAGCCGTCTGCAAATAACGCAGAGGGCGCAGAGACGCAGCCCGTAGGGCGGCTCAAGCGTAGCGGAGCCGCCATCTCGGGATGACACGATTTTTGCCGGCTCCGCTGCGCTTGAGCCGGCCTACACCCTACAGGTCGGCCTTCGGGCCGACAAACTGTTTGATTACGAGAGTAATGTCGGGCTGCAGACCGACCTACCTCAATGTCCTGATATTGGCGCACGTTTCGGCGATCCCAACAACACACTCTGCGTTCTCTGCGTCTCCGCGTCCTCTGCGTTTTCTTCCACCGATTCCATCGAAGCCGTGAATCAGTACTCCACCCGAACCCCCTCCTCGCCCACCATTTCGCGCAGGCGATTGAGGAGTTCGTCCGCCGGGCGCACGCGCCAGTCACGGCCAAGGACGATTTCGGCACGGGCGTCCGCAGCGCGGTAGTCGAGCACCACGGGGCAACCCCCTTCGCGGTAGGGGCCGAGGGCGGCCTGCAGGCCGGGCACGAAACCGTTGCCGGCGCGGCGCTCGTCCACCGCCACCACCAGCTTGCGGGCGAAGTGTTCGCGGGCCTGTTCCAGATCGAACAGGTTGCGGGCGCTCATCTTGTAGCCACCGCTGTATTCGTCCACGCTCACCTCGCCTTCCACCACGATCAGCTTGTCCTTGGCCAGCAGGTGACGGTGGCGCTGATAGGCCTCGGAGAACACCGCCAGTTCGATGCGGGCGCTGCGATCGTCGATGGTGATGAAGGCCATGCGATCGCCGCGGCGGGTGTTCATGGTGCGCATGGCGATGATGAGGCCGGCCACCACCACGGTCTGATCCCGGTCCGGCTTGAGATCGACGATGCGGCAGGTGGTGAACTTCGCCAGTTCATTCAGATGGCGATCGATGGGATGGCCGGTGAGGTACAGGCCCAGGGTCTGCTTTTCGCAGGCCAGGCGCTGATCCTCGTGCCAGTCGGGCTGGCGCAGGTACTGGCCCGATTCGGCATCCACCACCGGAGCGGCCATGCCGAACAGATCGTCGATGCCCGCCTCGCGGTTGCGGCTCTGCTGCTCGGCCAGCTTGAGGGCCGCCGGCAGGGAGGCCATGAGGGTGGCACGGTTCTCGCCGAACACGTCCAGCGCCCCGGCCATGATCAGGGCCTCGAGGGTGCGGCGGTTGACCTTCTTCAGCTCGATGCGCTGGCAGAAGTCGAACAGATCCCGGAACGGACCGCCCGACTCTCGTTCGTGGATGATGGCCTCGATGGCCGCCTCCCCCACACCCTTGATGGCGCCGAGGCCGTAGATGATGGTCTGGTCGCCGCGCACGGTGAAGCGGTGCTGGCACTGGTTGATGTTGGGCGGCTCCACCGTCAGCTGCATGTCGTGACACTCGTCGATGAGGGTCACCACCTTGTCGGTATTGTCCATGTCGGCCGAGAGTACCGCGGCCATGAAGGCGGCCGGGAAATGGGCCTTGAGCCAGGCGGTCTGGTAGGAGACCAGGGCGTAGGCGGCCGAGTGGGACTTGTTGAAGCCGTAGCCGGCGAACTTCTCCATCAGGTCGAAGATGTGGGTGGCCACCTTCTCGTCCACGCCCCGCTCCAGCGCGCCCTTGGTGAAGATTTCACGCTGCTTGGCCATCTCCTCCGGCTTCTTCTTGCCCATGGCGCGGCGCAGCAGATCGGCGCCGCCGAGGCTGTAGCCGGCCAGCACCTGGGCGATCTGCATCACCTGCTCCTGGTAGAGGATCACCCCGTAAGTGGGCTTGAGGATGGGCTCCAGATCCGGATGGGGATATTCGACCTTCTGCCGGCCGTGCTTGCGGTTGATGAAGTCGTCCACCATGCCCGACTGCAGCGGGCCGGGGCGGAACAGGGCCACCAGGGCCACGATGTCCTCGAAGTTGTCAGGCTGCAGGCGCTTGATGAGATCCTTCATGCCGCGGGATTCGAGCTGGAACACCGCGGTGGTCCGGGTCTCCTTGAGCAGGCGGAAGGCCGCTTCATCGTCCAGGGGAATGGCCGAGATGTCCACCGCCGGCTCGGAGCGGGCTTCGCGCTCGCGGTTGATGGTCTGCACCGCCCAGTCGATGATGGTCAGGGTGCGCAGGCCCAGGAAGTCGAACTTGACCAGGCCCACGGCCTCCACGTCGTCCTTGTCGAACTGGGTGACGACGCTGCTGGAGCCCTGTTCGCAGTACAGCGGGGTGAAATCGGTGAGCTTCGAGGGCGCGATGACCACGCCCCCGGCGTGCTTGCCCGCGTTGCGGGCCAGGCCTTCGAGGGACTTGGCCAGATCGATGAGGGCCCGCACCTCCTCGTCCTGCTCGTAGAGCTCGCGAAGCTGCTCCTCCTGGGCCAGGGCCTTGTCCAGGGTCATGCCGATCTCGAAGGGGATCAGCTTGGCGATACGATCCACGAAGCCGTAGGGGTGGCCCAGCACCCGGCCCACGTCGCGCACCACGGCCTTGGCGGCCATGGAGCCGTAGGTGATGATCTGGGAAACCTTCTCGCGGCCGTAGTGCTCGGCCACGTACTCGATCACCCGGTCGCGGCCCTCCATGCAGAAGTCCACGTCGAAGTCGGGCATGGAAACCCGCTCCGGGTTGAGGAAACGCTCGAACAGCAGATCGTAGGCGATGGGATCGAGATCGGTGATGGTCAGGGCGTAGGCCACCAGCGAGCCGGCCCCCGAGCCGCGCCCCGGCCCCACCGGAATGCCATGCTCCTTGGCCCAGCGGATGAAGTCGGCCACGATGAGGAAGTAGCCGGGGAAGCCCATGGAGTTGATGACTTCCAGCTCCGTCGCCAGCCGCTCTTCGTAGATCCGCCGGCGTGCCCCGGCGTCGGGCGCGGCCGGATCGAGGATCCGTTCCAGGCGCTTCTCCAGGCCGCGCCGGGCCTCCTGGGCCAGGAACTCGCCGGGCGTCAGCCCCTCGGGAATGGGGTAGTCGGGCAGGTAGTTCTTGCCCAGGGTCAGCTCGAGATTGCAGCGGCGGGCAATCTCGACCGTGTTCTCCAGCGCCTCGGGAATGTCGGCGAACAGCTCGGCCATCTCCTCGGGCGTGCGCAGATACTGCTGTTCGGAGAAACGCCGCGGCCGGCGGGGATCGTCCAGCACCCGCCCGTCGTGGATACAGACCCGCGCCTCGTGGGCCTCGAAGTCCTCCGGCCGAAGAAAATGCACATCGTTGGTGGCCACCACCGGCAGCCCCCGCTCGATGGCCAGATCCACCGCCGCGTGCAGGTGATCCTCGTCTCCGGGGCGGCCGGTGCGCTGCAATTCCAGATAATAATGGTCGGGAAAGTGGGTCTGCCAGAAATCGAGGCGCTCCCGGGCCAGATCCCCGTTGCCAGCCAGCAGCGCCTGCCCCACATCGCCCCCTTTCGCCCCGGAAAGCACGATCAGCCCCTCCCGGTGCTCGGCCAGCCACGCCTGGCGCAGGATGGGCATCCCCCGTTCCTGACCCTCGATGTAGCCGAGGGAGACCAGTTCGGTCAGGTTCCGGTAACCCACCAGATCCTTGCACAGCAGCACCAGCCGGAAGGGCTGCCCCCCCTCCTCCGGATTCTCCAGCCAGGCATCCACCCCCACGATGGGCTTGATCCCCGCCGCCTGCGCCGCCCGGTAGAACTTGACCATGGCGAACAGGTTCCCCTGATCGGTCACCGCCACCGCCGGCATCCCCGCCGCGGCCACGGCCTGCACCAGCGGCTTGACGCGGATCAGGCCGTCGACCAGAGAATACTCGGTATGCAGGTGGAGATGGATGAAGGAAGACGTCATGCGGTAGAGTTTCGGAGGAAAGGCCTTCTGAAGCAACAGCTCACGTCAAGACCGGCGAAATTTGCGGAAAATCTGACGCTGACCCACCCGGGATGAGCGCCACTCCAGGCCAATCATGTCGTCGTGGCGTCTGATGCTGCCGAATGGCCTATTTTACAACAGTCCGCAAATAGCTAGGATGCAATCGATTACAAGGGACAAACCACGGCCGGATGATCGTCAAAACCTCGGCTTGCCGGGTATCTGATTTCCGGTCTGCCTGCACGACTGTACGCCAACAAACCCATTGTCGTCGGCGCAGCGCGCTGAGAGTCTTCGTGTTCACGACATCGATGAGGCATTTCCGGCACACAGGCGTGACGACAAAGACAACGGACTCCGGATTTCGTCCCCACCCACAGCAGAAATATGGCAATCGCGGTTAGGACGACGGCCGGTTACGAGACGTTCCTGCGTCCCGGAAGCACGAAGGCAGGCTGATATTTGGAACTCGATTGAGTATCAAATGACATCACGTGTTGCACAACCCAATATGCATGACAGGCCAAACCCCTTTGTCGCGATAACAGATACATCCTTGCCGCAGTGCCCGGCACGGCCGACACTCGATTCTCAAGATGCGATATAAAATCGTTCAGACACAAAAGAAAAACGGCGTTTCAATTTCGATGGCGATTTTTCTGCCTCTGTAGCTCGACCGCATTCAACACAATAGCCACGACATCCAGACAACCCACAAGACTATTCGCCCCGCAGCATGACTACACCCCGAATACAGACGCCCGATACTCGGAATAATCTTTACCTGTTCGTCACGGTAACCTAGAAGATGTGCGGCCTTTTCGGATTTTACACCCCAAATGCGACATTCAATCTTGAGGCGATCACCCACAAAATGAGCGCCAGTCTGCATCACCGCGGCCCTGATGATGAAGGGATATTCATTTGCCGCAAAACCGGCGTGGTGCTTGGCCATAGACGACTGGCCATTCAGGATCTCAGTGGTTCCGGCCGCCAGCCAATGACTTCTGCCAGCGGCCGATACACCATTGTCTTTAATGGCGAGATATACAATTACTTGTCTCTCAGAAAAATCCTGACCAGGAAAGGCTACACCTTCTGCGGCCACTCCGACACGGAAGTTCTGCTGGCGTCACTCGAAGCATGGGGGATACCGGTTGCGTTACAAAAAAGTATTGGCATGTTTGCTGTTGCCATTTGGGACAACACAGAAAATGTTCTTCATCTAGCACGCGACCGAATTGGAGAAAAACCCCTGTATTACGGCTGGCAGGGAAAAAGTTTTCTGTTTTCATCCGAACTGAAACCCTTGACATTCCATCCCGACTGGATTGGCAGCATCAACCGAAACGCTCTCGAGCAATATCTTCTTCACAGCAATATCCCGGCCCCTCTCTCCATTTATCAGAACATCCATAAACTGCTACCAGGGTGCTTTCTGTCGATCCCGCTGTCTAGCCTGATCCAAAAATTGACCCCAAAACCACAAAAATACTGGAACCTCGAAGAAATTGCTGCCCATGCAAATATGCACCCCTATTCCGGGACAGAAGATCAGGCCATCGACGAACTGGACACCCGATTGCGCGACACCATCAGCAACATGATGATATCCGATGTTCCGCTGGGCGCATTCCTGTCCGGAGGGATTGACTCATCACTTGTCGTCGCCCTTATGCAACAGGAAAGCGCACAGCCAGTCAGGACGTTCACCATTGGGTTTCACGATAAAGATTTCAACGAGGCCATTTACGCGAAAAAAGTTGCACATCACCTGGGCACGGACCATACCGAACTTTACATTACCCCGGAAAACGCACTCCAGGTCATCCCCGATTTGCCCACAATCTACGATGAACCCTTTTCCGATCCTTCACAAATCCCGACTTTTCTGGTTTCCCGCCTGACTCGACAACACGTAACTGTTGCGCTTTCCGGTGACGGCGGAGATGAAATCTTTTGCGGATATCCAAGATATGCGTTTGCCAATTCTACGTGGAGGAACGCGCAGCGGATACCATCAGCACTTCGCAAGGGATTGGCTGCCTGCTTGAATATCGTCCCACAAAAACTTTGTCCCAAACCCGGAAAGATTGCAGATTTCTTGCGGCATGATAACGTATCGGACCTGTATCGCCATGTCGTCACGCATCACGCGTGGCCTCGCGGAACCGTTGTCTCACATGGCCCATGTTCCGGAGGAGGTATTCGGAATAGTACTCACAGAATGGATATCGTCAGCCAATTGCAGATTATTGATATCGAGAACTACCTTCAGAATGACATCTTGGTCAAAGTGGACCGGGCAGCAATGTCCAACAGCCTGGAAACGCGCGCTCCGCTGCTTGATCACAGAATCATTGAATTTGCGTTTCGCCTCCCCTTGTCAATGAAAATCCGCCATAACAAAGGTAAATGGATCCTGCGGAAACTTCTGGAACGGTATGTTCCAGACAGCTTGTTTGAACGTCCCAAAATGGGGTTTAGCGTTCCGATTGGTTCATGGCTGCGCGGTTCACTGCGCGAATGGGCGGAATCGCTTCTGGACGAAGACCGATTAAAGCAGGAAGGATATTTTTCTGCGCCGGTTATCAGACAAATCTGGAATGAGCATCTTGCCAATAAACAGAATTGGGAATATTATTTATGGGATGTTCTGATGTTTCAGGTCTGGCTCGAACGTTCGAAGAACCAAGGTCATTCGACATCCGCACCATGAGCGCTTTCATGGCCATTAGACAGCGCAGGCAGGAATCGTCATGAACATCATGGAAGTTATATTCACGTTTCAGATAGGCGGCTCGGAAAGATTGGCCGCCAATATCGCAAAAAAGCTTTCCCGGAGAGGATACCAGATTTCAGTTTGCGCGACACATTCGGGAAAGGGACCGATCAGCGACGATCTTGAAAACTCGGGGATTGAGTGCTTTGCCATTGATGCCGAAAAAAAGAACCGCATCAAACGGCGATACGATCTATTTAGAACATTCCGCGACAACAAGATCGACACTATCCACGTACATCATGTTGGCATATTTTCTCTGATCTATCTTCCTGCCAAACTGGCCGGCGTGAGGAAAATTGTTGTTACTGAACATAACGAGATCGACCTGCTGAACAATGCTCGATTGCGGCGATTTGCCAGACGTACCCTTAACCGCGTGGACTCCGTGACAGCAATACATAACAGGCTTGCTGATTATTTTCAGGACACTCTTGGCGTCGCCCCTGATCGGTTACATGTAATCTATAATGGAATTGACACCGAGCGGTTCCGGCCCGCCGAACCAGAACCCAGTCATCCCCGCGAGCCGGGATCATTCAAAGCCGTGTTTGTTGGCCGACTTCACCCCCATAAGAACCTTGACATGCTGATAGATGCCGTCTCTCGAATCAACAAGACTAGCAAAATATCTCTGAGACTTGACATCATCGGAACAGGCCCTCTAAAAAAGGCGTTATGCAATCAGGCACGGCAAGACGGCATCGAAGATTACGTCCGTTTTCTTGGAGAGCAGACAAACATACCGCAATTGCTGACATCGTATGACTTCCTGGTGATGAGCTCAATTACCGAAGGGGTGCCGCTTGTTATTCTTGAGGCCTTGAGTTCCGGACTCCCGTGCCTGGCAACCGATGTCGGAGGTATAACTGAAATTCTACCCGAAAACGTTGGAATCATCGTCCAGCCAGGAAACATGGAGGCACTCGTTGCCGGTATGCGGAAAATGATGAGCCCTGAGCGACTAGAAGATTTTCGGCGTCACGCACGAGAGCATGTCATCCAGAATTTCTCTGAAAAAAGGATGCTTGATGACTATATACGGATCCTGACATCGTGAATTGCAATATCGTTCGTGGGAAACACCGGAACACAAGTCGAAATCCTGAAACCTCACAGAACAGACTAATCGTCTCATCACTATGCCGATCGCAATTTTCCGATTGTCGCCTGCAAGCGCGGAACAAGCCGTGATGCTTTGCCTTTTCACGGCTCGCGACGGTCCTGCATGGAATTTTCGTCAAAACGATTTTGAGACATTTTGACATTCTCGTTCACCGAACGACTCCAGCATCAACAGCGTACATATCAATAGGCATTGATGATATCAAGACAGAGTTGCTTGTCTGCTGCGCCAACCTGGCTATCCGGAACCCCGCTGAGGTCAAGGGTATTCACATCAAAACCAAGCGCCTTGTACAGGCTGAGCGCAACCATAAGATTACCAAGCCCGGTATAGTGTCGTCCAATACTGTTATTTGAGTCGCCCCACACCGCCTGCTGTCCTGCAGTGAAACCGAGTTGGGCGCGCTTGCGCGCGACAAGCTCCTTGATATTACGATCCACCTCTGCCAGGTGAACGACAATACCTTCACTGGCAAGTTGCGCAATCTTCGTGCGCATTTCGATATTGTAGGTGGTCCAGTCTCTGCATGGCTCATTTTCCGCTTCAAAAGAATAGGCAGTTTCCGTAGAAATCACAGCGCCCGGAGTCGTCGCCGCAATATCTCGTACAAAATTTTCGAAAGCGGTGATGAATTTGGCAGGCGTGTCCTCATCGGAAAACTGGCATCCAGACTCCTGAAAATGCACCCAGCTTGCATTGCTCCGCGCTGTCGTCGTCCGATAACTTTGATAGGTTTGAGGAAGAGTTCTCCCGCCAACACCATCGATATAGGGAGAAACAGATTCCCCGTATGTAGCTAGCCAGATATTCCGAAATGCAATGGCATGCGAAATGGCGTCTGGCTCGTTGGCTCTGCCCGCAGTCTGGCTATCTCCGAAAAACATCCACGCACTGCCAAGTGAGAGATTACCGGTTAGTTGGATTGAATCGCTTCCCGCCGTGGAAATATTGCCTGCTGCATCCTTGACCCAGACATAAACTGTCTTCACCCCAAGCGTTTGCGACAGCGTGTAGCTAACCACAGTACTCAAGTTGCTGGTCGGATAAATAGTTGTCCAGGCCGCATCATTCAAGCCGGGAACGGAGGAATTTTCCGATATCAGGAAACCGACAACGCCATAGTCGTCAACCGCATTGAATGCGACGGACACAATATTCGTCGCCGTGGTTCCGACCCCGCCATTGATGGAAACACTGTTGACAAGAGGCGCCTGGGTATCCATAATTTGATAGGTTATCGTATCGGATACAGGCCCCGACATATTGCCATAGGCATCCCTCAGCCACATATAAATCGACCTGTCTCCTGAACCGGTTGCAGCAGAAAACTGAAACCGGTCCGTGAAAGAGAGTCGAGTTTGCGGCGCCACTGATACCCAGCGGGAATCAAGCAGAGAAGGATTGTTCGGTTCCTCCGAGAGCAAATAGGCTGTAACCCCAACGTCATCGACGCCTTCAACACGCACGTCTACAGTAGACGTAGTGGTGAGCGACGCCCCGCCATTGATCAGGATGTCCGTTGCACTGGGCGGACTCGCATCTTCCCGCAAGTAGGAAAATGAACGCGAAATTGCCGGATAGACATTATCGAACACATCGACCAGCCAGACATACACGGTCTTCGACACCGTAATCGCCGGCGACTCGTCACGCAACAGTATCCGGCTGCTTTCACTGACGGAACGAGCAGCATTTTGAAACGCAATCCAAGTGGCATCTCCATTCTGAAGTGCGACGTTGTCCTCCGATACATACATTCCCTTTATTGCATACGGAAACGTTCCGGCGAGCCTCAGCTCCGGATCGCGCATGCGCACCGGCTCATCCCCGCCATTGACGATCAGTTCAGCCACAAGGGACGACTCAGGGGCACCAAGGTCGTGCTCGATATCCTGGCACCCCACGAATGAAAAGACGATTAACTGTGAGAACAAAATCCATATTATGAATCGCATCATATTGTCTTGTGTTTCATGAATCGTCATGTTGATTCTCACGAATATGGCCTCGCCGGTGCGACATTGTCATTACTTGAGACGCGCATAACCTGCCTGGCGCCATTTGACATAGTCGATACTCCACCGATAGCTCTGATTGTATTGTTTTGCGGACCAATCGACCGCAGCCAGCGCCACTCCTCCTGACCAGATAAGATCGCCGCGTTCAATGTACTTGATGTCACCGAAATGCTTGAACAGCCATGCGTAGGCCGGCGCAATCAGAAGATTCAAGTCCGGGGCCGGCTTTGCCGCATTCTTGTCCTCGTAGCGAAATGCCCCGTATCCTGTTCCGCCCTGTTCGTTCCAGGCGCCGGGCGTTCCACCAACATCCGGAATCCACATTGGCTTGCCCGCATGAATCCCGCTTTGCACGGTGGCTTGTTCCCACAGATAGTCTGCCATGGCCTTGAGCGCATTGGGAATGGTTTCATCAATCGGATGTCCCTGCTCGACCTCCCATTCATAGTAATGAATCAACGCCTCGGCGGTGAGTCCAAACATGAATGGGGCCAGACGATGCTCGTCCGTATTGGGGTTTGCGTAATTTTGCGTCAACCACTCCTGTATGTGATTAAGCGCCATGGCAACATATTTATCCACCCGCACCTGGTCTCGGGGATACCCTGCCCGTTCTGCCCACACATGCGAGTCGAGCGAATAGGCAATCTCCCGGGAATAGACCTGCCAGTACCAGGCGGTGTCTGCACGCGAGTAAGTATCGGCATTGGAAAAGGCTGGGTTGTCCCTGATCAGTCGAATCCCGTCATACGAAACGGTATCGCCGGTCTTGATATAATCGAGATAGATACCTTCAGAAAATCGCCAGTAACCCGGAATCAGATAATTGTTGGCAATCGCATAATCGTCGCGATAGACTTTTTCAGCTGCCTCGGCATACCGATACCAGGGATCCGTATTCCCTGTGAAATCTGCGATTTGATAGAATACCCGCTCGGCATCATAATAGGATGCCGATAACGCATAATCCCCAGCATTGGCCGGATTGCTGATATATTCGCCCCATTTACGCCCGTATCGATCCATGTTATCCAGCCAACGCCCGTACAAGGGCGGATAGTCGGTTCGAGAGGCGGTTGAAAACTGCACGATAACGTCCCTGTTCATCGTCTCACCCTGCAGACTGGTCACGGAACGATCGATCCTGATTGTGTAAGAAACAGCCTCATGCAACGTTCCCGAAGGAGCAATCCGGACAATATCGTTTTCGACAGTATAGGTATAACCAACCGTTGCCCCCCCCGGGCCCAATATCTCGATACGGGTCGTATCGACCGAGGTCGCATTGACAGGTTTGTTGAACTGAACGACGATTGTCGCATCCGTGGACACGGAAATTTGCCCATCGTAAGGCTGCGTGTATGCGACATCGAAGCCGGATGCAGCGGAACCAGCTTCCAAACCGGGCGACGTCAAGGCAATGTTGGTTGCGCCACCTTCACCGCCTCCGCAGGAGGCCAACCCCCCCACAAAGATCATTGCCGTTGCGATCATTGAAATTTGTCTTACAAAAAATCTGTACATGCCTTGTGCCTCTCAAAATTCTGCAGATACGACTCACACGCCTGAAATATCAATTTCATGCAGTATGAACCCTTCTTTCGGCAGGCATAAGATTTTCAACAGACAAATTTCCGTATCTGTGACAGACCTCAACAATCTTCGTCAACCGGCTCACATACATACAGTGAACTGGTTCACAACAACGCCATTTCCTCAATAAAAAATATTTAAACAACAATCTGGACAAGGTCTTGGAATATCTCTGCTTTCCGCAGCCAGTGTTGACAACGCAATAACGACTCACCAACGTCAACGCTGGATTACCGGGACAAGAAGCACCGTTTCCCAGCGAAAACACAACGTCATTAACGCGGCACGCCGAGTTTGACTAAACGCCCCACAAAACAATTACGGGTCTTCCCCAATTCGTGTGGGTAGCTTAGGGTACTTCTCATGAGAGATCGAGACCTGTACGCCCGGATTCTGGGTATTGAGAGCCCTTGGCAGGTGCAGGATGTGGAATTGCACCTGAGCGAGGGGGAGGTGACCGTTTACGTGGGGATTGAACTGGATGCGAAGCTTGTCTGCCCGCATTGCGGCAAATCCGCCCCTCGTTACGACAAGCGGACCCGAAAATGGCGTCATCTGGATACCTGTCAATACCGGACGGTCCTGTGTGCGGAGGTTCCCCGTGTATCCTGCCCCGAGCACGGTGTCTGCCTTATCCAGGTTCCCTGGGCCGAGTCCGGCAGCCGCTACACGGCCCTGTTCGAGGCCTTGGTCATTGACTGGCTGAAAGAGGCTGCCCCCAGCGCGGTAAGCCGGCAGCTGGGTCTGAGCTGGAATGCGATTGACGGCATCATGCAACGGGCGGTGGAGCGAGGGCTCGGGCGGCGTGATGCGGAAAAGTGCCATGCCCATTTGTGCGTGGACGAGACCACTTTTCGCAAACGGCATGACTACGTCACGGTCGTGACCGACCGGGAGACGGGCGAAGTCATTCACGTGGGTGACGACCGCAAGAAAGAGACGCTGGAGGCGTTTTACGCGGGGCTGGATGAAACCCGGAAGACGGCGATTGAGAGCGTCTCCATGGACATGTGGCCGGCCTACATCCAGGCCACGCTGGCCGCGATTCCCGGTGCGGCGGAGAAGATTGCCTTCGACAAATTTCATGTCGCCAAGGCCCTGGGCGAGGCGGTGGACAAGGTGCGCCGCCAGGAGCACAAGGCGCTGCTTCGCGAGGGTAATGCCATTCTCACGGGCAGCAAGCACGCCTGGCTGGCCAACCCCGAGAACATGAGTCGCAAGCAGTGGCGAGATTTTTCCACCTTGCGAAACGCGAACCTCAAAACGGCTCGGGCCTGGGCCATCAAGGAGCAGGGCATGAGCCTGTGGCATTACGTGCATCGGACCTGGGCCGAGAAAGGCTGGAAGCGCTGGTATGACTGGGCCATTCGCAGCCGCCTGGAGCCGGTGAAGAAAGTTGCCAGAATGGTCAAGACGCACCTGTGGGGGATTCTGAATGCCATTATCCTCAAGGCCTCCAACGGGCTGGCAGAGAGCACGAACAGTCGCATCAAACTCATCAAGGTTCGTAGCCGGGGCTTCCGCAACAAGGCGCGATTCCGGGCTGCCATCTACTTCCACCTGGGCGGGTTGGATCTCTATCCTGAGGCCGCCAAGGCGTTACGGACCCACACGAATTGATGAAGAGCCCCATTTTTCTGCTCGTGTAATTCACGTAAAAGATATGGCCCCCTCTGTCAGGATAGATGTCGCCTCCCCGATGTGGGACTCTAAGAGACCTTGAGGGGGCGGAACGAGGAGCAACTATGCGCTATACACCCGAACGCAAAGAGGCGGTACTGAGGAAGATGCTGCCTCCGTACAACCGCAGCATACCGGAGCTGGCCGAGGAAGAAGGCATCTCGGAGGCCACCCTGTACAACTGGCGCAAGGCCGCCCGGGCCGAGGGCCGCCTGCTGCCCGATGGTGACCAGAGCCCCGAGGGCTGGAGCGCGGCGGACAAGTTCGCCGCTGTAGTGGAAACGGCTGCCCTGAACGAAGTCGAATTGTCCGCCTGGTGCCGGGAGCGGGGCCTGTACCCGGAACAGGTGCAGGCCTGGCGCCGGGCCTGCGAGCAGGCCAACGACTGGGACCGGCAGCAGGCCGACCGCCTCAGAGCCGAGCGCAAGACCGACCGGGAACGGCTCAAGGCCCTGGAGCGGGAGCTGAAAAAGAAGGAAAAGGCCCTGGCCGAGACCGCCGCCCTGCTGGTGTTGTCAAAAAAAGCCGAGGCGATTTGGGGGGAAGGCGAGGACGCATGATCAGCACCCCGAATCGCCGCCGAGCCCACGAGCTGGTCGAACACGCCATGGCCCACGGCGCCCGGCAGGAAAAGGCCTGTGCGCTGCTGGGGATCAGCGCCCGCACCTATCAGCGCTGGACCCGGGAAGGCGGCATCGAGCCCGACCGCCGGCCTGAAGCGCCCCGCCCGGTGCCGGCCAACCGCCTGAGCGAGGCCGAGCGCAGGCATATCCTCGAGTTGTGCAACCGGCCGGAATTCGCCAGCCTGCCCCCGTCGCAGATAGTGCCCCTGCTGGCGGATGCGGGCGAATACGTGGCCTCGGAATCGACCTTCTACCGGGTACTGGGCGAAGCCGGACAGCTTCACCGCCGGGGCCGGGCCCAGGTCCCAAAGCGGCCGTCGAAACCGAAGAGCTACCGCGCCACGGCGCCGAACCAGGTGTGGAGCTGGGACATCACCTACCTGGCCAGCGCCGTACGCGGCGCCTTCTACCGGCTCTACCTGGTGATGGACATCTACAGTCGCAAGGTCGTGGGCTGGGAAGTGCATGAGCAGGAATTGGCCGATTTGGCGACCAGGCTCGTCCGCAGGGCCTGTCTGGCCGAGGGGATCACCCACCCGGGCCTGGTGCTGCATGCGGACAACGGGGCGCCGATGAAGGGCGCCACCCTGATGGCGACCCTGCAGCAACTGGGCGTGGTGCCCTCGTTCAGCCGACCCTCGGTGAGCAACGACAACCCGTACTCGGAGAGCCTGTTCCGGACCCTGAAGTACACCCCGGCCTGGCCCGGCAAGCCCTTCGAGAGCTTGGAGGCGGCGCGGGAATGGGTGCATGATTTCGTTTCCTGGTACAACGGGACTCATCGTCACAGCGCCCTGAAGTTTGTCACGCCGAGCGAACGACATGAGGGGCGGGACAGGGCCATCCTGGCACAACGCAAGGCGGTGTACGAAGCCGCCCGACAGCGGCATCCGGCACGCTGGAGTGGCGCCACCCGTAACTGGGAGCCGGTTGGGGAGGTGTGGCTGAATCCCGACCGGCCCCAGGCAGAAGACGGGCCGGAAAACGAGAGAATCGCAGCTTGAAAATTGCGACAACTATCTTGACAAACACCGATAGCGCAGGATTTCGAAGTGCAGAACGAAAGAAATGGGTAACTGTATTAGTTCAGACCCGATCTGACACCTCACAGTTGAAAAAGTGAGGGTTACCGGTTTTGATGGGGGTGCGAACCCAACCCAATCAAAACACGACGGAGGTAACCCTCATGTTGCATAGTAGCGAACGAATCATCAAACACAAACTCGGCTTGCTGAATCTGGCCGAGGAATTGGGAAACGTCTCTCGAGCCTGCAAGATCATGGGGCTGTCCCGAGATACCTTCTACCGGTATCAGAAAGCGGTCGAGGAAGGCGGAATCGATGCCCTGCTGGAGCCGGACCGTCGGCGCCCGAACCCCAAGAACCGGGTGGCGCCGGAGGTCGAAGAGGCGGTGGTGGCGTATGCCATTGATTTTCCGGCCCATGGCCAGGTCCGAGTCAGCAACGAACTGCGCAAACGGGGGATCTTCGTCTCCCCCACCGGCGTGCGCAGCATCTGGCTGCGCCACGAGCTGGCCAACTTCCGGAGCCGCCTGAAGGCCCTGGAGGCGAAGATGGCCGCCGAAGAAGGGCTGATTCTGACGGAAGCCCAGGTCCAGGCGTTGGAGAAGAAGAAACTCGACGAGGAGAACCACGGCGAGATCGAAACTGCCCATCCCGGCTACCTGGGCTCACAGGATACCTTCTACGTGGGCACCCTCAAGGGGGTAGGCCGTATCTACCAGCAGACCTACGTGGACACCTACGCCAAGGTGGCCCACTGCAAGCTGTACACAACCAAGACGCCGATTACGGCCGCCGACCTGCTGAATGACCGGGTACTGCCCTTCTACGAAGCCCAGGGCCTGCCTGTCCTGCGGGTCCTCACTGACCGGGGTACCGAATACTGCGGCAGGCCCGACACCCATGACTATGAGCTGTTCCTGGCGGTCAATGATATCGACCACACGAAAACCCGGGCCAAATCTCCGCAGACCAACGGGATCTGCGAGCGGTTCCACAAGACCATTCTCCAGGAGTTCTATCAGGTGACCTTCCGGAAGAAACTCTATGAGAATCTGGCATCGCTCCAGGCCGACCTGGATGAATGGCTGGAGTACTACAATACGGAACGAACCCACCAGGGCAAGATGTGTTGTGGGCGTACCCCCATGGCAACGCTGGAGGACGGCAAGAAAATCTGGCAGGAGAAGTTCGTAGGCTGAGCTTGACCTGACAGTCGCCCCCGGAAAAACCGGTAACTGTCAGATCAAGTCTGAACTACTACAGGTAAACTTGCGCATCGAAACTAGCTCAGCTCGTAACCATCGACCTTCAAGAGCCGCGCAATTTCAGCGGGCCTGTAATAGAGCGCGCACCCAAGCGCGAAAACTGCCCGGAATTTGCTGCCATATTTGTAATGCATATAGGCAAAATCCTTCCAGGTTTTGGCCAATTTCTTCCGTACGGCAGACCGGGGTATGAGTCTTCCTGAAGGCGTCTTTCGCCCCCATCGCCTCAATGCCTTCCGTATTGACATCGCGGCGTAATTCACGTTTCCCGGATTGAATGTAACGCTCTGAGGGTTCATTCTATACAATGCCAGCGTTCTTTCCAGTTTGTGGATACGAGTGTGCCACGCCATACGCAGCCAATAATCGTGATCTTGCCCCTTTCTCATCGTCAAATCGAACTTTCCCGTATTCTCGACAACCTCTCGTCTCATCATGATTGACATAGTTGAAATTGGATAGGAATGAAAAATATCATCATAGTAAATTTCGGTGAAGGTATCTGTTTCATCTCCGGGAAACGACTCGTCCGGATTTGGATAGACACCATCCTGTACAGGCCAGTAATATTTAATCTTCGATGCAACAACACCGACATCAGGATTCTGTTCAAGATGTTCGACCTGTATTGAAAGTTTTTCGGGATGCCAATAATCGTCGCCATCAATAAAGGCAATCAATTCACCGAAGGCATTATCCAGAGCCCTGTTTCTTGCCGCAGCCGAGCCGGCATTCTCCTGATGGAACAGCCTGATTTTGGTCGAGTGATTCTTGAGGATTTCGGGCGTTCGATCCGTGGAGCCATCATCAACCACAATGATTTCAATGTTCGAATAGGTTTGCTGGTAGACGCTGCGCAATGCCTCTTCAATATATTGCTCGCAGTTATAGACGGGGATGATTACGGAAACTAGAGGTTGCCGAACTTGTTTCATGACAATCATTCCTCCGACACCAACTGCTGCAATCGTTCTGCATAACGTTCACCGAGGATAATCGTGCCTCTGGTGGTAAGATGGACCTCATCCTGCAGCGGCAAATCATCCGTATACACCAAGGCCACATTGGTCAGTTTTTTTGAGGCGCGCTCCTGTGATTTCCTTACGGTTTTCCAGTTCACGTATTTCCGGGGATTGCCGTTTCGCCCCATGCGGGTGTACACGACAGGCAAGTTTGCCACGCCAGAATCCCTTCTGAAGCCCTCGATAAATCGTATGAACATCTCATCCCACTGATGTGGCCTGGGTTGCCGAGGGAAGAGGCGCTCAGGATCAACCGCATCGGATTCCCCTTGCTGAAACAATAGTGCAAGAGGCTGCCCATAACGCATTGCCATCCTGAACCGGAAAAGACATGAACCGTACAGACTGTCGCGATTCCGGTTCCGCTGCCACTCCTCAATCAGGGAACCGCCTTTTGCACATGGAATGAGCACGATACGTTTGCCAGGCGCCAGGTCAAGATATGCTATTGCAAAGGCCGTCCCGGGACTGACAGCAGCATTCGAATCGACAGAAACGGCATCGACCTGATTGCGCCCGTCATCGATGGGTTCATGGGCGTACCTCCATCGGTAATCGTTTCCGAACAACAAGATATCGTTGCGGCAGGTGCGGAACCGATCGGGCAAATCAGTTAATGTTCCGCGCCCGGACATGATGGATTGACCAGCAAGCACCACAAGCAAAAGATCACTTCCTTGAACAGAGGACGGATCTTCAACCTCAGCACACGGTGTTAAAGAATCAGAGACGAGGGAAGCATGATCGAATTGATTCATGCATCCACTTTCGACCAAAAGAATGCCCGCCATCCAACTCATCAATACGACAAGTTTCGGCGCCCGCTTCAGTGGTGTTTTTTGCATCATTTTGAACCAGAAACTCGTGTTAGGCATTTCGTGTTATAACTTTGTATTTATATTGCACACATGATCTCTACTGAATCAAAATGGCCTTGCCTTATGATTGTATAATCTCACAACGATTTTTGATAGAATTTAAACATGTCTTTGCAGAAACTAAAGCAAAACCCGCTCGCTCTCAAGGCGGCCATTCATCTGTACCGATACGCCATTCCATCACACACGGAATCATACGTATTTGTTGCAACAACGGGCCGTAGCGGCTCCAATACACTGGCAAACCTTTTCACATCCGTACCAGATGCCATTTGCCTTCATGAACCACACCCTGTTCTTTACAATCCTGATTCCAAGGAGCTTGCCAATGAGAGATATTTCCGTACGCAATACTTGTTGAAGAGCCTCTATGTCAGGCGCACAGCCAGAAAATATCGCTACTACATCGAAACAAATCATCAGTTCATAAAACGCCTATCTCGGTTTTCCATTCTTGAGTTTGCCAAAAAACTCAAAGTCATTCATTTGGTGAGAGAGCCGGTTGGTACAGCCATCTCGTTCTACCGAATCGGCTCCATTCCGGGCAAGACTGAAGTCGGAAAACGATACCTCATTGACCCCAAAAATCCGGATAATCTGGTAAACGCGCAGATTCTCTTCAATAATAAAGCGTTCAAACATGATTTTTACCGTTGTCTCTGGTACTGGTATGAAACAGAATTTCGCATCCGACAGTTCAGCATGGATTATCCGCATATACCTCTATTCCGAATAAAAACCCATGAACTGAATGACCTTTCAACAGTTAGGGCGATGCTGGACTATCTCAACATGGAGTACGATATTGTCGCCCTGAAAGCCCTTGTTGGCAGAAGAGACAATCGAAAATCAGATAAAAATTTCAACACGATTGAAAGAACGAAGGCCATCGAAATGAACGAGCGGCTTCTGAGTGCGATGCCTTCGCTTCGAACCGTAGTCGATGAAAATTGAAGATGAACAAAAAGCTCCGCTTCCCTGCATTACGCACGCTCTATTGGGAGTTGTCAAATAAAGTCACCCGTTTTCAATATCTCAATGCATTGGTATATCGTATTCCCGGCTCGTTTGGACAACACATTCGCGCCAGATTGCTGTTGCCGCACTTCAAGCAGGCAGGCAAGGACATCGTAATCATGCAAGGCGTTCAATACCGCGGCCAGCAGGAGCTTTATCTGGCCGATGGAGTCCGCATCGGTATCGATTGTTTTCTTCAGGCATCCGGTGGACTCTATATCGACAAGAACGCCATGTTGGGACCCGGGGTTAAAATCTGGACGGTCAATCACAGGTTCGACGACCTTGAAAAACCCATTCACGAACAGGGTTACGAACTGAAGCCTGTGCATATCGGTGCAGGCGCCTGGATTGGTGCAAACAGTTTTATCATGCCCGGCGTTACGCTTCCTGAAGGATGTGTCGTTTCTGCCGGCTCCGTGGTTGGAATCAAACAGTATCCTCCCTATTCCATCATCAGCGGAAACCCCGCACGCGTTGTCGGGAAGCGAAACTAACTAGGGTTTCCTGAAAAATCGTTATCCCGCTATCGACCCGCTCCCACAGGCGTAGCTCACTCGCGCCTGCGCACCGGAAAGACGATGGTGGTCAGCGTGCCAGGCACGCCACACCTGCCCCTCCTCGGCCCTGTGCGCCAATTCGATGGGCACAGAGCAACGAAATCCAGGCCAAAAAAATCTGCCGCAGGCGTTTCTCCAAGTTCATCACGATGAAGATGATGGCAATGCTCGCCTCGCTGGTGCGTGGCAGCTTGGCCATGATGCGGCCCAGTCCAAAGCGCCGCTTGGCCTGTCCAAATTTCCCCTCAATCGGGATGCGGGCCACTTCGTCCGCATGCCGTTGCCGGGCCTGTTCGCGCAATTCGGCTTCATTGGCCTCCGACGGTTTGGGTCGTCGACCCAGCGGTGGCCCGCTCAGACGGATACCCCGCTCCTTGCAATACGCCCGGTTGGCCCGGGTACGATACAGCTTGTCAACGTGCACCGATTCCGGGTAATGACCAAAGCGCCTGCTGTAGGCTTCCACCTGCGCAATCAGGTCGCCCGATTCATTGTAGGCGTTCCAGTCCAGGCGGTCGAGAAAGGCGAATCCGTCCACCTGACTCACCGACAGCTTGCTTCCGAATTCGGTCGGCGAGGCCGCCTTGCCGCGCACGATCGGCCGAATGTGCGGCTGGCTGATACTGACGATGCGGTCGGCAATCCGCCGGCTGCCATGGTCGTACATCCATTGCTGCTGACGATACAGCTCCCGTATCACCAGCAGGTTTCGATACTGATGGGGGCTCAGCAGCGTCAGCGATGCCTCTTCGCTCAGCGCGTCAATAATCGACAGATTCCGGTTCAGATAGCCCAGTTGACGCCGCAGCGCCTTGCGCCGTGCGCGTCCATTGCGGCGCCCCGATTTGATGAAGGCCACATACGCACGACGCGCTTGGCGACGGTAGGTCCGCGGCTTGCGACGGGTGCCCCTCAGGGGCTCGAACAGCGTATCAATGATTGCTTCGGTCTTCTTCCGCGCTTCGTTGAGCAGGTCAATGTCGGTCGGATAACGAATGTCCGCCGGGGCGCAGGTGGCATCCAGCAGCAGCTTGCCGCGGTTGCCCGGGTGGGATGACGAAGACCTGCCTTGCGAACCGTCTTCGCCTGACGAACCCCCTGTGTCGTCGTCTCCACCCTCATCATCCGCAGCGGTTTCCTCCAGGCTCAGGCCGCCGCTCGCGATGATTTCGTTGAGCCGGTTCAAGTCTTCCAGGGAAAAGCGTCTGCGAAAGTACACGAACATGGAGGGGTCGAACGGCGGCTCGTCGCGGAAACCGTGAAAACCCAGAAAGTATTGCAGGTACGGGTTCTCCCGGATCTGCTCCACCGTCTCTTCGTCGCCAAGTCCCAGTCGCTCCTTGATCAGCAAGGCCCCAAAGGCCATGCGGGCCGGCTTGGCCGGTGCGCCCGCCTTTTCCGAAAACTGTTTCGCGTAAACGGCCTCGACCTCTTCCCACGGCACCAGCTCCGCCAGGCGGACCCACCGGTTTTCTCCGTTCAGCTTGCCGCCAAACGGCAGGTCAAAGTTTTCTAACGTGAGCTGATTGGCAGGGGGCTTGCGGTACATGGCGCTTCTTCCAGGTGCAAGGGTTTTGGCAGGATTCGGTGGGTTTCCTTGCACATTTTAGCGGAAAATTCGTGGTTTCTCTATTCAGATCAATCGGTTAGGTTTTTTCAGGAAGCCCTAACTATGGATTGTTCTTCATGCCTTCCCGGCGCCACTGCACATATTTAAAGCTCCACCGGTAGTTTTGATTGAAAATCTTGCTGCTCCAGCCAATGGCTGCCAGTTTCACCCCACCAACCCAGATACGATCGGCGATATCCCGATACTTTACATCATGATAGTGTTTGTATAGCCAGGCATACATTGGCGCAATCAACAGATTCAAATCCGGTGCCGGCATGGCACCCTTGATATCCTCGTATCGAAACGCGCCAACACCCCGGCCACCAAAATCGTTCCAGTTGCCAGGGGAACCACCGAGATCGCTTACCCATAGCCGTTTTCCCTTGTTGACACCATTTCTTACAGTTGCCTTGTACCACAGATGATCCGCGATTTTTTTAATGGCAAGGGGTATTCTTGGGTCTGGATTTCGCTGATTTTCAAGATCCCATTCATAAAGATCAATCAATGCTTCTGCTGTAAGACCGACCATGAAAGGGGAAAGACGGTTCTCTCCGGTGTTTGGATTGGCATACTGCCCTGTCACCCATTCATCGATATGCCGGAGTGACATATCGAGATATTTCAGTACCTTGTCGGAATTTCTTGGATATCCAGCGCGTTCGGCGGATGTTTGCGATTGAAGGGCATAGGCGATTTCTCGTGAATATTTTTGCCAATACCACATCGTGTTGGCATATTGGTACGTTAGAGGATTCGAGAATGCCGGCCGATCACGGATTAACGCCAGGTATCGATAATACTTTCTGTCCCGAGTTTTTATGTAATCGTTGAGTATGCCCGTTGAGAATCGCCAATACCCGGGTATGCGAAAATCGTTACTATTGCAGTAATTATCCTGGTAGGTAATGGACGCGATCCTAGCATACTGCAACCATGGTTCAGATTGACCAAGATATTCCGAAATTTGATGGAAGACTCTTGTGGAATCATAATACGTTGCTGCCAGGCGTTCTTCTTCGGAATGCTTGTTGCTTGCGAGATACTCACCCCATTTTTGGCCATATTGGATCATGTGCCGTTCCCATAAATTCAACAATGGAATTCCGCTTGGATCATTCCGGGCAGCGGCGTATTGATTCATCACTAGCAACACAGCAAACAGCGCGAACTTGCATTTCAATTTTTTATCCATTTTTGTGGCACCGGTATATTTCATGAATCATCCAGTTCGCTCGCACACCCCAGCTATGCTGGTTCATGGTTGATGATATCTCTTTCTTGACACTGTCTCTGTCAACCCCGAAGAGATTTTGGATTTTCGTTTCAAATTCGCTTGGTGTTGTGGCGAATTCAATACGCCCGGGGACTTCTTCAACCTCATCATGCGGTGTCATAACCACCATTCTCCCTGCAGCGAGGTACTCTTTCAATTTTGTAGGATTCGCGTATTTATTGCGCTTGTTGACCAAATACGGGTTGATGCATACATCGAAGAAAGCAAGATATTCCGGCAAAACGTTTCGTTTTCTGGCCCCCAGGTAAAATACATTCTCTCGCTTCGGTAGCGGCACACCCGATTCATAATTTCCGATCAAAACGATCGCACAATCATCAAATTTTCTGGCCAGGTGCTCGATTACGGAATAATCGATGTGTTCACCGAGCAGTCCGACAAAACCAATAATCTTTCTATAATCATCTGGCAGATCTGCCGGCCTGGAAACGTTCCGGGTCAACGCTCGTGAAAAGAGTTCCACATCGACCCCGTGGGGCAAATATTTCACGACAGGGTGATACGCCGACTTGCTTTTCACCAGCGCCCTGGATACAGCAAAGACCATGTCGACGCAGGACAGTAATTGCTTCTCCAGACGGACCACCAAATCGGGATCCAGGCCTGAAATTAACGAGTACTCATCCGCGCAGTAGTAGACAAGGCAATTATCACTGATATCCTTGATGACCTGTGATGACGCAACGCAAGTCGTAATTACAAGAGGATTGACAATCCCATGGCGTGCATATTGTTTTTTGATAAAGCGCTTCAGGTAAAAGCGATTCCACCATCGAACAACGGCAAATCGCCAAAAAGGAATTGTCAACGGCGTAGCCGGGTAGATATTGGTCTGACGCTTGGTCAGCATTCTCTCGTTGCTACCTCGGGTTAGGACAGCGTTTTTGAGCTTTCTCAATATCCGAAGAATGTCATGAGAATTGACTTCAGGTTCCCTCAGACCCAGAGAATCAATCCAGAGTATCTTGAACCGATGTTGCATCTCCAGCGCCAAAAATTGACCTGTGCTTGGGTGCTCGCCCCAGTCTTCGCCAAAAAAGACGATCCAGTCAACGCGTGATTTCTCGGAAGGATTTTTTGGCATGTTTTCTGGTTCACTAACCGTGGGCGAGCAAATCGTGATATATTGTCAGTATGGTTTGTGCGCGCGCATCGGGACAGAACTTTGGCATCAGGCTGGGTTTTGTGTTTTTCTTTACGCGTTCAAAAGCGCTCCTGTCATCCAACAATCGTCGCAGAGCCCGCTCCAGCTCTGTGACCGATCCCGCTTCAACCAACCACCCGTTCACGTCATGCTCAATGATTTCCGAGACTCCGCCAACCTTTGTTGCGAGCACCGGCTTACCCAGCACCATCGCCTCTAAAACCACGTTTGGCAAGCCTTCACTCAACGAAGGCAGAACCACCAGATCGACAGACGCGTAATAATCACCGACAAGTTGCTGATAACCGCAAAATATGATGTGATTTTCAAGGCCTTTGTCCAGAACAATATTATGCAATCTCTCGCGCTCCTGACCTTCCCCAACCAGCAGCAATCGGATCCCCGGATATTGTTCAGTCAACCTTGACAAGGCATATAGTATGTTTTCGTGGCCCTTCTCTGGACTGAAACGCCCAAATACTCCAATCACAAAATCATCATTCGAAAGGCGGTATCGTTCACGAACGTCATGCCTAACCGATGAGAATGGAATCTCTTTTTCGTCAACAGCATTGAGAACCAGCTGCAGTTTCCTGTTCTTGCTTCGTTGACTTTCGAGCGTGGAATAAAGTGACGGTGAAACAGCGACCGCATAATCCGGAAACTTGAGCAACCACCGCTCAAGGAGATTGTATGCGCGGATCTTCAGGTTTTCCCTGGTCCACCCATGTGCCATGGCAAGCCATTTGCACCCGGTAAGGCGGGAAATGAACAAGGCGATGACATGGCCTTTGTAGCCGTGACTTTGAATGATGTTGTACCCTCCTTCACGGAACATTCTCAATGCCCTTGCGAGCGTAAGGGGGTTGAACCGATGCCTTTCCTCGATCAACTCGACTCTGTGGCCGCGATTGCGAGCAATCTCGACAAATTCAAACCGATCACTATCGCCCTGCGTGAAATTGACGATCACATAATCGATGTCTCCACGAACCCTTTCGAGATATTGCAGCAAACCCTTGCCTGGCCCACCAAGCTTGACCGAGTCGATAACAATAAAAACGCGCGGCTTGCGACTGCTCATATACCAGACCGAATGATTTTCGCCGGATTTCCGGCGACAACACAATTTTCTGGGACAGAGCTTGTAACGATGGAGCCAGCCGCCACGACCGAATTTCTGCCGATGGTTACACCCTTCAATATTGTGCAGTTGACACCGATCCAGACATTGTCTTCAATAACTATGGAATCATTTCCTGTTTTTTCGGGCGGCATGCCTAGCAAACGGGCTTGAGGATCGACCGGGTGCCCGTCATATGAAAGTATATTGACAAGATTGGAAATGAGAACATTATCTCCAATGATGACCTTTTCACCAATGCTGATCGTTACCTGATACCCCAAATGTGTATTATTTCCAACCTTGAATACAGGCTTCTCGTACAAGCACCCGGCCACAATTGTCAATGCCGCATGCAAGGTAACGTTATCCCCGATCTCCATCTCCACAAGACTATCAACCTGCGGCATTCCACCGTAAATCTTGAGATTGTTTCCGCACCGAGAACAGTACGTCTTGAAAACAGGTACATAATATAAAAACTCGAGCACCCCCCCCCAAAGCGCATGCCTGGCCATTCGCTCATGCCGTAACATGGCATGCATAGGCCTTATGACGGGGGAGTTCAATCTTTGCAACTTTTTCAGAAATTGGTAAGTTAATTGCCAAAGATACGTCTCCCTTTGCCTCAATTTTTTTTTGATATGTTGCAACATGGTTATTCCCGCTACCTCTTTGTTGGCTCCCATGTAACGACGGATTTTCCCGCAAGGCTATTGTAAAGAGCATGAAGCGCAGCAACGTTTGCAAGAACAAAGTAATATAGAGAGTTGAGGTAACGGTTGTTTATTTTTGACCAACCAAGGTACTTCGATATTGAAAGGACAAGAAATAACACCTCAATTACGAAAACACCTTTAAACAGCCAATTGTTTTCTTCGAATCCCAAAATCGCGGTAGTTACAACAATACCGATGAGAAAAACCCCACCCAACCACCGTAACAGTTTGTGGCTAACCAGGGCAAAAGCAAAAAGGCCATACTTGAGCGGATTCATTAATCCCTTCATCTCCCACAACGTATCATATCCTCCGATTATGGTTCTGACTTTTCGGACATATTCATTTGCTGGATTGGGCTGTGTCTTGACATAGCAGATCGAGTCTGCATCAGACAGAGAAAGCAGCCCTCTCTGTCTGGCGAACAACGGTGTAAACATGTCCCTTGTCAACTGTGCGGGAATATTCTTGGCCAACTCCCGCTTGCACGCATAACCACTTCCGCTGGCACCGACCAAAATACCAAGATCTGACTCCAGTTTCCTGAGCAGCATCTCATAACGAACATAGAGCCCCTCCTGCCCCGTCAACGTTGGATCATCCCCGTAGATCTTGTCTACTGTACTTACACAACCCACATACGGGTGAGCCAGGCACCTCCTCAAATTGTTCAAGACATTTTTTTCAAAAATTGTCGACGCATCGGTAAACAACACGATATCGGTTTCAATCCGGTCAAGAGCCATGTTTTCAGCTCGAGTTTTCCCAACCCTGCCACCGGTTTTGATCAAGTAAACTTGATCGTGATGATAGCGCTCGACGATTTCTTCTGTCTCATCGGTTGACCCATCGGACACGACATAAATGGAGCAGTCTTGATCGAATCCATTTTGAGACAACAAGTTATCAAGTTTTTTTCCAATATAATCTTCGCCGTTGTATACGCTAATCACGACTGCCACTGAAGGCAAACGATCTGCATCTGAAGAATCGGCTTCGACTGATTTTGATCGACTTAAATGCCACAAAACAACAGGATATACAGTATATGGGTAAATCAAACACAAGCATAACACAAACAAGATCAACATCAGGTCTTAATCCTTTTGGATGCATGAACGTAACATTCTGAGGCCAGAGAAAGATATCGACTTCCATTGTGCGATTTCATCGGGATAAAAAAATCTCATCTTGAATATCAATAAAAAATACAATACAACGACCATCACCTTGGCAAAAAGATCAACCGCAATGCTTCCACTGTCAATTTGTCTACCAAACGCCATAATAACCAGCAACACGAGAAACAGCTTTGCAAGCGGGTATATATCCCAGCGCATCCCGGTCAGTCGGTGACTCCAATACCCACCCAACACGGCAAGCATTGCGAATGCAATCACAGTACCAATCGCTGCGCCATAAATACCTACTATCATCGAAAGTGGTATGGTGACAACAACAGAAAAAACAGCACTGACAAGAACCATCAGCCCAACTATTCGGGTTCTTTTTTCAGCATACAAAGGCGTATACAAGACCCGAGAGGCACCATTAAACACGTACGCCAGAAGTATTATCGGAACGACATTTGCTGCCAAATGATATGCTGGCGGCGTCAAGATGGAAATCACCTCATAGACAAATACCCCAATAAACATGGCCATTGTTGCAACAAAAAAAGAAAACCATCTAAGTGTGTTATTCAGAATCTCGGCCCGATTTTCCTGGCGGTATGCCTCAAACATCTTGGCCCCCCACACCAGGTTAAATGGATATATCATTAGTGTGTTCAGAAGTATTCCAAATTTATATGCCAGAGAATATATTCCGACCTGAGCGACACTGGTTGTCTCCTTCAAAATATACCGATCGGCATTGTGCATTATGAACATGCCCAAAAGCGCCGGAACCAACGGTAAACTGTACCTGAACATGTCTTTGGCGATTGGTACGTGGAAATAAATCCCCGTGGCCGAAAGAGTCGAAATGGTGACATAGACGAATACCGCCCCACTCGCAATTGCTCCAGCAAGAATTACACCCAAGACTGACATTTCAGCAAAAGCAACAAAATACACAGTCAAAGAAACCTGAACCACGAGCTGGATCAGCGTTATAGAGACATATCGCATGCTCCTGTCTTTTATACGAAGATAAACCAGCCCTATCTCATTAATGATTGAAAACATTGCTGATAGGAACATATATTGGAACAACAACGCATAGCTGCCGTTCTGAAAAATGATTTGCGAGACCGCCCCTCCCTGAAATGACAACCCTCCCATGATGGCGGAAGCCATCACGATAGAGATAATCAATGCTGTGCTGACTACACCATTCTTCTCCCTCTCATCACTCTTCTCGTCATAGAATTTCGCAACAGCACTAACTAACTGAAAACCGACAAGTAGCGATGCAACATCCACAGACAAGCTAACAAGCTCAAGAACCCCATATTCCACAGGTTTCAAATAGTGCGAATAGAATGGGATCATGGCAAATCCGATAATCTTCGATAATATGATCCCAACCCAGTATATGACCGACTGGGTAAATATTCGCTTTAATGAAAATTCGCCACCACCCATTATTCAACAAACCCAGTACAGGCGATGGAAATAGATCTTTTTTGAAGCATCTTGATAAAGTCATCGAGAGTGCGCGATGTAATACGACTGGTATCGTGAAAGAGAAATATATCACCGCCATCAACACTCACATTATTCATCTTTTTCAACTGAATCTCGTCACTATCTGATTTATAATCCTTGATATCTTTGCTCCACATGACTACCTTGTATCCCTTGAGCCACAAAATCATCAACTTCAACAACGAAATCCGTCCATAGGGTGGCCGGTAAATCTTCACCATTTCGCCGCAAAGATCTCTGAATATAAGCTCTGACATGTTCAGATCATTGACAAATTCTCGAATCGTCATGCTGGTCATATCTTTGTGATGGTATCCATGCATGCCAATCATATGCCCACGCATCAGAATACTTTCTGCGAGGGAAAACTCTTTCTTGATGTTCTTTCCGACAAGAAAAAATATGGCCTTAACATTATTGGAATCAAGAACATTGAGTATTCTTTCGGTATACCTGGATGGACCATCGTCAAACGTCAAACAGATTTCACTGTCATCAGCATTGACGTTTTTCCATATGATATATCTGCGGCTCAATAGCCGGTTTAGAATAAAAATCAATTTTTGTTTAATTAGATGCATTCTTCTCGTTCCGATACCGGTATGAAATTATGTAAAAACCATTTATCAAAGCCAATAGCGCGTAGAGCACTGGCGAATAAGATTGAGAAAGAAAAAAGCTGGACAGAAAAAAACCCACCAGAGAAGCTTTGAACGACAGAGAAAAGTAGGTAATGCGATTCATAAGCGTAACATCACGGGTTCTGGTCATATCACGCAAATCTGTTAGATATCCGAACGCGAACTTGAACAGCAAAAGGTACAGAATCAAACCCAATAGGCCCAACTCTGCACCAATCAAAAGCAGGGAGTTGTGTACCGTTTGATAGAACCCCCCCATCAACATGCCTTGTGCTGCCGGATAGGCACCAATACCAACACCATAAGGCCTGCTCACAATGATTTCGAGCCCTTGTTTCCACAATGTAATTCTCCCTCGCGGGGACGATACATTGTAATCCTGCTCCGGGTTAAAAATTGACTCAACTCTCTCCCAGTAATTTGGCGGCGAAAACATCAGAACCAGCACAGAGACGACAAGAATGACAAACACTTTTGACAACCGAAAGCGAACCTGCAATTGGCCTTCCTTGTCAGGCATCCTGGAAAACAGTACATATGCAACAACTCCCACCATTCCAATAAACCCGCCTCTTGAACCCGTCAAAACGATGGCAAATATCATCAACAGGCTAATCCCGACGAAAAATGCTCTCTTTATTCCTTTAACCGACAGAGCCTTGACCATTGCCAGCGGCAAAATAGTCGTAATTACAAGCGCAAGATCATTTGGATCATACATGTTACTTACGGATACCCGGTCCTCTCCCTTGACCTGGAGCGCAGATATGGATAACAAAACAGCGATAGCCACCAGCACATTGATAAAGTAGCTCACATCTTCAAGTCGCCGGCAACAAACGTAAATAAAATACACTATAAAAAAAAGCGTCAGCACGGTTCCTTTGATTTCATGAATGCTCTGGGTTTTCCACACAGAGACAAAAACACTTGCCAACGCCAATAGCAATAGCATCCACAACAAACTGATAATCCCACTCTTTGGCGCAACGTATTTACTATCCCTCCCGCCAACCAGAACGCCCGCCAGGGCCAACAACAAGCTTATCTTACCAAAAGGAAGGCTCTGGAATTGTGATATCAGCTCATGGACACGCCCCACCGTAACAAACAGATAAAATGCGACAAGATGATTCCTTATCGGAATACTCATCTTCAAATCAGATACGGTGACACGAGCCGGATAACAGAATCCTGGACATGTTTCGTCACGTATTCGTGTACAGGCAATGTATAGAGATGCCTTGCAATCCACTCGCTGTTAGAAAAACCGTCCCGGATATTCACACAGCACCCTCGCACTTCATCCAGATTTGAAATGTCTTTCGGATACATCCTTGCAACACCATATTGTTTCAGGCTCTGTTCTGTGGCTTCATCGATTTTTCCTCCATCAAGGTAAATCGGGTATCGCGCCGGGAAAAATCGTTTTGGCACAACCAGTTGTGTTTTTCCTTTAAAATGGTTGTTATAGACGGATGCGCGTTTCTGCCTGTGTTTTTTTATCTCAAACAATTTTTCCTCCATGAGATATAAAAGATTTTTCTGAGATCGCGACATTTTTTCCAAAGTGATTTCTTTCGGAAATATGCTAACCCCCAACTTTAACATCTTGATATGCGCCGGGATCCAGTACAGACGCGGATATAGAAATAGATCGTTCAAAACCGCTTTGATCGCCAGTTTTACAGACGGAATTTTTCCAACAAGAGGCAGATTGCTATATTTAGCATGAATAATATTTTTTATTCTTGAATCGGAAACCCCGAGAACACCTCCCCCCTCGGCGTTTAATGGTTTTCCTCGACCTAGACTGAACACATAGGAATCCGCCTTGTATTTGTCCTCGTCACAAAAATATGATTGCGCTGAATCAACGATTATATAAGATCGCCCAGACTTATTACTTGCAACCAGATCAATTAAACACCTTTGTATCGGTAATGCAAAAAAACTTGTAAAAACAACGGCAAGTGTTTTTCTTCCCATGGCCATGTGCAATTTCTCGGGAAGATAATTCAAGTTGGATATATCGATATCAACCAACCGTATTTTCAGACCTGCTGCTTTTACTGCAGCCGCAACGGAATAACATGTGTATGCAGGAATTATCACCTCATCCTTGTGTTTACAGGTCTCATGCATGGCACTCAAAGACAACAGAAGCGCACTTTTCCCTGAGCCAAGCAAAAAGTGTTCGATCTCATTCCTACTGAAAACGGGGACGTCCTTCTCCTCTATAACAAACAGGGATTTGGCAATGTTAAAATATCCATGGCGCATCCCTACTGGCGAATAGGCTGCAGGCATTTTAAGGTCAGGAATTCCAGAACCACTATGGCAAGTGTTTGACAATATGCGGCCCAATAATGTTGGCCAAGGGCAATGGCAATTTTTTCCAGGCATCAATCAATAATCTGTATTTTTTGTTATTAGGGTTCAACATGGGAATATCTCCGCCATCCTGTAACCAATAGTGCCAATAGAGTTGTTTTTCTTCCGCACCCCACTGCTTTTTGAAGCGATAGGTCCCGCTATCTTTCGATGAACGTCCAAAATCGAATCTGGAACAATCGCGTTCAATCGCAAACTCAAGAACTGAAGAATACATGAACATATTGACTCCATAGCGATTAAATTCTTTAACCGTTGACGCCCAGGGGATTTCCATCGTTTTGCGGAATTGAACAAGGAAACCGGCGGCCACGGGCGTGTTGCGAATGTATACATTGACCAAAAATGAATTATCAGGGAATTTGTTCAGTATCTCTGAAAAGAACGTAATAGGATAGACTGGCGTACCCAAGTCACGCATGTTTCTTGAAAATACCTTATAGAAATCGGACAGCAAATCTATTCCGCCGATCTCACAATACGCCCCTTCTCGGACGGGTCTCTTGATTTGTGCGCGAATTTTGGTACCAAATCCTTTTCTCAGCTGTGATACCGAGTCGGGCAAATCCAACAACATCGCAACTTTGTCTGTTCTGACAGGCATAGTGCTTGACCTGATCCTGGTATCTCGAAATTCTATGTGAGTTGACGAGTTCGTATTCTCAATATCATTTATTGCCTGTCCGATCAGCAACTGTTCAATTTCCGCACTATCGGCAACCGCACTTCCATAATTGAAATACGGCATCGAGACACAGTAGTCGCCAAACAGGCGACTTTTCATGTGAATCAAAGGCAGCACCCCGCATATGTCTCCCTTTTTGTTCATGGCGAGATAATAAAAATAATTCTTACCAAACACATTCTTGGCAATATCACACCAGTCGGGGAGATGATATATTGAGGCAGCAGGTAAATTCTGAATGTATCTTCGAATTTGACAAGAAATTCCGTTCGAAATTTCGGTCAACTTTTTGACCTCAATATCCCTGTTCATCGTCATGTCTGCCTCGCGAGATCGTCCATAGAGATATCCTGCAGACTGGCACAACGTGTCAGGACCTTTTCCATTGTTGTAAATTCGATTTTGTCTAAAAGCTTTTCAAATCGCGACAAGCAAACGCTCAGATTATTGTAGTGTCGAAATCGTGAGAGAAAATCTGCATTGACTCGCGGTTGATCAGGATCGAGTTCCCAAGGGTGAATATAAAATACATAAGCATGATTTTGTTTGATCTGCTTGCATATTAATTTCTCAGTGAGAAAGTATGGGTACAACCTGAAATAACCTCCACCGGAGATAGGCAGCGTCATCCCCAAAATCCTTGTGGTCGAAAGCGGGAATTCTTTAAGAAATTGTCCATCCTGTATTTTGATTTGGTAAGGTTGCCTGGGACTGTGAGAAATCCCGTATCTATCATGAATTACAGGAAATATACTCGAATCATATTCAAACCCCAATTCATGCAATATTTCCAGCGCCCACAGCGATCGCCGCGTGATCGAATAACTTGCCGCGCGATAGCCTTTAACCGGTTTCCCGATTAGATCTTCAAGCAATTCTTTTGCATATTTTGTCTCTTCATAAAACTCATTTTTGCTTTGATTATATATAAGCTGATGACTATACCCATGACTGGCGATCTCATGCCCCTGCAAATCTATCTCTTTAACAAGGCCAGGATGTTTTTCCGCAACCCATCCCAATACAAAGAATGTTCCCTTTACGCCCTTTTCTGAAAGCAGAGCCAATATTTTATGTGTATTATTCTCCACACGTGATTCGAATGTTTCCCAGTCGACTCGACTGATGGTTTTGCTGAAAGCAGAAACATGAAAAAAGTCTTCCACATCTATAGTCAAGGCGTTTGTATGCATTTTACTTTTTATTTTCCGGATTCGCTAAATCGATATCGAGAGGCAACTCATCAATCATGGTCGGAATTGTCTGATTCCTTGAAGTGCGTTTTTTTCGCGACATCGAGAAATCGCGAACTTTTGCTTTTCTTCTCTTGAAGGTTACCCACTGCAATTCCCGAATCGCTTCCCTCAGTATATCCATGGTGACGGATTGTTCGTTTTCGGCATATGCAATAACAAGCGCGGTATCGCACAATATATTTATAAGCCTGGGAATGCCGCCGGTATAGCGATAAATCAATGGCATCAATTCTGAAGGGATAATCTTCTGATTCGGAAGACCGGCAATCTCTAGACGTGCGCCTATATAATCTGCAGTTTCCTGTTCAGACAATGCACGAAGGTGAAACCGTAATCGAATTCGTTGTGCTAATTGCTCAAGCTCAGCCGAGTCTAAAAGTTTTTTTAGTTCAGGCTGCCCAACAAGGATGATATTCAACAATCGTTCATAATTTTCTTCAAGTTCTGACAATAGCCGGATCTCTTCCAATGCCTTTACGCCGAGATTTTGCGCTTCATCTATAACCAGGATCACCTTTCTCCTATGTCGATGATATTCCAAAAGCACAGTGGTCAATGACTTGAGAAGGTGGACCTTGTCAGCACCCGGATCACTGACATGCAACTCGCTCAATACAGTTTTGATAAGTTGACTTTCTGTCAGAAGTGTTTGATGAATCTTGCAAACGACGATATTTTCATCCAGGTCCTTAAGAACCGAATTCAGTATAGTGGTCTTTCCAGAACCAATCTCGCCAGTAATAACAACAAAACCATCTCGATTCCAAATGGCAAAATCAAGATATGTCTTTGCCTTTGCGTGCTTGTTACTCAGATATAAAAAGCCAGGATCAGGGACCAGCCTGAACGGCTCCATTCTCAAACCAAAATGTCTCTGATACATGGTTGTTAGCCGTCTCGAAAGAATTTAATATCTGAGTAGTCAGCACGAAGATGTTGCAAGAGAAACCGGGAACTCACAAACCGCAATACTCGAAACATGCCAGGATTAGCCTGCAAAGAGTCCTGACGCAACAAAACAGGAAACAGCAATTTTAAAGCCATCGACCTTTGAAGCACTGATAATCAATGCCTCAGATATGCTAAATTCAGATAAACAACATTTTCTTCATAACCGTCTCTTTGGTTTTCAACATTCCTTGAATTATTGGAATAATTGAGATTTAAAAAGATATTACGCCTTATTCGATAACCAAGGCCGAGCGTAATATATCTGTCAGTGTTTATGATATCCTGGTTAAAATAATTTGCTCTGACGAAATGCCCCCGGAGAGTCATATTGACTCGTCGTGTTAGATCTTTTGTTGCGCTTGCATAGACAGCACCAAGTTTCCTGTCCAGATAATCGTCTCTCCCCATGTAATCTTGTAGCCCACCAGACATTTCCAACTCATACCTCAAATAATCTCCATTCCATCGGTATCTCAGGTAGCTATAATCTTCTCGAAATACGTAGCCACTGATGGCCGACGAGAAACGCCGAATACCTTCATTATAAGCGCGACTTTCCAGAAAATTTCTGCTTGTATCAGTAAACCATGAATGAATCTCGAACTCGACATCAGAGTGACGATTTATCTCATATGACAACCTAAGCAACCCCATATAATCCTGGAAATCTGTCTGCTGCTGTGGAGATATGCGAGTAAACCCTAACTGTATTACAGATGACGCTCGCCCCCCTCTTCTATTGTATATGTAATAAACATCATCTCTTTTGTAGTTTTCGTTAACAAAAGTATTCTCATAACGAATCGCTGCGGCATCAATACTTATGCCGTGTGAAGTAACAGGTCCAGTATTATTTTCGAGCCTAATTCGCATACCAATACGGTCATTGTCCGTATCGGTGTTCGAATAGTAAAAATTCGCATAGCGAACTGAGACAGTTATTGTTTTTGCATGCCCGAGATTGAGACGCATATCGGGACCAGTAAAAAAGACATTTGTATCCTGAAGACCGAAAGGTGTTGGAACCGCCAGTTGATCCACTAAAGTCTGAGTTAGAAAATTCTCGAAACTCCAATCGAACGTTCCCGGTCTAACCCTGAACAAAAGCGAACCGTCGAGCATGGTAAAAGTCTGATCAGTAAATCGATCACCTTGATAATCGCGGAAGATGATACTTGGCCGCAGATTGAGTGAGTATCTTCTTGCCTGGTGATTAAGCGTTCCGGATATATCATATACGGTGGTAACCTGTTGAATATTATTTTCTTCTACTCGTGTAATGTTGTCACTCCATTCGACCCCGACCCTCGCGTCAAATGAGATATTTAACGCCACACCCTGCCCAAGACACATACACCACAACAGAATCCCATAACTGATTTTTTTACCAATGTCATTTTTCATATTGGCAAATCCGGGATATTGTTTATCGTGATTCCCAGCAATTTGTTCCCATCAATAATCTGACACGCATCCGCAATCTCATCGACAGAACATCCACCATATGGGACAACCAGGATTGCCGCATCAACATTATTCGCAATTTGTTTCAAATCAGCGACATTTTCGGCTGATGGCCCGTCAATAATAACGATCCGATCATCATATCTCGATTGAATCTCTGAAAAGAAATGATGCAATCTGTTTGATGTAAAATAATCGGTGAACGATGTATCTGGCAATCCAGACGGAATGATGCGCAACCACCGAATTCCACTTCGATAGATAATTTCATCTATCGGCGCACTGCCAGTGAGAAACTCGACCAAACCTTTTTTTTTCTCACTTTCTATCAACGTTTCATAAGCTGGAGGATGATATATATCGCAACTCACTATTAAAGCAGTCTTGTCATATTCGAGCGATATTGAAGAAGCCAGATTAATCGCTGTATAGCTCGCACCACCACCCTGACGGAGAGAAAACACAAGGAGAGAAACATTCGTTTTCTGCAGTTTTTGCAAAACAGTCGTCCGTAGTGCACGAAATTCATTTAATATAATGCTCTTTTCAGTATCTCCGTGTATTATCTTCAACTCATGCAGAATTTCCGCTGGGACTGTAGTCTCTTCCTTATATAAAGACAAACCACCCGTATGCCCCTGACTATCAGGAAACATCCGTGAAGAAAGTTCGTGAGCCGCAACCAACGGCCTTTTCCTTGCTTTCTCCAGTGCTTTTTCCAACTTGCTCTTCATTTACTTTTGTTATCCATTCTGAATCCGATTAAATGAGACAACCGCTATTGCGATGAATACACCTGTCATGATCATGACCAGGAAAATATTGGCAATCATGTTACGGCGTTTTTCCTGATAAGTTGTGAAGTGGACAAATTCACCCATCACTTCGACGTCGGTAAGACCCTTCAAATCTGCCGGTGACAGCACTTTTGGCATTATTTGTTGTAATCCGAAGAGAATTCCAATCGGGATTGCAAGCCCGAGAAACACTCCACCCACAACAAAATGAAGATATCGTGGACCAGTCGGAGTATGTGGATAAAATGCCGGCTCACTAATACTGATCGACATACCCTCATGTTGAAGATCAAGATTCATGGAAACCCGAGCGTTTTCTCTTCTTCTCAATAAATCCTGATATACTTCCTGATTGACATTGTAATCACGAGTCAATGCACTTAATGTTGCTTCGGCCTCTGCAATACGTTTTGCCCGCTCTATCTCTTTCTGCAACAAACGTTGTGTTTCATTCATCCTGACCTTCAGCATTGCAATCTGTGTTTTTGTATCATACAAATCGCCCTGCAATTGTTGATAAATCGGATTCGCTCTTATACTTTCATCGATATAAGTATGGCCACTTTTCTCTGCCGCACTCTTTTCCAAAATTCGTCTTTGCTTCTCTTTTTGGAGCAATTCCCGGAGCTCCGCGATTTGCGTTTTTAATTGAATAATATCCGGGTATGTCTCATGGTAACTCAACAATAGAGTGTCCAGACGTGACTGTAGCTGCCCAATTCTTGCCCGAATTTGTTCGACACGTGAGATACCTGCTGCCGTTTCGGTTTCACCAGACAGTTGTGATTCAAGAGTTGATCTTCTGATCTCTGCCTCAAGAAGCTGTTGTTTTAACTCTTCCAAGCGTGTCCTGTATTGTGAGATATTGCGGTTGACATCTTGCACTGCGCCTTCCTGAAAATCAGTGTTGTTCCTGCGGAAGTTCTTTAGTGCCTCTTCCGAGGTCTTCAATTTTGCTTCGTAGATTTTCACTTGTTTGTCGATAAAGTCAAAAGCGCCTTTGCTTTCTTTTGATTTTTCGACCAACGTCCCCTTGATAAACAAGTCTGCATATCCTTTTGTAAGGATATACGCTCTTTGTGGATCCGAATCCTGATAACTGATTCGGATTAAATTTTGGCCGACTGTTGTTATCGTTGTTCGTTTCTTGATCTCATCCATCAGCCTTTCTTGCTCTGACGGAGAAAGATCAAGCTTATCCCATCCACCAATCTTCAGGATTTGCATCAGGATCTGCCTTCCATACAACAACTCACGCGCGATCCTGCCTCGGTCAACAACATCAGTTTGAACGGCCGTTCCCTGCATCAGCGGCCCTAGAATGTTCTCTTCTTCAATATAAATCGTTGTGTATGAAGAAAATTTCTTAGGCCAGTTGTAGCCTGCATATAACGCAACAGCATTGACACTCACAAACATAATTACGACAAACAGTTTATGTGTTAATGTAATTTGAAGTATCTGCCTAATAATGATTGAAAGATTTCCCTGCATGGCGATTAAAATAACCTTTCTGGAACTGTTATAATGTCACCCGGTTGCAAATCATAATTTGTATTCAGTTTTCCATCCTCAAGAATCGCGTCGAGGTCAATTTTCAAGACATGCGTTTTTCCGTTGCGTTTACGGTAAAGTTTCGCTAAAGAAGTTGCTGCATATTCATTCACGCCACCAGCAGCCAGGATGGCGTCTATAACCGTCATTCCTTGGCGATAAGGTAAAGATACCGGTGAATTAACAGCGCCAGTGACCCTAATCCGGGACAAATATTCGTGACTTCGTAACTCTGTCAGAATAACGGTGACATTCGGATTCCGAATGTACCCAGACAAACGGACACGAATATCATCAGCAACTTGTTTTGGCGTTCGTCCTCCGGCTTGGACATCACCGATCAACGGCATAGAGATTTTCCCATCGGGCCGCACAGGCATTTCTACACTAAGCTCTTCGTTGCCCCATACGTTAATTTGAACCAGGTCATCGACACCAAGATGATAGTCAGATATTGGTGCTGGCTCGAAAATGTCGATATCCTCTGAGCGGTCAACCGGGGTTTCCGATGTGGCACAGGCCGACAGAATGAGCGAAAGGGCAAGGTAGTGGATTGGTATCAGTAATCTTTTCATGGCAGTTGGGCGCTCTCGAACACGTGGCTTGGACAGGGTCATACCGTAAATACCTATTTGGTTATAGGACGGTGTTTTACCTGTTCGTTGAGTCGATTATATGCTTCTCATCCCAAGGTAAATATATGATTTAAGTTTATCTTTTTCCGTATTATTTTTGTGTCTTTGAGGTTGACTTTTGAGATGCAGATCAAGGTCGGGTCGGATCTGGCACGATACGAAACCGATTTGATGATAGAGAGGTGAAATACCTATGGATTATCTATCGCTATGGTAATACCCGAATATTTATTGCTTGCCGCTTCTGCTCTATTTTGGTTATCGAATATCAGACGGAGCGCCTGGCTCAGAAGCCCTCGATACGTGCTTGCAATGCTCGTAACGTAAACTGCGAATCAATACCGATACGCTTGACATTGTACTGATCGATATTTTTGTTTACTCCTCCATAGGCAGACAGACACCCAACGAACCCACATTCCTTTACAAAATGCCTGATATCCTCAGTGATATCCTCTTTTTTTCCAAATGGGTAGGCAAAAATCACTTTGTCGACAGCAAGTTCTCTCTTTATTGTATTCAGAGATTCTCTGATTTCTTCTTTGACTTTCCGCTTGTTATCTTTTGCACAATTGATATGTGTTACAGTATGCGCCCCGATAACAAACCCATGTTTTTTCATTTCAACAAGGTGTTCCCATGTCATGTTTTTTAGAAAATAGCCTAATTTTTTCTTGTCATGCTTAAAACCTTTTTCTGAACCAATCAATCCGGTTGTCACAAAAAATGCTGCCGGAATACGGTGTTTCAGCAAAATAGGTACTGCATTTTCATAATTATCGAGATAACCATCATCAAATGTTATAGCAACGATTGGCCTAGGAGCAGAAAGGTTAACATTCCCCGAAATAACATCTTCGATTGAAACTGTTGTATAGCGTTCCTTTATCATCTCCATTTGTTTATCAAACTGTTCTATCCCCACCGTCAAAGAATCTCGCATGTCGTCATTAACTCGGTGATACAATAATACTGAAATGTGCTGACTGTTAGTGAGAGAAGCCCATTTACAACGTAATGCTTTGTATGGGAATAGGTACAATTGGAAAAACAACTCTTTTCCATAATGACGTAGAAGAGAGTAATTTTTTTTGTGTCCTATCCGTTTATAAAGCAAACTCAGTTGCTTTAGAGTAGGCCTTGTATAGGTTTTACCTTCACCTTCCTGGGATCGATTACTTACGCGCCCTGTCATGATCAATCTGATGGCATCGACGGTCATTTGCACACCGATCTCGTCGAGCCGAACAACCATGCCACCAGGAGTTGAAAAACGGGACACAGGAACTGTTGTCGAGAGAACAATCTCTCCTTGGTCAAGCTTTTCATTTACCATATGAATGGTACAACCTACTTCCTTTTCACCATTCCACAACTCCCAGAATGCCGGAGGCATACCTCGGTATTGTGGCAATTTGCCTTTATGCAGGTTAATCGTTCCCTGTTTTGGAATCTGGAATAAATGAGAACGCAATATCGGAGCCGCCAAAGAAACCCCGAGATCCGGTTCAAATTCCTTGACACTTTCGATTGTTGCAGGTGAATGAATATCACAAACTTTTGAATATCTGATATTGGGCCGCGAGAAAATACTCTCAAATGTATAACGATTTCCTGGCAGATTATTCGAATCACTTGATGCTCGTTTTTTCTTTCTATTCCATCGACTTGGAAGTTTCCCAACCTGATAACCAATCCACCACAGCCGGTTTTTTTGCAAGTGCTTGTATTGCACTTGCAATTTTCTTGCAAACCCCACATGTTTTTCTTCGTGCACCACCATTATCTCTATCCCTGGAAAACAGTCCGAGATCTCGGAAATCCCCTTACGGACAGAATAGGTCAATTCTCCTGTAAATATGACTGTTCTCCACACGACAATCTTGATCCTTTTAGTTGTTAACGCGCACCTTTCCCGAACAAGACGACCTCGACAGTTTGCAACAGGATCATGAAATCTAGCGACAAGCTGTAGTTTTTAACATAGAACAAATCATATTGAAGCTTTTCAAAAGCGTCCTTCTCGGAGGAACCATACGGGTAGCTAATTTGAGCCCAACCCGTTATGCCGGGCTTGACTCGATGCCTTTCTGAATAATATGGAAGCTTTTCACCAAGCGATACCACAAATTCTGGCCGTTCTGGTCTAGGACCAACAAAGCTCATATCACCCCTGAACACATTAAATATCTGAGGAAGTTCATCTATTCGCAATTTTCGGATAATTTTTCCGATACGCGTAACCCTAGCATCCCCTTCTTTTGCCCATTGCGGCCGTCCTCCTTTTTCCGCATCCACGCGCATGCTGCGAAATTTAAGCACATAAAAGGGTTTTCCGTTCTGCCCAATCCTTATTTGCCGGTATAACAGTGGCGCTTTCAACCCTTCTTCTGCTTTGATGGCTATCACAGTCATCAACATAATTGGCCATGTAATCAACAACATTATTCCACTGACAACAACATCAAAGCCTCGTTTCAAATAGCTTTGCAAATTACTTTTACGAAATCCATCGTTTTGCAAAAACCAACCCGGACACACCTCGTCAAGAACGATTTTTCTGCTTTCACGTTCAAAAAATGACACCGTATCAATGATATTGACGCCATTCATCTTGCAGTCGAGTAACTCGTGAACAGGATACTCCTTTCTGCGATCATTAATCGCAACAACGATCTCATCAATATGATTGTTTTTCACATAATCAATAAGCGGCTTATTAAGCTTTATAATAAGTTTTTTGTCGATCTCGTCTTTCTCGCCACGCATATGCACAAACCCAACCAACTTAAAACCAACCTGATCGCTGCGACGTCGCATGCGTGTAAGCGGTATTGCTCTTTTTCCCGCCCCCAGCACAAGCGTTCTACGTTTAAAAATGTCCGGGTTGATTCGATAAATAATGAAACGTAATAAGGAGATCGTTGCAAACGATATCCCCATACTGATGAGCAAAACACCTCGCCCCAAAAACGCTATGGGAAATATGTAAAAAATGAATGACAAAAACAGCATACCCATGAGATACGCGACAACGATGCGGTAAAATATCCCTTGCACCCCTTCGCGCAACTGCACCTGGTAAAGCCCCATGGAAAACATGCTAAGCACAATCACCACGGAATAAACCACTGCGTTGGGCCAGACTGCACCAAACCCTGTTTGTAACGCCTCGATATTTCCTTCAAATCGAATTGCCGCCGCCAGATAGACAGATGCAATCAGTATCGTCATCTCAACCCCAAGGAGAATGAGATATGGCGTTTTTATTGATTTGGCAATCATTTTTACGATGGGCTTGTTTCAAGTTAAAAATGCAACAATGATCAAAAACGGACCACAAAACGTCCAAGAGCACGATTCAGGCATGACGAAAACGGTCACGTGATTGACAGGAGGCCGACCACGATTGAACACCCCACTCCGAGCGGCGACTTGAACGACCTAAACCCGGTGTGCAATATCGAGCCAACACGACAATCCAAGTAATTCAATTTACCATCGAGACAGGCACTGACGAATAGCGATTTCGGCATACCCGTCCAGATACACCACAAGAAATATTCTCTGTCTTAGAGTTGTCAGGCGCGAGTTTCATGTGGAAGCAGAGTGAGCTGCACAAACGCCTTCCATCGCGGCTTGCGCCGCTCCTACACCCGCAGGCGAAAACCTGTAAGTTGTATTCCGGCCACAGGCTAATAATAAAGTATGAATCTTCTGACAACGAATCCACTTGCCACCCAGGCTCTATAACCATTTATCTAGCCCAAATATGCAGTACTTGACAGAGAATCCATGTCTTATACTGCGCCTTCAAAACAAAGACACAGACCTGACAACATATGCTAGATATCAACGACGCCAAATTGGCGATCATCGGCCTTGGTTACGTGGGATTACCCCTGGCCGTCGAATTTGGAAAATACTATCCAACCGTTGGATTCGACATCAGCAAACAGCGCATCAATGAGCTTGTCGACGGCCAGGATGTCACTCTTGAAGTCAGCACCCAAGAGCTTCAGGAGTCTGTTCATTTATCCTACACAGACAATGTTGAGGACATTAGGGATGCGAACGTGTATATCGTCACCGTCCCCACACCGATTGATCGATACAAAAGACCCGAACTCTCACCTTTAAAACGAGCCAGCGAGATTGTGGGGAAAGTCATCGACAAGGGAAACGTCGTGATTTTTGAATCCACTGTTTTTCCTGGTGCTACGGAAGAAGTCTGCGCACCCATCATTGAGTCAATCTCCGGGCTTAAATATAATCAGGATTTTTACCTTGGATATAGTCCAGAGCGAATAAATCCAGGAGATAAAACCCACCGAGTTACCAGCATCAAAAAAGTTACAGCAGGGTCAACACCGGAAATTGCCAAATATGTTGACGATCTTTATCGATCAATCATCACTGCCGGCACGCACCTTGCCAGCAGCATCAAGGTCGCTGAAGCCGCCAAGGTCATCGAAAACACACAGCGAGATCTCAATATTGCCCTGGTCAATGAACTTGCCCTGATCTTTGACAAGCTGGGTATTGATACACTCGAAGTACTGGAAGCTGCCGGAACAAAGTGGAATTTCCTGCCCTTCCGCCCTGGGCTGGTCGGGGGTCACTGTATCGGTGTCGATCCCTACTATCTGACACACAAGGCACAGGAAATCGGATACCATCCCGAGGTGATACTGGCCGGACGACGGATCAATGACAACATGGGTGCGTTTGTTGCCGATTCGGTTATCAAACTCATGACGCGCAAGCGTATACCGGTCGTTGATGCCAATATTCTTGTCATGGGATTGACTTTCAAGGAAAACTGCCCGGATCTACGCAACTCCCGCGTAATCGATATCATCCGAGAATTTGAGACATATCATGCCAATGTGGATGTATATGATCCTTGGGTGAATCCGTCAGATGCCCAAAGTGAATATGGAATCGACATCCTTGATACGCCTGAATCCGGGACGTATGACGCGATCATTTTGGCCGTCGCGCACAAGGAATTTGTCGATATGGGGGATGAGAAAATCCGCGCTTTTGGCAAGGACAAATGTGTTATCTACGATGTAAAATATGTGCTACCCAAGGATCGCGTCGATGGTCGGCTGTAAGCACCGAAACCATACCATCAATTAAAAAGGGGTTTTTGGCGCACTGCTTCCCGCTTAGGTTGAGGAATCAAATCATGTCAGCATATTCAGAACGGCTCGAACACCTTCAGACACACCGCTATCGCTGGCTCGTGACCGGTGTCGCAGGCTTTATCGGCTCCAACCTTCTGGAAACGCTTCTTGGCCACGGGCAAGAAGTCGTGGGCCTGGACAATTTTGAAACTGGACACAGACACAACCTCGACGAGGTCAAGCGCAACGTTCCCGAAGCCTGGCAGGACGCATTCACCTTCATTGAAGGGGATATTCGTGATTTGGATACTTGCCGAAAAGCCTGCAAGGACATCGATTTTGTCCTGCATCAGGCGGCTATCGGCTCCGTGCCCCGGTCCATCGAAGATCCCATTACCACAAATCAGGCGAACATCGATGGCTTTCTGAACATGCTTGTCGCCGCAAGGGATGCGGGCGTGCGCCGTTTTGTCTACGCCGCATCCAGTTCCACCTACGGCGACTCCCCCGGCTTGCCAAAGGTTGAGGACAAAATCGGTAACCCACTCAGCCCCTATGCGGTTACAAAGTATGTTAACGAACTGTATGCAAATGTCTTTTCCCGGGCTTATGGGTTTGACAGCATAGGATTACGTTATTTCAACATTTTCGGTAAACGCCAGGACCCGGAGGGCGCCTATGCCGCGGTCATTCCGAAATGGGTTGCGAGCATTCTCGAGGGGAAAGAAGTCCATATCTACGGCGATGGTGAAACCAGCCGAGACTTCTGTTTCATCGATAATGCCGTTCAAGCCAATATTCTGTCTGCCATGACCGAGAATCCGGATTCCCTCAATCAGGTTTACAATGTCGCTGTAAATGCGCAGACATCATTGAATGAACTCTTCGACATGATTCAGTCCCGGATCCGGAGCAGAAATCCCGGAATCCCCGAGCGTCGCCCGAAGTACTTGGATTTTCGGGCGGGCGACGTCCGGCATTCCCGAGCCGATATCGGCAAGGCAAAGCGTCTTCTCGGTTACGAACCCACTCACACCATTGACCAGGGGCTGGACGAAGCCATTGATTGGTATATTGAGAACCTCCGCTCCACCCAAGCTCTGTCACCGGTTGCCTGACTCCCCAATAACCGGCTGTTAAATTTCTGGTTTGAGAACAAGGCCTCTCAATACGACTATTTCAAATCGGCAGACGCCGTGGCGATTCGGAAAATTGCATCTTCAGAAACGCCATCTGATCGCCCAGGATGCGGCGATTCTTCAGTAGCAGGTATTCGGCCAGGTTGGGGATGTAGGGTACGGCCAGCAGGGGCATTCCGGCTTCGTCGGGGGTGCGGTTGCCCTTGCGGGCGTTGCAGCGGCGGCAGGCGGTGACCACGTTGCTCCAGCAGTCGATACCGCCCCGGGACAGGGGCACGACGTGATCCCGGGTCAGTTCCTTTGCCCGGTGGGGTTTTCCGCAATACAGACACAGGAGCTGATCCCGCAGGAACAGTTCGGTGTTGTTGAGCGGTGGCACCAGGGACAACTGGCGGCGGAACTCGCCGCGGACGGCGATGATCGAGTTGATTTCCAGGCGGCTGCGTTCCCCATCGCGCCGGCGGATGCCGCCGGTGAGGGAAAAGCTGTGCTCCCCTGCCGTCCAGGCCACCCGTTCCCGGGCATAGAGGCAGGCCGCTTCCTGCCAGTCGATCCACTTGACCGGTTGGCCGGTGATATCGAGGCGCAGGATGAGCGGAATGGACATGGGGCTTCCTCAGGCGGTTCTCATGATCCGGTCGCCTCCAGTATCCGCCGAACCGGTCCGAAACTGCGCCGGTGCACGGGACTGACGCCGTGTTCGGCCAGGGCTTGGAGGTGCGCCCGGGTGGGATAGCCCTTGTGCCGGGCAAACTGGTACTGGGGGTAACGGGCATCGAGTGTGAGCATCTCCTGATCCCGGGTCACCTTGGCCAGGATGGAGGCGGCGCTGATGGCCGGCACCCGGGCATCCCCCTTGACGATGGCTTCGGCGGGGCATTCCAGCTCGGGACAGCGATTGCCGTCGATGAGGGCCAGCGCGGGTCGCTCCGTGAGGCCGTCCACCGCCCTGCGCATGGCCAGCAGGGAAGCCTGGAGAATGTTGAGCCGATCGATTTCGTCTACCTCGGCACGGCCGATGGCCCAGGCGATGGCCACCCGCCGGATTTCCGCGGCGAGCGCTTCGCGCCGCGATTCGCTCAGCTGTTTGGAATCGGCCAGGCCGTCGAGCCCGTGCCCTTCGGGGAGGATGACGGCGGCGGCGATCACCGGCCCGGCCAGGGGCCCTCTCCCTGCCTCGTCCACGCCTGCCGTACCGTTTCCGCCGACCACCCTGCCTCCCGTTGGTATCCGTTTGATTGTAAGGCGGTTAAATGAGACTATTATGACCGCCAGTTTCCTATATTCAGGGCACGGCCACAAGCCACGAAACGTGGACTGTGCGCATTTTTTGACCAACTTCTCATACGGATCCCGCCAGATGTCCAGACTCCGAACGGCCGTGGTCGGCGTGGGCTACCTCGGCCGCTTCCACGCGCAGAAGTATGCCGCCCTCGACAGCGCGGAACTGATTGCCGTCTGCGATACCAGCGACGAGGCCGCCCGCCGCGTCGCCGAGGAACTCGACACTCGCGCCATCGACGACTATCGCGATCTGCCCGAACAGGTCGATGCCGTGAGCATCGTGGTCCCCACCCAGAAGCACTACGAGGTGGCCCGGCACTTCCTCGATGCCGGGGTGCACGTGCTGCTGGAAAAACCCATCACCTCGACCCTCGAACAGGGCCGCGAGCTGGTGGACCTGGCTAGGGAGCGGGGCGTGGTGTTCCAGATCGGGCATCTGGAGCGATTCAATCCCGCGGTGGTGGCTCTCGCCGACGTGCTCGAGCAGCCGAAGTTCATCGAATCCCACCGCATTGCCCCGTTCAATCCCCGCGGCGCCGATGTCAACGTGGTGCTGGATCTGATGATCCACGACATCGACATCATTCTCGATTTCGTGCGCTCGCCGGTGACCGAAATCCGCGCCAACGGCGTGCCGGTACTCTCCCGTGACACCGACGTGGCCAATGCGCGCCTGCAGTTCGAGAACGGGTGCGTGGCCAATGTCACCGCCAGCCGGGTGAGCCTCAAGAGCGAGCGCAAGATGCGCATCTTCCAGGACGACGCCTACCTGACCATCGACTTCCAGAACAAGACCCTCGGCGTGCACCGGCGCGGCGAGGGTGAAATGTTCCCGGGCATTCCCGAAATCGACAGTCAGGAAATGGAATTCGAACAGGGCGACGCCCTGCTGGCCGAAATCCGCGCCTTTCTCGACAGCATCCGGCAGGGCACGCCGCCGGTGGTCAGCGGCGAGGACGGCCTGCGGGCCCTCGAGACGGCCTTCACCATCACCGACATTCTCGGCCGGACCTGAAACGGCCGCCCAGCGAGCAGGAGTCGAAACGATGATTCCCATGGTGGATCTCAAGAACCAGTACCAGCGCCTGAAGGCGGAAATCGACGCCGAACTGGCAGGCGTGCTGGAGAGCGCCCATTTCATCCTCGGGCCCAACGTGCAGGCCTTCGAACGGGAAGCGGCCGAGTATCTCGGCGTGAAACACGCCATCGGCTGCGCCTCGGGCACCGATGCGCTGCATCTGGCGCTGCTGGCTGCCGGCATCGGCCCCGGCGACGAGGTCATCACGCCCGCCTTCACCTTCATCGCCACCGCCGAAGCCATCCGCTACGTGGGCGCCACGCCGGTGTTCGTGGACATCCGTCCCGACACCTTCAACCTCGACGTGGATCAGGTGGCCGCCGCCATCAGCGAGCGGACCCGCGCCCTCCTCCCGGTCCACCTGTTCGGCCAGCCGGCCGACATGCCGGCGCTCATGGCGCTGGCCGAGAAGCACGATCTGAAAGTCATCGAGGATTGCGCCCAGTCCTTCGGCGCCGACATCGACGGCCGCATGACCGGCGGCATCGGCCTGGCCGGCTGTCACAGCTTCTTCCCCAGCAAGAACCTCGGCGCCTATGGCGATGGCGGCATGATCACCACCAACGACGACGCCCTGGCGGAACACCTGCGCAGTCTGCGCAACCACGGCAGCAAGGTGCGTTACCATCACGACGAGATCGGCTACAACTCGCGGCTGGACGAGATGCAGGCCGCCATCCTGCGGGTCAAGCTGCGCCACATCGACGAGTTCAACCAGGGCCGGCGGCGGGCCGCCCACGCCTACAGCGAGGCCCTGAAGGACGTGGTCACGCCACCGGCGGAAGACGGCCTCGGTACCCATGTCTATCACCAGTACACCCTGCTCTCGGAGCGGCGTGACGACATCCAGAAGGCCCTGCAGGCGGCGGACATCGCCTGCGCCATCTACTATCCCATCCCCCTGCATCAGCAGAAGGTCTTTGCCGACGAATGCGCGGGTCTCTCGCTGCCGGTCACCGAAGACGTGAGCCGCCGCTGCCTGTCTCTGCCCATCTTCCCGGAGCTGAGCGACGCGCAGATCGAGACGATCGTTGCGACCATCCGGCAGGTCTTCGCCTAAGACCGCGATGCCGGAGATCCTGATCGTCGCCGGCGAGGCCTCGGGCGACCTGCACGCCGCCCATATCGTGCGCGGCGTGCGCGAGTACCGGCCCGACGTGCGCTTCTACGGTATCGGCGGGAAGGACATGCGCGCGGCCGGCGCCGAAATCCTGATCGACTCGGCCGAGCTGGCGGTCGTCGGCCTCTGGGAAGTGCTGGCCCATCGCAAGACCATCTTCGGTGCCCTTGAACGGATGCAGCGCCTGCTGCGGGAACGGCGTCCCGATCTGCTCCTGCTCACCGACTATCCCGATTTCAACCTGCGCCTGGCCAAAACGGCGAAGGCACTGGGGATCCCCGTGCTCTATTACATCAGCCCGCAGGTCTGGGCCTGGCGGGAAGGCCGGGTCAGAACCATCCGCGAGCGGGTCGACATGATGGCTGTGGTGTTTCCCTTCGAGGCCGATTTCTATCGCCGCCACGGGGTGCCGGTACGCTACGTGGGGCACCCCCTGATCACCGAAGAACGGCCCCTCGAGCAGGCTCGATCCGCCATTCGCGAAAGCTTCGGCCTGGGTGACGGCGATCGGGTACTGGGCCTCTATCCCGGCAGCCGCCGCAGCGAGATCCGCCGGCTCCTGCCGGTGATTCTGCAAACCGCCCGGCGGGTCCGCGAGCGGCTGCCACAGGTACGGTTTCTCCTGCCGCTGGCCTCGACCCTGAACGAGACCGATCTCGAACCCTGGCAGTCGGCGATTCGGGATCTGGACATCCCGGTGATCCGGGGTCGCACCCGGGAAGTCACAGCGGCCTGCGATGCCATCGTCACCGTCTCCGGAACCGTGACCCTGGAAATCGCCCTGGCCGAAACCCCGATGGTCATCATCAACAAGCTGGCCTGGCTTACCTGGCAGATCGTCCGCCACATGGTGAAGCTCGAACACGTGGGCCTGTGCAACATCGTCGCCGGCGAGCGGCTGGTACCGGAACGGCTGCAACACGAAGCCACTGCGGAACACATCACAGCCGATCTGCTACCCATGCTGGAGGACGAAAACGTGAACCGAAAGTACCGGCAACGACTGGCCCGTGTCCGAGACATCCTCAGCACCCCGCCGGAAGACGGCGACATCGTGGCGCTGACCCTGGCGATGCTGGAAAGGGAAAACACATCCGCGTAGGAGCGGCGCGAGCCGCGAAACGAAAACTCAGCGCACGATGCCCCGTTCGGCGCGGGAGAGGAAGTCGGCCAGTTGCATGGCGTTTTCGTCGTCGGCGAGGGTTTCGCGGATCTGCTGAACGGCCTCGCGAACGGTCAGCCCCGAGCGGTAAATCAGCTTGTAGGCGCGGCGCAGGTTCTGCAGCGTTTCGCGGTCGAATCCCCTCCGCTTGAGGCCTTCGAGGTTGAGGCCGCGGGCGTGGGCCGGGTTGCCGTCGGCCATGACGAAGGGCGGCACGTCCTTGCTGATGGCGCTGCCCATGCCGCAGAAGGCATGAGCGCCGATCTGGCAGAACTGGTGAACCAGGGTGAAGCCGCCGAGGATGGCATGGTCCTCGACCACCACGTGACCGGCCAGGGACGCACCGTTGGCGAAGATGGTGTGATCGCCGATCCGGCAGTCGTGAGCGATGTGGATGTAGGCCATCAGCCAGTTGTCGTGGCCGATCCGGGTGACGCCACCGCCATCCTCGGTGCCCCGGTTGATGGTCACGAATTCCCGAATGGTATTGCCATCGCCGATTTCGAGGCGCGAGGCTTCCCCGTGATACTTCTTGTCCTGGGGGATCTCGCCGAGGGAGGCGAACTGGAAGATCCGGTTGTTGGCGCCGATGGTGGTCGGGCCCCGGATCACCACGTGTGGGCCGATGACGGTGCCCGGACCGATCTCCACCTCGGGACCAATGATGCTGAACGGGCCGACCTGGACGTCTTCGGCCAGCCGTGCTGCCGGATCGACGAGCGCCCGGGCGTCGACGCTCATTCCACGTCCCGCTCCGCGCACATGAGCACGGCACTGCAGACGACGTTGTCGTCCACCCTTGCCTCGCCATCGAATTTCCAGATGCCGCGCTTTTCCTTCACGAAGTCCACCTGGATGATGAGCTGATCACCGGGAATCACCGGCTGCTTGAACCGTGCATTGTCGATGCCCACGAAATAGTAGAGAGAACTGCCGTCGGGCACGTGGCCGGCGGTCTTGAAGGCCAGGATGCCGGTGGCCTGGGCCATGGCTTCCAGGATCAGCACGCCGGGCATGATCGGCCGGCCGGGGAAGTGGCCCTGGAAGAAGGGTTCGTTGTTGGTGACGTTCTTCAGCGCGGTGAGGGTCTTGCCGACTTCGTAATCCAGGATCCGGTCCAGCAGTTGGAAAGGGTACCGGTGCGGCAGATGTTGCATGATGTCGTGGATGTCGAGCGTGTTCAAGTTCCTACCCCTTTCCTTCGAGTTCTGCGAGTCGTTTTTCGAGTTGCTTCAGCCGGCGGGCCATGGCGTCGAGCTGGCGGAACCGCGCCTGATTGCGGTGCCATTCCCGCAGCGGCTCCAGCGGCGTGCCCGAAGCGTAGACACCGGGTTCCGTGATGCTCTGGCGCACATCGGCCCGGCCGGTGAGCACCACGTTGTCGGCAATCGTGATGTGCCCCACCACGCCCACTTCGCCACCGAGCATGCAATGCCGGCCCAGCGTGGTACTGCCGGCGATGCCGCTCAGGGCGGCGATCACCGTATCGGCGCCGATCCGCACATTGTGGGCGATGTGCACCAGATTATCCAGCTTGACGCCATCCTCGATCACGGTATCGGCAATGGCCCCGCGATCGATGCAGACATTGGCGCCGATCTCCACATCGTCACCGACCAGGACGCGACCCACCTGGGGAATCTTCCGCCAGCGGCCCCCGTCGTCGGCCTGGCCGAAACCGTCACTGCCGATCACCGCCCCGGGATGGATAAGCACCCGCTTGCCGATCCGGCAACCGGCCTGGATCGTGACATTGGCCAGCAGGCGACCGTCTTCGCCGATCGAAACGTCCTGCTCGATCACGCAGCCGGGCCCGATCACGCAGCCGGCGGCCAGGTGAACCCCATCGCCGATGCTGCAGTGGGGGCCGATGAAGACATCGGCGGCGATCCGGCAGTCTGCGCCAACCACGGCAGAGGGATGGATGCCGGGGGCCGGCCGTTCGACCGGATAGAGCAGCGCGGCGGCCCGGGCGAAGGCGGCATGGGGATTGTCCACCAGCAGGGCGTTGACCGGGCAATGATCCGCTTCCTCTGCCGAGAGGATCACGGCCGTGGCCGCCGTGCGGCGCAGGGCCTCACGATACTTGCCCTGGGTGAGGAAGGAGAGATCGCCCTCTCCGGCCGCTTCGAGGGTATTGACGGCCTGAATGGTGGCCTCGCCGTCGCCCCGCAGTTCGGCGTCGATCGCCGAGGCCAGTTCCGCGAGCGTGAGCGCCATCAGCGGGCGTTCAGTCCGGGATCCTTGCCCGCCGGCGTGGCGCTGCCCTGCTTGCGCAACCGATCGAGCACCTTGTCGGTGATGTCCACCCGCTCGCTGGCATAGAGGACAGTATCGCCCAGCACGATGTCGTAACCCGATTCGCGGGCCACGCTGACGATGGCGTCGGAGATGAGCTTCTGCAACTTGCCCAGTTCCTCGTTGCGGCGCAGGTTGAGATCCTCCAGGAACTCGTCCCGCGCCCGCTTGATGTCGCGCTTGAGACTGGTGATCTTGCGCTCACGGGCGATGCGCACGCTGTCGCTGAGGATCTGGGCGTTGCGGGCCAGATCCTCTTCCAGTTTCTTCAGTTCCTTCTGCATCGCCACGATCTTCTGATCCCGGGGGGCGAATTCGTTCTTCAGGAGTTCCCGGGCCGCCTGGGCCTGGGGGGCCTTGTCCATCACCCGCTGGGTGTTGACGAAGGCCAGGCGGGCCTCCTGGGCCCAGGCCGCCGGCGCCAGGCCCATGAACAGCCCGGACAGCAGCAGCATGACGAGACGGGTCTTGATCATTTTCATCGCTAGAATGCCGATCCCATGGTGAACTGGAAAGCCTGTAGTCTATCACCATCCTGGGTATTGAACGGTACCGCGTAACTGAATCGCAAGGCGCCCACCGGGCTCAGCCACAGCAGCGCCACGCCGGTCGAGAAACGCAGCGAATCGGTGGTGACCGACTCGGCGGCACCGTACACGTTGCCCATGTCGATGAAGGCGGCCAGTCGTGTCGAGCCCTCGGTCTCGGAGAAGGGGTTGGGCAGAATCAGCTCCAGGTTGCCGATCAGCTTCCGGTTGCCCCCGGTGCGTACCCCCGTGACCGGATCGACCGGGCCGAGGCTGTTGGCCTCGTAGCCGCGCACGGTCCGGCTGCCACCAGCGTAGTATTTCTTCCACGGCGGCAGGCGGGTGGTATTGCCGAAGGCGTCACCATAACCAAGGTTGATCTTGGCGAGCAGGGTGATCCGCTTGCTCACGGGGAAATACTGCAGGTGCTGCAGGTTGACCTTATAATACTCCAAATCCCCGCCCGGCACTGCGACCTCGGTCGAGAAACGGGTCGTGCCGCCCCGGGTTGCCAGGATCCGGCGATCCCGCGAATCCCGCGTCCAGGAATACACGATCGGGAAATAACCGTACTGGTCACCATTTTCCGCAACGAAATCAACCACATCCTGTGAAACCAGCGAAGTGCCGAGAACGATGTTCGAATTCTCGTAACCCACGCTGATGCGTGAGGAATCGATTTCGCTCAGGGGAAAGCCGTAACTCAGAGTGGCACCGTAGCTGTCCGTGGTGTAATTGGAAATCTGCGCCTGGGCCGCATCGATGGCACGGTAGTAGACGCTGAAACCGCGGTTGATCCCGTCCAGGGTGTAATAGGGATTGTTGTAGTTGATGCTGTAGTTCTTGGTAACCTGGCTGTTGTCCACGTTGATGCTGACCCGCTTGCCGGTGCCCAGGAAGTTCTCCTGGCTGATGGCGAAGTTGAACAGGGCTCCCTGGGTATCGGAATAGCCCAGGCCGGCAGAGAGGTTGCCGGTCGGCCGCTCGGCCACGTTGAAGTTCACGTCCACCAGGTCCGGCGTGCCGGGCACCGAGGGCGTCTCCACGCCCACGGTCGAGAAGAAGCCGGTGCGATCGAGGCGGGTCTTGGACAGGGAAATCTTGCGGGTGGACATCCAGTCCCCTTCCATCTGGCGCAGTTCTCGGCGAATCACTTCGTCCCTGGTCTTGGTGTTGCCGCTGATGTTGATCCGCCGCACGTAGACCTTCTGCCCCGGGTCCACGAACAGGGTCACGCCCACCGTTCGCGCCTTTTCGTCGATGTCGGGAATGATGTTGACGTTGGCGAAGGCATAGCCGATTTCCGCCAGCCGATCACTGATCCGCTTGGTGCTGTCCACGGCCTCCTTGCGCGAGAACACCTCGCCGGGATGCAGGGTGATGAGGGAACGGGCCACCGCCTCGGGAATGATCAGCTTGCCGGCGAGTTTCACCTCGCGCACGCGGTACTGTTGTCCCTCGGTGATGTTGATGGTGATGTAGACATCCTGCCGATCGGGCGTGAGGGAAACCTGCGTGGACTCGATGTTGAAATGGAGGTAACCCCGGTCCAGGTACCAGGACTTGAGGGTTTCCAGATCCGCCGCCAGCAGTTGCCGGGAATACTGGGCCCCACCGGAGAAGAAGCTGCGCTCGTTCAGTTTCATGCGCGCCAGCAGTTGCCGATCGGAAAACGCCTTGTTGCCGACGATGTTGATGGCATAGACACTGGCCTCGGCCCCTTCGGCAATCTCGATGCGCACGTCCACCCGGTTTCGCGCCAGGGGCTTGGTCGTGATCTTGATCTGGGCACCGTATTTGCCGAGGCTGTAGTACTGACGTTCCAGCTCGAGCTGGATCTTGTCGAGCAGGGCCCGGTTGAGCACCTTGCCCTTGCTCAGGCCGATCTGCTTGAGCGCCTCCTGCATCTGTTCGGTGGGAATGGCATCGTTGCCGGTGATGGTAATCTCGGCAATGGACGGCCGCTCGGCCACGAACACCACCAGGGTATCGCCATCCCGCTCGAGCCGCACGTCCTTGAAGAAACCGCTCTTGTAGAGCGCGTGGATAATGCGGGCACTGAGATGCGCGTCCACCCGGTCGCCGATGCGCACCGGCAACTGATTGAGCACGGCCCCGGCCGAGATCCGTTGCAGACCCTCGAAACGGATGTCCTTGACCGTGAACGGCTCGAAGGCCAGTGCCGGCAAGGCCAGCAACAGAAAGGCGAGTACAGGGATGAAACGTGGCATCGTGTCAGTAATTCTTCTTCTAGGGTTGCAGAAGTCGGGCGATATCGTTGTAGAACACGAACAGCATCAGGGCCAGCAGGATGGCCAGACCGATCCGGGTCGCCATTTCCTGCACCGCCTCGGAGACCGGGCGGCGGGTGACCATCTCCACCAGATAGAACATCAGGTGCCCGCCATCGAGCACCGGGATTGGGAAGAGGTTGATGATCCCGAGCCCCAGGCTGACGATGGCCAGGAACTCCATGAAACGGGAGAATCCGGCGCTGGCCGAGACCCCGGCATACACGGCAATGTTGATGGGACCGCTGAGGTTGCGCACCGAGGCTTCGCCGGTGAGGATCTTGCCGAACATCTTCAGGGTCAGCACCGTGTCGCGCCAGGTCTTGTCGAGCGAACGGGCCACGGCCGCAAGGGGACCGTAACGGTATTCCACCCGCATGGTCTCCGGCAGCGATACCGAGGCCGGCCCGATTCCCATCCAGCCGATCGTCTTGCCGTCCTGCTCCCGGCTGGCGGTGTGCAGGGTCAGCGCGATCGGCCGCCCGTTCCGCTCCACCCGCAAGACGATGGCCTGATCCGGGCGGGCCCGCACGTACTCGACCAGATCCCGCCAGTCATCGATCGGCTGGCCGTCGGCCGTCAGGATCCGGTCGCCTGTCTCGAGGCCGGCGCGGGCGGCCGGCGAGTCGGGCACCACCTGCCCCACCTTCGGCACGATGGGTGGAGACCAGGGACGAAAGCCCACCCGCGCGAACAGTTCACCCGGCTCGAGCTTGCCGTCCACCTTGCCAAGGTCGAGCGTCACCTCGGCCGTGGTGCCCTCCGGGGTGCGCACGGTGACCGGCAGACGACGGGCATCGACGATCCCGCTGACCAGTTCCTGGATCACCACGTCCCAGACCGGGGTCGGTCGTCCCGCCACGGCCACGATCTCCTCCTCGGGCTGCAGACCGGCCAGTGCCGCCGGGCTGCCCGGCGTCACTTCGCCAATGACCGGTTTCACCCCGCTGACCCCGACCACGAACATCAGCCAGTAGGCCAGGATGGCGAACAGGAAATTGAAGGCCGGCCCGGCGAAGACGATGGCGAAGCGGCGCCACAGGGCCTGCCGGTTGAAGGCCCGGTGCTGTTCCTCGGGCGGCACCGGCCCTTCCCGCTCGTCGAGCATCTTCACATACCCGCCCAGCGGCAGCGCGGCGATGACGAATTCGGTACCGTCGCGGCGCAGGGTGCGGCGCCACAGCGGCTTGCCGAAGCCGATGGAATAGCGCAGGACCTTCACGCCGAGCCGGCGCGCCACCCAGAAGTGGCCGAACTCGTGCACGGCGATGAGGATGCTGATGGCGACGAGAAAGGCCAGCAGGCTGACGAGAATGCTCATGACGGTGCTTCGTCCTGTTGCGCGAGCCGGTGACGGGCCGCTTCGCGGGCCTGCCGATCGACCTGCAGAATGGTCTCGAGATCGGTGGCGGTAACCGGCTCGACGGTGTTCATTACGGCTTCGACCAGTTCGGCGATCCGGGTGAAGGGGATCCGCGCCTCGAGGAAGGCTTCCACGGCCACCTCGTTGGCGGCGTTGAGAATCGTGGGCGCCGTGCCTCCCTGCCGGGCCGCCGCCTCGGCCAGCCGCAGGGCCGGGAAGCGCTGCGGGTCCGGCGCCTCGAAGTCCAGACTTCCGACCTGCCAGAAGTCCAGAGGTTCCACCCCGGCCGTCATCCGCTCCGGCCAGGCCAGGGCGTGGGCGATGGGCGTGCGCATGTCGGGCTGGCCGAGCTGGGCCAGGACCGAACCGTCCACGTACTGCACCATGGAATGGATCAGGCTCTGGGGATGGACCACGATCCGCACCCGGTCCGGCGTGGTGCGGAACAGCAGACAGGCCTCGATGAGTTCCAGGCCCTTGTTCATCATGGTCGCGGAATCCACGGAGATCTTGCGGCCCATGCTCCAGTTGGGATGGGCGCAGGCCTGGTCCGGGGTCACATGCGCCAGTTGCGCCAGGGGCAGGGTCCGAAACGGACCGCCGGAACCGGTGAGCAGGATCTGGTGCACGCCCACCTGCGCCAGCCCCTTTTCGAAGTGTGCCGGCAGGCACTGGAAGATGGCGTTGTGCTCGCTGTCGATGGGCAGCAAGCGGGCGCCGCTGCGCTGCACGGCGTCGAGCAGCAGATTGCCGGACATCACCAGCGCTTCCTTGTTGGCCAGCAGGATGCGCTTGCCGGCCTCGGCGGCCGCCAGCGTCGGCAGCAGGCCGGCAGCACCGACGATGGCGGCCATGACCTGATCCACCGCCTCGTGGCAAGCCACCTCGCTGAGCGCCGCGGCACCGGCGCGCACTTCGGTGGGCAGGCCGGCCTGGCGAACCCGGTCGGCGAGCCGGCTCGCGGCTGCCGGCTCGACCATCACGGCCACCTCGGGGCGAAACGCACGGATTTGTTCGAACAGCCGCTCCACCTGGCTGTGGGCGGTCAGGGCCACCACGCGGTAGCGATCCGCGTGGCGCCGCAGGACGTCGAGGGTGCTCAGGCCAATGGAGCCGGTCGAGCCGAGGACGGCGATGCCCTGACGCTTCATGGAGTGCGCACCAGCAGATTGAGGCCCATGAGGAAGATCGGGGCGGCCGCCGTGAGACTGTCGAGCCGATCCAGAATCCCGCCGTGGCCCGGCAGCAGATGGCTGCTGTCCTTCATGCCGGCGCGCCGCTTGAAATAGCTTTCGTTCAGATCCCCGACCACCGAGAAGATGACCGTGACCAGGGACACGGCGAGGAACACCGGCCAGCGTTCCGGCGGCAGGTCGAACCACAAGGCGCCGACGGCGGCGATCACGAGACTGGCAAACAGCGCGCCGATGACCCCTTCCCAGGTCTTGCCGGGCGAGACGCTGGGCAGCAGCTTGTGGCGGCCGAATGCCCGGCCGGCGAAATAGGCCGCCGTATCGGCGCCCCAGACCAGCAGCATGAGCAGAATGATGTAGGGATAGCCCAGCCCCGGGCTGTGGCGCAGCAACACAATCGCGAAATAGACGCCGAGCAGCACGGGAATGCCGCTGGCCAGGGCCGAGAACGGGTGAACGCCGTGGGGCACCGGACGATGACGAAAGCCGCCCAGCCGGAACAGCAGACCCAGCCACCACAGGCCCGCCAGGAGCAGGACCGCCGCCTGCCAGCGGGAGGCGGCCGGTGCCACGAACAGGCCGGCGATGAGCGCGGCGATGCCGAGGGCATAGAGCACGGCCACGCGCCCCGACAGGCCCCCCAGGCGTCCCCATTCCCAGGCAGCCAGGGCCACGATCGCCCCCCAGATCAGATCGAAGGCCGTCTCGGGCAGCGCAACGATCCCCCACAGGGCCAGCGGCGCGAGCACCAGCGCGGTGAGCACACGCTGTTTAAGCATTCCGTTGACGCTCCACCTGTTCGCCGGTCTGGCCGAAACGGCGCTGGCGATGGGAGAAGGAGAGGATCGCCTTCTCGAACTCCTCGCGATCGAAGTCGGGCCACAGCACCGGCGTGAAATAGAGTTCCGTATAGGCCAGCTGCCAGATCAGGAAATTGGAGATGCGTTGCTCGCCACCGGTGCGGATGAACAGGTCCGGTTCGGGCAGATCGTGCAGGCAGAGCCGTTCGGCCAGGCGTTCGGGCGTGATCTCGTCCGGCGTCAGGGTACCGGCCTGAACGTCTTCGGCCAGCTGCCGGGCGGCCTCGGTGATGTCCCAGCGCCCGCCGTAGTTGGCGGCGATATTGAGCTTGAGGCCGGTGTTGTTGCGGGTCAGGAACTCCGATTCCTCGATGCGCTGCTGGATCTTCTCGGGAAAGGCGCTGCGTTCGCCGATGATGCGCAGCTGAACGTTGTGCCGGTGCAGCTTGCGCACCTCCCGTTCCAGGGCCATGAGGAACAGCTCCATGAGAAAACCCACTTCCCTGGCCGGACGGCGCCAGTTCTCGCTGGAGAAGGCGAACAGGGTGAGCACCTCGATGCCCAGCTCGCCGCAGGTCTGCACGAGCTGGCGCACCACCTCCACGCCGGCGCGGTGGCCGGCCACCCGCGGCTTGTGCTGCCGCTGGGCCCAGCGGCCGTTGCCGTCCATGATGATGGCCACGTGGCGCGGCAGCCCTTCGGGACCAAGCTGTTCCAGGCAACGACGGGCTGCATCGGTCAGGTTCGAATCGCTCAAGTTCTCACTCCGTCATCGCCGGCAGGGCCACAGACCGGGTCATTCAGATTTCCATCAGATCCTTTTCTTTCGCCTCCACCAGTTTGTCCACCTCGGCCACGTACTTGTCGGTGATCTTCTGGATCTCGCCCTCGGCGCGGCGTTCGTCGTCCTCGGTGATTTCCTTTTCCTTGAGCAGCTGCTTGATGTCGCCGAGCACGTCGCGCCGGATGTTGCGGATGGCCACCTTGGCATTCTCCCCTTCCTGGCGCACGATGCGGATCATGTCCTTGCGCCGATCTTCGGTCAGCGGCGGCAGGGGTACCCGGATCACCTCGCCGGCGGTGGCCGGATTGAGGCCCATGTCCGAATCGCGGATGGCCTTCTCCACCACCGACACCATGGGCTTCTCCCAGGGCGTGACCGTGAGGGTTCTCGCATCGGAGACGTTGATGTTGGCCACCTGGGACAGGGGCACCTTGGAGCCATAATACTCCACGGTGATGTGATCCAGCAGGCTGGTGTGGGCCCGCCCGGTACGCAGCTTGGCCAGTTCGTGCTTGAGCGCTTCGACGCTCTTGCCCATGCGGGTTTCGGCGTCCTTCTTCAGTTCGTCGATCATGCGTCTTCCCCTTTCCTCATTCCACCAGGGTGCCTTCGTTCTCGCCCTGCACCACGCGCAGCAAGGCCCCCGGCTTGTTCATGTTGTAGACCACGACCGGCATGCCGTTGTCCCGGCACAGCACGATGGCGGTGGTGTCCATCACGGCGAGCTTGTTTTCGATCACCTCGTCGTAGGCCAGGCGCTCATAGCGCGTGGCGGACGGATCCTTGACCGGATCGGCCGAATAGACCCCATCGACCTTGGTCCCCTTGATCACCACGTCGGCGTTGCTCTCGATGCCGCGCAGGCTGGCGGCCGTATCGGTGGTGAAAAACGGATTGCCGGTACCGGCCGCGTAGATCACGATGCGCCCGGCTTCCAGGTGATGGATGGCCCGGCGGCGAACGTAATCCTCGCAGACGCCGTGGATGGGGATGGCCGACATCACCCGCACCTCGAGGCCGGCACTCTCCAGGCCATCCTGCAGGCCCAGGGCGTTGATCACCGTGGCCAGCATGCCCATGTGATCGCCAGTGACCCGATCGGTGCCGCCGGCCGAGAGGCTGATGCCGCGGAAGATGTTGCCCCCGCCAATGACCATGGCGATCTGCACGCCGAGCGCGTGCAGATCGCGGATCTCGCCGGCCAGCCGCTGCACCACCTGCGGATCGATGCCGAAATCCTGCCCGCCCAGCAGCGCCTCGCCGCTGAGCTTGAGCAGGATCCGGCGGTATTTCAGGGACGCCATGGCGCCGCCTCAGCCCTTGACCTGGGCCATCACCTCGTCGGCGAAGTTCTCCTGCTTCTTCTCGATACCCTCGCCCACCTCGAAACGGGTGAAGGCCGCGACCGAGGCACCGGCGTCCTTGAGCAACTGCTCCACGGTCTGATCCGGGTTCTTGACGAAGGGCTGACCGAGCAGGGTGACTTCCTTGAGGAACTTCTTGATGCGCCCGCCGATCATCTTCTCGATGATCTCCGGCGGCTTGCCGCTCTCGGCCGCCTGGGCAGCGAAGATTTCCTTCTCCTTCTCGATCACCTCGGCGGGCACGTCGGCCTCGGCGACGGTCATCGGGCGGCTGGCGGCGATGTGCATGGCGATGTCCTTGCCCAGGCTCGCATCGCCCCCCTGCAGATCCACCACCACGCCGATGCGGTTGCCATGCATGTAGGTGTGGAGCTGGCCGCTGGCCTCGATGATGGCGAAACGGCGGATCGCCATGTTCTCGCCGATCTTGGCGATCAGGGCCTTGAGGGCCTCGCCGATGGTCTGGCCTTCCTCGCCGGGCATGGGCAGTGCCAGCAGGGCATCCAGGTCGGCCGGGTTGCTGGCCAGGACCTGATCGGCCACGGCATCGACGAAGTGGCGGAAGTTCTCGTCCTTGGCCACGAAATCGGTTTCGCAGTTGACCTCGACGATGGCGGCACGCTTGCCGTCGTCGGAGAGCTTGATCGCCACCAGGCCTTCGGCGGCGGTGCGGCCGGCCTTCTTGTCGGCCTTGGCCATGCCCGTCTTGCGCAGGTGTTCGATGGCGGCGTCGATGTCCCCGTCGGTTTCGACCAGGGCCTTCTTGCATTCCATCATGCCGGCGCCGGTGCGCTCACGCAGTTCCTTGACCATTGCTGCGGTGATTGCCATGTGCGTATCCTCTTGCGTAAAGATGTTCAGAAGTGTTCGGTGAAGATGCGGATTCGAAAAAGGGGGGCACGCCCCCCTTTCTGCCAGCGCGGTCGTGCCGGTTATTCGCCGGCCGGGGCCTCGGCGGGCGCGGCTTCGCTCTCGGCGGCCGGCGCTTCCTCGGCGGGTTTGGCGGCCGCCTTCTTGGTCGCGGCCTTCTTGCGGGCCGGCTTGCTGCCTTCCTCCGCCGGCTTGTCGGCGGCGCGGCCGGTGGCGGCCGAGGCGCGGCCTTCCAGAATGGCCTTGGCGGCACTCTGGGCGTAGAGGGTGATGGCGCGGATGGCGTCGTCGTTGCCCGGAATCACGTAGTCGATGGGGTCCGGGTCGTTGTTGGTGTCCACCACGCCGACCACCGGAATGCCCAGCTTCTTCGCTTCCTGCACGGCGATCTTCTCGTGGCCGGTGTCGATCACGAACAGGGCGTCGGGCAGGCCGTTCATGTCCTTGATGCCGCCGAGGCTGCGTTCCAGCTTGGCCCGCTCGCGGGTCAGCTGCAGCACTTCCTTCTTGTTCAGCCCTTCGAAACCGCCTTCGGCTTCCATGGCTTCCAGATCCTTCAGCCGCTTGATGGACTTCTTGACGGTCTGGTAGTTGGTGAGCATGCCGCCCAGCCAGCGGTGGTTTACATAGGGCATGCCGCAGCGCTCGGCCTCTTCCTGGACGATATCCTGGGCGGCACGCTTGGTGCCCACGAACAGGATGGTGCCCTTCTTCGCCGCCAGGGCGCCGAGGAAGTTCATGGCGTCCTCGAACAGCGGGAGGGTCTTCTCCAGGTTGATGATGTGGATCTTGTTGCGCTCCCCGAAGATGTAGGGAGCCATTTTGGGATTCCAGAAGCGGGTCTGGTGGCCAAAGTGCACGCCAGCCTCGAGCATCTGGCGCATGGTAACGTCAGTCATTGAGAGTCTCTCCTGTACGGGTTGGACCTCCATGCACCCCATCTGCCAACCCCTTCCGGGGCACCCGGACAGACGTGACGGTGCATGTGTGAATTTCGCCGCCGCTCGCAGGCCTGGCCCGCGACGGGCGACGGTTTTGGATTTGCGTAAAACGCGCGCGCTTTATACCATAAACGGCTTTGAACGACAACGGACCCCGCCTGCCCACACCGCCTGCCGGGAACCCGTACCCCCTGCCGCACTCCAATGGCCGACAGGCCAGTTCACCCACACAAGACCACAAATTATATGAGCGTAAATATCAAGACGCCCGAAGACATCGAGAAGATGCGCGTCGCCGGCCGCCTGGCCGCCGAGGTCCTGGAGATGATCGAACCCCACGTACAGCCCGGCATCACCACCGCCGAGCTGGATCGGATCTGCCACGACTACATCGTCAACGAACAACGGGCCATTCCCGCGCCGCTGGACTATCACGGCTTTCCGAAATCCATCTGCACTTCGGTCAACAACGTGATCTGCCACGGCATCCCCAACGAGAAGCGTCTGAAGAAGGGCGATATCGTCAACGTCGACATTACCGTGATCAAGGACGGCTTCCATGGCGACACCAGCAAGATGTTCTTCGTTGGCGAGCCCTCGAACGAAGCCCGGCGCCTGTGCCGGGTGGCCTATGAATGCCTGCGCATCGGCATCGACCAGGTCAGGCCGGGCGCCCGCCTCGGCGACATCGGCCACGCCATCCAGCAGCACGCCGAGACGCACGGCTACTCGGTGGTGCGCGAATACTGCGGTCACGGCATCGGCCGCAAGTTCCACGAGGACCCCCAGGTTCTGCACTACGGCACTCCCGGCACCGGCCTGGTGCTGGAACCGGGCATGACCTTCACCATCGAGCCGATGATCAACGCCGGCAAGCGGCAGGTGAAACTGCTCAAGGACGGCTGGACGGTGGTCACCCGGGATCGCTCCCTCTCGGCCCAGTGGGAGCACACCATCCTGGTCACCGAGACCGGTCACGAGGTGCTGACGAAGCGGACCGAGGAAGAGGACTTCTGATGCCCGCCCCGCTCGACGCGGAGCTGTTCGATGCCGAACGCTTCGATGCCGCGCTGGCCGCGGGCGAGGCGCCCCTGCCCCTGTTCCGGGACACGCTCAAGGCTGCCAACGCGGTGCTGGTGGAGCGCTTCCATGCCGGACGCGCGGCCACCGAGCTGGTGCCGGCGCGCGCCGCGCTGGTGGACGCCCTGCTCGCGCGGGCCTGGCGACTGTACCTGCCCGACGACTCGCCCGACATCGCCCTGGTGGCGGTGGGCGGCTACGGCCGGGGCGAACTGCATCCGGCCTCCGACATCGATCTGCTGATCCTCATCCGGGACGAGGACGAACCCTGGCACGAGGGGATCTCGGCCTTTCTCACCTTCCTCTGGGACATCGGCCTCGAAGTGGGCCAGAGCGTGCGCAACGTGGCCGAGTGCGTGCGTGAGGCCACCCGCGACATCACCGTGGCCACCAACATCCAGGAATCGCGCCTGCTGCTGGGCGCGCGGGCTCTCTATCTGGAACAGAAACGGCTGTGCAGCCCTGAGCACATCTGGCCCGGCCCGGCCTTCTTCACCGCCAAGTGGGAGGAGCAGATCGCCCGCCACGCCCGCTACCAGGACACCGGCTACAACCTCGAGCCCAACATCAAGGAAAGCCCGGGCGGCCTGCGCGACATCCAGATGATCGGCTGGGTGGCCAAGCGCCACTTCGGCGCCGACACCCTGGCCGAGCTGGTGGATCACGGCTTCCTCACCGCCGACGAATACCGTCTGCTGCACGAGGGCCAGGCCTTCCTCTGGCAGGTGCGCTTCGGCCTGCACGTGCTGGCCAAGCGGCGCGAGGATCGCCTGCTGTTCGACTACCAGCGCGAGCTGGCCCGCCAGTTCGGCTACCGCGACACCCCGCAGAAACTGGCGGTGGAACAGTTCATGAAGCAGTACTACCGCACGGTGATGGAACTGTCGCGGCTCAACGAGATGCTGCTGCAACTGTTCCAGGAAGAGATCCTGCAGCCGGACGAAGACGCCGCGCCGCAGCCCATCAACCGCCGTTTCCAGGCCCGCAAGGGCTTTCTGGAAGTGACCCACGACAAGGTCTTCCGCCGCTATCCCTTCGCCCTGCTGGAGGTCTTCCTGCTGCTGGAACAGCACCCGGAACTGAAGGGCGTGCGCGCCAACACCATCCGCCTGATCCGCCGCGACCGGGATCTGATCGATCCCGACTACCGGGCCGATCTGCGCAACCGCAGCCTGTTCATGGAGATCATGCGCCAGACCGAAGGCGTGACCCACGAACTGCGGCGCATGAACCGCTACGGCATCCTCGCCGCCTACCTGCCCGAATTCGGCCAGATCGTCGGCCAGATGCAGCACGACCTGTTCCACGTCTACACCGTGGACGAACACACCCTGATGGTGATCCGCAACCTGCGCCGCCTCACGGTGCCCGAGTTCCGCCACGAGTTTCCCTTCTGCAGCGAGCTGATCCAGACCATCCCCAAGCAGGAGCTGCTGCTCATCGCCGCCCTCTATCACGACATCGCCAAGGGCCGCGGCGGCGACCACGCCGAACTGGGCGCCGTGGACGCCGAGGCCTTCTGCCGGCGCCACGGCCTCTCCGACTACGACACGGCTCTGGTCACCTGGCTGGTGCGCAATCACCTGCTGATGTCCAGCGTGGCCCAGCGCCAGGACATCGCCGATCCCGACACCGTGCACGCCTTCGCCGAGAAGGTGGGGGAGAAGAACCGCCTCGACTATCTCTACCTGCTGACCGTGGCCGACATTCGCGGCACCTCCGACAAGGTCTGGAACGACTGGAAGGGCGCCCTGCTCAAGCAGCTCTACGACGCCACCCGCGACACCTTCCGCCGCGGCCTGGAAAACCCGGTGCTGCAATCGGAACGGATCCGCGAAACCCGTCGCGTGGCCGGCGAACGCCTGGCCACCGAGGGCCTGGACCCGGCCGCCGCCGAGCGGCTCTGGCAACAGCTCGGCGAGGAATACCTGCTGCGCTTCCAGCCCGAGGAAGTGGCCTGGCACACCGCCGCCATCCTCGGCCGCCCCGACCGGGAAGCGCCGCTGGTGCTGGTGCGCGACCGCGACCGCGGCGGCTCCGACGTGTTCCTCTACACCCGCACCCGGCCCGATCTGTTCCTGCTCGCCACCCGGGTACTGGAGCGGGCCGGCGCCTCGATCATGGATGCACGGATCTTCGACACCGAGGACGGTCATGCCCTCGACGCCTTCCGGGTGGTGGACACCGACGGCCGTGGCCTGGGCCCGGCGCGCGGCGCCGATCTGCAACGGCGCCTGCAGCAGGCCCTGGCCGATCCAGCCGCCCGCCTCCCCGCCCCCTCGGCCAGCCTGCCCCGCCAGATCCGCCACTTCGACTTTCCGCCGGAGATCCGTTTCGAGGACGACGCGGCCCGCCAGCTGACCCGCATGCTGGTGCGCGCCGTGGATCGGCCCGGCCTGCTCTCGCGCATCGCCCAGGCCCTGCACGACTGCCACGTGCAACTGCGCAACGCCCGCGTGGCCACCTTCGGCGAAAAGGCCGAGGACTTCTTCTACCTGGTGGACGCCCGGGGCCGCCCTCTCGACGAGGCCACGCGCCGGTGCCTGCGCCAGCAGATCGGCAAGGCCCTCGAAGCCGCCTGAATCGCGGCGAGGGCCCCGCGCCTGCTTTTCCTCTATCAGGCTGTTGAAAACGCCCCTCCGTGGGCTTTTTCAACAGCCTGCCATGCCAATGAACTCCAGCGCGTTGCCGTCGGGGTCGCGGCAGAAGATCGCCGGCCGGCCCGAGCGGCTGCGGGTATAGGGCACCCCTGCGGCGTCGAGGGCCCGCACGAGGCCGTCGAAATCGCCCACGGCCAGCGCCACATGCCGGTCGCGGCCGCCGTGTTCGGGGCGGCCGGTGACCGGATCGGGATTGGGCAGTTCCAGCAGATGGATGCTGGCCTCCCCCACCTTCAGCCAGGCCCCGGGAAAACCCAGATCCGGCCGCCCGGCATCCACTTCCAGGCCCAGCACGTCCCGGTAGAAGGCCAGCGCCCGATCCGTATCGGCCACCAGCAGGCTGACATGCAGAATGTGTTCGATTTGGAACATCCCACTCTCCTCAAACGATCCCATCCTAACCTTAATTTCTTCCGGTCCGGCACCAGACATGGCATGCCACTGAAAATCACCATTCCAGACTCTCAAACCGTGCTCAATTCCTGGCAAAACATCTGACACGCCCTCGCGGCCGGTGAGACGTTTCGTGACACGCCGTAAATACATCCCTGTAGGCTCGACGGCCGCATCCCTGCGGCCGACGGTCACGAAACGTCTCACCGGCCGCGAGGGCTCTGTGCTTCTATCAAGCGTATTTCCGGAATCCGGAACAGTGATTCAGTGCACCCGCCTGGCCGACAGCCAGGCCGCCAGAATCACCAGCGCGCCGCCGAACCATTCGGCCGGGCTCATCAGCTCGTCGGTGAGCCACATGGACGACACCGCCCCGGCGACGATCTCGAACAGCAGGATCACCGCCGAGCGCTGCACCGGCATGTGGGTCACGCCATACACCACCGACAGGGTCATCAGCACCAGGAAGGTGGCCCCCAGCCCGAGGGCGGCCCCCACCACCGGCACACCGGCAGCCAGCGCCTCCTGCCCGGCCAGCAGCAGAATCCCGGCCATCACCACCACCCCCAGCCAGCCGGCCACGGTCTTCACCTGCACCGAAATCCCCTGCAGATGGCGCAGCACCGTGTTGAGCGCGGCGAAGGCAAAGCCCGAAGACAACGCCAGCCAGTCGGCACGGCTGGCCGGCCAGGGCAGGCCCAGCGCCGGGTTCCAGAGCATGATCACCGCGCCGGCCACCGCCACGGCGAGGATCCCGAGGGTCGCCCCGTCGATCCGCTCGTGCAGGAACAGCCAGCCCAGCACCGTGGCCCACAGGGGCGAGAGGTAGAACAGCAGCAACACCCGCATCACCTCGCCTTCGAGCATCGCCAGCACGAAGGCGATGTTGGTCCAGCCGCTGCCCAGGGCCACCAGCAGCAGCCACAGCGGCGCACGCCGCCACTCGCCCATTCGCCCGCGCAGCAGGAACGGCCAGGCCGCGGCCGTCCCGGCATAGAGGAACAGGGAACTCCACAACCCCGACAGGCCCTGCGCCTCGAGCAGGCGCAGCGGATACCAGAACACGCCCCAGAGGGTCGCGGCGATGAGCAGCCCCAGCACGGGCAAGAGGCGGGAAGACGGCATGGCGGGTCGGACTCCTCGGAACGTGCCGGCATTGTACCGGGAACGGCGGCGGTGGTCGTCCCGGCGCCGGGACGCGTATAATCCACCGCTTTGCCGCGCCGCAATCGAAACCATGAACCCGGATCTCGACAAACTGCACCCCTACCCCTTCGAAAAACTGCAGGCTCTCAAGGCCGGCGTCACGCCGCCCGCCAACCGGCCCCCTATCGCCCTGTCCATCGGCGAGCCGCGTCAGCCGGCGCCGGCCTTCGTGCTCGAGGCGCTGCGCGAGGCCCTCGACGGCGCCGCCCGCTATCCGTTGACCAAGGGGGAAACGGCCCTGCGCGAGGCCATCGCCGGCTGGCTGGAGCGGCGCTTCCGGCTGCCGGCGGGCGGCGTGGACCCGCAAACCCAGGTGCTGCCGGTCAACGGCACCCGCGAGGCGCTGTTCGCCTTCGCCCAGGCCGTGGTGGACCGCGGCCGCGACGCCGCCGTGCTGCTGCCCAACCCCTTCTACCAGATCTACGAAGGGGCGGCCCTGCTGGCCGGCGCCGAACCGGTGTACCTCGACACCACGGCCGAAAACGGTTTCGTGCCCGACTTCGATGCCGTCCCCGACGCCGTCTGGGACCGCTGCCAGCTCCTCTACCTCTGCTCGCCCGGCAATCCCACCGGGGCCGTGCTGGATCTCGACACCCTGCGCAAGGGGCTTGAGCTGGCCGAGCGGCACGATTTCATCATCGCCGCCGATGAATGCTACTCGGAGATCCATTTCGACGAGGCCCACCCCCCGGTGGGGCTGCTGCAGGCGGCGGTGGCCGCCGGCAATCCCGAATTCCGCCGCTGCGTGGTGTTCCACAGCCTCTCCAAGCGCTCCAATCTGCCGGGCCTGCGCTCCGGCTTCGTGGCCGGCGACGCCGAGGTGCTGTCCCGCTTCCTGCGCTACCGCACCTATCACGGCTGCGCCCTGCCGCCCCACCATCAGGCCGCCAGCATCGCTGCCTGGGGCGACGAGGCCCACGTGGCCGACAACCGCCGCCACTACCGGGAACGTTTCGACGCCGTGCTGGAGATCCTCGCCCCGGTGCTCGACGTGCAGCGCCCCGAGGCCGGCTTCTACCTGTGGACGCCGACGCCAATCCCCGACACCGAGTTCGCCCGCGGCCTCTATGCCGCCGAAAACGTCACCGTGCTGCCTGGCAGCTTCCTCTCGCGGGAGACCGCTGGCGGCAACCCCGGCGCCGGACGGGTGCGCATGGCCCTGGTGGCCGAACTGGACGAATGCATCGAGGCGGCAAGGCGGATCCGCCGCTATACCGAAAGTCTTTGACGAAAATCCAACCGAGCGTCCCGGATTCCAGACCGTGATTCAAGGCCTGCACACAGCCCTCCGGGAGGCCCCCGAATTCAGCCACCACAATTTCAATTCAGCAGAACGCGGCCGGAAGACGCCGTATAATGGCCCCGTTTCCGCCGCCCAACCGGAGATTCCATCCATGAGCGACATTCAGAACATCATCGAAACCGCCTTCGAGAACCGCGCCGAGATCACGCCGCGCAACGTCGATACCATCGTCCGCGAGGCGGTCACCGAGGCCCTGGAGAAACTCGACAAGGGCGAGGCCCGCGTGGCCGAGAAGCAAGACGGCGAGTGGGTCGTCAACGAATGGCTGAAGAAGGCGGTGCTGCTGTCCTTCCGCATCAACGACAACAGCTTCATGAAGGGCGGCTTCACCAACTACTTCGACAAGGTGCCCGCCAAGTACGCCGACTACAACTCCCGCGACTTCCGCAACGACGGCGTGCGGGTGGTACCGCCGGCCAGCGTGCGCCAGGGCGCCTACATCGCCCCCGGCGTGATCCTCATGCCCTCCTACGTCAACATCGGCGCCTACGTGGATTCGGGCACGATGGTAGACACCTGGGCCACCGTCGGCTCCTGTGCCCAGATCGGCAAGAACGTGCACCTCTCCGGCGGCGTGGGCATCGGCGGCGTACTCGAACCCCTGCAGGCCGCGCCCACCATCATCGAGGACAACTGCTTCATCGGCGCCCGCTCCGAGATCGTCGAAGGCGTGATCGTGGAGGAAGGCTCGGTGATCTCCATGGGCGTCTACATCGGCCAGAGCACCAAGATCTACGATCGCGAAACCGGCGAGATCCACTACGGCCGCGTGCCGGCCGGCTCGGTGGTGGTCTCCGGCAACCTGCCCTCGAAGGACGGCAGCTATTCCCTCTACTGCGCGGTGATCGTCAAGAAGGTGGACGAGAAGACCCGCGGCAAGGTGGGCATCAACGAGCTGCTGCGGGACATCTGAGTGCTCACCCTCCACGGCATCCCCAACTGCGACACCGTGCGCAAGGCCCGCAAGTGGCTGACGGAACGCGGCGTCGAATACCGCTTCCATGATTTTCGCAAGGACGGGCTCGACCCGGCGGCCCTGCGCCGCTGGGCCGAGGCGGCGGGCTGGGAGACTCTGCTCAACCGCCGCGGCCAGACCTGGCGCAGGCTGGACCCGGCGGTGCGCGAAACGCTGGACGAAGCCAGCGCGCGCGAATGGATGCAGAAGGAACCGACCCTGATCAAGCGCCCGGTGGTCGAGTGGCCCGACGGCAGCGTGACCGTGGGCTTCGCTCCCGCCGAGTGGGAGGCCCGCCTTTCATGACCGACACCCTCGATCTGGCCCGCGAACTCATCGCCGCCCGTTCGGTGACCCCCGAGGACGCCGGCTGCCAGCTCACCCTGAGCAACCGCCTGGCCCCGCTGGGCTTCGAGCTGCACCCGCTGCGCTTCGGCGAGGTGAGCAACCTCTGGGCCCGCCGTGGCACGAGTGGCCCGCTGTTCGTCTTCGCCGGCCACACCGACGTGGTGCCAAGCGGCCCCGAGGAGGCCTGGACCCACCCGCCCTTCTCCCCCACCGTGGCCGACGGCATGCTCTGGGGCCGCGGCGCGGCCGACATGAAGGGGTCGCTGGCGGCCATGATCACCGCCACCGAGCGCTTCCTGGCCGCCCATCCCGAACCGAAGGGATCCATCGGCTTCCTGATCACTTCCGACGAGGAAGGCCCGGCCGTAGACGGCACGGTGAAGGTGGTGGAATGGCTCGAGAACCGCGGCGAGAAGATCGACTGGTGCCTGGTGGGCGAACCCACCAGCAGCGACAGGCTCGGCGATACCATCAAGAACGGCCGGCGCGGCTCCCTCGGCGCCACCCTCGTCGTCCACGGCCGGCAGGGCCACGTGGCCTATCCGCACCTGGCCGACAACCCCATCCACGCCTTCGCCCCGGCCCTGGCCGAACTGGTGGCGACCGAATGGGATCGGGGCAACGAACACTTCCCGCCCACCACCTTCCAGGTGAGCAACATCAACGCCGGCACCGGCGCCAGCAACGTCATTCCCGGCGAGCTGACGGTGCAATTCAACTTCCGCTTCTCCACCGAAGTGACCGACGCCCAACTGCGCGAGACGGTGGAAGCCCTGCTCCGGCGCCACGGCCTCGACTACACCCTCGACTGGCAGCTCTCCGGCCAGCCCTTCCTCACCCCCGAAGGCGAACTGGTCGACGCCGCCCGCGCCGCGGTACGCGAGGTGTGCGGCTACGACACCGCCCTCTCCACTTCCGGCGGCACCTCCGACGGCCGTTTCATCGCCCCCACGGGTGCACAGGTGATCGAACTGGGCCCGCTCAACGCCACCATCCACCAGGTGGACGAACGGGTGGCCGTGGGGGATCTGGAACTGCTGTCGCGGGTGTATGAAGCGGTGCTGGTGAAGTTGTTGGTTTGAAGGCAGAGGCAGGAGACAAGAGGAAAGAGACAAGGAAGGTATCGCGGCGAGGGCGCCGCTCCTACGGGGATGGCACCATAGTAGAACGGCGCCATCGCCGCACCCTCGACAACCGCCAAGACCATCGCGGCTTGCGCCGCTCCAACAGCGGTAACGCCTCCTTTCACCTGCAGGAGCGGCGCCCCCGCCGCGACCAACTCGGGCAACCGCCAAGCCGCGACAAACCCAATCTGCCAGCCGGGGAAACCCTGCCTACCGGCTCAACGCCTCCTCGATCACCCGCACGATGTCCTGTTCCAGTTCCGTGGCCACGGCCTTCGCCGGGCTGTGGGCGGCGACCTGGGAGGGGCGGACGAATAGCACCGAGGTGATGCCTTCCTTGTGAATCAGCGTGAGGTGCAACGGGCAGAGGGCCAGCAGGTCCGGATCCCGGTTGCCGATCTCGTTGGCGTACCAGCCGTTGCAGAAGACGATGCTGCGAAACTGCTCCAGCCGGTTGCGGTTGTAGTTCTCGCCCCAGCGCTGGGCGAAGTGGGCGAGATTCCTGCCCATGTTGGGCTCGAGGATCACGAAATAGCCGTTGTTCTCGAGGCCGTTGAACACCCGCTGGTAGGCGCGGGCGAAATCCATCTTCACGCGCTTGACGTAGATTCGCGGTTCCGTGGGGGCAGGAGGGGCGGAAGCCGCCGCCGACTCGGCGGCGCCGGCCGCCAGGGGCAGGTTCAGGGCCAGCAGGAACAAAAGGGGGAACAGGAGTTTCATGGCGGCACCTGCGTGGAATGGGGGATGGATGCCAATCCCGAATGGCTGTTCCGAATTCCGGAACATCAGGTTTGTTTCAGGTACAGAGCCCTTGAGGCCGGGGAGACGTTTCGTGACACGCCGTGAATACGTCCCTGTAGGCTCGACGGCCGCCTCCCTGCGGCCGACGGTCACGAAACGTCTCCCCGGCCTCAAGGGCGTGCCGGATACCGGGCCAACGGCCGCGGGCATTCGGAAATCCGGAACAGCTATATGTGACTTGTCCAACGCTGTCAATGACTGCCGGCACAAAGTGCTCAGGCGGGCCGCTGCACCACCTGGTCACGCAGGTACACGGGCAGGGCCTGCTCGGCAGGCACCGCCGCCGCCACAGGAAGCGCCGCGGCCAGGCGCGCCACGTCGGCGGCATGGGGCAGAGCCGGTTCGTCGGGCCGATCGGCCATCCGCAGATCGGGGTACAGGGTCAGGAACCGTTCCCGAAAGGCGTGCAGGCCGGTGCCGAGGGCGGCGAGCGGGCCTTCGTCGGGAAAGCGTACCGCCTGCGGCGGGGTGACGTGTTCCTTGCCGACCGGTTCGACCGTCTCGCCCCGGCGCCGGTACACGCCCCAGTACACCTCGTCCATGCGCGCGTCGATCATCGGCAGCGCCAGTCCCGGCGCCGCCACCTGCATGGCCAGCGCCGCCAGGCTGGAGACGGGATGCACCGGCAGATCCCGCGCCAGCGCCAGCCCCTGGGCCACGCCCACCCCGACCCGCACGCCGGTGAAGGAACCGGGACCGCGATCCACTGCCAGGGCATCGAGATCGCCAAGTTCGATCCCGGCCTCGGCCAGCAGCGCCCCCACCATGGGCAGGATCAGCTCGGTATGGCGGCGCGGTTCCACCGCGAAGCGTTCGCGCACCTCGCCGTCGATCCACAGGGCGGCGGAACAGGCTTCGGTGACCGTGTCGATGGCCAGGATCCTCATCCCCCCGCCTCCCTCGCCGGCGGCAGGCTCCCTTCGTCCATCAGGCGGAAGAAGCGCTGCACCACTTCGAGCTTGCGGGTGCGGGTCATGGGTGGCAGGGAATCGAGGAACAGGCTGCCATAGGGTTTTTCCACCAGGCGCGGATCGCCCACCATCAGCACGCCGCGATCCGAGCGGTCGCGGATCAGCCGGCCTGCGCCCTGCTTGAGGGCGATCACGGCGCGCGGGAGCTGGTAGTCCATGAAGGCGTTGACGCCCTCCTCCCGCATCCGGTCGATGCGCGCCCGGAGCACCGGATCGCCCGGCGAGGCGAAGGGCAGGCGGTCGATGATCACGCAGGAGAGAGCCTCGCCGCGCACGTCCACCCCTTCCCAGAAGGAACTGGTGCCGAGCAGCAGGGCCCGCTCGCTGCGCCGGAAGCGGCTGACCAGCTCGCCCCGGGGGGCCTCCCCCTGCACGAACAGGGTGTAGTCGGTCTCGAGTTCCAGGCGGTCGGCCGCCTCGCGCAGGGCGCGGTGGCTGGTGAACAGCAGAAAGGCGCGCCCGCGGCTGGCCTCGAGCACCGGCAGGGCGGCGTCGAGCAGGGCGTCGGTATAGCCGGGATCGTTGGGCTGGGGCAGGCCTTCCGGCACGTAGAGCACCGACTGGTGGCGGTAGTCGAAGGGGCTGTCCCACTTGGCGGTGCGCACCTCTTCGAGGCCGAGCTGCTCGGTGAAGTGATCGAAGCGCTCGCCCACCGCCAGGGTCGCCGAGGTGAAGATCCAGGCCGCCTCCAGCGCCTGCATCTGCTCGCGGAAGGCCGGCGCCACGTTCATGGGCGTCAGATGCAGGGTGAAGGAACGCTTGTGCACCTCCAGCCAGTGGATGTGGCCCTCGGGCGTGGGGCCGGTGAGCCGCGCGAAGCGCTCGCCCAGCTCGGCGCTGCGCTTGTGCACGTTGTCGAGCCCCTTGCCCCGCTCGGCCAGCGGCGCCAGCGCCGCCTGCAGTTCGTCCAGGGCCGCGCGCACCGCAGCGATGCCCTTCTCCACCGCCTCGCGCCCGGCGAAGGCCGACCACTCGCGGCGCTCGCCCGCTTCGCCCAGGGCCAGGCGCAGATCCCGCGCGGCCTTCTCCAGGGCGTCGGCCGCCGGCAAGGGCCCTTCGCCCTCGTTGACGGCCTTGATGTACTCCTCGCGCACGTCGCGGGCCAGCTCCAGGAGCTGATTGGCGGAGACGGCCTCGCCGAAGAAGCCGGTGGCGGTCTCCGGCAACTGATGGGCCTCGTCGATGACGAAGGCATCGGCCGCCGGCAGCAGCTCGCCCACGCCTTCCTCGCGCAGCGCCATGTCGGCGAACAGCAGATGATGGTTGACCACCACGATGTCGGCCGCCTGGGCAGCGCGCCGGGCCTGCATCAGGTGGCAGTCGTCGTAGTCCGGGCAGTCCTGCCCCAGGCAGTTGTCGCGGTTGGAGGTGACCTGTGGCCAGACGGGATCGTTCTCGTCGATGTCGGCGCACTCGGCGATGTCGCCGCTGCGGGTGCGCAGGGACCAGTCACGGATCCGCCGGATGAGACGGGCCTGGGTGCGGCTGGCGAAGGTGCTCTCCTCGGCCAGTTCCAGGCGGTGCAGGCACAGGTAGTTGGCCCGCCCCTTGAGCAGGGCCACCGAGACCGGCACCGCCAGCGCCTCGCGCACCACCGGCACGTCGCGGTGGAAGAGCTGATCCTGGAGGTTGCGGGTGCCGGTGGAGATGATGATCTTGCGCCCCGAGAGCATGGCCGGCACCAGGTAGGCGAAGGTCTTGCCGGTGCCGGTGCCCGCCTCGGCCACCAGCACCGCCTTGTCGGCGATGGCCTCGGCCACCGCCTCGGCCATCGCCTGCTGCTCGGGCCGCGGGGCGAAGCCGTCCACGCGGGCGGCCAGCGGCCCGTTGGCGGCGAGGATGTCGGCGGGGGAATCCAAGATCGATCAGGCGCGGTTGTCGAGGATCTCGTCGGTGATCCGGCCTTCCTGCGGCGTCCACACCAGGCGGCCGATGCGCCGGAAGCGGGCTACCGACATGGCCCCCCGGCGGCTGCGGGGCTTGCCGTCGCTGTCCTGCAAAGCCTCGATCACCGCCGCGCGATCCGCTTCCAGGATCTCGGTGGTTTCGAAGGATTCGTCCATCAGCACCAGCATCACCACGTCCCAGTCCTGATCCAGCTTGAGCTGGCCGATCCGCTGGCCGGACTTGCTCTCGTCGAAGATGGCCCGACCCTTGATCTGCACCCGCCGCGGCGGGGCGAAGGCCGGATCCAGGGCATCGTAGCCTCCCACCCCGTCCACCGGCTCCAGCGCCAGCAGCCGGCAGGCATCGTGCCGCGCGATCTCTGCGCTCACCGCCAGCGACTTGCCCGTGGCCCGCCGGTACTCGGCCGCCAGCCGCCGGGTTTCGCTGATCAGCCGATCCACCGAATAGACATCGGCGGCCTCCGGCGCAGCAGGCTTGCGGGGCTTGGGTTCGGACATGCCGTGAGTATACGACGGCCCGCGGGGGTGGTGCCATTTTTCGGGAGATCCTGGAAAGGAACACGGAGGGCACGGAGATTCTTGTTCGAAGCAAAGGCGGGTCCGCTTCGCTTGACCCGCCCTATGGATTGCCCATCACCAAAAACACCCTCCGTGTTCTCCGTGCCTCCGTGCCCTCCGTGTTCCTTCCACCGAACCCGACTCAGCGCCCCGCTTCGAGCCGCTCCGCCTCGGCTTCGGCCCGGCGGGCGCCTGCGGGGTCGCCGAGGCGGTCGCGGGCTTCGGCGATGAGGCGCCAGTTGGCGGCCTGCAGGCGGCGGTCGTCGCCGGCGAGGCTGTTGGCGCGGGCGGCCAGGCCCGCGGCCCGCCGGGGCTGGTTGCGGACCAGGCGCAGGCGGGCCATGTAGTGCCACAGCACGGGGTTGCGGGGCTCGATGCGCAGGGCCCGTTCCAGGCGGGCGGCGGCGGTGAGGGCGTCGCCCGCCTCAATGGCGTCCCGGGCCTGGGCGATCAGCGTGAGCACGGCGCGGCTGGTGCCGGGCGGGGGCGGCACGGCAGCGGCAGCATCGGCGGGGCCGGCGCGAAAGCCTTTCTCGCCCGGCGGCGCGAGGGTGCAGGCAGCGAAGAACAGCAACGTCAGCGCAAGCAGCAGGATTCTCACCGGAAGAGCCTCTTCAGCCAGTCGAAGGGGCCCCCGCCGTCGCCGGCGGGGGCGCGGCCGGCGGCACAATCGGCGCGCTCGGCAGGCGCGGTGCCGCGCACGTAGGCCAGCTCCACCGCGCCGGGGCAGCCGGCATCGGCGAGCAGGCCGGTTTCGGCATCCACCCAATGATACTCGACGGCGTCAGTGGCCGGGGGCAGGAGGCCGGTGGTGGGCAGGGCGGCGAAGAGATCGCCCCAGACCCGCAAGGCGCCGCGGCTGCCGCTGAGGCGGATGGATCCGTTATCGTCGCGGCCCAGCCAGACCACGGCCAGGCGATCGCCGCTGAAGCCGGCGAACCAGCTGTCGCGCAGATCGTCGGTGGTGCCGGTCTTGCCGGCCACGTCCAGCCCCGGCAGGCGTTCCCGCAGCCAGCGGGCGGTGCCGCTGCGGGTGACTTCGCGCAAGGCGCTGACCAGCGCCGCCACCGGCGCGGCCTCCAGGGTCTGCTCCACCTCGAGCGGATAGCGGCCGAGCGGCTCGCCGTCGGCGGTGGTCACTGCGCGGATGGCCCGCAGCGGCGTGCGGAAGCCGCCGGCGGCCAGGGTCTGGTACATGGCGGCCATCTCGTAGGGCGTGAAGCCCACCGCGCCGAGCAGCATGGAGGGATAGGCCGGTACCTTGCGGGTGGCACCGAGCCGCTCCAGGGTGTCGGCGATGGCCTCGAAACCCAGGGTCATGCCCAGGCGCACGGTGGCCTGGTTGTAGGAGTGGATCAGGGCCTGGAACAGGGGCACGGTGCCGTGGGCGCGGCCGTCGTAGTTGCGGGGCGACCAGACACTGCCATCGGGCCCCTGGATGCGGATGGGGCCGTCGTCGAGGGCGGTAGACAGGCTGTAGTCGGCGCGCCGCAGGGCGGTGAGATAGATCGCCGGCTTGATCAGGGAGCCGATGGGCCGCACCGCATCCAGCGCACGGTTGAAGCCGGGAAAACGTGGATCCCGGTCGCCCACCACCGCCAGCACCTCGCCGGTGCGGGTGTCGGTGACCACCACGGCGCCCTGCAGCTTTCCGCCCAGGCCACGGGCCCGGTCCAGCGCCCGCAGCCGCGCGCTCAGGGCCCGCTCCGCAGCCGCCTGCACCAGCGGATCGAAGGCGGTGAAGATGCGCAGGCCTTCCGAGGTGAGGTCCGCCTGGCGGTAGTCGCGCCGCAACTGCCGGCGCACCAGATCGAGGTAGGCGGGCCAGCGGCCGCCGGCCAGGCGGCCGCGCCGGATGCCGAGCCCCGTGCGCGCCGCGGCCCGGGCGCGGGCGGGCGCCACCACGCCCTGTTCGGCCAGGATCCGCAGCACCAGGTTGCGCCGTTCGAGCAGCCGGTCGGGATGACGGCGGGGGTCGTACCAGGACGGCCCGCGCACCAGGGCGATGAGGGTGGCGATCTGGGGCAGCGTCAGCTCCCCCACCTCCCGGTCGAAGTAGAAACGGCTGGCCAGGCCGAAACCGTGAATCGCCCGGTCGCCATCCTGGCCCAGGTAGATCTCGTTGAGGTAGGCCTCAAGGATATCGTCCTTGCCGTAATGCCATTCGAGCAGGATGGCCATCAGCGCCTCGTTGGCCTTGCGCCAGAGGCTGCGCCGGTTGCTGAGGAAGAAGTTCTTCACCAGTTGCTGGGTGATGGTGCTGCCGCCCTGCACCGTGGCCCCGGCGCGCAGATTGGCCCACAGGGCGCGGGCGATGGCCCGGGGGTTGATGCCGAAATGCGAACGGAAACGGCGGTCCTCCACCGCGATGATCCCCTCGCGCAGTTCCCGTGGCGCCTGTTCCAGCCGGATCAGGATGCGATCCTCCCGGTGGGCCGGATAGATCCCACCGATCCGCGGTGGCTCGAGGCGCACCAGATCCACCGTGGCTCCGCTGTCGAGATCCCGCACCTGCCCGATGCGCCCGCCGTCGAAAGCGATCTCCAGGCGGCGGGCGGGACCGGGCCCGTCGGGAAAGCGGAAGGCCCGCTTGTGGAGGCGGAAACGGCCACGGCGGACATGGAAGCTGCCCGGAGCGTCGAGGGCCTGGTCGAGGCGGTAGTCGAGCCGTTCCAGCTCGGCACGCAACTGGTCGGGACTCAGCCGCTGCCCGGCATACAGCTCGAGGGGCCGGCCGTAGACCGTGGCCGGCAGCGCCCAGCGCTTGCCCTCGAATTCGCTGCGGATCCGGTAGTCCAGCCAGCCGGTCCAGGCCAGGGCCGACACCAGCAGCGCGATGAGCACCGTTCGCCAGCGCGGGCGCCAGCGGCGCGACACGGGCCGCCGCCTTGGCCGCGGCTTCGCGCTGCGCTGCCGGCGCCGGCGCCGGCGGGGCGTGACCGGCTTGCGCCTGGCGGATTTCTTCTTCGCCATGCCGATCTCAACCGCTGCCCAGGCGCACGAGGAGCATCCACAGGGCCGCCGGCGCGGTGAGCACGAAGGCGCAGGTCCAGCCCAGCGCCTGCCAGCGGTAGCGGCGGCCGAGGGCGTGCTGCCCATGCACGGAAAGGATGAACGGCCGGCCGTCGCGGCTGCGGCCGAGGGTGTGCAGGGGCGGCCGACCGGCGTTCTCGAGCCGCTCGCGCAGGACCTGCCGGCGGGCCGCTTCCCGCGCCGCCTCCCACTCCTGGGGATCGATGCGGCCGTCACCGTCGCGGTCGAAGCGGTGCAGCAGGGTTTTCGGATCCTGCTTCCAGGCCCGCAGCAGGCGGCCGGTGGCGGTGTGCAGATCCTCGCCGTCGCCGGCCGCGAGGGTCACGAACTCGCCGAGGGCATAGAGGGGATCGCCGGCGTCGATGCGCTCTTCGGTATAACGGTAACGGCTGCCGCCGACGATCCCGCGCAGGCCGCTCGCTGCGCCACCCGAAGGCACCACCGAGTTGCCATACCAGATCCGGCGGGTGCGTGGCAGCACCTCGGCGCCGCGCGGATCGATCAGGCACTCGCCGGTGCCGTCGAGCAGTTTCAGGGGCGCCTGGCTGCGCACCTCGCGCACCGTCTTCCAGCGGGAATGCTTGCCGGAGCGCACGTAACGCTCCACCGTGCAGTGATACCAGGCACAGGGGCTGCCGGTCAGCGGCGTGCGCAGAGGGTCGGCGGCCGGCTCGCAGGTGCCGATCAGCTCCACGTAGCCCTGATGGGCGGAGCGGATCTTCGAGGTGGGCGTGTTCTCGATGGCCCGCACCCGGCGCAGGGCGCGCAGGGCGAGGAAGCCGGAAAACGGCGCCAGCAGGGCGAGCAGGCCCGTCCACAGCCAGAAACTGTCCGGCGGCGCATGCAGAATCCAGGCATGCCAGTCGGCCAGCATGAGGGAAATCGGCGGCTCAGGCGTTGCCGAAGAGCTGTTTCATGTCCACGTCGCGCTTCTCGGCCTCGCTGAACTCGAGCAGGGGGCGGGCGGTGAAATGGAACAGGCGGGCGATGAGCACGTCCGGAAACTGCTCGATGCGCACGTTGTTGAGGTTGACCGCCTCGTTGTAGACCTCGCGCCGATCGGCGATGGACTCCTCGAGCTGGCTGATCCGCGCCTGCAACTGGCGGAAGCCCTCATTGGCCTTGAGTTCCGGATAGTTCTCGGCCAGGGCGAAGAGATTGCCAAGACCCAGGCGCAGTTGGGTTTCCGCCTGCCCCAGGGCGGGAATGTCGCCCCGGTCCCGGGCCGAGGCCACCGCGGAGCGGGCCTGGATGATCTTCTCCAGGGTGTCCTTCTCGTACTGCATGTACTGCCTGCAGACCTCCACCAGCTTGGGCAGCTCGTCGTGGCGCTGCTTGAGCAGCACGTCGATGTTGGACCAGGCCTTGGATACCCCGTGCTTGAGCGACACGAGGTTGTTGTAGAGGAACACGGCATAGATGGCCACGACCAGGATCACGGCAAGCAGGATCAGGGCAGGCAGGCTCATGGCAATTCGACTCCGCTATGGCAACGCAGGGCAGGTCCGGGAAGATAACACAGGAAGGCACCGGGAGGACGTGACGCCCGCCCGGATATCGCCCCCCGGGACGCGCCAAAATGGCGGACCAGGCCCTGCCCCTGCGGGGCGGCTTCTGCTCCTGAGCAGGGCCATGCATCCCGGCAAGGGGGTTATCCATCGTCTCAATATCCGGTTTGCATTGTCCCGGTACCTGGACTAAAAGAACAGCATGTCTGCTTCGCCGCTTCCCCTGACCGCGCTGCTGCTCGCCGTTTTCCTGCTCGGCGGCTGCAGCAGCGCGCCCGTGCGCGAACCTGCCGGCGGCAAGGCAGAGCGGGAACGGCTGCTGGCCACGGCCCTTGATCTGTTGGGCACGCCCTACCGCTACGGGGGCCGCTCGCCACGAGAAGGCTTCGACTGCAGCGGCTTCGTTCAGTACACGCACCGGCAGGCCGGGATCGCGGTGCCGCGCACCACCCGCGCCCAGTACAACGCTTCCCGCCCCGTCTCCCGGCGCCGGTTGCAACCCGGCGATCTGGTATTCTTCCGCATCGATGGCCGGCGCATCTCCCACGTGGGGATCTACCTGGGCGAGGGCCGCTTCATCCACGCCCCCGCCAGCGGCAAGCGGGTCTCCACCGCGCGGCTGGACGATCCCTACTGGCGGCGGCATTATTCGGGAGCCGGACGCTTCGTGGGGCGATAAGATACGCTGCGGCATTCCGCCCTCCAGGATTGCGTTTGCGCTTCATCCCGGCTACGGTATCTGAGCAGCCGTTCTGTGCCGTATCGCAAAGCCACAACAAGGAGAACGTCATGAGCGAACCCGTCATCGCGGCCCGGGAACCGAAAGTCATGGAGCTGGAGCCCGGCACCTATTACTGGTGCGCCTGCGGCCGCTCGAAAAACCAGCCTTTCTGCGACGGCGCCCACGAGGGCACCGGCATCGAGCCGGTGGCCTTCGAGATCAAGGAAAAACAGCAGGTGGCCCTGTGCCTGTGCAAGCATACCGCCACACCGCCCTTCTGCGACGGCAGCCACAAGTCGCTTTGACCGTCTGACAACAGTGCGGGAAGGCGGGCGAAACGGCGAATTCAGGCGAGCCGGGAGCGGTAGACCCCGGCATCGACGAAGATCCGGAACAGGTCGCCGTCCAGCTTGCCCTCCTTCACTTCGTTGTCGAGGATGGCCAGCGCCAGATCGGTGCTGATCCCCTCGCGGTAGGGACGATCCCCGGCCGTCAGGGCATCGAAGATGTCGGCAATGGCCATGATCTTCGACTGCACGGGGATTTCCTCGGCGGAAAGCCCCAGCGGATAGCCGGTGCCGTCGAGCTTTTCGTGGTGGGCATGGGCGATTTCCGGGATCCGGGCCAGCGGCCGCGTCCAGGGAATCAGGCTCAGGAATTCGAAGGTGTGGCTCACGTGGGATTCGATCTCCCGCCGCTCCTCGGGGTTGAGGCTGCCGTGGGCGAAACTGAGCACCGAGAACTCGTATTCGCCGATCAGGGGCAGTGCTTCCCCTTCCCGATCCGTGAACCGGTACGCCCGGATGTCCTGCAGGCGGCCGGTGTTCTTGTCGTAATAGTAATCGGGCTCGTTGACTTCGAGGATGGTCTCGAGAAACCCGTCCAGCTTGCGGATCTCCTCCTGGACCTGCGCTTCCACCTCCTCCCGGTGACGGCGGAATTCCGTCGGGCTCATGGTGCCGGCTTCCGAGAGATCGAGCAGATCGCGCCAGGCCTGGCGTTCCAGACAGGCCTTGGCATACTGGAAACGCAGGCGCAGCTCGCGCAGTTCGTAGGGATAGAGCTTCTTGGCCTTGGTCAGCACCCGTTCGCGCACGCCCACCTTGCCGAAGTCGTGCAGCAGGGCCGCATAGCGGATCTCCTGGATCTGCTCGCGGTCGAAACGCACGTCGCGCAGCGCGGGCAGATCGGCCCGATCCACCGCCATGGCCAGTTGCTCGGTGTAATCGGCGACCCGAAAGGAGTGGCCGGCAGTGGTGGGATCCCGCGCTTCGATGGCCTGCACCGAGGCCTTGACGAAGCCTTCGAACAGCCCCTCGATGTCCTCGTAGAGGCTGGCGTTCTTCATGGCGATGGCCACCTGGGCGGAAATGCCGGTGAGGATTTCCAGATCCTCGCTGGAGAAGGCGTCCGGCCCTTGGCGGGTGTCCACCTGAATCAGGCCCAGCACTTCCTCGTCGTGCAGCAGGGGGGCGCACATGACGCTGCGGATGGCCAGGTTCACCACCGAGTCCTGCGCGCCGAAACGGCGATCGCCGAGGGCATCCATCAGCAGCAGGGCATTGCCCTGCTCCACCACCTGACGCACGATGGTCCGCGACAGCGCATACTCCCCCGAAGACAGTTCACCTTCCCGGGAGCGGCGCACCAGGGTGCGGTAACGGCCCGTGCGGCGGTCGAGGGCCACCACGAAGGCCCGCTCGGCACCGGCGAAAATCTCGAACAGCAGTTCCGCGATGCGCCGGTACAGCTCGTGCCGATCGGTGATGGCACCCAGCGCCACGCTGACCTGGACGATGGCCTGCATGCGCTTGAGCAGGGCGTCGTCGGCCGCGGCCTCTTCCCCCCGTGCGGCCCCACGCAGGCGCTGCAGCAGGCGCGAGGCATCCACCACCATGCTCACGTCCGGCTGGAAGTCCCGCTCGGAGACGATGGCCAGGCCGTCGCCGTCGCTGCCCGCAGCGAGATCGAAGTCGGCCACCTGGCCGGTGTCCTCCACCCCCGCCGCACTGCGCAGGCGGAACACGGCCTGGGTGTTGCCGAGGAAGATTTCATCGCCATCGGCCAGTTCGCTGGGCTGGCCGGGCCGCAGGAAACGGCCCCGCATAAGCGTGCCGTTGGTGGAGCCGAGATCCTCGACGAACCAGCGCCCCCCCTCGCGATAGAGGCGCACGTGGCGGCGGCTGATCTCGGCATCCCCGAGGCTCAGAAACCCCTCGTGCAGGCCGCTGCCGACCCGTGAAGAGCGCCCGATGACCAGTTCGCCAGCCAGCTTGACGCGGGTTCCCGAATCGGGCCCCCGTCTGATGATCAGTTCGGCCAAGGCAGGCTCCCGGCGGCGATGGAGAATGGGATTGCGGACACCCGTCACGTCCTCGTGGCGCCAATCACGGGAAAAGATTGCGTCATTTGTTCGCCCCTTGCAAGCGCGGCCGGGTCTTTGCGCGCTTTTTGGTTTATAACCAATGACCTACAGACACCCAGCGGAATCCTGTCCAGACTCGCCCCCGCGGGCAGGCCAAAATACATAAAAATTTCAAAATATTAGAGATACCGATATAATCCATTGCAGAAAGGGAGACAAGAGGACGGAAGGCCGATGGACAACCCGGATCTGAAGATCCCCAAGATCCGCAAGCAGGTCAATCTCTGGGTTCACCCCGAAGGACGGGTCGTCGGCTCGCTGTTCCTGCGCGAACAGAGCGTGCACCACGCCGGCCCGGAACGGCCCGAGGAGGTGCTGAACGAAGACACCCCCTTCGTGGTCCTGTACCGCGAGGACCCCGCCGAGCTGCGCTTCTACAACCGCCGCGCCATCGTGCGCGTGGAATATGCCGACGATGCCGTTCCCGAGGGCGACCACCTGACCATCCTGCCCTGCCGGCTGGATCTGATGGATGGCAGCCGCCTGGAAGGCGAGATCCGCGAAATCCTGCCCGCCGACCGGGCCCGGCTGTTCGACTACCTGAATCGGCCCGACGTCCGCTTCCTGCGCCTGCATCTGCCGGAAGGCGGGATCTGCCTGGTCAACAAGGCCTACGTCATCCATGTCACCACGCCGGGCAACGGCTGAGGCCACGAACGGGAAATCATGAGTCTGCTGGGTTCCTTCAAGATCAACAAGGCCATCGGGGTGCTGATCGGGGCCCAGCACGCCTCGCCCCAGGAACTCAAGGAAGCCATCGCCAAGGTCAAGGGCACCGGCCGCAGCGCCATTCCCAAACTCATCGAGGCGCTGGCCGACGCGCCCAACAATCCGCACATCGAGGGCCTGCTGATCCAGTTGCTGGACAACAAGACCCTGCCCGAATACATCGACGGCCTGGCCGACGAGGACAAGCGCATCGTCACCGGCGTGATGCGGGTGCTGGCCAAGGCCCGTTCCTTCGACGCCAACCGGCTGTACGATCTGTTCGAGGATCCGGACATCCCCAAGGCGGCCCTGGTGCAGATCCTCCTGGCCCACAAGGACGATCTCAACCCCCGTACCCTGCTCGGCCTGCTCGAGCGGGTCGACAAGGACGTGCGCCAGATGGTCTTCCGGGTCATCGACCAGGTGGCCAGGCCCGACATGATCCCGGATCTGATCCGCTACAGCCGCAGCAAGGACCCGGTGGTCCGCCTGCACGTGGCCCGCACCCTGTCGCGCTTCAGCACCGAGCCGGTGCGCGACGCCCTGCTCAACCTGCTCAAGGACAGCCACAAGGGCGTGCGCCAGATCGCCATCGAGGGGCTCGGGCGGCTCCAAGTCAAGGTGCCCGCCCGGCCCATCGTCCAGCTCCTGCGCGATCCGGATCTCACCGTGCAGGCCAAGGCCATCGATGCCCTGATCAGTATCCGCGATCCGGAAACGGTCAAGTACCTCATTCCCATCCTCCAGGACGATTCCGAATACATCCGCCGCGCCGCCGTGGAAGTGCTCAACGAGGTGGGCGATCCCCGCGCCATCAAGGATCTGCTCAACGCCATGCGCGATCAGGACTGGTGGGTGAAGGTGCGGGCCGCCGACGCCCTCGGCTCCATCGGCGGCCCCAAGGTGGTGGATGCCGTGATCGGCCTGATCAACGAGAAGGACGAATTCCTGCGCCGCACCGCGGTGGAAATCCTCAATTCCATCAAGGACGAGCGGGCCGTCACCCACCTGATCGGCGCCCTCAAGGACAAGGACTGGTGGGTACGCGAACGGGCCGCCGACGCCCTGGCCAAGATCGGCGACAAGCGGGCCGTGCCGGCGCTGGTGGAAATGCTGCGCGAACAGCCCGAATCGGCCAGCATCGCCATCAAGGCCCTGGCCGAGCTGGGCGACCCGGCGGCCATCGAACCGCTCATCGAAGTGCTCTCCCACCCGGACGACGTGACCAAGAAGGAGGCCATGCGGGCCCTCCAGCAGCTCACCGACGAAGCCCACTACGAACAGGTCCAGGAAGCCATCCGCAAAGCCCTGGTAGGCGCCAACCGCGACGTGGCCGACGTGGGCAACGCCACCATGAAGACCGTGGTGGCCCGCTTCGCCAGCGGCGGCGCGCCCGAACCCTCCTCGGGCGAACCCTCCGACGCCACCCGGGTCGCCAGCCAGCCGCCGCCTTCTGCCGAAGTGGCGGCCACGCCGCCCTCCGAGATCATCGTCGACGCCGACAACCTCAAGCCGGGCGACATCCTAGACGACCGTTACAAGGTGATTCGCACCGTGGGCAAGGGCGCCTTCGGCGTGGTGATGCTGGTCGAGGACACCATGGTCCAGGAACAGATCATCCTCAAGTTCCTCAATGCCCACATGGCCGCCGACGAGAGCGTGATCCAGCGCTTCGTGCACGAGCTGCGCTTCACCCGCCGCATCACCCACCCCAACGTGATCCGGATCTACGACTTCATCACCATCGGCAAGTCCTACGCCATCTCCATGGAGTATTTCGAGAGCCACTCCCTGGCCCAGGAGATCCGCGCCAAGCGCACCAAGGACTTCGCCCGCAACCTGCGCCTGCTGATCGACATCTGCAAGGGCCTGTCGGTGGCCCATCATCTGAACGTGGTGCACCGCGACATCAAGCCGGCCAACATCCTGGTCAACAAGGACGATCTGGTGAAACTGGTGGACTTCGGCCTCGCCGCCGCCGCCAGCCAGGGCGACGGCTCGCGGATCACCAAGAGCGGCATCCTGGTGGGCACCCCCACCTACATGGCCCCCGAGCAGGTCCGCGGCCGGGCCATCGACACCCGCACCGACATCTACAGCCTGGGGATCGTCATGTACGAGATGTTCACCGGCCGCCCGCCCTACAAGGAAAAGGACCACATGGCCACCCTGTTCAAGCACGTGGAGGGCAAGGCGCCCCCCGCCAGCGAGAAGAACCCGGCCATCGACGAGAAGCTCAACGCCATCATCATGCGCGCCATCCACGTGGATCCGCAGAAGCGTTACCAGACCATCGACGATCTGCAGAAGGATCTGGAAGCCTACGTCCAGGAGGCCGCCGCCTGATGGCCCGCCTCGACGCCTTTCTCAAGCTGGGCCGCGAGCAGGGCTGCTCCGACATCCACCTGGCGGTGGGCACCCCGCCCATGATCCGCCTGCACGGCGAGCTGCAGCCCATCAAGTACCGGGATCTCAGCCGCGACGAACTGCACGATCTGATCTACGAAATCCTCACGCCGGAACAGCAGACGGTCTTCGACCAGGGCGAAGATCTCGACATGTCCTACGTGGACGAGGACGGCGGCCGCTACCGGGTCAACCTGTTCCGCAAGATGACCGGCGTGGCCGGGGTATTCCGGGTGATCCCGCCGAAGATCCCCACCATGGCCGAACTGGGCCTGCCGCCGGTGGTGGAGAAGATGCTGCACGCCAACCAGGGGCTGGTGCTGGTCACCGGCGCCACCGGCACCGGCAAGACCACCACCCTGGCGGCCATGATCGACTGGCTCAACCGCAACCGGCGCTACAACATCATCACCCTGGAAGATCCCATCGAGTTCATGCACGAGAGCAAGGAATCGCTGGTGGTGCAGCGCAGCGTGGGCGTGCACGTGAAGAGTTTCAGCGAAGGGCTGCACGACGCCCTGCGCGAGGATCCGGACGTGATCCTGGTGGGCGAGCTGCGCGATCCCGAAACCATCGGCCTGGCCATGACCGCGGCCGAAACCGGCCATCTGGTGCTGGGCACGCTGC